>NZ_JBBOOE010000001.1:1035000-3435000 GCF_038002965.1 Robertmurraya sp. FSL R5-0851 | reverse complement strand
ACGAAAACCAAGAAACTGCAGCGAAGTATGGAGTAATGAGCATTCCAACACTTCTTATCATGAAAGATGGAGAAGTAATTGATAAAGTTGTCGGCTTCCAACCGAAAGAAGCTTTAGAAGAGCGCTTAAACTCACATTTATAAAATGCGTAAACCACTCATCTGAGTGGTTTTTTCTTTTCCAGTTGGCTCCTACTATTTATCCCCTCAAAAAAACTTTATAATAAAATCATAGAGTTTTGTAGTTGGAGGTGACCCTTTTGAATGAGATGATAAAAAATAAACTTGCTTTATTACCTGATCAACCTGGATGTTATTTGATGAAGGATCGGCAAGGGACCATTATATATGTTGGTAAAGCAAAAGTATTGAAAAACCGTGTCAGATCGTACTTTACTGGGTCTCACGATGGAAAAACGCAAAGGCTTGTTTCTGAAATAGAGGATTTCGAATATATCGTTACATCTTCCAATATTGAAGCATTAATTCTAGAGTTAAATTTAATTAAGAAACACGATCCAAAGTATAATGTGATGCTAAAGGACGATAAAACGTATCCATTTATTAAGTTAACGGCAGAAAGGCATCCTCGCCTGATTACAACCCGTAAGGTAAAGAAAGACAAAGGGAAATATTTTGGACCGTATCCCAATGTCTCTGCTGCGAACGAAACCAAAAAGCTTTTGGATCGAATTTATCCTTTAAGAAAATGCTCAACTTTGCCTGATAGAGTGTGCTTATATTATCATCTAGGTCAATGTTTGGCTCCCTGTGTGAAGGAAGTAAAAGAATCCACTTATAAAGAACTTGTAGAAGAAATTACAAGATTTTTAAATGGTGGTTACAAGGACATAAAAAAAGACCTTACACTTAAGATGCAAGCTGCTGCAGAAGAACTTGATTTTGAAAGAGCGAAGGATTTCCGGGATAAAATAGCCCACATCGAAGCAACCATGGAAAAACAAAAAATGACAACCACTGATTTTACAGACCGAGATGTGTTCGGCTATTCGGTTGATAAAGGGTGGATGTGTGTTCAAGTATTTTTTGTTCGCCAAGGCAAGCTGATTGAGAGAGACATTTCCATGTTCCCTATTTACGGAGAAGCGGAAGAGGAATTTTTAACGTTTTTAGGTCAATTTTACGATCAATCTAGTCATTTTAAACCAAAGGAGATTTTGTTACGTGATGAAGTCGATCTAGAATTAGCGGAACAACTCCTACAAACAAAAGTTTTGCAGCCGAAACGTGGACAGAAAAAGGACCTAGTCGAGTTAGCTACTAAAAATGCAATCATTGCTTTAAAAGAAAAATTTTCACTCGTTGAGCGAGATGAAGAGAGAACGATTAAAGCAGTCGAGCAACTAGGAGAGCAACTGGCCATTTATACCCCCCACCGAATTGAAGCATTTGACAACTCAAACATCCAAGGAACAGACCCTGTATCAGCGATGGTTGTATTTATTGACGGAAAGCCAGCCAAAAGAGAGTATCGAAAATACAAGATTAAATCTGTTGAGGGTCCTGATGATTATGAATCAATGAGGGAAGTAACAAGACGCCGATATTCTCGTGTACTAAAAGAAAATCTTCCGCTTCCTGATCTGATTATGATAGACGGTGGAAAAGGCCATGTTGAAGCAGTAAGAGATATTTTGGAAAATGAACTAGGTCTAGACATTCCGATAACTGGACTGGTGAAAAATGATAAACATAGAACCTCGCAGTTATTGTACGGAAAGCCATTAGAGGTGGTTCCGCTTGAACGGAATAGCCAGGAGTTTTATTTGCTTCAACGAATTCAAGACGAAGTACATCGATTTGCCATCACGTTTCACAGGCAACTTCGAGGAAAAAACGTGTTTCAGTCGATTTTGGATGACGTTCCAGGAATCGGAGAGAAAAGGAAGAAGCAATTATTAAAAGCCTTTGGGTCGGTAAAAAAAATGAAGGAAGCAACCAAAGAGGACTTTTTATCCATAGGACTTCCACAAAATACAGTAGATTTATTAATGAGAAAACTACAAGAATAGCATTGCCGTCACCAGGAGGCTGTGCTATAATTAGGGAAATTTTATATTAATCACTTAATTATTAAGTGAAGGTAGAGGTGCGAGCACCATTAGTACCAGCTTTGAGAATACTGAGATTCAATGAAAAGCTGTGAAAGGGGATGTTCGCCGAAGTGGATAGGTCTCTGAATTGCCATATCTGCTGGTCCTGTGTTGAATAAATACTGGATTGTCAAGACGGTATGTCTTGGAGAGCTATCTCACTGTGTATAAGTCCGTATTTATGTACGTGCATTCACGCAGCCATGAGATATCTCTCATGGCTTTTTTGTATTTTCAAAAAAAGCCCATGAAAGAGATGAAAAGAAAGTAGGGGAAAATATGGGATTGGTTGTCCAAAAGTTTGGTGGTACTTCGGTAGGAAATGTAGATCGTATTAAGCATGTGGCCGATCGAGTAATTGAAGAAAAGTTGAGAGGGAACGATGTAGTGGTGGTTGTGTCTGCCATGGGAAAAACAACAGACGAATTAGTGGGTCTAGCCAATCAAATCTCAAGTCGTCCAAATAAACGTGAAATGGATATGCTTCTTACAACAGGTGAGCAAGTGACTATTGCATTACTCTCAATGGTGTTAATAGAAAAAGGCTATGAAGCAATCTCCTTTACAGGTTGGCAAGCGGGAATTGAGACGGAGGCAGTTCATGGAAATGCTAGGATTTTACACATTAATACAAGTAAAATCCAAACAGAGCTACATAAAGGGAAAATAGTTGTGGTTGCAGGATTTCAAGGAATTGCGATTGACGGAGCGGTGTCAACTTTAGGTAGAGGGGGATCCGATACAACTGCAGTGGCATTAGCAGCCGCATTGAAAGCTGATAAATGTGATATTTATACCGATGTAACAGGAGTATTTACAACAGATCCACGTTATGTAAAAGAGGCAAGAAAGCTTAAGTCAGTTTCTTATGATGAAATGTTAGAGTTAGCTAACTTAGGTGCGGGAGTGTTACATCCAAGGGCCGTTGAATATGCAAAAAATTACGCAGTCCCACTTGAAGTAAGGTCAAGTATGGAGCGAGAAAATGGAACGATAATTGAGGAGGAAGTATCAATGGAACAAAGTTTAGTTGTACGTGGGGTTGCCTTTGAAGATGAAATTACGAGAGTGAGTGTGTTAGGACTTCCAAATGGATTAACCAATCTGTCAACCATTTTCAGCATTTTAGCAAAGAATCATTTAAACGTTGATATCATCATTCAAAGTATGACGAATGAATCGACGACAAATTTATCTTTTTCTATTAAAAGCTCTGATTTGGAAGAAACGATGGCAGTTTTACAGTCTCATAAAAGTGAGTTGCAATATGAAGGTATTGAAGCAGAGCCAAACCTTGCAAAAGTGTCCATTGTTGGTTCAGGGATGATCTCTAATCCTGGGGTTGCAGCAGAAATGTTTGAAGTGTTAGCCGCAGGGGGAATTCAGGTAAAGATGGTGAGTACCTCTGAAATTAAGGTCTCTACAGTGATAGAGGAAGCACAGATGCTGAAAGCAGTTGAAGCTCTTCATGAAGCATTTGAGTTGTCTGGAAAGTCTGTTAAGGCATAAACCAACGACTTGAAGAAAAAAGGTCAAACTAAAAAGCTTTCATAAAAAAATATGAAAGCTTTTTATGTATTAATCAATTGAATCCTTTTTATCCCAACGCACGGTGAAGGAAACCGTAGCAAGCTTTTTCTTGGGGTGTTCATACGCTTCAGCAATCACTTGTTTTTGCGTTTCCATTTGTTGTGCTAAGAATCCCGCTTCCAACTGGAAGTGACATTCTGGATTCTCTTTAAAGCGATTTCTGATTAGGTCACTCGATAATTCAAATTCAAGTTCATTCTTTTTTTCAGTTTTAATTTGTAGTGTGCCCCAACCTGCCTGTTGGAAAAAAGCAATGATATCTTCGACCGACTGCAAAGGGTACTTTCTGGCTAAAGCCTTACCTGCCCAGTATAAAATAGAAGCCGTTTCTCTTCCTAGAATGTCTGGAATAAGTACTTCTCTTAGCAACTCATACCCAAAGGATGGAACAAGTGCAGGATCTGTGGCCGAAATAGGTTGTTCTAATTTCAATTCACTCAAAGCATGTCCCCCACTTTCTATTATTCTATTATATACATTTTCCGGGGAAATACGCATGAAAACAAAAAAAACTGATTTTAAAAATTTTTCACGTTAATTATTATACCAATATAAGAGGTGGCTCTATAAAATGTTTATACATAGGTGTTTGGAGTAATATCAATATATTAAAAATATTTCGTATTTAAGGTGCATTTTATGTATCCGTTTTCTTGACGCTCTTTCATGTTGGGAGTAAAATGAACATGTCACATAATTGTAAAAATTATTGTAAAAAAAACGGATACTATCTAATCATTCCGTTTAATTTTTAGGGGGGTAAAGTTCATGGCAGGAAACCGAGAGTTTTTTTATCGAAGATTACACTCGCTGCTTGGAGTCATTCCAGTTGGTCTATTTCTTGTGCAGCACCTTGTAGTCAATCATTTCGCAACTGGGGGGGAAGAATCATTTAACAAAGCGTCTCACTTTATGGAGGGTTTGCCGTTTCGATATGTATTAGAAACGTTCGTGATTTTTCTACCTTTATTATTCCACGCAATTTATGGGCTTTATATTGCGTTTACAGCAAAAAATAATACTAGTAATTATGGCTTTTTCCGCAATTGGATGTTCATGCTTCAGCGTATATCTGGAGTAGTAACTCTAGTATTCGTAACATGGCATGTGTGGGAAACTAGAATTGCAGCAGCATTTGGTGCAGAGGTTAACTTCGATATGATGGAAAGCATTCTTTCAAATCCATTCATGCTATGGTTCTACATCATCGGTGTGATTTCAACCACTTTCCACTTTGCAAATGGACTATGGTCGTTCTTTGTAAGTTGGGGAATTACGGTTACACCACGTTCTCAACTTATTTCTACTTATGTTACATTAGGGGTTTTTATCGCCTTATCAATAGTTGGTGTGCGCGCTATTATCGCATTCATATAATTTAATAGGATCTAATTCTCATAGAAACGAACGGGATATACATTGATATTAGTTAGGGAGTGACTCACGATGGGTAAAGGAAAGGTGATCGTAGTCGGCGGCGGTCTAGCTGGCTTAATGGCAACAATTAAAGTTGCAGAAGCAGGGAGTCCGGTCGAATTATTTTCATTAGTTCCAGTAAAACGTTCGCACTCTGTTTGTGCCCAAGGTGGTATTAACGGAGCTGTAAATACAAAAGGTGAAGGTGACTCTCCATGGGAGCACTTTGATGATACAGTATATGGCGGTGACTTCTTAGCGAATCAACCACCAGTTAAAGCGATGACAGAAGCAGCACCAGGAATTATCCATTTGCTTGATCGTATGGGTGTTATGTTCAACCGTACACCAGAAGGGCTTTTAGACTTCCGTCGTTTTGGTGGAACACAGCATCACCGTACCGCTTTTGCTGGTGCAACAACAGGACAACAGCTTTTATATGCATTAGATGAGCAAGTACGTCGCCACGAAGTAGCTGGTTTAGTTACAAAATATGAAGGCTGGGAATTTCTTGGGTCAGTAATTGATGATGAAGGGGTTTGCCGTGGGATCGTTGCTCAGAACCTCACATCAATGGAAATTAAGTCATTTGCAGCAGATGCTGTTATTTTAGCTACTGGTGGGCCTGGGATTATCTTTGGTAAGTCAACAAACTCAGTGATAAATACAGGCTCTGCAGCGTCTATTGCATACCAACAAGGTGTGTACTATGCAAATGGAGAATTCATTCAAATTCATCCAACAGCGATTCCTGGGGATGATAAATTGAGACTTATGAGTGAGTCTGCTCGTGGGGAAGGTGGACGAGTATGGACGTACAAGGATGGAAAGCCTTGGTATTTCTTAGAAGAAAAGTATCCAGCATACGGAAATCTTGTACCGCGTGATATTGCTACTCGCGAAATCTTTCACGTCTGTGTTGACTTGAAGCTTGGTATTAATGGGGAAAACATGGTTTATCTGGATCTTTCTCACAAAGATCCAAAAGAACTGGACATTAAGCTCGGTGGTATTATCGAAATCTATGAAAAGTTTATGGGTGACGACCCACGAAAAGTTCCTATGAAGATCTTCCCTGCGGTTCACTATTCCATGGGCGGTCTTTGGGTAGATTATGATCAAATGACAAATATTCCTGGGTTATTTGCTGCTGGAGAGTGTGATTATTCTCAGCATGGAGCGAATCGCCTTGGGGCGAACTCCTTATTATCAGCTATTTATGGAGGAATGGTAGCCGGTCCGAAGGCGCTCGATTATATTAGTGGTTTAAATAAAACGGTTGATTCAATTTCTTCCTCCGTCTTTGATCGTTTTGTAAAAGACGAAGAACAAAAGTGGAATAAGATCATGACTTTAGATGGTAATGAAAATGCTTATGTTCTTCATAAAGAGCTTGGTGAGTGGATGACAGACAATGTAACCGTTGTTCGCCACAACGATAAACTATTAAAAACAGACGAAAAAATTGTAGAACTACTAGAGCGCTATGAAAAAATTAATATTAACGATACAGCTAAGTGGAGCAACCAAGGAGCTATTTTTACACGTCAGCTTCAAAATATGCTTCAGCTAGCAAGAGTAATTACGATCGGTGCATACAACCGTAACGAAAGTCGTGGTGCCCACTATAAACCGGAATTCCCAGAGCGTAACGATGAGGAATTCTTAAAGACAACCATGGCTAAATTTGTGGACGCGAAATCAGCACCACAATTCCATTATGAAGAGGTTGACACTGGATTAATTGCTCCACGAAAGAGAGACTACTCTAAGAAGAAAGGGGATAACTAAACATGTCTGAAAAAAGAACAGTCGTTTTTAAGATTACAAGACAGGATAGTCCTGACACAGCCCCTTATGAAGAAGAATTCGAGTTAGACTATCGTCCAAATATGAATGTTATTTCTGCTTTAATGGAAATTCGTAGAAACCCAGTAAATAAGCAAGGGAAGCAGACCACTCCAATCACTTGGGATATGAACTGTTTAGAGGAAGTTTGTGGTGCTTGTTCCATGGTGATTAATGGAAAGCCAAGGCAATCATGTACTGCTCTAATTGATCAGTTAGAACAACCGATTCGTTTAGAGCCAATGAGAACTTTCCCTGTTGTTCGTGATTTACAAGTTGACCGCAGTCGTATGTTTGATTCTTTAAAGAAAGTGAAAGCTTGGATTCCGATCGATGGCACATATGATCTGGGACCTGGACCGCGTATGCCAGAAAGAAAACGACAATGGGCGTACGAGCTATCCAAATGTATGACCTGTGGTGTTTGTTTGGAGGCATGTCCGAACGTAAACAGCAAATCAAATTTCATCGGTCCTGCTCCTCTATCCCAAGTTCGATTATTTAATGCTCATCCTACGGGTGAGATGAATCGAGCAGAGCGTCTGGATGCAATCATGGGTGATGGTGGGCTCGCGAATTGTGGAAACTCACAGAACTGTGTTCAGTCCTGTCCAAAGGGTATTCCTTTAACAACATCTATTGCTGCTTTAAATAGAGATACTACGTTCCAAGCTTTTAAAAACTTCTTTGGAAGCGATCAAGTTTAAGAACAGTTACCTTTAACCCCTTTGTATATCAAAGGGGTTTTTCAATTGTCAAAAGATATAGCCCCTTGTATAATCAAAGAATGAACATTCATTCATTTTTGGTATATAAGGAGGATTATATGAAAAAGGTAAGCTATATCCACGATTTTGAAACTTGGGAACAAGGTTTCACCTATTCTAATAAAATAAAAGTTCGATTTTCAGAGACTGATATGTTTGGACATATGAACAATACGGTTCCATTTGCATATTTTGAAGAATCACGCATTGGGTTTTTTAAACATATTGGTCTTATGCAGGATTGGGTGCAAAAAGAAAGTACGACGATCCCAATTGTTGCTGACCTACAGTGTGATTTTCTTAATCAGGTTTTTTTTGACGATATTCTTGTTATTTTTGTGAAAATCGAATCGGTTGGGAACACATCTATTGACCTTCATTACTTGGGAAAGAAGCAAAACGGAGATGTATGTTTTGTAGGAAGAGGAACGATGGTGCAAATGTGTAAACGCACTGGAAAGGGAGTTCCTTGGACTGAAGTAACGAGGGATCGTTTTAAACAATCAAACAAAATTCTATCATAGTATTTTCTTAAAAATAAAAATGCTTTCTTTCAAGAATTATAGTCACTACAAACACCTGATCTACATAAGATATGGTGACTAAATATATACCCATCCCGCTGTTCATAGCTGGCGAAGGCAAGGAGGGTTACAATACTTGAAGGAGAATGAATATACTCACAAGCCGTTACTCACCAAACGTGAAAGAGAAGTGTTCGAACTGTTGGTACAAGACAAAACAACAAAAGAGATCGCGGGAGAACTTTTCATAAGTGAAAAAACGGTTCGTAACCACATTTCGAATGCCATGCAAAAGCTTGGTGTTAAGGGGCGATCACAAGCTGTTGTAGAGCTCCTTCGAATGGGAGAGCTAGAACTATAATTCTAGACCGGCTTTCATCATGGAAGCCGGTTTACGATTGTCTCCAAATACATTCATAACATACATTTCTATACTTCCTTCTTGAATTTTAGTGAGAAAAAGGTGAAAATAGTTTAAAAGGCTAGATATGATTATTATATAGTCATGATCTGAACTCTCAAATAGGGGTTGTGTATTTATGAAAGTAGAAGAATCAAAAGAGATAGAGATTTTTGCTGATATTGAAAAAGATTTGCGTTATATTGCTGGAATTATCAAGCAAAAGGGTAGAGAAATTTTAAGTAACTATACCATTACTCCACCTCAGTTTGTCGCTCTTCAGTGGTTATTTGAAGAAGGAGATATGACGATTGGTGAACTTTCAAATAAAATGTTTCTTGCGTGTAGCACGACAACAGACCTAGTTGACAGAATGGAAAAAAACAAACTGGTTATGCGTGTAAAGGATCCGAATGATCGCCGTGTAGTTCGTATTCACCTTTTAGAAGAAGGAGAACGAATTATTGACGAAGTGATAAAGAAGAGACAGGTATATTTGCAGGAGGTTTTAGTTAACTTTTCTACCGAAGAAGTGATTCTCCTAAAAAATAACTTAATGAAATTACATCAAGAAATGAAAGAAGAATGAGGCGAGATGTTTGAATCAACCGATCGGAGTAATTGACTCTGGGGTTGGCGGATTAACTGTTGCGAAGGAAATTATGCGCCAACTGCCAAATGAGCAAATCCTCTATGTAGGAGACACTGCAAGATGCCCGTACGGCCCGAGAAGCGGTGAAGAGGTAAAGAAATTCACATGGCAAATGACAAATTTCTTAGTAAATAAGGGAATTAAGATGTTAGTAATTGCATGTAACACTGCAACAGCCGTTGCCTTAGAGGAAATTCAAAATGAGCTTTCCATTCCTGTTATAGGTGTCATTTACCCAGGTGCTAGAACGGCTATCAAGGTAACAAAAAACCATCAAATTGGGGTCATTGGTACGGTTGGAACGATTAAGAGCAATGCATATGAGATGGCCTTGAAATCGATCAATAAGAAATCTAGGGTTACTAGTCTTGCTTGTCCGAAGTTTGTTCCTCTCGTTGAAAGTGGAGAAGTAGATGGACCCATTGTGAAAAAAGTGGTAGCCGAGACGCTTGCGCCAATAAAAAATAGGGGCCTCGATACACTTATTTTAGGCTGCACACACTATCCATTGCTTGAAAAGATCATAAAGAAAACGATGGGTCCTACTGTGTCTGTTATTAGCTCTGGTGAGGAAACAGCACGTGAGGTAAGTACCATTCTTTTTTATAATGGGTGGCTAGCGCTGAATAAGGACGAGCCCCAGCATCAGTTTTTTACGACCGGATCAAAGCCAATTTTTCAACGAATCGCTACTAGCTGGTTACATGCAGGTGAATTGAGTGTAGAAACCATTAAACTATCTTAATGGAAGTCTCCAATTTGGAGGCTTTTTTTTATTTTTTTCTAGTAATCGGTCTATTTTTTTAAATGGCTCGTATACATGTAGTACAAACTGTCTTGGAGGGATTATGGATGTCAAAGCATAAAAGTACGAAAATTGTATCAGCAGTCATTGTTTCGTCCGTTTTATTATCTGGATGTGGTTTATTAGGAGGAGAAAAAAAAGAACAAATCGATCCTCCAAAAACAGTCACATATACAGAAGATAATGGAACAGCAACAGTAGTAGAAACGGCTGCTTCAGAAAAGAATGGTGAAGAAGTTGCAGAAAAAGGCGTTATGACCGAATTATATTTAGTAGATAAAAATGGCTATGTTGTACCACAATCCATTGATCTTCCGAAAACGGAGTCAGTGGCTAAGCAGGCTGTAGAGTATCTAGTGCAAAATGGTCCAGTTACAGAAATGTTACCTAATGGATTTGCAGCGGTTATTCCAGCTGATACTGCAGTATCTGTGGATATAAAGGAAAAAGTAGCAACTGTAAATTTCTCCAAAGAATTTAAAAATTATAAGCCAGAAGACGAAATGAAAATTGTTCAATCCATTACTTGGACGTTAACTCAATTTGATTCTATTGATAAAGTAAAATTAAAAATGAATGGGCATGAACTAACTGAGATGCCAGTGGGTGGCATGGCGCTATCAAAGAGTGGTTTAACAAGGGATAGCGGTATTAACATGGATACTTCAGAAGTTGTTGATATTACTAATACTAGAGCACTAACTGTGTATTACCTTGGTGGAGAAGAGGGTTCATACTACTACGTACCAGTTACGAAGCGAATTAGTAATGAGGAAAGCGATAATATTAGTGCGGTAGTAGAAGAACTTGCTAAAGGACCGGCTTATTCATCTAATTTGTTAAGTGAGTTTGTTTCTGATGTTGCGCTCTTGGATAAGCCAGTTGTGGAAGATGGAAAAGTAACATTAAACTTTAATGAATCAATTTTTAATAAAGCGGAAGATAAAATTGTTTCTAAACATATTTTAAATTCCCTCGTACTTTCTTTAACGGAACAGAAAGGAATTGAAAGCGTAGCTGTAACGGTGAATGGAAAAGCAGAACTTGTAAATGATAAGGGAGAAAAGCTTTCCGAGCCTGTAACTCGTCCAGAAAATGTGAATACAGGTAGTTTTTAATAAATTGTTTTTTGATATACTATATAATAACCAAGTTGAGGAGGCCGGTTATCCGCCTCTTCTTTATTTGGATTTCTACGAATTTAAAGTGAGTCTTTTAAAGGAGGAAATATAGTGAGGACTGATGGTCGTCAGGCATCTGAGATACGCCCTATACATATTGATACTGAATATCTTATTCATCCAGAAGGGTCCGTACTAATTACTGTTGGTGATACGAAGGTAATATGTACGGCTAGTATAGAGGAGCGGGTCCCTCCTTTTATGAGAGGAGAAGGAAAAGGCTGGATTACGGCTGAGTATTCCATGCTGCCAAGGGCTACACAAACAAGAAATATCCGTGAGTCATCAAAAGGTAAGGTTTCAGGAAGAACAATGGAAATTCAGAGGCTCATTGGAAGAGCGCTAAGAGCAGTCGTTGATCTTGAAGCCATTGGTGAAAGAACCGTATGGATTGACTGTGATGTTATCCAGGCAGACGGTGGAACGAGAACAGCTTCGATAACAGGAGCGTTTGTTGCAATGGCACACGCCTTGAATAAATTGCATAAAGATAGAAAACTTTCAAAGTATCCAGTGGTTGATTTCCTAGCTGCTACGAGTGTTGGTATACTTGAAAACAAAGAAGTTGTACTTGATCTTAATTATATCGAAGACTCTGCGGCGCAAGTTGATATGAATGTTGTTATGACAGGGAATGGTGAATTTGTTGAGCTCCAAGGAACGGGTGAGGAATCTACATTCTCTTACAATGAACTTCAGGATTTGTTGAAAATTGCTCAAAGTGGAATTACAGAGTTATTCGAAGCACAAAAGAGCGTGCTAGGAGAAGCGGTTGTTAAGAAAATTGAGGAAGCAAGGGTTAAAAAAGGTGCGAAGAAATGAAAGAAGTAATCATAGCAACAAAGAATAGTGGAAAGGCCAAAGAGTTCGTAAGGATGTTTGAGCCTCACGGGTTTCAAGTGAAAACACTCCTTGATTATGAGGAGATTGAGGATATAGAAGAGAACGGAACGACCTTTGAGGAGAATGCCATAATAAAGGCAGAAACGGTGTCAAAGCAATTGAATCGAGCCGTTATTGCTGATGATTCAGGTCTAGTGATTGATGCACTTGACGGGAAACCAGGTGTTTACTCTGCTCGGTATGCAGGAGAACAGAAAAGCGATGAAGACAATATGACGAAAGTGTTAAGGGAATTAAATGGAGTTGAACCCTCAAAGCGTACGGCGCGTTTTTATTGTGCCTTAGCACTTGCTGTTCCCGGTCAAGACACGGTCACTGTACATGGTACTTGTGAGGGCGTGATTTTAGATGAGAAGCGGGGGACTCATGGCTTTGGGTATGACCCTATATTTTTTGTGAAAGAAAAAAATAAAGCGATGGCAGAGCTTTTACCTGAGGAAAAAAGTAAGATAAGCCATCGTGCTGTAGCTTTGAGTCATTTAGCAAAGCTACTACCAGAAGTGTTTAAGGGAGAGTAGTCCAATGTCAAAGGTGCTTATTGTAAGTGATAGTCACGGTTTAACGGAAGAATTGAATGAATTAAAGAAGCGTCATCAAGATGTTGAAAAATTTATTCATTGTGGTGATTCAGAGCTTTCAAAAAATGATGAGGCCATTGACCAATTTATTGTAGTTAGGGGAAATTGTGATTACGAGTCTCTATTTCATAATGATGAGGTTATTGATTTTCAAGGAACAAAATTTCTAGTGACCCATGGCCATTTATATAATGTGAAATCAACATTAATGAACTTAAAATATAAAGCAGAAGAAGTGAATGCTAATATCGTTTGCTTTGGTCATTCTCATCTATTAGGAATTGAAAAAATCGGTAACATTTTGTTTTTAAATCCTGGTAGCTTGAGGCTTCCTAGAGGCCGCGATGAGAGGACGTATGTGGTTCTAAACTTTACAGAACAAATAGTCGATTTACATGTGTATGATTTTGATCAGGGAGAAATAGTACAACTTCGACAAAGCTTTCAACTTCACATATAATCACTTTCATCATATACTATTCGAAGGAGAGAAATCTCCTTTGAATAGTGAAATAATAATTTTGATTTTAAGTGTTGACTTTTGATAATAAGCCTACTATAATAAAAAATGTCCTAAAGAAAACATGTCCCAGTAGCTCAGCCGGATAGAGCATACGCCTTCTAAGCGTACGGTCGGGAGTTCGAATCTCTCCTGGGACGCCATTTACACACCAATAAATACATATTACGCTATAGAAAGTGACGACGTCATTTTTATAGCGTTTTTTTCTATTTTTATATAATTTTAATTGCCAATAATTTTTGATAAGAAGACAGTTCCTATGTAAGGAATTGTCTTTTTTTATGTAAAGCTTTGATGTACTGAAGTGAATCTTTTGTCAGAAAATATCACAATATTTCTAACAATTGTTACTAATTTTAACATTCTATATATTGAAAAAATTTATACATAATAGTATACTTTCTTTCAAGAAGGACGGATACTCAGTCTATTTTTTTAAGGCAAGCGGGGGGTGTGTTGATGTCAGACGTGAAATTGTTGGAGGTCAGTGGATTAAAAACTTATTTTCATTTAGAAAATAAAGCAGTTGCAAGAGCTGTTGATGGAGTAGATTTTTATATCAGGCCTGGAGAAACGGTTGCTCTCGTTGGGGAATCAGGGAGTGGAAAGAGTATTACATCCCTCTCCATTATGAAGTTAATCAATAAGCCGGGAAAAATTGAAGATGGTCGAATTTCTTTCGGCGGTAAGGATCTAGTTGGTCTTAACGATAAGCAAATGACCAATGTTCGTGGAAAAGAAATCGGTATGATCTTTCAGGAACCGATGACCGCCCTAAATCCAGTTTTTACGATTGGAAATCAAATTATTGAGACTCTGATTCGCCATAAAAAAATGACCAAAAATGAAGCGAGGCTTAGAGCAATTGAGCTTCTAAAGGTCGTTGGTTTTCCGCGTGCTGAGGAAACGATGAAGGAATATCCACATCAACTTTCGGGTGGAATGCGTCAGCGTGCTATGATTGCCATTGCTATTTCTTGTGATCCGAAGCTATTAATAGCTGATGAGCCGACAACTGCTCTAGATGTTACCATTCAAGCTCAAATTTTAGACTTAATGGATGAAATGAAAAAGAAATTTAACATGGCTGTATTGTTAATCACACATGATTTAGGCGTAGTGGCTGAATATGCAGACCGTATCATGGTGATGTATGGCGGCCAAATAGTTGAAGAAACAACAATTGAAAAACTGTTCCTGACACCAAAACATCCGTATACTATGGGGCTACTTGCCAGTTTGCCAAGTTTAGAGAAGGAAGTTGATCGACTTGGCGCAATTAAAGGCACTGTTCCTCCTGCGCATCGTTTTCCTGTTGGCTGTAGGTTCTCGGATCGCTGTCCAAAAGTGATGAGCAAATGTCGTGATAAAAACCCGTCTCTATATGAAACGGATGCAGAAGAAAGTCATCGCGTCCGATGTTACCTGTATGAATAAGGGGGAGTATGAAATTGGCAGTCATCGAAAACGAAACAAGGATACATACAGATCAAGATTACATACTTCAGGCGAAAAATATTAAAAAGTACTTTCCCATCAAGGGTGGAATCCTTAAACATACAATTGGACATGTCAAAGCAGTTGATGACGTTAGTCTTAGTGTGTTAAGGGGAGAAACACTAGGAATCGTTGGCGAGTCAGGCTCTGGAAAATCAACACTTGGAAGAGTTTTGCTTCGCTTAATGGATCCGACTGAGGGACAAATCGTTTTTGAGGATCAAGATATAACAAAAATGAGATACCGGAAGCTTCGACCCATTCGGAGAGATATGCAAATTGTTTTCCAAGATCCCTTCGCCTCGTTAAATCCAAAGATGAGCGTGTCCGAATTGATTGAAGAACCGTTAATTGTTCAAACGAACTTAACAAAAGCAGAACGGAAAGAAAAGACAATCACTCTTTTAGAAAAGGTGGGTCTTCGATCGGAGGATCGATTTAAGTATCCACATGAATTTTCTGGTGGACAACGACAGCGTATAAGCATTGCAAGAGCACTAACCTTGAATCCGAAATTTGTTATCTGTGACGAGCCAGTCTCTGCTTTGGACGTTTCGATACAAGCCCAGGTACTAAACTTGATGGCCGACTTACAGGATGAATTTAACTTAACTTATTTATTTATCGCCCATGACTTAAGCGTTGTAAAACACATTAGCGACAGAGTGGCAGTTATGTACTTAGGTCGCATTGCGGAAATAGCGCCGAAGAAGAACCTCTACGAAACTCCATTACATCCATACACACAAGCACTTCTATCAGCAGTTCCATCCACAGACATACTACACAAAAAGGAAAAAATCATATTAAAAGGGGACTTACCAAGTCCATCAAATCCACCGTCAGGCTGTACGTTTCGTACTCGTTGTCCGATGGTTCATGAGAAATGCTCTGAGGTGCGTCCCGAGCTTACAGAGGTGGGAAATGGCCATCTAGTAGCCTGCCACCTTTATACAGGCAAATAAGTGCATTAGGTTATGCACTTAAGGAGGTGGTGCGTGCTTTTTAAATGGTTGATTTAGACAGGAATGTTAAAAATTATAAGAGGGGTGAATGGAATGAAGGCAAAGAAAAGTTGGTTGGTCATGCTGGTGCTTGCACTTGTTTTGGGTGTACTGGCAGCGTGCACAGGAAACAAAGAACCTGCTTCATCAGAGAATGAAGGATCGAGTGAAAAGGATCCGGTAACTGGAGGTACGGTAGTTGGGGCAATGGATACAGCTCCAACAGGTTTGTTTAACCCTATTTTTTACACGGAGGCCTATGAATCTAATATTTTATCATTTACACATGAAGGGCTGCTGACGCAAGATAAGAACCTTGATTTTATTCCTAACTTAGCGAAAGAGTGGACATTCAATGATGATCAAACGGAAGTAACTTTTAAATTAGATGAAAATGCAAAATGGCATGATGGGGAACCATTTACTGCTAACGACGTTGTATTTACTTATAAAACCATTGCGAGCCCGGGATATGTAGAAGCGGGCGGAGTTCGTACGCAATATGTTGAAAGATTGGTAGGTTATGAGGAGTTTTCAACAGGGAAAACAACCGATTTCCAAGGGGTTGTTGCTGTCGATGATCATACAGTTACGTTTAAGTTTGCTCAACCAAACGTGTTGGCGCTATCTGATGCTAGCTTTATGATTATTCCAGAACATATTTTCAAAGATATTCCTGTTGCGGAAATTCCGGAAGCTGGTGCTTCACGCAATCCTGGTGAAGTGATTGGTACTGGGCCATTCCAATTTAGTGAAATGGTGCAAGGGGAGCAATACGTACTTAAGAAATTTGCTGATTATTGGCAAGGAGAGCCTAAGCTTGATAGCGTCATTTGGAAAGTGGTTGACCAAGCTGTTATCTTAGGTTTACTTGAAAACGGTGAAATTGATTTTGTTGCCGATCCAAACGGTTTCCAAGCTGCTGACTATGAAACAGTGGATGCGCTTGAAAATGTTGAAATTGTTGAGCAACCTGACTTCGGTTACCAGACGATGGGGCTGATGCATAATCATCGTTCTAAGGAAGACTCAGAAGCTGGAACCATTAATCCAGCTAACTGGACAGTTAACGAAAAGCTTAAAGACCAAAAAGTCCGTCAAGCGATTGCGTATGCAATTAACCGACAAGGTTTAGTAGATGGTTTATTGTATGGACGTGGAATTGTTCAAAATTCACCAATTGCAACTCAATTCTGGGCTTATGACGATACAACACCAAATCAATATGAGTTTGACCCTGAAAAGGCAAAAGCTCTACTTGATGAGGCTGGTTACAAGGATGTAAACGGAGATGGTTTCCGTGAGGATCCTAACGGCAAGGAATGGGTGCTTAACTTAAATTATCCACTAGGAAACCAAATTCGTGAGCGTTCTGCTCCAATTATTGAAGAGTTCCTAGAAGAAGTGGGAATTAGCATTGACCTTCGACAGCCGAAGGAAGCGGCAGCCTACTTTGAAGATCTAGAAAAGAACAGCCAAGACTGGGATTTATACTTAATTGGTTGGAGCTTAGATAGTACAGATCCAGATCCAAGTGGATTATGGTCATCTATGGCAGGTTACAACTATTCTCGTTGGAATAATCCTGAAGCAGATCAATTGTTAAAGGATGCATTTACTCCTCCAGATGCATTTGAACAAGATTATCGTAAACAAAAGTATAGTGAGTGGCAAGTTGAGTTCGGTGAAGATCTACCAAGCGTGATCCTATATGCTGCCAATAGCTTATGGGCTCATAACAAACGTCTTCAAGGAATCGATGTACTTCCATACTCGTTCTTAAACGATACTCATCTCTGGCATGTAACGGAATAACAATTGTTGAATAGAGAAAAGAGTGATCGGTATTACGCCGCGCTCTTTTCTTATTCTGTAAGAATGGAGGGGGATTTCGGTGTATAAGTATATAATTCGAAGATTACTCATTTTTATCCCTATGCTCTTTGTACTAACTATCTTCGTGTTTGGTCTAATACAAGCTGCTCCTGGTGATCCAATTACCGGGAAAAATTTCGATCCAAATATTGATCCTGAGGTTTTTGAAAGGCAAAAAGAGGCCCTTGGACTGAATGACCCCATTCACGTCCAATATTGGAATTGGGTAACAAAAGTAATGCAGGGGGACTTCGGGGAATCATATATCTTTAAAGGTCGTGACGTTTCCGAATTGATCGGCGAAAGAATTGGAAATACATTTTACTTAGGTATTTTCACGCTTTTTATAACGATTATAGTTTCCATTCCGATTGGAATATACTCAGCAAAAAAGCCGTATTCTATCCTTGATTATGGTGCTACAACCTTTGGATTTTTTGGCTTAGCTGTACCCAATTTCTTTTTCGGCTTAGTTGCCATTTACGTTTTTTCTATTAAGCTGGGCTGGTTACCTTCACAAGGTTCTGTTTCAAGCCCAGGATTAACAGGCATTGAACTATTTCTTGATAAGCTGCAACATTTAATTTTACCAGGATTAACGCTAGGGTTAGCAGGGACAGCCTCTTACATGAGATTTATGCGCTCGGAAGTGCTTGATGTGTTAGCGAGTGATTACATTCGTACGGCTCGTGCAAAAGGAATGACTAACAGAAGTGTATTGTATAAACATACTTTACGTAATGCAATGATTCCGATTATTACTTTATTAGGTTTCGAAGTTGGGATACTACTTAGCGGTGCAGTTATCACTGAAGGGGTATTTCAGTATCCGGGAATTGGAACATTGTTCTTAAGTTCTATTGGGAATCGTGACTATCCTGTCATCATGGCCATAAATCTAATGCTAGGATTTTTCATTCTCCTCGGGAATTTATTAGCTGATATTTTCTACAGTATTGTTGACCCACGAATCCGCTACGATTGAGGTGAGTAATATGGAACTAAAACAGCAGGAAGCGATGGATACAAACATAGAGGTACCTATAAAACCAGATAAAGGAAATAGTCCTTTCCGAATCGCATTAAAACGATTCTTGAAAAATAAGCTTGCTGTCATCGGAGTCTTTGTGTTACTAGGAATCATTTTAGCTGTCACCTTTGCCCCATTGTTAACGGAGCACAGTCCTACAAAGTCTAACCTCTTATTAATTGAACGTCCCCCGAGTGAAGATCATCCACTAGGGAACGATAGTTCAGGGCGTGATAATCTATCAAGACTCCTGTATGGAGGAAGAATTTCACTTATTGTAGGTTTTTGTGCTATGATCTTTACTCTCATCATTGGAGTTACTCTTGGCTCTATTGCTGGGTATTATGGTGGTAAGATTGATGCAATTATCATGCGTGCAGCGGATATGATGCTAGTGTTACCTTTCCTTGTTCTTTGTTTAACCATTGTAGCCATATTGGAAAGAGTAAATGTTGGAATATTTGTAGCTATCATTGCGATCACTTCATGGCCAAACCTAACAAGAATTATTAGAGGTACATATTTATCTCTTCGAGAACAGGAATTTGTTCTAGGAGCAAAAGCGATTGGTGCAAGTGATTTTAGAATAATATTTAAACATTTTATTCCGAATGCAATTGGTCCAATTGTGGTTAATGCGACATTAATGATGGCCACATATATTATTATTGAATCGGGTCTTAGTTTTATTGGATTTGGGATTCCTCAGCCAACGCCGACATGGGGAAATATGATTTCTGAGGCCCAGAGTTTACGTATTTTACGGAATAGTCCGGAAGCGTGGATACCGCCAGGACTAGCCATTTTAACGACTGTTCTATGTATTAACTTTATAGGAGATGGTTTAAGAGACGCGTTTGATCCTAAAAGTAATAGAAGATGAAATAAAGAGCCAACTGAATCATTCGGTTGGCTTCTTTCATTTTTTTACTAGAGATGGAAAAAGAAACTTGAATATTTTTTTAAAAAATTTTAATTTTAGAAATTGTTATTATATCAACATTGTAAGCGGATACAACTAAAATGACTAATCTAAATTATCAAACAATTCGAAAAAATGGGGTTGACGAGTAAATGAAATGGGCGTAAGATAGTCCTCAAATATACAAATCATTTGTAATATTCAAAAGAAAAACAAAGGGTATAAAGAAGTTAATTTTCGAAAAAAATTTTTGTCATTATTTTATTCATTTAAAGCGGGTTAACTTTAATACAAAGAGGTGTATTTCGTGACTGAACAATGGATTTTTTTAAATGGCGAATATGTAACTAAAGAGAACGCCAAGATTTCAGTATACGATCATGGATTTCTATACGGAGACGGTATTTTTGAAGGAATTCGAGTCTACAGCGGTAACGTATTCCGAATGAAGGAACATATGGACCGACTGTACCGTTCAGCAAAGTCAATTATGCTGAATGTGCCATACTCACAAGATGAATTCACAGATATTATCGTCGCTACTGTTGAAAAAAATAAAATTGAAGATGCTTATATTCGCGTCGTAGTTTCTAGAGGTGTTGGTGACCTCGGACTCGATCCAAATAAATGTGCTAAGGCAAATGTAGTTGTTATAGTGGAACCACTTTCGATTTTCCCGAAAGAATTGTATGAAACAGGATTAGAGATTGTGACTGTTGCAACAAGAAGAAACAGACCTGATGTACTTAGTCCAAAAGTAAAATCTTTAAATTATTTAAATAATGTGCTAGTTAGAATTGAAGCACATCTGGCTGGAGTCAGTGAAGCATTAATGCTTAATGACCAAGGGTATGTTGCAGAAGGATCTGCTGATAATGTGTTCATTATTCGCGATGGTTGTTTCTTTACACCTCCAGGCTATATTGGAGCACTTGAAGGGATTACAAGAAACGCCGTTATCGATATAGTAAAAGAATTAGGCTATGAGCTTAAGGAAGAACCATTTACAAGACATGATGTTTACACAGCTGATGAAGTGTTTTTAACTGGAACAGCTGCAGAAGTCATTGCAGTAATAAAGGTAGATGGTAGAGTCATTGGCGATGGTACTCCGGGTGCACTTACGAAGGAATTACTAGTGAAGTTTAGAGAACGTGTCGTTTCTGAGGGTGTAAAAGTATACTCTAAGGAAGCAACTCCCCATGTAAGCTAAGTTAATAGTTAAAAGCGTTGATAAGGAAAAGTAGTTTCATGAAACAATCCTACAGAGAGCCGGGGTAGCTGGAAGCCGGTGGAAATGACATGAAATGAACTCACCTTTGAGCACTGTCTTGAAAATTTAGAGTAAAGGCAGTCGAGTGTCAGACACTCGTTATCAAAACGATCCAATAGTGATCATGAGCGCACGCATTTGCGTGAACAAGGGTGGTACCGTGGATAGGTTTCTCAAGCCTTTCCATCCCTTTAGCCTAGGGTGTAGTAGGCAAAGTAGGGGATGGGGAGGCTTTTTATAATGTTAATTTGTTAGATTATCTAACAAGAATTGAAATAGGGAGGGTCAACAAATGTTGCAAGAAACTGCCTTTACAAAAATGAAGGCTGAAAACGAACCGATTAGTGGTGCAGAGTTAATGCTTGAAGCACTAAAGAAGGAGCAAGTAGAGGTAATATTTGGATATCCTGGAGGGGCAGTTCTCCCAATTTACGATAAGCTCTATGATTCTAAGATTCTACACATACTCCCTCGCCATGAACAAGGTGGAATTCATGCAGCAGAAGGTTATTCTCGAGTAACTGGAAAACCGGGTGTTGTAATCGCAACATCAGGACCTGGTGCTACTAATATTATTACTGGATTAGCTGATGCGATGATGGACTCCTTACCTTTAGTTGTCTTTACAGGTCAGGTAGCAACAGGAGTGATCGGTACAGATGCATTCCAAGAGGCGGATATACTGGGAATTACGACTCCCATAACTAAATATAATTATCAGGTTCGTAGTATTGAAGATATTCCTAGAATTGTGAAAGAAGCATTCTACGTTGCCACAAGTGGACGCCCAGGACCAGTGTTAATCGATATTCCTAAAGATATTGCAGCTGGTACAGCCAATGTGCCTGAGGAGCAGGAAATCGATCTACCAGGTTATCAACCAACAGTTCAACCAAATTATCTTCAGATTAGAAAGCTAACAGAAGCGGTTAGTAGAGCGAAGAAGCCGGTAATTTTAGCTGGTGCAGGAATTCTCTTTGCTGAAGGTTACGAAGAGTTGAAGCAATACGCGGAACAACAAAATCTTCCGGTTGTGCACACTCTGTTAGGACTTGGTGGCTTTCCTGCTGAACATCCATTATTCGCTGGACTTGCGGGTATGCATGGGTGTTATACCGCAAATATGGCACTGTATGAGTGTGATTTACTCATCAATATTGGAGCTAGATTTGATGACCGCCTAACAGGAAACCTTCAACATTTTGCTCCAAACGCAACCGTTGCTCATATCGATATTGATCCTGCTGAAATCGGAAAAAATGTTCAGACTCATATCCCGGTTGTAGCGGATGCGAAAGAGGCGTTAAAGCAGCTAATCGCTCAAGAAGGAAAACCTCCGGTTCACCAGGAATGGTTGGACACGCTAAATGCTTGGAAAAAAGAGTATCCATACTTTTATAAGGAAGATGGTCGCTTAAAGCCACAAAAAGTAATGGAAATGCTTTATGAAAAAACAAAAGGTGAAGCAATTGTAGTAACAGACGTTGGTCAACACCAGATGTGGGCCGCACAATACTATAAGTTTTCAAAGGCAAACCGTTGGGTAACTTCAGGTGGACTTGGAACAATGGGCTTTGGATTACCTGCAAGTATCGGTGCACAATTAGCCTCACCAGATTCGATTGTGTTATCTATCTCAGGTGATGGTGGATTCCAAATGTGTACGCAAGAATTGGCTGTTATTAGAGAGCAAAATCTTCCTGTTAAAATTATCATCCTTAACAATTCTTCGTTAGGAATGGTAAGGCAGTGGCAAGAGATCTTCTATGAATCTCGTTTCTCACACAGTAAATTCTCTGGCCAACCTGATTTTGTAAAGTTGGCTGATGCTTTTGGAATTAAAGGGTATGTCATTGAAGATGTGGCACAGGCTGAAACCATTTTTAATGAAGTATTAACAAATAATGAGCCAGTACTTCTAGACATTCGCATTGATCCAGACGAAAATGTCTATCCAATGATCGCTCCTGGAAAAGGACATCATGAAATGGTAGGTGTGAAACCATGAAAAGAATTATAACTTTAACTGTAATGAATCGCCCTGGTGTGTTAAATCGTATTACTAATCTCTTTTCAAAAAGAAATTATAATATTGAAAGCATTTCAGTAGGTTATTCCGAACAGGAAGGAATATCTCGCATCACTTGTGTTGTTCATGTTGAAAATGATGGTGTGCTTGAACAAATAACGAAACAGTTAAATAAGCAGATCGACGTGATCAAGGTCATGGATATCACAGAGCAATCAATTGTCGCAAGGGAGCTAGCATTAATTAAAGTGGTATCAAACTCTTCGACGAGAAATGAGATTTATTCCTTAATACAGCCGTTTCGAGCATCAGTCATTGACGTAAGCAAGGATAGCTTGGTTATTCAGCTTACTGGTGAATCAGATAAAGTCGAAGCGTTTATCGAATTAATTAAGCCATATGGAATTAAAGAATTGGCAAGAACAGGGACAACCGCTTTCCTAAGAGGGACACAAAAACCTTCTCAAGCGATAAAACCATATTCAATCGTCTAACTAAAAAAAACTTACTAATGAGAGGAAGAAATAAAAATGGCAAAAATGTACTATAACGGAGACGCAAATCAATCATATCTAAACGGGAAAAAGGTAGCAGTTATCGGATACGGTTCACAAGGTCATGCTCATGCACAAAACATGAGAGAGAGCGGTGTGGATGTTGTTATTGGATTAAGACAAGGGAAGTCATGGGAAAAGGCTGAAAAAGATGGTTTCAATGTATATCCAGTAGGAGAAGCAACAGCACAAGCAGATGTAGTTATGATTCTATTACCAGATGAAATGCAACCTAAAGTATATAAAGAGGAAATCGAACCAAATTTAACAAACCAAGCATTAATGTTTGCTCACGGTTTCAATGTTCACTTTAGCCAAATCGTACCACCAGCTACAAACGATGTGCTATTAGTAGCTCCTAAAGGTCCAGGACACCTAGTAAGAAGAACATACGAGCAAGAAGCTGGAGTTCCTGCATTATTTGCTATCTATCAAGATGTAACAGGTAAAGCGAAAGAGCTTGCTTTAGCATATGCATGGGCAATTGGATCACTAAGAGCTGGAGCTTTAGAAACAACATTCAAAGAAGAAACTGAAACAGATCTATTCGGAGAACAAGCGGTTCTTTGTGGAGGTTTAACTTCATTAGTTAAGGCTGGTTTTGAAACATTAGTTGAAGCAGGTTACCAACCTGAACTAGCATACTTTGAGTGCTTACACGAATTGAAGCTAATCGTTGATTTAATGTATGAAGGTGGAATGGAGAACATGCGTTATTCTATCTCTGATACAGCTCAATGGGGTGACTTCGTAAGCGGACCAAGAGTAGTTGACGCTCGCGTAAAAGAATCAATGAAGGAAGTTCTAAAAGACATTCAAGAAGGTAGATTTGCTAAAGGTTGGATCCTAGAAAACCAAGCAAATCGTCCAGAATTCAACGCAATCGTTCAAAAAGAAAATAGCCATTTAATCGAACAAGTTGGTCGCGAGTTACGTGCTATGATGCCTTTTGTCAATAAGGACAAAAAGAAAGAAGTGGTCGTTAGTGCGACGAATTAAAATATTTGATACAACATTAAGGGATGGAGAGCAATCTGCAGGAGTAAATTTAAACCAAACAGAAAAGCTCGAAATTGCAAGACAGCTGGAAAAACTTCAAGTCGATATTATCGAAGCAGGTTTTCCAGCTGCTTCTAAAGGTGATTTTACTTCAGTACAACAAATTGCAAACACGATTAAAGACTGTTCTGTGACGGGGTTAGCAAGAGCAGTTACTTCAGATATTGATGCAGCATGGGAGGCATTGAAGAACGGAGTAGAACCAAGATTACACGTCTTCATTGCAACATCTCCTATTCACAGACAATATAAACTGAAGTTAAGTCAAGATGAAGTTGTTGAGAGAGCTGTTCAAATGGTGAAATACGCTGCACAGAAGTTTCCTATTATTCAGTGGTCAGCGGAGGATGCTTGTCGTACTGAGTTACCTTTCTTAGCTCGAATTATTGAAGAAGTGATTCAAGCAGGTGCGAATGTCATTAACATTCCTGACACCGTTGGTTACATTACTCCGAAAGAGTATGGAGAAATTTTTCAATATTTACACAACAATGTCCCTTCTATCCATAAAGTTTCGTTGTCGGCACACTGTCATGATGATTTAGGAATGGCTATTGCTAATTCATTGGCAGCAGTTGAAAACGGGGCAACACAGGTCGAGGGAACCATCAATGGAATTGGTGAAAGAGCAGGAAATGCAGCATTAGAAGAATTAGCAGTAGCCCTTCATATACGTAAAGATTTTTATGATGCGGACACTAGACTGCAATTGAAAGAAATCAGTCGTACTAGTAGTTTAATTAGCAAGCTAACTGGAATGGTTGTCCCAGCTAATAAAGCAGTTGTGGGTAGAAATGCGTATGCTCATGAATCTGGCATTCATCAAGATGGTGTTCTAAAGGAAAAGTCAACGTATGAGATTATTTCTCCAGAACTTGTTGGGTTCCAATCTAACACATTAGTTCTTGGAAAGCACTCTGGGAGACATGCTTTTAGAAACCGATTAGATGAACTTGGGCTATCTGTTGCAGATGAGGATGTCACTCAATTATTTACTGTCTTTAAAGAATTAGCTGATAGAAAAAAAGAGATGACAGACGAAGATCTTGCAGCGATTGTACTCGAGCAAAAGTTATCTAAGGATGAGCGCTTTTATGAACTACTTGCGATTCAGGTTCAATATGGTACGAATCAAATACCTACAGCTACTGTTACGCTGTCAGGAAACCATAATGAAATCATTCAAGAGGCTTGCACGGGAAGTGGCAGCATTGAAGCATTATATAATACGTTGGAAAAATGCGTAAATGGAAGTGTCCATTTACTAGACTACCGAATCCAGTCTGTCGGAGCGGGTAGAGACGCATTGGCCCAAGTGTTTGTAAAGCTTAAGTTTAATGGAGAAGAAACAAGCGGGCGAGGATTGGCTCAAGATGTTCTAGAAGCATCAGCTAATGCATACTTAAATGCGGTGAATCGTGTCATATACATGGCTGCAGTGACCGTTTAATAAATGTACATTTTAATGGAGGGGAAACAAGATGAAGAAGCAGATTGCAGTGCTACCCGGAGACGGAATTGGCAAAGAAGTAACTAAAGGTGCGGTGGATGTACTGCAGGCTATTGGTGATAGATTTGGTCATCAATTTGAATTTACGTATGGACATATTGGTGGAGTAGCTTATGAAGTAACAGGGAGTCCACTTCCAGATGAGACAGTTGAACTGTGTAAGCAAAGTGATGCTGTGCTTTTAGGTGCGGTCGGGGGGCCAAAGTACGATACTTTGCCTGTACATCTCCGACCAGAGAGAGGATTACTAAAGATTCGTAAAGAGCTTGACCTTTATGCGAACTTGCGCCCAACTACTTTTTATGCGAGTCTAGCTGATTCATCACCCCTTCGCAAAGAAATTATTCAAGACGTGGATATGTTAATGGTTCGTGAATTAACAGGTGGATTATATTTTGGTAAGCCAAGTGAGCGTCGTACAGTGGATGAGAAAGAGGCAGTAGTTGATACTCTTTTCTATAAACGTGAAGAAATGCTTAGGGTTATTGAACTAGCCTTCCAACTAGCGGACAAAAGAGGGAAGAAGGTTACATCTGTTGATAAAGCAAATGTATTAGAATCAAGCAGAATGTGGAGAGAAGTAGCTGAGGAAGTGGCAAAACGCTATCCAGAGGTAAAACTTGAACATATGCTTGTAGATAATGCAGCGATGCAATTAATTAAAAATCCAAAGAGTTTTGATGTTGTTGTTACTGAGAATTTATTTGGGGACATTTTAAGCGATGAAGCTTCTGTATTGACCGGATCTTTAGGAATGCTTCCATCCTCTAGTTTATCTGAAAATGGACCATACTTATATGAACCAATTCATGGGTCTGCTCCTGATATTGAAGGGAAAAATATTGCGAATCCTTTAGCGGCTATTCTTTCAGCGGCAATGATGTTAAGAGTATCGTTTGGTCTAGAAGAAGAGGCAGCTGCTGTTGAAAAAGCGGTTGATGAAGTCTTAAATGCAGGACTGCGTACAAAAGATATTTTATCAGAAGGAAAAAAAGCGGTGTCTACTTCAGAAATGGTTGCAGAAGTAAAGGCATGTATTTTAGGCCATGAAACGATTTCAAGTATTATGGGTGCATACGCATAAATTCTGGCTAACAATGAATATCAAAACGACACGGCCTATCGCGCCGTGTCTCTTTTAAAAAGGAGGTCAAAATGATGGGGAAATCAATTATTGAAAAGATTTGGGACTACCATGTTGTACAAAAAGAAGAAGGGAAACCGGATTTATTATACATTGATTTACATTTAGTTCATGAAGTTACTTCTCCACAAGCATTTTCAGGACTAAGAATGAAAAATAGAAAGGTTCGACGTCCTGATCGAACGTTTGCTACGATGGATCACAATGTTCCAACTGTAAACAGAAAGCAAATTAACGATGCGGTGGCAAAAAATCAAATGACGACACTTGAAAAAAATTGTCAAGAGTTTGGTGTTCCTTTAGCTGATTTAGATAGCCCTGACCAAGGAATCGTCCATGTTATCGGTCCAGAGCTAGGGTTAACTCAGCCTGGGATGACGATTGTTTGTGGAGATAGTCATACTTCCACACATGGTGCATTTGGTGCCTTAGCATTCGGAATTGGTACAAGTGAAGTGGAGCATGTACTTGCCACACAAACTCTTTGGCAATCCAAGCCGAAAACATTAAAGCTTGAAATTAATGGGAAGCTTTCAAGCGGGGTTACAGCAAAGGATGTTATTCTGTATGTCCTTTCAAAATTTGGAGTTCAGTTTGGAACAGGATACGTTATTGAGTATTGTGGTGAAGTAATTGAAGGTCTTTCAATGGAAGAAAGAATGACCATTTGTAATATGTCAATAGAAGGTGGAGCTAGAGCAGGCTTAGTAGCTCCGGATGAAACGACATTCTCTTATCTAAAAGGTAGAAAATTCGCTCCGAACAAAGAGGAGTTTGATAGATATGTAGAGCATTGGAGTGCTTTTACATCTGATAAAGATGCAAAGTATGATCGAGAAATTGTAATTGATGGTTCTGATATTTCACCGATGGTCAGCTGGGGGACCAACCCTGCAATGACAGCAAAAATAGAAGACGCTATTCCAACAGTTGCAGATTACGAGACAGAAATTGAGAAGAGTACACTTGAAAGAGCGCTTCAGTATATGGGGCTAAATCAAGGGCAAAAAATCGAAGATATTAAAATTCAGCATGTGTTTATTGGGTCATGTACGAATTCAAGAATTGAAGATATCCGTAAAGCAGCTGAAGTAGTAAAGGGACAAAAGGTACATCCAAGTGTACGTGCATTAGTGGTACCTGGATCTCAAGGCGTCAAACAACGTGCTGAAGAGGAAGGGTTACATCAAATCTTTATTGAGGCAGGATTTGAGTGGAGAGAATCAGGTTGTAGTATGTGCTTGAGCATGAACGATGATGTTGTTCCAGCTGGAGAACACTGTGCTTCTACTTCTAACCGTAATTTTGAAGGTAGACAAGGAGCGGGAGCTCGAACTCACTTAGTTAGTCCTGCAATGGCTGCAGCAGCAGCACTTTATGGACATTTTGTTGACATTAGAAAATTAACTCCTGTAGAAGTACGATAAGGAGGGAGGAAAAATTATGTTTACTATTTTTGAAGGCGAAGCCGTAGCACTTGATCGTGCACATGTAGATACAGATCAAATTATCCCAAAACAATTTTTAAAAAGAATTGAGAAAACAGGATTTGGAAAATATTTATTTTTCGATTGGAGATATAACAAGGATGGCTCCGATAATCCTGAGTTTGAATTAAATCATCCGTCAAAGAAAAATGCTTCTATACTAATAGCTAACGAAAATTTTGGATGTGGCTCCTCAAGGGAGCATGCTCCATGGGCTCTATTAGATTATGGTTTTAAAGTAGTTATTGCTCCATCCTTTGCCGATATCTTTCATCAAAACTGCCTGAAAAACGGCATGCTTCCTATTGCATTAGAGGAAGAAAAAGTGAAGGTGTTATTAGAAAAAGGGAAAAACCCTAGCTATAAATTAAAAGTTGATTTAGAAAACCAAACAATAAGTGATGCTGAAGGTCTATCAGAGTCTTTCGAGGTTTCTTCTTATTGGAAAAAGATGCTGATTAATGGCTGGGATGAGATTGAAATTACCCTTCAATTAGACGAGCAAATTAATAAATATGAAAAGAACCGAGCATTGTTAACAAAGTAAATAAATGGCCGCAGCACAAGCTGTGGCCATTTATTATTTTGTTTTTATAGTGGTTTCTGCTAAACTTACCTCAGGTTATAAATAAGGGGTATGGTAGATGAAAAAAAGGGAACGGGCTCGTAAGGACGGAAACGTAGTGTTTTTCCCCGATTTAGAAAAGAGGCTTTTCGAAAAAGGGTTAGACTTTATACAAAAAAAGCAATTTAGAGAGGCAATTCCTTATTTTGAAGAAGCAAAAGAGCATGATCAAGAAAACAGTGATATTTGGTTTGCCTTGGTTTTGGCTTATTATGAATCCGGATCATTTGAAAAAGCAAAAGAGTATACAGAAGAGATGTTAAGGATAGGTATCGGTGAGTATTTTCAAACGGTTGATATGCTCATTATGGTTCTTGTCCAGCTACAAGAATACAGCCGTGTCGTACATACCATTGAGGTGCTATTAGAGGAACATGAAGTTCCAGTTGAAAAATACGAGCATTTTAGAAGACTGCTGGATTTTAGTAGAAGAATGCTTAATGCAGTAGAAGAAAATCAGCCAGTAGAAATAGAAGATGAAAAGGAAATCAAGCAAGTCGCTCCCCAATCACTTAATTTGTTTGACCCAAAGGATGAGAAGGAGCTATTGTTACAAGTGGCTAACCTTGCTCATCAAAATATCCAGCCTGTATTAAATGAAATACGTAACTATCTACAGTCAAGTGAAGGCCAACCTTTTATTAAAACGATGCTCTTACACGTACTTAAAGAACATCAATATCATGAGCCAATAACAGTGACTAAGCTTCAATCCTCAATGGTGTTAATCCCTAAGGATCTCTATGATTTAAGGGATCATCAACAAAAAATAGAGGTCTCAAAGGTTTTAGCAGAACAACTTGAACAGGAAAATCCCACGTTACTAGAACAAGCCATTAGTTTAATAGACCGTCATCTTTTTATATTGTACCCATTTCATTACCCTTCGAATGATATGAGAACACTGGCTGCCGCTTATCATATATTAGTTTTGATGTTTTTCGCACAGGACTATTCGATTGATGAAATGAGTGATGTTTATCAATCATCTGAACAGGATATTGAGACATTATTACGATATATACAAGAAATTGAAGAATTTTCTTATCCTATTATTTAGTCTAGGATGTTGAAACGAAGGCAACCTATGTTATAATGTAGTGGTTGTAATAACTGTATATTAAAAACAAGCTTACATATTCATCTAAATTAGTAACGAATGAAAATGTAAATAGATTTTGGAGGGAAAGTTCGTATGTCTGTGAAGTTTGAAAAACTAGAAGGGAACCAAGGGGTTCTTACAGTTGAAGTAGATGCAGCAAAGGTTAATGAAGGTTTAGACGCTGCATTTAAAAAAGTAGTAACAAAGGTAAATGTACCTGGTTTCCGTAAAGGGAAAATGCCTCGTGCAATGTTCGAGAAGCGTTTTGGAGTTGAGTCTTTATACCAAGATGCAATTGATATTCTTCTTCCGGAAGCTTATGCAAACGCAGTTGAAGAATCAGGTATTGATCCAGTTGATCGTCCTGAAATTGATGTAGAGCAAATTGAAAAAGGCAAGAGCTTTATCTTTAAGGCAACTGTTACAGTTAAGCCTGAAGTGAAACTTGGTGAGTACAAAGGACTTGAAGTAGAAAAAGTTGAAACTGAAGTTACTGATGAGGATGTAGCTAACGAGTTAAAAACTCTTCAAGAACGTCAAGCTGAGCTTGTTGTTAAAGAAGAAGGCAAAGCTGAAAATGGCGATACAGTAGTAATGGACTTTGAAGGTTTCGTTGATGGAGAAGCTTTCGAAGGTGGAAAGGCTGAAAACTACTCACTTGAGTTAGGTTCAGGTCAATTTATTCCTGGGTTCGAAGAGCAATTAGTTGGACTAGCTGCTGGAGAAGAAAAAGATGTAGAAGTGTCTTTCCCAGAAGAATACCATGCAACTGAATTAGCTGGTAAACCTGCAGTATTCAAAGTAAAACTTCATGAAGTAAAAGGAAAAGAGCTTCCTGAGCTTGATGACGAGTTCGCAAAAGATGTGGATGAAGAAGTTGAAACACTTGATGCGTTAAAAGAAAAGATTAAGAATCGTTTAGTAGATTCTAAAAAACATGAAGCAGAGCACCACGTACGTGATACCGTTGTTGACAAGGCAGCAGCAAATGCTGAGATTGACATTCCAGCTGTAATGATCGATACGGAAGTGGATCGCATGATGCAAGAGTTCGAACAACGTTTACAAATGCAAGGTATGAACCTTGAATTATACTTCCAATTCTCAGGCCAAGATGAAAATGCCCTACGTGAGCAAATGAGAGAAGAAGGCGAAAAGCGTGTGCGTGTAAGCTTAACTCTTGAAGCTATCGCAGCTGCAGAAAATCTTGAAGTTTCTGAAGAAGATGTAGATGCAGAATTAAACAAAATGGCTGAAATGTATAATATGACTGTTGAGAACATTAGAGCTGCTTTAGGAAATGTAGATGGAATTAAGGGAGACCTTAAAGTTAGAAAAGCTGTTGAATTCTTAGTAGAAAACAGCAAAACGGTTTAAATCATATTATAAAAAATGAACAAGGCGCGATTGAATCGTGCCTTGTTTTATACCATTTACATACTTATAAAATCAATTAGAATGACATATACATAACTAATACAGAAATGAAGTTTTTAAAGATTTAGTAAAAACTTCCGATTTAACTTTAGAAATTATGGTTAAGATTAACTAGTACATATTTATTTACTTTTGCAGATATGAAAATGTTTTCTTTTTCAAGAGTTATCATTTCCTGTCCACCTAGTAAATGTGATACAATGCAATACATAACTTATTGATAACAATTGAATAAAGAATACTGTAAGTAAAGATAAACAATTATATCTGCAGCAATTTATGTGTTTTAGACGCTTTTCAAGGGGTGAAGAAATTGTTTAAATTTAATGATGAAAAAGGACAATTAAAGTGTTCCTTCTGTGGTAAAACACAAGATCAAGTTCGAAAACTAGTTGCAGGTCCAGGTGTGTATATATGTGACGAGTGTATCGAGTTATGTACTGAAATTGTGGAAGAGGAACTCGGAACTGAAGAAGAAGTAGAATTTAAGGATGTTCCGAAACCAATGGAAATCCGCAATATTTTAGATGAGTATGTAATCGGTCAGGATCAAGCGAAGAAAAACTTATCGGTTGCTGTTTACAATCATTATAAGCGCATCAATTCTAACAGCAAAATTGATGAAGTTGAGCTTTCAAAAAGTAATATAGCAATGATTGGACCAACAGGTAGTGGAAAAACACTTCTTGCACAAACCTTAGCAAGAATTTTAAATGTTCCTTTTGCTATTGCAGATGCAACATCACTTACTGAAGCTGGTTACGTTGGTGAAGATGTTGAAAATATCCTGTTAAAGCTTATTCAAGCAGCTGACTATGATGTTGAAAAAGCTGAAAAAGGTATTATTTATATTGATGAAATCGATAAAATTGCTCGAAAATCGGAAAATCCATCCATTACTAGAGATGTATCTGGTGAAGGAGTACAACAAGCTCTACTAAAAATCCTTGAAGGAACGGTGGCTAGTGTACCACCACAAGGCGGTAGAAAGCATCCTCATCAAGAGTTCATTCAAATTGATACTACTAACATTTTATTTATTTGTGGTGGAGCATTTGATGGTATTGAACCAATCATTAAAAGACGTCTAGGTCAAAAGGTAATCGGTTTTGGATCAGATGTGAAAAAGAAGGAAGTAGAAGATAAGGATCTTCTTTCTAAGGTATTACCAGAAGACCTATTACGCTTCGGATTAATTCCTGAATTCATTGGTCGACTTCCAGTTATTGCAAGTCTAGCTACGTTAGATGAAGACGCATTAATCGAAATTTTAACAAAGCCGAAAAATGCACTCGTAAAACAATACCAAAAAATGCTTGAACTAGACGATGTAGAATTAGAATTTGAAGAAGATGCTCTTAAGGAAATTGCGAAAAAAGCAATTGAGCGTAAAACAGGTGCTCGTGGCCTTCGTTCTATCATTGAGGGAATTATGCTTGACGTAATGTTTGATCTTCCTTCAAGAGAAGATATTACTAAGTGTATCATCACGAAAGAAACCGTGGTTGATAACGGTGTACCAAAGTTAATTCTAAAAGATGGAAGTATTCTTAAAGAAGAACGAAAAACATCTGCCTAAAATACAGTAGAACCGTAGCATAAGACTACGGTTCTTTTTTTGGCTCACAAAGTAAAATACGTTAATCCTTGTTTATTCCCCTCTGCAGAAGGAGATACTAGCTTATAACTACTATGAAAAGTGCAGGAGGGAATGCTATGAGTTGGACGGGAATTGCCTTATTTATTCAGTTGTTTTTTGGCATCGTTATTGGACTCTATTTTTGGAATTTATTAAGAAGTCAACGGACACAAAAGGTGTCCATTGATAGGGAATCAAAAAAAGAAATGGACCAATTAAGAAAAATGAGATCTATTTCATTAACCGAGCCACTCTCAGAGCGAGTGAGACCGAGTACTTTTGATGATATTGTAGGTCAGGAAGATGGAATCAAATCGTTAAAAGCGGCACTATGTGGTCCGAATCCTCAACATGTGATCATTTATGGACCACCTGGAGTAGGAAAAACGGCTGCAGCTCGACTAGTGTTAGAAGAAGCAAAGAAAAATGCCAAATCACCATTCCAATCTTCTTCTGTGTTTATTGAGTTAGATGCAACCACTGCTAGGTTTGATGAGCGAGGGATTGCAGATCCTCTTATCGGATCTGTCCATGACCCTATCTATCAAGGTGCAGGAGCAATGGGACAAGCAGGAATTCCTCAACCAAAGCAAGGTGCAGTGACAAATGCACATGGTGGTGTATTATTTATTGATGAAATCGGAGAACTTCATTCGATTCAAATGAACAAGCTTTTAAAAGTTCTAGAGGATCGTAAAGTATTTTTAGAGAGCGCTTATTATAGCGAGGAAAATACACAAATACCAACACATATTCATGATATATTTAAAAATGGATTACCAGCAGATTTTCGTTTAATAGGTGCTACAACGAGAACACCAAGTGAGATACCTCCAGCGATTCGCTCTAGATGTATGGAGGTGTTCTTCAGGGAGTTGAGCAGAGAAGAAATCTCTTCGATTGGAGAAAAGGCTGCAGAAAAAGTGAAGTTGAAAATTGGTGAAAAAGGAATAGATATATTATCATCTTATGCTAGAAATGGTCGAGAAGCAGTAAATTTGATACAGATAGCTGCCGGTCTTGCCATCACCGAAGATAGAGATTTTATAAAGGATGAAGACATTGAGTGGGTTATTCAATCTAGTCAGTTAACACCAAGAATGGAACAGAAAATTATGTCTTCTTCTACCATTGGACTTGTAAATGGATTAGCCGTTTATGGACCGAATTCTGGAGCATTGCTTGAAATTGAAGTGACGGTTATTCCGACAAAAGAAAAAGGTTCCATAAATATAACAGGCATAGTTGAAGAAGAAAGCATTGGTGGTCAAGGAAAATCGATAAGAAGAAAAAGTATGGCAAAAGGTTCGATTGAGAATGTTATAACTGTACTTCGTTCGATGGGAGTTCCGGCTGATGAATTTGATATTCACGTTAACTTTCCGGGTGGAGTTCCGATTGATGGACCTTCTGCAGGGATTGCGATGGCAACAGGTATTTACTCTGCTATCTACAAGCACCCTATTGACCACACGGTTGCAATGACAGGAGAAATTAGTATTCATGGAAATGTAAAGCCAATTGGAGGAGTATATCCAAAAGTGAAAGCGGCGAAAAAGGCTGGAGCTAGTAAAGTGATTATTCCTAAAGAGAATATCCAATCGATGCTTTATGAAATTAAGGATATTGAGATTATCCCGGTCAGTCATTTGTCAGAGGTGTTTGAACATGCGTTATTAAAGGATTATGCAAATGAAGATGTCATCACAGCATCCGTGCAAATTTCAAAAAAAGAAAGTATTTAAGTAGAATGAAAATAGAACTTCGGTTTGCATTTTGAGGAGCCGGAGTTTTTTGTTGGAAGCTCACGATTTCGTAATAAATAGCATATTTGCTTGTAAATAGACACTACCGGTTAAATACGATAGAATTGTACAAAGAATTCCTTTATTAAGAGGGAAAGAAAGCATTTGGAGGTGCAAGGTAATGGCGAAAAAGACAGAAATCATTGTCCCCCTCCTGCCACTTCGAGGTTTACTTGTTTATCCGACAATGGTTTTACACTTGGATGTCGGAAGAGAAAAATCAGTACAAGCTCTCGAGAAGGCAATGGTAGATGACAGTTTAATCTTTTTAACAACACAGAAAGAGGTATCAATTGACGAACCACTTGAGGATGACTTGTATAAGATGGGAACACTTACAAAGGTCAAGCAAATGCTCAAGCTTCCAAACGGTACGATACGAGTACTCGTTGAAGGTTTAAAGCGAGCGGAGATTGTTTCATTTTTTGATGAAGACGATCACTATTCTGTTGAAATAAAAACATATGAGGATCCAGTTGAAAAGGATGCGGAATCACAAGCATTAATGCGGACGATGCTTGATTATTTTGAGCAGTACATAAAGATGTCTAAGAAAATCTCGGCAGAAACTTTCTCAACTGTCACGGATATTGAGGAACCGGGTAGAATGGCTGACATCATTTCCTCACATCTTCCTTTAAAGCTAAAGGAAAAGCAGGAGATTCTAGAAACAATCGATGTGAAGGAAAGAATTCAGAAGATTGTAGACATCATACACAATGAAAAAGAAGTATTAAACCTAGAGAAAAAAATTGGCCAAAGAGTGAAAAAATCTATGGAGCGTACGCAAAAGGAATATTACTTGCGTGAACAAATGAAGGCCATTCAAAAAGAGCTAGGTGATAAAGAAGGTAAGACAGGAGAAGTAAGCGATCTTACTGAAAAAATCGAACAAGCTGGCATGCCAGAGCATGTAAAAAATACTGCTATGAAGGAACTAGAAAGGTATGAAAAAGTTCCCTCAAGTTCTGCAGAAAGTGCCGTTATTCGAAACTATATTGAATGGCTTTTAGCTATTCCTTGGTCGAAGGCAACGGAAGATGACTTAGATATTCATAAAGCGGAAAAAATATTAAATAATGACCACTACGGCCTCGAGAAGGTGAAGGAAAGGGTTCTCGAGTACTTAGCTGTTCAGCAAATGACGAACTCATTAAAAGGACCTATTCTTTGTTTAGCAGGACCTCCAGGAGTTGGGAAAACTAGCTTAGCCCGATCGATTGCGACATCATTAAATAGAAATTTTGTGAGAATTTCTCTAGGTGGAGTAAGAGATGAGTCTGAAATTAGAGGTCACAGACGTACGTATGTAGGGGCAATGCCTGGTAGAATCATCCAAGGGATGAAAAAAGCAGGAACAATCAACCCTGTCTTCCTACTCGATGAAATCGATAAGATGTCAAGTGATTTCCGTGGTGATCCATCTGCGGCCATGCTTGAAGTACTAGATCCGGAACAGAATCATAACTTCAGTGATCACTATATCGAAGAAACATATGACCTGTCTAAAGTAATGTTTATAGCTACTGCAAATAATTTGGCAACCATTCCTGGTCCGCTTAGAGATCGGATGGAAATTATTACGATTGCTGGGTATACAGAGCTTGAGAAGATTCATATCGCAAAGGATCACTTGCTTCCAAAACAAACCAAGGAGCATGGCTTAACAAAAGCTCAGTTGCAAATTAGAGAAGATGGAATTCAAAAAGTCGTCCGTTATTACACTAGAGAAGCGGGTGTAAGAAGTCTAGAACGTCAGTTAGCGACTATTTGCCGAAAAACAGCTAAGATTATTGTTTCAGGTGAAAAGAAAAAAGTCATCGTTTCTGAAAAAAATGTGGACGAATTTTTAGGAAAGCCAACTTTCCGCTATGGTCAAGCAGAACTTGAGGATCAAGTGGGCGTAGCTACTGGTCTTGCTTATACAACGGTTGGTGGAGATACCCTTCAAATTGAAGTGTCCTTGTCTCCGGGAAAAGGAAAGCTCATCCTAACAGGGAAGCTTGGCGATGTTATGAAGGAATCCGCTCAAGCAGCATTTAGTTATATTCGTTCAAAAGCAAATGAGCTTGGAATTGACCCTGATTTTCATGAAAAAAATGATATCCATATTCATGTCCCAGAAGGGGCGGTTCCGAAGGATGGGCCATCAGCAGGAATTACCATGGCAACGGCATTGGTCTCAGCTCTGACAGGGCGTGCCATTCGTAAAGAAGTGGGTATGACTGGTGAAATCACGTTACGTGGTAGAGTATTACCAATCGGTGGCCTAAAGGAGAAATCTCTAAGTGCCCATCGAGCGGGATTAACTAAAATCATTTGTCCAAAGGATAATGAAAGGGATATCGATGATATTCCTGAGAGTGTTCGTGAAGACCTACAGTTTGTTCTCGTTTCACATCTGGACCAAGTGTTAGAGCATGCTTTGACTGGCGGTGCCAATAGATGAAAGTAACAAGCTCAGAAATTGTCATAAGTGCGGTAAAGCCTGATCAGTACCCGGTTGAACCAATTCCTGAATTTGCCTTAGCTGGTCGCTCCAATGTAGGCAAATCATCATTTATTAACAAAATGCTCAATCGTAAAGGATTAGCAAGAATTTCTTCCAAGCCTGGTAAAACACAAACGCTGAACTTTTATATCGTTAATGAAGTCCTTCATTTTGTCGATGTACCAGGATATGGTTATGCAAAGGTTTCTAAAAAGGAACGGGAAGCATGGGGGAAAATGCTTGAAACGTATTTAACGACGAGAGAGCAGCTAAAGGCTGTGCTATTAATTGTTGATTTACGTCACCCTCCAACGGCAGATGATATCATGATGTATGATTTCTTAAAGCATTATGAAATTCCATGTATTGTCATTGCCACAAAGGCTGATAAAATTTCTAAAACAAAAAGAGCACAGCATTTGAAAATAACAAAAGAAAAGCTCGAATTACACCCGCATGATACGATTATTCAGTTTTCTTCTGAAACAGGAGAAGGAAAAGATAAAGCGTGGGCAACCATTGCGAGTTATATGTAAAAGAAACCGTCAGCACAAAAGTGTCTGACGGTTCTTTTAGTTGTTCGTTTATTTTTTTCTGATAAAAAGTAGGTAAAAGCCAATGATCACCAACACAACTGGCCAAGACTTCCAAGCGATTGTAACTGTATTCTCAAGGATACCTAGCCATGCGGTAATTTTATCGTAAAATAGAAGCAATAATGCGAGGACAAGAAATAATATTCCTTGAAAAAGTCCTGAACGCACCTTCTGGTAACGTAATAAGAATCCAAGCGCAATAATTAGGATAAATGTTCCAATATGATTTGGCCATAGTTGAAAATGGTTAATGATATGGAAATGAAGACCAAATCCGGTAAGAATGACACCAGGCAGAATAGCTTCATAATCCTTCGCCCCATACCCTTGAGAGAGAAAGGAAACGCCAACGATTACTAGCAGAGTTGGCCATGTGTAAAACTGTTGAAAAAGAGCGATGTTCGCCTGTTGTAAAAAGAAATAAACACCAAAACCAATAAGGATGATTCCAGGAAAGATTCGTTGATTTTTCATTAGCACCACTTCCAGTAAGGATTACTTGATAATCATTCTAATTTTTGTTACTGTACATATGGAGGCTTGTCATATTATGACGAGCAAGTAAGGTTTACCAATTAATTATAATAGCATATTTGCATCACAGATGATTAGATTTTGTTCACATTTTATACAAATATGGTCATAATTCATTTTCTTCTATAAAAATGGAACATGTTATAATTACTACTAGCAAACATGCAAATATTCTGGGGGATGTATTTCTGTATGCATATATTAGTGATCGGTCTTAATTATAAAACTGCCCCTGTTGAAATTCGTGAGCGTTTGACATTTAACCCTTCGCAGTTAGGGGAAGCAATGAACGCTCTTAAAGAAAAAAAGAGTGTGTTAGAGAATGTAATTGTCTCTACTTGTAACCGAACAGAAATCTATGCGGTTGTTGATCAACTACACACAGGCAGATATTATATAAAAGAATTTCTTTCAGAATGGTTTTCAATTGAGCAAAGCGAATTTTCACCATACTTATTTATATACGAACATGACGGTGCAATGGAACACTTATTTAGTGTAACTTGCGGATTGAACTCAATGGTATTAGGTGAGACACAAATCCTTGGTCAAGTTCGTACAAGCTTTTTATTAGCTCAAGAACATGCAACCGTTGGTACAGTTTTTAACCAGCTTTTTAAACAAGCAGTAACCTTAGCTAAAAAAGCACATTCAGAGACTGATATTGGTGCGAATGCGGTTTCGGTAAGTTATGCAGCGGTAGAATTAGCGAAGAAAATCTTTGGTTCCTTAAATAAAAAGAATGTGTTAATTCTTGGTGCAGGTAAGATGGGGGAACTCGCCATACAACATCTACATGCAAATGGAGCTAGTAAGGTAACGGTTATTAATCGCACGTATGAAAAGGCTCAGAATTTAGCTGATCGTTTCGAAGGTGAAGCTAAAACACTAGAAGAGCTTCAGTGTTCTTTAATCGATGCAGATATATTGATAAGTTCAACCGGTGCAAAGGAATTTGTTATTACAAAAGATATGATGACTCAAGTAGAAAAGCTGCGTAAAGGAAAGCCTTTATTCATGGTTGATATTGCGGTTCCACGTGATTTGGACCCAGCATTAGCTGAGCTTGAGAGTGTCTTCTTATATGATATAGATGATTTGGAGGGAATCGTTGAAGCGAACCTTCAAGAACGAAAACGTGCAGCTGCACAAATAATGATGATGATTGAAGAAGAAATTGTTGACTTTAAACAATGGCTAAATTTACTTGGAGTTGTCCCTATTATTTCTGCTCTACGTGAAAAGGCACTTACAATTCAGTCCGGGACAATGGAGAGCTTAGAACGAAAGCTTCCTCATCTGTCTGACCGTGATTTTAAAGTATTAAATAAACATACGAAAAGTATTATAAATCAAATGCTAAAAGATCCAATCCTTCAAGCAAAGGAATTAGCCGCTCGAAAAGATTCAGAACAAGCGTTAGATTTGTTTGTGAAAATTTTTAATATTGATGAACTTGTAAAAGAGCAACAAGTTCTGAGAGAAGCGGAACCAAATCGAGTGGTTTTAACAAACCAACAGCCTTCCTTTCAATCATAAACGAGGAGAAGCGAATGTTTGACTACTATATGACGAGGCTGCATGAGCTGACCGTTGTCCTGTATGCTTTCTGCGTGCTCTTATATTTTATTGATTTCTTACACCATAACCGGAAGGCAAATCGTGTTGCCTTCTGGTTACTTGCATTTGTGTGGTTACTTCAAACAATGTTTTTATTTTTGTACATGTTAAAAACCGGTCGTTTCCCGGTGCTTACTATATTTGAAGGGCTCTACTTTTATGCATGGGTGCTAATTACATTGTCACTAGGAATCAATCGGTTACTACGTGTGGATTTCATTGTGTTTTTTACAAATGTATTGGGGTTTATTATTCTAGCTATCCATACATTTGCACCTGTACAATTTGAATCTCATGTGATGGCCGAGCAACTCATCTCAGAGCTTTTATTGATTCATATAACACTTGCCATTCTTTCTTATGGAGCTTTTTCCCTTTCTTTTGTCTTCTCTTTTCTTTATTTGATTCAGTACAACTTACTAAAGAAAAAGAAGTGGGGAGCTAGACTGTTAAGAATTACTGATTTATCTAAGCTTGAGCATATGTCATATGTTTTAAATGTCATTGGTGTGCCTATGCTAATGCTAGCAGTGATATTAGGAATTCAATGGGCATACTTAAAAATTCCTGAGATGTTTTGGTTAGATGCAAAGGTCATTGGTTCATTTGGTGTCCTGATTGCATATAGCATTTATTTATACTTACGTGTTAGCAAGGAGCTGTACGGAAGGTCATTGGCTCTTTGGAATATTGCTTCATTCTTAATTGTTTTAATCAATTTCTTTTTAATAGGCAACTTATCATCCTTCCACTTTTGGTACACTTGAGGATACATACATAGGAGGTTTACATGCGGAAAATAATAGTTGGCTCTAGACGAAGTAAGCTTGCACTTACACAAACAAACTGGGTGATTGACCAGTTGAAGAAATTAGATCCGTCCTTTGAATTTGAGGTGAAAGAGATTGTTACGAAGGGGGATAAAATCCTTGATGTAACACTGTCTAAAGTTGGTGGGAAAGGTCTATTTGTAAAGGAAATTGAGCAGGCAATGCTCGATGAGGAAATAGATATGGCAGTACATAGTATGAAAGACATGCCAGCTGTTCTGCCGGAAGGTCTAGTGATTGGTTGTATTCCATTTCGAGAGGATCATCGAGATGCGTTAATTTCTAAAAATCACATTCCAATTAACGAATTAAAATCAGGTTCTGTTGTTGGCACGAGCAGTCTTCGTCGTAGTGCACAGCTGCTTGCGATTAGACCAGACCTTGAAATAAAGTGGATACGAGGAAATATTGATACTAGACTAGCTAAATTAGAAGCGGGAGAATATGACGCGATCATACTAGCCGCTGCGGGACTATCCAGAATGGGTTGGGCTAGCGAGGTAGTATCAGAGTTTATTGATGATGAAATATGTATCCCAGCAGTTGGTCAAGGTGCATTATCGATAGAATGCCGAGAAAGTGATGAACAGCTACTTAACTTATTATCTCGTTTTACTTGCATGAAGACCAAACAAGCAGTGACAGCTGAGAGAGTTTTTCTCCAAAAGATGGAAGGCGGCTGTCAGGTCCCGATTGCTGGTTATGCAAAAGTTGAAGAAAACGGTGATATCTCGCTTACAGGGCTGGTAGCAACTCCAGATGGGAAAACCATAATAAAGGAATCAGCAAGTGGACAAGATCCTGAAAAGTTAGGACTGCAAGTGGCAGACATGCTGATTGCAAACGGAGGAAAGGCACTAATTGACGCGGTGAAAGTGGAGCTTGATAGTGAATGAGTGATGAGTACTCTCTCAACGGAATGAAGGTTCTTATTCCTAGAGGAAAAAAGCATGCCAAACCATTTTCAGATTTAGTCAAGAAATACGGGGGGATTCCAGTGGAAATCCCTCTTATTTCCTTTCGACCCGTTGCTTCAACCAGTCTGCCTATCCTCCTGGATAAAAAACTACATAAATATGATTGGATTATTTTTACTAGTAATGTGACAGTTGAAACATTCTTTACCTTTGATATTAACCCGACCGTTCTCAACAATATAAAGATTGCTGTTATCGGTGAAAAAACAGAGGAAGCCTTAGTGAGAAAAGGGGTAACAGTTGATTTTAAGCCCAAAGAATATGTGGCTGAAGCATTTGTTGAAGAATTCTCCCCTTATATTAGTGAAGGAACGACCGTTTTCATTCCTAAAGGGAATTTAGCTAGAGAACTTATTTCTACCAACCTTGAAAAAAAGGGAGCCCATGTGGATGAACTAGTTATATACGAAACGTTTTTTCCAGACAGTAGTCGGGACGCGTTGGTGAAGGCGCTAACAGAAAAGAAGTTAGATATCATAAGTTTTACTAGCCCTTCAACAGTGGATCATTTTATGGCTGTAGTGAATGAAATGAATTTATTATCAACTATTGATCATTGTTTGATCATTTGTATTGGACCTGTTACTCTTCAACGGGCTAATGCTTTTGGGTTACGTGTAGATGCCATGCCAGATACATACACAATTGATCAGATGTTACAAAGTGTTATGAAACTAATAAGAAAGAGGGAGAACAAATGAATCAATCATTTTCTCGTCACCGTCGTTTACGATCTTCTGCAACATTACGCACAATGGTTCGCGAAAACCACTTACACCTTGAAGATTTGGTATATCCAATTTTTGTAGTAGAAGGTGAAAATATAAAAAATGCCATTCAATCTATGCCAGGGGTTTTTCAACTATCATTAGATCAATTGAAAATTGAAATGGATGAAGTAGCAGCACTTGGGATTCCAAGCGTCCTTTTATTTGGAATCCCAAATGAAAAAGATGAGTGCGGTACGGGTGCATTCCATGATCATGGAATTGTACAAGAAGCGACTAGAGTGATTAAAGAACAGTATCCTCATATCGTTGTTATTGCGGACACCTGCTTATGTGAATATACTAGTCATGGCCACTGTGGAGTGATCGAGGGTGGGAAAGTATTAAATGATCCATCACTAAAATTATTAGCTGATACCGCAGTTAGCCAAGCAAAAGCAGGAGCAGATATTATAGCTCCTTCAAATATGATGGATGGATTTGTTGCGGCCATAAGAGCAGGATTAGATGAGGCAGGGTTTGAGGATATACCTATTATGTCATATGCTGTGAAATATGCTTCTTCTTTTTATGGACCATTTCGTGAAGCGGCTGAGAGCACACCTCAATTTGGGGACCGTAAAACGTATCAAATGGATCCAGCCAATCGAATGGAAGGCTTAAGAGAAGCAAATTCAGATGTTCAGGAAGGAGCAGACTTCCTTATTGTGAAGCCTGGAATGCCATACTTGGATATTGTACGTGATATAAAAAACAATTTTCACTTGCCTGTTGTGGTTTATAATGTGAGTGGGGAGTATTCCATGGTTAAAGCTGCGGCTCAAAACGGGTGGATTGATGAAAAAAATATTGTAATGGAAATGCTAACAGGTATGAAAAGAGCAGGTGCGGACCTTATTATCACTTATCATGCCAAAGATGCAGCAAGATGGTTAAAAGAAAAATAATACTTGATGAAACGAGGGATACTTATGCGCTCTTATTCTAAATCTATTGAAGCTTTCGCTGAAGCAAAAACACTCATGCCTGGTGGAGTAAACAGTCCTGTTCGTGCGTTTAAATCCGTTAAAATGGATCCTATTTTTATGGAGAGAGGAAAAGGCTCTAAAATTTATGATATAGATGGAAACGAATATATTGACTATGTGTTGTCTTGGGGACCATTAATCTTGGGGCATGCAAATGATCGTGTTGTTGAAGCGATTAAAAAGGTCGCAGAACTTGGTACAAGCTTCGGTGCTCCTAGTTTAATTGAAACGAAATTAGCAAATTTAGTGAAAGAAAGAGTGCCGTCTATTGAAATCGTTCGTATGGTTTCCTCAGGAACGGAAGCTACCATGAGTGCATTGCGCCTAGCTCGTGGATATACGGGGAGAAATAAAATCTTAAAATTTGAAGGTTGTTACCATGGTCACGGTGATTCTTTATTAATTAAAGCAGGATCCGGTGTGGCAACTTTGGGTCTTCCTGATAGCCCTGGGGTTCCAGAAGGGGTCGCAAAAAATACCATTACAGTTCCTTATAATGATTTGGAAAGTGTTCGCTATGCGTTTGAGCAATTTGGGGATGATATTGCTGGAATCATAGTAGAACCTGTTGCAGGAAATATGGGGGTGGTTTTACCACAACCTGGATTTTTAGAGGGGCTTAGAGATATTACTACGCAATATGGAGCACTTTTGATATTTGATGAAGTAATGACTGGTTTTAGGGTGGGTTACAACTGTGCACAAGGGTATTTTGGCATCACTCCTGATTTAACATGTCTTGGAAAAGTTATCGGTGGTGGGCTACCTGTTGGAGCTTATGGAGGAAGGGCAGAAATCATGGAGCAAATTGCACCAAGTGGCCCGATCTACCAGGCTGGAACACTTTCTGGAAATCCTCTTGCCATGACTGCAGGATTAGAAACACTTAGCCAACTTACACCTGAACATTATGAGGAGTTTGCGCGTAAAGCAGCACTGCTTGAAGAAGGAATAAAAGCAGCGGCACAAAAACATGGTATTCCCCACACCATCAACCGAGTTGGATCGATGGTCGGATTTTTCTTTACTAACGAAGCGGTTACAAACTACGAACAAGCCAAAACTTCAAATCTTGATTATTTTGCTTCTTATTACCAAGAAATGGCGAATCAGGGTGTTTTCTTACCACCTTCCCAATTTGAAGGAATGTTCCTATCCACAGCACACAGTAACAAAGATATTGGAAAAACGATTCAAGCAATCGACATTGCCTTTTCAAAGCTAAAATGATTATTTTAAAAAGAGACTCAAATGAGTCTCTTTTTTATGTAAACACGCTCTTTGCGATTACTTTTATTCATAAAAATATTCACTAGTTCATAGAGTGATAATGACATAGTGATTAAACGTATAGGAAATGAAAGGAGGAGTCGCTTTGTCTCAAGGTAACGAGTCGTGTTTACGATTTTCATTGGAAGAATCGGTGTGGTTTCAAAAGGGACAGGAAGTAGAGGAGTTAGTTTCTATTTCGCTTGCTCCAAATATTACGATTCATGAAAACGAACAATATGTCACCATTCAAGGTGCATTAGAATTAACAGGTGAATATCAACGTTACAATGATGGTTCTAGTGAGGAGGAGGATTTGTTTACTGCTCCGAAGTTTGTTCATCATGTGGAGGAGAGGGAAGAGGGACTCTATGAGTTCTCACATCGTTTTCCAGTAGATATAACCATTCCTAATAACCGTATTCAAAGCATAAATGACATCTATGTAGAAGTGGAAAGCTTTGATTATCTTTTTCAAGAAAGAAGCTGTATGAAATTAACTGCCGATTTAACAATAACAGGTCTTTATGGAGATCAGCAGCATAAACCTGCACATGAAGAAACAGAAGTGGAAGAATTTCAACTTGAGGTTGCAAACCGAGAAGCAACAGTTGATGAGATAGAAGACCATATTGAATGGTCACATGAGCAACGTACAGAAGAACAAGAGGAACCAATCATATTAGATCATGAGTATGAACCTTTCGCTGTGGAAGCGAGAAAATCAGCGGATGATACAGAGGAAAAAGTGGTTTCTATAAATAAGTCAACTGAATTATTTGAAGCTCCACAACTTCCTGTAAACGAAGCAAAGGAACCTGAAATTACTTTTTCAGCAGCTCGAAGTGAAGCACCCCAAGAGGTTGTTGAAGAAGTGGTGGAAGAGGCAGCAGAGGTTGAGCTTCAGCCTGTTCCAGAAGCCGAGATACAGCCACAAGTAGAAACCCAACCAGAAGTGGAAGAATTTCAACTTGAGGTTGCAAACCGAGAAGCAACAGTTGATGAGATAGAAGACCATATTGAATGGTCACATGAGCAACGTACAGAAGAACAAGAGGAACCAATCATATTAGATCATGAGTATGAACCTTTCGCTGTGGAAGCGAGAAAATCAGCGGATGATACAGAGGAAAAAGTGGTTTCTATAAATAAGTCAACTGAATTATTTGAAGCTCCACAACTTCCTGTAAACGAAGCAAAGGAACCTGAAATTACTTTTTCAGCAGCTCGAAGTGAAGCACCCCAAGAGGTTGTTGAAGAAGTGGTGGAAGAGGCAGCAGAGGTTGAGCTTCAGCCTGTTCCAGAAGCCGAGATACAGCCACAAGTAGAAACCCAACCAGAAGTGGAAGAAGAATCTTCTTCTTCACCACCTCAGCCTAAGGTAAAGAAAAAGAAGTCTTCAAAAAAGGGAATGTCTTTAACTGAGTTTTTTGCTCGAAAAGAGGAGACGGAAGATTTAACAAAACTTCGTGTAGCCATCGTCCAAAGCGGAGAAACGATCGAACAATTAGCGTCACGTTACGAAGTACCTGTACAACAATTACTTAAGGTAAACCATCTTGAGTTAAATCAAGATATATACGAAGGGCAAGTTCTTTATATACCTATTCCTATTGCCCATAAATAGAAGAACAACCATTGGGCAGGTGAATACTCCTGCCCTTGTTGTTTTTATGGAAGGGTTGAGCCTCCTTGTCGAATATTAATTATTTGCAGCAAATGGAGCCGGTGTTAAAAAATTATGGAGTTAAGCCACACTTTATTGAGCGATTTGGGAAAATTTTTCGTATTTATAGTGATAAAGGAATTTTTGCTTTAAAAAAGATATCTCCTAAACATGGAACGGATTTTATTCGCCATATCCAATACTTATATCAGAAAGGCTACAATCGTATTGTTCCTGTTTATCCAACGGTTGATGGGCGCTATGCGGTTTTGCATAATCAAGAATTATATTACCTGATGCCTTGGTTGCCAAATGAAGAGAAAGAAAACAGAAATGAAAGAAATCAACAGCTTTTTCGGGAGCTAGCAAGGCTTCATACATTGTCCCTTCACGAAGTGACTATTGATCCTAAAGAAAAAGAAGAACATTATAGTACCATTTCTTCGCTTTGGGAAAAAGAAACGGAATTTATTGAAGGATATGTTGAGGCGTGTGAGGGGAAACAATATATGTCCCCTACCGAACTTTTGTTTTGCTTGTATTATAATAACATTCGGCTAGCGCTTACTTATTCCAAAAACAAGCTAAAAGAATGGTTTGAGCAAACAAAGGAAGAAACAAAAGCCAGGGCGGTCGTGGTTCATGGAAAGATCTCCTCTGAGCATTTTCTTTATGATGATAGAGGATATGGATATTTTACTAACCTCGAAGACAGTAGAGAAGGAGCGGCCATTCATGATATATTACCTTTCTTATCAAGACTGTTAAATACATTCCCAAAACATTGTGATGACTGCATAGACTGGTTATATGTGTATTTAAAGTACTTTCCATTAAAAGATGACGAAATACTTCTATTACTAAGTTATTTTGCCCATCCCGGTCCCATATTAAGGGTAGTGGAAGAGTATTATAAGTCAAAAGAAAGAAATGAAAGAAAGTTTGTTCAAAGACTACAGAAGCAATTTTGGTTATTAAAAAATTCTGAGTACGTCGTTACACGTATAGAGGAAATTGAAAGACAAAAAAAACAAGCTGCAGCGGCAGCCGCAGCTCAAAGTAACGAGGGAGCCCAAAGCTAATGGGCTCCCTATATAAATTCAAAGTGAAAAGCAATAGCAAGAGCAATGAGTATGGCTAGAAACAAAACATCAAATGTTGTTGGAAGAAAGATGGTTCGAATTCCTTGAAAGATACAAAAAGGGAGAATGAATTGTCTGCATACTCCTCTCACAGTCCTCAACCATGGTGGCAATGTATAAGGATTATACCTTCTTTTCACACCAATCCCTCCTAAGTTCATAATGTAAACCAAAAGAAGTTGTAAAAAAATGCTTCTTCCACTACTCTATGTATGGTAATAAAAAAATATGGGTATCCTTATTGACGTTAACGTACTTTTTTATGTAGTATATGGAGTATAAAATGAAGGCATATTTTTAGTCTTACATAAATCAATACAGAAATCTGCTTTGATAGGGAAGAGTAGATTGGTTACTCGCTTAAAGAGAGGAAAACTCGTGTCTGAAAAGTTTTCTAAGCGCTCCAATTGAAGGTCGCCCTTGAGCATCTTTTACGAACAGTTATGCTTTGTAGTGAAAGACGGGAAGTCCGTTATCTATTTTAAGAGCCAATCATGGTTTATTTATTGATTGGAAAAAAGGTGGTACCGCGAAGCAAACTCCATTCGTCCTTTTAGACGATTGGAGTTTTTTTGTATTAGCTTAGGAGGGAACATAAATGGAAACAAATGAATTAACCATGCCAACCAAATACGACCCAAATACGATTGAACGTGGTCGATACGAATGGTGGCTAAAGGGAGAATACTTTCAAGCGCTTAATGACCAAAAGAAAGAGCCATATACAATTGTTATTCCACCACCAAATGTAACCGGAAAGTTACATTTAGGGCATGCTTGGGATACCACTTTGCAGGATATTCTTACGAGAATGAAACGTATGCAAGGGTATGATGTATTGTGGTTACCAGGAATGGATCATGCGGGTATTGCCACACAAGCAAAGGTGGAAGAAAAGCTTCGTGCAGAAGGAAAGAGCCGATATGATCTTGGTCGTGAGACTTTTGTGGAAGAAACTTGGAAATGGAAAGAAGAGTATGCGAGTCATATTCGTGAGCAGTGGTCAAAGCTAGGTCTCGGTCTAGACTACAGTAGAGAGCGTTTTACGCTAGATGAAGGATTATCGAAAGCAGTAAGAGAGGTTTTCGTTTCATTATATAAAAAGGGACTTATCTATCGTGGAGAGTATATCATCAACTGGGATCCAGCTACGAAAACGGCACTTTCTGATATTGAAGTTATTTATAAGGATGTTCAAGGTGCTTTCTATCATATGAAGTATCCATTAAGTGATGGCTCAGGATTCATCGAAGTAGCAACTACGAGACCAGAAACCATGCTTGGAGACACAGCAGTTGCTGTACACCCTGAGGATGATAGATATAAGGACTTGATTGGAAAAACAGTTATATTGCCAATTGTTGGCCGTGAAATACCAATCGTTGGTGACGACTATGTAGATATGGAATTTGGTTCAGGAGCAGTTAAAATAACCCCGGCACATGACCCGAATGACTTTGAAATCGGAAATAGACATCATCTTGAACGTGTGCTTGTAATGAACGAAGACGGTACGATGAATGGAAATGCCGGTAAATATCAAGGGTTAGATCGATTTGAGTGTCGTAAGCAAATCGTTAAAGACCTACAAGCAGATGACGTATTATTCAAAATTGAAGAGCATATGCACTCGGTTGGGCACTCAGAAAGAAGTGGTGCAGTAGTTGAACCATATTTATCAACACAGTGGTTTGTTAAAATGCAACCTCTAGCTGATGAAGCAATTGCTCTACAAAAGAAAGATGAAAAAGTGAATTTTGTTCCTGACCGATTTGAGAACACGTACCTTCGCTGGATGGAAAATATTCGTGACTGGTGTATTTCTCGTCAGCTTTGGTGGGGCCACCGTATTCCAGCGTGGTATCACAAACAAACTGGAGAGGTACATGTTGATCATGAGCCTCCTGCAGATATTGAAAACTGGGAACAGGATAAGGATGTATTAGATACATGGTTTAGTTCTGCTCTTTGGCCGTTTTCGACGATGGGCTGGCCAGATATCGAATCAAGTGATTATAAGCGTTACTACCCAACCGATTGTCTTGTAACTGGTTACGATATCATCTTTTTCTGGGTTTCAAGAATGATCTTCCAAGGCTTGGAATTCACAGGACAACGTCCATTTAAAGATGTTCTTATCCACGGACTTGTTCGAGATGCTGAAGGGCGCAAAATGAGTAAGTCACTTGGCAACGGTGTTGATCCGATGGAAGTAATTGATAAGTATGGCGCAGATTCATTACGTTATTTCTTATCAACAGGAAGCTCTCCGGGACAAGATTTACGTTATAGCACGGAAAAGGTAGAAGCTACTTGGAACTTTGCTAATAAAATCTGGAATGCCTCACGCTTCGCATTAATGAATATGGACGGATTAACGTATGAACAAATTGACTTGAGTGGTGAAAAGTCTGTAGCAGATAAATGGATTTTGACAAGATTAAATGAAACCATTGAAACGGTAACAAGACTATCCGATCGATATGAGTTTGGTGAAGTTGGTCGTGTGCTATACAATTTCATTTGGGATGACTTCTGTGATTGGTATATTGAAATGGCAAAGCTTCCACTTTATGGTGAGGATGAAGCGGCAAAGTTAACAACAAGATCTATATTAGCTTACGTACTTGATCAAACGATGAGACTTCTACACCCATTCATGCCTTTTATTACAGAGGAAATTTGGCAGAACCTTCCTCATAAAGGAGAGTCAATTACGGTTGCGACATGGCCTGTAGTAAACGAGGAGTTAACTGATCATCAAGCTGCTTCCGATATGAAGCTATTGGTTGAGATTATCCGTTCTGTTCGAAATATCCGTGCAGAAGTAAATACTCCTTTAAGCAAAAAGATCAACATGATTGTAAAAGGTAAAGATGACAATATCTCTGCTGTGTTAGAAAAGAACCGTGCGTATATTGAACGTTTCTGTAATCCGGAAGAATTAGTCATTGGAACGGTAGTTGATGAGCCAGAGAAGGCGATGACAGCTGTTGTAACAGGAGCAGAAATTATTCTTCCGCTAGCTGGGCTGCTAAATATAGAGGAAGAAATTGCTCGACTAGGAAAGGAATACGCTAAGCTCACCCAGGAGGTTGAACGTGTTCAAAAGAAACTCAGCAATGAAGGCTTTGTAAAGAAGGCACCTGAAAAAGTAATTAATGAAGAGCGTGCAAAAGAGAAAGACTACATGGAAAAACGAGCGCTAGTAGAAGCGCGTTTAAATGAATTAAAAGGACTGTAATGTTAGTAGGACGAATCTACAATAGATTCGTCCTCACTCTATTATGAAAGGTGAATCATCATGTTTTTGACTTATGAAGAAGCAGTGGCATGGATTCATGCTAGATTAAGGCTCGGAATCAAGCCGGGGCTTTCAAGGATGGAATGGATGATGGACAGGCTTGGTCATCCAGAGAAACATTTTCACTCCGTACATATTGGGGGGACGAACGGAAAAGGTTCGACCGTTACTTTTTTAAGATCCATTTTAGAAGAGCAGGGTTATTCGGTTGGCACTTTTACTTCACCGTATTTTGAGCAATTTAATGAACGAATTAGTGTGAATGGTAAGCCTATATCTAATGATGATATTGTACGTTTAGTCAATGTTATAAAACCTTTAAGTGATGAACTTGAGCAAACGGAACTTGGGGGACCAACGGAGTTTGAGGTTATAACTGCTATGTCGCTCGTATTTTTTGGTCAGTTAAGCTCTGTTGATATCGTGCTATATGAAGTTGGCCTCGGTGGACGGTTTGACTCAACAAACATAATAAACCCTCTTCTGTCCATTATTACAAGTATTGGTCTTGACCATACTGCCATCTTAGGTGATACGCATGAGAAAATCGCCTTTGAAAAAGCGGGAATTATTAAATCCGGTGTTCCCATCATTACAGCTGTTCATCAATCGGAAGCGTTACAAGTAATAAAAAAGAAGGCTTCAGTAGAGAATGCAGATTGTTTTGTATTAGGGGAAGAGTTTCTTGTTTTAAATCATCAATCAATAGCAAATGGTGAAGAGTTTGATTGGAAGATGGGTGATCAAAACTGGTCTTGTATTCAAATATCGATGATAGGTAAACATCAAATCGAAAATGCGTCTTTAGCGATTATGGCCGCTCATCTATTAAATGATAAAAGCCAATTTGTTATTGACTCCACGTCCATTAGGAAGGGCATCAAAAAAGCCTATTGGCCAGGGAGATTTGAAGTGATAAATAACTACCCGACGGTTATTATTGATGGAGCTCATAACGAAGAGGGAATTCACACATTGGTCCGTGAAGTGAAAAAACGCTACCATGATAAGGAAATTCACATCGTTTTTGCCGCATTAAGAGATAAAAAACTAGATGGAATGATTCAAGAGCTTGATGCTATCGCCTCACAAATCACTTTCGTATCCTTTGATTTTCCACGCGCAGCAACTAGTAAGGAACTCTATTCGATTAGTTTGTCTGAAAATAAAACTGAAAATATGAATTGGGAGACAAGTATTGAAGAGCAATTAGTCCATCTGAGGGAAAACCAAGTACTTATCATTACAGGTTCTCTATACTTTTTAGCAGAGGTAAAACCAAAATTACTAAAACTACTAGAAACGATGTAATATAAATCTATGACAAATATCTGAATCTTTGATAAACTTAACATAAAGTAAGTCTTTTCGCCCATTAATAAAGGAGGGGGAGGAAATGGAACCAAAAGCAAAAAAAATCATATGGATATTATGGCTATCAATTGTTCCAATTGGGTTTTATTTAGCATATTCCTTTTTCCCACCATTTATAAGTGGGGTAGATTTTGATTTATTTGCCTTTTTTTTGTTAATCTCTTTCGTTGCATCCGTTCCGATGGTCGTAAATAATACGCCTATTTTTCTTATTCAATGGGTTTCATTGGCGGTGTTTTTAACTTTTGGTTTATTTTATGAAATGATTCTTGTGCAATTGGGGATCATTGTCCTATTAATTAAACTTCGTGTTACCAAACAGCAATTATATCGCTTTCCCCTTAATTCACTTATGTTTTTTGTTTGTTCGGTTCTCAGTGGAATGATTTATTATGCATTAGGTGGCGTACACGGCCTTACTTTGGTAGAGAATCCGAAGCTTTTACTGATAGCAATCATTTACGCTGTCGTAAATTATGCTCTCAATCAGTTGATTCTATCTGGTATTAGATATGCCTTGTTTAAGCAAAAACAGCAGTACTTTGGTAAGGATTTTATTTGGGAGACGATTACATCTATTCTTACTTTGCCTATAGGGCTCGTTCTCTACACGTTATATATCGAGGTTGGCGTTGTGGCTCTACTATTTGTTGGAGTGCCGTTTGCTAGTCTTTCAATCATATTAAACCTCTACTACTCCACTGAAAAGGTGAATAGTTATCTCCAAAAAGCGGCTGAGATTGGGCATGAGCTTGCGGAAAGACTTGATGTGGATGGGGTGCTGAAACTTTTTTTACAAAAATTAAAGACCCTTCTTCCAGTGGATGAAGCATATGTGTTGGATAAAGAGAATGGTCAATTGCATATTATTCGGATGGAAAGTAATCATGGTGAATTCCGAACCTTCGAAACCATGAAACCTTTAAAAAAAGAGGAAGGAATTGGTGGGAAGGTTTGGGCAGATAAAAATGCCCTTATTTTCTCGAGCAGCAAAGAATGGAAACCTATATCAAAGGAACCTTTATCCTCTGATATGGAAAGTGTACTTTGCGTTCCGATTGTTAAAAGCAACGAAGTAGTTGGGGTTTTATTGCTAGCTTCATCTGAAAAAAGGGCATACGAAAAGTCCCAGCTTATGATTCTTGAAATTTTATGCTCTTACTTAGCTGTAGCTGTGGAGAATGCGAGACATTATGAGAAGACAAAAGAAATAAGTGAGCGATGCGCACTTACCAATCTATACAACTATCGATACTTAGATAATGAGCTGCAAGCAGAGTACAAGAAGTTGATGGCTGCTGAAAGGAAGAAAATCTCTCTCATTTTATTAGATATCGACCATTTTAAGTCAGTAAACGACACATATGGTCACCAAAGTGGAAATGAAATATTAAGAGAATTAGCTACTCGATTAGAGAATTTGGTTGGAAAAAAGGGAACAGTTGCGAGATATGGTGGAGAGGAATTTACAATTCTATTACCTGATGTTGATAAGCAAGAGGCATTCAAGCTAGCTGAGATTGTACGATTAACCATTGCTAATTGGCCATTTACCCTCGAACAACATATTTCGGAGAATAATAAAAAATTGCTAGTAAACATTACAGCATCTATTGGAGTAGCTACATCCCCAGATGATGCAGACGATCCTCAATCATTAATACGACACGCGGACCGTGCGTTATATGTAGGAGCAAAGCGCGCGGGGAGAAATAGAGTAGCTCAATACGTAAAATAAAATAGAAATTACAAAAATAACCAAGAAATTTGGCGAAATCATTCCATGACAAGACGACAAAAGTCTTGTTATTTTTTTTGTACTCTATGATAGGATGAAACAAGCACTCATCTTCGAAGGAGGCAAATGTAGTGGAAAACCAGAAAAAAAATACTATCACGATAAAAATTGATGGTAAATCAAGAACGTATCAAGAGAATAAGCAGAAATCAAAACCAGAAAAAATGACTTCTAGTAAAACTTTTGTCGAAGATGATGGTCGAAAACTAGAATTCGATAGACGGCCAGTAGAAAAGCCAAGTATTAAGGAACCGAATTATGAAGAAGTAGCAGCGGCTTCTGCTGAAAAGGATGAGGAAGACTTTGACTGGATCCTACCAGACACAAGTGAGGAACCAGAACTAGAGGAGTACAAGATTGCTAGCTATACAAGCAAACCAACTAAGGGAAAGAGCGTGATCAAATCCCTTAAGAAAAATAAAAATAATCTCTCTCCTTCTATTTTCTTTGCCCTCTTTTTTGCCGTTATCATAGGGATGAGCTTTGGATTTATCCTCTTGAGACTTGTCATTACTGACCAGACCCTTGGAGGACAAGAAGTAGTTACGACGGTTCCCCCTACTGAACAACAAAGCGAACAGGCGAATGTAGTCAGTTATACATTACCGGTTGTTTCTACTTTTGTTGTCCAAGAAAGTGCTTATTCTTCAGTTGAAGCAGCAAATGAAGGCAAGAAAGTTCTAGATCAAAAAGGAATTCCCACATCAGTCGTGACAACTGATAGAAGTTATCTTCTAGTTGGCATTAGTGTTACGAAGGAAAGTGGTAAAGCAATTGGTGAGCGTTTAACGGAAAAAGGCATTGATATTTATGCAAAAGAAATACAAGTCGGTGGCATTCAACTAAACGAGATCACCAGTATGGAGCAAAAGCTACTTGAGCAGGCATCACAATTATATGCACCACTAGTGACAATTAGTACAAGTCTTACGCTGGAACAAACCATTCCTGAAGAAGCTTCAACCAATGTCACACAAATGAAAGTCGAGTGGGATAAGATTAATAATAAGGATCTTAAAAGTGAAAGAATGATTCAGATCAAAGAAGAATTAGACAAAGCTATTACTATTGCTTTAAACCCATCAAAAGAAAAGAGCACGGAGCTTCAGGAGCATTTATTAAGCTTTTTGTCCTTATACCAATCAGAAAAATAAAAATATCGACATTTTCGGATATTTTCCGGGAAATGGCGAGAAAATAGCAGAGTCTTGTCAATCCATTGACAAGCTCTGTTTTTTTATATTTTTTTAGAAAAAATGTCCATTTAAAAAATGACTGACTTCCTATTTTTTGTTACGATATAAAGGTATCTCCCCAATGATCCAAATTAAAAGGTAAGGTGATCTTATGCAAAACCTCATTTTAGCCTCTTCCTCTCCTCGACGAAAGGAACTGTTATCCATTCTTCAAATCCCGTTTGAGGTAAAAGCAAGTGATGTGGATGAAACCTTTCATTCCGAACTTGCACCACATGAAGTAGTAATTAATTTAGCAGACCGTAAGGCAAAGCATGTGTCAAAAAATCATTCTTCATCAATTGTCATTGGTGCAGACACGATTGTTGTTGCAGATGGTGAAGTTTTAGGAAAGCCTAAAACTCCAACCGAAGCTTTTGAGATGTTAAGGAAATTATCTGGAACCACACATTCTGTTTATACAGGAGTAGCGATTGTATCAGCTGCTCGTACCACGACTTTTTATGAACAGACTGATGTAACATTCTGGGAGTTATCTGACGAAGAAATTCACTCCTATATAAGTACTGGAGAACCGTTCGATAAGGCAGGTAGCTACGGTATACAGGGATTCGGTAGCACATTAGTGAAACGAATTGCAGGTGATTATTTTACGGTCGTAGGATTACCGGTAGCACGCCTTGTCCGCGAATTAAAACCTTTTAGGTGATGAAGGTTCGACGTCGACCTCCCATAAAATATTAGGAGGTACGAAATGCGAACAGAAACACTAATGATTAAGGATTATCCCCATGAAGAACGTCCCCGGGAGCGCTTTGTTCAAAGTGGTCCTGAAAGCCTTTCAAACCATGAACTACTTGCTCTTCTTTTGAGAACGGGAACAAAAGAAGAGTCCGTTCTTCAATTGGCTAATCGATTATTAAATCATTTTGAAGGACTTAGGCTCCTAAAAGAAGCAACCTTAGATGAAATGACCCAGATAAAGGGGATAGGTATGGCAAAAGCTGTTCAAGTACTTGCTGCCGTAGAAATAGGGAGGCGAATAACAAACTTGAATTATGATGATCGGTATGTCATTCGTTCACCTGAGGATGGTGCTAAGTATGTGATGCAGGATATGAGATTCCTTAGTCAAGAACATTTTGTTTGTCTCTATCTTAATACCAAAAATCAAGTCCTCCACAAAAAAACTGTCTTTATTGGGAGCTTAAATGCTTCCATCGTTCATCCTCGCGAGGTGTACAAGGAAGCATTAAAACGTTCAGCGGCTTCTGTAATTTGTGCACATAATCACCCATCAGGAGTGCGCCTGTAAGGTGCCGCATAATAGCATTCTAAAAGAATTAGAACTCCTTACATGGTTCTATGGTCAGCATCTTACCTGAAAGGGAAACCTGTAAAGGGAAAAAAGCATGATGTGAAAAGGGAAAGAGACGATTAGCTATCATATCGAGTCAGTTTCTCAGACCAAGTGGTGTATGGTAAAGGCTAGACTGCTTGAATCCTAGACGGAGGAGCGAAGGGTACGCCGTTACTTATGATAGCTAAAAGGTAACGAGGACAATATCGGAGAAGTTCTCCTGACTTTTTATGATTGTAAGGATTGTCCTTCTATACTCAGGTAAAGAGTAAAACGTCAAAAGGGGTACCTAACCATCACGCTCTATTATGCTGCATAATTCAGGGATTGCCTAAGTGCAACTAAGGTTGTATAAGGTAACGGAGTCACCATATTACTCAACGTTTGCCTGTAATGGGCTTAGCAAGGGGAAGGGTGACAGGCTACTATTCGTCCATTGAAAGGTGTCATGAACATGGCAATTAATCCATTTCAACAATTAGACGTTTTGAAAAAGGCTTTACAAAAAGGGAAACAAATTACTGATTGCTATCGTCTTATGTATAAGAGTGATTTATGGATAAAGGCTCATAAACAATTATATGATTTGAAAACTTTAAATGAAGTTCATATACAAGAAGTGGATGAAATCATTTTAAAACTTAAAAAGGGAACGTTTCGATTCGAAAATCATAGGGATAGGTTGCAGCCTCCCTCTTATAGAGAGTTAATGGTCCTCGAGGTGATTAAGGTCATTCTTACAACCATATTTAAAGAAACTCACCTTAATAAGGATGTTCTGAATCAATCTCTCAAAGAGGTAAAAAGAAATTGGAATGACCAAACCTGGTTGATTTATGGGGGTATAAATCAAAAGAAGACTTCTGTTTGGTACCATCTACTCCTGAAAAATATTGAAAATAAGGTGAGTGACCGACGTTTCTTACTCCTCCTTCATCATGCAATATTCTCCGGGATAATCGATAAAACTACTTCAAATAAAGGTGCAACTCTCATATCAATTCTTTACTCTATTTATTTTCAAGAAGTGGATTTATTTTTGAGGTTGAAGTTGAATAAAGGAAAAAAGGCAAATACTAGCATAGGAACGTTCAAGTATATACAAGAGGTTGACCATTTCTTGATGACATTTAAGGGATCTAAAGACGAAGCAGTTCATGCTTTTAATGAGATTCAACTATTTTTCAGCTCAAAACTTTTATACGCAAACAAAGAATATTCCCTTTACCTTTCCAATCTTGAGAAACCGGTTTTAGTATGTGGTTATGAGATGAAAAGGTGTAAACAGACTAACACTCTTCTTTTCAAAATACCTGACGTTACACTAAAGAGACTGTCCAAAAAATATGGAGAGATTGAAGCCTTTCTTCCTATGCCTCGCCCAGGATTGATCAACCTCTCTGAACGAAAAATCATGCGGGTCTACCATGCCGAATTAAGCAAGTTCGTTTTGGATTATCGAGGAGCAAATAATTGGCATGACTTTTCGAAACTATTCTCATTAGCTAGAGGCAGTTATATTAGGACAATAGCAATGAAAAGAAAGTGCTCCATTAACAAAGTTAGTCTTGAAATGAAATCATATAAACAAGGAGATCTTTGTATAAAAGTGAAAGCAGAAGGAGAAGTAGAAAGTTTATATCCATTTATTAAATTATCTGAGTTTTCCTTTTTGAGATATTAAGCCTTGTAGCTGGCGAGCCGTATACGCTAAAAGGTGTACGTACGGTTCTGCGGGAGGAGAGAAGAAACCGTAGCTACTTGGATGGCGCTTTTCTCCTACCCTACGATCCTACTCCTAGCAAGGAGGATATTGAGGTTACGAAAAGACTAGCGGAATGTGGAAAAATATTAGGTATTGAGATTCTTGATCATTTAATTATTGGGGAAAATAAATTTGTTAGTTTAAAGGAAAAAGGCTATTTATGACACTATGAATTTATTTGACGATGCGATATAATAAGCTTTATGATTTTTTTGCAATGAAATTACTAAGATGAATTCATAATAAATAGTTTTGACTAGAAAAAGTGAAATTCCATATTGGACAAACCATTAGACGGATGACTTTATTCGTACGATTTGGATGAGAAAGGGAGATACTTCATGTTTGGAATAGGAACAAGAGATCTTGGAATTGATTTAGGAACAGCAAATACGCTTGTGTATGTAAAGGGAAAAGGGATTGTTGTAAGAGAACCTTCTGTTGTTGCACTACAAACAGATACAAAACATATTGTAGCTGTAGGGAACGATGCGAAAAATATGATTGGTCGAACACCTGGTAATGTGGTAGCTCTTAGACCAATGAAAGACGGAGTTATTGCTGATTATGAAACAACTGCAACGATGATGAAATATTACATAAATTCGGCAAACAAAAGCAAGGGCTTCTTTTCAGGCAAACCTTATGTAATGGTATGTGTACCATCAGGGATAACGGCTGTTGAACAAAGAGCAGTAATAGATGCAACTCGTCAAGCGGGTGCTAGGGATGCATACCCAATAGAAGAACCATTTGCTGCTGCAATCGGAGCGAATCTTCCTGTATGGGAGCCTACTGGCAGCATGGTTGTCGATATCGGCGGAGGGACAACTGAAGTGGCCATTATCTCATTAGGGGGCATCGTGACAAGTCAGTCCATTCGCATTGCTGGGGATGAGATGGATGATGCCATTATTAATTATATTCGAAAAACGTACAATCTTTTGATCGGTGATCGTACAGCAGAAACGATTAAAGTGGAAATTGGAAGTGCGGGTGACCCAGAAGGAATTGAAAATATGGAAATACGCGGTCGTGATTTGTTAACGGGACTACCGAAAACGATTGAAATTAGAGCAGAGGAAATCTCGAAGGCGCTTCATGATACAGTATATGCAATCGTCGATGCAGTTAAGCTGACATTGGAAAAAACTCCACCAGAGCTTGCTGCAGATATTATGGATCGTGGGATTGTCCTTACAGGTGGAGGTGCGCTCCTTCGCAATTTAGACCGAGTAATTAGTGAAGAAACAAATATGCCAGTCCTCATTGCTGAAAACCCACTAGATTGTGTGGCAATAGGTACAGGAAAAGCTCTAGATCATATTCATCTTTTTAAAAATAAAGCTTCAGAAACACGATAAGCAATCTAACCTTCCCTCACTCCTTAAGGAGTGAGGGAATACCCCTGTGTGGGAATATTTTCACTTGAGGTGTAAGAAATGCCACAATTTTTATCAAATAAACGCCTTATCATTTTATTAGTTAGCATCATCATTCTCGTGGCATTAATCGGTTTTTCTATAAGAGAGCGAGAGAAGTTAACATGGCCTGAACAATTTATTAAAGATACGACAGGATGGGTACAATCAGCCTTTTCGCGTCCTACCAATTATGTAGCAGGTTTCTTTGAGAATGTAAGAGATTTGCAAAATACATATGAAGAGAACAAGGAATTAAAAGCTCGATTAGACGAGTTAGTGCAACTTGAGGTAGATGTTCAAACGCTAGCAAAAGAGAATAAAGAACTACGCGAGATTCTTGATAATAAGGAAGATTTAAGTGCGTTTGATCCTGTCCAAGCAATCGTTGTTGGTAGAAACCCTGAAAGATGGCATGAACTACTTGTTATTAATAAGGGGAAACAAGACGGTATCCAACAAAATATGGCGGTTATTACTGCAAATGGGCTAATTGGAAAAGTAAAAAGCACGAGTCAGTTCACTTCGACCATTCAGCTATTAAGTGCAAATGATCCAACCAATCGAATTTCTGCAAAAATTATAGGTGAAACAGAAACATACGGGACTATTGAAGGTTATGATGAGGAAAGGAAGCTCCTAAAACTAAAGAGACTACCGTATGATGCAAAAATAGAGAAAGACCAAATTGTTACTACTTCAGGACTAGGAGGAGTATTTCCACAAAACTTGCCAGTTGGAAAAGTAGTTGAAGTCGTTCCAGATGAATTTGGTTTAAATCAAACTGCTTACGTGGAGCCAGGTGCTGACTTTTATGATATCCGTCATGTTATGGTTGTCACTGTGAAAACACAAGCACCTGACTTAAGTGATATTACTAGCGAAGAGGAGGAGGAATTGTGAAAAAACTCCTTCTTCCTATTTTTGTGTTATTTTTTTTCATACTAGAGAGTCTGTTTGTTGAACTTTTTTCTCCGCAGCTTTTTAATAGTGATCGCATCATCGTCCCTCATTTTCTTTTAGTAGTTCTTTTGTTTTTAACCGTTTACGGTGGAAAGAAACAAGGGATTCTGTATGCGGCTATTTTTGGGCTGCTCTTTGATATTGTTTATACAGAAGTAATTGGGATTTATTTCTTTTTGTACCCACTTATTGCTTATTTTGTTTCAAAGACGATGCAGCTTATACATAATCATCTCGTTGTAGTTTCATTAACATCTATGGTGGGAATTATCCTACTAGAGCTTGGTGTGTATGAGTTAAACTATTTATTAAAAGTAACCGAAATGGCATTTCAAACTTTCTTACAGGAGAGGCTTTATCCGACCTTAATACTAAATTTAGTGTTTACGATTTTGGTTTCCTTTCCTCTTAAACGACAGTTTGATAAGTATGCAGAGGAACTTAGAAATGAATAAAAAATCAGTTCTATTTAAAAAGGATTTCTGGGGCTTAAGGTCGAAATAATATAAAGATATATGTCAGTTTATTTCGTTGAGCTTTTATACTTAGGTTTTTTTACATCGAGGGATGCTTTTCTATTGAGGTGACCAACTTATCATGAAGAAGACACAAAATGTGCTAATTAAAGGAACAAAGGATGGATTAACGTTACACTTAGATGATCTTTGCTCCTATGAAGAATTAAAAAAGGAATTAGATTCCAAATTAACCGAAAATTCTTTAGCTAACAAGGATCGACCTTTAATATCCGTACGAGTTCAAGTAGGTAACCGATACTTGACAGAAGAACAGCAAGAAGAAATTAAAAATTTAATACGCCAAAAAAAGAATTTAGTTGTTGAATTAATTCAATCAAATGTAATGACAAGGGAAGAGGCTGATCTAGCAATAGCGGCAAATGAGATCATCCCAGTAGCGAGAGTTATTCGGTCAGGTCAAGTACTAGAAACACCAGGTGATTTGCTTTTGGTGGGAGATGTAAATCCTGGTGGAACGGTTCGAGCCGGTGGGAATATCTTTATTATAGGAGCATTAAAGGGAATTGCTCACGCAGGATGCTTTGGAAATTCAAAGGCAGTCGTTGTTGCCTCAGTAATGAATCCTTCACAAATTAGAATAAGTCATTGCATTAACCGTGCTCCTGATTATGGAACAGACAAGGAGAGACGGGAGATGGAATGTGCCTATATTGATGAAAATGATCAAATTGTTATTGATAGATTGCAAGTATTATCTCAGCTAAGACCAAACTTAACGAAGCTGAAAGGGGGACGCTAAAATGGGACAAGCCATTGTTGTAACTTCAGGAAAAGGTGGAGTAGGGAAAACGACTACTTCTGCAAATATTGGTACTGCACTAGCCTTACAAGGGAAGCGTGTCTGCCTTGTTGATACAGATATTGGATTGAGAAACTTAGACGTTGTGATGGGACTTGAAAACCGAATTATTTACGATTTAGTTGACGTCGTGGAAGGTCGCTGTAAGATTCATCAAGCGTTAGTTAAAGATAAGAGATTTGATGATCTACTTTACCTGCTTCCAGCAGCACAAACTAGTGATAAAACGGCAGTTCAGCCTGAACAAATGAAAACATTGATTAACAATTTGAAGCAGGACTATGATTATATTATTATTGACTGTCCGGCGGGAATTGAGCAAGGTTACAAAAATGCAGTTGCAGGTGCGGATAAAGCTATTGTTGTAACTACACCTGAGGTTTCAGCTGTTCGGGATGCGGACAGAATCATCGGACTACTGGAAAAGGAAGAAAATGTGGAGGCGCCAAAGCTCGTGATTAATCGTATACGCAGCCATATGATGAAAAATGGAGATATGCTTGATGTAGACGAAATCACCGCACACCTATCTATTGATTTAATTGGAATAGTGGCAGATGATGACGAAGTGATTAAAGCGTCTAATCATGGTGAACCAATCGCACTTAATCCTAATTCAAAAGCATCAATTGCTTATCGAAATATTGCACGCCGAATACTAGGCGAATCCATACCTCTCCAACAGCTTGATGATAGTGATAAGGGTGTATTTACTAAAATTAAAAAGTTTTTTGGTGTTAAGTAAAACCGAGATTTTTCTCGGTTTTTATTTTTGGTTTCTTTGTCCTTGTAATTGAATTGTCTTGTCATAGGTTTGTCCTTTTGCACATAAACTTGTACAAAACGTAAAAAGGATTGGTGGGGAAACCATGAGGGCTAGACCGGATGAGATTCGTAAACGTATTGCAAAGCGAAAAAGGGAAAGGGACAGGCTTACACAGACCGTGGCTCATTCAAGACTGTTGCTGCCAGAAACGGAAGAAACACACGGATATGATCGGATTCCCACATATGAAAGTGGGAAAGAAGAAGAGCTTCATCCACTTTTTAAAAAGGAAGTATTTATCTTTAAAATATTAGCGTCAACTATTTTGGTGTTCTTAATCGCGATTATTTTTAGAAACAATGACGCTAGATTTGAGAGTGTTAGAGAATTTGTATCGATAAACATGGAGAAGGATTTTCAATTTACGACAGTAGCAAACTGGTACGAAGAGCAGTTTGGAAAGCCTCTTGCACTCTTACCGTTTACAAATAAAGAATCGGAAGAAGTGCAAGAGGAATCACAGCCATATGCCCTACCGGCATCAGGGAAGATTCTAGAGGAATTTGGCGAAGACGGACAAAAGGTAACCATTGAAACACCTAAAGGTGCAGCCGTTTCCGCGATGAGTGGTGGAATGGTTGAATTTGCCGGTGTAAAAGAGGGATTCGGTAAGACGGTTATTGTTCAGCACGGTGATAAGAGTGAGACTTGGTATGGGAATCTTGATGACATTTCGGTTAATCTTTATGAATATATCGAGAAAGGGAAAGAAATTGGAACAGCCAGGGATAGTGGGGATGGAGAAAAAGGTTCCTTTTACTTTGCCTTAAAAGAAGGTAATGAATTTATAGACCCTTTCCAGGTGATTCAGGTTGAATAAAATAATGGAGCTTTTTTCAAAAATTTATATTCATCCACTTTTGTGGGTAGTTGTGGCTTTGTCTGTAGTGACAGGTCATTTTTATGAACTTCTTCTCCTCTTAATCATTATCTTTACACATGAGTTAGGCCATGGGGTAGCTGCTTCCTATTTTTCATGGAGAATTAAAAAAATCACGTTGCTTCCATTCGGTGGGGTTGCAGAGATGGATGAACACGGAAACAGACCGCTTAGAGAAGAAGCGATCGTTGTATTGTCTGGACCTGTACAACATATATGGCTTGTTGCTGTTGCTTATTTACTTCATCAAGTGGGATTTGTAAATGACCATTTGTTCTCCATGTTTCTACAGTATAATCTGATGATATTTTTATTTAATTTACTACCTATATGGCCATTAGACGGTGGGAAGTTCGTTTTTTTATGGCTTTCTATCAAGAAGCCATTTCCAAAGGCATTTAAACAAACACTTCTTCTTTCTTTCATTGCTTTAGGATTATTTAGTGCGGTCATTTTAGTGACAGAGCCTTTAAATCTTAATGTTTGGATTATCATCTCGTTTCTTTTGTTTTCATTGTATTATGAATGGAAGCAAAGAAGGTATGTGTTTGTTCGATTTCTACTGGAACGCTATTACGGGAAAAAGGACACGTTTGGAACACTCATTCCATTAAACGTGGAAGAGGACGAGTTGGTTATTCATGTACTTGAAAGATTTCAAAGAGGCTGTAAGCATCCGATTATCATTGAGAATGATGCACAGGAGAAAAGATTGTTAGATGAAAACGAAGTGTTACATGCTTACTTTGCTGATAAACTTTTGATGGCAAGAATGAAGGATTTGCTTTATCAATATTGAACTATGATAATAAAGGTGATGTTTTGATAAAGTGAGGAATAGATGTTGGATAAGATCATTGTGAATTATTTAGGTAGAGAAAAACGCTATGCGATACTCAAGGATCAAAAAGTTGAGAAGCTGTATATTGAACAACCAAAGCAGCAGTCGCTCGTTGGGAATATATATGTTGGTACAGTAACTAAAGTCATGCCAGGGTTACATGCTGCTTTTGTTGATATTGGAGAAGAAAAACAAGGGTTCTTACATAGAGACAAGCTCGTTTCATTTTTATCATCAAAAGAGGATAAGACGATAAAAGAGAGCAAAGGGATTAGCTCATTTGTCCACCAAGGGGAGAGACTCCTTGTTCAGGTGGAAAAAGATGCAAGCGGCGATAAAGGACCACGTTTAACAGGTATTGTCGAGCTTAACGGAAAGAACATTGTGTATTTGCCGAATGGCTATTACGTCGCTGTATCAAGAAAAATAGAAGATCCACAGCAAAGAGAAAGCTGGCGTCAAATAGGGCATGAGCTGAAAGAAGAGCAAGAAGGGCTCATTTTTCGTACATCATGTACGGAGGCAAATAGGGAGGAAATTGAAACAGAGCTTCACCAGTTGCGAATTCAATATGATGAACTCACAAAATCTATAAAAATGGTAAAGAAACCTTTGATTGTTCACGAAAGTGAGCATTTTATTAAGGAGCTAAGAGAAGAACTAAAAAAGTTGGAGTCTGCAGCTATTGTAATTGATGATGCCAGCCTAAAGGAAAAATTATTAGCAGATTTAAATAATCAAGTATATGATATTATTTATCATCATGACAAACAAAATATATTCTCCGCTTATGGGATTGAAGAATCCGTTGAAAAAGCATTAAGACGAGTCGTCTGGCTGTCAAATGGTGCGTATATAGTCATTGATGAAACGGAAGCTCTTACCATTGTTGATGTGAATACGGGAAAGTATTCAGGGAAAAATCATCTTCAAGATACGGTTGTTAAGACGAATGAGCTAGCTGCTGAAGAGATTGCACGTCAATTAAGAATAAGAGACATTGGTGGAATTATTCTAATTGATTTTATTGATATGAAGGATGTAAATGACCGAGAAATAGTGCGGAAGAAGCTGGAAAGAGCTTTGAATAAGGATCATAAACGAACAAAAATGGTTGGATTTACACAGCTAGGTATCATGCAGCTTACTAGAAAAAAAACAAAAGTAGCACTTTCTGAAGGTTTAACAGAAAAATGTAAAGTATGCGATGGGACTGGGAGTGTACTAAGTGCAGAAACGGTCGCCTTCAAGCTGGAACGAGAGCTTTGGGAGCTAAGGGGGACCGATTATGAGTCTGTTACCATTGAAACGACGGAAGCTGTAAAAGATGTGTTTTCTGGCTTGGAAGGAAAACATTTAAAAAGAATGGAAGAATTAATTCAGGCAAACATTCGTTTTATTAACATAGCGAACAATAAACCTTTCTATAAAATAACCAAGCTCATCTAACCGTGAGCTTTTTTATATTGACAATAAGAGAAAAAATATGATAATATCGTTTATGTTATGTTTGTAGCACCCGTGCTACAACCGCGCAGATCAGGTTATAAGTCTTTCTCTAGAAAAGCGCCTGTGATGGCGAGTCTTAGTTTATAAGGAGGTGCAGTTCATGTACGCAATTATTGAAACAGGCGGAAAGCAAGTAAAGGTAGAAGAAGGACAAACTATCTACATTGAAAAGCTAAGCGCTGAAGCAGGCGAAACTGTTACATTTGACAAGGTTTTATTCGTTGGTGGAGAAAGCGTAAAGGTAGGAAACCCAGTTGTTGAGGGTGCTACTGTTACAGCTAAAGTCGAAAAGCAAGGTCGCGCTAAGAAGATCATTGTTTTCAAGTACAAGGCGAAGAAGAACCAACGCAAAAAGCAAGGTCATCGTCAACCATACACAAAAGTTGTCATTGAAAAAATCAACGCGTAAGGCGGTCTAAGATGATTCAAACGACGATTTATCGTACTGAATCTGGACACATAAAGTCGTTTACATTGAGCGGTCATGCTCTCTTTGCTAACCGAGGGGACGATATCGTCTGTGCCGGTGTCTCTGCCGTTTCATTCGGTGCTATTAACTCAGTTATTGCGTTAACAGGTGTTGAACCCGAAATTGAGCAAGGAGATGGTGGATTTCTCCGCTGTGTGTTTCCTACCAATCTCTCTAAGGACATACAGGAGAAGGTTCAGCTACTGCTAGAAGGCATGGTCGTTTCACTACAAACGATTGAGAGAGATTACGGGAAATATGTAAAAATTACCTTCAAAAAGTAGGAGGTGGACAATAATGTTAAGATTAGATCTTCAGTTTTTCGCTTCTAAAAAGGGAGTAGGTTCTACAAAGAACGGTCGTGATTCACATGCAAAGCGCCTTGGTGCTAAGCGTGCAGATGGTCAATTCGTATCTGGTGGTTCAATCCTTTACCGTCAACGTGGCACTAAGATTTACCCAGGTGTTAACGTTGGTAAGGGTGGAGATGATACTCTATTCGCGAAAGTGGACGGAGTTGTTAAATTCGAACGCCTAGGACGTGACCGTAAGCAAGTGAGCGTATACCCTGTAGCTCAAGAAGCTTAATTCTTTTAGAAAAAACTCTAACCATTAGGTTAGAGTTTTTTTAATCATAAAGCTATTACCAAGGTTTTCTTTTTTGCTATACTAAAAACAAGCAGTTTTCTGACTGATAACGAAATTGGTACAGGAGTGCATGAGATGAATAGAGATTGGACGACGGTTGAGTTGCTGAGTCACTCTCGTCACGATTGGTTAAATAAAGTACAGCTCATAAAAGGTAACTTATCTTTACATAAATACGACAGGGTAAACGAAATCATTCAGGAAATTGTTATTGAGGCACAAAATGAGGCTCGTCTCTCTCAATTACATACACCACAGCTTGCTGCCCTCCTTCTTACCTGCAACTGGAACAACTTCTCTTTTCAGGTAGATTATGAAGTGCTCGAGGCATCTACCGACAACCAAAACATAATTAATGATAGTTTGGCACTGAACTGGATAACCTCTTTTTTTGAGTGTTTACAGCAGACAGTTCAGGAGTTTGCTGAGAATCATCTCTCAATTACAATTGAAAGGCAGCAAAAGGCAGCCTGTTTCTTTTTGGATTTTAGTGGAATAATAAAAAATAGGACAGGTCTTGTAGAATTTTTCGAAAGAAAAGAAACATTAATAGAAGTAATCGTTCATGAATGTTCGGAACAGGAATTTTCGTTACAGGTATTCTTACCATATGAGGAATAATTGGATTATTCGATTCTCGTCATGTGATGACAACTTCTATCAGGCTCATTACTTTAGAGCAACAACATAGGACAGACGGGAGGATATAAGATGTTTGTAGATCAGGTAAAGATTTACGTAAAAGGTGGAGACGGTGGAAACGGAATGGTAGCATTCCGCCGTGAGAAGTATGTACCAAAGGGTGGACCTGCTGGAGGTGACGGTGGGAAAGGTGCAGATGTAGTATTTGTGGTAGAAGAAGGCTTACGAACGTTAATGGATTTTAGATACCAAAGACATTTTAAAGCTCCCCGCGGTGAGCATGGGATGTCCAAAAATCAACATGGAAAAAACTCAAAAGATATGATTGTTAAAGTTCCACCAGGGACTGTCGTAACAGACGCAGAAACAAATGAAATTATTGCAGATTTAGTTGAACATGGACAACGTGCAATTATTGCTAGAGGTGGTCGAGGCGGCCGAGGAAATTCCCGATTCGCTACACCAGCTAATCCAGCACCTGAGTTATCCGAGCATGGTGAGCCAGGACAGGAAAGGGATGTAATTCTTGAACTCAAGCTTCTTGCTGATGTTGGATTGGTTGGCTTCCCTAGTGTTGGAAAGTCTACGTTATTGTCTGTCGTTTCTTCTGCCAAACCGAAAATTGCTGAGTATCATTTTACAACAATTGTTCCAAATCTTGGAATGGTCGAGACAGAGGATGGAAGAAGCTTTGTAATGGCTGATTTGCCAGGACTAATTGAAGGCGCTCACTCCGGTGTAGGACTTGGTCATCAGTTTTTGCGACATATTGAAAGAACAAGGGTCATCGTTCATGTAATTGATATGGCTGCAACAGAAGGAAGAGATCCTTATGAGGATTACGTAACGATCAATAAGGAGCTACAGGAATATAATTTACGGTTAACTGAAAGACCACAAATCATCGTTGCCAATAAAATGGATATGCCAGATGCTGAGGAGAACTTAAAATCCTTTAAAGAAAAATTAACAGATGAATATCCGATCTTCCCTGTATCAGCGATTACGCGACAGGGACTTAGAGATTTACTTTTTGCGGTTGCTGATAAAATTGAACAAACTCCTGAATTTCCACTTCATGAGGAAGAGCTTGAGAGTACAGGAATACACCGCGTGCTTTACAAACATGAAGCGGAGCAGACAGAGTTTGTTATTACGAGAGATCCAGATGGAAGCTTTGTGGTTTCAGGACATGCAGTGGAAAGATTGTTTAAGATGACGGACTTCTCTAGAGACGAGTCGATTAAACGTTTTGCTCGCCAGCTTCGTGGCATGGGAGTCGATGAAGCGTTAAGAGAAAGAGGAGCAAAAAATGGTGATACAGTAAGACTTATGGATTATGAATTCGAATTTTTAGATTAGTATATCGCAGCGCTTTACCTGGGGGTGGGGAAAATGAGAGAAGAAGATATATTAGACAAGAAGTTTTACTTAGTACGTGAAGATGTGCTGCCGGAAGCGATGAAAAAAACACTCGATGCAAAGGAAATGATTGAACGAGGGAAAGTTGAGTCTGTGTGGGATGCTGTTCAAAAAGTTGACTTGAGCCGCAGTGCCTTTTACAAATATAGAGATACAGTCTTTCCTTTCCATACGGTTGTAAAAGAACGGTTAATTACCTTGTTTTTTCATCTTGAAGATCGTTCGGGTACTCTTTCACAGCTGCTTGGTGTGGTAGCATCATCGGGTTGTAATGTATTGACTATCCACCAGACAATCCCACTTCAAGGTAGAGCCAACGTAACGCTATCTTTAAATACGACGGATATGGCTATTGAAATTGAAGAACTGCTTGCACGATTACGCAGGATGGAATTTGTAGAGAAGGTTGAAGTACTAGGGTCAGGAGCATAATTGCTTCCGCCCTGTTTTTCATTTGTATACATATTTTGTTTAAAGTGATAAAGTGATTAAAAGAGAGATATGGATTGTGGTAACAAAGGAGAGAGAATATTGAAAGTAGCATTTTTAGGACCAAGAGCCACGTTTACTGATTTAGTGACAAGAGAAATGTTTCCTCATGAGGAGCGAATTCCTTATGCCACAATTCCGGATTGCTTAGATGCAGTAATGGAAGAAGAGGTTGACGTTACGGTTGTTCCGCTTGAAAATACACTAGAAGGATCAGTAAATATTACATTGGATTATTTAATTCATGAAATAAATTTACCGATAATTGCTGAGGTGACAACTCCTGTAAAGCAGCATTTACTTGTACATCCATCTGTGAAAGAGAGATGGCAGGAGGTCACTAAAGTATTAAGCCATCCTCATGCGATTGCTCAATGTCATAAGTTCCTTCATGGATCATTAAAAGGTGTACCTTGCGAGAATGCAACGAGCACAGCTGCTGCAGCGAAGTATATTATCGAACATCCGGATGAAACCGTAGCGGCTATTGCTAATCAGCTAGCTGCTAAAGAATATGGACTAGCGATTGCAAAAGATAATATACACGACTATGACTTTAATCATACAAGATTTATCGTACTATCAAAGAAAAACATCCCACTTCAACCAAGCACCATTGAAGTCAAAGGTTATAAAACGACTGTAATGGTTACATTGCCTACGGACCGATCAGGTGCCCTACATCAAGTGTTATCTGCTTTTGCATGGAGAAAATTAAATTTATCAAAAATTGAGTCACGTCCAATGAAGACGGGACTGGGAAATTACTTTTTTATCATTGATATTGAGGAAAAGATGGACGAGGTTCTCATTCCAGGTGCGATTGCCGAACTAGAAGCGCTCGGTTGTAGTGTATCGGTGCTTGGTAGCTATCCGTATTTTCATGAAATAAGATAAGAAATGCAGAACCGTAACCCCTAGTTGCTAACGGGCAACTAGGGGTTTTTATTTTCGATCAATAAGAAAACCTGCTTTGTCCAGTGCTTCTTCGACTTGATCAAGGATATGCTCAGATGGTGCGGAGATGGTGTGAATATGAATGCCTCCTGTTAACTCTGAGAGGTAGGAAGATTTGGTTGATTGCATCTTCTCTAAAAATTGCTTTACTTCTCTACGATTTGACACCATGATCGATGCTGTCAAATCTCCGTATATATGATGTTCAATTCTTACGTCTCTGACAGTAACTCCATGATCAACAAGCAAATTTAATTCTTCTTCTGTCTGCTCAGGGGGGTGTGAACAGGCAATGGTTCGATAAATCGGTGCATCATTCGCTTGATTGGAGAGATATAAATAGCCCTGGCTTGTTGCCATAATTGGCTCTCCTTTGGCCTTTAAAAGCGTTATGTCTCCAACAATTACTTGTCTGCTAACATTCGTTCTTGTTGAGAGTTCTCCTCCTGTTATCGGTGCAGCACTTGATTTTAGCCATTCAAGAATGAGCTCACGACGGTTTTCTCCTAATATCTTTTTCTCATTCATTTTAAACGTCTCCCTTATTGTTAACACTACAATTATTTTACCATACTTGTTATTTGATTATCACGCTGTGGCGCTTCCTGGATGATTGAAATCATTGTTCGTGCCAACCCTTTGACATCTGCTTCCGTTGTATGAACCCCAAATGATATACGAATGAACTCTTTTGCCGACTTATCATTAATACCTAGAGCTAGCATGGTTTTAGAAGGGGAAGTTCGTCCCACTTGGCAGGCACTTCCAGTAGAGATTGCGTATCCTTTGCGGTTAGCCTCTAGCATCACCCATTGGCCTTCAAGTCCTTTTATTCGGAGACCTAGTATGGATGCTAACTGAGCATTTGCATGGCCATGAACAATGATCTCATCTCTTACGTCCATTAGTTGGGTGAGAAATTGTTCGCGTAAAGATTTTATGTGTTCATCATTGTGATTCATGTTTCTTACTTGTTTATTAGCAGCTGTAACCATGCTAACAATTGCAGGAATATTCACTGTTCCTGGTCTCATTCCACGCTCATGTGATGTGTTTGGATAAAATGAATCAAATGGAATGGATGGTGAAATATATAAAGCACCGATTCCTTTGGGTCCATATATTTTATGACCTGAGATCGCAAGGCTATCTACGAATGGAGAAATCGCTTCTACATCCAACTTCCCGAAGGATTGTACACAGTCACTGTGTAGAAGAATTCCATTTTCCTTACAAAGCGTTCCAATTTCATTTAGTGGCTGTATCGTCCCAATTTCAGAATTTACATGTTGTATACAAGCAAGTACGGTATCATCACGAATAGCGGACTGAAACTGCTGTACATCAATCATTCCATTTTCCATTAAGGGCAATTCAGTAACCTCATAGCCTTTTAACATTTTTAAGGATGAATGGATAGAGGAGTGTTCAGCAATATTCGTGATAATATGCTTTCCCTTTTTTGATGATTGAGATAAAAGAGATTGAACCGCAAGAAAATTCCCTTCAGAACCTCCGCTGGTAAAATAAACTCCTTCACTCTTTACACCTAGTAATCTTGCAATCTCCTCCCTGCAGCCTTCAAGTAAGGTGGATGCACGACTCCCTATATCATGTAGGCTTTGAGAATTTCCATAATACTCAGTTGATGCTTTAACAAATGCTGAGGCAGCTTCAGGGTCCAGTGGACAAGTAGCAGCATAATCAAAATATTTCATTGTTCTCCTCCAAACGATTAGATTTCCTTCACAAAACACTTGTCATAATTGTAATTGTATGTAAATATAAGTGTCAAGACACCTGTAAAATACGGATGGTGATAAAATGATACATTCCGATGTGTTAATTATTGGAAGTGGAGTGGCAGCTTTGCAATTAGCAAGGAAGCTTAGCTGTGATATAAATGTGATTATTCTCACAAAGTTGAAAGCGACAGATGGAAATTCAAATCTCGCACAGGGTGGCATAGCGGCGGCAATAGATATCGAAGACCGTCCAGATAAACATTATCTTGATACGTTAGAGGCAGGAAGGTACACGAATGATCGTGAGCTAGTGAAAGAAATGACAGAAATGGCTCCGTCCCTAATTAAAGAAATGGTTTGTGATGGATGTACGTTTGACCGAGCGAAAGATGGAAGCTTACTACTTGGATTGGAAGGAGCACATAGTCATAACCGAATCGTTCATAGCGGTGGGGATGCAACAGGGAAAAAGGTAATGAAATTTTTATTAAAGGAAACCATGCATGCACGAATAATAGAAGAAATGGTTGTTTACGAGTTATTGGTTAAAGACGGAAGATGTATCGGGGTAAAAGGTAAAGATAAGCATGGTGAGACCAATATTTTCCTTGCAAATCATGTGGTCCTAGCAACAGGAGGTCTAGGTCAACTATATAGTTTCACTTCTAACGCGGAGACGGTAGTAGGAGACGGAATTGCACTTGCATACCGTGCGGGTGCAGAGGTAGCAGATTTAGAATTTATTCAATTCCACCCCACTCTTTTGTTTGTCGATGGGAAGTGTCAAGGATTAGTTTCAGAAGCAGTTCGAGGTGAAGGGGCATTCCTAACTTTACAGGATGGAACTAGAATAATGAAAAATGTTCATCCAATGGGAGACCTAGCACCCAGACATATTGTGTCACAAACCATATTTGATTATTTGCAAGCAGGTGAGCAAGTATTTTTAGATGTTCGTCATATAAAAGAGTTTACTAAGAAGTTCCCAACCATAACCAAAATGTGCGAGGAGAATCGAGTTAATCTTTCAAAAGGTCTTATTCCGATTGTGCCTGGCTGCCATTTTGTCATGGGGGGAGTGAAAACAGATCATTATGGTCGTACAAGTGTTAAAAACCTATATGCAATTGGTGAGGTAGCTTACACAGGAATTCACGGTGCCAACCGATTAGCTAGTAATTCCTTATTAGAAGGTCTTTTTTTCGGAAAGAGACTGGCCGAGATTTTGAATCAGACAGTCAAGCAGGCTTCATATTCCATTATCGAAACAAGTTCAAGGGAGATGGGAACAGTGTCACTCCCAGATAAGGCAGTCCTGCAGGAAAAAATGATGAAGCATGCAGGAATTGTAAGAAACAAGAAACATCTACAAGAGCATTTAGAATGGCTAGAGAGTTTCCAAATAAAAGAACTTATTAGTTGTTCCATCGATGAAAAATCAAAGGAAGATATCCAAGTGATATTTATGTTAATTACCGCTTGGTTAGTTACGAAATCAGCTCTTCTTCGAGAAGAGAGTCGTGGTGGGCATTTTCGAGGGGATTTTCCATCTGAAGATAAGGGATGGCTAGAGAAAAAAATCATTTTAAAACATGAACAGGAGCAGGGAGATTTCTATGAACAAATTAAAGCTGCGTTTGCAACTTGAACAATTTTTCCTGGAGGATATTGGGGAGCGAGATGTAACAAGTGAACTAATTTTTGGCGAAGAAGAACGAGGGGAACTTGTATTTATTGCAAAAGAGAATGGCATTTTCTGTGGAGAAGAGATCATTCGGACAGGGTTCACACTTCTAGATACTGATGTGGTTATTGATCTTGAAGTTAGGGATGGAGAACGGTTTGAACAAGGCCAGAAGTTAGTATCCATTTTAGGACATGTAACCACGTTACTGAAGGGGGAAAGAGTGGTACTTAACCTTGTTCAGCGAATGAGTGGAATCGCTACTCGAACAAGAGAGGCTGTAAATATATTAGATTCTACTTCTACTAAAATTGTAGATACACGTAAAACGACACCAGGACTTCGGATGCTTGAAAAATATGCGGTTCGATGTGGTGGAGGCTTTAATCACCGATTTGGTTTATACGATGGAGTAATGATTAAAGACAATCATATCTCTTTTGCAGGTTCCATTTCTAAAGCTGTGCAAAAAGTAAAGTCCCATTTAGGGCATATGGTAAAAATCGAAGTGGAAATTGAATCGAAGCAGCAGTTGTTAGAAGCGATTGAGGCTGAGGCAGATGTGATTATGTTTGATAATCGTACACCTGATGAAATCAAAGAGTGGATCACTTTGGTTCCAAAAGGAATCGTAACAGAGGCTTCTGGTGGTATTACGTTAGAGAACCTGGACACGTACAAGCATACAGGAGTGGATGTTATTTCATTAGGATTTTTAACACATACGATTCAGTCAATTGATATTAGTGCGAAAGTTCATGTGAAGTAAGTAAGAGAGGATGAATGAGATGAATCTATTTGAAGTGATTGAAAAAAATAAGCTTTTGCCTGACCAATACAAAGAACTAACCAAGGAAGAAATGGAAACCAGAGTTCAAGCCATTAAAGAAAGATTAGGAAACAAACTATATATTCCTGGGCATCATTATCAAAAAGATGAAGTTATACAATTTGCTGATGATACAGGAGATTCATTAAAACTTGCGCAGCTTTCTGCAGAGAATCACGAAGCAGCATATATTGTGTTTTGCGGCGTCCATTTTATGGCTGAAACGGCGGATATATTAACAAAGGATACACAAAAAGTGATACTGCCAGATATGCGAGCAGGTTGCTCAATGGCAGATATGGCCGATATATACCAAACGGAAAGAGCGTGGTCAGAGCTACAAAATGTATTTGGTGATACCATTCTTCCTTTAACCTATGTGAATTCCACTGCAGCCATAAAATCTTTTGTTGGGAGACGTGGTGGTGCAACAGTCACGTCGTCCAATGCTGAACATATGGTCACATGGGCATTTACTCAAAAGGAGCGGATATTATTTCTTCCTGACCAGCATTTAGGGAGAAATACCGCTTTCAATCTAGGGGTGCCGTTAGAAAAAATGGCGGTTTGGGATCCGATCTCTAATACTTTACAATATGAGGGGAAATTAGAAGACGTAAAGGTAATTTTATGGAAGGGACATTGCTCTGTTCATGAGAACTTTACCATTCATAACATTGCGGATATCCGGACCAGTAACCCTGATATGAAAATTATTGTTCACCCAGAGTGTAAGCGTGAGGTAGTGGAGCTATCTGATTTAGCAGGTTCGACAAATTACATTATACAGCAAATTGAGGCATCACCTGCTGGTTCTGCTTGGGCCATTGGAACGGAAATGAATTTAGTGAATCGAATTATTCAGGATCACCCAGATAAACAAATTGTATCTTTAAACCCGCATATGTGTCCGTGTCTAACCATGAACCGTATTGATCTGCCTCATTTATTATGGGCGTTGGAAAGTATAGAACAAGGGGAACTTCATAATGTTATAAAGGTCGAGGCTGAAATTGCAGAGTATGCAAAGCTTGCTCTTACAAGAATGCTTGACCAATCCTAAAAGGCTGCAGCCCTCCAATCATTTGGAGGTTTTTTTTGTGAGAAAAAAGGGGACAATTCATATTCTTTTTGAAAAATTCATAAGTTTTTATGTAGATTGTTAGCAATTTGCCCACTCCGACATACAATATATGGACTTACGCATAGGAGGGAAATCAGAGTGAAAATCCATATCGTACAGAAAGGGGATACTCTTTGGAAAATCGCCAAGAAGTACGGCGTGAATTTTGAAGAGCTGAAAAAAATGAATACGCAGCTCAGTAACCCTGATATGATCATGCCCGGTATGAAAATCAAAGTACCATCCGGTGGTGGAATGATAAAGAAAGAAGCCCCTATCACTGGAAAGCCGGAAGCGAAAATAAATATGGGTACAAAAAAAGAGATGCCTAAAGAACAGCCAATTGCTCTAGCACCAAAAGAAGCGCCTAAAAAAGAAATGCCGATTGAACAACCGCCAAAGATGGAGGAGAAAATCGAACCGATTGCAGAGGCTCCAAAGAAGCCGTTCAAGCCAAAAATGCCAGTGATTCCTGAAATTGATATTAACAACTATTATATGATGAATATGGCGAATTTATCTGTACAACCGCAACAACAAGCAAAGCCTGTACCAAAGCCACCGAAACCAGTTAAAGAAGAAATAAAGCCAAAACAATTATCACCTGCTGAAGTAAAAGCTCAACCAGCACCACAATTTCCAATGCAACCCAAACAGCTTCCTGCGGAAATGACCTTACCAGAGGTAAAACCTTTACCGGAAGTGAAGCCAATTAAAGGTGTAAAACCACTGCCAGAGGCCAATACTGACGTTCCAAACTTTACTCAAGGAGGGGGTTACGGACCCATGAATCCAATGTACCCACAAAATTTCTATCCATATCCACAAGCTAATCCAGGATTTGGTCAGCCAACAGGTTTTGCTCCTCAAGCACCATATCCACAGGTTCAAGGTGCAATGACAGGTGCGCCAACGATGCCAACGATGCCATATGGGATGATGCCTGGAGTTCCAGGAATGGGTATGCAACCGTTCGATGATGAATCTTCATCATTTATGCCGGAAATGCCAATGATGCCAGGTCAAGTGATGGGTGTACAAAATGGACAAATGCCAATGATGCCAGGTCAAGTGATGGGTGTACAAAAAGGACAAATGCCAATGATGCCAGGTCAAGTGATGGGTATACAAAATGGGCAAATGCCAATGATGCCAGGTCAAGTGATGGGTGCACAGGATGCACAAATGCCAATGATGCCAGGTCAAGTGATGGGTGCACAGGATGCACAAATGCCAATGATGCCAAATCAAGTGATGGGTGCACAGGATGCACAAATGCCATTAATGCCAACAGAAGTAGCTGGAGTTCAAGATATGCCAATGTATCAAGCTCCTATGCATCAAGCTCCTATGTATCCTTATCCACCATATCCTGCACCATTGTTTCCTTGTGGACCAATGATGCCTGGACCAGGATACTTCCCACCAGCCTATCCATCTATGGGTATGCCACAACAAATGCCATATAGTCCAATGCCACAAGTGCAAGGGGTAATGGACCAAATGGAATCACCTAGTATGGATAATTACCAAATGCCTTTAACACCTAATTATTCTGCTCCAGCCGTACAAGGAGTACAGGATGATTGTGGATGTGGCGGTCCTGCAATGACGCCGTACGGAATGGGAACAGGCTTTGCACCCGGAATGCCACCAGTCTATGCTCCACCCTACGGACAACCGATGGCGCAGTCACCTTATATGAATCCTTATGGGTACGGTCCATCAGCACAAGGAATGCCTAGAGGTCAAAATACGACTGATGAAAATGATGAATAATGCTAGTGGAGACGATTTAACTTTAAATCGTCTCTTCTCCTATTTACAGGAAGAGCTCGTCACTCCGATTGAATCGATACACCCAATAAGAAAGAACGTTTATTTGTTGCAAAAGGGTAATCAATTTGTTGTATTAAAGGGGTTTAGTCATTTAAGAAAACTGCAGATCCAAAAGGCTTTTACTTCTTCTTTAAGGCAAGAAGGGTTTAAGAATTCATATATATTTCAAAACCTCGAAAAAGAATCACCACTATACTTAGACGGTACGTATTACGGATGTCTTGAACACATACCACTATCCTCCAGCAGTCCTTTTTCTTATGAGTCCGAAAAAGAAAGAAAAGATGGGCTTCGTCTCCTTGAAGAATTTCACCAGACTACAGGTAAGCTTTCAAGAAGGTATCAAACAGTACTAAAAGAATACAATCTTATGTTGAAATGGAGAGAACGTGCAGCTCGTTTTATTAATAATTTATCCATTATTAAATTTTTTGTGCAGCAAGAAATACTAAATGAAGTAATGGAGTGGGCCGATTTTTCCTTAAAGGGGCTCGAGTTAGAGTATTCATTTTTAAATAATCATGATCAAGTGATTCTTCATGGCGATTTAGCCCACCATAACTTTATTCGTGGTATTGACTCAGAACTATATATAATTGATTTCGACTTAGTTTCAATCGGTAGTCCAGCCTGTGATTATTTACAATATTGCAATCGAATTCTGCCGAGTCTCGATTGGTCTTTACAAGATCTTACAGAATATGAGCAAATACGCCCGTTTTTAAATAATCGCGGATTTTTATATGCTTTATTATTTCCAACAGATATCTTTCGAGAATGGAATCGACTTATTAAAGATCGTCAATATTCAAGCACATTTCAAGTAAGGCAGGTTCTTGATTTAACTGTACGGCAATTTTTTAATCGACAAAGCTTTGTAGAGCAAGTAAAGCTTTTACTTGAAAATTAATTGGTTGTTAATGTCAGGATTAAAAAGCCATAACCCTCACACCCTATAAATGAGCATGATCATGCTCTCAAATAAGCGGAGGGGGTTATTCGCTTGAGTAAAAAGCTTGTATTACTTCCGATAACTGCTGCCTTAACCTTTAGTTTAGCTGGTTGTAACCAGGATGAAGCAACCAATAATAGTAAAGAAATAAGCCAACCGTTTGGATACTACTCGAATGAAAATCATGGCGGTGGTGGAAATGCAAGGATTTACAACGAAAATGATGGTCCATTGGTAGAAATAATGGATCATTCTCTAGGTGAGGAAGGACAGAAAAGCAGAGATAATCGAAGCCAGCATTTAATGCAAAAAGACGAATCAGGAAACCCTGCTAATCCAACAGTCCCTCGTGCTAAACAGGATAAAAACTTTTTTGAGAAAGATAACCGTTATAGTCATGCTGATGCCAATTATCATGGTCATTTAGATGACCAAACCCGGAAAGCAAGAAGCTCCTATTACACAGCGTATGAAGGGGATTTAGCCGAAAAAATAGGTGATGTTACAGCGAAGGTTCCCAATGTGGAAGATGTTCGTTCCGTAGTATATGGAAGCAATGTATTAATTGCAGTAGATTTAACCAACTACGATCGCGATGTAGAAACAAAGGCAGATATCACTAGAGCGGTTCAACCCTATCTTCGAGGAAGATCGGTGCAGGTAGTGACGGATGAAGGAACCTTTAGCAGAATCAGAAATATTGATAATGACTTACGTGATGGTGGTCCACGTGAGACCATTGATGCAGATATAAAAGGGATGTTTCGAACATTAAAGTCCCGATTACAAGGGAAAGATTAGGATTCGAAAGGGTTGATCAATATGATCAACTCTTTCGTGCGTTAATGGGCATAAATTTGAAAAAAATGGTCATTATATAAATGAAATCATGAATTTAGCTTTATATTGTAACTTTTAAATGAGGTGATCATTATGAGAACCAAATGTGTCGGTTGTTTAGGGCTATTGCTTCTCGTATTCGTTTTTCATACAAACTATGTCTTAGCTGAAGAATTAAAAACCACTCCAAGATTAGAACCTATTGATGTCAAGGTGATTCTTGAACGGGTATATCTAGACGGAGAAGTGAGTGAGGAGCAAATGGACGAGAAGATTTGGTCCATGGAACAGTTTTGGTCAAAATATGATCAATGGCAGGTCGTGGATATCGATGATACTTCTGTTGTATTTCGTAAGCATGTAGACGATATTTCTCCTCTGTTAAAAGCTAATGGTTACTTTGGAATTACAGATGATGGTGTGCTAACGATCTATTATGGAAAACCACAAAAATATAATATTATTCAATCCTTCTTTCAATTGGATATTGGTAAATTAGAAAGTACGAGACATGAAGAATTAAAGGAAGGAATCCCGATTAGAAATAAAGATCGGTATGTAGAAGTACTTGAAACGTTCAAAAATTACACTGTTCAGGAAAAACAAGCGAACTAGAGGAGCCGGAATCGGTTCCTTTTTGCATTTTTCATCTTACATTTAGCGGTATATACTATCATATTTGTGATACAATGAGGTACAGCAAAATTAGAGGAGTTTTAGATACATGTATGATTATATTAAAGGAACGGTCGAATTTATTGGACCCGAATATATTGTAGTAGAAGCGGGAGGGATTGGATATCAGGTATCTACACCCAACCCTTTTAGCTTTTCAAAACATATTCACCAAGCGATGCAAATTTTTACATATCACTATGTAAGAGAAGATTTAATGGCATTATACGGTTTTTCCTCAAGGGAAGAAAAAATTCTTTTTACAAAGCTCCTGAATGTATCTGGTATAGGACCAAAAGGCGCATTAGCAATATTAGCATCTGGCGTACCCGAACAAGTGGTTCAAGCGATTGAAGAAGAGGATGAAGCATTTTTAGTGAAATTCCCAGGGGTAGGAAAGAAGACAGCTAGACAAATGATCTTAGACTTGAAGGGGAAACTTCAACAAGCACTTCCCGATTATTTTCCTAACTTATTCAATGAGGAAGTACATGTGGAACAGCCGAAGAATTCAAATCTTGCACTAGAAGAAGCGATGTTAGCTTTGCTATCTCTAGGATATTCTGAAAAGGAAATAAAGAAAATTACACCGAAGCTTGAAGTGGAAACACTAGAAACAGAGCAATATATTAAAAAAGCTCTACAGTTTCTTTTAAAATAGAGTTGGAAAAAGGGTGAGTGAGGATTGGACGATCGGATTATTTCTGGTGAGGCAGATGTTCAAGATTTATCATTCGAACAAAGCTTACGCCCGTTAACATTAAAACAATATATCGGGCAAACAAAAGTAAAAGAGAATTTAGAAATATTTATTGAGGCTGCCAAAATACGGCAAGAAACGCTTGATCATGTTCTCTTATATGGGCCTCCTGGATTGGGGAAAACGACATTGGCAACCATTATTGCGAATGAAATGGGAGTTAATATCCGTACGACAGCTGGCCCAGCCATTGAGAGACCAGGAGATTTAGCAGCCATTTTAACAGCCCTTGAACCTGGTGACATATTATTTATCGATGAAATTCACCGGTTACCAAGAGCTATTGAAGAGGTTTTATATCCAGCCATGGAGGACTTTTGCCTTGACATCGTGATTGGAAAAGGGGCAACTGCTAGGTCTGTAAGACTTGATTTACCACCATTTACACTTGTTGGTGCAACAACTAGAGCAGGCTCTCTTTCAGCGCCGCTTCGGGATCGATTTGGAGTTTTAAGCAGATTAGAATATTATAAAGAAGATCAGCTTATGGATATCGTATTACGAACAGCCGAAGTGTTCCAGGTAGAAATTACAAAAGATGCCGCTTTAGAAATTGCCAAGCGTTCAAGAGGGACACCACGTATCGCGAATCGCCTGCTTAGACGAGTTCGAGATTTTGCTCAAGTAAAAGGCAATGGAATGATTGACCTTTCTTTAGCCGATCACTCCTTACAACTTCTTCAGGTAGATCCATTAGGTTTGGATCATATTGATCACAAACTATTAAAGGGTATCATTGAGAAGTTTAGAGGAGGACCTGTTGGATTAGATACAATTGCAGCAACGATTGGAGAAGAGTCCCATACGATTGAGGATGTATATGAGCCTTATTTGTTACAAATAGGATTCATACAAAGAACTCCAAGAGGCAGAATCGTCACTAATCTGGTTTATCAGCATTTTCAAATGGAGGTACCAACAGAATGACTGGTGTTCCAAAAATTCTTATGACATTAGGGGCAATCATTTTTGTCGTTGGATTTCTCATGCAGTTTATACATATCGGTAGGCTTCCAGGCGATATTATTGTGAAAAAGGGAAACACGACTGTGTATTTCCCCATTGTTACCTCCATACTTGTTAGTATTATTTTATCTGCCATTTTTTATTTTTTAGGGAAATTCCGTTAATATTTGTAGTGTTTAAGAAGGGTGAAACAGCATGAAAGTAGACTTATTTGATTTTCATTTACCAGAGGAACTCATTGCGCAAACTCCATTAGAGGAGCGAACAAGCAGTAGACTCATGGTATTAGACAAGGAAAATGGAAAGTTAGAGCATACAATATTTAAAAATATTGTAGAGTATATTAGGCCAGGTGATTGCCTTGTGTTAAATGACACGAGAGTCTTGCCTGCGAGATTATTCGGTGAAAAGAAAGAAACCGGTGCTAAGATTGAAGTATTACTTTTGAAGCAATTGGATGGAGATCGTTGGGAAACATTAGTAAAGCCAGCGAAGAGGGTTAAGGAAGGAACAATCATCTCTTTTGGAAATGGACTCTTGACGGCCGAATGTGTTGGAGAATCCGAGCACGGAGGAAGAACACTTGAATTTAGCTATGAAGGTATATTTTATGAGGTATTAGAGCAGTTAGGAGAAATGCCACTGCCCCCTTATATAAAAGAACAACTAGAAGATCGAGAACGGTATCAAACAGTGTTTGCTAAGGAACGTGGTTCCGCTGCAGCTCCTACTGCGGGGCTGCATTTCACAGAAGAGCTTTTAGAAGAAATTCGCTCACGAGGGGTTCATATTGCCTTTATTACACTTCATGTGGGACTAGGGACATTTAGACCTGTCAGTGTTGATGACATTTTGGAACATGATATGCATGCCGAGTTTTATCAGATGTCAGAAGGAACCGCTCGATTGCTAAACACTGTTAAAAAGCAAGGTGGACGAATCATTTCTGTTGGAACAACTTCAACGAGGACACTAGAGACGATTGCTTCGAAACATAATGGGGAGTTTGTAGCAGAAAGTGGATGGACCGATATTTTTATTTATCCCGGATATACATTTCAAGGAATTAATGGAATGATTACCAATTTCCATCTACCTAAATCAACATTAATTATGCTTGTAAGTGCACTTGCAGGGAGAGAAAATGTCATTCATGCATATGAAACAGCAGTAACTGAGAAGTATCGTTTCTTTAGTTTTGGCGATGCGATGCTTATTGTTTAATTACTTACTAGGAGTTGACTATTTTTGACGGCTATTCGTTACGAATTAATAAAGACATGTAAACAGACAGGAGCAAGGCTAGGCCGAGTACATACACCGCACGGTTCATTTGACACACCTGTCTTTATGCCGGTAGGAACGCTTGCAACGGTCAAAACGATGGCACCAGAAGAACTTGTTCAGATGGGAGCAGGAATTATCTTAAGTAATACCTATCATCTTTGGCTTCGACCTGGACACGAGATTATTAAAGAGGCTGGTGGGCTTCACAAGTTTATGAACTGGGATCGGGCCATTTTAACAGACTCTGGTGGATTCCAAGTATTTTCTCTTAGCAAGTTCCGCCAGATTGAGGAAGAGGGAGTTCATTTTAGAAATCATTTAAACGGGGACAAGCTCTTCTTATCACCGGAAAAAGCGATGGACATTCAAAATGCATTAGGCTCGGATATCATGATGGCCTTCGATGAATGTCCGCCATTCCCTGCTACGTATGAGTATATGCAGAAATCAGTCGAACGTACATCACGTTGGGCAGAAAGATGCTTAAGTGCTCATCAACGTCCAGAGGATCAGGGATTATTCGGAATTGTACAAGGTGGGGAATATGAGGAACTTCGGAAACAAAGTGCACGTGATCTAGTTTCTCTCGATTTCCCAGGGTATGCAGTTGGAGGATTATCTGTTGGTGAACCGAAGGATATTATGAATCGAGTTCTAGAATTCACAACTCCTCTATTACCATCGAATAAGCCAAGATACTTAATGGGAGTAGGTTCTCCAGATTCTCTGATCGATGGGGCTATTCGAGGAATTGATATGTTTGATTGTGTACTACCAACTAGAATAGCTAGAAACGGAACATTGATGACGAGTGAAGGTAGATTGGTTGTGAAAAACGCGAAGTATGCAAAAGATTTTGGACCACTTGATCCAAATTGTGATTGTTATACTTGTAAAAACTATTCTCGTGCGTATATTCGACACTTAATTCGTTGTGATGAGACGTTCGGAATAAGACTTACAACTTACCATAACTTATATTTTCTGTTAAAATTAATGGAGAATGTCAGACAAGCAATCAGAGAAGATCGCTTAGGGGACTTCCGAGAAGAATTTTTTGAACAATATGGCTTTAACCAGCCAAATGCAAAAAACTTCTAAATTCATAAAGATATTGAAAGGAGGTTAGACAATGGAAGGACTATTAGGGACATTAGGTCCATTAATCCTAATGTTTGCATTATTTTACTTCTTGTTAATTCGTCCACAGCAAAAACGTCAAAAGGCGGTTTCAAAAATGCAAAGCGACCTGGCAAAAGGGGACAAAATCGTGACGATTGGTGGCCTACACGGAACAGTCGATGCATTAGACGAAGGCAAAGTAGTGATTAAATGTGGTGATGGAAGTCGTCTTACATACGACCGCGCTGCTATCAGAGAAGTACTTGAATCAAGCTCTGTAGCAAATGCTTAAAAGCATAAAAAGAGGCTAACCCTAAGGGTGGCCTCTTTTTATATGCTTATTTTTTACGCAGCTCTTTTAGAAGTGGTACTTATATTTACACCTAAAATTCCGCCCATCATGGCAGTTAAAATATAGCAAACATGATAAACGATTTCTTCAAACGAAAATAAACTATCCATTCCTAAAAATTGGAATAAAAAAATGATTGTGGTATAAACAATACCAGTGAGTCCTCCGACTAACCAGCCTTTTTGTTTCCCTTTTCCTCCTGATACGAACCCACCTAAAAATAATGTGATAAAAGAAACACCAGTAATAACAAATTGTAATGAAGCTTCGCTAGTCGGTGTAAATCGGAGGATTAAGGAAAAAATCACCGAACTTACAATTGCAAATAAAAAGACAGTAATGACTCCGTATAGTACGGCGTTGCTAAAATTTTTCGACTCTTCGATTGGACCCCTCTCCCTTCTATCTTTTCTCAGTAATTGCTTAGTACAAGCATATTCATGAGCATTTCTAAATAGAATCACATTTTGTTCATGTTTTCAGCAGATTTGTAAACAATAAAATGAATGAACATAAAGGGAGCGTTTCTTTTGGATCAATACTTTCTAATTGTTATTCGTACAATTATTTTATACGGTGTCATTTCTATAATTTTTCGACTAATGGGGAAGAGGGAGCTTGGAGAGTTAAACGTTTTAGATTTGGTTGTTTATATAATGATTGCAGAAATAGCGGTTGTAGGCATTGAGAAGCCAGAAGAAACAATAGTAAATAATATTTTACCAATGGCTGTGCTCATGATTATTCAAATCACCTTGGCCTTTTTTTCACTAAAAAGTAAAAAGGTGAGAGATATGCTAGATGGGAAGCCTTCCATCATTATCAACAATGGAAAAATTGATGAGCATGAAATGAGAAAACAACGTTACAATTTCGATGATCTCCTTTTGCAGCTAAGAGATAAGGATATTCGTAATATTGGGGATGTTGAGTTTGCAATACTAGAAACCTCAGGAAAGCTATCTGTTTATGAAAAGAGTCCGAATCAAGGGGGAATTACGATCCCGCTAATATTAGATGGAGAGGTTCAAGAACGTAATTTACAGCGGTTAGAGAAAAATAAATTTTGGCTTCTTCAGGAACTAAAGAAACTCGGATATACTCAAGTAAAAGAAATTTCTTTTTGCAGCTTTCAAGACGGGAAATTCTTTGTAGATAGGATAGACACAAAAAAGAGGTGAGAATCAGTCACCTCTTTTTTAACGCATAATAAGTTTTGATAATACGTTTCCAATAACTGGTACTCGGATCATTTCTTCTTTTTTAATTTGTCCAGCAATGATAACAAGTAGTGTATAGCTTACAGTAATAATCACGCAACTTACAATTACGTTGAGTGATAAAGGCAAGTCCCCTTTGAAATAGTTATAGACCGATAAACCAGCCCATCCGGAAACACCCATACTAGCAAATGTTAGTAAATAATCCCAAATATAAAAGGTGAAAGAAATCTTCTTCAAAACCGTTGCGAAATGAAGGAGTGTAACCACTAAAAAGCCGAAAACGATTCCTAACGCAGCCCCTTTAATGCCGAAGCTTGGCTGACTTGCTAATAAAAATATAACAGCTGTTTTTACAACGGAACCAAAGAGAGAGTTAATCATAGCAGCCCTTGCTAAATCAAGTGCTTGCAGGGTAGCTTGTAATGGCCCTTGATAGTAGTAGAAAAGGAAGAAAGGTGCCATGATTTGAATAAAGTACGCTCCATTTGAAGATCCATACATTACTTCCATAAGTGGTTCTGCTAGAACATAGAGGATTACGACGGATAATCCACCCGTTAAAAAAGCAAAGCGTAGTGCTTGTTGTAGTCGATATTCAATCAGCTTTTTATTGTTCTGTGAATTTGCTTCACTGATTGCCGGAACGAGCGACGTGGACAGCGATAAAGTAATAAACGAGGGCAATAGTAAAAGCGGCATAGCAAACCCTGTTAATGCCCCATATTGCTTAGTTGCAGTAATGGCCGCAACACCAGCAATAGCTAAGCTATGTGAGACGACAATCGGTTCAAAAAACCACGCAATCGAACCAATCATCCGACTTCCTAACGTTGGTAAAGCAACGCCCATCAGTTCATGAAACGTTGATTTTCCTTCTTGCACATGCTTGAAAAATTTCTTTCTAACTCGAAATTGTTTCTTGAGCTTAAATGAAGTAACCAGATAAATCAATGAGATAAGCTCTCCAATTACAGATGCAACCATCGCTCCTGCTGCTGCGTATTCTACTCCATATGGCATAAACATATTTGTTAATACTGCTATCAATGTGATTCTAGCCGCTTGTTCAATCACTTGTGAAATAGCAGAAGGTCTCATATTTTGTCTGCCTTGGAAATATCCTCTTAGCACAGAAGAAAGTGCAACGATTGGAATGATTGGAGCAATCGCGAGCAATGGTAAATGTGTGCGTGGATCTGTAAAAAGAGTTTCTGATAAGTACGGTGCAAGAATAAATAGAGCAGGAGTAAAGATGAGGGATAAAGTAAAGGTTGTTGCCAAAGAAACAATAAGTATTTGTTTTATTTTCTTTGTATCACCTTGCGCCTCTGCTTCTGCAATATTTTTTGAAATAGCCACCGGTAGGCCTAGTTGTGTGAGAGTGACAACAAGAATAAGTGTCGGAAAGGCCATCATATATAATCCAACACCTTCTTCGCCTATAAACCTTGCAATCACAATCCTATTAATAAAACCAAGAACTCTTGTTACAAAGCCGGCAACTAACAAAATTATGGTTCCTTTTAAAAACTTTGACATCTCGTTACCTGCCTTCTCAAAATAGGTATAATCATATACAATTAACTATATGCACCTATGTGGACAAAGCATGACAAGGACTTATAAATTTCTCTATATTTTATACTCTAGTATTAGGAGGCGGCTCGATATGGAAATCGGCCATAATTACGATCGTTTTCGTAAAGAAGTACACCCAGCATTAATTAGTAAGATAGAAGAGTTTTCCCTTCTCGGGTATGGGACGATCAGTCAAGAAAGTCTTTGGGAGTTCTTAAGAAAGAAGAAATGGAGAAAACCAAAGGAGGACGTGAAGCTCTATGAGGTGGTCTCAGATATTCTTTCTGTAAATGTAGGAGAATATATGAACTATGCGACTGTGGAGGCATTTAAGTCCGATGAGTTTTCACTTGCGAATGATGAAGAAAGAAGGGAATTATTGAAATAAGTACATACTCGTCCATAAATTGACACTAATTCCTATCTGTTTCATAATATTAGTATAGAAAATACAGCAGGTAGTATGGTGATACTTGCTCGGTTACATTTTAAGGAGGATTTATACATAATGGTCAAACGCAGTAGAATTGTGGCCTTTTTGTTATTGCTGCTTCTCTTTGCAAGTACAATTGGGACAACTACAAATAGTATTTTAAAAAATATAAAACTAGGTTTGGACCTTCAAGGAGGATTTGAGGTTCTCTACGAAGTGAAACCTGCTAAAAAAGGCCAAGAGATTGACCAAGAAGTATTAAATAGTACGGTTGAGGCGTTAGATAATCGAATAAACGTGCTTGGGGTAAGCGAGCCGGTCATTCAAATTGAAGGTGATAATCGGATTCGTGTTCAGCTTGCCGGTGTATCTGACCAGACAAAAGCACGTGAAATTCTCTCAACAGAAGCGAATTTAACATTCCGAAATGCTAATGACGAAATCATGATGGATGGTACCGATTTAGTAGAGGGTGGTGCCAAGCAAACCTTTGATGAAAACAATAAACCGAGCATTTCTTTACAGTTAAAGAGTGCGGATAAATTTCGAGAAGTAACACAAGAAATTGTTGGAATGGCTCCTCAAAATCAATTAATCATATGGTTAGACTTTGAAGAAGGGAAAGATTCCTATCAAGCGGAACTTGCCAAGGAAGAGCCGAAATTCCTCTCTAATCCAAATGTAAATCAAGTATTTAATCAAGATACGGTTTCTATTGTAGGTAATTTTGAATTAGAAGAGGCAAAGACATTAGCTTCCTTGTTAAATGCAGGAGCCCTGCCAGTTAAGCTTACCGAAGTGTATTCAACCTCAGTTGGTGCTCAATTCGGGGAAGAAGCCTTAAATGAAACGGTGTTTGCTGGAATCGTAGGAATAAGTGTTATCTTCTTGTTCATGCTTTTCTATTATCGTTTCCCAGGATTTATTGCTGTTATTACCCTATCTCTTTATATTTACCTGATTCTTGTGATCTTCGATTGGATGAATGGAGTGTTAACTTTACCAGGAATAGCAGCTCTGATCCTCGGGGTAGGTATGGCTGTAGACGCCAATATTATTACGTATGAAAGAATTAAAGAAGAATTAAAGGTTGGAAGAACGGTTAAGTCAGCATTTGAAGTTGGAAGTAAAGGTGCATTTTGGACCATTTTTGACTCGAACATCACGACCATTATTGCGGCTGGTGTATTGTTCGCCTATGGGACAAGCTCTGTTAAAGGGTTTGCAACCATGTTAATTATCTCGATTCTAGGAAGCTTCCTCACAGCTGTTTTTGCCTCACGTCTATTGCTTGGTTTGTGGGTGAAAAGCGGTTTCTTAGATCAACGCCCTACTTGGCTTGGTGTTAGAAAGAAAGATATGAAAGATATTTCAGAGGGATACGATGCCATCGATTTACCAACCAGATTCGATCGATGGGATTTTGTGAAAAATCATAAAATCATCTTTACCATTTCAGGTGTGTTATTCTCAGTCGGACTGGTCGTTCTTATCTTGTTTAAGCTAAATCTAGGAATCGACTTTGCAAGTGGAACGAGAGTGGAAGTACCGTCCGATAAGCCAATTGAAACCGAACAATTAAAAGAAGAATTTGCAAAATTTGATCTTGAAGCTGAAAATATTGTCATGTCTGGAGACAATAATGACGTTGCTGTGGTTCGCTTTTTAGGCGTTCTAGCAAAAGAAGAAATTGCTGAGCTAAAAGCGCATTTTAAAGAATTGTACGGTTCAGAACCGAATATCAGCACGGTTTCCCCAGTGGTTGGAAAAGAGTTAGCTAAAAATGCAATGATTGCTGTAGCCATAGCATCCATTGGAATTATCCTTTATGTATCAATTCGTTTTGAGTGGAGAATGGCTCTTGCTGCAATTGTCGCCCTCTTACATGATGTTTTCTTCATTATTGTTTTGTTTAGCTTTACAAGACTAGAGGTAGACTTGACGTTTATTGCAGCCGTCTTAACCATTGTTGGTTACTCAATCAATGATACAATCGTAACATTTGACCGAATGAGAGAAAACTTAGCTAAGAAAAAGAGAATTAAAGCTTATGGAGAACTTGCTGATGTTGTTAATAGTAGTTTACGTCAAACATTAGGAAGATCAGTAAATACGGTGTTAACCGTAGTTATTGCTGTTGTTGCTTTATTACTATTCGGAAGTTCCTCCATTCTTAATTTCTCATTAGCATTGCTAATAGGATTAGTTGTTGGTGTATATTCTTCTATTTTTATCGCTGCTCAACTTTGGCTAGTGATGAAAGCAAAAGAACTTAAGCAAAAGGGAGTTCTAATTACTGAAAAAGTAAAAAGAGAAAGAACAGACGAGCCACAGGTTTAATTTTAGAACCACAGGGAATATTTCTCTGTGGTTTCTCTTTTTGAAACGGATTTTTTGGTTACACTATTGGTAGTGAATGGGTTGAAGGAGAGTTAAGTATTGGAAAATCAAGAGCGATTTAAGAAGGCTGAATTTGTAGCAATCATAGGGATTATCGGAAATTTAGTTTTAGCTATCTTTAAATGGGTAATTGGTGTGTATGCAAACAGTCGGGCTTTAGTTGCTGACGCGGTTAATTCGGCTTCAGATGTAGCGGGTTCCTTAGCCGTATTTATTGGACTGCGTGCTGCTAAACAACCACCGGATGAAGATCATCCTTACGGACATGGCAAGGCGGAGTCGATCGCGGCCATTATTGTTGCTGTATTATTGGTTTTAGTTGGGTTCGAGATTGGAAAATCTTCTTTCCAAGCGTTTTTCCAACCGATTGAAGCCCCTAAACTTATTGCTCTTGTGGCTGTTATTGTATCTATTGCCATTAAAGAGGCAATGTTCCGTTATACCTACAAGATGGGGAAGAAATTAAACAGTGATGCATTAATTGTAACCGCATATGATCACCGGTCAGATGTGTATTCGTCTTTAGCGGCATTGGTAGGGATTGGCTGCGCCATTTTAGGAGACAAGCTTGCCATTGGCTGGCTCGTGTATGCAGATCCTGTAGCTGGGTTATTTGTATCCATTCTTATTTTAAAATTAGCTTGGAAACTGGGGAGTGAATCGATTCATAATGCTCTTGATCATGTTTTACATGAAGAAGATACAATCGAGCTTCGAAAGATTGTTGAAAGCATACCAGAGGTCAAAAAAATTGATGAACTACACGCAAGGGAACACGGGCACTATGTGATTATTGATATAAAAATATCTGTCGATCCTTATATAACAGTCGAAGAAGGGCATCGAGTTGGGAAAAAGGTAAAACAAAAGCTAATGGAAGAAAGACATGTTGAAAATGTGTTTGTACATATCAATCCCTATAATCCGGATAATAGTGAAATTACATCTGATTAAAGAGCAGTCTGCTTGAAAGCAGGCTTCTTTTATTTGCTAACTGGGGAAACCATTCCATTGAAACAGTAGACTGCCTAAAGTATAATAGAAAAGCTAAGGGGTGAAGGAATGTTAAAGCCAAAATCACGCTGGAGTGTTCAACAGCATAACAGTGAAGACGAAGTGAAAGAGCTTTGTAGCGAATTGAAGATCTCTCCTCTTGTTGCTTCTTTGCTCGTACGAAGGGGATTAAATACAGCATCTCTAGCTAAAAATTTTTTGTATGAACATGTAGAGCAATGCTATGACCCTTACCTTTTAACAGGGATGGACATTGCGGTTAATAGAATTCATCAAGCAATTGAAACCCAAGAGCCGATCTTAATTTTTGGTGATTATGATGCTGATGGTGTAACGAGTACATCTGTCATGATGCTTACATTAAAGGAATTAGGCGCAGTTGTCGATTTTTATATTCCGAATCGTTTTACAGAAGGGTACGGTCCAAACGAACCGGCTTTTCGTCATGCTCACGAAAGTGGAGTGAAACTAATAATTACAGTAGATACTGGTATCTCCGCTGTACATGAGGCAAGTGTTTTAAAGGATCTTGGTGTTGATTTGATTATTACGGATCATCATGAACCAGGTCCTATTCTCCCAGAAGCATTAGCAATTATTCATCCAAAGCTACCGGGAAGTTCATATCCTTTCAAGGAGTTGGCAGGAGTAGGAGTAGCGCTTAAGCTATCCCACGCCTTACTAGGACAACTTCCAGAGCATTTACTTGAGTTCGTAGCGATTGGAACGATTGCTGATCTTGTCCCTCTGATTGATGAGAATCGCTATCTAGTAAAAAGAGGGTTAAAAAAGATAAGAAGCAGTAGTAGAGCAGGGATTAAGGCCCTGTGTAAACAAGCTGGTATTGAACAGCAAACCATAGATGAGGAAACGATTGGTTTTACAATAGGACCTCGAATCAATGCTGTAGGTCGGTTAGACTCAGCGGATCCAGCATTACATTTACTTTTATCCGAAGACCTGGATGAAGCGCAAATGCTCGCAGAAGAAATCGATTCGTACAATAAGGAACGACAACGTATTGTATCGAGCATTGCAGAGGAAGCGATCCAACAAGTGAATGATCTCTATCCTATAGAGGAAAATTCTGTCATTGTTGTTGGTCAAGAGGGCTGGAATGCTGGAGTAGTTGGAATTGTTGCATCTAGATTAGTAGAAGCCTTTTACCGTCCGACGATTGTTTTAAGCTTTGATCGTGAGAAAGGGATAGCAAAAGGCTCGGCTAGAAGCATTGAAGGATTTGATTTATTTAAAAATCTTTCCACATGTAGAGAAATTCTACCTCATTTTGGTGGACATCCTATGGCAGCAGGAATGACACTAAAACTTGAGCATGTGGATGAATTAAGATTCAGATTAAATGAGCTGGCAGTAAATCAATTGTCTGAGGAAGATTTTATCCCAATCACAGCAGTTGATTTAGAAATGTCGATAAAAGATGTTCAATTAACTGGATTAGAAGAACTACAACTTCTTGCACCATTTGGGACAAGCAATAAAAAACCAAAGATTTTGTTAAAAGATGCTAATATTTCACAAATTAAGAAAATCGGCGCCAATCAAAACCATTTAAAACTAAGTCTAGAACATGAAGGTGTGATTCTTGATGGAATCGGTTTTCATCTAGGTGAAAAAGTAGATCATATATCACCTCATTCGAAGCTTTCAGTCGTAGGGGAATTGTCTATAAACGAATGGAATAATATAAGGAAGCCCCAAATCTTTTTACATGATTTGGCCATAAATGAATGGCAATTATTTGATTATCGTGGAATAAAGCAGGTTGGCAAGCTGAAAGAAATAATTCCATCTAGCAAGTGGATTAGTTTTAATAATGATATTTCAGAGAAAATAAAACAGTCACTTTCGGAACATTTACATCTTATTGAAACGGTTGAGCAAGCTAGAAATATAGACATTGATGATCAGTATGTAGTTTTATATGATCTCCCAACATCGAAGGAATTGTTGACTTCATTACTGAAAGGGAAGAAGCCTGCTAGAATTTATGCCCATTTTTACAAAGAGGCAAGCGACTTTTTTAGTACGATACCAACACGAGATCATTTCAAATGGTATTATGCGTTTTTATCAAAAAAGGCCCCTTTTGATTTGAAAAAATACGGTGATGAGTTAGCTAAATACCGTGGCTGGTCAAGAGAAACAATTGATTTTATGTCACAGGTGTTTTTTGAATTAGATTTTGTTAAAATAAACAATGGATTTATTACACTTAACACTAGCAGTCATAAACGAGATCTAGCGAGCTCTAAAACATATCAGAAAAAACAAGAAGATTTAGCGCTTGAACAAGAATTATTATATTCCTCCTATCAGGTACTTCACTCCTGGTTGGATGAATGTATTCGCGGCTCGGTGGAAATTGAGGAGGAAGTAAAGTAATGGATTTAAAGAAGTTTGTAACGATTGTAGAAGATTGGCCAAAGCCAGGAATTAAATTTAAGGATATCACAACATTAATGGATAACGGGGAAGCGTACCGTTACGCAACCGATCGTATCGTAGATTATGCAAAACAAAGAAATATTGATATCGTAGTAGGCCCAGAAGCTCGTGGTTTTATTATTGGGTGCCCAGTAGCTTACTCTCTAGGGGTAGGATTTGCTCCAGTTAGAAAAGAAGGAAAACTACCAAGAGAAACAGTGAAAGTAAACTACGGTCTTGAGTATGGTAGTGACGTTTTAACCATCCATAAAGATGCGATTAAGCCAGGGCAACGTGTATTAATCACGGATGATTTGTTGGCAACAGGCGGAACGATTGATGCGACGATTAAACTTGTTGAGCAATTAGGTGGAGTTGTTGCAGGAATCGCCTTCTTAATTGAGTTAACTTATTTAGATGGAAGAAACAAATTAGATGGATATGATATTTTAACGTTAATGGAATACTAAAATTGACAAAAAAGCGCAGCAATCGTTGCGCTTTTTTTCATATATGTGGATCGAAATTGACATGATTCGACATTATTTTTAATTCTCCCAGAAAAATAACAGGCTTTCCCTTTACATATCGAGTTTTTTTTTCGATAATAGTAACAATATTAGTTTTATTTTTAATAAAAAAATAATCCTCACATTCATGGGGTAACATAGAAAGTTAAAGGTGATTATATGGCGAATGATCAAGTGTTGACCGCCGAACAAGTCATCGATCGAACGAAGAAATATTTAAATGATGAAAATGCTGCATATGTGAAAAAGGCATATGAATTCGCAAAGCATGCCCATCGTGAACAATATCGTAAATCCGGTGAACCGTACATTATTCATCCCATCCAAGTGGCAGGTATATTGGCTGATTTGGAAATGGACCCTGCTACGGTTGCTTCGGGTTTTCTTCATGACGTCGTTGAAGATACAGATGTAACGATTGAAGATTTAGCAAAGGAATTTGGCGAAGAAGTTGCCATGCTTGTCGACGGTGTAACAAAGCTTGGAAAGATTAAGTATAAGTCCCATGAAGAACAGCAGGCAGAAAATCATCGGAAAATGTTCGTTGCAATGGCTCAAGACATTCGAGTCATTTTAATTAAATTAGCTGACCGTCTCCATAATATGCGTACGTTAAAGCATTTGCCAGTTGAAAAGCAAAGACGTATTTCAAATGAAACATTAGAAATTTTTGCTCCATTAGCACATCGTTTAGGGATTTCTAAAATTAAGTGGGAATTAGAAGATACCGCACTGCGTTACTTAAATCCTCAGCAGTATTACCGTATTGTAAATTTAATGAAAAAAAAGCGTGCAGAACGTGAGCAATACTTAGACGATGTTATTAAGGAAATGCGAGTTAGTCTGGATGAAGTTTTAATTAAGGCAGAAATTTCAGGTCGTCCCAAACATATATATAGCATCTATAGAAAAATGGCCATACAAAACAAGCAGTTCAATGAAATTTATGATTTGCTTGCGATACGAATTGTAGTTAATTCGATAAAAGATTGTTATGCGGTTTTAGGAATCATTCATACTTGCTGGAAGCCAATGCCTGGACGATTTAAAGATTATATTGCCATGCCGAAACCTAATATGTATCAATCTCTTCATACGACCGTTATTGGACCTAAAGGTGATCCATTAGAGGTTCAGATTCGAACATTCGATATGCATGAGATTGCTGAATTTGGGATTGCTGCACACTGGGCATATAAAGAAGGGAAATCTGTTAATGAAGGATCTTCTCTTGAAGAAAAACTCACATGGTTTAGAGAGATATTAGAATTCCAAGACGATACAGCAAATGCTGAAGAGTTTATGGAGTCATTAAAAATCGATCTATTTTCAGATATGGTATTTGTATTCACTCCAAAAGGGGATGTATTTGAGCTGCCGTCGGGTTCCGTTCCAATCGACTTTGCTTATCGTGTCCACTCTGAAATCGGTAATAAAACCATTGGTGCAAAAGTGAACGGTAAGATGGTGACCCTTGACTACAAGTTGAAAACAGGGGATATCATCGAGATATTAACTTCAAAACATTCGTATGGTCCTAGTCAAGACTGGTTAAAGTTAGCTCAAACGTCACAAGCGAAAAATAAAATTCGCCAATTTTTTAAGAAGCAACGTAAAGATGAAAACGTTGAAAAGGGTCGCGAGCAGGTTGAGAAAGTGATCAAAAGCATGGATTTTGATGTAAAGGAAATCTTAACGGCTGAAAATGTAAAAAGAGTGAGTGAGAAGTTTAACTTTTTCCATGAAGATGATTTGTATGCAGCCGTTGGATATAACGGGATCACTGCCCTTCAAGTAGCCAATCGCTTGACTGAGAAATGGAGAAAGAAGAGAGACCTTGAGCAAGTGAGCACGATTTCAAATGCAGTGTCAGAATTAAAGTCATTCCCTTCGACAAAAAAGAGGGAATCAGGTGTGAGGGTAACGGGAATAGATAATCTTCTCATCCGACTTTCAAGATGCTGTAGTCCTGTTCCAGGAGACGAGATTGTTGGCTTTATAACGAAAGGTCGAGGTGTCTCAGTCCACCGTGCGGACTGTTCAAACATCGATACTGAGGATGCAAAAGCTAGATTGATACCGGTTGAATGGGAAACAGGCTTAAATAATAAAAAAGAATATAACGTAGACATTGAAATCAGTGGTTATGACCGCAGTGGATTATTAAATGAAGTCCTACAGGCAGTGAATGAAACAAAAACGAACATATCAGCGGTTGCCGGAAAGTCAGACCGAAATAAGATGGCAACAATCAATATGTCTATTGCCATTAACAACGTGAGTCATTTGCAAAAGGTCGTGGAACGTATTAAGCAAATTCCTGATATATATTCTGTTCGCAGAGTAATGAATTAGAAAGAAAGTTAAGGAGTTTACTCTTATGAGAGTGGTTGTGCAAAGAAGCAAAGAAGCTAGCGTGACAGTAGATGGTAAAACAATAGGGGAAATTACAAAAGGATTCGTTCTTCTTGTTGGTATTACTCATGGTGACACAGTAGAAGACGCGAAGTATGTCGCAGAGAAAATCGTTAATCTTCGTGTGTTTGAGGATCAGGAAGGGAAAATGAATTTATCCTTGTCTCAAGTGAAAGGTGAAATATTGTCAATTTCTCAGTTCACCTTATATGGTGATTGTCGGAAAGGGAGAAGGCCTAACTTCATGGAAGCGGCCCATCCAGACCATGCAAGCGTGATATACGATCAATTTAATCAATGGTTACGGGATCTAGGTGTAAAGGTAGAAACAGGTCAATTTGGTGCTATGATGGACGTATCTCTTATTAACGACGGACCTGTAACACTGATCGTTGAGAGCAAGTAAAAAGCGAGTTCAATTGAACTCGCTTTTTTTTATTTAAGGCTCTTTTCTTAAGAAAAGAGCCTGCTTACTACATTCTTTAGCGCAAAATGGCTATTTTCACGTTGAAATCGGCTTTAGGATTTTAACAACAATCTTTAATAAATCAGCCTTATTTAAAAAATTTTGCCAACCCTTGATAAATTCCGGTGGCTGCATTGGCTTGATAGCTCGCTGAATTGACTAATGTTTCTTCAGCAGAATTACTTAAATAGCCTAATTCTAAAAGTACGGATGCCCGTTTATTTTCTCTTAATACATGATAATCTCCGTAGCGAACACCACGATCTGTTAGCTTTGTAAAACTTGCAACCTCTTTACCTACAGTAGTAGCTAAACTTTGCTGGTAATTATGAAAATAATAAGAGGTCAGTCCTCGAACCGAGGAGTCAAGGATGCTATCAAAATGAATCGAGATGAACGCATCAGCCGCATGTGTATGTGACATACCAACACGTGAGCTTAATGATAAATATGAATCTGTATTTCGGGTCATAATGACGTTTGCACCAGCAGTCTTTAGTTTATCGTATAAAAGTTGAGCCGTTTTCAACGTCAAGTTCTTTTCATAGCTGCCTTTAATACCAGTAGCTCCTGTATCTCGACCGCCATGACCAGGGTCAATCACAATCACTTTATTTTTTAAGTATTGTTCGGCACCAGGTCTCTCTATTTGTTGAGAGGTTCCACTTACTGTTACAAGCCATCCCGCTACAAATCCCTTTGATCCATTTTTTAACTGAATCTCGTACCAGTCTTTTTTTACAGAAAGAACGGTAAAAGCGTCACCGGCATTTGCTCTACTAATGACTGAACTGTTTGTTGTGGCAGACTTTCTGATGTTTGTTCCGTTATAAAGGATCGTTGCTGTACTATTTTCATCAACATCCACTTTAGTAGTTGTTGATGACTGTTCTTTGGAAAGATACCAACTCGCCACCCAACCTAATTGACCATTTTTCAACTTGATTTTTGCCCAATTATTTTCTTCAGCTAAAATGTTAAAAGCTTGTCCTTTAGAAACTGTTCCTATGATTTTACCATTTAAGGAACTAGTGCTTCGAACATTCAGAGTAGTGGCCGTAATTGTCCCAATCACCACCCCACTAGAAGAATCCGTGTTTGTATCATTTGGAACGGAAGGTTGAGATGAAGTAGAGCTAATTTCGACAAACTCTCTACTAATCCAGGCAGCTTGTCCATTATATTGGATCTTTACCCAATTGCTTTCCACACTTTGAATGGAAACCGTGCTACCTTTTTGAAGCTTTCCGAGAATAGTCCCTGATGTGGAAGCGGTAGAACGAACATTTAAATTGTTTGTAGTTATCTTTCCAGTCTGCTGACTACTACTGCTTGAGCCTCCGGTGTCAGTCTTTATCTCCTCAATAAATTCTGCTGCTACCCATCCTGTTACACTAGAAGTTTTAATTTGATGCCAGTTTGATTCTGTTTTGTTAATCGTGACGGTAGCCCCTTGAGATAAAGTTGTTACAACCTTATAAGAGGTGCTTGGACCTGAACGAACTCGGAGTTGATTTGCTGTTACGATTCCACTTTTTGACGACGAAGATTCAATTGCGGAATGTTTTTTAACAAGCCAAGCGGCTACCCAACCCTTTTTTCCAGAGGAATTTAAGGATACTTGAATCCAATCCGATTTTTCCTCTATTACAGAAAAACGGTCGCCTCGTTTTACAACCGAAATGACCTGATAACTAAGTCCAGGTCCTTCCCTGACATTTAACGTGTCAGTTGTAATCTCAACGGTTGACCCTTCAGCAAATGCGGAGTCAGGTTTGATGGGGAATGGACTACATAAAAGAAGAAACGTCAGGAAAAACAATATGTATTTATTTTTGTACAAGTGTGAATCTCCCTCCCTGATAAATGGTAAGTAAGGGTATTGATGTATAAAGTGTTAAGTACCAACCTCTATAATAAAGGAAGAATTTACATATGTTAATACGATGAGAGTATTTTTTCCCTATAAATTAATAAACAATGTTAATCAGCTGAAACTTTTTCTAAAAAAAGGGACAAACTAAAGGGGATACAATAGACGGGGTGATAACATATGAGATATAGTGATAAGGCTTTTTCTACACATGATGGAGATAATCAAATTTTTGGTGTCGATTTTCATGACTTTATCCAAAAAGAAAAAAACTCCAATATGGTAGAGTTAGCAAGTGAGTTTGGTCTATCGATTCGAGATGTGAAAAAGCTGAAAAAAAGATTAGAGAGATCGTAAGTTTTGTAATATATCTTGACATTCTGAATACTCGAACGTAATATATAAACTAATATTAAAAGACGAATAACCGTTTGATGGAGCAAAGTAATTAAACTTCCACGTGAAAAGAGAGGAAATGTCGATAGGCTGAAAACATTTCCGCATTGTGGCTTAATGAAAGAACACTCCGTAGGCTTCGCTTCGAACGATCGTGTGATTTAGTAGGAGAGGAACGTTGACAGGCGTTAACTGTAAAAGTGGAAGTGGCTTTTTTGAGCTGCTTCAATTAGGGTGGCACCACGGGATATTAACTCTCGTCCCTTGTATGTAATAGTACAAGGGACGGGAGTTTTTTGCATTCTTACAATTAAATTTTACATAAAAATAGCTAGGAGGGGTTCCAAATGGCGTTAAAGCTACCAAGAGGAACGCAAGATATTCTCCCAGGAGAAGTTGAAAAATGGCAATTTATTGAAACGGTTGCTAGAGATTTATGCGAGAGATTTCAATATAAAGAGATTCGTACACCGATCTTTGAACATACAGAAGTGTTTACGAAGGGTGTAGGCGATACAACGGATATTGTTCAGAAGGAAATGTATACGTTTGAGGACCGTGGAGGAAGAAGTTTAACTCTTCGTCCAGAGGGAACGGCAGCTGCGGTACGATCTTTTGTTGAACATAAAATGTTTGGATATGCTATCCAACCAGTGAAACTTTTTTACATGGGGCCGATGTTCCGTTATGAAAGACCACAGGCAGGCAGATACCGTCAGTTTGTTCAGTTTGGTGTGGAAGCATTAGGGAGTGCAGATCCCGCTATTGATGCAGAGGTTATCGCTCTCGCTATGAGTATTTATCAATCTTTAGGCCTGAAAAAGCTAAAGCTAATTATCAATAGCCTTGGTGATAAGGAAAGTAGAAACGCTCACAGAGATGCTTTAATCAATCATTTTTCACCAAGAATTGATGAATTTTGTGGCGATTGTAAATCGAGATTAGAAAAAAATCCGCTTCGGATTCTTGATTGTAAAAAAGATCGTGACCACGAGCTTATGGCTACAGCACCATCTATCCTACAATACTTAAATGACGATTCTAAAAAATACTTTGATAAAGTTCAACAATTTTTAACAGACCTAGGAATTGATTTTGAAGTCGATCCAAATCTTGTAAGGGGCTTAGATTACTACAATCAAACGGCTTTTGAAATTATGAGTGATGCTGAAGGATTTGGAGCCATCACGACTCTTTGTGGCGGGGGACGTTACAATGGACTTGTAGAAGAAAGTGGTGGTCCTGAAACCCCGGGTATTGGCTTTGCCCTTAGTATTGAACGCTGTTTGGCAGCCCTTCAGGCAGAAGGAATTGAACTTCCGGTGACACAGGGAATTGATTGTTATGTCGCTTCATTAGGAGAGGCAGCCAAGGACTATACTGTAAAGCTTTTGCATGAACTCCGTAAAGCAGGTTATTCAGCAGAACGAGATTATCTTGATCGAAAAATCAAAGCTCAGTTGAAAACAGCCGATCGCTTGCAAGCCAAGTATGTAGCAGTCCTTGGAGACGATGAACTTCAAGCGAATAAAATCAGCGTGAAGGACATGGAAAGTGGAAATCAAATTGAAGTACCGTTAGATACATTTATGGAAGAATTTTCAGCAATCTTTAAAAAAGGGAGATAGGGAACATGTACGGTAGAACGTATTTTTGTGGAGAGGTAACAGAACAGCATATTGGAGAAAGTATTACATTAAAAGGATGGGTGCAAAGACGCCGTGATTTGGGTGGATTAATTTTTATTGATTTGCGTGACCGTACTGGAATTATTCAAGTGGTGTTCAATCCAGAGGTTTCACCAGAAGCTCTAGCACTAGCAGAAAAAATTCGAAATGAGTATGTTCTAAATATAGTTGGAACAGTTATTGCTAGAGAAGCTGGAACGATAAATGAAAACCTGCAAACAGGAAAAATCGAAGTACACGCAAAGCACGTTACTATAATTAACGAGGCAAAAACACCTCCATTTACAATTGCAGACCAAACAGATGTATCCGAAGATGTTCGCTTGAAATATCGATACTTAGATCTTAGAAGACCTGCCATGTTTGAAACATTTAAAATGCGTCATCAAGTTACTCAAATTGTTCGTAACTTCCTTGATCGCGAAGGGTTCTTAGATGTAGAAACTCCAATTTTAACCAAAAGTACACCGGAGGGTGCGCGTGATTATTTAGTACCTAGTCGTGTTCATCCAGGTGAGTTTTATGCCTTGCCGCAATCACCGCAAATATTTAAACAACTTCTTATGGTGGGTGGTTTTGAAAGGTATTATCAAATTGCAAGATGCTTCCGTGATGAAGATCTTCGTGCAGACAGACAGCCTGAATTTACTCAAATAGATATTGAAACGAGCTTTATGAGTCAAGATGATATCATTTCCTTAATGGAAGACATGATGAGTGAAATGATGTCAAAGGTAAAGGGATTGCAAGTGGAAACACCGTTTGCTCGTATGCCATACCAAGAGGCGATGGCACGTTTTGGTTCCGATAAGCCAGACACTCGTTTTGGTATGGAGTTAGTAGATTTATCAGAGATCGTGAAGAATTCTAGCTTTAAGGTTTTTGCAGGTGCGGTTTCATCAGGCGGCCAAGTAAAGGCTATTAATGTGAAGCAGGCTGCGACCAAGTATTCTCGTAAAGATATCGATGCTTTAACTGAATTTGTTGCTGTCTATGGAGCAAAAGGTTTGGCGTGGTTAAAAGCGGAAGAGGACGGACTAAAAGGACCAATCTCCAAATTTATTACAGAAGAAGAACAGGCGGCTTTAAAGTCTGCGTTGTCAATTGAAACGGGAGACCTACTTCTTTTTGTAGCTGATAAAAAGAGTGTGGTGGCTGATGCATTAGGTGCCCTTCGATTAAAACTTGGGAAAGAGCTTGAATTAATTGATCAAAGCAAATTCAACTTCTTATGGATTACCGATTGGCCATTACTTGAGTACGATGAGGCAGATGGTCGTTATTATGCAGCTCACCATCCATTTACGATGCCAGTGAGAGAGGACCTTCACTTATTAGATGAAAATCCAGCTCTTGTTCGTGCACAAGCGTATGATCTTGTATTGAATGGCTATGAACTTGGGGGAGGATCTCTGCGTATTTTTGAAAGAGATGTTCAGGAAAAAATGTTCAGTATTTTAGGATTTTCTCCAGAGGAAGCGAGAGCTCAGTTTGGCTTCTTACTTGAGGCTTTTGAATATGGAACGCCTCCACATGGTGGAATTGCTCTTGGGCTAGACAGACTCATCATGCTTTTAGCAGGCAGAACCAATTTAAGAGATACGATTGCGTTTCCAAAAACAGCTAGTGCAAGCTGTTTATTAACAGATGCGCCGGGTGAAGTGAGCGAGGCACAGCTTTCTGACCTTCATCTGTCATTAAAACGTAATATTACGGTACAATAGAGTCATCTTGAAACTTACCTAAAGGTGTGTTATAGTTTATTCAAACATAAGAATCCTGATGTGTTCGTGGTATTACCTAAAGTTTTGACCAACAGCTTTACTACGGGAGTTTGAGTTTTCGAGTGGCGTAAATGCCTTTGGCTTAGGACTTACAAAAGCTTGAAACAGAACACCCACCTGCTTATGCGGGCTCAAAACGAAGGCATCGAGCGACGGCACGATTGGGATTCTTAATTTATTTACATAACCTTTCACCCTTATGCTACTATCAGCATAGGGGTTTTTTTATGTTCCGTATAGATTGAACCTAGACTTGTTTTTGTTTGTGAGTATGGTATAGTCATATCGAGAAAAATAAGTTAAGAACCCTATTACATAAATATAGATGCTTGGAGTGATGAAAGATGTTGCACCAATTTTCCCGCAATGAACTTGCGATTGGAAAGGAAGGAATAGATACATTAAAAGGAAGTACGGTTGCTGTATTAGGAATCGGTGGAGTAGGTTCGTTTTCTGCTGAGGCACTAGCACGGTCTGGCGTGGGGCGTCTCATTTTAATTGATAAAGATGATGTCGACATTACAAATGTGAATCGTCAAATTATTGCCTTACTTTCTACAGTTGGGAGGCCCAAAGCCGATTTGATGAAAGAACGCATAATGGATATCAATCCTGAGTGTGAAGTCATTTCATTAAAAATGTTTTATACAGAGGAGACGTATGAAGAAATCTTTCAATACGGTCTTGATTTCGTAGTGGATGCTTCAGATACCATTTCGTACAAAATTCATCTCATGAAAGAGTGTTTAAAGCGAAATATACCAATGATCTCAAGTATGGGAGCCGCTAATAAAATGGATCCTACTCGTTTCCAAATTGCGGATATTTCAAAAACACATACGGATCCAATTGCAAAGGTTATTCGTACACGGTTACGTAAAGAAGGTATCAGAAAAGGGATACCAGTAGTTTTTTCAGATGAAAGCCCGATCGTCATTCGCGAGGATGTTCGAAAAGTAGTTGGGAAAGAGGATGCAGAGATAAGAAAGGCAAAGATGCCACCTTCTTCGAATGCCTTCGTGCCATCCGTTGCTGGTCTTATTATGGCAAGCTATGTCATCCGTGAGCTATTAAAAGACATAAAAATTTCTACGGTTAAAGATAGTGAATAGGCGAGTAAAAACGGACAAGCATACACCTTGTCCGTTAATTTTTCATCAGCTTTTCATAGATAGAAGCAAGTGCTTGCTCGAACTTGCCGGTTTTTTTCGGCTTAAAATAAATCTTCTTTTTGATTTTGTCAGGTAAGTACTGCTGTTTAACCCAGCCGTTTTCATAATCATGTGGATATAAGTAATCAATCCCTCTTCCTAGGGAGGCGGCTCCTTTATAATGGGCATCCTTCAAATGTAAGGGCACTTCACCGCTTAGACCTGCTTCAATATCGGCAATCGCAAGGTCCAATGCTTTATAGGCAGAATTAGACTTAGGAGAAAGACATAACTCAATAACAGCGTTAGCCAAAGGAATTCGAGCTTCAGGAAATCCTAGACGTTCTGCTGTTTCGATGGCAGCCAAGGTTCTCGCACCAGCCTGAGGATTGGCAAGACCAATGTCTTCATACGCTATAACGATCAATCTTCTACTGATGCTAACTAAATCACCTGCGACTACGAGTCTTCCTAAATAATGAAGTGCTGCATTTACATCACTACCTCGTATTGATTTTTGAAAAGCAGAAAGAACATCGTAATGAGCATCCCCATCGCGGTCGTGTGAAAAGCTCTTCTTTTGTAGGCATTCTTCAGCTATTTCAAGAGTAATGGTAATAACACTATGCTCATCAGGTTCCGTAGAAATAATGGCAAGTTCAAGGGCATTAAGAGAACTTCTTACATCGCCGTTTGAAGCACTTGCAAAATGTTCTTTTGCTTCATTTGATATGTGCACATTGTAATTTCCTAATCCCCGGTTTTTATCATTCAAGGCATGATTAAGTGCTTTTATTATTTCCTCAGCTGTTAATGGCTTTAGTTCAAAGATTTGGCATCGACTACGAATCGCTGGATTAATGGCATGATACGGATTGCTAGTCGTTGCCCCAATTAAGACAATGGCACCATTTTCTAAATGTGGAAGAAGAAAATCTTGCTTTGCTTTATCGAGACGGTGGACTTCATCAAGTAAAAGGATTACTTTACCTGACATTTTTGCTTCTGCAGCAACCACCTCGAGATCTTTTTTGTTATTTGTTACGGCGTTTAAGGTGCGAAAGGCATATTTTGTACTACCTGCAATCGCGCTAGCAATGGATGTTTTTCCAACACCAGGTGGTCCATAAAGAATCATGGACGAAAGCTGTTTTGCTTTTACCATACGCTGAATAATCTTTCCTTCACCGACGAGGTGCTGCTGGCCAATAATTTCATCAATTGTCCTTGGTCGCATTCGGAAGGCAAGTGGCTTCCCGTTCATATTATCGCCCCGTTTATCGTTTTACCTAAAGGTAACATACGTTCGTGTTTTTTGCATACTATTATGCTATAATGTCAAATGTCTATCAAATAAGTCAGGATTTTGTTAAGATTTACAAGAAACCATTTTGTTTAGAGGAATTGATTGGTAATGGGTTTTAAAAAGACAGGGCAAGTGGGTCCAAGATTTTTTATTTATTTTTTAGGTTTGTTAATTATGTCCCTAGGAATTGTATTATTAATCAAGGCTGATATTGGTGCTACTCCATGGGATGTTCTTCATGTGGGCCTTCATTACCAATTTGGGCTAACGATTGGTACATGGTCAATTTTAGTTGGGGTAGCCATCTTGACTTTAGCAACAATTATTTCTAAGGAATTTCCTAAAATTGGTGCGTTTTTAAATATGCTATTAGTTGGCATTTTTATTGATATGTATTTTCTGCTTCCGATCATTCAAACACCTGATGATTGGGTTGGAAAATCTCTGATGTTTGCCGCGGGTCTTCTATTAAATGGCTACGGAATGGGGTTATATATTTCTGCAACTTTCGGTGCTGGACCAAGAGACAGCCTAATGATTGTTTTAACGGGTAGAACAGGTTGGAAGGTTACATATGTTCGGGCCTGTATTGAAATTCTTGTACTGATTGTTGGGTGGCAACTCGGTGGGCCCGTATTTATTGGTACCGTCGTGTTTAGCTTTGTAATTGGACCTATCGTTGGCATTGCTTTGCCACAGTGCCAAAAACTAACAGATCATTTCCTTAGTAAATTACAATCCGCTAAAAGAATGGCAGATCATACAAAAGAAGATATTAGTAATCGAGGTGCTAGTTTATGAAAATATCAACAAAAGGCCGCTATGGATTAACAATTATGATCGAGCTTGCCAAAAAACATGGCGAAGGACCAACATCCCTTAAAACGATTGCTCAAGCAAATGATTTATCTGAGCATTATTTAGAGCAATTAATTGCTCCTCTTAGAAACGCTGGATTTGTTAAGAGCATTCGTGGGGCCTATGGTGGTTATGTGTTAGCAAAGGGACCAACAGAAATTAGCGCAGGCGATATTATCCGAGTGTTAGAAGGTCCTATAAGTCCCGTTGAAGGGATTGAAGATGAAGAGCCTGCAAAGCGTGCATTATGGATGAGAATTCGTGATGCTGTGAAAGGTGTTTTAGATAATACAACACTAGAAGATTTAGCAAGCCACACAGATGACGGAGAGTCAGATTCCTATATGTTTTACATATAGGAAAAAAGGTAAAGCTAGTTTCAAGTGGATATTTTTAAGTGGGTGAACATGTTGAATCATATATATTTGGATCATGCAGCAACCGCTCCAGTTCATGCGGATGTCATTGAAACGATGGCTGTTGTGATGAAAGAGCAATTCGGGAATCCTTCTAGTATTCATTCTTTTGGAAGGTCGGCAAGATCTATCGTAGACGAGTCTCGTTCAAAAATTGCGAAGAGCATTGGAGCAAAATCGGAAGAAATCATTTTTACAAGTGGAGGCACAGAGAGTGATAATCTTGCCATTTTAGGTGTGGCGAAAGCTTATCAAAAGAATGGTAACCATATTATTACTACCATGATCGAACATCATGCCGTTTTGCACGCTTGTAAAAGTCTTGAAAAAGAAGGTTTTGAAGTAACCTACTTACCAGTTGATGAATATGGGCAAATTTCGATCGAAGACTTTAAAAAAGCACTTCGAGATGAAACGATTCTCGTAACGATTATGTACGGTAATAACGAAGTTGGAGTGGTACAACCGATTAAAGAGATTGCCATGCTATTAGAAGATCATCAAGCGAAATTCCATACAGATGCTGTTCAAGCCTTTGGTTTAATGGATTTGGATGTAACGGAGCTTGGTGTGGACTTGTTATCCGTCTCAGCACATAAAATTAATGGACCTAAAGGAATTGGATTTTTATATGTAAAGCAAAATACAGCATTAACGCCACTTTCCTTCGGGGGAGAACAGGAACGAAAAAGACGTGCGGGAACAGAGAACGTAGCGTCTATCGCTGGTTTTGCTAAAGCGGTTGAAATAGCTTCGATTGATAGAGCGGAAAAGGTCGAGCAATTTACCGAGTTTAAAAAACTCCTGATTGAATCACTTCAATCGAAAGATATTACACTCTCAGTAAACGGATTACTTGAAAATTCCCTCCCACATGTACTAAACTTAAGCTTTCCAGGCACAGATGTCGAATCAATGCTTGTGAATATGGATATGGAAGGTGTGGCTGTATCAAGTGGTTCTGCTTGTACAGCGGGTTCGATTGATCCTTCTCATGTTTTAGTAGCAATGTTTGGTCAAGAATCAGAACGAGTGAGAAACTCTATCCGATTTAGCTTTGGCCTTTATAATACAAAAGAGCAGGTTGAACGTTCAGCTGAAGTTACGGCGAGAATAGTAAGTAGGCTGACACGGTAAAGCTTGCGAATGAGGTGAAGAAAGTGAAAAAAGACAACAAGGACATACGTGTTGTCGTAGGTATGTCTGGGGGAGTAGATTCATCTGTAGCAGCATTACTCTTAAAAGAACAAGGGTATGATGTGATCGGAATATTCATGAAAAACTGGGATGACACCGATGAATTTGGTGTTTGTACGGCTACTGAGGATTATGAGGATGTAATTCGAGTTTGTAATCAAATCGGTATACCATATTATGCAGTAAATTTTGAAAAGCAATATTGGGACAAAGTGTTTACTTACTTCCTAGAAGAATATAAAGCAGGAAGAACCCCAAATCCTGATGTGATGTGTAACAAGGAAATTAAGTTTAAAGCCTTTTTAGAGCATGCTATGAAGCTAGGTGCGGACTATTTAGCAACTGGGCATTACGCAAGAGTTGAATACCGCGATGGGGAATACAAAATGCTCCGTGGAATAGATGAAAACAAGGATCAAACGTATTTCCTAAATCAGCTTTCTCAAAACCAACTTGAAAAAGTGATGTTTCCAATAGGAGATATTGAAAAAGCAAAGGTAAGAGAGATAGCTAAAGAAGCCAATTTAGCAACTGCGACAAAAAAGGACAGTACAGGGATTTGCTTTATTGGCGAGCGTAATTTTAAAGAATTTCTCAGTAATTACTTACCAGCACAGCCTGGGAATATGGAAACACTTGAGGGAGAAGTTGTCGGTAAGCATGATGGGTTAATGTACTATACAATCGGTCAAAGACATGGTTTAGGAATCGGTGGGGCGGGTGACCCTTGGTTTGTTATCGGTAAAGACCTTGAGCGCAATGTACTTTTCGTAGGACAAGCATTTCATAATGATAAATTGTTCTCTGATTCAATCATTGCGGTTGATGTTAGTTGGGTTACGGACAAGGAAGTGATGCAGACTTTCGAGTGCACGGCTAAATTCCGCTACCGTCAGCCTGATAACAAAGTCACTGTCCACAGATTAGAAGATGGGACAGTAAAGGTGATATTTGCTGAGCCAATCCGAGCGATTACACCTGGTCAATCAGTTGTCTTTTATCAAGGGGATGAATGCCTTGGCGGAGGAACCATTGATCAAGTATTCCGTGACGAAAAGCAATTAACTTATGTAGGGTAAGGAGGAAACCTCGATTCTTATGGTCGAGGTTTTCGTATGTATAAAAAGGACAAAACTAGATGAAAAGAAGTTATAATAATAAAAGACAATAAATAATGGAGCGTGTACTATGGATAAAAATGAAAAAGGGATTCAATTGATGAAGGAGGGAAAGTGGGAAGAAGCTGCTGGATTATTTATGAAGGCAATTGAGGATAACCCGAAGGATGCGGTATCATATATAAATTTTGGAAACGTATTATCAGCAGTTGGTGAAAATGAGAAGGCACTCAAATTTTTTCAGAAAGCGATAGAAATCGATGAAAATGCGGCAACTGCTTATTATAATGCTGGAAACCTATATTTTGAAAATGAACAACTAGAAGAAGCAAAAAATATGTTTGAACTAGCAATGAGAAAGGGACTACATTCTAGTGATAATTATTTTATGCTTGGATTTACGCTTATTCAGTTAGAGCAGCCTAAGCTTGCCTTACCTTATTTGCAAAGAAGTGTGGAGCTAAATGGAGATGATGCAGAAGCTCGTTTTCAATTTGGATTATGTTTAGCAAATCAAGAACTACTTGACGAGGCGATTAAGCAATTTAACGCATGTGTAGAGTTAGATCCTTTACACGCTGATGCTTATTATAATCTTGGTGTTGCATATGGTTTTAAGGAAGATGGAAAAAAAGCACTTGATATGTTTGAAAAGGCATTGGAATTACAACCTGATCATCTTCTAGCAGGTTACGGAAAGAAATTAATCGAAAAAGAGTAATCTTCATTCGTAGCGGATTTTTTATAAGGAGGGAAGTTCTTTGGAGGGACAAGAAACGCTCGATTTATTTAAGGATCAAGGGATATTTATAAAAGGAAAGCATCTTGTCACAATCTTTCATAATGAACAAAATTTGTACACCGTTCTAAGAATTCGCGTGGAAGAAACGAATGAGAATTATGAAGATAAAGAAGCTGTAATCACCGGATATTTTCCAAAAGTTCATGAACAGGAAACGTACATATTTTATGGAGAGTTAAAGGATCATCCGAAATTCGGTCAACAATTTCACGCAACCCATTTTCGAAAGGATATACCCCAAACAAAACAAGGGGTAGTGAGCTATTTATCAAGCGAGCTTTTTAAAGGAGTCGGAAAGAAAACCGCAGAGAAAATTGTAGAAGTTTTAGGAGAGAATGCCATCTCTAAAATCATGCAACAACCGTCCGTACTTGATGAAATTCCTAAGCTTCCTCCGGATAAGGCAAAGGAAATTTATGATACCCTAATTGAGCATCAAGGACTAGAACAAGCGATGGTTGCTTTAAATCAATATGGATTTGGTCCGCAAATTTCTATGCGGATATATCAGGCGTATAAAGACCAGACAGTAGAAGTGATACAGTCCAATCCTTATAAGCTTGTTGAAGATATTCAAGGTATTGGGTTTACCAGGGCAGATGACCTAGGGTTTCAACTTGGGATTTCCGGTCATCACCCAGATCGTATCAAGGCGGCCTGCTTATATACACTTGAGGTTGAGTGTATGCAAAATGGTCATGTTTATATGGAAACAGGATTATTACTGGATAAGGTAAAGACATTATTAGAAGAAAATAAACGTGATGAAATTGACTTTTCACCGATTGGAGCAGAAGTAGTTAAGCTCGAAGAAGAAGGGAAAATCATTGTTGAAGAAATGAGGGTGTATTTACCTTCCCTATTTTTCTCCGAGAAGGGACTTGTTACAAGTATAAAAAAAATCGTCTCTCAAACACAATATGAAAATCAGTTTCCTGATTCTGAATTTTTACTCGCCCTAGGAAATCTTGAGGAACGATTAGGTGTTCAGTATGCTCCAACACAAAAAGATGCGATTCAGACGGCTCTGATGTCACCGATGCTAATCTTAACAGGTGGGCCAGGTACAGGGAAAACAACGGTTATTAAAGGGATTGTAGAGCTGTATGCTGAATTACATGGCTGCTCTTTAGATCCAAATGATTATAAAGGAGACGAGCCCTTTCCGTTTATATTGGCAGCGCCAACGGGCCGTGCAGCAAAACGAATGACGGAATCTACAGGACTTCCTGCAGTTACCATCCACAGGCTTTTAGGATGGAATGGGGTTGAAGGGTTCAGCAAAGATGAAGACAACCCGTTAGAAGGGAAAATTTTAATTGTAGATGAGACGAGCATGCTTGACATATGGCTTGCTAATCAGCTATTTAAAGCACTGCCTGAATCGATTCAAGTGATATTGGTTGGGGACGAGGATCAATTACCCTCTGTAGGTCCGGGTCAGGTCTTAAAGGACCTTCTAGAATGCGGAGTTCTCTCCGTTGTTAGGCTTACAGATATTTATCGCCAAGCGGAAGGATCCTCTATTATTGAACTTGCTCATGAAATTAAATCGGGACGGTTACCTGCCAATATAAGTATGCAACAAAAAGACCGCTCCTTTTTTAGATGTAACGCAAACCAAATTGCGGATGTAGTTGAGAAGGTCGTCCGAAATGCGAAAAGTAAGGGTTATACAGCAAAAGATATACAGGTTCTTGCACCGATGTATAAAGGACCTGCTGGTATCGATCGCTTGAACACGTTAATGCAAAACATTTTTAACCCAAACCCTGATGGGACGAGGAAAGAAATAAAGTACGGAGATGTGACCTATCGTGTCGGCGATAAAGTGTTACAGCTTGTAAATCAGCCGGAAAATAATGTGTTCAATGGTGATATAGGGGAAGTAGTATCCATTTTCTATGCAAAAGAAAATACGGAAAAAGAGGATATGATGGTTGTATCTTTTGAGGGTGCAGAAGCTACATATACAAGACAAGACCTTCAGCAAATCACCCATTCCTATTGCTGCTCCGTTCATAAGTCTCAAGGGAGTGAATTTCCGATTGTAATCCTCCCCGTAGTAAGAAGCTATTATCGAATGCTGCGAAGAAATCTTTTGTATACAGCTATTACGAGAAGTAAACAGTTTTTGATCCTTTGTGGAGAAGAAGAGGCTTTAAGGGTCGGTATTTCGAGATCGGATGAGCAAGAAAGATTGACCACCTTACGAATGAAATTGGAAAAAGACATTGGAATCCATAATGAGAGCAAAAGCGAAAAAGGTACGATACAAAATGCTGAGGAACACTTGTTGTCTATAGACCCAATGATTGGCATGGAAGGTATTACTCCATATAGCTTTATGGGAAGCTGATCAACCATTCCATTTGGAAATCGTTTCTCGTTATGATTTTTTGCTTCATCGTGAACAATAGTAATGTTCGAAAGAGGTGGTATCTTGCGGACATTTACATTGCTAAAGGGAGTTAGTGTGTACGAGAAAGAAAGCGGATCAAAGGTTGGTGAAGTCAATGACCTCATTATTTCTGCGACTAGTGACTCGGTCCAATTCTTGTTAGTAAAGCAAGGAATGCTTGTTAAAAGGACCGCACAGCTTGATATTCAAGACGTCACTTCCTTTGGCTCGGATGGAGTAATGATTGAAGACCGAACTTTGCTAAAACCAATCAAAAGGGGCAGTGATTCTTCCATTGCATTTTGTCGAAGTCTATCCGGGAATATGCTGTTATCTACTGAAGGAGAGCAGCTCGGGTTGATTGAGGATGTATATTTTATGGAAGAATTGGGCACAATCGTAGGGTATCAATGTTCGGATGGCTTTTTTTCAGACATCAAAGAAGGAAAGCGTGTCATCAAAACGGATGAACCCCTCCAGTATGGAAAAGACGCCATCATCGTGAACGTAAAAAAATCTTAGGAGCAATCCTTAAGATATACCTATACGTGAGGTGTCTACGATGTTAAAATGCCCTAACTGCCAAAGCAAAGATATCGGGAAAATTGGAATTAACCAATACTATTGCTGGAACTGCTTCATTGAACTAACTTTAGCAAAAGGAATCATTAATACTCACCAAGTTGAGGAAGACGGTACATTAAGCTCATTAGACGATCTTTTTGGAGAAGATGAACGCCGATATAGCTCATAAATCTACTAAGAGGTGAGGTAAATGAATCGAATGGTAACTTCTGCAATTGCAATTGGAGCAGGTGTTGTTGCATATAATTACGCTCGCAAAAACAAAATGATGTCAGGGCGTGGAATGAGAAAAATGCAGCGAAGAATTTCAAAAATGTTTTAATACAAAGAAAAGTCCCTGAAAAAGGGGCTTTTCTTTTTGTATAATTCTTGCTATTCCACTTTAAACTATAGACAAGGAGTGGATACAATGGACATTCGTTTAAAATGGTATTACCGGCTTGGTTTCCTGCTTTTATTATTCATTGTATTATTTGTGTTTCTGAAACTACAGCCCATCTGGTTGCCCATTTTTAAAATCACGATGATCGTCGTACTTCCATTTATGATCGCTGCATTTATTTCTTATTTAATGCACCCGGTAGTGGAAACACTTCATGAAAATTATTTACCAAGATGGTTAGCTGTTTTAATTATATATACATTGTTTTTTGGAAGTGTAAGTGTAGCACTGTATAATGGTATTCCGGCAATTATACACCAGCTACGAGATTTGACTGAAAATGCACCAAGCTTCGCCAATCAATACAGAGAGTGGATTCAAGAAATTCAGGATAAAACCTCTACTTGGCCTGTAGCTTTTCAAGAAAGGATCGATACTAGCATTGTAGGGGTAGAAAGAATGCTTGATAATGCTCTAACAAGAGCCGTTAATTTAGGGATGGGAATCATCAATTCAGCCCTTCTTTTTGCTATCGTCCCTTTTATCGCCTTTTACATGTTAAAAGATTATGAAAAGATAAAGAAGGCAGTATGGTATATTACACCGAAAAAATGGCGAAGTGGGGGAACACTGTTTTTAAGAGATGTGGACAAATCACTAGGAAGTTATATTAGGGGACAGCTTTTAGTATGCGTGATGATTGGTACCATTTCAGCTTTATCCTTCTGGTTCATCGACTTACGGTATCCGCTGCTGCTTGGATTAATTGTTGGGATAACTAATATTATCCCATATTTTGGACCTGTTATCGGTGCAGTGCCAGCTGTTATTATCGCTGCAACAATTAGTGTAAAAATGATTCTCTTCGTAGTGATTATCATCGCTCTACTCCAATTTTTAGAGGGAAATATATTATCTCCATTTATTGTTGGTAAGAGCTTGCATATGCATCCTTTAGTGATTATGTTCGCGCTTTTGGCAGGTGGTGAAATAGGTGGAATATTAGGCCTGATCTTAGCCGTACCAATTATGGCCATTCTAAAGGTGAGCCTTCTTCATGCCAAGCAACACTTTTCAAAAGATGTATCCGATAATCAATTGATGTGACAACGTTGACAAATATAAAAGCATATCAGTATAATTCGTACTATAAAGTTCAAAATTCACGAAAACATGTTGAAGGAACAAGTATGTGATAGACCGTCTGTAGAGAGGAATTTCCTTGGCTGAAAGAAATTCTAGACGAAGGATGACAGAAAGCTATTCCGGAGTGCAGCTAATTCCTGCCGTTAACCTGCGTTAAAGGTCTTTGAGAGATGAGTGCTTTTTGGCATTCATAATCAGGGTGGTACCGCGAGCAAGCTCCTCGTCCCTGTTTTGGGATGAAGGGCTTTTTTTGTTGAGAAAATGTTGGAGGGAAAATAAATGAAGAAGCTTACAGGCTCAGAAATTCGAAAAATGTATTTAGACTTTTTTAAAGAAAAAGGACATGCAGTGGAACCAAGTGCTCCACTTGTTCCTCATGATGACCCATCTTTGCTTTGGATTAACAGTGGGGTAGCGACATTAAAAAAATATTTTGATGGACGTGTCATTCCTGATAATCCTAGAATTACAAATGCACAAAAATCTATTCGTACGAACGATATTGAAAACGTTGGAAAAACAGCAAGACATCATACGTTTTTTGAGATGTTAGGGAATTTCTCGATCGGAGAATACTTTAAAGTTGAAGCCATCCATTGGGCATGGGAATTTTTAACTGATGAAAAATGGGTAGGTTTTGATAAGGAAAAACTTTCTGTTACGATTCATCCAGAAGATGACGAAGCGTTTGACATTTGGAGCAAAGAAATTGGGGTACCGGAAGAGCGAATTATTCGATTAGAGGGGAACTTCTGGGATATCGGGGAAGGCCCTAGTGGACCAAATACGGAAATTTTCTATGATCGTGGACCTGACTATGGAAATGATGAAAGTGATCCGGAGTTGTATCCTGGAGGAGAGAATGACAGATATTTAGAGGTTTGGAACTTAGTTTTCTCAGAATTTAATCATAATCCCGATGGTACATATACTCCACTACCAAAGAAAAACATTGATACCGGAATGGGACTTGAAAGAATGGCTTCGGTTGTTCAAAATGTTCCTACTAATTTTGATACCGATTTATTTATGCCGATTATTCGTGCAACAGAAGAGATTTCTGGGGCAAAGTATGGGAAAAGTAAAGAGTCTGATGTAGCATTTAAAGTCATTGCAGATCATATTCGTACTGTGGCATTTGCTATTGGTGACGGTGCACTTCCTTCCAATGAGGGACGAGGGTATGTGTTAAGAAGATTGCTTCGTAGAGCCGTACGTTTTGCCAAGCAAATTAACATCAACCGTCCATTCATGTTTGAACTGGTTCCTGTTGTTGGGGAAATTATGGTTGATTTTTATCCAGAAGTAAAGAATAAGACCGACTTTATCCAAAAGGTCATAAAGAATGAAGAAGAAAGATTCCATGAGACTCTGAATGAGGGGCTTCAAATTCTTGCAGCGGTTATCAAAAAAGAAAAGGAAGCTGGAAGTGATACGATTCAGGGTGCCGACGTTTTCCGTCTTTATGACACATACGGTTTCCCAGTTGAATTAACAGAGGAGTATGGTGAAGAAGAGGGAATGAAGGTTGACCACGCTGGTTTTGAGATCGAAATGGAGCTTCAGCGTGAGCGTGCACGTAAAGCAAGACAAGATGTAGACTCTATGCAGGTACAAGGTGGAGAACTTGGTGAGATTAAAGTAGAAAGTAAGTTTGTTGGTTACGATCAGTTAAAGGTTGAATCAAAGGTTCTTGCTATCGTACAAAATGGTGTGAAAATCGACAAGGCCAGTGAAGGGGAAGAAATCCAATTAATACTTGATGTCACGCCTTTCTATGCTGAAAGTGGTGGGCAAATAGCTGACCTTGGTACACTATTAAGCGAAGGTGTAAAAGCGGCGGTAAAAGATGTACAAAAGGCACCAAATGGACAAAATCTTCACCGCGTACTGATTGAATCTGGAGAATTACAGGTTAATGACCAGGTAGTAGCGGTTGTTGACGAGAACAATAGAGGAAAAATTATTAAGAATCATACGGCAACCCATTTATTACATCAAGCATTAAAAGATGTTCTTGGAACACATGTAAACCAAGCTGGTTCTCTAGTAGAACAAGATAGACTTCGTTTTGACTTCTCTCATTTTGGCCAAGTAAAACCAGAGGAATTAGAAGAAATAGAGAAGATTGTAAACGAAAAAATCTGGCAATCTCTAACTGTTCAAACAGACTTTAAAGCAATTGCTGAGGCAAAAGCGATGGGAGCTATGGCACTATTTGGTGAAAAATATGGTGATATCGTACGTGTGGTTCAAGTCGGAGATTACAGTTTAGAACTTTGTGGTGGTTGCCATGTTCCTAATACTTCAGTCATTGGTCTCTTTAAAATCATATCAGAAAGTGGAATTGGAGCAGGAACTCGTCGTATTGAAGCGGTGACGGGGGAAGGTGCATTTAAGCAAATGCATAGCCAAATCCAGATTTTAAAAGATGCGGCAGGAAAGTTAAAAACGAACCTAAAAGATGTACCATCTAGAATCGATGCACTGTTAAGTGAACAAAAGCAGCTTCAAAAAGAAAATGAGTCTTTAGCAGCGAAGTTAGGAAATATTGAAGCAGGCAATTTGGTTAATAATGTAAAAGAAGTGAACGGTGTTCAAGTTCTTGCTGTTCGAATTCAAGGTGCAGACATGAACGGACTACGAAACATGGTCGATGATTTGAAGCAAAAGCTAGGTTCTGCAGTAATCGTACTTGGAAGCGTAAACGACGATAAGGTAAACTTAATTGCTGGTGTAACAAAAGACTTAATTGAAAAAGGCTATCATGCCGGAAAAATTATTAAAGAAGTTGCTACTATTTGCGGAGGTAGCGGTGGTGGACGTCCAGATATGGCCCAAGCAGGAGGAAAAGATGCTGGGAAGCTGGATTCTGCTCTAAGTTTTGTAGAAGAATGGGTTAAATCCGTTTGATATTCAAGAAAAGTAGTGTAAAATGAAGGAGATTAGACTACTAAATATTTCTTCCATTGGATAGATTTGATGATAGATACTTCTATATAAGGGAAGTAAGTTAGCGATTACTAGATGAAGCGAGGTGCAAGAGAATGAGTACATTTGATAAAACAATGAGGTTTAATTTTCCAGAAGAGCCCATCGAACATGACGTGAAGGAAGTCCTTTTTCAAGTACATGAAGCTCTTCAAGAAAAAGGATATCATCCAATTAATCAAATTGTAGGTTACCTGCTTTCTGGAGATCCTGCTTATATTCCTCGTCATCGTGATGCTCGTAACATCATTCGAAAGCTTGAACGAGATGAAATTATTGAGGAGCTTGTCAAAAGCTATTTAAAAACACAACGAGAGGGCTCTTAACGTATGCGAATTCTCGGTCTTGACGTCGGCAGTAAAACGGTCGGCGTTGCGCTTAGCGATGAATTTGGCTGGACGGCGCAAGGATTAGAAACAATTAAAATTAATGAAGATGAAAGAATGTTTGGTTTTGACCAGATTGGTCAAATAATAGAAAAGTATGAAGTAGGAAAAATAGTAGTAGGGCTGCCTAAAAACATGAATGGAACCATTGGACCAAGAGGGGAAGCGAGTCAATTTTACGCTAGTGAGCTAGAAAAGAGGTTTTCCTTGCCAGTATTCCTATGGGACGAGCGCCTGACTACGGTTGCTGCGGAACGTGTCTTACTAGAAGCGGATGTTAGTAGGAAAAAACGTAAAAAAGTAATCGATAAAATGGCAGCAGCTATGATCTTACAAGGCTTTTTAGATAGTCAAAAATAACTTGAGGTGATTTTTCAATGCAACATGGAGAAAACAATATTACAGTAATTGATGAAGAAGGTAACGAGCAACTTTGTGAGGTGCTTTTTACATTTGATTCTGATGAGTTTGGTAAGTCTTATGTACTTTATTATCCAATTGGAGCAGATGAAAACGATGATGAAGAAATTGAAATTCATGCGTCTGCGTTTGTTCCAACCGAAGATAATAATGATGGTGAGTTAATGCCAATCGAAACAGACGAAGAGTGGGACCTAATTGAAGAAATGTTAAATACATTCCTAGAAGAGCAAGACGAAGAATAGGAAGATAAAACGCGGATAGCATAGGCTATCCGCTATTTTTTTGCGAAAATTCACTTCTATTGTCGAAAAATATAGTATAATGATTCGAGAATAGTTATAAGGGAATAGTAAGAATAAGCCCTGTGAATTGGAGGGGAAACTTTGTCAACCGAAGAGAAGCAAAAGGAAGAGATGACAGGTAACAGGCCTGATAAAAAAGCAATCATCCGAGAAAAGATGATTGAGAGGGAAGGCGAGGCAAGAGTTGTAAGGAAAATTGTCTTAACCATCTCAATTATATTATTCCTACTGGTAGCAATTACGGCTGGTGGAGGATATTTTTATATTAAATCAGCACTAAAGCCCGTAGACCCAGAGAATAAAAAAGAAATGACAGTAGAAATACCAATTGGATCTTCAGTTACTGGTATTGCAAACATATTAGAGGAACATGGAATTATTAAAGATGCACGTGTATTTAAATACTTTGTTAAGTTTAAGAACGAGTCAGGGTTTATGGCCGGTAACTATGAACTTTCACCTTCTATGACCTTGCCAAGTATCATTGAAAGCTTAAAGACAGGTAAGGTAGAGCAAGATGTGGTGTTTCAAATTACCATTCCTGAAGGAAAACAGTTAAAAGAAATCGCAAAAATCATCGCAGAAAAAACAAACCAGTCAGAAGCAGATGTTTTTGCAAAATTAAATGACCGTGAATTTATACAAGCTCTTATGAATAAATACCCAGATTTATTAACCGAGGAAATTCTCGCGGAAAATGTCAAGTATCCATTAGAAGGCTACTTGTTCCCTGCAACTTATCCTTTTTATAAAGAAGATACAAAAGTGGAAGAAATTATCATGGTTATGTTAGATCAGACGGAAAAGGTTATTAGTGAGTATGAGGGAGATATGGCTGAGAGACAGTATACTGCACACCAATTACTAACGTTTGCCTCCTTGGTAGAAGAGGAAGCTACTGAAAAACTTGAACGTGATCAAATTGCAAGTGTCTTTTATAATCGTATAGAAACAGGAATGCCTTTACAAACAGATCCTACCGTTTTATATGCTCATGGAGAACATAAGGATAGGGTGTTGTATAAGGATTTGGAGATTGACGACCCATATAATACTTACAAATACCAAGGCTTAACACCAGGCCCAATAGCTAATGCAGGTACTGTATCAATTGAAGCTGTTTTACATCCTGCCCAGACGGATTTCCTATACTTTTTAGCAACTGCATCTGGTGATGTATTATTCTCAAAAACTCTTGACGAGCATAATGCAAAAAAGGCCGAGCACATCAATTAATCTGTTTCAAGGAGAAATGTTCGCATTTCTCCTTCTATTATGATAGAATAGTTCAAGTGTTTTTAAATAGCGTCAACCACAGAAGACCATATTTAGCTGTGCTGAATCCCTGTGAATTGCTGTGAACGCTATTTTTTCATGTCTAAACAAAAGAGGTGACGCAGCTTGGAAACGGAGAAGCTGCATTCTTATATAGAAGAGCTCATTCAAAATAGATCGGATTTATTCGAAGAAATGGAGCAATACGCGAAAACTCATCAAGTTCCTATCATGGAACTGTCAGGAATCGAAACGATACTCCAAATACTAAGGATTGCCCAACCGAAACAGATTTTAGAGGTTGGTACTGCTATTGGATATTCTGCCTTACGAATGGCGACTGTTCTTCCAGAAACGAACATCGTCACCATTGAACGGGACAGTGAGCGCTATACGGTCGCTGAGGATTTTATTAAACGTGCAAACAAAGAACACCAAATTTCGATTATCAAAGGTGATGCGCTAGAAGTAGAATCACTAATAGAAAAATTTGGTTTATTCGATGCCATTTTTATCGATGCAGCTAAAGGGCAATATACGAAGTTCTTTGAAATATATTCAAAGTATTTAGGTGACAAAGGGATCATCATAACTGACAACGTTCTGTTTAAAGGACTAGTCTGTGAGGATACAATTGAGAGTAAACGAGTAAGAAGTATGGTTTCAAAAATTAAAGATTTTAACAAATGGCTAATGGAACATGGAGAATACGATTCGGTCATTATTCCTGTAGGCGATGGAGTAGCAATTAGTAAAAAGAGGTGAAGAGATCATGAAAAAACCAGAACTATTAGTTACACCTAAGACGATTAAAGATATAGAAGCATTATGTAAAGTTGGAGCGGATGCTCTTGTAATCGGAGAGGAACGATTTGGTCTTCGTTTGGCTGGAGAATTTTCAAGAGAAGATGTAAAGAAGGCCGTAGAAATTGCCCATTCTTTTCAGAAAAAAGTGTATGTAGCGATGAATGCGATCTTCCACAATGAAAGCATTGAAGCATTATATGATTATGTAAGATTTGTAAAAGAAGCAAACGTAGATGCAATCATTTTCGGTGATCCAGCGGTTTTAATGGTAGCAAAAGAAGCTGCACCTGATTTACCGCTTCATTGGAATACAGAAACAACTGCCACGAACTGGTATACATGTAATTATTGGGGTAGAAAAGGGGCTAAGCGCTCTGTCCTTGCCAGAGAAATCAATATGGATGCGATTGTAGAAATGAAAGAGCATGCCGAGGTGGAGATTGAGGTACAAGTCCACGGGATGACCGCCATGTTCCAGTCTAAGCGTTCACTCTTGGGGAATTATTATGAGTACCAAGGAAAAGCACTAGTGGTAGAAAACCGTGCTCAAAATGCCAACATGTTCCTTCACGATAAGGAAAGAGAAAATAAATATCCAATTTTTGAAGATGCGAACGGCACACATATTATGAGTCCAAATGACATGTGTATGATTGATGAGTTAACAGAGCTTATTGAAGCAGAAGTTGATTCTCTTAAGATTGATGGTATTTTGCAAACATCAGAATACATTCTAAAAGTAACAGAACTATATCGAAAAGCAATTGATCTATGTGCAGAAAATCCTGATCAGTACGAAGAAGTAAAGGATGACTTATTACAGGAAGTAGAAGAGATTCAACCAAAGAATCGTCCTTTAGATACTGGATTTTTCTTCAAAGAGACCGTTTATTAATAAAAACATGTGTTAAGGAGGGAAAAAGATGTCTATCGTAGTAAACGATAAAATCTCACAGATTGTGAATGGAAAGCGAGTAATAGTAAAAAAACCAGAATTACTTGCACCTGCTGGGAATCTTGAGAAACTAAAAATTGCTGTCCAATACGGGGCAGATGCTGTATTTATCGGTGGACAAGAATACGGACTTCGCTCAAACGCAGGGAACTTTACTTTTGATGAAATGAAAGAGGGAGTAGAGTTTGCTAAAAAATATGGTGCGAAGATCTATGTAACAACAAATATTTTTGCTCATAATGAAAATATAGATGGATTAGAAGATTATATTCTTGGGTTAAAAGAGGCAGGTATTGCAGGTATTATTGTTGCTGATCCTCTTATCATAGAAACATGTCGTCGATTAGCACCTGAAATTGAGGTGCATTTAAGTACACAACAATCTTTATCCAATTGGAAAGCAGTCCAATTCTGGAAGGAAGAAGGATTAGAGCGTGTGGTACTTGCACGTGAAACTAGTGCGGAAGAAATAAGAGAAATGAAAGAGAAAGTCGATATCGAAATTGAAACATTCATCCATGGTGCAATGTGTATCGCGTACTCTGGACGCTGTACATTAAGTAATCATATGACCGCTCGTGACTCAAACCGCGGTGGATGCTGCCAGTCTTGCCGATGGGATTATGACTTGTATCAGCTTGACCAACAAGATGAAGTCGCTCAATTTAGCGAAGGTGATGCACCATTTGCAATGAGCCCTAAGGATCTTAAGCTAATTGAGTCAATTCCACAAATGATTGAGCTTGGCATTGATAGTTTGAAAATTGAAGGTCGTATGAAGTCCATTCACTATGTGGCAACAGTAGTTAGTGTGTACCGTAAAGTAATTGATGCTTATTGTGCGGACCCAGAGAACTTTGTTATCCAAAAAGAATGGTTAGAAGAACTTGATAAATGTGCAAACCGTGATACGGCTCCTGCATTCTTTGAAGGAATTCCTGGGTATAAAGAGCAGATGTTTGGAAATCATAGCAAAAAGACAACTTTTGACTTTGCTGGATTGGTGTTAGACTATGATGCTGAAAATCAAATGGTCACACTTCAGCAGCGCAACTACTTTAAACCTGGTCAAGAAGTAGAGTTTTTTGGACCTGAAATTGAGAACTTTACAACTGTTGTTGAAAAAATTTGGGATGAGGATGGCAATGAGCTGGATACAGCAAGACATCCAATGCAAATTGTAAAGTTCAAATTAGACAAACCGGTTTACCCGAACAACATGATGCGGAAGGAGATTTAAACTAGCATGAAACGCAAACCCGTTGTTATTGGTGTAGCCGGTGGGTCCGGCTCCGGGAAAACGAGTGTAACAAAATCGATTTACGAGACATTTAAAGGGCATTCGATTTTAATGCTCGAGCAAGATTTTTATTATAAAGACCAGTCACATTTACCTTTCGAAGAGCGTCTAAAGACAAATTATGATCATCCATTAGCATTTGACAATGACTTACTGATTGAGCATATTGAGAGTCTTCTCAGCTACGAAGCGATTGAGAAGCCTGTGTATGACTACAGTGTTCATACCCGTTCAAGTGATGTCATCCATGTGGAGCCTAAGGATGTAATTATCCTTGAAGGAATCCTCATATTAGAAGATGAAAGACTTCGTAACTTAATGGATATTAAGTTATATGTAGATACAGATGCGGACCTTCGTATTATTAGACGATTGGTAAGAGATATAAAAGAACGTGAGCGCTCAATGGATTCAGTCATTGACCAGTATGTAAATGTGGTGCGCCCAATGCATAATCAATTTATTGAACCAACGAAACGCTATGCAGATATTATTATTCCAGAAGGTGGCCATAATTTTGTGGCAATTGATTTGATGGTCACAAAAATTCAAACAATTCTTGAACAAAAATCATTTTTATGAAACAATAAAAAGCAGTAATGCAAATGTTTCCCAAAATAAGTCCAGGTGGACGTTTCATGCGCGCCCTTTTCATAAGGACGCGCTCCTATGCATTTACCGTTAGAAATATCTACATAAGAAAAATACACAATCTATTTGGGGGTTGTGAAACTAGAAGGAGTGAAGGGTTTTGGCTACAGAAAAGGTTTTCCCGATGACTTTAGCTGGTAAAGAAAAATTAGAGCAAGAATTAGAACATTTAAAATCAGTAAAACGTAAAGAAGTCGTAGAGCGTATTAAAATTGCTCGAAGCTTCGGAGACTTATCTGAGAACTCAGAGTATGATTCAGCTAAAGAAGAACAAGCATTTGTTGAAGGTCGTATAACAACGCTTGAAAATATGATAAGAAACGCAAAGATTATTAAAGAGGATGAGCTAGCTACCGATGCGGTCGCTTTAGGCCGTTCTGTTACGTTTATTGAGCTTCCAGGAGGCGACGAGGAAACGTATTCGATCGTTGGAAGTGCAGAAGCAGATCCGTTTGAAGGTAAAATCTCAAACGATTCACCTATTGCGAAAAGCTTGATGGGTAAGAAGGTTGGAGACGAAGTAACGGTTCAAACTCCAGGTGGAGAAATGAATGTGCGTATTACAAATATTAAGTAAATTGGTTTGAAATAAGAAAACCTCGTCAACACTTTTGACGAGGTGTTTTTTTATGTGGAGAAAACGGGCAGTGGTATGGTTAATTATTTGTATAACAGTAATTAGTCTCTTAATAGGAAGACTTGTTCAAGTACAGCTCGTATCAACAGAAAACTTTACAAATCATAACATTAATCTTCTTGAAGCAAGTGTCGTTCAACGCTCACAGCAAATGGTGATTGATAATGGGCGAGGAGGGTTTCTTGATCGCAATGGAGAGTCACTTGTTCACCGTAAGATTCCGGTCCTCATTCTTTTTCCTTTTTTGAAGAATATGGAGTGGGATAGTGAACAGGTCGCAGACATTATAAATGTACCTGTGGAATCAATTATATACAGAGTGAAGCAAGCGGAAGACCCATTTGCTTATGGTGATCCAAATCCGCTGAAACTAACAGATGCACAAATGGAGCAAATTAATGCTCTGAAAATACCAGGAGTGTTTGCTGTAGAGAGGAAATATTCGCTAAATGAGTATCCAGCTGAGCAACTTATTGGTATTACGGGACAAAATACAGTTGAATTACAAAAACGATACCCTGAGAAAGACTTGCTAGAACAGACCGTGATTGGGTTAACCGGATTAGAAAAAAGCTTTGATGAATTTTTGCTTCCTGATGGGAATTCCAAGCTTATCTACCATGTTGATGCAAAGGGTGGGCCACTGTTTGGGATTGATGTGAAATATGTCGAACCAGCCAATCCTTTTTATCCGGTTAATATTAAAACAACGATAGATAAAGACATTCAGGAAATGGCTGAAAATTTAGTTGATCAATACCAAATAAGTAAAGGGGGACTTGTGCTTTTAGACTTAGAGACGAATTCTGTCCTTGCCATGGTATCAAGACCCACTATCAACAAGGAAAAGCCGTTTGAAGATGCTTCGAGTGGTCTGAAGAACATGATGATTTCTGAGCAAATTGTTGGGTCTGTTTTTAAAACGGTAGTGGCTGGAGCCGCCATTGACTTTGAACTAGACAACCCCACTCAAATGTATGATTGTAGTAAAAAAATTAATGGACAACCTGACTTAGTGTATGATCATGGAATGTTAAACTTTACGGATAGCTTTGCAAGGAGCTGTAACAATACTTTTGGAACGATTGCAAAAGAATTAAAGGAAATTGATCCCAATATACTTGAGGAGTATGCAAATAAATTATCTCTTGTCGGTTCTGTTGGATGGAATGGTGATATCTATCATTTCTCTAATTTTAGGCAACTTCAAGAAGAACAAAAGGGCCGTGTGTTTTTATCAGAAGATGCTAAAAATGATAAGAATTTTGTTGCTTTGACAGGTATCGGTCAGCATGAGGTTCGTGCCACACCATTGGCCGTTGCCAATATGATGGGGACAATTGCCAAAGGTGGCGTCAGAGAGAGTGTCAGAGTGGTTTCAGAAGTGGAATACAAAAACGGGAACTCCCTACTACCATTCGAAAAGCAAGCTCTGCCTGGTGAATCTATTTCTCCTTATACCGCAATGAAGCTTCAAAAATTATTGCGTGAAGTGGTTGTAAATGAAAATGGAACGGGAAGATGGTTTCAAGAGCTGCCATATGAGGTTGCTGGGAAGTCAGGAACAGCTGAAACGGGAATCTTTAAAGAGGAGAAACAATTGCATAATAAATGGTTTGCTGGTTATTTTCCATACGATAACCCTAGATACGCTCTAGTAACGGTAAATTTAGGGGTTTATGGGGATGAAGGAGGAGTGAACGGATTATTTGCTGATATGGTTAAAAACGTATATAACTTGGATCATAATGAGCCTCTGTCGAAACGTTAATGTATTTGTAACGTGATTGTCCTTTTCGAATTTCTAGTAAAGTGGTAGAATGTATAGCGAGTTCGCTCTTAAAAGGATATTCAAAAGAGGTCTAGGAGGTTCGTATGATGCAAGATGATTTTCAGCAATCAAGATTTAATCAAAGGTCGAAGCGTCGTAAAACAAATCTGATTTTAAATGGTCTCATTGGAATAGTATTGGTTTTAATTATTGTTGTTTCCGGAGTGATTTTTTTAGGAAACGATGATAAAGCTACGACAGAAAAAGAGCAGGAACAAAGTATAGAAGCTTCAAATGATGTGAATGAAGAAGAAGAGTCTTCGGAGGAAGTAACAGAAGGAGCTGACTCAGAAATGGATGAGGGAGATTCGTCTTCAGACTCTTCGTCCTTAAGTGAAGAGTCGAGCGAGGAAGCTAGCTCTAATGATAACGAAGAAACAATTGTGACAGAAGGCGGCGCGGATTCTAATGTAGTTAGAACCATTGTTAACCCAAATTGGGAGCCAGTCGGAACGAGCCAAACAGGTGAACATACAAGCGTGTATAGTGGTGTGGATTGGGATGAAATGGTTTCTGCCATTGAATATGCCACTGGGTTGTCAGAGGATAATATGACGATCAAGTTCCTTGGAAATGATGGTCATAATAAATCAAAAGGAACCGTCTTTTCAAAGGACAGAACCCAAATTTATCGTGTTTCCATTGAGTGGGTGGATGGGGAAGGTTGGAAGCCTACATTAGTGGAAGAACTAGCGTCGATCGAATAAAACAATAGAGAGAGGTCTTTATAAGTGAAAATCGCAATTATTGGTGCAATGGAAGAAGAAGTAGCTTTATTACGAGAAAAAATCAGCAACCCGGAACAACAAACAATTGCAGGATGTGAGTTTACAACAGGTAGTATGGATGGGGCTGAGGTAATCCTATTGCGCTCAGGAATAGGGAAAGTAAACGCAGCAATGTCCACAACGATTCTATTAGATAGATTCAAACCTGATTATGTGATTAACACAGGATCAGCTGGAGGCTTTCATCCTGATTTAAATGTAGGAGATGTTGTTATCTCTTCTGAAGTTCGCCATCATGATGTAGACGTTACAGCATTTGGATATGAATATGGTCAAGTACCACAGCTTCCTGCAGCGTTTGAGGCTAATTCCGAGCTTGTTGAGATAGCAGAAACAGCGGCAAAGGAAATTGGTAGTGTGCAAGTTGTGAAAGGGTTAATCGCAACAGGTGATTCTTTTATGAATGATCCGAAGCGTGTGGATGCTATCCGTGATAAATTTCTTGATTTACAGGCGGTCGAAATGGAAGCAGCTGCAATTGCCCAAGTTTCCTATCAATTTGGGATTCCATTCGTTATTATACGTTCATTGTCTGATATCGCTGGGAAAGAATCAGATGTTTCCTTCGAACAATATTTAGAAAAAGCAGCACTTCATTCAGCCTCTTTGGTTATGAAAATCGTTGAGAAGCTAAAGGCTGATTAAACTATCCGGAAAAATTGCTATTAATTACATCCTCACTAACCAAGCGTTCTATGATAAAGTAGTTTCATAGAACAAGAGAAGGTTGCAGGTGAGTATAGTGAAAGATAGCAATGCAGGGAAAATGCTTGAAGAGAAAATGATTGACTATAAGAGGTTTGCGGTTGTTCTACTTGCCGTAGGCAGCTTCTTTTACCTAGGTGTTATCATTCCATCAGGTGAAAAAGTGCTAATCGATCTATATATGATGATGTGCTCATCTATGCTGTTTTTAGCGGGTTCTATTTACTTTTTTACTTTATCGAAGCAAATAAAAACAAAGCTTGATGACATAAATGAATAGGAAGATAGCTCTCAGCCTGCCTGAGGGCTATTTTTTTTTAGAAAATCTTTGAAAAAGGGGTTTACATAAATGGTAATAGTGGATATAATTACCACTGTAAGCAATAATTTCTAAAAAGGAGGTCGAGTGAAATGATTAAATTATCTGTAGCTATTGAAAAGAAGACAACTAAATATTTCACGCATTCGACCAATAGGAATGAATTGCTTAAGTAAATGTGAACATAACTTATGCCATTTCAAGCCGCTTGGAGAATGTACTCTTGCGGCTTTTTATATGCCTAAAAGTCGCAGGGGCTCTCTGCGGCTTTTTTGTGTGCAAAATAAGGAGGTGATAGATATGACCCTGAATATATTATTCTTAACAGTTACAATTAAAAAACGTAATGTGTCAGCTGCTGAATACGAACGAGCAGAAATGGCAAAAAAGCAATATGAAGCTACTCGCGATCGTATGCTTTCCATTCAACGATTATTTTAAGGCTAGAATAACAACAAAAAAATAAAGAAAGGTGGGAATGAAGATGATTTATTTCATGCAAGATCGTAAGGCAGTTTTATGGGTGGAGAAGGATACCACCTAACGAATTTATGGTGAGGAGGGGAAATAGATGTTCCTCCGTGTATTGTTGCTATCTCTAGAAATGTATCGTTTAAGAAAACTAAAGTAGAGTTCTTCCCCCGGAGATCTCTGGATTTAAGTGACTTAGCGCATTATGTAGGCTTCATAAGTAACAAAATGTTCACATCCTTTCTCCATTTTGCTCTGAATAATATGGTACATTCGAAGTAACAAAAGGAAGAATAGGGGTGGTAACATGTTCGCAATCGTTATGGGTTTAATTATATGCGGATCTGTAGGTTGTATTATTGCTGCCGAAGTTTCCGTAGAATAGAAGCTTGAAACACCGACCACCATGTCGGTGTTTTTTTTAATAGTCTTTTTCTATTTAAATATAATTAAGTGGGACAGACAAATACGACCACCTCGCTTCATAGGTTGTTTTTGACACTCTTAAATTACCGAAAGTTGACGGTATTGCCTGTCCGGAAGTGGTCGAGTATAATGTCCATGAATATATTCCGGAGAAAGGAAAAGACGACTCCCATAATGTATAACTGCGCCAACAGTTATACGGGAGACGTCCCACCAAAAAGTATATGGTTATTGTATCAGATTATAAGCTGATTGAAAACAATCTAACTGGAGTTTTTCGTTAGAGGTGCGGGGAGGATTCCTTCTCCATGTTGTGGGAAAGACATGTTGGTAATAGGATCTAAGAATCGTAAATCTATTGATCATTCAGGGCAGAGTAAGACCTATAACATCCGAAGACTAAGGTGCACTTGTTGCTGTACGATACATCATGAACTGCCGGATATATTAATCCCTTATAAGCGCTATGAAGCTGAATGTATTGAAAGCGTTCTCTCGAATCCATCCGACCATACTGTTCCAGCCGATGATTCTACTCTTTCGAGATGGCATGGCTGGATTCATGAATTTGTGGATTATTGGTTGGGGTGTTTAACATCCATCATGATCAGAACCAATCAAGGAAACATCCCTCTGGATTTCTCGTCCGAAAGTTCAGGGACTGCACTTCAAAGGATAGGGCGCTTGGCAGGAGATGCCAATGGATGGCTGACAAGAATTGTCCGGCCCATTGTAAATATTAATTTTTGGATACATACCCGTTCTGCATTCATTGTCCAATAACCCCTGATTTACACTCATGATAGACACAGAGAGGAGAGTGTATCATGAGGAATCATAAGAAATCAGAAGAATTGGCAGTGCAGCGTTTTCAGCTGATATCCCCTTTATTGGCAGAAGGACTTGATGCTGGAAAATTAAAAGAGTTAAAAGAACAGATTGCGAAAGCCAATGGCCTTTCAGAAAGAACTATTAGGCGATATTTAGCTCAATTTCGTGAGGATGGATTTGGGGGATTGAAGCCACAAGGAAGAAAAGGTTCTCAAAAGTCAGAAGCTATCCCTCCTCATATATTGGAACAGGCTATTCTTCTTCGAAAAGAAGTGCCAAGCCGTAGTGTGGCACAGATTATCCAGATTCTTGAATGGGAAGAATTAGCTGAACCAGGACAAATTAAAAGATCCACACTGCAGGAAAAGCTGACTGAAAAAGGATATAGTTCGCGACATATGCGCCTATATTCTCAAACTGGAGTTGCCGCCCGACGATTTCAGAAACGGCATCGGAACCAACTTTGGCAATCAGATATCAAATATGGCCCATATTTACCTATTGGTCCAAATGGAATCAAGAAACAAGTATATCTTGTCGCTTTTATCGACGATGCCACAAGGTTAGTGGTTCATGCAGCCTTTTATCCTACTCTAGATTCAAGAATCATTGAAGATGCATTCCGACAAGCAATCCAAAAATATGGTGTTCCGGAAGCAGTGTATTTTGATAATGGAAAGCAATATAGAACCAAGTGGATGTCACGCACATGTTCCAAAATTGGCACTCGTCTTACTTACACAAGGCCTTATTCTGCCGAATCAAAAGGAAAAATTGAAAGATTTAATAGAGTTATAGATTCATTTATTAGTGAAGCTGTCATCGAAAAGCCCAATACTCTAGATCGACTGAATGAACTTTTTCAGGTGTGGTTGACAGAGTGTTATCAGAATAAGCCTCACTCTGCACTTGGGGAGAAAATTAGTCCGGAAACAGCTTTTCGTTCGGACAGGAAAGCAATTCGCTTTATCGATCCTGATACTTTAAGCAATGCCTTTCTTCATTGCGAAACAAGAAAAGTTGATAAGTCAGGATGCATCAGTTTCATGGATCACAAATATGAGGTGGGTTTAACATTTATTGGACGACAGGTTGATGTTGTCTATGATCCTGCGAATATCGAGGAACTTACCATTGAGTTCGAGGGTTATACTCCTTGGAAAGCTAGAAAGCTTGTCATTGGGGAAAGAGCTGGAAAACGGCCTGAATTACCTGAGCACCTGAAGGTGCAGAGTGTTGACTCTTCAAGACTATTAAAGGCAGCTGAACGAAAGAATCAGGAACGTCAAATCGAACAAAAACCTGCCGTAACCTTCCGTGCTGTCTGGAAGGAGGATGATTCTCGTGTTTGAAACCTTTTATGAAATGGACAATACACCTTTTACCAGAGATCTACCAACAGACCAACTTTATGATTCTTCCATGATGCAAGAAATCCTTGGAAGGCTAAAATATGCAGCCGATAGACAGCTTTTTGCGGTCCTAAGTGGAGATAGTGGTACAGGAAAGACTACGACAATCCGTAAGTTTGTGAATAGATTAGATAAAGGAAAATTTCATGTCCTTTATCTATCAGATTCAAAATTAACCCCGCGCCATTTTTATAAAGGGCTATTGGAACAACTAGGCTCTGAAGCGAAGTTTTATCGAGGAGATGCGAAACGGCAGCTTCACCGAGAGATAGAATTGATGAAAGGTATACGAGGACTCCAGCCAGTTGTAGTAGTGGATGAAGCTCACCTTCTGGACCGGGAAATGCTTGAAGAAGTTCGTTTTCTATTAAACTTCAAAATGGATTCGCAAAGTCCGATGGCGCTTATTCTCGTCGGTCAAAGCGAGCTATGGGATCGACTTCGACTGCAATCATATGCAGCCATACGCCAAAGAATCGATATCCAATTCCAGCTAGGCCATCTCGATCGTGCTCAAGTTGAAGAATATGTATCTAGGCATCTTCGTTATGCCGGAGTTGATCAACCTATCTTTTCTGATGGGGCGCTTGATGAAATTCATCAGTTCTCTGGTGGTGCCGCAAGGCTCATTAATAAACTTTGTACACATAGTCTTTTATATGGCTCACAAAATGGTCGAAGAATCATTGATGATCATATGATTAAGCAAGTTATCCAGGGGGAACTTTCATGAAAAGCCGCTGGAAAGAAATGAACTACAACGCTGAGTTGGATTGTTGGGTTGTGTTTTGGGGAGATAATACAGGTTATAAAATGCGTTGCGGTGAATGGTTTGATCTCCATCTAGGAAATGGAAAGATTCTATCTTGCCGTTTGGAACTGGGTAGAGACTGGTACATCATTACTGGCAGAAATGAGATTAGGTTCTACCTTAAGAATAATGAAACGTATCACGTTGATTTGTAAGATTCTAGGGGAAGCATAAAGGTGCTTCCCCTTCATTTTGGACAGTGAATCCGTCAGTGTTGGGACAATTAGTAACGTCAATTTCGGGACATAATAAAACGCCATTAACAATAGGTATTAACATGGGGGAAAGTCCTGAAAGTGGGGTGGAATAAATGTCAGGTATATTGACTGCACTTAGCTATTTAGTTAAGGAAATGGTGTTTTTAGTTTCCTATGTTAAAAATAATGCATTTCCACAACCATTATCATCGGCAGATGAAAAGAAATATTTACGATTAATGGCAGATGGTGATGCTCATGCTCGTAATATGCTTATTGAACATAATCTCCGTCTCGTCGCTCATATCGTCAAAAAGTTTGAGAATACGGGAGAAGATTCAGAGGATTTAATCTCCATAGGAACCATTGGATTAATTAAAGCCATTGAAAGCTATTCTGAAGGGAAAGGAACAAAACTTGCTACGTATGCGGCTCGTTGTATAGAAAACGAAATCCTCATGCATTTACGGGCTTTAAAGAAGACCAAAAAAGATGTGTCCCTTCACGATCCAATTGGTCAGGATAAAGAAGGAAATGAGATATCATTAATCGATGTGTTGAAGTCAGAATCGGAGGATGTCATTGAAACCATTCAACTTAATATGGAGCTTGAAAAGGTAAAAGAATTTATAGACGTGCTCGATGACAGGGAAAAGGAAGTAATCGTCGGTCGATTTGGTCTCGATTTAAAAAAGGAAAAAACACAACGAGAGATTGCCAAAGAGTTAGGCATATCAAGAAGCTATGTTTCAAGAATTGAAAAGAGAGCATTAATGAAGATGTTTCATGAATTTTATCGAGCGGAGAAGGAAAAGAGAAAGCGTGATTCTCAAAGTTAGAAGGAAGCAGGCATAGAACAATCTATGCCTATTTGAATGCAGAGAAAGTCCGCATTTGCCTACACCAATATGGACAATGATCATACATTGATTAGTAGGATATAAGTGTAAAGGAGGGTGAAAAATGCCATACGGTTATCCTTATCCATATGCTTATCAAGCACCATATTATGGTGGTGGTGGAGTAGCTTTAGCACTGCTTATCGTTTTGTTTGTCCTGTTACTCATTTTCGGTGGTTGGTGGTATTTTGCTGGTTATCGATATTAATTTTTGGACCCATCATTCTGGTGGGTCTTTCGGTATTCGAAACTTTTCGTAGAGTTTTCGGAAAAATAAATTTATAATAAAATAGACAATGATTAGGAGGGGTATGGATGACGAAAAGAAGTACTTATTATGATGTATGGGACCTTGACGTGTTTTTTTCAGGGGGAAGTTCTTCTCAAGCATTTATTAATCACATACATAGCTCAAAGGAAGATGTTGAAAGGTTTCGAAGCAGGGTAGGAGATTGGCAACCTTCAAATAAAATAACCGATCAAGAACAAATTGCAGAAATGGTTGAATTCTTTCAAACAGTTGCGAAACAGATCCGCCAGGCAGGGGCATTTGTTAGCTGTTTACATGCACAAAATACAAACGATAAGAAAGTTAGCGCACTTCGTGGGCAAGTAACTGAGCTTAGTGCGAGTTTACAAAATGCGCTCACGGTTTTTGATCAAAAATTAACTACCTACGACAATCAAATTTGGGAAGAATTGCTTCAGGGAGAATCTCTTCATCCCTTGCAGTTTGTGTTACATGAAAGACGTATGAATGCATTAGAGAGACTTTCTCAGGAAGAAGAAACAATCATTAATGCATTAAGCATTGATGGCTATCATGGATGGGGGCAATTATATGATACCATCGTGGGTACGATTAAAGTTCCATTTAAAGAAGGAAATGAAACAAAGGAGTTATCGGTTGGGCAAGCAGCCAATAAGTTCTCACATCCAATTCAAGTGGTAAGAAAATCAATCTTTGAAGGTTGGGAGGAAGCTTGGTCTGAAAAAGCAGAGTATTTGTCAAAAACGCTCAATCACCTTGCCGGATTTCGATTAAACACGTATAAGCTTCGTGGATGGGAAGATGTTTTAAAGGAGCCATTACAAATAAATCGTATGCAGAAGAAAACTTTAGACACGATGTGGCAGGTGATTTCCGATGCCAAAGCTCCTTTTGTAACATTTTTAGAGAAAAAAGCGAACTTACTAGGGAAGGATCGGTTAAGTTGGTATGACTTAGATGCACCCATCGGTCAGGTAGAATCAAAGGTTTCTTATCAAGAAGGTGCTGAATTTATTATTGAGCATTTTTCTCGCTTTGGAAAAGAAATGACTGATTTTGCGAGAAAGGCCTTTGAACAGAAATGGATTGAAGCGGAAGATCGTCCTGGAAAAGCACCTGGTGGTTTTCATACCTTTTTCCCTGAGAGTAATCAGTCAAGAATATTTATGACGTTCTCGGGAACACCATCAAATGTTTCAACTCTTGCACATGAATTAGGTCACGGCTTCCATACATATGCAATGAGAGATCAACATTATTTAAATAGAAATTATGCGATGAATGTAGCAGAAACAGCCTCGACCTTTGCAGAAATGATCGTAGCTGATGCTGCAGTCAAGCAAGCGAGGAACCCTGAGGAAAAGCTAGCGTTATTAGAGGATAAAATACAGCGTTCAGTAGCATTATTAATGAATATACACGCTCGCTTTCTATTTGAAACACGCTTCTATGAGGAAAGAAAAAATGGAGTCGTAGGAACAGAACGTTTAAATCAATTAATGAAAGAAGCACAGGAAGAGGCGTATGGGGGGGCATTAGATGAGTATCATCCATTGTTCTGGGCCTCTAAACTACATTTCTTTATCACAGGCGTTCCTTTTTATAATTTCCCTTACACATTTGGTTATTTATTTTCACTAGGAATTTATGCAAAGGCACAAGAAGAAGGGGAAGGCTACGAGGAAAAGTACGTTGCGCTGTTAAAAGATACAGCCTCTATGACTGTAGAGGAATTAGCTTGGAAGCATTTGAATGTTGATTTAACAAAGCCGGATTTTTGGGAAAAAGCTGTACAGCTATGTGTAGCTGATGTTGAGGAATTTTTATCGTTAACGAAATGAGAAATATAGACACGGGCTTTTTAAGACTGTGTCTATATTTTTTTTAATTTGAACGGACTAACCATGAAAAAAGAAAGAATAATAATGAAAAAGAGGAACATTTCAGGAAGTAGAAACGGAAGCAATAGATAGCTAAAGGTCAATAAGCAGCCAGCAGCTGTAATCGGTAAACCGGTAAAATAGCTTTGATCCTCGCTAATATTAAAGCGAGCAAGACGAAACGCCCCACACGCGATATAAAAAATCGTAAAAAACGTTCCAGGAAAGTCAAACTCAAATAATATTCCTTGATAAATCAATAGTGCAGGTGCGACACCAAATGATATAATATCACTCATGGAATCTAATTGTTTGCCAAGTTCTGATTCAATATGAAGTTTTCGGGCAACCATTCCATCAAATCGGTCAACGAATGCAGCAATAAAAATTAATAAAAGGCTCAAATCTAAATTCCCTTTAAGGCTCTCAATCACTGCAAACCCACCAAGAAAGAGATTGATGAATGTTAAAAGATTGGCCGTTTGAATTCTTAATTTTTTGAGTGTTTGATCGAGTACGTTTAATAAAAACAAATATGCCTCACCCCTATATGGAAATGGTAAAAAACATCCTAATTATAAGTAATGATTGGTGTTCTTGTTTTATTCGTTTATTGCATGAGAATTTTCCCATAACGGAGGTCAATACATTGTTTCAAACCATTTATCGTTTCATGATTGAATTAACCAATGGCAGATGGTCTTCCTCGCTGTTGAAGAGATTTGCTACATCAAATATGAGTCGTTATGTTGTTCCTCACTTTTCAAGAATCTATCAAATCGATACGGAGGAAATGGAAGGAGATCTCAAGGAATTCTCCACACTCCATGATTTCTTTATCCGAAAGCTGAGGAAAGGGAGTAGGCCGATTAATCAGGACGCACAAGCTGTTACTAGTCCAGTTGATGCCGTACTTGAGGAAGTTGGACCTATTTCAGAACAGAAATTGATTGAGGTGAAGGGGAAAACATACTCAATTGAAGAAATGTTAGGTAATGATGCGCTTTTACAAAAATATATAAATGGAACCTTCATGGTTTTGTACTTAAGCCCGAGTCATTACCATCGTATTCATAGTCCCATTACTGGAAGGGTTACAGCCAGTTGGACACTCGGAAAGAAATCATATCCAGTCAACTCTCTTGGATTAAAATATGGGAAAAGTACACTCTCGAAAAATTATCGGACAGTGACCGAAATTAAGCATCAGACGGGTCATATAGCAGTGGTGAAGGTAGGGGCCATGTTTGTGAACTCCATTGAAGTTACACATGAGAATGAACATGTAGAAAAGGGCCAGGAACTCGCGTATTTTACATTTGGATCAACGGTCGTCCTATTGTTTGAAAAAGACTCTATCCAATCAACTTTAGAAAAATCGCTTCCATTTCCTATCAAAGTGGGAGAAAGAATTGCGTTATTAAAAGAGACATGATATTGTTTTGTGAGCGTAATGAAAAAAGCCCAACTATGGGCTATTTACACAATGATTTTGTGAGTTAATGAACGACGGTGAATTTCTGTCTCAATTAAATAAATAAAATCTTTGCTTAGTTGTAGTTCTCTCGCTTTAAAATAAGATTCAACAAGTAAGTCATCCGATAATTTACGCAATGGAAATCACACCTTTCTTTTCTTGTGAATGGTTCTACTGCATGGTGATTCATCATATAATGTAGGCTATGTAGCTGTACTCCTACTCTATCAAAATTAATAAAACAGAACAATCGTTCTGTTATCCACAAGTTATGGTGGATAACTTGTGATTAATTTGTTTATAAAAGTGTAATTCCTTTTTATGACAGTGTGAGTTTTGTGTATAAAGTTATCCACAGTGTTGAAGGACCGTGAAATTTGTCGAAAAATTTTCATTAATTTAATGAGGTGTAAGAAATGCTTAAGAAGTTTTTGCCGGATCAGCATGTCAAAAGTATTTTTGAAATTACTCCTGAAAGTTTAAAGGAAAAAGGAGTTAAGGCGATTATTACCGATTTAGATAATACTCTTGTCGAATGGGATCGTCCAAATGCAACACCGAACCTTATCAAATGGTTTGAGGAAATGAAAAAACATAATATTATTGTGACGATCGTGTCTAATAATAATGAAGGAAGAGTGAAAGCTTTTTCTGATCCACTAAATATACCTTTTATTTTTCAAGCTCGTAAGCCTTTGGCAAGAGCCTTTAAAAAGGCTATGAAGCAAATGGGAACATCTAAGGATGAAACGGTGGTTATCGGAGACCAGCTACTTACTGATGTTCTAGGTGGTAACCGTAGCGGGTTACATACCATTCTTGTTGTACCTGTAGCCTCAACAGATGGATTTGTGACAAAGTTTAATCGATTAGTTGAGCGAAGAATACTGAATTGGTTCCGTAAAAAAGGAATGATTGTATGGGAGGATTAAGTTTGAGTGAACAGTTTTCGTGTATAGGCTGTGGGGTAGATATCCAAACAGTGGATAAGGAGGCTTTAGGCTATGCGCCTCCATCCGCACTTGAAAAGGAAGTCATTATTTGCCAACGCTGTTTTCGTTTAAAACACTATAATGAGATCCAGGATGTTAGTTTAACAGATGATGACTTTTTAAAAATACTGAATGGTTTATCCCAAACGGATGCGCTTATTGTAAAAATTGTCGATATTTTTGATTTTAACGGTAGCTGGTTACCTGGTCTACACCGTTTTGTAGGGAAGAACAAAATCCTGCTTGTTGGTAATAAAGTGGACCTTCTTCCGCACTCAATAAAGCCAAATAAGGTCATTCAATGGATGAAGCGGGAAGCAAAAAAACTCGGTTTGCATCCAGAAGATGTGTTTTTAGTGAGTGCACATAAAGGTCATTTTGTTCGTGAAGTAGCTGAAGCAATCGACGAGTATCGAAATGGCAAGGATGTGTATGTAGTAGGTTGTACAAATGTCGGAAAATCCACATTTATTAACCGGATCCTAAAGGAAGTCTCGGGAGAAGGGGATGTGATAACGACTTCCCATTTTCCAGGTACGACTCTGGATATTATTGAGATTCCACTTTCCGACGGTAAGCATCTTATAGATACGCCAGGAATCATCAATCACCATCAAATGGCTCATTTTGTGAGTAAGCAGGATTTGAAAATTATCACTCCAAAAAAGGAAATAAAGCCAAAAGTCTTCCAATTGAACGAAGGACAAACTTTATTTTTCGGAGGACTTGCCCGATTTGATTTTATTAGTGGAGGAAGACAATCATTTGTTTGTCATTTTTCTAATGAAATTAATATTCATCGTACAAAACTTGATCATGCTGATGAGTTATACGAAAAGCATGTGGGTGACATGCTCTCACCTCCAAGAACAGATGAATTGGAAGAATTTCCACCACTCATTCGTCAGGAATTTATGATTAAAGAAGAGAAGACAGACATCGTGTTTTCCGGTCTGGGTTGGATCACGGTAAACGAACCTGGAGTGAAAATTGCAGCGTATGTTCCTAAGGGTGTTCATGCAATGATTAGAAAATCGCTTATATAATTTAGCTTTTTAGAGTAAATCAGCTTGATCAACCTCATGAAGTACTCAAGGCTACAACAAGGGAGAGGATTTTTTTGAAAAAGCTGTATGCGGTAATTGGGGATCCGATCGCTCATTCTATGTCGCCTGCCATGCACAATGATTTATTTGGCTTTTATGATATAGATGCTCATTATCATGCGCTTCATGTAAGAAAAGGAGACTTACAGAAAGCGATCATAGGATTAAAAGCGATACAAATTAGTGGGTTTAATGTGACTGTTCCACATAAGGTCGATATCCTTCCGATGCTTGATCGCTTAGATCCTTTAGCCGAAGCGATCGGTGCAGTAAACACAGTCGTAAATGAGGATGGTGAGCTCGTTGGATACAACACTGATGGCGAAGGATCAGTGAAAGGAATTATGAATATTATTCCAGATCTTTTCAACCATCGAATTCTCATTGTTGGGGCTGGAGGGGCTGCAAGAGCCATTTATTTTACTTTAGCTTCCATGGGGATTAAAAACATTGATGTTACCAATCGTACAAGTGAAAAAGCAGCTGAATTAATTGCTCAATGTCCATATACGGTCAACTCCAGTGTATTACTGCGTGAAGATGCTGAGAATGATTTGGACGAGTATGATATTATTATACAAACAACATCGATTGGTATGGCACCAAATGTAGAATGCCAACCGCTCTCTTTACATAACTTAAAAGAAAATAGTTTTGTAAGTGATATTATATACAACCCTCTTGAAACTTTATTTTTACGTTCTGCAAAGGATAAAGGGGCTCGCACGCAAAATGGAATCGATATGTTCGTTCTTCAAGGGGCATTAGCATTTAAAAAATGGACCGGAATTTTCCCGGACCAAAAGAGAATGGAAAAATTGGTTTTAAACCGATTAGGAGGATAAGAATGTTAACTGGTAAGCAGAAAAGATTTTTACGTTCAAAAGCTCATCATCTAAACCCTATTTTTCAAGTAGGAAAAGGTGGAGTGAACGATAACATGATTAAACAAATCAATGAGGCATTAGAGGTTAGGGAACTTCTGAAGGTAAGTGTGTTACAAAATTGTGATGAGGACAAGGACGAAGTAGCAGTTAAGTTATCGTCAGGCTGTAAGGCGGAACTTGTTCAAGTAATTGGATCTACCATTGTTTTATATAAAGAGTCTGAGGAAAATAAACAATTACAGCTTCCTTAATCCGAGGAGGTCCTTATGAGGAAAATTGGAATTTTAGGGGGAACCTTTGACCCACCCCACAATGGACATCTACTTATTGCAAACGAGGTATTAGATTCCTTAGGGCTAGATGAAATATGGTTTTTGCCTAATTCGAAACCACCGCATAAATCAACAAGTGGGACAAGCACGATCGATCGAGTGACCATGCTTGAAAAGGCAATAAGTAATCATGCCGATTTCAAAGTTGAAAAAATAGAGTTGGAGCGGAGTGGTCCGTCTTATACGTATGACACGATGAAGCTTCTGCATCAGAAAAATGAGGGTACAGAGTTTTATTTTATTATCGGGGCAGACATGGTTGAATATTTACCCAAATGGTACAAGATTGATGATTTATTGAACCTTGTTACTTTTGTCGGAGTGCAAAGACCAGAACACGTATTGCAGACAAGTTATCCGGTTATCTATATAGATATTCCGGAATTTGCCGTCTCTTCTAGTTTAATAAGAGAAAGAGTAAAGAATGGGAATACTATTCATTATCTTACCCCTGACTCCGTCATACAATATATAAAGGAGCATCAGTTATATGGATCGAGCGAAAGCGTTAGAGATTGTTAGAGAGCAATTAACCGACCATCGTTATCAGCATACACTAGGGGTAGAACAAACAGCTGTAAAGCTAGCCAAAAAATATGGAGCAAATGAGAAACAAGCGGAGTTGGCAGCAATCTTTCATGATTATGCAAAGTTTCGTCCTAAAGAAGAGATGAAACAAATCATTCTTCAAGAAAAAATGCCTGAGGAACTGCTTTCCTATAATAGTGAACTTTGGCATGCTCCAGTAGGCGCTTATTTAGTGGAGAATGAAGTTGGTATTCATGATCGTGATGTGCTACAGGCAATTCGTTACCACACTTCTGGTAGACCGCATATGTCATTGCTTGAAAAAATTATTTATGTGGCTGATTACATTGAACCGGGGAGGCAATTTCCAGGTGTCGATGAGGTCAGAGAGGTAGCTGATAATGATTTGAATGAAGCGTTATTGCTTTCTATTCAGAATTCAATTATTTTCTTAGTAAAAAAGAAACGAGCGGTTTTTCCGTTGACGCTCCAAACGTATAACTATTTCATTCATTTAAAGGAGGACTGATTGGATGACCAATCGTCAATTATTAGAAACATCAGTAAAGGCTGCTGATGATAAGCGTGCAGAGGATATTGTTGTATTAAATATGCAAGGCATTTCACTCATCTCTGATTACTTTATTATATGCCACGGAAACTCTGATAAGCAGGTTCAAGCGATTGCCAGAGAAATGAAGGAAAAGGCATTGGAAAATGGCAATATGGTTAAGAGAATGGAAGGCTTTGATGAGGCAAGATGGATCCTCCTTGATTTAGGGGATGTGGTTGCCCATATATTCCATAAAGACGAAAGAAGTTATTATAACCTCGAGCGTTTATGGGGTGATGCACCAATAGAAAACATGGAAAGTGTTCTTACTCAATGACGTATGGGAAATTTGCCTACCTTTATGATGAATTAATGAAGGATGTACCGTATGATGAATGGGTATCTATCGTAACGGAAAAATGGAGCAAATACCAGTGTAAGGGAAAGAAACTATTAGACCTAGCCTGTGGTACAGGTGAGTTATCAGTACGCTTTGCAAAAGCTGGTTTCGAAGTGACAGGTGTCGATTTATCAGCGGACATGCTTACAGTCGCTCACATGAAAGCTGAGACCAATGGGCTGAAGCTTCCTTTTTATCAACAAAATATGGTTGAACTTGACTTGTATGAGAGATTCGACATTATCGGTATATTTTGTGACTCCTTAAATTACCTACAGACGGAAGAAGAAGTATTAGAAACGTTTGAAAAGGTCTATAACTTACTTGATGAAGATGGACTTCTATTATTTGATGTTCATTCCGTTCATAAAATCATGAATATTTTTATGAATCAAACATTTACCCATGATGATGAGGATATTTGTTATATTTGGAATTGCTTCCAAGGAGAGTATCCAATTAGTATTGAACATGAACTTACCTTTTTTGTTCATGATGATGAGTCTGGGAAGTATGACCGCTATGATGAATTTCATAGCCAGAGAACCTTTCCGGTAGATGTTTATAAAAATTGGTTAGAAGCAAGTGGTTTTTATGTACTAGAGACTTTCTCTGATTTTAGGGACGATCACATAACTTCTGAGGCAGAAAGAATTTTTTTCTTAGCTAAAAAGCAGACAGAAAAATCGGCTGATTAAAATAAACAGCCGATTTTTTTTTATTCATTTGCAGGAATTATTATTTCTTTAGAGAATTATTTATTGGAAACTGTTTTTGTGTTTCAAAAACATCCTCTTCGAATTTTGTATGAGTGGCTTGAAAGAGGTGCTCAAATACGTCTCCAAGCTCTGCATCCAACACTTTAATTCCTTCCCAAGTTACTCCGCCCTTTACACAAACTTTTTGCTGTAGGGTTGGAAGTGTGTAAAATCCTTTTCGAAGCAATTCTCCAAGCCCTATTAACATTTCGCTAGCAAGTGTCGTTGCAGTTGCTTCATCAATTTTTGTTTCTGCTACAGCTGCATTAATAAATCTTTGCGTTAAGTAGCTAAAAAATGCTGGTCCACAACTTACGATATCTGATCCTACCCTTGTAATATCCTCATTTATGGACACCGGTGTGGAAATCGCATCAAACAGCTGAAGTAGTTTATCTTTCCATTCCCCCGTACAGCTATTGCCAAACGTTAGTAAAGATACACCTGCTAGTGCCCGGTTGGTAATACTAGGTATAGCTCTCGCCACCGAACAGTCTACCACTGACTCAATTTGATTAACACTGATAGGACTAGTGATGGATACAACACATTTCTCTGAGTGTAAAAACGGCTTAATATCCATTAGTACGCTATGAATGTCTTTGGGTTTTATGCATAAGAACAAGACATCTGATACTCTTGCTACGCTTCTAGCATCAGAAAGTACGGCGATGTCATTATACACTTCTTTTATATTCATTGCTTTACTAAGCGTTCGATTTGTCACATTCATAAAAGAAGGGGAAATGGCGTTTCCATCAATTAGTGCCTCAATTAATATCCTCCCCATATTCCCTGTACCAATCACTCCGATTTTCAATGTACTTCCCTCCTTCAAAAAGCAAGCATTCTCATATAAAAGTATGTAATTAAATTAGTGAATATGCCTAGAAAGGAGTAACAAGATGATTGACTCTGTAAAGAAGTATAAATGGTTTATTGTTGCCTCTTTTGTTATCGTCGTTGGAATGCTAATTTTTGCTCGCAATCTTGTAAACGAAACAGAAGTGGAAAATGAATGGACGATTCCAAGTGAAGAAGAACAAGATACGGAAGTTCACGAAGAGACGCTTGTACAGGAACCTGATGTAAAGAATTTGGTGGATGTTAAAGGAGCAGTAGAGAATCCAGGTGTTTATGAAGTGATGCTAGATGAAAGGGTAATCGATGTGATTGAAAAAGCTGGAGGATTAAAGGAAGGAGCGGATGAGACAAAAATTAACTTTGCTCAGCGGGTGACAGATGAAATGGTTTTATATATACCTTTAATAGGAGAAGAAGGGGAAAATATGATTGTGACTGCCGGTGCTGGGTCTACCTCTATTTCTACAAGTCAAGAAGCAGGCAAAATCAACATTAATACTGCCACATCCGATGATTTGCAAAATCTCCCTGGAATTGGACCGTCTAAAGCGGAAGCAATCATAGCCTATCGTGAAGATAGTGGATTATTTCAAACAATTGATGATTTAAAGCTTGTTACCGGAATTGGTGATAAGACATTTGAAAAGTTGCAGAATCTCATCATCGTAAAATAACAGCATTGACTAAAATCGACAATTTCCCTTAGACTAGTAGAAAATGAGAAATCGGGAGTGGGGAATATGAGCAACCCTCGTTTAACTTGGGATCAATACTTTATGCTAAATGCGCATCTGATAAGTATGAGAAGCACCTGTAATCGACTGAATGTTGGTTCGGTTTTGGTAAAGAATAATCGAATCATTTCAACTGGCTATAATGGGGGAATTAGTGGAGATGATCACTGCCTAGATGCGGGCTGTTACGTCGTTGATAATCACTGTCTTCGTTGTTTGCATGCCGAAGAAAATGCGATTCTTCAGTGTGCTCTTGAAGGAGTTTCCACAAAAGGAAGTCAAATTTATGTCACTCATTTTCCATGTATACATTGCATGAAAAAGATACTACAAGCAGGTATTACAAAAATCTATTACACGCATGATTATAAAAATCACGAATATTGTTACCATCTACTTCGCATAAGCAATGTGGAAGCGATAAAGCTAGAAATGGATATTGAAAATGAGCTTAACAATAAAAACGATAATTCAGGCCGATTAAGTTGGAATTTTCAAGAATAATATAATATTTTTCAGGGGGTGATATCTTGCAAGGAAGAGGGATCTATTTTGCCATTGCTTCTTTACTTGCTTTGATTATTGCTTTTCAGCCCCAAATTATGGTCAAGCTCTCACTCTTTTTATTTTTGATTTTATTTTTGTTTTATAAGAAATTCTCAAAAAGACAAATTTATATCATCTTGATGATTGTCCTTGTTTTCTATTCGAAGGCAAGGATTGATATCAACAGAAATGAATCTGGTTTTCATGGGAGTGAGACACAGTTTACTGTTTTGTTCGAAGATGAAGTATCGCTTAATGGCAGTCTCCTAAGTGGTTTTGCAAAGGATTCAACAGGAGAAAAGCTATTAATTAAATACCGAATGAAATCTGAAGAGGAAAAGTCCAGTTTAAATAAGGAAAGGCTCCTTGGATTTTCTTGTCAGATAAAAGGTAGTTTAAAAACAGTGAATGGACAAACCAACCCTAATGCCTTTGATTACCAATCTTATCTAACTCATCAACACATTCATTGGCAGTTAGTTGTTGATCAATGGGGCAATTGTAAAGAGCTTAATGGACCTATTCTTATTATCAAAAAGCAAAGGCAACAGGCAATTCGGTTATTGGAAACGTATTTTCCGAATTCCGTCGCTTCCTTAGCTAGCGCGTTGTTGTTTGGAGAAAGACAGATACTTGATCCATCCTTAGAGAAAGCGTACCAAAAACTCGGAATCATACATTTATTAGCTATTTCTGGGGCGAATGTCGCTCTTTACGTAAGTATGATTCATTATATCGGGGTGCGCTTAGGAGTAACAAGGGAACGCATGATCATTGTTCTTCTCCTCTACCTACCCATTTTTACTTATCTGTCAGGTGCCTCTCCTCCTGTGTTTCGAGCAGCGATGATGATGTTTCTATTTTTGTTCGTTAAGCTCGTATCACAGTCAAGATTAGCCACACTTGATATTTGCAGTATCGTATTCATGGTTTATGCATTTCTTTCACCTTATCTCCTATTTGATGTAGGGTTTCAGCTCTCCTTTAGTGTGACCTTCACATTACTTCTTTCCACCAAAGGATTATTAAAGCCATCAAAATTCCTCTTAATAAAAGCGTCATTTATTTCTCAGTTAGCTTCTCTCCCTATCGTTCTCTATCATTTTTATGAATTTTCTCTGTTGTCATTGTTGGCAAACCTCATTTATATTCCCATTTTCACAATAATCATAAACCCTAGTTTTATCACTCTGTTTTTTCTGTTATTCATCTTTGGAGAGCCTATCTCAATTATGGTAAAGCCAGTGGATTTTGCCATTACCTTAATGAACCAATTAACTGTACGTATAGCTTCTTTCCCGTACCAGACAGTCACTATTGGCCGTCCTTCCGTATGGATGATACTTCTCCTAATAGGCTCTATTGTCTATTTACTCTGCAAATGGGAGACCGGGAAGACAAGAAAAAGCCAACTGATTTCAATCCTTCCTTGTGTTTTTACCCTCACTTTCTCCTACTGCTTATCCCATTATTCATTCTCAGGACAAATCACGTTTGTTGATGTTGGTCAAGGAGATAGTATTGTAGTACAGAACGGTTTTCATAAAAAAACTTATGTGATAGATACTGGAGGGACTATTTCTTTCAATGAGGAGGAATGGGAAAGGCCGAGAAATCCTTTTGAAGTTGGAAATGATATTCTCGTCCCATTTTTAAAAGGGAAAGGGATAAGCACAATCGATAAACTAATATTAACGCATGGTGATATGGACCATATTGGTGGAGCAAAGTCTGTTCTCGAAACAATGAAAGTGAAAGAATTAATCCTTCCTTATGTTTCGAATCGTTCTAGCTTGGAAAATGAAATGATTCAACTAGCGAAAGAAAGGAAAACAAGCATCATATTTGTGAAGAACGGTATGAGTTGGGAAGAAAAGGGATCGACCTTTAAAATCGTGAGTCCCATTATTGAACTAGAGGATCGAAACGATAATTCAGTGGTTATTCATGTTCAATTAGGAGGTTTATTTTGGTTGTTTACAGGTGATTTAGGAGAACAAGGAGAAGAAAGACTATTGAGTGAGTATCCTAGCTTACCGGTGGATGTATTAAAAATCGGACATCATGGTAGTAAAAGCTCTACATCTGCTACTCTTCTTCAAGCCTATCAGCCGAAGGTCGCGGTAATATCTGTTGGGAAGAACAATCGATTTGGGCATCCACATCAAGATGTTTTGGATCGGTTAAAGGAAAGAAATATAAAAATTTTCCGTACTGACACAGATGGTGCAATTACTTACACTTTTCAGAATGGGACAGGAACCTTTTCTAGACATATCCCATATGATGTAACAAACCCATAAAAAAGAGACTGCAGCAGCAGTCTCCTTATGTTTTATGTAGCAGAACTTTATGCCCCTACGAGTTTAATGACAGTTGCAATGATAAATAAAGTTGCAAAAAAACCGAAGGAAACGATGAACCCTACACCAGAATCAACAGCGTCATTACGTTTACTTTGCACATTTTTCTCAAATTCGTTCACAACTACCCCTCCTAATCAATCTTAGTATAAGCGATTTCATAAAAAAAATCTACCGATCCTCTTGTTTCTTTTCCTAGCTTGTCAGTGATTGTCACAAATACTTTTTAGATGTACGGTAACAATAATGTATACAATGGGGGTTATCGCTGTAAAAGGAGTATCCTAGGCCTCTTTTTTCAGCGTTTCTATAGATGGGAATTGGTCAGGAGATTGATCAATTCCCTTTAAAATGCTTGTCAAATCCTTGATCCTTCATTAGGATAATTAAGTAACCTATTTTCCTGAACGGAGCGAGGAAAAGTGATTTTTGATTTATGGAAGCAAATTAAGAGGAAAGAATTTTCCCCAATTTACGTTTTGTATGGAACAGAATCGTTTTTAGTAAATGAAACAAAGCAGCTTTTTATTCAAAATGTATTGGGTGAAGATGAAAGTGATTTTAATCTATCCACCTATGATTTAGATGAAATCCCGATTGAAGTAGCATTAGAGGATGCCGAAACCATTCCATTCTTAGGGGATAAAAGGCTGATATTTTTAAATAATCCAGGGTTCTTAACGGCTGAAAAAACGAAGGACAAAGTGGAACATCAGCTAGGAAGATTAGAACAGTACATGAAGGAGCCGTCCCCATATTCGATTGTTGTGATGGTAGCGCCCTATGAAAAGCTGGATGAACGAAAAAAGCTAACAAAGGAATTAAAAAGAACAGCTGTTGTGGCGGAAGCAAAGAAACTTGGGGAACACGAACTAAAGAATTGGATTGTCCAAAGAGCAAAAGCGAATGGTACAATCATAGACAACGAGGCAGTAGAGCGGATGCTTGCATTAGCGGGGACTAATCTATTTTTATTAACCTCAGAGGTGGACAAGCTTAGCTTATATTGCAATGAGACAAAACAAATTGATGCTGAAACAGTAGAAAAGCTCGTGTCACGCTCACTGGAACAAAATATTTTTACTCTCGTTGATAAAGTGGTGCACCGAAAAGTAGACGAGGCATTACGTATTTATTATGATTTGTTAAGACAAAATGAAGAACCGCTAAAAATATTAGCGATTATTGCAGGTCAGTTCCGGTTAATTTACCAGGTAAAGGAATTAGCAAGACGTGGATACGGTCAACAGCAAATGGGAGGGTATTTAAAAGTACATCCATTCCGTGTGAAACTAGCTGCAGGCCAAGCCGTGAAATTTAGTGATGAAGAGCTAACGAGAATTATGAAAATGTTAGCGGACTCTGATTATCAAGCGAAAACAGGTGGAATGAACAAGGAGCTTCTAATTGAAATGTTCTTATTTCATTTACATTCTGGTTCATAAATCAAAAAAAGCTAGATCCGATAAGGATCTAGCTTTTTATCTATGATTAGCAAAAATTAAGAGTTTAATGAGTTTAATTTCTTCATTAAACGAGACTTTTTGCGAGCAGCAGCATTTTTATGGATAAGACCCTTCGCTGCAGCTTTGTCAAGTTTACTTGCAGCAAGAGCATAGCTCTCTTGTGCAGTAGTAGCGTCACCGTTTACGATAGCTGATTCTACTTTCTTAACAGCCGTACGTGTTGCAGATTTCACCATCGTGTTACGTGCATTACGCTCTTCGCTTGTTTTCACGCGCTTGATTGCAGATTTAATATTTGGCATTCTTTTCACCTCCTACAAAGCATCGAGATTATATACTCGACTATCACCATTCATTAATTTACGTAAATTAAGAACAAAACACATTTTATCATTCGGTGAATACTATTGCAATACTTTTCAATGGAAATATATTCGCTGATATCCATGGATTTGAATGGTTTCATATAGAAAAGGAAATAATAGTTGCTAGTTTCTTATCTAATTTAACGAAAGAGAGGGGCATATGATGAAAGAATCAATAGATTTAAGTAGATATTCCATCCGCACTGATTTGGCAGTGGAGGCAAGGGAGATGGTGATTGCAAGCAGGGGGAAAAATGTTACAGATGAACAAGATCTCTCGAATATAAACGGTGTGGTTATTAAAGAAAAAGAGGAGAACGGGATCAAGCTTTCGTTAGTAGAAGTGTCGAGTGAAGGAGAGAAAGAGTTAAATAAAAAAGCTGGAAAATATTTAACCATCGAAGTGCAAGGGATTAGACAACAGGACACAGATTTACAAAAAAAGGTTGAAGAAACGTTTGCGAGAGAATTCTCCCATTTTATAAGTGGACTAGGAATAAATAAAGATGCTTCCTGTCTTGTTGTTGGTTTAGGGAATTGGAACGTTACTCCTGATGCCCTTGGACCACAAGTGTGTGAAAATCTATTAGTTACGCGACATTTATATCAATTAAGTCCTGAGAGCGTGGACGAAGGTTATCGTCCAGTGAGTGCGTTAGCTCCTGGTGTAATGGGTTTAACTGGCATAGAAACAAGTGACATTATTAGGGGAGTGGTTGAAAAAACGAAGCCTGACTTTGTTATAGCTATTGACGCATTAGCTTCGCGATCCATTGAAAGGGTCAATTCAACAGTTCAAATATCAAATACAGGAATTCATCTAGGATCTGGTGTAGGAAATAAGCGTAAGGAGCTAAGTGAAGAAACCTTAGGAATACCAGTTATCGCAGTGGGTGTACCAACGGTAGTTGACGCGGTTTCCATTACAAGTGATACGATTGATTTTATTTTAAAGCATTTTGGACGGGAGCTAAAAGAAGGAAATCGCCCTTCTAGAGCTTTAGCGCCAGCAGGAATGACGTTTGGTGAGAAGAAAAAATTGACTGACGAAGATATGCCTGAAGAACATCACCGAAATACATTTCTTGGAATGATTGGCACTTTAGAAGAAGATGAAAAAAGAAGATTGATTCATGAAGTTTTGTCCCCGCTTGGACATAACTTAATGGTAACGCCAAAGGAAGTAGATGTATTTATTGAAGATATGTCTAATTTAATTGCAAATGGATTAAATGCTGCTTTGCATGATGCTGTAAATCAAGATAATGCAGGTTTCTATACAAGATAGACTTCAGCAAAATTTATTGTTCTACCTTCTCTAGTAAGTACATATCATTTACTAGACTAGGCTAAGAGGTGGAATAATGAAACTGCAAAAAACCCCCTATGTTGTAACTATTCAAGGGACAAGCATTTTAAAGCTCATTTTATCGTGTTTGTTGTTGATTTTCCTACTCTTTTCTGTGAGCGGACTATTAACTTCTTTAAATCCACAATATCAGCTTAGGTCATCGAGTGTGAACAAAGCGACTACGAATGTGAGCGGAAATGTACTCTTTCAGTTGATGGCTAGAGAAAACCATTATTTTATGAGTGGATTAGTAGAAAGAGATGAAGTTCCGAGTATGTCGAGTGTCTTGTTTAAAGCCTCCACCAATGTGAATCTTGATGATCCGCGGAGCTTACTAGGTAGAGAACTTCCGGGTTTTTCCTTATTTGATGGAAAGATTCTTGTTGCTGGGGAAGGAACCAACTATACAAATATGCCAATTGAATCTGCACCAGCAGAAGAAGCGTTAAAGAAAGAAAATGAGGCAAGCTTGCAAAATGTGGATGACATAAAAGAGGATGAATCGAAACCAAGCGCTCCACCTTCTTTAACGACAGGGGATAAAAAGGTGGCGTACATTTATTTCTCTCATACAAGAGAATCATATCTCCCATATTTAGAAGGGGTAACCAATGCCAATAGTGCACAACACTCTGAAATCAATGTGACAAAAATTGGCGATCGACTTCAAGAAAAACTAGAAGGTTATGGGGTTGGTACGATTTTAGATAAAACAGATGTCACGGATCGATTGCATGCAAATGGCTGGACATATGGTCGCTCATACGATGCATCAAGACAGATGGTTCAAGAGGCAATGGCTAGTAACTCAAATCTTTCGTATTTAATAGATATTCACCGTGATTCTAAAAGAAAAGAAGATACGACAAAAGTAATTAATGGTAAGTCCTATGCAAAGCTAGCTTTTGTTGTTGGAGCTGAACACCCAAATTATGAGAAGAACCTTAAGCTCGCAACAGAAATTCATTATAAGCTCGAGGAAAAATATCCTGGTATAAGCAGAGGAATTATCCAAAAAAGCGGAGCTAGTACAAATGGCCGTTTCAATCAGGACCTTTCTGGAAATGCTCTATTAATAGAATTTGGTGGAGTGGATAACAACTTTGACGAGCTTAATCTTTCAGCAGATGCATTTGCAGATGTATTTAGCGAGATTTTCTGGGAAGCAGAAAAGGTAAATTACCCAGTAACCGTTCCTTCTGAGGAGCAATAATGTAAATTTAGGTGATAGTTATGAAAATGTTTATGTTTAAAAGCATATTGCTAATGTCTCTCATGTTTCTATCCGTATTATTTGGAATGCAAATTGCAAACAATGGGATCGTAAACATGAAGGGATTTGATGATCCTAATTTTAAAGGTGCATTCACTATTAACGAACAAGAAGAAAATGTCCAAGTATCGGTTTTAGGAAATAATGTAGATAGTCACGATATTAATAAAAAAAGAGAACAGCTAGAAGAAATGGAAGCCTATAACTTCTTCTCAGACTTGGGCAAAACACTAGCAGACATTGTAACGGGTATAGTAGATATTACGATTGATCTGATTAGAAATAGCTAGAAATGCGGCAATCTCAGGATTGCTGTTTTTTCTTTATATGGCTAGCTCCCTCCGCTTTTCTCTATTGAATCTTATTTTACCTACTGCTATAATCAAAAATAGTGTATACGTGCGAAGTATAGTAGGAGTGAACCGAATGAACAGACAAGACAGACTAAATAGACAAGAAAAAATCAGGAATTTTTCTATTATTGCACATATTGACCATGGAAAATCCACATTAGCTGACCGTATCCTTGAAAAAACGAATGCGTTAACAGCTAGAGAAATGAAGGACCAGCTACTAGATTCAATGGACCTTGAAAGAGAACGTGGAATCACCATTAAATTAAACTCTGTGCAATTAAAATATCAAGCAAAGGATGGAGAGATTTACACTTTCCATTTAATCGATACACCTGGGCACGTCGACTTCACTTATGAAGTATCACGGAGCTTAGCAGCTTGTGAAGGAGCTGTTCTTGTGGTGGATGCGGCACAGGGAATTGAAGCTCAAACATTAGCAAATGTTTACTTAGCGCTTGATAATGACCTTGAAATTGTGCCTGTAATCAACAAAATTGACTTACCAAGTGCAGATCCAGAACGAGTACGTAATGAGATTGAAGAAGTAATTGGACTAGATGCATCTGAGGCGGTTTTAGCAAGTGCGAAAGCCGGAATTGGAATCGAAGACATACTAGAGCAAGTAGTAGAAAAAGTGCCAGCGCCAACTGGCGATCCAGATGCACCGTTAAAAGCGCTCATTTTTGACTCTCTCTATGATGCTTACCGTGGAGTAGTAGCTTATATTCGTGTTGTTGATGGAACGGTAAAAGTAGGCGACAAAATCCGCATGATGGCAACAGGAAAAGAATTCGAAGTAACAGAAGTGGGAGTATTTACACCAAAGTCGACTCCGTGTGCAGAACTAACTGTTGGTGATGTTGGATTCTTAACTGCAGCTATTAAAAACGTTGGGGATACACGAGTGGGGGATACGATTACTAGTGTGAAAAATGGAGCGACAGAAGCTCTTCCAGGTTACCGCCGTTTAAACCCAATGGTATATTGTGGTTTATATCCAATTGATAGTGCAAAGTTCAATGATTTACGAGAAGCATTAGAAAAGTTAGAACTAAATGATTCAGCACTTCAATTTGAGCCAGAAACTTCTCAGGCGCTCGGTTTTGGTTTCCGTTGTGGATTCCTAGGATTACTCCATATGGAAATTATTCAAGAGCGTATTGAAAGAGAGTTCAAAATTGACTTGATTACAACTGCACCAAGCGTTATTTATCATGTGATTATGACGGATGGTACGGAAATTAAAGTTGATAATCCTTCAAACATGCCAGATCCACAAAAAATTGCACGCGTTGAAGAGCCATACGTAAAAGCTACAATGATGGCTCCTAATGACTATGTTGGTGCGATTATGGAACTTTGTCAGGAAAAACGAGGAATCTTTATTGATATGCAATATATGGATGAGACTCGTGTAAACATTGTATATGAGATTCCGCTATCGGAAATTGTATATGATTTCTTTGATCAATTAAAGTCAAGTACAAAAGGCTATGCGTCATTTGATTACGAGTTAATTGGCTACAAAGAATCAAAACTTGTTAAGATGGATATTCTTCTTAATGCTGAAAAGGTTGATGCATTAAGCTTTATTGTTCATAAAGACTTCGCGTACGAACGTGGAAAGGTCATAGTTGAAAAGCTCAAGGAATTAATACCAAGACAACAGTTCGAGGTTCCTATTCAAGCAGCGGTTGGGCAAAAAATTGTGGCGCGTTCTACCATTAAAGCAATGCGTAAAAACGTATTAGCAAAATGTTATGGTGGAGATATCTCGCGTAAGCGAAAGCTACTTGAAAAGCAAAAAGAAGGTAAAAAGCGAATGAAGCAGGTAGGTTCCGTAGAGGTACCTCAAGAAGCATTCATGGCGGTCTTGAAAATGGATGACTCAAACTCAAAGAAGTAGATGATTTGATTTTAAAAGAAAGGTTAGATAAGCTTGATAAATCAAGTGATCTAACCTTTTTTGATTGCAAAAAAGTTATATTTTAAGGTTGTGTGAAAATGGTAAAAGCAGCATATATTCATATTCCGTTCTGTGAGCATATTTGTCACTATTGTGATTTTAATAAGGTTTTCTTAAAAGGTCAGCCTGTCGATGAATACCTAGACGCGCTTGAAGAGGAAATTCGATTAACACTAGAAAAGCACCCTGCAGAACCGCTACATTCCATATTTGTAGGAGGTGGGACTCCAACTTCATTAAGTGAAAAACAATTACAACGATTATTGTTTTCTATTAAGAAATATCTTCCATTAGAGCAGGATGCGGAGTTTACATTTGAAGCCAATCCTGGGGACTTGTCCGATGAAAAGTTCCGTGTGCTTTTTGGGGGTGGAGTCAATCGATTAAGCTTTGGTGTGCAAACCTTTGATAATCAGTTGCTAAAGGCAATCGGGAGAACACATAGAGCCAAGGATGTGTTAACCTCAATTGAAAAGGCAAAGAAAGTCGGTTTCGAAAATATTAGTGTAGATTTAATCTATAGCTTACCGAATCAAACGCTTGAGGGTTTTAAAGAAACATTACAAACCGCACTCTCCCTTGATATTCAACACTACTCTGGCTACTCCCTCATTATTGAACCCAAAACGGTGTTCTATAACCAAATGAGAAAAGGGAAGCTACCTGTTCCAGGAGAAGATGCTGAAGCAGAAATGTATTCGTTACTGATGGAGCAAATGCAGCTGGCGGGATTTCAGCAATACGAAATTTCCAACTTCGCAATTCCAGGGTATGAAAGCAAACATAATCTAACATATTGGAATAACGAGGAATACTATGGGTTTGGTGCTGGTTCTCATAGTTATGTGGCTGGAGAGAGGATTGCAAACCATGGTCCTTTAAAAAAATATATGGATCCCATCTGGAATGGCACCCTACCCTCTCATAATATTCACAAAGTGGAGAACAATGAAAAGTGGGAGGAAGAAATGTTTCTCGGTTTAAGGAAGATTGAGGGAATTAGCGTTGACCATTTCATTCAAAAATTTGGCGTAGATCCGCTATCCTTATTTAAGGAGGAGATAGATTCCTTACAAAGTCGTGATCTAATTATATTACAGGATGACAAAATTGCCTTAACAAAAAAAGGGCGGTTTTTAGGAAATGAAGTGTTTCAATCATTTATCGGCGTGATCTAAATGTTGACATATAGCCCCAACATTTGATAATTTATTATTAGATTTAGCACTCGTTAGAAGAGAGTGCTAACAGAGGTGATGAAACATGTTAACAGATCGTCAGTTATTAATTTTTCAGGTGATTGTTGATGATTTCATTCGTTCTGCTCAGCCTATAGGATCTAGAAGTTTGTCGAAAAAAGAGGATATTAGTTTCAGTTCTGCAACGATCCGTAATGATATGGCTGATTTAGAGGAGTTAGGCTTTCTTGAGAAGACTCATACTTCTTCAGGAAGAATTCCGTCCGAGAAAGGCTATCGTTTTTATGTAGATCATCTTCTTGCCCCAAAGAAGCTTGATCAGCATGATATGCAATCGGTTAAATCAATTTTTGCTGAAAGGCTTTATGAACTTGAAAAAATCGTACAAAAATCTGCAAAAATATTATCTGAGCTGACCAATTATACTTCTATAGTTCTTGGGCCAGCTGTCAGAGAGAATAAGCTAAAAAAGATTCAAATTGTTCCACTTAATAAGGAAACAGCTATTGCAATCATTGTGACTGATAAAGGACATGTAGACAATCGAATGTTTCATCTTCCTGTGGGATTAGATGCAAGCGATATTGAGAAAATGGTCAACATCCTTAATGAGCGTTTAACAGGTGTGCCGCTTGAAGATTTAAATGAGAAGATCTACAAAGAGGTTGCTACTTTACTCAGACAGCATATCCGTAATTATGATTCAATGCTTCATGCATTCGCTGATACGTTAAAAATTCCATCCAATGAAAAGGTGTTTTTTGGAGGAAGAACCAACATTCTTAGTCAACCGGAATTTCATGATATCGAAAAGGTAAAAAGCCTTTTAAACATGATTGAACATGAAAAAAGTATGTATGATTTGATTCGGAAAAATCCGACTGGAATTCACGTGAAAATTGGGAAAGAAAACAACAATTCAGCAATGGAAAATTGTAGTTTAATTACAGCTACGTATTCTGTAGGTGAGGAACAGCTTGGGACAATTGCTATTTTAGGACCTACTAGAATGGAATACTCTCGAGTGATCAGCTTATTACAAATGATTAGTCAAGATTTAACTTCTGTATTAACAAAACTGTATCAAAATAAATAACGGTGGTGATGATGTTAAGGGTTGTTACCTTAATATCGCCCACTACTTATATATAAGGAAGGACCATTTTAAGGGAGGTGAGTAATTTGACAAAAGAGAAAAGTACATTAAATGAAGAATTACAATCTTCTACTGAAACAGAAGCAAGCTCAGAAGGCATTGAAGAAGTTTTTGCTGAAGCTGAAGCGGTAACTGAGGAAAATGTTGAAACTAATCCTGAGGACTCTCGTATTCAAGAGTTGGAAATAAAACTTCAAGACGCTGAAAATCGTTACTTACGCTTGCAAGCTGATTTTGATAACTCTCGTCGTCGGGCCAGAATTGACCTTGAAGCGGCGCAAAAATATAGAGCTCAAAGTTTGATTACGAATTTATTACCAGCTCTAGATAATTTTGAAAGAGCACTTCAGGTTGAACCTGAAAATGAACAAACCAAATCGTTGCTACAGGGGATGGATATGGTTTATCGCAGTCTGACTGAAGCATTAAAAGGGGAAGGCCTTGAGGCGATTGAAGCTGTAGGTCATCCATTTGACCCGCATATGCATCAAGCGGTTATGCAAGTAGAGGATTCTAACTTTGAATCAAATGTGGTTGTAGAGGAATTTCAAAAGGGGTACAAGTTAAAGGATAAAGTCATCCGACCATCCATGGTTAAGGTGAATCAGTAATCCCTACATAATAGAATTTTGGGAGGTTATTTTTATGAGTAAAATCATTGGTATTGACTTAGGGACAACAAACTCATGTGTGTCTGTACTTGAAGGTGGAGAGCCAAAGGTCATTCCGAATGCAGAAGGAAACCGCACAACACCATCTGTTGTTGCTTTTAAAAATGGTGAGCGTCAAGTTGGGGAAGTAGCGAAGCGTCAAGCAATTACAAATCCAAATACAATCATGTCCATCAAGCGTCATATGGGTACTAGCCATAAAGAAGCGATTGAAGGAAAGGATTATACACCACAAGAAGTGTCTGCAATTATTCTTCAACATCTTAAAGCGTACGCAGAAGACTATCTTGGAGAGCCTGTTACAAAGGCTGTAATTACCGTTCCAGCTTATTTTAATGATGCTGAGCGTCAAGCGACAAAAGATGCTGGGAAAATTGCAGGTCTAGAAGTAGAGCGTATTATCAACGAGCCAACTGCGGCGGCACTTGCTTATGGTTTAGACAAAATGGACGACGATCAAACGATTCTTGTTTACGACCTTGGGGGCGGAACATTTGACGTGTCTATTTTGGAATTAGGCGATGGTGTTTTTGAAGTTAAGTCAACAGCAGGTGATAATCGTCTTGGTGGAGATGACTTTGACCAAGTGATTATCGATTATCTTGTTGAACAATTCAAAAAGGAAAATGGCATTGATCTTTCTAAAGATAAAATGGCCCTTCAACGCTTAAAGGATGCGGCTGAAAAGGCGAAAAAGGACCTTTCTGGTGTGACGACAACGCAAATTTCTCTTCCGTTTATTACAGCTGGCGAAGCTGGTCCACTTCACTTGGAAGTGACATTATCTAGAGCGAAATTTGAAGAGTTATCTGCAAACCTTGTAGAAAGAACAATGGGCCCGACTCGTCAAGCTTTAAGAGATGCTGGTTTAACACCTGCAGAACTTGATAAAGTTATTCTAGTTGGTGGATCCACTCGTATTCCTGCGGTACAAGAAGCGATTAAGCGTGAAACAGGAAAAGAGCCACATAAAGGCGTGAATCCAGATGAAGTAGTTGCAATGGGTGCGGCTATTCAAGGTGGAGTAATCTCTGGTGACGTAAAAGATGTTGTTCTTCTTGACGTAACACCATTATCACTTGGTATTGAAACAATGGGTGGCGTATTTACGAAGTTAATTGATCGCAATACGACGATTCCAACTTCAAAGTCACAGGTATTCTCAACTGCGGCAGATAGCCAAACAGCTGTTGATATCCATGTTCTTCAAGGGGAGCGTCCAATGGCTGCTGATAACAAAACACTAGGTCGTTTCCAATTAACGGACATTCCACCAGCACCACGTGGTATTCCGCAAATTGAAGTATCATTTGATATTGATAAGAATGGTATCGTAAATGTTCGTGCGAAGGACTTAGGAACAAACAAGGAACAGACAATTACGATTAAGTCTTCAACTGGTCTATCTGATGAAGAAATTCAAAAAATGGTTAGAGAAGCAGAAGAAAATGCAGATGCTGATAAAAAGCGTAAAGAAGAAGTAGAACTTCGCAATGAAGCAGATCAGCTTGTATTTACAACTGAAAAAACTCTTAAAGACCTTGAAGGAAAAGTAGACGCGTCTGAAGTAGCTACTGCAAATGAAGCAAAGGATGCACTAAAGGCTGCGATTGAGAAAAACGAATTAGAAGAAATTCGTGCGAAAAAGGATGCTCTTCAAGAAATCGTTCAAAACTTAACAGTGAAGTTATATGAAGAAGCAGCTAAGCAAGCTCAGGGAGCTGGAGGCCAAGCAGGCGAAAGTGGCAAGGATGACAATGTTGTTGATGCAGAATTTGAAGAAGTAAAAGACGATAAATAAGTTTAGGCTAACTAGCTTAGAAAAAGTCAAAGTCAAATCCATAAGACTTTGGCTTTTTCATTGATTTGGATTGAAAGGTAATGTTAAAATAACCTTTATGTGAAATGATTCGGGGAGTGGGCAATCATGAGTAAAAGGGACTACTATGAGGTACTTGGACTAAGTAAAAGTGCTTCAAAGGATGAGATAAAAAAGGCGTACCGTAAGCTATCGAAAAAGTACCATCCAGACATTAATAAGGAACCAGATGCGGATGAAAAGTTCAAAGAAGTAAAAGAAGCATATGAGGTCTTAAGTGACGATCAAAAGAAAGCACACTATGATCAATTTGGTCACACGGATCCTAACCAAGGTTTTGGTGGAGGAGACTTCGGTGGTTTTGGAGGTTTTGAGGACATATTCAGCACGTTTTTTGGTGGAGGAGGATCAAGAAGAAGAGATCCCAATGCACCAAGACAAGGAGCAGACCTTCAATATACGATGACCCTTTCTTTCGAGGAAGCGGTTTTCGGCAAGGAAACAGATTTAGAAATACCGAGAGAAGAAAATTGTGAAACATGTCACGGATCTGGAGCAAAACCAGGTACGAAGCCAGATACATGTAGTCACTGTCAGGGTACTGGTCAGTTAAATGTTGAGCAAAACACACCATTTGGTCGGATTGTGAATCGTCGAGTCTGCCATTACTGTAGCGGAACTGGAAAACAGATTAAAGACAAGTGTTCAACATGTGGTGGAGCAGGTAAAGTGAAGAAGCGTCGTAAGATCCATGTGAAAATTCCTGCAGGTATTGATGATGGTCAACAGCTTCGTGTTTCTGGACAAGGTGAACCAGGAGTGAATGGTGGACCGGCGGGAGATTTATATGTTGTATTCCATGTCCGTTCACATGAGTTCTTTGAACGCGATGGAGACGATATTTATTGTGAAATGCCGATTAATTTTGTCCAAGCCGCACTAGGTGATGAAGTGGAAGTACCAACATTACACGGAAAAGTAAAACTGAAAGTGCCAGCTGGGACGCAAACAGGAACCAAATTCCGTTTGAAAGGAAAAGGAGTTCCAAACGTAAGAGGTTATGGTACTGGTGATCAGCATATTATTATTCGAATCTTAACACCAACGAAATTAACTGAAAAGCAAAAGCAATTGCTGCATGAGTTTGCAGAGGTTAGTGGAAGTGTACCTCAAGGTGAGCATGAAGAAGGTTTTTTTTCAAAAGTAAAGAGAGCATTTAAAGGCGAATAAAAGGAATAGGAGTTGGTAGGATGAAATGGTCAGAACTTTGCATTCATACAACAAATGAGGCAATAGAACCGATTTCAAATATATTGCATGAGGCAGGCGCAAGTGGAGTGGTAATTGAGGATCCACTAGAGCTTGTAAAAGAAAGGGAAGACCAATTCGGTGAAATCTACCAACTCAATCCTAAAGATTATCCGGATGAAGGTGTAATGGTTAAAGCATATTTACCGGTTACAAGCTTCTTGGGAGAAACGGTTGATGCAATTAAGGAATCCATTAACAACCTAAGCATTCATAATATTGATATTGGAAGAAATACCGTAACGGTCAGTGAAGTGAATGAAGAGGAATGGGCAACTGCATGGAAGAAGTATTATCATCCAGTGAAAATTTCTGAACGGTTTACCATTGTACCTACGTGGGAAGAATATACTCCAGTTTCAAGTGATGAGTTAATTATTGAATTGGATCCGGGAATGGCATTCGGTACAGGGACGCATCCGACAACTGTTATGTGTATACAGGCATTAGAAAGAACAGTTAGAGACGGAGACCATGTTGTCGACGTTGGAACGGGAACAGGTGTATTAAGTATTGCATCAGCTATGTTAGGTGCAAGCTCAGTCCTCGCTCTAGATTTAGACGAAGTGGCTGTGAAATCAGCAAAGATTAATAGCAAGCTGAATAAAACACATGAAGTTGTAACCGTTATGCAAAATAATTTACTTGACGGTGTGGATCAATCGGCGGATGTGGTAGTTGCAAATATTTTAGCTGAAGTGATTGTTCGCTTTACTGATGATGTAGCAAGAGTTGTTAAAAAAGACGGTTATTTTATTTCTTCAGGTATCATTCTACAGAAAAAAGATGAAGTTAGGGCAGCTATAGAGGGCTCTGGATTTGAAATAGTTGAGACGATCCAAATGGAAGATTGGATTGCGATGATTGCGAAAAGGCAATAATGTGAAGGGGGGTATCCCCCTTTTATACATGTATAAAGAAGGTGTAGCGTGTGCAACGATATTTTGTTGATCAGACAACGGAAGGACGATTTGTCATAGAGGGTGACGATTTCAGGCACATTGTAAAAGTGATGAGATTAAAAATTAACGATCAAATCATTTGTACGACTTCCAAAGGAGAAGGGGCTATTTGCCAAATTGCAGAAATTACCGATGAACAAGTCGTTGCAGACGTTGTACAATGGGAGGTAGTGTCTTCTGAACTTCCCGTTCGGGTGACGATTGCAAGTGGTCTTCCTAAAGGTGACAAGCTTGAATGGATTATACAAAAAGGCACTGAATTAGGTGCCTATTCTTTCGTTCCAGTAGCAACCGCTAGATCGGTAGTGAAATGGGATGAAAAAAAGGCGGATAAAAAAGTAGACCGTTGGCAAAGGATCGCAAAGGAGGCGGCAGAGCAGTCGCATCGACGGATCGTGCCAACTGTGGTACCTCCTCTTAATTTAGCAAAACTTATTAGTCTTTCAAAAGACTATGCCTATAAATTAATTGCTTATGAGGAAGAAGCAAAGCAAGGGGAGCGCTCGACTCTCGCGCGCACTCTTCAAGAGATGAAGAATGATGAAAGTATCTTAATTGTGTTTGGTCCTGAAGGTGGACTAACAGAATCAGAAGTTGAGTTGCTTTCCCAAAAAGGGTTCCAGCCATGTGGGCTTGGTCCAAGAATTTTACGTACAGAGACAGCACCCTTATACGTGCTGTCAGCTATTTCTTATCAATTTGAACTATTGAGGTGAACAATATGCCATCAGTTGCATTTCATACATTAGGTTGTAAGGTAAATCATTACGAAACAGAAGCCATATGGCAGCTATTTCAAGAACAGGGATATGAGAGAGTAGACTATGAATCAACTTCAGATGTTTATGTCATCAATACTTGTACAGTAACAAACACAGGCGATAAAAAGAGTCGCCAAGTAATCAGACGCGCGATTCGTAAAAATCCGGATGCGGTTATTTGTGTGACAGGCTGTTATGCGCAAACATCACCGGCTGAAATTATGGCTATTCCTGGTGTAGATATTGTTGTTGGAACCCAGGACCGTGTGAAGATGCTTGAATATATCGAACGCTTTAAGGAAGAAAGACAACCAATAAATGCGGTTGGAAATATTATGAAAAATCGCGTTTACGAGGAATTAGATGTTCCAGCCTTTACGGACCGTACTCGTGCGTCTTTAAAGATTCAAGAGGGCTGCAATAATTTCTGTACGTTTTGTATTATTCCTTGGGCTCGTGGACTAATGAGATCACGTGATCCAAAGGAAGTGATCAGACAAGCACAGCAGCTCGTTGATGCTGGGTATAAGGAGATTGTATTAACGGGTATTCACACCGGTGGATACGGTGAAGATATGAAGGATTATAATCTTGCCATGTTATTAAAAGATATAGAAAAAGAAGTGATTGGGCTTGAGAGACTAAGAATCTCTTCTATTGAAGCAAGTCAAATTACCGATGAAGTTATTCAAGTAATGAATGACTCTAAAGTAATTGTAAGACATCTTCATATTCCATTGCAATCTGGTTCAAACACGGTGTTAAAAAGAATGCGCCGTAAGTATACGATGGAATTCTTTGGTGAGCGCTTAAACCGATTGAAGGAAGCTCTACCAGGTCTTGCGGTTACTTCTGATGTAATCGTTGGATTCCCTGGTGAATCAGAAGAAGAATTTCTGGAAACTTATCATTTCATCAAGGATCATAAATTTTCTGAACTGCATGTATTCCCTTATTCAAAACGTACGGGAACACCAGCTGCAAGAATGGATGATCAAGTGGATGAAGAAGTTAAGAATGAGCGTGTGCATCGATTAATTTCATTATCTGATCAATTAGCGAAAGAGTATGCTTCACAATTTGAAGGGGAAGTACTCGAAGTGATTCCTGAAGAACGTTCAAAAAACGGTGAAGGAATGTATGAAGGATATACAGATAATTATTTAAAGGTTATATTTAAAGGGACAGAGGACATGATTGGACAAATTGTAAAGGTGAAAATTACAAAAGCTGGTTACCCTTACAATGAAGGTCAGTTTGTCCGTGTGCTCGATGAGTTTGTTAGAACAGCAGAACAAGCAGCGATATAATTTTTTAATTGGAGTGAATATGATGAAAGAAATCGCCAAAATGATTGATCACACTTTGCTAAAAGCTGAAGCAACAAAAGACCAAATTGAACAATTATGTGCTGAAGCAAAGGAATATCAATTTGCATCTGTATGTGTGAACCCAACGTGGGTGGCTTATGCAAGTGAGTTATTAAAAGGAACGGGTGTGGATGTTTGTACGGTTATCGGCTTTCCATTGGGAGCCAATACACCTGAGACAAAAGCCTTTGAAACAACGAACGCCATTGAAAATGGTGCGACTGAGGTAGATATGGTTATCAACATCGGTGCCCTAAAAAATGGAGATGACTCACTGGTAGAAAAAGATATTCAAGCGGTTGTTAATGCTGCAAAAGGTAAAGCATTAACAAAGGTGATTATTGAAACATCTCTTTTAACAGAAGAGGAAAAAGTGCGTGCATGTAAGCTAGCTGTAAGTGCAGGTACGGATTTTGTCAAAACATCTACAGGCTTTTCAACTGGTGGAGCAACGGTTGATGATATTGCATTAATGCGTAAGACGGTTGGTCCTACAATTGGTGTAAAAGCTTCGGGTGGAGTAAGAAGCGCAGAAGATGCAAAAAATATGATAGATGCTGGTGCAACTCGAATTGGAGCTAGCTCAGGTATTGCTATTGTGAAAGGTTTAGTTTCCAATAGTGACTATTAAAAATAAAAACATGCCACCCGGCATGTTTTTATTTTTTACCATGAAATTTCGTAACAAATGTAGCAAAATGGCTGGCGAATGGAAGGACAAGTAGAGAAGAGATGACGTTAAACAGGACACTAATATGAGCTAGTTGTACATCGGGCTCTTTAGCTAGGCTATCTGCTATGCTTGCGAGATAGGCGATAAAAGGGAAAAAGGCAATCACGCCGATTACATTTAACCAGATATGTGAATACGCACATAGACGAGCCTCTTTTCCCCCACCTATACTAGCCACATACCCAGTTACACACGTTCCTATATTAGCCCCAAGCATGACGGCTATACCAGCGCCAATCGTAAGTAACTGACTTGATAGGAACCCCATAATAATGCCTGTCGTAGCAGAGCTTGAGTGAATAAGTGCTGTAATGACAGCCCCCACACCAACACTAAGTAAATTGCTTTCATTCATATCAATAATTAATTGTTGTATAATCGGTAAACTAGATAAGGGCTTTGCTAAATATTTAAAGCCACTCATCGCAGAAAAAACCGTTGCCATTCCCAAGAGTATTAAACCAAAGGCATTGGCATTTTTATTTTTCATAAAAATAAGTAAGGCACCTAAAATAGCGATCGGTACGAGAAAAGAGTCGATTTGAAATGTAATAAATTCTGTAGTAAAGGTTGTGCCTATATTAGTTCCAAGAATGATGCCAATTGATTGGCGAAACGTTAACAAACCAGCAGAAATCAACCCGATCGTCATGACCATGACAGCTGAGCTGCTTTGGAGAGCTCCTGTTATGATAATGGCTGCTAACAGTCCCTTCCATGTGCGATCGGTTAATTTTACAAGCCATTTTTTAAGTGAATCGGCAGATAAATTAAATAACCCTGTTCGTAAAATGGTCATACCAAAAATAAATAATGCAATAAAGATACAAAATAAAAGAACACTTACCATGCTTTTCCCTCCTTGTACATCTTTATTGCAAAAGGATGTGGGACATGCTAAGTATCCGAAAGAAAATAAGATATTTTAAAGTTTTATTCATAAATGGACAATAGCTAGTCGAATTACAGTTGACCTTGTTTCACTGTTATATTATAATTGCAAAGTACATGGAATTTCCATGTTGTTTGTTGTAAGTGTGTTGTGTTCGGAGGGAGGGAAAGAGAATGTCTAAAACCGTTGTTCGTAAAAACGAATCGCTTGAAGATGCTCTTCGTCGCTTCAAACGTACTGTATCTAAGTCAGGTACTATACAAGAAGCTAGAAAGCGCGAATTCTACGAAAAGCCTAGCGTTAAGCGTAAGAAAAAGTCTGAAGCTGCTAGAAAACGTAAGTGGTAAGAGAGGGTGTGTAAATGAGTCTTCTCGAGCGTTTAAATAATGATATGAAGCAAGCGATGAAAAACAAAGAAAAAGATAAACTTTCCGTTATTCGGATGGTCAAAGCTTCGTTGCAAAATGAAGCTATTAAAACTGGCCAGGAATTATCCGGAGACGAAGAGTTAACTGTCCTTTCTCGCGAAGTAAAGCAACGCAAGGATTCCCTCCATGAATTTGAAAAAGCAGGTCGTGATGACCTAGTTGAGAAACTACGTACTGAATTATCGTATATAGTCGAATATATGCCAAAGCAGCTAACGGAAGAGGAACTTTCCGATATAGTGAAATCGGCAATATTAGAAACAGGTGCTTCTACAAAGGCTGAGATGGGAAAAGTGATGGCAGTATTAATGCCTAAAGTAAAAGGTAAAGCTGATGGATCACTTGTTAATAAACTTGTACAACAACACCTTTCATAATAAACATGCTTTAAAGACTGCAGGACTTCTGCAGTCTTTTTACATATATACCATTGTACAAAGAAACTCACTAAGTTTTGAAACCTTTTTGTAGAATCATCCGTATACATACTATGCGTCAAGTGAGGAAGGAGGGAAATGGGTGAAGCTTTGTCGATGGATCATGGTCATTTCTTTTTTTATGGTTGGCATATTGTCGATCTTTCCGCTTAAAGGAGGAGCACAAGGCGAAGCTGTATACGTAGTACCTGTGGAAGAAACCGTTGAAAAAGGTCTTTACGCCTTCTTATCGCGAGCTGTACAAGAGGCTGAAGAAGAAAATGCAAAGGCAATCATTTTTACCATCAATACACCAGGAGGCGCTGTAGATGCGGCAGGGAAAATAGGCCAATTACTGTCGTCGACAAATATAAAAACCATTGCGTTTGTTGACAATCAAGCGCTTTCTGCAGGAGCGTATATTTCACTTAATATGGATGAGATATATATGGTGCCAAGTGGAACCATTGGTTCGGCTGCTGTCATTGACCAAGCAGGAAATGCAGCTGATGAAAAGGCACAATCTTACTGGTTAAGTGCTATGAAAGCTGCCGCAGAACAAAGTGGTCGGGATCCGATCTATGCACTAGCGATGGCTGATCGTGAAGTAGACTTACCAGAGTATGGGGCACCAACAGGTAAGTTGTTAACATTGACAGCAGATCAGGCAGAGGAAGTAGGATATTCAGAAGGGACAGTTACTAGCCTAGAAGATTTACTTTCAACACTTGATTTGTCTGGCGCCAAGCTCATAGATGTAGAAGAGAGCTTTGCAGAAAAAATCGCAAGGTTTATCACACATCCTGTTGTTGTTCCTATCTTGCTATCGATTGGCAGTCTTGGATTAATCCTCGAGTTATACTCACCAGGGTTTGGAATCCCAGGATTTATGGGACTTTCGTCGTTGCTACTATTCTTCTACGGACATTTAGTGGCAGGATTAGCTGGTTTTGAAACATTAATTCTATTTGTTATCGGAATTGGACTTTTATTGTTGGAGCTGTTTTTACCTGGTGGAATTGCAGGTATTTTCGGTCTAGCGGCCATATTAGCAAGTTTGTTTCTAGCCACCGATAATGTTGTTCATATGGGAATCTCGATTCTCATCGCATTAAGTATTTCCGTTATAGCATCGATCTTAATGGTAAAGGTGTTTGGTAAAAAGATGAAAATTTTTAGAAAAATAATCCTAACAGACTCCACCAAAAGCGAAGCCGGTTATGTTTCTAATAAGAATCGACCGGAGATCGTTGGGAAAGAGGGAATAACGCTTACAGCATTACGTCCAGCAGGCACCATTGTTTTAGATGATGAGCGCATAGATGTGGTTAGTGAGGGTAGTTTTATTGGAAAAGATAAAAGAGTAAAGATTGTAAAAACTGAAGGAGCTAGAATTGTTGTAAGAGAGATAACTGAACCATTGTCTAAGGAGGAAGAAGAATGATTTTAGGATCTGGAACGATATTTGTTCTTGTATTAGTTGTATTAGGAATTGTTTTATTATCTGTTTTGCTCACGTTTGTACCAGTTATGCTCTGGATTTCAGCGCTTGCTGCAGGAGTTAAAGTAAGCATTTTTACCCTAGTTGGAATGAGATTACGTCGAGTGATTCCAAGTAGAGTAATTAATCCATTAATTAAGGCACATAAAGCAGGCTTGGATGTTTCAACCAATCAGCTTGAAAGCCATTACTTAGCGGGTGGTAACGTAGATAGAGTGGTAAACGCATTGATTGCTGCACATCGTGCGAATATTGAATTATCATTTGAGCGTGCGGCTGCGATTGATTTAGCTGGTCGTGATGTATTAGAGGCTGTGCAGATGAGTGTCAATCCAAAGGTAATTGAAACTCCATTTATTGCTGGGGTTGCCATGGATGGAATTGAGGTAAAAGCAAAAGCGAGAATAACCGTGCGTGCAAATATTGACCGTTTAGTCGGTGGTGCTGGCGAAGAAACGATTGTTGCTCGTGTTGGGGAAGGGATTGTTTCAACAATTGGTTCCTCTGATAATCATAAAAAAGTGTTAGAAAATCCAGATATGATTTCACAAACTGTCTTGTCAAAAGGATTAGATGCAGGTACTGCTTTTGAAATTCTGTCGATTGATATTGCGGATGTGGATATTGGAAAGAATATTGGTGCTGAATTACAAACGGAACAAGCAGAAGCAGATAAAAAGATCGCTCAAGCAAAAGCTGAAGAACGTAGAGCAATGGCAGTAGCTCAGGAGCAGGAAATGAAGGCACGTGTTGAGGAAATGAGAGCAAAGGTTGTAGAAGCGGAAGCAAAGGTACCACTTGCCATGTCAGAGGCGTTAACTTCTGGGAAAATTGGTGTGATGGATTATTTAAATATCCAAAACATTGCGGCTGACACGAGTATGAGAGATTCTTTTGGTAAACCAGACGGAAATACGGATAAAAAATAATGCGATTACTGACGTAATGCAAGGAGGTGTCCATCTTTGCAATTTCTATTGGAAAATCCCTTTATCTTAGTTGTGTTGATCGGGATTATTTCCTCCTTCTACAAACAGATGAAGGGCACGGGGGAAGACGAACATCAAAAGCGTAAGCAGCCAAAGCCCTTTCTCCCTGGACAAACATCAGAGAAATCAAAACCTTTCATCGACTTTGATTTTGGAGAACTTCAACAAAAGTTTGAACGTCCACAAACAGAAAAGAAAGAGCCTGAAAAAACACAAAGCTTGAGCACCAATCGGGTGCAAGAAGTGAAAAACACGTATAGAGAACAAACGTATACTCCAAACAAGAAGGTGGACCGTCAAACAACGGGAAGGTTAAATCAGCAGCCGAGAGTGGAAGCGGCAGTTAAAACAGATCATGACCTCCATGTGTCAAAGCAGACATTACGCGATGCTGTTATTTGGTCAGAAATTTTGGGCCCACCTAAAGCAAAACAGGGTTATCATCGAAAAAGAACGAATTCACACTACTAAAACACGGCAGAATGCTTAAAAAGTAGTGCTAGAACCCCCAGTCATTTCATAAATATGAGATGAAAGGGGGTTCTTTTTTTATGGCTAAAAGGTGGGGGCAACGTGTAAGAAACTGGATGACCCAAACAATGGATCTTCCACAAGATGTCATGATGGATTTACCCCGCATCACTATGATTGGTCAAATCCACATCTATATTGAGAACCACCGTGGCTTACTCACTTTCTCAGAGAAAGAGCTTAGACTGCTTTTAAAGCAAGGGCAGTTGTTAATAAAGGGCAAGGCATTTGTCATTAAGACGATACTTCCAGAGGAGATTCTACTTGAAGGGAAAATTGAACAAGTTATTTATCTTGAAGAATAAGAGTTTTTATTGATTTCGTCTGAAAGGTAAGGAGGCAGAATATGAAGAACCAATGGATTTACTACTATTCGGGAATTGTATCTGTAAAGGTGACAGGAAAAGGCCTTGAAAGATTTATTAACACACTAACAAGAGAGCAGGTTTCAATCTGGAGAGTAAAGCGTCATGGCGTAAATGCCATGAGCTTTGAAATAAAAGTGGAGGATGCCCACAAAATTAGAAAGGTTGTTAGGAACTCAGGCTGTAAAATTGAGTTCCAACGCCGGACAGGCCTTCCATTTCTAATGAAAAGAGCCATTAAAAATATTGGTTTCTTTATTGGTGCAGTTCTTTTTTTAATGGTCATTACCTTGCTTTCCAACATGGTATGGGGTATTGAAATTAAAGGAGCAGACCCAGCAACGGAATATAAGATTCGAAAAACCCTTGATGAAATAGGTGTAAAAAAGGGGAAATTTCAGTGGTCCTTAGGTACCCCAGATGCGATTCAAAAGTCGATTACAGACAGTATGGATGAATTAACATGGATTGGAGTGGAGTTACAGGGGACAACCTACCACTTACAAGTGGTTGAAAAAAATGAACCTGAAAAACAGCAGGAATACGGCCCGCAAAATTTAGTTGCTAAAAAGAAAGCAACGGTTGTGGACTATTTTGTGGAAGAAGGTAAAACACTGGTTTCTCTCAATGAAGTCGTATCTCCAGGAAAGGTTTTAGTGTCAGGGACGATTGGAAGGGAAGGGGAGGAACAACTAGTTCCTGCGAGGGGAGAGGTATTAGGTGAAACTTGGTATTGGACAGAAGTGGAACTTCCTTTGTCAACGAATTTTCAAGTGTATACGGGAAATGAAGTAAGAAAACATGCAATATCAATAGGTAAATTCAACATTCCTGTTTGGGGGTTTGGAAAGGTCGAGTATAAACAATCGGTTACAGAGGAAAATACAAAGCCAATCAAATTCCTAAAATGGAATTTGCCGATTTCTTACCAACAATCCACAATTCGTGAAAGTGAAAATGAGACAAGGGTATATACGGAAAAACAAGCATATACTGTCGCAAGAGAAATGGCTAGAAAAGATATAAAAAGTCTCCTTCCTGAAGATGCTAAAATAAAAGGGGAAAAAGTTTTGCGCCAATTGGTCAAGAATGGTAAAGTTAACTTAATTGTTCATTTTCAAGTAATTGAAAATATCGCAGAACCTCAACCAATTACTCAAGGAGACTCGGAATGACAGAAGAACTAAAATCGATTAGTGTAAATCTCGAAAATCCAAATGAAGCCATCGCTCTATTAGGTAATGCTGATGCAAATATTAAAATGATTGAGCAGGAACTCGGTGTAACGATTGTAACTAGAGGGGAAACAGTTAGTGTATCTGGTTCACCTGAAAATGTTGAATTGGTGACGAGTATTATCAGCAATCTAGTCTACGTTATTAGAAAAGGCATTAATATTAGTGGGCGAGACGTCATGTATGCGATTCAAATGTCTAAAAAAGGTACATTAGAGTACTTTAAAGACATATATGAAGAAGAAATTACGAAAAATGCCAAAGGCAAGTCAATAAGAGTTAAAACTCTAGGTCAACAGCAGTATTTAACGGCGATGAAGAAGCATGATCTCGTTTTTGGCATTGGTCCCGCTGGTACGGGAAAAACGTATTTAGCAGTGGTTATGGCTGTGAATGCATTAAAAAATGGAAATGTAAAACGAATTATCCTAACGAGACCAGCAGTCGAAGCGGGAGAAAGTCTTGGATTTTTACCAGGGGACTTAAAAGAAAAGGTTGACCCGTATTTAAGGCCACTATATGATGCACTTCATGATATCTTAGGAACGGAACATACACAGCGTATGATCGAACGAGGGACGATAGAAATTGCTCCTCTAGCTTATATGAGGGGAAGAACCTTAGATGATGCCTTTGTGATTTTAGATGAAGCACAAAACACAACGCAGGCACAGATGAAAATGTTCTTAACCCGACTTGGATTCGGCTCTAAAATGGTCATTACCGGTGATCAAACACAAATTGACCTACCGAAAGGTGTGAAATCGGGATTGATTACCGCAGAGTCCATCCTAACGTCAGTAAAGGGAATTTCCATTATTCATTTAGAACAAAGTGATGTGGTTAGACACCCTCTAGTAGGGCGAATCATTCAAGCGTACGAAAAGCAATCCAATGAGTAAACCGTTCGAGTCAAAATCGAACGGTTTTTTTTCAAAGATAAGAAAGTATAAAAATTTGGGTCTACCACAGTCATTTAAGCTGTGGTATTTTCATTTTATGGAGACCAATATATTGAGAAGAATATTTTTTGATAAACACCAACATTGGGAAGCTTTCAAAAGAAAACACGGTGCTAAAATCCGCCCTATCGTAATTAAGGAGGTTGAGAAATTTCGAGATTGTGGGGATATCAAAAATGGATTTAAGTTATTTGTGTGTGAAGGTTGTCATGATGTGCGAAAGGTTCCTTACCGATGTAAAGGTCGATTTTGTACCACGTGCTCTGTTGGAGAAAGTGAAGAATGGAGTAGGTTACTTACTGAAGATGTTCTTCAGGTTAATCATCGGCACGTAATTTTTACGATTGATGAAGGACTAAGAGATGTATTTCTCCTTCACCGACATCTATTAAAAGATTTAATGGATGCTTCTGCAAGACTACTTACTGACTTTTTCAAAAAGAAAGCAAAGGTAACACCTGGGATTATTGCTGGACTCCACACTTTTGGTTCAAGGGTCAACTTCAATCCTCACGTACATATGTTAGTTACAATGGGTGGATTAACAGAAAAAGGAGAATGGAAGCAGTATGATTTCTTGCCATTTACGATGCTTCGTAAACAATGGCAAACGGTCGTATTAAAATTAATTAGAAACGGAGTTTCACCAAGAGAAAAGAAAAGAATCCAACCAAGACTTCAAAAGGCGTTCACCAATAATGGCGAAGGCTTCTATGTGTATGCACCTAAACAGAGGGGAAAAATAAAAGAACAACTTCGTTATATTGGCCGTTATATTCGTCGACCAGCGATTGGAATCAATCGGATTGAGGCATATGATGGGCAATTCGTTACGTTCAAATATAAGGATAAAACTGACGGAAAAGACAAATCCGAAACCGTAAGTGTCGAAGAATTTATTTCACGTTTAATTCGCCATATCCCAGACGAGCAATTTAAAACTATTCGGCATTACGGTATGTATTCTAGAAGATCAAAAAACTTGTGTAAAAAAGTGTTGAGTACTTGGCAACAAAAAGCAAGACGTTGGGTTGTAAAAGTTAAGAAAACCTTACGTCGCCAGACGTGGCGTGAAAGAATAGTAGCCAGTGGCAAGAAAGACCCTCTCGTTTGTCAGAGGTGTGAATGTTACTATGAATACAAGGGAGAAGTCTGCCTTGAAAATGGTAAATTAGAAATAAAGGTAGCCTTATGCAAAACTACAAGAGCTTATTTAGAAAGGATGATTAACGATCTCACCGGTATCAAAAACCCGCAAAAAGGGAAAGAAAAAGAAGAAAAACATAAGCCTAAACCAGTCCAAGCAACAGAGCGTCAACTATGTTTGTTTGGCGTGTCATGAGAAAGAAGAGATTCCTATTAACGTGGTAAGGGATTTCGATTTAATGGATGATGGAGATCCGACAACTCCTCCTATGTTTGCATGTGAAAAATGTGGGGGTGAAATGTATCCTGAGTATTATAAAGGGGTACATGGCATAGAGTACAAATTATCGGATATTCTCTAACCATGAAAAGGACCGGGCTATGCCCGGTTTTTCTTAGTGATTTTTGAAAAAGATGCATCTTCCTTGAAAAACTGTTATCATTTTACATATGTGGCATTTATTTTGTTTAAAGATAAGAATTGGAGGAGAGTCATAGTGGAAAAGATTCAACAACAGTTGATGAAAATTAGAGGCCTACTGGATCTACGAATATTTCGGGTCTTGTTATTCCTCGTCCTTGGCTTAATCCTTTATGCCTCCATGTTTACCAATGTTAAGCCAGAAAAAATGGATTTACGCTTGTTTTCCATTGCGAATCAAACCGTAAGATCTCCAGTAACGATCTCTGATAAAGAGAGTACAGAAAAGAAGAGAGAAGAAGCTGAAGACAGTGTTCAAGATGTCTATTATATGAAAAAGGAAACAAATGAGAATCGTGTCGATTTAATTACCTCAATCTTCGATGCAGCATCGGAAGTGAAGAAGGAACTGCAAGACCAAGTAAACGCTTCAACAGGAACTGCTCAGGGGCAAGAAGGTGGAAATGCAGGAAGTACTCCTTCAGACAAGGAAATAGTAGACAAGATGAAGGGCAAGCTAACAGAGGAAGTCACAAGAAGTATTTCCGATTCTGTCTTGCTAGCACTTGTCTCATCTTCAAAGGAAGAGTTATCCGTTGCTAAGGATGTAACCATAACCGCAATAAATATGGTTATGAATCGAAGAATCCCAGCAGATGAAGTGGAAAATAGTAAGAGGCTTGTAGAGGAAGAACTAAAACTAACTTCAATGAGCAGTCAATTAAAAGCAGCCGTAATTGAGTTAGGACGATATGCCGTTGTTCAAAATGAATTTTTTGATTTAGAGGCTACTCAGGAGCTGAGAGAACAGGCAAAGGAAAGTGTGGAGCCAGCAAAGATATTACAAGGGCAAATAATTGTTGAAGAAAATCAGCTGATTAGTAGAGAAGTCTTTCGTCAGCTCGAGCTCGTTGGTCTTACAGACAATCAGCAATCAACACTGCCTTTTATCGGATTAGCACTTCTTGTTATGGTCATGGTAATTGCTCTATACTATTACTTCCATGAACTCAAAGTGAGTGGAGATATGAAGCAAAATTACTTGCTTTTGTTTAGTATTATCTTTATTCTTTCAATCGTGATGTTGAAAGGAATTAGTCTTCTTCAACAATTTGAGTTTTCAGATTTAGGTTATTTATTTCCTGCTGCCATGGCAGCCATGTTAATAAAAATTTTGGTCGACGATCGACTTGCGATTTTAACAACCATTATTCTAGCTCTTTGCGGAACCATTTTGTTTAGTGAAAACATTACAAGCTCACTAAATGTTAATATTGGAATCTACATCATTTGTAGTGGCTTAGCAAGCATTATGTTCCTTAGTAAACAAAATCAGAGGATGAAAATTCTTCAGGCGGGTATGTTTGTTTCTTTGGTAAATATCATTATTATTTTTGCGTTGTTATTTATTAACAACGGTCACTATAATGCAAAAGAATATACGTTTTACTTTGGTGGTGCCTTTACATCGGGAATTATTGCTGCGATTCTAACCATCGGACTCCTCCCATTCTTCGAGGCCGGTTTTGGAATCCTTTCAACGATGAGATTGATCGAATTATCAAATCCAAATCATCCTCTTCTTAGAAAAATACTTACGGAGGCTCCTGGAACCTACCACCATTCCATAATGGTTGCAAATCTAGCGGAGTCAGCATGTGAGGCAATCGGTGCAAATGGCTTATTAGCCAGGGTAGGGTGTTATTATCATGATATTGGGAAGACCAAGAGACCACAATTTTTTATTGAGAATCAAATGAATATTGAAAATCCTCATGATCGCTTGCCGCCACAAACGAGCAAAAATATTATTGTAGCTCATGCCATAGATGGTGCTGAACTACTAAGACAGTACAAAATGCCAAAAGAAATTGTAGATATTGCAGAGCAACATCATGGCACTACTTTACTCAAGTTCTTTTACCACAAGGCAAAGCAAAATGGCAATGAGGTGCGAGAAGAGGACTATCGATATCCTGGACCAAAGGCTCAAAATAAGGAAATTGCAATTATCGGAATTGCCGATAGTGTGGAGGCTGCGGTTCGGTCTATGCAGCATCCTAACCCTGAACAAATAGAAAGCTTAGTTAAAAGTATAATTGCCGACCGACTACAGGATGGACAGCTGAATGAATGTGACTTAACACTCAAGGAAATGGAAATTATCTCAAACACACTATGTGAAACGTTAAAGGGAATTTTTCATTCTCGAATTGAATATCCAGAGATTACGAAACAGAAGGTGAAACAAGCATGAACTTACTAGACATCGATTTTTTAGATGAAACGAGTGCAATGAAGGAAGAAGCGGTGGAACAAATTGAAGGGTTATTAAATTTAGCTCAAAAAAAACTACAAATTACTGAACCATGTGAGTTATCCGTTACATTTGTTGATAATAACCGTATTCAGGATATTAACCGTGAATACAGGGGGAAGGATAAGCCAACAGATGTCATTTCTTTCGCATTAGAGGAGCTCGGAGAGGGAGAAATCCAAATAAGCGGCGCAAACATGCCAAGAGTACTCGGTGATATCATTATTTCGATTGATAAAGCCCGTGAACAGGCTACAGACTATGGGCATTCTGTGGAGCGTGAGTTAGGATTTTTGGCTGTCCATGGATTTCTACATCTGTTAGGTTATGATCATGAGACAGAAGAAGAGGAAAAGGAGATGTTTGATCTTCAACGGAGTATATTGGATGAGTATGGGCTCGAACGATAAAAGTAACTATAAAACGAGAAATGTCCTATATTCTTTCCGGCATGCCCTATCCGGGTTTAGTAAGGCAGTAAAAGAGGAGAGAAATATGAAAATTCATCTTCTCTTTACAATGGTAGTTATCTTACTTGGCCTTTTACTACAAGTTTCTCGAGTTGAATGGGTGTTTCTTCTCGTATTAATCGGAGGAGTAATTTCTTTAGAATTGATAAATTCGAGTATCGAAAACCTTGTAGATTTAGTGACAGAGGAGTATCATCCACTGGCAAAAAAAGCAAAGGATATGGCAGCGGCAGCAGTTTTTATCTTTTCCATTGTGAGTGTTATGATTGGTTTGATCATTTTCATACCAAGAATATGGTAATAGGGAACCGAACCTATTTTCGGTTCCATTTTTATTTGAAATCGCATTCAAGAAAGAGTAAAATAGGAAAACAAATTGATGGAATCCATTAATATTTAGAAAATTCAATCTTCTTTATTACAATTTTGCTACAATCGATGAAATGCAGAACAAAATGAGGTAAAATAGGAGTATGCAGTCTCCTTGAAAGGAAGTATTAATTTGAGCAAGAATGAAACATTAATTAAAGAAGCAAAAATTGCTAGAGAAAAAGCTTATGTACCATATTCAAAGTTCCAAGTGGGAGCTGCCCTCTTAACGACTGATGGAAAAATATATCATGGGTGTAATGTAGAAAATGCTGCTTTTAGCATGACCAATTGTGCGGAGAGAACCGCATTTTTCAGTGCTTATGCCCATGGAGATCGTCAGTTTGAGATGCTTGCCGTGGTTGCAGATACAGAAGGTCCTGTCTCTCCATGTGGAGCATGTCGTCAAGTGATTTCAGAGTTGTGTCCTAAAGACATGAAGGTTATTTTAACGAATTTAAATGGAGATACACAAGAATTAACCGTGGCAGAACTACTACCAGGAGCATTTTCACCGGAGGATTTAAATGAGTAATAAACAAAATCAAGAGCACAAATCAGGGTTTATCTCCATCATCGGTCGTCCAAATGTTGGAAAATCAACATTTCTCAATCGTGTAATCGGACAAAAAATCGCCATTATGAGTGATAAACCACAAACGACAAGAAACAAGGTACAAGGCGTACTAACAACAAATGATGCACAATTAGTATTTATTGATACACCTGGAATTCATAAGCCGAAGCATAAGCTTGGGGACTTTATGATGAAGGTTGCTCAAAACACATTAAAAGAAGTCGACATTGTTCTCTTTATGGTGAATGCGGAAGAAGGTTTTGGTCGTGGTGAAGAGTTTATTTTAGATAAATTCCAATCAATTAAAACACCTGTATTCCTCGTGATTAACAAAATTGATCTTGTTCATCCTGACCAACTTATGGAAATTATCGTGTCATATAAAGAAAGATATCCTTTTGCTGAAATCATTCCCATCTCTGCGCTTGAAGGAAATAACTTAGAGGTCTTGCTTGATGTGATAAAGAAATACATTCCTGAAGGACCACAGTATTATCCAGCAGACCAAGTAACAGATCACCCAGAAAGATTTATTGTGTCAGAGCTAATACGTGAGAAGGCATTGCATTTAACCAGGGAAGAGATTCCTCATTCATTAGCAGTTGTTATTGAAAAAATGGAACGTATTGAAGACAAAGATGTTGTACACGTTATGGCAACCATTATCGTAGAACGTGATTCCCAAAAAGGAATTGTGATTGGTAAACAAGGAAGCATGTTAAAGGAAATTGGTAAACGAGCAAGGCAGGATATTGAGAACTTATTGGGAACAAAAGTGTTTTTAGAATTATGGGTTAAAGTTCAGAAGGATTGGCGCAACAAAATGTCCCAACTGAGAGATTTTGGGTTCCGTGAGGACGAATATTGATTTACCATTTTTAGAATATTATTCATCTTTCTAGTTTATGCACCTTTTTTATTAACAATATTTTCGACTCATTATTTTTGGTAGACAAGGCTATGATAATGGTAACGATTTGGATTTATTGCTAGTCAACTATTTGAAAGGTGGGGGTTTTTGATGATGGATTTTACCTGGAAAGTATTTTCGCAAACAGGTAACATTGACACTTATCTGCTCTTTAAGGAGTTAGAGAAGGAGAATCAAGACATACCCGGGAATCAGGATGATGAGCTAGCAGAGGTTGAATTTCCATATCTCTAGGTTTGTCTCGTACTAGGATGGTGTTCTAGATGTTTCAAAAATGCGAAGGCATCGTCATTCGAACAAATCATTATGGTGAAACAAATAAAATTGTCACTCTATTCACACGTGAATGGGGGAAAATTGGGGTGATGGCACGTGGTGCAAAAAAGCCAAACAGTCGCTTAGCTGCCATCACTCAGCTTTTTACATACGGTCAATTCTTAGTGCAAACAAGCAGCGGTCTAGGGAGTTTGCAGCAAGGAGAAATGCTTTCCTCGATGCGCTCTATTAAGGAGGATATCTTCCTTACCGCTTATGCAAGTTACGTTATTGATCTAACAGATAAAAGTACTGACGAAAAAAAGGCAAATCCTTTTTTATTTGAGATGCTATATCAAACGCTAAATTATATTAACGAAGGCTATGACCCAGAAATTATTGTTCATATTTTTGAAGTGAAAATGTTGAATACATTAGGGTTGTATCCAATCCTTAATCAATGTACCGTTTGTGGAAGTACAGACGGTCATTTTTCATTTTCGATCCGAGAGGGCGGATTTATCTGTCATCGTTGTTTGGAAAAGGATCCATATCACTATAAAATCTCTCAGTCAACAGTAAAACTACTTCGTTTATTTTATTTCATTGATATGAGTAGGTTAGGGAATATATCTGTGAAGCAAGAAACGAAGGCTGAGTTAAAAAAGATTATTACTGCTTATTATGATGAATACTCTGGTTTACATTTAAAAACGAAAAAATTCCTAAATCAGATTAGTCAACTAGGAAGTATTGATTTTAAAAGTTGACAACAGACGTTGTTTCCGCTAAGATTCAAATTAAATTTAATATTTGCGTTGAAGGAAAGGAGTACTTAACTTTCTCTACTTTGAAGCGATCCTAGGACGGTGAAAGCTAGGAATAGAGTGTTAAGGAAGGGCGTTCCCGAGCAATTTCGGATTAAGGTGGCTGACATATATTATGGTCGGCAAATAGGGTGGAACCGCGGGTAACTCTCGTCCCTATGCTTAAAAAGGCATAGGAGACGGGAGTTTTTTTGTTTGCCCAAAAAAATCATCTCTTATGCGATAAATTTTGGAGGTGTACGATGAATATTCAAGACATGATTTTAACTTTGCAAAAGCATTGGTCTGATCAAGGATGTATTTTGATGCAAGCTTACGATGTGGAAAAGGGTGCTGGAACTATGAGCCCTTACACGTTCTTACGTGCCATTGGCCCTGAGCCTTGGAACGTGGCGTATGTGGAGCCATCCAGACGACCAGCCGACGGAAGATACGGTGAAAATCCTAATCGCTTGTACCAACATCACCAATTCCAAGTGATTATGAAGCCTTCTCCTGACAATATTCAAGAACTTTATCTTGACTCGTTGAAGGCGCTGGGAATCGATCCTCTTCAACACGATATTCGTTTTGTAGAGGATAATTGGGAAAACCCATCGCTTGGTTGTGCAGGGCTTGGTTGGGAAGTATGGTTAGACGGTATGGAAATCACGCAATTTACGTATTTCCAACAGGTAGGTGGACTTGAGTGTAAGCCTGTTTCAGTTGAAATCACTTATGGAATCGAGCGCCTTGCTTCGTATATTCAAGAAAAGGAAAATGTATTTGACCTAGAGTGGACGAATGGATTTACCGTTCGTGATATTTTCTTACAGCCTGAATATGAGCACTCAAAATATACTTTTGAAACATCAGATCCTGAGATGCTTTTTAATCTGTTTAACATTTATGAAAAAGAAGCACACCGTCAAATGAACGAAGGTCTTGTTCATCCTGCTTATGACTATGTCTTAAAATGCTCTCATGTATTCAATCTTCTAGATGCTAGAGGCGCTATTTCGGTTACTGAACGTACTGGTTTTATCGGGCGATGTAGAAACCTGGCAAGAAAGGTAGCTAAAACGTTCTATGAAGAGAGAGAAAAGTTAGGATTCCCGATTCTACAGCAAAAGGGGGAAGATACGCATGAATAAGCAAGATTTATTACTAGAAATCGGGCTTGAGGAGATGCCGGCTCGGTTTGTGACAGGGTCAATTGAACAGTTAACATCAAAAATTGAGAACTGGTTAAAAGAGAAAAAGATTTCGTTTGAGTCCATCACTCATTTTTCTACTCCAAGACGTCTAGCAGTTATTGCTTACGGTGTTAGTACTAGCCAAGAGGATGTAGAGGAAGAGGCAAAAGGACCTGCTAAAAAGATTGCAGTTGACCACGAAGGCAATTGGTCGAAAGCGGCTATAGGATTTACTAAAGGTCAAGGAATGTCTGTTGAGGACATCTATTTTAAAGAAATTAATGGGGTCGAGTACGCTCATGTTCGTAAGTTTACGAAAGGGCAAGCGACCAAAGAAATACTTCCTGAGATAGAACATATTATTACAGGACTTACATTCCCTAAGAATATGCGTTGGGCAAATGAAACACTAAAATATATTCGTCCGATCAAATGGTTACTGGCTATATATGGAAGTGAGACTATCCCTTTTGCAATCACGAATGTATCAACGAGCAATCGTACAATCGGGCATCGTTTCTTAGGAAAAGAAGTAGAAATCGGTACACCAGAAGAGTATGTAACTAAGCTTTTAGCTGAATTTGTAATGGTTAATTCTGAAGAAAGAAAAAATGCAATCCTCTCACAAATTTCTAAGTTAGAGGAAGAGCAAGGCTGGACAATTCCTGTCGATGAGGAGCTATTAGAGGAAGTAACGAATCTAGTGGAATATCCAACAGCTTTATTTGGTAGATTTGAGGAAGAATTTCTAGAGCTTCCAGAAGAAGTACTTATCACATCCATGAAAGAGCATCAGCGCTATTTCCCTGTTAAGAAAAAGGACGGTACACTACTGCCATACTTTGTAACAGTGAGAAATGGGGATCATATGCATCTTGAGACAGTAGCTAAAGGAAATGAGAAGGTACTCAGAGCAAGACTATCAGATGCAGCATTTTTCTATAGAGAAGATCAAAAAACGAGTATTTCTGATTCTCTAGCTAAGCTTGCTTCCATTGTCTATCATGAGGAAATTGGTACTCTTTCTGAAAAGGTTGCTCGGGTTCGTTCGATAACAAATCAGTTAGCAGAGTTATTAAGCTTTAACGAAGAAGATAAGAAGACAGTGGATCGTGCTGCTGAGATCAGTAAGTTTGATTTAGTCACTCATATGGTATATGAATTCCCGGAACTTCAAGGGTTCATGGGTGAGAAGTATGCTAGACAAAAAGGAGAATCTGAAGCAGTTGCAGTTGCAATTAATGAACACTATATGCCAAGAAACGCAGAAGACTCAACTCCTAAATCGAATAGTGGTGCCCTTCTCGCCTTAGCAGAGAAATTAGATACGATTGTCTCGTTTTTTGCAATCGGTAATATACCAAGTGGTTCACAGGATCCATATGCATTAAGAAGGCAAGCTTCAGGAATTGTTCAAATTCTAATCAATAAAGAATGGAATGTTTCATTAACTGATCTTCTCCGTCTATCTATTCGTTCTATAAAAGAAAAGGGAATCGGAGAAAAAGCTGAAGAGGAGTTACTGGTTGAGCTTCTTGCTTTCTTCAAGCTCCGCTTAAAGCATTATTTACAGGAACAAAGCATTCGTTATGACATTATTGATGCCGTATTAGAAAAAAATATTACAGCTTTACCTGCACTGGTTAAAAAGGCATCTGTTCTTCAAACGAAAAAAGATGCGAGCGGATTTAAAGAGACAGTTGAAGCTCTTAGCCGTGTACTAACCATTTCTAATAAAGCAGTGGAAAATGTGGCAATCAATGAGTCCCTGTTTGAAAACGATTATGAGACAGCACTATATAATCAATATCGTAGTGTGAAATTGGAATTAGAATCAAATGAAGTGAGTGAGGAAGAGTTTTTCGACAAACTTGCCTCTTTACAAGAGGCAATCAACGATTTCTTTGACCATACAATGGTTATGGCTGAGGATCAAGCGTTGAAAAACAACCGATTAGCAGTAATGTCAAAGTTGGCAGAGTTGATTATGAGCTTTGCGAATGTGAAGGAAATTGTAACAAAATAGACTTTATAAAAGAGGGCCTTCTGAATGGTGAAGGCTCTTTTTATCCTTATGTCTTTTCATTTATGAGAGATAGTATATAATAATTTTATATAAGTATGACATACATATGAGCCTAAAGGGCAATTAGGTGGTGAGTACAATCGAGCTAAATAAACGGCAAGAGCATATTTTGCAAATTGTGAAGGAAAATGGACCGATTACCGGAGAGCATATTGCAGAACGACTCAATCTAACTAGAGCTACACTTCGACCAGATCTAGCCATTCTAACCATGGCTGGATATTTGGATGCACGGCCAAGGGTAGGTTATTTTTACACAGGGAAATCAGGCACTCAATTATTAACGGAGAACTTAAAGAAACTGTATGTGAAGGATTATCAGTCGATTCCGGTAGTAGTGAACGAAAACGTTTCTGTTTACGATGCGATCTGTACCATGTTTCTCGAAGATGTTGGAACATTATTTGTTGTCGATCAATCTTCATTGCTCACGGGCGTATTGTCTAGAAAAGATCTGCTTCGAGCAAGTATTGGAAAGCAGGAACTAACCACATTACCGGTGCATATCATCATGACAAGGATGCCTAATGTTACCATGTGCGGAAAAGACGATCTACTCATTGATGTGGCACATAAATTAATTGATAAGCAAATTGATGCATTGCCTGTTGTTAGGGAATCGGAAAGAGGTTTCGAAGTACTTGGTAGGATCACCAAAACAAATCTAACAAAGGCGTTTGTAGCATTAGCAGAAGGAAATTAACACTTTCGAAAATGGAATTACTCGATTCGCATTACACTATTACAAAAGATGTAGGAGATGAGGAAGTTGGGGAAAATGCCAATCGTCTACGTGGTATCAGATTCTGTAGGAGAAACTGCAGAGCTCGTAACAAAAGCAGCGATAAGCCAATTTGATGGACAAGAAGTCACAATCAAGAGGTTTCCATATGTAGAGGATAAATCCAATATTGATGAAGTGATTTCACTTGTGAAATTAGACGGTGGGATGGTTGCCTATACACTTGTAAAGCCAGATATGCGCGAGTATATGAGAGATACAGCGAAGGCAGAAGGGATTTATGCATGTGATATTATTGGACCTTTAATTGACCAAATACAAGATATCTGTGGTAAACAGCCTTTATTTGAACCTGGTTTAGTTCGGAAGCTTGATGAGGACTATTTTAAAAAGGTGGAAGCAATTGAATTTGCAGTTAAGTATGATGATGGTCGCGATCCACGAGGAATATTAAAGGCTGATATCGTCTTAGTGGGTGTTTCGAGAACTTCAAAGACTCCATTATCACAGTATCTGGCTCATAAACGTATTAAAGTGGCTAATGTTCCGCTTGTCCCTGAGGTTGATCCGCCTGAGGAATTGTTTAAAGTGCCTTCAGAGAAATGCTTCGGATTAAAAATCAGCCCAGAAAAGCTGAATAATATTAGACGAGAAAGATTACTTTCTTTAGGTTTAAATGACCGAGCAAGCTATGCGAATATTGAACGAATTAAAGAGGAAATCGAGTATTTTGATAAAATTGTCTCAAGAATAGGATGTCATGTAATTGATGTAACCAACAAAGCTGTTGAGGAAACAGCAAATGTTATTTTAAACCGTTACTTAAAAAGAGGATAAATAAAAGAAATAGCGCATAAAATGATGTGCTATTTCTTTTTATTGTTTGGGGAGTAACACAAAAAAAGTAATGGAAAAATAGACTTTTTTATACTATAATAAAAAATTGTGATAAAAATGTATCAGATTAGGTTTAGACTTCACTATGAACGAATAAACTATTTATTGTCAGAAGTCAAGATACTCGTCCGAAAAAAATTCGACAAACGCTTTTCCACTAAGTTATTCCTTGAAATAAGGAGGAATATATGGAGTGATGTAGAATTAATAGTACATTAGGTTTACCAAAGGTTCTTGTTGATGCAGATTCCTGCCCAGTGAAGCAGGAAATTGTCGAAATCGCGTCGAATTTTTCATTAGAAGTTATTTTTGTTGCATCTTATAATCATATGAGTTCAACAGAAGCTACAGGAACATGGAAATATGTCGATACGGGCAAGGAGGAAGTTGACTTATATATCATGAACCATGTGGGTAAAGGAGACTTTGTAGTCACCCAAGACATCGGGTTAGCTTCGACTCTCGTGAATAAAGGTGTTTATGTACTTTCTCCAAGGGGGAATGTATACGAAGAGAAGGATATTAATCTTGCTCTTGATATGAGGTATCTTGCCGCGAAAGCTAGGCGACAAGGGATACACTCAAAAGGGCCCAAACGTTTTGGTCAAACTGACCGAGATGATTTTGCGAAAAATTTTTATAGCATTTTGTCGAAATTTGCAGGAAATCTATAATTTATCGCGAATTACTCACTAATACCTGGAGTTGTTTTCATGGCAGAACGTATCCCTGAGGATAAAATTAATGAAATTCGCCAGGCGGTTGATATAGTGGACGTGGTTAGCGACTATGTTCAGCTAAAAAAACAAGGTCGGAATTATTTTGGACTTTGTCCGTTTCATGGAGAAAACTCTCCGTCCTTCTCCGTTTCTCCGGATAAGCAAATATATCATTGTTTCGGATGTGGAGCAGGTGGAAATGCATTCTCATTCTTAATGGAACAAGAAGGTGTCTCATTTATAGAAGCGGCTGTTAAACTAGCTAAAAAAGGAAATGTTGAGCTACATATCGATTCGTCATCTCACACTAATACTAGGGCGATTCCGAATGATTTTCAGCAGATGATTGACGCTCACGATTTATTACGTAAATTCTATCATCATTTGCTAGTAAACACAAAAGACGGTCAACATGCACTTGAGTACCTTTTATCGAGAGGCTTTACAATCGAAGCGATAGAAAAATTTCAAATAGGCTATTCATTAAATTCGTGGGATTTTGTTTACAAATTTCTTACGAAACGTAATTTTCCTCCTGATGTAATGGAAAGAGCAGGGCTCGTTATAAAACGTGAACGTGATGGTACTTATTTTGATCGCTTCAGAGACCGCATTATGTTTCCTATATTAGACCACAAAGGCAATACAATTGCATTTTCAGGACGATCTTTAGGGTCGGATGAGCCAAAGTATTTAAACAGTCCTGAAACAGCAATTTTTAACAAAAGTAAAATTTTATATAATTTTCATCAAGCAAGGGCAAGTATTAAAAAAACGAATCAAATCGTATTATTTGAGGGGTTTGCTGATGTAATAGCTGCCGATCGATCAGGTGTACACAATGGTGTGGCAACTATGGGAACATCTTTGACAGACGATCATATCGTGTCGATCAGGCGGAGCGCTGAAGCAGTTACGATTTGTTACGATGGAGACAAAGCTGGAATTGAAGCCGCTTATCGGGCTAGTCAGCTTCTTCATTCCTCGGGAATTCAGGTTCGAGTGGCAATATTGCCAGATGGAATGGATCCTGATGACTATATTCGTCAAAATGGTGAAGAGAAATTTCAAAACGAAATTATCTCTGCTAGTGTAACATTAATGAATTTTAAACTTCGGTATTTAAGACGAGGAAAGGATTTAAATAATGAAGGAATTCGCCTCCAATATATCGAAGAAGTATTAAAGGAAATAAGCCAACTTGAGAAGGTAGTGGAACGAGATCACTACTTGAGACAGCTAGCAAGTGAGTTTTCACTTTCACTTGATGCATTAAAGCAACAACAAAAACAATTTTTCTTTGCGAACAAAAAAGGAAACCGTGAGCAATACGTTCAAAAAAGAAATCAAGATGTGGTTATCAAACAATCTTCCAACTTAAGGCCGGCTTATGAAACTGCAGAAAGACGTTTAATAGCTTATATGTTAAAGGATTATGACATAGCATATAAAGTGCAGGATTTGTTAAATGGTACTCCCTTAAATATTGATGAGCATCAAGCAATCATCACTTATTTGTATGGTTACTATGAAAAGGGACTCGAACCAAATCCTAGTGATTTCCTAACGTATATAAAAGATGAAAAGCTTAGACGTACGGTAGCAGATATTGGAATGATGTCTATAGGTGAGGAAATAAGCGACCAAGAACTTTCCGATTACATTAAGCAGGTGTTTAATTATCAAAAGATGTTAAAAATAAAAGAAAAAGAAGCAGAAGAGAAAGAAGCAGAGAGACAAAAGGATCATGGAAGGGCTGCTGCGATTGCGATGGAAATTATCCAATTGCGCAAAACATTAAAGATTTGAGTTTGTTGTTTGACTTTGGAAGGAGGGGTACATATGGCTGAAAAATCGGCCCGTTCAAAAGAGGTTGATTCAGATTTGACCCTAGAACAAGTAAAAGATCAGTTAACAGAGGTTGGAAAGAAAACAGGGGTTCTAGCCTATGACGATATTGCAGAAAAATTAGCTAATTTTGATGTGGACTCTGATCAAATGGATGAGTTTTATGAATTTTTAGGTGAGCAAGGTGTAGAATTAGTGGGTGACTCTGAAGATGGTGACCCAAATATTCAGGAGCTTGCTAAAGGTGAAGAAGAATTCGATTTAAATGATTTAAGCGTACCGCCAGGTGTTAAGATTAATGACCCAGTCCGAATGTATTTAAAGGAAATCGGTCGTGTGGACTTATTGTCTGCAGAAGAGGAAATTTCACTTGCTAATCGTATTGAACAAGGTGACGAAGAAGCAAAGCGCCGACTAGCAGAAGCAAACCTACGTCTTGTAGTTAGTATTGCAAAACGTTATGTTGGTCGCGGTATGTTGTTCCTTGATTTGATTCAAGAAGGAAATATGGGATTAATTAAAGCTGTTGAAAAGTTTGATTATCGCAAAGGGTTTAAATTTAGTACGTATGCTACTTGGTGGATTCGACAAGCAATTACTCGTGCGATTGCTGACCAAGCAAGAACCATCCGTATCCCCGTTCATATGGTGGAAACCATCAATAAATTAATTCGTGTTCAACGTCAGCTACTTCAGGATCTTGGACGTGAACCAACTCCAGAAGAAATTGGAGAAGATATGGATTTAACGCCTGACAAGGTTCGTGAAATCCTGAAAATTGCTCAAGAACCAGTTTCTTTAGAAACACCAATTGGTGAAGAAGATGACTCGCATTTAGGTGATTTCATTGAGGATCAGGATGCTACATCCCCTTCTGAGCATGCAGCTTATGAACTGTTAAAAGAACAGCTTGAAGATGTCCTTGATACATTAACCGACCGTGAAGAAAATGTTTTACGACTTCGTTTTGGACTTGATGATGGCCGCACGAGAACTTTAGAAGAAGTAGGAAAAGTGTTTGGTGTCACTAGAGAACGAATAAGACAAATTGAAGCAAAAGCGTTAAGAAAGTTAAGACACCCTAGCCGTAGCAAGCGTTTAAAGGATTTCTTAGAATAAAATGATTGTCTAAAAATAGTTTACTTCTTACAATAGAGGTAAACTATTTTTATGTGTATAGCAAGAGAAAGGACAAGGTATGAGTGATAATCGGAAAGAAATCATTGTTAAAGAAATTCAGTATTGGAAAGAAACGAAGCTGTTACCAGAACAATATTGCAATTTTTTATTAGCTTTATATACAGAAGGTGAACAAATTAACGGAAAGAAAGTTGGAAAAAGAAGCATCAAGAAGAAGTTTTTACTCGCTTATACTCCATTGCTACTGGTTCCATTTGGTATATTTATATATTTTACTGAATTATCTTTCTTTTTGCAAACGACTCTTTATGCTTTATTGCTATTATTTGGATTTGGTGCTAGTTTTTATTTTTTTAGAAAAGCGACTGACTTTATCATTCCAATGATTTCTACTGCCCTCATCGCTTTGTTATGCTCTGTAGATCTAGCCACATATTTTTTTCCTAATAATCATGTAAGCCTTTATGTAATCATTACTTTGAACTGTATCGTTTGGTTTATCATTGGCAAAAAGGCAAAGTTATTGTACTTTAGCATTTCTTCCATTTTAGGGCTGCTATTACTAATTGGATCTATATTTATATAATGATTATTTATTGTAAAATTTAAAATGTTAGGAAAATGATTTAACTCCTTATATAATAGTTATGAAAGCGATTTCATTATTAGGTATGAGGAGGAGAAAAACGTGAATTTTGATTTAACATCAGAACAAAGCATGATCCTTCGAACAATAAGAGAATTTGCTAATGAAGAGGTTGCACCTGGTGCGCTCGAAAGAGACATTCATAAGCAGTTCCCACATGAAGTGTTTCAAAAGCTAACTGAATTAGGCTTAATGGGGCTTCCATTTCCAGAAGAATACGGTGGTGGGGGAGCAGATACAATAAGCTTTGCCATAGTCACAGAGGAGCTAAGTAGAGCCTGTGCCTCTACAGGAATTACGTACTCAGCCCATATATCGCTAGGCGGTGTACCACTTCATTTGTTTGGTACGGAAGAACAAAAGAGAAAATATTTAATTCCGATTTGTACAGGTGAATCTTTTGGGGCCTTTGGACTTACCGAACCTAATGCAGGTTCCGATGCGGGTGGTACTAAGACGAGAGCGGTTGAAAAAGATGGGACGTTTGTTATAAATGGTAATAAATGTTATATTACAAATGCAAGCTACGCCAAGCATCTAGCTATTACCGCAGTTACTGGGGAACAAAATGGAAAAAAAGAAATTAGTGCTATTATGATTCCAACGAATTCCCCTGGTTTTCAAGTCATCAGTAATTATGAGAAAATGGGGCTTCATGCCTCCAATACAACCGAGTTAGTATTAGAAGATGTTCAAGTACCATCTGAGAATTTACTAGGAAAGCGTGGAGAGGGGTTTAAACAATTCTTAATCACTCTTGATGGGGGAAGAATTGGAATAGGTGCAATGGCAGTAGGCATTGCTCAGGCAGCTTACGAAAAGGCATTGAGCTATGCAAAGCAAAGGCAGCAATTTGGAAAATCGTTGTCCCATTTTCAGGCGATACAATTCAAGCTTGCAGACATGGCCATGAAGATTGAACTTGCAAGAAATATGGTTTATAAAGCGGCTTGGTTAAAAGATCAGGGGCGTTCCTTTACAAAAGAAGCTTCCATGTGTAAGCTTTACGCTTCAGAAATTTGTATGGAGGTTACTGATCAGGCAGTACAAATACACGGGGGTTACGGGTATATGAAGGATTATCATGTGGAACGATATATGCGTGATGGAAAGTTAACAGAAATTGGTGAAGGTACTTCAGAAATTCAACGCATGGTAATTGCAAGAGAAATAGGTTGTTAACTTTTCTTCGTTTATGACAGACCTCACAAAAACCTAGTGAGGTTTTGTCTAAAATGAGAACATAATGTGACAAAGTTTACTTTAGTACTTTTCCTTCTGCCCATTTTCAAGTAAAATAGATATTGTTTGCATTCTATATTTAAATAGTTTTTGATGTACTTACATAAGGGAGGGAAAAGCATGAATCGCAATCCGGTTATTCCATTCGTCTTAATCATGGTTCTTGGTATTGCTGCGATGTTCCTTTTTTCGTTTAAAGGCTTAGGTGACAGTAAGGAACTAGCTGCAGAACAAGAAGGCGGTGGTGAACAGGCAGAAGAGGTTTCAAACAATCCTGAAGATATTTATAAGTCTGCGGGCTGTATTGGATGTCACGGGGATTCATACCAAGGGGGCGTAGGTCCAGCTTTAACAGGTGTTGGTGACAAACTGTCTAAAGAAGAAATTGAAGACATTCTTGTAAACGGAAAAGGCTCAATGCCATCAGGACTCGTTACTGCTGAGAATGCAGGAGCAATGGCTGATTGGTTAATGGAGCTTAAATAAGTAAGCGTTTTAAGTCCTTTGCATATGTAAAGGACTTTTTTTATACTGTATGTAATCAAATAAAGAGTTGGTGTTTGTAAATGAATGTAGAAAGATTATCGAAAAGACTAAGCACTGTTGCTGATTTTATTCCAGAGGGTGCGAAACTAGCTGATATAGGTTCAGATCACGCTTATCTTCCTTGTCATGTGGTAAGAGCTGGAAAAGTACCTTTTGCAATAGCAGGTGAAGTGGTTGAAGGACCTTTTCAATCTGCGAGGAAACAAGTAGAAATGGAAGGATTAACGAAACAAATTGAGGTGCGAAAAGGAAATGGTCTTGAAGTTATAGGCAAAGGTGAAGTAGAGTGCATTACCATTGCCGGAATGGGTGGTGCCCTGATTGCTAGTATCCTTGAAGAAGGAAAGGAAAAGCTTGAGGGTGTGAAGCGGCTTGTTCTTCAACCGAATATTAGCGCTATTTCAATACGATTGTGGCTCTTAGAAAATGGGTGGAGTCTCATAAACGAAGCTATTTTAGAGGAGGATGGAAAGATTTATGAAATCTTAGTTGCAGAAAGAGGGAATTCCGAATCGGTTTATTCTGAGAACATCGAAAATCAATTGCTTTTTGGACCATTCTTAAGTAAAGAAAAGAACGAGGCTTTTATTCAAAAGTGGACGGCTGAATGGAACAATTGGGAACGTATTTTAAAACAGATGAGCCAGTCTAGCCAAATAGAAAAGAAAACGGAAATACAGAAGAAAATTTCAATGGTAAAGGAGGTTTTGGGTCAGTGAAAACCGTAAATGGACATGAAGTTATTAGTCTATTTGAACAATTTTCACCAAAGAACCTTGCATTAGAAGGAGATAAGATTGGTTTGCAAATTGGCAGACTAAACAAAAAAGTTTCAAATGTAATGATCGCACTCGATGTACTAGAAGAGGTAGTGGATGAAGCGATACATAATAATGTTGAATTGATCATTGCTCATCATCCACTCATTTATCGTCCTTTACAGAAGCTCGTGACAGATACAGCAACAGGTCGAATGATTGAAAAGTTAATCAAACATGATATCGCTGTATATGCAGCTCACACGAATCTGGACGTTGCAGAAGGCGGAGTAAATGATTTGCTGGCAGACGCCTTGAAATTATCAAACACAGAGGTTCTTGTTCCAACCTACGATTCTGAATTACTTAAACTCGTTGTCTATGTACCAATTGGGTATGAGGAAGCGATAAAAAATGCATTAGGCAATGCGGGGGCAGGTTCAATAGGCCAATATTCTCACTGTTCCTTTACATCTGAAGGAAAAGGAGAGTTTATCCCTTTAGAAGGGGCAAATCCTACTTATGGAGCGATAGGAAAAGTGGAGCAAGTGGAGGAAGCAAGAATAGAGACCGTGTTTCCTGCTCATTTAGAAAAGAAGGTACTATCGGCAATGATGAAAGCACATCCATACGAAGAAGTAGCGTATGATGTTTACCGACTAAAAAATCAAGCAAAGTCACTAGGTTTGGGTAAGATAGGGACCGTCCAAGAAACAACTCTCCGCGAATTCGCAAAATTTGTTAAAGTGGCCCTAGATGTGCCTGCCGTTCGAGTCGTTGGGGACTTAGATTCTAAGGTGAAAAAGGTTGCAGTGCTTGGTGGGGACGGGAATAAGTATATTCAAGCTGCCAGCTTCAAGGGGGCTGATGTATATATAACGGGTGATATGTATTATCACGTTGCACATGATGCTATGATGCTAGGATTAAATATTATAGACCCAGGTCACAATGTAGAAAAAGTGATGAAACAGGGAGTCGCAAACAAGCTTACGGAAATGTGTAAACAAAAAAAATATGAAGTAAATATTTTCGCTTCAACCATTCATACGGACCCTTTTCAATTTATATAAGCCACAAAAAAGCCACGACATCGGTTGGGGAGATCAGGTAGCACCCGAGCTGATAAATAGACGGAGAAATTCCGGTTAATTAGTAATTCTTTTAAAAAAAGGCATAAATAGGCGGAGAGATTCCGCCTATTGGCTTGAAAAATTCAAAAATAGGCGATTTTACTTTGCATAAGCGGAAAAACTCCACTTATTTCCCCAAAAACGAGGCTCCATTTTGCATCTAACCGGAATTCTCCGCTTATTCTCTTTTGCTAGTTACTCGATTAAGGACAAAACATCTTAGGTGTGAGTTTATCTCAAAAATCAAAGAAAACCTCATTTTGATGCATTACGGTGAACCGTATCACAGGTAATAAATAAACTCGCCAATTTTACTATGGCGAGTTTTACTTTTTTATAGGCTGTCATTTCGGTACGTATTTTAAGAAAAGCACTTCAAAACGGAACTCTTTAACATTTTTTCGTGGCTTTTTAGATGAAACTAATTTTTTACTTTAGGTAATATTTTGTGAAGTGGTACCTTTTTCTCTAAGGTCCATGTAGCTTCATCAATAGGATTAAATTGTTCGATAAAGGCAATGACTTCTTTTGTGATAGGAGTAGGGGTCGATGCACCAGAGGTTACCCCTACGGTGCGTGCATCTTTAATCCAATCGATGTTTAATTCTGATATATCACTAATCCGATAAGCCTTCGTACCTGCAATTTCTTCGGAAACTTGCGCCAAACGATTGGAGTTATTACTTTTTGGATCACCAACAACGATTACGACATCCGCTTCACCTGCTTGTTCGGCAACGGCTTCTTGTCGTACTTGGGTAGCCATACAGATTTCCTTATGAAATTCTGCATGTGGATATTTATTTTCAATTTTCTCCATAATATGGCCAACATCCCACTGACTCATTGTTGTTTGATTCGTGACAAGTATCTTGTCAGCATGAATGTCTAATGATTCAACATCTGCTTCTGTTTCTACAAGATGAACGATCTCAGGAGCCACTCCAATCGCTCCTTCAGGTTCTGGATGCCCTTTTTTACCAATATATATCACTTGGTAACCTTCATCCTTTTTGGCTTCAATCAGCTGATGGGTGCTTGTTACGTCTGGACAAGTAGCATCGATTGTAACAAGTCCTTTGTTCTTCGCTAACTCTCTCACTTCTGGAGAAATACCATGGGCAGTAAATATAACAGTCCCTTTATCTACTTGCTCTAATATTTGTTTTCGATTAGGGCCGTCTAGCGTAATAATCCCTTCTTCAGCAAAAGCATCCGTAACGTGTTTGTTGTGTACAATCATTCCTAATATATATATGGGCCGTGGCAGTGATTTATCAAGTGCTGCATTTCTTGCGATGACCATCGCATCAACAACACCGTAGCAATAGCCACGGGGCGATATTTTTATAACTTTCATTGAATTGGATCTCCCCTTTAAGCATGCTTATTCTATCATTATATATAAAGTGTGATGATTATACAAAGAAGAGAAAAAGGAATATGCTACGCGCATATTCCTTTAGACATATATTTTAGGTACTGATTTTCCTTGTAATCTTTTTGGTACGATCTCTTCAATCTCGACCGAATGTGTATCGTTTTCAGTACTCACTGGGTTCGTACGTTTTCGTTTTGTTTCCGGTTTTGGCTCAGTGACGGTGGACTCTACGCCTCCATCATCCTTATTAGTTTCCTCATCCGTACTTGCAGCATTTAAACCACGGTACAGTTTCCACATGGCTGGTAAGTTTTTAACAATGGGACCATATTGCTGTACCATCGGTCCGATTTGCTGTGCAGTGTTTAATACCCGTTGTGTATTATTCAAAAACCCTGTAATTGCTGTGGGGTCTGTTAGTGATTTTAATAGCCCTCCACCGGCAGCTGGTGCAGCAGAGCGAGAAGCATTGCCAAACATTTGCATACCGGCTTGGGAGCCTTGAGATTTTCCTTTACCAAGTAATTTAGCAAGTAAACCTCCGCCGCTATTTCTTGCACCCCCCCTCATTCCTCTTGGAGCATTTCCCCCCATAGGGACTCTGTTCATTCCCATATTGCCCATTCTTGCTGGGGGCATCATTGGTCTCATTTGATTTCGTCCAAATCCAAGCATAGGTTGAGGCATTCCTCCGCGCATAGGAAACGGTTGTCTTGGTGGCATACGAACACCCTCCTTTCATAATTTTCCCTCTTATACCCTATGCAACAGATGGATATTTGGTCTAGGTGAATGAAGATAAGTTATGAACTGGTTTGAAAATACTGTAATTCGTAAAACATAATCATATGGGAAGTGAACTGTAGGTGGCACTTTAGGAAGAACTTTATTATAATTACATGATGGGTATGGACATCCTTACCAAAACTGAAGGAGCTTTAATAATGACGAAAACAAAATTTTCAACGTATCAACTTAAACCATTTATAAACAAGGCGATCGAAGCCATTGGATTTTATGAACCAACTGAAATTCAGGAAAGATTGATTCCAACGGTATTAAAAGGTGACAGTGCAATTGGGCAATCTCAAACAGGGACTGGGAAAACACATTCTTATGTATTACCAGTACTTCATAAAATAAATCCTAATAAGCAAGAGGTACAAGCTGTAATCACGGCCCCAACAAGAGAGCTGGCCACACAAATACACCAAGAAGTATTAAAGGTAACTGAGCATGCGAATGAGGGTGAAGAAATCACTAGTCGTCTGTTTATCGGGGGCACAGATAAAGTTCGTGCCATTGAAAAATTAAAAACTCAACCACATATCGTAGTTGGGACTCCTGGACGAATCAATGATTTAGTAAAGGAACAAGCCCTGTTTGTACATACAGCAAGTATGTTTATAGTCGATGAAGCCGATTTAATGCTCGATATGGGCTTTTTAGAAGATGTTGACCAAATTGGTGCTAGAATGCCAGAAAAGCTTCAAATGCTTGTTTTTTCAGCCACCATTCCTGAAAAGCTAAAACCTTTTCTAAAGAAGTATATGGAAAACCCTAAGTATATTCATATTGAGCCAAAGCAGTTAACAGCAGCAAAGATTGAACATATTCTCCTTCCGTCAAGACATCGTGAAAAGTCAACACTTGTGTATGAGGCGTTAAAGCTGTATAACCCTTATTTAGCAATTGTCTTTACGAATACAAAGAAAAAAGCCGAGGAAGTTGCCACAGCACTTACTCATAGAGGATTAAAGGTTGGAAGAATTCATGGAGATTTAAGTCCGCGTGAACGGAAGCGGATGATGAAGCAAATTACGGATTTAGAATTTCAATATATTGTGGCTACTGATTTAGCTGCAAGAGGTATTGACATTCCTGGGATTAGTCATGTGATTAACTATGAACTTCCAACGGACTTAGATTTTTATGTACACCGCGTCGGTAGAACAGCAAGAGCAGGGAATTCAGGAATAGCACTCACTATTTATGAACCGTCTGATGAGGATGCATTAAATAGGCTGGAAAAACTGGGGATTGAATTTAAGCATATCGATATTAAAAAAGGTGAACTCTCGGAGCTTGAAGATCGTAACAGACGTAAAAAGAGAACAAAGCAGTCTGATGAGGTAGATAAGCTGGCGAAGTCCTTTGTTAAAAAACCAGCAAAGGTGAAGCCAGGCTATAAGAAGAAGATGCAGTTTGAAATGGATAAAATTAAGAAAAGACAGAACCGATTGAAAAAGAAATAACAGGTGGGAGAGTGTGAAAATGCTAAAATTAGGTTCACATGTTTCAATGAGTGGGAAAGGTATGTTGTTAGCATCTAGTGAAGAAGCGGTCTCATATGGTGCGAATACTTTCATGATCTACACAGGGGCTCCTCAAAATACTAGAAGAAAAAAAATTGAGGATTTAAATATTGAAGCTGGTCAAAAACATATGGAGTTAAATGGGATCAACTTAGAAGATATTGTTGTTCATGCTCCATATATTATTAATATTGGAAATACAACGAACCCAGATACCTTTGATCTAGGAGTACGATTTTTAAAATCAGAAATTGAACGGACAGAGGCAATCGGTGCAAGGCAAATTGTTCTGCATCCAGGAGCCCATGTAGGTGCAGGGGAAGAGGCGGGAATCAAAAAGATCATCGAGGGGCTTAATGAGGTTCTTACAGGAAATGAGCAGCTTCAGATTGCTTTAGAAACTATGGCTGGCAAAGGGTCTGAATGTGGAAAAAACTTCGAAGAATTGGCGATGATTATCGACGGTGTCAAACATAATGAAAAGCTTTCTATTTGTTTTGACACATGTCACATTCACGATTCGGGGTATAACATTGTTGAGGATTTTGATGGAGTTCTTAATGAGTTTGATAAAATCATTGGAATTGATCGGTTAAAGGTCCTTCATATTAACGATAGCAAAAATGATCGTGGGTCAAGAAAAGATAGACATGAAAATATTGGATATGGAAAGATTGGTTTTGATTCACTATCCTATATCGTGCATCATCCACAGCTAATGAGTATCCCAAAAATCCTTGAAACACCGTTTGTTGGGGAAGATAAGAATAATAAAAAAGCACCGTACAAACAAGAAATTGAAATGTTAACTTCAAAGACGTTTAACGGAAACTTACTCGAACATATTATGGCATAGAAATGAGAAGGCCCATTAATAAATGGGCCTCTGTTTCATTATTTTGTGAATTGTGTAACCAACTGACTTACGGCTTTTGCAGTCGCTGGGCTCGTTAATCTTTCAATTTCTTTTAACAGTTTTGCTCTTTCAGACTTATTAAAAATATCTACCTGTCGTCCCCTAAGATAAGATGAAATTTGTTTTGCCTCATTCACGCTAATGGCAACCCCAAATTGCTTGGCGTATTTTAGTAACTCTTCTGTCGTGATTGTGTTTATTTTTTGATTAACAATGGATTGAAATATACTCACGAATTCACCACTCCCTGATGTTAATCTATGTGGTTATTAAATAAAAGGTGTAAACAAAGGGGGAGAAGTACATTCTTTACATCATTTCATTTCTCATGTATACTTCTTTGTGTAAATCGGAATCATTCTGATAATAATAGGTGGTTAAAATGGAAGATATAATAAAGGTAAATAAATTGACATATAAGTACGAAAAGGAAAATGTCCTTGAAGATATTCATTTTTCGGTACCGCGTGGAGCATTTTTAGGACTTGTTGGGCCTAACGGATCAGGAAAGTCTACTTTACTTAAAATTATTTTAGGCTTATTAAAGCTTCAAAAGGGAGAAGTCGAGTTATTTGGAACAGCAATAGAGCAGTTTAAAGATTGGCATCGAATCGGCTTTGTTTCTCAGAAAGCAAATTCTTTTAACTCGGGATTCCCTGCAACAGTTTACGAAGTTGTATCAAGTGGTTTAACAAAAAAAGTGGGATTGTTTAAAAGGCATAAGGATGCGGATAAGGAGAAGATACGAGCAGCGATTGATTCTGTGGGATTAACTGAAAAAATAGGAAGCAATATCGGTGAGTTATCAGGTGGACAACAACAAAGAGTTTTTATCGCTCGAGCATTAGTAAGTGATCCAGACTTACTTATCTTAGATGAGCCAACAGTTGGTGTTGATGCAAAGAATGTCCAATCGTTCTATGAGATGCTTACAGAGCTTAATCAGGATCGAGGAATAACCTTAATTTTAGTCACTCATGATATCGGTACGATTACAGATAAAGTGACCCATGTTGCTTGTTTGAATAAGCATATGCACTTTCATGGAGACACGGAGGAGTTTGAGAAGCAAAATATGTCTGACCTGTATGGCCATGATGTTCAAGTTCTTATGCATCAACATGACCATCACCATCATCATGTTCATCATCACGGAGGGGAAAACCGGTGATTGAAGCAATATTTAAATACGAATTTTTACAAAATGCATTTCTCACAGGTGCGATCATTGGTATTATAGCACCTTTACTCGGAGTCTATATTGTTGTAAGAAGGCTCTCTTTAATAGCGGATGCTTTAAGTCATGTGACTTTAGCCGGAATTGCGGCAAGCTTGCTTCTTGAAAAAAGGCTTTTGCTCACTACGGGCTTAAATCCCATCTATTTAGGAATGACATTTTCTGTAGTAGGTTCTTTGTTTATTGAAAAGCTTAGATCTGTATATAAACATTATCAGGAGCTGGCTATTCCTATTATTTTATCTAGCGGTATTGGCTTAGGCGTTATTTTTATTTCATTAGCAGATGGATTTAATACTGATTTATATAGTTATTTATTCGGTAGCGTTAGTGCTGTAAGTCGAACAGATTTAATTATTATTATCATTATCAGTGTGATTGTTGTGGCATTTATTACGCTTTTATATAAGGAATTATTTCTTTTATCATTTGACGAAGAACACGCAAAAGCCTCAGGTATAGCTGTGAAATCCCTACATTTCTTTTTCATTGTTTTAGTTGCACTAGTGATTGCCGCTTCAATGAGAATTGTTGGAATTTTATTGGTATCTTCTCTCATGACACTCCCTGTTGCTGCAAGTATCCGGATTGCAAAAGGATTTAAACAAACAATCCTTCTTTCTACCATTTTCGGAGAAGTTTCTGTTCTTGGCGGGCTGACAATTTCCTACTATCTCAATTTGGCCCCAGGGGGAACCATTGTAGTTATTGCTGTATTGATACTCATTCTTGTTATATTATTAAAGAAAATGTTCCAATGGAAACATGAGGTGAGAGTATGAATGTCACGGAAGCTCTTGAGTTATTAAAAAATAAAGGCTATAAGCATACAGGGAAAAGAGAAGAAATGCTTGGTCTTTTTGCAAATAGCAATAAATACTTAACAGCTAAGGACGTGCTTGACCGGATGAAGGATCATTATCCAGGGTTAAGCTTTGATACAATTTATCGCAATCTTTCTTTATTCGTAGACCTGGGTATTTTTGAAATGACTGAATTATCAGGTGAAAAACACTTTCGTTATTCTTGTGAAAGTAAACACCATCACCATCATTTTATTTGTTTGGATTGTGGAAAAACAAAGGAAATTGATACTTGCCCCATGAATAATTTACAGGAAAGCCTAAAGGACTATGATATCTCTGGTCATAAATTTGAAATTTATGGTCGATGCCCAGAATGTACGGTTCATTGAAAACTTAACCATTGAACCATTTCTCAACCCAATGATTGGCTTCCTCCCAACTAAAAACTCTTTTTACCCCTTTGGGTAGGGAGCCTTGATTATAGGGTGTATCAAATAAAAGTACAGGAATTTTGCATTCTTGTGCAATTTCAATGGCATTTTCATACTTATCTTCAAAAAATATTTCCACCCCGTACTTTTTTGCTGTTTCTACTTTTTCATGGGATCCGATCAGTTCTAAATGATCATATCCAATCCCATGGTTAATAAACCATTCTTTTGTCACCTCTAACACATTTTCTCCACGTGCGCTGATAAAAATTAAGTCGTTATGTTTTCCCCATTTTAACAATACTTCCTTTGCACCCTTAGATAACGGGGACAAAGCGAAAATGTCCCCCTCTTTTTGTTCATACCAATCGGTAAATTCTTTTTCTGGAACATCCACTACTTTTAATAAATCATAGTCAGTTAGATCTTCGAGTGTTAGTTGTAGTTGAAAGGCTTCATTAATAAAAGGAACGATAGCTGCTGGACAGGTTATGGTGCCATCAATATCAAATCCTAATTTTCTTTTCTTCATGTAATACTTCCCCATTTCTTTATTTTCACTCAAATATAAACTAGAAATGATTAACAACATAATTGTTACGGTAATGCAAATAATAATACTGCTCCTATCAAAGGAAAGCGAGGGATCAATATGGCAGATCAAGAACGCAACAACGAAGGATCATTCGATTACCTTCGTACGAGCGAAAATGTTGGTGAAACAAATAAATACCAACCTGCAGATTATTTAGAAGAAACCTCAGCTGAAATTGCTGCGCCAACTACTTTTAATCGAGAAAGAACAAACAATCGTGTTGGTGAGACGATGAAAAGCGGTACAGGAATAGGGTTCGCTGCTTTAATCGTTTCTATCCTTTCATTGTTTGTTGCTCCAATCTTGTTTGGAGCAGTTGGGATTGTATTAGGGTTTATCGCCCGAAGACGTGGAGCAACTGGCCTTGGTAGCTGGGCTATCGGGATTGGAGCGATTTCAATCATTGTCGGTATGTTTATACTACCATTTTTTTAACCGCTACAGATAATAGAAGAGGCTCCGGCGATTACGCCAGAGCCTCTTCCCTTGATTTTAAGATTGCAGTGCTTCCTGATCACGTTTGGCTTGAAATTCTGCAGCAATTTGATCGATTTCCTTTTTAAGCTCTTCAACCATGGTGGCTTCAGGAACTTTCCGGACAATTTCCCCTTTACGGAATAAAAGACCTTCGCCTCTAGCGCCAGCTATTCCAATATCGGCTTCTCTTGCTTCACCAGGACCATTTACCGCACAGCCCAAGACGGCTACTTTAATCGGTACTTTAATTTGCTGAATGTACTCTTCAACCTCATTTGCAATGGAAATTAAATCAATTTCGATTCTTCCACAGGTCGGACAAGAAATAAGTGTTGCGGCATTTGAAGATAATCCAAATGATTTTAGTAATTCACGGGCAACTTTTACTTCTTCTACAGGGTCAGCACTAAGTGAAATTCGAACGGTGTTCCCAATACCCTTGCTTAAGATTGCTCCTAAACCAGCTGCGCTTTTTACAGTCCCTGCAAACAAGGTGCCTGATTCAGTAATCCCAAGGTGTAGAGGATAATCGAATGCTCTTGCTGCTTTATCATAAGCTTCAATAGCTAGGTTAACATCTGATGCCTTCATACTAACGATGATATCGTGAAAGTCGAGATCTTCTAAAATTTTGATATGGTGCAAGGCGCTTTCTACCATCCCATCAGCTGTTGGGTACCCATATTTTTCTAATATTCTTTTCTCTAACGAACCAGCATTGACTCCAATTCGGATTGGAATGCCCTTCTCCTTAGCTGCTTTAACAACTGCCTCCACTTTTTCACGGCGACCGATATTACCAGGATTAATACGGATTTTATCCGCACCTCCCTCAATCGCTTTTAGAGCTAGTTTGTAATCAAAGTGGATGTCTACCACTAGAGGAATATTAATTCTTTTTTTAATTTCAGAAATCGCGTTAGCTGCTCTTTCATCAGGACAAGCAACACGGACGATTTGACAACCGGCTTCTTCTAGCCTTTTTATTTCAGCAACCGTCGCCTCTACATCATGTGTTTTTGTGGTAGTCATGCTTTGAATAACAACTTCATTATTTCCACCAATGGTTAAAGGTCCGACTTTTATGGGACGAGTTTTTGTACGATGTATAATTTCACTCAACAGTGATTCTCTCCTTTTAAAAAAAAGATCTAAAGTAATCTTAGTACTTTCCTAATGAACATTGTAACAATGAACGTTAAACGTGACAAGAATCTTGACGCTGGGAAAAAGTCACCATTAATGTTAGTTGCTATCGGACTTACTGTAATCAGGAAATAGGTATAACTTTCCGGCTTGAATTTCCTCTGGTTTTTTGCCTTTATTTAATACGATAAAATCATTTACTATTTTTTCAATAGGAACGGGTAGGGCTCCTTCTAGTTGTGATTCTATGATCGACAGAACCGTATCTCCCTGCTCCACGGTTTTACTAAATGATGGAATAGCAGTCTCTTCGTTTGAATTCACTTCAGAATTTACTTCGACGGATTCTATTGTTTCATTGTGTGGTATAGTACCAATGCTTAAATCAACATATATGATATACAAAATTAGAGTAACAAGTAGAGAAACGAAGAGACGTTTCATGGGCGATTCTCCTTATTTAGTAGAGTTACTCTATTTATATGTAGTAGATAGATTAATAGTACAGATAAAAAAAGAAAAACGCGTTATATCGCGTTTTTCTTTTATTTCTTAGCTTTCTGAGGAATTTCTCGAACGGTTAAGTACAACATAATAATAGAAACAAACCAATTAATTAAGAAGCCGTTAGGAACGTTCGTTTGAAAAGCTTCCATAATCGTAAAGAAAATAGTAGGGAGAGTTACGCTATAAGCTGATAGTCTCCACAATTGTCGATAGGGTAGATTACGACTGGTAACATTCTTAATAAATAGTCCGAACAATGCAAGAATGGTAATCTCAATAAATTTTATCCCGCTTGAAAAAATATAAATGGTCAGTGCTAGGACGGGAATAATTACTGCTAATAAACCATCAACTGAATGGATCACTTCTAAGATACTGTCTTTTGTAATGGTTAGGTCTGTTAAAGTTGAATAGTCGTAGGTGTCGAGTGTTCCTCCTGCAATAAGAACAAACTCATTTTGTAGAAGGGCAAATGCATTCTGATAGCCTTCTAGATCCGTCTCACTAACTTCACCAGTAGAGTCAAAAATGATGGTGAAATCTGCATCCTCAATATAGATGGGTTCTTCTTGGTCTGCTGAGAGCTCGCCATTTTCTATTGAAAAATCAGGAAGTTCTTTATCTACTGTGTGGGCGGCTGTCTCAATTCCATTATTTATAGCTGAACTTACATAGCTAACGGTTGGAATAACAGAAACGAGAGTTAGTAAAAAGACATAAAGAATCGTTTTTCCAATACCTTGGAATCGTGTACTAGCAATGTCTTTAGGAGAGTAGAGGCTTTTAAATAATTGCTGAAATATGTTCATGAGCGTATGACACACACCTTTCTATGTAATCTTTCATATTTTATCGTGATATGGCTTTGTTGTCCAAATAAACACGATTCATTGAAAAATATGGATGTGCTTGTAACATAATTGTAACATTACTATCCTTTTGTTAAGGCATTGTAAATTTGAAGATAATTATATTTACTTTTTTCTTTACGTTACACATAATGATTAAGGGGTTTTTAAGAATAATGTCGAAAAAAGTGTAGGGGTTGAAATACTTGGAATTAAACATCCAGCAAATGATTTTTGAGTTTTTAGGTGGCCTTGGAATTTTCTTATTTGGTATCAAGTTTATGGGAGATGGCTTGCAAAAGTCGGCAGGAGATAAATTAAGAGATATTCTTGATCGATTTACAACCAATCCTTTCATGGGTGTGTTAGCGGGTATTATTGTTACAGTTCTTATCCAAAGTAGTTCTGGCACTACGGTCATTACCGTTGGATTAGTTAGTGCTGGTTTTATGACGTTGCGACAAGCAATTGGTGTCATCATGGGGGCAAACATTGGTACAACTGTTACCGCATTTATCATTGGTATTGATATCGGTGAATATGCGCTTCCAATTATTGCTCTTGGTTCAATCCTTATTTTCTTCTTTAAAAATAATAAAACAACTAGCATTGGACAAATTATTTTCGGTTTTGGTGCCTTGTTTTATGGATTAGAGTTAATGAGTGGTGGAATGAAGCCGCTAAGAAGTTTAGAGGCCTTTCACGAATTAACCGTTAATATGAGTTCTAATCCAATTTTGGGTGTTGTGATTGGAACGGTATTTACCGTTATTGTTCAAAGTTCTAGTGCAACGATTGGAATATTACAAGGCTTATATGCTGAAAATCTAATTAATATTGATGCTGCACTTCCTGTATTATTTGGTGACAATATTGGTACTACTATAACAGCAGTTTTAGCTTCTATTGGTGCATCGGTTGCCGCAAGAAGAGCAGCTGCTACACATGTGCTATTTAATCTCATCGGTACAGCCATCTTTATGGTTTTACTTGTTCCTTTTACAAAAATTATTATATCCCTTCAGGGTTCTTTAAACTTAAATGAAGAAATGACCATTGCTTTTGCCCATGGGATTTTTAATACAACTAATACGATCATTCAATTTCCCTTTATTGCTGTTCTAGCATTAATCGTGACAAAATTAATACCAGGGGACGATTCTTTAATAGATTATAAATCGAACCATTTAGATCCAAACTTTATTAAGCAATCCCCTTCCATTGCTCTCGGACAAGCAAAAGAAGAAGTACTACGAATGGGGCAGTTTGCTATTAAGGGTTTAGAAGAAACAAGCAGTTTTGTGCATTCAAAACAAACGAAACATGCAGATACTGCTTACCAATTAGAAAGTGCAATAAATAATTTAGATAGAAAGATTACTGACTATCTTGTATTACTGGCTACAAGCCCCCTATCAACAAATGATTCAGAAGAGCATACAACGCTTATGGATACGGTTCGTGATATTGAGAGAATAGGGGACCATTTCGAAAATATTGTGGAGCTTGTTGAATATCAAAATTCAAATAAAGTAAAAATTACGGACAGTGCAATGAAAGATTTAGAAGAAATGTTTGCTTTAACTATTTCTACTGTTCAAGAAGCTCTTCAATCTCTTGACCATAAAGATTTGGATGCGGCTCGTCATGTAGTTGAAAAAGAAAACCAAATTGATAAAATGGAAAGAACACTTCGTAAGCAGCATATACTTCGTTTGAATGAAGGAAAATGTTCCGGTTCTGCAGGGATTGTGTTTGTTGATATTATTAGCAATCTAGAGCGAATTGGTGACCATGCTGTAAATATTGCAGAAGCAGTTCTTGGAGTAAGACATTCTTAAAAAACAAGGGATCCTCCCTTGTTTTTTTGTACAGAGGTGACCAGATGGAACTAGTGTATTGGCTAATCATATTATTGTTTTTTCTAGTTTCTTTCGTAGGTTTGATTTATCCGATCATTCCAGGGGTATTATTTTTGGTTGGCGGTTTTATAGTTTACGGCTTATTATTCTCTTTTGAACCTTTTAATTGGTTATTTTGGAGCATTCAAAGCTTATTTGTCCTCTTATTATTTGGCGCCGATTATTTAGCAAATTTGTTTGGAGTGAAGAAATTCGGTGGCACAAAAGCAGGAATTTGGGGAAGCTCAATTGGGTTATTAGTAGGTCCCTTTATCATCCCAATACTAGGAATTATTGTGGGACCCTTTATTGGAGCGGTTATTGCAGAGCTTCTTATAAATAAAAGAGGCTTGAATGAGTCCTTAAAAGTTGGTGTCGGGTCAGTAGTTGGGTTTATTAGTAGCGTGATTACAAAAGGGCTTATTCAATTATTTATGATTGTATATTTTTTCTTAGTGGTTCTATAAAGAGAAAAGAGCTAATGAGCTCTTTTCTCTTCTAGTTTAACCCACATATTTCATGGGGGCAGTTCTGACAATCTACTTCTTGCTTTAAATAGGCTAAATTTTTTACCGTAAATTTCTGTTGATCATATGATATAACATCTAGTTCCCTAAGTTCCTTTAACATGCGCTGTATGACTTCTCTTGTTCCATACGTAAGACTTGCGAGTTCCTGGTGAGTGAGGGGTAAGTCAATTAATATTCCTTTTTCAGTCATGATTCCATAACTATTACAAAGGCGAATTAAAATACTATAAAGTCCACCTTTTTTCCCATGCATTATGAGATCCTGGCACTTCATTTGAGCTTTTAAATACCTAGTACTAAGCCAAGATGTCAATTCACTCATGACGCGAGGAGAACTCATCGCAAACTTTTCGAACTCTTCGCGTTTGATAATAAGAAATTCGCAATCTGAAATGGTCTTTGCAAAAAAGTGATAAATCGGATTTGCTTTAAATAATTGGTATTCAATAATTAATTCTTCTCCATTAAGAATTTTAATAATAAATTCTTTGCCTCTCATATGAACTCTCCCAAGAGAAAGGCTTCCCTGTAAAAGAATATAAATATGACTCACTGAATCTCTTTCATTAAATATCGTTGTACCTGCTTTAACTTTCTGTATATGTTCTTTATCTATAAATTCGTGTATGAGTAAGCTATATAATGAAACATTTATTTCAGTCATGTAATACCCGCCCTTTCCTCTCCTCTCTTTGATTTAATAAAAATACCTATAGAGTGTCAATAACGTAACGTCCTTTAAAAAGAACAACTAACAGCTGCTATGACTTAAATCATTGACATGACGCTAATATTTACATATTTGACAAATTATCGAAACATCAGAAATGGTATGATGAAAAGGAGGAATGAACATCTTGTATTGCGAATATTTCTTTCCAAAAAGGGTAATGTAAATCTGTTAGCTTAAGCTTATTATTTGAACAATGTTGCCAAGTTTGGTAATCTTAAGTTAATACCTTTAGGAATATCCAAACGTTAAAAAATGAAAGGATTTTTCTAAAGAATAAATCATTATACATATTTAGGAGGAGTTATTCATGGCATTCGAATTACCGCAATTACCTTATGCTTACGACGCTCTAGAACCACATATCGACAAGGAAACAATGAACATTCACCACTCAAAGCATCACAACACATACGTAACGAACTTAAATAATGCTTTAGCTGGAAATGAAGATTTGCTGTCAAAATCAGTTGAAGAAGTAATTGCTAATCTTGATGCAGTACCAGAAGCTGCTCGTACAGCAGTGCGTAACAATGGTGGTGGACACGCTAACCACACATTATTCTGGCAAATCTTATCTCCAAATGGTGGTGGGGAACCTACTGGTGACCTTCTAGCTGCTATCAATGCAAAGTTTGGAAATCTAGAAAGCCTTAAAGAAGAGTTCGCAAAAGCTGCTACCACTCGTTTTGGTTCTGGTTGGGCTTGGCTTTCTGTAAATAACGGAGAACTAGAAGTAACTAGCACACCAAATCAAGACTCTCCATTAATGGAAGGGAAAACACCAATCCTTGGTCTTGATGTGTGGGAGCACGCTTACTACCTAAAATTCCAAAACCGTCGTCCAGACTATATCAATACTTTCTGGAATGTTGTTAATTGGGATGAAGTTGCAAAGAGATACGCTGAAGCAAAATAAATAAACAAGTAACGACGTGGATGATTCCACGTCGTTTTTGTTTATTTTGTACATAATTAACTTGTTCTTGTTGAAAACTACCCTTAGATACGAAGGGGAGTTTCTATTCATGAGCAAAGTAAAAAAATTAATTGGTGACATCGATCTGACTAAGGATTTACTTTTACTTTTGTTAATCGGAGGTCTGTATTCCTTAAGCGTTGCTTTATCCAATACATTTGTAAATATTTATTTATGGAAACAATCCGGTGACTTTAAAGATTTAGCTATATATAACCTCTCAGTTGTTGTTCTCCAACCTTTAACATTTATCCTAGCAGGCAGATGGGCTAAAAAGATTGATCGAGTAATCGTGTTGCGTATTGGAGTCATTTTTTTAGCTGTTTTCTACTTAACCGTTTTAGCAATTGGTACCAATGCTTCTCAATTTTTAGTTGTGTTAGGAGGATTACTAGGAATTGGTTATGGTTTCTACTGGCTCGCCTTTAATGTGTTAACCTTTGAAATTACGGAGCCAGAAACAAGAGATTTCTTTAACGGCTTTTTAGGAATTCTGTCTTCTGTTGGAGGAATGATCGGTCCTATTGTGGCTGGAACAGTGATTTCCAAACTTGAGAAATTCACTGGGTATTCTGTTATCTTTGCTACATCCTTAGGGTTATTTTCCGTTGCGGTTATATTAAGTTTTTTCTTAAAGAGAAGGCCTGCGGATGGAAGATATATGTTTTTAAGGATTTTACAAGAGAGAAAAAACAATTTTAATTGGAAACAGATTACAAATGCGCATTTTGTCCAAGGAATGAGAGAAGGAACGTTTGTATTTGTCATTTCCGTATTTGTATTTATTACGACTGGAAGCGAAATGGCACTAGGAACGTTTGGATTGGTGAATTCAGGAATCGCCTTTATTGGGTACTATTTTGCATCACGCTGGATAAAAAAGCAGCATCGAAAAAAAGCCATTCTTCTCGGTGGTATCCTATTGTATTTAGCTATTTTGTTATTAGTATTTAACCTCACGTACACGAAGCTTTTAATTTACGCTTCGATTATTGCGATTGCTTATCCGATGTTATTGGTACCATATGTATCAATGACCTATGATGTAATCGGAAAAGGCTGGAATGCTGCAGAAATGAGAATTGAATATATAGTGGTCAGAGAAATCTTTCTGAATTCAGGAAGAATTGTCTCTATTCTTATCTTTTTATTGGCTGTATCGTTTTTTGATCCAAAGCAAAGTATCCCAATCCTTTTATTATTAATTGGTTCAGGGCATAGTCTCATTTATTTCTTTGTTAGAAAAATTGAATTTCATTAGTACCAACTGCCTCTCCTATTGGTTTGGAGGGGCTCTGAAATGAGGTGGAGAAATGAATCAGGAAAAGAAGAAAAAAAAGAAGAGAAAGCAGCTCCCTGTTCGGTTGAACATGCTGTTTTTTTTCGTGTTTTTACTCTTTTCCATTCTTGTACTTCGTCTTGGATTTATTCAAATTGTCTACGGAGAAGATTATCGTAGGGAGATAGAAAGAACAGAGGATGTTACCATCAATCATCCAGTACCAAGAGGTCGCATGTACGACAGGAATTTTCAAATGATTGTTGATAATGCCCCCGAAAAAGCAATCGCTTATATAAATCAAGGACACGGCCCAAAAGAAATGCTAAAGGTTGCAGAGAGATTAGCTTCAATTATTACGATGGATGTTAGTAGGATTTCCGATCGAGATAAAAGAGAGTACTGGATGATGCGTTTCCCTGCTGAGGCAGAAAATAAGGTGCAAGAAAAAGAAAGGAAAACTTTAAAGAAAGGCCTAACCACACAAGAGTGGAATAAAAAGGTTTATCAATTAACGCTAGATCGAATCACGCAACAGGATATCGAACCATTCAAAGATCATGATTTGGAGATTATATCCATATGGAAGGAATTAAGAAACAGTACGGAATTTACTCCGCAGGTGATAAAAAACAAAGATGTCTCAGATAAAGAGTTTGCAAAAGTTAGTGAAAGCTTGCAATCTCTACCGGGTATAGAAACCATTACTGATTGGGAAAGAGTATATAAGTTTAATAATACGTTGAAGACTGTCCTTGGAAAAGTGACTGACACAAAGGAAGGAATACCAAGAGATCATTTGGATTATTACGTTGCAAGAGAATATAACCGTAATGATCGTGTTGGGAAAAGTTATATTGAATATCAGTATGAGGACGTCCTTAGTGGACAAAAATCAAAAATTAAGAAGGTAACAAACAAATCTGGAGAAATAATTGAGTCAGAGACCATTTCTGAAGGTGAACAAGGCAATGACCTTATATTAAGTATTGATATGGAATTGCAACTAGCTGTCGAAAAAATAATTGAAGACGTGCTAATGAAAACGAAGAAAAACAAGGAAACCGAGTTTTTAGATCGAGCATTTGTTGTTTTAATGGATCCACGTACAGGTGAAGTTTTAACAATGGCTGGAAAGTTATTGAGTCAGACGGACGATGGAAACTTTAAAGCAGAAGACTTTTCATTAGGGAATATCACAACTTCTTACAATGTCGGTTCGACTGTAAAGGGTGCAACGATATTAACTGGTTTTCAACAGGGAGTAATTAAGCCTAGAACTGTACTAGTTGATGCGCCTATGAAAATAAAAGGAACGCCTGTGAAGAAATCTTGGCAGAATTTTGGTCCGATCGATGATGTTTATGCGTTAAGAAGATCCTCCAATGTGTATATGTTTCATACCGCAATAAAAATAGGAAATGGTCATTATGCATACGATAAACCATTAATCCTTGAACCCAATACCTTTAATATTGTTCGTGATTCGTTCGGTCAATTTGGTCTTGGAACTAGAACGGGAATTGATCTTCCTAATGAAACCATCGGTTATAAAGGAGCTAGCACAAAGCCTGGGTTTTTATTGGATTTAGTGATCGGGCAATATGATACATACACACCCATGCAGCTTGCCCAATATGTAAGTACAATCGCAAATGGGGGAAATCGGCTACAGCCAAGAATGGTAAAGGAGATAAGGCAAACGAATCTTCAAAATATATATGCTCCTGGGGCACTTGTGCGGGAACTAAAGCCAAAAATACTAAATCGAATTGATGTGAACGAGTCGAATATGAAGAGGGTACAAGAGGGCTTTCGTCAAGTCATGCAGCATCCATTAGGTACAGCATATAAAGAATTTAAGGGTGCTGCCTATTCGCCAGCTGGAAAAACGGGAACTGCACAGGCATTTTATGATGGCCCATCAAGGCATTTATATAAAGAGCCACCGGCTGTAATGAATTTGAGCCTTGTGGCGTATGCACCTTCTAACAATCCTGAGATATCGATGGCTGTTGTTGTTCCATGGGTATACACAGGGGAAAAAGGACCTTCACCAAATTTGGAAATAGGGAGAAAAGTGCTAGATACGTACTTTCATCTAAAGAAAACAAAATAATACTTTGCCCAAATTCCGACACGTTCACACACATTTCTACTTAATTTACAAAACCTTTACAAACGGTTAAAACCCCTTTAACAGTTCAGTATTATTGTATTACTTGTAGCACACAATAAAACAACCTTTATTTCTTAGGAGGAATTACCGAATGAAAAATCTCAAGAAACTCAGCCTACTTCTAATGCTTGCAGCTGTTATGTCTATTATTGCTGCTTGTGGTGGCGGAGAAGAAGCTACTGAAGAAGGTACAGAAGGTACTAACGAAACAGCTGAATTAGAAGGATCTGTAGTAATTGATGGTTCAGGTACAGTATATCCGTTCATGGTTGAAATGGCTGAACAATATATGACAAATGCTCAAGAAAATGTTTCAGTTGAAGTTGGACGTGCTGGTACTTCTGCTGGATTCAAGAAGTTCTTAGTTGAAGATGGAACAGATTTCAACGATGCTTCTCGTCAAATCAAGGAAGAAGAAACGGCGACTGCTGAAGAATTAGGAATTGAAGTTCAAGAAATGAAAGTTGCTTTAGACGGATTAACTTTTGTAATTAATAGCGACAATGACTGGGCTGAAGAGCTGACTCAAGATGAAGTAAAACAAATTTTCTTAGGTGAAAAGAAAAACTGGTCTGATATTCGCCCGGATTTCCCGAACGAGCCAATTGTAACAATGGGTCCTAACGAAAACCACGGTACTTATGAGTTTTTCTGGGAAAAAATTCTTGAAGAGCAAGATCTAGTAGAAGGTGTTAACCTTCAACAAGATTACTCTACACTTGTAGACTTGGTTTCTAAAGAAAAGAATGCTATTGCTTTCTTCGGTTATGGTTACTATGAAAACAACAAAGATAAATTAAAAGCTGTGAAAGTAGACTTTGGTAACGGTGGGGTTGAGCCTACTTTAGAAACAATCGGTGAAGGTGAAGAGTTTGCATATTCTCCATTCACACGTCCAGTTTTCACATATTTAAACGTAAATATGGCAAAAGAAAAGCCACAAGTATTAGATTATGCAATCTACACAATGGAAAATGCTCAAGAAGTTGCTAAAAATACTGGTTTCGCTCCTTTAACTGACGAGGAAGTGGAAGCAACAATCAGCACTCTTGAAGGCTTAAAATAATAAGAAGGTATTCAGAAACTAATCTGGAGTACTAAGAAGATGAGAGGGGTCATTCTCATCTTCTTAGCTGTTTAACATTAGAATAAAAAGAATCATTCATTGCATGATAAGGATGATAGGGTCTGGATGAAAGGGGTTTTATCCTTGGAAAAAGATGTATCAAGGGAATCGAATACATTAAGTGTTCGAGAGATGATTGAGAAAAACAAGCGTTCTGTTAGTACGGCTAGTGTTTTAGAGGGGTTAATGCCTAAAATACTACTTACCATTGCTATTATTTCTATTTTAACAACTATAGGTATTGTACTAACCTTATTAACAGAAACAATCGCGTTTTTTAGAGAGGTCTCCTTTGTGGAGTTTTTTACTGGCACAGTCTTAAAGCCACTTGGTGAAAGTGCACAATTTGGTGTTTTGCCATTACTAACTGCGACCATCATATCTTCTGCTATAGCTATGTTAGTAGCGATTCCTATTGGACTAATGACAGCTGTATATTTAAGTGAGTATGCGTCTGACAGAGTTAGAAAATTACTAAAACCAATGTTAGAAATACTTGCAGGTATTCCAACGATTGTATATGGTTTCTTTGCTTTTACATTTGTGACTCCCCTATTAACAAAGCTTATACCTACACTTGAGCCTACCAATATCCTCAGTCCGGGTATAGTTATGGGGATTATGATTATTCCAATGGTTGCTTCTCTTTCGGAAGACGCAATGAGCTCCGTACCTAATGCAATGAGAGAAGGAGCCTTAGGTTTAGGGTCGACAAAATTTGAAGTAACTTGGAAGGTAGTCGTTCCCGCTGCTATATCTGGAATTGTTGCTTCATTTGTTCTCGGAATTTCCCGCGCAATTGGTGAAACGATGATCGTAACTATAGCAAGTGGAAGTAACAAAGTCTTCACATTTGATATTACCCAATCCATGCAAACAATGACTGCATATATAGTAGAAGTTACAGGAGGAGATGCTCCTGCAGGTTCCACGCTTTATTACAGTCTTTATGCAGTGGCAATGACTTTATTTGTTTTTACACTAGTCATGAATTTAATTGCCCAGTATATCTCTCGTAAGTTTAGGGAGGAATATTAAGATGAAATACGTTGATACAAATCAAGTTCAAAAAAAGATGACATCTCGTCTCCTTACTAATCGTATAGCAAAAACCTTGTTTCTTTTAGCGACCTTATTTGGACTACTTGTTTTGGTCGTATTAATTTATCGAGTATTTGCACAGAGCCTTGGTTGGATTGATTTTGACTTCTTAAATAACAGACTTTCTACAAACGCAGAGAGAGCCGGTATTAAGGGAGCAATCATGGGTACCTTGTGGCTAATGCTAGTGGTCGCACCAGTAACATTAATCCTAGGAGTAGGTACTGCTATTTATTTAGAAGAATATGCAAAAAAGGGTCGATTACAAGCCTTTATACAAATGAATATATCTAATCTTGCTGGAGTTCCTTCCATCGTTTTTGGAATTTTGGGTTTAACAATCTTTGTAAGAGGATTAAATCTAGGAGCAGTAGTTTTAGCCGGAGGATTCACAATGGCTCTATTGGTTCTTCCTGTAGTAGTCGTTGCAAGTCAAGAAGCCATTCGTGCGGTTCCTCAGTTCTTAAGGGAAGCGTCTTATGGAATGGGTGCGACGAAATGGCAAACGATAAAAAACGTAGTTTTACCTGCTGCACTACCAGGGATTTTAACCGGAGTCATTTTAGCATTATCACGTGCAATTGGTGAAACAGCACCACTTGTAGTAATTGGTATTCCAGCATTTATTATTCCATTACCTGAAGGTCTTTTAGATAAATTTACGGTCATGCCGCTGCAAATTTATTACTGGACCATTGATTCAGCTTTAGTGGATGAATATGCAAACCTAGCGGCTGCAACCATTGTTGTTCTATTATTGGTTTTATTCATAATGAACTCAATAGCAGTGTTAATAAGAAATAAATTTCAAAGAAGATTTTAATTGGGTGGAGGGGTTTTACGATGGTCGTTTCAACATACAGTGAAAATAAAACTGCGGAAGAGTCTAGTGATCATATGAGTGCAAATAAGGGAAGTAAGAAGAGCCTTGCTTATCAAACGAAGGATTTGAACCTTTGGTATGGTACAGACCATGCATTAAAGAATATTAACCTTGATATAAATGAGAGGGAAGTAACAGCCATCATTGGTCCTTCAGGTTGTGGGAAGTCAACATTTATTAAAACGTTAAATCGAATGGTTGAACTGATTCCAGTGGTGAAAATTTCTGGAGATATTTTGTATCGTGAAAGAAGTATATTAGATAAATCATATAAAGTGGAAGATTTACGAACAAACGTAGGAATGGTTTTCCAAAAACCAAATCCATTTCCAAAATCCATTTATGAAAATATTGCATATGGACCTAAAATTCATGGAATTCGCAATAAAAAAGTTCTTGATGAGATTGTTGAAAAGAGTTTGCGCGGTGCGGCAATTTGGGATGAAGTAAAAGATCGTTTGAATGAAAATGCGTACGGTCTCTCCGGAGGTCAGCAACAACGTCTTTGTATTGCGCGCTGTTTAGCCATCGAGCCAGATGTTATCTTAATGGATGAACCTACGTCAGCCCTTGATCCTATTTCGACTCTTAAAGTAGAGCAATTGGTCCAAGAGCTTAAAAAGGAATATAGTATCATAATTGTTACACATAATATGCAGCAAGCTGCCCGTATTTCGGATAAAACGGCATTTTTCTTAAATGGAGAAGTAGTAGAATTTGACGATACAAACAAAATATTCTCGACTCCTTCTGATCAACGTACAGAAGACTATATTACTGGTCGCTTCGGATAATATACTCATAACAAACGATTTGATTGTTAACAATACCAATCGGACATGAAAGGAAGACAAATATGGTTGTACGTGAAAAATTTCATTTTGATCTTAAGGAACTTCAAAATAAGCTAGTTGAGCTAGGGAACTTTGCAGATGAAGCATTAAAAGAGTCAATCACTGCATTAGAGACAAAGAACGTGGAACTTGCGCTAGAAATCATGGAAAATGATACAAGAGCTGATGTGATGTATGAAGAAATTAACGACTTTGCTATTCTTTTAATTGCAAAGCAGCAACCTGTAGCTATAGACTTACGCCGAATCATTGTAGCTATTAAAATTGCTACCGATATCGAGCGCATTGCCGACTTTGCGGTCAATGTGGCGAAGTCAGCTATTCGAATCGGCAGTGAAGAACATGTAAAACCAATTGTTCATATTAAAGAAATGTATGAAATTACATCAAAAATGTTAAAGCTCTCCCTAGAGTCGTTTATTGAGGAGGATGTACAAAAGGCAAAACAGGTGGCAGATATGGATGATGATGTTGACAATTTGTATGGCGTAACCATACAAGAGCTTTTGAGAATCAATCAAGAAAAGCCAGAATTTCTGGCGCAAATTACACAACTATCTTTTACTTGCCGTTATCTAGAAAGAGCGGCGGATCATGTGACCAATATTGCTGAACACACGTTTTATCTTGTTAAAGGTAGGCACTATGACTTAAATGAATAATATAAAAAGCTGAAGAGAAATTCATCTTCAGCTTTTTGTTATGATCTTTGCAAGTTGTTCGAATGTCATATCGCTTTTTACGACAAACTCACCTAGTTGAACTTTCGTATGATAACCAGTATTGATTAAATATTGTTCGAATTCAAAAGCATCAGTGATGATTCCTGCGTCCTTTAAAAGTGTGGCAATCTCACTCGATTGCATCCCACTAATAATGTTAAGTTTGTACTCCTTAACTGCTTCCGCAGGCTGTTCTTCTTCTTTGGCTGTCTCTTCTTTCGTGGTATCCGTTTGTTCTGTCTCTTTTGTTTCTTCTTCAGGTGGTGTTGCCTCAGCATCCTTTGCCTTTGCTTCTAATTCTTCATATGCTTTTTCTTCAACTACTTTATATCCTTTATCTTCTACTTGGGCAATTAACTCTTCATTACTTAGCTTAGCTGCTGCTCCATTGTCTCCAGAAAAGTAATAATACGTCCCAAATATGCAAGTGGATAAGAGAAGACCAAAAGCGAATGCTCTTAGGTGAATCTTATTCATATGTTTCTCCTCTCATAGAAAACTCATTTAAAATAATCTCAACATCCTCAATAGGAAGAGAAGATTGCTTTGCAATTTGTTCAATGGAGAGACCTTGTTGAGATAGTGACCAAACTTGGTTCTTTAAAATAGCATGAACCTCTCTTTTTTGAGAAGCAGTACCAGAGAAATCTGAATCGGGTACTAAAAGTTCCTCCTCGAGAATCTTTATTTTTCTCTTCATTTGATATAGCTCTTGAATTTGGTTTAGGGATAACTGATCAATTTCATTCTTAAGCTCTTTCACCGGATCCTTAACAAAAAAAGATAGGACGAAGAGTAGTATAGATATAACCAATAAACTTAGTAACACATATTCCATTTCTTTCACCTCTTAAAAAATCAATAAAAACATTGTATCACTATACACGACAATTTTCGAATCAAAGTAAGAAGATAAGAGGGTTTTGTCGAGGTAAATGAGAAAAAAAGGTCGAAATGACTAGTTTTTCTTACAAGACCTGTAAATTTTAAAAATAATTCTTCCTATAAAAAAAGGTGTGACGGGGTTAGGCAGATTACGACAAAATGTGTTTATTGTGAGAGAAACCTATCAGTGCTACGATGAAACTAACAAATAGGTATTTTTAAAGACTGAAAACATATACTGTTAATTTCTAAATTCTTGAGGTGCATAATGACGATTGTTTCCGATACATTGGCTAAAACAAAAGAAAAGGATGGGATACACACTCAATTTATTGCTAAAGACAAGCTTTTCGTTTGTTGGTATACGTCACCACTAAAAATGGATGTTATACAACGCTTTTTTAAACAGTCTCTTGTAGGTCAGATTGTGAGAGTTTATGATGTGACCAAACAACTCGATAATAATGAGACAAAGTTTCCTTTCTTAGATATTAGTGTTCCTGTACAACAAAACTATTGGACATTAAAAGGTTTGAAGGATAACAAAGTATATTTACTGGAATTAGGGTTTTTCGTGGAGGAACAATACTTCCCAGTTCATCGTTCTGAGTTTATCCAAATAGAACAAACGGATTTCCTTGAAGAACAGAAGTCACTTCATGTCATTGTAAAAAATTCACGTGAATGGAATGAATATGTTAGCACATACAGCTTCTATGAAAATGTGAAGGAAAGTGAGTGGGAACGTGAACAATAAGAAAATTCTAATGCTCTCATGGGAATACCCTCCAAATGTTGTTGGAGGATTGTCTAGGCATGTGGAAGGATTAGCTAAAGCATTAACGATCATTGGCTATCAGATTCATATCATAACGACTTGGGTCGAGGCGCTTCCAATGTATGAAAGAATAGGTAATATAGAAATATTTAGGGTAGTTCCTTTGAATGAGGGAGACCCCAGCTTTATTCGTTGGGTCGGAGGCTTAAATTTATCAATTGTTCATCAAGCAATGGATCTGATGAAAGAACATGAATATGCTTTGATTCATGCTCACGATTGGCTTGTAGGTGCTGCTGCGGTGACATTGAAAGAGAAACGACAGTTACCTTTAGTTACAACGATACACGCTACTGAACATGGTAGGAATGAAGGAATATATACTGAAATGCAAAAAAAGATTTATGAACAAGAGAAAGAGCTCATTCATCATTCAGATAAAATCATTATTTGTAGCTCTTCTATGAAAGAAGAAGTACTTCACATTTTTAAAATAGAGCCCGAAAAAATTGTCATGATTCCTAATGGAATAGATACAAGCATTGCCAACATTACTTATAAAAAGGAAATCTTAGAAAAATTCCCCATTCATAAGAAGAAAAAAATGGTATTTTCAATTGGTCGGATGGTAAATGAAAAAGGTTTCCATACTCTTATTGAGGCAGCAAAAGAAATGGAAAGAAGTCGACCTGATGTTTACTTTATTATTGCTGGGAAAGGTCCAATGCTTCAAGAGTTTAGACACCGAGTGGAAGTCCTTGGGTTGAACAATATTCATTTCATTGGATTTGTTACAGATGACGAAAGAGAAGCTCTCTTTAAACAATGCTATTTAGCTGTTTTTCCAAGTTTGTATGAGCCGTTTGGGATCGTTGCGTTAGAAGCTATGGCCTACTCGAAACCAACGATTGTATCGAATGTTGGAGGTTTAAAGAGCATTATTAGTCATTTACACACGGGGTTATTAATGAGTAGCAATAATGCCAAGAGTTTTATTGAGCAGGCAATGATGCTTTTAGACAATGAAGAACTTGCCATACAATTAGGTGAGAGTGGAAAGAGAATGGTTGATACGATGTATAGCTGGAATAAAATTGCAGAGGATACACACCGAGTTTTTGAAGAAACGGTTATGCAGATTAGGTTGTAACTAAGTTCGCACAAACAAAGGATGTAGAGGAGAGATAAGAATGAAGGGCGTGATATTGGCTGGTGGGAAAGGGTCCCGGATGTCGCCACTTACATTATTAACTCCTAAACCTCTCGTACCAATTTTGAATACTCCTGTCATTGATCTTTGTATCTCATGGTTAAAGTCACAGGGAGTAACGGAAATAGCCATAACAATCCATCATCTAGCGACAAAAATACAAAAACATTGTGGTGACGGGAGCAAATATGGAGTTAAGCTTGTTTATTTATATGAGACAAACCCGATGGGTACAGCAGGTGGTCTTCAAGCTTTAAAGGAATTTATTGATGGAACATTTATTGTTATATCTTCAGATGTGGTTAATCAATTTAATCTTCAAAAGGCTGTTACATTCCATTTTGAATCAAGAAGTGAGCTTACGGTAATAACAACCTCGATAGCACAACCTGAACATTACGGGATAGTCATCAAAGATAAGAAAGGGAAAGTTCGTTGTTTTCTTGAAAAGCCGCCTCAGCACCTAATCTTTAGTGATCAAATCAATACAGGGATTTATATAATTGAACCATCCATATTAAACTATATTCCATGCGACTGTCCATTCGATTTTAGCCATGATTTATTTCCCTTATTACTGGAGAAGAATGTTGCTCTTTACAGCTTTAGTTTGGAGGGCTACTGGATGGACATAGGTCAAATTCATACATACCACCAAGTACATCGAGATTTCTTGTCACCCTTCTTGGGATGGAAAGAAAAAAGAGGGTACAAGGAGATTAAAAAAGATGTGTGGGTTGGCCCAAATTGTGAAATTGATCCTTTGTGTAGAATTGAAGGTCCCGTTCTAATTGGTGAAGGTTCAAAACTTGGTTCCAATACGATCATTGGAGCAAATACCGTCATTGGGAAAAATTGTGTAATAGAGGTGGACTGTTTTATAGAAGATTCCATTCTATGGGATGGAGTTCAAATAAAAAAGGACTCTCATATTGTAAATTGTGTCATCGCTTCATTTGTTGTGGTTGAAGAAGGAGCGAGTATGCTGGATAATATGGTGGTTTTTGAAAAGAAAGAGATTCAGAGTAAAATAAGTAGTAGTGCTGCTACCAAACCTGAAAATTTTTATGAAAATGGCCTTATTTATGAGCATGAGGATTATCAAGGTAGTGAATACAGCATGGAGAGTCTTGAAACAAAGCTCCCAATTGATGCAATAGTGACTATAACAAAAATACATTGTCCCTCACAATTAAAAAGTAAAATGGTTAGAATACTTATTGAGAGTATGCTTGAAAAAACAAGGGATATAAACATAAAAGAAGGAGTTCAGCTCCACTTAAGTGATAATCGTTGGATATATATTTTTCCGTTCGAAATGGAAGAATATATAACCATTTATACACATGCGGAGAGTATTGAAACTGCTAGAGCAATGGCCTATGAATGCCGTAATCAAATAACAATCTATCAAGGGGTGTAATATGATAACAAATACGTATCTGTCGATAGAAAAGGATCCAGTTGAGCACACTCCTTATATGAGAAAACAGTTTTCAACTATACCGGGTTTATGGATAGGTGGAAATATGCATTGGATCTCCAATGGGCATGAAAAAATAATCTCTTCAGAGTTGATTTCCATTCATGTTAAAGAAGAAAGTATCCATTCAAAAGTTCGATTGTTCCAAGTGTATGTCAGAAATCATAGTGCAGTGGAAAAGAACATGAAGCTAGTCTTTATGAGCCGTCATCACGAAGTGGCAACCGAACATCTCTCGTTTGTATCGCCACTTGAAAGAGTGATTTTTCATCTTTCAGGTGAAAAGATGTTTCTAGTAAATGGGCAATCCGAAGAAGGAGCGATTCAACAAACCGTACAGCCTCTTTGGAATATTCCAACAGAACAAATATGGGCCGATCAAACGAAAGGAATTTTGAAATATCAGCCGATGGGAAAGGGCGCTGCGGCAAGTATCTTTACACTCGACTTAACCGTACCAGCTCAAACTTCGAGAAAAGGCACCGCGTGGGTGGTTCAAGGAACGGAGAAGAATTTGCTTTTACATCTTAATGATACAATTTTAAAAAAACACACTAGCATTTCAAAATAAATAATGGTATTATAGAAAAGTCGTATGAACAAATAACGAACAAGTCTGAACAGATAGAGTTTGGAGGGATAAATATGCGTGTGAACATTACATTAGCTTGCACTGAAACTGGTGATCGTAACTATATCACTACAAAAAATAAGCGCAATAACCCAGATCGTATCGAGCTGAAAAAATATTGCCCAAGATTAAAGCGAGTTACTTTACACCGTGAAACAAAATAAGCAGTAGGGTCATTCCCACTGCTTTTTTTGTGTTTATATTCATACATACATTCAAATACCAGGGGGAATTTCATTGACCAGTAAAAGGTTCCTTCGTACCATCCTTCAACAAGACCTTCAGAAAAAGCCGCAACAACAATATGAAAATCAATCCACTCAGATTGCTACTCGTTTATTCCAAACGGAGGAGTGGAGGGACGCTACTACCATTGCAATTACCATTTCAAGAACACCAGAAGTAGATACATACCCGATCATTCGTGAGGCTTGGGAAGCAGGGAAAACGATTGTCGTTCCAAAGTGTCACAAAGAGACTCGTACAATGACTTTTCATAGAATTCAATCTTTTGAACAACTAGAAACCGTCTTTTTTGGCCTGCTAGAACCAATTGTCAGTCAAACGGTTGAAGTTCATAAAAGTAAAATAGATTTAGTTATTGTCCCAGGCTTAGGGTATACATCAAAAGGCTACCGTATTGGTTTCGGGGGTGGTTATTACGATCGTTTTCTAAGTGATTATGAAGGTAATACGATCTCATTAGCTTTTCCAGAACAAATCATCCCTTCGCTTCCATTAGAACCACATGATATTCCTGTGAAAAAGCTTATTACCTCAGAGGAGGTTATTGGTATTGATTGAATATATCCTAATATCGTCCTTTATCATTGTGGCATCTATTCTTGGGTATGCCTTGCGTTTTTTGACCAAGTCAGGGAGTGTATCAGCTGTATTTGTTGGGCTACTTATTTGCTTTGGCTTGGGGCTAAAAGGATTGATTTTATTAGGGATATTCTTTGTTTCTTCCAGTCTTTGGTCTGTATACAAAAGGAAGGAGAAAATGGTAGTCGAGGAGAAGCATGCGAAGGGTTCTAGACGTGATTATCAGCAAGTGTTGGCCAATGGTGGAATGGCGGCACTACTAAGCGTATTGTATGGATTCTTTCAAACTAATCATTTACTCTTAGCTTTTTGTGTTTTTATTGCTACATCTAACTCTGATACTTGGGCATCGGAAATTGGCACGTTAAGTAAAAGACGCCCTTACTCTGTTCGTACTTTTTCAGTTGTTGAAAGAGGAACGTCGGGAGCAGTCAGTTTATTAGGGACAATGGCAGCGGTAGCAGGAGCTATTTTGATTGCCTATTCATCTTATGTACTATTTAACTTACAAATATCTGAATTTTGGGTGATTTTTTTATTTGGATTTCTAGGTAATGTTATAGATACATTCCTCGGTGCATATGTACAAGCGTTGTATAGGTGTTCTCGATGTGGGGTAGAAACCGAGAAAATCATTCATTGTCAAAGAAGAACAGCGTTAATAAGAGGAAGAAAATTTTTAAATAATGATGTTGTAAACTTCATATCTGGCATTGCTCCTGCTATAGCGATATTGTTAATGTATTAGGTCATGAAAATAATGTAATGTGGAAACCATAAGTAATGAACGAAGGAGGGAATGGAATGAAAAATCATGTTAATCGTGTAGCTCTAATTGGAACGGGTGCTGTAGGTTCTAGTTATGCATTTGCACTGTTAAACCAAGGGGTAACGGAAGAACTAGTGCTAATTGATTTAAATAAAGAAAAATCAGAAGGAGATGCTATGGATTTAAACCATGGGATGCCTTTTGCTCCAAGCCCAACAAAGATATGGTTTGGTGATTATAGTGATTGTAAAGATGCTGATTTAGTGGTCATTTGTGCAGGGGCAAATCAAAAGCCAGGTGAAACTAGATTAGATCTAGTTGAAAAAAATACGCGTATTTTTAAAGGGATTGTTGAGCAAGTTATGGCAAATTCCTTTGATGGTATATTTTTAGTTGCTACAAATCCGGTAGACATTTTAACCTATGCTGTCTGGAAGTTTTCTGGCCTGCCTAAGGAAAGAGTCATTGGATCTGGTACGATTCTTGATACAGCAAGGTTCCGCTACCTGTTAGGAGATTATTTTAATGTAGATACAAGAAATATTCATGCCTACATTATCGGTGAGCATGGTGATACAGAGCTTCCTGTATGGAGTCGAGCTGATATTGCCGGCATTCCAATTTCACAATGGATTAAGAAAAATAGTGAGTATAAGCAAGAGGATTTAGAGGAGCTATTTCTTAATGTAAGAGATGCAGCTTATCACATTATTGAAAGAAAAGGTGCGACTTTTTATGGAATCGCCATGGGCTTAGTTCGTGTAACAAAAGCGATCTTGCAAAATGAAAATTCGGTTCTTACTGTTTCAGCCTACCTTGATGGGGAATACGATCAAAATGATGTATACATAGGCGTACCTGCAGTCGTAAATAGAAATGGAATTAGAGAAGTAGTTCATTTGGATCTAGATGAAACAGAGAAGGTAAAGTTTGCTCACTCTGTTAAAGTGCTAAAAAAGACAATGGAACCTGTCATGAAGATTGAAAAATGATTTTCATTTGTCATGGATAAAAATGAATTTGACGTTTCAAACTATAGGTAGGAGGGATGAAAATGTCACGTTTATTTTCTATGGTATTAGTTGGTATTGGTGGATATTATGCCTATAAGAATCGTTTTCGATTGGTTAATATCGTACTCGGTAGTCCAATGATAAGAAGAATGGTTGTAAGTTCCTTAATGAATGTACCGTATGTTAGAAATTTAATGACAAAAACGGTATTCTCAGGACGTCCTGCCTTTTAAGAAAAAGACCAAAGTTTTTGTAAACTTTGGTCTTTTTTATGCACATTTATCCATTGTAACAGAACTGAACTCAAAACTTTTTTATTAAGAATCAATCTCGTATATAATGTGAGTAAATCTTTGTAAAGGGAAGAGGGGGAAGCTTGAATAAATTAGAAGATTATTTATTTTGGAAGCTAGCACATTTTCTTATTCATAAAAAGGAGTATCGACTGTTAAGAACCTCTCCTTCGCAAGAGGAATTGTGGTTTGAAAGAGTAGAAAACAAAAAAGTACCAATTATTCGACTTAGACGGATCGACTTAGACTGGAGCAATTGGCTTGCTCGGGATATTGAGAACAGCGGGAATAATGGTGAAGCTATCCGACGTCAATTGGTTCGCGGCGAGGCTAACGTATTAAATTTATATGTGTCAGCCTATCCACCGGTTGATGACTATGATTTTCTGCTCTCGGAAAGTAAGTTTCTGAAGACAAATGTCACAACAAAGGTGATTACCCGGGATACTTATCATAAGGAAATCTCTGAATTGGAATATATATTTAGTGAGGAGATACGATTTGAGAAACAGGAGGAGTACTCTTCAAATGAAATCGAGGACTTAAAAAATGCTACTTTAGAAAAAGCTGTTGAGCGTATAAGAATGGAGAAGAGCATGTTTGAAAATGGAAAACCTCTTTTTACATATGTCTTTATGGCCCTTCAAATTATTGCTTACCTTTTTCTAGAGTGGAAAGGTGGAAGCACGAATACGGCCACGCTCATAAAGTATGGTGCGAAGTTCAATCCACTTATTTTAGAGGGACAATGGTGGAGGTTTTTTACCCCCATCTTACTTCATATCGGATTTATCCATTTATTTATGAATACACTGGCCTTGTACTATCTTGGGCCGACAATTGAAAAAATATATGGACGTATGAGATTTCTTTTAATATACTTGTTCGCCGGTTTTAGCGGATCAGTGGCAAGTTTTTTATTTACTACAAATCTTTCGGCTGGTGCAAGTGGAGCAATCTTCGGTTGCTTTGGAGCTCTTCTATACTTTGGACTTAACTATCGATCCCTCTTCCTTCGGACAATGGGCTTCAATGTTCTGGTTGTTATTGCCATCAACCTGTCTCTTGGTTTTACGATCCCAGGAATTGATAACGCTGGTCATCTAGGTGGTCTTGTAGGAGGATTTCTAGCTACGGCCGTTTTACATTTTCCAAAACAAAAAAAATGGTTACAGCAACTATTAGTATTATTCCTTACTGTAGGAGGAATGGGTAGTTTGTTATGGTATGGCTACGCAAATCCAGAAAAAATTACAGATGCACAATCGGTGATGGTCTTGTCTCAAGTGTATCTTCAGGACGAGAATTATGATGAAGCCTATCATTTATTGACTCATGCGATTCAAACTCATCATTCCTCTGCAGAATTATTTTTTCAGCTTTCTTATGTTGAGATCAAACAAAACGATCTCGCTTCAGCGGAGCTACATTTAAAAAGGGCAGTAGACCTTGATCAGTATTTTCATGAGGCATTCTATAATCTTTCCCTTGTTTCCTATGAATTAGGAAACAAAGAAGATTCCCTAACATATGCACAAAAAGCAGCTGAACTCGCTCCCGAGAGAGAGGAGTATCAAAGTTTTTTAAATAAAATACAAGAATAATACATGATTCCCAAGGTGATGTTTTTGCATCACCTTTTTCAATTGAGAGAGTATGTTTTTATGGGGGGATGTCTAAGATGTTGAAGTATACATGGAAATCTTTGGAGTAAGCTCTTCATTTGAACGAGGTGAACGCTATGGAAGCAGCAAAACATAAGGTGAGTTCAAAACTACATACCAACACAAGTTATTTAAGAGATGCTCTTGGTGTTGATAAAAGCTTTGATGTTATTCAACTAGATGTAGAATACGCAGAGAAAGAAATGGCGTTTTATTTTGTGGATGGCTTTGTTAAAGATGATATCCTGCATTATTTAATGAAACTATTAGCAGATTTAAAGAAGGAACAGCTTGAGCCTGATGCACTGAGTGCATTGTTAAAAACGTATATTCCTTATGTCGAAGTGGAAACTACAGACGATTTGGATAAGGTAGTTGACACCGTATTAGCAGGTCCTACGGCACTACTTGTAGATGGGATACCGACAGCCATTTTAATTGACGCCAGAACCTACCCAGTTCGTGGCCCTCAAGAGCCGGATATTGAAAGGGTGGTTAGAGGAGCAAGAGATGGCTTTGTCGAAACACTTGTTTTTAATACAGCTCTGACCCGAAGAAGAGTAAGAGATCGTACACTACGGATGGAATATATGCAGGTCGGAAGAAGATCAAAGACGGATATCGTTATTAGTTATATAGAAGATATTGCTGATCCTCATATGGTTAAACAGCTAAAAGAAGCTTTATCAAAAATTGATACAGATGGCTTACCGATGGCTGACAAAACAATTGAGGAGTACTTGTCAGGTAGACATTGGAATCCCTTCCCTGTGATTCGATATACCGAAAGGCCAGATACAGCGGCTACACATTTATATGAGGGACATGTTTGTATCATCGTAGATGGGTCACCAAGTGTGATTATTGCCCCGGTTACCTTTTGGCACCATCTACAGCATGCAGAGGAGTATCGAAACAAACCTATAGTTGGTGCGTATCTTAGATTAGTACGTTTTATTGCGGTTTGGTCTTCTATCTTTTTGTTGCCAATGTGGTATTTATTAGCAACGAATAAAGAATTGTTGCCAAATGCTCTTTCCTTTATAGGGCCCAATGAGATGGGACAAATACCACTTTTTCTACAGTTTCTTCTGATTGAGATTGGGCTCGACGTGCTAAGGATGGCAGCTATTCATACTCCATCAGCATTAGCAACTGCCCTTGGTCTTGTAGCAGCCTTGATGATTGGACAAGTTGCTGTCGAAGTAGGATTATTGAGTAACGAAGTCATTTTATACTTCTCTATTGCTGCGCTTGGAACGTTTGCAACCCCGAGCTATGAATTGAGCTTAGCCTCAAGATTAGTAAGGCTGTGCTTACTGATTTTCACAGCTCTATTTCAAACAATCGGGTTTGTGGTGGGGATCGTACTTTTAATCCTGTTGCTTTCAAATATGAAATCTTTTGGTGTCCCATATCTTTGGCCATTCATCCCCTTTGATATAAAAGCATTAAAAGATGTTCTTATTCGATCACCGATTCCTTTAAAAAGTAAGAGGCCAGAAATTTTAAATCCTCAAGATCCTGATAGATAATTCATGTCTTTCTTTTTAGAAAGGCATATTTTTTTTGTAGTATTGAGTAAACCGTGATTTTCGATTATACTTTTTATGAAAGCGTTTGTACAAGCTTTCACAATTAAGTACTTGAGGTAAATACATGAAGAATACATATGATATTCAACAATTTTTAAAAAAGTTTGGGACTATTATTTATGTTGGTGACCGCCTTGCTGATTTAGAATTAATGGAGGAAGAACTGAAGGAATTATATCAATCTCAGTTGATTGAAGAACAGGACTTTCAAACGGCATTATTTATTGTACGTCATGAAATTCAACAAATAAAAAAATAAAGAATAGTAGGTGCGAATATGACAGATAAGTGGTTGGTTGGGGTAGATTTAGGGGGAACAACAACAAAGCTTGCTTTTATTAATCAATATGGTGAAATCCTGAAAAAATGGGAAATTCCAACAGATAATAGCGATAAGGGGAAAAATATTACAATAAACATTGCCAAATCAATTGATCAGGCGCTTGAAGAGTTAGATCAGCCTAAAAGTAAGCTTTTAGGGATAGGAATGGGTGCACCTGGTCCAGTAGATTATACAACTGGAATTATTTACAATGTTGTAAATTTAGGCTGGGATGATAACTATCCTTTAAAGGATTTATTAGAAGTAGAAACCTCTCTACCTGCTATCATTGATAATGATGCAAACTGTGCGGCATTAGGTGAAATGTGGAAGGGTGCTGGAAATGGTGGGAAGGATATCGTTGCTGTCACGTTAGGAACAGGTGTTGGAGGTGGGGTGATCGCTAATGGGCATATTGTTCAAGGTGTAAGCGGAGCAGCCGGTGAGATTGGTCATATTACTTCCATCCCTGTCGGTGGAGCACCTTGTAACTGTGGAAAAACAGGTTGCTTGGAGACCATTGCTTCAGCAACAGGTATCGTTCGAATAGGAAAAGAAAAGCTTAAGAAGGCACAGGATTTAAGTGGAGAACTCGCATCGATTTATCGTGAAGAGGGCACCATCTCAGCCAAAAATATATTTGATAGCGCAAGAAATGGAGATGGACTTGCAAAAGAAGTAATTGAGGAAGTAAGTTTCCATCTTGGATTAGCATTAGCTAATATTGCAAACACACTTAACCCAGAGAAAATTGTTCTTGGGGGAGGGGTTTCAAAAGCGGGAGATATTTTACTTGACAGCGTTCGTCAAAACTTTGAGAAATACGCCTTCTCAAGAGTAAAGGAATCAACAAAAATCGCTGTTGCAACACTTGGAAATGACGCAGGTGTTATTGGTGCAGCTTGGTTAATAAGAGATTATGTTAGTAAATAATTTGGATGGAGCCTCTACGAATTTAGTGGAGGTTCCTTTTATTTTTGGTCAATTTTAAAAAAATAGGACAAAGTTGAAACTATTTTAAGTTTCAAACGTCTATTATTAGGGTAATATGGAGTTCAGTAATTTAACATTCTATAAAACAATTATTATGATGAGTTTGATTTTTTGTTAAAAACGTATTAAGATTATTTTTGGTTAACTATGATTATACCAAAATATACCATTGACCAAGAAACAGGAGGTACCAGGCTGCATGAACAAGTTGAAATGGTCAAAGTTTCCTTTGATTGCAATTGCAATCGTATTGCTTTGGATAAAAACATATATCGTCTATAAAACTAGCTTTGATATTAAAATTGAGAACTGGAGACAAGAGTTTATTTTATTTATAAACCCGTTAAGTTTCCTTATGTTTATCTTTGGTATTGGCTTGTTTTTAAAGGGAAAAAGCCAAAATCGATTCATAATTACAACAAGTTTTCTGATGTCGGCCGTTCTGTTTAGTAATGTTGTTTTTTATCGTTTCTTTAATGATTTCTTAACGATACCGGTCTTGTTTCAAACAAGTAATATGGCAGACTTAGGAAGCAGTGTGAATGAACTTCTAGAATGGAAGGATCTTTTGTATTTCACTGATTTCTTTCTTATCGTTGCTTTTGTGTTGCGAAGACCAATCTTAACAGAACAAAAAAATCGTAACAAAGTAGTAATAAGTGCGTATTATTTACTTACCGCTGCCATTGCATTTTTTAATTTAGGTTTGGCTGAAGCAGAAAGACCACAACTCCTTACTCGAACATTTGATAGAGAAATGCTTGTTAAAAATATTGGAACATACAATTACCACATTTACGATGCCTTTTTACAGTCTAAATCTTCCGCTCAAAGAGCATTAGCTGACGGCAGTGAATTGGTGGATATAGAAAACTATGTTCGAGCGAATTACAAGCGTCCTAGTGATGATATGTTTGGAATTGCTAAAGGGAAAAATGTCATCTTAATCTCAATGGAATCAACGCAAAGCTTTGTTATTAATCAGGAAGTCAATGGCCAAGAAATTACGCCCTTCCTAAATCAATTTATTAAGGAAAGTTATTATTTTGATAACTTCTATCACCAAACTGCACAAGGTAAAACGTCAGATTCTGAGTTTATCGTTGAAAATTCTTTATATGGCTTAAGCCGTGGGGCAGTCTTCTTTACTCATTCAGAAAATGAGTATCGGGCGACACCAGAAATTCTAAATGAAAATGGCTATTACACAGCTTCTCTCCATGCCAATAACAAGAGTTTTTGGAATCGTGATTTAATGTATGATTCATTAGGTTATACAAGATTTTATGCATTGGGCGATTATGACGTAGATGAGACAAACTCGATTGGTTGGGGGCTTAAGGATATTCCTTTCTTCGAACAATCAGTTGATCATTTATTAAATATGCCAAAACCGTTTTACTCGAAATTTATTACTCTAACCAATCACTTCCCATTTGAACTTGGCGAGGAAGATTTGTATATTCAACCTTATGATTCTACTAATAAAACAGTAAATAATTATTTCCCTACGGTCCGTTATCAAGATGAGGCATTAAAGCTTTTTATTGAAGAATTAAAGGAAAATGGATTGTACGAAGAGTCAATCATCATCTTATATGGTGATCATTATGGAATATCGGAAAATCATAATAAAACCATGGGTGAGTTTTTAGGTAAAGAAATCACACCGTTTGAAAGTACGCAGCTTCAAAGAGTACCTTTAATCATCCACATTCCTGGGCAAGAAGGAAAGGTTATTCACAATGTGTCAGGACAGGTTGATTTAAAGCCTACAATCCTTCACTTACTTGGAATTGATACGAAGCAAAATATTGATTTCGGATCGGATCTGTTTTCTAAAGACTATACAGAGTTTACTCTGCTTCGTGATGGAAGTTTTATCACGAAAGACTATGTTTACACCAAAGGCACATGTTATGACAAATCGACAGGGGAAGCTACTGATTCTGCTGATGCTTGCGAGCCATACATGGAAAAAGCGAAAAATGAGCTGGAGTACTCTGATAAAATTGTTTATGGAGATTTGCTTCGCTTTTACGAAAAATCTGGGAATATCAAAAAAGACACGAATGAGTGATCAAAGAGAAGCCTACTTTTTGTAGGCTCTTTTTGTTTTAGATTTCCCTACTCTTTCTAGGAATCTTTTTTCATCTTCTTCATATGAATCGATAAAGGAAGGAGATGATGGTCTTGAAAGTTAAGATTCGGTCTGGTGACTCATTGGAGTATTTTAGTCAATTATTTATGTTGCCCATGCATTTACTGCTAGACGCTAACAAAATGACAAATGATACAATCCTTGAAAAAGGGCAAACGATACAGATTCCAGGATTTGAGCTAGAAAATCGAATAATTGGACAGAATGATGCCTTTTGGAGACTAGCTCTTCACTATAATCTTTCCATCGATGCATTATTGTTAGTCAATCAGAAGCGTAATCCAAACAGTTTTGAGAAAGGCGAAACTGTTAATATACCAAAGCGAATGATTAAACCAATTATACATGGTCAAACATTTTATGATTCAGCTCTACTTGAAACAGATATTAGAAAACTTGTTGAAATGTATCCTTTTGTCTCAACAAGTACCATAGGGCAAAGTGTTCGTGGAAATCCGATTTATGAGCTTCGGTTCGGCAAAGGAGATTTAAAATTACACTATAATGCTTCTTTTCATGCGAATGAATGGATTACTACCCCGATACTCATGCAGTTAGTGAATACCTTTCTGTTGGCATTAACCAATCAGAGAACAATCAGAGGAATAGATATTCAGAGCCTATACAACCGTGTCGATGTATCTATCGTACCTATGGTGAATCCAGATGGAGTGGATTTGGTTTTACATGGTCCGTTAGAAAGTGAGAGGGCTCAACTAGTAACATACAACGGTGGCAGTAGTGATTTTGTAGGTTGGAAAGCAAATATTCGTGGAGTTGATCTTAATAATCAATTTCCGGCCAAATGGGAAATTGAAAAAGAGAGGAAAATACCGAAAGCACCATCAGCTAGAGATTTCCCTGGTAATGAACCTTTAACAGAACCTGAGGCAATTGCAATGGCTCAGCTGGCTAAAGAAAGGAATTTTCATCGATTATTGGCTTTTCATACACAAGGAGAAGAGTTTTATTGGGGATATGAAGGATTAGAACCTTCTGAGGCATATTCACTGGCAAACGAGTTTGAACGTGTCAGCGGATATCGTTCTGTACAATATATTGACAGCCATGCAGGCTATAAGGACTGGTTTATACAAGAGTTTAAACAAGCTGGGTTCACACTCGAACTTGGGAAAGGAATCAATCCGCTCCCGTTATCACAGTATAAAAAGATATATCATGAAATGCTTGGAATTTTCTTAGCTGCCATGTATGTTTAAGAAGATTTTACTTGTTCACCGCAATAGAGAAAGGTAAAATAAATATAATTGTCTTTAAGGAGGAAAAGATTAGTGTTTTCAGTAAAAAACAAACAGGCACTTTATCTCATTCTTTTCCTTCTTTGTAATATTCTATTATACGGATGTAGTAAGGAAAGTGTACCAAAAAGCTTGCCTCAATCATTACATAATAATGAGTTGAAAAAGAAGGAAATACCCCTATCGTTTATTGGTGGTAAGCTTATGCTGCCCATTAAAGAGATGAAGGGAAGCTTTTCTTCTGCTAGTGGTTGGTTAGATAATCAAACCATATTATATGTAACAGAAACTAGTGAGGGTTCCTCCATTTTTTCCTATGACTTAGTAGAGGGTCAGTCGACTCTTTTGTATTCGAGTGTTTATCCTATTGTATCGGTAACTATTAGTCCTAGTAGAAACAGCATACTTATTCATTCTTCACCTAATTCAAGTATGGGATTGGTAACAATTATCTCATCTAGTGGAAAAATCATCTTGTCATCAGAGATACCATCTAATGAATTGGCTATCGAATGGAACGAGTATAATGAAAATCTTTTGCTAATAACGAGTTTTACTGAAGATTGGCAATATCACACCTATACATTAGATATTAGTAAGAATACACTTGCTCAAATAACCATCCCTCAACCTTTTGCGTATTGGAGTAATGTTAACGAACTTCTATACCTCGATTGGCGTACGGATAGTCCATCGCTTTCTGCGCCGTTAAAAAAGTATAATATTAATAGTAAAGTAAGTAAGGATGTCTTGAAGGATGTTTATCAGGTAGATGTTTTTCCGAAACACACACTTACTATAACCATAGACCCTAGTGAAGAATCATCTGTAGGAAGCTACACATTTTTTGATCAAGACTTTCAAGTGAAGTCAAAATTGTTGTTGCCACAACTGTCGAATTTTTCAGGGTGGTCCGTACCTTTTTATGATTTCAACAAGGATTCTCATGAATTCTTTACATTTAAGCCACAATATAGTTCGGAGATTGACACTTACGAAGGAACGTTCGACCTTATAAAGTTTTCGGTTGAGTCTAATGAGGAGTTTGTAGTAATAGAAGATATAGTGAATGAACCCATCAGCTGCTCTCCAAACGGAACATTGTGTCTGTACGGATACAGTCTAGAGAAAATCCTCCTGCTTGGAGAGAAAAAGAAATTAGGGTTGATAGAAGAATAAAAAAGGACTGCGAATACTTTTCGCAGTCCTTTTTTATCGCAATGCTATTGTATTAGTGCGTTGCTGGATATCCATGGTGGATCACAGTCATAACTGTAAAGAAACCGAATATAGCTAAAGTTCCTACAGCAAAAAATAACCCAAGAAAATTTTTGTTTTTTAGTGAACTAAATGCTCCGTATGCTGATAGCAATGTAACTAAAGCAAATATAATGACCAATCCCACTTTGACAGCCCCCTTTATCAAATGTAAAGACAAATGCCTTTTATTTTTTGTGCATATTCAGTATCCTATGTAACGTAAGTGTTTACATTCGTATTTTATTTTAGCGGTTTTTATCCCATTTGTCGAGGTCTAAAAATGACACTTTCTTGACGTCAATTCTGTAGAGCAATGTTTCTCCTTTCCGTAAAACTAGTGTAAAATATCCTTAAGATCAAATGTTAGGGAGGAAAATCTTATGAAATGGGAACAAGTCCCCCTCGGTCCGTTACAAACCAACAGCTATATCGTAACCGAAGGAAATCATTGCCTCGTTATTGACCCGGGTGATGAAGGGAAAAAACTTATTCAATTACTAGAAAAAAGAAAAGTGGTACCACAAGCAATTCTTTTGACACATGCTCATTTTGACCATATTGGAGCAGTGGACATCATTAGAGATCATTATCAAGTACCCGTATATATACATAAGAAAGAAGAAAACTGGTTGGGAGATCCCTCTTTAAATGGGTCAAAATTCTTTATGATGCCAGTCTCTACATCCGTAAAGCCAGCAAATATGTTCTTTGAAAAGGAAGAAACAATAACTATCGGAGACTTTACTTTTTCTGTGTTTGAGACGCCTGGACACTCTCCAGGAAGTGTGTCGTTTTACTTTGAGGAAGCAGAATTTGTTATTTCAGGAGATGCGTTGTTTCAACAAAGCATCGGGAGAACAGACCTGCCTGGTGGAAATCATGGTCAGCTTCTTAAGAGTATTCATAGTAAATTACTTGCACTTCCCGAGCAAACTCTAGTGTTACCTGGACATGGATACACAACAACTATTGGAGACGAGATGGATTCCAATCCATTTTTAAATGGTTTTTAACAAAGGCTCTTTTCTTAACTTTGTAGCTTTTTAAAACATAATTTAATTGATTGTGCTAAGAAAACAGCTTTAACAAATGAAAAGACCCTTCTCAACGTGAGTAGGGTCTTTTATAGGGATACTTCCATTCCTTCTTTGGGAGGGATGGTGAATTACTATTACGATATTACAAAATAAATACTGTGTCAATAGAGGATAGTGGATATGATTGTGAAGGAAAAGATAATTGAAATGATCACTTCATCCAAAGAAAAGCAAATCTCTTATGCTGAATATATGGCATTAGCTTTATATGATAGGGAGTGTGGCTATTATATGAAAGCTGGGGAGAAGGTGGGTCGCCAAGGAGACTTTATTACAACTAGTAACATTGGAAATATTTATGGTCAGCTAATGGCAAGGTGGTACTATAAACAAGTATCGAAGGGAGTTATACCAGCTAATCTTTGTGAAATCGGAGCTGGGTCAGGAAGATTTGCTCAAAGTTTTTTGAAAGAATGGAGTGTATTAACGACCGAACCGATCACGTATTTCGTTTTAGAGGCAAGTCCTTTTCATCAGCAATTGATACAAAGAGGGGTAGAGGATGGGAAAATCATTATTATTGATAGCTTGAGTGCGCTAAAAGGCTTTCAGGGAATGGTTTTTTCAAATGAGTTATTTGATGCTCTCCCCGTACATGTTATTGAGAAGAAAAAAGGGCTCCTTCATGAAGTCATGATTAAGGTGGAGAATGAGGATTTAAAGGAATTATTAGTACCACTAACAAACACAAACGTTCAATCCTATGTGACAGAATATATGAGAGACCTACGAGAACATGAGCGAGCAGAAGTACCCATAGCAATGGTTGATTTTATTAAAGAGGCTTCAACTATTATTGACTCAGGAATATTGCTATCGGTTGATTACGGTTATACCGACTCAGAATGGGAAGAACCAGCACGATCAAAAGGGAGCTTAAGGGGATATTCGAAACATCAAATGAAAACAAACCTTCTTGAACACCCAGGAGAGATGGACATCACCTCACATGTTCAATGGGATCCTTTCATTCGTATTGGAAAAAAGTATGATCTTAACTTAGAACGATTTATAAGACAAGATGAATTCTTTTTAGAAGTTGGTATTTTGGAATTATTAAAAGATCATTATGATCCAAATCCTTTCTCGGAACAAAGTAAACGAAATCGTGCAATTCGCAGTTTAATCACTCCGGGTGGTATGAGTAGCCATTTTCAAGTAGTTTTGCAATCGAAAAATTTATCAAAGGAATTCTCGATATAATAAAAAGCGATGGATTAATTCCATCGCTTTTCTCCCTCTTTCATGGGGGTTCGTTCCTATTAATGCCCGCCAGCACCTGGTGTCATCATAAATGTTGACCAGTATGTAAAGCCAACGAAGAACACTGTTAAATAGGCACCAAAAATATAAATATACATACGTTCAGAAAGCTTTAGGTAGCTTAACAGAATGAAAAATCCCGTTTGACCAAAGAATAGCAATGACGTTTGTGGCATATGCCCTAAGTAGAACATAACGGCAAAAATACCTGTCCAAAACCCCAATACTCTAAACATACGATCCATATGATCCCTCCTTTTCACCCTACAAGTCCCTTACCTTACAATATTATAATGTAACCGCTATGAAAAAGTAAACAGGAGTTTGTTTTTAATTCGTTATTAATGCTTGATAAGCACAAGCCTCGCAACCTTTAATTATGTTTTGCTTTTCTAAAAGCTCAACGTCATTAAACAGAGATTCAAACATTCCTTTTAAAAATTCGTGATGTGTTTCACAAACAGCATCTGGATGTTCGGTCGCAATTTCTTTAAATGGACAGTTGAAAATTTGGAAATATATTCGAGTCTGGTCTTCACTCACTTCGAATTCTGGGTAAAAGCCAGCCATTGTTGCCGCGTTTTTTAATGTATTTAACTTTTTTTCAAAAGTAGGGAACTCTCCATTATGAGATCTGGTCATTTCTTGCTCAATCATTTCCTTACCAAATCTTTTCCCGGTCATACGTAACACTTTATGACCTTCTTCTCCAAGAGAGAGCATGGATTCCATAGTGATTTTAGCTAACATCTGATAGTCTCGGAACGGAAAATTCAACTGAATGAGGTCATCTGACAATCGGTATAACCTACTTGGTCTACCACCTTTGCCCGTTTTTTTTGTTTCCGAGATCAGCATGTTCACATCTTCAAGCTTAGAAAGATGTAATCTTGCTACGTTCGGATGAATATTAAAATTGTCTGCAATTTCTTGAACGGTAACTTCCTGATGTCTTTTGGTAATGTACTGATAAATGTAATAACGAGTTGGGTCCGATAATACATTTGTTATTTTCAATGTTTGTTCCATCTTAGCCACACCTCTCGGATCTCCTTAAATTTATTCCATTATAATACAGGCGGAGATAGTAAAAACTGTATTCACTATTAGTTTATAAAATGTTCACAACTTGTTGGCGAAATATTGAACAAATAACTATATAAAAGTTATACAAAAGATTAAAATATATTTAACAGAACAATGAAAACACCTTCAAAGGCGGGAAAAGGATGAATGATTTGATATTTTTCACTTATCCAAGTTGTACATCTTGTCGAAAAACGAAAAAGTGGCTGACAGCCAATGCGGTGGCATATGAGGAGAGGCATTTATTTAAAGAAACACCGACAAGTGAGGAATTAAAAGTATTACTTTCACTTACCACAGAGGGATTGGACGAATTACTTGCAACAAGAAGCCGAGTATTTAAAAGTCTTAATCAGGATATGAATGACCTTACTCTTTCACAGGTAATCAATATGCTCGTTGAAGAGCCTAGATTGTTAAAAAGGCCTATTGTTACTGATGGCAAAAAGTTAGTGGTCGGTTACAACCCAGACGCATTAAAGAGCATTTTGAACAGAAAAATGATTAAAAAAGTAGCTAGTTAAAAAAGGGAAGACCAAGGTCTTCCCCTTTTTTACTTTGTTGTCCAGCTACGAAAGCTAGCCCCTCGGGGTCATAAGCCAAATCTCTCCGGAAGGCGGGCCTTCCTGCAAGATTCGTCTTATGCCTGTCGGGGCTGAACAAGCTTTCTCCGCTTTTCTTACTGGGCTAGCTGGATTCGAACCAACGCATGACGGAGTCAAAGTCCGTTGCCTTACCGCTTGGCTATAGCCCATTTTTCGTATCAATTAGTGCTGTTACTAACTTGTTTGTACTAATTATTATGGTTGCTTTGTTGAAAAATATTCACACTTTTTCTCCCCTCATTTTCGATTGAAGTGATACGATAGGTTTATCCAAATGAAAAGGTGGTGTCTTATTGGTGACTTCGATTGAAGAATTAGCCGATCGAATGTTGAAGGATGCTGTTACAAAGCAAGCAACCGATATCCACATTATCCCACGCAAGCTTGACACTCTTGTTCAATTTAGAGTGGCACATCGCCTTGTTACTCGCTACTCTTTACCTATTGAAGAATGCGAAAGGTTAATCTCCCATTTTAAATTTAGTGCATCCATGGATATTGGGGAAAAAAGGCGACCTCAAAACGGTTCCTATTCGATAATGGTCGATCATCAGCAAATTGGTTTGCGCCTCTCTACTCTTCCAGGCAATAAGAAAGAAAGTTTAGTCATACGACTGCTCCCCGAACACCATACAATCCCTTCTTACCAAGTTTCCTTATTCCCTTATATGACCAATAAGCTTCTTGCCTTACTAAAGCATGCCCACGGATTAATCATCTTAACTGGTCCAACTGGCAGTGGAAAAACAACAACCTTATACACCTTGCTCGAAAAGAGTACGAATTTATTTGACCGAAATGTGATTGCTTTAGAAGATCCAATTGAAAAGGAAAGTGACGCTGTTTTACAGGTTCAAGTGAATGAAAAAGCTGGAATATCCTATGCGACAGGATTGAAAGCTATCCTTCGTCATGACCCAGATATAATAATGGTGGGTGAAATTCGAGACAGTGAGACAGCCAAAACGGCAGTGAGAGCAGCGTTAACAGGACATCTTGTGTTATCAACTATGCACACTCGCGATGCAAAAGGGGCGATTTATCGACTTCTTGAATTTGGTGTAGATTGGATTGAAATCGAACAAACTCTTGTTGCAGTTACGGCTCAAAGATTAGTAGAACTTAGTTGTACACTTTGTACAGCTGAATGTTCAAATGCTTGTTTTGGTTGTGAGCGTTCAAAGAAAGCGTGTGTGTTTGAACTATTAGCAGGTCAACCATTAAGTCATGTTATTCAGGAGGCAAGAGGGGAGAAAAGAGCGTATGACTATACGACCCTAAGGAAGGTCATATCAAAGGGGATTGCACTCGGTTTTATAAAAGAAACGGAGTATGATCGATGGGTGTTGGACAATGAAATCAAATAAGTGGTTATTAACGGAGCAATCCAACTTGCTAAAACATGTGGGTGAATTACTTGATAGAGGGTACTCCCTGGCCGAGGCGTTGGAATCCACTTCCTTACAGATGGGAGAAGGGAAGAAAATCCAACTGAGTAAAAGTATCAAATTACTAAGAGAGGGTTTCGCTTTTTCGTTCGTTATTCAAAAATTAGGATTCCACCAAACCTTAGTCAGCTATGTGTATTTTGCAGAGCAACATGGTGGTCAAGCTCATGCATATATGGAAGCAAGTAATTATATGATGAAGCAACAGAAAGATAAGAAAGAACTAATTAAAGTATTAACTTATCCCCTTATTCTTGTTTTTACTACTATCCTCCTTTTTGTATTTGTTGATCAATTCCTTTTACCAAAGTTTGTATCTCTCTTTCAATCCATGGGGTTGTCTTCCAACTTCTTTACAAGGGTTATTCTCCTTATTGGCTCTTCTTTCCCCTTCATTAGTGCTCTTTTAGTATTAACTCTACTTGTATGTGCTAGTTACTATCTTTTTGCCTTCAAGAATTATTCCGCCATGAAACAAAAAGAGATTTTAGTGTCCATTCCGTGGTGTGGTCCGTTTTTTCAATTATTAATTACTCACTATTTTTCTGTGCAAATGAGTTATTTGTTAGGAGGGGGGCTTTCGATTTTTGAGGCGGTTAGTCTTTTTGAAGGAAATAAGAAAAACAAGTTTGATCAAGAGCTAGGAGTTTATTTGAAGCAACATCTATTAAAAGGGACTAGTCTAGAGGAAATTATTAAAAAGCAGAAGATATTTGAGCGTGACTTATCAATTATTATCCAGCACGGCCAAAAAAATGGCCGGCTTGATCAAGAGTTTCATTTCTTTAGCAGCTATTGTATGAATAGATTTCAAGAAAAAGTGAATTACATAATGAAATTTATTCAACCGTCTATATACCTACTTGTAGGATTATTAGTGATTTCAATGTATCTATCCATCTTACTACCGATGTTCCATTTAATGGAGGGTATATGATCTTAAGGAGGAAAAAAATGAAAAAATTCATCCGAAATGAGAAGGCTTTTACACTTATAGAAATGATGATTGTTTTGCTTGTGATTTCAGTATTATTAATCATTGCAGTTCCAAACATCAGTAAGCATAATAGCAATATTAAAGAAAAAGGATGTGAGGCTTTTATAAAAATGGTAGAAGCCCAGGTTCAATCCTTTGAAATGGATAAAAATCGTTTGCCAACCGATTTGGCAGAATTACAAACAGAAGGGTATCTACAAGACAACCAATTAACCTGTCCAAATGGAGATATCGTGACGATCTCGTCTACGGGAGCTGTCTCAGCTAATAATGAATAACAATAATGGGTTTACATTAATAGAATCTATTTTTGTATTAAGTATGTTTGCTTTGGTAGTTTCATTTTCTTTTCTTTTTGTTCGTCCTCAAATGTTTTACCTCGATAAACAGCTCTTTTTTTCACAATTCAAAGATGATCTTTATTATATACAACAATATGCCATTTCAAATCATACTGTTGTCTCAGTAAATATCCTCCCACAAACTCATCGATATTACGCCAAGGATCAAAATGGGAATTATATTGTTGATCGGGTCTACTCAAACAAGGTGAACATTAGAGAGGGTTCACAGAAGTTGTATTTTCGTTATAACACATCTGGAAATATAAATACCTTTGGGACTTTGTTTATTGACATACAAGAAGAACGGTATAAATTAACGTTTAACATAGGGAAGGGAAGATTTTATGTTGTACAAAACTAATGGTTTTTTCCTTGTTGAACTATTGCTTTCTCTGTCCATTTGGTTGGTAATAACTTTATTTTTACTCCCGATGTTTATTCAGGTAAGTAAGCAGTCGCTTAACACTCAATATAGTCGAGAGGCTTCAAAGCTATTATATGATTCCTTACAGGAAGCAATGTTCACCGGATTATTCATAGACCAATTAACAGTAGAGAGAAAAGGGAAGTCATTTACTGTAACAAAGGAAGTGTCTAAAAATGAGGTGTGTGTAAAATATGAAAATGCTTTTAAAAAGGAAGTTCTCCTATGTGACAGTTTTTAATAATCACGGATTTACTTTAATTGAGATGTTGATAGCTTTCTCGATTTATTGTATGCTTGCCTCTTTTTTACCTTATATTTTTTCGATTATTTTGAACATGAACCATGTTACGAATCGAACACAACAATTAGAATTCGAGCTCTTTATTAGTCAGTTAAATACGGAACTTCAAGGTTGTGATTATGTTGAGGTAAAAAACGGAAAGCTTTATTTACAAAGTGTTGGGGAATTAGTCACGTATGAGAAATATGGGCCATACATCCGTCGATTGGTCCAATTTCAAGGTCATGAAATAGTTTTACAAAATATTAATAGTGTTGAGTTCAGACAAAATCAAAAAAGTATCTCAATTTCTGTTATTGGAAACAATAACGTCTTATATGAGGACCAACTGTTTCCTTTCCTTCAGGTGGTGGGAGGACCATGAATGAAAAGGGGTTTATGTATCCTATAAGTTTATGTATCTTTCTATTAGTCTCTCTATTTTTAACGATTGAGTTTAACCAGTACGTTTCCGAAAAAGGGATAGTGGCTTCAGTTAATCAACAAGAAAGACGACAGTACTTATTTTTGCTCACATCGAAGAAGATCTCTGAGGAAATGGAAGGAGCTGTGATTCCTGTAGATGGAATAGCATCATATTCAGACACCACTGTGACGTATACGGTAAAACAGATTACTAGCCAATATGTTGAAGTCACTTTTTTTATGACTCAGGGTACACTATCGATTAAAGCAATAGCTCAGTATGAGGTGGGAAGCGGAAAATTAGTAAAATGGTTGTTACCAGTGTAGCTCCCTATGGGTTTAGTTAAATTGTATTTGGTCATACTGTTAATGACTATAAGGGAGGCAAAAACATGAGCGCAGTAAATGATTATGTGAAATACATTACACAAACGATTACAAAATATATTGATCAACCAAAGGAAGAAAGAAAAAAGATGAGGAAGGAAAAAAAAGAAACAAGAGAAGCGTTTGCTTTTCGTTGGTTTGGTATTCTTCCATATGTCATTATGATGAACAAAGGAAAAAGAGAGAAATCATTAAAAGGGAATGACAAATGAGTCGTTCCCTTTTAAATTGCTTTTTCAGATAAGTAAAAAATACCGCCATTTATTATCGAAATCTGAACTTTTGGTTCGTATTGCTCCTGTAAGGCTCGTTTTTCATTTTCATAGCTTTCTCCTTTTTCCTCCGCTTCTTCATAAAAATGCTCCAGCAATTTCATGTCTTTTGACCAGCGTTCTCTAGCATCGTTTGCCCATGAATGATCTTCTTCAAGAATGTTTGAACGAATCATATTCTGAATTCGTGTTACCCCACTATTCGGCATAATAAGTGGTGATAAGGTAAAGGAGTAGTCAGGTATTTTGCGAGCTAATTGTAATTTTAACAGTTCATTGTGAAAGTTCTCGACTAGTTGACCATTAATTAATTGTAGACCTATCGACCGAAAGACGTCTCTTTTACGGTCACATTGATAGGAGATTTTTACGTTCATACCTAACCAAGGACGTAATGGTACTTGTTGACCCATGGTTGCTTGATGATCTTCATAAAGCCGAATATATCCAGCAAGGTTTTTAGTTGAATGAAATATTTGATGAAGTCTTGGCGAGCCAAAATGGATGACCTCGCCTTTAATATCTTCAGGTGTCTTTTTTTGATCCGTAATAAGCGTAAGTTTCATAGGGTTTGGAACTCCACCTGTTTTTTCTAAGTAATGCCAGTAAAACGGACGATTCATCAATTCCTTATCTAATTCAACTGTTAATTGTACGGTTATATATGAACCGGTATTTACGAGTATTTCACATTGGTTAGCAGTAAAATACTTCACCAAAAAATTATGAATTTCCTGTTGCTGCACGATAATCACCATCCTTTACTTCTTCAGCAAATTGAATCATGGAAGCTAGATTGTCCATTTTTATTCGCATTTCCCCTTCAGAGGTGGAGTTTCCGAATATATCTGATAGATGATCCTCAAAGCTACCAAACTCTAACCGAGTCAGAATATCATCGAGATCACCAATTACTTTTTCAAATAAATTAATTTTTTCATGTAGTAGCTTTAGAACATGTTCTTCCACAGTTCCTTTAGTTGCAAAATTATAAATCATTACGTCTTTTTCTTGACCTAGGCGATGAATTCTCCCGATACGTTGCTCTAATCTCATTGGATTCCAAGGTAGATCAAAATTAATGATATGATTACAGAACTGAAGATTAATTCCTTCTCCTCCTGCTTCGGTTGCAATAAGGACCTGTACATTGTTTTCAAAAAGCTGTCTCATCCAGTCTTTTTTGCCTCTTTTAAATCCACCACGGAAGGGTACGGAACTGATTCCATTTTGCTTTAGATACCATTGAAGATAGAGCTGAGTGGCTCGATATTCGGTAAAAATAATGACTTTATCATTTACTTGTTGAATCAATTCTAGAGCTTTGACGGCCTTCGAATTCGTATGAACGGCGTTTACCTTCTCGATTAAATATGTGATTTGATCCTGATATTCCTTCGAGGGGTTTTCTTTCTTTTCAAGCATATTCTTTAATGTGAAAAACACTGCCTCTCTACTACTGCATGCTTCTCTTTGAAGAGTCATGACTGAGAAAGCGGATGTCGTTGTCCAGTCTCCCTCTGATCGTAGTTCAGTAACAGAATCATACAAATCCTGCTCTTCCTTAGTAAGCTCAATAGGAATGGTTTCAACTTGTCTTTTCGTCCATTCAATACCTGTGTCTGCTCGACGATTTCTAATCATCACTTTATTTACAAGCTCTTTTAAATGTTCATTATCGTTAATATCGCGGGAATCCTTCTTATATTTTTCATTAAACACAGATTCATTTCCTAGATGACCAGGTTTTAAGAGAGAGACAAGGTTGAAAATCTCACCAACTCGATTTTGAATAGGGGTTGCTGTTAGAAGTAAACAGAATTTTTTCTTTAAGCTTTGTACAAATTCATAGTTTTTTGTTTTATTGTTTTTTAATTTATGTGCTTCATCAATAATAATCAGATCATAATCTTGAGAGAGAATGATTTCTCGATGTGGAGCACGTTTAGCTGTATCGATGGAAGATACAACTACATCACACTGTTCCCACACATAGCTTTTACGTTGTGCAACTGCCGGAATATAAAATTTACTTGTTAATTCATATGACCATTGGGTAACAAGGGAGGCGGGAACAAGAATGAGGACTTTTTTTACAAGACCTCTAATCATGTATTCTTTTAAAATAAGCCCTGCTTCGATCGTTTTCCCCAAACCTACTTCATCTGCAAGGATGGCTTTTCCGTTCATACTTTCAACAACTTGCTTGGCAACTTCTAGCTGATGAGGTAGCGGTGTTAAATTAGGGAGATGTTTGGGAGCTTGTAATCCCTCAAAATTATCAATAACCGTATGTTTTTCTACCTCTACCGCTAGCTTATATAACTCAAAGTTCCCCCAAGGGCCGTCATTTGTAATTTTCTCTACCAGTCCCTCCTGCCAAGAAGAATCAAACTCAATCTCTACCGTCATTAAAAACAACTCCCTTTTTTGATCGATAAATATATTGCCGTATGGGTTTCGAAATGGTAGGATGATAATATCTTAAAAGTTTTGAAATTTGTCACATTATAGTTTATTTTGACGAATGTTCTATAGTACAGCTTAGTATGATCCAAATTGGGAAATTTTATAATGCGAATGAGAACAAGGGGAGAGACTACTTCTAAGTAGCGCCGAAGGAGCAAACAAAAATTTGTGAATCTCTCAGGCAAAAGAACTCTTGTTTGACGCAGCTCTGGAGAGCGCTTCATCATTTGAAGCCACCAAAGGGGACAGCCAAACGGTAAACTTTCAGGTGCCAGGACAGAGACCTTTCTTAAGTAAAGAGGGGGGTCTCTGTCCTTTTTTTATGATTTGAAAAGGGGGAAATGATAGTGGCGCAACTAAAAAGAACACCGCTTTTTGACGTGTATCAACAATATGGTGGGAAAACCATTGACTTTGGAGGATGGGAACTGCCAGTTCAATTTTCAAGCATTAAAGAAGAGCATGAGGCTGTAAGAACGAAGGCAGGATTGTTCGATGTTTCTCATATGGGAGAAATTGAAGTGAAAGGGACAGACAGTTTGGCCTACCTCCAAAAAATGATGACGAATGATGTATCGAAGCTGCAAATAGGTGATGCACAATATACTGCTATGTGCTACGAGAATGGTGGTACGGTCGACGATCTTCTCATCTATAAACTGAATCACGACCATTATCTGCTTGTTGTAAATGCTTCAAATATTGAAAAAGATTTTACATGGTTAAACGATCGTGTTGAAGGGGATGTAACGCTTTTGAATCTTTCTGAACAAATGGGCCAGCTAGCTCTTCAAGGCCCGCTTGCCGAACAGGTTCTTCAGAAGCTAGTTGATACAGCTGACCTTTCGACAATTGGATATTTTAAATTTCAAGAGAAAGTATCCATCGGAGGAAAAGAGGCACTTGTTTCCAGAACAGGGTATACCGGAGAAGATGGCTTTGAGGTGTACTGTAAGAGTGAAGATGCGACTTTCCTATGGGAAACCATTCTTGAGGCAGGTAAAGAAGACGGCGTTCTTCCTTGTGGCTTAGGCGCTCGTGATACCCTTCGCTTCGAAGCTAATTTGGCCCTTTATGGTCAGGAGCTTTCTTCCACGATTTCTCCGTTAGAAGCTGGTATTGGTTTCGCTGTGAAAGTTAATAAGGAAGTAGATTTTATTGGAAAGCAAGCTTTAAAGCAGCAAAAGGAAGCTGGAATCCCTCGTAAACTAATAGGCATTGAAATGATTGACAGAGGCATACCAAGACATGGTTATCCGGTGTATGTGGGTGAACAACTCGTAGGAGAAGTAACAACTGGAACACAATCACCTACGTTGAAAAGAAACATTGGCTTAGCGTTAGTGGATTCAACAGTCGTATCTGCAGAGTCGGAGCTAACCATTGAGATTCGTGGGAAACGCTTGAAGGTGAAAGTGATACCAACACCATTTTATAAAAGGGAAAAGAAATAAGGGAGGAACAAACGTCATGAAGCATCGCTACTTACCAATGACAGAAACCGATAAAAAAGCCATGCTAGAAGAAATCGGAATTTCCGATGTTCAGGAGCTTTTTAACGATATTCCAGAAAGTGTACAGTTTAAGGGAGAATATAATATTAAAAAAGCTAAATCGGAGACAGCCTTATTAAAAGAATTAACTCTTTTGGCTTCTAAAAATGCCGACTTACGCTCACATACTTCCTTTTTAGGAGCTGGTGTGTATGATCATTACATGCCTGTCATTGTGGATCATGTTCTTTCACGTTCAGAATTTTACACAGCCTATACACCTTATCAACCAGAAATTTCACAAGGTGAGTTACAGGCGATCTTTGAATTTCAAACAATGATTTGTGAATTAACAGGTATGGACGTAGCTAACTCTTCGATGTATGACGGTGGTACCGCTTTGGCAGAAGCGGCGATGCTAAGCTCTGGTCATACGAAGCGTAAAAAGGTGCTTCTCTCTAGTACAGTACATCCGGAAACAAAGGATGTAGTCAAGACGTATGCAAAAGGACAATACGTAGAAGTCGTAGAGATTCCATACCAAGATGGTGTTACTGATTTAGAGGCGTTAAAGAGCGAAATGGGTGATGATATTGCAGCCGTTATCGTACAGTATCCAAACTTCTTTGGAAGAATCGAGCCGATGAAAGAACTCGAGGAAATCATTCACGCGAACAAAGCAATGTTTGTCGTATCAAGTAATCCTTTGTCCCTTGGTGCATTAACACCTCCGGGAGCCTTTGTTGCTGATATTGTAGCGGGAGATGCACAGCCGTTTGGAATTCCAACTTCATTTGGTGGACCACATTGCGGTTATTTTGCTGTAACGAATAAATTGGTTCGTAAAATTCCTGGTCGTCTTGTTGGTCAAACAAAAGATGATCAAGGAAGAAGAGGGTTTGTTTTAACGCTTCAAGCAAGAGAACAACATATCCGACGTGACAAGGCAACATCTAATATTTGCTCAAACCAAGCGTTGAATGCTTTAGCTGCTTCGGTAGCTATGACGGCTTTAGGGAAAAAAGGCGTCAAAGAGATGGCTGTGAGCAATATCCAAAGAGCTCACTATGCAAAGAAAGCATTTGAAAATAAAGGATTCACCATTGCCTTTAATGGACCATGTTTTAATGAATTTGTAGTTGTCTTAAATAAGCCTGTGAAAGAAGTAAACCAACAGCTATTAAAGGAAGGAATCATTGGAGGTTACGATCTCGGTCGTGATTATCCAGAGTTAAAGAATCACATGCTCGTGGCAGTGACTGAACTACGTACAAAAGAAGAAATAGATCTGTTTGTTGATAGAATGGGGGATTATCATGCATAAGGAAGACCAAGCGCTCATTTTTGAATTAAGTACCTCTGGCCGAGTAGGGTATAGTCTCCCGGAGATGGATATCCCTGAGGTAAACTTAGATGATTTGATTCCAGCTGAATATTTGCGAGCTGAAGAACCAAATTTACCTGAGGTTTCTGAGCTTGATATCATGCGTCATTACACCGCTCTTTCAAAAAGAAATCATGGAGTGGACTCTGGTTTTTATCCTCTTGGATCTTGTACGATGAAATACAATCCAAAGATCAACGAAAACGTCGCTCGTATCGCTGGCTTTGCTCATATTCACCCACTTCAAGATGAGAGCTCTGTTCAAGGTGCATTGGAGCTTATGTACGATCTTCAGGAGCATCTAATTGAAATTACGGGTATGGATGAAGTTACATTACAGCCTGCTGCAGGAGCACATGGTGAGTGGACGGGACTTATGCTCATTCGTGCCTTCCATGAAGCAAACGGGGACACGAAAAGAACAAAGGTGATTGTACCTGACTCCGCTCATGGAACAAATCCAGCTTCAGCAACCGTCGCAGGTTTTGAAACCATCACTGTAAAATCTGATGAAAATGGATTAGTGGATTTAAATGACCTAAGAAGTGTTGTTGGAGAAGACACTGCTGCCTTGATGCTAACCAATCCAAATACTCTAGGTTTATTTGAAGAAAATATCCTTGAAATGGCGCAGATTGTTCACGAAGCTGGCGGAAAGCTTTATTATGATGGAGCAAACTTAAATGCTGTCCTTTCTAAAGCTAGACCAGGAGATATGGGCTTTGATGTGGTTCATTTAAATCTTCATAAAACATTCACTGGTCCACATGGCGGTGGAGGTCCTGGGTCGGGTCCTGTTGGGGTGAAGAAAGATTTAATAGCATACTTACCAAAGCCAGTCGTTACAAAGAAGGATGGAGAATTTGTGTTAGATTACGATCGTCCACAGTCGATTGGGCGAGTAAAACCGTACTATGGTAACTTTGGGATTAATGTAAGAGCGTATACGTATATTCGTACAATGGGTCCTGATGGATTAAAAGCAGTGACGGAATACGCGGTATTAAATGCGAATTATATGATGAGACGTCTTGAACCATATTTTGATTTACCGTTTGATAGACATTGTAAACATGAGTTCGTACTAAGTGGTAGGAGACAAAAGAAACTTGGTGTTCGTACGCTAGATATCGCGAAGCGCCTGTTGGACTTCGGATATCACCCACCAACTATTTACTTCCCACTAAATGTAGAGGAATGCATCATGATTGAACCAACAGAGACAGAGTCGAAGGAAACTCTAGATGCATTTATCGAAGCAATGATTCAAATTGCAAAGGAAGCAGAAGAGAACCCTGAAATCGTTCAAGAAGCCCCACACACAACTGTGGTTGGAAGATTGGATGAAACGACAGCTGCGAGAAAGCCAATTTTAAGGTATCAAGCATAAAGAGGTATAGGAAACAAGCACGGCAGATGCCGTGCTTGTTTTTTTAGGAAAAACAAAAAGGACTCCGCTCGGGTAGAGCTGGAATCCTTTTGTATTACTTCACTTTAATTTTTCCAGACCATTTTTTGAATCCGCCTTCAAGGTGAGAAAGATCCTTATAGCCTTTACGATAAAGTGTTTGTGCAGCACGGCCACTTCTCATCCCACTTTGGCAATATAGATAAACCGGTTTGTCAGGACGAATCTCTTTCATACGCATTTTAAACTGCGAAAGAGGAATGTTTCTAGCTCCCAAGATATGTCCCGCTTCATACTCGTTCGGTTCACGCACATCAATTAGTTGAGCTTTTCGATAGCCTTCACGGAATTGTTGTTCATTCAGTGTTTTTACAATTTTACGTTGGTATAGCCAAGTAATCACAGAGTAAGCGATAATGGCAACTACTAGTATAAGGATAAAATAAAGAGTATCCATAAAGTTACATGTCTCCTTTCGAACAAGCATCACGCCAAGTTATATTATATCGGTGTTGTGACTTTGGGTAAAGAGGAACAACTTAATTTCCTGAGTACTTGTTACTTTCTTTCACTCGATTCATTTGTTAAGCTAATAGAGCTAGATTTCAACATTAGAAAAAGAGGTTTCATTATGAACAAAGAAATATGGGGTTTCATTGATTCAGGAGAAGGATCTCCTTCTTTTAATATGGCATTGGATGAAGCATTACTTGATTGGCATAGTAAAGGTGAGATTCCGCCAATTATACGTTTTTATGGCTGGAATCCGGCTACTCTTTCTATAGGATATTTCCAAAAGGTTGAGAAGGAAATAGATCTTGAAAAGGTAAAAGAACATCACCTCGGTTTCGTGCGTAGACCAACAGGTGGAAGAGGGGTACTTCATGACCAAGAGTTAACGTATAGTGTTATTGTGACAGAAGAACATCCCGATATGCCTAAAACGGTAACAGAAGCATACCGAGTGATTTCTGAAGGAATATTAAAAGGTTTTCAGTTACTAGGGTTAGATGCTTACTTTGCGGTTCCTAAAACAGCTGAGGAAAGAGATTCTCTAAAAAATCCTCGTTCAGCCGTTTGCTTTGATGCACCCAGCTGGTATGAGCTCGTTGTAGAGGGAAGAAAAGTGGCAGGAAGTGCGCAAACAAGACAAAAAGGTGTTATTTTGCAGCATGGTTCCATCCTACTAGATATAGATGAGGATAAGCTGTTTAGTCTTTTTAAATACCCAAACGAAAGAGTAAAAGAACGAATGCAGAAAGCCTTTAGTAACAAGGCTGTGGCCATTAATGACATTAGTTCAAGAAAAATAGAGGTAGAGGAAGCCAAACGTGCTTTTAAAGAGGGATTCGAGCAAGGGCTAAACATAGAGCTGAAACCATTTGTATTATCTGCAGAGCAGCTAGATTATGTTCATAAACTAGCGCGCGAACGTTATGAAAGTGATGAGTGGAATTTCAAAAGATAAGCGTCGAAATATGTCGCTTTTCTTTTTTTTGTAAAGTTATAGGAAAAAAGCCTATAGTACGTAGGTTTTGTCTCATTATTAGAAAAAGCAAGGAGCGAAATTTGTTAAAATTTATCGCTTTCGCTCGAAAATCTACAAAAATCATCTCTTTTCGCTAGATTCTTAATTTTTTTGAGTTTGACAAATTTGTAGGTGTTTGAACTAAACACAATATATAGTGGTTGTTTTGGAAAAATATATACTATATGTAGACAATATAGTTGATTTCACCATTGGACTGTGGTAATTTAAGAATATTCCTAGCTGCGCTAGATTCTGGATTTCTATTAGTAGTTTTTTACAGAGTAGATTAAAAGAAGCATTTGTATATTTTAAAGGAGTTGTGTGTATGTCTGTTGCGTTTGGAAGAAAAATGAATATTGATGTCGAGAGCTTAAACAAGGACATTAGCTTGTTTCCTCAGGTGCATCCAGTAACCCCGGATATGAAGATTACTCATAAAGGGGTATCAAGACTTGTTATGCTTGACCGTTATACATTTAAAGATACGGAAAAGCTAACATTATCGAACGGAGATTTTGTTGTTCTTACAATTAAAGAAGATCCAAAGTTTCCCGCGAGAGGTCTTGGGTTTATTCTTGAAATTGATTGGGACCAAAAGATGGCTAAAGTGCTTGTTGATGAGGAGTTTAGAGGAGTTCTAGATGACCCTGAAGAAGCTAGTACAGGAGTTATTAATCGTTCACTTGATGTCATTGAAAAGCCATTGGAAGTGTTCTATGAGCAAATTGCGAAACGCAACGCAACAGGCTTGGCTTCAGTAGAGAGAACAGAAGAAAAGAAGACTGAATGGTTCCAGAAGTTTTACCAGGAACTAGTTAACTTAAATTTCATTCCAGCAGGACGAGTTCTTTATGGAGCAGGTGCTGGTACAGAAGTAACATTCTTCAATTGTTATGTAATGCCATTTGTGCAAGATTCTCGTGAAGGAATCTCCGAGCATCGTAAGCAAGTAATGGAAATCATGAGCCGCGGTGGCGGTGTTGGAACGAACGGTTCAACCCTAAGACCAAGAAATACACTTGCTCGTGGAGTAAACGGTAAATCATCTGGTTCGGTTTCATGGTTGGATGATATTGCGAAGTTAACGCATTTGGTAGAGCAAGGTGGGTCAAGACGTGGAGCTCAAATGATAATGTTAGCGGATTGAAAAGATGAAATTGCGGTTCCTTTATGGTAAGATTACATTAGAACAAATGTTCGGTGGTGATGTTCAATGAATCCTACTAGGGAACAACTTTATCAAAAGTATATAACTGAAAACCAAACTGTTTCTAAGATTGCTGTTGACACAGGATTGAAAAGAACAACAATCAGAGGATTGCTTAGGAGATATGGAATTAGGAAGAGGAGTTTAAAGCTTGGGGACGAAATCTATGATGATAAAGAATGGTTATACCACGAGTATATGATTAAAAAGAAAGGGTATTCGGTAATAGCAAATGAGTTAAATGTTAGCTATACTACTATACTCGATCGTTTGTTGTATTTTGGATTTCCAGTTAGAGGGCACAATGAAATTGATAAAGGTGCTGGAAGACGTGGTAGGACTCATTCTGAATTTTCTAAGATAAAAATTAGGAAATCGAGGATAAAAAAGAGATCAACAATCCAATGTACTAATTGTTCCCAAGATTTTGAAAGACAGTTATCTTCTATTGCTAGAAGTAACAAACATTTTTGTTCTTGTAAATGTTATGCCCAATATCAAAAAGAAAATAGAATTCAGACAGAAGATATTACCGATTCTGCTCAATACAAAGAGTGGAGAAAACAGGTCTACATTAGAGATGTGTATCGGTGTAGAATGCCAGGGTGTAATTCTAATTCTAAAGATATTGCAGCACATCATATCTATCCTAAAAAGAAATATCCTGAGAAACAGTTTGAAATAAATAATGGCATAACTCTATGTAGAAGTTGCCATGAAACTACTTATGGTAAAGAAGAGCAATTTGTTGATGCCTTAGTCCGCGTCGTTCAGATGATGAACGACTAGAAAACTGGGTGAATTGCGGGGAACTCCTTAGAGGAAAGCAAGCCACAACGTGACTGGAAACGGTGAGCGTGAGGGCTATAAAAATTGTTTTCATTGGATAATCCGCAGCCAAGCGTCATTGGGCAAAGGTAATGGCGAAGGTTCAACGACTAGAGAGTGAGACCCAACAATAATCTCTCATTAGCGCCCAGCCCCTAAATTTGTTTTAAGGGTGATGATATAGTCTAGTCCGATTGCAAATGCAATGAAATTTCTCGAAAGAGACGGTATGTAACGTGGCATCCTGACATTATTGAATTTATTATCTCAAAAATGCAAAACCCAAGAATTCTTCGTTTCTTACTTGAGACAACAAAAGATGAAACGATTAAAAAATATGCTAAAGAAAAACTAAAGTTTTCTCCTCTTACAGAGAGTGAGCGTTCTATGTACCAAGGAATTGCAAATTACAAAACGATTCCAGGTCAAGGTGGTTTTTCTGAGAAAAATATTGCAGACGCTGAAGAAAAGCTTGCTACTGGAGGGAATTTCTCCGTTCATAACTCAGAATTCTTAACAGGTGCAAATATTTCTATCTGTTTAACAAAAGAGTTTATGGAAGCAGTTGAAAATGATTCTGTGTATGAGCTTCGATTCCCGGATGTGGAAAGCTATAATGCAGAAGAAATGAAAATTTACAACGAAGAGTGGCATAAATTCGGGGACGTACGTGAGTGGGAAAAACAAGGACATAAAGTACGAGTGTACAGAAAGATCCAAGCAAAAGAATTATGGAATCTTATCAATATCTGCGCGACATACTCTGCTGAGCCTGGAATTTTCTTCATCGACAACGCAAACGACATGACAAATGCAAAAGCATATGGTCAACAAGTTGTAGCTACAAATCCATGTGGAGAACAACCGCTAGCACCATATTCCGTGTGTAACCTTGCTGCTGTGAACTTAGCGGAAATGGCAGATAAAGAGACAAAAACAGTTAATTTTGAAAAGTTAAGACAAACGGTCGCTGTCGGCGTTCGTATGCAAGATAACGTGATTGATGCTACACCATACTTCCTTGAAGACAATAAGAACCAAGCATTAGGAGAAAGACGTGTAGGACTTGGGGTAATGGGCTTACATGATCTTCTGATCTATTGCGAAACAGAATACGGTTCTGAAGAAGGAAATGTTCTGATTGATAAAGTGTTTGAAACGATTGCAACGACAGCTTATGAAACATCTGTTGAATTAGCGAAGGAAAAAGGTAGCTTCCCGTTCCTTGTAGGCAATACAGATGTAGAAACAAATCGTCTTCGTCAAGCATTTACGCAAACGGGCTTTATGCAGAAAATGCCTGAGCATGTAAGAGAAGCGATCCTAGAAAATGGTATTCGTAATTCTCACTTGCTAACAGTAGCTCCTACAGGATCAACCGGAACTATGGTAGGTGTATCCACGGGTCTTGAGCCTTACTTCTCGTTCTCATATTTCCGCAGTGGACGTCTTGGGAAGTTTATTGAAGTAAAGGCAGATATTGTACAAGATTATCTTGACCGTCACCCAGAAGCGGATCCTGATCAGTTACCAAGCTGGTTTGTATCAGCGATGGAGCTTTCACCTGAAGCGCATGCTGACGTACAATGTGTCATCCAAAGATGGATTGATAGTTCAATCAGTAAAACGGTAAATGCACCAAAAGGATATAGCGTTGAGCAGGTAGAAAAGGTGTATGAGCGTCTCTACCGTGGAGGAGCAAAGGGTGGTACCGTTTATGTGGATGGATCACGTGATAGCCAGGTACTCACACTAAAAGCAGAAGAAAATACGGTTGATGAATTTGAGACAAATGTAGAAAAAGCACATGTGGTATTAGTTGATACCATTTCGGATTTACGTTCAACAGATGTGACGATCGGTTCTGAAGTTGGAAATACTTGTCCTGTATGTCGTAAAGGAAAAGTAAAAGAAATCGGTGGCTGTAACACATGTACAAACTGTAACGCACAGTTAAAGTGTGGTCTATAATTTGAGTCAAAGAGGATGGAAATAATTGTTCCATCCTCTTTTTTCATTTCTTTCTTTTTTTGTTCATACTACCAGTATAACTAGGTTGATGAAATGAGGGAAAAAAATGAAGCCGTTCGTACCACAGCTTGTATATATAGAACCAGGTGCACTAGAGTATGAGCTCGGTAAAGAATTGAAACAAAAGTTTGAAAATATGGGCCTTGAAATACGAGAAACGACTTCACATAACCAAATTCGTGGAATTCCTGGAGATAATGAGCTTCAGCAATACCGGAATGCAAAGTCGACTTTAGTTGTAGGTGTGAGAAGGACATTAAAGTTTGATACATCTAAGCCGTCAGCTGAATACGCCATTCCTTTAGCAACAGGATGCATGGGGCATTGTCATTACTGTTATTTACAAACCACATTAGGAAGTAAGCCATATATTCGCACATACGTAAATCTCGAGGATATTTTTAATCAAGCGCAAAAATATATGGATGAACGAGCACCTGAGATCACTCGATTCGAAGCCGCTTGTACCTCAGACATTGTAGGTTTAGATCATTTAACACATTCCCTAAAGAAAACGATCGAGTTTATCGGTCAAACAGAATATGGTCAACTTCGCTTTGTAACGAAATATCATCATGTCGACCATCTGCTTGATGCGAAACATAATGGGAAAACCCGTTTCCGTTTTAGTGTAAATTCGCGTTATGTAATAAAAAATTTCGAACCGGGCACATCAACCTTTGATGAACGCCTTGAAGCCGCTAAGAAGGTCGCGAACGCGGGATATCCACTTGGCTTTATCGTTGCACCTATTTACCTTCATGACGACTGGAAGGAAGGGTATCGTGAGTTATTTGAACGTCTGAGTCAGTCGTTACAAGGCATTGAGTTACCTGACTTAACCTTTGAATTAATTCAGCATCGTTTTACAAAGCCAGCCAAAAAGGTAATTGAAAAGCGCTATCCGAAAACAAAGCTCGAGATGGATGAAGAAAAAAGAAAATACAAATGGGGACGTTACGGAATAGGAAAGTACGTATATCAAACCGATGAAGCTGCCGATATGGAGCAAACGATCCGTGGGTATGTAAAAGAGTATTTTCCTAACGCAGAGGTCAGTTACTTTACGTAAAAGCCATTTTGATAAAAAATAAAATAATTTAGATTGTCCGCCGTACTATTTAATGAAGGTCCTGCTTAAAGATGTATCATATACGTGCATCTAAGGAGTGACTTCCATGTATATTGACGGCGTTTTTTCTGGGGGAGGCATTAAGGGAATAGCCTTAGTTGGTGCCTATGAAGCAATAGAGAATAGAGGATTCCGATTTAAACGAGTGGCAGGAACGAGTGCAGGTTCCATTATTGCGTCGTTAATTGCTGCAGGTTATACGAGCAAAGAGGTATATGAGCTTATAAATGAATTGGATTTAAAAACGTTTTTAGATACTCGTCCGTCGTATTTACCCTTTCGTGTGGCTAAATGGATTTTACTTTATTGGAGGCTTGGTATATATAAGGGCCAGAAACTTGAAGAGTGGCTTGCTGAAAAGCTTGCGCAACAAGGTGTTCGAACATTTGCCGACCTAGAGCCTCAAGCTTTAAGAGTTGTCGCTTCTGATTTATCAAATGGGAGATTAATTATCCTCCCAGATGATTTACCGTCCTATGGAATTAATCCGAATTCATTTTCAGTTGCAAAGGCGATTCGTATGAGCTGCAGCTTACCGTATTTCTTTGAACCCGTTAAGATAAAGCATGGACATACGACAAGCACCGTTGTTGATGGTGGAGTACTAAGTAATTTCCCTATGTGGCTATTTGATGGTGAGAATGTAAAGAAGGTCAGACCAGTATTAGGAATTAAACTGTCTCATAGTATTCAGGATCGACCGATTAAACCAATCACTAATGCAATTAAACTATACGAGGCGCTGTTTGAGACTATGAAGGATGCTCATGACTCAAGATATATCTCGAGGAAGCATGAAAAAAATATCATCTTTATCCCAACGGAAGGGGTATTAACAACGGAGTTTGAATTGACCGAGGAAAAAAAGCAAATCCTTTTCGATTTTGGGAAGGAAAGAGCATCCCAATTCTTTTCAAAATGGAGTTACTAAAAGGCTGTTTTCGTAAAGATTGTTGTTAAAATCTTAAAGCCGATTTTAACGTAGAAATAGCTATCTTGCGCTTAAGAATTTAGTTTGCATGCTCTTTTCTTATTAAATTCAACCCATTTTCTCCTAGATACTTAGCACAACCATTAAAATTTTGTTCCAATAACCTTCAAAGTTTAAGAAAAGAGCTTACTAAAAAGAAAAACCGAGCCTCTTAAAACGATGCTCGGTTTTTCTTTTTACCTTTTCGACCTTCAATGACCGTTAAATGTGTGGCTGATTTAGATTTATTCGCATGCTTTTTTAAAGAAGTGATAGAGCCACTTTTGGCTGAAGGTTTCCGACCTTCCCTTTGTATATACTTCTTTTTTGAACGCTTAGCAGCTTTGCGGAACGCATGCTGTTCTTTTTTGTCGGGACTTCCCTTATAAAAATGTCGAACCAAAAAGTACAGAATGACTCCGACAATTGCAAACACAAAAATACTTTTAAAAAATTCACTAGGATTGACCATGAGCCTAGATACTACTCCGATAGCAGCTAAAGTAACTAAACAAACGATGAATATAAGCGAAGTTCGATTTTTCATGAAAGCCACCTCCCTAAAAGCATGATTAGCATTTTTTTCCGCTTTTAAACTAGCTGCTCTGACAATTACACAATTTCCACCCATTGTTGGTTAAGATGGTGTGAATATTAGGCTTGCACATTTTAAATGGTGAGGTTGTTTTTGTTTCAAACGTTTTATTGGTATTAATTAATTTATGCTACATTCCACGATATTGGAACACCGTTTTTACATTTGTTTAATAAAATCTTATATTATATTTATTCTACTAGAAAAAGAAAAAAACCTCTATCATGTAGACTAAAATTGACAGAAATCAAATTATTTTTATTTATAAGTAAGGAAAGAAATGCTGTGGGACATAATACAAATGGAGGTGGTTTTAATGGCAGAAAAGAAGGAGAAATATGAGCAAGAACAGCATGAAAAACCATTATCATTTATGGCTATGGTCATTATCACAGGGTTTGTAGGAGGAATGCTGTGGAGTGGACTTGCATTTATTGCATGGTATTTTAACTTCACAGAGATTCATCCTAGGGTTATCCTAGAACCATGGGCGATCGGCGCATGGAAGAAACAATGGCTAGGTACATTGATTTCAATTGTTCTTCTCGGAGTTATCTCAATCGGGGTTGCCATTATGTATTACATATTACTCAGACGTTTTAGGAGTATATTTATTAGCATAGGCTTTGGACTTGCGTTATTGGCATTAGTATTGTTCGTGCTTAACCCAATCTTTCCTGGAATTCCTCCATTTAGAAAGATGGAGTTAAATACATTAATTACTACAGCTTGTTTTTATGTTTTATATGGAACGTTTATCGGCTATTCGATTTCCTATGAGGAACACGAAATGAAGAAAATAAAAAAAGCAAACCATGAGCCTCAGTTCTCTCCAGACTAGTGTAACGAAAAAAGGATGTGTTAGAATGTTCTTATTGAGCATTCTTTTTTCGTTTAAAAGAATAAGAATACGAAAGGGAGAGAATGATGGGAAAATTAAATAAATTAAGAGCCGAGTTAGAAAAGCTAAATGTGGATGGCATTCTTATAACAAGTAGTTTTAATCGTCGCTATATGTCTAACTTCACTGGGTCAGCAGGTGTTGTTCTAATTAGTAAAGATCGTGCACAATTTATTACTGATTTTCGTTATGTCGAGCAAGCAGAAAAGCAATGTGTAGGCTTTGAAATAGTAAAGCATAACGGCACCATACCTGAGGAAGTAGCAGCACAAGTTAAAGCGTTGGGGATCACAAGACTAGGCTTTGAACAAGAACATGTTACATACTCTTCTTATCAATCCTATAAAGAAGCCGTCCAATCAGAACTAGTACCATTATCAGGCGTTATTGAAAAGTTGCGCTTGATAAAGACTGACGCAGAGATTAAGATATTAAAGGAAGCAGCAAAGATTGCAGATGCTGCGTTTACACATATTCTAGGCTTTATTCGTCCTGGCGTAACAGAGTTAGAGGTTTCGAATGAGCTTGAGTTCTTTATGAGAAAAAGAGGTGCAACTTCATCATCTTTTGATATAATTGTTGCTTCAGGAATTCGATCTGCACTACCTCATGGAGTGGCTAGTGAAAAAGTGATTGAAGCAGGTGATTTTGTAACACTTGACTTTGGGGCATATTATAAAGGCTATGTATCCGACATTACAAGAACCGTATCAGTTGGAGAACCTGATGCTAAGCTAAAGGAAATTTACAATATTGTTTTACAAGCGCAATTACTCGGGATGGAAGGAATCAAACCAGGAATGACGGGAAAAGAAGCCGACGCATTAACAAGAAATCATATTTCTTCGCATGGGTATGGTGAGTATTTTGGTCATTCAACGGGACATGGTATTGGTCTAGAGGTGCATGAAGGACCTGCACTATCAGTAAGATCAAATCTTGTTCTTGAAGAAGGAATGATTGTAACTGTTGAACCTGGTATATATATTCCAGGGCTTGGCGGTGTTCGTATTGAAGATGATACGATTATTACGAAGGATGGAAATGAATCCCTCACATACTCTACAAAAGAACTTATTATTCTTTAATGCATCTTATTAGGAGGATTTATTAATGATTTCAGTAAACGATTTTCGTACAGGTTTAACAATTGAAGTAGATGGCGGCTTATGGCGTGTAATGGATTTCCAACACGTTAAGCCTGGTAAAGGTGCGGCTTTTGTTCGTTCAAAGCTTCGTAACCTGCGTACAGGAGCCGTTCAAGAGAAGACATTTCGTGCGGGTGAGAAGGTAGCGAAAGCGCAAATCGACAACCGTAAAATGCAATATTTATACGCAAACGGAGAGCAACATGTATTCATGGACGTGGAGTCATATGATCAAATCGAGCTTCCTGCAACAGCAATTGATTATGAACTAAAGTTTTTGAAAGAAAACATGGAAGTTCATATCATGATGTATCAAGGTGAAACACTAGGAGTGGAACTTCCTAATACGGTTGAGCTTGAAGTTGTTGAAACAGAGCCAGGAATCAAAGGTGACACAGCATCTGGTGGAACAAAACCTGCTATTTTAGAAACAGGTCTATCTGTTCAAGTACCTTTCTTTATTAACCAAGGTGATCGTCTAATCATTAACACAACAGAATCGTCATACGTTTCAAGAGCTTAATATTGCACGAGCAAACAAGAATGAAAAAGACACTCGATTGAGTGTCTTTTTTTTGTTACGAAGTAAATTGGAAGACAGCCGTAATGGTTGCCTTTACTTGTAGTAAACCAGGTTCTATCGTTGTACTTACCCCTTTTACCATCGGCATCGTAGAATAAAGTGGCTCAGGAATATTTACAGCACTGCCTCCTTCAATAATGAGGATAGGAGGATGATTGAGTTGAACACGTAGAGATTGAGCAATCGCTGCAGCCTTCTGTGTCGCATCATGAACGGCAAGAGTGAGTGCTTGTTGTTCCTGATTTAATACATTCTTTGCTGAAAAGTTAATCGCAAGTATACTGTTTGCTCCACTTTCTATCGCTTTATCAACGACCATGCCAATTTGATCCATATTGGATAATGTAACGGTTAAACGATGCTCAACTTTGTAATTTCGAAACGTTTGCACGCCATCAACAAAGTCGTATTGAGGAAAAATAGAATAGTCAGATGTTCTAATTTTTTCTCTCGGTATTTGTAGTGACAGCAAAGCATCCACAACAGCAGCACTTACTTGTGCATTTTCTCGTTGTGCGGGTACGAGTTCCTTGTTCTCTGTGATGATTCCAATAATAACATCGGCTTGGTCTGGTTGAATATCAACCGTTCCTTCCCCTATCACCCTAATTTCATTACTACTTGTTGCTCTAGAAGGATAATGGTTCCATGCTCTCGTGTAATTCTGATACATATCAACTCCCCCTTTTTCAATACTTCTCCTTTGTAAAATGTATGCAGTATAAGGAATAAGATTCTACTGTCAATTATAGAATTCAGGAGTCATAAAGTGGCCAAGCAGGCATACAAATGAATTAATGAGAAAGGTTCTGATGACAGGAGGAAAGGTTATGGAAGATGTTATGGGTATGTTACCTAAAGCGATTGCCAATCAAATGAATCAACTGTCTCCCTTTCAATTAAATGATATGGAAGAAATTCGAATTAGAATTGGTCGCCCATTGGAGATCACCTGTGGGGGAAAACCAATCTTCCTACCTTATACGGTAAAAGCAGAAGATGCAATACAACTGTTGAATAAGATCAGTCATTTTTCTATCTATACATTAGAGGAAGAATTAAAAAGAGGATATGTTACGGTGGCAGGTGGTCACCGGGTTGGCCTTGCCGGGAAAGTTATTTTGGAGGCGGGAAAGGTGAAAGCAATTACAGATGTATCCTCTTTTAACTTTCGAATAGCAAGAGAGAAAATCGGGATTTGTCATAGTCTTCTCCCATTTCTATATGAAGGAGATTGGTTGCATACCATGATTATTGGTCCACCACAGACAGGAAAGACCACGTTAATAAGAGATTTGGCTAGGGTGATATCAACAGGTACAAATACGATTCCAGCAGCCAAGGTAGGAATTGTCGATGAGCGATCTGAAATTGCTGGAAGTATAAATGGTATTCCACAGTTAACATTTGGACCTAGAGTAGATGTATTAGATTCTTGTCCAAAAGCTGAAGGGATGATGATGATGATTCGCTCCATGAGTCCTGATGTGTTAGTTGTAGATGAAATTGGCAGGGAAGAGGACGGCGAGGCTATTTTAGAAGCAGTTCATGCAGGGATCTCACTTGTAACAACGACACATGGTCATTCGTACGCAGATATTGTAAAAAGACCCACATTGACACCCATCATCAAGAGTGAAATTTTTCAGAGATTCATTGAATTAAGCCGAAAAGAAGGGCCGGGAACGATACTTTCTGTGAAGGATCAACATGGTAGAGAAATGGTCAGAAAAGTGAGTGTGACATAAATGTTAAAGATAATCGGAGCTGTTTTTATTATTGTTGCTACTACTTGGACGGGCTTTGAAGCCTCTAGGCACTTAACGGAAAGACCTCGCCAACTAAGACAGCTAAAATCAGCCTTACAATCACTTGAGGCTGAAATCATGTATGGTCATACCCCTCTTCATGAAGCAGCTAGAAGATTAGCATCGCAGCTTTCCAAGCCCATTTCTTGGTTTTTTGAATCCTTTTCGAAGAAACTAACCAATTCTGAAACAACGGTAAAGGATGCGTGGGAGGAAAGTCTTCAAGAGGTTTGGAAGCTTACAGCGTTAAAGCAAGGAGAATATGAGATTATGAAGCAATTTGGTGAGACGCTTGGAAGGCATGATCGTTTCTCTCAACAAAAACAAATTCGGTTAGCCTTAACCCATCTAGAGCGTGAAGAAGCGGATGCATATGACAAACAATTGAGATATGAAAAGATGATGAAAAGCTTAGGATTTCTATCAGGGTTACTACTAGTTATTCTACTGATGTAAAAAATCGAATGTGGTCTTAGGAGGAAAAGCAAATGGGCTTAGAAGTGGATATTATTTTTAAAATAGCTGGAGTAGGTATTGTAGTTGCGTTTTTACACACGATCCTCGATCAAGTCGGAAAAAAAGAGTACGCTCAGTGGGTAACTTTATTTGGCTTTATTTATATATTGTTTATGGTCGCTTCTATTGTGGATGAGTTATTTCAAAAAATCAAATCAGTGTTCCTATTCCAAGGATAAAGGAGGGTTTGACGATTGAAATTTTACAAATAGTTGGGTTTGCGCTTATTGCTACCTTTTTAGCTCTTGTAGTTAAAGAGCAAAAACCAAATTTCGCCTTTTTGCTAATCGTATTTGTTGGATGTTCCATCTTTCTCTTTTTAATCGATCAAATCTACGCGATTATCCATATGCTTGAAAAGATAGCGATAAATGCAAACGTAAATATTATTTACGTAGAAACCATCCTGAAAATTATCGGAATCGCTTATATTGCGGAGTTTGCATCTCAAATTACAAAGGATGCGGGACAAGCAGCAATTGCCTCGAAGATTGAGATGGCTGGGAAAATATTAATACTTGCTATGGCGATCCCCATTTTGACGGTATTGATAGAAACCATCATTGCATTAATCCCAAATTAATTGAACCACTGAACCGATAAAAGAAGGTGAAAAAGTTGAAGCAATTGATCTTCAAAACATTCTCTCTCATATTTCTCATTCTATTTGTGTCTGTCCCAATAAGTAAAGCGGAGACAAATGAAGAAACTCAATCTTCTTCACAGTCCGTCATAAATCCTGAACAAATGATGGAAGAACAGCTTGAAGCTTTAGATATGGATGAAATGAAGGTTTTTTGGGAAAAGATTACAACGGAATACGGAGGATTCCTTCCGGAAAGTCAGAAGGGAAGCCTTTACGATTTTATCAAGGGGGACAAGCAATTTTCCTTAAAAGAGTGGACAAATGGAATAATTAAATTCATTTTTCACGAATTTGTTGTTAATGGAAAGCTTCTTGGTACCCTAATATTGCTAACCGTGTTCTCCATGTTTTTGCAAACACTGCAAAACTCATTCGAAAAGAGCACAGTTAGTAAAGTAGCGTATGCAATTGTATTTATGGTGTTGATTATTATCGCACTAAACAGTTTTCATGTAGCCATCCAGTATACAAATGATACGATAACAACGATGATTTCCTTCATCTTGGCGCTCATTCCACTTCTTCTTGCATTAATCGCCTCGTCGGGGGGGCTCGTATCTGCTGCCTTTTTCCATCCAGTAATTTTATTCCTCATGAATAGCAGTGGAATGTTCATTCAATATGTTGTTTTACCACTTTTGTTTTTAGGAGCAGTATTAAGCATTGTAAGTATTTTATCAGAGCATCACAAAGTAACTCAATTAGGAAATCTGTTAAGAAATTGGAGCATTGGATTACTCGGAATCTTCCTCACGGTTTTCCTTGGTGTTCTTAGTGTTCAAGGAGCTTCAGCAGCTGTGACAGATGGAATTACGATTCGAACAGCAAAATTCATTACCGGTAATTTTATCCCTGTTATTGGACGAATGTTTACAGATGCCACTGATACAGTGATTAGTGCTTCGCTTTTACTGAAAAATACCGTTGGAATTGCAGGGGTAGCAATCTTGTTACTTATTGTTGCTTTTCCGGCGATTAAGATATTAATGATTGCCTTTATTTATAAATTTGCTGCTGCTGTCTTACAGCCTCTAGGTGGAGGACCGGTTATCGCTTGTTTAGAAATTATTAGTAAAAGCATTGTTTTCGTTTTTGCTGCTTTAGCTATCGTATCTATGATGTTTTTTCTAAGTTTAACTGTTGTCATAGCAGCAGGAAACCTTACGATGATGGTTCGTTAGGAGGGGTGGTATGGATTTCCTAAAAGACTGGATCACAAATATAATCCTTTTCGTCTTGCTAGCAACAGTTGTTGATATGCTGCTTCCGAATTCAAATATGCAAAAGTACACCAGGATGGTTACTGGATTATTACTAATAGCTATTATTCTTTCGCCCATACTGAAAATACTATCTAGTGATTTTGAAGCGAACCTCTCCGCCATCACCGAAGTAGACTCCTTTTCAGAAAAAAATATAGAAAATTCAATAGAAATGAAGAAAAAAGAAATACAAGCCTCTTTTGATGCATATGCTTTAGAAGAAGTGGCTGTCCAATTAAAAAAGGACGTTGAAGAGGAGTTGATGGAACAGTACGGTTTAGAGATTGCTAGTATCGATCTATCAGTGGATGAAACGAGCAGCGCAACCTTCCCAGACAATCTTCAAGAGATATCTGTTACATTACGTGAATCAACAACGGAGACTGTGGTAGAAGTCGTACAAATGGTTGATATTAATACGAACTCACCTCTACCATCTAATTCGGAAAGTGAACAAAACGAGGAACTGTCTTCACTTCTCTCTGAAAAATGGGATGTAAACAAAGGCGCTGTTGAAATCTTCATAGAAGGGGGGAACAAATAAGTGGAAAATGATACAGAAAAAGATAAAGAACCTAACAAAGATAAAGGGCCCATTACATTCCTAAAAAACCTATTTAGTAAAGAAAGCCCTCCTGAGAAAAAATCTAGTAAATATCAATACTTCTTAATCGTCTTGTTAATTGGAGCCGCCATTATGTTAGCAAGTAATTTGCTAATAAATCCAAGTCCTTCCGCTATTGAAACGGCAGCAAATGCTGAGAAATCAAGTGAGGATGTAGAAACATTTGGACAGAAAAAGATTGATGGAAATGAAATAATTGCTGCCTATGAAGATCATTATGAAAATCAATTAAAGGAAACACTTGAGGGAATTGTCGGCGTTGGCGAAGTGATTGTAGCTGTAAATGTCGACGCGACTGAGAAAAAGATACTTGAAAAAAATGTGGTTGTTCAGTCCCAAAAAACCGAAGAGGTTGACCGTGAGGGTGGGCAACGAACAGTCGAAGACCAATCAAAGGATGAACAGTTAGTGATTATCCGAGATGGGGAAAAAGAGGTTCCTATTGTAATAGAAACGAAGAAGCCTGCCATTCGTGGCGTCATCGTGATTGCAAAGGGAGCTGATAATATACAAGTAAAGAAATGGATACTTGAATCCGTTACTAAACTATTAGATGTACCGGTTCATCGAGTGTCTGTTATGCCTAAAAAATAAAAGGGGGATTTATAGATGTTATTGAAAAAACAAACAGTTTGGTTATTAACAATGCTTAGCTTAGTTGTTGTATTATCGGTATATTACATTACTTCTCCAGAACAGCAAATGAACAATATGGCTACAGTAGAAAAAGAATCAGAGGAAGATTCAACAGTAAGTGGAGAAAATACATCTGAATCTGGTGAATCTGTCATTTCTAGTACTGCTAGCGATGAAATGTTTGAAGCACTTCGCTTAGAGCTAGATGAAGAGAGAAGTAAATTAAAAGAAGAGCTAGAAACGACTGTTGCTTCTACGGATCTACCAACAGAAGATATTAATGCCGCTCTTGATAAAATTAAAGAATTAAATGATGTGACCCAAAAAGAAGCGTATCTTGAAACGATGATTGTAGCGATGGACTATGAAGATGCTTTAGTAAGAGTAAGCGATAACGAAGTTCGCGTCACTGTAAAAGCCAAAAGCCACTCTCCAGCAGCTGCAAATGAAATCTTAAAGTTAGTACGCTCTGAATTAAGCGGGCTGAAGCCAGTGGTACAATTTCAAATAAGTAAATAATAGAAAAACGGAAAGCCCGAGCGCTTTCCGTTTTTTATTCAACTAGCCGATTTTTAACTGCATAAAGGGCTGCTTGAGTACGATCGGCTAAACCAAGCTTTGAGAGAAGGTTAGAAACATGGGTTTTGACAGTCTTCTCTGTTATATATAGGCTAGTTGCAATTTCTTTGTTACTTTTTCCTTTGGCAATTTCTTTTAATACCTCCATTTCTCGTTTTGTTAACTCGTAAATGGAAGGGCGATTTTGGTTTCGATCGGTTGATAACTTCGCTAATAAATGACTTGTAGCCTTGGGGTGTAACTGGTTTGTTCCTAACATCACATTTCGGATCGACTGAACAAGTTCGTCTGGTTGAATATCCTTTAATTGATATCCAGAAGCACCCGCCTCGAGTGCAGGAATGACATGATCCTGCTCAGAAAAGCTTGTCAGAATAATGATTTTTATCGTAGGGTACAAGTTTTTAATCATTTTCGTAGCTTCGATGCCATCCATTTCCGGCATGGAAAGGTCCATTAATATTAGGTCGGGTTGATGTCTTTTCGTAAGCTCAATTGCTTCCACTCCGTTCCCCGCTTCACCTATAATTTCGATTTCTTTTTGGGTGCGAAGAAATAAGACGAGTCCCCTACGAACAACGTGATGATCATCGACCACCAGAATCTTCGTAGTCATTTAGCTCCCTCCTTAATTTGGTATTTTGATTTGAATAAGTGTTCCATTATCGGGGGAACTTTCTAGTGAAAACTCCCCCGCTTCGGTTCGAAGTCGCATACTTTGTAAACCAAGCGATGGTGTTTGAACTCCCTTTTGATATTGGAACCCAATGCCAAGATCTTTAATGGTTAGAATGGTTTTCTCTTTTGTTTTTTCTAAATCAATATATACAACCGTTGTACCAGCATGTTTTTTACAATTCGCAAGTGCCTCTTGCCCAATTCTCCACAGTGCTTCTTCGACCTGACTTGAAAAATGAGGAACACCCTTCAGGTTAATATGAACAGTTAGACCTAGTAACTGGCCGTATTTTTGAAAGGCACTTAGTAGTCCATCTTCTAACCCTTGAGGACGTAACTGCCAAATCAAAGATCTCATTTCCCCAAGTGCATCTTGAGCAAGCTCTTGTATATAGGTGAAGGTACTTTTCATTTCCTCAGGCTTAGTCATTTCTACACCTGCTCTTGCCGTGAGACTTAAAGAAAATAATAATTGATTCACAGAATCATGAAGATCTCGTGCAAGTCGATTTCGTTCATCTTTCAGGGCGGTTTTTTGCTCATGTTCCACAAGCTTCAGCCGCTTAATGGCCGTACCAATTTGAAATGCAACGGCTTCAAGCAGGGCTAACTCATCGTCCTTGAAGAAGGTTTTAAAGGGAGCCCCTACATTTAATAAACCAAATCTTTCCTCACCTGCACGGAGCGGCACGGTAGCATGATGTGTTAAGCCGTTATGGTCTCCGTTTTGGGTTTCTATGGCTTCCTCGATTCTTTGACACTCAATAATATTGGTTGCCTTTGTTATTTTCTGATGATGATAACGATTAACACACCAGCACGAACCCTTACACATTCTTATGTTTTGTTCATACGAAAGAGCAGGGGGAAGGGCTTCGTGTGCAACAAGTTGATGGGAGCCTTTTTCATCAATAAAGAAGATCCAACCTGTTTGGAGTCCTGTTAAATCCAAAAGCTTTTTTAGGACTTGAGATAGAACGTGATTCAGCTCAGTCCCCTCGTTTAACATTTCAGCAATTTCTTTTAGTATTTTCATTTCTCTAAATCTAGAACTCTCTCCCATCATGTCACCCTCAAACAATAGAAATTTATTATGTTCAAACTATTGTCAACTTCTTTGTAAAAATTCAATCGTTTCATTTGATGGACCTGTCACATATGCAGTGGTCCACCCGTTTTCCAACTCGTATGGACCTTCCACCATACAAAAATGGTATTCTTTACAACGAAGAATGATTTCTTGTAAAAAAGGAACTTCGAAGCAAATATGCGTATGTGAGACTTTATTTACATGATCACCTAGAAAAAGCTCCAAACGTATATCCTCTAAGCGTAAAAAAACAATATCCTCTTCCATAAATTTTACCTTTTCTTCTACTTGAAAATGAAGTACCTTTTCATAAAAAGATATGGATTTCTCCATATCTTTTACTTCAATCCCATAATGATGGACTCGCAAGATAACACCCTCCTAAAGAATGACATTAATATCTCCAAATTCATGCCATAAATATTGTTTATTTAGTGCTTCCTCATACGCAGGAAATAGCTTTTCTTTTGGTACAAAAGCTAAAAGCATATCCAAGTGGCTCGCTTTTGGTTCATGAAAGCCAGTAATGATTCCATCAACCAACTGTAGCCTTGACTCTTCCGTAATATACAAATTTGTCCATCCATTGAGACAGCTGGTCTTCGAAGCGGTTTCCAAGGCACGGACAACGGTCGTACCTACCGCAAGGACCTTTGAGCCGCGTTTCTTTGTATCTAGTACTTTATTCATGGTCTTTTCCGGAATCATATATTTCTCACTATTTTGTTCAGGACTTGGCAGCAAATTGTCATCCAAAAAATAACTGAGCCCTGTGTGTAATTGAAGAAAAGCAATCTGAATCCCTTTCTTTTGTAATCGAAATAGCAGTTCCCAGCTTATGGCTCTTCCGGCTGAAGGCATTTCCAACGATCCGGGTGTTGTTGCGAAAACGGTTTGATAATATTCAAGACTCCAAGGTTTATGAATATATTCATAACGGATAGGTTCACCGATCATATAGACATCTTCTAGTAGCTCAGTACCTCCTTTTGAAAATAGAATTCGAGAAAGGGGAGTAGGGCTTTTCTGATTTAACACCGTAGCTGACAAAGTAGGGGAGAAGTGTAAAACTTCTCCTTCTGAAACCTCATCACTTAAAATTAAAGCTTCCCATTCGAACTCATTTAATTTACGAGCAAGCTTTACTTCTATAATCGATGGTTCCTTCTGATGATTTGGATGAAACCTAGCTCTTAATAGTGCGGGGATGGTTCGGCTATTGTTAAGAACAAGCAGGTCACCTTCTTGAAGATAATGTTCAAGCTGACAGAATTCATCGTGGTATACTTGCCCACTTTGTTTATTAAGAACCATCATTTTCACTTGATCACGTCTAATCCCTCTTCGCTCAGGGGGGATTGACGCATTCAACTTTGTTGGAAGATGAAAATCAAAAGCTTGTGAAGTCATTTGCTTTCCTCCTTAAATACTTGAGCTTCAAACCGTTTCCCAGTAATATTATTTGAGTCGTCGGAAGCTAAATAAAGAAAAACATCAACCACATCATTAGGGTCTGCTAACGGGTAATCACAATCAGGAACGGCTAGTGTGTGCATTTCGGTATTCATTTCCCCAGGATCAACCATATTGATACGGATATTTGTATCACGTAGTTCATCAGCCCAAGTTTCTGTTAATCCTTCAATTGCAAACTTTGATACTCCGTAGGCACCCCAACCAGCATACCCAGTTGAGCCGGCTTCAGAGGTAATATTAATGACTGACCCCTTATTTTGTAAAAGCATGTGGATCAGCACTCTTTTTGTTAAAGAAAAAGGGCCAAGAACATTTACGCGTAATGTAGTAGAAAAGTCATCCTCAGGATAATCTAGTAATAGAGGCATTGGACTCAGTCCAAGGGTTGAGGCATTATTAATTAACACATCGATCTGTCCAAATCTTTCTACTGTTAAAGCTACAAATCTTTCAACGTCTCTTGGGAGAGAAATATCTGCCTTTATCGCAAACACTTCTGCTCCTAATTGTTCTGCTTCTTCCTTCACTTTAGATAATGCTTCCATATTTCTAGCGCAAATAGACAACCGTTTTCTTTGTTTGGCAAATGCTAATGTTAAAGCCTTTCCTAATCCTTTTGATGCTCCAGTTATCATAACTACATCGTTACTATTCATTACAAATCTCCTCCTGTATAAATGGTTCCTTGTAATTACAGAATAGAAAATATTTCAAACAATTCCCTCATGTAAAAGCTCGATATTTTCTACAACTTTAGTCGTAGGAGAAAATTTAACTAACAAAAATTTTAAAAAATCTTATATTTCAAAAATGAAAACGTGTTCTTTTGTCGAATATGTATATAGAGGAATAAAGGTTGAACTTCTATGAGGTCTTATCGTATGATATTAGTATCTAGTGCTAAAAAGTAAATTAGAGGTGAATATGATGTTAAAGGTTCAAGAAATTAGAGAATTAATAAAACTTGTAGATCATTCAAGTCTAGATGAATTTGTTTATGAATACGAAGGTGCTAAAATTAAAATGAAAAAGAATGCGGCTGTAGGAACAGTGACTGTAAAGGAACAAGTTACACCTGCGCCTGTAGTCGTTGCTGAAAAGACATCAGCACCAGTGGCTGCTGTAGAGGTAAAGCACGAGGAGCCAATCGCACCGCAAGCACAACCAGCACAAACACCTGCTGCTGATACTTCAAACTTACATAAAATCACTTCACCGATGGTTGGGACTTTCTATGCATCTCCATCACCTGATGCTGATGCGTATGTTAAGGTGGGCTCAAAAGTGTCTAGCGATTCAGTTGTTTGTATCGTAGAAGCAATGAAGTTATTTAATGAAATTGAAGCTGAAGTTAACGGAGAAATTGTAGAGATACTTGTAAAAGACGGACAGTTAGTGGAGTATGGTCAACCGTTATTTTTAGTGAAGCCAGAGTAAGGAGCTGTCTGCTATGATAAAAAAGTTATTAATTGCGAATCGAGGAGAAATAGCCGTTCGTATTATACGGGCTTGCCGTGAGCTTGGGATTGAGTCTGTTGCTGTATATTCTGAGGCGGATCGTGAATCCTTACATGTTCAGCTTGCTGACGAAGCATACTGTATTGGACCAACAGCTTCAAAGGATAGCTACTTAAATTTTACAAATATCATTAGTGTAGCTAAGCTGACGAGTTGTGACGCCATTCATCCTGGTTATGGATTTTTAGCTGAAAATGCTGACTTTGCAGATCTTTGTAGGGATGTGAATATCACATTTGTTGGACCATCTCCAGAAGCCATCTCTAAGATGGGAACAAAGGACGTGGCTCGTGAAACGATGAAACAAGCAGGGGTTCCGATTGTTCCAGGATCCCAAGGAATCATTAAAGACGATGAAGAAGCAATCGAATTGGCCAATAAAATTGGTTACCCTGTTATTATAAAAGCGACTGCTGGTGGGGGTGGAAAAGGAATTCGTGTGGCCCGAACGGAGACTGAGCTAATCAAAGGGATTAACATTACTCAACAAGAAGCATTAACGGCTTTTGGGAACCCTGGAGTATATATCGAAAAGTTTATTGAAGAGTTCCGACATGTTGAGATACAAGTTCTTGCAGATAATCATGGACATGCCATCCATTTAGGGGAAAGAGATTGCTCCATCCAAAGGAGACTTCAAAAGCTTCTTGAGGAAACGCCATCTCCAGCCTTAGACGGAGAAGTAAGACATGAGATGGGAAGTGCAGCCGTTAAGGCAGCATTAGCGGTTGATTATTCTGGTGCCGGGACAGTAGAATTTATTTATGATTATCAAAACCGTAAGTTTTATTTTATGGAAATGAACACTCGTATCCAAGTAGAACATCCGGTCACAGAGATGATAACTGGCGTTGACCTAATTAAGGAACAAATTAAAGTGGCATCTGGTGAAAAGCTTAGTTTAACCCAAGAAGAAGTTGTTTTTAATGGGTGGGCGATCGAATGCAGAATTAACGCAGAAAATCCAATGAAGAAATTCATGCCTTCACCTGGTAAAATAGAAATGTATCTTCCTCCTGGTGGTTTAGGAGTTCGTGTGGATTCAGCTGCATATCCTGGTTATACGATTCCACCCTATTATGACAGCATGATTGCGAAACTGATTACGTACGGAAGTACTAGAGAAGAAGCAATCGCACGCATGAAAAGAGCGTTAAGTGAATTTGTCATAGAAGGAATTCATACAACCATTCCATTCCACTTAAAACTTTTAAATCATGAAAAGTTTGTTGAAGGAGACTTTAACACGAAATTTCTTGAAATGTATGATTTAATGGAAACAGGAAAATAATGTTGGAGGTGCTTTGAATGAGCGAAAATAACATCTTGGAAATGAATCCAGGAAACTCTGGTCTTGGGAAAGTAGAGATTGCACCTGAAGTAATTGAAGTAATTGCTGGTATTGCTGCGTCTGAAGTTGACGGGGTTTCTCAAATGAGAGGAAACTTTGCGTTAGGGGTTGTTGAGCGATTAGGTAAGAAAAATCATGGCAAGGGCGTTAAGGTGGAGCTTGGAGAAGACGGAATTAAAGTGGATGTGTATTGCTTAATGAAGTTTGGGGTTTCCATTCCAACTGTCGCTCAGAAGGTTCAAGATAATATTCGACAAGCGCTTTTGAATATGACTGCACTTGATGCTAAGGAAGTAAACGTGCATATCGTTGGCATCCAGTTCGAAAGTACAAAGCAAGAAGTTGAACAAGAACAAGAGCTGTAATTTACTCACTCTAAAGAGTCAAGGACAACAAAAAAGTCTTTGGCTCTTTTTTCTTTCGAGTATTTCATGTATGATGAGTTATTATGCTATGATCATATTGATGATTAAGGTATCTCAATCAATAAAGGAGTTTAGGATAGATGAAAAGAAGAACGGCAAGAGAAAAAGCGTTACAAGCATTATTTCAAATTGACATAAGTGAAGCAGATCCAAAGGAAGCGATTCTTCATGTATTAGAAGAAGAGCGTGGAGATGACTACCTCTCTACTCTAGTAAGTGGGGTTGTGGAACACAAAAGTGAGATAGATGAAATGATTAAAGAGCATTTAGAGAAGTGGACAATTGAGCGAATTGCGCCAGTGGATCGGAACCTGTTAAGACTGGCTGTTTACGAACTTGTTTACATGAAGGAAGAAGTACCTGCAAACGTTGTTATCGATGAAGCGATTGAGATTGCAAAAGTTTTCGGAGATGAGCATGCTAGTCGATTTATAAATGGAGTTCTCTCTAAAATAAAGCAACAAACAGAACAACAGTAATTTCCGCTATAAAACAGCCCTTTTTTATATAGGTAATCCCTTTCGCACTATCAAGACGTGACTGAAAAGAGATTTATCCTTATAATTAGATAGGACTGTTTTTTTGCGTGATCCATACCTTTTCCGAAAAAAGGAGTACTGAATGGAAGAAAAGCAATATGTAACAATAACTGCCTTAACTAAATATATAAAAAGAAAGTTTGACGCCGATCCACATTTACAGGATATGTACGTAAAAGGGGAAATTTCAAACTTTAAACAGCACTCTAGTGGACATATGTACTTTACTTTAAAAGACGAAAAAGCAAGAATCCTGGCCGTCATGTTTTCAAGCTTTAATAAGTCCATCAAATTCAGACCAGAAAACGGGATGAAAGTGTTAGTGAAAGGCGATATCTCCGTATACGAACAAAGTGGTCAGTATCAAATGTACATAAAAGAATTGCAGCCTGATGGAATTGGTGATCTTTATCTAGCTTTTGAACAGCTAAAAGAAAAACTATTAAAACAAGGCCTATTTTCAAACGAATATAAAAAAGCTCTGCCAAAATATCCTCACACTGTTGGGGTAATTACCTCTCCTACGGGAGCAGCAATACGAGATATTCTAACAACTCTTAAAAGGAGATATCCGATTGCTAATATATTGGTCATTCCTGCCCTTGTTCAAGGAGAGCAAGGAGCTGCATCCATTGTAAAGGCAATCGAGCAAGCAAATCAGTCACATGATATTGATGTATTGATTGTTGGTCGCGGTGGGGGATCCATTGAGGAACTATGGTCATTTAATGAAGAAATTGTAGCAAGGGCCATTTTTGCATCTAGGATTCCGATTATCTCTGCTGTTGGTCATGAAACAGACACGACCATTGCTGATTATGTGGCGGACCTCCGAGCTCCGACTCCTACGGGAGCGGCAGAGCTTGCAGTGCCACATATTGATGAATTAATCGAAAGAGTATTAACTAGACAAACAAGGATTATACGAAAAATTAAAGAGAAGATAAGTGTACAAGCACAGCGATATGATCGTTTAAGTAAATCATACGCCTTTAAGTACCCGCAAAGATTGTATGAACAAAAGTTAGAGCAAGTTGATAAGACAACAGAATTATTAAAGAGGGCAGCTCAAGCTTTATTTGTAAATAAAAATGAAGAGTATATTCGTACCAGGCGGAGACTTGAAAGAAATAATTTGAATACACTCCTTCAAACAGCCGTTCAGCAGCAATCTAAGACGGAAAAGACATTAAATCGTGCTTTTACTAGCCTCCTTTTAGCAAAGAAAAAAGAACATCAAAGAGTGAATATGGCATTGGATGCATTAAGCCCTCTGAAAATTATGGATCGAGGATATAGCCTCGTCTACAATGAAGACGATCACTTAGTAAAAAGCACGGAACAAATTCGAATTAATGATAGTATTAAAATAAAACTTGTAGATGGTTCTATCACTTGTGAAGTGTTAGAGATCGAGGGGAAGGATCAAACAAATGAGTAAAGACACGAAAATAAGCTTTGAAGAAGCCATGCAGCAACTTGAAGATATCGTTGAACAACTAGAAGAAGGGGATGTACCTTTAGAAGAGGCGATTTCTATTTATAAAAAAGGAATGGAGCTTTCAAAGCTTTGTCACGATAAGCTTCGAAATGTTGAGGAGCAGCTAACAGAAATTCTTACGGAGAATGGGAAGAAGGAAACCTTCTCTATTCAAGAGGAGGAATAATAGTGAACAAAGTGGGTTTTACCACCTTTTCTAAAAAGTATAAAGAGCTAGTAGAAGCATACCTGAAGGAATCTGTTAGTCAATTATCTGCACCTACACAGATTAAGGAAGCGATGCTCTATTCGTTAGAAGCAGGCGGCAAACGTATTCGTCCGTTATTATTATTCGCTACATTAGAAGCGTTTGGGAAGAAAGGGGAATTAGGTATAGAAGCGGCTGCAGCGATAGAAATGATCCATACCTATTCGTTAATTCATGACGATCTTCCAAGCATGGATAACGACGACCTACGAAGAGGAAAGCCTACGAATCATAAGGTGTTCGGAGAAGCATATGCCATTCTTGCAGGTGACGCTCTTTTAACATATAGCTTTCAAGTGATTTCTAGTGCATCCTCCGAGGCTATTCCAACTGAAGTGAAAATCCAACTGATTACAGAACTAGCCAAAGCATCAGGTGCTGAAGGAATGGTAGGTGGACAAGTAGCTGATATGGATGGGGAAGGGAAAGACTTAAGCCTTGATGAACTTGAATACATTCACATCCATAAGACAGGAAAGTTACTTGCTTATAGTGTCGTTGCTGGAGCGATGATTGCCGGAGCAAATAATCAACAATTAGAAAAGTTTACTACCTTTGCTCACCATTTAGGTTTAGCCTTTCAAATTAGGGATGATATTCTAGACCTTGAAGGGGATCAAGAAATCATCGGGAAGAAAGTGGGCAGTGACGAACAAAACAATAAAAGCACATATCCATCATTGTTGACGATGGAGGGAGCAAGGCAATCATTATTAGAGCATATTACGCTCGCTAAGGATGCCTTAAATAGCATGGAACTTGAAACGGAAATTCTTAAAGAAATCACGGATTTAGTAGCTAATCGAAATCATTAAATAAGAGTGTGAACGTAAAACATTTGGAAAAATGTCTGTAATACGTTACTCTTTGTGTATACAGCTAACGAAAGATTAGCAACAATTAAGAGATGAAAGTGGTGGTCCTACTAGTGGATCTGTTATCAATTAAAGACCCTTCCTTCTTAAAAGGGCTTTCTCAACAACAACTACAAGAATTAAGTGAAGACATCAGACAATTTTTAATAGAAAAATTATCAGTTACAGGTGGCCATATTGGACCGAATTTAGGAGTGGTAGAGCTGACGATTGCTCTTCATACTTGTTTTACAAGCCCAAAAGATAAAATTTTATGGGATGTCGGTCACCAATCATATGTCCATAAAATTTTAACGGGTAGAGCAAGCGAATTTGACACGCTAAGACAATATAAAGGTTTATGTGGTTTTCCAAAGATGATTGAAAGTGAACATGATGTTTGGGAAACAGGGCATAGTTCGACTTCTTTATCCGCTGCTATGGGTATGGCAATTGCTAGAGATTTAAAAAAGGAGAAATCTTTTGTTGTTCCTGTAATTGGTGATGGTGCCTTAACGGGTGGAATGGCACTGGAAGCTTTAAATCACATCGGTCATGAAAAAAAGAACCTTATCGTTGTCTTAAATGACAATGAGATGAGTATTGCACCGAATGTTGGAGCTCTTCACAGTATATTAGGCCGTTTACGAACGGCTGGGAAATATCACTGGGCGAAAGATGAACTCGAGTATTTATTAAAGAAAATTCCTGCTGTCGGAGGAAAATTAGCAACGACGGCCGAGAGAATAAAAGATAGCCTGAAGTATTTGTTAGTGTCTGGTATGTTCTTTGAAGAGATGGGTTTTACGTATTTAGGACCAGTAGACGGTCATAATTATGACGAACTATTTGAAAATTTAGCATACGCAAAAAAGACAGAAGGACCCGTTCTTTTACATGTGATCACTAAAAAAGGAAAAGGATACCATCCTGCAGAAAGTGATGTTGTGGGTACATGGCATGGAACGGGACCGTATAAAATTGAAACAGGAGCATTTCCAAAACCGGTTGAAACGCCTCCGCCAGCATGGAGTAAACTGGTTAGCGAAACGGTTCGTAGGCTCGCGCGAGAAGATGAGAGAATCGTTGCAATCACCCCTGCGATGCCTGTTGGTTCCAAACTTGAGGGATTTGCAAGTGAATTCCCTGATCGAATGTTTGATGTAGGTATTGCTGAACAGCATGCAGCGACCGTAGCTGCAGGACTTGCCACCCAAAAGATGAAGCCATTTTTAGCCATTTATTCGACTTTCCTACAACGAGCCTATGACCAAGTGGTTCATGATATTTGCCGTCAAAACCTGAATGTATTTATAGGTATTGATCGTGCAGGGCTTGTAGGTGCTGATGGAGAAACTCATCAAGGTGTGTTCGATATCGCCTTTATGAGACATGTGCCAAACATGGTGCTGATGATGCCAAAAGATGAAAACGAAGGGCAACATATGGTCAATACAGCCTTAAAGTATGATGAGGGACCGATTGCCATGAGGTTCCCTCGAGGGAATGGAGTAGGAGTTCCATTGGATAAGGACCTTAAAACCATTCCGATTGGCACTTGGGAAGTAATAAAAGAAGGCGAAGATGTGGCTATATTAACATTTGGAACAACGATTCCAATGGCATTAGAGGCTGCAAAACATCTCGAACAGCAGGGGATCTCTGTGAAGGTCGTTAATGCTCGATTTATTAAACCGCTAGACCGTCAGATGCTCTCGGAGCTATTTGAACGAAAAATGCCAGTATTAACGATTGAAGAAGCCGTCCTTCAAGGTGGATTTGGAAGTTCTATTTTAGAGTTTGCCTTTGAAAATCGTTATTTTGATGCAGTGATTGATCGCATGGGAATTCCAGATCAATTTATTGAGCATGGAAGTGTTGATGAGTTATTGAAAGAAATCGATTTAACCGTGGATTCAACGATTCGAAAAGTAATCGAACTTACTCAGGTTAAAGGGAAAAAGGGTTCATTACTATGAAAAGTAAAAAAGAACGAATTGACGTCCTGCTAGTTGAACGCGGGTTAATAGAAACAAGAGAAAAAGCAAAACGAGCGATTATGGCAGGGCTCGTATATAGCAATGAAAACCGATTGGATAAACCTGGTGAGAAAATAAGCAGCGATCTGCCTTTAACGATAAAAGGGAATGTCATGCCATATGTAAGCAGGGGTGGCTTAAAGCTAGAAAAAGCCTTGAAGGAATTTGACGTGCATGTTGAAGGGAAGGTTTTGCTAGATATTGGTGCTTCGACCGGAGGGTTTACAGACTGTGCCTTACAAAATGGAGCAAAACAATCGTATGCCTTAGATGTCGGATATAATCAGTTAGCTTGGAAGTTAAGGCAGGATGAGCGAGTTATTGTCATGGAACGGACAAATTTTCGTTATGTGACCCCTGCTGACCTAACTGGTGAGATGCCAAATTTTGCTTCAATAGATGTTTCTTTTATATCATTAAAGCTTATTCTCCCTGTGTTAAAAACTCTTCTAGTGCCCAATAGTGATATTATTGCATTGGTGAAACCGCAATTTGAGGCCGGGAGAGAAGAAGTAGGGAAAAAAGGAATCGTAAGAGATCCAAAGGTTCATGAAGCGGTTTTAAATAAAATCATTGACCTTTCTTTAGCTCTTGGTTATGATGTCAAAAATCTATCCTTTTCTCCAATCACTGGTGGCGATGGCAATATTGAGTTTTTGCTGCATCTAGGGTGGAATGGCGAAAAGGAGCAAGGGATAAACCATCTTTCCAAAAAGCCAAACCAAATCGTTTTAGAAGCCCATGAAGTTTTAAAATCAAAGTCGAATGTAGAAGAATAAGCGTCCTGCTTGTTCTTCTTTTTTTGTAGGTATACTTTGACGTAATAAGCAAAAGGATGTATATTTATACATATATACATCTACAAAAATTGAAAAAATAAAACAAAATACTACAGAGTTTTTGAAAGCAATCAGGGGTGAAAACATGAATAAAGGTCAACGGCATATTAAAATTAGAGAAATTATTACGAGCAATGATATTGAAACACAAGATGAATTAGTTGATGAACTAAAGTTTGCCGGATTTAATGTAACACAAGCAACCATTTCTAGAGATATTAAAGAACTTCACTTAGTAAAAGTGCCACTTATGGATGGTAGATACAAATATAGTCTTCCAGCCGATCAACGTTTTAATCCACTTCAAAAATTAAAGAGAAATTTAATGGATGCCTTCGTTCGTATTGATAGTGCAGGTCACTTACTTGTGATGAAGACACTACCGGGTAATGCTATGGCCATTGGTGCCCTGATAGATAATTTAGATTGGGAAGAAATATTAGGAACCATTTGTGGAGATGATACGATCCTCATTATTTGTAGGAAAGAAGAAGAAACGATTACCATTACTAATCGATTCCTTGAAATGCTCTAAATAGAGGTGAAACCAGTTGTTAACCGAGTTGTCGATTAAAAATTTTGCAATTATTGAAAACTTAACTGTATCCTTTACAAAAGGATTAACCGTTTTGACAGGTGAAACAGGAGCGGGGAAATCAATTATCATTGATGCTGTTCATCTACTCGTTGGTGGAAGAGGTTCGTCAGAATTTGTTCGACATGGCGAAGAAAAAGCTGAAATTGAAGGGCTTTTTCAACTAGAGAGTTTGACACATCCGAGCTATCAAAAAGCCGAAGAATTTGGAATAGAGATTGAAGAGGGAATGCTCATATTGAGAAGAGATATTTCACAAACGGGTAAAAGTGTCTGTCGAATAAACGGCAAACTAGTGACCATATCTACCTTGCGTGAAATAGGGGGAACGTTAATTGATATTCATGGACAGCATGAGCATCAAGAATTAATGGAGGAATCTAAGCACCAAAAGCTTTTAGACCAATTTGGTGCAAAATCTATATCGAGCCAACTAAAGGAGTATGCAAATTTATATCAAAGCTATGAGCAAACTTCCAAGAGGCTAAAAAGTTTGAGTGAAAATGAACAGAAAATGGCGCATCGTCTAGATTTGATTCAATTTCAGTTTGATGAAATTCAAAAAGCACAGTTAGTGATTAATGAAGATGAACAACTAATTGAAGAAAAGAAACGATTGTCTAATTTTGAGAAGGTTTACGAAGGTCTTTCTAACAGCTATTCTGTGCTTCAAGGGGAACAAAAGGGGTTGGACTGGATTGGTCTTTTAATGAGTCATTTAGAAGATGTTTCTAGTGTTGATCAACAATATCAAGAGTTAGCTGAGACAGTGTCTACTAGTTACTATGCCTTAGAGGACGTGGCTAGAGAACTGAGAAGCAAGATGGATAGTCTTGAGTTCAACCCAGAACGTTTGCACGATATTGAAAGCAGACTAAACGAAATAAATCAGCTAAAGAGAAAATATGGAAAAACAATTGAAGAGATCATAGAATATGCGGCTAAAATAGAAGAAGAAATCGAAACACTTCAAAATAAAGAAACACATATCAATGCACTAAACAAAGAGCTTGCTGCCATAAAAAAGGATTTAGTTCTCGAAGCGAAAGAACTGACCTCCACAAGGTTACAGTTTGCAGAGAAACTAACAAAATCGATTCACCGTGAATTAAAAGAGCTTTATATGGACAAAACAGTATTTGAAGTGCGTTTTCACTCAGATTATGATGTGTTTACTCCTACAGGTTGTGATCAAATCGAATTTTTTATCTCTACAAATCCAGGAGAACCATTAAAGCCTCTATCTAAGGTAGCATCTGGTGGGGAGCTGTCGAGAATGATGCTAGCATTAAAAAGTATCTTCTCTAAACATCAAGGCGTTACTTCCATTATTTTTGATGAAGTGGATACTGGAGTGTCAGGACGTGTAGCACAAGCCATTGCAGAAAAGATTTACAAAGTAGCCGTTTCATCGCAGGTCCTTTGTATTTCCCATTTGCCTCAAGTGGCAGCTATGGCTGATACTCATCTCTATATTTCAAAGGTTACCCAAAAGGGTAGAACGAAAACTTCAGTACAATCATTATCAGAGCCCGATAAAGTAAAAGAAATTGGTCGAATGATATCTGGAGTAGAAATTACCGATTTAACCCGAGAGCATGCGAAAGAATTACTCCATTTAGCAAAGGAAATGAAGGTAACTTGAAAAGCTATCCATATTGGGTAGCTTTTTTATAACGGAAAAGGTTATAAATGCGACTTAAGCAGGCAAAATTAAAGATGTAGCCATAAAGCAGAAAAAAGTGTGTGTGGACTAGAAGCGAGGAGAGTGAAAGATGTTGAGGCATGAACTTCTTAGAAAAATAATTGGTGGAATTCTCCTTGTTTCATTAGTTGCCATAGGATTTTCAAAACCATTTCAAGATTACCTTAGTATCCCCAAAAGTGTTACCCTATTTGAGGGTGAAAACCTTATTTTACAGAAATCTACTCCTGTATCTGCTGCCGTCACAGCAAATTCAACTCTTTCTATTCAACAAGATGATCAAACCGTGTCTTTACAAGCAAAGAAATATGGGAAAGATGAAATGCTACTTGAACTAGCAGGTTTCCCTATTAAAAAGGTCGATGTAGACGTATTAAAGGATTTTAAAGTCATTCCAGGTGGACAATCTATCGGTGTGAAGCTTAATACGGTAGGAGTCCTTGTCGTTGGTCACCATCAAGTAAATACAGCAGAAGGAAAAAAATCTCCAGGTGAAATTGCAGGAATTAAAGTAGGCGACATTATTACAAAGATTAACGGTCAAAAAATTGAAAAAATGTCAGATGTAGCACCATTTGTTCAAACTGCAGGTCAAAAGGGTGAGCCACTGAATATTGAAGTGAGCAGAGAAGATGGCAAAATTGATACAAAACTTATGCCATTAAAAGAAGCTGGAGAAGAGAATTTTAAGCTCGGCCTATATATTCGTGACTCGGCGGCTGGTATTGGAACAATGACGTTTTATCATCCAGAATCGAAAAAGTATGGTGCTTTAGGACATGTTATTTCAGACATGGACACGAAAAAGCCTATTGTAGTTGAGGATGGTCAAATTGTTCGTTCAACAGTCACGTCTATTGAAAAAGGAAGCAATGGAGATCCAGGTGAAAAACTCGCCCGTTTCTCTTCCGATAAAGAGGTAATTGGTGACATTCAAAGAAATAGCCCTTTTGGAATATTTGGAAAGCTTTCAAAAGAAATTACGAATGGAATAATGGATAAGGCCCTTCCAATTGCTCTTTCCCATCAGGTAAAAGAGGGTCCGGCTAAGATACTAACGGTTGTAGATAATGATCAAGTAAAACTATTTGATATTGAAATTGTAAGCACGATTCCACAAAAGTTTCCAGCTACAAAAGGAATGGTTATTAAGGTAACTGACCCAGAATTACTTGAAAAAACGGGTGGGATTGTGCAAGGGATGAGTGGAAGTCCGATCATCCAGGATGATAAAGTGGTTGGAGCCGTAACGCATGTGTTCGTCAATGACCCTACTTCAGGCTATGGTGTTCACATCGAATGGATGCTAAATGAAGCGGGAATCGATATATACGAAAAACCAAGAGAAAAGGCGAGTTAAGGTGGAGGCTTTTACGCCTCCCTTTTTTTTATTCGAAAAATAAAGATTTTTCGACAAAAGTACAGAATAAGTCGAATACGGGCGAAAACCGAAGAAAAATAGAGATTTATACCATTTTTTTAGATTTTTTCAAAAAAGAAAAGGATTTACTGTTGCATTGTCGAATTGGTTAGTAGATTATATATATAGATAATTGTTCAGGTGAGAAAACTTTCGAGGAGGAAACATGTAGTGAAAAAGATAAAAGTATGTGTAGTTGATGATAATAGAGAGCTAGTTGGCTTACTTAAGGACTATTTAGTGTCCCAAGAAGATATGGAAGTCGTTGGTTCAGCTCATAATGGTCAAGAATGCCTCGATTTATTAGAAAAAGTGACTCCGGATGTTCTTGTTTTAGATATTATTATGCCACACTTAGATGGGCTAGCAGTTCTTGAAAAGTTACGCGATTCTCGAAAGTCTCCGATGCCGAACGTTATTATGCTTACAGCATTCGGCCAAGAGGATGTTACTAAGAAAGCGGTAGAACTTGGAGCTTCTTACTTTATCTTAAAACCATTTGATTTAGAAAATTTAGGAAACCATATTCGTCAAGTGAGTGGAAAAACAAGCGCTGTCATGAGATCAACCTCTCCTTTAACAACAAGTCCAATGTATCGTCAACAAATGGAAGCAAAACCGAAAAATCTTGATGCAAGCATTACTAGTATCATCCATGAAATTGGTGTACCGGCTCATATAAAGGGCTATTTATATTTACGTGAAGCTATTTCTATGGTTTACAACGATATTGAACTGCTTGGCTCTATTACGAAAGTACTGTATCCGGATATTGCTAAGAAATATAATACAACGGCTAGCCGAGTAGAACGTGCAATCCGTCATGCCATTGAGGTTGCTTGGAGCAGAGGAAATATCGACAGCATTTCGAGTCTTTTCGGATATACAGTGAGCATGTCAAAAGCAAAACCTACAAATTCTGAGTTTATCGCGATGGTTGCGGATAAGCTTCGTTTAGAACATAAGGCTTCTTGAAAGAGTTAGAAGGAAAGTAAAGCCATCATTCAGTACTATTAATTATAAGAATAGTGGGAACCCAATGACAAGTGTGGCATTGGGTTTTGTTGTACTGTCGAAAATTAATAATGGTGATCATCTTTATCCTCGTCGTGTTACTTGGTTGTATTCGGAAACAGTAATATAGTTACTTAATAATATGGTATGGCTTCAATAGTTATCACTTGTTAGGACAAAGTTTTGTTTTTATATGAAGAAGACTGATCACGTATATTCAAGTTACCATCTTTCATATATACTTAAAATACTATTATGATTAGGGTGGCAGCAATCATGGACCTTATAAACAATGAGTATATTCGACTGGAAGAGGAGAACGGATCGATCTTTATTACTGTTTTACAAAAAGGATATCCACTTAATCAATTGGATCAGCTTGTTCGAGAACATCCAAGAATTGCGATCACAAAATTTGTAGAATTGAAAGCGAGTTTAGAACAGGCAAAAATTGAGAAGATACATATCGGTGAATGGAAGCCTCTTATTTCTATTTCGATTAGTGAAGATAAGATGGTTGCTAAAATGCGCCTTCGCGTAACAGAAGCGGTACTACTTGGCGAACGTGAAAAACTCATGGCTGATATATCGGAAGCACTAGAAGTTCATGGAATTAAAAGTGGAATTTTGCAAACGGAAGTAAAGCAACCACTTGTTAATAAGGAATTTGTCATAGCAAAAGGAGAACCGGCCCTTACTGGAGCAGATGCAGTTGTACTGTATTTTCAATTATCAAATCGAAAACCGACGATTCGTGAAGACGGAAAAGCGGATTATTTTGATTTGAATTTTATTGATGAGGTGAAAGCTGGGGAATGGCTTGGTGAAAAGAAGTCAAGTACAGAAGGTGTTCCAGGAAGAAATGTACTTGGAGAGGTTTTGCTTCCGAAAAAAGGAAAGGATCAACCCTTGTTTTATGACCATAAGACAGTTGAGAAGATAGAAAACGATAATGTAACCACTCTGAAAGCGCTTGTAGATGGAGTAGTCCAATTCAAAGATGGTAAAATTTCTGTCGGGAATCATCTCATTATTAATGGAGATGTAGGAACGGGGACTGGGAACATTCAATTTGATGGAAGTGTTACTATTAACGGGATTGTTTCAGCAGGCTTTAGTGTCAAAGCTACTCAGGATATTTCAATTTTAGGAGAGCTTGGAATAAGTGGAGTGAAAGAAGTCGAATCCATAAGCGGTGATATTTTTATTAAAGGTGGAGTATTCGGGAATAACATAACCATTATTAAAGCAGCAAAAAATATATTCTTAAAACATGCCAATGAATGTATTTTAAAAGCTGGTGAGGATATTCATATTGGTTATTATTCGTTAGGCGCAAAAATTAAGGGGAGAAACATAATTGCTAACGAAGAAAAAGGTAAAATTATCGGAGGTACTATTGAGGCGAAGGGGAAGGTAAGTGCTGCTGTATTTGGCAATAGGCTTGAAAGGAAGACGTTTATTCAGGTCGAAGGATTTAATCGTTTTGAATTAGAACATGAGCTTTCAGAGTTGTTGTTGAGGTATAAAGAAAAAGTGTTCTATGTGGAAGGTCTTAAAAAGCAACTCGATTCTTTTGAAGACTTACAATCACATCTTAATGAAACCCAATTCAAGCAATTTCAACGTTTAAAGTCCATATATGAGGACGAAATGATTGAAGTCTCCTTTTTAGAGGCAAGAAGAAAGAACGTCATGAAGCTTCTTGAGACAAAGGGAGAAGGTCAAGTCAGTATACAAGTTGCCGCATACCCAGAAACGACATTACAGATCAAGAATCAGAAAAAGCATGTTCAATCTTTAATAAAAGGTACGATTTATTGCGATAGGAATACACTTTACTCTGAATAATGGAGGTACGAGCATTATGACGGAAGTGATTGCACATCGGGGCTATTCAGCTAAGTTTCCTGAAAATACGATGATCGCATTTCATGAAGCTGAATATGCAAATGCAGATGGAATAGAGCTAGATGTTCAGCTTTCAAAGGATGGTGAAGTAGTTGTCATTCATGATGAAAAGCTCAACAGAACAACAAGCGGAAAAGGATATGTGAAGGACTTTACACTTCAAGAGTTAAAAAAATTGGATGCGGGTGTATTGTTTCCAAATTTAAGTGAAAAACAAACGATTCCTACATTAGAGGAAGTATTTGCTTGGCTAGCGACAAATACATTAATCTGCAATGTTGAATTAAAAAATGGTGTGTTCCGTTACGAAGGAATGGAAGAAAAAGTGATAAAATTAATTCGTCAATATGATCTTTCCAAACGAACGATCATTTCTTCGTTCAACCATTACAGCATTGTTCATTGTTATAGACTTGCACCAGAAGTTGAGATTGCCCCATTACTATCAGAAGGTTTATATATGCCTTGGATATATGCGGCTTCTATCCGAGCGAAAGGGTTTCATCCTCGCTATTCAGCTGTGCCTAATGAGGTGATCAGTCTTTCCTTAGAGTCGGGAATTGCTGTGAGACCATATACTGTGAATAAAGAAGTGGAAATGGAGAGATTATTTCAAATCAACTGTACCGCGTTTATAACAGATGACCCAACTATAGCGGTTAAACTACGGGATAAATATAAAAAAGACAAAGCGTAGTCATATTATTACGCTTTGTCTTTTTTTTGTGTCTGAAAACGAGCTTGTACTTTATTTTTTTTGCGATCTCTATGAAAGATGAATCCTGCCACGAAAGATAAACCTGCCACAAACAGAAATAGACCAATCAGAAATTGAAGCCAAAGATATGGAAAGGGTGAAAGAAGTATCCCGAACAGCATATCCCGCATTAGTTTAATACCGTATGCAGCTAAAAAACCAGGTATTAATAAGATAAGTAACGCAAATATTCTAATCATAGGCAATCCCTTCAAAACAAAAGTGTGGTCTCCTCTGCCATCATAAATTATTCTCCCGATTTGTCAAGGTGAATCATTCACATTAAAATAGAGACATGCAATATTTTTCATTATACATTTAGAGTAGGTGATTTTTTGCAGACAGTCATGATTGTAGGGGCCGGTAAAGGTGGAACCTCTATATTAAAAATATTAAAAGAAACAGCTATGCTTGATGTCAAAGTAGTAATTGATCATGATTTAGAGGCGGAAGGTATGAAACATGCGAAAACGGAAGGAATCATTACAGATATTGATTGGCGTAAATATATTGAAACCGTTGATATTATTATTGAGGTAACTGGTGATGATAAGGTTTTCCGTGAATTAAGAGATGCTCGTTCTAAAAATACGGTTCTAATTCCAGGGAGTGTAGCCTTCCTGGTTACGATGTTAATGGAAGAGAAAGAAAAATTGCTTGATAAAGTGCAAAATGATGCATACAAGCATGACCTTATTTTTAATTCGACTGACGATGGGATGATCGTAGTCGATAAAAATGGAGTTGTCACCCTTTTTAATAGCAGCGCAGAGAGAATGACAGGAATAAGTCAGAAAGAGGCGATTGGAAAACCAATCCTTCAGGTTATTCCTTCAAGTCAGTTGCCGCGTATTTTAAAAACCAGGAAAATTGAAGCGAATCACGAATTGGTGCTAACAAATGGGATGCATGTAATTACCACCCGAATACCTATGATCGATGAAGATAATCACTTAATTGGTGCATTTTCAGTCTTTAAAGATAAAACAGAGTTAATGGACCTAGCGCTTGAAATAACAAATTTAAATGAGATTAAAATTATGCTTCAAGCGATTATTCAGTCAAGTGATGAAGCGATTTCTGTAGTGGACGAGAATGGAAAGGGGCTTATGATAAACCCTGCTTATTCTAGGCTAACGGGATTGACAGAGGAACAAGTCATTGGTCAACCAGCCAATGCTGATATATCAGAAGGTGAAAGTATGCATATGAAAGTGCTCCAAACGAGAAGACCTGTAAGAGGTGTAACGATGAGAGTTGGACCGAATAAAAAAGATGTCATTGTTAATGTTGCTCCAATAATCGTTGATGGGAAGTTAAAAGGTAGCGTCGGTGTCATACATGATATGTCCGAAATACAAAGCTTAAATAAAGAGTTGAGTAGAGCGAGACAAATTATTCGGACGCTTGAAGCGAAATACTCCTTTGATGATATTATTGGACATTCGGAGGAAATTCAGCTTTCAATTGAACAAGCAAGACTTGGTGCAAAAACTCCTGCAACGGTATTGCTTCGCGGTGAATCAGGAACTGGAAAGGAGCTTTTTGCGCACGCGATTCATAATGGAAGTGATCGGAAATATAACAAATTTATCCGTGTGAATTGTGCGGCGTTATCAGAAAGTCTACTAGAAAGTGAATTGTTTGGTTATGAGGAAGGAGCGTTTTCAGGTGCGAAGCGTGGGGGGAAAAGAGGATTATTTGAAGAAGCAAACAATGGAAGTATTTTCCTTGATGAGATCGGTGAGTTAACGGCTAATACACAAGCGAAGCTACTAAGAGTTCTACAGGAAAATGAAATTACAAGGGTTGGTGGGACCAAATCTATACCAATTAATGTGCGAGTAATTGCTGCTACGAATGTAAATATTGAGAAAGGCATTGCGAACGGTACTTTTCGGGAAGACTTATATTACCGGCTTAATCGAATGCCTATTCATATTCCTGCTTTGAGGTTCAGAAAAGAGGATATTCCGTTCCTTTGTGAAAGGCTCATTCATAAAATCAATCAGGATTATGGACGGAATGTAGAGGGGATCACCCCGCTCGCAATGAAGCAACTTATGCGTTACGATTGGCCAGGCAATGTGCGGGAATTAGAAAACATTCTTGGGCGGGCAATCATTTTTATGACCAACCATGAAACAGAAATTGATATTATGCACGTTCCTGCTTTAATTAAGGAGCAAGATCAGTTGCCAAAGATGACAGCTGAGGATGAAAAAGAAGAATCGCTTGCCGAACTGGTTGAAGAGTTTGAAGCGAAAATAATCGCTCAAACCTTAGCGGAGCTAAAAGGAAATAAAACAGCGGCTGCAAAGAAGTTAGGGTTATCGGTTCGAAATTTGTATTATAAGCTTGATAAATACAACCTTGCTAAAAATAGCATGCAATAAATTTCATGCTATGAAATAATTTGCAGGATAATTCATGCAAAATAAAACGTTTTCATATTTTATTTTTTGGCATGCTTCTTGCATAATGTTATACAGGAGTGATCGAACGCTTGGGTAAAAGAGGGGTTGAACTTACATGACATTGGATTGGCTAATCGAAAGAGCGACCCAATATGAAGAAAAGACTGTGGCAGTAGTTGCAGCAGATGATGTAGAAGTTATCGAAGCAGTCATTGAGGCTCTTAGGCTTAGAATAGCTAATTTCTTTCTATATGGAGATAAAGAGCAAATTTTGTCTATACTGAGAGAAAAGGCCCCGGAGCTAGTGAGAAGTGAAAAAATAAAGATTTTTCATACCAACTCAAGTGCTTCTGCTGCTGAACATGCAGTCAAAGCAATTAAATTAAATGAAGCAAATGTACTTATGAAGGGAAATGTTCCAACAGCCACCATCTTAAAGGCAGTACTTAATAAAGACTACGGATTACGAACCGGGAATGTGCTGTCGCATATCTCCGTTTTTGAAGTTGCTGGTTATGACCGTTTTACGATTGTAACCGATGCAGCTATGAATATAAATCCTGATTTAGAGACAAAAGTTCAAATTATAAATAATTCCGTAAAACTTGCGAAATCAATCGGGATTGAAACTCCGCGTGTTGCTGTCATTGCTGCAGTGGAGGTCGTAAATCCATCCATGCCAGCAACAATGGATGCAGCGATCTTAACTCAAATGAACCGGAGAGGCCAAATAAAGGATTGCCTCATAGACGGACCGTTTGGTCTTGATAATGCCATTTCTCTCGAAGCAGCTAAGCAGAAAAAGATTAACAGTGAGGTGGCTGGACGAGCTGATATTTTATTAGTGCCAACTATTGAAGTAGGAAATACACTATATAAATCACTCGTATATTTTGCTGGGGCAAGGGTTGGTGCGATCATCGCCGGAGCAAAAGTACCAATTGTTTTAACATCCAGAGCAGATTCAGCTGAAAGTAAAGTGTATTCCCTTGCTCTTGCTATTTGTTCTGTTTGTAAATAAAGAAAACTTGTTGGTTGAGGAGGAAGAGGTAAATGGAAATTTTTAAGTATATGGAAACTTACGATTACGAGCAGTTGGTGTTTTGCCAAGATAAACAATCCGGATTAAAGGCGATTATCGCTATACATGATACAACATTAGGTCCAGCCTTAGGTGGAACGCGGATGTGGACATACGAGTCAGAAGAAGCAGCGATTGAAGATGCTTTGCGTCTAGCAAAGGGAATGACGTACAAAAATGCAGCGGCAGGATTAAATCTTGGTGGTGGAAAAACAGTTATAATTGGTGATCCGCGTAAAGATAAAAATGAGGAAATGTTCCGTGCATTCGGTCGTTACATTCAAGGATTAAATGGGCGCTACATCACAGCGGAAGATGTAGGAACAACAGTAGCTGATATGGACATAATTCATGAAGAAACGGATTATGTCACGGGTATCTCACCGGCATTTGGTTCTTCTGGGAATCCATCACCAGTTACAGCATATGGTGTATATCGTGGGATGAAAGCTGCTGCAAAGGAAGCATTCGGCACAGATTCACTTGAAGGAAAAGTGGTTGCCGTACAAGGTGTAGGAAATGTAGCATATAGCTTGTGCCGTCATCTTCATGAAGAAGGTGCACAATTAATTGTAACGGATATTAATAAAGAAGCCGTACAAAGGGCTGTTGAAGAATTTGGTGCCAGAGCGGTAGAACCGAATGAAATTTATAGTGTGGATTGTGATATTTATGCACCATGTGCTCTTGGGGCAGTCATCAATGATCACACGATTCCGCAAATTAAAGCGAAAGTCATTGCAGGAGCGGCAAACAATCAGCTACGTGATCCACGCCACGGTGATATCATTCATGAAATGGGAATTGTTTATGCACCAGATTACGTAATCAATGCAGGTGGAGTAATTAACGTAGCAGATGAGCTATACGGCTATAATCATGAGAGAGCTATGAAAAAAGTAGAGACGATCTACTCAAATATTGAAAAAGTTATTGAAATTGCTAAACGGGATAGAATTCCGACATATAAAGCGGCTGATCGAATGGCAGAAGAGCGAATCGAAAGAATGCGTAATTCTAGAAGTCAATTCCTACAAAATGGACATCATATTTTAAGTCGACGTTAATGCACTGACAAGAATAGGCTGATGATTTCAGCCTCTTGTCTTTTACATACTAGTATAAAGCTTGAACAATGGAGGTTAACAAGTTGCACGAATTAATGAATCGAATTCTTGTAATCAATCCTGGTTCTACATCAACGAAAATCGGAGTATTCGATAATGACATATCAATTTTTGAAAAGACCATTCGACATGAATCAGACCAGATTAATTCGTTTGACAATATCATTGACCAATACGAATTCAGAAAACAGACGATACTTGAGACGCTTGATATAGAAGGCATAAATATATCGAAGCTGAGTGCGGTTTGTGGACGTGGTGGATTACTTCGCCCAATTGAAGGTGGTACGTATGAAGTAAATGATATAATGCTTCTAGACTTAAAGGCTGGTTATTCAGGGCAACACGCATCAAACCTGGGAGGAATTATTGCCTTTGAAATTGCATCGGGTTTAAATATCCCAGCATTTATTGTCGATCCCGTGGTTGTAGATGAACTTGATCCTATCGCGCGTATTTCTGGTTTTCCATTAATCGAACGAAAAAGTATTTTCCATGCACTTAATCAAAAAGCGGTTGCCAGGAGGGTGTCAAAGTCACTCGGAAAAAGGTATGAGGACCTGAACCTAATCGTGACTCATATGGGTGGAGGAATCACTGTAGGGGTTCATAAAAATGGTAGAGTGATTGATGTGAATAATGGATTGCATGGTGATGGGCCATTTAGTCCGGAGCGTGCTGGTACAGTACCAGCAGGTGATTTAATTTCCTTATGTTATTCAGGAGATTTTTATCGTGAGGAAGTGATGAAGAAACTAGTCGGTCAAGGCGGGCTTGTCGGGTATCTTGGTACGAATGATGCAATAAAGGTAGAAGAGATGATCGGTAAGGGTGATAAGCAGGCAAAGCTTATATACTCAGCGATGGCCTATCAAGTGGCAAAAGAGATTGGAGCAGCGAGTAGTGTTTTGGCAGGAAAAGTGGATGCGATTATCCTTACAGGTGGATTAGCGTACGGGAAAGATTTTGTAAAAGAAATCAGTGACCGAGTCAACTGGATAGCAGACGTCATGATTGAACCTGGTGAAAATGAGTTGCAGGCTCTTGTAGAAGGTGCGCTAAGAGTTTTAAGAGGAGAAGAAGAGGCGAAACAGTATCCAAATGGAGTAAAAGATACTGTTCATAGCAAGTAACGAGGAGGGTTTTGGTTTGGCAGAAGAGTATGATTTAGTCATTTTAGGTGGAGGTACAGGCGGTTATGTGGCAGCGATACGTGCGTCCCAGCTCGGCTTAAAAACGGCAATCGTTGAGAAAACAAAGTTAGGCGGGACTTGTTTACATAAAGGGTGTATTCCTAGTAAAGCATTACTTCGAAGTGCAGAGGTATATCGAACGACTATGAAAGCGCAAGATTTTGGTGTAATTGCCTCAAATATTTCATTAGATTTCGGTAAGGTTCAAGAAAGAAAGAATAAAATAGTTGAGGGTCTCCATAAGGGGGTTCAACACCTTATGAAACAAGGGAAGATCAGTGTATATGAAGGTACGGGTAGAATTCTAGGTCCTTCTATCTTTTCACCAATGCCAGGTACAGTTTCGGTAGAGATGAATAGCGGAGAAGACAATATGATGCTGATACCGAAAAATGTCATTGTTGCTACTGGTTCGCGTCCTCGTACGTTAGATGGTCTTGAAATCGATGGTTCACATGTACTTACCTCAGATGAAGCATTGCAGCTTACGTCTGTTCCGGATTCAATGATTATTGTTGGCGGCGGTGTGATTGGAATTGAGTGGGCATCGATGCTTTCAGATTTTGGAACGGAAGTAACCGTAATAGAGTATAGCGATCGTATCATTCCTACAGAAGATCGTGAAATTTCAAAGGAAATGCAGCGGTTAATGAAGAAAAAAGGAATTAAATTGGTTACTAGTGCAAAAGTGTTGCCAGAATCTTTAAAAAAGGAAAATGCTGTTTCGATTTCTGCTGATGTAAATGGAACGATTAAGGAATTTTCAGCTGAGAAGATTTTGGTTTCTGTAGGTCGCCAAGCGAATGTGGAAGGAATTGGCCTTGAAAATACGGATATAGAGATAGAAAGAGGGGTTATAAAAACCAACTCTTATTATCAAACAAAGGAATCCCATATTTATGCCATTGGTGATGTCATTGGCGGACTACAGTTGGCTCATGTTGCTTCGCATGAAGGAATTGTTGCGGTTGAGCATATTGCCCGGGAGAATCCTTCTCCAATAGATTATAGTCTCATTTCTAAGTGTATATACTCTAATCCTGAGGTAGCAAGTGTAGGATACACAGAGGAAGAAGCAACGGAGAAAGGATTTGAAGTAAAAGTAGGGAAATTCTCCTTCCGAGCCATCGGAAAAGCACTGGTGTACGGTGAATCAGATGGATTTGTAAAAATCATTGCTGATAAGAAAACGGATGATATTTTAGGTGTCCATATGATCGGACCGCATGTAACAGATATGATTTCAGAGGCAGGGTTGGCTAGAGTATTGGATGCAACACCGTGGGAAATCGCTCATACGATTCACCCTCATCCTTCGTTGTCTGAAGCAATCGGAGAAGCAGCCCTTGCCGTAGATGGAAAGGCGTTACACGGGTGATGGAGTGTCCGCTCCGTAAATACAAATGTCCACAAGTGGTGTCTGTCACCGTTAAATAGGAGGTTATGATAATGGGTGAAAATCGTCATCTTGCGTTAGGTTTGAGTGATGAAACTGTCTTAGAAATGTATGAAATGATGCTGCTTGCTCGTCGAATTGATGAGAGGATGTGGCTGTTAAATCGCGCGGGGAAAATTCCATTTGTTATTTCATGTCAAGGTCAAGAGGCAGCTCAAGTTGGTGCAGCATTTGCATTAGATCGTGAGAAGGATTATGTTCTTCCGTATTATCGAGATATGGGTGTAGTTTTAACGTTTGGTATGACTGCCAAAGATCTCATGCTGTCTGGTTTTGCTAAGGAAGAGGATCCAAATTCAGGTGGCCGTCAAATGCCAGGTCACTTTGGACAGAAGAAAAATCGGATTGTCACAGGTTCTTCCCCAGTAACTACACAAGTTCCTCATGCCGTTGGAATTGCTCTTGCTGGGAAAATGGAAAACAAAGATTTAGTAACATTCGTTACGTTTGGAGAAGGTTCTTCAAATCAAGGAGACTTCCATGAAGGCGCAAACTTTGCTGGAGTTCATAAGCTTCCAGTCATCTTTATGTGCGAAAACAACAAGTATGCGATTTCTGTTCCAATTGAAAAACAACTGGCATGTGAGAATGTTTCCGATCGAGCCATTGGTTATGGAATGCCGGGGGTAACGGTTGATGGAAACGATCCTCTTGAAGTATACAAGGCAGTGAAAGAAGCTGCGGATCGTGGTCGTCGCGGAGAAGGTCCAACATTGGTAGAAACCGTTTCATACCGATTAACTCCTCACTCCTCTGATGATGATGACCGAAGCTACCGTGGCCAGGAAGAGGTAGCAGAAGCAAAGGCGAAGGATCCAATTCTAACATTTGCTTCTTATCTAACAGAAGTTGGACTCTTAAATGATGATTTAGCAAAGGAAATTAATGATCGAATAATGAAACAAGTAAATGAAGCAACAGACTATGCAGAAAATGCACCATATGCAGCTGCTGAAAGTGCATTAAAGCATGTGTACGCTGAGAAGTAAGGGGGAAGAAATTAATGCCTGTAATCTCGTATATTGATGCGGTAACTATGGCGATTCGTGAGGAAATGGAACGCGATCCGAAAGTATTTGTCTTAGGAGAAGACGTTGGCAAAAAGGGCGGTGTGTTTAAAGCAACACAAGGTTTATATGATCAATTTGGTGAGGCGCGAGTAATTGACACTCCACTAGCAGAATCAGCCATTGCAGGAGTCGGAATTGGTGCCGCAATGTATGGCATGAGACCTATTGCCGAAATGCAGTTTGCTGATTTTATTATGCCCGCAGTGAACCAAATTATTTCCGAAGCAGCAAGAATCCGTTACCGTTCTAACAATGATTGGAATTGCCCTATTGTAGTGCGTGCTCCGTATGGTGGAGGCGTTCACGGTGCACTGTACCACTCTCAATCCGTTGAGGCGGTATTTGCCAATCAGCCAGGTCTGAAAATTGTGATGCCTTCGACTCCTTACGATGTAAAAGGTCTGTTAAAGGCTGCAATTCGTGATGATGATCCTGTACTGTTTTTTGAGCATAAGCGTGCCTACCGCTTAATCAAAGGGGAGGTTCCGGCTGATGATTATGTTCTTCCAATAGGTAAAGCAGATGTAAAACGAGAAGGAGAAGATATTACCGTCATCACATATGGTTTATGTGTTCACTTTGCTCTACAAGCCGCAGAAAAATTGGCCAGTGACGGGATTTCAGCCCATATTCTTGACCTACGTACCGTGTATCCTTTGGATAAAGAGGCAATTATTGAAGCGGCTTCTAAAACAGGAAAAGTCCTATTAGTAACGGAGGATAACAAGGAAGGCAGCATTATGAGCGAAGTAGCAGCGATCATCGCAGAGAACTGCTTGTTTGATTTGGATGCACCGATAAAGCGCTTAGCGGGCCCTGACGTACCAGCTATGCCATACGCACCAACGATGGAAAAATACTTTATGGTAAATCCAGATAAGGTCGAAAAAGCAATGCGTGAGCTTGCTGAATTTTAATAGGGATTAAAGGTTAACAAGGAGGTAACGAATTGGCTATTGAACAAATCAAAATGCCTCAGCTTGGGGAGAGTGTTACAGAAGGAACGATTAGCAAATGGCTCGTTTCAGTTGGAGACACGGTAAACAAATACGATCCTCTAGCAGAGGTAATGACGGATAAAGTAAATGCAGAAGTACCTTCATCCTTCTCTGGGAAAATTGTTGAACTCATCGCCAATGAAGGAGACACATTAGAGGTCGGCGCCATCATTTGTACAATCGAAGTCGAGGGCGACAATCGTAAACAAGAGGAATCGGTTGATTCTAAGCCATCTAATATGGAAGTTCTTAAGACTGAAGTAAGTGATGCGCCAAATAAAGCACGCTATTCACCTGCAGTCTTAAAGCTTTCTGCGGAGCATGGAATTGACTTAACTCAGGTGTCAGGTTCTGGAGCGGGTGGCAGAATTACGCGTAAAGATCTTCAAGCGATTATAGAATCCGGAGCCATTCCAACACCTCAAGAAAAAGCTGTAGCTGTTCCAACAGCTCCAGCACCAAAAGCGGTAGAAAAAGCACCGCCTGCTCCAATGGATGTTCCTGTAACAGCCGGAGATATAGAAATTCCAGTCACAGGTGTTAGAAAAGCGATAGCGGCCAATATGTTACGCTCCAAGCATGAGGCACCACATGCCTGGACAATGGTTGAAGTCGATGTGACAAATTTAGTTGCATACAGAAACTCCATCAAATCGGAGTTTAAGGCAAAAGAAGGATTTAACTTAACGTTCTTTGCATTCTTTGTAAAAGCAGTTGCTCAAGCTTTAAAGGAATTTCCACAAATGAACTCTATGTGGGCAGGAGATAAAATTATTCAGAAGAAGGATATTAATATTTCCATCGCAGTTGCAACGGAGGATGCTTTATATGTTCCAGTTATTAAACACGCGGATGAAAAGACCATTAAAGGGATTGCGAGAGAAATAACGGAATTAGCTTCTAAAGTAAGAGCTGGAAAATTAACAAGTACTGATATGCAAGGTGGAACATTCACTGTTAACAACACTGGTTCGTTCGGATCTGTACAATCTATGGGAATTATTAATTACCCTCAGGCAGCCATTCTACAGGTAGAGTCCATTGTTAAACGTCCGGTGGTAATGAATGGCGGAATGATTGCTGTAAGAGACATGGTTAATCTTTGTCTATCGCTTGATCACCGCGTTCTTGATGGTCTTGTGTGCGGAAGATTCTTAAAACGGGTGAAAGATATCCTTGAGGCTACCACAAAAGAAAATACATCAATCTACTAAGACAAAAGGCCGTTGTCAATTAGACAGCGGTTTTTCTTCTTTGCAATTATTCCCAAGTGTACTACAATAAGGGTAAGATCAATAATTTTGAATTTTACCTCAATTTATCTTTCGGAGGGAGGGAAGCCGTAGCAGATTTTGCACGGCATACAATGCAAATAAGAGATATGAAACATGCGTCATTCCCACTTTGGCAAGAAAAAGACTGGATCAAAAAAAGTGAACAGTCACTGAAAGGAAAAAAGGTAGAACAATTAATAAATCGTACATACGAACAGATAAAATTGAAACCGCTTTATTTTAAGAAAGAACAACATGTTTCTCAATTTCCAGGTGTCCCAGATTATCGGAGAGGAATTGATTCGTACGGTGATCAGAAACAACCATGGAGAATTGCTCAGACTATTCAAGCGTCGACTGCAAATGAACTAAAAGATAAGATAGAAGCTGCAATCAAAGGTGGACAGACCGCTGTTTCTTTCTCTGTTCAAGAAGATATCTCATATCAATCTATATTTGAAGAGTTTACCGACCGTTTCCCAATTTGTGTGCATGTAAAAAAAAGTCAGCAATCCAAACTCGTCTCAGAGCTCTGTAGCATCAAAGAGATAAGTGATGTACAAGGCTTTATTGCAACAGATCCGCTAGCCCAATTGGCTTCAGATGGCTATTTAAGAGAGCCAGTGAATGCTGTGTATGATGAACTAGCAACAAATATTCAAATTACCTCACAAAAATTCCCAGAATTAAAAACAATTCTTGTTGACACATCTCCCTATCATAATGGGGGAGCTAACGCAGTTCAAGAGATTGCGATTTCGCTTGCATCTGCTGTATTCCACCTAGAAGAACTCTCAAACCGAAACATACCGATTGAAACCATACTATCTAAATATATTTTTCACTTCTCAATAGGAGCTAATTTCTTTATGGAAATTGCTAAGTTAAGAGCAGCTCGCATGCTTTGGGGTGAAATCGTAAAAGCATACGGAGGAAGTAAAGAAAACCAAAAAATGGTCATATCAGCACGAACGTCTACCTTTACCAAAACAGTGTATGACCCATATGTGAATCTTCTTCGTTCTAGTAATGAAGCATTTGCTGCAGTTATCGGAGGGGTTCAATATTTGCATGTTAGTCCATATAATGAGCTCGAAGGGAACGGAGGAGAATTCTCAGAGCGAATGGCTCGAAATACGCAACTTATTCTAAAAGAAGAAGCGCTTATTTGTAAAACACATGATCCGGCTGGAGGTTCCTGGTATATAGAAGAACTAACTGACGAGATTGCCAATAAGGCATGGGAGTTGTTTATACAAATTGATGATTCTGGTGGAATGCTATCTTCTCTTGTTGATGGAGAGATTCAATCTCAACTCTCTAAAGTATTGGAAAATAGAAAGAATGATAGTTTCACAAGACAACAATCGATTATCGGTACCAATATATACGCAAATTTGCAAGATCAACCATTAAAATTAAGCGTCCAGCAAAAAGTTACACCTGAAGATGTAGCAATAAAGATACCTGAACTAAAGCAATCTAGACTTTCAGAACCCTATGAAAACCTTAGAAGAATGTCTGAAAAACTAGAACAGAAACCAGTCGTAGGGGTAATCTGTATCGGTGGAGTCAAACAGTTTAAACCACAAGCAGATTTTGTTGCAGGCTTTCTTGCACCAGGTGGAATTGTTACGGAAAAAAGTGAGGAAACGGACAGTTGGAAACAAATTAAGAAATATATTGATAGCAGCAACTATTCAACCTACTGTTTGTGTGGAGCATATGGAGAGTTTGAAGAATGGGGGCTATCCATCGTGAAAGAATTTCAGGCGATTTATCCAGAAAAAAGACTATATTTGGGTGGGCTTGCTGAACATAAGGATGTGTGGCTTCAAACAGGTGTAAGGGGCTTTTTTCATCGTAAAAGTAACTGCTATGATTCTCTATTGAGTCTCTTGACTGAAATGGAGGAAACTACACATGCTTAACAAACCCAATTTTCGTCAAATAAAGATATCGTCTTATAAGGAAGAAAAAAGTAGACGAGAAAAAGAAGAAATACTGGCTTCCATAGACGATTTATTTTACGAAACAAATGAACAAATCAGGATAAAGTCTCTTTATACAAGAGAGGACCGCGATCATTTAGCCCATCTTGGAGATTTACCTGGTTTGCCCCCCTTTACAAGGGGACCCTATCCAACGATGTATGTAAATAGACCTTGGACGGTAAGACAGTATGCAGGCTTTTCGACCGCAGAGGAAAGTAATGCATTTTATCGCAGGAATTTAGCAATGGGACAAAAAGGTTTGTCTGTAGCATTTGATTTAGCCACTCATCGAGGCTATGACTCTGATCATCCACGCGTCGAAGGTGACGTAGGTAAAGCCGGTGTGGCTATTGATTCAATCCTTGATATGAAAACTTTGTTTGATGGCATTCCTCTAGACCAGATGTCAGTCTCGATGACGATGAATGGAGCGGTTTTGCCGATCATGGCCTTTTACATTGTAACGGCTGAAGAGCAAGGGGTAAGTAAGGATCAGTTATCTGGGACGATACAAAATGATATTTTAAAAGAATATATGGTTCGTAATACATATATTTATCCACCAGAAATGTCGATGAAAATTATCTCTGATATTTTTTCGTATACTTCTAAGCATATGCCAAAATTCAATAGCATTAGTATTTCAGGATATCATATGCAAGAAGCAGGAGCACCAGCTGATATCGAGCTTGCTTATACACTAGCTGACGGACTCGAATATGTTCGAACAGGTCTAAAAGCGGGGATTGATATCGATTCCTTTGCTCCGAGATTATCATTTTTTTGGGCGATTGGTATGAATTATTTTATGGAAGTAGCTAAAATGAGGGCGGGACGTTATATTTGGGCAAAGATGATGAAGACGTTTTCTCCTCAAAGTGAAAAATCGCTTGTCTTGCGTACCCATTCCCAAACATCTGGGTGGAGCTTAACGGAACAGGATCCGTTTAATAATGTAACGCGCACCCTTATAGAAGCTCATGCGGCAGCGATGGGACATACTCAATCACTTCACACCAATGCTTTAGATGAGGCCATTGCACTTCCAACCGATTTTTCTGCTAGAATTGCTCGCAATACACAGTTGTTTCTTCAGGAAGAGACTGGTATCACGAATGTGATTGACCCTTGGGGTGGATCGTATTATGTGGAGGCTCTGACAGATGAGTTGATTAAACGTGCGTGGGAGCATATCGAAGAGATTGAAGAGCTAGGTGGAATGGCAAAAGCAATTGAAACGGGCTTGCCAAAAATGAAGATTGAAGAAGCGGCAGCTAAGCGCCAAGCCAAAATTGACTCAGGTGAGGAAACAATCATCGGTGTCAATCGATACCGAGTTGATAAAGAAGAAGATATTGAGATTTTAGACATAGATAATACAGCAGTCAGATTAAAACAAATTGAAAAACTGGCATACGTAAAAGCAAATAGAGACGAGAAAGAAGTAAAACGAACATTAGAAGCATTAACAAAAGGAGCACAGACAGGCGAAGGAAACCTCCTTGAACTTGCGGTTAGCGCAGCTAGAGCTCGTGCAACAATCGGGGAAATATCTGATGCGGTGGAAGTTGTTGCTGGAAGACACAAAGCCATTATCCGCTCAATTAGTGGAGTATATAGCTCTGCGTACTCGAATGAAGAAGAAATGAAAGAAGTTCAGCTCATGACAGAGGAATTTCTACAAAACGAAGGACGCCGGCCAAGAATTCTTATAGCCAAGATGGGACAGGACGGTCACGATAGGGGAGCAAAAGTGATATCAACAGCTTTTGCTGATTTAGGATTTGATGTGGATATTGGACCGTTATTCCAAACACCAAAGGAGACCGCTTTACAAGCGATTGAAAATGATGTTCACGTGATTGGCATAAGCTCACTTGCTGCCGGTCATAAAACACTGCTTCCAAAATTAATGAAAGAATTAAAGGACTTAGGTCGAAATGATATTTTAGTAGTAATCGGTGGCGTAATCCCTGCGCAAGATTATGATTATTTATATCGCCAAGGGGCTGCCGCAATTTTTGGACCAGGGACCGTCATTCCAGTAGCTGCTCAAAAGGTGGTAAGAGCGATCTACGAGCGATTAGGCTATGAGGAAGTGGAGAAGTAATGAATGATAATCATTTAGATAATAGCGTTTCTTCTGCAAAACGGTTTCACAAAAAAGTGAATAATGCTCCAACGGTCGAGGAGCTTTGTTCAGGACTTAGGAATGGAAATCGCTCGATGCTTGCTCAAGCGATCACTTTAATCGAAAGCAATGCTGACCACCATTTTAAAAAGGCGCAGGATCTCCTTCAACAAATTCTTCCCTTCTCAGGTAACTCGGTTCGAATTGGCATTACAGGTGTGCCAGGAGCGGGAAAAAGTACCTTTATTGACTCATTTGGGATGTACTTATGTGAGCAAGGCATTAAGGTAGCTGTTCTAGCTGTTGATCCGAGCTCTAAGCGGAGTGGAGGAAGTATTTTAGGGGACAAAACGAGAATGGAACATCTATCTAGGTCAAAGATGGCCTTTATTCGGCCGTCCCCTACGGGAGGAAAGCTAGGTGGCGTACACCGAAAAACAAAGGAGTCTATTGCTCTTTGTGAAGCCGCAGGTTACGAAGTGATTATTGTTGAGACCGTTGGGGTGGGACAAAGCGAAGTGATGGTAAGAGACATGGTAGACTTCTTTATGCTCCTAGTGCTAACAGGTGCTGGTGACGAGCTACAAGGGATGAAAAAGGGTATCATGGAGCTTGCCGACGCCATTGTCGTAAATAAAGCGGATGGTGATAATGAAGCTTTTGCACGAAAAACGAAGGATGAATATAATCGAATTCTGCATTTTCTACAACCCTCTACTACAGGGTGGGAAACGAGAGCCTATGTTTGCTCAAGTTTATATAATAAAGGAATCGAAGAAATTTGGAAGACGATGGAACGATTTATCCATGAAACGACACAAACAGGAGTGTTTGAAGAGCGAAGAAGAAAACAAACAAAGGATTGGATGCACGCCTTAATCACAGATCAACTTCAGTTACAGTTTTATGCTCATGAAAAAATAAAAGAATTACTTCCTCAGCTAGAAAAAGCTGTTGTTGAGGGTGATCAGCCGGTTACTTCTGCAGTAGACCTTCTCTTCAAAAATTTTTATGAAAAAAAATAAAAAAGGAAGGTCACACATACGGTGACCTTCAACTAAGGAGTAGGGGTATGATCTAGCTGTGCTTATATCATACCCTTTTTTCACTACCTTAAACCTTTCTGTTTGTATATTTGTATCTCATATTGGTATATTGAATATATAATAATGAAATAATGGAGGGAACTTTTCGTGAATATGGATTTTAATTTATTTATGAATGATGTAGTTCGACAAGCGCGACAAGAAATTGTTGCTGCTGGATATACAGAATTAAAGACGTCAGATGATGTGGATGCTGCCCTTTCCAAGTCAGGTACTACACTTGTAATGGTCAACTCAGTTTGTGGCTGTGCAGGTGGAATTGCTCGTCCAGCTGCTATGTATTCTGTTCACTACGATAAAAAGCCTGATCAATTAGTAACTGTTTTTGCTGGTCAAGATAAAGAAGCGACAGCAACAGCACGCTCTTATTTTACTGATTATCCACCATCTTCTCCTTCTTTTGCTTTATTAAAGGATGGGAAAATTTTAACCATGGTTGAACGCCATGAAATTGAAGGGCATGAACCAATGGCAGTTGTACAAAAGTTACAAGAAGCATTCGATAAATATTGTGAAGAAGTGTAACCTCAGGTCTCTGAGGTTTTTCTTTTTGGATCTTCATCGGTTAACAGTTGAATTGAAAGCGTCATCAAGGGTAAGGTAACTAATGGGAAATTAACATATAGGAGTAAAAGACAAAATGGAATTTAAAATTGGTTACCGAACTTTAAAAACCGCATTAGGAGCAGCAGCTTCTATTATGATTGCTCAGGCTTTTGGACTTTCAAGTTTTACATCTGCGGGTATCCTGACCATCCTTTGCATTCAAGTAACAAAGAAGAAAAGTGTACGTGCGTCCTGGGAACGGTTTTTAGCTTGCATAGTGGCAATGGTTTTTTCAATTGTTATTTTTGAAGGAATTGCTTTTCATCCCGTCATGATCGGACTTTTATTATTATTATTCATTCCAACAGCGGTAATGGTTGGAGCAAGCGATGGGATTGTGTCGAGCACAGTTATTATTCTCCATTTGTATTCAGCGGGACATATTACAAAGGGTTTATTATTGAATGAACTGGGCTTAATTATTATTGGAATTGGTGTGGCCTTAATTATGAACTTATATATGCCAAGTTTAGAAAATAAGCTGATTGATTACCAAATGGAAATAGAGGAAAAATTTAAAGCCATCTTTGATGAAATTATCTTATATTTAAAGAATAATAAAACCGATTGGGATGGTCATGAAATCCCAGAAACAGCGACGCTTATTGATGAGGCAAAAACTCTAGCTTTTCGTGATGTTGAAAACCATTTCCTTCGTAATGAGAACTTATATTATCATTATTTTAAAATGAGAGAGAAGCAATTTGAAATTATTGAAAGAGTTCTGCCTCTTGTAAGTTCCATTTCCCTTACCGTTGAACAGGGAGAGATGATTGCGGAATTCATTGAAGATCTCTCAAAAAATATCCACCCGGGGAACACAGCGGATATTTATATTGAAAAGTTAGAGAGAATGAGAGTGGAATTTCAAAAAATGGAGCTTCCTAGAACCCGTGAGGAATTTGAGACAAGGGCGGCTCTTTTGCATTTTACAAAGGAAATGGAGCAATATTTAACCATTAAAAAGGACTTTGTCGGTATGAAAAAACCAAAAGTGAATAAAAGGAAGAAGATGCTACAAACTACTAAAGAGAAATAATACGGAAGGTGAACATATGGTATCCTTTCTTCTAGCTTTATTTATAGCATTTACTTCAAGTCCGATTTGGCCATTAGGAGAAAATCCACTTCCGGGGGATCCTTTTTTAATTGTTAATAAAGCTACAAATGAAGTAGCTTTAATTAATGAGAATCGGGTTCAGACAGTGGTAAAAGCTGCAACAGGCAAGACAGAGGAGTTAACTCCAGAAGGATTATTCACGATAACGGTTAAGGCAAAAAATCCATATTATCGAAAAAACAATATTAATGGTGGAGATCCGGAAAATCCTTTAGGTACTAGATGGATCGGTTTTGATGCAAATGAAACTGATGGAAGAATCTATGGTCTTCATGGAACCAACACACCTAGCTCCATTGGTAAGTATGTTTCGCAGGGATGTGTGAGACTTCAAAATGAGGCCATCGAATCTCTCTTTGATTTCATTCCCATAGGCACAAAGGTATTAATCACAACTACAAATGAAAACTATGCAGAAATAGCAAAAGAATACGGTGCGATTTCAAAATAAAAAGTCACTTAGGGCAAACCCTTAAGTGACTTTTTGCTTTTATAAAAATGCAACGACTCCTGCTAGTATCGTAGAAGCTAACATAGCAAATAGCATTAAATAAACAACTAACTTTTGTGTTTTCTTATTTCCCATTTCGATCTCCTCCCAGGCAGAAACTTTTCTACGTTTATTTTACTAGGAAAAGATAAATTGAACAACCGCTCAGGTTTTGGAAGGGATTTTTTGTCCAAAAAGCGAATATTTATAATTATATTACTTCTGAGGGAGATGGAAAAAGTGATAAATAATGTCGATCACATTGGGATCGCAGTAAAATCCATTGATGCATGCTTGCCTTTTTATACAGAGACTCTTGGATTAAAGCTCGTCGGTATTGAAGAAGTCCCATCAGAACAAGTAAAAGTAGCCTTTATAGATACAGGGAACGTCATGTTAGAGTTATTAGAATCGACAAATTTTGAAAGCGCTATCTATAAGTTTGTCGAAAAGCGCGGAGAAGGAATCCATCACATTGCTCTAGGGGTAAATTCCATTGAATCTAGGATACAGGAGTTAAAAGACAAGGGAGTACAAATGATTCATGATAATCCAAAAGAAGGAGCACATCATGCAAGAGTGGCCTTTATGCATCCAAGATCTACTCATCATGTGCTTTTCGAAATGTGTCAAAGAGATGGGGGAGTCAAAAATGATCGACATCTATGAGAAAATCAATGATTTATATGACCGGAAAAGAGAAGTTGAGTTAGGTGGGGGAGATCAAAAAATTGAAAAGCAGCATGAAAAAGGAAAGCTGACAGCAAGGGAGAGAATCGAGCTTCTTGTTGACAAGGGAACCTTTATTGAGCTGAACCCTTTTATTGAACATAGATGCAAGGATTTTGGTTTGGAAAATCAAAAGGGGCCAGGAGACGGTGTCGTTACTGGTTACGGAAAGGTGAATGGGCGACCCATCTACTTGTTCTCCCAAGATTTTACGGTTTTTGGTGGAGCTTTGGGGGAGATGCATGCGAATAAAATAGCAAATGTCATGGATTTGGCAGCGAAAAATGGTGCACCTTTTGTTGGGATGAATGATTCGGGTGGAGCGAGAATTCAAGAAGGAGTCGTGTCACTCGATGGTTACGGAAAAATCTTTTATCGAAATGCTATATACTCGGGAGTCATTCCGCAAATCTCTGTGATTATGGGACCCTGTGCAGGTGGAGCGGTGTATTCCCCAGCCATCACTGATTTTGTGTTTATGGTTGATCAAACAAGTCAAATGTTTATAACCGGCCCTAAGGTAATAGAAACGGTTACAGGTGAGAAAATCAGTCCCGAGGATTTAGGAGGGGCAAAGGTACATAACTCCATCAGTGGAAATGCGCATTTCCGTGCATCAACGGAGGAAGAAGTACTTGCAGAGGTCCGACAGTTACTAAGCTATCTTCCACAAAATAATGAAGAAAAAGCACCGATTAGTAAGTACGAAGATAATTGGGATTACCGTCCTGATTTAACTGATGTGGTACCATTTGACGCGGTCCGTCCGTACGACGTAAGAAAGGTAATCGAGCAAGTAGTAGATGAAGATTCATTCATGGAGGTTCAAAAGGATTTCGCCAAAAATATCGTCATTGGATACGCTCGTGTGAAGGGTGAAGTTATTGGCTTAGTATGTAACCAACCAAAGTTTATGGCTGGTGGTTTGGATATAGATTCGTCAGATAAAGCCGCTAGATTTATTCGTTTCTGTGACTCGTTTAACATACCTATTATTACATTTGAGGATGTAACGGGCTTCTTTCCAGGTATAAAGCAGGAACATGGTGGGATCATCCGACATGGAGCAAAAATATTGTACGCCTATTCAGAAGCAACGGTTCCAAAATTAACGATTATCCTGCGAAAAGCATATGGCGGAGCCTATGTGGCATTAAATTCGAAGTCTATCGGTGCGGATCTTGTGTTTGCTTGGCCCAACGCTGAAATTGCAGTGATGGGACCGCAGGGGGCTGCGAATATTATTTTCGCAAGGGAGATTAATCAAAGTGAAGATCCTGAGGCAACAAGAGCACAAAAAATTAAAGAGTATCGTGAAAAATTTGCTAACCCCTATGTGGCCGCAAGTATGGGAATGGTAGATGACGTCATTGACCCACGTGAAACAAGAATAAAAATTATTCAATCTTTAGAGATGCTACGTAATAAAAAAGAAACTCGTCCGAATAAGAAACACGGAAATATTCCCCTTTAAACCCATTCATTTGCTGATTGTGATACGAAAAAGTTATACTACAAGAGTGAATGTATGATTGATGGAGGGGACAGGATGATTAACGAAGAAAGATTGTTAAAGGAATTTCTTGAGCTCGTTCAAGTGGACTCAGAAACGAAGAACGAAGCAGATATTGCAAAGGTCTTAACACAGAAATTTACAGAGCTTGGCGTTGACGTAGTGGAAGACGATACAACGGCAACTACTGGACATGGGGCAGGAAACTTAATTTGCACTCTTAAAGGCTCAAAGGAGGAAGTAGACACCATTTACTTTACCTCCCATATGGATACAGTTGTCCCTGGTAAAGGCATCAAACCAAGCATTAAGGATGGGTATGTAGTTACAGATGGTACAACCATTCTCGGAGCGGATGATAAAGCGGGACTTGCCGTTATGCTTGAAGTCGTCCGTGTATTAAAGGAACAATCAATATCACATGGAACGATTCAATTTATCATTACTGTTGGAGAAGAGTCTGGCTTAGTTGGTGCCAAAGTATTAGACCCAGCGTTACTTGTAGCAAAATATGGCTATGCTCTAGATAGTGATGGTCAAGTAGGTAATATTATTGTTGCTGCACCTACGCAGGCAAAAGTAAAGGCAACAATTTTTGGAAAGACCGCACATGCTGGTGTGGCACCTGAAAAAGGTGTATCGGCTATTACGATTGCAGCGAAAGCCATTTCAAGAATGCCTCTTGGCCGCATTGATGAGGAAACAACTGCAAATATCGGTCGTTTTGAAGGCGGTACACAAACCAATATCGTTTGTGACCACGTGGAGATTTTAGCAGAAGCACGCTCTTTGGTAAATGAGAAGATGGAAGAGCAAGTGCAAAAAATGAAAACTGCGTTTGAAGAAGTGGCCTCAGAAATGGGTGGCAGAGCAGAGGTTGATATTCAAGTAATGTACCCTGGCTTTAAATTTGGAGAAGGAGATCATGTGGTTCAAGTAGCGAAAAAAGCGGCTGCCAAAATTGGTCGCTCATCCGAGCTGTTAAGAAGCGGCGGGGGCAGTGATGCGAATGTAATCGCTGGATTTGGAATTCCGACCGTTAACCTAGCAGTTGGTTATGAAGAGATTCACACAACGAATGAAAGAATGCCTGTTGAAGAACTCAATAAGTTGGCAGAGTATGTGATTGCGATCATTGAGGAAGTTTCTGCTTAATAGACAAAGAGTGAGGAGATTCTTCACTCTTTTTTTGTTACTTTCGATAGACAAAATAGCAGAAATGTTAGTATGATACAGGTATAAAGTATGATGCCTTTGTGCTAGATTGGAGCCAGTACCCATGCTTACAACAACCAAAGTAGTCGTTTTTCAAGTAGGGAAGGAAGAATATGCGATCACTATTGAACATGTAATTTCAATAGAGAAGGTGGAAGGAATTACACCGATCCCTCATTTACCTGTGTACGTGAAAGGTATTGTGAAAGTGAGAGGTGAATTACTCCCTGTTCTTGATTTTGAAGAAATTTTATATCACCGAACCATTCAATACAATGACCAAACGAGGATGATTGTCGTAAAGACAGATGAACTATCCATAGGAGTCCTCGTTAACGATGCGAAAGAGATTATTGATATTGAAAAGGAACAGTTAAAGCAGTTAGGGTTAGTTGCATTTAATAAAACAAGTTACTTTTCTTCCATTGCCAACCTGGATCCGCGTTTAATTACAATCATTGATCCATCCAAGCTTGTTCAATCGCTAGAAGGAATAAAGGAAATTCAACAATATATGAAATCACATCAAGAGGAGTAGCCAGTGAGGCTGCTCTTTTTCGTCTCGTCATTCTTTTGGTAAAATACTAGTGGTGGAAGTGGTGAGGAGGTAGATGGCGCTGAAGGAAATGTACCCCAAAAATGGCCGTGTGATTCTACACGTGGATATGAATAGTTTCTATGCGTCCGTAGAAATGGCCTACGATCAAAATTTAAAGGGCAAGCCACTTGCGATTGCGGGCAATGTCGAGGAAAGACGCGGGATTATTATCACCTGTAGCTACGAAGCTAGAAAAGTAGGGGTTAGAACGACGATGCCGCTTTGGGAAGCTAGAAAACTGTGTCCTAATTTAATTGTAATGAAACCCAATTTTGAACGCTACCGGGCTGCCTCCGTCGCTATCTTTGACTTGTTAAGGCAGTTTTCAGATTTAGTAGAGCCAGTTTCAATTGATGAAGGATATGTAGATATTACTGAAGGCTATGAGTTTGGATCACCTCTTGAAATTGCAAAGACGATTCAAGAGCGAATGCTAGAACAATTTGATCTTCCTTGCAGTATCGGAATAGCTCCTAATAAATTTTTAGCAAAAACAGCATCAGATATGAAAAAACCTTTGGGGATAACCGTTCTTAGAAAGAGAGATATTAAACACGTTCTGTGGCCATTAAATGTGGGTGAAATGCATGGAGTTGGACAAAAGACAGCCGAAAAATTAAATCATATGGCCATACAAACGATTGGTGACTTAGCCAAAGGAAATGATATTCAGTTAAAATCTCTGCTTGGTATTAATGGAATAAGACTAAAGGAACGAGCGAATGGAATCGATCACCGTGAAGTGGATCCAAACTCTGTTTCTGATTTTAAAAGTGTTGGAAATTCAACAACACTTCCAAAGGATGTAACAAATGTTAAAGAGTTAAACACAGTGCTAGAGCAGTTGGCAGAGAAAGTATCTGTTAGATTAAAAGCAAAACAAGTGTTGGCAACGGGATTAAGTGTAACGATACGGTATAAGGACCGTAAGACATTTACTAGGAGTAAAAAACTAGACAATCCAGTTGAAAAGCAAGATGAAATTGCACAACTTGCCAAAAAAATATTTCATTCAAATTGGAATGGAAATGCCATCCGTCTTCTTGGGATCACCGGAACAGACTTGATTTCTGTGAATGAAGCGGTAAAACAGCTTGATCTTTTCTCATATGAACGCGATGCAAAAAAAGAGCCACTATTAAATGCTGTTTCAAAATTAAAAGAAAAATACGGCACGTCCATCATAAATCGAGCGGGAATGGTACGAAAAAACAAACCTTACCCGTCTATCGGTACAGATTCAAGTTTTAACAAAGATTTTTTACACATAACACATGAAAAGAAAGAAGAGTAAGCGTTATATATAAAATAATTCAGGAAAAAATATATTTGATTGAATATTTAATTAATCACCTTACTTGCGCTTTTTGCTTAATCTTGCTAAAGTAAAGTGGATTCTTATGTATATAGTACTTAGCTAGAAGGGAAGAAAAAAATGTCAAAACAACAATTTGGTGTTATTGGGTTAGCAGTAATGGGGAAAAACCTTGCTTGGAACATTGAAAGCCGCGGCTATACTGTCTCAGTTTATAACCGTTCAAGCGAGAAAACAGATGAAATGCTTGCAGAATCAAATGGAAAAAACATATTTGGTACATATAGCATGGAAGAGTTCGTTGAATCATTAGAAAAGCCTCGTAAAATCATGCTTATGGTTAAAGCTGGTGGGCCAACTGATGCGACAATTGAACAACTAAAACCATTGCTTGATAAAGGTGATATCGTTATCGACGGTGGAAACACATACTTTGTTGATACACAACGCCGTAATAAAGAACTTAGTGAATTAGGTATTCATTTTGTTGGAACAGGCGTATCAGGTGGAGAAGAAGGAGCTCTTAAAGGACCTTCAATTATGCCAGGTGGACAAAAAGAAGCATATGAATTAATTGCACCAATTTTTAAAGATATTTCTGCAAAGGTTGATGGTGAGCCTTGTACAACCTATATCGGTCCAGACGGAGCAGGTCACTATGTGAAAATGGTTCATAATGGAATCGAATATGGAGATATGCAGTTAATCTCTGAATCATACTTCCTATTAAAGCATGTACTTGGTCTGAGCGCAGACGAACTTCATGAAGTTTTTGCTGAGTGGAACAAAGGCGAGCTTGATAGCTACTTAATCGAAATTACAGCTGATATTTTTACGAAAAAAGACGAAGAAACAGGTAAACCACTTGTTGATGTAATTCTTGATACAGCAGGACAAAAGGGAACTGGTAAGTGGACAAGCCAAAGCTCTCTTGATCTTGGAGTACCACTACCAATTATTACGGAGTCCGTATTCGCTCGTTTCCTTTCAGCAATGAAGGAAGAACGTGTTCATGCTAGTAAAGTATTAGGTGGACCAACTGCGAAGGAATTCACTGGTGATAAGAAGGCATTTATCGAGTCAGTTCGTAAAGCTCTTTATATGAGTAAGATTTGTTCATACGCACAAGGCTTCGCACAAATGCGTTCAGCTTCAGAAGAATACAACTGGGATTTACAATACGGAGAAATTGCGATGATCTTCCGTGGAGGATGTATTATTCGTGCTCAATTCCTTCAAAAGATCAAAGAAGCGTATGATCGTGACGGACAGCTTAAAAACCTATTACTTGATCCATATTTCAAGGAAATTGTTGAAAGCTACCAGCATGCTCTTCGTGACATTATGGTTGTTGCCGTTCAAAACGGTATTCCTGTACCATGTTTCTCAGCTGCGCTTTCATACTACGACAGCTACCGTACAGAAACACTTCCAGCGAATCTGTTACAAGCTCAACGTGACTATTTCGGTGCACATACGTACCAACGTACAGATAAAGAAGGAACATTCCATACAAACTGGTTCTAAGCCTTCTGAAAGCAAAAATAGCCTACCCAATAGGGTAGGCTATTTTGTGTGCCATTGATAAGGGATGGGGCGTTAAAAAGCTCCTATGCTAAATGGTAAAGAGTTCCGTTTTGAAGTGCTTTTTTTAAAATACGTGCCGAAATGACAGTCGTATTGGCATCGTTATTGGTATATAAAAGTCCTTAATCGAGTAACTAGCAAAAGTATTAAGCGGAGAATTTCCGGTTAGATGCTGAATGGAGCCTCGTTTCGGGGTAAATAAGGGGAGGTTTTCCACTTTTTCAAAGAAAAATCGCTCCTTTTTGACTTTTTCGAGCCAATAGGCGGAATCTCTCCGTTTATTTAAGCCTTTTTTAATAAGAATTACTAATTAAGCAGAATTTCTCCGTCTATTTATCAGCTCGGGTGATTAAACCTGATCCCCAACCGATAAGTGCGGACCCTCTTGAACCTAGATGTGGGAATGAGCAGCTTAATAAATAAAGAAAAGACGTATGCCAATTCATACGTCTTTTCTGTGTATTTTAATTAAGAAGATACCCGAAAACAGAACCCATACCTAAATGGGAATGAGCATGTTTTTTAGCACTTATCAACATCAAAATTAGAGATCGGCCACCAATGGAAGCCATCTTTCTCAAGAAGCTCATCCGCCTCACGAGGACCCATCGTACCTGCGTTGTAGTTAGGGTAGTTCTCGGCCTTTTGATTTTCCCAAACATCAGAAATCTTATCAACAAAGCTCCAAGATAGAGCAACTTCATCCCAATGTGTAAAGTTGGTCGCATCACCGCGCATGCAATCGAATAGAAGCTTCTCGTACGCCTCTGGTGTATTTAACCCATCGATTCCGCGATTTGCATAGTTTAACTTAACAGGAGTGGCTGCGATGTTTTGACCCGCTTTTTTCGCATTTAGATGCAGTGTAATGCCTTCTTCAGGTTGAATATGAATCACAAGTAGGTTCGGATTCAATGTTTCTTCAGGGCTATAATATAGGTTCATAGGAATGTCTTTAAACTGGATAACAATTTTTGTAGATTTGGCATCCATTCTCTTTCCTGTCCGTATATAAATAGGAACCCCTGCCCAGCGGAAATTATCAATCATCAATTTTCCAGCTACATATGTTTCTGTGTTAGACTCTGGGTTAACCATTTGCTCTTCGCGGTATCCTAAAACCTGTGTACCTTCCACTGTGCCTTTGTCATATTGACCGCGAACGAAGTATTCTTTTATTTCTTCACCTTCAATTGGACGAAGAGCACGAAGGACTCTCACCTTTTCTGAGCGAATTTCTTCTGTGGTTAGCTTAATTGGTGGCTCCATCGCAAGTAATGCGACCATTTGGAGCATATGATTTTGAACCATATCTCTTAAAGCACCACTTTTTTCATAATAGCGTCCACGTTCTTCTACTCCAAGAACCTCACTAGAAGTTACTTGAATATTCGAAATATAACGGTTGTTCCAAAGCGGCTCGAAAATCGCATTAGCAAATCGAATAACTTCAATATTTTGAACCATTTCTTTTCCTAGGTAGTGGTCGATTCTGTACACTTCATCTTCAGAGAAGGCAGTTCTGATTTGATCATTTAACTCTTGTGCTGATTGAAGATCATGTCCAAATGGTTTTTCAATGACTAAGCGTTTAAACCCGCTCACATTGGTCAACCCATCTTCTTTTAAATGTAGTGCAATTGTTCCAAAGAACTCAGGTGCCATCGCTAAGTAGAAGATGCGATTTCCTTGTAAATCATAATTTGAGTCAAGTTGATTTGCTAGGTTGTTAAGCACTGCGTATGAATTTGAATCAGTTACATCATGAGAATGATAGTAAAAATGAGAAGCAAATTCATCGATTCGATCCTCTTTTTGAATTGAAGACTTTACCGATTTTTTGATATTCTCTTGGAATTCCTCATTCGTTAATGGTCTTCTTGCAACTCCGATGACAGCAAATTTGTCTGAAAGATTTCCTTTTTCAAACAGTTTATAGAGCGAAGGATACAGTTTTCTATTTGCTAAATCACCAGTTGCTCCAAATATCATGATTAATGCAGTCGGTTTCTCGTTTTGTGTCACGTTAAGAACCTCTCTTCCAGGGTATTTCCATGTTATATATGTATTTTTATAAAAAAAAATTGACCTATACAAGTACAGAATTTTATCGGTTTCTAGCCAAATAAGCAAATAATTCTTCACAAAATTACGTATTTATTTTTAACCAAATCGCTTGAACTATCCTTAATACAAATGAAAGCGTTATTAATTTATTTTATGAAATGTTTTAATAAAAATATTTCATAAAATAATTGTTGCCTTATTTTTCATGTAGTATGATGGTGTTAGAAAGTTTAACTGTCTAAAAAGGAGGCTTTCTTTATGAATGTGATAGAAAGCAATCAGTTAACGAAAATGTATGGAAAAGCAAGAGGGATTTCTAATGTCAGTTTCTCTGTAAAAGAAGGAGAGATTTTTGGATTCATTGGACCAAATGGAGCTGGGAAATCGACAACCATTCGAACATTGCTTGCACTTATTTATCCAACAAGTGGGAGTGCTACGATCTTTGGGAAGGATTGTATTAAATATGCCCCCGAGATTAAGAAGGAGATTGGGTACCTCCCCTCAGAGGTCTTTTATTATGAAAATATGAAAGTTATTGACTTGCTTAAGTATTCTGCAAGCTTTTATAAAAAGGATTGTACAAAGAGAATACATGAGCTTGCTGAAACGTTGAATCTAGATGTTTCTAAAAAGATTGACGATCTTTCACTTGGCAATAAAAAGAAGGTTGGAATCGTTCAAGGATTATTACACGAACCAAAGCTCATTATTCTTGATGAGCCGACAAGTGGCTTGGATCCATTAATGCAACAGAAATTTTTCGAATTATTAAGAGAAGAAAATAAAAAGGGAGCTACCATTCTTTTCTCCTCCCATATTTTAAGTGAGGTTCAAAAACTTTGTGATCGTGTGGCTATTATTAAAGAAGGCGAAATCGTGAAAGTCGAGACGATGAGCGCTTTAACAGAGAATAGTTATAAGAAATTTAGACTTGAAGCTGTTAATCACATAACTTCTGAAGTTTTTCAGTTAGAAGGTGTCACAGATATTATGGTGAAAGAAAAGACGGTGTCCTTTATCTACAAAGGGAATATGAATGCAATTATTAGAAAAATCGCAGAGATACCACTTCAGAATTTGTGGGTAGAAGAACCAACCCTTGAAGAGATTTTCATGCACTACTACGAAAAGGAGGAGTAGAAGGTGAATATCTTTCTTCATGAAATAAGAGCTTATGGAAAGTCGACGTTTGTTTGGACGGTTTCTCTTATTGCACTTGTGCTCTTTTTTATGTCACTTTTTCCCTCGTTTGCGAAAGATGCAGATCAAGTGAACGAGCTTTTACAAACTCTCCCGGAAGCATTGCGTAAAGCGGTTGGGATTGAAATTGGTCATTTTACTAGCATCCTTGGTTTTTATTCGTATGTTTTCATGTATATCTCGTTATGCGGTGCGATACAGGCGATGATGATAGGTGCATCTATCCTATCCAAGGAGGTACGGGAAAAGACAGTTGATTTTCTCCTTACCAAGCCTGTTTCAAGGACAACGATCATTGTATCAAAGCTTTCTGCGGCATTTGTGTCTATTGCAATTACTAGCCTATCCTTCATTCTTTGTGCTTATTTTATTGCTTCCTATGTAAAGACAGAGAATTTTAATGAACAAGCATTTTTTCTTCTTTCATTCACGCTCTTTTTCGTTCAAGTTATGTTTTTAGCCATTGGAGTGATTGCTTCCATGCTATTACCTAAGTTGAAATCGGTTCTCTCTTTATCACTAGGTGTCGTCTTTGCTTTCTTTTTTATAGGAATGTTTGGATCTACAGTGGGTGAAGCGTCCGTTCGATATATTACCCCCTTCAAGTATTTTGACTACATGTATATTATTAAATACAGTCAGTATGAATGGTCGTATGTGATAGTCGGTTTGGTGTGGATTATAGCAGCTTTTATTGCTAGCTTTTACATCTATACTAAAAGGGATATGAATGCGGTGTAAGGAAGGAGGGGGTAAGGTGAATATATTTATTAGAGAGTTAAAAGCACTAAGAAAGTCACTCGTTATTTGGTGTTTAGGAATTCTTGCTATGGTAGCTGGGGGGATGAGTAAGTACGTGGCAACAGAATCTTCCGGTCAGTCTATTAATGATCTCATGGCAAGTATGCCAAAAGCCATGCAGGCCATTATGGGAACAGGCTCGTTGGATTTAACGACTGTTAGCGGTTATTACGGCATTTTGTTTTTATATTTAATGGTTATGACTACGATTCATGCTGTGATGTTAGGAGCGAATATCATTTCTAAAGAGGAGAGAGATAAAACAGCAGAATTCTTATTAGTGAAGCCAATCTCTAGAAAACAGGTGATCTTTTCGAAATGGATGGCATCCTTGATCGCTATTTTTGTGCTAAATCTTGTCACTTTTTTGATTTCACATTTGATGGTGGATTATTATAATAAGACAGATGAGTCGTATGTGATCGAGATTGCTAAATTAATGGGTGGTATGTTTATCCTGCAGCTCCTGTTTTTATCCTTAGGAACATCCGTTGCTGCTAGCATTAAGCATCCTAAAAGAGCTGCAAGTATTTCTACTGCTGTGTTACTAATTGCCTTTTTCTTATCAATGGCGATTGACCTTAACGAGAATCTCGAGATTCTTTCTGTCTTTACTCCTTTCAAATATTTTGAGGCAAAGGACATCATTAGTGGAACCGGATATGAAGCCATATATATTACGGTAAGCGCCCTATTAGTTGTAGTCATGACGAGCTATACCTTTATCGCTTATGAAAAGAGAGATCTGCATATCTAGTAAGTATCTCGTGACAAATATGGTATAGTGATGGTAATAATGATAGTAATCCGATGTCTTTATTGACGTCGGTTTTTTACATGGCTGTTTTCGTAAAGTTTGTTGGTTTGGAAAAAACCTAGAAGCCGGATTTTTCCCCGTATAATGCTAAGTTTTATTGGTCTATTTTGAGAGTAGCTCTTTTCTAAGGTGATAAAATCCAGATTGGCTGTTGAACATATAGTTTATTTCCGAAAAAGTGTGTAGATAGCAACAATGTTTTAGAAAAGAGCCTTTTACATAAAGGAGCGTTTGAATTGGATATTTTATTTCTCGGTACGGGCGCAGGAGTTCCCGCAAAACATAGAAACGTAAGCTCTCTTGTACTGAAGCTGTTGGATGAGAGAGGGACCCTTTGGATGTTTGACTGTGGTGAGGCCACTCAGCATCAAATTTTACATACGTCTGTTAAGCCACGCCGCATTGAAAAGATATTTATTACTCATCTTCATGGCGACCATATCTATGGCTTGCCTGGTTTATTGTCCAGTCGTTCCTTCCAAGGCGGAGAGTCACTCGTAACGGTATATGGACCTAAGGGGATAAAAGATTATGTAGATATTTCTTTGCAAGTAAGCGGAACGTATTTAAAGTACCCTCTAAAGATCGTAGAAATTGAGGAGGGGATTGTTTTTGAAGATGAGCAGTTCAAAGTTGAAGCTCGTAAATTGGAGCATGGAATTCCATCATACGGATATCGAGTGGTGGAGAAGGACCGTCCAGGCTCTTTATTAGTAGAAAAGCTACAGGAAGCAAAAATCCCACCTGGTCCTCTATACAAAAAAATTAAGGCTGGAGAAAACGTTGTTTTAGAAGATGGAACTATCATTGATTCTTCCGAGTTTCGTGGTGAAGACATAAAGGGAAGGATCGTAACGATTTTAGGTGATACAAGACTATGTGACAACGCCAGTTTACTTGCAATAAACGCTGACCTTCTCATCCACGAGGCTACGTTTTCTAGGGGAGAGGAACAGCTTGCGTATGATTACTTTCATTCAACGACTACACAAGCCGCACAGGTCGCGCGAGACGCTGGTGTGAAACAACTGTGTCTTACTCATATTAGCTCAAGATACGACAAAAGAGCTTCGCAATTACATGTGGAGGAAGCGAGAGAAGTGTTTCCGAATACCGAAATCGCTGATGATTTTAAAGAAATTACGATTCCTGTACACAAATAAATCGGGTACAATAGGGTCCCGATTTATTTTAAGAGAATTACGTATTGTTGTTACGTAAATCTTTTAAGCGATATTTCGTCCCTCTCCAAATAATGCCCCCTCTTTTAAAGGTTAAGAAGCTAGCCCGAATGATGGAGTAAATAAACAACATGGAAGTAAATGGAAAGAGGAGAAACATCCATGGCGAATAGGTTGTCATTCTTTTAATAATCATGGCGTAAATCCATGCGAGCAAAAAAATATTCCCGATGCTCAAATACATTATGATAGGTTCCAAGGAAAATAGAGTAAAGAAGGGGAGTACCTGTGACACAAATACTCCGAAAATCGCAAACATCACCATGCTAATTCGGTAATGCAGTCCCGCAAACGTATTTTTCTCTAAGCCAATAAGTGCCTCTTTTAAAGTGGAGTACCATTCAACCTCAAGAAGTGTCAAAGCCGTTACCATTCGATGTCTGAATCCCATTTCCTTCATCTTTTTTCCAAGCATTAAATCATCATCCGGACGCATTTTAATGATTTCGTGAGTTCCTAACCTCTCATAAGCATCTTTCCTCACTAGATTAAATGCTCCAATTCCTATTCCCACCTTGGAACGAGGATGATTCGCAAGCCAAGGACGTTTAAAGTAGGAGAAACCAAACATAAAAAAGGCAATAAAGCTATTCAACCATAATCGCTGCCCTCGTAAATTAGGAGCAGCTGTTAAGTGATCTAGTTCATGTGTCATAAAATAATGAACGGCTTTTGCGATTGCATCTCTGTGATAGATCACGTCTGCATCTGTGAATAAGAGAAGTTCTCCTCTTGCTTGCTTTGCTCCAACATACATCGCGTGATTCTTCCCTAACCATCCTGGTGGAAGATCTGTGATGTGGATCACGTTTATATTTTTATTTTCAGACTGAATCTCGTTCATAATGTTAGGAGTGTGATCGGTTGATCGGTCGTTCACCAAAATCCATTCCAAACGATCATAACTCTGCGAAATTTGACTTTGTAGGCTTTCTTTTACTCCTTTTTCCTCATTACGTGCCGCAACAATAATAGACACTAGAGGACCGACCTTAGACGCTGGTTCGTTTTCGAGACGATCGATTCTCTGTAGTCCCATCTTTGCATCAATAAAGATCAGAAGCCAAACTACAATGCTGATAGCTAATAAGGAAGACACCATTAGAAATAAGGACATCAAAACACCCTTTTATTTGTAAGTAGTTATATTACAGTTTTGATTATACTTGTTCTATAGGAAAGAACCAATCAAATACTCTCTAATGGAATCCCCTAAGTTATAATAAAAAAGGAGTTCCGCAAATACAGAACTCCTACTAAGAGCAATTGCCCCCTATAACGCTTCTAGCATAATTCCGCAAGTTACAAGATAGGCCATACCACTAACAAGAAGTACCACCCCAGTAATAGCAAAAGCCAAATCACTACTCATCCGTTCCACTAGAACAGTATTAAGCACATTTAGGATAATTAAACCAACACAAAACGCTAATGTAATCCACAGTACGTTTACCCCCAAATATGCTCCCACCCTTAAAAAAATTAAATACTTAAAATTAGTTTTCTCTCTTACTAGCTTTCTATACACAGTGTTGGTAATACAACGAAAAAATTCAAGCTATAGGGTTTGAGTAATTCATATGCTAATTTTGGTTCTGTATTATGGTTCAAGTTAGTCTCTCAAAGAAGCCGCCTTTGTCTGTAAACCTCCAACGATTTCACTGTTACTTTTGTTCTTCTTACCTTTTAAACATCCAGACCTAAAACTCGATTCATTCTAAATCTCCTTTTCAAAACCTCAAATTACCAGTAACCTCAAATTCCTGATTTTAGGAGTTTTCGATATTCTTTTGGTTTATTATTATTGATCTTTTTAAAATGTTTATAAAAAGTTACCTTTCAAGCTGGTCTTGTATAATGCAGAGGGGATAAATTCTAAAAAAAGAGATTATTCTCTGATAGCCGTGTTAAGTAACGGGGTGCATTGATTCTAGAAGGATTAATGCCCTTTTTATTGAATACTATTATTTATCCGAAGGTGTTTAAAAAGTAATTTGAATAAGCGTATCATAGTAACAGCAGTTTTTTCCTTTTTTATTTCTTAGATTGAAAATTTTGGGTGTTTAAACAAAGGGGAGAGTCAATATGGAAATAGTATATTTTGCAGGTGGATGTTTATGGGGAGTACAAGCTTTTATAAAAACTTTACCTGGAGTTAAGTTTACAGAAGCGGGAAGAGCTAATGGAACAAGTCAAACACTTGATAGTGATTATGATGGTTACGCCGAATGTGTAAAAACAGGATTTGATCCGACGGTTGTATCGATCAAGGAATTAATGGGATATTTTTTTGAAATTATTGATCCGTACAGTTTGAATAAACAAGGACAGGATGTTGGTAAGAAATACAGAACAGGAGTGTATAGTGAAAAGCCTGAGCACTTAATAGAGGCGAGGGCGTTTCTTAGTGAGAGAAATGATTATGACCTTATAGTTGTTGAAGTATTACCTCTTTCAAACTATGTGAGAAGTGCAGAAGAACATCAAGATAGGTTAGCTAGATGTCCAAATGATTATTGTCATATTCCAGAAGAAATATTAAACAGATATAAGTAGACCCAATACCTATAAAAAACGCCTGGACCTCCTGAGATGTAAAGCGAGGCAGGTGTTTTTGGTGTTTTACTGCATTAAAATATTTGCTGTGGCGGTCCTTTTTTCTTCTTCCACAAAAGGGCAACATCCAAGTCATGTGGAGTGTGTAAACAATAAACAGATACCACCAACGAAGTGGTACCTGATTTTAAAAATCTCACAAACTCCTCTGAACACTTTCCATCTGCTCTGCAATCGCCTTCCCCATCCGTTTTGACTGAGCTGTCGCCTCTTTAATACATTCCACAAACGCTTCTTGAACCCCGTGAGCAGCAAGTACTTTTAAACCTGCTTCTGTTGTTCCTCCAGGACTTGTAACCGCATGGCGAAGCTCCTGTGGCGTTTTAGTCGTCTTGGCTACCATTTGTGCGGCACCAATTAAGGTTTGAACAATTAATTGTTGGGCCATTTCTCGCTCTAAGCCTATTTCGACGGCGCTTTTTTCCATCGCTTCGATCAAATAATAGATATATGCAGGGCCACTACCGGATAAGCCTGTGACGGCATCTAATTGGTGTTCCTCTACAAAAGCTGTCATTCCCACTGTACCAAAAAGCATTTGCACATTTCTTTTTTGATCGTCATCTACTTTATCATTGACAGCAATTGCTGTGGCAGATAGGCCTACTGTTGCTGATGTATTAGGCATCGCGCGAACGATTGCTAGCTGCTTTTGTGAGAGTAATTCAATCGAATCCATTGAGACACCTGCTAAAACAGAGACAATCAACATGTTTGACTTTAATAAATGCCGTACTTGTTCAATGGAGGCTGCAGCATCCTTTGGCTTCATCGCAAGTAGAACCATGTCTGCTCCTTCCAATAGTTCACGATGATCATACGTGGAGCTGACGCCGTATTGCTCGTGAAGTGTTGCCAGTCGATCTGCATTGCTGCGATTGGTCACCCATATTTTTTCTGGGCTAATTAATTGATTTTCCACAATCCCCGCAATTAATGCCTCTGACATTGATCCTGCTCCGATAATCGCTATTTTCTCCACGTTTCTTCCTCCTAAAAATCCATTTATAAAAACAAAAAAGACCCTTCATCCTAACAAGGACGAAAGGTCTTAGCTTCCGTGGTACCACCTTCATTTTCATTTTTACGCGTTCACGCATAAATGAAACTCAAATCCGTTAACGCCGGAGAACACGGTTAGGTTTACCTAACAGCTCATAAGGTAGGTTCGGTGGGTAAGGGACGGTAAAGCCTCTCAGCCGGTGAGCTTTACTCTCTTTCGTCTTTTGCCACGTACTGGTCTTATTCATTGCCACTTTAACGCTCTAAATGATTTATTAGTGATTATGCAAGATAACAAGCTCTTTTGTCAAGAGGAAATATCGCCCGATTTTTCAAATTTTTCAAAAAACAGTATATGAAAATAATGACATCCTTGATAACATTGGGTAAAATATAAATATGTACTATTGTTATATAACAATTATAATCAAGGGGTTTGAATATGACAGAATGGCGTGATGGAATTGCAAAGCTGGTTTTACCTACTCCTTTTCCAGTCGGCGATGTGAACGTGTATGTAATAAAGGGGGAACGCTTGACATTAGTAGACGTAGGTCCAAATACGGAGCAAGCATTTATATCGCTTCAAAATCAACTGGCTCAACTAGGTCTCCAGCTAACAGATATCGAACAAGTCATACTGACCCATGATCATCCGGATCATGCAGGCTTGCTCGATTGGTTTTCTCCTCATTTAGAGGTTTATGGACATGCTAACAATGAACGCTGGCTAAATCGAACCGAAGAGTTTTATCATGACTACGACTCTTTTTATCGGCAGCTGTTTGTGGAATGTGGCATTCCGGACAAGTATTATGATCCTTTTATCGGTGGAATGAAACAAATGCTTTTGTTTTCCTGCAACCGATCGTTAACAGGTACGCTTTCAGAGGGGGATGTTCCAATCGGATTATCTGAATGGACGGTCATTGAAACGCCTGGTCATGCCCAAAGTCAGATCGGTTTATTTCGTAAAAAGGATGGGGTGCTGATTGGGGGAGATCTTTTATTGGCGCATATTTCAGCGAATCCACTTCTCGAGCCTCCGCTCCCAGGAGAGAGAGAACGTCCAAAGCCACAGTTGCAAGTCAATGATTCCTTACAGAAGCTTCTTACCTTTCCTATTCGTCTTACTTATGCGGGACATGGTGAAGAGATAACAGATGTTCATGGTCTGGTTGAAAAGCGACTATCTCATCAAGTTTTACGCGCTGAGCAAGTGAAGGAATGGCTGGAGCGGGAATCTATGACCGCTTTTCAAATATGTGAACGTCTATTTCCTTCCGTCTACAAGAGACAGCTGGGGCTAACCATTTCTGAATCCATCGCACAGTTAGACTATTTATTAGATGGTAAGAAAATAAAAGCCACAAAGGTAAAGGACACCTTTATTTACAGTGCAATCTTATAATGATAATGAGGCTCCTTCCTATATAGGTAAGGAGCATCATTTTACCCTTTTTGGGAAAGAGTTTTTTTCCATAGTAGAGATTGTAAAGCAGAGTAGTTTACTAAAATCGTCCCTAATAAAATGGTAACGGCACCAATACCGGTATACCATGTCATTTCTTCATGGTAGAAGGTGACACCTAATCCCACTGCGATAAGCGGTGAAATATATAGCCATGTGGAAGGGAACACAGGATCCGTTTTTGTCACAAGCCAATAATAAAGGCTATGTCCAATCATAGATCCAATGATGATTAGATATATTAGGGAACCAATAGATGCCGTGTGAACCAAAGTTAAGGGTTGAACCTTCTCTGTTATCAAAGACAGTAGCAATAAAAGTAAACCACCGTACATCATTTGAACGGCGTTTAATACAAGGGGAGAAGCAATGATCTTCTCTTTCACCCGTTTGGTATAAATTGTACCTGAAGCATAAAAGACTTCACCTAAGACGATTGCTAGACATCCCATGATCCATAAGAAATGTACGTTTAAAGAAATGCTCGGTAAAATTAACACGATTACGCCAGCCAAACCAATTATACATCCTATCGTGGATGTATAAGATGTTTTCTGCTTTAGTAATATTGTGGATATGATTAAAATCATCATCGGTCCAGTTGCCGATAGAACCGCTGCTACCCCTGAAGAAACGTATTGTTCTGCCCAATATAATGTGGCGAAAGTTCCGAATGTTAACCCCACCCCTGTGAAAAAGAGTTCTTTTCTAAAAAGAATTTTTAAAGAAACCTTTTCCTTCCACCTCATAAATAGAAATAATAGAATCCCGGCACTGAAAAATCGAACACCAGCACCGAAAAACGGTGGTATTCCTGCATCGACCCCTATTTTAATCGCTAAAAAGGTGGTTCCAAAGATAAAGCACATGAGTAAATAAAATAAAATAATCATTTTCCATTCCTCCTTGCGACTAATCATACCGCTAGCAGAATAGAACAGTTATGGATGAACAGAACAGATGAAGGTAAATTATGTTACAATCAACAATCATAAGGGGGTGTCTTTAATGAATAAACAGCGAAAATACCTTTTTGAGGAAGTATATGAGTATTTATGGCAAAGAATAGAGCGTTCGGACTGGAAGACTGGTGACAAGCTTCCGTCGATTCGTGAATTGTCAATGGAAATGAACGTTCACCGGTTGACCGTTTACAAAGCCTATCAAATGCTGAAGCAACAAGGAAAGGTATTTGTAAAAGATAAATCTGGTTATTATGTTCAAGGAAGTTCTACATCCCCTATAGATGGTCACTCTTTGCTTCGAGCTAATGAGAAAACATATACTCTATCTGAGATACACCAACAAAGCGTTCAATATCAGTTTTCCCAAGCATTAATTGATCCTAATTTATTGCCTAATCATTTCCTATCAGATTATGTTAAAAAGGTTTTTGATTTGTATCCTAAGGTGCTTTCCACATATTCTACCGTACAAGGGGATATGGAGCTGCGTGATACCTTGGCGACCTATTTTATTACACGTTATAAAACGCATCTTTCCCATGATGATATCCTCATCACTTCAGGCTCTCAGCAAGCACTCCATCTGATCTCTCAATTATTTATCAAACCAAGAGATACGGTGCTGCTTGAGCGCCCAAGCTATAGCGCTGCAATTGATATTTTTAAAAGCCAGGATGCCCATTTGATAGCGATCGATATTCAGCCTTATGGTTATGATTTAGAGAAAGTAGAAATGCTTATGAAACAATATAAACCCAGATTGTTTTATGTGAATCCAACTTTTCATAATCCAACTGGGTATACGGTTCCAACGGCACAACGAAAGAAGTTAGTGGAACTAGCTGAACGATACAATTGTGTAATTGTTGAGGATGATGCGTATCACGATATTTATTTCGAAAAAGCACCACCACCGCCTCTTTATACATTTGATACAGCTGGTGTCGTCATCTATGTAAGAAGCTTTTGCAAATATGTTTCACCTGGACTACGTGTGGCAGCTTGTGTTGTTCCACCTGCCATGAAGGATGGATTGCTTACGGTTAAAGGGCTTGCCGATAATGGCTCACCATTACTTAATCAAAAAATCTTTCTTCACTATTTTTCCTCACCTCGGCTGCAGCAGCACCTAGAAAAACTTAGAATCGCTCTGCAAATTCGTAAGGAAATTATGGAGGAAGAATTACAGAAGACGAATTGGAGCTGGATAAGTCCCGATGGAGGCTTAAATTTATGGGTTCAGCTTCCTGACCCCCTTCCAACAGATCAGTTGCTGCAAAAAGCGATTGAGAATTCGGTTTCCTTTGTCCCTGGATTGATTTGTGACCCTTTACAACAAGGATTTTCCTCTTCGCTTCGTTTAAGTTATTCTTACGCCAATGAAGAACAGCTAAGGGTAGGAGTAAGAAGGCTAATCGAGGTAGTTAATACGTATGCATGATTTTTTAGCTTTTTTCAAAGGGTTTGTGGTAAGTTATATTTAATGCTACATAGATAAGATGGTGATTGTATTGGATAAATTAAAAGGGAAACATATTGTTATTACAGGAGCTTCGTCAGGGATTGGAGAAAAGGTAGCACTTATGGCGGCTGAGCGTGGAGCACGGCCTATTCTTGTAGCTCGCTCCATTGACAAGCTACAAATAATCAGTGAGGAAATTAGCCGAAAAACGGGTGCGAGTCCCTTGTTTTTTCAATTGGATGTAGGTGATATTGATCAGGTTCAACAGGTGTTTTCACAGATTAAACAAGAGGTTGGCCATATCGATATTCTCGTAAACAATGCTGGGTTTGGCGTGTTTGATTCCTTCCATGAGGCCGATTTTGCTGATATTGAAAAAATGTTTCAAGTGAACGTCCTCGGTTTAATGGCTTGTACGAAAGAGGTTCTTCCTGTAATGATAGCTCAACATTCAGGTCATATCATTAATATTGCCTCACAGGCGGGAAAGCTCGCCACTCCTAAGTCCAGTGGATACTCAGCTACGAAGCATGCAGTATTAGGATTTACAAATAGCTTACGATTAGAGCTTGCGAAATCAAATATACGTGTATCGGCGGTGAATCCTGGTCCGATTGAAACCAATTTCTTTTCCATTGCCGATAAATCAGGAAACTATGTAAAAAACGTGAATCGTTTCATGTTAAAATCTGATTATGTGGCTGAAAAAATTATTCAGTTGATGATCACGCCTAAGCGAGAATTAAATCTTCCAGGTTGGATGAATGTAGGTAGCACCATCTATAATCTCATCCCGGGTCTCGCTGAACGCTTTGTTGGCGGCTTTTTCGATAAAAAATAAAAATCACCTTGTGGGTGATTTTTTTAATTGGTTAGGTATTCGTATACGACATCATTAATGAGTTCATACAAAGCAACTTCAGCTTCTTCGGCCTCTTCAACAACCCGTTCGTACAATTTCTCATAGTCCTCTTCACTTGCCTCATGCTCGTACTGCTGAAAGCATTGCCTAATCATTTTATAAATAAGTTTCTTCTCCATTCCCGTACACCTCTTCTTTAGCCATTATAACTTATCAAAATGGACAAAAGGAAATTGAGAATAAAATTTCCATTGAAACCGAACGTATATTCGCTTAATATAAGAATATACTAAAAAGAGAACGAATGTTCCTATTTGATGTTTGGGAGAGAGAGAACACGATGATTAATTACAGTGAGTTGCCCCATCAAACGATTTTATGTGTGGACATGAAGAGTTTTTATGCTAGCTGTTCAGCCGTTATTGAAGGACTGGATCCACTTGAGTGTTATTTGGCGGTGATTGGTGATAAAGAGCGGGAGGGAAGCATTGTGCTGGCAGCCTCCCCGAAGATGAAGAAAGAGTTTGGCATTAAAACAGGATCAAGGAAGTTTGAAATTCCAAAGGATCCGAAGATTAAAGTAGTTGAACCGAAAATGGCTACTTATTTACGTATTTCCACCGAAATTACCAAGGTGTTTCATCGTTATGTTCCAAAAGAAGCTATTCATACGTATAGCGTTGATGAGAGCTTTCTAAAAATTGATGGAGCCCTTCATTTATGGGGAGATGCCTGGACGGTTGCACAGAAGATTCGTGATGATATTGAGCGAGAATTTCAGCTGCCCTGTGCAATTGGAATTGGTCCGAACATGCTATTATCGAAGCTTTGTCTTGATTTGGAAGCGAAAAAGAAGGGGATTGCTGAATGGACGTACGAGGATGTAAGAACAAAGCTTTGGAATGTTTCCCCTTTACGTGAGATGTGGGGAATCGGAAGAAGGGTAGAGAAAACATTAAATGGAATGGGAATCTTTACGGTCGGTCAGCTTGCTCGTTTCGATTTGCAAAAGCTTGAGAAAAAGTTTGGGATTATGGGAAATCAACTGTACCACCACGCATGGGGAGTGGATTTATCCGAAATTGGAGCACCTATTATGGAAGGGCAAATTAGCTTTGGAAAGAGTCAAATTTTGCTTCGTGATTATAAAGAAGAAATAGAAATTAAACGTGTAATTCTAGAAATGTGTGAAGAGGTTGCGAGAAGAGCAAGAACCCATAAGAAAGCAGGTCGAACAATCAGTTTCGGCATTGGTTATAGTCAGGACGAGTTCGGTGGCGGCTTTTACCGTTCGCGGTCGATTGAAGTACCAACGAACGTCACGATGGAGCTGTATGATGTTTGTCTACGTCTATTTGCTGAGCATTATGAAGGAAAAACGGTGCGGAAAATCTCCATCGCCCTTAGCAATATTTGTGATGATACAGACTATCAGTTAAATATTTTTGAACCGAATGGCTGGAAGGAACGAGAGCTCGGGTATGTTGTGGACCGCATCCGCAATCGGTATGGACATGGTGCTCTATTACGTGCGGTATCGTATACAGCAGCGGGAACAGCGAAGCATCGTGCCAAGCTAGTTGGCGGTCATAAGAGGTAAGGAGGAACAAGGATGATTCGAGATAGAGGAAGAATCAAGTGGACATCAATGATGCTTCCTGAGCATGTAAAGCTATTGCGTGATTGGGCGGAAGCGGATTCTTACGAGAAAGAAAAGGAGATGGATGAACAAAAGCTGGAGGAGATGAACCATTTGTTATTAACGGCAATGGAGGAGCATCAAGTGGTGATGGTCACTCATTATCGTTACCGGAAGCATGAATTAATTATCGGACAAATCCATTATTGGGATGAGTTTCAGCAAAGGCTTCATATTGTGGATCATTTTGGGGAGGTTCACCGAGTCCCCCTTTCGAGCATTGTAGATGTACAAATGAAAGAGTAAGAGCAGTCTCCAAAAAGGAAACCGCTGATTGAAGATTATTCAGGAGTTTTTACTGCGCGATCACGAGCCTGAAACTTTCCTTTATGCGATCCATCGCAAAAGGGGCGTTTAGATGAGAGACCACAACGGCATAAAGAGAACGTGGGTTTCGTTTCAAATACATTTCCGTCCATATCAATTAATTCAACCTCACCAGTGACACGTAAAGAACCGTTGTCCATTACTTTAATCTGAACCTTCGACAAACTGATCACTCCTACCAAAAAAATGTAATAATATCGTAAAGGATTCATTGCCGAAAAGCAAATCATAGGGCAATACAAAAACGCTATGTTACAATGATTATATGAAGTGGCGTAGGAAACATGATGAAAAGCTGGAGGAACAGACAATGAATATTACGATAACAGAAATAGCAGCACAAAAGATTACCGAGAAGATAAGTGGAAAGCAAGGCTTTTTGAAGCTAAAGTACGATATAGAAGGCTGTGGGTGTGTAGTAAGTGGTGTACCAACTCTATGGTTAGTGAATGAGCTGGATGAGGATGATGATACAGCCATTGAAACGAATGGGCAAACGGTTTATATCGAAAAATCAAAGGCGGTATTTCTTGATGAAGAACTAAAAATTGATTTCTCTAAAGGCTCAAATACATTCCAATTAAAAAGTGTAGGACAATACCTAAACCCAAGAATGGCCTTTGTTGATAAAACAAAATAGAACCATACAACGAGCAGATCTACTACAAAAAGTAGATCTGTTTTTCTTTTTAAAGAAAAATTAGCATTTTTTGGATGATTCTTACATTGACTGATAGTGGGGGGATGATATGCGGGATTGGCGAGGATTACTGCTAATTGGTATTGCTATTCTACTCACATCATGTCGGGCAGCAACTATAGAAGTGGCAGTGCCTTTTGAAGTAAAAGAAACCATTGTAGAAGAAAAGCTTACGGATGGTGCGATCATCATGTATACAACAACACAAGAGAATGGGGGAGAAGAATTTGACGCGTTAAGCATCGCGTACTTGGAGGGGGATGAAGAGAAGGGCTGGACGAATGAAGGCAGTAATCATTGGGAATATAAAGGGAATGCCCCACTAACCGTCTATTACAGAGACATATATGATTACAGCAGTCAGGGGAAAATTCTAAGTAAATTTCAGCTTACATATGGACAGGTTGAAAGTGCGGACATTGTATCTATTGAAGGATCAGAAACTGGCAATCAATACGTCAATTTAAAAATAATTGACATAGAAGGAAAGAGGTATTTTTTTGAAATGAAGAAGTACCCTTACATTCGAGCACTAAATAAGGAGAAGAACGTGATTGCAGAAGAGAAGCCGAGACGTTAGAAATTATAGGGTTCCGTTTTCAGGTGCTTTCTAATTAAAGGACACAATAATAGACGTATGAATTGGCATACGTCTATCCTTATTTATCAAGGTTTCCAGACGATAAATAGCTGCTGATTAACGCAACTCGGATCAAATGGGCCCGCGCTTTTCGGTTGGCGGATCAAGTTAAGCATCCGAGCTGAAAAATAGACGGAGGAATTCCGTCTAATTAGCAAATACGATAAAAAATAGCTTATTTAGACGGAGAAATTCCACCTATTGACTCAAAAAACGTGAAAAAGGGGAGATTTTTCTTGCTTAAACGGAAAATCTCCCCTTATTTACCCCGAAACGGGCTTCATTCTACATTTAACCGGAAAAACTCCGCTTATTTCTTACTTTTGCAGGTTACTCGAATAAGGACAAGACGTCTTATTTCAAAGGGAGCGAGTATTCCTTTTTTATACCAATGACGATGCCAATACGACTGTCATCTCGGCACGTATTTTAAGAAAAGCACCGGAAAACGGAACCCTATAGAAAGGTTCTTGGCTTTTTATTTATCGCTTAAAAATGGGGGAGAAAACAAAATCATGGAGAAACTCGTCAATGACTTGTTCGTAATCTTCCTTATTTTCGTTTAACGATTGAGCATGAACACCATTTTCAGCAAGATATAATTTTTTAGGTCCTTTCTTCTTTTCATACAACGCTTGCGTCATCGTTGGAAGAATAAAATCATCCTCTTTGCTGTGAATGAAAAGAATCGGTTTTTTAATCGAGTCAATAACGGTAATAGGAGCGATGCTTTGTAAGGAGTAGCGATCGCGAATTCGCAGGAACAAATCTGCGACAGGGAGAAACACCTTTCCAGGGAGTTTAAATTCTCGCTTTAAACGATAAGCAAGCTGCGCCTTAAAGTCAGAAAAGGGACAATCAGCGATGTAAAAATCTGCCCCATCCTCAAGCATTCCTGCATACAATAGCATAGTTGCTGCACCCATTGACTCTCCGTGAATACCAAGAAGGAGATGTGGACCTTGGTCCGCCTTTAACCAATCAACAATCGCTTTTAAATCAAATTTTTCATAGTGACCGTAGCTGGTGGTTTTTCCTCCAGATTCTCCGTGGCGACGATGGTCATAAATAACCGCGTTAAAACCTCTTTCGATAAACAAATTCATGTATTTAATGGAATTGAATTTGTTTTCGGTAACGCCATGACAAATAATCACGTACTTCTTTGTATGATGTGGCTCCAGCACAATGGCTTTTAATGGGTATCCAAATGGTGAGGTAATTAGTACTTCGCGTTTAGGGATTCGATCAAAATCATCAGGGTTGTAACGACCTGCTGTTTGTTCACGATCAACAACAAAAAGAGGATCCTTTGTTCTCATATACATAAGCCGATTGGTAAAGTACAAACCGAAAGTGATAAAAAAAAGAAAAAAGCCCAAAAGGAAACGGAGTGCTTTTCTCAGGCAAACATCCCTCCGATACAAAGTGTTTTACTTAATTTTACCATTCAACAGGAATTTAAAACAAAAAAAAGCTTAGAAAGCATCTCTAAGCTTTGGAATAAAGAGTATAAAAAGAGCTTGAAATGGGTTTTGGAAGATGTGGAGCGATAACATCTATTGCCTGAACAAGGAGGGGTAATTGTATACCCGTTTGAATGCCCATTCTTTCAAGCATAAAAACAACATCCTCAGTGGCTACATTTCCAGACGCCCCTGGAGCAAACGGACAACCACCAATTCCCCCAGCAGATGTATCAAAGCGGGAAACCCCTGCTTGTAGGGCAGCAAATATATTGGCAAGTGCCATCCCTCGGGTGTCGTGAAAATGGGCTGTAATAAGTGTAGTAGAAAAGAGAGTAGTAAGCTTTGAAAACAAAGAATACGATTCGTGCGGTGCAGCCATTCCGATGGTGTCTGCAACACTTAATTCATCCACCCCTGCATGAACGAATTGCTTGCATAATTGAATGGTTTCTTTTTCTTCGACTCGGCCTTCAAACGGGCAGTAAAAAGCGGTAGAAATGCATGCTCGTACAAAAACACCTTGCTCTTTTAGCTCTTTTATAAGTGGGAGAAGCTCTTCTGTCGCCTGAGCCGTTGTTCGATTAATATTCTTTTGGTTAAACGTGTTGCTTACTCCGACGAACAGAGCAATTTCTTGACAATTGGACAAGCGAGCTCGCTGAATACCCGAACGATTAGGAGTTAGGACAATAGTGCGGGTGTTAAGATCTAGGGAGTGCCAGACAATATCCTCGGCATCTTGCATTTGTGGAACCCACTTTGGTGAGACAAAGGAGGTGATCTCCATTTCTTTAATACCCGATTTCTTTAATTGGTCAATAAATTGAAGTTTTGCCTCCGTTGAGATAAAAACGCTTACATTTTGAAGCCCATCACGAGGTCCGACTTCAATAATTGTCACTTTGTTAGGTAAATCAATCGTCATGTTTTTTTCACCCCTTCATACGTTAATTGTAGAGTGATTGATTTTGAATATGCAAGAATAATAGAAATTTTCTTGGAATAAAAGAGTTTTTCTTTTTAGAAACAGAGAAGTGGTAGCGTTTACATAAAGAGAAGGGGTGAATGATGTGAAACCAATTTATACGTCTTATTTGGAGGCGGTAAAGGATATTCATGATGGTGCAACTCTTATGGTGGGTGGCTTTGGGCTTTGTGGCATTCCCGAAAATTTAATTTTAGCGCTCGTTGAAAAGAAAGTAACTGACTTGACGGTCATTTCTAATAATTGTGGAGTGGATGAATGGGGTCTAGGGCTATTACTAAAAAATAAGCAGATTAAAAAAATGATTGGGTCCTATGTGGGTGAAAATAAAGAGTTTGAGAGGCAAGTTTTGTCAGGAGAGCTTGAAGTGGAATTGACCCCACAAGGAACTCTCGCTGAGAAGATTCGAGCGGGTGGAGCTGGTATTCCGGCCTTTTATACACCGGCTGGAGTAGGTACTCCCATTGCAAATGGAAAAGAGACAAGAGCGTTTAATGGAAAAGAATATTTACTAGAGGAGGCGCTACAAGCTGATTTTAGCCTCATTCGAGCTTGGAAGGGAGATCAAATGGGAAATCTCATTTATCATAAGACGGCTCGAAACTTTAACCCCATGATGGCAGCTGCAGGGAAAGTAACCATTGCAGAGGTAGAATATTTATATGAAAAAGGAGAACTTAACCCGAATGAAATCCATACACCGAGCATTTATGTTCAGCGACTCATTGTTGGAAAACAGGAAAAAAGGATTGAAAGACTAACCGTTCAGGGCTAGAAAGGGAGTGGGGAAATGACAAATATTCGTGAAAGAATTGCAAAGAGAGCAGAAAAAGAAATTGAAAGCGGCTTTTACGTTAATTTAGGGATAGGAATGCCAACTCTTGTTGCGAATTTTATATCAAAGGATAAAGAGGTTGTTTTACAATCTGAAAATGGTCTGCTCGGGATAGGACCTTTTCCAAAGAAAGAGGAAGTGGACGCAGATTTAATTAATGCGGGGAAAGAGACCGTTACGGCTATACCAGGAGCTGCTTATTTTGATAGTGCAGAGTCATTTGCGATGATTCGAGGTGGGCATGTGGATATCGCCATCCTAGGAGGGATGGAAGTGTCCGAAAATGGAGATTTAGCGAACTGGATGATTCCAGGGAAAATGATTAAAGGCATGGGTGGAGCGATGGACCTGGTTCATGGGGCGAGAAAAATCATCGTCATTATGGAGCATACGAACAAAAGTGGTGATGCAAAAATCCTTAAAAATTGTAGTTTGCCTTTAACGGGTCAAGGTGTAGTGGACAGAATTATTACTGACAGAGCTGTCATTGATGTAACTTCTAATGGGTTAAAGTTGGTGGAAGTCGCAAAGGGCTACACGGTTAAAGAAGTGGTTGCATCCACTGAGCCTGAATTGTTAATTGATGAGAAGGTTCGATTAAATGCATTTTAGTGATGGATAGAACGATGACCGAACATTTGGTATAATATTCGTCATCAACATGTAGAGAGGGATTTTGAATGAAAAAGAAAAAACAAACTCGCCCGGCTCAAAAGAAAGTCGAAGACAAACCAGTCACACTCGGTGACCTATTGAATGTGGATCTAGTCAAACAATTAAAGAATACAAAAAATGAATTAGAGGAACAAGCTCAAGCGAAAAAGGAAGCGGAAGAGGAAAGAAAAAGAGAAGAACGCCGCCTAAAAGAAAAAAACAAAACGTTTGAAGAACTTCTAAATGAAAGTGAATTTGATTGGAAGAAATTTAAGTGATTGCATGTGTGGTCCTTCATCTTTGTGATGAAGGACCTTCCATTGTTAGACGGTCATTTTCGTATTACCGATGCTCACCATACATATTCGCTTTTGAAACTTTCTTAATAAAAGAAACCTCTTCTTCTGTTAAGGCTTGAGAGCGTACAGCCTTTGCATTGTTCTTCACTTGTTCCACCGTGCTTGCCCCAGCAACAACACTCGCAGTGGTAGGGTTATGAAGAACATATCGCAAAGCAACTTCAGTTAAAGACCGATCTCCAAAATGGTTTTTCAATTTTAATAAGAGCGAGCCTAACTCTTCCTCTGAATAATCCATAAAGCCCTTTTCCATAATTTTATTCACACCAACATCACTTAATAAACCCTTTGCAAGAGGTCCTCGTGCCACAACTGATATACCATTCTCACGAAGAACACTTAGAGCTTCCTCTTCCGGACGGCGATCAAGGATACTGTACTGCATCATTACGGATGAGATATTCGATTTACTAGCATATTCCCGAATCACATTTGGTCGGATCGAGGATATGCCATAGTATCTAACAATCCCCTCACTGCCAAGTTCTTCAAATGCCTCAATCGTTTCATCAATTGGATCATCCAAAGTTCCGCCATGAAGCTGATATAAATCAATATAATCCGTTCCAAGTCTAGTGAGACTGTCTTTAACTGCTTCCTTAATATACGTTTTACTCGGATCCCAGCTCCAACCAGCCTTATTGCTGTTCCACCGGTTTCCCACCTTAGTTGCAATAATTATCTTCTCTCGTACAGGTTTCAAAGCTCGTCCGACAACGGATTCATTTACTCCGAAGTCGTATAAGTCTGCCGTATCAAAATAATTGACTCCTTCTTCTAAGGAGGCATTGATGATTCGTTCTGCTGCAAGTGCATCTGTTCCAAGCGTCATACATCCAAGTCCTAGTTCTGTTACATACAAATCCGACTTTCCAAGACGTCTCTTTTCCATGGGATTAAGCACCTTCTTCTATAAAATAGATTACCTTCTGCTCATTATTTTACAGAAAATTTTCCATTGATGCGAAGAACAAGCCTTACTTTTTCTTTCTCTCGTCCTCGACCCAGTCTTTTACAAGAGTATAGTCTTTAGAATATTGGAGAAGTTTGTGTCGAATTTCCCATGCTTTCCCGACAAGAACGATTCCTTTTCCATGTAAGTATATTTTCATCACTTTCCTCCAAATTAAGGTATGATAAAATGTATGAGGAAACTAGCTGACTATAGAACAGGAGTGGAGACAAATGAGTTCATCCTTTGAAGAAAAAACAATAAAATCGGAAAAGATCTTCTCTGGGAAAATCATCTCGTTACAGGTAGACGATGTGGAGCTTCCGAATGGAAAATATTCAAAACGCGAGCTGATTAAACATCCCGGTGCAGTTGCGGTTATTGCGATAACGAATGACGGAAAAATCGTAATGGTTGAGCAATACAGAAAGGCTTTGGAAAGAGATGTAGTAGAAATTCCTGCAGGAAAGCTTGAAAAAGGAGAAGAACCATCTCTTTGTGCGAAGCGTGAGTTAGAAGAAGAGACAGGTTATGTATGTGAAAGCTTAGACTGGCTGATATCTTTTTACACATCACCTGGCTTCGCGGATGAACTTGTTCATTTATATGTGGCACGAGGACTAGAGAAAAAAGAAGACGCTGCACCACCAGATGAGGATGAATTTGTAACATTAGTAGAGCTAACGCTTGAAGAAGCACTAGAGTACATAGAAGAGAGAAAAATATATGATGCAAAAACAGCCTACGCTGTTCAATACTTACAACTTCAAGAGGCATTAAAGAAATGAACTCATACTTCGCCGACCTTCACATCCATATTGGGAGAACATGGAATGGGAAGGCAGTGAAAATTACGGGGTCAAAATCATTAACGTTTACAAATATTATTCAGCATGCGAGAACGATCAAAGGATTGGATATCATTGGAATCATCGATTGCCATTCACCTGAGGTCATACAAGAAATAGAAGCATTGATAAGTGGAGGGGAAGTAATAGAGGCCCCTAGAGGTGGTTTATTGTATGGAGACATGCTTATCCTTATGGGTTCTGAACTTGAAATCTATGACGATAACTGCATGGGACCTATTCATATACTAGCCTTTTTACCTGACATGGCTCGATTAAAGGAATTTTCTCAATGGCTTTCGAATCATTTGAAAAATATCAACCTAAGCTCACAGCGGATCTATGTTACAGGGCTCGAGTTGCAGAAAAAGGTGAAGGAGCTAGGAGGATTATTTATTCCAGCCCATGTATTTACTCCTTTTAAAAGCTTGTTTGGAAAAGGGGTAAAACAGACACTCACCGAGGTATTTGATCCGAACTTAATAGATGGCATAGAGCTTGGCTTAAGTGCTAATACGCAAATGGCAGACCAAATAGGTGAGCTTCACCGTTATTCGTATGTGACGAATTCAGATGCACACTCATTAGGAAAAATCGCTAGAGAGTATCAACAGATAAAAATGAAAGAGTTGTCTTTTACTAGCTTTCAGGAGGCTTTATACAACCAGGATGGTCAGTATGTGGAAGCAAACTATGGTCTTGATCCATTGCTTGGAAAGTATCACGAAACCGTATGTGCTCACTGCAATGAAAAAGTTCAGTTGTCCGATCAATCATGCGCAGCTTGTGGCCATTCAAAATTCATCAAAGGAGTTGCCACAAGAATACGAGAGCTTCAAACCTCTAAAGAGGGAAGGCAGGGGCGTCCTCCATATATTCATCAAGTTCCTTTAGACTTTATTCCAGGGCTCGGACCAAAGCTTTTTCAAAAATTACTAGATCATTTTGGAACGGAAATGGCCATTCTCCATCACGTGCCGGAAGAAGCTTTATATGAGGTTGTTCCAAAACGCGTGGCAGAATTAATTGTTGCAGCTAGAAACGGAGACCTTCATTTCCATGCGGGCGGTGGAGGAAGATATGGGAAGATCATTGAATAGAAGAGACAAAGATACTGTCTCTTCTATTTTTTTAGCTTTGAAAAAACACAAGTATCCCTAAGTGTTTTTCCATCTGCGCTTTTACTATTGTTTTTTAAGGTCGCTTCTAGTGTAAATCCGAGTTTTTCTGGAATGCTGCGACTGACGATATTATCCGGATCACAACGGATTTCGACGCGATTCGCTTGCAAATCTTTAAATACAGTTTTTATTAAAGAAGTTGTTGATTCAGTAATATACCCCTTTTTTGTAAAACGGCTATCACACCAATATCCGATCTCAAAGCAACCTGCCTCCCAATTGATTCGGTGCAGCCCAGTTGAACCAATAAATTGGTGATCCTCTTTTCTAAAAATATGAAGACGAATATCCTCTTTTAATATAAATTGTGCATACGATTTTCTAACCCCTTCTTCTACCTCTTCAAGCGTTTGACTATGATGAGCGAATGGGAGCCACTGCTGTAACTCATTAAGGGAGGCTTGAATGGCTTCATATACAAGATGACCGTCTCCAGGCATACAAGGACGAATATAGAGCCGCTCTGATTCTATTTTTTCTGGAAAATCTATTAATATAGGTTTCATTATCTTTTCCCTCCAAAAAATGAGATTTCGAGTATTATAACTGGAAAGTTATGGTTAAGGCAAGAGATTTTAGAATCTATCTAGTCATACCATTACTAGAGTTTGCATACATTTTACTAACTGAGTTGTAAGGGGAGGAAAAGCAATTGAAGAAAAGAAAATACCAGAACGTCGTAGCCATGCATTTCCGCGAGCACTCCTCGATTTATTTATTTGTCGTGGTGTTATTTCTGATGGGGGTCATCTTTGGAGCGATTATCGTCAATAGTTTAAGCTTTACCCAGAAGGAAGACTTGTTTTATTATTTGTCACAGTTTTTCGGACAAGTATCAGACGGAAAAGTAGCGGCATCAAAAGATTTGTTTTATCAAAGTTTCTTTCATAACAGTAAGTTTGTAGGGCTCATGTGGGTTTTAGGTGTATCAATTATCGGCTTGCCGATCACACTCATACTTTTGTTTATGAAAGGAATGGTTGTTGGGTTTACGGTTGGTTTTTTAGTGAATCAAATGGGCTGGGAAGGTTTTGTTTTATCATTTGTATCTGTACTTCCGCAAAATCTATTAGTTATTCCCGTTTTTATTATCGGTGCGACCCTGTCAGTAGCATTCTCACTAAAGATGATTCGAAGACAATTTATGAAAAAACAGGGCCAGCCAATCATGCCGTTGCTAGGTGGATACGTTGCAGCCTTTTTAGCCGCTCTTGTATTCATTGCGATAGCAGCTGCCATTGAGGCATATATATCTCCTTTATTAATGAAAACAATTGTTGAATCGGTACATTCTTAATAATAATTATTTTTATATGATAATATTTATTTTCGCTTATTTGTAATTATTTTATTTTGAAAGTCTATTACCATCTGTTATAATGGGTATTGACAGTGGCGAGGGAGGACTTTCGTGATGGAAAATCGAATTGATAGAATAAAAAAACAGTTACATTCGTCCAGTTACAAGTTAACACCTCAGCGCGAAGCAACCGTTCGAGTGTTATTAGAGCATGAAGAGGATCATTTAAGTGCGGAAGATGTATACCTCCTTGTAAAAGAAAAATCGCCTGAGATTGGATTGGCAACTGTTTATCGAACTTTGGAATTACTTACTGAATTGAAAATTGTTGATAAAATAAACTTTGGAGATGGAGTTTCAAGGTACGACTTGAGACAAGAAGGTGCAGCACACTTCCATCACCATTTAGTATGTATTGAATGTGGAGCAGTTGACGAAATACAAGAAGATCTACTTGAAGATGTGGAAGAAACGGTAGAGCGCCGCTGGAACTTTAAGATTAAGGACCACCGTTTAACCTTTCATGGTATTTGCCACCGCTGCCATGACAAAGTAGAGGATGAAGAATAAATCAGCAAAACCTTTTCAAATGGAAAGGTTTTTTATTTTTGTTCTTTTTTAAACAGATACTGCCCTTTAGGTATAATTCTTGTCCAAACTGGCATACCCTTTACTAGTAGGTTCTTTAAGAGAAAGAACCAATACTTTATTTTGGACTTGGGGGACACCAGAAATGAAAACGTGGTTCCAGCTCGTTTTTCAAACCTTGAAGGTATTTATCCTTTTTACCGGATGCACAATCCTCTTTTATTATGGTATTATGTGGGTAAATGAAGAGTATCAAGATTATCATCGATACGATGAACCAAACGGGACAGCGGTAAAAGTGTCAGCGAATGTAGATACTGAAAAATCTACTTGGTTTGATCGCATCGTTCTTTTTTACTTAAATGGGGAGTAATGTTAGATGGAAGATGAGTTAAAGGACTTTATGCACTTTCTAATAGTTGAAAAAGCATTAGCTAAAAATACGATTGTATCGTACGAACGAGATTTAAAAGCGTATGTAAAATATATAAAGACAGTAGAAAATGTTCAATCCATTGACGGGATCGGCCGGATTCAGATTGTACACTTTTTAGGTCATTTAAAAGAACAAGGAAAATCCTCAAGAACGATCGCCAGAAATATAGCCTCTATACGTGCTTTTCATCAGTTCTTATTACGTGAAAAAGTAGCTGAGCAGGATCCTTCTGTACATATTGAAACACCTCAGCTAGAACGAACACTTCCAAAGGTGTTGAATCTGCAAGAGGTAGAAAGATTGTTAGAGGCACCGAAGCTTACCACCCACTATGGCCTGCGAGATAAAGCAATGCTGGAGCTTTTATATGCAACAGGAATTCGTGTGAGTGAACTAATAGGATTGAATCTTGATGATGCCCATTTAACGATGGGATTTGTTCGTTGTATCGGTAAGGGAAATAAAGAACGAATAATTCCATTAGGCCGAACAGCCGCAACAGCGATTCAAGAGTATTTAAACAAGGGGCGCCCGCAATTCATTAAGAACCAACGGGAAGAATCGTTGTTCGTCAACCATCATGGAAGAAGATTAACCAGACAGGGATTCTGGAAGATTTTAAAGGGGTTAACGAAGGAAGCAGGCATTGAAAAGGATCTAACTCCTCATACACTTAGACATTCCTTTGCGACCCATCTTCTCGAGAACGGAGCAGATTTAAGAGCCGTTCAAGAAATGCTAGGACATTCGGATATATCGACTACGCAAATATACACACATGTAACGAAAACACGTTTAAAGGACGTGTATAGTCAATTCCACCCAAGAGCCTGATAGATTAAGAGAGAGTACGAATGTTCAAAAAGCTGCCATGAAAGATAGCAGCTTTTCGTTGTGTTTTATACAAAACTTCTTGTACAATGGAGATGTCAGACTTCTGACGTTGTAAGATATTGAACTGTTAGATGAATAATGGGGAAAGCTATTTGAAGAGAGTTGTAAACGGTTAATTTTAAGGAGGAAATTGAATGCCTTATCAATATAAACGGATTTTTTTAGTTGTGATGGATTCAGTTGGGATCGGAGAAGCAAAAGATGCTGAGAGATTTGGAGATAAAGGTTCAAATACATTAGGTCATATTGCAGAAAGAATGAATGGTTTACATATGCCAAATATGGCGAAGCTTGGCCTGAGTAATATTGAATCAATAGGTGGAATTGAAAAAGCAGATTCCCCGCTAGCTTACTATACAAAAATGCAAGAAGCCTCAAATGGAAAAGATACGATGACAGGTCATTGGGAGATTATGGGACTCAATATAAAAACCCCGTTTAAAGTGTTTCCGGATGGTTTCCCGGATGAATTATTAGCTGAACTAGAAGAAAAGACAGGTAGAAAAATTATTGGAAATAAGCCTGCCAGTGGAACGGAAATACTCGATGAACTGGGCGAAGAACATATGAAGACAGGTGCGTTAATTGTCTATACATCTGCTGATTCCGTTTTACAAATTGCGGCACATGAAGATATTGTTCCAATTGAAGAGCAATATAAAATTTGTAAAATAGCTAGAGAGCTAACCTTGGATGAAAAATACATGGTCGGTAGAATTATTGCCAGACCATTTGTAGGAGAACCAGGGAATTTTAAGAGAACAGCGAACCGCCATGATTATGCATTAAAACCATTTGACAGAACAGTGATGAATGAATTAAAGGATAGTAAGTTTGACGTAATTGCGATAGGGAAGATATCAGATATTTACGACGGTGAAGGAGTAACAGAGTCTTTACGTACGGTGTCGAATATGGATGGAATGGATAAGCTTGTTCAAACGCTTGATATGGATTTTACAGGCTTGAGCTTTTTAAATCTAGTTGATTTTGATGCGTTATATGGACATCGTAGAGATCCAATTGGCTACGGAAAAGCTCTAGAAGAATATGACGCTCGTTTACCTGAAGTATTTGAAAAATTAAAAGACGACGATTTGTTAATCATTACGGCTGATCACGGAAATGATCCGGTTCACCCTGGAACAGACCATACACGTGAATATGTTCCTTTATTGGTGTATTCACCTATCATGAAGGGTGGAAAAAAACTGCCGATTCGTGAGACGTTTGCAGATATTGGAGCAACCGTAGCAGAGAATTTCCAAGTGAAACTGCCAAAGTACGGTAAAAGCTTTTTAAACGAATTAAATTAAATTCTTAAAGGGGTTTTGTAAGATGAACGTGTTAAACATAAATAATTCAGCTTCTTTTTTAAAAGGTAAATACAAAAAAACACCAAAAATTGGACTGATCCTTGGTTCGGGGCTGGGTGTGCTTGCGGATGAGATTGTTGAGCCAACAAAAATTCCATACAATGAAATTCCAGATTTCCCCGTTTCAACAGTAGAAGGACATGCTGGACAGCTTGTATTCGGGACGTTAGAAGGTGTTGAGGTCGTCGCCATGCAAGGGAGATTTCATTACTACGAGGGTTATAGCTTTGATAAAGTAACATTTCCTGTTCGTGTAATGAAAGAACTTGGTGTAGAGCTACTAATTGTCACAAATGCAGCGGGCGGTGTTAATGAGTCCTTTAATCCAGGTGATTTAATGTTAATTACCGATCATATCAATAATATGGGATCGAATCCGTTAATCGGACCAAATGATTCAAGATTAGGGGTACGCTTCCCTGATATGTCTGAGGCCTATTCAAGAGATTTACGTGAGAAAGCAAAGCAGGTAGCGAATGGATTAGGTCTTACACTTCAAGAGGGAGTGTACGTTGGAAACACGGGACCTACATATGAGACACCAGCTGAAGTTCGTATGTTACGTGTGATGGGTGGCGACGCAGTGGGAATGTCAACTGTTCCGGAGGTTATTGTAGCAAGACATGCCAACTTAAAGGTTCTAGGCATCTCTTGTATTTCCAATATGGCAGCAGGAATATTAGACCAGCCATTAAATCACGAAGAAGTAATAGAAACAACTGAAAAAGTAAAGCATGACTTTTTAAGATTAGTTAAAGCAGTGGTTAAGGAAATAGGAGCATAAAAGAAAACAATATTCCTTATGAAGCGGTGAGAAAAATGAGAATGGTTGATATTATTGAGAAAAAACGTGATGGCAAAGAATTAACAACAGAAGAAATTCAATTTTGTATAAAAGGCTACACCGATGGAAGCATTCCTGATTATCAAATGAGTGCTCTTACAATGGCAATCGTGTTTCAAGGGATGTCAGAGGCCGAAAGAGCAACTCTAACGATGGCTATGGTTGAGTCAGGGGATCAAATCGATCTATCTGCGATACATGGAATCAAGGTGGATAAACACTCGACAGGAGGAGTGGGAGATACAACCACTCTCGTATTAGGACCATTGGTCGCTTCTGTAGGCGTTCCTGTTGCCAAAATGTCCGGAAGAGGGCTCGGACATACAGGTGGAACCATTGATAAGCTTGAATCTGTTGAAGGTTTTCATGTGGAATTAGAAAATGAAGAGTTTGTCCGTCTAGTGAACCAAAATAAACTAGCGGTTATTGGTCAAAGTGGGAACTTAACACCAGCTGATAAAAAGCTTTATGCCTTAAGAGATGTAACAGGTACAGTAGAAAGTATTCCATTAATCGCTAGCTCCATAATGAGTAAAAAAATTGCAGCGGGCGCCGATGCGATTGTGTTAGATGTAAAAACTGGTGCTGGAGCGTTTATGAAAACGCTTGAGGATTCTCGTGAACTTGCAAAAGCAATGGTACGAATCGGTAACAATGTTGGCCGGAGAACGATGGCTGTCATCTCTGACATGAGTCAGCCTTTAGGGTTTGCTATTGGAAATGCTTTAGAAGTAAAGGAAGCCATTGATACGTTAAAAGGGGAAGGACCAGAGGACTTAACAGAACTTTGTTTAACCCTTGGTAGCCACATGGTCTTGTTAGCAGAAAAAGCTACAAATGTAGAAGAGGCACGTCAAATGCTAAAGAATGCTATAAAGGATGGTTCAGCTCTTGAAACATTGAAAGTCTTCCTTCGATCTCAAGGAGGAGATGATTCTGTTGTTGACGATCCAGCAAGACTCCCTCAAGCAAGCTTTAAGATAGAAGTAGAAGCGAAGGAAGAAGGCTATTTAGCAGAAATTATTGCAGATGAAATGGGAACAGCAGCCATGCTTTTAGGAGCTGGTAGAGCGACGAAGGAATCAGAGATTGATTTAGCCGTTGGACTTTTATTGAAAAAGAAAATTGGAGATCAAGTTCAAGTAGGAGAATCCATTGTCACCATTTATAGTAATTTTGAGGATGTTCAAGAAGTAAAAGAAAAGATTTATAACAGCATTACAATCACGAAAGAAAAAGTCTCTGCTCCAATACTCGTTCATGAAGAAATAACGGAATAGTAAGTGTAAAACCTTCCCAATATTAGGAAGGTTTTTTATTTTTTTCTTTGATTGGTTCTTTTTGTATATTTTCTCATTTCTTGGTGAAAAATGGATGTATAAAGAATGGAGGGCTATGTGCTATGAAGAAGATTCTATCATTATTAATGGCTTTTACTTTTTTAACATCTATTGCAACCCCAACTTTTGCTGAAGAGAAAACAACGGGTGTTGAGCTTGTTGATAATGCAAAGTCAGCCGTATTAATTGAAAGAGATACAGGAACAATTCTTTATAACAAAAACAGTGATGAAATGCTTCCACCTGCAAGTATGACAAAAATCATGACGATGCTGTTAATTATGGAGGCTATCGACCTAGGGAAAATAAAATGGGACGAAAAAATTCGAACAAGTGAATATGCAGCCTCGATGGGAGGTTCTCAAATTTTCCTAGAGCCTGGCGAAGAAATGACGACTGAAGAAATGCTCAAAGGGATAGCGATCGGTTCTGCAAATGACGCTTCCGTTGCGATGGCGGAAAGAATTGCAGGTTCAGAAGAAGCTTTTGTCGAGATGATGAATACAAAGGTAAAAGATCTAGGCTTGAAAAATACGGTCTTTAAAAATGTTACCGGTTTACCGGAGGATGGACATTATAGTACAGCTCATGACATGGCAGTAATGGCAAAAGAGCTATTAAAATATGAAGGAATAACAAAGTTTACAGGTACATACGAAGCCTACCTACGTGAACAAAGCGATAAAAAGTTTTGGCTTGTTAATACAAATCGTCTTGTTCGTTTTTATCCTGGAGTAGATGGGTTAAAAACCGGATTTACGAATGAGGCAAAATACTGCTTAACGGCAACCGCTGAGAAAGATGGAATGCGTGTGATTGCAGTTGTTTTTGGTGCTCCAACCTCTAAAGAACGAAATGCTCAAATTTCAAAGATGCTGGACTATGCTTTTGCACAGTATCAAACTCATCCAATGTATGAAAGAAGTTTTTCAGTAGGTGAAGTAAAGGTGAGTAAGGGAAGTGAGAGCAAGGTCGAGGCTCTTACGAGTGAACCGATTTCCCTGTTAACGAAAAAAGGTGAAAAAGTAGATGATGTTAAGAAGGAAATCACTTATGAAAAAGATGTAAAAGCACCAATTGAAAAAGGGCAAACCATTGGTACATTAAAGCTCGTGAGAAATGGAGAAACGCTTGTTTCAAGTCCACTAGTAGCTAAAGAATCTATTAACGAAGCAAATTGGTGGACGCTTTATAAACGAGCGTTTGGAATGTTCACTAAAACGACCAAATAAATATGTCGAATGTTTTTTTATTCATACTTTTTTTAGCGAAAGAACACTAGTTTTGTCTGTAAGAAGGAAATCATCAACCCAATATCGAAAAAGACTCCTTATACCACATAAGGAGGCTATGGATAGTGAGTCTACACATTGATATGGAAACAAAGAACGATGTCCTATTGTTACGACTTAGCGGCGAATTGGACCACCATTCTGCAGATGTACTTCGTGCAGAAGCAACCAAAGCCATTGAAACAAATGATATACGTCATATTATTCTTAACCTAGAGCAGTTAGATTTTATGGATAGTTCAGGTTTAGGTGTGATTCTTGGGAGATACAAGCAAATTAAGCAGCAGCATGGTGAAATGGTTGTTTGTGCAATTTCGCCTCCTATTCAAAGACTTTTTGATATGTCAGGCTTATTTAAAATTATCCGTTTGGAGCCGACAGAAGAATTTGCTCTTCGAGTATTGGGGGTAGCGTAAACAATGAAAAATGAAATGCAGCTTCAATTTACAGCTTTAAGTCAAAATGAATCTTTCGCACGTGTCACGGTAGCAGCCTTTGTGGCACAGCTAGACCCAAATATGGATGAATTGACGGAAATTAAAACTGTCGTTTCTGAGGCAGTGACAAATGCCATTATTCACGGGTACAACAACGATCCTTCAGGTACGGTCTTTATCTCAGTAAAGATTGAGGATAGTTTTATTGAGTTAGAGATAAAAGACGAGGGCTCTGGAATTTTGGATATTGAGGAAGCAAGACAGCCTTTATTTACAACCAAGCCAGAGTTAGAAAGATCAGGAATGGGCTTTACGATTATGGAAAATTTTATGGATGAAATCGACGTTCATTCAGAGCTAGGAATAGGTACCACAATTCGATTAAGAAAGCATTTAGCAAAGAGCCAAATGCTATGCAATTAAGGGAGTATTGCTTATGGATGTGGAGGTAAAGACTGATAGCAAACAAACGTATTTAAAGGATCATGAAGTGAAGGATCTAATCAAGAGAAGTCAAGATGGAGATCAAGAAGCTCGAGATACAATTGTGCAAAAAAATATGCGTCTTGTTTGGTCAGTTGTTCAACGCTTTCTCAATCGAGGCTATGAACCAGATGACTTATTCCAAATTGGATGCATAGGCTTATTGAAATCTGTCGATAAATTTGATTTATCTTATGATGTGAAATTTTCAACCTACGCAGTACCAATGATCATTGGAGAAATCCAACGCTTCATCCGAGATGACGGATCTGTCAAAGTGAGCCGTTCCTTAAAAGAAATGGGCAATAAAATAAGAAGAGCAAAGGACGAATTGTCCAAAAACCTAGGAAGAATACCAACTGTTTCCGAAATAGCAGAACATTTGAATCTGACCCCAGAAGATATCATTTTAGCTCAAGAAGCAAGTCGGCAACCATCTTCTATCCATGAAACTGTGTATGAAAATGATGGTGATCCTATCACCTTACTTGATCAAATTGATGATGGGAATGAAGGAAAATGGTTTGATAAAATTGCATTAAAAGAAGCAATTCGAGAGCTGGATGAACGCGAGAGACTGATTGTATATTTGCGTTATTATAAGGACCAAACGCAATCAGAGGTAGCAGAACGGCTAGGAATATCGCAAGTTCAAGTATCAAGACTGGAAAAAAAGATATTACAACAAATGAAAGATCGAATGGATTTATAATCCGTTCGATCTTTTTTTATTGGTTATTTGATCCAGCCTAACCACTTATTGGTGAACATGAAGGGAAACAATCCAAAGCATACTATTTATACGAGGAAATCACTGTGTGGGAGTGAACGTTGTGGAAAATACGATTTACATCCGAATGCGACATCGCCTCCAAGTTCGACCTCATGATTCCATAAAACTTCAGGATGTTGCGCAAATAATCGCTGAAGATTCACTATTAGAAAAGGTAAAGGAATGTATTGTTTATACTGTGTCAGAGAAAGACCAAAATATTATTATTTTGGATGTGATGAAAGTAATACCAATCTTAACAAATGTGGTTGAGCAAATAAATATTGAGATTATTGGTCAAACACAAACGATTGTTGAAGTGGTATATAAAAAAATCGGGGTATCTATTCCTCTTTTTATTCTTATTTGGCTTCTATTGTTTTTTGGTGCAGCACTCGCCATTATGAATTTCCATGAAGATGTTAGTATGCAAGCGGTCCATCAGCGGATTTATAAAATTATTACGGGTAAGGAAAATATAAAACCACTTATATTTCAGATCCCTTATTCAATTGGACTAGGGTTAGGTATGATCTTATTTTTTAACCATGTATTTAAAAAACGTTTAAATGAAGAACCTAGTCCGCTTGAAGTGGAAATGTTCAACTATCAGCAAGACCTGGACCGCTATGTAATCATTAATGAAAATGAAGAAAGTATGAAACGAAATCATCATGATCATTAATATCGTATTCATCATTTTTATCGGTCTTGCGGGAGGAATTGCAGTTGGTTCGGGATTTGTCGCTTTCCTAACCGTTTTAGGAGTTATTCCAAGACTTACACAATTATCTAAAACCATGAAGATGATTCACTGGTACGAAGGGTCTGTTGTTTTCGGTGCAGTTGCTGGGACAATTGCCTCTTTAAGAGATCCTGCTCTTTTTTTACCTTCTATAATACTCATTCCTTTAGGACTTGCTGGAGGAGTATTTGTTGGTTTACTTGCAGCAGCCTTAACAGAAGTTTTAAATGTTTTTCCTATCCTAGCAAAAAGAGTAAGAATTGAAGACAAAATCATGATCTTGATGATGGCCTTTGTGTTTGGTAAGATATTCGGTTCCCTGTTTCATTGGATGTACTTCGTAAATGAGTAAAAAAGTAAAGAAAGGAACATTTCCTATGGATAGACGGCGCCGCGTAATTCTTGTAACAGATGGAGATGAATACGCAAGAAAAGCAGTCGAACATGTTGCGAAGGAAATTGGTGGAAGATGTATCTCTATGTCGTATGGAAACCCGACGACGAAATCAGGGGAGGAAATGGTCAAGCTCATAAAAAAGGCACCCAATGATCCGGTTCTTGTCATGTTTGATGATAGTGGATACGTAGGAGAAGGTGCAGGAGAACAGGCAATGAGGTATGTAGCAACACATAAAGATATAGAAGTTCTTGGTGTATTAGCGGTAGCAGCAAAAACAAGGAAAGCCGAATGGACTAAAATTGATGTTTGTGTGGACCGTTACGGTGAACTCACTCCTTATGGGGTAGATAAATTTGGAGAACCTGATTTAGAACTTGGAAGAATGAATGGAGACACCGTCTATTGTGTAGATGAGCTTCATGCACCTGTAGTAGTTGGTATAGGCGACATAGGTAAAATGGCTAGAAATGACGATGTTAAAATAGGAGCCCCCATCACACACAAAGCGGTACAAATCATCCTAGAAAGGAGTGGGTTCTATGACTAAGAAACCAATCAATCCTCTACCAATACCTTCTCTTGACGAACTTGAAAATTATATGAAGGAACATGTTGGTTTAGAGGAAACGTTTGATATTGGAGTCAGAAAGTTTAAGGTGTTGAAAAAGGATGTACATGTGTATTATTTAAATGGTCTCGTGGACACAAACGTTGTTATTCAAAACACGGAGGAAATCGTAAGAATCAATGACCATGAGAAAACCACTTCCGATTATTTAGCCTTAATAGAAAATCGATTAGTTCATCAATCTGTTTCTAAAATTAAGACAATAGGTGAAATCGTCGACCAAGTTCTAACAGGAACACTTGTCATAGTTATCGAAGGATATTCAGAAGCTTTAGTAATAGATGTTAGAGCATATCCAGGTAGAACACCTCAAGAACCTGATACTGAAAAGGTAATAAGGGGCTCTCGTGACGGCTTTGTAGAGAATTTCATCGTGAATACTGCGTTAACAAGAAGAAGAATAAAAGATGGAAGATTACGATTCGAAAAGTTAACGGTTGGTGAGAGATCAAAGACAGACATTGTAATTGGTTACCTAAAGGATGTTGCCAATCCTGATCTTGTGAATATTATAAGAAAAGAACTCGAAGCTATTGAGATTGATGGATTAACAATGGCAGATAAAGCTGTAGAAGAATTCCTCGTGAAACAAGGCTATAACCCGTATCCTTTGGTAAGGTATACGGAGAGAGCCGATATTGCAGCAACACATATTTTAGAAGGACATGTCTTAATTTATGTGGATACATCACCAAGTGTTATTATCACGCCTACTACATATTTTCATCATTTACATCATGCCGAAGAGTATCGTGAATCAGCACTTGTTGGTACAGTCGTACGTTGGACGCGCTTGCTTGGTGTATTAGCATCCTTGTTCGTACTTCCTTTATGGTTTTTATTTGTTTTAGAGCCTGAATTATTACCCAAGGCTCTTAAATTTATTGGTCCTAACAAAACCACAAATATTCCAACAGTCGTTCAATTGTTTTTGGCCGATTTCGGTATCTTGTTTTTACGACTGGCTGCTATTCATACCCCAACTCCGTTGGCAACTTCAATGGGCTTAGTGGCCGCCGTGCTCATTGGTGAAATTGCCATTAATGTGGGCTTATTTGTCCCAGAAGTGATATTGTACGTAGCGGTATCGGCAGTTGGAACTTTTACCACTCCAAGTTATGAACTTGGAATTGCAAATAACCTTATGAAGCTTTTCTTGTTAATTGTTGTAGCGATATTTAAACTACCAGGTTTTGTAATAGGAGTAACAGCCTATATTCTATATTTAACTAGTATTCGATCCTTGAACAGTCCCTATATGTGGCCGTTCATGCCGTTCCATCCTAAAGCCTTTCTTGAAGTACTTTTCCGTAGATCGGTTCCGGGGACAAAACTTAGACCAAGCATTGTGCAGCCTAGAGATCGTTACAGACAAAAAACAAAAGGGAGTTAAATGGGAATATTGCGAATTTACTATATCTATGGTAAAGTAATGTTTAATTTCAAACTGGTTTAATTAACAAATAGACAGCCTGGCTGTCTATTTGTGTATCCATAGAAGTGAGGGGAAGAAATGTTTTTTCATGGTTCATCAAAGATAAATGAAAGAGGCCACTTAGAAATTGGTGGAGTCGATACGACAGACCTTGTAAAAGAGTTCGGAACACCATTGTATGTTTATGATGTATCATTAATTCGTGAGCGGGCGAGAGGTTTTAAACAAACCTTTGACCAACTGGGTATTAAAGCTCAAGTTGCTTACGCTAGCAAAGCATTTTCCACGATTGCAATGATTCAACTTGCTGAAGAAGAGGGGCTTTCTTTGGACGTTGTTTCTGGGGGAGAGCTTTATACGGCAATAGCTGCTGAATTCCCAGTGGAGCGAATTCATTTTCATGGAAACAACAAAAGTCGTGAAGAACTTGAAATGGCATTAAACTATCAAATCGGCTGTATTGTTGTTGATAACTTTTATGAACTAGAATTATTAGATACGATCTGTGCGGAGAGAAATCAATCCGTCTCTATTTTGCTTCGAGTCACACCAGGGATTGAAGCACATACACATGACTATATTCTTACGGGCCAAGAAGACTCGAAATTTGGTTTTGATCTGCAAAATGGACAAGCGGCAGAGGCACTACAAAAGGCTATGAATTCAGAGTCCTTAGACCTGCTTGGTGTACACTGTCATATCGGTTCACAAATATTTGAAACAACTGGATTTTTGTTAGCAGCTAGAAAAATATTTTCTAAGCTTCATGAGTGGAAAGAAACGTATTCTTTTGAATCAAAGGTATTAAATTTAGGTGGCGGATTCGGCATTCGTTATACGAGTGAAGACGAGCCCATTCCTGCCTCCCAATACGTAAAAGAAATTATCGAAGAAGTAAAGAAACAGGCCTCGGCGTTCTCTATGTCTATGCCAGAAATTTGGATTGAACCAGGTCGTTCCCTTGTAGGTGATGCGGGGACTACTCTTTATAAAATTGGTTCAAAAAAGGATGTTCCCAATGTTCGTAAATATATAGCCGTAGATGGTGGGATGAGTGATAATATTCGTCCAGCATTGTATGAAGCAAAATATGAAGCGATCCTTGCGAACAAACCACTTCAGCCAATCGAAGAGACGGTTTCTATTGCAGGAAAATGCTGTGAATCAGGAGATATGCTTATTTGGGATTTACCGTTACAGAAGACGGACAGTGACGATATTCTAGCCGTTTTCTGTACCGGTGCTTACGGTTATTCGATGGCAAACAACTACAATCGTATTCCAAGGCCACCAGTGGTCTTTGTTGAAAATGGGAAAGCGGTATTAGTGGTTCGTCGGGAGACGTTTGAAGACATTGTTAAACAAGATTTGCCATTTGTTCAGCGAGTAAAAAGCTAATCTAGAGAGCTGTCGCGATTGTGACAGCTTTTTACATTACATAGATCTTTTGGAGGTATTTGTGAAAAAGAATAATGCGCTTTTATTTATTTTCATTTTACTTATTTCGCTCATATGGGGCGCGTATTATTGGTTATTCTTATCACCAGGGCTGTAAAGAAAAAAGCTTATATTATGATACAAAAGTTGTTGAATCTGAAAATACATTGAAGAAATGTAGAGAATCTTGTATGATAATATCGTATTGAGGAATATACATTGAAACAAAAAGAAATAATTGACATATAATACAAATGTATTTAAAGGAAATTTAACTCCTTAAAAGCTCAGGATATTGAGGGATCACTTATGTTAATTCGCTACAAAAAAGCTTTTGAAAAAATTGCGATGGGCTTGCTGTCATTTATGCCTAACGAAAAAGACCTGAAAAAGCTACAGCAAACAATGAAACAGTATGACCAATCCGAGGACTGGCAATTGTTTCTTTGGAAAGAAGAAGATATTATTGGTTTAGTTGGGGTAACGAAAGTGTCAGAGGACATGCTAGAAATTCAACATATTTCAGTGAATCCTTCGCATCGGCATCAAGGAATTGGAAAAACGATGATAAAGGCATTAAAAGAGTTTTTCCCTGGAAAAGAGATACGAGCGAATGAAGAAACATCAGCTTTCTTTGAAAAATGCGACTCTCTTTTATCATAAATAGAAAAAGGAAACAGTGATTTAGTCACTGCTTCCTTTTTTTTGTTTTAATGCGTGTAATCTGTTCTGGATAACCTCTGAACGATCTCTCATCGAGTGTCGATGAATAATTTCACTTTTTGTTAGATTGCTATCCACACCCCATATGAGACCAGCTTTTTCGGCTTGACGTTTGCACGCACTTAATAAGGAGGCATCATTTATAGGGAGATTCATGCTTTTGTATGGAAGTGTATGCTCAATCTCTTCTTTTTTTCTTAAGATGGCTCCAATTAATTTATCCTCATCAATACCATATTCTTTGATGGACTGTTTATGGATGGTTAGTAACCATAATGCTTTTTGTATCGTACGCAAAGCTCCAGCGAAATTTCCACGACGGTGATGATATTGACTGACAGCCAGCTGAATCCAGCCAACTAAAATGGATTCCTTATTACCCGCATCTACATTCTTCCAGTGTTCCTCAAGAATTTCGTGACATTCAAAATAATCTCTGTCACTATGAAAATGCACTAAGTAATCAATGAAATCTGTTGTAAACATAGATACGCTCCTTTCTTACTTAATTTTACCATGATTTCTATCTATACGCTTTTTACGTTGTTTCATACATGAAGAAATAGGCACAAACTTTCAGAAAGAATCTTGGATTAACGCAATCTTTCCTCTATACTAAGTATAGTTATTTTAAGAAATTAAGAAAGAAATTTTGGTGGGAATATGCACTATAATGTGAAGATCGATGCATTTGAGGGACCGTTAGATTTATTACTACACCTCATTAATCGACTAGAAATTGATATTTATGATATACCGGTAGCACAAATTACAGAGCAATATTTACTATATATCCACACTATGAAGGAGCTACAGCTAGATGTAGCAAGTGAATATTTGGTCATGGCAGCCACTTTGCTAGCCATTAAAAGTAAGATGTTACTTCCAAAACATGAAGAAGAGCTTGAAGATGATATGGAATTTGGTTACGAAGAAGACCCGAGAGAAGAATTAATTGAAAAACTAATGGAATATAAAAAATATAAAGAAGCAGCTGACGATTTAAAGGCTTTAGAGCAGGAAAGAGGGCTAATGTTCACGAAGCCCCCTAGCGATCTTTCGGATTATTCGAAAGAGGAGGAAGTAGATAGACGACATCTAGACGTGTCGTTGTACGATATGCTGGGTGCTTTTCAGAAGCTGTTGAGAAGAAAAAGGCTACAAAAGCCGTTGTCTACAAAGATTGCAAGACAAGAAATTCCTATAGAAAAACGAATGGATGAAATCATGGGGAAGCTACGAAAGGTGAAAGGAAGAATTAGCTTTTATGATTTATTCCCCATCCAGGAGAAGGATCATATTGTCGTAACTTTTCTTTCCATTCTAGAGCTAATGAAAAGGAAAGAAATATTTGTAGAGCAAGAAAGCAATTTCTCTGAGATTTTTGTCATTGCGAAGGGAGTATAACATTGTCATTGGATATTATTAATTGGAATGGAATTGTGGAAAGTCTTCTGTTTGCAGCAGGGGATGAGGGCTTAACCATTAAGCAAATTGCAACGGTTCTTGAAATCGAAGAGGTCGAAGCAGAGCGAATTGTTAGGGAGTTAATGAACGAGCTTTCAAAAAATGAAAACCGAGGAATAGCCGTCGTTCAACTGGCTGGTACCTATCAGCTCGCAACAAAGAAAGAGAATTCTATTTACTTAAAGAAGCTGGTTGAATCACCAAATACATCAACACTCTCACAGGCTGCGTTAGAGACGCTAGCTATTATCGCTTATAAACAGCCGATCACTCGAGCAGAAATAGAAGAAATTAGAGGGGTAAAGACCGAGCGGCCATTACAAACATTGGTTGGAAAAGTGTTGGTAAAAGAAGTTGGGCGAGCGGAAGGAACTGGCAGGGCCATCCTTTATGGTACCACAAAAGAATTCTTAGATTATTTTGGTCTCAGGAGTTTAGAGGAACTGCCTCCATTGCCGGAGAAAGTGGATGATGAGTTTGTTCAAGAAGAAGCAGACTTGTTTTTTGAAAAGTTTCAAGAAAATCTGGAATCATAAGTTTTCTTACGCATATATTCATTATTTGTGATAAAATATAATTAATTTTCAGGGAAATGCTTCTATTTAGGGGCATTTTTAACACAATTTGCACCTGCCTCATCCGGAGGTAAGAAAGGGATGTATGAACGTGTTAATTAAAAGCTGTGTAGGGTATGAGCTGGAAAAAGAAAAATCTAACACTTCGGAGGATTTTTTCAACCGAAGCGAAGTAACTTTTATAGAAGAGAATACGGAGAAAACGCTAGCTGTTCTTTATGTTCGATTTTTTGAGGAGAAGTTGAATGAGTTCACTCCATTTTCAGCCAATCCAATCTTTCAAGAGGCTGGGCTAGAAGTTCATTTAATGGATATAGTTGCTCTAGTATTATTAATTAAAAATCCAGGTTTTAGACATCGAAAAAGAGTGTATATCAATAACCAGAATGAATTTGCTGCTTATTTTCAAGACATTGATTTTGAAAAGATTATTAAAGTTGTTAAAAAGGTAAAAAGTAATCAGGCTTGCCAGCTTGACTCTCTGTTGGAATTTACGGTGCAAGCATAAAATTAGTTATCCAATAAACCAAACATTCAGAGTTATTACAAAGGGCAGGGGTGTAGACAGTGGGTAATTCAATGGTGAAAGTTCAAATAATGGACGTAAAGTCTTTTTTAACAAATACAGTATCTGGATTAGAGTCTTTCTTAAACAGTACAACAATTGATGGATTATTGTCAGAAAAACAAGGTGACAAAGAATACTATAAACGAATCTTAGGTAATTTAAGAAAGCTGCTTGTATATTGTGAAGAGGGATTGGATGCTTGTTCTGTGATTTTACAGTCAGAATCTTTTCCAAAAGGAGCAGCAGAAAAGACGCTTTATGGTATTTATCATAAATGTATTGAAGAATTTTTTTCACCAAAAAATGATGTATGGTATGAAGATAGCCGATCCGCTTATACGGGTAAAAACTCAATAAAATTTCAAGAGGACGTTCCTGAAAGTGTTCTTCAACTGCTAAAAGGTTTTGAAGGAGATTTCCAGAAGATCCGTGAAGAGCTGGAGTACTACGAAACAGATTATCGAACAAAAATGGCACAATCGAAATAACGACCAATCGGTCGTTATTTTTTTGTGCTTTTATTCTTTATGGTGTCAACCAGGCCTCTCCCTCATATGCTTTAAGGTAAACCCATTTGTTCTGAGGTGATGATAATGAATCGATTTGAACAGTATGTTAAGGAAGTTATAAGCTACAACGAAGAGCTTAAACGTTTCTTAGAGCAGGAACATGTCCCAGAAGAAGATGGATTATGGAGTAAGTTGGATCATTTTAGTGAGATTATGAATCATATTTCAAGGAGTGGAGACTTAACTCAGGAAGAATTTACGACTGTCCAAGAAAAGGTAGAAGAATTACATGACGAAATGGAGGCATATTTTTCAAAGAGGCAACAGATAGGGTCCATTTATATACAGGAGCCTGCTGTAAAAGCAGGGGAGCATGTTTTGCCCAAACTACCTTACAGTTATGATGCATTAGAACCTTATATTTCTGAGAAAATTATGGAATTACATCATAGTAAGCATCATCAATCCTATGTTGATGGATTGAATAATGCGGAGATCAAACTTAAGGAAGCACGAGAAAAGGGTGATTATTCGTTAGTAAAACATTGGTCAAGAGAGCTGGCTTTCCATGGATCAGGACATTACTTACACTCTCTCTTTTGGGAAACGATGAAGCCGAATGGTGGGGGGCAGCCGACAGGAAAACTGCTTGAGGAGATCAACAAATATTTTGGCCATTTTAATGCTTTTAAAAAGCATTTTACTGAAGCTGCAAAAGCAGTAGAAGGAAGCGGATGGGCTATTTTAGTTTGGTCACCAAGATCACGTCATCTAGAAATTCTTCAATCAGAAAAACATATGAATTTGACGCAATGGGATACGATTCCACTTTTGCCGTTAGATGTATGGGAACATGCCTATTATTTACAATATAACAATAATCGCGCGGATTACGTCTCTAATTGGTGGAACGTAGTGAATTGGAGAAAAGTCGAGGAAAGACTTTCACAAGCATCACAAATAAAATGGAAACTATTGTAAACGGAAGAGTCCACCGCTTTGCTTGTGGACTCTTTTTGGCATATTCATTTTTATCAAGCATAAACTTGTACAAACATAATTAGGAGACGAGGGTTGAAGAATGGCTAGAAGTAAAAAGGTATTTGTGTTAATAATAATCACCTTTTTGATTCTTTTTCATATTCCAGTGAGTGCTAACACCAATATCAATGTTAGCTCACAATATGCAGTTTTGATTGAACAAAGCTCAGGAAGAGTATTATTTGAAAAAGGTGCACATGAAAAAAGGCGAATCGCAAGTATCACTAAGATTATGACGGCTGTCCTTGCCATCGAGTCAGGAAAACTAAATGAGATGGTAAAAGTCAGTAAAAATGCGACTAGAGCAGAAGGATCTTCCTTATATCTAAAGGAAAACGAAGAAATCAAGCTAGAAGATTTAGTGTACGGCTTAATGCTTCGTTCTGGCAATGACGCGGCGGTTGCGATTGCTGAGTATATCGGAGGCAGTGTAGAGGGGTTTGCGTTCTTAATGAATCAAAAGGCAGATGAGATCGGAATGTTACATTCTCATTTTACCAATCCACATGGCTTAGATGATTCAAATAATCATTATTCCACAGCATATGACATGGCTGTATTAACAAGATATGCAATGATGAACGATACTTATAAGTTGATTGCAGGAACAGAAGTACACAGAGCCCCAAACCCTACAGAAAGCTGGGACAGGATATGGCGGAACAAAAATCGATTGCTAACAGAGTTATATGAATATAGTACAGGTGGGAAAACGGGCTTTACAAAGCTAGCAAAACGAACATTAGTATCCACTGCTACGAAAGATGGAATGGACTTAATTGCGGTCACATTGAACGGACCAGACGATTGGAATGATCATATTAATATGTTCGAAACCGCTTTTAAGACGTATGAAATGGTACAAGTTGTTGAACAAGGCTTCATCTCTGGAATTGAATCTGACAAGTATAAGAATAAGGCTTTGGTCAAACACGACTTTATGTACCCCATATTAGAAACAGAAAAAGATAAATTTGAGGTTGAGTACAAATTAAAACAATTAAAGGGAGAAAGAAATATTCCTGAAGTAATAGGGGAAGTAATCATTACCTTTGATGATAAGCCAATCAAAACGCTGCCAATTTATTATAACAATGAAAAAGATGAAACGAGTTTTTTCGAGTCTTTTAAGAAAGTATTTACTACAATGATAGGCGTGAAAGCGAATGGTTAATATTATATGGGTTTGTTTAACCGTAATTGGAATTGTATTTGCAATGGTTAATGGAACAATGTCTGAGGTAAACGAGGCTATATTTAGTGGAGCCAAGGAAGCAGTTACACTTTGTATTGGTCTCATTAGTATTCTTGTGTTCTGGCTTGGCATGATGAGGATAGCGGAAGATGCGGGGTTGTTAAATAAATTATCAAATTTATTTAGACCGATAGTGACGAGATTATTCCCAGAAATCCCTCATAATCATCCAGCAATGGGATATATCCTTTCAAATATGATGGCAAATATGTTTGGACTAGGAAATGCGGCTACTCCTCTTGGGATAAAAGCAATGGAGGAAATGAAAAAAATTAATGGTGGTAAAAATGAAGCCAGCCGCTCCATGATTACATTTCTGGCCATTAATACTTCAAGTATCACGCTCATTCCAACGACGGTAATCGCGATTCGGATGAATTATAATTCAGCCTCCCCTACGGATATAGTTGGTCCAACCTTGATTGCAACTATCTGTTCCTCCATAGGTGCAATCCTCATCGATCGTTTTTATTACTACCGAAGAAGCCGTAAAGGATGATGTAGAAAATGGGTATTGTTACAGCTATTTCATTATGGTTTATCCCCGTATTGATTGCTGTTATTCTCTTATATGGAACGTATAAACAAGTTCCAACATATGAAAGCTTTGTTGAAGGCGGGAAAGAAGGAATAAAAATAGCCGTCTCAATCATTCCCTTTTTAGTCGGAATGCTTGTGGCTATTTCCGTTTTTCGAGCGTCAGGTGCGTTGGAGTATTTCATGGGTTTTCTAAAACCAGCCCTTGAAGCAATCGGTGTACCTCCGGAAATAGCTCCACTAGCCATTATTCGACCAATCTCCGGAACAGCCGCATTAGGGATGACGAGCGATTTGATGGCACAGCATGGTCCAGATTCGTATATTGGTAGATTAGCAGCTACTTTACAAGGAAGTACGGATACTACTTTCTATGTGTTAACCGTCTATTTTGGTGCTGTAGGAATAAAAAAGATGGGGGATGCCTTAAAAGTCGGGCTTCTAGCTGATTTGGTAGGAATTATCGCTGCCATTGTTGTAGTGACCATTGTATTTGGATATTAATTTATCTAAGATACTCTTCACATTATGTGGAGAGTATCTTTTTTTACAATGGTTAATTCGTAAAGGTTACTTTGAAATCATGAAAATATATGTCATAATGCTAGAGGAGTAAACACTACAGGAAACACAAACAATGAGGTGACATAGATGGAAAGATTACAAAAAGTAATTGCACACGCAGGGATTGCGTCAAGAAGAAAAGCAGAACAATTAATTGAAGAAGGACATGTTCGAGTAAATGGGAAGGTTGTAAAGGAGCTAGGAATAAAGGTTTCTTCCTCAGATAAAGTCGAAGTGGATGGAATTCCTCTTGAAAGGGAAGAACCGATCTACTTTATGCTTTATAAGCCTAGGGGAGTTATCTCAAGTGTAAACGATGATAAAGGAAGAAAAGTAGTAACTGATTTCTTCCCAATGATTGAACAACGAATATATCCAGTTGGAAGGTTAGATTATGATACATCTGGTCTACTAATATTAACAAATGACGGCGAATTTGCTAATACACTTATGCATCCAAGTAATCAAATCGATAAAGTGTATGTGGCAAAGGTAAAGGGGATTCCTACAAAGGAAGCGTTGAAGGCGCTTGAAAGAGGGGTTCGTCTAGAGGATGGAAAAACCGCTCCAGCAAAAGTGAAAATGCATACTGTAGATAAGAAAAAACAAACAGCCATCGTTGAAATTATCATCCATGAAGGAAGAAACAGACAGGTAAGAAGAATGTTTGAAGCTGTAGGTAATCCTGTTCTTAAATTAAAAAGAGAGCGTTATGGTTTTCTGACCCTTCAAGGATTAAAAGTGGGCGATGCTCGTGAGCTTTCCCCTCATGAAGTAAAACAATTACGTGCACTTGCACTAAAAAAATAGAAAAAGTTCATAGAAGTGTCACAGTCTTTTGTTAGCGATAACAATATGAATATGTTGAAAAATGATATAATAAAGCAAATTGTGCCATTTTTGACTGTGATGGGGGAGGAACCATATGAAAAAGCAGAGGCTATTAATTCGAACGGTTATTTTACTGTTTCTTGGCGCTGCCGTTGCCTATACACTGTACGCCAATTTTACTAAGGATGAGGTTCGAAAGGTGGAGGTAGGGAAAAAAGCACCTGACTTTGTTCTAACCGATCTCGATGGGGAAAAACATCAGCTTTCCGATTATGAAGGAGAGGGTGTTCTGTTAAACTTTTGGGCAACATGGTGTAAACCTTGTGAAAAAGAAATGCCGTTTTTAAATAACCAATATCAAGAGTATAAAGATCAAGGGGTACATGTAATTGCAGTAAATGTTGGGGAATCAAATGTTGCTGTTTCTGATTTTTCAAAGCGCTATGATTTGCAATTTCCAATTGTTACAGACAAAGACAGTCAAGTAATGACAGCTTACGGAGTAGACCCCCTTCCCATCACATTTTTAATTGATAAACAAGGAAATGTGGTAGAAATACATACGGGGCAGATCATTGCGGAGGCTGATGTTAAAGAGATGATGGAGAAGATAAAACCATAGGGTATGAGGAGATTTTGCAATGAATCAAGTTAAATGCGATTGTGGTCATGTTAATCCACATGGCACGATCCTCTGTGAGGCATGTGGGAAAATCATAGAGGATGGAACTCAAATTACAGCAGAACCGGTAATAGACATGCGGTACGAAGGAAGTGCAAGAAGGTCTCAAACATATAATAAATCAATGATTGATAAGGTTTGGAACTTTTTCTCATCGGTAAAAGTAGGAGTATGGCTGATTATTGTTACACTTATTGCCTCTTCGTTAGGAACCATTTTACCTCAAGAGATGTATATTCCAAATATTATGCCTGTCGCTGATTATTATGAGGACCAATACGGTTGGTTTGGTAGATTGTATTATGATCTTGGATTTCATAATTTATATAGCTCATGGTGGTATCTATTATTAATTGCAGCGATCGGGGTTTCACTGGTTATTTGTAGTCTTGATCGCGTGGTGCCCTTATATAGAGCATTAAAGAAACAAAGAGTCATTCGACATGAGAGCTTTTTGCAAAGACAAAGAATTTTTGGAACGACCAGCATGGCAGTAAGTAAAGATTCCTATGAATTAGTGAAAGAACAATTAAAAAAGAAACACTATAACATCCGTGAAGATGAAGGGAATATTTTAGCTGAAAAAGGCCGTTTCTCTAGATGGGGTCCTTATGTGAATCATGTAGGCTTAATCATCTTTCTCATTGGTAGTATGCTCCGGTTTGTTCCAGGAATGTACATTGATGAAATTCTTTGGCTCCGAGAAGGCGAAACAAAAGTGATTCCCGAGACAGGTGGACAATATTACCTAAAGAATGTGGATTTTAAGTTAGAGGTGTATGATAAGGAAACGGATAATGAAGCATTCAGTGATGCTCTAGATAGTGCAGGAATGGTTGCAAAAAACTATCAATCTGATGTCATATTATATAAGACAAAGGGAAATACGGTAGCAGGTGAGGAACCTGAACTAGAGGAAGTGGAATCTAGTAGTATTCGAGTGAATGAACCGCTAAAGTTTGAAAAGTTTGCTCTTTATCAGGTCAACTATAAACTCGATGAATTGTCTAAGATGTCATTTTTACTAACAAATAAAACTTCAGGGGAAACCTTTGGTGATATTACTATTAATTTGAACGACCCGGAAAAAATGTATGAACTTGATAACGGTTACTCAGTTGAACTAATGAGTTACTTCCCAGACTTTGAATTTGGTGAAGATGGGAATCCTACAACAAAGTCAAGAGTTCCAAATAATCCAGCTTTCGTATTTAAGATGTATTCACCAGAAAAACCTGAAGGAGAAGTTAGTTTCGTTGCCATCCAGCAAACGATTGAACCTTTAGGGGATAATGAATACAAGATGGCCTTCAATGGAATTGAGACAAAGGATGTGACTGGTCTCACCGTTCGTAAAGACTTAACTCTATGGATTATCGGACTGGGCGGGTTGATCTTCATGATTGGTGTGATTCAAGGTGCTTATTGGAACCATCGTCGTATATGGATTCAGCGTAAAGGTGACGAGGTTTGGGTAGCAGCACATACGAATAAAAACTGGTTTGGACTGAAAAGAGAAATACAGTTGGTTCTTACAGGGACAGAAATAAAAGAACCAATGGACCAATTGAAGGACAACCAGGTCGACGAGGGGGAAACAGATTGATCACTCTAAGTGAGAATCTATTATATATTGCGTTTATACTTTACTTACTTTCTATTCCGTTTTTTGGAGGAGCAATAAAGCAAAAGAAAAACTTAGATCATCAACAAAATAGTGGCAAGTGGGCCACTTTTGGGATCGTTATTTCCATTATTGGATTTGCTGCACAGCTCGGTTTCTTTTTTACAAGATGGTCAATTGCCGGACATGCTCCAGTGAGTAATCTATTTGAATTTACGACTTTTTTTGGAATGTGTTTAGTTGGTGCTTTTATCATTATCTATTTTATCTATAAGACACCTTTATTAGGATTATTTACAATGCCAATTGCCTTATTGGTGATTGCTTTTGCTAGTATGTTCCCAACAGATATTTCTCCACTAATTCCGGCTTTACAGAGTGATTGGCTTCATATACATGTAACAACTGTAGCATTAGGTGAAGCTATTCTAGCCGTTAGCTTTGGAGCGGCATTAATATATTTAGTAAAAGTGATTGATCAAACAAAAAAGAGTAAAAGTACTACCTGGTTAGAGGTTGTTATGTATGGATTAATCGCTACATTGGGATTTGTCATCGTGGTATCAGCATTTTCCTTTGCTGATTATAAAGCAGAATTTAATTGGGTTGATAAAAATGACAATGAAGCAAAAGTTGAGTACCATTTGCCAGCTCTAGTTGGTCCAAATCAAGGAGAACTTCTAACCGACGGGAAAATGGAACCACTTGTTTCAGTACCTGGTATTATCAATGCGAAAAAACTAAATACGGTTATTTGGTCATTTGGTGCGGGTATCCTCCTATATGGTCTTTTTCGCTTAGTCTTAAGAAAAAGAATTGGGGCAGCATTGAAACCATTTACAAAAAATATTAATCTAGACTTAGTAGATGAAATCAGCTACCGTTCAGTGTTAATCGGTTTTCCAGTGTTTACATTAGGTGGACTTATTTTTGCAATGATCTGGGCACAAATCGCTTGGACCCGTTTTTGGGGCTGGGATCCTAAAGAGGTTTGGGCACTTATTACTTGGCTTTTTTATGCAGCATTTTTACATCTTCGCCTCTCTAAAGGATGGCATGGGGAAAGATCTGCGTGGTTAGCTGTTATTGGCTTTATTATTATTATGTTTAATTTAGTTGCTGTCAACCTTGTGATTGCAGGGCTTCATTCTTACGCAGGATCCTAAAAGAAAGATTTCGAATAGCCCTTACTTTCCGTGAGGGCTGTTTTCTAAACACATACGTAATTAATAGTTAGGGGGATTGTCAATGGAAAAGGAAGTTAAGATTCTAGTTGTAGATGATGAGGAAAGAATTCGCCGTTTATTGAAAATGTATTTAGAGCGTGAAAATTATATGATTGATGAAGCGGAAGATGGAAATGAAGCATTGACGAAGGCGGTAAGCAATGACTATGATGTGATTCTTTTAGACTTAATGATGCCTGGTAAGGATGGAATTGAGGTTTGTCGTGAACTTCGTGAAAAAAAGGCAACACCTGTTATTATGCTTACAGCTAAAGGAGAAGAAGTAAACCGCGTTCAGGGATTTGAAGTAGGAACAGACGATTATATTGTCAAGCCGTTTAGCCCAAGAGAAGTGGTATTACGTGTAAAAGCACTACTCCGTCGTTCTTCAAGCACGAGTTATTTACACACAGAAACAACGGCTAAAGATGTGATTGTTTTCCCTCATTTGACCATTGATAATGATGCACACCGTGTTTTAGCAGATGGAAAAGAAGTGAGCCTTACACCAAAAGAGTATGAGTTATTATATTTCTTAGCTAAATCTCCAGATAAGGTGTTTGACCGAGAACAATTGCTGAAAGAGGTTTGGCATTATGAGTTTTTCGGAGACTTACGAACTGTTGACACCCATGTAAAACGTTTGCGAGAGAAGTTAAACAAAGTATCTGAGCAAGCGGCTAGAATGATTGTTACTGTATGGGGTGTTGGCTATAAGTTCGAAGTAGTCAATGAATAATGTTTTGGCGTAGTGTTGTTGGGAAGCTATGGTTCACTATACTCCTACTCGTATCATTTGTGCTTTTAATTTTAACGGTATTGTTACTAGAGTTTTTTGAGAATTATCATATAAATGAAACTGAGGGCAATTTGACCAATCTTGCTTCTAATATGGCTCATTTTGTAGAGGATCAGGAATTAGAGATTGGATTGCAAATTTCATGGGAGCTACTTGACGACGTTACAGGGGCAATGGTGATAAGAAGTGAAGATGAATTCTTCTATTCTCCGGATATCCCCGAATCCTTAGAGCTGCCGGTAAGTTTCTTTCAAAAAGATACAGAATTATCAAAAGTATTAGAACAGCAGAAAATGGCAAAAAAAATAGTTGAGATTCCTTCTTCTGAAACACAAGGAGACTCAAGTATTTTAATTATTGGAGTACCGATTTCAAATCTTGACGGAGAAGACGGGGCTGTTTATATTTTTCAATCATTACAAGCCCTTCATGAAACAACTGAATCAACAACAAAGTTTATCCTCTTAGCTGCTGGCATTGCGATCATCCTAACCACTATCTTTGCTTTCTTCTTATTAACTCGTATCACAGCCCCACTACGTAAAATGAGGGAGGCTGTTGTGGAGGCGGCAAGAGGAAAGTTCGATACGAAGGTTCCTATTCTTACCAGGGATGAAATTGGAGAGCTGGCAACTGCTTTCAACCAGATGGGAAGGCAATTAAAGTTTAATATGAATGCCTTAAGTCAGGAAAAAGAACAACTGTCCAGCATATTAAGTAGTATGGCAGATGGAGTTATTACGTTTAATAGGGATGGAACAATTTTAATCACAAACCCCCCTGCTGAGCGCTTTTTGCAACACTGGTATTTTACACAAGAAGGAAAACCAGTTCAGGCAGAAGCGGTTCCACATGATGTCATGGAGCTTTTCCAATGGGCAGTTGACATGGAGCAGGAACAAGTAGGGGAATTTTCCGTTCAAGGTCGTCATTGGGTGGTCATTGTTAGTCCACTTTATAACAATACATTCATACGTGGTGCAGTGGCTGTTGTTCGTGATATGACAGAAGAGAGACAGCTTGACAAGCTAAGGAAAGATTTTATTGCGAATGTATCTCATGAGTTACGAACGCCTATTTCTATGCTTCAGGGTTATAGCGAGGCAATCGTAGATGATATTGCTGAGACAACAGAGGAAAAGAAAGAAATGGCACGAGTGATTTACGATGAATCACTAAGGATGGGTCGTCTTGTGAACGAACTGTTAGATCTTGCCCATATGGAGGCTGGACATATCCAATTAACCAATGAACCCGTTGAAATTCACTCGTATATTCAAAGGATTATACGTAAGTTTCAAGGGCTGGCAAAGGAAAAAGAAATTGAGGTACTTTACGAGCATGATCTAAAATTCTCCACTACTGTATTTGATCCAGACCGTATTGAGCAGGTTCTAACGAATCTGATTGATAATGCAATTCGACATACACCAGAAGGTGGAGCGGTTAAGGTAATAGCAAAAATCGATGATCAAAATTTCCATGTGGAAGTAAGTGACTCAGGTTCTGGAATTTCCGAAGAAGATCTCCCATTTGTGTTCGAGCGTTTTTATAAAGCAGATAAAGCAAGAACAAGAGGCAGATCTGGTACCGGTTTAGGATTGGCGATTGCAAGGAATATTATTCAAGCTCATAAAGGTGATATAACGGTACAAAGCAAACTTAACCATGGTACGACATTTAGCTTTCAAATTCCTCGAATAACTGGATAATTTGCTAAAGAATGCCGAATATTCTTGATTCACGGGAAACATGTCTTATTGAATATTGTGTATGATGGGAAGGATTTATGTAATAAATCCTTCCTTTTTATTTAGATAGATAATATATTTAAAGTGTAACTTTTTATACATAAAGATCGACTAATTAGATGAACGGGGAGGGGAACCCGGTGAACTCGATTTTTGACGAGTTGTACGAGAAATATCATCAAGACGTATTTCAGTTCTTGTTTTATATGGTGAAGAATCGAGAGCAAGCTGAAGATCTTGCTCAAGAGGTATATATAAGAGTTTTGAAGGCATATAAAAACTTTGAAGGAAAAAGTAGTGAAAAGACATGGCTTTTCTCTATCGCTAGAAATGTAGCGATTGATTCATTCAGGAAGCAAAAAGGATGGAAGCAACGAATCATGGAGAAATTTGATTGGTCAACTCAGCAAGTGAAGGATATGAATCCCATTCCGGAAGAGATTGCGATGGAAAGGGAAGAATATCAGTATATTTACCAATGCTTAGATCATTGTACAATTGACCAGCGTATCGTAATTATTATGAGGTATATTCAAGAGCTTTCAATCGCCGAAACCGCAGAAGCTTTAAACTGGACTGAAAGTAAAGTGAAAACTACTCAACACCGTGCGTTAAAAGTTCTGAAAAAGGAAATGCAACAACTTTTAGAAAAGGAGGGGAATCGATGAAAAAGATAAGTGATGAACAACTAGAAGAATGGTTACGAGAAATGCCAAAGCTTAAAGATCATCGTGATCCTCATGACATATACGAGAATATTTCAAAAAAGCTAGAAGAACGGCCGAGGAAAACGTGGATTATTCCCTCATTTGCAACCGCAGCAGCAGTATTTTTAATGGCCATTCTTTCCTTTAATTTATTTGATGGAGCAAGTATCAATCATTCAGCAGATAAAAGCACACAAGAGGAAGCGGCAACTGAACAAAATACTTCGTTAAAAAAGGAAGAATCAACTGTCGAAAATGAAGCAAGAATGGACGTTGGTAACGAAGAAAACTCGACTGAAATGAATGATATTACATTCCAAGCGACCGAAGACCCAACAACTGCCATATATGCTGAGGATTTAGGAGCAATGCAGGTTTTTACCTTAGCTATCCCAGACAGCCAAGTTCAAAATATTATTCCTGTTAGCTTCTTGATTGAACCTTCAGGCCAAGCAGATCAACTGGCTCATATAGAAGAGGTAATGGCTAGCATTGACGAACAAGAGTGGGGACTAGATGATTTTTATCCGTTAGAGGCCGACTTTGCGATAGATACGAATCACAGCACATTGAATGTCAATGTTGCGGCTGACCATCCGTATCAAAATGGAACAGCTAGTATACCATTTTTAAATGCCATTCAGCATTTACTACTCAACCTCAATCTAGAAAAAGCGATTTTTACAACGAATGAAACAGAAAAAGGAATGTCAACTGGTCACGATTTTATCACTGAAAAAATGGTAGAAAAGAAATCAAATCTCGCATTTTATTTATTTTATCCAAGTCATGAAGCAATAAAACCTTACCTTGTTCCATTTACAGAATCATATTCTACAATTGAAGAAGCCTTTAACGCAATGAAAACAAATGTAGATACACATAATCTAATAGCACCATTATTGGTTGAGCACATCAGCTCAGTTGCTATAGATGAAACCAATAAAAGAGTAAACATCACGTTAAACCAAGGGATAAACATAGAGGATACTCCTGAAACCACACAATCAATTGAAGCCATCCTTTTAACGGCGCAGAGCTTTGGATTTGAAAAAGTGAAATTTATTAATGCACCGATTGATACTCTTGGAAGATTTTCATTACAAGAAGATATCCAAGTACCAATCGCAGCAAATAAAAAATCTATCGACTAAAATCAGAGGAGATCAGCAAAGTTGCTGATCTTTTTTCTATATTTCATGAATAAAAGAAAACACTTCGTCCAAATAATAACAAATGTGTTTTTATTAATCGCTCACTTTTTAATTGTGAGGATATATAAAAGGAGGCTGCTTCCTTTAGTTGTACTTTTTAGATAGAGGTCTTTTTTTAGACAGGCTGTCATAGAGTGAGAAAGGAGAGTACAATAACAAGGAGGAAAAAAATGCGAGACTACATAAAACGTTTTTTGATTGCGGGTTTAATGGCATTATGTGTCACATTGCTATTTCTCGGAGGAAAACACTCTCAAGCAAGTATGAATATTAGTCAGGAGACCGCTGACTGGATTTGGCCGGCTGATGGAATGATCACCGATACATATGGAACAAGAAAAGGGAGCCACAAAGGAATCGACATAGCATCTTCGCTAGGAACACCCATCTACTCCGTTGACGCCGGAGTTGTAACTAAATCTTACTATTCGGGTTCATATGGACATGTAATATTCGTGAAACATCAAAATAATATTGAAACGGTTTATGCTCATTTAAAAGCAAGGTTCGTAAATGCTGGAGATACGGTAACAGCAGGTCAACAGCTTGGTGAAATGGGAAGCACCGGTGACTCTTCTGGTGTTCACTTGCACTTTGAAGTTCATCTTAACGAGTGGACGGTTGATAAGAGAAATGCTGTTAATCCAGTGCTAGCATTAGGTGATATAAAAGTGGGACAAGAAGTAGTGGTACAAAAAAGGGAAGATGACTCTAGTGTATTAGAGACAGTTGCAAAAACGAGACTCTATGAAGGACACGGAAAAACTTATGTTGCCAAAGAAGAATCGGAGAGCGTTGTGTTGTCTGCGGAAAAAGTAGAATCAAACATCACTCATACAGTAAAAATGGGGGAAACACTATCGGCTATTGCAGAAAAATACAATATAAGTATTCATGCGATTAAGTCTGCCAACCATCTTACTAGCGATACGATAGTTGCGAATCAAACGCTAACAATTGACGAATCATATACAAATAAATATGTTGTTCAAGAAGGAGATACACTTGAACACATTGCTCATAAAACAGGTAAGTCTGTGCAGCAGCTAAAACAGGTGAATCAGTTACAAAATGATATAATCATACCAAGACAAGTATTGCAATTAGAATAATATGAATTGTCATTGCGGCAGCCTTCGAATCGGTATATAATAGAAAGAAAATTCTAAAAGAGGCTGGTTGGATGTTAACAGATTATCATAATCATTTGGAGACAGGGACATTAACGTTAGATTATTTAAAGAAATTTACAGATGAGGCAAAGGCCAAGGGAATCGGGCAATTTGGGATTTCTGAGCATGCTTATCATTTCTATCAAACAGCAGATATTCTTCAAAATCCATGGGTAAATGAACGTAGATACTATGACATGAAAGACTATGTGAATTTATTTCATGAGGCATGGAGTCATGAGATCGATGTAAAAATGTCGATTGAAATGGACTATACTCCTGGAAAACATGCGGAGATGGAAGCTTTTATTAAAAGCTATGATTTCGATTACGTAATTGGTTCGATTCATTGGGTAGATGACTTTGGAATTGATTTAAAGGAATATATTCATGAATGGGAAAAGCGTGATCTGCATGAAGTCTATCGAAATTACTTTCAACAGGTCGTAACATTAGCGGAGTCAAATTTATTTGATATTGTCGGTCATTTGGATTTAGTGAAAATTTTTAAATATATACCGAAGGAAGAAGAGTTTTTATTAGAGCAATATGATAAGGCGACAACAGCACTAGCGAACTCGAAAACATGTGTAGAAATTAGTACAGCTGGTTTACGTAAGCCTATCGGTGAATTGTATCCTGACAAACGATTATTGCAGATGTGCTTCGATAAAAAGATACCAATCGTATTATCATCTGATGCCCATTTTCCAGAGCATGTTGGTGCTGACTATGATCAGGCATTGGTGCTTGCAAAAGAGGTAGGATATAAAGAAATTATGACGTTCTCAAAAGGAGAGCGTAAAATACTTCCACTAGGATAAGAAAAAGATCGGAGGAAAACCCTCCGATCTCTTTTTTTTATAGATTGATTCGATTAATCGATACTATATCTTCAAGAGCTGCTAGAGTTGCCATCTGTTTGTCATCTAGTGGTTTATCAAATGATAGAACCATGATAGCTTCTCCACCTGCTTGCTTTCTTCCCACTTGCATGGTTGCTATATTTACCTCTTGATCTCCAAGGATTTTACCCACTCTACCAACGACACCTGGGCGGTCCATATGTTGAATATAAACCATATTTCCTTCAGGTAAAAAGTCGATTACAAAGTCATTTAAGTAGACAATTCTTGGCCCATAATGGTCAATAAAGGTACCTCTTACCGTAAACTGATGGTTTTCTGCCTTAGCTGTGACTGTGATGCTATTTGCATAACCAAAAGTATTCGTTGATATTTTTTCACCAACGGTAATGCCTCTTTCTTTGGCAGCTAGTAAGGCATTTACTTCATTGACGTTCACATCTATTCTATTTTTAAAGAATCCAGAAAGAACGGCTTTTGTTAAGTAAGATGTTTCAAGATCTGTTACGGTGCCAGAGTAAGTAATAGAGATTTCATTTACTCCTTGTTTCATGCACTGTGATAAAATGGATCCGATTTGCTTAGATAACTGATGGAATGGTTTGATCTTTTCAAAAATATCTTTAGACATTGCTGGTAGGTTAATAGAGTTTTGGACTGGCTTGCCTTCAAAATACATACGAACTTCTTTAGCTACCTGTGTAGCAACATTAAGCTGGGCTTCCTTTGTGGACGCACCTAAGTGTGGTGTGACGATTACATTATCATATTTAAATAACGGATGTTCTCCAGGTGGTTCTACTTCAAATACATCGATAGCAGCTCCGGCTACATGCCCATTGCCAACGAACTTCGCTAGAGCGAGTTCATCGATAATTCCCCCGCGGGCACAGTTAAGAAAGTATACACCTTTTTTCGTTTGACTTAATGTTTCTTCGTTAATAAGTCCTTTAGTTTCTGGTGTTAATGGTGTGTGTACTGTGATAATATCTGCTTCTGCTAATACTTCTTCCAAACTACCATGAGAAACACCTAGCTTTAATGCACGCTCCTTGGTTAAGAAAGGATCGTATACTTTTACATTCATGCCGAACACTTTTGCTCTTTTAGCTAATTCAGAACCAATACGACCCATACCAACGATTCCGAGAGTCTTTCCATAAAGTTCAGTTCCGATAAAGGCATTTCGTTTCCACTCAAGATTTTTAACCGACTGATGGGCTTGTGGAATATTTCTCATTAAGGATGCCATCATGGCAAAAGTATGCTCAGCTGTAGAAATCGTATTACCATCTGGAGCATTGACGACAATGATTCCTCGTTTCGTAGCCGCATTTACGTCGATGTTGTCGACACCAACACCAGCACGTGCGATAATTTTCAATTGAGGCATTTTTTCGAGCAGATCTTCAGTAACAGTTGTAGCGCTTCGAACTAAAAGCGCATCAATTTTTTCTAATTCTACTTCTGGATCATTAATTTTTTTTTGAATTAATGTGCCTTCGTTAAAATCTAATAAGGGAGAAAGACCTTCCTCATTTATTGCATCGGCTACTAAAATTTGAAACATTCAAAACACCTACCCAATTATCAATTTTCTGATTATTTTACAAAACGAACATTTATCTGTCAATGGACTAAAACGTTCAGAACAAATAATGTAAACGCTTTAATGCTTTAAAGTCACGATTTTGTTAAATTTTTTAACAAAAAGCGCAAACTTTCAAAGTTTGCGCTAAAAATACTACATTTTTGAATTGAATAGATCTGTAAGGACTGGTACGATTTGTTTTTTACGTGAAACTACACCTTTTAACACGGCTTTGTTATTCTCTAAGGTTACACCGTATGCTTCTTCTACAGCTGAACGGGCATTTCCTAATGCAAGAGCTGTTGAATCGTTTGTTAAGATATCTGTTACAACAAATAAGAACAGGTCTAGACCTTTTTCTGAAATGATGTTTGATAATGTTTCTTCTAATTCAGCTTGTCTTGAATATACATCGTTAATATCTACTGCATTCACTTGTGCAATTTCTACTTTACTAGCTCCCATTTGGAATTCCTTTGCGTCAAGGGATACCAATTGCTGAATGGATTTGTCGCTTAAATCTGCGCCAGCCTTTAGCATGTCCAATCCATAACTTTCTGCATCTACACTAGCAATTTCAGCTAATTCTTTTGCTGCTGCTACATCTTCAGCTGTACATGTAGGGGACTTGAATAATAATGAATCAGAGATAATGGCAGAAAGCATGAGACCAGCAATCTCTGGGCGAATTTGAACATCATTTTCTTTATAAAGCTTGTTTAGAATAGTTGCCGTACAACCAACAGGCTCACAGCGGTAGTATAGTGGGTCACTCGTTTCAAAATTTGCAATACGGTGATGGTCAATGACTTCTATAACACGAACTTGATCAATATCACTTACACTTTGTTGTCTTTCGTTGTGGTCAACTAAGATAACGCTGTTGACTTCACCAGCAACTGTTTCAACGAGTCTTGGAGCTTCTGCTTTGAATGTATCAAGAGCAAATTGTGTTTCACCGCTCACTTCTCCTAATCGAACGGCTTCCACATCCATACCAAGAGCTTTTTTTAATTCTGCATAAGCGATCGCTGAGCAAATTGTGTCAGTATCAGGATTTTTATGACCAAAAATAAGAACTTTTTCCATGATTATCTCCTTTAAAATTAATCAATTTCGTATGTATATATACTTTAATAATTTAACACAAATACAAAAGAAGGACAAAAAATAATTCACTCAGAATGCAAACTTCTTCACAAAAAATACGAACTAAGCTATAATGATGTGGAAAATATAATATTGGTCTATCTTCGGGGCAGGGTGTGATTCCCGACCGGCGGTAATGAGTGTAACACTCTAAGCCCGCGAGCCTGGTTTTTGGGCAGGATTTGGTGCGATTCCAAAGCCGACAGTAAAGTCTGGATGGGAGAAGATGGAGGTTCTGCAGACGTTCAAAAAGGAGAGTTTTGAACGTTTATTAAGCGTGACTTCTAATCAAACTCCCTCAAGCGAATCGCTTGGGGTTTTTTTAATGAGGTACGTGATGCTGAACCTTTCTTCTTTAGGTGAGATGGATCCTAAAAAAAGGAGAGAGGGAAATGAAAAGTTTTAACGTAAGAACACTTGTATTGATTGGAATGTTAAGTAGCATCTCGTATGTATTAATGCTTCTTAATTTTCCACTTCCACCTTTTCCGCAGTTTTTAATGGTGGATTTTAGTGATGTCCCAGCTTTAATTGGTGCTTTAATACTCGGACCTGTAGCTGGAATATTAATTGAACTTCTAAAAAACGTACTTGATTATTTTTTAACTGGAAGTGCAACAGGAGTTCCTGTTGGCCACGTGGCAAATTTTGTTGCGGGTATCCTATTTATATTGCCAACATACTACATTTATCAGAAAGTGAAATCCTCAAAAGGTATGACATTTGGCTTAGTTGTGGGTACAATATCTATGGCAGTTCTAATGAGTGTGCTTAACTATTACATTATTTTGCCTGCTTATACATTCTTCTTAAATACACCTGCTATGTCAGGAGAAGAAACAAGGCAAATGATTGTTACGGCAATACTTCCTTTTAACCTTGTTAAGGGGATTTTAATATCAGTTATTTTTATGCTTTTATTTGCAAGAATGGGAACATGGATGAACAAACAAAAAGTGCAAAGTAGAGCTGTATAGTCACACAAAAAAAAGCAACGGCGAAGCCGTTGCTTTTACTTATTTACTATTCGAACTTAAGTGCGTCTCCATCAAATGCTTCATCAGCCACTTTAATAGAATCTGTTGGGCAACCTTCGAAAGCATCCATCATATCGTCTAATAGTACGTCTGGAATTTCAACGATACCTTGGTTATCGTCAAGAGTAACGAATGCAATGCCTTCATCATCGTAATCGTAAATGTCAGGTGCAGCTGCTCCGCAAGCACCACATGCAATGCAAGTTTCTTTGTCTACAATTGTGTATTTTGCCATGTAAAATACCTCCCAAAAAATTAAACAAGTATTCTTTATCATTCCCAAATTCACTAGGAATGCATCCCTCATATCTTATTGTAAAACTGAATGGTCAACATTTCAATAGAAAAAGTATTGAGAATGCTTATCATATAAGGGTTTGGACATTAATGGCATTTTTTATTCATTAAATGCGACTCATTTCATGCTACAATAATAGACATAAAAATACAAAAAAACCTAAGTATCGAAGGTGAGGTAAATTGATAAATATTCTTGAACACGTCGTTCTATATTGTTTATCAAAACTTGGTAAAGAACGAAGCAGCTCAAGCGTGTTTCACTTATTAAATGGGAAAAAATCATCTCAAACCATACAGGACTCACATCTTTTTCAATTGGATTCCTTTTTTCATACAGCACATCATTTAACAAGAGAGCAATATGAGAGCATTATAAGCAAACTAATAAAACATGAATTTATATATATTTCTGGCGATCAGCAGGTTGGCATTAGCGAAAGTGGACAACTTTTGATTCATGAATTGTATTCAATGTACCCATTCTTGAAAAACTTGCAAGGAGGAAGGTATCACAATTGTCTACAATTTTGGGAAAGATTATCTTTACTTATTCAAGTATGCTCTAATCAAATCAATAATCAAACAAGCTATATACCTGTTCAGAAAAATAAAGATACTCAAAATTGGATTAAGCATTTGTTCGCAACATCGGAAGGAAACAGCAAGAACTTTCCTCATGAGTTGTTAAGGGAATTACAGGCTTTATTGGAGTCTTCAGAACTGAAGATTGACCCAAGCGTATTAGTTGCAAGATTGTCCGGGTTTGAGTCAATTGGTTTAACGGAAATGCAAACCATCGAAATGCTTGGTATCGAAGAGAATAACTATCGATTTCAATTTCAAGCATTGCTTCATTTTTTAATGAGTTCAATCGAAGAAAATCCTTCTGCCTATCCATTATTAGCTAGAATGGCAGTGACTGATGAGTTTCAGCAGTTAACAGCTTCTGCCAAAAAAACATTCGAATTAATAAAGAAAGGAAAAGGGATTGTAGAAATCGGCCGAATAAGAAAATTAAAAGAAAGTACAATTCAAGATCATATCGTTGAGATTGCCCTTTTCGTGAACGGATTTAATATTGACCGATTTGTTGAAGTGCCACTTCAGGAAAGGATAAAAGAGGCGATTCAAAAAGCCTCATCCAAGCAGTTGAGGAAAATCCGAGAAATAATAGATGTAGATTATTTTCAAATTCGATTAGTGATTGCGAAATTTGGTGACCTATTATGATGCTAGAATATGAATTAAAGACCCATTTTGGCTACAACCAATTTAAAATGGGCCAAAAAGAGATTGTCGAAGCATTGTTAAATGGAAAGAATGTCCTTGCAATGCTCCCAACTGGAACAGGTAAATCACTTTGTTATCAACTACCAGCTTATCTAATGGAAGGTGTAGTGGTAGTAGTTACTCCATTGCTTTCATTGATGCAGGACCAAGTTGAACAGATGATGTCACGAGGTGAAAAACGGGTAGTAGCAATAAATTCTTTTCTAGACCGTGAGACAAGAGGCCGTGTGTTTGGTCGATTGCATACGTATAAGTTTATTTATATTTCACCTGAAATGCTAATGAATGAGTTCGTAGTTACAAAGCTAAAAAAGCTAGTCATCAGCTTATTTGTGGTAGATGAGGCACATTGTATTTCGCAGTGGGGCTATGATTTTAGGCCTGATTATTTAAAGCTAGGTGACGTTCGAGAATCTCTTGGTAGTCCGCAAACGATTGCTTTGACAGCCACAGCAGATCAAGAGGTTCGGTCCGATATTGTCCGAACATTAAAGTTAGACAAGTGGGAGGAGTTTGTGTCCTCCGTAGACCGTCCCAACATTAAAATGGTCGTAGACTATGTCTACGATACAAAAGAAAAGCTTGATAGGCTGTTGGAATGGGTATCTTTTTTACAAGGTCCAGGAATTATCTATTTTTCTAGTAAAAAATTAGCTGAAGAAGTAGCCGTTATTCTTCGGGACAGTGGGGTTCCAAGAGCAATGGCATACCACGGTGGGCTTGACCAGGAAAGTAGAATACTGATTCAACAGCAATTTATTAAAGGGCAGCTTGATGTGATTTGTGCAACTAGCGCTTTTGGAATGGGAATCAATAAAGAAAATGTGAGATTTGTAATCCATTTTCATATGCCCTTGCAGTTAGAGTCTTACTTACAGGAAATCGGAAGAGCTGGAAGGGATGGGGAGAATAGTATATCTATTCTTTTGTATTCTCCCCATGATGAGCAGCTTCCTTACCAGTTAGCAGAAGGAGAGCTTCCTACAGAATATCAAATAAGTTGGTTGTTTCGACATTTTGGAGATCAGCTGCTTTATGAGTGGGAAGAAATGGAGGAATCCATTCAACAGATGGGGGGATTTACAGAAACATCTTGGAGATTAACAAGGGATTTTCTCCGTAGTCTAACGAACAGTATGGATTTAATAATAGAGAAAGAACGGTTTATAGAGTATGTTAACACTAGAAAAAAGCATAAAAGAAAAAAGATAGTGGAGATGTTGAACTGGATTCAGTCGAAGGAGTGTAAACGTAAAGGGGTTCTTTCTTACTTTGGAGAAGTTTCCCACGGCACCGTAGACGATTGTTGTCATGTGTGTGGAATTGTTTACGATCGATACAAAACCAAGTGTTCAGATGAAGTAGAGTTTACGCCTTTTCAGTGGAAGGAATATTTGAGGGGCTTACTTACGAAGAGTGGGACTAGTTATGAAAAGTAAATATGAAGAATTGATTGATGAATTATCAGATAAGGAATTGTTAAAACACCTCTACTTGACACAAGTCATACTCGTGGTTCTTTCCGTAATTATTGGGAGTTTATTATTTGACAGTCTGAAGTCCTTTCTCGAACTCTTTGACTGGAACGACCCTTTTATCTGGTGGGTAGGGGTTCCTGCAGGATTACTTATCGTTTGTATAGATGCAATGTTTATGAAATTTCTTCCTTCCTCTTATTATGACGATGGAGGGTTGAATGAAAAATTGTTTTCGAAGAGAAAATGGTGGGAAATTCTCTTTATTGCAGCAATTGTAGCTACTTGTGAAGAAATTCTATTTCGAGGGGTCATACAAACTCATTTTGGATTGATTGTATCTAGCGTTATTTTTGCTTTAATCCATTATCGTTATCTATTTAATTGGTTTCTCTTTTTGAATATCACTCTCCTCAGTTTCTTAATTGGGGTTATATACGAGTGGACAGGAAATCTCCTGGTGACTATTGCGATGCATTTTGTTATTGATACGTTATTGGGATTTATTATCAAAAGAAAAGAGAGGATAAGAGAGGAACGTGAAAGAAATGAATAAAGAAGAGCCTATTAGAGATCAAGCAGAAAAACTTCGTAAAAGGATGAAGGATGTTGATCAAAAAGTAGATTCGCCAAAGGATGGAAATACTACCCTTTCAAATGAAAAGCTTCCACCAAGGAGTCGAGTTCATAAACAGAAACAATTGAAAAAAAAGACAAAAATAAAAGTAAAGTATCCCCTTATTCGCTTGCTAGGTATGTTTTTTATCTTACTTCCAATCGTGATTTTTAGTATTTACACATATAACGAGTCACAGAAATCATCGGTTAGTTCGACGGTTGAAGAAAGTAAGGGAGCAGAAGCTGTTTATTATACGGATGCAGAAGAGGATATTGCCGAAGAGGTAGAGGAAGAAAATACGGTAACAGAAGAAGCAGTGGCGGACGAGAATGGAGGAGCAGAAGCAAGTGCTGTTGAAGAATCTGCAAATGCGGAACGGGCCAATAGTATCGAAACTGTCCAAGAAACAACGATTACTCCAGAAAGCTCAACTAATTCAAACACAAAAGCAGAGCCTGTAGATCAAACAGTTGTTTACCATAAAGTTCAGCGAGGAGAAACCATATTTAGACTGGCTATGAAGTACTATAAATCACAGTCTGGTATTGATATTATTAAGAAGGCAAATTCATTACCATCAAACGAAATAACAGTTGGACAAACCTTAACCATACCGCTAAGTAAGTAACCTGAGCTGGGCCATACAAATGGCTTAGCTCTTTTTTTTGAATCATCATAAAACGTCGGACAAGTTCATATTTATTTGATAGGGGGAGGGTAGAATAATGGAATCGGAAATCTTATTATTGGACGATCGAACGGACCAAGCAACTAGGCAAATGTTACAAAAAGTAATAGATAAAAAAAGGAAGTTTGATAAATTAAAGCTTCGCCATTTACTTGTGATGTGGACGACCATTTTTCTCTGTTTTTTTTATTTTTACTATCTTTATAAAGTAGTACTGACTCCGTACTCGTATTCTTTTGCATCCATGTTTTCACAATTTGTTAATCAATCAAGTAATCTTTATGTCCTTGTCATCATTGTTGGATTATATGGATTTATGAATTTACTTCGAGAAAAGCGTGAGAAAGCCGAAAAGGAATATCATGCACTTCGATGTGAAATCATTGACAAAAGTAAGGACCTTTGGAAAAAAGAAGATGAGTGGAAAAACCGTCACAAAGTATTTGAAATGATGAAGAAAAACTTTGACATAAACCTTTATCATGAAAGTAAATAGGATTTGATGAAAAAGGATTTTTTACCCTTAATGACGAATAAAATATGGAAGACATTTACTCTTTCCTGAGGTGATTGACATGTTCGTAAAAAGTATTATGATTCCAAAGCATCAGTGTCATGTTGTTTCTCATCAAGACACTTTGTTAAGTGCGCTTACTAAACTTGAGGAAGAACAAATTGATGGGTTGCCCGTGTTAGATGGACCAACTTATGTAGGAACAGTTACAAGATACAGCATTTATGAAAATTATTTTAAAAGCCAGCAAACAAAGGATGAGTATTTAACAAATACTACTGTCTCACAAATTGCAACACATCAAGATCGCTTTCTGGAAGGAAATGAAATCTTTGAGAATTTATTGTTAGATCTAAAGGATTTTGGTTTTCGGATTCTACACATACATGAAGACTAATTATTAGATAAATGTGTAACAAGATTGATTCCTCTCATACATTGTTTATGGGAGGGATTTTTGTGTATGTGAAAAAACTGTTGAAACTTTTCTTCGGATATATATGTGGATTATTATTTATTGTATGGATACCTATCCATTTTCCAAATAACTTATCAGATATTATTGTAGAGGTGGTATTAAGTCCTGTTCCTTTTCTTGCTTCTATTTTAGCGTTTTTTATTGGGTTTTTAATAAATGCTGACTTAATTAAGAACGGCGTTGAAATGATGGTTGTAAGCAGGTTGAGGGGAAAGCTATTAAAACTTGAGTTTCTTTTATTATTTTTGGTGTGTTTAAGTTTTTATTTACTAGCAATGGTCTCTCTATGGCCAGCTGTTGCTTTTTTTAGTTTCTCATTGCTTTATGGTATGATTTCATTAGATTACGAGCTTCTTCGAGAAAGTAAAGAATAAAATAAAGAGGAGGATATATGGAGTTCTTATTTTATGCGTTAGTTATAGTGGCATTCTCGCTCCTTATTTTTATGTACAAAGAGGCATTTCGAAATAAAGTTCAAACCCATCATTTTACTTTTTCAGAGTTTCCTAAGAGCTTTGGTGAACTAAAGCTCTTTTTTATATCGGATATTCATAAGCGCCAAGTCTCTGACAAAATAATACAGGATGTAAAAGCAAAAGGACAGGTAGACTTAGTAATCATTGGTGGTGACCTTCTTGAAAAAGGAGTCGATTTTCAAAAGGTTAGACACAATCTTACCCTTCTCAAGCAGTTGGGACCATTGTATTTTGTTTGGGGAAATAATGATTATGAGGTCGATTATCATGAGCTGGATGCTTTGCTTCTTGATAACGGAGTGAAGATTTTAGATAATACAGCGGTTTCCTTTGAATCAGAAGCAGGAGAAATGATGGTCCTACTTGGAGTTGATGATCTTCAATTAAAGAGAGATCGGTTGGACTTAGCACTTCAGGATGCCCAAGAGGAGGGTTTTCGTATACTCGTCAGCCATAATCCTAGAATTACGGAAAAGATACAGGCACAAGACCGAATTTCGTTAGTGTTGAGTGGTCATACTCATGGAGGACAAATTAGAATATTTGGATTCGGACCGTATGAGGTAGGGGGATTTCAACAGTTAGAAAACACCTCACTTCTTGTAAGTAATGGCTATGGAACGACTGCTATGCCACTAAGGCTAGGCGCAAGAGCTGAAACGCACTTCATTTCCATTTCTAATAAAGATCAAGTGTAAGTATCAGCCTATACAAAGTTTACACATTTTTTATATGAACTGTATAATGTGAGTATGCTACGAGTTATACGGAGGAAAGACAATGGAGACAGAAGATGGAAAATATAATATAAAAGCGGTCTCAAAAATGTTAGGAATTCAAGCAGGAACGCTACGAGCATGGGAAAGGCGTTATCAGATGGTAGCCCCAAAAAGAAACGAATCGGGACATCGTCTTTACACGGAAGAACATGTAAGAATATTAAGATGGCTTCAAGATAAAGTGAATAAAGGATTTACGATAAGTCAAGCTGTTACGTTACTTGAAAATAATGAACTTGAAGAAAAAGAAGGTCTCTTACTTGTTCAAACAGGTGTTGACCAATCAATTGCTATGGCGGACAAGTTACTTCAATCACTACTTGTCTTTGACGAAAAAACAGCACATGACATCATTAATCAAGCATTTAGCTTTTTTACAGTGGATAAGGTATTAGTAGATATTTTGGGTACATTACTTGTAAAAATTGGTGATTTATGGGAAAATTCTAAAATCACCACTGCACATGAACACTTTGCCTCTTCTATTCTCCGATCAAGAATAGGGATGATTTTGCACTCCTTTCCGCAAAATCCAATGATGCCAAAGGCGATTGCAGTTTGTGGACCAGGAGAGTGGCATGAGCTTGGCCTGCTAATTTTTACGTTATTCTTAAGACGTAGAGGATTTGAGGTCATTTATTTGGGGGCAAGTATAGCTGAAAAAGATATAGATGAGGTTATTAAGATTGTGAAGCCAAAATTTATCTTCTTTTCCTGTACAATGAAGGATAATGTTAGCGCAACACTTCAACTCACAGAGAACTTGGTGAAGAGCTATGAGTACATACATATTGGATTAGGCGGCTTTGCGTTTGATACCATTTCTGAAAAAGAAAAACTCAAATATCATGAACACATTTTAGGTACCTCACGAAATGAGTGGGAAAGTTGGTTAAAAACTAGAATGTAAGAAGGAATATCAATTAGACAATTCACCTTCCTGCAAGAATATCATACACTAAACAAACAGTTGTTCACAGCAGGGGGCTTTATAATGCGCTTAGAACGATTAACGTATAATAAAATAAAAATTTTTTTAACTATTGATGATTTATCTGAAAGAGGATTAACAAAAGAGGATATATGGAAAGATTCATTAAAATGGCATCAATTGTTCCATGAAATGCTTGAAGAAGCAAGTGAACAATTTGATGTGGATATACAAGGAACGGTTGCGGTAGAAATCTTTACGATGCATACTCAGGGAATGGTCATGATTGTCACGATGGATGAGGAAGAAGAAGACAGCTCCTTAATGGATTCCTTCTATGATTTACAGGTAAGTGTTAAGGAAAAGCAGGACCTCATTTATGAATTTACCAATTTTGAATATGTCATTCAAGTGTCCCATCAGCTCAAAGTACTCGGCTTTACTGGGGGAAGCTTATATGTAATGGAGGACAGGTATTATTTTTGTATAGAAAATGTAGAAGACTGTAACTTAATGTTAGTGGCAGTTGTTCTATCTGAATACTCAAACCCTACTCTTGAAAGTATTCATCGTATAAAAGAGTATGGGAAAACAGTGATTGATCAGAAAGCGGTTGAGACAATTGTCCATTACTTTAAGTAATGGACTGTCTTTGCCGTTTTTTTCTAAAAGAATATCTTACGGCGAACAACAGACACTACTAAATAGTATTCAAATAAAAGGAGAAAGCCCTTTGAAAGGCAAGTAAGGGAAAGATGAAAAATACAGAAAATTCCCTAAATAACAACAATGACAGCGTTTTCAATAAATATCGTAAAAATGTCAAAAAATTTTCATTTATTATTGCATAAATTACCCAAAAGTGTATACTATGTCATGAATGGGACAACATTGTTAGTGATTTTAGGAGGGTAAAATAGTGGCCGAAAAAGGGACTACAAACATAAACGATGAAGAAAAGCTTGATGTGCTAAGATCGACTCAAACTGTTATTCACAGTGCATTAGAAAAGCTTGGCTACCCTGAAGAAGTATATGAACTATTAAAAGAACCAATGAGAATGTTAACAGTAAAAATCCCAGTAAGGATGGACGATGGGTCAGTAAAGATATTTACAGGGTATCGTGCACAACACAATGATGCTGTTGGACCTACAAAAGGAGGAATTCGTTTCCATCCTGGTGTAACAGAAAAGGAAGTAAAGGCGCTTTCTATTTGGATGAGCTTAAAATGTGGAATCGTTGACTTACCATATGGTGGAGGTAAGGGGGGCATTGTGTGTGACCCTCGTGATATGTCATTTCGTGAACTTGAACGATTAAGTCGTGGTTACGTTAGAGCAATAAGTCAAATTGTTGGACCAACCAAAGATATTCCGGCGCCAGATGTGTTTACAAATTCACAAATTATGGCTTGGATGATGGATGAATATAGTCGAATAGATGAATTTAATTCTCCAGGGTTTATAACTGGAAAACCACTCGTATTAGGTGGTTCACATGGCAGGGAGTCGGCAACAGCAAAAGGTGTAACCATTTGTATAAGAGAAGCAGCTGCGAAGAAGGGTATTAATATTGAAGGTGCGCGCGTGGTTGTCCAAGGGTTTGGAAACGCGGGCAGTTATCTATCAAAGTTTATGCATGACGCAGGTGCAAAAGTAGTGGGTATCTCTGATGCTTATGGAGCATTACATGATCCAAATGGATTGGATATAGATTATTTGTTGGATAGACGTGATAGCTTTGGAACAGTTACGAAGCTTTTTAATAATACAATCTCTAATAAAGAGTTGCTTGAATTAGAATGTGACATCTTGGTTCCTGCAGCAATTGAGAATCAAATCACTGAAGATAACGCCCATAATATTCGCGCAAAGATTGTTGTTGAAGCAGCAAATGGTCCAACGACCCTCGAAGCAACTAAGATTTTAACGGACCGAGGGATTTTACTTGTACCTGATGTGCTTGCCTCTGCGGGTGGAGTTACCGTTTCTTATTTTGAGTGGGTCCAAAATAATCAAGGGTATTACTGGACGGAAGAAGAAGTGGAAGAAAAATTAGAAAAGGTTATGTGTAAATCCTTTAATAATATATATGATACTGCACAAACCAGACGAGTAGATATGCGCTTAGCAGCATATATGGTCGGTGTAAGGAAAATGGCCGAAGCATCAAGATTTAGAGGTTGGATTTAATGATTTATATTTGAAAAGCAAGAAAAAATCTCCTATCATATAATGATGGAGATTTTTTGTTTAGGAGAGAGAGCGATGCAAATAGAAGATGCAATTATTATTGGTGGAGGGCCGTGTGGCTTATCAGCGGCCATCGCATTGAAAAAAATTGGAATAAATCCCCTGGTTATTGAAAAAGGAAATATAGTGAATGCAATTTATCATTATCCTACACACCAAACTTTTTTTAGTACGAGTGAGAAATTAGAAATTGGTGAAGTTCCTTTTTTAACAGAAGAATACAAACCAAGAAGGAATCAAGCATTGGTTTATTACCGCGAAGTAGTAAAAAGAAAAGGATTACGGGTTCAACCTTTTGAAAAAGTAACAAGTGTGAAAAAAGAAGCGAATGAGTTTATCGTTCGCACACATATAAAGGAGTACACTACAAAGTATGTGATTGTAGCAACCGGTTATTATGATCATCCAAATATAATGGGAATTCCAGGTGAGGATTTACCAAAGGTATCTCATTATTTTAAGGAAGCTCATCCTTATTTCGATCAGGATATTGTTGTCGTCGGAGGGAAGAACTCAAGCGTTGACGCTACGATTGAGCTTGTAAAAGCAGGTGCAAGAGTAACTGTCATTTACCGTGGGAAAGAATATTCTCCTTCTATTAAACCGTGGATTCTTCCTGAATTTGATTCGCTCGTTCGAAATGGTGTCGTAAAGATGGAATTTGAAGCAGAATTAAAGGAAATCGAAGCTGACAAAGTAACTTATGTCAAACATGGCAAAGAGTTTAGTATAAAAAACGACTTTGTTTTTGCTATGACTGGTTATCATCCAGATCATGGCTTTCTTGCTCAGATGGGTATAGAAATTGACAGAGAGACTGGAAGACCAAGGTATGATGGAGAGACGATGGAAAGCAATATTGACGGCATTTATATTGCAGGTGTATTGGCGGCTGGAAACAATGCGAATGAAATTTTTATTGAAAACGGCCGCTTTCATGGAGAGCAAATCGCTCAATCGATAGCTAATAAAAAATCGTAAGAAATACCGGGCATTTAAGCCCGGTATTTTTATTGAAACATGCGATCCAATTTGGTTATATGACTAGTTGATTCTAGAGCAATCATCAATTTTATTCTAGCCTTCTGCCCATTCAGACCCTTAGAGAAAATAACGCCTAAATCCTTAAACTGTTTCCCACCGCCTTCATAGCTATACACATCTTCCGCTAGGCCATTAAAGCATCTTGATACAAAAACAACGGGTATTTTGTTTTCGAGTAAAAGCTTAATACCAGGAATAGAAGCTGGAGGTAGGTTTCCTTGTCCTAATGCTTCAATGACAACTCCGTCAAAATGTAAATCGTTTATCGCATAAAGCAGGGAGGAATCCATTCCGGCATGGGCTTTAATTAGTACCACCCGTTTGGAAATTTTATCTATATGATATATTTCTTTTTTTCTTGGTGAGTGGTGAAAGAAAACTCCTCTTTTTGTCACTGTCCCTATCGGTCCATACTGCGGACTTTGAAAGGTAGATACATTGCTTGTATGTGTCTTCGTTACATTTACTGCTGTATGTATTTCATCATTTAACACAACTAGAACGCCATTTCCAACGGCTTCATCACTGTTTGCTACTTTTAAAGCAGAAAGTAAATTATAAAGACCGTCTGAACCAATTTCATTACTTGATCTCATTGCCCCTGTCAGTACAATCGGTATGCTTGACCGAATCGTTAAATCTAAGAAATAGGCAGTTTCCTCCAATGTATCTGTACCATGTGTAATCACAACTCCGTTTATTTTATCTTCCTTTAAATAAGATTCAATAATATCTTTTAGTTGCAGCATTTCTTTTGCTGTAATATGGGGTGAGGGCAGCTGGAAAGGCTCCTCAATGATTAAATTCGCAACGGACAAAAGCTCCTTTGTTTTATCGACAATTGGATTTTTTTCGCCCGGTTTTACCGCTCCCGTTTCCGTATCTTCACTCATGGCAATCGTCCCACCTGTATGGATTACAAGTAGATTTTTCATAAGAACCTCCTGTTATGTCATCCACTTAAAATCATACCTATTTGAAAGCTACTTCGTCTACACGTAACGTTAAAAATATAGATTTTCTTTCTTAAGAACTCATGGTACGATGGAATAAACGAATGGAAAAGAGGATAGCAAATGCTAGGGATTTTTTCTGCTGGGATAGCTCCTGGCTTAGCTCTTCTTAGTTATTTTTACTTAAGAGATGAGTACGGGTCAGAACCAATCTCAGTGGTTTTTCGCACATTTATATATGGTGCACTGCTTGTATTTCCAATTATGTTTATTCAATATGTGATTGAAGTAGAGCATTTGGTTGTTTCTGATTTTTTAAACGCCTTCTTTACAACGGGTTTTTTGGAAGAATTTTTTAAGTGGTTCATACTTTTTTATGCCATTTATCAACATGTTGAATTTGACGAGCCATACGATGGAATTGTGTATGGTACCTCAGTAGCACTAGGGTTCGCAACAAGTGAAAATATATTATATTTGGTGGCAAATGGGGTTGAGCATGCTATAGGTCGAGCGCTATTACCTGTTTCAAGTCATGCGCTTTTTGGTGTATTAATGGGTTACTATTTAGGAAAAGGAAAATTCACGAAAGATAAAAAAGGAAAATGGCTCCTTTTTTCACTGCTTCTTCCAGTATTTTTTCATGGTATTTACGATTATATACTAATGTCATTTGAGTATTGGTTGCTTTTTATTTTACCATTTATGATTTTTTTATGGTGGCTGGCTCTCCGTAAAGTGAAGAGTGCGAGGCACTTGAGCGGAATAAAGGCATCGAATGATGATATACAAATTCAGAACCCCCTTCAATTTTAAAATTGAAAGGGGTTTTGTTTTGTCCTAAATTCTTGTTAAAGAAGTTTCTGCTAGCTTTTTTGCATAAAAAACCAACCTCTACAAAAAATAGGATTAATGTTAATAAGATTTACATCTGGGGGTTGCAAACGATGAACAAAAAAATTTTATTAATGAAAGTAGCTACAATCTTATTTTTAACTCAAGTGATTATCCCCTTTACCACAAAGGTGGATCAGGTTGACGCCTTCACCAATCAAGTAATTCAACAAGGGGCAGTAGGTGAAGATGTTATCGAACTTCAATCACGTCTTCAGTATATCGGATATTATAATGGAAAAATTGACGGTGTATTTGGATGGAAGACGTATTGGGCTCTAAGAAACTTTCAGTACGAATTTGGATTGCCAATCGATGGACTTGCTGGACCAACAACAAAGCAGAAATTAGCAAAGGCAACAAAGTACAATGAGCAATTTGTAAAGGAACAAATTAATAAGGGAAACAAATTTACTCATTATGGTGGAGTAGATTTAGCAAAGCAAAAGAAGCCAGACCCAAAAGTAAATAAGGCACAGCCGAATAACAATCAAGGAACGGCAACAGCAAAAAAACCAACTGCAAAAACTCAAGAACAAAAACCAACGGCAAAAACTCAAGCGAAAAAACCAACTGCACAACAACCGAAACAGAATACAACAGCTGCAAAGAAGCCTCAAAATAATAATACGACAGCAAAAAAACCTGCGGCACCACAAGCGAATGCTGGGAATCAAACTGGCCCGAAAGCAACAGCTGCAACTCCACCAAAAAAACCTACAGCAGCTAATGTACCAAGTGGGTTTTCACAGAATGATATTCAGCTAATGGCAAACGCTGTGTATGGAGAAGCGAGAGGTGAACCTTATATTGGTCAAGTGGCGGTGGCAGCTGTCATATTAAACAGGGTACAAAGTGCTACATTTCCAAATACGGTTTCAGGGGTTATTTTTGAGCCAAGAGCGTTTACTGCCGTTGCGGATGGCCAGATTTGGTTAACCCCAAATGAGAACGCAAAGAAAGCTGTTCTAGACGCAATGAATGGTTGGGACCCAACTGGTAATGCCATCTATTATTTTAACCCTGACACGGCGACAAGTGGATGGATTTGGTCTAGGCCACAAATTAAGCGCATCGGAAAGCATATATTCTGTAAATAGGGGTGAGGTCGAATTGATTAGAACAATCTTAATAGGTGTTTTGGTGCTCGGGGTAGCAGGAACGGCTTTTTGGGGCTATCAAGAGCATCGTGAAAAAAATGCCGTACTCATTAATGCAGAGAACAACTATCAAAGAGCGTTTCATGATCTAAGCTATCAGGTAGATTTACTGAATAATAAAATAGGAACAACATTAGCGATGAATTCAAGGGAATCATTATCGCCTTCTTTAGCAGAGGTTTGGAAAATAACATCTGATGCTCATAGTGATGTTGGGCAACTTCCATTAACACTTCTACCTTTCAACAAGACGGAGGAGTTTCTCGCGAAAATAGGTGATTTTAGTTATCGTACCGCCATTAGAGATTTAGAGAAAGAGCCACTAACCGATAAAGAGTACCAATCGTTACAGGACCTGTATAAGCAGTCTGCAGAAATTCAGGGAGAATTACGAAAGGTACAGCATATGGTTTTAGAAAATAACTTACGCTGGATGGATGTGGAGTTGGCTCTAGCATCATCAGAAGAGCCTTTAGATAATACAATTATTGATGGTTTTAAGACCGTTGAGAAAACAGTAGAAGGATATGGAGACACAGATTTTGGACCTGCCTTTGTGTCTTTAAGTCAAAAAGAAGACAACGAGTTTAAATTCTTGCAAGGCAAACAAGTAAAAGAAGAAGAGGCGGTCCAAATCGCAAAAAAATATGCAGCCTTTGGAAATGATGTGGCTGTTAAGGTTACAGAAAGTGGAAAAGGGGCAAGTACTGGTTTTTATAGCGTTTCTGTACAAAAGAAGGGAACCAATGAAGAAGCAAGTATGGATGTCACGAAAAAAGGTGGTTATCCCATTTGGTTTATCTACTCTCGTGATGTGAAAGAACAAAAACTAAGTCTAAATGATGCAAGTACGAAAGCGATTCAATTCTTAAAAGATACGGGTTTCGAAAATTTAGATCTGTTTGAAAGCACGCAGTACGATAATATTGGAGTATTTACCTTTGTTACAAACGAAAATGATGTTAGAGTGTATCCTGATGCAATTAATGTAAAAGTAGCTTTGGATAATGGAAATATTTTAGGTTTTTCTGCTGATGATTATCTACGCTCTCACCATGTTAGAGACATTCCAAAGCCAACTCTATCAGTGGAAGACGCACAAAAGAAAATTAACCCAAGTGTTAAGGTAATGGAAAATAGACAATCGATCATTATAAATGATATGAACGAAGAAGTACTGTGTTATGAATTCATGGGAACTCTTGGTGATGATACGTATCGTATTTTCATAAATGCAAATAGTGGCATTGAAGAAAAGGTTTATAAACTAGAAAACGCCGAGGAAATATATGAGGACGTTGTATAAGGAAAAGCACCCGCTTTTCCTTTTTTTTAGATTCATATTGCGTCAATGATTAAGTTCATGTCATAATTTGTAGTGACAAGTTTTGACAGGATGTGTGATTCTTATGTTTAAAATAGGCAATGTAATTATGCTCGAGTTAAAGTATGGAGATAAATTAGATAAGTTTAAGTGTAAAGTAGTAGAACAAAAAGAAAATCAAATCTATATTGATTATCCAATCAATACGGCAACTGAACGAACAGTCTTTTTAATTGATGGGACACAGTTAAAAGGTTCCTTTGTTTCTCAGGATAATAACTCAGTCTTTTTGTTTGAATCTGAGGTATTAGGAAGAACCAAGCAGAATATTCCTATGCTTATTTTATCTTATCCTGGTGACGAACACTTAGTTAAAATCCAGAGACGTCAATATGTAAGGGTCGAAACAACTGCAGACGTGGCAGTGCATTCAACCAATGCAGAGTTTAAACCATTCACAACAGTTACAGATGATATTAGTGCAGGCGGTGCAGCAATCCTAATCAACGATAAACATGGAGTCCGTGCTGGTCATACTATTCAATTATGGTTAGTACTTCCTATGCAAAGCGGTGAAATTCATTATTTACAAGTTAAGAGTAAGGTAGTAAGACTTATTCCATTAGATGACAGTCGTATGAAGGCATCTTTACAATTTGTCGATATGAACTCACAGGACCGTCAGCTTTTGCTTCGTTTTAGCTTTGATCGCCAGTTGCTTATGAAGAAGAAGGGTCTAGAATCTTGAATAAAAAATCCATAAATTCCCTATAATAGTACGGATATTATGGGAGGAAGTGAAATGGTGAAGACGTTTGAGCGTATTATAGTTAAGATCATTGTCATTCAGTTTCTTTTCCTTATCGGTACACAGCTTTTCTTTCATCAGTTAAGTATTTTTCCTGAGTTGAAAATTATTACAAAATATGAGGGTGTAAACAAAAATAATTTTGCGGATTTCTTAGAAACCTTTAATGGGAAATGAAAAGCAGGGAGCTCCTGCTTTTTTTCTTTTTTAAAATATTATTAACAAGCAACGAACAAGTATATGCTAAAATATATAAGGAATCAGTCATTAACGATTCAAATTGAACACACTAATATAAATAGTGGAGTTCAAACAACTAGGAGGACATATGAGTAAAATATCTATCGCAATTGACGGTCCTGCTGCGGCAGGAAAAAGTACTGTTGCCAAAATAATCGCTGAGAAACTCTCATATATTTATATTGATACAGGTGCTATGTATCGTGCAATTACATATAAAGCTTTACAAGTAAATTGTGAGCTTACTGATGAGAGCGCACTTAATGACCTTTTAGCACAAACAAAAATTGACTTGTTGCCAGGTGAAAAAGGACAACTTGTTTTCCTTGACGGACAAGAAGTTACAAACGAAATTCGTTCTGCCGAAGTGACAAATCAAGTTTCCATCGTAGCAAAACACCGTTTAATACGTGAAGAAATGGTTAAAAGACAACAGCAATTCGGGGCGAATGGGGGAGTGGTCATGGATGGCCGAGACATTGGCACACATGTCCTTCCTCACGCAGAAATAAAAGTATTTCTTCTGGCAAGCGTTCAGGAAAGGGCGGAAAGAAGATATCAAGAAAACCTTGAAAAAGGCTTTCCAGCCGACTTAGAAATGCTTATAAAGGAAATTGCGGCTAGAGATAAACTAGATTCTGAACGAGAAGTAGCACCTCTGAAAAAAGCGGAGGATGCAGTAGAGATAGATACCACTTCCTTATCCATTCAAGAAGTGGTTGAGAAAATCCTAGTTTTAGTAGAGGAAAGGATAGGATCCTATTGACGATGTATTCTTTTGCACGCTCGGTTGTAAACATGATCTATAAGCCTTTGTATCGAATAGAGACAATTGGCCAAGAAAATATTCCTAAAGAAGGATCGGTTTTGCTTTGTTCCAATCATATTTCAAATTTTGATCCAATTGTCGTAGGTATTACAACTCCTAGGCCTGTTCATTTTATGGCAAAAGAGGAATTGTTCCAAGTTCCATTATTGGGAAAGCTTGTCCCTTATTTGAATGCATTTCCAGTTAAAAGGGGCATGAGTGATCGTGAGGCGCTTAGGAAGGGGCTTGGGATTCTTAAAGAAAATAGGGTTCTTGGTTTATTCCCAGAAGGAACTCGTAGTAAGACGGGTGAGCTTGGTGAAGGGTTAGCAGGTGCTGGCTTCTTTGCAACAAGATCCGAAGCATTAATCGTCCCTTGTGCAGTAATTGGTCCATATAAGGCACTTAATAAGCTAAAGGTGGTTTATGGAAAGCCGGTTGATTTTACAGAATATCGAAAAAATAAGATATCCGCTGATGAGGCTACAAAAATCATTATGGAAGAAATCAGAAAACTGATTATTGCGAACAAATAGGGAGTATCTCGCTTGACAAAAGAAGTCATTTATAAGAAGTTTAATTAAAGAGATTTTTTAGATTATTCTCTAAGTATGGTCAGGTACCATTGTTTCAAACGGTGATGAAAACATCACCTTTTATAAAAATGGAGCAGTCAAAGGATTAAGGAGGAGTACATATGTCTGAAGAAATGAATCAAGTGGAAGTTATGGATTTTCAAGTGGGTGACAAAGTAAGCGGACAAGTAACAAAGGTGGAAGAAAAACAGGTTATTATCACAATCCCAAACAGCAAGCTTGATGGAATTATTCCCATAAGTGAGTTATCAAGTCTTCACATCGAAAAAGCAAGTGATGCGGTGAATGAAGGTGATCAGCTAGAATTAGAAGTATTAAAGGTAGAAGAAGATGCCTTGATCCTTTCAAAGCGTAAGGTGGATGCTGAAAATGCATGGCAAGAGCTTGAGCAAAAGTTTGAATCTGGTGATGTCTTTGATGCTGAAATTAAAGATGTGGTAAAAGGCGGTCTTGTAGTTGATCTGGGAGTAAGAGGTTTTGTTCCTGCTTCTTTAGTGGAAGCACACTTTGTTGAAGACTTCTCTGATTATAAGGGTAAAACGATGGCATTTAAAATTGTTGAACTTGACAAGGAGAAGAACCGTCTGATCCTTTCTCATCGTGCTGTTATTGAGCTTGAGAAAGGAAAGCAAAAGAAAAATATATTAGATTCATTAGCTTCTGGTCAGGTTCTTTCAGGTACCGTACAAAGAATTACTGATTTTGGTGCATTTGTCGATATTGGTGGGATTGATGGATTGGTCCACATTTCACAGCTGTCACATGAGCATGTAGTTAAACCGACGGATGTTGTTCAAGAGGGACAGCAAGTTCAAGTAAAAGTGCTAAGTGTTGACCGTGATAATGAGCGAATTTCTTTATCGATTAAAGAAACATTACCTGGACCATGGGCTAATATTTCCGAAAAAGCAGCAAAAGGAACTACTTTAGAAGGTGTAGTAAAACGCCTTGTTTCTTATGGAGCTTTTGTTGAAGTGTTCCCAGGTGTAGAAGGGTTAGTTCATATTTCACAAATCTCCCACAAGCATATTGCTACTCCGCATGAGGTTTTAAAGGAAAATGAAACGGTGAAAGTTAAGGTTCTTGAAGTAAATGAGCAAGAGCAAAGACTTTCTCTAAGTATGAAAGAACTTGCTGAAAAGGAAGAAGAAGTGAAGGATTACGAACTTCCTGAAGAGTCAAAAGGATTTCAATTAGGTGAAATGATTGGAGATCAACTGAAGAATTTAAAGAGATAATGGTGATGATCATTGACTAGATCGAAACGAAAATGGGATCATATACAATATGCCCTTACAACAGGACAATCTAGAGATACTGGTTTTGATGATATAACGTTTATTCACCAAAGCTTGCCTGACTCCTCAATAGAGCAGGTGAGTCTTAAGACTATGGTTGGCGAACTTTCTTTGAGTTCGCCTCTTTTTATCAATGCCATGACTGGCGGTGGTGGAGAACGAACAGAAGAAATAAATAGGCAACTAGCTATTATTGCTAGTGAAACAAGAGTTGCGATGGCTGTTGGCTCCCAGATGTCATCCATAAAAAACTCTAGTGAGATAAGCACTTACAAAATTGTAAGAAAAGAAAATCCGAATGGTTTAATATTTGCCAATTTAGGGAGTGAAGCATCAGTGGATCAGGCGCTTCAAGCAGTCGATATGCTCGAAGCAAATGCGCTCCAAATCCACTTAAACACCATTCAAGAACTAACTATGCCAGAGGGAGATCGTGATTTTACGGGTGCTCTAAGGCGTATGGAGGATATAGTTAAAAAATTACCTGTGCCTGTGATAGTCAAAGAAGTTGGTTTTGGCATGAGTCGTGAAACAGCAAAGAAGCTCACCCAAATCGGAATTTCTATTGTAGATGTCGGTGGTTTTGGTGGTACAAACTTTGCCAAAATCGAAAATGAAAGACGAAATCGATTGCTGTCGTTTTTTAACTCATGGGGTATTCCTACAGTTGTTTCCATTGCAGAAGTGAAATACAGTTTCCCTGATCTAACGGTATTAGGTTCAGGTGGGGTTCAATGTAGCTTAGACGTTGTTAAGGCATTGTCTCTAGGTGCATCCGCTGTTGGCTTGGCGGGTTATATATTGAAAATCCTTCTAGAAGAAGGAATAGAGGAAAGTATGACAGAAATTGAAGAAATCAAAAAGGAAATTGGGTATGTAATGACCGCTCTTGGTTCGACAACTATTAAGGATCTTCAGAAGGCACCTTTGATTATCGAGGGAAAAACTCATCATTGGCTTAATGAACGAGGAATAAACACAAAAATATATAGCAATAGATAAAAGCTCCCGGATTGGGAGCTTTTTTTCATTAGTATCTTTTATTATCATTTAGCTCTCTAGCCTCTTCTGGACTGGAAAGTTTGGTTGCTCCTTTTTTCTCCAACTCTTGGTCTCGATCAGACTCGACGCGACCACTTGCTTTTAATTTGCTTTGTTGACGATCTTTACCCATGATCCCACCTCCTCCTAATTAAGATGAATCATTTTTGAAAGTTTATACATCATACGGTTAAAGTACATACTGAAAAGCCATAATGGAGATGATAGGAGGGGTGACATGGAAGGAATAATCTTTTATTGGACATTTTGGGTTCTATGGATTTGTACGACCTTTTTTATGAGCAAAACGAATCCGAGGCGTGTAAAGTATACGGTCATCATATTATTTTCGATTATACTGTCTTCCCATTCCATCCATTTTTTTGGGCTGGAAGTGTCCGTTGTTTCCATTTTCCTTTTATTCCTAGCCTACTTTGAGGTCGGGAAAATGAAAGGAAGATCAATGGCCTACTTTCTAATCACATCATTTATTCTTATGCTTGCCTATGGGAGTTTTCAATTATTTGAGCTTTTTGACCCTGTTTGGTTAATCCTTGATAGAGATTGGATGTTTGCTGTTGTATTAACTTATATGACCATTATGATGCATAAAGAGGTTTTTAAAAGAGTGATTGCACTTATTTTTGGTAGTATCCATGGAGAAATTGTTTATTCTCTTGTGTTGGATGTATACTCAATGGAAATTCCAATTGGGTCACTTCAATTTTTAGATGTTATTTCTATATCTGTTTGTCTCATTTTGGCCTGGAGCGGTTTTGAGAAGCTTACTAGCCTTTTTGAAGGACATGTTTATCAACTAGAAAAGGGGAGGGGAAGACAATCGTGAGTGAGTACACTTATCCTATATTATTTGGAGTGATTGTTGGAACAGCAACAAGAATTTATATGCTACGAACGGATTATCGACAGTACCCCACTTATCTGCACGGGAAAATCATCCATGTGGCATTAGGGTTTATTGCTGCAGGGCTTGGTACTGTGGCCATACCTTCTATACTTGAGGAAGAGTTTACAGCCATCACCTTTTTAACTTTGGCAGCCTCACAATTTAGAGATGTCAGAAATATGGAGAGAAACACATTAAATGAACTGGATAATTATGAATTAGTACCAAGAGGTAAAACGTATATTGAAGGAATTGCAATAGCTTTTGAAAGTAGAAATTATTTGGTAATCTTCACCTCCTTTCTAAGTACACTTGGGTATCTCCTTTTTAATATTTGGGGTGGACTAATTGTAGCAGTGATTGCGATATTAATTTCTACCAAACTAATGTCTGGGGGTAGGCTTGGTGATATTGTAGAAGTTGAGTACATTGAACCTCGGTTTGACGGTCCTGGCTTGTATGTGGACAATATTTATATAATGAACATTGGACTCCCGGAAAGACAAAAGGAAGTACTACGCTATGGGATGGGGTTTATCCTTAAGCCGAAAAATTTTGACGCAAGAGCGACAATTGCGAATCTAGGGCAGCGTCAAGCTATTCTACATGATGTATCCAACTCTCTAGGTGTGTATCGAGATTCTGGTACACCAGCTCTCGTTCCCTTGGCGAAAAGAGACCTAGATGATGGAAGGGTCGGGGTATTTATTCTACCGCAAGAAAATGATATTGAGAAGGCGATGAAAATCATTGAAAAGGTTCCAACTTTAGAAAATGCCATTCGAATGCCTAAAGAGAGAGAGAAAAAACTAGAGGAGAGATAAAATGGATATTGAAAAATTTATCCTGGCTGCCATTACGACGAATCCTAAAAAAGTCCCATGTGGTGTAGCAGTTTTTCATTGTGATGATAAAGAGGAGATGGAAAAAATCACGAGGAATCTAGAAGCAATTTTGGATGGGATTGCACATTCTCTTACGGAGGATTTGTACGTCATTGTCAAACATTAAAGTGGTTTCTTCTAATTTTGTTTGCTAGTACATGACCACTTTGATAATATAATAAAGTTAGACCCTTCTGTTTGTAGAAGGGTTTCTTTACTAAATGCTGATTTACACCATAATGAAATGAGATGTTTGTAATTTCAACGGTTCTTGCACGGATACATAACTTTGCTTATACATTGTCTGAAATATTGTTGATATCTCTTTTATTATTTTAGAAAGGATGAAAAAAATGGTAAAACCTGTAATAGCGATTGTGGGTCGTCCAAATGTTGGAAAGTCTACAATCTTTAATAGAATAGTTGGTGAGCGGATTTCGATAGTTGAAGATATACCTGGGGTTACTCGAGATCGAATTTATAGTTCAGCTGAGTGGCTTAGTCATGATTTCAATATTATCGATACCGGTGGAATTGATATTGGAGACGAACCATTCTTAGAACAAATTCGTCAACAAGCAGAAATTGCGATCAGGGAAGCAGACGTCATTATTTTCTTAACAAATGGTAGAGAGGGAGTTACCTCTGCAGATGAAGAAGTAGCAAAGATTCTTTATCGCGCTAAAAAGCCAGTGGTTCTTGCTGTAAATAAAATTGATAACCCAGAAATGAGAGATCTCATTTACGATTTTTATGCCTTAGGCTTTGGGGAGCCTTATCCAATTTCGGGTTCACATGGTTTAGGTCTTGGCGATCTTTTAGATGCTGCAGCACAGCATTTTCCAAGCAAGGACGAGAATGACTATGATGATGACGTTATTAAGTTTTCTCTAATTGGTCGACCAAATGTAGGGAAATCATCACTTGTCAATGCGATGCTTGGAGAAGAGCGAGTAATCGTTAGTGATATCGCTGGTACAACCAGAGATGCGATAGACTCAATGGTAACTGTTAATGGCGAACGCTACGTCATTATCGATACGGCAGGAATGAGAAAAAGAGGAAAAGTGTACGAAACAACAGAAAAGTATAGTGTGCTTCGTGCGTTACGTGCAATTGAACGGTCCGACGTCGTTTTAGTCGTTATTAACGCAGAGGAAGGAATCATCGAACAGGATAAAAAGATAGCTGGGTATGCCCATGAAGCAGGACGAGCTATTGTGATAGTCGTGAATAAATGGGATGCAGTGGAAAAAGATGAAAAGACGATGAAAGAATTCGAGGAAAAAATACGTGCGCATTTCTTATTCCTAGACTATGCTCCAATTGTTTTCTTATCTGCTAAAACAAAAAAGAGAATTCATACATTGATTCCAATGATAAACAAAGCGAGTGAAAATCATTCGATGCGAGTGGAAACAAGTGTATTAAATGATATTGTTATGGACGCTGTAGCGATGAACCCTACGCCAACAGACAACGGAAAGCGTCTTAAAATTTATTATACGACTCAAGTTTCAGTCAAGCCACCTACCTTTGTTGTCTTTGTCAATGATCCAGAGCTTATGCATTTCTCATATCAGCGATTTATAGAAAATCGTATTAGAGAAGCTTTCGGATTTGAAGGAACTCCTATCAAAATCTTTGCTAGAGAAAGAAAATAAGTTAAAGGTTGTGATGCTATGCAAATCCAAAAAGAAAAAATTGCTGTAATTGGAGCGGGAAGCTGGGGAACTGCCTTGTCTTTAGTGTTAGCGGACAATGATCATGAAGTGAGATTATGGGGACATAATCGGGCCCAAATCAGCGAGATAAATGCCACTCACATGAATAAGAAGTATTTACCAGAAATCATACTTCCTGAAACAATTGTTGGTTACGACTCTCTTGAAGAAGTTTTAAAAGAAGTAAACACCATCATATTAGCTGTACCAACTAAGGCGATTCGTGAAGTGATTAAAAAGATGATTCCATTCCTTGAAAATCCACTAACAATAGTTCATGTTAGTAAAGGGATTGAGCCGGATACACTTATGCGCATTTCAGAAATGATTGAAGATGAAATGCCAGAGAGTCTTTTACAAGATGTGGTTGTATTATCTGGGCCGAGTCATGCTGAAGAGGTAAGTCTTCGTCAACCAACAACGGTGACGGTCTCATCCAAGAGCATGGAAGCAGCTGAACGTGTGCAGGACTTATTTATTAATCAGCATTTCCGGGTATATACAAATCCTGATATTATAGGTGTAGAAGTGGGTGGCGCATTAAAGAATATTATTGCGTTAGCTGCCGGGATCACGGATGGATTAGGATATGGGGATAATGCAAAGGCTGCCTTAATAACTAGGGGGCTTGCAGAAATAGCTCGGTTAGGTACAAAAATGGGGGCAAGTCCGCTAACATTCTCAGGCTTAACTGGTATAGGGGACTTAATCGTTACTTCTACAAGTGTTCACTCAAGAAACTGGAGAGCTGGGAATTTGCTTGGCAAAGGCCAGAATTTAGATGAGGTGCTTGAAAATATGGGCATGGTAGTAGAGGGTGTAAGAACCACAAAAGCCGCTTACCAACTAGCAGAAAAGTACGGTGTGAAGATGCCAATTACAACGGCTTTATATAATGTTCTATTTAACCATGCAAAACCGAAGGATGAAGTGGATTTACTCATGACACGTGTAAAAACTCATGAGATGGAAGATCTTGCAAATGTACTAGTTGAAAAGGGATTGGAATAAATATTTTCAAAATTGGGCTTTTCAATGATGCGTTTACATAGAGAAATGCATACAATGCAACGAAGCAAACCTGGTGAAATGAACAGGGAGTATGTATATTTAGTCTTACGAGCTGAAGTAAAGAGCTGCCCCTCCTTTGCTTCAGCTTTTTTTGATCTTAAATGAGTAAGGCAAGCATTGGAGCATTTATGATATAATATTTTAGGCAAAGGGAGGGAGTTATTTATGTCAACGTCACTAATGAAAATGTGGATCTCCTTGGCGGGGATGGGCTTTATGTTTATTTCCATTATTTTAATTTACTTAAGCAGATTTAAATTTTCTAACAAAGTTTTAAAAGCAATAACGGCTATTATTGCTTATTCTTTAATGGTTATTTCTGGAATAATCATTTTTTTTGTCGTGCTATCGGGACCAACAAGTTAAGTGTATTGGAAATACATAGGTTAAAAGGGTTGAGTGTATGAAGAACCAAGTAGTATTGTTATTGTCTATTGTTTTAATATTATTGACGGGCTGCATGTATCCTCAAGATGAGTTAGCTCAAAACCAAATACCGTACGAAGATCAAGTTCAAGCAGTTCAAACAGCGGTTAAGCAATTTCAAGAGGACAATGGTGGCATCTTACCTATAAAGACAAAGGAAATGGATACTCCTATTTACGAAAAGTATCCGATTGATTTTAACCGAATCAGTCCAAAGTATTTAGCAGAACCACCTGGAAACGCTTATGAATCCGGAGGTATATTTCAATACGTACTAGTTGACGTAGAGGAGAATCCAACGGTAAAGATCTTTGATTTGCGAATGGCGGAAAAAATTAAAGATATAAATCTTTTAATTAGTTTACAAAAATACCCTCCATACAAAGAAGAAATAACAAAAGGTGTATACACAATGGATTTCAAGAAAATAGGTTATAAGGAAGAACCATTTGTTGTTAGTCCTTATACGAACCAAAACCTTTCTTTTGTTATTACTGGAAGTGGTGAAGTATTTATAGATTACAGAAGTGATTTATATCAAGCGATGCAAAGTGGAAGTTGTAAGAAGACAGCAGGAGAGGATATTCGCGACTGCTTATTGCAATATTCATTGTTTGTGCCTGCCTTTTCACTACCTTATACAATGGATGAAAAGACGAAAGAACCTATCTTTTTAGTGGATTAGTCATAACCCCTCTCCTACAGAAATAGAATGTAGGAGAGGGGCTTTTTATATTTGTATGGACTATAACAGTTAGGCAAAAAAAATTATAAAAACTGTCATAACGTTGTAGGACAACGTCATACACATATATTGTCTATACATTAGGGTTATTTTATCCCACTATCTCATAGATTTCAGGAGGGGATCACTTGGAAAAGGTAGATATTTTTAAAGATATTGCCGAAAGAACGGGCGGCGATATATATTTAGGAGTTGTAGGAGCTGTAAGAACAGGAAAATCAACCTTTATTAAGAAATTTATGGAGCTAGTTGTTATTCCAAACATGGCAAATGAATCAGATCGAGCTCGCACCCAAGATGAATTGCCTCAAAGTGCTGCTGGAAAAACGATTATGACAACTGAACCAAAATTTGTTCCAAATCAGGCTGCAAGCATTCATGTTGACGATGGGTTGGATGTGAATATCCGCTTAGTTGACTGTGTGGGCTATACGGTCCCAGGTGCAAAGGGTTATGAAGACGAAAATGGACCAAGAATGATTAATACGCCTTGGTATGAGGAGCCTATTCCATTCCACGAAGCAGCTGAAATTGGAACAAGGAAGGTTATACAAGAGCACTCAACGATTGGTGTGGTTATTACTACAGATGGTACCATCGGAGAAATTCCACGTTCTGCATACTTAGAAGCCGAGGAAAGAGTAATCAATGAATTAAAAGAGGTTGGCAAACCGTTCATTATGGTCATTAACAGCGTACAACCATATCATCCAAATACGGAAAAATTACGTTCAGAGCTTTCAGAGAAATACGATATTCCTGTATTAGCTATGAGTGTAGAGGGAATGCGCGAAGGTGATGTCATGAACGTGATGCGTGAAGCGCTTTATGAATTCCCTGTGCTCGAAGTAAACGTGAATCTTCCTAGCTGGGTTATGGTACTTAGAGAAGATCACTGGTTAAGGGAAAGCTATCAGGAAGCAGTGAAAGACACAGTTAAAGATATTAAGAGATTAAGAGATGTTGACAGAGTCGTAAGTCAATTTAGTGATTATGAATTTATTGATCGTGCAGGTCTTGCTGGAATTGAGATGGGGCAAGGAATTGCAGAGATCGACCTATATGCTCCAGATGATTTATACGATGACATTTTAAAAGAAATTGTCGGAGTAGAAATAAGAGGAAAAGATCATTTGTTAGAGCTAATGCAAGACTTTGCACATGCTAAGCAAGAATATGATCAAATCTCTGATGCGCTTAAGATGGTGAAACAAACAGGTTATGGAATTGCTGCACCATCACTTGCGGATATGAGCCTCGATGAGCCTGAGATCATCCGTCAAGGACCACGCTTTGGTGTACGCTTAAAAGCGGTAGCTCCATCCATTCATATGATTAAAGTGGATGTAGAGTCTGAATTTGCTCCAATTATCGGTACAGAGAAGCAAAGTGAGGAATTGGTTCGTTACTTAATGCAGGATTTTGAGGACGATCCACTTTCTATCTGGAACTCTGATATTTTTGGAAGAAGCCTAAGTTCAATTGTTCGTGAAGGGATTCAAGCAAAATTATCATTAATGCCTGAAAACGCAAGGTATAAACTAAAAGAAACACTAGAAAGAATCATCAATGAAGGTTCTGGTGGATTAATTGCTATAATCTTATAATGTATCGACTCCTATCTAGGAGTCTTTTTTTGATTGATTTTAATAAAACTACGACAAAATTAATCAAAAACCACGAAAATACTACCATAAATTAGCGAAAATTCTTGATAACCCCAATTTATTATGATAATCTTTTAACAGAATTACTACGATATGCCGTCAAACCCTTATAAATAAAGGTTTTTCGTAAAAAAACGTTGAAAAATTAGTTTTCATCATTTAATATAAGGCATGTCAGAGAAAACAGCTTCAATTACGTATAGAATTCAACTAAATTGTTTACTAATGAAGATAAGAACGTTTTCACTTACTGAATATACCATTTTGGGAGGAGGTGAAAGGCATGAACAAGACAGAACTAATCAACGCAGTTGCTGAAGCGAGTGAACTTTCTAAAAAGGACGCTACTAAAGCAGTTGACGCAGTTTTCGATTCAATTCTTGAAGCCCTTAAAAACGGTGATAAAGTTCAATTAATCGGATTTGGGAACTTCGAAGGTGCGGGCTGTTGCTCCATAACTAACGTAGCATAACGCTATAGGATGCAAATCCAAAGTTAGGAAATGAGCGGACTCCGTTGGAGTCTAACTACACGCACCTGATGGGCGTATGAAAAATCGCCCCATATCTAATATCACATTTGGATATGAGTCTGAGACTCCTACGTGCAACGAGGTGATAGCACACCAGATTGTACGAAGCTAGGTAAAGTCGTAATCTACGTTGCGAGTGACTCTCTTCTATATGAAGAATCTCTACTTCGGTTGAGAACGTAACAATGATGCGGGACTCCAAAACTGAATATGGCTAGGTGACTAACCCTTGTGTGAAGCGTCGATATTGCCGCCTCCCCTTGTCACTAAGGGGACACAGAGTAGGTGTGATGGGATTTTCTTCGATGGTTCCATCATCTAATACACTAAATAGTATTGGAAATAGAGAACAATTTGTGATATTAAACTCTATTCAGGCCTAACGGCGTAAAGAGGGAGCCTAAGTTCAGTTTAAAGGAAAGGTCGTGTGGAACAGTCGAGAGCGAGTAATCACAGGAGGTATGCTATTACCTAAGAGCGTGATGAAAGCAGTCAGCGTCCCATAGTAGTGATGACGAGATGCCGTTATTAGTATAGGAGTAATTCTATATGAAGGATATAAACATCTCTGAGCGAAGGGGACTAGTCGGTAGAGAAGATAGTGAAAATCGACGTACGACAATACAAGGCAAGTCCGAGTTAAACAGCTAACCTATCAGTCACTACTACAAAAGGAGTGATGATATGGGGTTCAAAGGTCGTACAATCGCAGGAGAAAGAGACTTAATAGGATTCCAAGATAAGTTATATCAAGTGGCTCTAGAGGGAAAACCTCTATACAATTTACTTGAGTTTATGAAATCCGAACCAGTAATTGATAAAGCCATACACAACATAAAATCCAATCGGGGTTCCCAAACTGCGGGAGTCGATGGTGCAACCATCAACGACTATCTACAAATGGATAGATTGGAACTTATCGAACTTATTAAATCTCAAATTGACAACTATAACCCAAAGATGGTTAGAAGAACCTATATTCCTAAAGGGAAAAATACAGGCAAATTCAGACCACTTGGCATACCCGTAATAGTTGACCGAATTATTCAGGAAATAGCAAGGATGGCTATCGAACCCTATTGTGAAGCAAAATTCTACCCTCATAGTTATGGTTTTAGACCATACAGGAGTACAGAACACGCCATCGCAAGGGTTGTACAAAACATCAATGCGAAAGCCTATATTGCCATCGAAGGCGATATTAAAGGGTACTTCGACAACATCAACCACAACAAGCTACTAGCAATGTTATGGGAAATGGGAATCAAGGATAAACAATTCCTTGCTCTCATCAAAAAGATGCTGAAATCGAAGATACTAGATGACGGTGAGATAATCGACTCTGATATGGGTACACCGCAAGGTGGTATTATCAGCCCCCTTCTAGCAAATATATACCTGAACAACTTCGATTGGATGGTTAGCGACTTATGGGAATCACACCCAGCGGTAGTGACTTATACCACTACTAGAAAAGGAAAAACTGTCGAAGAAAAGACTTACCAATCCTTACGGAATAAGACGGTTGCGAAACACCACAAGGTAAACCTTGTGAGATATGCAGATGACTGGATAATCCTCACGGAATCCAAGGAATACGCCCAAACGCTTCTCACTAAGCTAAGGAAGTATATGAAGCATAAACTCTCACTTGAATTATCCGAGGAGAAAACGGTCATTACAGACTGTCGAGAAGAACCATTACACTTTCTCGGTTTCTTAATCAAAGCCGAACCTAAACGTCTGGATGGTAAGATAGTTGGGAAAGTCTATCCTGATTGGAAGAAGCTCTTGCCTAAGATTAATGAAATTAGTCAGGATATTAACCAATTACGTAGACTAAAACACGCTAAAGACAGAGTAGCACGGATTGAACTTATCAATTCAAAAATCATTGGTATAGCCAACTATTATAAAATCGGCATAGCAAAGAAAACCTTTTCGAAAATCGATAATTTATTATTCAGAGTAACGTTGGGTAGTTTTAGGAAGCTCTATGGTGGAAATCATACCAAACATATCTATAAGGTATGCGAGCTTTCTAACAGGGTTGTAAGGCACGAAGGGTATAACTTCAAGACATACGCAGAAGTATATCAAGACAGTATCGTGGGGATAACTATTACTGCAATCACTAAGATTGAGTATGCAAAGTTATTCAATCCTGCTTGGATTCCTTACACCCCTGCGGGGCGAGACAAATGGCACGAATCGACTCAAAAGAATCGTAAGCTACATCTCGAAGACATATGGACTAATTACGATAAATTAGGAATATATGCGAACCTAAATAACCATAAACACAACTTTGAATATTATATGAATCGACCATACGCTATTAAACGTGATAAAGCCAAATGCTCAGTTTGCAAAGATTTTGTATACCCACATTCAGTGGAGGTACATCATCGCAAACCTGAATTGTCCCTTGATAAAGTGAATAAAGTCTCTAACTTGACGACATTGTGTGTTCAGTGCCATAAATATGTCCATAATGATGTACAGGTTATGGAAGGCTTAAAGCCTAATCAGCAGAAGAAAATTCTTAAGTTAAGAAAAGAATTAACTATGACTGAATAGGTATAGTTGTTAAACGAGCGACGAGAATTAACTAGAATGCCCATACGGAGGCGACGATGTACTGGGTAAACCATTAGGTATCTGTATCGATGGAACGCCGTATGCGGGGAAACTCGCACGTACGGTGTGGAGTGGGGGAAAACGTGGAGTTGCATAAACAAAACGTTACCTATCACTATTTCGTGAGCGTGCAGCTCGTAAAGGACGTAACCCACAAACTGGTGAAGAGATCGAAATCTCTGCTAGCAAGGTTCCTGCTTTCAAACCAGGAAAAGCGCTTAAAGACGCTGTAAAATAATACATAAATTGATATATGTTTATGTTATAGAAAAGGATCTCGTTTATACGTGATCCTTTTTCTATTTTTTCTGCTCTTTTGTGGCACATTAAAAGAACCTTCTACTTTGCTAGAAAGAATTTGGTTGTGCTAATATGTATAAGTATAGTTGGCATGATATGAAAAAACAGAGGGAACTCATTGCAGTAGGAGGAATTTAGTATGTCAGAAGTTAATCGTACCCAAATAGAGGAAGCGGTGCGTCTTATATTAGAAGCCGTAGGAGAAGATCCAAATCGTGAGGGTGTGTTAGATACGCCAAAACGAGTAGCGAAAATGTATGAGGAAGTATTCTCGGGATTGAAACAAGATCCAAAAGAATATTTCGAAACAGTATTTAGTGAGGACCATGAAGAGATTGTCCTTGTAAAAGATATTCCGTTTTACTCCATGTGTGAACATCATCTTGTACCTTTTTATGGTGTCGCTCATGTAGCTTATATACCAAGAAATGGTCGTGTCACGGGTTTGAGTAAGTTAGCTAGAGCTGTTGAAGCAGTAGCTAAACGTCCTCAGTTGCAAGAAAGAATTACTTCCACAGTGGTTGACGCGATTATGGAGAAACTGGAGCCTTATGGTGCAATGGTCGTTGTTGAAGCAGAGCATATGTGTATGACTATGCGTGGAGTTAAAAAGCCTGGTGCTAAGACCGTAACTCAAGCAGTCCGAGGCTCACTTGCGGAGGACGCAACAGCAAGAGCTGAGGTGCTTTCCTTAATTAAATACTAAACATTATAGAGGGGGCTACATAACGGTTAGCCCTTTCAATCAAAATGAGGGAGCGAGAAATAATGGACCCAAAAACTTCGCTAACAAGTGATTATATTGTTATTAAAGCAATAGAAGATGGTGTCAATGTAATCGGTTTAACAAGAGGGACCGATACCAAGTTTCATCACTCAGAGAAACTAGATAAAGGCGAAGTAATGATTGCTCAGTTTACTGAACACACATCAGCGATAAAAATTCGCGGAAATGCAAAAATTATCACTTCTTATGGAGAGGTTGAGAGCGAAACAAAAGGGAAATAAATGCTAAACATGACCATTTGTTAAGCATTTGTGTTATAATTGTCTCTGCCTTTAGTGGAGTAATAAATCGTACATATGCAGTAAACTTTATGAATTATAATAAGGGTAATCACATTACATATACAGAATTTGGGGATACAAGGGTGATAATTGTGGGAGACTTTCAAAGAAAAATAGCCGATGTGAAGGAAAAAGTAGAGGAAAGGCTCCTTCACCCCTATATGTTCCAATATATTAATAAACCAGTGTTAGACGAAGATAAGCTTTTATTGTTAATTTCGATTTTGGATCAGTGTAAGTTATCTGATAAAGAGTTGGAGAATTATACTATAACGACCATGTTGCTTCAAGTAGCCCTTGATACTCATGAACAAGTGACCAACACAAATACGAATAATGAAATCTTAAAGCAGAGGCAATTAACTGTATTAGCTGGCGTTTATTATAGTGGGTTATATTATAAACTACTAGCAGAGTGTAATGATGTTCACGCTATCCGGATGCTAGCTCAAGGAATAAAAAAAATTAATGATAAAAAAATAATTGTATATCAAAAAGGTAGTTCTGAAATTGATACGTTGATGAATAATGTCAAGTTGATCGAATCATCTCTTATTGATCAATTTACTGATTATTTTCGTTTAGATGGATGGGATAGCATTGTTGAAAATTTTTTGTTAATAAAGCGGCTTAGTAAGGAAAAGGATAATTTTGTACAAAGAAAATCCTCGATTGTATTTGACGCTCTTCATACTCTTGTTTTTCCAAAACATAACGGTTCACTTAAAGACCTGTCTCTTGAGCAACAAAACTACTTAATATTGATTTGTGACCGATATATAGAGTTCTCTAAACAATTATTAGAAAAGGCTAAAAAAGAGCTTCCTCGAATAAATGAGCTGTTAGATTCTCGAATCACATCCATTATAAACCAAAAAACGATGGCAAAAACATTTGTGGAAGAAGGGTAACAAGTATGAATCAATCGAAAGAAGAACGAGTTCATAACGTTTTTGAAAAGATCTCAGATAACTACGACAAAATGAATTCTGTTATTAGCTTTAAACTCCATACTAAATGGAGAGAAGATACGATGAAAAGAATGAAAGTACAAAAAGGGAAAAAGGCACTAGATGTTTGTTGTGGAACAGCCGATTGGACCATTGCACTTGCAGATGCTGTAGGCCATACTGGTGAAGTGGTAGGACTTGACTTTAGCCAAAATATGCTTAATGTGGGTAAACAAAAGATTACTGAGGCCAATCTCAATCAAGTGACGCTCATCCATGGAAATGCCATGGAGCTTCCATTTCCTGACCATTCATTTGATTATGTTACGATTGGATTTGGATTAAGAAATGTACCCGATTATCTTCAAGTATTGAAAGAGATGAATCGTGTATTAAAGCCGGGCGGAATTGCAGTATGTCTTGAAACATCACAACCAACAATAATAGGCTATCGACAGCTCTTCTATTTTTATTTTCGATTTATTATGCCGTTGTTTGGTAGGATGTTTGCAAAAAGTTATAGTGAATATTCCTGGCTGCAAGAATCAGCTAGAGATTTTCCAGGGGTAAAAGAACTCGCTGAATTATTCAAACAAGCTGGTTTTAAGGACGTCACTTATAAGCCATACAGTGGCGGGGCAGCTGCTGTTCATTTTGGTCATAAATAAAATAATCTTCATGTACAGGTTAGGCTAGGTGATTCACGAATGAAGCTGAAAATGATGTATTCATTTTTAAACTCAGATATTAATATAATTGAGAAAACACTAGAAGATACGGTGGAGGCTGAGTCACCTCTTCTTCGTCAAGCATCTCTACACTTGTTGCAAGCAGGGGGGAAGAGAATTCGCCCTGTTTTTGTTTTGCTGTCAGGAAAGTTTGGCGACTATGATATACATGGAATGAAGAACGTGGCAGTAGCGCTAGAACTTATCCATATGGCTTCACTTGTTCATGACGATGTCATTGACGATGCAGAACTTAGACGCGGCCAGCCAACCATTAAAGCCAAATGGGATAATCGGATTGCGATGTATACAGGCGACTATATTTTTGCCAGATCGCTAGAATTAATGACAAATATTAAAAACCCACTTGCTCACCAAATTCTCTCTGAAACGATTGTTCAGTTATGTGTTGGGGAAATTGAGCAAATAAAATTTAAATATGATTACAATCAAACACTACGTGACTATCTGCTGCGTATTAAGCGAAAAACAGCTTTATTGATTGCAGCTAGCTGTCAACTCGGGGCGGTGGCAGCAAACGTGGATGAAGAGATTCACAAGAAGCTGTATCAGTTTGGATATTATGTAGGTATGTCTTTTCAAATCACGGATGATGTTCTGGACTTTACGGGTACGGAAGAGCAATTAGGTAAACCAGCTGGAGGAGACTTATTACAAGGGAATATTACCCTACCAGTATTGTTTGCAATGGAAGATAATTCTTTACGTAAAAAAATTACTGCTGTTCATGAACATACTTCATCCGCAGAAATTGAAGAGATTATCCGTGCAATAAAGAATTCTGATGCGATTGAGCGATCACTTTCTATAAGTGATCGGTACTTACACAAGGCGATTGATGTATTAAATCAATTACCAAATAACCGTGCCAAAAAGACGTTAAGAGATATAGCTGTGTACATAGGTAAACGAAAATTTTAAATGTTGCGAAATCAGTTATAACTATGTTACGATTTTCGTGGATTGTTTATTGGCAATCATATACATATACGAATCATAGAGGAGTGTAACTGATGGAGAAAACATTTTTAATGGTTAAACCAGATGGGGTCCAACGCAATTTGATTGGTGAAATAGTTGGACGTTTTGAGAGAAAGGGCTTTCAATTAGTGGGTGCAAAGTTAATGCTGATTTCTAATGAGTTAGCTGAACAGCATTACGGTGAACATAAAGAACGCCCTTTCTTCGGTGAGTTGGTTGACTTTATCACTTCAGGTCCTGTTTTCGCAATGGTTTGGGAAGGGGAAAATGTAATTGCTGCTGCACGCCAAATGATGGGTGCAACAAATCCAAAGGATTCTCAACCGGGAACCATCCGTGGGGACTTTGCTGTGATTGTTGGGAAAAATATTATCCATGGATCAGATTCAGCTGCAAGTGCTGAAAGAGAAATCGCTTTATTCTTTAAAGAAGAGGAACTTCTTTCATATAACAAGCTTATAAACAATTGGGCTTATTAATACTAAAAGAGACTTGTTTTTTACAAGTCTCTTTTTTGTAACCGTATTCAAAACATAGGAGTAAAAAATACCCAAGGCTTTTCTCACATAATTTTTCTCCTTTTTTATTGAATTTCGCTATAATAATACATACAGATAGAAAAGTTCAAGTTCAGGGGAGAAAAAGTATGCTGGGAAATGATTATGAACAATTTATTATAAATATAAAGAAAAAGACTGGGATTGATTTGTCGTTATACAAAGAAGCACAAATGAAAAGGCGCTTAATTTCTCTATATGAAAAAAAAGGGTTTCGCTCATTTCAGGACTATTACTTAGCAATTAGTCAGGACAAGCTATTATTAAATGAGTTTCTTGATCGTATGACGATCAATGTGTCGGAATTTTATCGAAATGGGAAACGATGGGAAGTATTAGAAACGAAAATTCTTCCTAAACTAATAGAGAAGAATAAGCGTCTGAAGGTGTGGAGTGCTGCTTGTTCAACAGGTGAGGAACCGTATACAATTGCCATGATCCTTTCAAACTTTATGCCACTTTCACAGATTCAAGTTTTGGCTACTGATATCGATGATAATGTAATAGAAAGAGCAAAGATCGGCATGTATCCAGAACGTTCTTTGAATGAAGTACCTTCCGAAATGAAAAAGAAATTTTTCACACAGGATGGAAGTTTCTTTAAGATTTCTGACGATATCAAAAAGACGGTAACATTTAAGAAGCAGAATTTACTTGCTGATCCTTTTGGAGGGCCTTTTGACTTGATTGTGTGTCGAAACGTATTAATTTATTTTACGGAAGAAGCGAAAGATGTATTATACTATAAATTCAGTGAGGCATTGAGACAGGAAGGGATTTTCTTTGTCGGTAGTACCGAGCAAATCTTTAATCCATCTGTATATGGACTTGAAACAGAAGACACTTTTTTTTATCGTAGAAGATAGGGGCCAAAAATTTGGCTTCTTTTTTTGTAAATTCACAAATTTCTGCTATGTTTATTTAAGGACATATGTTATATTGAGAAATAATCCTTTAATGAGTTGAAGGGGGAAAGAGAAATGAGATATTTAACAGCAGGAGAGTCACACGGTCCACAATTAACAACAATTATTGAAGGTTTACCAGCAGGAATGCCGCTTCTTGCAGAGGACATTGACAAAGAATTAGCAAGAAGACAAAAAGGGCATGGTCGCGGTAGAAGAATGCAAATTGAAAAGGATACTGTACATATTACAAGCGGTGTCAGACATGGATTAACACTTGCATCACCTGTAGCACTCGTTGTACAAAACGACGACTGGAAGCATTGGACAAAGATTATGGGTGCAGAACCTACCGATGATGAAGAAGTTAAGCGTGTTATTACTCGTCCACGTCCAGGACATGCCGATCTAAACGGCGCACTTAAATATGGACATCGAGATATGCGTAATGTTCTTGAAAGATCCTCTGCTAGAGAAACAACGGTAAGAGTGGCTGCTGGAGCAGTTGCAAAAAAACTTTTATCATTACTAGGAATTAAGGTTGCTTCTCATGTGGTTGAGATTGGTGGGATTAAATCAGAGGTACATGCATATGACTCCATGGAGAGTTTGGCGGAAATTACCGAGAATTCACCAGTAAGATGTCTAGATCCTGTGGCTGAAAAGAAAATGATGCAGGCCATCGATGATGCAAAAGCGAATGGTGACTCTATCGGAGGAATCGTCGAAGTAGTTGTTGAGGGAATGCCTCCTGGTGTAGGAAGCTATGTTCACTATGACAGAAAGCTCGATTCTAAGTTAGCTGCTGCTATCGTAAGTATTAATGCCTTTAAGGGTGTTGAATTTGGGATAGGGTTTGAAGCAGCTAGGAAGCCTGGTAGCGAAGTTCATGATGAAATTGAGTGGAGTGAAGGAGAAGGTTTCCATCGCAGCACAAATCGTCTAGGTGGACTTGAAGGTGGAATGTCGACGGGCATGCCAATCGTTATTCGTGGAGTAATGAAGCCTATTCCAACACTTTATAAGCCATTACAAAGTGTGGATATCGATTCTAAAGAATCTTTTACTGCAAGTATTGAGAGATCAGATAGCTGTGCAGTACCTGCTGCCGCAGTCGTTGCTGAAAATGTGATTGCTTGGGAGCTTGCTACAGCAATAACTGGACAATTCTATGCAGATCGTCTAGATACATTAATTAAATCGATTGAAGATCAAAGAGCATATGCGAGGGAGTTTTAATGGAGACGATTCAAATCGATACCACTTCTAAGGAGTATCCTGTAATTTTAGGGGCTGAGGCATTAACAGCTTTAGCCCCTTTTTTAAAAGAACATCTATCAAACGTGACCAAAATCATGATTATAACGGACAGTAATGTTGGTGATAGGTATTTAAATCAAGTAAAACTTCAATTAGGTGAATACGAAGTTGTCACACATCTTGTTCCTAATGGAGAAAAAGCTAAGACGTTTGACGTTTTTTATGATTGTCTAACGGCTGCTTTACAGGAGAAACTCGACCGTAAATCATTGTTTATCGCACTTGGTGGAGGGGCGATTGGTGATTTATGTGGGTTTGTTGCTGCCTCTTTTATGAGAGGCGTTCCTTTTATTCAGTTGCCTACTACCATTCTGGCACACGATAGTGCAGTTGGTGGAAAGGTGGCAATCAATCATCCTCTTGGTAAAAACATGATAGGTGCATTCTATCAACCTGAAGCTGTTATATACGATGTTGATTTTCTACAAAGCCTTCCAGCGATGGAACGTCGTTCAGGCTTTGCAGAAGTCATGAAGCATGCTCTAATAGATGACCTTCATTTTTATCAATGGCTTTTAACAGATATTGATAATCTTCAAACGATAACAACCGAGCAATTACAGGAGTGTTTATCAAAGGGAATAAAAGTAAAAGAATCTGTTGTTTCAAAAGATGAAAAAGAGCTTGGTATACGAGCATTTTTGAATTTTGGACATACACTTGGTCATGCTATTGAAGCGGAGGCTGGGTATGGCTCCATAACACATGGGGAAGCAGTTGTAATCGGCATGGTATTCGCATTACGGTTAAGTAAAAAACTTTTACATTTACAGTTTGAACAACAAGAATTTCTCGAATGGCTACATAAACTCGGTTACTCAACAAAAGTTCCTTCTGGCCTTTATGAAGAAAAGTTAATCGATCGTATGAAGCAGGATAAAAAGACCATTGGACAAGTAATACAATTCGTTTTATTAGAGGAAGTTGGGAAACCGGTCCTTTATAAAATTGACGAAAATGTCCTCTTAGAAGAACTGAAACAATTTATGAAGGAGGAGAGCCGATGATTAGAGGAGTTAGAGGTGCTATTACGATCCAAGAAAATAAAGAGGAAGAAATTATAGCATCCACCAAGAGACTGCTCAATGAAATGATTCAAGCTAATCGAATCTCTCCAGAGTCAGTCGCATCGGTATTTATTTCTGTAACCGATGATGTTACAGCTGCATTTCCAGCTAAAGCTATGCGTGAAATAGAGGGTTGGACTTATGTTCCTGTCATGTGTATGAAGGAAATCACTGTTTCGACTGGTATCAAATTATGTATTAGGGTCATGATGCATGTAAATACTGAAGTAGCACAAACCGAAATCGAACATGTTTATTTGGAAGAAGCCGTTCTTTTACGACCGGATTTAAAGAAATAGGAATATTTATACGTAAGAGGTGATGGATGATGAGATGGAAGGATCAAATAAAGTCGTTAGCACCTTATCAGCCGGGGAAATCAAAGGATGAAGTAAAAAGGCAATATGGGTTGGAAGAAATCATAAAATTAGCTTCTAATGAAAATCCTTTTGGTTGTTCAAAAAAAGTGAGTGAAGTTATGTCTAAAGAGACAGGCTATTTCGCACTTTATCCAGATGGCTATGCCACTAACTTACGCGAGTGTGTAGCAGAGCATGTGGGAGTGACAAAAGATCAATTGATCTTTGGAAACGGTTCAGATGAACTGATTCTAATTATTGCCCGTGCCCTTTTACGACCAGGTTTTAATACGGTAATGGCTACGCCAACTTTCCCACAGTATAAGCACAATGCGATTATTGAAGGTGCAGAAATTCGTGAAATTCCTCTGGTAGATGGTCACCATGATTTAGATCAAATGCTTGCGGCCATTGATGAGAAAACAAATGTTGTTTGGGTATGTAGTCCGAATAATCCAACTGGTACATATATTCCAAAAGAAAAGTTGGAAAGTTTTCTTGCTAGAGTTCCAAAAGAAACACTTGTGGTATTGGATGAAGCTTACTTCGAGTATGTAGTAGCGGATGATTACTATAATTCTGTGGAACTAGTAGAGCAGTATTCAAATTTGATTGTTCTTAGAACCTTCTCGAAAATTTATGGTCTAGCTAGCTTGCGTGTGGGATATGGATTTGCTTCCAAAGAAATCATTCGAGCGCTGGAACCGGTGAGAGAGCCATTTAACGTGAATAGCTTTGCACAATTAGCGGCTATTGAAGCTTTAGGTGATCAAGAGTATGTGGAAAACTGTCGTACCTTAAACCATCAAGGATTAGAACAGTTTTACAATTTCTGTAAGGAGCACAATCTGTCTTATATGCCTTCCCAAGGGAATTTTATCTTAATAGATTTTAAGACTGATGGCAATGAAGTATTTCAGTTCTTATTAGAGAGAGGCTATATCGTTCGGTCAGGAAATGCGCTTGGTTTTCCAACATCCGTCCGAGTTACGGTTGGCTCGAAAGAACAAAATGCTGGCATTATTGAAAAAATGTCACAATACATGCAAGTGAAAGCACATTAAGTAACTTTAGGCGGTGATTTCTTGAAAGGGCGTGTGCTAGTCATTGGACTAGGGCTAATTGGGGGGTCATTAGCTCTTTGCATTAAGAAAAGACACCCAGAATCAACACTAATAGGTTTCGACATAAATATTGAACAATGCCGTCTTGGAAAGATGCTTGGTGTAATTGATGAGATTTGTTTCAATTTAGAAGAAGAAGCAGTGAACGCAGATGTCATTCTTATTTCAACGCCTGTTATCGAAACTGAAAAAATGATTGAGAGACTTTGTGAGCTTCCGCTAAAGCAAGATGTGATCATAAGTGATGCTGGAAGTACCAAAGAAGCAATTGTTTTAAAAGCAAGGTGTTTAAAGGAGAAAAACATTACGTTTATTGGTGGGCATCCGATGGCTGGCTCACACAAAAGTGGGGTTGCAGCAGCTAAGGAAATTCTATTTGAAAATGCATTTTATTTATTTACACCGGAGCCACATATCCAAGATGATAAAGTGCATTTATTAAAGCGTTGGCTTGAAGGAACTAGAGCGAAATTTATAACTATTTCACCTGAAGAACATGATTACTTAACAGGTGTTATAAGCCATTTTCCACATGTGATTGCGGCCTCTCTCGTACATCAAGCTGAGCAAACAAGTAGAGATCATCAGCTTATAACAAGGTTGGCTGCCGGTGGTTTTAGAGATATTACTAGAATTGCCTCTAGCAGTCCAGCCATGTGGAAGGATATTTCCCTTCATAACAGGAAGGTACTTCTTTCTTTGTTAGATCGTTGGAAGGATGAAATGGATAAATTCTCGAAAATATTATCTGATAACAATGAGGACCAGCTATTCGATTATTTTGCTGAAGCCAAAAATTTTAGAGATGATCTACCTAGTAAGGAAAAGGGAGCAATCCCTGCATTTTACGATCTATTTGTGGATGTTCCGGATTATCCAGGTGTTATCTCGGAAATCACAGGTTATTTAGCCAAAGAGCGTATATCCATTACAAATATCCGTATTTTAGAAACTAGAGAAGATATAAACGGTGTACTTGTTATCAGTTTTCAAACAGAGACCGATATGGCCAAAGCAGAGGAATGCATACAGCGTTATACCAATTATGGTACCTCAACCGGCCTATAGGGGTTACACGAAAGGAAGGATACAATCAATGACAACGGTGTTAACGTCACAAGTAAAGAGACTGGTAGGTGAACTCTCTATACCAGGAGATAAGTCTATTTCTCATCGTTCTGTTATGTTTGGAGCGATTGCTCATGGGAAGACAACAGTATCTAATTTTCTTACAGGTGAAGACTGTCTTAGTACGATTGCTTGCTTTCGAAAATTAGGGGTAACGATTCACCAGCACGAAGATAAGGTTGAAATCATTGGGAAGGGCTTTGACGGCCTAGTAGAACCTACTGAACGACTTGATGTGGGGAACTCGGGAACAACGATACGATTAATGCTTGGCATTTTATCAGGCAGACCTTTTTATGCTGCATTGGAAGGAGATTCTTCAATCGCCAAACGTCCAATGACAAGGGTTACGAATCCGTTGAGCCAAATGGGAGCAGTAATTGACGGCAGAGAAAATGGGAAGTTCACTCCTATTTCTATTAGAGGTGGAAATTTAGAAGGATTTACGTACGAGCTACCAATGGCAAGTGCGCAAGTAAAATCAGCCATTATCCTAGCAGGCTTACAAGCAAATGGTACGACAACGGTTATTGAGCCATCAAAAACAAGAGACCATACAGAAAGAATGATTCGCCAATTCGGTGGGGAAGTGTCTGTTGATGGTTTAAAGGTCTCCGTAACTGGTGGACAAACACTCAAGGCAACTCATGTTCATGTACCGGGTGATATCTCTTCTGCTGCCTTTTTTTTAGTTGCAGGAGCGATTGTACCTAATAGTGAAGTAACATTGCGCAATGTGGGTATTAACCCTTCTAGAACAGGGATTATTGATGTGATGCTTCAAATGGGTGCCTCTCTTCATGTTTCTGAAGAAGGTAAAGATGCGGCAGAGCCTGTAGCAGACTTAACGATTACAACCTCAAGTCTTAAGGGAATAACGATTGAGGGAGATATGATTCCGCGCTTAATCGATGAAATTCCTATCATAGCCTTATTAGCTACACAGGCAAACGGAACAACGGTTATTAAGGACGCTGAGGAATTAAAGGTAAAAGAAACAAACCGAATTGATACAGTTGTAAATGAGTTAAAGAAATTAGGAGCATCGATTGAAGCAACGAACGATGGTATGATTATTCACGGTGGTAGCAAACTTCATGGGGGCCAAGTGAATAGCTATGGAGATCATCGAATCGGAATGATGCTTGCCATTGCAAGTTTAATTAGCAGTGAGGAAGTAACCTTAGAAAATGAAGAAGCAATTTCTGTGTCATATCCAATGTTCTTCTCACACTTAAATAAATTAATTAATTAACAAAAGAAACTGGCCCGTATTTAATACGTGTCAGTTTTATATTTTCTATAAATATGTATGAATGTCCATTTTGTTTCATAGTTTGTCATAAGACCCTAAAAAGAGGTGGTTTTATGGCGTATATTATAGAGAATATGAACCTTTTAAAGAAGGACAAGCTAGAGAAAATATCTATTCTTGTGAAAAATGAGCGTATTTCCACAATTACAAATGAAATGAAAAACTATTCTTATGTAAAAATGAATGCCAGCGGCTATATAACGACAAATCCTCATATCATTTTTGACCCGAAAATACCAACTCTCACATCCTTTTCAGACATGAAGTCATATATGACGGAGAGGTTTCTTAAAAGGGGCTGTACCACATTTTTAACATATGTTTCAGTATCTCAAGAAAAGAAATTAAAAACGAGCTTAAAACAGGCGAAAATGGGGTTATTAAGCAGTCCAATTGACTATGTTATTGGAGTGAAGATTCCTTTATCTGCGTTGACACCATCCTTTATACGAACGACTAAACGAGAAAAGGTTCCTGTTTTTATAGAGTTTTCTTCAGTAGATGAACTAAAAGAGAAACCATGGGGATGGATCAGGGAAGCTATGTTTCCATATAACAGTCCTTTAATTCCATGTTTTCAAATGGACGGAGAACGCGAGAAGAAGCGTGCTAAACAAGTATGGAATGAAATCATGGCTAAACATAACATCGCTAATATAAGAGAAGAGTTGATGCAAGGGGAACCCCTCACACAGGAGGCCCTGCATAAGATCGGAATCTTACCGCTTAAATCGCATTTACATCCAGGAAGTGAAGTGAGCTATAATTTCTATAGGAAATCATCTGAAATCATAAATATTGATGAAAAGAGCCTATTTTTATATCATAGTGATAGACTCCTAGTAACCGTCCATAAAGGCGAAGTAATTCGTGCAGGCGATAAGGTATGGTTTCGATCAGGCTATGGAGAACATGTCATCATAAACACTCCTAGTTTTTTTACAGGGGAATAGTTTAAAGTAAGAAGGGATACAAGATGGATAAAGTAGAAAAGATCCTTTCTCTATTAGAAAGTGGTCAACATGAAGAAGCAATAAAAAGTTATAAAGATATTTTATTAAATGGATCAAATGAAGAAAGATTTGTTCTTGGTGAGGAACTTCTTCAGCTAGGCTTCCTTGAAGAAGCAAAAGAACTTTTTGAAACGTTATTAATTGCGTACCCGGAAGAAGGAGAATTACTGGTGTTATTAGCAGAGGCCTGTATTGAGCTTGGTAATGAGGAGGAAGCAATGCTAGCTTTAGAAAAAATACACTCTTCTGATCAAAGCTATCCTCAGGCCTTGCTTCTTGCAGCTGATTTATACCAAATGCAGGGTTTATTTGAGGTAAGTGAACAGAAGCTTCTAAAAGCTAAAAAAGTTCTTCCTGATGAAGTTCTGATTGACTTTGCTTTGGCAGAGCTTTATATGGAACAAGGAAGATTTACAAATGCGATTCGATTGTATGAGGATATACTTAAAAAGGAAAAAGAGATTGCTGGCACAAGTATTCACCAACGATTAGCAGAGGCGTACAGTGCGGGAGGTGCGTTTGAGGAGGCATTACCACATTACGAACAAGCACTAGAAGACCGATTTGAAGTGAATACATTGTTCGGGTATGGTTTTACAGCCCTTCATGCGGGATACTATCAAACGGCGATCGAGAAACTTACAGAATTGAAGAATATAGACCGTGAGTACAACTCTCTCTACTTATATTTAGCTAAAGCGTATGAGCATGAAGAAGAATTAACGAAAAGCCTCGAGGTTATTAAAGAAGGCATTCAATATGACGAGTTTAATAAAGACCTCTTCTTTTATGGTGGGAAAATTGCATTAAAATTAAATCTTGAGGATGAAGCAGAGAGGCTTATCAGGGAGGCGTTAGCACTTGATCCGGAGTTCGTTGAAGCCGCACTTACATTAAATAAGCTGTTTTTTCACCAAGAAAAATATGATGATGTGTTAGAAATTATTGATATTATGAATGAGCAAGGAGTAGAAGAACCGCAGTTATTGTGGGATGAAGCGAATGCTTTGGCGAATGTTGAAAGATATTCAGAGGCATTAAACAAATATCAACTTGCATATAATTTCTTTAAGAATCAACAAGAATTTTTATCAGACTACGGTTATTTTTTAATTGAAGAAGGAAAAACGAATGACGCTGCAGAAATTTTTAGTATACTTCTTCAAATGGATCCAAGTAATGAAGAGTTTGCAGAATTGGTGCACAGATTTTCTGAAGACGTGTAAGTGAAAAAAACAGGTGTTTAATCGAAATTAGTTGTATGCAGAGGAGGGAAGCAACGATGACGACCCCTGTATCTGTCAACGAGAAAAAAGATTTTATTCGCTGGTTTTTAAATCATTATCAACTTAAAAGACGAGAATGTGTATGGATATTAAATTACTTAATGAGCCATGATCAATTAATGGAGAAAGTACATTTTGTTGATCAAGCGCAATATTGCCCACGTGGTCTTGTTATGTCAACACATTGCGTCGATGAAGTACCATTTCGTTTTTATAAGGAAAATGTGATGACAACGGATGCTGAAAAATCATTCCATGACATTCGCCTAAACCGAGATGAAGAGATTTATATTCAATTGAATTTTCACGCATCAAATCAAGCGCATCAATATGTGATTGTGTTAGAGGATAATCCATTTATGCCAAACAGTCTGCAAATTAATGAGAAGGATCGTATCCTTGCTGAAAGATTTTTAACAACTAGTTTATCAAAATTCCAGCGTGATAAGCTTCTTACGTTGATTGATGATGCGCTTGACAGACAGGATCAGGAAGCCTTTCAGGAACTAACAGGACAGCTAAAACGGCTCGGAAACAGTGAATAAAGAAAAATCCTGCTAGTACATAGCAGGTTTTTTTTGTTTCTAATAAATGGTATGATAGGAATGATTTAATAGATAAATGGAGTGGTTCTCGTGAAATGGGTTTCTCAGGATATGGACATGTTTTTAGGGGCAAGAGAGTATGTAGATACTGCTGTGTTGCCTTTATATCCAGTTTCATTTGGAAATGATATTAAACAATCAGTTGCGATGACGGAATTTATCCAACTGCTTACAATTCCCCTAGAAAGGCAGTTTAAGGGAAGAATGATCATGCTTCCCGGACATAGTTATTTAAAAAATAAGAGCAAAGAGAAGTTAATTGAAGAAGCTGCTGTTTGGGAGAAAGAGCTTTTTGATAATGGATTTAAACATGTTTTCTTTGTCACATCAGATAGTGTTTGGAAATCATTGGAAGGGGAATTAAAAGCAGGTCTAATTTGGCTACCCTCCATACCATTAGCTGCTATGGATGAGGGAGCTAGAAACAATATTTTAGAGGACCAAGTAAAACAACTCTTACAATTGTTCATGCAAAAATGGCAAGAAGATGTATAAAATGAGATATTAGTCACACAGTTGACAACGTTTGGTCAAAGTATTATATTGACCTCGCTTACATCTTGATATATCATGGTTATGTCCTAGTTTTATAATGTGTTGAATTATGTCCGTTGGACTCAACTTCATAATAGAGGGGGGAAAAGTATGAGCAAACATCGTGTATCTAGACGTCAATTCTTAAACTACACTCTCACTGGTGTAGGCGGTTTCATGGCTGCTGGAATGCTTATGCCAATGGTTCGCTTTGCTGTAGATCCAGTATTGAAAGCGAGTGCAAGTGGGGATTTTATTCCTACTCCGCAGAAAATCAGTGAAATTACTGAAGAACCAACTCGAGTTGACTTTTCATTTGAGCAAAAAGATGCTTGGTACACTTCAGAAGTAACAAATACGGCATGGGTATACAAGGATGAAAATGGGGAGATCGTCGCTTTATCACCTGTGTGTAAGCATTTAGGCTGTGTGGTTGACTGGAACACTGACAAAGCAAACCAAAATCGTTTTTATTGCCCTTGTCATGGTGGATTGTATGAAAAGGACGGGACGAACGTACCTGGTACACCACCGATTGCAAAACTTGATGTATATCCAACGCAAGAAAAAGACGGCTTTCTACTTTTAGGAAAAGCCAAGCCAAGAGAGGAGGCGTAATAGATGTTAAACAAAATTTATGATTGGGTAGATGAACGTTTAGATATTACGCCTATGTGGCGCGATATTGCTGATCATGAAGTACCTGAGCACGTAAACCCTGCTCATCACTTTTCAGCATTCGTGTACTGTTTTGGTGGTTTAACGTTCTTTGTTACTGTAATTCAAATTTTATCCGGTATGTTTTTAACAATGTATTATGTACCAGATATTAAAAACGCTTGGGAATCTGTTTATTACCTTCAAAATGAAGTGGCATTTGGACAAATTGTTCGTGGCATGCATCACTGGGGTGCTAGTCTTGTTATCGTTATGATGTTCTTACATACATTGCGAGTATTTTTCCAAGGTGCTTATAAAAAGCCTCGTGAATTGAACTGGGTTGTCGGAGTATTAATTTTCTTCGTTATGCTAGGTTTAGGATTCACTGGATATTTATTACCATGGGATATGAAAGCTCTATTTGCTACACAGGTAGGGATAAAAATTGCTGAGTCAACACCATTGATCGGGGAACAAGTGAAGATCTTACTTGCTGGACACTCTGATATTGTTGGTGCTCAAACATTAACTCGTTTCTTTGCAATTCATGTATTCTTCTTACCTGGTGCTCTATTAGGATTAATGGGAGCTCACTTCTTAATGATTCGTAAGCAAGGTATCTCTGGTCCATTGTAAAATCTAATGTAATCTATTGAAAGAGATTGATAAAAAAGGAGGGGGATTGTTGTATGCATCGTGGAAAAGGTATGAAGTTCGTAGGTGATTCTCGTGTACCTGCTGAACGCAAACCGAATATTCCGAAAGACTACTCGGAATTTCCTGGCAAAACGGAAGCATTCTGGCCTAACTTCCTTCTCAAAGAATGGATGGTAGGAGCAGTTTTCCTTATTGGATACTTATGTTTAACTATTGCTCATCCATCTCCTCTAGAGAAAATGGCTGATCCAACAGATACGGCATATATTCCACTGCCAGACTGGTATTTCTTATTCTTATACCAATTGTTAAAGTATAGCTATGCTTCAGGACCATACAATGCGATTGGGGCATTTATTATTCCTGGTTTAGCATTTGGTGGATTATTGTTAGCACCATTTATCGACCGTGGACCTGAACGTCGTCCTTCTAAACGTCCATTAGCAACTGGTTTTATGTTATTAGCTCTTGCAGCGATCACATTCTTAACTTGGGAATCTGTTGCAACACATGACTGGGAAGCTGCTAAAGCTCAAGGTCAAATCGTTGCTGAGGTCGAGTTTGATCAAGAGTCTGACGGCTATAAGCTTCTCGATCAAAATGGCTGCTTAGCATGTCATGGTGGCGATCTCCAAGGGGGAGGCCCAAATCCAGCTTTAGTTGGTAATGAATTAACTGCTGATGATGTTAAGGATATTGCTAAAAATGGTAGAGGCTCTATGCCTGCTGGAATGTTTAAAGGAACTGATGAAGAGTTAGAAGTTCTTGCAGAGTTTGTCTCTTCTCTTAAAAGTGAATAATAACCTGAGAGCTGGCATAGTATATGCCAGCTTTTTTCAAATGATAGCGAGGTGTGCATGATGAAGTGGATTTACTATTTTTTAACCCATCGAACGATTCTTTGGTTCTTACTTGTAGTTAATATTCTAGGGACCATCTACGCCTATTATTGGTACCGGTATCAGCTAGCTGAAACACCACCGATTTTTTTAATTTTTGTTCCAGACAGCCCAACAGCATGTTTATTTTTTGTATTTGTATTAATTGCTTTTATACTAGGGAAAAACTGGCCTTTATTTGAGGCTTTAGCTATGGTGACCTTGTTTAAGTATGGTATTTGGGCAGTCGTTATGAACTACCTTGTTTTAGTTGTGTCTGGTGAATTAGATATAATCGGTTATATGCTTATGCTATCGCATGGTGCAATGGCCTTACAGGGGTTATTGTATGCACCTTTTTACCGTTTTAAGGCGTGGCATTTAATTGTAACGGGTATTTGGACACTACATAATGACGTGATAGATTATGTGTTTAAAATGCTGCCTAGATATCATATGCTAGATGACTATATACCTCAAATTGGTTATTTTACATTTTGGTTAAGTATAGTATCTTTAGCGCTTGCCTATTGGTTTGTGGTAAGAGGAAACAGCAAGAAAATGGAACTAACAATTTGAGTTTACCTAGTTGATATTTTATGGTCTAACCTTGTCCTCCCATACATAACATTTAATAGTATAAAGAGGGGGGACAAGTATGAAAGCAAGAGTTGTTATATTTATATGTATATTGATTCTACTATTTCCTATAACGATACATGCAGATGAGACGTCGCCTATCGATAAGTTAAACTCAATCTCAGATGAAGCCCTACAAATGGTGAGATCATCGCGATACGATGATGCTCATAAGCTTCTTTTGTATTTTTCTGAAGAATTCATTAGCATGGACCAAAGACCATTTTCGATGGATGAACTACGGATTGTAACGGTCGCACATAATGAAGCGTTAGAGGCAACAGCTAATGATTCACTGGAACATTCAGAGATTGTAAATAAAGTAACAAAGTTTCGTCTAGTTATGGACGCCATTAATACAGGGGGGCAACCTCTTTGGACCGAGATGGAAGGTCAAGTACTTATGGTATTTGGTGGTGTTAAGGAAGCGGTCAAAAGTGGACATTCAGAGAGGTTTCATGAGCAATTAAATTCTTTCCTGTCATTATATCAAATGATTTATCCTAGTTTAAAACTCGATATTAGATCCGAAAAAGTCCAAAGACTTGATACAAAAATCAATTATATCGATCATTATCGGCCGAAAATACTTTCCGAGGAAAGTAGTATGAAGGATTTAGATTCAATAGAAAGTGATTTAAAGAGTATTTTTGAAGGAATGACGGAAGATGAAGCGGATCCTTCCCTTTGGTGGGTTATCTTTACAACTGGTAGTATTATTGTCGCAACTTTATCTTATGTAGGATTTAGAAAGTATGCCGGAGAAAAAAATCAAAGGCGGGAGAAAAACCGCTCAAGAGAGCTAAAAGATTGACATCATTTATGGTCAATAATAAAATTGGGGTAACAACTAGTTTTGAATTGGAGGAACATAATGACAACCCTTATTTACTTTGCTTTGATTATTTTGGTTCCACTTTGGGCTCAATTTAAAGTGAAGAGAGCTTACGCAAAATATTCAAAAGTAGCTGCTTCTTCCCATATGCCTGGTGCAGAGGTAGCTCGGAAAATTTTGGATTCCAACGGTCTATATCATGTCGGTGTGGAAGAGACTCGAGGACATTTAACAGATCATTATGATCCAAGAGTAAAAACAGTAAGACTTTCTTCAGAGAATTATCACGGTCACTCTGTTGCAGCAGCTGCGATCGCTGCACACGAGGTTGGACACGCGATTCAAGACGACCAGAATTATGCGTTCTTACGCTTTAGACATGCATTAGTTCCTGTTGCGAATTTAGGTTCAAACCTTTCTTGGATATTAATTATGGTTGGTATTTTTGCTCAAATTAGTGGGTTACTTTTATTAGGAATTGTTTTCATGGCAGCAGCTGTTGTTTTTCAGGTTGTAACTCTGCCAGTAGAATTCAATGCTTCCAATCGTGCGATGGACCAAGTGGTTTCAATGGGAATCATTCGTAATGATGAAGAAAGAGAAACAAAGCGCGTGCTTGATGCAGCAGCATTAACATATGTTGCAGCAGCAGCAGTAGCTGTTCTTGAGCTAGTACGTTTAGTATTGATCTATACTGGTATGGCAAGAAGTGAAGATTAAACAAAAAAACAGCCACTTGGCTGTTTTTTTAATGCTCAATGGGGCGTTTGTTTTCATCTAATGTAAATCCCTCTCCTAATACATCATGCACCATTGTAACAGAAACAAATGCGTGAGGATCCACTGAAGTGATGACCCGTTTTAATAGAACGATCTCGTTTCGACCAACAACGCAGTAAAGAACTTCCTTTTCTTGCTTAGAGTAAGAACCGTGGCCTTTAAGAACGGTAACACCTCGTTCCATTTCGGTCATAATTTTGTCTGCAATTTCTTGGTTCTTCTCAGAAATAATGATGGCCCCTCTTGCAGAATAAGCTCCCTCTTGCATGAAATCAATGACTCTAGCACCCACAAATACGGCGACAAGGGTGTACATCGCTTCTTGGTAGGTTAAGTAGAAAATTAGGGATAGTGTAATAACTACCACATCAAATAAAAACATTGTCTTCCCCATACTCCAGCCTATGTATTTATGTACGAGTCGAGCAATTATATCAACACCACCAGTAGTTCCTCCAAAACGGAAAATAATTCCTAGGCCGACACCGATAAATACACCCGCAAAAAGAGCCGCAAGAGTTAGATCGTCTTTAAGTGGCATATTGATTTGATATCGCTGAAAAATCCATAAAAACACGGATACAGCTACCGTACCAATAAGTGTATATAAAAAGACATTTTTGCCCAATAACCTCCACCCAATGAAAAATAGGGGGATATTTAGAAGCAGATTTACATAGGATGGATCCCAGTTAAATAGAAAATAAAGCAAAAGAGTGATGCCAGTAAACCCACCTTCGGCTAAATTGTTTTGCATATTAAAATGGACAATTCCAAAAGAAAAGATGGCTGAACCTAATAGGATGAAGAATATATTCTTTATCTTTAGAGAAAAAAGCATTGTATTTACCTCACTTTAAAAATGGAAAATTTTAAGCTTGTACACAGGCCGTATTAATTATAAGTGAAATGGAAGTTTAAACGCAATAATCCTCTAAAGAGAATCACTCGTTCCAGCTATTTTGATTAATAAGCCTTTTCCCCTAATTTAAAATATTTGTAAATAGTGGACCTTTTAGCTAACATTGTAATATTAGGTGTAGAGAAAAATGGCTGCACACGATATGATATGAGGTGAATACCTTTGGAAAACAGTAAGAAGACAATGACGCAACTGCAAGAAGAGGTAAATACATACATAAGCCAGTTTAAGGAAGGGTATTTTAGTCCACTTGCAATGCTTGCAAGAATGACTGAGGAACTTGGTGAACTAGCTAGAGAAGTAAATCATTATTACGGTGAGAAACCAAAAAAAGCATCGGAGAAAGAAAATACGATTGAAGAAGAACTTGGAGATATGTTATTTGTTCTCATTTGCTTTGCAAACTCACTGAATATTGATTTAGAAGAATCCCATAACCGTGTAATCGAGAAGTTTAATACACGAGATAAAAATCGATGGACAAGAATTGAAACGGAAGGGGAATAATTATGGAAAAGATTAAAGTAGTAGTCGCAGGACCTCGTGGAAGAATGGGTACTGAAGCAGTAAAGCTTGTTATGAATACGGAGGAATATGAACTTGTTGGAGCAATAGATTATAAGAATAATGGATTGAAGCTTAGTGATGTAGGGTTTCACTCGGCAGATGCACCTATTTTTACGGATATTGAAGAATGTTTCAATACAGTTAAACCTGATGTATTAGTTGACTTAACAACACCTGAATTTGGAATGTACCATGCAAAAACCGCTCTACTACATGGCGTTAGACCGGTTGTTGGTACGACCGGTTTTTCTGATGATCAATTAAAAGAGCTAGAACGTCTTTGTGATGACCAAAAAAGAGGCTGTATTATTGCCCCTAACTTCGCTCTTGGGGCAGTATTAATGATGAAATTTGCGCGACTTGCAGGTAGATACTTCCAAGATATTGAGATTATTGAGTTACACCATGATCAAAAACTAGATGCACCATCGGGAACGGCCTTGAAAACGGCCCAGATGATTGCAGAAGAAAGGGATTATAAAGAGCAAGGGCATCCAAACGAAAAAGAAACGTTGTCTGGAGCAAGAGGAGCAAATTATGAGGGAATGCATATTCATTCCGTTCGTCTACCTGGGTTAATTGCCCATCAACAGGTCATGTTTGGTTCATCAGGTCAAACCCTTTCCATTCGCCATGACTCCTATAATCGTGAGTCGTTTATGTCAGGTGTGAAGCTGGCAGTTGACTCAGTGATGAAGCTAAATGTGTTTGTTTATGGTTTAGAAAATATTATTGAATAACTAGGGGGGAATTATTTTGAACATTGCCTTAATTGCTCATGATAATAAGAAGGATGAGTTAGTACGTTTTGCAATTGCCTATAAAGAAATTATAGAAGAGCATACCTTGTTTGCAACGGGAACAACTGGCCTAAGAATTATGGAAGCAACGGGATTGTCGATTCAGCGATTCCAGTCAGGACCACTTGGCGGGGACCAAGAGATTGGGGCAATGATCGCTAAAAATACAATGGATATGGTGTTCTTCTTTAGAGATCCTCTTACGGCGCAACCGCATGAACCAGACGTGACCGCGTTAGTACGCCTTTGTGATGTGTATTCCATACCGTTAGCAACTAATATTGGAACGGCGGAAGTTCTAATAAAAGGACTCGAGCGTGGTGACCTTGCTTGGAGAGACATCATCCATCAAGAACAAGGTGAGGGCAATGACAAATAATATACATATCCTAGCCTTTGGAGCACATGCAGATGATGTGGAAATTGGCATGGCTGGAACTGTCGCAAAATACACTTCGGAAGGGAAAACAGTCGTAATTTGTGATTTAACAAAAGCTGAGCTTTCAAGTAACGGAACAGTAGAACTTCGCCAACAAGAAGCAATGAAAGCGGCAGATATTCTCGGTGTAAAAGAACGAATTACATTAAATCTTCCAGATCGAGGTTTATTATTAACTGAGGAAGCGATTCGTCAAGTCGTTCATATCATTCGGAAGTTTCGACCGGAGATTGTTTTTGTTCCCTATGGAAAAGATCGTCACCCTGATCATGGAAACTGTGCAAGAATCGTGGAAGAAGCCTTTTTTTCTGCGGGCATTCAAAAGTTTCAGACAGGGTTTGATGATAGCGCCTATCGACCTAAGCAGCTTTACTACTATATGATTAACGGATTTTCTACTCCTGATTTCGTCATCGATGTGTCGAACACCTATGAAAAGAAGAAAGAAAGTCTAGAGGCATATAAGAGTCAGTTTACAAAGCAAGCGGATAGCGTAGACACACCGCTTACGAATAATTATATTCCAGCTTTGGAGGCAAGGGAGCGTTTATATGGTAAAGAAGTTGGAACTCTTTACGCAGAAGGGTTTAAAGTAAGAGCTCCAATTTTACTCAATCGTGATTTACTAGGAGAATAACAACCATGAATAAAAAAATGAAAATAGGTATCACCTGTTATCCAACAGTAGGGGGCTCGGGAGTTATTGCTACAGAACTTGGGAAGATGTTGGCAGAAAATGGGCACGAGATTCATTTCATTTCTTCGAGTCTCCCATTTCGGTTGAATAGGATGTACCATAATGTGTACTACCACCAAGTAGAGGTAAACCAATACTCGGTTTTTCAATACCCACCATACGATATTGCTTTAGCTAGCAAAATGGCGGAGGTGATCAACCGTGAAGAGTTGGACCTTCTTCATGTGCATTATGCAATTCCGCACGCTGTTTGTGCCATTTTAGCAAAGCAAATGAGTGGAAGGGATGTAAAGATTGTCACTACACTACACGGTACGGATATTACTGTATTGGGGTATGATCCTTCATTAACGGATGCTATTCGATTTGGAATTGAGAAATCAGATATCGTTACAGCAGTGTCTAGATCTTTGATTAGTCAAACATACGATCTAATAAATCCTGATAAAAAAATCGACACGGTTTATAACTTTATTGATGAACGGGTCTATAAACGATCAGAGTCCTCTCATCTTAAAGAAGAGTATGGAATACTTCCGGAAGAAAAGATCATCATTCATGTGTCTAATTTTCGACCAGTGAAAAGGGTACAGGATGTTGTTCGTACATTTGAGAAGATTACAAAAAGAATTCCTGCAAAGTTACTACTTGTAGGCGATGGCCCAGAAATGATGGTCGTTTGTAAACTAGTTAAAAAGCTAAATATTGCAGATAAAGTATTGTTTCTAGGGAAACAAGACAGTGTAGAGGAGCTTTACTCTATTAGTGACCTCATGCTTTTATTATCTGAAAAAGAAAGCTTTGGATTAGTTGCATTAGAGGCGATGGCGTGTGGTGTCCCATGTATCGGAACTAATGTAGGAGGTATACCTGAAGTAATCGACCATGGACAAAGTGGGTATATTTGTGAACTTGGTGATATAGAGGATATGTCTGAAAAGGCCATTGATCTTCTACAACATCCACAGAAGCATCAACAGTTTTCAGAAGCCTCTGTTAAGCTTGTAAGAGGGAAATTTCAAGCGACGACGATCGTGAAGCAATACGAAGACTTATATAAAAGTTTATTGCAAAGTGGTGAACAACCATATGAAAGAACCGTTTAAGTCAGCGATTCCAGTCCTTGAGTTAATCGAAAGATATGGGTTTAAAGCATACTTTGTGGGAGGCTCTGTGCGTGATTATATACTAGGTCTTCCAATCAATGATATTGATATTGCTTCTTCTGCGACACCTAGTGAAATTAAAGAGATATTTCCAAAAACAATTGACCTGGGTATTGAACATGGTACGGTCATGGTTCTGCACAATAACCATTCGTATGAAATTACAACCTTTCGCTCTGAGTCAGATTATGTGGATTTTCGGAGACCAACTTCCGTAACATTTATTCGATCCATTGAAGAAGACTTAGCTAGGCGTGATTTTACCATGAATGCGGTGGGAATGAATCGTTTTGGGGAGATACTTGATCCCTTTGAAGGAATAGTAGATATCGAAGCTAAAACCATTCGTACCGTAGGAATGGCCAGTGAGCGATTTTCAGAGGATGCGCTTCGTATGCTAAGAGGAATCAGGTTTGTTAGCAAGCTGGGTTTTGTATTAGAATCGGATACATACCAAGGGATAAAGGACAATAAACACCTACTTACACATATTGCGGTTGAAAGAATTGCAGCTGAATTAGACAAACTGCTCAGTGGATATCATACGTCTCAAGGCATTCAATTGCTGATAGACACGGAAATATATAAATACATACCGGGATTACCTGATAAAAAAGCAGCCTTGTTGGAACTTTCCCAATTGCAAATACATTCATTATTCATTGATGAAAAATGGGCTTTATTTTCACATCTTATACAAAAAGGTGAAAAAGAGATTAAACAATTCCTTAGCTCATTTAGATTCTCGAATAAAAGAGTTCAACAGATTTCCTATATGTCGAAATGGTTAAGTGAACGCTTTAGAAATAGCTGGTCAATTGATTCCGTATATGCTTGTGGAAAAGAGACGGCGCTTCAAGTGGAGAAGATTTACCAAGCTTACCAAAGTAAGGTTGATTCCTTTGCAGTAGACAGACTTCAAGTAATCATTGACGCACTGCCTATTCATTCTTTAGCGGATATAAAAGTATCAGGCTCAGACCTAATTGAATGGAAACAGAAAAAAGCAGGGCCGTGGGTGAAGGATGTACTTAAGGAAATTGAAACAGAAATTCTAAATGGTAGGCTTGAGAATGACAATGAGGTTATTAAAGAATGGGTGACAAAATGCAGTCTGAATTAAGGAAAAAGCTTCTTGAGGCATTTACGAACTCCGAGCAAGAGTATGTGTCTGGACAGTATTTAGCAGATGTAATGGGTTGTTCTAGAACCGCTGTATGGAAGCATATCGAGGATTTAAGAAAAGAAGGATTTGAATTAGAGGCCGTTAGGAAAAAAGGATATAAAATCTTAAACTTGCCAAAAAGTATTTCAGCTGATCGCGTACAATTGGGGTTGAAGACAGAGTTCATAGGTAAAGTTATTCATTATGAAGAAACGGTTGATTCTACTCAAAAGATCGCCCATTTGTTATCGCATGAAGGGGCGGTAGAAGGGACCGTTGTGATTGCCGAGGAACAAACAGGTGGAAGAGGCAGAATGGATCGTGCTTGGCATTCTCCAAAATCTACGGGAATTTGGATGAGCCTTATTTTAAGACCGAAAATACCCATTCAAAGAGCACCACAGCTTACTTTACTTACTGCTGTTGCAATTGTACAAGCAATTGAAGAAACAACTACATTAACTCCGCAAATTAAATGGCCGAATGATATTCTGGTTGAGCAACAAAAAGTGACAGGGATATTAACGGAACTTCAGGCAGATGCGGACCGAATTATTTCGGTGATCATCGGGATGGGTTTGAATATTAATCAAACAGAAGATGATTTTCCCCCTGAACTGCGTCAAATTGCTACTTCCTTACGTGCGAAGGAAGGGAAGGAACTTGACAGAGCTGAAATAATAAAAGTCATATTCCAAAAGTTTGAAACCTTATACATGCTTTTTTTAGAAAAAGGGTTTTATCCTATTAAGTTATTATGGGAAAGCTATGCAATAAGTGTCGGAAAAGAAATCACAGCAAGAACCTTGAATGGTTCTATTAGTGGAAAAGCTCTTGGAATTACCGATGAGGGTGTGCTGAATGTAGAAGATGCATTAGGTGAAATACATCAAATTTATTCCGCAGACATAGAACTTCACTAATTTGTGAATAGATAATCTAAAAGGTTTTTGCTATAATTTGAAGCGTCGGGCAGTATCCACGGTGAACTGCACCATTTGTGTAAATACAAAATTTTATAAGTAGTCTGCCTAGATCCAAAGATGGACCGGGACAGAGGGATAAACAAAACAACAAATTTTTCAGGAATCCTTCTGTGTATTTTTAGGATTCCTTTTTATATTGTATACAAATGTTTTGTTCCTCTCCGGGAAAGGAGAATGTATATGAAACAGTTGAATGATTTTAGAAGTATGAAAAAAAATGGTGAGAAAATCGTTATGTTAACCGCGTACGATTATCCTTCGGCAAAACATGCAGAAGGTTGTGAAGTAGACATGATCCTTGTAGGTGATTCATTAGGAATGGTTGTGTTAGGGTATGATTCCACCATTCCAGTAACAACAGCTGATATGATTCACCACAGTAAAGCAGTAAGACGTGGAGCTTCCAATACTTTTACAGTTGTCGATATGCCTTTTATGAGCTATCATTTATCCGTCCGTGATACATTAATCACTGGCGCAAAGATGATTCAAGAAACCGGAGCACAGGCTCTAAAGCTTGAAGGTGCAGATGGAGTACTTGAACATATCCAAGCTTTAACTAATGCAGGAATTCCTGTTTGTGCACATTTGGGTCTAACCCCTCAGTCAGTAGCTGTGTTAGGTGGTTACAAGGTTCAAGGCAAGGATGCTCAAGCGGCACAAAAAATAATACATGACGCGAAGCTTTGTGAAGAAGCAGGCGCATTTATGCTTGTTTTAGAATGTGTACCAAAGCAACTAGCAAGGGAAATCACGAAGCAATTATCTATTCCCGTCATCGGGATTGGTGCAGGTGTGGAGGTAGATGGTCAAGTTCTTGTCTATCATGATGTAATTACTTACGGTGTCAATAGAGTTCCAAAATTTGTGAAGACATATGGAAATGTAGATGAGGTAGCTACTAAAGGAATTTCAGCTTATGTATCTGAGGTGAAGAGCTGTCAATTTCCTTCAGATGATCAAAGCTTTTCCATGAAAGAAGAAGAGTTAATAGTTCTGTATGGAGGAGAAAGATGAAAGTAATTACCTCAATTTCACAAATGCAACAGGAAGTTCAAGCGCTAAAAAATGACAAGCTTTCAATCGGTTATATCCCAACTATGGGCTACCTTCATGAGGGGCATGTCCGTTTAGTAAATAAAGCAAGAGAAGAAAATGATATTGTAATTATGAGTATATTTGTCAATCCATTACAGTTTGGACCGAATGAGGACCTTGATGCTTATCCGCGTGATTTTGAGCGAGATCGTGAAATAGCTAAAAATGAAAAGGTAGATTATATTTTTTATCCATCTGTTGAAGAGATGTATCCATCGAAGCCTTCTGTTACACTTGTTGTTCAAAAGAGGGTTGATGTCCTTTGCGGAAGCACAAGGCCAGGCCATTTTGATGGCGTTGCTACTGTATTAGCGAAGCTTTTTCATATTATACAGCCAACTCGTGCGTATTTTGGTATGAAGGATGCGCAGCAGGTAGCGGTCGTGGATGGGTTGATTACTGATCTCCATTTTCCAATTGAATTAATTCCTGTAGAAACGGTAAGGGAAGAGGATGGATTAGCAAAGAGCTCCCGCAATGTAAGATTAACGTCTAAAGAGCGAGAGGAAGCATCTGTTCTTTATAAAAGTTTAAAAGAAGCTGAAAAACAAATCTTTGCAGGTGAAAGAGATATTGAAGTAATCATCTCCAACATGAAAAATACAATAAGTAAGAACTCATCAGGAGCGGTTGATTATATAGAAATCTACTCTTATCCAGAACTGGAAAACCTAGAGATTCTAGAGGGGAAATTCATCATCGCTCTTGCAGTGAAGTTTTCAAATGCTCGCTTAATAGATAATCTGGTAATCACGCTATAGATAAATAGTAGACGGAGAGGAGAAATGACTATGTTTCGTACGATGATGAACGGAAAAATCCATCGCGCAAGAGTTACGGAAGCGAATTTAAATTATGTTGGAAGCATTACCATTGATACAGATATTTTAGATGCAGTAGGTATGGTTGCTAATGAAAAAGTACAAATTGTGAATAATAATAATGGAGCAAGATTTGAAACATATATTATCCCTGGAACAAGAGGTAGTGGTGTGGTTTGCTTAAATGGAGCAGCAGCACGATTAGTCCAAGAAGGCGACGTAGTGATCATCATCTCATACGCATTAGTTGCTGAAGATAAGGTTGCCTCCCACGAACCGAAAGTAGCCATTATGAATGAGCAAAATCAAATTGTAGAATTACTTCATGCGGAACCAGAAAGAACGATACGATAATTCCCCCTTCCACAGGGGGTTTTTTCATAGCCATATTCAATTCAATCAATGGCTTCTACTTTTTCTTTTGGCAAATTTGTGTTACCGTTTGATTGAATGAATGTTCGAGGTGTGACGAATGACAAATCGTTTTGTAGTAGTAGATTTAGAAACCACAGGAAATTCACCGAAAAAAGGGGATAAAATTATTCAATTTGCCGCTGTAGTGGTTGAAAACGGTGAAATTAAAGAAACGTTTTCTTCTTTGGTAAGTTCACATAAACCTATCCCTCTCTTTATCGAGGAGTTGACGGGTCTTAATAATGACATGTTAAAGGACGCGCCAACCTTCTCTGAGATAGCACCGAAAATTTTACAATTACTAGATGGTGCTTTTTTTGTCGCTCATAATGTTTTATTTGACCTTTCATTTCTTCAGGAAGAGTTAATTGATTCAGGGTATGAAGGATTTTTTGGACCTGTTATTGATACAGTTGAGCTTTCAAGAATAGTCTTTCCTACGGCTGATAGTTTTAAATTAACCGACCTTTCGATTCAAGAGGGACTGGCACATGATCGTCCACATCAGGCGGATAGTGATGCATATGTAACAGCTGAGTTATTCCTTATTTTAATTAATTTGTTAAAGGGTCTTCCTGAAGTCACTTTAAGGCAGCTCTTAAAGCTCTCTGGGGGCTTAAAAAGTGACATCGCCTTGTTGCTAGATGAGTATGTACTAGGTAAGTCTAGCGCAAGAGACGTGATGCCTGAAGGACTGGAAATATTTCAAGGTCTTGTTTTGAGGAAGAAAGAAGAATTAGAGGAGATAGATCATCCTTCAGAGGGAATCTATCCAAGCACGACCGAAGAAAAAGAAGCAATGTTTCAAAAGGCATTTAAGGATTATGAGAAGCGAGATGGGCAGGTTCAAATGCTCGACCATGTGTATTCAGCTTTTCAAGAGGAGCGTCATGCTCTGATCGAAGCTGGAACAGGGGTCGGTAAATCATTGGCTTATTTGTTACCAGCAGCGATATTTGCTAATAACACAAATCATAAGATTGTGGTAAGTACGTACACGACACAACTTCAAGAACAGCTGCTATCAAAAGATATTCCTTTGTTAAAAAAAATGGTGGATTTCCCTCTAGAAGTAGTACTCATAAAGGGGAGACACCATTATATAAGTCTCGAAAAGTTTCACCAATCTTTATACGAAGAGGAAGATAATTACGACACAAGCTTAACTAAGATGCAAATCTTAGTATGGCTAACACAAACAATAACAGGTGATTACGAGGAGCTGAACTTATCAAGCGGTGGCCTTCTTTACTGGAATCGAATAAAAAATGATAGTTCTTCCTTCGTGAATGATCGATCATGGCTATCTCACGATTTCTATTTTCTCATTAGACAACGGGTAAATGATGCACAGATTATTATTACAAATCACTCATTGTTAATGGTTGATTTGAATGCAGAGAATAGTATCCTTCCTCCTTTTGAATATGTCATTATAGATGAAGCTCATCATTTCGAAAAAGCTGTGGGCAAGAGTTTTAATCAATCTATTGATTATTTATCGTTAAGAATGCTTTTAAGTCAGTTTGGTAGTACCGATCAAAGGCAAACCTTCTTTGAATTTGAGCAAATCTTAAAGAAATTAACTATTGAAGACGACGAGCAACTTTTACATTCTTTTCAAATGAATCAAATGATTGCTGAACTTCAGTTTGAATTAGACGACTTATTTAGAGCAATTGCATTATTTGTTAAAAAGAACGCTAAAAAAGGAAACCAAAGATTAATAAAAAGAGTGACCCATGATGAATCAGCTAAAGACTGGAACTCGGCGGTTGCTTCTGCAGAGCGATGTCAGTTTTTATTGAAGGATTTACATGAGAGTTTATGTAAATGGGTTGATTTTGTAAAAAGCCAACAATTTACGCTTGATGAACATCAAAAAATAACAATGAATGAGGTAATTTCGTTCTTAGATGAGATTGAACAGATTCGTACCCAAATGAAGAATCTTATTATTCAGCCTTTGCCTTCACATGTGACCTGGATTGAAATGGATGGAAGAGCAACGCAAAATTTAACGACTATCTATTCTCAACCAGTAATTATTTCTGAATTTTTAAAGGAATATTTTTTTGAGAAGAAAAAAAGTGCGGTACTTACTTCTGCTACTATGACAGTAAATCAATCATTTGATTATGTTTTGGATTCATTAGGACTAGGGAAAAAGGATTGTAGTACCCTGCATATCCCTTCTCCTTTTGCCTATAAAGAGCAGGTCCAAGTTTTAATTCCTGAAGATTTACCGGAAATAAATAAGGTACCTATATCAGATTATGTGGCAGCCATTACAGAACATATTATCTCTATTGCAGAAGTCACAAAAGGTAGAATGCTTATACTCTTTACTTCGTATGATATGTTAAAGAAAACACATGATCTGATAAAAGAAAGTGGTCTGTTAGATGACTATGTTCTATTTGCTCAAGGAATTACAAGCGGAAGTAGATCGAGACTAACTAGAAATTTTCAGCGGTTTGAAAAATCAATCTTATTAGGAACAAGCAGTTTCTGGGAAGGGATTGATATACCAGGGGAAGCTCTAAGTTGCCTAATTATCGTTCGATTGCCTTTCACACCTCCTGACGACCCAATTGCGGAAGCAAAAGGAGAATTAATACAAGCAAATGGTCAAAATCCTTTTTCAAAGCATTCATTGCCTGAAGCTGTATTACGATTTAAACAAGGTTTTGGAAGGTTAATCAGAAAGAACACGGATAGAGGGTTTGTTATTATATTTGATCGAAGAATTGTGACAACCACGTATGGGAAAGCCTTTTTAAAATCGATTCCTTCCGTTCCAGTAAAAACTCTAGATATTAATGAAATGTTAACCATAATAGAAGAATGGCTTTAATTTTACTCTCTGCATGATCTTAGCCAATTGGTATTATATACCTGCTGAAGTAGAAAGCATTGACTTGAACTTAAGAGAAGATGAATTAAATGCACGGAATTCTAACAATTAAATTCACGCCTACAAATTATGAAATCATTTCTATTTCCAAGTCAGAGGAATAAAAAAATCCGCGCCTATAAAGCGCGGGAAAATTGTGTGTGAACTAGAAAAAAATTTAATATCATTCGCTCAAAAGCTGTTATAATGTTTGATAAGAAATAAGCAGTTGCTTAAATATATTGTAACCTTTTGTGAAAAAGCTATTGCTAACAAATATTAGAGAATGGAGTGAAATCAGTAGTGGAAAGTAAAATAGAGGTATTGTCAACTGTAAAGGTTGAGTATACATCAGACCTTTATAAGGTAGTCGATGCCTTAAACAGGACGTTAAAAAGAGAGAATTTAATGTTCGGCCTAGCTCTCGATCAACAAGACAAATCAAAAGCTGTATTTACAATTTATCGTACATAAAGTGGTGCTAAATTCATGAAGAAGTGGTTTTGGATTGCAATCATTGGTGTAATTATCCTTATAGGAATTACAGTTAAAATATATTTAAACGCAACTGAGCCAGTTGCTGACGCGGAAAGTCGAGCTACAGCAATCGCTAAGGAAGAAACAGAAATAACTGATATTACTGAATTTTCGCTTTACCATGGTTCTAATGCGTATTATGTTGTGCAAGGTAGTAATAAAAAAGGGGAAAAGCTGATCGCTTGGATTCCTGAAAAAGGTGGGAAAATAGTGGTCTTACCTGCAGATGATGGAATCACAAAGTCTGAAGCAATTAATACTTTATCTAATGAAGTTTCTCCAGATCAAATTATAGATGTACGCTTGGGTATGGAAAAAAACAACCCACTATGGGAAATTTACTATCGTTCAAACAACGATAAGATTAACTACTTCTACATTGATTTTGAAACAGGGGAAGAAGTTAGAGAAATAAAGAATTTATAACTTTTTGGAGGCAAGGAAAATGGGATTTGCATTAGCGAAAAGAGTAAAGGCATTAACACCATCAACAACATTAGCAATTACTGCAAAGGCAAAAGCACTGAAGGAAGAAGGCCATGATGTAATTGGTTTAGGGGCTGGTGAGCCAGATTTTAATACGCCACAGCATATCATTGATGCGGCGGTTACATCAATGAATGAGGGGCACACAAAGTATACACCTTCTGCAGGATTGCCAAAGCTATTAGCTGCGATTGTGGAAAAGTTTAAAGAAGATCAAGGCATTGATTATACAGCAAAAGAAATCATTGTTACAAACGGAGCCAAACACGCTCTCTATACACTTTTTCAAGTAATATTAGATGAGGGTGATGAAGTCATCATCCCAACTCCATACTGGGTAAGTTACCCTGAACAAGTAAAGTTAGCTGGAGGACAACCAGTTTATATCGATGGACTGGAAGAAAATGAATTTAAAATTACACCTGCTCAATTGTCTGAGGCTATCACAGAAAAGACAAAGGCGGTAATTATCAATTCTCCAAGTAATCCAACGGGAATGTTGTATTCAGAGAAGGAGTTATTCGAGCTAGGTCAAATTTGTTTACAAAAAAATGTATTAATTGTTTCCGACGAAATTTATGAAAAGCTTGTTTATGGAGAAAATAAACATGTTTCTATTGCTCAACTATCTCCTGAATTAAAAGAACAAACGATCATTATTAATGGTGTGTCAAAGTCACATTCCATGACTGGATGGAGAATTGGATATGCAGCAGGAAATCGTGAAGTGATTGCAGCTATGACCAATCTTGCTAGTCATAGCACATCAAACCCAACGACAACTGCTCAATTTGGCGCAATTGCGGCTTATAACGGTTCACAGGAACCTGTTACTGAAATGAAAAAGGCTTTTGAAGAGCGCTTAAACATTATTTTTGAACAGTTATTACAAATCCCTGGCTTTACATGTGTGAAGCCACAAGGTGCATTTTATCTATACCCAAATGCAAGCAAAGCGGCTCAAGCCTGTGGGTATGATTCAGTTGATGGATTTGTGGAAGGCTTACTGGAAGAGGCAAAGGTTGCTGTTGTACCAGGTTCTGGATTTGGAACACCTGATAACATTCGCCTCTCGTATGCGACGTCATTAAACCAGTTAGAAGAAGCTATTAAACGTATAAAAACTTTCGTAGAAAATAAAATGGCTTAACATAAATATAACAGGGTGCCTAGGCGGCATTCTGTTTTTTATTTGATATAAACTTGATAGTCTATATTTCGAATTGTATAATGAGATGGGACTTTACGCATTCAAACGAAGTTTAAACTGTTAAAGAGAAGTTGATACTTACTTATAGGTGTTATAAACAAATATTTTATACATACTCTTAGCTTCTTTTTAGATTTTTGGAGGGAATTGTCGTGAATAAAACAACTATTTCACAAGTTCACAAATATGTTGGTGAAGATGTTAAAATTGGTGCCTGGATAGCAAATAAGCGTTCTAGCGGAAAAATAGCTTTCCTTCAGCTTCGCGATGGGACAGGCTTTATTCAAGGTGTTGTTGTAAAAGCAGAAGTGTCTGAAGAAGTATTTCAGCAAGCAAAAGGAATCACGCAAGAATCTTCTGTTTATGTAACAGGAACAGTCCAAAAAGATGAGCGTTCTCCATTCGGCTACGAGCTGCAAGTTAAAGGAATTGATGTGATTCATCAATCGGTTGACTATCCAATTACACCAAAGGAACATGGAACAGAATTCTTAATGGATAATAGACATCTTTGGTTACGTTCTAAACGTCAGCATGCGGTAATGAAGGTTCGTAATGAGATAATCCGAGCTACGTATGAGTTTTTTAATGAACAAGGATTTACAAAGGTGGATCCTCCGATTTTAACAGGTAGTGCGCCTGAAGGAACAACGGAATTGTTTGCAACAAAGTATTTTGACGAGGATGCATATCTTTCACAAAGTGGACAGCTATATATGGAAGCAGCAGCGATGGCATTAGGAAAGGTATTTTCATTTGGGCCGACTTTCCGAGCAGAAAAATCCAAAACGCGCCGACATTTAATTGAGTTTTGGATGATAGAACCTGAAATGGCATTTGTGGAGTTTGAAGAAAACTTAGAAGTTCAAGAACAGTACGTGTCACATATTGTTCAATCTGTCCTGAAAAATTGCTCACTAGAATTGAAAATATTAGGTAGAGATACGGAGAAACTTGAGAAAATTCAAGCACCTTTCCCTAGAATCAGTTATGATGATGCCATTAAATTTTTACACGAGAAGGGCTTTACTGATATTTCTTGGGGTGATGATTTTGGTGCTCCTCATGAAACGGCGATTGCAGAAAGCTATGACAAGCCTGTCTTTATTACCCATTACCCTACCACATTGAAGCCATTTTATATGCAGCCACATCCTAACCGTGAGGATGTTGTATTATGTGCTGATTTGATTGCTCCAGAAGGATATGGGGAAATTATCGGCGGTTCAGAGCGTATTCATGATTATGAGCTGTTAAAGCAACGCTTAACGGATCATGGATTAGCTTTAGAAGCATATGAATGGTATTTACAATTAAGAGAATTTGGCTCTGTTCCGCATTCAGGATTTGGTCTTGGTTTAGAAAGAACAGTAGCGTGGATAAGTGGTGTCGAGCATGTTAGAGAAACCATTCCATTCCCACGTTTATTAAACCGCTTATATCCTTAATCAAAGAAGAAGCTCGCTTATGCGAGCTTTTTATTATGGGTCTAGTATATATTTGGCAATCACTGAAAGGTCCTTACTGATCATCATACTTCATGTTATACTAAAGGGGAGGTGTCTTGTATGAAAGAAAATATGCTTGAATGGATGAAACTAGGGAATACTACGCTTCCTAATGCTCTGTTAACTTCTTATAAACTTCTTAATATTGATGAAACGGAATTATTATTATTAATTCATGTATATAGTTTTACTGAGAGAGGCAATAGTTTTCCAACCCCGAATGAGATTTCTTCTCTAATGACAATTAACAGTACTCAGTGCTCTGATATGCTTCGCCGACTTATCCAAAAAGGGTTAATTGAAATTCAAGATGGGCATTCAAGTGATGGAATACGATTTGAAAAGTACTCACTGGACCCACTATGGGACAAATTATTGGATGTTTTTTTACAACAGAAAAAAGCCAAAGATGTGATGAATCAACAAACAATAGAAACGGACGTGTACACTTGCTTTGAACAGGAATATGGTAGACCATTATCCCCATTTGAGTGCGAGACCCTTGCTCTTTGGATGGACGATGATCGGCATGATCCAGTGATTATTAAAGCTGCATTAAAGGAAGCTGTTATTTCAGGTAAGTTAAATTTCAGATATATTGATCGCATCCTTTTTGAGTGGAAAAAGAACGGAATCAAAACGGTTGAGCAGGCAAAAAACTATGGAAAAAGATTTAGACCGCATCAACAACAAACGAAAAATAAACAGATTGAGCGACCAGAAAATAAAACCGAGCCTATTCCATTTTATAATTGGCTCGAACAATAAATCGTGCACGAGAGCAGAGTCTCTCCTTTTTTTTACATTTTTTTGAAAGTTGAGTGGATGAAATGCTGAATAAAGAACAAATAAGAGTTTGTTTAGATACAATGGGGGAGATGTTTCCTGAAGCGCATTGTGAATTAAATCATTCAAATCCTTTTGAACTTGTGGTAGCAGTGGCGTTATCTGCCCAATGTACCGATGTACTTGTTAACAAGGTAACAAAAACATTGTTTGAAAAATATAAAACTCCTGAAGATTATTTGAACGTTTCACTTGAAGAGTTGCAAAACGACATTCGATCCATTGGTCTCTTTCGAAACAAGGCAAAAAATATTCAAAAGCTTTCTCAGCTTCTGATAGATGAATACAATGGGGAAGTACCTATGGATCGCGATGAGTTAACCAAGCTTCCTGGTGTTGGTAGAAAAACTGCCAACGTAGTCGTATCTGTGGCTTTTGGTATACCAGCTATTGCAGTTGATACTCATGTTGAGAGAGTGAGTAAAAGACTGGCCATATGTCGTTGGAAGGATTCTGTATTAGAAGTTGAGAAAACACTAATGAAAAAAGTACCGAGGGATGAGTGGTCAGTAACCCACCACCGAATGATCTTCTTTGGCCGATATCATTGCAAAGCACAAAATCCTCAGTGTCCAACCTGTCCATTATTGGACTTATGTCGAGAAGGAAAAAAGAGAATGAAAGGGCAATTGGTTGTTCATGAGAAAAAATGATATTCAAAATGGATTTCTAGAATGGAAAACTATAGAGGGACGACTTGGGGAGCTTATTAGGATTAGAGAAAAACAAGAAACTGCTTTGCTAATGGATAAAGGCTTATCTTTATTTTATAAACAGCTATTGTTAGTAAATAATATGGAACCGAACCTTGAAAATATAGCCTTAAAAGAATTAAAAATTAAGCCCATTAATGTCGAGGAAAGATTGAGTTTTATCCAGGGTAGACAGGGCTCTTTCCATTCTTTTAAGCAATTAGTAGAGCTCTTTAAGGAACTGGAAAAGCAATACGCAAAAAAGGCATCTTTAGAAAAATTCTAAATGGACTAACCTAAAATAGTGAGACAATATAAAACACCTCCAAAATGGCAATACTTGAGATAAGTATTGTGACATTATTCGGAGGTGTTTTTGCGTGGGCAAAAAAACTGTATATACAAAAGAGATTAAATGGGCGGTAGTAAGAGATAAGCTTGAAGGAAAATTAACAACACGGGAAATTATGAACAAATACAAAATCAAAAATAAAACTCAAATTGAAACTTGGATGAGATGGTACAAGAATGGAGAAATGTATCGGTTTGATCAGCCAATTGGTAAACAATATACATTTGGGCATGGGCCCGATTCTTTAAGTAAGGACGAGCGAATAAGTAATCAACTAACTCACCTAAAAATGGAGAATGAAATTCTAAAAAAGTATATGGCGATGAGAAAGGAGTCGATAAAGGGCTAGTAGTACAATTGGTTGAATAATTTCGTGAAAAATATACCGTTACTTCCATTTTAAAAGTTTTAGGGATTCCACGTGCTAGCTATTATCGTTGGACTAAAGGGTTTGGTGAATATCGGAATGAACATGAAGATTTAATTATTGAAATCTGTAAGGCTACTAAATATAGAAATGGTCATAGGAAAATTAGAGCTATTCTAAAGCGAGAACATCATATTCATCTTAATAGGAACACAGTTCAAAACATTATGCAGAAGCATCATTTGCAGTGTAAGGTGAAACCAAAACGCAAGTGGAAATCGCAGGGAGAAAGTGAAGTCATTGTACCTAATATTCTTAATCGTGATTTTAGTGCAAGTAAACCAAATGAGAAGTGGGTAACGGACATTACGTATATCCAGTATGGCAGCGAAACATTATATCTGTCTACGATTATGGATTTGTATAATAATGAAATTGTAGCTTATAAGATTTATAATCATCAACAAACGACATTAGTAATTGATACACTGCAGGATGCTTTGGATAAACGCAATCAGCCAGAAGGAGTTATTATACACTCCGATCAGGGGAGTGTGTATACTTCGTATACTTTTCAAAATTATTTGAAGGAACATCATTTAGTAGGTAGTATGTCCAGACGAGGGAACTGTTGGGACAATGCGGTGATTGAATCATTTCATTCAAATTTAAAGACAGAGGAATTCCAATATTGTAAGTTTAATACCCTATCTAATTTAGAAGTTATTTCTAGAATAGATGGGTACATTCATCATTACAACGAGGGTAGGATTCAAGCAAAATTAGGCTACTTAACTCCAATAGAATTTGGATTAAAGGCAGCTTAAAGGATTCGGGGTTATCCACTTTGCATGTAGAAAAGACGTGCACTTTATTTGGAGATGCGGGCATGATAGCCTATTATGGCTAAGCCAGATTTTTCTTTGAGATATCTGGCTTCCTGGCTAAAGAATCTATGCCCGCAGAGGCTCCAAGTAAAGTGACAAAGTGCCTGAACTATTTCCAGTAAAGAACCAATATCAAATTAATGAAAAAGTGTTAAATTTAATATGGATAGGTGTTTTATATATGTCTCATTTGGCTAGGTCAGTTCAAAAGATGCCTTTTTATTAATTATTACCTGATCCTTGATTGCTAGTATTACCAGTATTTCCTGTACCAGTACCAGTATTTCCGTTACCAGTTCCGGTACCAGTATTTCCATTATTGGAATTACCGCCTGTTTCTCCCGTTTCGGTGGTTTCCTCGTCGGTTCCTTCCTCATTTTCGGTTTCTTCCTCTTCCACCTCTTGCTCTTCTTCCTCTTGAGGAATCAATACCTCAATGGTTGTAGTAACTGCTTCACTTAGCTGAGTGTCACGAACGGCAATTACCTTGAAGGTATAGTAGCCTGGTGTTTCAGCTTTTAAGCGAACCTGCTTTTCTGTAGTGGTTTTTAGAAGTTGTTCGCCACCATCATTTAAGGATCCATATAATTGGAATTGTACGCCTTCCGCATTGTCACCGCTGTATTCCCAAGTAACAAGAAGTTCCTTCGTCGCTTCATCAAGAGTTACTTTTAAATTACTAGGTGCTGCAGGCTTATCATATTTGTTCGATACTTGTTTTGGTGCACTTCCTTTAACTGCATACTCAATGATTACTTGATCGTTAGGAGTATATTCACTTGCTAGCTTAGCAGGGAACGTACCTTTTTCGATTCGAACTTTTTCTACACTGCTAGGTACTGCAAAGTCAGCCGTTTCTTTTCCTTGAGAAACATGGGTCATAAGATTTTTAAAGATATATTGTGAGATTTTCTGTTCATCACTTGTTAGCCAATTTTGCGTACGATCATCATATCCTGTCCAGACCGCTGCTGTGTAGTTGGTTGTGTAACCAACAAACCAAGAATCAGGAACAGCACCCTTAGGGATTCCATATTTATCTCGTTCAGCAGTAGGGTAGTTCGTCGTACCCGTTTTACCAGCGACAGCAAGGCCGTCTACTCTTGCACGAGAACCCGTACCGTATGTTAAAACATCCTTTAACATATCTGTGATCATAAAAGCTGTATAATCTTTCATAACCACTTCAGTTTCTGGTTTTAAGTCAAGCTTTGTTCCATCACGAAGTTCGATTGTAACAACGGAATATGGTTCTGTATAAAACCCGTTATTACCGAATGCGCTATATGCACCTGCCATCTGGAGGGAGGAAACTCCTTTATCGGCTCCACCTAATCCACCAATGGAATAGGATTCCGTTAACTCACTAACAGGGATTCCAAGTTTCGCGCCGAATTCTTTTGATTTATCAAGCCCAACCTCTTGCATCGCTTTTAATGCAGGTATGTTACGTGAAAGAGCAAGAGCTGTTCTCATCGTCATCGAGCCCATATGCTTGTTATCTCAGTTATTAATTTCTTGCCCACTTGAATACGTATATGGTTCATCCACTAATGTCTGATACGTTCCCCAGTTCAAGTATTCAATGGCAGGACCGTAGTCTAAAACTGGTTTTATAGTCGATCCAGGCTGACGTCTTGGGTCAGTCGCATAGTTAAATCCGAATGTTTGTGTTTGGTTTCTTCCACCACCGAGCGCACGAATGGCGCCAGTTTTTGTATCTAATAAGGTAATTCCAGCTTGAAATTTTTCATCAGGAAATTCAACTATTTCATTGCCATCTAGAATTTGTTCTACATAGTCTTGAGCACTTGTATCTAATGTTGTGTAAATTTTTAATCCTTCAGAGAAAGGATCAAGATCCGGATACTTTTCTTCAATTTCTTTAATAACCTGTCCTACAAAGGAATCATAGGCAATTTCTCCATTGGTCTCACGTTGGTCTTCTGGGACAAGTGCAGCAGACACATCAACCGATTGAGCATCAACCTTTTCTTCCTCTGAAATATAGCCGTGTTGATTCATTAATGAGAGAACAATATCCCTTCGTTTTTTTGCATTTTCAGGATATTTGAAAGGGTCATAATTTGCTGGACTCTGTGGCAAACCAGCTAATAATGCTGCTTCATCTAATGTAAGTTGATCTAAGCTTTTACCGTAATATGTTTTCGCAGCTGTAGCGACACCGTGTCCACCACTACCCATCCAGTTTTTATTCACGTAAATTTCAAAGATTTCTTCCTTTGTATACTTTTGTTCTAGCTGAAAAGAAAGCCATGCTTCTTGTGCTTTACGTGAAAGAGTTTTTTCATGAGTTAAGAATGAATTTTTTACAACCTGCTGTGTAATCGTACTAGCTCCTTCAGAGCCGAAGCCGTCGGTAACGTTCGCGATGACCGCGCCACCTAAACGAATCAAGTCAATTCCATTATGTTCAAAAAAGCGAGAGTCTTCCGTTGCAATGAAGGCGTCTCTGACCGTTTCCGGAATATCTTCGTAATTTACATAGTCCCTTTTCACAGACCCTATTTCCGTGAAAGGTTCCCCGTTCATATCAAACACTTGGGAGGAGATCGGATCCTTTAAAAGCGTTTCATCAAGCTCTGGAGTGTCTTTAATCATATATGCAAATGTAGCAGCACCGACAACAATCCCTGTAATTCCAAGTGCGACAAGGATAAGAAAAATCTTCATGAACAATCCTTTTGCAGGCTTTTTGCCTTTTTTCTTATTAGATTGTTTCTGCTTTTCTAACTGTTTGCGGCGCTCCTCTCTAGATTGATATTGCTCTGCCATATTGTTTCCTTCCTTTCTTACTAAAAAGCTTACTTCGCCTTTAGAAAAAGATAAAATTAGAGATTATATAAACAATCTATTTTCTTAATATAGTCAATTCTAGGGCGAAAACCAAGTGAAATAGGATGTGCTGTCGAGAGAAGTTCTTCTTTTGTAATAGACTTTCGACCTCCTACTTTCATACGCTCCCAATACGATAACAATTGCTTTGCTTCTAACAGAAACACTTCTTCTGTACTTGAAAAACGAAGAATAACAAAGCAAATTCCATCTTGTTGAATGACTTTTTCCATGTGCTGAATTTGGTGCTCATGAAAATTTTGTAGGGGGAAAGAAGTTGAATTTTTTGTTTCCTTTGCTTCAAAATCAATGTATTTGCCCTTATATACGCCGTTGTAATCTGTTGTGGAGGCTTGCTTGAAATAGGCTTCTTTTATTACAGCAGCACTTCTTTTTGGATAATTTACTTCAACAATTTGAACCGGTGTCGGTTTTTTGTGAATAACGGCAATATTATTTAATAAGTAAAATTCATTTGTTTCGTTTAGATCCTCCTCTAATGTCATTCCTCGGTTGCTATAGGTTGGGTCCTTACGTGCTTTCACTGTTTGACTGGTGCTTAACTGATTCATAAACTTTCTTCCATTAGGATAATGAATATTCATTTCTTACACCTCTTTAACTACACTATCATACCAAAATTGCTCCCAGATAGGGTGAATAAAAACTACCGATTAACGAATTATAACGTAAGATAGCATTGGAAGGGAGTAAAAAGATATCAAAAATACTATTAATCATTTAGATGAGAATCAAATTATTACAGTAATTAAGCAAAAAGTTGAGTCGGGTAATTTAGACAATATTTCAAGAACCGATGCTTATTTTACGTATTTTTTAAATCATTCGGATATTCTTTGGTCTTTTTTGGCTAGTATGGTGTCAAGAAATGCTGGCTGGAATATGTGTGAATTAGAGGGAAAGTGGTTTCCTCAAGCTTTAGAACCAGAAACTAGAAAACAATTGTTTTTAACTTATGAGCGAGCCAATTGGTTAATCTTTCAGGATGCCTACCCCCAATTGTTGCTGTATGATTATTCGACGAAACTAAATACTCCAATGTTTCACTTATTACGATATTTTCAGGTCTCGTCTTTTATGATTAATGAATGGGCGAATTATTGGAGGGAGAAAGATAAAAGAAGACTGATGACCGCACTCATTATCAATGAGCAAAATATCATTCAAAAACCAGTAATTGAGCATCCAATCTATTATAAAAAAGTGTTTCACTCACTTCTCTTTGCCTTTCAGGATTATCTTCATTTTAGTGCTGTTTTATTTCCTACTCATCATGGAGAGCTTTATGGAGCAAGTGTATATGGCTTTCAAGATGTGGATAACCGGATTGATTTAGGTAGAAGATTGGCTGATATTCTGTTTAATCCCGATGTATTTAGTAAGGTCTTTCATTTTGCAAAAACAACCGCACACACTGGCTCAAGGTATGATTATGAACAATTTATGAAAAACAAGGAAGAAACTACTCCTTTCTTAAAAGAAACGTACCCAGTTATAAAACACCATATTCATCTTCCAAATGAGTGGACAAAACACCCTTCCGTGAAAAATAAATGGTTCAGAACGGAGATTATTCACCGACACCCATGGGAAATGACTCATTGGTACTCCAATAAACAGAAGCAAATTCGTTTTTTTATTATGTGTTATAACTTACTTCAAATGAAGAATCGTATATAAAAAGCAAGAATCTTCATAGATTCTTGCTTTTTATATCTCTTTATGTTGAAGGGCGATCAATACCTTCAAGCTTTTTATCTCCGTACCCAGGTTTTGTTTCTTCCAGCTTTTTTGGTTGAGTATTTTCTTTTTCATTGTTTTGATTTCTCTTTTTCATTCTTTACCACCTCCGAGATTAGTTTGTTTCATCCTCCATTTTTTCATTCATGTCGAAACCTAGTTAGGAGAACAAAAATTTTACACTTCTTTTGGCGAATTGCTTCTAGTTTTGTCATAAGGGAAGGAGCTTAGAGGAAAACAAAGAATTAAGTACAAAAGAGATTTAAATAGAGCTGAAATTATTCTTGGAGGGATGTTCGATGATTCTAAAATCAGATATTTTACAAATGCTTTCTGAAATCCACAATGATCTTGAGGAACTAGAGAAATCCATCGATTTTAAACTGCCTGATGTAGAAGCAGATATGTTAAAGCAACAACAAAAAAGCTTATGGAAAACGGAAAATCGATATTATATACTAGAAGGGAAATTCAATTTAGCCCAAAATAAGTCTACAAATGATAGAGAACATAAGAGAACGACAGCTTAAATTTTTAATATTCTCGTTTATCCTTTATAGTAGGGGTATATGTGATAAAGGAGCATGGCAACTTGGATAATCAATCAATGTTAAGTGAATTAAATGAACGTTTGTACGAATATACAAAAGAAATTGATGATACATTTCTTTCTGTGAAGATGTCAGGTGAGAAGGGTGATTTTTTTTCACAGGTAAAACCATTTGCTGATGAAGTAAAAGAAGTGGTAGATCACTGGAAAGTGGAAGCGGCGTCTTGGATAAAGAGGAATCGACCGAAAAACCTTCATACTAGTCAAATTGAATCAGCAGCCGAACAATTGGAAATGATCTCTGTACAAGCTTTTTTTCCTGAAACTAGTCGAACAAGATTCATAAACTACCTTCAGTCTGTAAGATATGTTTTAACTGTATTACGAGAAAATATAAATAAATATGAAACATAAAAAGTAGCACACTCGCCATTTAGGAGAGGTGCTACTTTTTTCTGTTTATAAGAATGTATATTACATAGATGATTCAAGTTCAGGGGTTTTTGCACCTAGTATCTCAAGTTCATATACAAGATTTCGATAGTCACAAGTGGTTATTTCATTGTAAATATAACATTTCTTAACAAAATCCAATAACTCGTTTACCTCTTGTGCTTCGTATTTTTTAATTAGTTGGAAATGATTTTTTAATTCTTGAATATTCACCTAAATTCCCCCCTATATAGGTTGTTTCTTCTCTATCATCGTATCATGTGGATGCACAAATCGATGTTTTTTTAAATATTAAGACTTCCGACACCGTTAGACAAAATTGGTGATTAATAGCAGTTATTTTATTCTTTATTCACCATCTAGGCGGATGAAACATAAATTATAGCAGTGAATATAAGAAAGGAGGTTGTGTGCCCTTGTTCGGTCAAAGATATAAACGATCAAGATATTATCGTCCACAACAACAACCGGTAATGAATGAAACCTATCCTTATATTTGGGGAAATGAAGCAGTCCATACTCGGCCAGAGGCATACGCCAACTACTTTGAACAACCTATGAATGTTCCTATGTACAATATGAATTACGCTGGACCATTACAAACCTATAATTATTTACCTAATGAATCCTTATATGGCCCAGCCTATCCGTACGGAGGGGGAGGGTTTCCGGGACAGGGTTATGATTATCCCTATCAGGGAAATCCACTTTACCAACCAGATAAGAAGCATAAGATTTCGGAAGCCGTTCTTCATAATCCTCTTCAACAACCTGAAGTATCTTATCATAATCAATTTGCATATGGTCAATATAACCAACCATTTTCTCACCCCTATCCTAAGCAATCTGCTATACCGCGACCGCCAACTGGTATGAAATCAATCATGAACTCTTTTAAAACACAGGATGGAACATTTGACGTTAACAAAATGGTTGATACAGCTGGACAGATGATGAATGCAGTCACACAAGTGTCTTCGATGGTGAAGGGGCTAGGAGGAATGTTTAAGGTATAGGCTAGCCCTATACCTTTTTACATGGTAAAAAAATAAGCAGAAAAAAGTCTGCTTAATCATTTATAATATGAATTTTCTTTCCAGGAAGCTTCGGCACAATAATCGTTAGTAAGCCATCATGGTAAGAGGCCTTTACCTTTTTTTCGTTTATAGCCTGAGGTAGAGTAATAGTTCTGCTCATGTGCTGCATTTTATTTTTTCTCCTATACGCTTTATGAACATCATCTTCTTCTATAATCACTTCACCGTGTTTCACTGTGATCGTCAGAGTATTGTTAAGGACATCGATACTAATTTGTTCCTTTCTAATTCCTGGAAGTTCTGCAACGATATGATGCTCCCTGTCGTAACTTTTTACAGAAACGGGAAAGGTGGCAAACGGAAGGTTGAAGAACTCATCTATGCTTTGTAAAAAACCTTTGACTGGTCTTTCTTGAAAAAAGTCATTCATCGCTTTGGCAATCTCACCGAATGGTTCAGGACGATTGTTGCGATTTGGTTTGTCTGGAAGATTATTAGACATGATCCTACCCCTCTCTTTATGATTTCTCCCTTACAGATTATGCATTTTGTACATAGGCGGTTCATCCTTTTGTAACAGCTAAGAAAATAGAAAAAATGGACGCATACCAACATGTATGCGTCCATTTTTATTAAATTAATTCTTCAAGTAGATCATCGAGGACAAAAGTCATCGTACCGTTGCTATCGACTTCAATAAGCTCCTCTTTTTTCATTTTGGTGAGAGTACGGCTGACGGTTTCACGTGTTGTTCCAATCATATTGGCTAAGTCTTTATTAGTAAATTCACCATTTAACGTGAAGATTCCATTTGTTTCTTTACCATGTAATTTTGCTAAGCGAATCAGCAGCTTGATAATTTGTTCATATGTATTATTAAGGATTTGTGCTTCTAAGCGGTCTTGCAGATCAACAATTTTCTCACTTAATACGTTAAATACTTTAATACAAAGCGTAGGATTCTCAATAAGGACCTTTTCAAATGGTAAGATAGGTACCACTACTAAGGTTGTAGCCTCCAATACTTCTGCATAAGCAGGGTATCCTCCTTTTCGAAAGAAACCAACATGTGGGAACATTTCCCCTTTTTTTAAGATCGCAACGATTTGTTCTTTCCCGTTTATATCACTTTTATATATCTTTACTTTACCAGAATGGATAAAATATACGTTTTCAAGTGGATCATCCTGCATAAAAACATGACTTCCACGGTTCCAATCTCTTGAGATAGATATATCAACAATTTTTTGAAGCTCATCTTCATCTAAGCTTCGAAACAAGGAGAACTCCGCTAATACATTTTTTATTTCAGGACTCTTCATTTCTACTCACCTCTATTTTTGCAATAACCTAGTATCTATTTTACCAAACATCCAAACCTGAAAGAATAGGTTTGTGGGAAACATTGTTATTTTTAAACAAGTCTTTAATTACGAACGTTTATTCGATATGATAGAGTTATAGAGGTGATCTGTACATGAAGGTAAGAAAAAATTTACAGGAACTTATTGTAGAAATGAAGAAAAATGATGAATTTAAAGACCAAATTGTGCATTGGCATACAATAGAAGAAAAAGAAGCTAAAACGTCAGAATTGCCAAATGACCTTCATGCCAATTTACAAAGGGCATTGCAGGAGAGAGGGATTGGAAGGCTGTATACACATCAGAAATCATCTTATGAAGCGATTAGACAGGGTGAAAGTGTTGTTGCAGTAACTCCTACGGCTTCTGGCAAGACGCTTTGTTACAATCTACCTGTTATCCAAACGATCATTGAATCGATGGATTCAAGAGCTTTGTATATCTTTCCGACTAAAGCGCTAGCACAGGACCAAAAAAGTGAGCTTAATGAGCTAATACAAGCGACAGAGCTCCAAATTAATAGCTACACTTATGATGGAGATACTCCAGCGAATATAAGAGAAAAAGTACGAAAGGCCGGGCATGTTGTCATCACAAACCCAGATATGCTTCATTCGGCCATTCTCCCTCATCATACAAAGTGGGTGTCGTTATTTGAAAATCTAAAGTTTGTTGTTATTGACGAGCTACATATCTATCGTGGTGTTTTTGGGAGTCATGTCGCAAATGTGATAAGACGCTTGAAAAGAATCTGTGAATTTTATGGAAGTAACCCTATTTTTATCTGTACTTCTGCAACGATTGCTAATCCACTTGAGTTAGCCGAACATTTAACAGAAACAAACATGAGATTAATTAATAATAACGGTGCACCAAGTGGCAGAAAGCATTTTCTTTTTTATAACCCGCCAATTGTAAACAAGCCTTTAAATATTCGAAGAAGCGCAACGCTTGAGGTTAGAAAGATCGCACGTACATTATTAAAAAATAAAATTCAAACGATCGTTTTTGCAAAAAGCAGAGTGAGGGTCGAAATTTTATTAACGTATCTCCAAGATCTTGTAAAGTATCAGCTTGGGCCAAAAGCAATAAGAGGATACCGAGGAGGATATCTGCCCTCGGAGAGACGAGAGATTGAAAAAGGACTAAGGAACGGAGACATTTATGGTGTCGTTAGTACAAACGCTTTGGAATTAGGAGTGGATATTGGTCAGCTGCAGGTATGTATTATGACCGGTTATCCAGGTTCCATCGCAAGTTCATGGCAACAAGCGGGAAGAGCCGGGAGAAGGCATGGGGAATCGTTAGTCATCCTTGTTGCGAGCTCTAGTCCCCTGGATCAATACATTATTCAGCATCCTGATTATTTTTTTACAAGCAGCCCAGAAACAGCGAGAATAAACAAAGATAACTTGATTATACTTATTGATCATTTGAAGTGTGCAGCCTATGAGTTACCGTTTAAGAAAGGTGACTATTTTGGAGAAATGGAAATCGAAGAACTTCTAGAATACTTAGTAGAAGAGCGCGTGCTTTTTGAAAATGGGGAGAAATACTACTGGATGAATGATTCATTCCCTGCACACAACATTAGCTTGCGTTCAGCCTCACAAGATAATGTGGTTATAATCGATCAATCTGATGTATCCAAAGCCCGTGTGATTGGTGAAATGGATCTTTTCTCAAGTATGACCTTGCTTCATGAAGAGGCTATTTATTTGCATCAAGGAACACAATTTCAAGTAGAAAAGCTTGATTGGGAGGAAAAGAAGGCATTCGTTCGCGAGGTAGCCGTCGATTATTTTACGGACGCCAATTTAGCGGTTGAATTAAAGGTATTAGAAATTGATAAAGATAGGGAAAATTCTATGGTGGAAATTGCTTATGGGGATGTTAGCGTATTGGCCAAAGCAACCATCTTTAAAAAAATCAAATTTGAGACACATGAAAATATAGGTTCGGGACCGATTCATTTACCGGAAGTTGAGCTTCATACGAGCTCTGCGTGGATTTCTATTGATAAAGACTCCAGTGAATTACCAGATGAACGTTTGGATCAGGGCTTAATTGGTATTTCCCACGCGTTTAAACATATAGCTCCTTTATTTGTCATGTGTGACCCACAGGATATTCATGTCGTTCCACAAGTGAAAGCAGTGCATAATGAAAAGCCAACGTTATTTTTCTATGACCGCTACCCTGGAGGAATTGGACTTAGCGAAAAGATCTATGAGGGAATGGAAATAATTATTAAAGAGGCGACAGAGATGATTACCCGGTGTAATTGTCATCACGGTTGTCCATCTTGTATAGGCACAGATCCTATGGAGGAAACAGCAAAAATTGACTGCTTGAAAATATTAAATATGTTTCTATATGAAGTGGGAAAGGGTAGAGTCAGTTGAGCTTAAAAAATAAACTAAATCGGTTAAAACCTCATCTATCCATTCCAGAGAGCTCGAAACAAAGTTCGAGCTCTCTACCTGTAAAGACGAATAAGGAGATTCCTTTTATTGATGTGTGGAGGGAAAATGGAGTTTCTCCATTCTTTTTAGAAGACGACTATTGCCTGGTAAGGGAAGTGAAATATCCTTTAGATTACCAACACGGTAGATATAAGCTAGGTGAATTTATTGACGCAGTGAAGGCTTGGAATAACTCGAATATCTCACATCCCCTGTCAGCAAAAGGGTTTTTACCAGAGCAATTATTTTTTTTCGATACAGAGACAACAGGACTTGGAGGGGGGGTAGGAAATACGATTTTTCTTCTTGGACATGCCACGTTGGAAGATAATCATTTTATTGTTAGACAGCATATTCTTCCACGGCCTGGAAGTGAAATTCCTCTGTATACTAGTTTTCTTGAAAAGGTTGATTATACGACGCTAGTGACGTATAACGGAAAAGCTTTTGATTGGCCACAAGTTAAAACAAGGCATACACTTGTAAAAGCTCATGTTCCAATGTTGCCTTCATTTGGTCATTTCGATCTATTTCATGCCTCTCGAAGATTATGGAAGCATAAGCTAGAACGTTTAAAGCTCTCGATTGTTGAGAAGGAAATCCTTGAAATTCAAAGAGTCGATGACGTTCCAGGATTTTTAGCCCCAATGATTTATTTTGACTACGTTGAAACGCAAAAACCAGAAGGAATGCTTGGAATTATCAAACATAACGAGATAGATATTCTATCTCTGATTAGTTTGTATACTCATTTAACATTTCAGATCTTAAGAATGGACCAAAACCAAACGGAGAAAGAAGCTTTTGAGGTAGGCCGATGGTTTACATACCTTGGCCAAAATTTGGCTGCTGAAAATACTTTTATCGAATTAGCTTCAGGGGAGAGTATGGAAGCCTATCAATCTCAATGGCAACTATCTTTGCAATTAAAAAAGAAGAAAGATTATGAAGCAGCTAGTGGAATTTGGTTAAATTTGTCGAAAATATCTGATGATGTCATTGCATTTGAATCCTCACTTGAACTTTCCAAGTGGTATGAACATAAAAAAAAGGATTACAAGAAGGCACTTCTTTTTGGTCAGAAAGCAAAGTTATTACTTGAGAAACGTAGTGATCGTAAGGTTGACCAGGAAATGGATCTTGCGAAACGGTTGGAACGAATTACAAGAAAATCTTGTAACAAAAATGTAAAAAAATAATCGACAAAATACGCCTTTTTGGTGTTGTCTCCCCTTAAAATAGAGAGTAAAATGTATCATTGAGTGATAGAAAGATAGAATAAAAAGTGGAGATGGATGAATTCGATGTATAAAGCAATTTTGTTTATGTTTTTTCTTGTTGTCTGTTTAACTGCCATTATTTTTACGAACTTAAAAGAAAGTTTTTATACATTAATGTAAACCTTGGAGCTACTAAAAAGAAATCAGCGAAAATAGGTATTTGTATTAGTACAAGATGGACTCCTTTATCATAGGCTGTTATTGTAAAACACAAAAACACTATTCGAAAGGAGAAGCTCAAATATGTTTAAAAAACATTGCGGACCTACTAATGTATTACCTGCTGTTGTTCACCCAACGAAATGCTGTGTAAATCATACTTTCTCAAATAATGTGGTGCCACATATTCACCCTCAGCATACAACAACTGTAAATCACATCAATTATGATCACCAACACTTCTTCCCACAAACACAGTCTGTTGTTAATGAAGTGACTCATACTCAAAGCTTTGCACCACCACGTCCTGTACCTGGACCATTTCCAGCGCCAGGATTCGGAGCAGGCCCAGGATGCGGAGCAGGCCCAGGATTTGGAGCAGGCCCAGGATTCGGAGCAGGCCCAGGATTCGGAGCAGGCCCAGGATTCGGAGCAGGACCTGGAGCGCCAGGCTTTGGAGCAGGACCTGGACCATCTTTTGGAAGATAATACTTCTAACAAGGGCTTATTGATAAGCCCTTGTTTATTCATATATAAGACCTTGAGAGAGGGAGCAAATTATTGATTAAAGTGGTATATATATCGGGTTATAAGGCCAGTGAACTAGGGATATTTAAAGAAAATGATCCTGGCGTCGTGTACATAAAACTGGCAATAAAAAAAGCGCTTCTACAGCTGTTAGACCAGGGGCTTGAATGGGTAATGGTATCAGGTCAGCTTGGAGTAGAAATGTGGGCGGCAGAAGTTGTCATTGAACTGCGTAAAAAGGACTATCCGGACATAAAACTAGCAATAATTACCCCATTTCTAGAGCAAGAAGGAAATTGGAGCGATAAAAATAAGGAGTGGTATCACTCGATTATCCAAACGGCCAACTATGTAGACTCAGTCACAAAAAGGAAGTACGATAGTCCAGCCCAATTTCGACTAAAAAATCAATTTGCCATTCAAAAAACGGATGCTTTACTTCTTATATATGACGAAGAAAGAGACGGAAGCCCGAAATACTTACTACAAACCGCCAAACAATATCAAGAGAACCATCCATATCCTATTACACAAATAACCTTTTACGATCTTCAATTATTAGTCGAAGAAGAACAGCAAAAGCAAAATGATTTTTATTAATAGTTACCCAGATAAAAGAAAAATTGACAAAAGTGCATATTTTTGAAAAAATATAGATAATGTTTCTTTGAGTGACCGAGGTGAAAAAATAAATGCAAATAGATAAAGTGAAGCTAACTGCGAAAGACATATTGGAAAAAGAATTTAAAACAGCCATGAGAGGCTACAAACCAGAGGATGTTGACAAATTTCTTGATGTAGTAATTAAAGATTATGAGATTCTACAGCAAGAAATTGAAGAACTACAACAGGAGAACGCACGTTTGAAGAAACAATTAGAAGAAGCCGTGCGAAGACCTTCCGTTCAGCAACCATCTGCTGGAACAACAAATTTTGATATTCTTAAAAGATTATCAAATCTAGAAAAGCATGTTTTCGGTAGCAAATTATACGATTAACAGAAATTACCATGTAAGAAGGCATTGATATTTCATTCACAATTACATATAATATGTATTGTTCGTTAATAACGTTCGGGTAATCGCTGCAAGGATCGTAAGTGAATTGTAGAGGAAAGTCCATGCTCGCACGGTCTGAGATGTCCGTAGTGTTCGTGCCTAGCCAATTCATAAGCTAGGGCAGCTAGGTTTTTACTTGGCTGACGGCAGGGAAAATGCCTAAGTCGACTTCGATATGGCATGAATACCTTGAAAGTGCCACAGTGACGGAGCCCATTTAGAAATGAATGGGGTGGAACGAGGTAAACCCCACGAGCGAGAAACCCAAATTATGGTAGGGGCACCTTCTCTTAGGAAATGAACGAGGAGAAGGACAGGTTCAGCTGAATCTGTAGATAGATGATTGCCACCTGAGTACGAGACGATCAGTCGATGGTAGTACAAAGGAACAAAACATGGCTTATAGAACGTTATTAATGGAATTGTATGAGTGTTTTCTAATGATAGCTCTCCTCTGTTGGAGAGCTTTTCTTGTATTATACATATAATAAAAAAGGCAAGTTACATTCTGTCTGAGGTGAAACGATGACGAAATTTGAATTAATAGCTACCGCAGCGATGGGGCTTGAAGCGGTAGTTGCGAAGGAAGTAAGAGATTTAGGGTATGAGTGTACTGTTGAGAATGGCCGTGTTCGTTTTCAAGGAGACGAGCTTGCTATTTGTAAGAGCAATTTATGGTTACGTACAGCCGATCGAGTGAAAATTAAAGTTGGAGAATTTAAAGCCAAAACGTTCGATGAATTGTTTGAAAAAACAAAGGCATTACCTTGGGAAAAATACCTGCCAGAAAATGCTGAGTTTCCTGTGTCTGGGAAGTCTGTAAAATCAACTTTATTCAGTGTTTCTGATTGCCAAGCGATCGTCAAAAAAGCGATTGTAAATCGTTTAAGTACCCATTATCGTCGAACAGGCTGGTTTGAAGAAAATGGTCCTCTGTTTAAAATTGAAGTATCCCTCTTAAAGGATACGGCCATCCTAACCATTGATACTAGTGGTGCAGGATTACACAAAAGAGGATACCGTGTGGAACAAGGGGAAGCACCTATTAAAGAAACGTTAGCAGCTGCATTAGTGCTATTAACAAATTGGACACCAGACCGCCCGTTTGTTGATCCTTTTTGTGGTTCAGGAACGATTCCGATAGAGGCTGCTTTGATAGGGCAAAATATTGCACCAGGCTTTAATCGAGAGTTTGTTTCCGAAGGATGGAATTGGATTCCTGATAAGCTATGGGAAGATGCGAGAAATGAAGCAGAAGATCTTGCGAGGTATGACCAAGAAATAGATATCTTTGGTTCAGATGTTGACCATAAAATGGTGAATATTGCTAAGGCTAATGCATTTGAAGCTGGTTTAGGAGATTTAATTCAATTCAAACAAATGCAAGTCAAAGATTTTACGACCACAAAGGAATATGGCGTAATTGTTGGGAACCCCCCATACGGAGAGAGGCTAGGGGATAAACCAACGGTAGAAAAAATGTACACAGACATGGGACAAGCTTTCTCTCCCCACGAAACATGGTCGGTATACATGCTAACGTCAAATGAACGATTTGAAGAGTGTTACGGAAAACCAGCAACTAAAAAACGAAAATTATTTAATGGGTTTATCCAAACGAATTATTATCAATACTGGGGTAAGAGACCACCTAGAGAAATAAAATGATTTAAAACTGACTCGCTTACGAGTCAGTTTTTTATCGCTTAGTTCTAAAATAAAGTACTGGAGGGGTTATTTTGCAAAATCAGCTACCATTCACCCTATCTAAATCTGAATCCTTCTTTGAGAAATTAGGGGATTGGATCGGGGATGTGTTCTACGATTTACTGCCAGAAGAGGGCTTTGAAGTTCGTGACGAACAGATCTATATGGCATTTCAACTTGAAAAAGCCTTTCAAGAAAATAAAGTGATGTTTGCAGAAGCTGGTGTAGGAACGGGAAAGACGATTGTTTACCTCTTATATGCGATCTGTTATGCTCGTTACAAAAACAGACCGGCAATCATTGCTTGTGCAGATGAAACACTTATTGAACAGCTTGTCAAAAAAGAAGGAGATATCGCCAAGCTTGAAAAAGCGTTACAACTCAATATTGACGTTCGTTTAGCTAAATCAAGAGATCAGTATTTGTGCTTGAATAAATTAGATCAATCCGTTGCATCTTCGGATGTACATATGGACGTGTTCCATCAATTGCCTGACTTCGTGCATACAGGAATTTCTATGCAATCCTTCGAACGATACGGAGATCGAAAGGATTTTCCGCAGTTGTCTAACGATCAGTGGAATGAAATAGCATGGGATAGTTTACAGGACTGCTTTTCTTGTGATCAGCGACATAGATGTGGACAAACACTACATCGTGATTATTACAGAAGCTCACAGGACTTAATTATTTGTTCTCATGATTTTTATATGGAGCATATTTGGACTAAGGAAGCAAGAAAACGTGAAGGTCAGCTTCCATTACTACCTGAGAGCTCATGTGTCGTATTTGATGAGGGGCATCTTTTAGAATATGCCAGTCAAAAGGCTTTAACGTATAAATTAACAGAACAAACACTTGAAACATTATTAGAGCGGTTAACCGCTAATGATGTTAGGGATAAGACCCTTAACCTAATAGACGAATCCATTATAGCTAGTGAGCAATTTTTTGAAGTATTACATGACGCATCTGAAAAAACAGTAGGTTCTGATAAACAGATGATTAAAAAAACACCTGATGTGCTAGCGAAGGGGAAAAAGCTTGCCTCTTTATTATCCGATCTGGAAGAAGAACTTGTCTTTGAAAGTGAATTATATGTCATAAATGAATATGACCTTAAGATTGTTGAAGGCTATTTAGAGCAGATAACGTACTCATTAAGCTTATTTTTAAAGGAGCTCAAAGGAATTATTTGGTTTGAAGAATATGAGGGGAAACGCACGCTTGTGATTATGCCAAGAATGGTGGAAGATATCATGCGTGAAGAGGTATTTTCACAGAAAAAACCATTCATTTTTTCTTCAGCAACTTTATCCGAAAATGGCTCATTTTCATATATTGCAAAAAGTCTTGGAATAGATGAATTTTTATCTTTCCGTGTAAATTCACCTTTTAATTATGATGAAGCTATGAAAATACAGATTCCTTCCTTTCCGTCTGTTGAGGAAAAATGTATGTATACTGTTACACAATTAATGGAAGCTGGTGGAAGAGGTCTAGTCCTGTTTTCCAATGAAGAAGAACAACAGCAGTTTAAACGCCATATTCGTGAAGAACTTCCTTTCCCTATCTATTTTGAGGGAGATGCAGAAATAAGTACACTAGTTTCGAAATTTCAACAGGAAGAGAGTGCTGTACTTTGCTCCACTCATTTATGGGAAGGGCTTGATATTCCAGGTTCTTCATTAGAGAATGTATTCATCTTTTCTCTTCCATTTCCACCTCATGACCCCGTATTTACTGCGAAAAGGGAGAGTACAGAAAACTCCTTTGAAGAAGTCGATATCCCGTATATGCTTCTCCGACTTCGCCAAGGAATCGGTCGTTTAATACGTACACATGAAGACAAAGGAAAAGTGCATATTTTAATGAATCAAAACGAGCCTCAAAAAATAATTGATCTCGTACATTCCGTCCTACCTGTATCGGTAACAAAGTAAGCTTGGAGCAGATAATCGTCTGCTCCTTTTTTTTCAAGATTTTTCCTGAAAATTATGATAAAATTTCTTGCATAAGGGAATCAAAGGAGGGGACTAGATGGTTACTGCCATAAAGCAGATGGAACAAGAGTTTTTAGATTATGTTAAAAAGATGGGTGCGTATAAAGAAGCACTTGGACTTATATATTGGGATCTTCGAACAGGAGCACCGAAAAAAGGGATGGAGCAGCGTTCAGAAGTCATTGGTCTCCTATCTAGTGAAGTGTTTAAAATGTCAACATCTGAGGAAATGGCTGCATACATAGCAAATTTAACTAGTGTGGAACATGATCTTGAACTGAGTGAGATAACCAAAAAAACGGTCGCTGAGTGTAAAAAGGAATACGATCGAAACAAAAAAATTCCAGCTGAAGAATATAAAGAATTTGTTATCCTTCAGTCGAAATCAGAGGCAGTATGGGAAGAGTCAAAGGATGCTTCAGACTTTTCCATGTTCCAACCATACCTTGAGAAGATTGTTGAAATGACAAAAAAATTTATAACATATTGGGGCTACACGGAAAATAAATATAATACTCTCCTAGACATGTATGAGCCTGGTATTACAGTAGACATTCTTGATCAAGTATTTTGTGAGCTTCAAGAAAAAATCGTTCCTCTCGTTCAAAGAATAAAGGAATCAGAAAATAAGCCAAATACACAATTCTTGTATCAATATTTTCCTAAGGAAAAACAGCGAGAATTTAGCTTGGAAATACTAAAGAATCTTGGCTATGATTTTGACTCTGGTAGATTAGATGAAACGGTACATCCATTTGCGACTGGATTAAATCCTGGAGATGTTCGTGTAACAACGAAGTATGATGAAAATGACTTCCGTACAGCCATATTCGGTACGATACACGAAGCAGGTCATGCTTTATATGAACAGAATATTTCTTCTGCTTTAATTGGAACTCCATTGTGTACAGGAACATCCATGGGGCTTCATGAGTCACAGTCTCTATTTTATGAAAATTTCATTGGAAGAAATCTTTCTTTTTGGAAAGGAAATTTTGGCTTACTAAAAGAATACGCTCCTACTCAGTTTCAAGATGTTACGATAGAACAATTTTACCGAGCAATCAATGAATCGAAGCCATCGCTTATTCGCATAGAAGCGGATGAGCTAACTTATGCATTGCATATTATGATCAGGTACGAAATTGAAAAAGGGATTTTTAATGATGAGATTGAAGTAAAAGACTTGCCTAAAGTTTGGAATGAAAAGTATGAACAATACCTAGGGATTACTCCACATAATGATGCAAATGGAGTCCTTCAAGACGTTCATTGGTCTGATGGAAGCTTTGGGTACTTCCCTTCCTATGCGCTTGGTTATATTTATGCTGCTCAACTAAAACATGCTATGCTGAGTGATATTCCCCATTATGAACAGTTACTTGAGGTGGGGAATCTTCTACCAATTAAAGAGTGGTTAACCAAAAACATTCATCAGCACGGAAAAATGAAGCTACCTCTTGAATTGATTAAAGATATTACTGGTGAAGGATTGAATGCTTCCTACTTAATTGACTATCTTTATGATAAATATGAGAGAATTTATGAAATGAAAAAATAGAAAAGGGGATGACAATTTTTGTCGTCCTTTTTTCAAGGAGGAAACCATGCATTTAGCTTCAAATTTTTCTATTGGTCTAGCTGCATTCTTATGGGGACTAATAGCTCTGTTCGTTAGAGAATTAAAAGCAGTTGGCTTTTCAGCTATGGAGATCGTTACGATACGAGTAGGGGTAGCGTTCTTGATTCTTTTTGTTATTGGAGTAGCGAAAAAAAGGGAACAGTTAAAAATTCAATTTAAAGATACCTATCTATTTATTGGAACCGGAGTATTAAGCATAGTTTTTTTTAATTGGTGCTATTTTACAACAATAAATGAAATGAATGTCTCTCTAGCAGTTATACTGCTGTATACGTCACCTGCTTTTGTATCGATTTTATCTTTTGTTTTTTTAAAGGAGAAGCTTGGTAGAAAAAAGATTTTAGCCGTACTTGGTACGATCATTGGGTGTGTTCTTATTGCAGGTCTCAGAATGGAAGAAACAGCACAGATTTCAACGATTGGGTTGTTTATCGGATTAGGCTCAGGGTTAGGTTATGCGCTATACAGTATATTCGGGAAGCTGGCACTTCAAAGATATGCCCCTTTTACTGTTACGTTTTATACATTTTTGATTGCTTCTTTATCCTTAGTGCCATCTACAACTCTTTGGACAAAGTCAAGTATCCTATTTAAGCCATCAATCATTTGGTATAGTATTGGGCTTGCTTTAATAACGACTGTAACAGCTTACTTTTTATACACTTGGGGACTGAAGAAAACAGAGAGTAGTAAGGCGTCCATTATTGCTACGATCGAACCGGTTGTAGCAACATTATTGGGGTTGTACTATTACAATGAAACATTAACAATAATACAACTCATTGGTGGAATGTTTATACTTGCTTCAGTCATTTTAGTGAGTTACGAAAAGAAAAATAAAATATCTGTAGAAACCACAAACAGCGCCCATTAATAGGCGCTGTTTGTTATTACCATAATTTATAACCTTTTGATCCGATTGGAGCATTTTGAATCATATCAATAAATGGTATGGTGTACGCGAACAAGATTAGTAACGCAGTAATACCTAACCAAAGCTTCCAGTTCTCAAATACCATTGGTGTTTTTTCAGCTTTATCGCTCACTTCACCAATTGGAAATTCTTCTTCTCCCTTTGGAGCAAAAAATGCTAAATTCACAAAAATATAAAGCATAAGAATTATCGCTATGAAAAGGATGGTGCCACCAACCGCTTGAGCGATTTGATAAGGAATCCATTCAGAAGCTTGAGCAGCTCCTCCATACTCTGAAAAAGAAGAACGACGTGGTGCTCCTAATAAACCAGCTGCGTGCATTGCACCAGACATAAAGGTCATGCCAATTGCCCAAAGGACGCCTTGGTAAATCGCAAGTTTATTCATCGCCTTTGTTAATATTCGGCCTGTTACATGAGGAACCAGCCAGTATGTAATACCAAAGAAAGTTAGAACAACTGCGGTTGCAAGGGTTAAATGGAAGTGTCCAGTAACCCAAATCGTATTATGAATCACCTGGTTCAACTGATGAGAAGCATTCACCAGTCCACCGGCACCTGCAGGAATGAATGAAAGCATCCCGATAAAAGGTACCGTAAATCTTGCATCTCCCCAAGGCAGCTTTTTAAACCATCCGAAAAGTCCGGTAGCTCCTTTAGAGCGGCCATAGCTTTCGAAAGTAGCAAAGAGGGAGAAAGCAGTCATTAATGATGGTATGACAACTAAAAACGTTAAGATAACCTGTAAGAACTTCCAAGCAGGATCAATTCCTGGCTCCATTAACTGATGGTGAAAACCAACAGGGATAGAGAATAGTAAAAATAGGATAAAGGACAAACGAGCAAGCGAATCAGAGAAGATTTTTGCACCAATGACTTTTGGAATGACTACATACCATGCCATATAGGCAGGTAATAACCAAAAATAAACAAGTGGATGTCCAAAATACCAGAACAGTGTACGGCTAACTAAAACGTCCACTCGATCAACAATTCCAAGTGACCATGGAAGTAATTGGAATAGTACGGTTGAAGCAACACCAATAGTTGCGACAATCCATAACATCGTATTGACAACCGCCATAAACGTAATTAACGGGCTTGGCTGACCAGGATTTTGCTTTCTCCAGCTAATATATTTACCTAATACAGCAGCTCCATCTACCCAACTACCTACCACAACAAGTGTTAGACCAAGATAGTAAATAAAATGTGCTTGTAAAGGTGCATAAAAGGTATATAATACAGAAGCTTTATTTAGTAATATCATTGTGGCTGTCATTAGCGTACCTGCAGTCATTAACCAAAAGCCAATCCAACCTAATTTTCTTTGAAGATTGGATAATGTACCTGATGTACGACTTGTAGCAGCAATTTGAAAGCCCATAATGAAGAATGTTGTTAATACAAGCCCGAGCACGACACCGTGAACCGTTAAGATTTGATAATAGCCAATTCCTGCAGGTAACACAAATTTTCCAGAACGTACTAACGTTTGAAGGAGTCCTGCCAGCCCACCGACAGCTAAAGCGATGAAAGCTACATAAAAATGAGCCATAACTAATTTTCCATCACGAGGATCGATTTTTACATTTAATGTATTCATTATTCCACCACCTTGATTTTAGACGTCATCATGTGGTGTCCAGAACCACAATATTCATTACATAAAATTAAGTATTCTCCTACTTTGTCAAAGGTTGTGACATACTCGCTTATATAACCAGGCTCTAACATCATGTTAATATTTGTTCCAGCAACTTGAAATCCGTGAATGACGTCTTTTGTTGTTGCAATTACCTTAACTTTTGCTCCAAGTGGAACTTCAATTTCTCCAGGAGTATAAGCAAAAGCTTGAGCTACGTATACTAATTCATAGTCCCAGTCTTTGCCTTCAACTTTTTTTAGGCCTGGCTCATTGAATGGTGCAGTTGTATCAACTTTTTCAGGATTGATTGTGGCTAAACAGCTGGGTGGTTGGTTTCCGAGATAAAAGGCACTAACACCTAAAACGGTTAGGAAAACTAGAAGAGTCCCAATCCCAAATATCAGCCAAATCTTTTCGAATTTATGCATATGCATAATACATATATCCCCCTTTCTCTCTTTAAAAACGGTCTAAAAATAAGAAGTACACGCTTACCCATGTCACTATTAGAAAGAATCCTAATAGGAAAACGGAAGCTAATGTCCCCTTTAAAGAAGAGCTATCCTCAATTTCCGTCTTTGTTTTTCGATTGAGTTCCATTTTCGCCATAACCCTCACTTCCTCTCCAAGGTTTCACAATAAATTAATGATTACAACTTCATAATACAAGACAATTGTTTCAATTCCATTAGCTTTCATTGATTTCACAAATTGTTCAATTGTTATGTATTTACTATGATAGTAGTGAAAAGTTATCGTGACAGTGATTTAAATCACATACAGTTGTCTTGAAATGTGAAAAATTTGTGAAAAAGATAAAATTTGAATATATATGATAACGGTTACGAATGTCGACATAAAAGCATTTGTAGGTGAGTGATATTTATTACACAATAAAACACACCCTAGAAGCCTAGAGTGTGTTACACGATTGTGCTATCCCACTTTGAATAAGAGCCTGAGCCTTCGCAGCCTGCGCAATCAAAAATATGATTATATGGGATAAACTCTCCTACAGGAGGATACACATGGTACCCTTTTCCATGACATTGAGGGCACTTATCATCCTCATACATTGCTTCTAAATGCTCCTGATATTTTCCTTCTCGCCAATTGAAGAAGGCTTGAAGGATTCCCAAGATTATTCACCACCTAGTTCCTATTATTGCTAAAGGGATTTCCTCTATACATATTATTAAGGTAGAGGTGTTAGGGTGATGTTAATAATTGGTATTTGAATATGGTTATGTTCATCAGAGATTTTTCATATTTATTATTATTCCTCAAGCTTTTAGACTGCTAGAAGGAACCTCTTATACTTGCAATAAATATACTGATAGTAATATTGGTCAGTAAGAAATAGTGAGGGATAATATATGGTGAAATACTATTGTGAACACTGCCGAACTCTTTACGATGGGAAGGTAGTATGTCAGGTGTGCGGTGAACTGGTGTGCAAAGAGATTTATATAGAGGTGCAAAGACAACAGGATAAGAAGTAATAAGGTGACAGGAAAAAGAAACCCTTTTTCCTTTTCTTTTTGACTACTGTTTGATATGTTGATTCATATATGAATGAAAAAGGGGGATCGTTGTGTACTTACCATCATTTCGATTAGATAACAAACATGCGATAGTTACAGGTGCCGGCAGGGGAATTGGAAAAGCACTAGCCATTGGGTTAGCGGAAGCAGGGGCAGATGTTGCACTACTTTCCCGAACCGAAGGAGATTTAAGGGAAACGGCTGAAATTATTCATTCTCTTGGCAGAAGGGTGCTCGTTATACCTGCGAATGTCACCTCAACAGAGGAAATATCAAGGGCTGTGTCTACCGTGGAGGATGAGTGGGGAGAAATACATATTCTTATCAATAATGCAGGAATGAATATTCGTTCTAAAGCAATAGAGGTTACGGAAGAAGAGTGGCAGACGATTATGGATACCAATTTAAAGTCAGCCTTTATGATGTCTCAACAAGTTGGTAAAGTGATGCAGAAGCACGGAACGGCGGGTAGAATCATATCGATCTCATCTGTTGCCGGGCATGTTGCTTTGCGGACAGGTGTCGTTTATGCGGCAACAAAAGCGGCTATGATTCAAATGACCAAAGTGCTTGCATTAGAATGGGGTCCTCATAATATTAATGTAAATAGCATTGGCCCATGGTATTTCAAAACACCTTTAACAGAAACCTTACTTTCTAACAAAGAGTATGTAAAAGATATTTTAGCCGTCACTCCTTTAAATCGTGTCGGTGAATTACCAGAACTAGTAGGTCCTGTTGTCATGCTAGCTTCCGAAGCAGGAAATTATATCAGTGGTCAAACCATATTTGTTGACGGTGGGATGACGATCCACGGATTTTAAAAAAAGGTAGAGAGGGTAACCCTCTCTACTTATTTTCTACCATAATAATAAGTTCAATCGTTCCTAAGTCTTGAATATTGATCGGTAAACGGAATGCTTTATCAAATCCGTAGACCTTTGTTTCTCCAACCAAAACCGTGGGGGGAGTAATATCCGTTTCGTGGCCTTTTTGTGAAATCGTTGTAGATAAATTCCCTGCAATCATATTTCCTAACTCTCCAGCGAAAGACTCTAGCATTTCCCCTTCTAAAGCCATACCGAACATTCCTTCTCCAATCTTACCAAACACCTGTTCATTTCCATCAATAATAATTCGACCTCTTACATCTCCGGTCATTCCAATTAGCACACCAATTGAATGTTGTGTAAATGGCTGTGTAAATAGAGATGGTTTTTCAACGGCTAGGTCAAATGGAAGAACTGATTTAACTGAATCAATAGTCCCGTTTAAAATATCTGTCACTTGCTTAGATAAAGTCATTGATATTCCTCCAACTAGTCGAATATCATTATATTATCATAGATTTAGTGAAAAATAACATGGTTTTCTCATTTTCAATAGTAAAAAATAATGGGAATGGAATGGTCCTTTTGGTTCATTTCTATGGTAAAAATTATCTAGTGATTTGTAACGAAAATCAACATATAATGAAGAGGCACAGCAACTCCTTCAAGACATGGATGACTCTCTACTTACTAAAGTAGGGAGTCTTTTTCATGAATAAATCTTCTGTTTTTGGAAAAAATATCCTTGTATTGGTCATCATGGAAGGAGCAATGCAATGCCAGCAATTCTATCAGTAGGTGAAGCACCCCCACAATATGAAATAACACAAACTGAAGTGATGGATTTTTCTCGAAAGCTTTTTACAGATTCATTTCATGATATTGAAAGATTGCTTAAGGCGTTCCAGCACGGACAAATCATCAAACGACATTTTGCTAGAAGTATAGACTGGTTTGCAAAAGAAAGGTCTTTTAAGGAAAAAAATGATGCTTATATAGAAACAGCCATCCAGTTAGGTACAAAAGCAATAGAAAATTGTCTGAAAAATAAGGACTTTTTGAAGGAACCAATAGATTATGAAGAGATAGACGCAATTTTTACTATCTCAAGTACAGGTATAGCAACACCTAGTATAGAAGCAAGGATTATGAATATCCTTCCATTTTCGATACATACGAAACGAATTCCTATCTGGGGTCTTGGCTGTGCGGGTGGTGCTTCTGGGTTATCAAGAGCATACGAATACTGCCTCGCTTTTCCTAAAGCCAAAGTACTTGTACTTACAATTGAATTATGCAGTTTAACATTCCAGAAAAACGATTTGTCCAAAAGTAACTTAATTGGATCTTCCCTATTTGCTGATGGAGTGGCATGTGCTTTAGTTGTAGGCGATCAAGTTCAAAAGGAAAGCATCAGTCAATTAACCTCTTATCCAACTATATTAGCTACAAAGTCAACTACCATGAAGGACTCACTTGATGTGATGGGGTGGGAAGTAAAAGAGAATGGCCTTTATGTTGTTTTTTCTAAGGATATTCCTTCCATTATTGAAAAATGGTTAAAGCCCAATGTAAATACTTTTCTTACTGAGAATGGTTGTCAACTGGAAGAGCTTCAGCATTTTATTGCCCATCCAGGAGGAAAGAAGGTTCTGGATGCATATGTAAAATCATTACAGTTACCAGCAGAAATGTTAGACATATCTTCAAATGTGCTAAAGAATTTCGGAAATATGTCATCAACAACCATATTATATGTTTTAAATCAAACCATGAAAGTGGCTAAAAAGCAGGATTTGGGTCTTGCAACGGCATTGGGTCCTGGTTTTAGCTCAGAATTACTGCTCTTACAATGGAGGGAAACATAATGTTTTTTTTATTTCTGGCATTTGTGATTTTTCAACGAGTTTGTGAATTAGCCATTGCTAAAAGAAATGAGAAATGGATGAAAGAGCAGGGTGGAGTAGAGTTTGGCAAAACGCATTACATTTTTATTGTGATTGTACATGTATTATTTTTTATATCCCTTTGTCTAGAGGTGTTGGTACAAGGAAAAGAAATCTCCTCATATTGGCCAGCGCTTGTCAGTTTGTTTTTGGTCACACAAATAGGAAGAATTTGGGCGCTTTCGTCTTTAGGAAAGTATTGGAATACGAAAATAATCGTAGTACCACAAGCTGCTGTTATTAAAAAAGGTCCTTATAAGTTTCTAAAGCACCCAAACTATTTAATCGTGACCCTAGAATTTCTTGTGATCCCACTTCTTTTTCAAGCATACGGAACACTTATTGCCTTTTCACTCCTTAACGCACTTATATTAATGATCCGAATTCCTGCGGAGGAAAGAGCTCTTTGTAACCATACAAAATACAATGAGGTATTCCATAAAACAAGCAGATTTCTCCCGTTGCCGTTTATGAAAAAAATGTGAATGATCAGAAAGTTTATTGATAGTGATTATCATTCGTGGTATAGTGTTCATATGAAAATAATTATCACTCTCATTAAAGAGGACGGTGTTTGTAAATGGTAACGATTTTTATTGGCGCAACAGTTGTCGTTTATGGATTATTAATGAAGCATGTGTTAAAGAATGTAAGCAAACCACAAGCTATTCAATTAAATAAATAAAAAAAATCGGGTGAATGTAAACCTGATTTTTTTTTGTTTGGGAAATGTGTGAAAAATCAGTTAAAATAAAGAGGTAAAAGTACAAACAAGGGGTAGAACCATGTCAAATACAATCTTTCAACATGATACACAGATCACACTATCACGTCTTGCCAATCTACATACATATTTTCTTTCAAGGGGAAATGAAGAAACGGCACAAAAAGCAAAGCAATTGGCTATAAAACTTCAAGAGAGAGAATATGCAATTGCTTTTTGTGGTCATTTTTCAGCGGGAAAATCCACCATGATTAATACCTTAATTGGTGAAAATATTCTTCCTTCCAGCCCTATTCCAACAAGTGCGAATTTAGTGAAAGTGAAAGCAGGGGAGGACTATGCGAAGGTCTATTTTAACGAAGGAAGACCTCTATACTACAAGGCTCCCTACGACTATAGCATGGTCAAAACATACTGCAAAAATGGAGACGAGATTACGTCCATAGAGATTAGCAAGAGTAACACGAAGCTAACAGCTGGTACAGCGATATTAGATACACCAGGAATTGATTCAACAGATGATGCTCATCGAATCGCTACAGAGTCTGCTTTACACCTAGCGGATCTCGTGTTTTATTGCATGGATTATAATCATGTCCAATCTGAGGTTAACTTTATGTTTACTAAGGAACTAACCGAGGAAGGAAAGGAAGTTTTCTTAGTTGTAAATCAAATCGATAAGCATCGTGAGGAAGAGCTAAGCTTTCTTCAGTTTCAAGAAAGTGTAAAAGAATCCTTTGCTTCATGGGGAGTGAAACCAGGTCGTATATTTTATACAACGCTAAAGGAACCAACCCATCCTCACAATGAGTTAAAAGATCTACAAACGTTTATTGCTGAAAAAGTCGTTATGAAGGATCAGTTGTTAGAGCTCTCAGTTTCAAATTCTCTTAAAAAGCTTATTCAAGAACAAATGGTATTCGAAACAAATCAGAATAAAGATACCATTGAAAAACTTGAACAAAAATTAAGCGCCCTACCTGAAGATGAAAGGAATAGCTTACAAGGTAAGATAGTGGAGTTACAACAGCAGTTAGACTTACAAATGGAAACTCTAAACCAACAAAAGAGAAAGTTAGAGCTTGTGATTAATGATATTTTAAAAAATGCTTACTTGATGCCCTTTCAAACAAGAGAACTTGCGGAAAAATTTCTTGAGTCAAGACAGCGAGAGTTTAAAGTAGGATTATTGTTTTCTAAAAATAAGACAAAGCAAGAACGCCAAGCGAGATTACAGACATTTTCTTCTGATATGCAGGAAAAGGTAAAATCTCAACTTGAATGGCACTTGAAAGATGCGATTACTCGCTTTATAAAGCAAGAAGACATCAATAGTGCTGATTTACTAACGAAAATCCAGGAATATTCTGTACCTTTTACTTCAGAGCTTCTGTTAAAAGCGGAAAAGAAGGATGCGCGTTTATCTGGTGAGTACGTTTTGAACTATACAAATGATGTAGCGGAAAGCTTAAAAACTCTTGCTAGAAGAGAACTCGAGCCATTTATGGAAGATTTTCTAAAAATTCAAGGTGCTAAGATAAGCAGGAAGACTTCAAAATGGGAAGAAGAGTTAAAAGTCATAAAAGATTTTGATCATACATGGTCAGAGTTAAAAACGATAACGGATAGTCAAGAAAAGTCCAAATATAAAATGGAACAAATTTTAACTGAAAATATCAAGAGCGATGAAATAAAGGAACGTGAGATAGAAAAACTTCTTACTGTAAATGAAGAATTTGAGATCATGTCATCTAGAGAAAATGTAGCTGTAAATTCAACGAAAAAAGTAGAGAAGACTATAGAAACACCTATAGAAACACCAACACATGCAGGACTTCAAGTGAAAGATGTAGTAAAAAAGCTAAAGACAGCAGCGAACTTGTTAAACGCTGTACCAGGATTTAAAACGTCTTCAGAGGAACTGACATTAACATCCGATAGACTGACTAATAGAGGATTTACAATCGCACTTTTCGGTGCATTTAGTGCAGGCAAATCCTCCTTTGCAAATGCATTAATAGGGCAGAAGCTTCTGCCGGTTTCACCTAACCCAACTACGGCAGCGATAAATAAAATCATGCCTGTTACTGAAGAAAATAAGCATGGTTTAGTGAAAGTGAAATTTAAAAGTGAAGAGAATTTACTTGAGGAAGTAAAAAGATCCTTACATTTGTTCGAGCTTTCAGCGGAGTCATTAGACCATGCGGTTCATGTGATCGAATCAATAGATCCTGATGATTCGTTGTTTGATGTCCAAGGAAAAGTTCATTATTCTTTTTTAACAGCATTTTTACGGGGATACGATTTTGCGAAAAATCACTTAGGAGATACTCTTCAAACAAAGTTAGAAGAATTTGCTGATTACGTTGCGAAGGAAGAAAAATCGTGCTTTGTAGAGAGTATTGAGTTGTATTATGATTGTGAACTAACTCGTCATGGAATCACGCTTGTCGATACACCAGGCGCCGATTCTATTAATGCACGACATACAGGTGTTGCTTTTGACTATATTAAAAATTCAGATGCGATACTCTTTGTGACCTATTATAATCACGCCTTTTCTAAAGCGGACCGCGAGTTTTTAATACAGCTTGGTCGCGTAAAGGACACCTTTTCAATGGATAAAATGTTCTTTCTTGTAAATGCAATTGACTTGGCACGTGATGAAGAAGAGGTACAAGAAGTTCTTGGGTATGTAACAGATCAATTAATTCAGTATGGAATCCGTATGCCTCATGTTTATCCCGTTTCAAGCATGTTAGGTTTAAAAGAAAAAGAAGAAGCGATAAATGAAGGCTCTCGTTTGGATCAATTCGAAGAAAGGTTCTACTCGTTTATTGAAAACGACTTAACGGAGATCGCCCTAACATCAGCTATGTCAGAACTAAACCGAGTGAAACATGTACTAAAAGCTTTTATCCATCATGCGAAGCAGAATCGAGAAAAAAAGGAATCATACTTACTAACTCTACGGGATCAAGAGGAAGCTATTGGAAATCTGCTTCGTATAGATGATCAAGAACAAAATCTTCAAAAAAGATTAAATTTAGAAACCGATGAGTTAGCCTTTTATATTAAGCAAAGAGTGTTTTATCGATTTAATGATTTCTTTAAAGAGGCCTTTAATCCGTCTCTATTAAAGGATGATGGAAGAAGTATGAAACAGGCGTTACAAAGAGGACTTGAAGAATTTTTAACAAGTATTGGATATGATTTTGCTCAAGAATTAAGAGCGACTTCACTTAGGGTTGAGTCATTCATAGAAAAGTTACTGTTAGAAGTTGAACAGCTACTTGAAGGCTCAATTGCAGATATCAATAAAGATATATCCTTTCATTCGTATGAGAAACGTGCGTGGAAAAGTATAGAGTTTGCAAATGCCTTCGAGAATTTAGAGGCTCACTTATTTAAAAAAGCATTGGGCTATTTTAAAAATCCAAAATCGTTTTTTGAACGAAATGAAAAACGACTTATGATGGAGGAGCTAGAAGTCATTTTATCCCCACTAGCGAACAGTTATGTGGAGGAAGGAAGTCAACGATTAAAAGAGCATTATCAAGAAGTGATGAATGCTGAGATTCAGACATTGAAAGAACAAATGGCAAGAGAGTGCCTAGACTATTATGAAGGGTTACGGGCTGCTCTCAGTGATGAAACCTCTATCAGTAATCTTGAGGAAACAGAACGGAAGCTAGAGGAACTATTAAGTAAATAACTATTTCCATAAATCCCTTTGAAAAGGGATTTATTTTTTTTCGTCGAATCGTTAACAGAATAATGAGTAGCGGAACACTGACACTTACTTTTTCAAACGATAAAAGCTATACCTTATTGTTAAATGAAAATGTAAGGAAAGCAAAAATGGCTATGTACTATGAATTAGAAAAGCAGGGAATTGAAGTTAAGAGAACGCAATAAAGAAAACAATACCATCTTTGATCATTAATTTTCATGTTATAATGGGAATTATGCTCTAAGAGGAGGACCATGAATGACAAACGAATCTAAAGATCGTTCCCTATTACTTGTTGATGGGATGGCACTGTTATTTCGTGCGTTTTTTGCAACAAGTGTATCGGGTCAATTTATGATAAATTCTAAAGGAATACCAACAAATGGTGTTCATGGTTTTGTGAAACATTTTTTAACGGCGATATCAACCTTTAAGCCAAGCCACGTAGCTGTTTGCTGGGATATGGGAAGCAAAACATTCCGAAATGAAATGTTTACAGAATATAAAGCTAATCGTTCAGATGCACCCGTTGAATTGATTCCACAGTTTGATTTAGTCAAGGAAGTAGTTAGTGCATTTGACATTCCTAATATTGGGTTAGAAGGGTACGAGGCAGACGATTGTATTGGTACGATAGCCAAGGCTTCTATGAACGATTTTGAGGTTAGCATATTAACGGGAGATCGTGATATTCTTCAATTGTTAGATGAACGAATTAAGGTCATATTACTTCAAAAAGGGTTCGGAAATTATGCCGTTCATACCCCTGATTCTTTCTATACAGACAAGGGGATTCTTCCAAAGCAAATGATTGATGTAAAAGCGTTAATGGGAGATCCTAGTGATAATTATCCAGGTGTAAAAGGAATTGGAGAAAAAACAGCTCTTAAATTGGTTCAACAATTTGAGCATGTGGAAGGCATTATTTCGAATTTACAATTGCTTACTAAAGCGCAAAAAACAAAAATAGAGCAAGATTTGGACATGCTTTATTTAAGCAGAAAGCTTGCTGAAATCAAATGTGATGTTCCGATATCCTTCACACACGAAGAATCAGTATTCCAATTCAACCAGGAGAAAGTTCTCACAAAGTTTAAAGAGGTTGAGTTTAGAGGGCTGGATCGGTTATTGCCAGACCAGCAAATACTAGCGTAATCGAAAGCTGCCCCATAAATTAGGGCAGCTTTTTTCTAATTAAATTTTAGTTTTTAGTATTGCTTTTCTTAGCTCTATCTTCTAATTTACTTTTCGGATTCGGTGTAAATTCAGCATCCTGTGCATATCCTTGAGGATTCACACCAGGAGCTTTTGTACCACGGTTTGTATGTGAGTTTTTTCCTCCCATTTTCATTCCTCCTAATATAAGGTTGTTACTGCCTTAACGATAATATTATTACCTAATTGCATAATCTCACTCTTCTTTCTTCACAATAAAAAGGAGGTGAGAGATTGTGAATAAAGGTGTCTATATAGCACTTTCAAGTATAGCTTTAGCACAGGGATTGAAAATCCCTATTCATTATTGGAAGAAAAAGGAGTTTAGACCAGATTTATTTTTTCAAACGGGTGGGATGCCTAGCTCTCATTCCGCTGGTGTCGCATCTTTAACCACATATATTGCCTTAAATCGTGGTTTACCGACCATAGATTTTGCTCTGTCTCTTGTTTATGGATTAATTGTTATGTATGATGCGCAGGGGATAAGAAGGCAAACGGGTGAGCTTACATTAAAAGTGAATGACTTGGATGATTTACTTGATAAAGTGAATCATGAAAAACCCGTACATTTTGAAGAAAAGGCCCCAGATAAATTGAAGGAAATGCTTGGTCATAAGCCAGAAGAAGTAGTGGGTGGAGCGCTTCTTGGGGTGTTAACTGGGACTTTAGGCTATTTAATGGATAGAAAAAGATAGAAAAATGTCGATTGATGAGATAAAATCAAGAAGATGTGAAGCGATCATAGGGAGTGTAGAGAACCTTGAGTACGGAAGAGTACGTAAGTCATTTATTAGACAAAGGATTCCTTCTAAAGGATGATGCGATTGGCTTTATTTATTTTGGGAAAAATTATACCGGTGCTTCTGATGAACTAGCAAATGTAGCAATTGAAGTCACACTAAAGGCTCAAAAAAGCTTTGATGGTAGCTTTTATGTGTCTCTTCTTGAATGGCTATTGTCTAATCAAATTAAAACGAAAAAAGAGGCTTATCAATTTATAAGAGAAGCCGAGCTGCTGACGATATAGAAAAAGCGTGTGAGGTTCACACGCTTTTTTTATATCGCTTGCTTTTTTTCGGTATATATGGAATGCTTTTTTTTCACTGGCAGTTCAGCAAAGATCATCCCGGCAAAGATACATAAACAGCCAAGTAACGCATGGGATGTTAGTCTTTCATCGGCCCAAACATAAGCAGTAATCGCAGCGAACACAGGCTCCATGGCAAAAATTAAGGCAACTCTTGTTGGAGTCGTATATTTTTGAAAGCTTGTTTGAGCAAAAAAGGCTATAGCTGTTGCGAATATAGAAGTAATAAGTAAAGCAATGAGTACATCTTGTTGTCCGAGAATATCTAGACGAAAGGCTAAAGAATAATCTTCAGTAAATAACGCTAGCAAACCTGACAAAACAGATACTGTGAAGATTTGAATAACTGTCAGCAACAAAGTCGGGAATTTTTCACTGTACCTACCTGTAAAGATAATATGCATGGCAAAACCAATGGCACAAGCGAGGACAAATGCATCTCCTCGATTTAAGGCTGTTATATCTGTTAAAGTTAGAAGATATAATCCGATCGTTGCAATTCCTACTCCGATCAAAGCATTTCTTGTGGGTCTTTGTTTTAGTAAAAATAGAGAAAATAGCGGAACGAGTACAACGCTTAGTCCGGTGATGAAACCAGCTTTAGAGGATGACGTATAAAGTAATCCGACAGTTTGAAAAGCATATCCAGCAAATAGCCATCCTCCGAGTAAAATGCCAGACGTAAGAATGGATCGATTGAGTTGTACTAGCTGTTTTCGTTCAAATATCAATAGCCATCCGCCAAGAATTAGTGCAGCGATAAAAAAACGAATGGAGTTAAACGCGTTTGGTGGCAAGGATGCAATTGCATTTTGAACGAGCACAAAAGTTGAACCCCACACAAGGGCAACCAGAAGTAAACTAATGTCTGCAAATAATGACTTTTTCATTTGTCCTCGTTCTCCTTGATCTCTTCATTTTTTCGAATAGCCGCTCGGGCAAGTTCATCTGCTGATTTATTTTCTGAGCTGGGTATCCATTTCATAAAGAATAAATCAAATTCTTTAGAAAGGGTTAAAGCTTCTTCAAGTAAAGGAGCAAATTGCTTGTTTTTCACAAATTCCTTTTCAACTGCTCGATTTACCAGTGCGGAATCGGTCCGAAAGGAGACTACTTGATATCCATTCTTTCTACATATTTTTAATGCTTCAATAAAAGCATAATATTCAGCTTCATGGTTGCTCATGACACCTAAGGGAATAGAATAGCGTTCAACTTTGCCATTCGCTTTAATAAAAATACCAGCTCCACTAGGTCCTGGATTGCCAGCACTAGCACCATCAATGTATACTTCAATCATTGATTTCCTCCAATAAAAGACATTTTTACATAGTATAAGCTAGTTTAACATATTTTTTGATTAAGCGTATGAATGGTCAGAAAAAAGCTCTTGATTCAAAATACCAATCTTTTGTAATTTTTTTATTAAAAAGGAAAAGATAAAAACATCGTAAAAAGCAGCTATTCATAATGAGAGGATGAAATGTATGAAATATAAATTAGAGTATAAATATAAAATAAAAAATATTGATCCGGTGGCTTTAACTTCTAATAATTTTTTGTCAGCTGAGGATGCAATAATTGCTGGTGAAGAGCTTGAGAAAACTGGAAAAGTACTGGATTTAGAATTTCATGATGAAATGGGCTCCACGTGGACCCTTAAGGAATTGAAAAAGCTATCGGAAGAAATTGAGGAGGAACCACATGATGTTCTTGTCTACTTTGACGGTGGACATGACATTAACAACAATCGGGCAGGTATAGGTGCGGTTATTTATTATAAACAAGGTAAAAAGAAATTTCGTCTTCGTGCAAATGAAGTAATTGATGAAATGGAGACAAACAATGAAGCGGAATATGCAGCTTTGTACTTTGCTCTTGATCTGCTAGAAGAGCTTGGGGTAACTAAGCTTCCTTGTGATATTAAGGGAGATTCACAGGTGGTTCTGAAACAATTAGAAGGAGAATGGCCATGTTATGAGGAAAATTTAAATCGCTGGCTTGACCGGATAGAAGAAAAAATAAAAAAATTAGGCTTACTTCCTCGTTATGAAGCGATCTCTAGAAAAGATAATAAAGAAAGTGATAAGTTGGCGACGCAAGCTCTAGAAGGCAAGTCTATTCATAGTAAAATGCAGGTGATTTAATAAAAGGTGGGGATTATGCTGAGTAGGCAACAAATATTACGAGAAGTAGAAGAATTAATGGGACGTTATTGTAAGGAATGTTTCCTACATAAGCATCACAAAGATGAAAAGGGGAGAAGATACGCACATCGATTTTGTATTACTAATTGTACGGTCGGGGAGAAAATAAAAGAGATGGGAAAAAGACTTACATGAATAATAAAGGCTCTTTTCTTAAACTTTTTTGCTTTTTAGAACATGATTTTAATGATTGTGCTAAGTTTAAGCAGAAAATCGCTTTAATTTTAGAAAAGAGCTTGCAAACTAAATTATTAAGCGTAAAATAGCTATTTCCACGTTAAAATCGGCTTTAAGATTTTAACAACATTCTTTACGAAAACAGCCATAATAAATAAAGGCTGGCAAGATGCCAGCCTACTAGTAATATATTGGATTATAGCTTAACTACGTTAGAAGCTTGTGGTCCACGGTTTCCTTCAACGATTTCAAAAGAAACTTCTTGACCTTCTTCTAATGACTTAAAGCCTTCACCTTGGATTGCTGAGAAGTGTACGAATACATCGTCTCCACCTTCAACTTCGATGAATCCAAAGCCTTTTTCATTGTTAAACCATTTTACTTTTCCATTTTGCATATAAACTTTTCCTCCTAAGCCTTTCAAGACACATAAGGTCCCCAAGTATATATTACCATCAAGCCGAACATATTTAACTGTATATAACAAGTAAGGAAATATATTCTGATTAATGATGCTTCTAATATACACGAAATATATGTGAATAGTCAATAAGTTATCGCTAGAATTTCACTCAATTTGAAAGACTTTCCACCTATGAAAATCATCTTTTGAAATGGAAAAAATACCTATTCTACTAAAAAGGAATTTGGTATGATTTAAATAGAATCATATCCTTAATAGAAGAAGAGGGATAGCAATGAAGAAAGAGCATTTAACAGTTCAAGAGATTGATGATATTCTTGAAAAATTAGGAAATGAAGATAGTGGTCAAATAAAATATGGCTATTCAAATAAAAAGGCAATAAAAAACATTACCGCAAAAATTAATCAAGCAGCAAGGCAAGTACAATTGATTTTTTCTGATATAATGCTGGGTGAAGAACTCAATATCAATATGTTAGAGAAAGAAATCCTTCCTGTAATATCTCAAGCTTCAGAAATCCCTCATATCTATCACTTATTTTATGAATTAAACAAAACCGAAGAATATACATACAAGCATCCCATTGGTGTAGGAATAATCTCCTTGATGATTGGTAAGTGGTTAAAGCTTTCAGAAGGAGAACTGAGAGAATTAGCAATCGGAGCGACTTTGCATGATATTGGTAAAACAAGGATTAATCCATTTATTTTAAATAAAAAAGGAAAGCTTACAAAGGAAGAATACGAGGAAGTGCAGCTTCATACTAGCTATGGATATGAAATTCTTCGTAAGATTGATCAGTTAAGTGACCGAGTGGCTCTCGTGGCTCTTCATCATCATGAACGGGAGGACGGAAGGGGATATCCTAAGGGGCTTGAAGGCAATCAAATTGATGTGTATTCCAAAATTGTCGCGATAGCTGATATGTTTCATGCGATGTTATCTAGACGTGCTTATCAAGAGCCGCTGCCATATTATACGGCATTAAGACAGCTTCAAGATCATGCATTCGGAAAATTGGATGCTAATATTACACTGTTGTTTCTGTATAAATTAATGGACAGTATTATCGGTCGATCCGTTATGCTCAGTGACGGAAGGATTGGGAAAATCCTAATGGTTGACCAATACGATCCTCTCAGGATTCTTTTGCAAGTAAATGATCAAATCATCGACCTCAAAATGAATCGTGAGTTATATATTGAGAAAGTCGTAAACGATGAATAAGGTGTAAGCTCTAGCATATATTTTTTTAAGGAAAATTTGAAATGATAAGGGTGAGGACATGTACCGATTTTCCATTGACAAAGAGGATTGGATTTTACGATTCTCTCCCAATATCCAAGTTCCGAAAGACGTTCAGTTAACAATAGTGAATTGGATTATTCAGCTAGGAAATCTTCTCCCATCTTATGCGCATGGCCAGTCCTTTCTTATTAAAAGTGAAGAAGAAGGAATTATTGTTTTTAATGTTGAGAAAGTACCATCACTTATCCTTACCGTATCTAATATTATACCTAAAGAAAAATGTTTTCATCAAAAGGGAAAACTTATTAATCACTGGAAATGGTAAACGGCCACATATGGCCGTTTTTTTCATTTAATTAGATTCCTTAGTTAATTGGTTATTTTGACTAAAAGTGAGTTGAAATTTAGTTAAAGTGCCAATGACTTGTTAGAATAATCAAACTATAATAAAAGGAGATGTGATTAAAGCTGACATGGAAAGGTGCATTTTGAAGGGGGAAAGAGAAATGGATGACAAATGGAATGCTTTTATGAACGACCACCTAAATATCCAACAAACGGAGTCGGGACCATTAAAAGGGCTTTCCTTCGGTGTAAAGGATGTATTTGAGATAAAGGATTATCGAAGCAGTGCGGGAAATCCAGATTGGTTTCAGTCTCATCAAGCTTCTAAGCGACACGCACCTGTTATTAATCAACTGTTAGAGAGAGGCGCTTGTCTGAAAGGTACGACCCATACGGATGAATTAATGTATAGTTTGAATGGTGAAAACTTTCATTATGGGACACCGGTTAATCCTAGGGCATCAGACCGTATACCTGGTGGATCTTCAAGTGGGTCAGCTGTGGCGGTTTCTGCTGGGGTAGTGGATTTTGCACTTGGGACTGATACAGGAGGATCGATTCGTGTTCCTTCATCCTATTGTGGGATATATGGGTTTAGACCTACACATGGACTAGTTGATAGTACGGGTGTAATCCCACTTGCTAAAAGCTTTGATACGGTTGGTTGGATGACAAGAGATCCGAACTTATTGCTTGCAGTGGGCGAGGTTCTTATAGATAAAGGGCCGAATGATATGGAAGGGTTTTCCACATTGTTTTTTGAAAATGAAGCTTGGTCATATTTAGATAACCAAACAAAAGGTAGTTATTTAAGAAAGATTGAAGTGTTAAAAGAAAACTATAGTGCTCAATATGTGAACATCGCAAAGGGTGGACTTTCAAAGTGGGCAGAATTATTCAGGAATAATCAAGGCATTGAGATTTGGGATGAACATGGAGATTGGATAAAACGTGTGAATCCTGTCTTTGGTCCAGGCATTGCTGAACGATTTCAATGGGCAAGTACGTTAAATAGAGAGCACTTAAGTGAATATGAGGAGGAAAGGGAGCTAATAAAGGATCAACTGTCTGAATTATTAAATAAAAATGGTCTGTTAGTATTACCTACTACCCCAGGGGAAGCACCAAAGCGAAATTTATCAGTAGAAAAAATGGAACAATATCGTTCGAAGACGATGAAGCTGACTTGTATAGCGGGCCTTTCGGGGTTTCCGCAAGTGACAATTCCTTTAATAAAAGAGAATGGAATTCCGATTGGATTATCTTTCATCGCCAATCATCATTCTGATTTGAAATTATTGCGTTTGGTCCAGCAATTAACAAATTTGTATGGAGGGGTTTTCTGATGTATCGATCTTTACCTTTTGCCTATCGACCTACCACTATGGCAACGAATGGTATGATTACCACTCCTCACTATTTAGCCTCACAAGCAGGTATGAAAGTGCTGCAGGAGGGAGGGAATGCGATAGAAGCCGCCATTGCAGCAGCGTCCACCATTGGAGTTGTATATCCGCATATGAATGGAATAGGTGGTGATAATTTTTGGTTAATATATAATTCCCATAACAAGGAACTGAGAGCGTTAAATAGCAGTGGTCGGTCTGGTGAACTTGCAACGATTGATTTTTACAAGAAGCAAGGATTAGAAAAAATTCCACCCAGGGGGGCTCTAGCTGCCAATACGATTCCGGGTGCAATTGCAGGCTGGGAAAAGGCTTTTCGATATTCCGCGGAAAATATGAGGGGCTATTTTCGATGGGAAGAGTTGCTTCAATCTGCTATTGGCTATGCAAAAGACGGGTATCCGGTTACTCCTAGTCAGGAATATTGGACCCGTGTGAATCTGGACGAAACCGACAATCAGTTTAGGTGTTTGCAGAAATACTCTGAGTTTAAAAAAATATTTACAACATCAAGTGGCCTTTCTTATTCCGTGGGTGAATTAATGAAACAACCTGATTTAGCAATTACATTAGAGGGAATAGCTAAAGAAGGCAGCGACTTGTTTTATAAAGGGATGTTGGCGAAGAGTATTACGGAAGATCTTAATGCATATGGGGGAATATTAACTCCCGAGGACTTTGCTTCTCATCATTCCGATTGGGTTGAACCAATTTCGGTGGATTATCGCGGACACACGGTGTATAATCTGCCTCCTAATACACAAGGTTTTGCATCGTTGTCCATATTAAATATATTGAATCAATTTGACGTGCCATCTTTGACAGAAGGTTCCGCCGATTATTATCACTTGCTAATTGAAGCTACTAAACTAGCTTTTGAGGATCGTGATCGTTATCTAACAGATCCTGACTTTTCCTATATCCCGCTAGAGAAGCTTCTTTCCTCGAAACGAGGAGAAGAGTTGGCTCGTAAAATTAAATTTAATAAAAGTAACCAATTAGAGAAGAGGTTGGATCCAAAGGGAGATACAGTTTGGCTTGGTGTGGTTGACCGGTACGGAAATTCTGTGTCACTTATACAAAGCATTTATCATGAGTACGGTTCTGGTTTTATCCCTAAAAATACAGGGATAGTCCTACAAAATCGAGGCAGCTTCTTTTCTTTAAATGAGAATGATGTCAATTGTCTTCAACCAAAAAAGCGAACCTATCATACTCTCAATCCTGCGATGCTGTTTAAAGGAGGGGAGCCCTACTTGGTATATGGGACGATGGGAGGAGAAGGACAACCACAAACCCAAGCTGCCTTAGTAACAAGGATCATTGATTATCACTATTCTGTTCAAGCTGCGATTGAAGCACCAAGATGGTTATACGGACGTACGTGGGGAGCTGAATCCAACAGCGTAAAAGTAGAAGGAAGAATCTCTAGTGATATCTGTAGAGAGCTAAAAGAAATAGGTCATGAGATTGAGAGGGTATCAGATTTTAGTGATATTATGGGTCATGCAGGTGCGATATTAATTAACCCGGAGAGCAAAATCAAGTATGGTGGTGCGGATCCACGTGGAGATGGTGCGGCACTTGGTTACTAGCGTACAAATATGGACCAAATATAGAAAGTGGGTGTTCTTTTAGATGAGACTGCAATGGGATATTTTTGTCGCATTTTTTAGGTCCGGAATGTTAGGGTTTGGTGGTGGTCCCTCGACGATTCCTCTTGTACATAAAGAAGTGGTAGGGACGTTTAAATGGATGAATGATCAGGAGTTTAGTGATGTGTTGGCATTAGGAAATACTCTCCCGGGGCCGATAGCGACGAAGATGGCGGGATATATTGGTTACCGAGTGGGAGGGATCAGGGGTATGCTCAATGCTGTAATTGCTACTGTCCTTCCAACTATTCTATTAATGTTACTTTTGTTAACATCATTTAATAAAGTAAAGGATCATCCTAGGGTTGAAGGAATGACTAATGGAGTCGTCCCAATTGTTGGAGTCATGATGGCTACACTAACTTGGGATTTTATCAAAAAAACAAGACAAGGCTTTGGTTGGAAAAAGGGAGTCTTTCTTCTATTGGGCAGCTTTATTGTGATGGAAATTCTAAATGTGCATCCAGGGATTGTTATTGGAGGGTTGTTAGTTATAGCAGTTACCATGTCTGATAAGAAGGAAAAAATAGAAATACAAGTAAAGGGAAATAGTGAGAGCCTATGATCTATATACAGATTTTCATTGCATTTTTCATTCCTGGTATTATCGGATATGGAGGTGGACCAGCATCCATTCCTTTAATTGAACATGAAGTGGTTAGTCGTTATGGTTGGATGACTACGAGTGAATTTAGTGAAGTATTGGCGCTTGGGAATGCGTTACCGGGACCGATAGCTACCAAAATGGCTGGTTATATTGGCTTTGAGGTAGGTGGAGCACTTGGTGCGGTCACAGGTGTGCTCGCTACGGTTGCGCCTTCGTTATTTATCATGATTGTCTTACTAAGGCTGCTATCCAAATACAAAGAGTCGCCTAAAGTGAAAAGATTATCGATGATTGTCCTGCCTGCAGTAGCTGTTTTGATGGCCGGCCTTACTTTTGATTTTTTTCAAACCTCCTATTTTTCAAATGGTTTATGGTCAACTTTTGTGATCGCTATGGTGAGTCTATTGCTCATCGAAAGGTGGAAGGTGCATCCTGCCTTTGTCATATTTGGAGGGTTAGTAGTCGGTGCGATTTTCCTAAGTTAATAGATAAAAGCAAATAAGCCAAGCTCAGTGTGTTCACACTGGGCTTGGCTTATTGTCATTTAATCTCCCGTGGCTTTTAACTTTGAATGTAAGATTTGGTTAAAGTAACTAAAAAGAAATGATAAGTTTGTAAATGTTAGCTAATGTCAAATTAATCTGAAAATTATATAATAAGTTTATGTTACATTGTATGTTATATTTTGTGACATTTTGAGGTGCGAATGAGTGAGTTATCAAAAATTGTTAAATAGTGTTACATATTCAAATACGTTGAGTTTTGGAAAGTAAAAGGGGGAGTTGTGATGGGGGCCATACAAAAAGAGGTAGTATCTTTTAAAGGTGTGGATAAAATCTATAACACAGGTACGGTTGCGTTAAGTCAATTGGACTTGTCTATTCAAGAGGGAGAGTTTATTAGTTTCCTAGGCCCTTCAGGTTGCGGGAAGTCAACAGCTTTGAGAATGGTTGCAGGTTTAGGTGAAGCGACAAAAGGTAAGGTAGAGGTGTTCGGACAAAACCCGAAGGATTTGATTCGTAATTCAAATGATATTGCATATGTATTCCAGGATTCGAATTTATTACCGTGGAGAACAGTCCTTGATAACGTGGTGCTCCCTCTAGAGTTAAGAGGATCGAATAAAAATACAAGAAAAGAAATAGCTATGAGAGTTCTAGAAATGGTTGGTTTGAAAGATTATTTAAAGTCCTATCCAAGACAGCTTTCGGGTGGGATGAAAATGAGAGTTTCAATCGCGCGTGCTCTAGCTGCTAAACCGAAGTTGCTTTTAATGGATGAACCGTTTGCTGCATTGGATGAAATGACAAGGCAATCCCTGCAAATGGATTTATTAGACATATGGAAAAAAGAACATACGACTATATTATTTGTTACTCATAATGTATACGAAGCGGTATATCTATCTTCTAAAATTGCAGTTATGTCAGCGCGTCCTGGAAGATTGGCTTCCCTGATAGATGTTGATCTTTCTTATCCAAGAGACAGGGTAAATAGTGCGTTTACGGAATATGTGGATTTAGCTTCTCAAAGTCTTGAGCATAGCTTGAATGGAAAGGAGTTGGTGTAAGAATGACCAGTCAAACAGCAACAACGAATCGTAGTAAATTGGTAGTTGAGTCGAGCATAACGGATAAAAAGAAGGCACGGGGAAAGGTGAAAGGGACGATCATTGGGCCCGTTATTGCTTTGGTGATCTTTCTGTCTTTATGGCAGTCTATTCCAATTGTCTTTGATATCAAACCATTTATTCTCCCGAAACCGACAGATGTTTTACAAGCGGCTATGGATGACTGGCATCTTCTGTGGCCGGCTATTCAGATAACAGTTACAGAATCGATCATTGGGTTCGTCATTAGTGCGATCGTAGGAATTGGAATCTCGATTTTGTTAGCGAGTTCTAGAATATTAGAGGTAAGCCTTTATCCATATGCGGTTATATTACAGACAATCCCGGTTGTGGCGATTGCTCCGATCATTGTTATTTGGTTTGGATCTGGATTTAATTCAATCGTGATTATTTCATTTTTAATTGGATTTTTCCCAGTTGTATCGAACACATTGATGGGTTTGAATTCAGTTGATAAAAATATGGGTGATTTATTTACACTATATAATGCTTCAAAATGGCAAACCATGTGGAAACTTCGGATTCCGGCGGCGATGCCATATATGATGTCTGGATTGAAAATTTCGTGTACGTTGGCGATTGTTGGTGCGATAACAGGGGAGTTTATTGCTGGAATTGGTGGAGGTAGAGGTGGCTTAGGTTATGCCATCACTGTAGCTGCTGTTCAATTAAAAACACCTTATTTATTTGCATGTGCCATTTCTGGTGCGATATTTGGAATTGGTTTTTACCTTCTAGTTAGCTCGATTTCAAGGTTCATGCTTAAATCATGGCACGAGTCTGCGATGAAGGTTGAAAAATAAAGAAAAAGAGAAAAGGGGAGAAGTTGAATGGAAGTGTTAATGAGAGTGAAGTATCTTTTAGTGGGAATGGTCTTAGTTTTAGTATTAGCTGCTTGTGGTAAAACGGAATCTAGTAGCTCTACGACTGAGGGAAGTGAGTCTTCTGAAGAGGAAGTAAAAGATGTTAAGGTGGTACTCAACTGGTTTGCGAAAGCTCAGCACGGAGGAGTGTACGCTGCTCGAGAGAATGGCTTGTTTGAAGAGAATGGACTAAATGTGACGATTGAGCCTGGTGGACCTCAGGTTTCTTCTATTAATATGGTCGCTTCAGGAAAAGCTGAATTTGGTTTAGCTCATGCGGATCAAATAGTAAATGCAAGAAATGAAGGAATTGAACTAGTTGCTCTAGCATCTGCTATGCAAGGGAGCCCGCAAGCATTTATGTTTCACAAAGGAAAGGGAATTGAAGATTTTGATGAATTAAATGGAAGAAAAGTATTTGTGCAGCCTGGGATTGTTTACTGGGAGTATTTAAAGACGCAGTACGACTTGAGTAAGGTGGAAGAATTAGCGCATACAGGTCAACATGGTAATTTTATAGCTGATGAGAATTCTGTAACCCAAGCATTTGTAACGTCTGAACCCTACTTTATGGAGTTAGATGGTGTAGAAGTAGAAACGAAGCTAATTTCTGATGCTGGTTATGACCCTTACAATATTGTGTTATATGTAACAAGGGATTATTTAGAGGAAAATAAAGAAACGGTAAAAGCATTTACGACTGCGTTTGTTGAGGGGTGGAATCTTTACAAAGATTCTTATGAGGATATTAACAAAGTCATTCAAGAAGATAACCCAGATATTGAGTTGGAATCATTGAAGTTTGAAGCAGAGGCTCAAAGCGAGTTTGTTTATGGCGGGGACGCGGCAGAACATGGAGTAGGTTATATGACAGAAGAGCGTTGGGCGACATTGATTGATCAGTTAAACGAATTAAAAATTTTGGAAGAGACATTTGATGCGAAGGACATTTTTACAACTGAGTTTTTAACTGAGTAAAAATATAAGGGAGAGGGTATATGTGACTCTTGTTGTAGAAGGTAGATTACAAGATTCGGTGTTGGAAAATGAATGGCACGGGACAAACTCTTTGGATTTTGCTTACGGTACTACCGTTAAGTGAAAAAGAGTGCAAGGTTTATATGGTGGTATCCAGAAACTACGGCTTTGAAGTATCAGATGAAGACTTTATAAAATTCCAGGACACTGTATTTCAACAGGATGCTTGGATCATCGAAACGCAAAAACCAGAATTACTACCGCTAGATTTACAAGCAGAACTGAACCACAAAGTTGACATCCTATCTGTAGCCTACCGGAGATGGTTAAAGGAACTAGGAGTTACAATAGGTACGGTATAAATAAATAGAAATAAAGTCCCTGAGTAGTAAAACTACTCGGGGATATTTATTTAAGTGAAAATCTATCCTTTTTTACAAAAAGAAATCACCTGCTTTAATAGTAGGTGATTAGTGGTATTTAACTTCCTCTATAAACTTGGTAACCCCAGGGGGAAACTAGTAGTGGAATATGATAATGTGTGGTTGTGTCAACGATGTTGAAGCGAACAGGTATCTTATCTAAGAATGGTGGACTGGGTAAATCAATGTTCATGTTGCGAAAATAACTACCGATGTGAAAAACTAACTCATAACAACCGTTTTTTAATTCTTCCTTAGTTAAAAAGGGAGAATCAAGTCTCCCATCATCATTTGTTACAGCGGTCTTTAGAAGGGTCCATTCTGTTGAATTTTCTTTTTGAAAATACAGTTCAATAGTTACTTCGTTGGCTGGTTGGCCGTGAGATAAATCTAAAATATGTGTAGTTAGACCTGTCATTGTTTCTCCTTTTCTGTTTCGATGTGTTTTGTTGTTCCTACTAATTCTCTTTCTTTGTCCCATTCTCCAGTGAATTCTACTTCTTTATAGTTAAAGAACTGAGTGAGTATTTCTTCCTGATCGTCTAAAAAAAGTTGGTCTGCGACAGCTGAAACGAGTTTGGGAATTCCGAATTTCATTCCGGAAAGTGCAGAAGCGGAAATTCCACAACTAATTAATGCGGAATAATTAAAAGCGAATATACCATGTAGTAATTTTTTTCCTTTTTCGTCACGGCTTAAAAATGCGAAACCAGGACTTAAATAAGGGTGTGCGTCGAGTATTGGGTTTGCTTCCGCCTCTGTAGGTTGATAGCGATCTTCCCATCTGGCAATATGCTTTTCAACCAGCTTTAATTCTGGGCGAAAAGCAGGGTCGGTTAGTAGACCTGTGCTGATAATTAGAAAATCAAAATAGAATATTCCTTTTGGGGTGGTAATTTTTGCTCCACCGTTGCTTGGTTCGACATGAAGCCATGGAGAGCCAAGGTGGAGATGAAAGCCAGGCCAGGATGAGGCGCGAGCAAATGTATCGTTCGTTGGTGGTTGGTTATGTTTAAAAAAGTGAGAAATGATTTTATATTTATTTGAATCTGTTAAAGAGTGGAAGCGTTCAATCATGCCTGATGTTTCCATTTGACGAATCGGGTTAATTCTCGGAAGTTCCTTTCTCCGAACGAAAACATGTGCTTCGGCTACGCCTTCTGTAAGAGCGAAGTTAGCATTATCAAAGGCTGAGGCGCCGCCACCTAAAATGGCAACTTTCTTCCCTTTTAATTCTTCGAAATCGATAGGCTCTGATGTATGCGCGAAAAGATGCTTAGGTAGATTTTCAGAAATCATGGGTGGAACATGCCACTCTCCGCCGCCTTGTATCCCTGTGGCGAGTATCACTTTTCGAGTGAATATTTTGGTCGTAGACACCCCTTTTCCTTCGATATGAAGCTGATGTATTCCTTTTTGTGAAGGTTCAATTAATGTAAGTTTAACTTCGTTGATGACAGGCAGTTGAAGTACTTGACGGTACCATCGTAAATAATTCATCCAATCTCTTCTAGGGATTTTGTCAATATTGTCCCAGCTTTTTGCTCCGAATTGTGCTTCCCACCAAGAGCGGAATGTGAGGGAGGGAATACCTAGGTCAACAGAAGTTAATTGTTTGGGAGTTCTTAGTGTTACCATGCGAGCATACGTTTCCCATGGACCTTCGAAGCCTTCAGGATTTTCGTCTAAAACAAGTATATTAGATATCCGCTCTTTTAATAATGCAAAGGCGGCGCCTAAACCGCTTTGGCCGCCGCCTACAATGACGACATCGTAAACGTGTCCATCGGGATGACAGTGAGGGCGAACCCAATTAGTGCCGCCGAAATTGAGATAAGAGAGATCTTTTTTTACCTGTAGATTTAAAGCTTCTAAACTCATAAAATATCATCCTTTCATTTAATGATTTCTTCTAAACGAAGAAGGGCAATTTTGTATATTTCAGTCAAAGCTGTTTCAAACTCAATCTCTTTGCTAGAAGAAATTCGTGTTTTCATCGATTCGTATATTTCGTGTTTGTTCTTTCCACGAACGGCTAAAATGAATGGGAATCCAAATTTATCCATATACTCTTGATTGGTTTTGATGAATTGTTCGTACTCATCATTGGAGAGATTCTGTAACCCAGCCCCTTTTTGTTCTTCGGTAGAATGATCTGTCATTGCGATCCGTTCTCCTAAATTCGGGTGGGCTTTGATTAGTGTTAATTGCTGCTCAGGGGAAGCGTGTTTGACTACGTCTACCATACATCGGTGTAAATGATGTAAGGAAGGAAAAGGTTTTTCGTTGAAAGCTATACGGGCAATCCAAGGGGAATGTTCAAAAATTCCATTCATTATGTTCATAAATTCATCCATGTTTGTATTGTTTACTTGGCTAATTGTGTACATTGGTTCCCTTCCCTTCACATGATAAATAATTATGTTATATAATATAACATTTAATGTAATGTATAATTCCATATTAATCAATGTTTTCCTAACTGTCATTGTTTAAAATGACTAAAAATTCAGTTAAACTCTATTCAATTTATATAAAAATAAAAACTCAAGCCTTTGCTTGAGTTTCTTTATGTAGAAGTTTTAGTTTTGTAACAAGGCTCTAATCCGCAAAGCAAGCCTTATTTGTAGGGTTGTTTCTGAATCCTTTAAGCTTTTTCCTAAAATTTCTTCGCATTTTTCAATACGGTAAACCACCGTATTTCTATGGATAAATAATCTTTTCGCGGTTTCAGAAATTTGGCAGTGTGTTTCTAAGTATACAGACAATGTATCTAGTAAAGTTTGTTCTTCTTCTATTTTAATATCTGTAAATTTACTTAAAGCGAAAGAATAAAAGTTTCTTAAATCTTCTTGTGGTACCATGCGTAACAATTCAGAGATGTCTTTTGCTTGAAACGTTTGGATATATCCAATTTGCTTTGAAAATTTTCCTTGTGATAGTGCGTCTAGGGCATCTTTGTGGGCGTTTTTGACATCCATAAAAGTATGGCATAAATTGCTGATTCCGAATGAGATGGTATTTTCATAGTATTTAAATATTCTTTCCTGAAGTTGAACCAAAATAGACTCGCAGTACATACTAGGGTGCAACACATTTTCTTCTGATTCAAATAAGAGAATACAAGACTCACCCTTTGTGAAAAAATGAATTTTTGGGGTCATTGCAGACACTTCTCCTTCTATAAAATCATAAATGACGTCTGCTTTTTCGTGACGCTCGGCATAGGAAGGTTGAAATTTATCTCCATCGATTTTACCTACTACACAGATATACTTTTGATCATTTCTTAATGAGAATTCAGCTGCTCTTCCGATAATCTCTTCCTGAGATGAAAAAGTTCCGTCAATAAAGTGAAGGAAAAAATCGTTGCGAATGCTCCGACCTTGTTGTCTTAGTGCACTTTCTTTCATAAGAGAAAATGAAATCACATTTGTTGCTTGTTCAATTGTTAATGAAGTTAACTGATCTGTTTTTTTTACCTCTCCGTTAATCATCAGAAATCCTTTTTTTCTTTCGCTAATATGGATGGGGAATAAAGTATACGTCTCTCTTGTGTCAGAAATAGAAAAAGAAATCGGTGAGATTGGAGACTTTGGAAGTGTAATCTCTTCTGAAAATATAGGGTATGTGCCTTCTGGTGTTTGTTGGAAAATGGGCTTAAAATACTGATCAATCAATCGGACAGGTCGCTGGATCATCTGTGATAAATCTTGAAGTAACAGTCCAATTCCTTTGCCTTCCATAATGATTTTTGTGAACTGCTTATGTGTTTCGAGTGCAAATGTTAATTCTGATGCGCGTTGATCGAGAATGGCGCGTAAAGAATGGTTCACGATTTCACCTAAAGATAAATGTAAAGGAAGTTCAATAACAGGTAATGAAAGTTCGTTTGCTAGTTCAATTACTTCATCTGGAATTTTATTTAAAAATCGTTTGGTTTTAATTCCTAATCCGGCACACCCTTGTGTTGCCATGGCTTCAACTAAATTGGTCAGTGTTTGAGGATGATCTTTAAAATGGTAGGCGGTTGTGACAAGAAATTCATTTTTGTTTAAGTAATGGATGATATCAGGAGCATCCATCATGTTAACAGACTTTACTTCGCGTTCCATTCCTGATTGTCCGGCAATCATATTCATTCCTTCTAAATCCGGTACATTTAAGAGTTGATTTACTTTCAATAGGAACATTCCTTTCGATTATTATGCAGAAAATTTAGTATTTTTTGTTTAATATTATCATGATTTGGTCAATTTGCATAAAAAACTATCGAATATTTTACATAAACGCTAATGAAGTTCACTGGGAAAATAGGTAAACTAATAATATAACGTGATGATGTTAAGAAAAATAACATGGATTTATTTATAGGGAGTGAAGGGGATGGCCATTCAAATTAATAAACAATTAATTGAAGAAGGACAAGTGGGAGCAGTGATTGAATGGCTTGCTTCTATAGGAGAAACAGAAAGTGGGGGTGTAACAAGACTTCTGTATTCACCAGCCTGGCTAGAGGCACAGGTAGCATTAAAAAATATGATGGATCAAACGAATTTATATACGTATTTTGATAGCGTGGGAAATTTATTTGGTAGATTACCAGGTACAAATGAAAATGATAAAACGATTCTGACAGGCTCTCATATTGATACGGTAGTGGACGGTGGGAAGTACGATGGTGCATACGGTATTATTGCAAGCTTATTAGCTACGGTAAGGCTTTTTCATAGATATGGATACCCGAAAAAAACGATAGAAGTGGTTTCTTTATGTGAAGAAGAGGGAAGTCGTTTTCCATTAACCTTTTGGGGGTCAAGGAATATTAGTGGTGTTTACAACCTTTCTCGAGTGGAAAATGTAAGGGATGGAGAGGGTATTTCGTTTTTCGAAGCAATGAAGCAAGTGGGCTTTGATCCAAAGTCATACGGTTCACCGGTTCGTACAGATATAGAGAGATTTGTAGAAATTCATATTGAACAAGGAATGATACTTGAACGAAATAAAAACCAAATCGGTATTGTTACTCATATCGTAGGCCAGCGCCGTTATACCATTCGTATCAAGGGTGAAAGTAATCATGCAGGAACAACCCCAATGCAGTTTCGAAAAGATGCTGTAAGCACTGCTTCCCATCTAATCTCTTTCTTAACTGATAAAGCAAAGAATACAGATCCTATGTTAGTTGCTACAGTTGGAAGATTAAACGTAAAGCCGAATGTACCCAATGTAGTAGCTGGCGAGGTAGAATTTTCTTTAGATATTCGGCATCATCAGGAAGAAATTATTGAAGAATATTGTCAAAATATTTTTACAGAGTTTAAGCGTTTTTCTGATGTATCAAATATAGAAGTGGAAATCGTGCAATGGATGGACGTAAAGCCTGTGAAGATGGATGAAGAAATGTGTGAATGGGCAGGTGAAATTGCAGAAAGAAACCGATACCGCTATCAAAAAATGATTAGTGGGGCTGGGCATGATGCTCAAGTATTTGGTGGAATTTGTCCGACTTCCTTGTTGTTTGTCCCTAGCCGTGGTGGAATTAGTCATTCACCACAGGAATTTACGAATTTAGAAGAATTAGAGACAGGTATTGAGTTATTAACAGAAGTTTTATATAAATTAGCTTATTAAAGGAGTGAAACATGGTGGTTTTTTCAGAATTGCATACACCATTGCGTACAATAATGACACCAGGACCGGTTGAAGTTGATCCTCGTGTGTTACGTGCGATGAGCACACCTATTTTAGGGCAGTTTGATCCCGCTTTTACAACTATTATGAATGAAGTTATGACAATGCTTCGTCAAGTTTTTCAAACAAAGAACACATGGGCATTTCCTATTGATGGTACCTCAAGATCGGGAAATGAGGCCATTCTTTGTAGCATCATTGAACCTGGTGATCGCGTATTAGTTCCGATATACGGGAGATTCGGACATTTGTTAGTAGAAATTTGTGAACGGTATGGCGCAGATGTGTACTCCATAGAGTGCCCATGGGGTGATGTATTTGATCCTAAAGTGGTCATTGAAGAAATTGAAAAGGTGTCACCTAAAATTGTAGCTATAGTACATGGAGAAACATCGACCGGTAGATTGCAACCGCTTGAAGAAATTGGAAGAGCTTGTCGAGAAAGAGATGTGCTTCTCGTGGTGGATGCTGTTGCATCTATCGGAGGGGTTGAGGTAAAAACCGATGAATGGTTTATTGATGGAATGATAGGTGGTACTCAAAAATGCTTATCAGTTCCATCTGGGCTGGCGCCCATTACGTATAACGAACGGATTGAAAATATATTATACGCTCGAAAAAAGGTGGAGCGAGGAATTGCAACTGAGCAGGATTTGAATTATAAGAGAAGTAATCATTTCATTGCCAGTAATTATTTTGATTTAAGTATGCTCCAGGATTATTGGGGTCCGCGAAGACTCAATCATCATACAGAGGCAACCTCAATGATCTATGCTTTGCACGAAGGTTTAAGACTTGTTTTATTAGAAGGTCTAGAAGAGCGCTTTAATCGACATCAGTACCATGAAAGGGCGTTAATAGCAGGGATTGAAGCGATGGGATTAAAGCTTTTTGGTGATTCAAGGAATAAGCTGCCTTGTGTTACTTGTATAGAAATTCCAAAGGGGATAGACGGGGAATCAGTTAGGAAAATGTTACTTGAAGCATTTAGTATTGAAATTGCTTCTTCATTCGGTCCTTTACATGGGAAGATTTGGAGAATTGGTACGATGGGCTACAGCTGTCGAAAAGAAAATGTTCTAGCCGTACTTGGAGCATTAGAAGCCGTTTTAATTCGACATGGAGTGAATGTTCATCGAGGAGATGCGATTCAGGCGAGTTTAGATGTTTATATGAGTGAGAATCAAAGTTTGCTAAAGTTATAGTAGAGGTGAAGCTGGTATGGCTAATTATGATCTTTTAATACGTAATGGTTTGGTCGTATTTTCAGATGAAGTGATTCAAACAGATATAGCAGTAAAGAAAGGTGTCATTGTAAAACTGGAGGCTGAAATCGACGGAACTGCACTAGAGGAACGCGATGCAACCGGTTTGTATATTTTTCCTGGTGTGATTGATGTACATGTTCATTTTAGTGAACCTGGACGAGAACAGTGGGAAGGGTTTGAGACAGGCTCTAAAATGATGGCTGCAGGAGGGTGTACCACCTTTTTTGACATGCCTTTAAATGGAATACCGTCAACCATTAATGACAGAGCGTTACTTGGAAAAGCGGAAATTGGAAAAAAGAAGTCTGTTGTTGATTTTGCCTTGTGGGGTGGGTTAGTCCCTAATCATGAAAAAGATATAAAAGGACTAGCGGAAAATGGAGCTATAGGCTTTAAAGCCTTTCTATCAGAAACGGGAAATGATGAATTTGAGCGGGCCGATGATGATACATTATTAAATGGGATGAAAGAAATTGCTTCACTTGGTAAGATTTTGGCGTTACATGCTGAAAGTGCTCCGATTACTAACTGGCTGCAGAAGGAAAAACAGCAAAAAGGTTTAGTAAGCGCAGACGATTACCTGGAATCACGTCCAATCATTGCAGAAGCAGAGGCAGTTGATAGAGCCCTAACCTATGCAAAGCTGACTGGATGTGCCTTGCATTTTGTTCATATTAGTAGTGAAGCTGCGATCAAAAAGATTGAAGCAGCTAAACTAGAGGGGATGGATGTAACGGTAGAGACATGTCCCCACTATTTACTATTTTCACACCAGGATCTTGTGGAGAAGGGCCCAATTGCTAAATGTGCTCCACCATTAAGGGAGAAAAAAGAACAAGAAAGACTTCTTCAATTATTAATAGATGGAAAGTTTGATATGATCTCTTCTGACCATTCCCCTTGTCCTTATTCTATGAAAGACCCCTCTGTGTATAATTTGTTTGAAGCATGGGGTGGCATTAGCGGTGGGCAATTTACATTATTATCAATGATTGAGTTAGCACTCAATCATAATATTCCTTTTACACGGGTCGCAGAATGGACATCAGAAGCACCTGCCAAACGATTTCACCTTCAATCAAAAGGGAGTATCCAAGTAGGAATGGATGCCGACTTTGCAATTGTATCAATGAAAGAATTTAGAGTAACAGAGGATAATTTCTTCGCCAAGCATAAACAAAGTGTGTACTTAGATCATACCTTTCCATGTCAGGTAACATCAACATACAATAGAGGGAAGTTAATTTATGATAATGGGGATATTATTGAGTCTGTCAGCTTTGGAAAGTGGCTGCATGAAAGAGATATTAGTTAGTAAAATTATTTTACAAAAAAGCAAAGGAGAATATCCTTTGCTTTTTTTGTTCAACAAATCTTAAACCTTACAATCAAATATTGTGGTAAAATAGTATACTGTTCTAGTTTTAGAAAAGTGAAATCACATATATGTTAGGTTGATTTCTTCTTATTAAAGTAGGTGAAATAGTGAGTAAAGTAATTATCGCTGAAAAGCCATCTGTTGCTAAAAATATTGCAGATGCATTAAAAATTAAAGGCAGACAAGATGGATATTACGAAGGTAATGGATATATTATTACATGGGCATTTGGACACCTTATGCAACTTTACGATGCAAAAGATTACGATGAGAAGATGGCTAGATGGAATATGGAGAACTTCCCTTTTATTCCTCCTAACTTTCGGTACAAAGTAAAAAGTGATCCAAGGAATAAAGAGAAGGAAGATTTGGGTGCAAGAAAGCAACTAAAAATAATCTACAATTTAATCAAACGAAATGACGTGGAAATGGTCATATCTGCTTGCGACTATGACCGAGAAGGTCAAATTATCGGGGATACGATCATATATAACCTAAAAACCCAAAAGCAAGTGTACAGATTGTTACTAAATGAATGGACACCTGATGAGGTGTTAAAAGGACTTCAACAAATGAAGCCTAATACGGAGATGAGACCCCTTCAAGATGCTGGAATTGGTCGTCAATGGGCTGATTGGGTGATCGGAATTAATCTGACTTCCGTTGCGACATTAAAGTACCAAAAGGGGAAGGGAAAGGCACTTAATATAGGTAGAGTTCTTTTGCCAACCTTAAAAATTATTTATGATCGGGATCGAGAAATAGAAAACTTTAAACCGGAAGAATACTTCAAATTGGCTGCTACTTTCAAAACACAAGATGGTGAGGCGTATGAAGGAACTTATGTTGAAAACGAGGAAGACAAGTTTTCTAATAAGGAGCACTTAGAAAAAATTCAAGAAGCTATGAAGGATCCCTCAGCAATCATTGCAGATAAACAAGTGGAACGGAAGAAAGAGTATCCTCCCTATTTATTCAATCTGTCAAATTTACAGGGATTTATTACTAGTAAATTTAAAGGCTGGACTTCAGATAAGGTTTTAAAAGTAGCTCAATCACTGTATGAGAAGAAGTATATTACGTATCCAAGAACGGCTAGCGTTGTGTTAGAGGAAAGTCTTGTTGGAAAAACAGCAAAGGTTTTAGAAAATATAACTCGAGGACTTCCATATGAAAATGAAGTGAAATTTTCGAAGCTAAAGAGAGTGTTCGATAATTCAAAGGTTGAAAGCCACAGTGCAATTATTCCAACCTATTTACTACCCAAATCGTTAACTAAAGATGAAGAAATTGTGTACCATGCAATAAAAAATCGATTGATCATGCAGTTTATGCCGATTGCTGAACATGAAGAAACCAAGATTATGACAAAAATGAGTAACCTCGACACCAAAGGTGTATTTGTATCTAAGGGACGGGTACAGCTTGTTGAAGGGTGGAGAAAGGTGGAAAAAATTGAATCAAAAGATAATGTTTTGCCACTTGTAAAAGTTCATGATCTGGTAGAGATGGTTGATCACAAGCTTACTTCACATGCTACGAAACCACCAAAGCATCATACGGAAAAGACATTGCTTAGAGTAATGGAGACTTGTGGAAAAGGTCAGGGCGATGAAGAAAGTGAAGAAATGATGGCTGCAATCTTAAGTGGTTATAGCATTGGTACTCCAGCTACAAGGGCAGAAACCATTAAAAAGTTAAAAGATATTGGATATATTGAAACCAAAAATAAGAGTTTGATTTGTACCGAACTTGGTAAAAATCTAGTAGAGACTTTTCCTGTGAAAGAATTGTTTGACCTAGAATTTACAGGCCGTTTAGAAAAAACTTTATCAGATATAGAAAAACAAAAGTTTACGAAAGAAAGCTTTCTGAATTTAATATTTGATTTTACCGCAAGTGCTGTAAACACCATAAAACATGAAAAAGATATTATTATTAATGAAGTAACTTATGAAAAGAAATCAATTGACGCATTAGGAAAATGCCCTGCCTGTAGTCAGGGGAGTATTATTGAGGGGCAAAAAGGTTATGGCTGTAACAACTGGAAAAATGGCTGTAAATTTGTCATTTGGAAAAATGATAAATTTTTGGCTGCCTTAAAGAAAAAGCCTTCAAAAACAATGGTGAAAATGCTTTTGAAGAATGGGACAGCCACTGTAAAAGGTTTAACGAGTAAAAAAGGAAATAAATTTGATGCAAATCTACGATATGAAAAAAATCCTGACAATGAGTATTATAGCTGGAAGATGGAATTTTTGAATTAAGAGTGGTTGATTGGAAGCGAATTCCCTTGTCTCCAATTTTTAACTATAGTAAACTTTTATTATTGATGATGCACGCAGGAGGGTCAACGGATGCCAACACCGAGTATGGAAGATTATATTGAACAGATATACAATCTAATTGAAGAAAAAGGCTATGCAAGAGTTTCGGACATTGCGGAAGGTTTATCTGTTCATCCCTCTTCGGTTACGAAAATGGTTCAAAAGCTAGATCGAGATGAGTATTTAGTGTACGAAAAATATAGAGGGCTTGTACTAACTCCAAAGGGAAAAAAAATTGGTAAAAGGCTCGTTTATCGTCATGAGCTACTGGAACAGCTTCTTCGAACGATTGGTGTAAAAGAAGAAAATATATATGATGACGTGGAAGGAATTGAGCATCATTTAAGCTGGGATGCAATTGATCGGATAGGTGACCTCGTCCAATTTTTCGAAGAGGACGAAAATCGAATAGAAGCGTTAAGAGAAATTCAAAAGAAAAATGAAGAGAATTAAAAAGAGAGCGATATCGCTCTCTTTTTTTATTCCCATACATACGGAGTTTGTTGATACACAAAGTAGTTAAGCCAGTTTGAAAATAATAAATGTGCGTGGGAACGCCAACGATTTGCTGGATTTTGATTGGGATCATTGTTAGGAAAATAATTTTCCGGAACATGGATATCCAAGCCCTTTTTTTGATCTCTTGAGTACTCTTCAGATAGGGTTGTCGATTCATATTCTAAATGTCCCGTAATCATGATTTGTTTGCCCTCATCGGCACTAATGATAAATGGGCCTGCTACCTCTGAACTTGATAACAATCTTAGAGAAGGGTGGTTCATGATTTCCTCGACTGCCACATCTGTGTATCTGGAGTGAGGGGCGAGATACTCATCATCAAATCCTCTTAATAATAGATCGACAGGATCATGTACGCGGTGAGTAAAGATGCCGGAACATTTTCTTGATAGTTCATACTTTCCAATACCAAAATGGTGATACAATGCCGCTTGTGCCCCCCAACAAATATGTAAAGTTGAAGTGACATTCGTTTTTGACCAGTCCATGATCATTTTTAACTCTTCCCAATAATCAACTTCTTCAAAGGATAATAGTTCTACTGGTGCTCCAGTGATAATAAGTCCATCATACTTGCGGTGCTTTATTTCAGAGAATGACGTGTAGAACTGGTCAAGATGCAATTGGCTTGTATTTTTTGCTTGATGAGTAATGGTTTGTAAGAATGAAATATTAACTTGTAGAGGGGTATTCCCTAACAGTCTAAGTAACTGAGCCTCTGTTTTTTGCTTTTCTGGCATTAGATTCAGGATGAGAATATTTAACGGACGAATGTCCTGATGGTTCGCTCTCTCGTCGTCCATAATAAAGATATTTTCAGATTCCAGTATTTCTCGAGCTGGCAAGAGCTTCGGAATTTTGATTGGCAATGAATTTCAACCCCTTTATTCAATATTCAGGCTATTTATATTATATACTGGATTTTTTTAGGATCAAGAATAATGATCAAATAACTTAAAAAAAGAATGGATACAGGAACATTCGCAAATGGTACAATATACATTGAAAAATACGGGCATGGAGGTAACATCATTGAACATCAAGGTTAGCGTAAAAAGTGATATTGAAATTGCACAATCTGCAGAAATGAAACCGATCATTCAAATTGCTGAAAAAATTGGATTAACAGATGATGACCTCGAGTTATATGGAAAGTATAAAGCTAAAATTTCATCTGACACTTTAAGTAAAATCCAAGGAAATCCAAATGGCAAAATCATTCTTGTAACAGCAATTAACCCGACTCCAGCAGGAGAAGGGAAGTCTACTGTAACAGTTGGATTAGGCGATGCTTTTTCTCAACTTGGAAAAAAGGTAATGATTGCAATGAGAGAACCATCTTTAGGGCCAACGATGGGAGTTAAGGGTGGAGCTGCAGGTGGTGGATATTCTCAAGTACTACCGATGGACGAAATCAACTTACATTTTACAGGCGACCTACACGCGATTACGACAGCAAATAATGCATTGGCCGCATTAATTGATAATCATATCCAACAAGGAAACGAACTCCAGATCGACCAACGTAGAATTGTTTGGAAGAGAGCACTTGATTTAAATGATCGTGCTTTAAGAAATGTAATTATTGGGTTAGGCGGTCCGATGCAGGGTGTTCCTCGTGAGGATGGGTTTGATATTACCGTTGCATCCGAAATTATGGCTGTACTATGCTTAGCGAAAGATTTAAAGGATTTAAAGAGAAGGCTGTCTGAGATGGTAGTAGCTTACAATATGGAGAAACAGCCGGTAACTGTTTCACAACTTGGTGTAGAGGGTGCTCTAGCGCTCATTTTAAAAGATGCGGTCAAACCAAATCTTGTACAAACGATTGAGCATACTCCAGCGCTAGTTCATGGTGGACCGTTCGCTAATATTGCACATGGCTGTAACTCTGTTATTGCTACAACAGCCGCATCTAAGCTTGCTGATTTCGTAATTACAGAAGCTGGGTTTGGTGCAGACTTAGGAGCAGAAAAGTTTTTACATATTAAGGCTAGAAACGGGGATGTATTACCGGAGGCGGTTGTTGTCGTTGCAACAATTAGAGCTCTGAAGATGCATGGCGGTGTTGGAAAGCAGGATCTTAATAACGAAAATGTTGAAGCGCTAATTGCTGGCTTCGATAACTTGAAAAAACATGTACAAACGATCAGAAGCTTCGGATTACCTGTCGTTGTAGCAATAAATAAATTTATATCAGATACCAATCTTGAAGTGGACACCTTATTGGAATTGTGTGAAAAGGAAGGTGTACAAGTTGCCTTAACCGAAGTATGGGAAAAGGGTGGAAAGGGTGGTATTGCCCTAGCAGAAAAACTGTTAAAAGCAATTGAAAGTCATACTGAGGAATATGCACCTTTATACAATGTAAGTGATTCAATTGAAGAAAAGATCCGTTCTATTGTTCAAAAGGTTTATGGAGGGAAGGATGTTGAGTTCTCAACAAAGGCCAAAAAACAAATGAAGGACTTGGAGCAATATGGATGGGACGGCCTTCCGATTTGTATGGCTAAAACACAATATTCCCTTTCAGATGACCCAAGTAAACTTGGTAGACCAACCGATTTTACGGTTTCGGTAAGAGAATTAAAGCCTTCGATCGGTGCTGGGTTCCTCGTTGCTTTAACTGGCGACGTGATGACAATGCCAGGTTTACCAAAGCAACCTGCCGCGCTTAAAATGGATGTTGATGAAAAAGGCAATGCAGTAGGCTTATTCTAATTGATGATGATTATGGATGAGGTATGCTTGTATGTTTGATCCTACAGCTTTTGATAATATAAAAGTAGTTTTTGAGGGTGCCGTTTATGACCTAGATTTAGCGGGTCAACTATGCGTCATTGATCGGAACGACATATTAAACGTAGCAAAACTTTCGCGACAGATAGAAATGACCGTAAAGAAGAATAGGGATAGTAAGATTAGCTGTACCGTCGTTTTATGTGCAGATATTTCGAATTTAGCTGCAGAGTTACACCCAAAGTTTCAATCACCAAAGGATGCTGGCTGCCATTTTAAAATGGTTTTCTCTAGTCTAGAGCAACGTTCTTTTGATATAAGAATTTTGGAGGTCCTCCAATCCATTTGGGGGAAGGATAGAGAGTATCATTGTAAGATCATCTCTGACCCTCTCCAAAGTCAGTCTGGTAATAAAATAGAGATAGAAGTGAATTTTAAAAGGCTCATTTATGAAGAGCAAATGGAAGACTTAACGGAGCTTGCCGATTTTATATTACAATCCTTAGATAAACTTGAACTAGATGTAAAACATTAGGAGGAGTTAAGGGATGACGGTGTATCAGTTTGAGGCAAAGAAAATTAATGGTGAAACCATATCTCTTTCGGAATTTAAGGGCGAGGTTCTGTTAATTGTAAACACAGCTAGTAATTGTGGGTTTACTCCTCAATATAAAGAGCTTCAAGAGCTCTATGAACAATATAAAGAAAAAGGATTCACTGTATTAGGCTTTCCGTGTAATCAATTTATGAATCAAGAACCAGGTACCGAGTCTGATATCCAGTCATTTTGCGAAATGAATTTTGGAGTAACTTTTCCATTGTTTTCAAAGGTGGATGTAAATGGAAAAAATGCTCACCCACTTTTTCAGTATCTAACAGAAGAGGCACCTGGAGTACTAGGGATGAAAGCTGTTAAATGGAATTTCACTAAGTTTTTAGTGAATCGTTCCGGTGAAGTAGTGGAAAGGTATGCACCAAATACGAACCCAAAAGAAATATCACAAGATATTGAAAAGTTGATTTGAAATGAAACCCTTGCTGATAGCAAGGGTTCTTAATTAGCTGTAATTTTCTGAATTATCTTTACATAGTTAATAATTATTAATACTATAAAATAAAAGGGGGGAATTAGAATGAAAAAAATTGCCTGGGTTACGGACAGTACCGCTTGCTTAGATGAAGAATTAACCAATCATCCAGACGTTTTCACTGTCCCAATGACAATCGTATTAGACGAAAAGGAATATAAGGATGGAATAGACTTGACAGCAGAAGAGCTTTATGCAAAATTAAAGCATCTTCAAGTTCCGCCAAAAACGTCTCAACCATCTGTAGGTGAGTTTGTATCATTGTTTGAGAAGTTAGAAGGACAATATGATCACGTATTCTCCGTTCTCGTTTCAGCTAAGTTAAGCGGTACGGTCTCTTCGAGTGTTCAGGCTTCCAGCATGGTGAATGTATCGGTCACTACAATCGATTCAAAGATCCTCTCTTATCCCCTTTCTCGGATGATTAAGAAAGGAATGGAATGGGTTGAGGCTGGTGAGTCCATTGAGGAAGTGGAACAAAAGTTAAGTGATCTCGCAAACACGAACCAGACATTAGTTTTAATCGGTAGTTTGGAACAATTACACAGAAGTGGGCGGATGAACGGATTATCCTTTTTCCTAGGCAGCATGTTAAATATTAAGCCGATCATTTCCATTGAGGACGGCGTATTACAGGCAAAAGAGAAAATTAGAAGTGAAAGTAAAGGAATGGAGAAAATCATAACTTATCTTCGAACTGCAATTGAAGAGTATGATATAAAAGAAGCCTATATTTTATACGGTCTTCATGATACGGAAGCGAGAAAATGGCATAATGAATTGTGTAAACGGTTCCCTGATGTTTCATTCGATATTTACCCTTTAGGCGCAACGATCGGAGTGCACGCAGGAGAAAACACAATCGGAATCAGCTGGTTTAATAGCCTGTAGAGGGAGTGCGCTAATGGTGCACTTCCTTTTCTTTTTCGAAAAAAAGCAGTTCATGGTAGAATATGAGTGGAAAGAATGAGGTGGTGTAATGGAGCAAGTTATAGCCAAGACAGAAGAGTTTGTCAAACGTGAAATGTCGGCAGATTCAACTGGACATGATTGGTTTCATATTGATAGAGTACGGAATATTGCATTGAAAATTCATGAAAAGGAAAAGATAGGAGATCCTTTCCTTATTGAGTTAGCTGCTCTACTACATGATATTTCTGACGAAAAATTACATAGCTCGAAGGAAGAAGGAGAAAAGAAGCTTACTTCCTTTCTAAGTCTGTTACCATTAAATGAATTGAAGAAAAATCAGATTAAAGAAATCATTGAAACCATATCATTTAAAGGTGGAAATAATCGAAACATCACAACAGCTGAAGCAGCCATCGTCCAAGATGCCGACCGCTTAGATGCGATAGGAGCGATTGGGATAGCAAGGGCATTTGCGTATGGAGGGAAAAAAGGTCAACCGATCTATGACCCTAACATAAATGTCCGAACAAGCATGACAAACGAAGAGTATCGAAAAGGCCATTCGTCCTCTATTAATCATTTTTATGAAAAGCTACTAAAGCTAAAAGAGAAAATGAATACAAAAACGGGTAGAGAAATAGCTGAAAGACGGCATCTGTATATGGAAGAGTTCTTACTTGAATTTTACAATGATTGGAATGGAAAACATCAATGATTAGTATCGATAACGTGACAAAAACATATGGAGAAAAGGAATTATTTAATGAAATCTCATTCACAATAAGCGCGAAAGAAAGAGTTGGACTTATTGGTGTAAATGGGACCGGAAAGTCCTCATTATTAAAAATTGTAGCAGGTGTTGATTTTCCAGATTCAGGAGAAGTAACGGCTCCGAAAGATTATCGAATTGCGTATTCTGAGCAAAATCCGGACCTTAATCCAGAATTAACAATCCTTGATCAGGTTTTTGCCGGTGAGGCACCTGTTTTAAAGCTTCTAAAAGAGTACGAAGAAACTCTTTTAGAGCTTAATAGAGTCCCGGATGATACTAAAATTCAGGAAAAGCTTTTTGATTTACAAAAGAAAATGGATGCTTTAGATGGATGGGATGCAAGTACGAACGCAAAAACAATTTTAAATAAGCTTGGAATTGAAGAGTATGAAAAAAAGATTGGAGAATTATCTGGTGGCCAGAAAAAGCGAGTAGCTCTTGCTCAAGTGTTAATTCAATCCCCAGATTTATTGATTCTAGATGAGCCTACCAATCATTTAGATTTCGAGTCAGTGAAATGGCTTGAAGATTATTTAAGTCGTTATACAGGTGCCTTATTGCTTGTGACGCATGATCGATATTTCTTAGACCGTGTCACAAACCGAGTGTTTGAACTAGAAGGTGGAAAACTCTACAGCTACAAAGGAAACTATGCAGATTTTCTGGAAGCTAAGGCCATTCGTGAAGAAAATGAAGCAGCTACTCTTGAAAAGCAAAAAAATCTATTCAGACGAGAGCTTGAGTGGATTAGACGAGGGGCAAAGGCACGAACAACAAAGCAGAAAGCAAGAATTCAACGTTTTGAAAAGCTTGATGAGAATTTAAGCTCCGTAAAAACTACGGAAAAGCTAGATTTATCTTTATCCGGCAGCCGCTTAGGTAAGCAAGTATTCGAATTGAAAGACGCAACAAAAACATATGATTCGAAAGTGATCCTTAAGTCTTACGATCTACTAGTGAAACCTCATGACAGAATCGGAATTATAGGGAAAAATGGTACTGGTAAATCAACCTTATTAAATATTCTAGCTGGAAACATTCCTCTGGATTCAGGTGAACGAATCATCGGCCAAACAGTGAAGGTTGCTTTTTATACTCAAGAAAATGAAGACATGGACCTTTCAAAACGGATGATTGAATACATCAAAGAAACGGCGCAGGTGATTCATACGTCTGATGGTAAAACTATTTCAGCAACTCAAATGCTAGAAAGATTTCTTTTTCCATCATACACTCACGGCACCCCGATCAGAAAGTTATCAGGGGGAGAAAGACGTCGATTATATTTACTAAAGCTATTAATGACTGAACCGAATGTTTTGTTATTAGACGAACCAACGAATGATCTAGATACTCAAACTCTGACTGTCTTAGAGGACTATTTAGAAGAGTTTCCGGGAGTGGTCATTACTGTTTCCCACGACCGCTATTTCTTAGATAAAGTGGCGGAACAATTGCTCGTGCTTGAAGGGAATGGAGTGATTGAATCTTATTATGGAAATTACAGTGAATTCCTTGAAAAACAAGTAGAAAAGCCGGTAGTTCGAGTAAGTGCATCAGCAGAGAAACCTGTGGAAGAGGAAAAACCGAAGAAGAAAAGAATGAGCTATAAGGAAAAGCTTGAATGGGAATCCATCGATTCTGACATTGAACATGCGGAAAAAAGACTTGAAGAAATAGCTGTAGAGATGGGGAAAACAGGCAGTGATTTTGAAAAGGCTCAAGCTTTAATGGAAGAGGAAAATTCTTTAAACGAAAAACTTGAGTACTTGATTGAGCGTTGGAGCTATTTATCAGAAATTGCAGAGAATTAATTAAATCTAAGAACAAGGGAAGGATGAAGTGACTTGAAGATACGATCCATTGAACCCACTCCTAGTCCGAATACGATGAAGGTTATTTTAAATGAAGAGCTTCCAATGGGAAAAAGTAATAACTATAAAAAAGAGACAAGTGCTGGTGCTCCAAAGGTCATTCAGGATATTTTGACCATAGAAGGTGTGAAAGGGGTATATCACGTAGCTGATTTTCTAGCAGTGGAAAGAAATGCGAAATACGATTGGAAAGAAATCTTACCGAAAGTAAGGCTTGCATTTGGCGAAGAAGCGGAATTAGTGGAGCCAGAAGAAACAATTAATGAGCATTACGGAGAAATACAGGTGCTTGTTCAGATGTATAAAGGAATTCCGATGCAAATAAAGCTAACGGATGGAACAGAAGAAAGACGATATGGATTACCAGAACAGTATAAAGAGGCTGTTTCAAAGGCGCAGGATCCAGAAGATAACGTTGTAATGGTTCGAAGGTGGAAAGAGTTTGGTGTAAGGTATGGAGATTTCGATCAAATCGGCCAGGATATATTAGAAGAATTAATGGCTGCTTATACAACAGACCGACTAGATGAACTCATTCAAGATGCAACGAATAAGGAGACCACGAAGATTGTTAGGCGCCAGAAACAAAAGCTTGATGTCCACTCATTAAATGATCCCGATTGGCGAAAAAGATATCAGCTTCTTGAACAAATGGACGATCCAGAAGTTGAAGATCTTCCAGTGTTAGAAAAAGCGTTAAACGACGAAAAGGCATCTATTCGGAGATTAGCTACTGTCTATTTAGGGATGATTGAAGACAAAAAAGTATTACCTCTCCTATATAAAGCATTAAAGGATAAAACAGTAACCGTCAGACGTACGGCTGGAGACTGCTTATCTGACTTAGGGTTTGAAGAGGCAATAGAAGAAATGATGAAGGCATTAAGTGATGAAAGTAAATTAGTGCGCTGGAGAGCGGCAATGTTTTTATATGAATTGGGTGATGACCGTGCACTTCCTGCCCTGAAGGCAGCAGAAGAAGATCCGGAATTTGAAGTAAGCTTACAAATTAAACTTGCTATCGAAAGAATTGAATTGGGTGAGGATGCAAAAGGATCAGTTTGGAAACAAATGACAGAAGCAAGAAAACAAAACGAATAAAATTGCATCATTTGAAATAAATATAGTATGCTAACAATGGATATAGTTAGTAGGAGGGATTTTTAATGTCAATGGCATATGAGGAATATATGAGACAAATGGTAAAGCCAATGCGTGAAGAACTAGTTCATGCGGGCTTTGAAGAGTTACAAACAGAAGAAGAAGTAGAAAATTTTATGGATCAAAATGAAGACACTGCGTTAATCTTTGTTAACTCTGTATGTGGTTGTGCGGCAGGTTTAGCACGTCCTGCAGCAACTCAAGCAGTTGTTAGAACGGACAAAAAACCTGCCAAGCTTGTTACTGTTTTTGCAGGTCAAGATAAAGAGGCAACGGCAAAAATGCGTGAGTATTTCGAAGGGTTCCCACCGTCATCACCTTCTATGGTTCTTGTAAAAGGGAAGCAAGTGGTTCACTTTATCCATCGCCACGATATCGAAGACCACACAATGGAAGAAATCATGGAGAACCTCCAATCAGCATTTGAACAAAATTGTTAAAGAAAAAAGGAAAGAATCTATATGTTTGTCACAACAGCAGGACGAACCAATCCAGACATGATTGAAGAAGCAAAACAGATAGCGTTGGCCCTCGAATGTCCCTATCAGGAAAGAAGGAAAAAATCGGTTCAGACACTTCAATCCTTGTATAAGGATGACTGTATTGTCGTTGGAAAAGAGAGACTAGAGTTATTTTTAATGAACGGAGAAGAGCCGTTTTTCTTCCATCCCAATTCCTCCATGTTCAGAATCAAAAGGCTGCTAAAAAACGAACACGATCCTTTTATTGATGCAACGGGTCTGGCGAAAGGAATGAGTCTACTTGATTGTACATTAGGACTAGCCTCTGACAGTATTGTTGCAAGCTTTGTCGTTGGAGCTTCTGGAAAAGTGGTCGGGACAGAAGAAAATAAATATCTCTCTTATCTTGTCGGTCGAGGATTAAAAAGCTGGCAGTCCGGTTTGGCAGGAATGGATGAAGCTATGCGCACAATTTCGGTACAACATTCAGATGCACTATCATTTTTAAAGGAAGTCCCAAGCAATGAGTTTGATTGCGTATATATTGACCCAATGTTTGAAGAAACCATCTTAGAATCAGACGGAATTCGTGCGCTAGCTCATTTAGCGGTATATACAGAAATAAGGGAAGAGTTCATTTCAGAAGCAAAAAGAGTGGCGAGGAGACGGCTCGTGCTAAAGGATCATTTTCGTAGCGATCGCTTCGAGCAGTTTGGATTCTCAGTTATGAAAAGACCGTCTGCTAAATTCCATTTCGGAATTATTACAAAATGATGATATTTGCTATTTAATCTCCCACTTTCAACTATAAAAAGAGTATAATATGAGAAAAGAGCCATTATTTTCTAAATACTCTTAAAGACTAGTAGAAAGGATTGGAGATCATGCCAAAATGGTTGCAAAAATCCTTCGTCGTGTTGGTTACAATTTTAACATTTGGTTTGGTAACACCATCTCAAACCTTTCTATATAATCAAGCATCAGCGGAGAAACCAACACGGGAAGATGCAGTTAAATCGGAAACTACATATAATCAGCTTGAGGACACAACGGAAGAAGATTCAGACAGTAGCGGCCAGATCATTCAAAGTTGGTTAAATGAAGCAGAAGAGTTATCATACCAAAAATTTGGAAGTAGAATCAAGCCTGTGATAGAAGACGAATTCAAACAGGTCATTCTACCAAATATTCATAAAGCAATTGAAGAAGTAGCCGTGCAGTACCCGGAAGAAAAACTAGCATACCTAGAATTAAGCGAAGTCCCAACTGGAGGCAACGCTGAAAAAATATTTCACCTGTATAGCAAAGAAAGCAACAAAGACATCATCCGCTTCCACGTAAGAAAAGACCACCCACCCCAAAGTGGCTATTGGTTTAACTTTCATTACCACACAAGCGAAGACAACTTCGAAGCCCACCACGAACTAGGATCGATCTATTGGGACACGAACACACCACCTAAGTGGATGAGCTAATAAGAAACCCCCTTCGACTAGAATTGGTCGGAGGGGGTTTTTGTGTGTCTGATAAGGAGGGAATAGAGGTTTGTGCGAATTAGGGAATGAGTTTTGAACTTAAGACATGTGATTTCCAGTAATTGGTATAATAGATGAACTAAGATGGGTTTTAGGACATGTGATTTCCAGAAACTAGTGGAATGAGTGAACTAAGTTGGGATATAGGACATGTGATTACCAGAAACTAGTGGAATGAGTGAACTAAGTTGGGATATAGGACATGTGATTTCCAGTAATTAGTAGAATGTGTGGACTAAGATAGGTTTTAGGACATGTGATTTCCAGAAACTGGTGGAATGAGTGAACTAAGTTGGGATATAGGACATATGATTTCCATAATTAAGTAGAATAGGTGAACTAAGTTGATCATTAGGACATGGAATTTACAAAAAACTAGTAGAATTAATGAACGAAAACCAACTTTAGGATACTTGTATTTCTATTTTTATGGGAATTCATAATATGTTGACCTCCCATTTCCCCTAGCGTTCAAATATCGATTTAATAATAAACGTACCAACCTTATTGATGGAATAATTCTGCACCAATCATAAATTTCATTTGTTGTTATCTTCCTCTCAGCAAAGAGTATTTTAAACTCTTTTACAGTGCGAACAAAAGCAGCTTCCACCGATTCAAAATCACCGCAATTTTTACAATGTAATAGAACCTCCCCCCATTGCTTATAAAACTCACCACACCCCCTACACTCTAACCCTTTCCTCAAGGATTCATAATTATACCTAGGTACTCTCAGGAATGGAGTAGTAACCATATGATCATCGTACAATTGTTTCGCTAGTTTGGTATGTTGGGTTGTAAGTGTTCCTCTTTTAGATTTGAGTGTACTTTGAAGATGTTGAAGTTGCGTAGGGAAGACAACAGGTAAATCGATAGGTGCTTGGTAAAGGGTGAAGGTGGGATTTACAAATACAATTTTAGATTCAATGGGGATAGAAAAGCGGTGGGCCTGAAAGTATTTACGGAGCAAAGTCTCACTTCTATCAAGTTGGAGAATAGGGTTATTAATCTCTTTCCGACTAGGCAATGTATACCACTTGTTTGATTGAAAATAAAAATTATCTTCATAGTTTTTGACTTCAAAGACACATAACATATCCTTAAAAATAAGCAAGCTATCAATTTGGAAAATATTATTAGTTATCTCTAGTGTGAGATCCTTTATTATTAAACAATCATCCACTAAATTTTTAGTCAACTCATCAAATTTTAGTTCTCCTGAATATCCTTTTTCTAAATTGATATAGTACGTTTTTTCTTTTTCAGTGAACACCATTCGATTTTTCAAACATCTAAACACCTGCAACTCCATAGAAATTCCGCGCTCTTTTACAATCAAAATTAGACATCCTCTCTTAAAAACAATAAATATGAATAGCAACGACTATCGCTTGTACCAAAACTCAAATAACTCCAAAATTTTCACCTCCTAATTGACCTAGCCTCCAAAACATTATACCCTTGTAAAAGACTAGTATTTCGTAAAATTTGTGACAGTAGGTGGAAGAATGAAACAATATTTAGAGCTATGTAAGCATGTGTTAGAAAATGGAGTAAAAAAACAAGATCGTACAGGAACGGGGACCATTAGTACATTTGGTTATCAAATGCGTTTTGATTTACAAGAAGGATTTCCTCTTATTACAACCAAAAAGTTACATTTGAAATCAATCATTCATGAATTGCTTTGGTTCCTTCAAGGCGATACAAATATAAAGTATCTTCAAGAAAATGGTGTTCGGATTTGGAATGAATGGGCAGATGAAAATGGGAATTTGGGTCCTGTGTATGGCCATCAGTGGAGATCATGGACAACTTCGACAGGAGAAACAGTGGATCAAATTTCTGACCTGGTTAATCAAATTAAAACAAACCCTGATTCCAGGCGTTTAATTGTAAATGCATGGAATGTTGGAGATATTGATAAAATGGCATTGCCACCTTGTCACTGTCTGTTTCAATTTCATGTGGCTGATGGAAAGCTAAGCTGTCAGTTATATCAACGTTCGGCTGATGTGTTTTTAGGTGTACCATTTAATATAGCATCTTATGCGCTATTAACATTGATGGTTGCGCAGGTATGTGACCTTGAACCTGGTGAATTTATTCATACGTTTGGGGATGCGCATATTTACTTAAATCATGTAGAGCAAGTGGAATTACAGCTTACTAGACAGCCACATCCATTACCTACATTAAAAATAAACCCAGAGAAAAGAGACTTGTTTGGCTTTACCTTTGATGATTTTGAGTTAGTTAACTACGAGGCACATCCTCATATTAAAGGGGCTGTAAGTGTATGATTTCCCTTCTTTGGGCAATGGATGAGAAGCGGGCAATAGGTCGTAACAATCAACTTCCTTGGCATCTTCCTGAGGATTTGAAGTATTTTAAAAGAGTAACAATGGGAAAGCCCATTGCGATGGGCAGAAAAACATATGATTCCATTGGACGGCCACTACCTGGTCGAGAAAATATCGTTATTACACGTAGTCAAGGAATAACTATTGAAGGCTGTACAGTTATTCATGATGTAAAAGGTTTATTAAAGCGTAACGACGAGGAGCTATTTGTAATTGGTGGAGCTGAAATTTTTAAAGAGATTCTTCCTTTCGCAGATCGCCTTTATGTCACGGAAATTCGTGAAGAGTTCGAGGCAGATACGTTTTTCCCGGAATACAATTTATCCGACTGGGAGCTTATCGAATCCATTCCAGGTGTGAAAGACGAAAAAAATCCTTACGACTATGAATTTCTTGTGTACCAACGTAAGCAGTGAATAATCACTGCTTATTTTTTATGTTTAAAAAGAATACAATCAAGTATAATTAGTGTGGTTACATAATGGAGGGTGAACAAGATGATCAGGTTAATGGCAGTTTTTTTGTACATGAGTGGTTATTTGGTTTATAGCATACCTAAATTGAAAAGAATGAAAAAATTAGACAAACGTTTATCGGTTTCAGAGAGAGATCAGCTAATTCATGCGATTCCAAACAAATGGTCAAAAACAATTATGAAACTGACTGGATCTAAGGTGAAGGTAGAGGGGATGGAGAATCTTCCTGAAGGTGCGGTTGTCATGATTAGCAATCATGAAGGAGACTTTGATATTCCTACATTGCTAGCTAGTATTGAAAAGCCGTTTGGGTTTATATCCAAAGTAGAAGTGAAAAAAGTTCCAATCCTTTCCACTTGGATGGAAATCATGAATTGCGTGTTTATTGATCGAAGCGATCGTAGGAAATCTGTTCAGTCGATACGGGAAGCGGTTAAGTTATTAAAAGAGGGTCACTCGATTGCTATTTTCCCTGAAGGAACGAGAAGTAAAGGTGGACCGGTCGGGGAGTTTAAATCTGGTGGATTCCGACTGGCAAAGGATGCGATGGTACCGATTGTGCCAATTAGTATTTCTGGTACATCTGATGTATTTGAAAAAAATGGACGATTAGTGAAACCAGCTTCCATCCAGGTGAAGATATTACCTTGTATTCCTTCTTCAATTTTCGATCAAAAGGATATGAAGGAAGTTTCAAATTATGTTCGAGAGGTAATTGTTCATTCTCTAAAGGATGAAAAAATCGCATCATGACAAGCTAGGCTTATTGAGTCTAGCCTTTTTCTTTTTCTGAGAAAATCCTGAGCGAAGAATACCCAGTTCTATAAATTGAAAAATACAAAATTTTTTGATAATACGCTTGAAATGGTGGGTGAGAGTGGTATAATGTACTGATTATAACGGGAAAATGGAGGATGGATATGGAACAGAAAGTGATGAAAAAAAGATGGGTGCAGGTTGAAGATATTTTAATAGCGCACCACCAACTCAAAGACATCGTTGCCCATACACCGTTACAGAAAAACGAGCGTTTATCAGAAAAATATGATTGTAATGTGTATTTAAAAAGGGAAGATTTGCAGCACGTTCGCTCTTTTAAATTAAGAGGTGCTTTTTATAAGATGAAAGCGCTTGGTAAGGACAATCTTTCTAATGGGGTTGTTTGTGCAAGTGCAGGGAATCATGCTCAAGGTGTAGCATATGCGTGTCGTCATCTTGGTGTACAAGGGAAAATTTATATGCCAACGACAACACCTAAGCAAAAAGTTGGGCAAGTAGAGTTATTTGGTAGAGGATTTATTGATATTATTCTTGTTGGGGATACGTTCGATGATTCTTATGCTAAAGCAGTTGAGTGTGCAGAAAAAGAAGGAAGGACCTTCATTCATCCATTTGATGACGAGCTTGTAATCGCAGGTCAAGGAACGGTAGCTGTAGAAATACTGCAGGATTGTGAAGAAACCGTAGATTTTGTGTTTGCCAGTATTGGTGGTGGAGGACTTATGGCTGGTGTGAGCACGTATGTGAAAAGCGTCTCTCCCCAAACCAAGCTAATTGGTGTGGAGCCTTATGGGGCCCCAGCTATGAAGACTTCTTTCCATAACCAAATTGTGACTCCTCTAGATGACATTGATAAGTTCGTTGACGGAGCTGCTGTGAAAAGTGTGGGTAGTAAAACATTTGACACTTGCTACGAGCTGTTGGATGACATCCTATTGGTTCCAGAAGGGAAAGTTTGCACTAGTATTTTAGAATTATACAATGAGCATGCCATTGTTGCTGAGCCTGCCGGTGCTTTACCAATTGCGGCTCTTGATCTTTATAAGGATGAAATTAAAGGGAAAAATATTGTCGTTATTATAAGTGGTGGAAATAACGATATCGGTCGTATGCAGGAAATTAAAGAGCGTTCATTGTTGTATGAGGGGTTGCTTTATTATTTCATTGTTAACTTCCCACAACGTGCGGGTGCACTTCGTGAGTTTTTAGATGAAGTATTGTCACCAACGGATGATATTACACAATTTGAATATACTAAGAAAAATAATAAAGAAAATGGACCAGCATTAGTAGGGATCGAAATACAGAAAAAGGAAGACTACAAAGGATTAATTGAAAGATTAAACAAAAAAGGTTTTGCTTTTACAGAAGTAAATAAAGATAGTAACTTATTTAATTTGCTCATTTAATGTATAATGATAAGAGAAAAATGACATCTATTTAATTTATGAATTTCTTATGACAATGTGCTCATTTTGACTCATTCCGTTATAAAAAGTACTATAATGATAGTAGATTAGTTATTCTAATTAACCAAAGGGGATGTTCTACAGTGTTTTCAAACATCGGAGTTCCTGGATTGATCCTTATCCTTGTACTTGCTTTAATTATTTTCGGACCTAAAAAGCTCCCTGAGATTGGTCGTGCATTTGGTCAAACTCTTCGTGAATTTAAAAAATCTACCCGCGAGCTAACAAGTGATGTAATGGAAGAGCTCGATGAGGATAAAAAGAAGAATGCTACGAAATAAGGTGTAAGATATTTCTTACACTTTTTTTCTCGATTACATTTTGTTTATGGTAGGGGACTTACATGGAGGATAAAGAATTACAGCTTGTTGATCATCTAGACGAATTAAGAAAAAGACTTATTGTCTCTATTGTAGCTTTTTTTGGCTTCTTTATAGTTGGTTTTATTTACGTTGAGGAGATCTATCAATGGTTTGTTCGAGACTTAGAAGTTAAGTTGATTGCGTTAGGACCAAGTGATATCGTGTGGGTTTATTTCATGTTAGCAGGTTTAATTGCGATTGCAGGTACCATTCCTGTTCTTGCGTTGCAGATTTGGTTGTTTGTCAGACCAGCATTAAAACCTATCGAAAGAAAAATTACTTTGAGTTATATCCCTGCTTTGTTCATCTTATTTATTGTCGGCTTATGCTTTGGATATTTTGTGATTTTTCCGACCGTTATGGGTTTTTTGATCGATTTAAGTGGCGATATACTTGTTGCTAACTTTACAGCGGACAAGTACTTTCGTTTTATCATGAATATGTCGCTTCCATTTGGATTTTTGTTTGAACTACCTGTTGTCGTAATGTTTTTAACATCTTTAGGTATTGTAAATCCGTATGTACTTCAAAAAATACGGAAATATGCATATTTTGTCCTGGTTGTAATTTCTGTAATCATCTCACCCCCGGATTTTATGAGTGATATTTTAGTGACCATTCCACTTCTATTTTTATACGAGATCAGTATCAATCTTTCGAAAATTGTTTATAAAAGAAAGTTGAAAAAAGCGAAAGAGTGGGGTTTAGATGAGGATGAAAGAATAGACTTAGGATAGAAGATCAAACTCACTTTTTAATAGTGAGTTTTTTGTTATTCATAGACCATCTTTTGTATTATAATAATCTTAATTGTTCTTAATTAAGAACGGTAAGTGAAAATATAAATGAGGGTTAGTATGAATCGGAAATTAATTGGTTTTTTATTTATTTATCTCGCTCTTCTTAACGTATTTGACGCTTTTGCTACTGCACATGGATTATCACTCAATAAGATAAGGGAAATGAACCCCTACATGAATGAGATTTATCACATTCATCCACTCTTGTTTATAACGTTAAAAATTTCCTTATCCATACTTCTCATATGTATGGGAGTTATTTGGGGGAGTATGATACGAAAAAAAAGATTCATATCGTCCCTTATTATTCTAGCCTCTATCATATATACTCCAGTTTGTTTGACGCATATTTATTGGCTGACACAGCACTACTTTTCATATTGAAAAAAATTTAAATTTTTTCACAACTAGTGTATATTCAGACACACTTCGACAAATAAATATTGTATAATATATACAAACGGGTGAAAAAGAGGATTGATATTTTGCTATTCAAAAGCCTAGAGTTCAGAAATGTTGTTGGACAGAAGGTAAAAGTCATGGAAATTCCAGTATTGGAGGAAGATAGCCCTTATTATTTTTTAATCCAAGTCCGTTTGCAATCATTTATTACGTCTCTATACCGGGACAAACAGCCGAAGAAATGCTATTCTTTTAGAGACTATTTGAAAAAAGCGTTGAAGTGGCCAGTGTACCAGGATGTATTCCAAGTGCCAGAGCTAAAGAATAACGCGTAATTGATGTGTTTGTTTTATTTTGACAGGATTGTCTTTACATGAAGAGTATCGGTACATGCCGATACTCTTTCTTTTTTCGACATTAAGCTAGAATTCTGTATAATAGGTAGTGAGATTTTAGCATTAGGATGTGAAGGAATTTGAATAAAATTAAAATAGTGACTGATTCAACGGTAGACATATCCGATGAATTAGTAAGGAAGTATGATATTGAGGTTGTTCCATTATCTATTCAAATTGGAGGAGAGACGTACCTTGATCGGGTTGATTTAACCCCAAAGGATTTTTTGAATAAGATGAAGGCAGCTGAGGAGCTACCTAAAAGTTCACAACCATCTGTTGGTGTATTTGCTGAACTGTATGATCGATTAGGTTCGGAAGGGTATGATGTTCTTTCAATACATATGACTGGAGGAATGAGTGGTACAGTTCAGTCAGCCGAGACGGCAGCATCTATGTCAAAGGCAAATGTAAAGGTAGTTGATTCTCGTTTTATATCGAAAGCCCTTTCATTTCAAGTGATAGAAGCTTCTCTAATGGCCAAAGAAGGAAGAAGTATGGATGAGATATTAACTAGACTTGATCAAATTCGATCAAATACAAGATTGTTTGTCGTGGTAGATACTCTTGAAAATCTCGTGAAGGGTGGCAGAATTGGCAAAGGAAAGGCAATGATTGGTTCACTTTTGAATATCAAACCAATTGCCTCTCTAGAAGGTGGAGTATATACACCTGTTTCGAAAGCTCGAAGCTATAGTCAAGTAGCTAACTACCTTGCAAAACAATTCGCGGAAGACACAGCTGGTCATCAGATCAAAGGTGTGGGGCTCGTTCATGCAGAGGCTCCAGAGTTAAATCAAAAGCTAATCTCTGCCTTAAAAAATATAGCTGGTTTTGATTTAACAGATATTGAATATACCACTCCTATCGTTAGTACACATACTGGGCCAGGTGCCATTGGTTTTATGTACTATTTTGAGTAAATTGCCTGAACAACACCTGTTCAGGTTTTTTTTGCTCGACAAACTTCAAACACTGTTTAAAGAATTTATAAAAATATGGAGGAAAGACAAGGATTTTGGGTAGTGATGTCGAATAAAAAGGGAGTGAGACCCATTAAAAAGGGAACGGTGTATGCATGAAAAAATGGATCAGGCAACTTTCTTTATATAGGCAAGTTTTATTTTTTTCATTTTTTATTACGTTTGTTGTGATTTTCATGATTTCGAGTTTCAGTTATGCTCTACAGACAAAAAAGGAAATAGAGCAGTTAACAGATCGTGTTGAGGGCCTATCAACGCTGTGGACAGCCGTTGTGTCTCCTGAGGATGTAGAGAAAGTGATCATGACAAAGGATCCCAATGATCCTGCCGCAAAGAGACTACAACAACAGGTGAATTTAATAAATGAGAGAAACTCTTCTTATTTTCATAGTGGTATTGTAGCTACTTCTATAAATGAGGATAAAGAAGTATATGCCACAGTTGTATCGAATAGTTACGAGGGACTGAAGCCTTTTTCTTTTTATAAGTCGGTTGATATTCATAACATAGCTCTTTTGGAAGCTATTGAAGAAAAAAAAGTGGTTAGTACAAAGGTTTATACAGATGATCTAGGTACGTGGTTATCTTCGTTTGCTCCGATACAGAATGAAGAAGGAAAAGTAGTGGGCGTATTAGTCATTGATGCAGAAGCATCATTTATTAAGCATTCGCAGTTAGAAACGATCTTGTATTTAACCGTTGTTTTTGTCGTCACGATTGTTATCGTGTTTTTCACATTAAAATATGTATTAAACAATGTGATGGAGCCCGTTGATGAAATCTTATATGGTTTACACGAGGTAAGCGTCGGAAACTTCAATATACATCTAAGTGGTAAGAAAAATTCAAATCTTGACCCCTTATATGAACGGTTTAACTTTATGACGCAACAGTTAGCCATATTGTTTGATAGATTATCCATTTCAAGTCCATTAAATGGCAAGCAAGCCGTATCGGATGAACAATTACATACCTTTGAAGTGGCAATTGGGAAAATGGATACAATCATTAAAGAAACAAAATTACTTAAAGAGCTTCAGCGAGCAGAGAAAATGAATGCGATAGGTCAGTTAGCTGCTTCTGTAGCTCACGAAATTCGGAATCCAATGACGGTAGTAAAAGGATTTTTACAAATCTTTTTAGCAAAAGATGGTTTGAGTGAAGAAGAGCATATGTACGTAAAACTAATGCTTGAAGAAATGAATCGTGCCGAGAAGATTATTAATGAATATTTATCTTTAGCGAAGCCAGACCTGGAGTTCTCAGAAAAGGTAAATGCCGGGGATCTTGCACACAAAGTGATGGATTTAATGAACTCGTATGCACTTATGTCAAAAAGCATTGGGATGCAAACGAAGGTGTCAGGCGATGTTTTTATTAAAGGAAATGTTAGTGAGTTAAAGCAGGTACTAATTAATATATTGAAAAATGGGATAGAAGCGATGAAGGACGGTGGCACTCTCAGTTTGTCTGTACGAGAAGAAGGGCACTTTGGTATTTTTGAAATCTTTGATACAGGCATTGGGATGAGTGAGGATGAACTTCAAAGATTAGGGACGGCTTTTTATTCCTTGAAGGAAAAGGGCACTGGTATGGGGCTAATGGTTTGTTATCAAATCATTGAAAGAATGCGAGGGTCTATTGAAGTAGAAAGTCAAAAAGGTGTAGGAACAACTTTTCGAATTATTCTTCCGTTACATAGAGAATAGAGGAAGTTTAGTTCTTTTCCCTTTCATCTTATGATCTGGTTTGCTAGAATAAACTAGAATAGAATGATGAATGCAGGTGGATACATGAAGGTCAAGATGTTTAAATTGGTTAGTGTTCTAATGGTATTTGTTCTTGCAGCATGTGGGAATAATGGGATACCAGATGCGAAAAATTGGCCAGTTGCTGATTTCTCGTATACAAATCAGGAAGGCAAGCCCTTTAGTTTAAAAGATTTAGAAGGGAAAATTTGGGTAGCTGACTTTATTTTTACTAACTGTGAGGACGTGTGTCTTCCGATGACGTATAATATGGAAAAGCTTCAACAGATGGTCAAAGATGAAGGAATTGAAAATGTAGAGTTTGTTTCCTTCTCCGTAGATCCTAGTGTAGACACACCAGAAGTGTTAAAAGAATTTGGCGAGTATTTCAAGGTCGATTTTTCTAACTGGAATTTTCTAACTGGTTATGAGCAAACACATATAGAAGAGTTTGCAATGGATTCATTTAAGACAATAGTTAAAAAACCAACAGATCAGGACCAAGTTATTCACGGAACTGACTTTTATTTGGTTAATCAAGATGGAAAAATTATGAAATATTATACTGGTCTTAATGAAATACCATATGAGGAAATTATTAATGATATGAAAGCCCTTCAATAGACCTTTTAAAAGGTCTATTTTAGTTTATTTGACAAGCAGGTCACCATAGACTATACAAAAACTATAAAGGCAGGTGTTTTTCGTGAGGTGGGCCTTTATTCTCGTTTTTACTGTTGTACTTTCTTCTTGCAGTCAAACACAAAATCAAAAGTCAGATCAAATTCAGCTTAGGGAAACAACGGTTGAAAAAAAAGCATCTATTCCTATCGATTTTATTTCTCAACCTTTTCAAATTGTTTCCGTAGGAGATTCCTTAACTCGGGGTGTAGGAGACAGTACAAACCGTGGGGGCTATGTGCCATATCTCAAGGAGTATTTAGAAAAAGAGAAAGGGATCGCCGCGGCAGAAATCGTTAACTTTGGTGTAAGAGGCAATCGAACATCTCAGCTTATTAGTAAGCTAAAGACAGATGAAGTGAAGGATTCATTAACAACAGCTGATTTGGTCCTTATTACTATTGGTGGAAATGATGTAATGAAAGTAGTAAGAGAAAATTTTTCAACTCTAGACTTGGAGTTGTTTGAAACAGAAAAAAAGCAATTCGAAAAAAATCTTCGAACCATAATTGAGTTAATTCGTGAAATAAATCCTTCAGGTACGGTTGTCTTGATAGGATTGTATAATCCTTTTTACGAGTGGTTTCCTGATGTAGAAGAGATGGATCTCATAATGCAGGATTGGAATATGACGAGTCGGACGATATTAACCGACTATGAACGGGCTTATTTTGTAGATATAGCTGATATTTTTCATGAAAGTGAGGAGAATCTGTTATATACAGATTACTTTCATCCTAATGATTTAGGTTACGAAAAAATTGCTGTGCGAATTTACGAAACACTTTCATTAGGAATACTTACGGAACGATATGAGTTGAAATCGACTGTCAGAAATGAGGCAAGCACTGATGAATAGTTGGAAAAAACTTTTTATAGCTTTGATCATTTTTAATAGCATTGTTGTAGTTGGTGTGATTTTTTTGATTTTCCTACCTACAAAGGATGAAGAGATTGCTCTAAAGGACATCAATCAGGATGATTATGTACAATTTCATGTTCAATCAAACAAAGCCGATTTAAACCGATTGATCAATCATTATATTGAAGAGCAAGGGCTTAATGAGAGAATCAAGTACAATGTCACACTTACTGACCAGGTTGACTTGTATGGGACAATGAAGGTATTTACTCAAGATGTGGAATTAAAACTAACCTTTGAAGCAGCGTCTTTAGATAATGGTGATTTGATACTCAGACAGAAGACCATCTCGATCGGGCATCTAGAATTGCCTGTTCCAGTCGTATTAAAATTCATTCGAGATAGTTATGATCTTCCTTCTTGGATTACGATTCGGCCGAATGATGAAGAGGTGTACGTAAACCTTCATGATCTAAAACTAAAGAGCGATACAAAGGTAAGAGTAAATACATTTGATTTAAAACGAGATAATATTGTGTTTACTCTTCTTGTTCCAATAAAATAGGCGGCATAATGGCCACCTATTTTATTCTCTTTCCGTTAAAATGATGGGTTCAATGGATGGTTCCCCATGACTTAGCCCTACGGCTACAAGTGTGTACACTTGATTTCTTTGGAATGAAAGAGCTGGCAACGGCAGAAGGACATCCTTTGTACCTGTAGCTCTTACCTCAAGATCGACGGTTAATGGAGATAGGGCTAAATAATCGCTTGAGCGTCTGAACCCAATATTACGGAAAACAACATCGCCATTTTTTACGGCTATATCAACAGGTTGAGTATCAGGTGAGAGATGTACAAATCGAACTTTCGTTTCACCGGACGGGATACTCGGATTATCCTCAAGCTCTACTAGCTTTAACTTTTCAACCATATCAGTAGCTGCAAGTGTATATTGCTTCCCTGCCTCCACGGTTACCTTTCTACTTAGAACGGTTGATACCATGTCTCCTGCAGGATATATATCTACTTGATATTTTCCAGCTGGTAACGATAAATAATTGCTCGTTTCTTTAAATGGAAAATCGCGTAAAATTCGATTTCCATTGATATATACATCAACTTTCGGTGCATCAGGTGAAGCATGTAGTACACGAATTCTAGCTGGTGAATTGCTCTGATAGTAGTTTGCAACTGATTGAGCTCTTAAGGAACTCATTGCTTTGGTCATGTACCTAATGTGTTTTTGGTAATAGTGAATATGCATGGATGGATCTAAGTATTTATAATATTGTGCTAATAAATCGTACCTAGCTGCTTTATGCAAATAGTCATCATGGTTTCTATAATCAGACAAACCCCTCACTCCTTAAAGGATATTCAGTGTAACATATGCTTTGAAGGTAGGAGAGGTGCCTATGTTTGCTTTTTTGGTTTACAGATTCCTGAATATGGGTTATAATACAAATATTATATAAAAGGTGGTGTTGTGTGATGATGAAATTAAGCATTGTTTATAGTGTTTCTAGTCAATTTCACACAGCCCAATCAGTTACTAGATAATGGTCGTTTATCTATTCCTTTTCGTACGGTAAAAACCATGGGCTGTGTATGCCTATGGTTTTTTTAGTATGTACTTTAGGAGGATAAAACGTGAATTTACAAACATTGGGATATAATCGATTTTTTGAACAGGAATTTTCTACTTTTAATGATAACCAAGTGATTGTAGGGAGAATTGCATTAGAACATAAGCATTTGTATCGTGTGTTAACAGAACATGGAGAATTACTTTGTGAGATTTCAGGTAAATTTGTTTTTCAAGCTGAAAAAAGAGAGGATTATCCAGCAGTCGGTGACTGGGTGGTTATTAAGCCTAGTCTAGATGAAGGAAAGGGGATGATCCTAGCTATACTTCCGAGACAAAGCAAATTTTCTCGAAAGACAGCAGGAAATGTAACGGAAGAACAAATTGTTGCCACGAATGTGGATACTGTTTTCTTGGTGAACTCACTAAATGACGATTTGAACTTACGGCGAATGGAAAGATACTTGCTATTAGCATGGGAAAGTGGTGCTAATCCGGTCATTGTTCTAACGAAAGCAGACTTATGCTCCGACGTTCAAATGAAGGTAAAGTTAGTGGAGAGTGTGGCACTAGGTGTACCAATTGTTGTGATTAGTGCAGTGGCAGGTAGCGGTTTTGAAGAACTGGCGATCCACTTGCTGCCCGGTAAAACGGTGGCTCTTTTAGGTTCGTCAGGAGTCGGTAAGTCCACACTTACCAACTACTTACTTGGGGTAGAAAAGCAAAAAATTCAAAGTATAAGAGATGCTGATGATAAAGGACGTCATACAACAACCCATAGAGAACTTGTTGTTTTACCGAACGGGTCTTTATTAATTGATACGCCAGGTATGAGAGAGATCCAGCTTTGGGAAGGCGGAACTGGTATGGCTGAGAGCTTCTCTGATATTCAAGAGCTTAGTAGTCATTGTAGATATAGAGACTGCAAGCATGAGGATGAGCCTGGTTGTGCAGTTACCGCTGCTATTGAAGAAGGGGTAATGGATCTAGGTCGCTTACAAAGCTACAAGAAGTTGGAAAAAGAACTGGCCTATCTGGATCGTAAGCTTGATAAAAGAGCTCAATCAGAAGAAAAGAAAAAATGGAAAAAGATTAATAAACAAATAAAACAAAAACGGTGATTCTTACAAAAACCTCTTTTTTAAAGGGGTTTTTTAACTATATGGATGCTCCTTGTTTGCATTGAAAGTCTTAATGAAATACTCTATATATGTAGGAGTCATTTGAAAAGAGGTGCCTTATGGAGAAACTTGCGACATTTGCTGGTGGATGCTTTTGGTGTATGGTAAAACCGTTTGATGAACAGCCTGGAATTATTTCTGTCATCAGTGGCTATACAGGGGGACATAAGGAAAACCCTACTTATGAAGAGGTATGCCGAGAAACAACTGGGCATTACGAGGCTGTACAAATTACGTATGATCCTGAAATATTTTCTTATGAAAAGCTATTAACTGTATACTGGCAACAAATTGATCCAACTGATCCTGGTGGACAGTTCTATGATCGGGGCCAATCGTATGAAACGGCAATCTTTTATCATGACGAAGAACAACGGGTATTAGCTGAACAATCTAAGCTAGAATTAGCGCAAAGTGGTCGTTTTTCAAAGCCTATCGCGACAAAAATTTTACCGGCAAAAGAATTTTATGCCGCTGAAGATTATCATCAGCAATTTTATAAAAAGAACCCCGTACGATATGGAAGATATTCTGAGGGGTCTGGGCGCAATGCCTTTATTAAGAAAGCTTGGGGGAATGACCAATGAAAAAAGAAGGAGATTTGAAAGAAAGTTTAACTCCTATGCAATATGAAGTGACTCAAAGAAATGGAACGGAGCCGCCGTTTCGAAATGAATATTGGGATCAATTTGGTGACGGTATTTATGTAGATATTGTTTCAGGAAAACCGCTCTTTAGTTCGAAGGATAAATATGATGCGGGATGTGGGTGGCCAAGCTTTACAAAGCCAATTGATGAGGAAGAGATTATTGAAAAAATAGATCGCAGTCACTTTATGGTTCGTACAGAAGTCCGTAGTAAATCTGCTGATTCTCATCTTGGTCATGTGTTTGATGATGGACCAGGGCCGACGAAGCTAAGGTATTGTATCAACTCTGCAGCACTGGAATTTATTCCCGTTGATGAACTGGATGAAAAAGGGTACGGTAAGTATAAAATTTTATTTTCATAAATCAAAAGGTAAAAGCCATAATGCGGCTTTTACCTTTCTTTTTGAGCTTCTATCAAGGTTGTTTTTTTTGAAGTCATGCCCCCAGATAGGATAAATTTCATTGCATCCTCTGGTTTAACATCAATAAATTCAACATCCTCTTTTTTGATTAAAAAAGTGAATCCAGCAACTTGGAAGGTTTGAGGGACATACACAGCGATATAATCGCTTAACGGCTCGTAAAATACGTCAAGATCCTCTGCTGTAACAAATCCAAGGCTTTTCATATTTGTGCCAGGAACGGTTACAAGTGCAACTTTTGAGAAGGATTTTTTTTCACCTAAGAAGGAATGGACGGTATCTTTGATAACCGAATAAACAGTTTTAACGAAAGGAATTTTCTCTAATAACCTGTCAATGATTCGGAAGATGGTACCTGTCACGAACTTCGTAGATAAAAAACCTAAAATGGTAATTAACACTAACGTTGCTAAAATTCCGATACCTGGAACATACGACTCTTTAAAGTACTGCTTTAAGAACCCACCTAGAAGTCCGTCTAAAAACATGAAGGTTTTATATGTTACGTAAATCACGAGTATGATTGGTACAATCGTTAAAATACCATTTACAAAGCTCTTTAAAATACTTTTCATTTTATATAACTCCTAACCTCTTAATATAAAAACATTACAATGTTTATCCGTTTTTGACAAGGAAAACACGGGCCGCCTAAACTTTTTCGGGAAAAATGGGCATATACACATGCGGGACAAGGACCTACTACATATTGTAAATATTGTAAAAGGAAAGCTTAATTAGGAGGTATAAACATATGCATTACGGACATGGATGTGACCCTTGTTACCCTGGTTACGGGTACCCTACAGCAGTTTCGCCAGTTGGATGTGGATATGGTGGCGGTTTTGCATTAATCGTTGTCCTTTTCATTCTACTCATCATCATCGGTGCTAGTTTCTACGGAAAAGGATGCTAATATAAACAAAAGCTCGAGCATAGTGCTCGAGTTTTTGTTTGTTTATTTTAAAAAAATACGAACGTTATTTTAGTAGTTATAAAAAATGTTCGTATTTTTATTGACTGAATAATCTATATTTGGTATATTTACACATGGTTAAAGGAAATACGAATATAGATAGTAGCCTCGGAGGGAATACCTTGAAAACAAATTATGATGTTATCGTTGTTGGAGCAGGTCCTGCTGGAATTTTTACATGTTATGAACTTACATTAAAAATGCCAGAAGCATCCATATTATTGATTGATAAAGGTCACGACATATATAAAAGAAACTGTCCCATTTTACAAAAAAAAATCGATAAATGTCCACCAGCAGCTGGTAGGAAGGAATTTGCAGGTTGTCTACCTGCGTGTTCTATTACCAATGGATTTGGAGGAGCAGGTGCATACTCGGATGGAAAGTTTAATATCACCAGTGAGTTTGGAGGCTGGATGACGGATTATTTACCAGATTCACAGGTTGTTGATTTAATAAATTATGTGGACCGAATCAACCTTGACCACGGAGCGACTGAAAGCATCACTGACCCTTTAACAGATAAAGTTAGAGATATCGAAAGACGTGGATATGCAGCAGGTTTAAAGCTTCTACGTGCTCAAGTAAGACACTTAGGAACAGAACAAAATCTACAAATCCTTCAAAGCATTTACGAATACTTAAAAACAAAGATTGATATGGTCTACAAGGCGGAAGTTGAGGACTTAATCACAGAAAAAACGCCAGATGGTCATAAGGTAACTGGAATTAAATTAAAGGCTGGAGAGAGCTTATCTGCTGAAAAAGTGGTGGTAGCTCCAGGGCGTGACGGTTCGGTATGGCTGGCTAAGCTATTAAAATCAAGACGTTTAAAAATGATTAATAATCAAGTCGATATTGGTGTTCGTGTAGAAACATCGAATATTGTTATGGAAGAAATTAATGAGCATCTGTATGAAGGGAAATTTACGTTTAATACATCGGTTGGTACCCGCGTAAGAACCTTCTGTAGTAATCCTTCAGGACATGTCGTTGTAGAGAATCACTCTGGAATTATGTTAGCGAACGGTCATGCTTACAAGGATCCTAAATTAGGTAGCCCAAATACGAACTTTGCCTTATTAGTATCTCACACCTTCTCAGATCCTTTTGATAAGCCAAATGAGTACGCACATGAAATTTCTAGGCTAGCGAATAGTTTATCTAACGGTGGACTAATTGTTCAAAAGTACGGTGATATTTTAAAAGGTCGCCGTTCCACTGAAAAGCGTATTAAAGAGGGCTTTTTAGAGCCGACACTTAAAGAAGCAGTACCGGGAGATTTGGGGTTAGTGCTTCCATATAATACACTGAAGAGCTTAGTTGAAATGACAGAAGCGTTAAATCATGTATCGCCAGGTCTTGCCTCTGAGCACACATTATTCTACGGTGTGGAAGCGAAGTTTTACTCTGCACGACCAAAGCTAAATGATCGTTTTGAAACAGAAATTAGCGGGCTTTATGTTGGTGGAGATGGAGCAGGGGTTACTCGCGGGCTGGCTCAAGCAAGTGCCTGTGGCGTTTGGATCGCTAGAGATATCGTTGAGAAATCAACTAAAAGAACAAACACTGAACCCGTTTTGGTATAATATGATGGACCTGTCAAAAGATGACAGGTCCTATTTATCTATTATTTATAAAGGGGATGGATTGTGGTGGGAATGGTTCCAAGGCGTTTACAACCGGGTGATGAGGTTAGGGTCATATCACCTTCAAGAAGTATGGCCATATTAAAAGAAAAACAGGTCGATATTGCAAGAAACCGATTAGAAGCATTAGGCTTTCATGTAACGTTTGGAAAACATGTACATACACACGATGAGTTTTTTAGTACCAGCATTGAGGAGCGGATAGAAGATTTGCATACCGCCTTTCTTGATCAAAATGTAAAAGGAATTTTTACAGCCATTGGCGGCTATAATGTGAATCAACTGCTTAAATATATAGATTTTAACATCATAAAAAATAATCCAAAGGTGATTATCGGTTATAGTGATATTACCGCTTTAAGTGTATCCATCTATCAAAAGACAGGGTTGGTTACCTACTCAGGTCCACATTTTTCCTCCTTTGGAATGAAGCATGGTTTTGAGTATACCATGGATTCCTTTATCCAAGCGGTTACAAACGATGCACCTTATGAAGTAACTCCATCTGAGCTTTGGAGTGATGATCCCTGGTATTTAGACCAAGAGGATCGCCATTTTCATGAGCAAAAGGAATATCTAGTTCTCCAAGAAGGGAACGCAGAAGGTACATTGATTGGAGGGAATCTCTGTACCTTGAATCTGCTTCACGGGACCGAATTTATGCCTTCCCTCAAAGGCAGTATCTTGTTTATTGAAGATGATCACGAATCGCATGCCCTTACCTTTGACCGAGATTTGCAATCGGTGTTGCACTTACCTGGTGCCGAAGACATCCAAGCGATACTAATTGGTAGATTTCAAAAGGATTCACAGGTGACAGAAGAAGCATTACGGAAAATCATTTCCTCAAAGAGGGAGATCTCTTACATCCCGGTTATAGCAAATGTGAACTTTGGACATGTCAGTCCGATTGCGACCATTCCAGTTGGAGGAAAGGCAACCATTGAAGCGAAGCAAGAAAGCTGCTTTATACAGATCGAACAATCATAAAAATTTGGCTAATGGTCTTTATATGCGAGATGAAGACCGTTAGCCTTTAAGTAACCAGAGGAAACGTCCTTCATAAGGCTAATGAAGACCGTTAGCCCTTAAAAAATCAGAGGAAACGTCCTTCATAAGCGAGATGAAGACCGTTAGCCCTTAAAAAACCAGAGGAAACGTCCTTCATAAGCGAGATGAAGACCGTTAGCCCTAAAGTAATAGAGGAAACGTCCTTCATAAGCGAGATGAAGACCGTTAGCCCTTAAAAAGTCAGAGGAAACGTCCTTCATAAGCGAGATGAAGACCGTTAGCCCTAAAGTAATAGAGGAAACGTCCTTCATAAGCGAGATGAAGACCGTTAGCCCTAAAGTAACCAGAGGAAACGTCCTTCATAAGGCTAATGAAGACCGTTAGCCCTTAAATAACCAGAAGAAACGTCCTTCATAAGGCTAATGAAGACCGTTAGCCCTTAAAAAACCAGAGGAAACGTCCTTCATAAGCGAGATGAAGACCGTTAGCCCTTAAGTAACCAGAAGAAACGTCCTTCATAAGCCCCTTTTTATGAAAAAGCCAACAGAACTTTATCAAGGAGTCTTTTTCAGCCCCTAACATTTCATTAGAATTCCATAAAATTTTGAAAAGCAATAAAAAGAAAGATTTCCTCTTCTTACTCATACAATCTTATAAGGCGTCGCTTACGCTTGTATGGAACGGGGGAGTCAAATGGAGCATTCATATTTAATTAAACCGCTGCTTGATGCGGTATATCCAACAATAGATTATGGGAAAGGCATTTATTTATATGACAAGGAAGGGAAGAGGTATGTTGATGCTTCATCCGGTGCGGTAACTGCCAATATTGGTCATGGAGTATCGGAAATTATCGATGCGATGGTTCAACAAGCAAAACGGGTGTCCTTTGTCTACCGATCGCAGTTTACTAGTGAAGCAGCAGAAGCACTTGCTGGAAAAATAGCTGAACAATGTATTGGGTCTTTGAACTGGAGTTTTTTTGTAAATAGTGGCTCTGAAGCAACAGAGACGGCTATGAAAATAGCGATTCAGCATTGGCAGGAAAAAGGGGTTAAAACGAAAAATAAAATCCTTTCTCGGTGGGTTAGCTATCATGGTATCACGCTAGGGGCATTATCGATGTCAGGTCATACGTTGAGGAGAGCAAGATTCCTCCCTCTTCTTGAGGACTTTCCCTCTATACAACCTCCTTATTGTTACCGTTGTCCATATAACCTAGAACCCAACTCGTGTAAGTTTGCCTGTGCAACTGAACTGGAAAAAGTGATTGAAAAAATAGGCGCAGACCAAATTGCTGCTTTTATAGCAGAGCCGGTGATTGGGGCTGCAGGTGGGGCTATCTCACCTCCGGAAGGTTATTACAAAGTAATAAAAGAAATATGTGACCATCATCAAATTCTATTTATCGCAGATGAAGTAATGACTGGATTTGGTCGGACAGGAAAAATGCTAGCTTGTGAACATTGGGGTGTGGAGCCAGATATAGTTGCACTCGGCAAAGGGATGGGAGCAGGTTATGCACCTATAGCTGCAGCTTTAGTGAGTGACAAAGTGATGGAGCCAATCTTGGCTGGAACAAAAAGTATCATGAGTGGTCACACCCTAAGTGCGAACCCACAATCATGTGCTGTTTCACTAGCGGTCATGGAATATTTACAAAATAATAGAATTATAGAGCAGGTTGAATTGAAGGGATTTTATTTATTTTATCATTTGCAAGAACTAAAAGAAGAATTTTCATTTATTGGGGATATTCGGGGGAAAGGATTGTTAATCGGGATTGAATTTGTTCAATCGGTAGAAAATAAAGAACCTTTTCCAAGAGAAGATCTAGTTACAAATAAAATGATTCAGCTTGGGGCTAATAATGGCATACTGCTTTACCCTTCAGCTGCTGGACTTGATGGAATTCATGGTGATGCTATCATCCTTGCTCCTCCCCTGACGATTTCTAAGGACGAAATTGATGAATTAATCATTCTTCTACGTAAAACATTCGTAGACTTTTCCAATGAAATTTTAGAGGGGGGAGGTAAGTCATGAAAAATCGCTTCAATAAGATTACGACAGTAGAAAAAGCATTAAATTTATTTCATGACGGTGGAACGATTATGTTTGGTGGGTTTGGAGGGGTTGGCTCTCCACCATCTATTATTGATGGGCTACTCAATAAAGGGGTTAAGGATTTAACACTTATTGGAAACGACACTGGATTTCCACATATAGGGATAGGGAGGCTTGTAGCAAACGGACGAGTAAAAAAAGTGATTGCTTCTCATATTGGTTCCAATCCTGTTGCAGGACAGCTAATGACTGAGGGAACTCTTGAAGTTGAATTTTCACCTCAAGGAACGTTAGTTGAGCGAATTAGAGCGGGTGGTGTAGGTATTCCAGCTTTTCTAACAGATATTGGAATGGACAGTGACTTTGTGTCAACCAATAAAGAGAAAGTTGTATTAGAGGGAAGAAGTTATTTACTAGAGACAGCATTAAGTGCGCCAATATCCATTGTCTATGCCAAGAAGGCAGATGAATACGGCAATCTTATTTATGATAAAAGTGCTAGAAATACGAATCCTTTGGTCGCGATGGCTGGAGATATTACCATCGCAGAGGTGGAGGAAATCGTTGAGGTGGGTGAACTTCATCCCGATGAAATCGTCACGCCCGGAGTGTTTGTCAATTATATTGTACCGACGGAAGGGGTGAACTGGAAATGGGTATGGGAATAGGGATCCGTGATCAAATGGCCAAAAGAGCTGCAGCAGAAATCAAAGAAGGCATGGTGGTCAATTTAGGGATTGGCATTCCTTCGCTTGTTCCGAATCATCTTCCCTCAGAAATAAATGTGATGTTTCATGCGGAAAATGGAATTGTTGGGATGGGGCCTTCTCCTAAACAAGGGGAAGAGGATGAAAACCTATGTAATGCTGGAGGATATCCGGTTAGTTTAGTGAGTGGTGGTTCTTACTGTGATAGTGTCATTGCCTTTGGAATGATCCGTAGGGGAATCGTGGATATCACCATTTTAGGGGCATTGCAAGTAAGTGAAAAAGGAGATTTAGCAAACTGGATTGTTCCGGGTAAAAAAATACCTGGTATGGGCGGTGCAATGGAGCTTGCACAGAAAGCGCAAAAGGTAATCGTATTAATGAACCATACGGATAAAGCGGGAAATAGCAAAATTGTAAAAGAATGCTCGTTTCCATTAACCTCTCGGGCATGTGTGGATATGATTATCACAGATATGGCTGTCTTTCATGTGACGGATAAAGGTTTAGTTTTAAGTAAGGTTTTTCAACCTTATACATTGGATCAAGTTCGAGAGTCTACCGCTTGTTCATTTTTTTGTAAGTAACACAATAGATAAAGGGGCGAAGAGGGATGGAAGAGGAGCTTCGCAAAGTTAGAAAATGGATGAAAAGGAATCGCGTGCATGCAACTAGACTTCTTCAAAAGCTTGTACAAGAGGGAAGTGTAAGGGGGAAGGAAGCGGCTGCCCAAGCAATTATTATTGAGAAGTGCAGGGAACTAGGTCTACAGTTAGACATTTGGGAAATTGGCGATAAGACTCTTATGAACCATCCTGCTTACTGCTCGGACCGAAAGGATTATACGGGGAATCCGAATGTTGTTGGAGTTTTGAAGGGGACTGGAGATGGCAAATCATTAATTCTGAACGGTCATATTGATGTGGTTCCAGAAAATAACTTGGCTGAGTGGAAAAATGACCCATTTAGTGGTTTCATCGAAGAGGGAAGGTTATATGGTCGTGGTTCCACAGACATGAAGGGAGGAACGGTGGCCCTTCTTTTAGCGATGGAAGCGATCATCGCAACAGAGATTCAGCTGAAAGGTGATGTCATCTTCCAGAGCGTGATAGAAGAAGAAAGTGGAGGTGCGGGAACCTTGGCTGCCGTGCTAAGGGGATACCGGGCGGATGGAGCGATTATTCCTGAGCCTACCAATCTGAAAATTTTTCCAAAGCAGCAAGGCTCTATGTGGTTTCGTGTAACTGTTAAAGGACGCTCAGCACATGGAGGTACTAGGTACGAAGGAGTAAATGCAATTGAAAAAGGAATATTGGTAATCAATCAGTTGAATGAGCTAGAAAAGGTTAGAAATAGTAGAATTGTAGATCCATTGTATAAAAATATACCCATTCCCATCCCGATAAATATCGGTAAGATTCATAGTGGGGATTGGCCATCCTCCGTTCCAGATATTTGTATTATTGAGGGGAGAATGGGCGTAGCTCCAGATGAAAAAATGTCTGCCGTGCAGGCTGAACTAGAACATTCATTGCTGGAGCTGGAAAAGAAGGACATCTGGTTTAAAGACTATCCAACCACGGTTGAGTGGTTTGGTGGAAGGTGGATCCCAGGTGATTTGGAAATAGACCATCCGTTACTTACTACTCTCGAATCATCCTACCTGGAAGTGATGGGTTCTTCTCCAGTTATTGAAGCTTCACCATGGGGGACAGACGGAGGAGTACTATCAAAAGTTGGAGATATACCAGTGGTTATTTTCGGTCCAGGTGTAACAGAGGTCGCTCATGATGCGAACGAATACATTGTTTTAGAAGATTTATTTACCAGTGCGGATATTATCGCTTCGACCATCCTGAGATGGTGTGAAGTAAGTAGAAGTGATTAGCTAGATTGTATAGAACTAATGAAGAAAGTCTGACCAAGTATTTGGTCGGGCTTTCCCTCTAGGAGGAGATACGATGAATCAGTTGCCAGCTTTTCGTACCGTAGAGGAAAGAGGGATACGATGTGAAGTTTATATGGACGCTTTTAATAAGCGTGTACGAGTGGATCATTATGTGGGGGATCCCTATCTCGTCATCCAAACTACCGAAGAGCTTGCAAAACAGGAGAAAAGTGAAAAAATAATTATAAAAGGGAAATTTGAGGACTACAAAATATTTTTAGAAAAGGGATATCGGAATGAAGCCATTATAGATGGGTATTTTTTAGGATCGGATGGATATTTTTTTTGTAAATACCTTGAGCCGGATAGAGCTTGTACCGCTCATCTTCAAGTGGAAGAAGATATCCTTACTTCTGTCCAGCATCTAAAAAGATCTTCACAAGTGATTATGCCACCAGCAGAATACAAGATTATGAAAGTGGGTGAGAAGGAAGCGGAAATGCTTTCGGATTTGTATCGAGAGGTTTTTCAAATTTATCCCACACCCCTGCATGATCCTGAATATGTGAAAAAGACCATGAAAGAAGGAACCATCTACTATGCCTTTATGTATCATCATGAAATGATTAGTGCCGCATCTGCTGAAGTGAATTATATGTTTCGTAACGCAGAATTAACGGATTGTGCGACGAAGAAGGAACACCGTAAATTTGGATTAATGAAGATCCTTTTGAAAAAGCTTGAAGAAGACTTATTTCAACAACAAATCCATTGTTCGTACTCTATTGCAAGGTCGCTTTCCTTTGGCATGAATGCCGTTCTCCACCAATTAGGCTATCAATATCGAGGACGGTTAGTGAACAATTGTTATATTTTTGATAAGCTCGAAGACATGAATGTTTGGGTGAAAAATTTATCCACTTACCAAGCTGCCGAAAATTAATATAAAGTGACAGTTTTTCGGCACTTAGGCATATATATGCTTTAGGTGGGTGATGAGGATGTTTGAAACAAGCAGTATATCCATTGAAGTCGTGACGGAAATCTTAAAGGGCGTTGATGAGGGGATTCATGTTGTGGATCTAAATGGCAAGACGATTTTTTATAACGAAGTGGCTGCCCAACACGATGGATTAACGGCGGGAGAAGTAATAGGGAAGCCTTTGTTGGAAGTGTTTCCATCGCTAACAGAAGAGACGAGCACGTTATTAAGAGTACTGAAGTCTAGAAAAGAGATTGTGAATGTGGCTCAATCTTATTCTAATATTCATGGGAAAAAGATTGAAACGATTAATTCAACCATTCCTATTTGTGTACATGGCGATTTTTTTGGCGCGATGGAAATTGCGAAGGATTATTCCAGTATTAAAAGATTGTCTGAACAATTATTGGATTTACAAAAAGAAAAACAAAAGATTAATCCTAAGAAAAAAAGCAATAGCGCCGTTAAGTATACATTGGATGATTTACTTACAGAAAATAATGAGTTTCTTCAAATAAAACGAGAAGCTTATAAGCTAGCAAAATCGCAATCATCGATATTAGTTTATGGCGAAAGTGGAACGGGGAAAGAATTATTTGTTCAAGGGATACACGACGCCTCTGTTCGAAGAAATGCCCCATTTATTGTTCAAAATTGCGCTGCCATTCCAGAAACTTTACTCGAGAGCATTCTCTTTGGTACAGCAAAAGGGAGTTATACAGGAGCCGTTGACCGACCTGGATTGTTTGAGCTTGCGGATGGAGGGACATTGTTTTTAGATGAGCTTCATGCCATGCCGATTGACTTACAGGGAAAGTTATTACGTGTTCTTGAAGATGGAATGATTCGGCGTATTGGCTCTTCGAAAAGTGTACAGGTAGACGTTCGGGTGATCGCTGCAATGAATGTTCATCCGAGAAAAGCACTAGAAGAAAAGCTGATACGAACGGATATCTTTTACCGGTTAAATGTATTAACGTTTGAACTATTGCCGCTCCGAAAAAGACCAGAAGACATTAAATTTTTATCAATAAAATTTCTTGATCATTATAATGGGGTTCTCCATAAAAGTATACAAGGTGTGTCTACTGAAGTGATGAACATTTTTCAATCCTACGATTGGCCAGGAAATGTTCGGGAACTCAAGCATACCATCGAATATATGATGAATGTTTGTGAAGAAACCAGTTTGGGTATGGAACATCTACCTGCCATGCTGAAAGGAAATACCTCTGCTTCTAGGAAAGTCATCAAAGGTTATTCTCTAAAGGGACAAATCGAGGAGTTTGAAAAAAATATGATTTGTGAAGCTCTCGAGCAAACGAGTGGAAACATCAAGCAAGCTGCAAAACTGCTGCAAATTCCAAGACAAACCCTTCAATACAAAATTCAAAAGTATGAGCTGCAAGGTGCCGAGTAATTGGCATCTTTTTGTATGGAAATTAAGATGTTGATGCCCCGAGAGAGAGAAAAAAGAGGTTGAATGGTAAATGAACAGGAGTTTCAGTGCCCGTAGAAGAGAAAAATAAAGCTTTGCGGTAACTGAATTGGAGTTTCAGTGCCCGTAGAAGAGAAAAAAATAGCTTTGCGGTAACTGAACTGGGGTTACAGTGCCCGTAGAAGAGAAAAATAAAGCTTAGTGGTAACTGAACTGGTGTTTCAATGCCTGAGAACTATTAAAAAGCATCCCAATGGTAACTGAGGCTCCTTCAAAACAGCGCCTCCGGTTATTAAGTTTTGGCACAAAACTTGCATGGTTTATGTAAAGCATGTTTGGGAGGAATGAAGTATGAAACATTCATTATATAAACCAGATCGTCATTGGTCTTCGATAGAGCTTTGGAAGGATGTTACGGAGGAACAGTGGAATGATTGGATTTGGCAACTCACCAATACGATCCGAACTTTGGATGATTTACGAAAAGTGATTAACTTAACCCCTGAAGAGGAAGAAGGAGTTAAGATCTCAACAAAGACGATTCCACTGAATATTACGCCATATTATGCATCATTAATGAATCCAGATGATCCAAGATGTCCAATTAGAATGCAATCGGTTCCTATTTCACAAGAGATTGTTAAAACAAGATACGATTTAGAGGATCCTCTCCACGAAGATGAAGATTCCCCAACTCCAGGATTAACACACCGTTATCCAGATCGAGTGTTGTTCCTCGTAACAAACCAGTGTTCCATGTATTGTCGCTACTGTACGAGACGCCGCTTTTCTGGTCAAATCGGGATGGGAGTTCCGAAAAAGCAATTAGACGGGGCAATCAGTTATATAAGAAATACCCCTCAAATAAGAGATGTTCTCATTTCTGGTGGAGATGGACTATTAATCAATGATAATGTACTTGAATATATCTTAAAAAATTTAAGAGAAATTGATCACGTTGAAATCATAAGAATCGGTACTAGAGCACCAGTTGTATTTCCACAGCGAATCACAGAAAATTTGTGTAATATTTTAAAGAAATACCACCCAGTTTGGTTAAATACTCATTTTAATACGTCAATTGAAATTACAGAGGAATCTAAAAAGGCTTGCGAAATGCTAGCGAACGCAGGAGTACCAGTCGGAAATCAATCGGTGATTCTTGCAGGAATTAACGATTCTGTCCCAATCATGAAAAAACTCATGCATGATTTAGTAAAGATAAGAGTTCGCCCGTATTATATTTACCAATGTGACCTTTCAGAAGGCATCGGCCATTTCCGAGCACCTGTTTCAAAAGGGTTAGAAATCATTGAAGGATTACGCGGTCACACATCTGGATATGCCGTCCCAACCTTTGTGGTCGACGCACCGGGTGGTGGAGGGAAGATTGCGTTACAACCGAACTACTTGATTTCACAGAGTGTGGATAAAGTGGTCCTACGCAACTTTGAAGGTGTTATCACTTCTTATCCAGAGCCACAGAACTATGTACCTGGTAGAGCGGAGGGTTATTTCAAAAGTGTATATTCGGATTATGAAAAGTACAAATCTGAAGTCGGAATTTCGGCCATTATGAACGACAGCAAATTCAACCTCGTCCCGGAAGATCTTCAACGGCTAGACAGAAGAGAAAAATATCAGGAAGACCAAAATCACTCTTCGTTAAAAGATAAACGTGAAAAGCGGGATGAACTAAAAGAGAAGAAGTTTAAGGCACAGCAACAAAAATCAACCAAACAGTCTGAGCAAGAAACAGACAAAACGGTTAATGAGTAGGTGATTTGATTTTGGATATGAGATGCGAGTGGTGTGAAGGGAAGGCACGTACAGGTGAAAGCTCTGTATATTGGGAGTTACCAGATGGATCACGGGCAATTGAAATATCATTAACACCAGCCATCGTCTGCATGGAATGTGAAATGGTGTATCAGGAAGAAAAGGTGATTAAGGAAATAGAAGATCAGCTGTTTTTGGTTGATACAAGACAAATCGGAAATACAATTAGCTTTAAGGATCTAATGGAACTACCAAGGTTGCTGAAGAGAAATTATTTTGATTTTAGTTAGTAGTAGTAAGATTGTATCATCATATTAATGTGCTTACTGACTGTCGACATATTATAAGGTCGACAGTCTTTTTGAATGGCTATTACATTAAATTGTTTAAGTAATATATAATCCGGGTACTTAAATGCCAGCAGGTGTGTACTAAAGAAGGTGTATTACAAATCGATAATTCAAGAACTAGCTTAAGGGTTATTTTGTTAATTTTTCTAGTGAAGTTCATGCATTAGAGCTAATTTGATTAAATGAACATTATACCTGTATGTAGGGGGCTACAATCCCCCCTACATGCAGGTATTACCATGTAATTAAAATAACTTCATTTGATCTGAGGTTAAATCAAGATTAACTTTGTATCCAAGAGATTTATAGCCTTCTTTTCTCTTGTCAAACATCCTTTTTAACATAGACTCATCTGAATCAACATAATCATACACCTGAACAACCTGTTTATTTTCGTAAGATCGATGCAACCTGCCAATATATTGCTGTAATGTTCCTTTCCAGGAAATTGGCATTACTAAAAACAATGTATCAAGTCGTGCATCATCAAAACCTTCTCCTATATATTTTCCTGTAGCAATAATAAGCCTCTCTTCATCATCAGGAACTTCTTTCAACATTTTTAATCTTTGATTTTCTTCCTTATTTTTTAACCCTCCAGTTAACACAATCAAATTTTTAGCAAAACCTTTTAGTCTATTTTCTAATTGGTTAACGTGTTCTTGTCTTTCTGTAAGGATTATAGGATTTCTACCATCATCTAAAGCTTTTAATACATCATCAAAAATAAGTTCATTGCGCTTCTCATTTCTGGCTAATTCACCATATAGGTTTTGGATGGATTTATTTTCTTCATCAAATCCACTTTTAAACTTGGTGTAACGTGGTATTAATTGGTGATCAAACGTGTGTACCTTTGCTTGATTTTTTGCACTTACTTTATATCTAATTGGTCCACATTGCATTGTCATTATAGGGTGTAACCCATCTTTTCTTGTAGGTGTCGCGGTTAATCCATGTACGTATTTTGCTGTAGATCCCTTTAAGACATTTTCAAAAGTGAAAGCGGATATATGGTGACATTCATCGACTATAATTTGACCGTATTTTTTAAGGAATTCTCTGTTTTCATCTTTTGAAGATAATGTTTGAATAGTAGCAATATCTACACATCCACTTGCTTTATTTTTCCCACCACCAATTAAACCCACTGTTTGCTCCCCTAAATTAAGGAATGAAGTTAAAGAATATTTCCATTGTTCCATTAGTTGTTTACGGTGAACAATCACCAGAGTATTTACATTCCTCTTAGCAATTAAAGCAGCTCCTATAATTGTTTTTCCAAAACCGGTTGTTGCGGATAATACTCCTGTATCATGTTCATTTAATTTATCAATCACTTCTTTTTGCTCAGGATAAAGTTTGCCTTTAAATTCTACTTTTATTGTGTTTCCTATTTGTCGATTATCTAAAAAGTTGATTTGAATACCATGGTTATTTAATATGTTTTGTACATCTTCATAACATCCTCTAGGAAAAATAAGTTGTGTTTCGTTTTCATCGAAACAATTTATCAATCGTGGGATTCCTTGAGTAGATAAACGACGAGATTGAGCTTTATAAAACTCTGGGTTGCTGAAACTTGTTAAGTCAATTAATTCTTTAGCAATGGAAGAAGGAAGATCTGACTTTTGAATCTTTATCCCATTGTTTAATTCAAGCGTGATCTGCTTAGGGAAATTGATGTCTATTGTAGGTAAGGGACTTGTAGACTTTAATAGTTTAGTTAGTATTTGTTCCACATTTGTTATTTTCAATTTCTGTACCTTTGCTAAATAAGCCCATTGGTCCTTAATTGGTTCAAAATCTACATTAACAAATATGCTATTGCCGTTTTGCCTAGGTGTCCTTTGTAAAGGTAAGGCAATCAAATTTCCAAAACCACCATCTGGAAGTATATCTTGATTAGGAAACATTCGATCATAAGAATCCAAACCAATTTCATACCTAAGTTCAAGTGTTTTAGAAAGTAAGCTATTTCCAAGTTTTCTTGCTTTGGCTGCAGGTATTGGTTCTTCGAAGAAAATCCATATATGACACCCGTTTCCAGAACGCGATTTTTCTGTAAATGAAGGTACGTTATACTCTTTGCAAGTTTTTAAAAAGGCAGAAGCATCATCTCTCCAACTGCTTTTATCAAAATCAATTGCTAAAAAATAGCAAGTATCATCCTTTAATAATGGATATATTCCAATGGTTTTTTTACCACTTAAATGCTCATATATCACTTTATCAGTTAACTCTAAATATTTTTTATTAGTACATGAGCTACATTTGATATTAGGTTTATCGCAAATATTTGGTACCCACTCATTTTCGCATGCTGGCACATAACCAGAACGACCACTTTTCGATTCCCATCGAACAGAATAAACATCTGTTCTGCCTTTGAAAAGTCTTTTAAAAATATTAATACGTTGTTTAATAATTTCAGATTTCAACAGTGGGTTATTGGGTTTCATTGGCTCAAAATGAATATTATGCTGGATTAGTAACTTTTTTAGATTCTCATTTTCATCTTTATATTTTTCAAGTTCTTCTAATGCTTTTTTAAGTTTAAGTTCTAACTTTTCGTTCATATTAAGACCTCAACAAATATTAAGTATTTTTTAAACCTATTATACAAGAAGGAAGTCATTGAAATAAACTATTTGTAGGGTGAGGGATATGGAATCTCAAAAGTATAATATTTCAACATATATTCTAAATATTGTATAATCGAATGCAAATGGGTAACCCCAAAATGGAGGTGGTTGTATGATAAAACTTGATGGATATGCTGCTGAATTAATCAAAGGTATTATTCATGAGGGAGAATCTGTTATCGAAGTGGATGGTAAAAAATACTATTTAACTTTAATTGAAGAACCTGAGACCACAGTTGAAGAAGACGTTGGAAAAGACCCTAAATTAAAGAAAAAATTACTTCAGGCAAAAGAAGATATATTGGACGGCAGAGTGTATTCTACTGAAGACGTATTAGAGATGATTGATCAAGGTGAACTGTAAATGCAAATAAAATGGACTAATGCTGCATTGGAAGGGTTTAGAAATATTCAAAGCCAGCATTTTACTTCATTTGAGACAAAAGAATATAAAAAAAGTCTTGTTAAAAGAATAGAACAAAAAATTGCTTTACTTGGAAGCACTTTCCCAACCGATAAACCAGGTTGGGAGGGTACCTATAAAATTATTATTGATAAGTTTATTGTTTACTACTCTTTTTCAAGTGATAAAAAAACGTGCTATATAGAATTTTTTAAGCATTCCAGACAAGTACGATAGCCTAGGACAGTAAAGATGAACTACTTTGACTTTACAAGTTAAGCATGTAAAAGACTTGCCTTTTCCAAAATACCTATAGTAAGGTTACAGGGAAACCATTTGTGAAAGGCGTGTCCTAAATTTTGAGAAAATCGTTCTATCACTTCTTAATGAAATATAGGCATCCAGCACCAAAGGATGCCATTAGTCGATTTGCTAATGATGCCTACGTAGATCATAGCTTTCCGAAGACATCAACTGACTACACTGAATTATCCTCCTATTTGGAGTTAAATGGCCCTTACTTAGAGAGCATGGCTATATTTGATGATGCATGGGAATTATATGTGAATGACTAGGTCATACACACATTAGAATAAAAACGGTTGACAACGTCTCTTCTATGAAGAGACGTTTTTTTATTGTTTGCATATACTATTGTAATCAGTAACTACGACAAACATTTGAGGTGAACCATTGACATGAGTGACAGAAAAAAACCAAAGTATAAAATCGGTGATACTGTCGTGGTCACCATGTATGGTACGGTGGGCAAAGTAACTAATCTAAAGTGGCTTGATGGTATGTATGTATATGAAATAAATAAGAGTGAAGGATTATACATGGAATCAAGTCTCCAAATGCTTTCCGATTATGAAGGTGATCCGATCGAAAGAGAAGAGATTGATATAGAATACAAGTTTTTTATTGGTGATCTTGTCCAAGTGAAAGGTTATGGGGCGGATTTGTTTAAGGTGGTTGGTTTTCGAACAGAAATCTGGCGTTATAAGGAGGATGCATGGGAGGACGTGATTTATGAGCTCTCACGTATCAGTGATGGGGAATGGCTAGAAGTGAATGAAGATGAGTTAACGCTGATTGCCGATGCCGATAGCGCAGATACATTTATTCAAAAGCTTGGACTTCTATATTCACTAGATAAGAAGAAAAAAACTCTTAAACTACCTGAACCGAAAAATGTCTATAGAAAAGCAGAAAGAGAAATTCTAAATGAAAAAAAACAATCAGGTGAAATGATTGATGCCTTATTAGACTTGTATAATGACTATCGTATCCTATATGAAATGTTTCATGATGAAGAATATGTAAAAGTCATGAAGCTAGTATTAAAAAAACTTCAGCAGTTAAAAACGAACGATGGAAAAAGCAATGTGTAATTAATTTAAATAAGAGAATATGAAATAAATAAAAAGCGGAATTCCTGTCCAAATCGCTCCTTGAAAAAAGAAAGATGTCATCTTCTCAAATGAATTCATTAGTGAGCTTTCTTCACTATTTATATCCTCGCTAAATGATTGAAACAGCTTTGAAAAGGTTGTCATACGAACTCCTCCTAAAATCTTTGTTTGTATTTCATCTTTATGCTTGTCCAACTAAAAACATTCCAAACATATGAAAAGAAAAAATTTGAACAAAGGTGCTGTATTTTTAAGGGAATTAGCATGAAAAGGCTTTATGCATCATACATTTTGAACAAAAGGGGGGCGAGTCAATGAAGGAGATTGAGGTATTCATCGACACAGATGAAATAGCAGAGTTTTTCTTTCAAGAGCTGATGAAAAGGGGCTATGTACCCTCAGAAGGCGAAGTGGAAGAACTCGCTGATATTACTTTCGAATACTTAATCGAAAAATGCATTATAGATGAAGAAATCGAAGATGAATAGCTTATGAAAATCATTGTATAACCCCAATAGAAAGGACGAAGCGTTCAATTAGCTTCGTCCTTTCATTATGATTCAGTAATATGGTCGAGGGCAGTATACAAAAGATAATGACTGAAAGCTACTGCTGTTAAATCATAGTTAGTCACCTCTGGAAGTTCATTGAAAAACGATAAAACATCCATGTCTTTTTGTTGAAACCAGTCAACTTTATTTGTATATTGATGCGTCACATCTTCCCAAACACTTTCAAGGGCTGGACTAAGCAGTTTTTCATTGGCGTTCTCCAGTTTCGTAAAAAGAAAATCCCAGTAGTCGCTTCTAGAACCCGTATGCGGTTGATTGTGAGAAAATTTAATTGTTTCTGATATATATCGTTCTTCGAATAAAATTTGATAAAGCTCCTTCCCTAGTTCAACCCGCTTTTTCACATGTTCAAATTCATTAACCGTCTTTCCACTCAGACGATACCGGTATTTCTTTGAAAGTTTGTATGGAATAAAGATCGTAGTAAATCCAAGATTTTCTGGTAATTTATAGGGGAGCTCTTGAAGTAGAGAGGTTGAATGGTATATTCCTTTGATTACTCGTTCTTCTAACATATATTGCTCATTAATAATCATGGCTACAGTTATTCCCTTTGAATTCTTTTTTACATAAAATTCGTTCCAAAAAGGTTGCATAAATGATGATACATGAAACGCAGATAGCAGATGGAAGAGCGGTTTTCCTATGCTCTTGCTATATTCATAAAGAAGCAATTGTGGAAAGGCATCTTGAAAAATGAATGCATTTTATCGTTCAAGGAATAAAAAGTAGCGATTTATTTGAGGTTCAGACAAAAAGTCTTTTAAATAAGAGCTCTTTAAGTCGGTCATGTAATATCCCCCATTACGGGACACGATATGCGCCAGGAAGGACCAATGAACCTCTTGATTTCTGATGAAGAACTCATAATAGGCTTGGGTTCTCGTGATGTTATTTCTGTTATATGCATGAGTTTTATTTGTAATTTGAGCGACTATGTTTTTTTCTTTTTGATTTGCATAAAGAATTGGAGAAGGGGAAAACATGTTTAATTGTTCGCTAAACATAGATTTTTCCTTTAAACTATATATCTCTTTGGAAGCGTCCATTGGGAAATCTTTTCTTGAAGAAGACCCAAAAAAGGAATAGAAGAAAAATTCATTTTTTGCCACCTTTCTATGAAACCTTCCATCTGAAATAACGTATATATTTATATCAACCATTAGGAGGACTGAATGATGTTAAAAAAAATCCTGAAGTCAATATTGGGAAGTTCTCATCACCGAAAGTATAGTTCAAGTGATTATTACAAGCGTCGGAATATGCATAAACATAGCCATTACGGTCATGCACACTACAAAAGAAAACATAAAAGTAGCTTTTTTAGCTCGAAAAGCTTTTTTAGCAGTTAGTATCATATATGAAAAAAGGTTGTAAAACATGATGATTTTTAAGCCTATTGTCTTGGCCTTCTCTTCACTAATGGATAAGGAATTAGCTGTGGGAGAGAAAATCAATGAGCGATATATAATAGAAAAGTTTTTAGGTATGGGCAGCTATGGCCATAGTTATCTTGTTTATGATTCCCACTTAGAAAAAAAGGTTGTTTTAAAGCTAGTTCGATTTCATAAAAGAATCACTAAAAAGGGAATACGAATACATCAGTATGAAATTGAGATCCTTAAAAGCTTACAGCATTCTTCCTTTCCTACCGTTTTTGATGAAGGAATGTGGGGAAGGATTCCTTTTTTTACAATGGAGTTTATACACGGGAAAACATTTGAGCAGCTTATCTTTACCGAAGGACAGAGGTTTACTGAAGAAGAGTCTTTGTTATATGGATTAAAGCTTCTAGAACGAATAGAGTACCTTCATCAAAGAGGGATTGTCCATAGAGATTTAAGAATTCCAAATCTAATGCTTGAGGGAGAGGACTTAAAAGTAATTGATTTTGGATTGGCGAAATGGTTATCACATACTGACAATAAAAAGAGGGATTTAAAAAGCGAGATATCTCCTCAGGCTGATTACTTTCAGCTAGGCCACTTTCTCCTGTTTTTACTATATTCGAATTATGAAACAACTGGTAGTGAAAAGGAACGACCATGGGACGAAGAGTTATCATTATCAACAGAGACCAATCAATTAATCAAAAGATTACTTCAAGTTGAAAAGCCTTTTGAAACGATAAATGAACTCAAAGCTTGTTTTTTATTTGCAGTGAATAAAGGGAGGAATAAACATGTCACTTTTTAATAAAGTATTTGCAAGTATCGGGATTGGATCGGCAACGGTAGATACGAAGCTTGAAAAAGATGTCTTCGTTCCAGGTGAGGAAATAAGAGGAATTGTACAGATAAAGGGTGGAAAGATTGAACAGCTAATAGACGATATTTATCTGAATCTACATACCAACTATTTAAAAGAGTCAGATGATAAAAAGCATATTGTCAAAGGCGATATTGAAAGATTCCGCTTAATTCAAGCAGTTACAATTGGTGCAAACGAGACAAAAGAAATTCCATTTGTTATTAGGGTGCCGTTTGATACTCCGATCAGCATTGGACGAACAAAAGTATGGGTAGAAACGGGATTAGACATTAAAAATGCTGTTGACCCTACAGACAAAGATTATATTAAGGTAGTCCCTAATCAGTTAATGAAAGGTGTATTAGATACAGTTGCTGAACTAGGTTTTCGATTGAGAGAGGCAGATTGTGAAGAGCTTCCATACCGCAAAAGAAGACGATTACCCTTTGCACAGGAATTTGAATTCGCTGCAGTTTCGGGATCCTTTAGAGGCAAACTAGATGAGCTTGAAGTGATATTTTTTCCGCAATCAGATGAGCAAATGGATCTTGCTTTGCAAATTGACCGGAAAGCAAGAGGATTAGGTGGATTTTTAGCAGAAGCTCTTGAAATGGATGAAACAAATATTAGTGTTAGTATCCATAGTAGAGACCTTCCAACTTTAAAATCAAAGCTGGAGTCCCTTATTAGACAATATTCTTAACTTTATTACCACACTTTTTTTGTCAAAGAGGTATCTCGACAAAAAAAGTGTTTTTTTGATGAAGGATTCGACAGTGCCAAAGTCTAATCAAAAAGGGTGTGGATAAAAAAAGGGGGGCTTGAGGTTGTTAAAGGAACGGAGCAGGCTATTAAAAAAAACGTATGAAGTAATGATCTTTCAAACACCCAAATTCAGGCAGACTAAAGGGTATAAACAAGTATATCGTATGAATGTAACGGGCGGTTCACATCTGCAAGTTTTAGAAGAAGTATTTCGTATATTTAATGTAAAAGACAGCATTCCAAATGATTATCAAGGTCGATATATGGGAACAGGTGATATTATTTATATTGACGAGGGGAGACAGGGTACTAGTTACTACCAACTTCAGCCAGGAGGTTGGAAAAAAATAAGTCGAATTCATGTACTTTAACAAGGCTGTGGAGACATCCTCCGCAGTTTTTTATTTTTAGAGTAAATATGGTATAGTTTTATTTGGTGAATATTATATCTGTAAACTAAAACGGGAGTGAAAACCAGATGAGTGTACATATCGGCGCAAAAGATAACGAAATAGCGGAAACAGTTCTTCTTCCAGGAGATCCTTTACGAGCAAAATATATCGCAGAAACCTTTTTAGAAGGTGCTACTTGTTATAATGAAGTTAGAGGAATGTTAGGATTTACAGGAACATATAAAGGGAAACGAGTATCTGTACAAGGAACAGGTATGGGTGTTCCATCAATCTCTATTTACATAAACGAATTAATGAATAGTTATAATGTTCAAAACCTCATTCGAGTGGGTACATGTGGGGCAATTCAAAAGGATGTTAAAGTAAGAGACGTAATCTTAGCAATGAGTGCTTCAACAGATTCCCAAATGAATCGACTAACTTTTGGTGGCGTAGACTATGCTCCTACTGCGAACTTTGATTTATTAAAGCGTGCATACGATGTAGGTGTTGAGAAAGGTTTGAACTTAAAGGTTGGAAACGTTTTTACTGCGGACATGTTCTATAACGATAATAGCGAACTTGAAAAATGGGCGAAATACCAAATTTTAGCGATTGAAATGGAAACAGCTGCTCTATATACATTAGCTTCCAAATTTGATCGTAATGCTTTATCTGTTCTAACGGTAAGCGATCATATTCTTACTGGGGAAGAAACGACAGCGGAAGAAAGACAAACCACTTTTAATGACATGATTGTTGTTGCATTGGATGCAGCCATTCAATAAATAATGAAGCAGCTTCTAAAATTAGAAGCTGCTTTTTCTATTCTCTTTTATTCAAAAAGGATGCTGCATTTTTTTATTGATGATAAAATAGAAATATTGTATTAGAAAATGAAGATAGGTGGAAATAATGCGTAAATATTTATTATCGATTGCAGGGATTACCCTCTTATTGTCCGGGTGCGATTTTAGTAAAATCCCATACTTAAATAACAATCAGAAGGAAGAAACAACACAGACGGACGAACAGAAGGATAACGAACCTATCGTTGACCAGGAAAATAACGGTCAAAATGATTCAACTGAAGGTGCTGCAGGAGATTCTACTCAAGATCAGGATAGTCTACCTGAAGGACCAACTCTAGAGGCCATTTTTTTTAACGATGTGAAAGAAGTTGATGGAAAACAAGTGATTCAAAACCCACTGAATGTACTTGCTCTTGTAAATAAAATGTTTGCTTTGCCAGAGAGTTATAATCCTACTGATCTTGTGAAGCCGAATGTTTCATTTTCCTTCGGAGATCAAACAATAGAAAAAAGCTTAATGAGGCAAGAGGCGGCAGTTGCACTAGAGAATATGTTTGCCGAAGCCAAAACAAGTGGAATCGAACTATATGCTGTATCTGGATATCGGTCATACGAAAGACAACGAATAATATTTGATGCAGAAGTAAAGAAGAGTGGAGAAGAAAAGGCAATGCAAGTGGTTGCCGTACCCGGAAATAGTGAGCACCAAAGTGGACTTGCTATGGATATATCAGCAAAAAGTGCAAATTTAAGTTTAACTGAGAGTTTCGGTGAGACAAATGAAGGGAAATGGTTGGCAGCAAATGCACATAAGTACGGGTTTATTCTGCGATATCCAAAGGGAAAAGAAACCATTACAGGATATCAATACGAGCCTTGGCATTTTCGGTATGTAGGTGTCGACGCTGCACAAACCATCTTCGAAAAAAATATTACGCTTGAAGAGTACTTTGATATCGTTGAAAAAATATAATAAACAACTTTAATATAGTAAAATCTTTGTTAAAACAAATGCAAAGATGTTATTCTAAACAGTAAGAACAAGCCTATGGAATGAAAGTGGTGAAGCATTTGGAAAATGAACAACGACCTGAAGAACAACAATCAGGTTCTGGTAAATCAGCCTATATACAAATAAAGAAATTTCATTTCGTTATGTTGTTGTTTTTAGTGGTATTTTTAGCAGCTGGTATTACTACATTTGCTCTTGCATTTGGGGATGAAAAGGTAGTAACCGCTGGCACGGAGAGAAAAGAATTTGAGAAGCTATACAATGCTTTTGATACAATCCAAGATAATTACTTTAAAGAAGTCGATGAAAAAAAATTAGTAAATGGGGCAATTGATGGAATGCTCCAATCACTAGATGATCCTTATTCTGACTATATGAATGAAGAAGAAGCTTCAAGCTTCCATGAGAGTATATCTTCTTCATTTGAAGGGATAGGGGCTGAAATTCAGGAGAAGGATGGCTATATTATCATCGTGTCTCCTTTAAAGGGATCACCTGCTGAAAAGGCTGGTTTAAAGCCGAACGATAAAGTAGTATCTGTAGATGGAAAAAACATTCAAGGAATGGGATCCACAGAGGCAGTATTACTCATTCGTGGAGAAAAAGGGACAACTGTTAAGCTAGTCGTACAACGCCCTGGTGTGTCAGAACCTCTAAACTTTTCAATTGTAAGAGATACAATTCCGATTGAAACAGTCTATGGTGAGATGGTAACTGATACGATTGCGAAAGTTCAAATTACGACTTTTTCCGAGAATACCTCAACGGAGTTAATTACGATCTTAAATGATCTGCAATCTAAAGGAATGAAAGGTCTAATTCTAGATTTAAGGCAAAATCCAGGGGGGCTTTTAAACCAAGCGGTTGCTATTTCGAGCTTGTTTGTCCCAGAAGGAAAAGTGCTGTTTAAGGTTGAGGACCGGGATGGGAATATTGAAGAGGTTAAATCAGAGCAAAAGGAAAACCCAGATATCCCATTAGTTGTGATTATTGATAAAGGAAGTGCTTCCGCTTCGGAAATACTGGCAGGAGCGGTGAGTGAATCAGCAGATGTCCCATTGGTTGGAGAGAAATCCTTTGGTAAAGGGACGGTACAAAGAGCTCAAGATTTTTCTGATGGTTCGAATATGAAGTATACGACAGAAAAATGGTTAACCCCAGAAGGAAATTGGATTCATGAAAAAGGAATTGTTCCTGATTTTGAAGTAGCAATGCCAGAATACGCAAATATAGCTTATGTAGATCCAGAGCAGGAGTTAAAACTTTCGGTTGCTTCCACTCAGGTAAAGGCTGCCCAGCAAATGTTAAAGGCTCTTGGTATTGACTCAGGTCGAGAAGATGGATACTTTGATGAAGCCACTCAAAAAGCTGTTATTGAATTCCAGAAACAGCAAAATATTGAACAAACGGGTATTCTAAAAGGGGAGTCAACCATTTTATTAATGGAGAAATTAAGAGATCTTATTAAAGAAAATGACCCACAGCTTCAAAAAGCAGTAGAACTTCTTCAACAAGAAGTAAAGTAATTAGTTAGAGCTTTCCCATTATTCGGGAGAGCTTTTTTTATGTAAAAATGGACAAAACGACAAACACTAATCTCTAAGTTGATAAGAGAATTTAGTTCCAGACGAGGTGAAAACAATGAAACATATGATGGCCGTGTTCCTGGTTATTTTATTAGCAGGCTGTGGTTATTACTCCTCGAAAGAGAACGGTGAGAATAATCAACCCAAAATTTATAATAAAACTGTTGAAAAAACAAGTGAAGAGATCCCAGTGGAACGTTTCCGTCCATTTCAATCATATAAAAAGGACATTAATGTCTTATTACTAGGAGTTGATAGTAGAGGGGGAGCATCCTCAAGATCAGACACCATTATGCTCACAAAATACGAGCCATTAAACAAACAGGTAAAGCTGATTTCCTTAATGCGAGATAGTTATGTAACAATACCAGGATATAATAAAAGTAAGTTGAATCACGCATATTTTTATGGTGGGGACAAGTTATTAAAGGAAACGGTTGAAAAAAATTTCAACGTAAAAATAGATCATGTAGCACTGATTGATTTTCAAGGGTTTATTAATGTGGTTGATATACTTGCTCCAAAAGGGATAAAAGTAGATGTATCAAAACCCATGATGAAGGATTTACGTATTTCAGGTGAACCGGGAATACATGTACTTAAAGGCCAACAGCTTTTGGATTATGTAAGATTCAGGCATGATGCAAGGAGTGATTTTGGAAGAGTTGCGAGGCAGCAGGAGGTCATTATCTCGTTAAAGGATGAAGCGGTTGAAACACTTGGATCATTTGAGGGAATTGTAAAATTGCCAGATATTTTAACAGAGGTTGCTAACCATGTGGACACCGACATTGCTCTTAAGGATTACTTGACACTTGGAGCCACTTTTATTCTAAATCCTGTTTCAAATGTTGAAACCTTACAAGTACCAGTTGAAAATAGCTACACAAATAAATATACTAAGCATGCAGGAGAAGTATTAAATATGGATATGCAGAGAAATAAGGACGCAATTTCTGAATTCTTATCAAAAGAGGTAAGTGAATAGGGAAGTTGTTCATACATCTTCTCTATTTCCTGTAAAATGTAATTATGGTAATGGGGGAAACTAGGCGATGAAACAAACGGAAGTTTATATATTATCGGGGTTTTTAGGAAGCGGTAAGACGACTTTACTAAAGAAACTTTTAAAAGCGGAGAAGGAGAGCGGCAGAAAGGTTGCCGTATTGATGAATGAACTTGGAAAAGTATCCATTGATTCCGACGAAGTTAATGACGATGTACCACTAAAAGAGTTACTAGGTGGGTGCATTTGTTGTACGATTCAAGATAAACTTGAAGCTCAACTTCAAGAGTTATTAATTACTCATCAACCAGATTGTATATACATCGAAACAACAGGAGCAGCTCATCCAGTCGAAACTTTAGATGCTGTGCTGTCCCCACTATTTGCTACCCAGCTGCATGTGAAAGGAATTCTTACCGTTGTTGACGGTAGACTTTGGTTAGAACGCCGAACCTACTCTCCTCAAATTCAGCAGTTGATTTCAGAACAAATTAGACATGCGGATTTAATTGTCATTAATAAAAGTGATGAATTAAGTGAAGGTGAAAAAATACTCATTACGACCGGCATTCAATCACTTAATGAAAAGGCAATTGTCATTTTAACTACATACTCTAATGTTTCAATAAAGCAAATCCAATCTCTTTCCTATGAGAAAAAGCCACATTTGAATAAAAGTCATGTTGAAAATGATTTGAAATTAAGTACTTTTGTTTACTCATTTTCAAAGGCAGTTGATTTGGATGCGTTTGAGAACTTCCTACAAGCATTGCCCGATACGATTTATCGAATCAAGGGTTATGTGAAATTTTCATCTACGTCATTTCCCTATTTATTTCAGTTTTCGTATGGAATGCCGATTTACATAAAAGAAGAAATGAATATGCCGTTAAATCTAGTATTTATTGGGGAAAACATTCTGTGGGATGAAATTTCAAGCAAGCTTGAAGAGTTGGAAAAAAAGCAAGTCTAGTGTGGGGGATATGAAAGCTTGAACAAACGCCCAAGCTTTAATTGTTTTGGTTTTCGCCAAATTTAACAAAAGTTCTTTCGTCTTCAATGAGTCCACAAGCTGCACATTGAACTTTATAAGAAGGACCTTTGTAAGCCATATGAAATGGAGAAAGCTGCTCTTGTGAGTACTCCTCCATCACGTCACCGGTTTGAGGATCTAACTTTACTGATTGTGGTTGTTGCTTAATAAGATTAAAACGACTTCGATTCGTTTTGCAATTTGGACAACGATAAGGCTCAGCCATTTGTGATTCTCCTTCCGCTTCTTTTATGATGTATATTCTTTCCTTTTTTTTATGGAATATGTATTTGAATACTAACAAATAGAAGGGTTGTAATTTAAATGAAGAAAGTGATAGAAGCATATCGATCTCTATGGAATAATCGTCTACTTAATGAGGGAGATGATGAGGACGTTCTTAGAGAGGCGATATCACGCGAACTTAAGGATGAGTTTTCCCATCCTCGCGTTCGAAAACAGCCCCATGAAAAATATTATTTAGCAACAAAAAGGGTGATTGAATCTGACATCGAATCTGACATGAAACTTTCACTTCTTGTCATCCATTTGGAAGAAATGGAGAAGATATTGTCCGTAACAAGGAAGCTGTAGCTTCTTTTGTTACGGAAGTAAGGTAAGGACTGAAAAGAAATGAAGAATGGTCCCAGCAATAACAAACAGATGCCAAATGGCGTGGTGGAATTTAAATCCTCTCCATACATAAAAAATGGAACCAAAGGTATATAACAATCCACCGATAACGAGTAAATACCACCCAGTTGGCTCCAAGCCTGAAGAGATCGGCTTATAGGCAAAAACGATTAACCAACCCATCACTACATATAAAGCAGTGGAGATGAATAGAAATTTCTTCACATAAAAGGTTTTAAATACAGTTCCTCCAATCGCTAATCCCCAAACAATTCCAAACAAAGTCCAGCCTAGTGCACCTTTGACTAGTAAAAATAAAAATGGAGTATAGGTCCCAGCGATAAAAAAATAGATGGATGAGTGGTCGAAGATTTCAAATAAATCCTTTACCCTTCCTTGTGGAAAACTATGAACCAATGTTGAAGAAATATATAAAAGGACCATTGTTGAGCCATATAATGTAAAGCTAACAATATGCCATACGTTTCCGTAAAGAGATGAAAAGACAATAAGAAGAACGAGAGCAGTGATGCTAAGTAGGGCTCCAATTCCATGAGTAATTGAATTTGCGATTTCTTCTCCTTTTGTAAAAACATGAGTTTCAGCCAAGATCATCACTCCATTGCGTTTATAATCATGTTCTTACTTTACTAAAGATTGACCAACAAATAAAACATTTTAATATATTTTTGTATTTCACACTTATTTCACACGCAAGTCGTATAATATGCGGTATTCGAACTGTATGAGGAGTATTATGAAAATGAAGGTAAAACATGTATGGCTAACTACTATTTGGGCACTTCTCTGGATCGTTTCGGGGTGTTCGAACGATCAACCAATCATTCCAGACAATAAATCGCTAGCAATTACAGTCAACATAAAAGATATGTCGCTTTCTTTTGTTGATCTTGAAGAAGCAAAAGTAATCGAAACATGGACAATGAATAAGCCCTATACCGGGGGTGTTTTATTACCAGATAATGATTCACTTCTTTTGTACGGAAAGCAGGTCGAAACAGTTGATATTTACTCTTTACGAACAGGAAAACGTGTTACAAGCTGGGAAACAGGTAAAGGAATCGTCGAAGGGGTTTTGCTGCCCGGAAGTGAGGAAATTGCCTTCTCTGATCAAGAAAGGCAGTCAGTAAGATTCTTTCTTTTCGATGGGAAGGAAATCAAAGAAGTGGTAAAGACCGGAAATCCACTAGCGTTAATACCTAATCACTCTCAATTATTTGTAGTAAGCTATAATTCAAAAAAACTAACCAAAGTTGATCTCGAAAGCAAAGAAATAACGAGTCAATTTTCGATTCATTCAGCGGCAACTGGAGCGATTATTCAGGAAGATAAGAATGAAATATGGATTGGTGGCCATGGACTAGGCTCTGAGATCGAAAGTTATATCCATGTTTATGATAGTGAGTCAGGTGAGTTAAAACGGAAAATTTCAGCTCCTATTATGCCCATTAACTTATTACATAATAATGACGGCACATTTGCTTTAAGCCATGGTTCAAATAGTCTTTATAAAATATCAGATGAAGGAGTAATTCAAGAGAAGATTACTGTGGGAGCGAATCCTTTTGAAATGACAGATTATAAAGATCAGCTAATTGTTGCGGGCTACGATAGTAATGATATTCATTTCGTTACGAAAAAAGATTTAAGCATAGGAAAGACAGTCAAGGTCGGCAAAGGACCCTTTCAAATAATCATTAGGGAGATTGACTAATGGAAAAGCAAATTCAAGTACTCATCGTGGATGATGAGGAGGATATGAGACAGTTACTGAAGATGTATCTTGAGAATGAAGGTATGATTTGTTCACTTGCAGCAAATGGTGAGGAGACGTATAAATACGTTTCTACGAATCGTTTTGACATTATTTTACTGGACATTATGATGCCAGGGGATGATGGGTTTGTTGTTTGTGAAAACCTTCGCCTTGTATCAAACACGCCTATTATTTTCCTATCGGCAAAAGGAGAAGAATGGGATAAAGTGAAGGGACTCAAAACTGGGGCAGACGATTATATTGTGAAACCGTTTAGTCCTGGAGAACTTGTTGCTAGAATTCAAGCGGTCCTTAGAAGAAGTCATACATTTAAAAATGATAATGAAATGGTTAAGGCAGGTATTATTTTTATTGATAAGAATGCTCGAAAGGTAATGATCCAACATAAACATATTGTTCTGACATTAAAGGAATATGAAGTACTACTTTTCTTTATCGAGCACCAAGGTCAAGCACTGAGTAGAGAACAACTTCTTGAACATGTTTGGGGCTTAGGTTATAACGGAAGTCTTCGTACGGTTGATACACATATAAAAACTTTACGTATGAAGCTTGGAAAGGCTGATTATATAGAAACGGTCTGGGGAATTGGTTATAAGTTTGAGGTGCCTGCTAATGGAATTTCTTCCTAATACCCTTTCAAAGAAACTTTGGGTGTTTGTTACAACAACGATTATAATAACCATTGGTTTTTCGTTTTTATTATCCCATTATTTCTATGAAAAAATATACGTTGAAAATGTAAGAAGAGGGTTATTGGAAGAAGGAACAAAGCTCTCTACTGAATACGAAGGTGGACCTTTATCGAGTGAATTAATTGAAAAAGTAGAGTGGTACAATACAAAGAACGAATCAGAGGTTTTTATAGTTAGTAACCCAAGAGAGTTAAGCGCTTGCTTACCTTTTGAAATCGATTATGATTCAATTATTGGTCCGGAAGAAAGAGATCAGTTACTTAATGGTCAATCAGTCGAAAAAATGGGATATGAAGAACGTTTTGATCGAGACGTGATGGCTGTAATTGTCCCTTTAATTGATTCGAATCGACTTGAGGGGATCATTTATTTATATGTACCTTTAGCAAAAATCTCAGAGCTTACAAACGATTTTTCATTAATTGGTCTGGTGGTCGGGGTACTTTTTGTCATTCTGGCTGTTTACGTAGGGACCATTTTTGTAAAGAAAATGACTAAACCCTTGGAAATAATGAAACAGGCTGCTGAAAAAGTAACAGCTGGGGATTATTCGGCAAGAGTACCCGTCTTTTCTAAAGATGAAATCGGTCAATTAGGAACCGCTTTTAACCTCATGTCGGTATCTATACAAAAAGAAGATGAAAGAAAAAAAGAATTTTTAGAAGATGTATCTCATGAGTTACGTACCCCAATTAGTTATGTGAAGGGGTACAGTGAGGCATTAAAAGCTGGTCTAGCTAAGACGTCCCAAGATCAAGAGCGTTATTTAGCATTAATACATAGAGAAGCAAAACGAATGGAAAGACTTGTTGGAGATTTACTAGATTTATCGAGATTGGACGCAGAAGATTTTCGTTTAGAAATGTGTCCGCTACCATTAGCACAGCTTGTTGAGGATTGTTTGGAAAAATACCGTCCGTCTTTGCAACAGAAGGGATTGCTTCTAAACACAGAATTAGATCCTGATATTATCGTAAATGCTGATGAGGGGAGAATTGAGCAGGTAATTCAGAATATAGTAGATAATGCAATTAATTATACGGAGCGAGGTCGTATCACCGTTCTGTTATCAAAACATGAAAAAGGTTGTATACTCTCCATAAAGGATACGGGTATTGGTATTCCTAGGGAAGATATTCAAAGAGTCACTCAGAGATTTTTCCGTGTGAACAAAGCCCGAACTAGAAGTGATGGTGGCACGGGCCTTGGGTTGGCTATATCTAACAAATTAATTAAACTACATGGAGGCGAGCTTGAAATCAAGAGTAACCTTGGAAAAGGAACGTGTATCTCCATCATACTTCCCGTGATATAAAAAATGAGTTGAAAAATCTGAAAGGAGTAATAGAAAATGAAAAAAGGATTAATTTTTTTTATGTTCACATTGTTAATTTTGAGCCTAACGGCTTGTGTTCAAGAAGAGGATGAGATTCCTCAGTTTTTAGATGTACAGTTGACGATTACTCCTGAACATGCCGAAAAAGGACAGAAGGTATTATTTGAAGCAAAAGTAACCTACGGTGAAGAAGAGGTTACAGATGCGGATGAAGTTGCCTTTGAAATATGGCGTGCAAATGACGAAAATCATGAAAAAGTTGAAGTACAGCATAATGCTAACGGAGTATACTCCCTAGAAAGAACGTTTGATACGGATGGAACGTATTATGTATACGCCCATGTTACGGCAAGAAGCATGCACAATATGCCTAAAAAAGAGTTCGTTGTGGGTACAGCCAGTGAAAAAGAAGAGGATTCATCTTCCTCAATGATGGATGAAGAAGAGGACCATAGTGGTCATTAATCCTCTCTTTGAATAAATAAGACGACCTCTTCGTTTTCTACTGGTAGTTTAATGGTTAATATCCCATCTGTAAGAGAATAACGTATTCCTTCTTTGTTTATATGAGAAGGAAGCGTTATTTTTTTTTCAAATCTAAGATGTGGTCTTTCTTTCAAGTGGTACCGCATGCCATCTTTCATCGTTCGACATGTACCGGTTAGTATGCAAACATCTTTCTCTAATCTAACATGTATATCACTTATTTTTATGCCAGGTATTTCTGCTTCTAGAATAAAGCCCTCATCAACTTCATATAAATCACAGCGAGGAAAGTTTTTTTGCTGGAGCTCCATCGTCCACTTCATTGTGGACTCCACTTCTTTTCTCCAGGAAGATTCTAGGTTACAGTTATCATTAAAAAACATCACATGGTCACCCTTTAAAAAATTTCTTTCACATCAATTTCTGAGTACTGAAAATCTGTGCTTTTTGGAATTTTCACTTCAAGAACGTCATCTTTGTAAGTTGCTACTCCCCCTTTTTTCTTGACTGTTGCTGGTAAGGTGTAAACTTGTTTTTCCGATTCATTTGGAAAATTTTCAATGATAAGCTGGTTTGAAGTATGACAGACTTTAATATTCCTAAGACAGTCTTCATTCTTAATGGGAATCATAGCAAAAACGAAGTCATGTGTTTCAAAGATATGAGCAGAATATGTGTCCTTTTTTAAAGAGGTCGGATTCTGGTTGCTGTGTGAAGTTGTAGCAAAATCAGGTGAAAATCCGGCTCCATTCATTCCTTGGCTAAACACTTTGCTCATGGTCTCCTGAACGTATTTCTCGATATCCTGAGGTTTCATTCCTTGAAAACTACCCTTCATATCTTTTCCGAAAGGGAACATATTCCATGGAAACATTTGTACCACCCCTAATTTAAAAAATCTCCACTACATCTTATGCAGTAACTTAGGTATGGTTAAATTCGATTCAGACACTTTATATTTGCATTCAAGCGAACTTCTTTTTAGTATATTTATTAGAGAATACAAAATTTATTTATTGTGAGGTTATTGATTTGAATTTAAAAACAGCTTTGATTACAGGGGGAGCGACGGGTATTGGGAAGAAAATCGCGGAGGAGCTTGCTCAAAGTGGAATAAATCTCGTTGTTAACTATCGAAGCAGTGAAAATGAAGCGATAACCCTTGCAGAAGGATTAATCGCCAAATATGGAATCAGAATGGAACTTATTCAGGGTGATGTTTCGAGTCAAGAGGATTGTATAAAAATTTGTGAACAAATCAAACAAAAAAATATTACGATAGACATACTCATACATAACGCAGGGCCTTATATTCATGAAAGGAAAAGACTAACGGATTACTCGTTTGATGAATGGAATTATTTAATTAATGGTAACTTGAACGCGGTATTTTATTTAACGAAAGAATTAATTCCTAAGATGAGAGAGAAGAAGTGGGGAAGAGTCATAACCATTGGATTTGATCGGGTTGAAACAGCGCCAGGCTGGGTTTATCGTTCAGCTTTCGCTGCTGCAAAAACGGGTCTAGCGAGCTTAACAAGAACCCTTTCTCTTGAGGAGGCTGAAAACGGTATTACAGCAAATATGGTGTGTCCGGGGGACATTACAGGCCTTTGGAAAGAGATGAATATATTAGAGGCTACACCGCAAGTTTTAACAAGTACACCAGTTGGTAGACCAGGGACGGGAGAAGATATCTCAAGGGTTGTTGCATTTCTAATTGATAACCAGTCGAGCTTTATAACTGGTAGTATTATCCCTGTAACAGGAGGGGTGGATGTTCTCGGGAAAGTTCATAATAAATCATAAGAAAAGAGGCAAGCACGTTAGTTAGAGCTTGCCTCCTTTTTATATATTTTTCTTTGTAGATAAATCAGACGACTTGATAAACATATGGCGCCAACGGCTAATCCTGAAATGAGTCCAATCCAGTAGCCAAAAGCTCCCCAATTGGTGTAATTAGCCAAGTAGTAACCAAATGGAAGGCCAACTACCCAATAAGATACAAGGGACATAATAAATGTGATGTTTACATCCTTGTAGCCACGTAAGGCACCTTGAACAGGAGCTTGGATGGCATCTGAAAGCTGAAAAAATAATGCATACAATAAGAAATGTGCCGTTAATTGTAAAACTTCATAATCACTTGTATAAATAGATGCTATTTCTGTTCGCAGTAAAGCTAAAATGATCCCGCATACAAGAGCCAGACTAACAGCCATCGTTAATCCAATCCAGCTATAGACTTGTGCATCACGGTACCTTTTTGCCCCCACTTCAAACCCAACAACTATTGTCAGCGCCATTGAAATACTGAGAGGAATCATGTACAAAAAAGATGCAAAGTTGAGAGCCGCTTGATGAGAAGCAATTGTAACGGTATTAAAGGTACTCATCAAAAGGGTAACTGCAGCAAAAATACTCGTTTCAAAAAATATTGCTAAGCCAATCGGAATTCCAATTATAAGGATTTCCTTCCAAGCTTTTAGTGCTAATGGATACACCTTACTGAATACATGGAAGGTTGAGAAAGACTCTTTAGAATGTATAATCCAAACCGCAATCCCAGTAACAATCCAATATGTTATAGCTGTGGCATACCCTGCACCTACTCCTCCGAGCTCTGGAAACCCATATTTCCCATATATAAGTAGATAGTTAAAGGTAATGTTAATTGGAAGGGAGGAAAGTGAAATAAGCATGGTGACTCTAGTTTTTCCAAGTGCATCAATAAAGGAGCGCAATACTTGATAGACAAAGAGGGGGATAATCCCGAAACTAAGTGCTACTAAGTAATCATGCGCAATTTGTTCAACAGCTGGTTCAAGACTCATAGACTGAAGAATATAGTTTAAAGTAAATGCACCTATGATAAGAACAACGATTGCTAGAGTAATGGATAGATAAACTCCTTGAATGACCTGATAGGGTATGTCCTTACGTTTCTTTGCTCCAATTAATTGTGATACAACTGGGGTGATTGCAAGTAATATTCCACTTAAGCCTGTAAACACAGGTGTCCAAATACTCGAACCAATGGCGACACCAGCTAAATCAATCGGACTGTAGTGACCTGACATGGTGGTATCAAAAAAATTCATTGAAAATAAAGCGAGTTGGGTAACAAGAATGGGTAAAAGAATGTATAAAAGCTGTTTGATTTTCTCTTTCTTTGTGTGTGTTTGATTCATTATGTTTTTTCCTCAGTTTCTATTCAGTTAATGTTTGAAATTATAACACAATTACTTCTGTTACCGAACAAATTTTTGACATATACCTGTCACGAACATGTCATAATATTTTTTAAATTTTATGAACAGTTTGATAGGGATGAATGAAATATAATTCTTTTGTAAAAAATGAAGACAATATCTTTTGAAAGGAAGCGATCTGCATGAATTTCAATTTAAATCGTATTAATCCCAATCAAACTCAGGTAATATACATGGATGGACGTTTTGAAACACTTACGAATGAAGAGCTAAGTGAGCTAATCGGTACGGATGAATTGTATCAGGAGGAAGTTCCTCAGCAACCACAATAAAAGAAACGCTCCTTTAAGAAAGAGCGTTTCTTCTTATTATATGAAATTTCGTTTATGCTTCTAATAAATGTGTTGATTCTTGATGTAATGGTTGTAGTGATTGATGCTGACTTTCACGCTTAACATGCAATGTGTATAAATCTTTTGGTATTTCATATAAGTTATAAAGATCTTCATCTTTATTTAATTGGTCAAGCAAAGCTTTTCTCGTTTCATTAGCATAAACAACATAAGGTAATTTCTCTGCTGCTTTTTGCGAGCGGACGTTAACCTTTCTTATACGCATATAGATGGTCTCTATGCCTAACTCATAAAATAGCTCTTCAAAAAAAGCTTCTTTGGCAATCTTATTGTATCCTTTTCCATGATATGGTTTTCCTAGCCAAGTGCCAAGAAAGCCTGCATTGTCCTCAATATCAAACAAATTAATTGTTCCTATTGGAGAACCCCATTCATCAAGGATCGTACGAGAGATCATTTCTCCACGTTCTTCTGCTTCTATTGTTTGTTTTGTAATAAATAGGTATTCGTCATAACAACGTGTCTTTTGACGTACAAAAGGAAAGACTTCTGGATGCGTCATTAAATCGTAAAGTGCATGGCAGTCGTGAAGCTCGCGCTTCTTGATCATGTGTATCCCTCCAATATGAGGACAGTCCGACTCCATGACAAATAGAGTCTCCGATCCTACCCTCGAAATTTTTTGTAGTGCTAAAAAATTTCGGGGTGGGAATCGAACCCACTAGAACCAGATACCTGGTGGCGCACCATTTGCCTTCCCTAGTCTTGCCTATATTTTATTCTAATAAAATAAATTACTATTTACTCACTAAAGTATCATACTAAAATTTATTACGGAATGGAATAGGAAAATGCATAGAAATTGATCTATTTTTATCGTCAATTTTTGACAGACAAAATCCTACAAAAATCACGCTTGACTATATACAATAGTGCCTTTTATCATTGTCCATTTCGGTTTTGATAAAAAATGGAATGGGTGATGACTCCAAAGAACAAGGTCGGCCTCTTTACCAATTTCAATGCTTCCGATTTTATTATCGATGCGTAAATTTCGCGCTGGTAATATAGTAATTCCTTCTAATGCCTTTTGCTCTGATAATCCTTCTCGAGTAGCAATCGCTGCACATACATTTAAGTATTGAATAGGGGTATATGGATGATCCGTTGTAATGGAGACTTCTACTCCATGGTCAGTTAATTCCTGATACGTTTTCCAACTTTTGTTCTTTAGTTCGACTTTTGAACGCCTCGTTAAGGTTGGACCGACGCTTACCTTAAGACCCATCCCTTGCAATTCATCTGCAACAAGATGACCTTCTGTACAATGCTCTATTCGTAAGTCAAGGTTAAATTCCTCTGCAAATCGAACCGCCGAAATGATATCGTCTGCCCGATGAGCATGTATACGAACAGGTATTTCCCGTTTTAATGCCATAACAATCGGAGCAATTCGTAATAAATCTGGATTGTCACAATACTGAGCTTCTCTAAACTTTTCACGAAGCATTCCCATGATTCCCATTCTAGTGATCGAATCGTTATTTCCTTGACTATGAATTCTTTTAGGATTTTCCCCTAATGCAATTTTTAGACCGGCTGTTTCTTGCGCAATCATCTTTTCAATGTTTTTTCCAAATGTCTTAATCACAGAGGTCGTCCCGCCAATTACGTTTGCGCTTCCTGGCATAACATGAGCAGTGGTGATTCCATGCTTGATAGCATCTGAAAAGGCTGGGTCAAGTGGATATACACCATCTATGGCACGAACATGAGGACTCATTGGATCGATGGTTTCGTTCGCATCATTACCCGCCCATCCTGTCCCTTCATCGTAAAGACCTAAATGAGTATGTGTATCAATAAAACCAGGTAGTAAAAAATAACCGTTGCAATCAATGATTTTTGTTGTACTGTCTGAAGCAATTTTAGAATGTATTTTATTTATTTTTCCATCTAGGATTAGAATATCGCCACAATGAATGGGTTTTGAGGTAATGGGATAAATATGAGCATTCTTTAAGAGTATTTTGTTCATCTTTTCAACCTAACTTTCATTCATAATCTTTTATTCTTCAATCTCCCATACTAAAAGAATGGAAAAAACCCACCAAAGGGTGAGTGTATTAAAAAATTCCCGTCAACTGTAGTATGATGATTAATAGTCCTAATATCCAAACATACACAGCAAAAAATCGTAATGAGTGCTTCTTTAAAAAATTTACCATCCAAACAATGGCAAAATATCCAAATAAAGCTGAAGCAATGGTTGCAACAAGAAGACTGCTAAAGCTGATATTCTCAACCTGTCCAGATGCTAATTCTCCAAATTGTAAAACCACTCCACCAGCAATCGCGGGAATAGAAAGTAGAAATGAGAAGTAGGCAGCAGTTTCTCGATCAAGCTTTCGGAACAGTCCTGCTGCAATAGTTAACCCTGAACGTGAAACAGCAGGGAAGATAGCTGCAGCTTGGAAAGTTCCGATGAATAAAGCGTCTCCGTATGTGATAGAATGTAGCGTTTTGTCACCGCGACGTACACCTTCTGCGATCCATAAAATCATTCCTGTAAAAATAAATTCCCAGCCAATTGTTATACCTGTCTTTGAAATGGAATCAAATAAATCACTTAATAAGAGCCCAACTACAACTGCTGGGATCGTACCAATGATAACAAGTTTCGAAAGTTTTCCAAATGGGTTCTTTATTATTGTTATGATTTCATTTTTATAAATGACTAAAACGGCTAATAGCGTACCGATATGTAGCATCGTATCTAAGAAAATACCTGCTTCATCAAGTCCAAATAAATGCCTTCCTAAATACAAGTGACCCGTACTAGAGATGGGAATGAATTCAGTTAAACCCTGAATAATCCCAAGTACAAATGCTTCTAATTTTGACATCATCAGCTGCTTCACCTCTCTATAAGTTGACTACTATAAATGTATGGCAGCATGTCCAGAACAAGAACTCTCTTAGCCGGAATTATTTGTATAATCATTTGAAACCTTTCATAATTTCAACCGTAAATAATACTATAGGATAAAAAGGAGTGAATAAAATGCCAACAAATGAGGAAAGAACCTTGGCTGCTGCCATTTATGTAATTAGTTTTTTTACCGTATTTATCGGTCCCTTGCTAATTTGGCTTATTAAAAAAGATTCGTCATCATACATTGATTACCATGGAAAAGAGTACATGAACTTTTTTATCTCTTACTCCATCTACACGTTTGTTAGCCTTATTTTAATGATTGTCTTAATTGGTTTTCTAACCATTTGGGTAGTTGGATTGGCTGGATTTATCTTTACAATTATTGGGGCAATTAAAGCGTACGAGGGTACTTCGTATCGAATTCCGTTTATTTTCCGTCTCATCCGATAATATTTCTCATAAAGCCTGGAAGACTCTGGGCTTTTTTGTATGTAAGAAAATAAAAATTTGTTATAATATGTAAATGAAGGATGTGCAGAAAGGAAGTAATGATGTGTTTTTAGATGGAATCGGTCTTGTACTAGAGGGCGGCGGAATGCGCGGAGTTTATACGGCAGGTGTGTTAGAGAGCTTCTTAGAGAACGGATTATCTTTTCCTTATGTTATTGGAGTATCTGCTGGTGCGTGTAATGCTGCCTCTTATATATCACAGCAGAAAGGGAGAAATAAAAGGGTGAATCTAGAATATATATCGGATTCACGTTATCTCTCTTTGAAAAATTATATAAAAAACCGGGAGTTATTTGGAATGGATTTTATCTTCAATGAAATTCCATCAAGACTAATACCTTTTGACTTTGAATCCTTTTATCAAAATCAAACAGAATTTGTCATTGGAACAACTGACTGTAAAACGGGTGACCCTTTGTATTTTAAAAAAAGTGATTATGGTCAAGAGATGTTGACCGTATTGAAAGCGTCGAGCTCTCTTCCGTTTGTTTCACAAGAAATCTTTTTTAAAAGTAGATACTTACTAGATGGGGGAATTAGTGATTCGATTCCTTTAAAAAAGGCGAAGAGTGATGGTTATAAAAAGAATGTAGTAGTATTAACTAGAAACGAAGGGTACACAAAAAAACCTTCCCGATTTAGTTTTCTTGTAAAAAAGAGGTATCCTCAGTATCCTGGTCTACAACGAGCGTTAACGCGTCGGTATCAAATGTATAATGACACAATAAATGAGATTATTCAGGAAGAAAAGAAGGGGAATATAATCGTTATTCGACCAACAAAGCCAATTAAGGTTGGCCGATTGGAGAGAAATACGACGAGACTAGAAGACTTATATCAACAAGGTTATGAGGATGGGCTTGCAAGTATTGAGGCTATTATGCACTTTTAAAATTGAATACCTAAAATAGGAGTTTCATAGATTGGTTTTGTTTTGAATACACTGTAACACATTTAGCAGGGAGGAGATTTAAATGACGGTATGGGTCTTACTTGCGCTTGCACCTTTTATTACTCTCTTGTTTCTTGAAGAGGTTATTCAATTCTTTTATCAGCGTTACGTGTATGGAGCTGGAAAGGTCGAAAAAAAACTATTCTTTTTAATTGGAACTTGTTTGAAAAAAGTAAAGAATGTTGTTCAACGAACAAAAGTAAGGGTGCAAGGATAAGAAGAAGTATCATGAATAGAGAAACAGTTTCATAGAATGTATTAGGGAAATTTTTTCTAAGGAGACTGTTTTATGAAAATCCATAACTATTATCACTACGCAGCCATGACGAGTTTACATGCTAGTATTGTTGCACTTATCCCACCATTTTTCTTATTATGTATCGGAGTTACTCTGAAACAACATCATAGTGTTCTCCTATTAACTTTGCCTTTTATGGTGTACAGTTTCATAGCTTATCAAATTTATCTAGTTAATAAACATAGAATGGAAGTTTTGGATGAGACAGTTGATGAGACGATAGAGGAGTCTGTTGTTGGATCTTCAATGGCAGTTCAGTTTCTTCCTGCTCCATCTTTAAGGATGCTTCTATTTAACAAAAACGGTCAACTTAGTGTGGAAATAAAGGATGTTTATCAATACAAATTTAGATGGTTTATTCCTTATTTTATAGATCAATTCTTCCCGAAAACGTATACCTTTTCAAAATCTGATGGAGGAGAGTTATTCACATTTATTCTCAAAGGAAAGAACATTTTAATCATGAATCATGTGGATGGTCAATGTGTCGGGAGGGTTCAAAGGAAGCCTTTTAAAAGGTATGTGGTAGAAACAGATCATTCAACAAAAGAAGTATTCCTGCAATCCTCTTCCCTTTTTACGGACATCAAACTATGCAACTCTCAAGGAGAAATATTGGCTAGACTGAGACGAGGTTTTCTGCCGCGTATTTGGGACAGGCATATTAAAGATGAGAATACACCCATACTTACATTTAGTGATGAGGTAACCGATCTCGATAAGGTCATGCTCCTTTCTATTCTGACCAAGATCTATCGCTATAGAAATCATTGAGCAGTGAGATAGAATAATTGAAATAGTTATAGTATGATGAAACCAACTTCAACTTAGGGTTGGTTTTTATTGTGGAGGATTTACCATGAGAAAATTTATGATCATCATTACGTTGATTGTCTTATTACTGTTTGTCGTTGACAAGTTTTTATTAAAAGAAAAGGGGTTAATTAGCAAAGTAGACGGAAATAAATTCGAACTCATTCAAGATGCTGATAGTCTTCCGGTAGGAATAAAAATGGAGAATCAGGCACCAAACATTCAAGTAATGGATTTAAACGGGAACCAAGTAAGTCTAGCTGATTATCGTGGAAAAAAGGTTCTATTAAACTTTTGGGCAAGTTGGTGTCCACCTTGTAAGGCTGAAATGCCACATATGGAGGAGTTGTATAAAGAACACAAGGATGATGGATTTGTTGTTCTTGCGTTGAACATGACAAACACGGAAGATAGCCTTGAGGACGTAACAGCCTTCGTCGAGGACCAAAAGCTGACATTTCCTATTTTATTAGACGAAAAGGGAGAAGTCTCTGCTAAATATGAAATTTTAGCATATCCAACAAGTTATTTTATTGATTCAACTGGAGTTATAAGAAATAAAGTGACAGGTGCTCTTGATAAAGAAAATATGTATCAAGAATTGATGCGGCTACCTTAACAAGGAATTGGCAGTAAGTGCAAAATGTGATAAAATGTATGTTTGTGGCTGACTCATATTTACTGAGTGAAAGCGGGTAGGGAGAGGGCTAATTAAATAGATTGGAATCTATATGATAAGTGCATGGTTACATCGTTTTTTTAGGATTGAAGCGCATGAATCATCCATTCAAAAGGAGATAGTTGCAGGAACGATCGGCTTTTTCACGATTGTTTATATTGTTGCTGTCAATTCGCTTATCTTATCCGAAGCAGGTATTCCGCTTGAAGGAGCAATAATCGCGACTATTCTTACATCAGTTGTCGGTTGTCTTCTTATGGGCTTGTGGGCGAATGCACCGATTATTCTCGTTCCAGGAATGGGAATTAACGCACTTTTTTCTTATACTCTAGTGCAAACAATGGGTCTTAGCTGGCAGGAAGCGTTAGCGGTTGTATTTGTATCAGGAATTATGTTTATGATTGTTGCTTTTACTAGCTTGTCTATTAAGCTTAGTCAGGCAATTCCACAGTCGTTAAAGGAAGCGATAACCGTTGGTTTAGGGCTATTCCTCATGTTTATTGGTCTGGAAAAAGCCGGCTTAGTTGTAAAAGGAACCAATAGTATAATAGCACTTGGTGCATTAAACGAACCTAGTGTATTAGCTTCTATCATCACCTTTGTGATTGCGGTTATTTTGTTTTTAAGAGGAGTTCCAGGGAATTTTCTGCTAACAATAGTGTTTGGAACACTGATTGCTTGGTCTTTCGGGATAATCGATGTTGCGGAGGAAAGTCAGGTAAGTTTCAACATTAGCGAGTACTTTGAAGTGTTTGGGGCTATGTCGTTTGCTAAACTGTTTACTTTTTCTTTTTGGGTTGCGGTATTCTCATTATCGATGGTACTAATATTTGAAAACATCGGATTGGTTCATGGTCACGCGCAATTTATTAAACGTCCAGAAAAGTTTTCCAAAGGTTTACAAGCGAATTCTATTTCTGCCTTTGTTTCAGCAATTTTCGGAACAAGTCCAACGGTCTCGACAGTGGAGAGTATATCCAGTATGGCTGCAGGTGGGAAAACAGGATTAACAGCTGTAACAACAGGACTTTTATTTGCAGCTTCCGCATTTTTTATCCCGGTTTTTAAGTGGATACCAAACTCGGCAATCGCACCTATTCTCATTATCATTGGTGGATTAATGCTTCAGAATATCCGAAACATTGACATGAAGGATTTAGGCGAGAGCTTTCCTGCGTTGATTATGATTGTAATGATCCCATTCACGTATAGCATTGCTGACGGAATTGCGATCGGATTTATCCTATATCCGCTAGTGAAAATTTCAATAGGAAAAGCGAAAGAAGTTTCTGTACCTCTTTATATTATTGCTTTTTTATTCCTAGTAAATTTCTTTACACATTATATATGATTGTTAAGGAGTATCTCTTTTTAGGAGATGCTCCTTATTTTTTAAGAAGAATAAAAATTTTCTTTCCTACAAACTTCGACAGTATCTATGTTTTACCTCCGATAAAATATAAATATTCGCCAAAGAGCAATGGTCGGAGGGAGTAAAAAATGGAAGTTTTTGTTGCAAGGCAGCCGATATTTAATCAAGAAGAAGGGATAGTTGCTTACGAGCTGCTTTACCGAAATAATCATATTAATGAATTTCCAAACATAGATGGGGACCGAGCTACTACTGAGTTGATCATTAATAGCTTTCTAAATATAGGGATAGATGCTCTTTCTGAAGGAAGGCCGTGTTTCATTAACTTTACAGAAAAATTATTAGATATGAGGTTACCTTCCTATGTTTGTTCTAAGAAAATAGTCATTGAGTTAGTTGAAACTACACGCCCAAGTAGAAATCTATTAGAAATTATAAAAGAAATGAAGAAAAGTCAATATAGAATTTCCATTAATTCTAGCATGTTAGATGAACTGAACCCCTATTCAAAAGACATTTTAGAACAGACAGATTATGTAAAGGTAGATTTTCAAAAAACAGATAAGAACGTACGCAAGCACATAAATAAAAAGGCATTGGCAACTGATACGATCTTAATTGCTGAAAAAATAGAAACCAGTGAAGAATATTTGGAAGCAAAATCAAATGGTTATAGTCTGTTTCAGGGCTATTACTTTTCTAAGCCTGCCATTTTCTCAACTTTTGATATTCCAGCTTATTTTACCTCTTATGTTGAAATGAGAGCATTTATTTCAAAGGAAAAAACATCTGTAAATGATATAGTTGAATTTATTGAAAGAGATCCTTCATTATCATACAAAATTTTAAAACTAATCAATTCACCGGCAAATAAATTAAAAGAAAAAATCTATCATATTCGCCAAGCAGTTAAACAGTTTGGACCTTTTGAAATAGAAAACTGGATCTATGTTTTGGCAGCAAGAGAAGAATTAACGCAAACGTCGAATGTCTCCATAGACGTGGCAAAACTATGTTTAACTAGAGGAAAACTTTGCGAAAAAATTGGAAGATTACGGAATGATCAATCCGAAAAAATACCCGGATATTTTATGACCGGTATTTTTTCATTTATGAATGGGCTCAAAGCATTTCCGATAGAGAAAATGACTGATTCACTTCCACTAAACGAGGAAATGATTCAGGCGTTAATGGGGGTCCAGAATGAGTATAAAGATGTGTTGGACCTTGCTGTTGCTGTTGAAAAAGCACAATGGAAAATAATCGGAGATATTTGTAAAAAGCTTGAAATCATGGAAACAGATTTATTTAAACTATATGCTGAAGCAATCAATTGGTCTAATCGAATGGTTGTAGAAGATATTTGCTATCTTTAAAATACAAATCATGTTCTACTTAAGTACTTTATTGTACAATAGAGGAAATGTAGATTATTAATATGTATGTTTACGGAGGTTTAAATGTGATTTTAGAAATTTTAAAATGTCATGGGTCAAATAATGACTTCCTCATCATTGATGAAATGACAAAACCTTTATTTACTGAGCAACAGCGTTCCGAGATTGCGCTACTTCTTTGTAATAGAGAAAATGGCGTAGGTGCTGATGGGATTTTATTCGTACTAGGCAGTGAGAATTTTGATGCCAAAATGAGAGTATTTAATGCAGATGGATCTGAGGCGTCAATGTGTGGAAATGGATTACGCTGTGTGGCCCGTTATGTTTGTGAAAAACTTTCCATCCAAAGTGCGGTCGTAGAAACGATGAAAGCAAATTTGGTAGTGAATGAGCGCGAAAGCATTCTTGGAGAAATCCCAACTTATCAGGTAGAAATCTCTCCTGTTTCTTTTGAACTTAATGATCTTCCATTAACTTTAAATCAACAAACATTAATAGATGAACCCATACAAGAGCTTTCAGAAATTAAGTTCACTGCTGTAGCAGTACCTAACCCTCATCTGATTGGAATAGTGACAAAAGATCAAATACAATCAAATGTACAAAAAGAATTGAGTGAAAAGGTAAATAGTCCAAACAAGTTATTTCCAGATGGAGTAAACGTGAGTTTCGTAAAGCCACTTCAGAAAGGAAGTATCTTTGTGCGTACATTTGAAAGAGGCGTTGGCTTTACGAATGCTTGCGGAACAGCAATGTCCGCTTCTACACTTGTTTCTTGTTTACTTGGCCTAAATGAGTTTGAACAACCGGTTGATGTGTATAATCCAGGTGGCAAGGTACGCTGTGTCGCACATAAAGTTGATAATTCCTTCAAAATTGATTTAATCGGAAATGCAACCTTTACGCATCGTTTCCAGATAGAAATTCAGTTGGAACAACAAGTTTTTTCTTATTTGAAAAAGGAAGAAATTACAAAAGAAATTAGTCAATATAAGAGCTTGGAAGAACATTCAAAACAAGTGTTAAATGAATGGATGTAAGGAAAGCCGGGTTATCCCGGCTATTTTTTTTGTTTTAAAAACTCAAGTATGGGTGAAAAGTTTTGTTTTTGTTTCGTCTCAAAATAGGATTGAAAAGGGTTGCCCTTTTCGTTTATACGCTTCATCATGTTTAAAATAGTAAAATCCTCCATACGTAGTTCGTCAGTTACTTCTTCCCAAAATAAGGGAGTGGCCAGAGCAGCCGTGTCATTTCCCCTAGCAGAATAAGGTGCTATAATGGTTTTCCCTTCTGCATGTTGAATATAGTCGATATACAATTTATTTTGCCGGTTTTTCTTTAAGCGCTCAATTGTAAATGAATCAGGTGCTTTCGAGATCAAATATTCTGCTATGAACTCAGTAAACAGCCTTGTATCTTCGTAAGTAAATTCATTTTCAGGAAGTGGGATATAAATCTGTAGCCCTTTATTTCCTGATGTTTTTACAAACCCAATAAGATTTAATTGATCGAGGACTTCTTTGATCATTTGAGCAGCTTTAATTGCTAGTTTAAACTCCTTGTTAGAAGGAGGATCCAAATCTAACACAATTTCACTTGGTCCGTTACTTGATAGAGTTTGAAAAGGAATATGGAACTCAAATGCCAGCTGGTTACCTAACCATATTAGGGTTTTTAAATTATTACAGACAATATAGTTTATTCCTTCATGCATGAAAGTTTGTACAAAATCTGGTGCATATTCAGGGCAGTTTTTCTGATAAAAGGCTTCCCCGAACATTCCGTGCGGATATCGTATCACCGTTAGTAACCGGTTTTGTAAATATGGTAAAAAGTATGGTGAAATTTCCTGTAAATAATGAATAAAGTCGATTTTTTTTACAGAAGGTGATTCCCATAAAGGTTTGTCCGGATGGGAAATTTCAATGTCATTAGGCATGTTTTTTTGTTGGTGTACAAATTTATCATATGTACAATCCTTAGGTGTAAGGTCAAATCGGAATCGTTCAAAATGTGGTTCCCGCATTTGCTCATCATATAATTCCAAGTATTTGATTTCCAAACAAATGGCAGGTTGGACGTAGATGAACCGGTCATCTTCACTTGATTTATTATCCTTGATAATTTGGAATAGTGCTTGTTTTTCCTCAGGCTTGATGCCGAATAAAAATTGGCCAATTTGATAAATTTTGGTATCTCTAAAAACGCCAACATAAAAATAGCCATTTGATTTTTCGTATGCGGTTACAAAGCAGGATACATATTTAAAGTTTTTAAATTTTAGCCAAAGAGTGGTTCGTTTGCCTTCCTCCCACTGGTTTGAATCTTGTTTGGCCACAATTCCTTCACCATCATGTAAAACGACTTGTTCCCAAACGGCTTGATAATCTTTATAAGCGGGAATTAACTGAATCAAATCTGTACTTAAAGGATTGGGAGTTGTGGGCAATTGAGAATCTTTAAAAAGCTTTAAAAGTGATTTTTTACGATCAACATATTTCCTATCACTGCATAAGTTTCCGTTAATCGATAATAAGTCGAATACAAGGAAACGACATGGATTATGTAATGCTTTTTCGAGTATTTTTTTTTTACTGCGCATTCTGCCGCGAACTTGAATACTGCTAAAATCGGCTTTATATTCATTTTCAAGATCCACTAACTCCCCATCAAGCACCAGGGGGAGGAATGTTTTAAACACTTCATAATTTTTTTCTAGGTAAATTTTTATTTCCGGAAAAATTTCGAGTAAGGAGTTTCCGTTTCTACTTATTAATTTTATTTCCTTGTCCCAAAATAAAAGGGCACGAAAGCCATCGTATTTTACTTCGTAGTTCCAATTATCACCCTGTGGTACTTCGAATGTTAAAGTTGGTAGCATTGGTTTCAAACGAATCACTCTCCTTACTTTTTAGTTTTCCAATATCATCAGATACTTACTCTTTTTCCAAATTGTAAGTAGGATAATGTGTTTTATTAAACAAAAAATAATAAAAATGGAAAATAGGAATGGAGAATACACATGCATACAATATGGAAAGGGAGTATCAGCTTTGGACTCGTGAATATCCCAATCAAGCTTCATTCTGCAACAGAAGATAAGGATATCAAGCTTCGGACATTACACAAGAAATGTCACTCTCCGATAAAATATGAAAAAACTTGTCCTGTTTGCGATGAAGAAGTGAAGCAGGAGGAAATTGTTCGAGCATATGAATACACAAAAGGGAAATTCGTTATTCTTGAAGACGAGGATTTGAATAAATTAAAAAAAGAAAATGAAGAAAAGGCAGTTGAGATTATAGATTTCGTAAAAATGGAGGAAATTGATCCAATCTATTATGATCGAAGCTATTTCATGTCCCCAAGTGATGGGGGTGGAAAAGCATACTCCTTATTAAGAAAGGCGCTGCAAGAATCAGAAAAGGTTGGTCTAGCCAAAATAATCATTCGTTCAAAAGAACAAATGGCTGTCATACGAGTGTTTGAAAACTCATTGGTAATGGAAACCATTCATTTTCCTGATGAGGTAAGATCTGCTGCTGATGTTCCTAATGTTCCCGCAGAAGACAAAGTATCCGAAAAAGAACTTGATACCGCGATCATGTTGATTGATCAATTAACCACAACATTTAATCCGGAAAAATACACGGATGATTATCGAAACGCTTTAATTGAATTGATTGAATCTAAGCGTTCTGGTAAAGAAATAGTTACGCCAGTTGAAAAAGAACAAAAATCCAATGTCACAGATTTAATGGCTGCACTACAAGCATCAATTGATAAAACAAAGCCGAAACAAACATCGACAGAAGCTCCAAAGAAAAAACGAACAACAGTCAAAACAAAAAAGCAGGCTTAAGAAAAAAGTCAACCATTTAGGGTTGACTTTTTTGTTTGAGTTCATGCAAGTCTTTAAAAAGTCCTTGAGAATTATTTGTATACAAAATAAGATTATAGATAAGGATGTGAGAGAATGGATCAAAAAATATTACCAGCATCATCAAATTTAAAGGATTTTGAGTTGTTTTTAAAAAGCCCGTATCGAGTAGGGGTATTCCTTGAAACGCATATCGCTCAGTTGAAAAATATTAATCAATTAGCAAAGGCGCATGGGAAGGATATGATCTACCATGTTGATATGATTCATGGGCTGAAAAATGATGATTATGGTACCGAATATATTTGCCAGGAAATTAAGCCATATGGAATCATCTCTACAAAATCAAGTGTCATATTAAAAGCAAAACAAAAAGGGGTAATCGCAGTTCAAAGAATCTTTTTAATAGATTCCCATGCACTAGAAAAGAGCTATAAGCTAGTGAATAAAACGAGACCAGATTATATTGAAGTACTTCCTGGGGCTATGCCATGGATGATAAATGAAGTGAAAAATAGACTTGATACCCCAATTTTTGCTGGAGGACTAATTCGAACGCGAGATGAAGTTAATAATGCATTAAAGGCAGGGGCTACGTCTATAACCACTTCGAAAAAGGAACTATGGGATTTATTTTAATCTACTAACTTAAAAATATAGCAAATTTTTAATATAATTATTGACAGCGTTTTCAAATATTAATATACTGTAAATACAAGTTAATCATTTGTGACGGAGAAGAGGAGACTCACGCAGATTACCTAAATGGTGTATTCTGTCGTGGGTCTTTTTTTGATGTTCCAAAGTGATGGCTTGAAATTTTAAAATAAGAAAGGGGTATGTGTATGTCGCCGTTTTTAGGTGAAGTGATTGGAACCATGATTTTGATTGTGTTTGGAGCGGGAATTGGAGCGGGTTCTTCTCTGAAGGGGAGTTACTCAAACAATCCTGGTTGGATTGTGATTACTCTAGCGTGGGGTTTAGCAGTAACAATGGCTGTTTTTGCAGTAGGCTCTATTAGTGGGGCTCATTTAAATCCTGCTGTAACGGTTGCGCTTGCGGTGAATGGAAGTTTTCCTTGGGCAGATGTACCGAGTTACATAATTGCTCAATTGCTTGGTGCTATAATAGGAGCTACTTTAGTATTTTTACATTATTTTCCTCATTGGAAAGGTACAGAAGACCCTGGCACGAAGCTAGGTGTGTTTGCAACTGGTCCTGCTATTCCACATACGTTCTCAAACGTATTTAGTGAGATGTTCGGTACTTTTATTTTAGTATTAGGATTATTATTTATCGGAGCAAATAATTTCACAGAAGGACTTAATCCGATTGCAGTGGGGCTTTTAATTGTGGTTATTGGTATGTCACTTGGAGGAACTACCGGGTATGCGATTAACCCCGCTCGTGATCTAGGTCCAAGAATTGCGCATTTTCTACTTCCCATCCCAGGAAAGGGTGGTTCGAACTGGGCCTATTCCTGGATTCCAGTTGTTGGCCCAATTCTTGGTGGTGCATTAGGAGCAGTTTTCTACAAAACAGTCTTTCTAGGAGAAGCAGGTTCCTACACTTGGCCGGTAGTAGGCGCTTCAATAGTGGTTCTTTCATTATCATATGTTTTTGGTAAAAAACAATCAAGTAATACGACTGCCTCACAAGCAGCATAAATTTAATCTATTATTAGGGGGAACTTTTAATGGAAAAGTACATCTTATCTTTGGATCAAGGTACAACAAGCTCGAGAGCGATTTTGTTTAACAAAGAGGGAGAAATCGTCCACGTAGCTCAGAAGGAATTTACTCAAATTTTTCCAAAGCCAGGTTGGGTTGAACATAATGCAAGTGAAATTTGGGGGTCCATATTAGCTGTTATTGCGAGTGTCATGTCAGAATCGAATGTGAAACCAGAGCAAATTGCTGGAGTAGGAATAACAAACCAACGTGAGACGGCTGTAGTCTGGGATAAGGAAACAGGACTTCCGATCTATAATGCGATTGTATGGCAATCGAGACAAACAAGTGGAATATGTGATGAATTAAGAGCGAAAGGATATAATGAATTATTCAGAGATAAAACAGGACTTCTTATCGATGCATATTTTTCAGGAACAAAGGTTAAATGGATTCTCGACAATGTAGAAGGTGCTCGAGAAAAGGCAGATCAAGGAAAACTCCTTTTTGGAACAATTGATACCTGGCTCGTATGGAAGCTATCTGGTGGGCAGGCTCATGTAACCGATTATTCAAATGCATCTCGTACATTAATGTATAATATTTACGATTTAAAATGGGATGAGGAGCTTCTTGAAATCTTATCAGTTCCAAAATCCATGCTTCCTGAAGTCCGTCCTTCCTCAGAAGTGTATGCACATACGATTGATTATCATTTCTTTGGCCAAGAGGTTCCGATTGCGGGAATTGCTGGAGACCAACAGGCTGCCTTGTTTGGTCAGGCTTGCTTTAGTGAAGGGATGGCTAAAAATACGTATGGAACAGGATGCTTTATGCTCATGAACACGGGTGAGAAAGCAGTGAAATCCGACAATGGCTTACTAACTACGTTAGCATGGGGGGTAGACGGAAAAGTCGAGTATGCACTAGAAGGAAGTATATTCGTAGCTGGCTCTGCCATTCAATGGCTTCGTGATGGACTCAGAATGTTAAAGAATGCTGCGGATAGTGAAAGCTACGCGTCGAAAGTAGATTCAACAGAAGGGGTATATGTTGTTCCTGCCTTCGTTGGATTGGGTACACCTTATTGGGATAGTGATGTTCGTGGTGCAGTGTTTGGGTTAACAAGAGGAACTTCGAAAGAACATTTTGTTCGCGCTACTCTAGAATCATTGGCTTATCAAACAAGGGACGTACTTTCTGCAATGGAAGCGGATTCCGGTATTGAATTAAAAGCATTAAGAGTAGATGGAGGGGCTGTTAAGAATGACTTCTTAATGAGCTTTCAATCTGATATTTTGAACGTACCAGTGGAAAGACCTAAAGTAAATGAAACAACCGCGCTAGGCGCTGCATATTTAGCTGGTTTAGCGGTTGGATATTGGGAAAGTAGAGAAGATATTGCTAAGCAATGGGCAGTTGATCGGGCTTTTGAACCGAAAATGGATTCTGATAAAAGAGAAGAGCTTTATTCTGGATGGAAAAGAGCTGTTCATGCAACAATGGCATTTAAGTAATATAAATATAGTTTAAATGTTTACCAGTGACAGTCATTTTGGTATAATAAAGATAAGTTAATAATTCAGGTTGGAGAATTGGAGAGACCACAAAATCATTATCTTAATGGATAGTGCATTTTGTGGTCTTTTTTATTCACTCTAATTAGAAATAGGGGGAAAAGGGATGAGTTTTTCAAATAAACAAAGAAAACCTCTAGTAAGTGAACTTTCAACAAAACATTATGATGTCTTAGTTATTGGCGGTGGAATTACTGGTGCAGGTATTGCGCTTGATGCCACCCTTCGTGGAATGAAAACGGCAGTTGTAGATATGCAAGATTTTTCTGCTGGAACTTCCAGTCGATCAACAAAGCTTGTTCATGGTGGATTGCGCTATTTAAAACAATTTCATGTGAAAATGGTGGCGGAGGTTGGTAAGGAAAGAGCCATTGTTTATGAGAATGGTCCACATGTAACTACCCCAGAATGGATGCTGCTCCCTTTTCACCAAGGAGGGACATTTGGGAAGTTTAGTACCTCAGTAGGATTACGTGTTTATGACTTTTTAGCAGGAGTTAAAAAGTTAGAAAGAAGAGTGATGTTTTCTGCAAATGAGACCCTTACTAAGGAACCGCTAGTGAAGCAGGAGGGGTTAAAGGGTGGTGGTTACTACGTTGAATATCGTACGGATGATGCAAGGCTCACAATAGAAGTAATGAAGGCAGCAGTTGATAAGGGCGCATGTGCGATCAATTATACAAAGGTAGAAAAACTACTTTATGAGCATGGAAAAATTGTCGGTGCGAAGGTAAGTGATTTAATTAGCGGAGAATCCTATGAAATACGGGCCAAGAAAGTGATTAATGCAGCTGGTCCATGGGTAGATAGTATTCGGGAACTTGATCGATCTAAATCTGGGAAGGTCCTAAAGCTTTCCAAAGGTGTTCATATTGTTATTAATCAAGAAAGGTTTCCGCTCAAACAGGCGATTTACTTTGATACACCTGACGGTAGAATGGTTTTCGCCATTCCAAGGAATGGCAAAACTTATGTAGGTACGACAGATACTTTCTATGACGAGTCCATTGCCGAACCTAGGATGACAGCGAGCGACCGAGATTATATTATCTCTAGTATCAACTATATGTTTCCAACGGTTCATATTACTGCTGAAGATATTGAATCGAATTGGGCTGGAGTTAGACCATTAATTTGGGAGGAAGGAAAAAATCCTTCTGAAATTTCAAGAAAAGACGAGATTTGGGAATCGAAATCAGGTTTAATTACAATCGCGGGTGGAAAATTAACAGGCTATAGAAAAATGGCAGAGACAGTGGTTGACTTATTAGCGAAAAAATATAAGGAAGAATTAGGAGAGAAATTCTCAGGTTGTCGCACAAAGGATTATCCTATTTCTGGAGGCGATGTTGGGGGAAGTAAAGGATTTAATATGTATATTTCTTATCAAGTCAAAAAGGGAGTTGAAGTAGGATTATCACCCGAAGAGGCAACGAAATTGATTAAAATGTATGGCTCCAACGTGCCTATCTTACTGGAGATTATCCAAAAAAATAAGGAGGAAGCAAGAAAATATCAAATCCCTGTAACTTTATTTGTACAATTAAAATACGCAATCGATCATGAAATGGCGTATACACCCATTGACTTCTTCAATCGGAGAACTGGAACCCTTCTTTTTGACATAATTACTGTAAAAACATATAAAAACCAAGTGATTGATTTTATGGCAGAAGAATTTGATTGGAACAAAGAAACCAAACAGAAGTATCAGAATGAACTGGAAATGGAAGTGTTATATGCATCTGTTCCGATTGATGATCAAAATAATGTAAAGTTAGCATAGCTCTCCTTATGGGGAGTTTTTTTGACAAAAGTAAAAAAATGTTATAAAATGAATTCTGTTGCTCTTTTGAGGTGGATTGTTATTTATACAATTAATAATAAACTTCAACAAGAAAAATGTTTGTAATACAATTGATACTCTTCAGAATGGTATTCCATGATACCATTAGAAAATTACATTAGACGGTTTCCCCAACATTCCTTCTTTTTTTTCGTATTTTCACACTTTATTTACTCATTTCCAAACAAATGATTTAGAGTTAAGTTTACAAGAGTGTCATACCCTGATGAATTACAGGGCCTGATTCACACTGGCGCGGTCTAGGAACCGTAAGGATGGAAGAGAGGTAGGGCTTCCATTGTTTTAGGTAAATTACTACAGCCAATCATATCTTAAAAGAGTTTTCATAACGGACAACAATAGTTGTCCGTTTTCTATATATAAGATTCGATAAATCCGAACGTTGTAATAATATTTAGTTGAAATATATGTGTTTTAAGAATATAATAAGCATGAATTAACAAAGATTTTTTGAAATCGCAGTAACTGACGACGAATGTGGAAGCAACCACAAGGGAGCTGCGTCGCTGTTAAGCCGGTCGTCTGGGCAGAGAGAAGGCGAATGTCTGTCTCTTTTTCTAATATATGGAGGGGTTAACGTGACGAAACCTGTTATTTTGGATGGTCAGATGGTAGCAAACAAAGTTAAAAATTCTCTTAAGGAAAGAGTGGAAAAGCTCAAGGAAGCGGGAGTTACTCCTTGTTTGGCAACCATTCTAGTTGGCGATGATCCTTCTTCTGCAACATATGTGAAGATGAAGGGAAATGCATGTGAGAAGTTAGGGATTGTTTCAAAAAGAATTCATTTACCAGCTACCACAACTACTGAGGAGCTTTTGGCCACAATTACCGAGTTAAATAACGATGAGAATGTAAATGGTATTCTCCTTCAGCACCCAGTGCCTGAGCATGTTGATGAAAGAAAGGCGTTCGATACAATCAGCATTGAAAAGGACGTTGATGGTGTAACTAGCTTTGGTTATGGACAAACAGCATTAGGATTTGGTGTATTTCCTTCTTGTACGCCAGCTGCCATTTTAACAATTATTAAAGAATACGGAATTCCTGTACAAGGAAAGCATGCCGTAGTTGTTGGGAGAAGTCCAATTCTTGGTAAGCCAGTTTCGGCTTTATTATTAAATGAAAATGCTACGGTAACTACATGCCATTCATATACAAACAACTTACCAGACATTGTGAAACAAGCTGATATTGTTGTTGCTGCAGTAGGTAAGCCTAACTTTATTAAGGGTGATTGGGTGAAGGAAGGATCAGTGATTTTAGATGCTGGTTATAACCCAGGAAACATTGGAGATGTAGAATACGATTCATGTTTTGAGAAAGCATCGGCTATTACCCCAGTGCCTGGTGGTGTTGGTCCAGTAACAATTGCTATGCTTTTAAAGCATACAGTTGATTCAGCGGAGCGCACGTTGTAGTCAAAAGCAGAAAATGAAGTAGTTCAATCCAATTAATCTTCTTGACTTATTCGGCATATTGGATTAATATGAGTTTAACGCTATAAAGTTCGGTATATATTTTTGGTTAAGTGGTCGTAACTGCAGGATGTGGTCGATTTTCTTCCCTTCCTTGCTAGTTACGGCTTTTTACGATTTTGATCTATATATTTAGTACTTATGGTGAACAATTTTTTGGAGGTTTTACACATGAACACAGGTAAAGTAAAATGGTTTAATGCAGAAAAAGGTTTCGGATTCATCGAATCAGCTGAAGGTCAAGATGTATTCGTACACTTCTCAGCAATCCAATCAGAAGGCTTCAAAACTTTAGAAGAAGGCCAAGAAGTTACTTTCGAAATCGTTGAAGGAAACCGTGGACCACAAGCTTCTAACGTTCAAAAAGCTTAATATATTGAGTCATTTAAGGTGATGCATTGATATAAGCATCACCTTTTTCTTTGGAATGAAACCATGATAATTAACTCCGTTTTATTCTCTCGCGATCATTCCTTCACTCAAAAAAAATTACAAAAAAAAACTTTAAAATATAATTCTAAGTACAAAATAATGATATATGTGTTTAAAATTAAGGAGGAAAAAAAACTTTGACAACATTTTCAGATTTTGGTCTAAGTAGTGAATTACAAAAAGCAGTATCCAATATGGGGTTTGAAGAACCAACACCGATACAAGCACAAGCGATTCCGATCGCTCTTCAAGGAAGAGACATGATTGGACAAGCGCAAACAGGAACAGGAAAAACAACAGCGTTTGGTGTTCCATTACTAGAAAAGATGGATTTACAAGAGGGTATTCAAGGCCTTGTATTAGCTCCTACACGTGAACTAGCCGTTCAGGTGGCTGAAGAATTAAACCGAATTGGGCAAGTAAAAGGAATTCGTACACTTCCGATTTATGGTGGTCAAGATATTAATCGCCAAATTCGATCATTAAAAAACCGACCACAAATCATTGCTGCAACACCTGGACGACTAATTGACCATTTAGACAGAAGAACAATTCGTCTAAATAATATTAAAATGGTTGTCCTAGATGAAGCAGATGAAATGCTAAACATGGGCTTCATCGAAGATATCGAGAGAATTTTAAGTGATATTCCTGAAGAACGCCAAACTTTACTTTTCTCAGCTACAATGCCTAAGAGAATTCAAACTCTTGCAGAAAAATTCATGAAAAATCCTGAGCTTGTAAAAGTGAAAGCAAAGGAAATGACAGTTACAAATATTGAGCAATTCTATCTTGAAACACATGAAAAACAAAAGTTTGATGTGTTAACAAGTTTACTCGACATTGAATCTCCAGAACTTGCGATTGTATTTGGTCGAACAAAGAAGCGTGTAGATGAAGTGGTTGAAGGGTTAATCAAGCGCGGTTACTCAGCTGAAGGAATCCATGGTGATATTCCACAATCCAAGCGTGACCAAGTTATTCGTCGATTTAAGGATGGAACAATTGAAATCATGGTAGCAACTGATGTAGCTGCTCGTGGCCTAGATATTAGTGGGGTTTCACACGTGTACAATTTTGATATTCCACAGGATCCAGAGAGCTATGTACACCGAATTGGTCGTACCGGACGTGCTGGGAAGAAGGGTCTAGCTTATACATTTGTTTCCCCGCGTGAACTTGATCATTTGAAAATTATTGAGCAAGTAACAAAGAAAAAGATGGTTAAAAAGCCAATTCCTTCTTATAAGGATGTAATCGCTGGAAACCAAGAAGCTACCATTAACAAAATTATGAAGGTTATTGAAAATAACGATTACTCTGATTACAAACGTGCTGCTGAGTCGTTATTAGAAGATATTGACTCTGTAACGGTACTAGCTGCAACATTAAAGCTTTTGACTAAGGAACCTGATGTTACTCCAATTAAGCTAACAGCGGTAGAACCAATTCGTTCACGTAAACCAAAGTCTGGTTTTAGAGACCGTCCACGCTCAAATGACCGTGGAAGAAGCAAGGATTTCCGAGGGAAAGACCGCAGAGATGATAGAGGATCTCGTAACAGAAAACCAGCAAAACAAAAATAATTTCTATTTTTATGATTGAAATTCAAAAAAATAGGCAATATATAAATGTGATACAAGGTATCATTAATAAGAGCTTTTAAATTTTAGGAGGATTTTTTACATGGCAACTGGTAAAGTAAAATGGTTTAACTCAGAAAAAGGTTTTGGATTTATTGAGGTTGAAGGTGGAGAGGATGTATTCGTACATTACTCAGCAATTCAAAGCGAAGGCTTCAAGTCTCTTGATGAAGGTCAAGAAGTTAGCTTTGATATCGAACAAGGACAGCGTGGACCACAAGCTGTTAATGTTAATAAAATCTAATGGATCCAATAGAGCTCTTTTTAGAGCTCTTTTTTGTGTCTGAAACAAATAGGAGGTTTAAAATGAAATCATTCACAGTAAATTTCCATAAAGAAGATCAAGTGGATAAGATGGTAGTTAATAAACTGAATGAAGAAGATTTTCACCTGGCAACAGAAGGTGGCACGCGTCATTTATTTGAATTAGATACAAATATCGGTTTTTTTGTTTATTTTGATGCAGTTGATAAAGAAGGGAAAGAATCATATCTGGTTCTTTACTATGAAGAAGAAAGTGAAGAGCCTAGTGGTTGCTATGCGTTCGAACTTAAGGATTTTTATCAGTTTGCAGCACTTCATTTAAATGATTTAGAGTACAACGAAGAGAATGGTGAGGGGGAAGACGCTGAAGAAGAGTATGGGCCCATTCACCATTTAGCGCATTTAATGTATCATATTGTTGAAGATGGTAAAAAAGTAGAAGAGGAGTAAAGAGAGCGATTGCTCTTTTTACTCCTCTTCAGCTTCTAGGTAATGCTCTTTACAAAATGATTGAAGCAGTTTTATCTCTTCATCTTCTAAGTCAAATTCCAGCACCTTTTCTGTGTCTGATTCTAGTATGTGATAATGTGAAACACGTGGACCATTGTCGTCAACAATATATAGGACCTTTAACTTAAGCCCCTGTTCTCGGTACAATTCATCCTCTTCTTCCACAGTAAAATCGATCAAGAATTCATATCGATTTCCTGTTAGTATGTTGAATGGGTCTTCAACTTTTTCAACTGTATATTCTGTGAATTTCATCTTTTACCTCCTGATTGTAACTTGTATTAGTATACCCTTATTTTGTTGGATGGAAAAGCAGTTTTCATAAGTAGGTACTAAGCGTATAATAATAGGAAGAACATTACATGCTAGGAGAGTTTCATTTGATAATTAATCATAACATAAAAGAAATGGAACAATTAAAGCAAGAATTGTCTTTTTACAAAAGGTTTGTGTCTTTACTGCCTTTTTCTTTTACATATAGTGACCCGGAATTAAGAATGAAGCTTACTAAGGATGAAAACGTAAATTTAATAAAAAATTCAACAGCAAATAATAGAGAGCTAAAGATCACCTCTACTCATAGGGTTCCTTTTGAAGAAATTGAGATATTTCTAAATGAAATATTAGATGTAGTACCGCATCATATTGTATTTATTAATTCAGAAGGAATAGTCACTCTTTGCAATGCTCAGGCCGCAATCGATTTACATGTTGATCGTGAAAATGTAGTTGGCAAGCATTTACGAGAACTACTCCAGATTCCGGATGAACAAATCAAAATGCTTGAGACGTTACGAACGGGTATGCCAATTATTAATCAAGAAATATTAGATAAAAATTACGGCATTATTAATACAAGACTAATTAAGAACTATGAAGGAAAGATTGAACGCGTCGTTGGTGTATTTCGATTCTTAAATCATATTAAGGAAGCAGAAAAACAAACTTTAGCAAGTAGAATAGCAGCGGGAATCGCTCATGAAATTCGAAATCCTTTAACGACTGTAAGAGGTTTTTTACAATTGTTACAGGGGAGAGTGGATGAGGAGACTGCGGAGATGTTTCAGTCACTTCTTATTCCAGAGATTGATCGCGCAAACAAAATAATAACCGACTTTCTGCGTATTTCGAAGCCTGGTACGGTTAAGAGAGAAATTTTGGAGGTGAAAGATTTCTTTATCGATTACCTTGGTCATTTTCTTAACAGTGATGCTCTGCTTCATAATGTGAATATTACATATAAAATTAGTGAGGAATCTGCAGGTAGTTTCTTTGTAGGTGATCGAGAAGAGTTATTCCAAGTTTTCTCTAATTTATATAGAAATTCCTTGCAAGCCAAGGATGATAGTACAATGGAAATCATGATTTCAACCGAATTGATAGGATCAAAAATATTCATTGAATTCGTTGATAATGGTCTTGGGATTGAGCCTAACCTACTCCAACATGTATTTGATCCTTTCTTCACAACAAAGGATGAGGGAACTGGATTAGGTCTCTCTGTCTCAAAGAAAATCATTGAAAACTATCATGGAACGATGAATGTTCAAAGCAGTCCTTTAGGAACCCGCTTTCTTATTTATTTGCCTGTTTATACAGGAAATCTACCTCTTTAATCATACATAAAAACATTTTGTTCTATAGATACATAACTCTTTCCTGTTCATCGAACAATAGGTAATTAAAGGGGAGAATTATGTGGATAAAAAGACAAAAGGAAACGAAGAGGGACTTTCCTGGTATGCGTTAGCCTTAATTGGAGTCGGGTGTATTATCGGAACTGGCTTCTTTTTAGGTTCAAGTATCGGAATTCAAATGGCTGGTCCAGCTGTCCTATTGGCTTTTTTAATAGCAGGGACAGGAACTTATATTGTTTATGACTCTCTCGGACGAATGTCCGCTCAGGACCCTCAAAAAGGATCATTTCGGGCATATGCGAAAAAGGCATTTGGTCCATGGGCTGGATTTACAAGTGGATGGGTATATTGGATGTCAGAAATGCTGATAACTGGAAGTCAGCTTACAGCTCTTTCGATCTTTGCTAAATTTTGGTTTCCAAATTTCCCTTTATGGGTCTTTTCCGCTTTTTTTGCTGCTCTAGGTATTATTGTTGTTCTTCTAGGTAATAAAGGGTTCGAGAAGATAGAAAATCTCCTCGGTGTGATAAAGATTTCCGCTATTTTAATGTTTATAATTATAGCAATTCTTGCTTTAACTGGAGTGATTGACGGTCAGAAGGGATTTGATCATTTCCCTAATGCCAAAAATGAAATATTGCCAAATGGATTAAAAGGTTTATGGTCTGCACTAATTTTTGGATTTTACGCTTTTGGCGGAATAGAAATTATGGGGATTATGGCCACGCGTTTGAAAAACAAAGATGATGCCCCTAAAGCAGGGAAAATCATGCTCATCGTCTTAACAACCATTTACCTTATATCAATATTTCTAGCTGTCACAATGATACCATGGCAAGAACATTCCGATAAAAAAAGTCCCTTTGTTAGTGCTCTTCACGAATATGCCAACTTAGGGTTTGTTCCACATGTGTTTAATGGGGCTCTTATCATTGCAGGATTCTCCACCATGTCAGCATCGTTATTCGCTATAACTACGATGTTAGTAACAATGGCAGACGACCATGATGCTCCAAAATTATTAGCGAAGCAAGGGAAATTAAAAGTACCACCAATAGCTTTACTGGTCACCATATCAGGTTTGGTTGCCTCCATCGTCACTGCGCGGTTGATGCCGGACTCCATTTATGAATATATTACAACAGCAGCCGGATTAATGCTTTTATACAATTGGATCCTGGTTTTATTTTCCGCTCCTCGTCTCATTACTTTTTCTCGCTGGGACCATATTAAGAGATTTATTGGGCTGGGACTTATCCTTTTAGCTATTTCAGGTACGTTATTACATGCTTCTTCTCGACCTGGATTGTTTGTCAGTCTTTTAATAGTGCTTATTATAGTTTTGGCTGACATCATCTCTCATTTTGTCAAAGGCCGAGCTAAAAAGAAAAAAATAAACACACACAATGGTAAGATAAAAAGCCATCGACACTATCGTAAACGGCAATAAGCCCCTAATTTTTAGGGGCATTTATTTTAGTTCATAAAGATTTTAACCGCTTCAAACCCGAAATATAAGCCGAAACCAATTAAGGATATAGAAGAAATAATCGTGATTATTGTTAGCAATTTTGTTGTAAGTAATTTCCTAAAGCTGCTTGCAACTGCTGCCATACACACGTCCCATATGACAAGTCCTAAAATGATGGCACTGCTAAAGTATAATAGCTCTGTATGTTCATACATGGTTGTGGTTTTTGCTAATACTGACCCATATATACCTAACCAAAATAAAATAGTTAGAGGATTAGAAATAGACATGAAAAATCCAGTGAAGAAAGATTTAGATAAAGAAGCATCCCTATTTCCATTGCTAAGGACAATTTTTCCAGCACCTATTAACCCTTCCACACCAGTGTAGACCAATACAAAAAATCCAAATAACCATAAAAACATTTTTACAATAGGAATTTCAATGAACTGAGAAAATCCTAAAAAAACTAGTAGCATATAAATAATGTCTGCTATCACAGACCCTAGGCCTAACACCCACGCGTTCAAAAAGCCATGTTTAATGCTTTTATCCATTTGTGCAGCATTAATGGGACCAATTGGAGCAGCAAGTGATAAACCTAGTAGCACATAACTGAAAAATACACCCAAAGCAATTTCCCTCCAATCAAATACAACTGCTCGTACACATTGTATTCATGAAGGATTGCTTGTACGACAAAAAAATTAATGTGAATTCAGATTAAAATTCCCTTTAACATAATTATGTTAAAGGGAACAAGGGTTAGTCGTTCTCTTGGTATTCTGAATCAATTCGTTCATTTAAGTAAGTATTAAGAGTTGTGGCAAATTGAATAGATTGAAGACTCATCTCCTCTTCAATTCCGTAACTAGTTGTTTGTTTTTTATAAGGAACCTGGAAGTTATTCTGCTTTCTATAATCCATTGGTAGTCTCCTTTCGTATACAATGTAATGTTAGTATATGCACTTTCGTAGTATTTATTGGGAAAATGTTTTCTATACAAATTTTCACAACAGTGGTATAATATTATTAATGGATAAAAAGCGGAATAGAAAATCCAATTATTATAAAAAGGGTGATAGATTGGTCTTCTTTTTTATAATAGCTGGATTTTTTATTATTTAGCTACTTTAGGAGGGGAAATATGGGATTCGGAAGAAAAAATCAAGAAGAAGTTGTGAAAGAAGAAACAAAGGTGTGGATCTGCTCATCAGAAAGCTGTAAGTGTTGGATTCGTGACAATTTTAAAAGCACCGAAAGCCCAAGCTGCCCCTTATGTCATAGTGAAATGAAGCAATCAACGAAAATCATCGAAGTGTTAAACAATCCAAGTAAGTCATACTAATATGAAAGAGAAAGGCTAATCCTAGCCTTTCTCAAAGTTTTTCTTCTACTCTGTTGGAAGGATGAGTTGATAGAAAAGTACATCCTGCCAAGCATCAAATTTATACCCAACCTCTTTAAAATGTCCTGCTAATGTAAATCCAAACTTCTTATGTAAGGCTATACTTCCTTCGTTTCCGGCTGTTATCCCACCGATCATTGTATGGAATCCTTGTTCTTTTGCTCTTTTAATTAACTCAGACATTAATGCTGTGCCAATCCCTAAGCCTCTCGCCGCTGAAGAAATGTAAATTGATAATTCAGTGGTTGAATTGAATGCCGCTTTTTCACGGAACGAACTTAAGCTCCCATAACCAACCACTTCACCATTCCATTCAGAAACAATTAATGGATATTTATCACCGTATTTGGCAAACCAAATTTTTCTCTTTTCTAATGATTCTGGTTCTAGATCAAAGGTGGCGGTTGTATTTACGATTGCCTCATTATATATTGATAAAAGGATAGGTAAATCATTAATTTGTGCTTCGCGAATGTTCAACATGGTAAATCCTCCAATAAGATAAAATATGTGTACTATTTTACCTTTTCAATGGGTAAATGAAAACACAAATGTAATAATTAGAAACAAAAAAGGAGAACATTCCTTGTGATTATGACTCAGCGATATTTTACTGTAACTAGAAAAATTGTAGATGGTACACAGGTAGTATTACATCAAGAGCAATTAATAAAAATGTTTAAAGATAAGATTACTACAAGTGCTTCTACTTTTTCACTTTCCAATGTTCATGATATTTCTTTTAGAAAATTGACAGAAGAGTTAGGAATTCTATATTTACATACGAATCAAGGATTGTTTCCTTATAAGGTGAGAGAAGAACCACACGGCTTTATTGCAATGTTCTATAAGCTAAAAAATTAGCATTAAAGTCACCGTGGTGGCTTTTTTATTTTGCCCGATATCTCAAAAAGTTGAATACCTTATATTGGAGCACGGGTAACCGTGGTAATGGGATCTTTAATAACGATGATAACGGTATTTTTGATAATGATCGAAATGGTCGAAATAACGATATCTTTGACAATGATAACGATGACAACGACTTGGATCTAGATCTTAATGATGATGATAACAATAATGATCGTAATGGCCTTGGTGGAAATAATGGAAATATGACAGGTAGAAACCGTTAAGAAATCTGGTTGGGCATAGAATTATGCCCAACCTTTTAAATTTGAACTTTTTGTGACAGTTTGTTATAATTATTGTAAAATTCAGTATAGATCGTGGAGGTATCATATGCTTCGAACAATTATTGCTGGAATTGGTGGTTTTTTTCTCGTATTCATTGAGTTATTTTTAGTCATGAAGTTAAAAGGTTGGCACTCAATTGAAATTGGAGGTATTGCACCTTTTGTAAGTGTATGGTCAATGAATTTCTTTCTATTATTTACAATGTTCTCTCATGCGCATTTATGGTATGAAAAGGTCCAAGATAAGCGCAATCAAGCTCAGCCTGAAGGGAAATAAACAGAAGTGTCCACATATTGTATGGATGCTTTTTTTGACCAAATTAAAATTAAATCCTTAAAATAAAACAACCAAAAAGCTTCATAATTGGAAGTCCTTTTGGTTGTTTTTTATTATACTTCTTCGAGTTCTGAAATATCTACCGTTGATCTTTCTTCCAATGGGCCCCTCAAATGAACAGTTGCTGTCTTTCCATCTTCATGAAGCTCGTCGATCCACACTGAAGCACCGTTATACTCCACGTGAATATCCGCTGATGATGATAAAATTTGCTTTACTCTTCTAGAATCCATTATTATCGCCTCCTTATCTAATTCATTTACTACTTTCCCCAAACAGATAGTAAATCATGTGAATGTTTTTAAGTGAATCTTTTCATACTCTCATAGGAAAAAGGTGAATTTTGTCGAATTTTTGATAGTTTTTGATAATTTAAGAAAGATCTTGATAGAAAGTGATTGATTTTCTAAAGGGGTTGCAGTACACTTGATTCAAGAATTAAAAAAAGAAAGCGTTTTAATGGGGTGATACATTGTTAACACCAGAGCGCCATCGGTTGATTTTGCAGCAATTAAAAGAAAAAGGTGTTGTGAAAATACAAGACCTTGTTGATTTAACAAGTTCATCAGAGTCAACGATTAGAAGGGACTTAACACAACTAGAAGATGATAAGTTCTTAAAAAGGATACATGGTGGTGCCGCTCGATTACAGGGTAAGCTACAAGAACCGAGCATGGTCGAAAAAGCGACCAAAAACCTTCAACCAAAGAAGAGAATTGCCAAGTATGCCTCTAGCTTAGTGGAAGAAGGAGATTGTATTTTTCTTGATGCAGGATCAACAGTTTTGGAAATGATTCCTTACTTACCAACAAACATCGTGGTCGTGACCAATGGACTTATGCATGTAAAGCCTTTACTAGATAGAAACATCCCAATGTATCTAATCGGTGGTTATGCAAAACCTAAGACGAATGCCATTATTGGTCGAGGAGCACTAACGAGTTTAGAACTATACCGTTTTGATAAATGTTTTATGGGAGTAAATGGAATCCATACTCAGTTCGGGTACACAACACCTGATCAAGAAGAAGCAATGATAAAGCAATCAGCAATTTCTCTCTCAAGAGAAGTTTTTGTGTTAAGTGATGAATCGAAGTTTTCAGAAATAGCATTCGCTAAGATTGCTGACTTACATGAAGCGTCAATCATTACAGATGACTTGAACAGCGAGTTCCAAGATCAATACATGAGCAAAACGACAATAAAGGTTGTGAAAGAATGATTTACACCGTAACACTTAATCCTTCTCTTGATTACATAGTCGAGGTAGAGGATTTAACACTAGGAGATCTGAATCGTACAAAGAATGAGTCGAAATTTCCTGGTGGAAAAGGAATAAATGTTTCAAGATTACTTAAAAGAATGGGTGTTCCTAGTAAGGCTTTGGGTTTTGTTGGTGGATTTACAGGATTATATATCAAGAATTATTTACAAATGGAAAACATTGAAACAAAATTTGTAGAAGTTCATGAAGATACGAGAATTAATGTGAAGTTAAAATCTACTAGCGAAACAGAAGTTAATGCAAAGGGACCAAACATTACAGAAGCAGATTTTAAAAAGCTTCAGGATCAGATATCACAATTAACTTCAGAAGATACATTAGTATTAGCAGGGAGCATTCCATCAAGTATGGAGTCAAGTACGTATGAGAAACTGGTGTCTATATGTAATCTAAATCAAACAAAGTTTGTTGTTGATGCTGAAGGAGAATTATTAAAGAAAGTTCTACCATATAAACCTTTTCTTATAAAGCCAAATCACCACGAACTTGGTGAATTATTTGATACTAGTTTTACCACTGCAGAACAAGTAGTGCCTTATGCTCGTAAGCTTGTTGAAATGGGAGCAGAAAACGTCATTGTATCCTTGGCAGGAGAAGGAGCCGTGTTAGTAAATTCTGAAGTTGCCTTCCTTTCAAATGTACCAAAAGGGGAAGTGAAAAGTTCAGTTGGAGCTGGAGATTCAATGGTGGCTGGATTTTTAGCGAGATATGAAGAAACAAAAGAAATTGATGAAGCGTTTCGTTACAGTGTTGCATCTGGAAGTGCAACTGCCTTTTCAATTGGGTTAGCAACGAAAGAAAAGATAGAAACACTATATACAAATGTTAACATTACAAAGTTCTAAGGAGAAATAGAGATGAAAATTACCGAAATTTTAACAAAAGAAACCATTCATCTAAACCTTTCAGGCTCAACAAAGCCTGAAGCGATTGATCAGCTCGTTGCTGTATTAGATCGCGCTGGAAAGCTAGAGGATGCAAAGGAATTTAAGGCGGGTATTTTAAAGCGTGAAGAGCAAAGTACCACAGGAATTGGAGAAGGAATCGCCATTCCTCATGCAAAAACGAAGGCAGTTAAAACAGCTTCAATTGCATTTGGTAAGTCGGTAAATGGAATTGACTACGATTCACTGGATGGTCAACCGGCCCATTTATTCTTTATGATTGCAGCTCCAGAAGGGGCGAATAATACACATTTGGAAGCGCTCGCAAGACTTTCATCCATCTTAATGAAAAGTGAAGTAAGAGAAGCGTTATTAAACGCAAATACAGAAAGAGATGTTTTGAACATTATCGATCAGTATGACCAGGTAGAGGAAGAGGAAGGGGACGAGGAAACGATGTCTGGGGAAAAGAAATTTATCGTTGCAGTCACTGCTTGTCCAACTGGAATTGCTCATACGTATATGGCTGCGGATTCTCTAAAGGCTAAGGCCGCTGAACTAGGTGTAGACATTAAAGTTGAAACAAGAGGTTCTGGCGGAGCAAAGAATGTCTTAACACCTGCTGAAATTGAAAGAGCAGTTGCTGTCATTGTTGCAGCCGATACAAATGTTGAAACCGATCGTTTTAATGGTAAGCATGTTATTGAAACAAAAGTAGCAGACGGAATTCGTAAACCGAAGGAACTTATTGAAAGAGCTTTAAAACAAGATGCCCCAATCTTAAAGGGTAGTGGAAATGCATCTTCTTCTTCTGAGCAAAAAGGTCAAGGTGTAGGTGCTACCATTTATAAACATCTAATGAGTGGTGTGTCTAATATGCTTCCATTTGTTGTAGGTGGAGGAATTTTAATAGCTATCTCTTTCATGTTTGGTTACAACGCTTTTAATCCAGAAGATCCTTCGTATCACCCTATTGCAGAAGCATTAATGACAATCGGTGGTGGTAGTGGTGCATTTGGTTTTATCGTTCCTATTTTAGCAGCGTTTATTGCCATGAGTATCGCTGACCGTCCTGGCTTTGCAGCTGGTGCAGTTGGAGGATTATTAGCTAATAGTGGTGGTGCAGGGTTCCTAGGTGGAATTATTGCAGGTTTCTTAGCAGGTTATATTGTTGTTGGTTTGAAAAAGGTGCTAACTAGTTTACCATCATCACTTGAAGGTATTAAAACGATTCTTTTATATCCTTTACTAGGTATTGCTATTACAGGTTTTGCAATGATCTATATTGTAAATGGTCCAGTTGGAGCGCTTAATACAGGAATTACTAATTGGTTATCAGGTTTAGGTACAGGAAATGCCGTATTACTGGGATTAGTACTTGGTTTAATGATGGCATTTGATATGGGTGGACCGATTAACAAAGCTGCGTACGTATTTGGAACTGGGTTGTTAGCAAATGGAGTTTATGAGCCAATGGCTGCAGTAATGGCAGCAGGTATGGTTCCTCCGCTGGGAATTGCGATTGCTACTACTTTCTTTGGTAAAAAGTTCACAAAGCAAGATAGAGAAGCAGGAAAAGTTAACTATATTATGGGATTATCTTTTATTACAGAAGGAGCTATTCCTTTTGCGGCGGCTGATCCGCTTCGTGTCATTCCTTCACTGATGGCTGGTTCAGCGGTTGCTGGTGCATTAACAATGATGTTTGGAATTGGATTACGCGCACCACACGGTGGATTATTCGTAGTTCCATTAGTTGAGGGTGGATGGTTTATGTATTTAATCGCTATCGTTGCTGGAGCGATTGTATCAGGAGTTATACTAGGTCTAGTAAAGAAACCTGTTCAAGAATAAAACAACGTCAAGGTCAGTGGATATCACTTGAAAAATTTAAAAGTAAAGTCGTACTGCTAGCAGTACGACTTTTTTTAAGCACTTTTTTTCTCGGGTTTTATACCAAATAAGATTACAAGTAAACCAACAGCACTTATGCAAGCTAGTATATAAAATAGGGAGGCTTGGAGATGTTTTTGTAGAATCGCCATGATAGGTGGACCCGCTGCTACACCAATAAACCTCATCGAGCTGTAGATGGAGGAAATGGTGCCTCTCTCCTCCATCTCGATTCCTTCAGTTATGAACGCATCTAAACAAGGAAGTCCCACGCCTATTCCAATGCCACCAATGGTAAACATAGATATCATAAACCATAAATGATCTGAAAAGCTTAGAGTTGCTGTACTAATCGATAGTAAAACGATTCCAACAAACGTAATCCATTTCATCAAAACTTTATTTTCCTTAATCATTTTACCTGTTATATATGAAGCAAGGCATAGTGCTCCGAGTGGAATTGTTAAAAACAATCCTTTCTTCACATCTTTAATGTTATACTGTTTCTCCAATATATCTGAGAGGTAAAATAGGATTCCAAATAAAACAAACATGAGAATAACTCCAACAATAAATACAGTGTAGAGCCAAAGGCCATCTTTAATAAAGATTTTCTTTACGTTTTGGAAAAACTTCTTAAATGGAATTGGTTCTGTTCTCTTCTTAGGATTTTGAACGAGAAAGAGAGTTAAAATGATAGATATGATACAAAACGCAGGGATAGCCCAGAATGGTAGATGCCAGAAATAACTTGCTAAAAAAGCACCAAGAATTGGACTTAATACTTTTCCCAAAGTGTTTGATGTCTCAATCACTCCAAGAGAGCTGCTAACGTCTTCTTCGCTTTTAAACATATCTCCGATCAAGGGCATAACTATTGGGAAGGCACCTGCTGCACCAACACCTTGTAAAGCCCTTCCGGTTAAAATAATCCAGTAAGGATCAGCGATTTTCCAAGAAGCCCATCCAGAAATAAGACCTCCAATTCCTGCAATGAATAGACTTGGGACTATCACTTTTTTTCTCCCAATATGGTCAGAAACATAACCGGCAATTGGGATCAATAAGATCGCAACAATTGAATAAACCGTAATAATCATACTTGTTTGGAAGGGAGAAATATTAATTTTCTTTTCCATAACGGGAAGTACCGGTATTAGCATCGAGTTACCAAGTGTCATCACAAGAGGAATAGATGATAAGGAAAGCACCGCCCACCTTTGATTATGGTGTTTACCATCACCTTTCTTTTTGTTTTCCTTATATTTTTTCCCGTTTCTAGATTTGTAAGAATTCGACATTTCGACCCGCCTTCATTCATTTTTTATAAGAAAGGGACCTATTCACCAAATTAGTGATTACTCGCATACCTATAATATGGATCTAAGCATCCAAACTCATGAGTCTTTTTAATATTACATAAAAATGGATTTTCCAAACATTGTAGGCTAAAATATGTATCATCATGTGAAGGTATGGGGTGACAAGATGGGAGAGATAATTGCGCTAAGTGTTGGTAAGCCGAAATCATTTTTGTGGAAAGGGAAAAACGAAAGCTCAGGAATTGGAAAAGGAAAGGTATCTATAGCCGAGTTAACAAAGAATGGATTTGTTGGTGATGGTGTAGCGAATTTAGAACACCATGGGGGGCCAGAGCGAGCGGTATGTGTCTACTCTTTTGAACATTATAAGCAATGGGAAAAGGAGTTTAATGTAAAGCTTTCCCTACCAGCTTTAGGAGAAAACCTTTGTGTATCAGGTATGCTTGAAAAGGATGTTTACATAGGTGATGTATATTCGCTAGGTAATGCAGTTGTTCAAGTTACACAAGGTCGTGTTCCTTGCTCTACCATTTCAAAATTTAATGATATAGACGTATTTTTAAAAAGAATTGTTGAGACCAACTATACTGGTTATTTCTTTAAAGTACTGCAGGAAGGAACGGTACAGGCTGACGGGAAGCTCGAATTGATAGAAAGAACCCAAGATAAAGTATCTATCCTATACGCCAATCAGATCTTCCTTCATGATAAGAAAAATAAAGCCGGTTTAAAAGACTTATTAGAAGTAAATGAATTGGCATATGTGTGGAGACAAAAAATAGAAAAACTGTTAGTGAAAAATATTTAATTTAACTTTTAAAAAATTTCTGTTATTAACATTGACTTTTATATATATATCTTATATGATAATAAGCAATTAAAGACTACGGCATTGATGAAGAGTAGTACCTTTTACAGAAACTATAGAGAGCTGATGGTTGGTGCAAATCAGTGTGGAAGTATTAGGGAATGGACTTCGGAGCCTCCAAACCGAACCGTTTAAAGTAGTAGGCCTTGGCGAAAGTCTCATCGTTACAAGAGACAGATATTTGTTGCTTCATGGAAAGCAAAGATATCTGTAAAGTGAGCTAATACATTTAGCTAATAAAGGTGGCACCACGGGTTTCTCGTCCTTTTTCAGGAGAGAAGCCCTTTTTGTATTTCATAAAAGAAAATCGTCGATTAAGAGTAGTAAGCCGAGTTTGTTTGACACAGAGAGTCGGGATTGCTGAGAACCGATCAAACCCTTGGCTGAATGGACTTATGAGAGTGGTCTTGAACTTGCAGTAGGGACCAACGGAATTCCACCGTTATAAGGAATTAAAGGGAGCATGTATGCTCTGAACCTGAGGTGGCACCACGATGATCATCGTCCTCTATACGTAGTTTTCTACGTATAGAGGACTTTTTTTATTTATAAGGAGGGAAAAACATGAACGCCAATGTTCAAAACATTATTATTGAAGAAATTCTTGGTGATACGTTAACACCCATTTCTATATTTCAACGACTTAAAGGTGTAAAGAAATGTTTATTAGAAAGCTCGTTAAAGCACGAGCACTCAGGGAGATATTCCTTCATTGCAGCTAATCCTGCTGTGGAACTAAAGGGCAGCGGAAATAACACGATACTTATTAAAAAACAAAGCAGTGAAACCCTCTTAGCTAACCCGCTTGAGCTGCTGAAAAAGATTGTACCTAATATTGAGAATGATTTCATGAAAGAAATTCCTTTTATCGGAGGAGCTGCAGGTTTTGTAAGCTATGACATTGTTCGTTATTACGAGGAAATCGGTGAAATACCGAGAGACGAAATGATTGTCCCAGAAGTTCATTTTCTGTTATTCGAAACCATCGTTGTTTTTGACCATTTAACTCAAAAGGTGTTCATTGTTGGAATTCCGATCAATGATCAATCGTCTTTGGAGGATATAAAAGGTTTGGTAGAAGAAACAAAGAATCAGATTTTGAACGAGAGAGAAGATGCGCCATCACCAGTTTCTATTTCTTCCTATGAAGCGTCAATCTCAAAAGAAGAGTTTATTGAAAGAGTGAAAAAGGCAAAGGAGTACATTGTAGAAGGTGATATATTCCAAGTCGTCCTTTCCCAAAGGATGAAAGCAACTATTCAGGGTGATCCATTTTCTTTTTATCGTAAACTTAGAGTTCAAAATCCTTCGCCTTATATGTATTATTTCGATTTTGAAGAGTATGTAGTCGTAGGGGCATCACCGGAAAGCTTGATGAAAGCAGTCGGGGAAACCGTCTACACGAACCCCATTGCAGGAACGAGGCCAAGAGGGAACACTCAGGAGGAAGATGAGCAACTGAGTGTGGAATTGATTCAAGATGAAAAAGAGCTAGCTGAGCATCGAATGCTCGTTGACCTTGGACGAAATGATCTAGGTAGGGTTTGTGAATTTGGTAGTGTACAGATCAGCAAGTACATGGATATCGAGAAATACAAGCATGTCATGCATATTGTGTCAGAAGTAAAAGGAACGTTGAAGAGTAGTTATCATCCAATCGATGCATTGATTGCATGCCTACCGGCTGGTACCGTTTCTGGAGCACCAAAAATTCGAGCGATGGAAATCATAAATGAACTTGAGGATGTCAAGAGGGGCATTTACTCAGGGGCAGTCGGTTATTACTCTGCTAACGGAAATATCGACTTTGCTCTTGCCATTCGAACTATGGTGGTTAAGGATTCCAAAGCATATATTCAAGCTGGTGCAGGAATAGTGTACGATTCAATTCCAGAAAAAGAATACGAAGAAACGATCCACAAAATGAAAGCTTTCTTGGAGGTTGAAAAATGATTTTACTAATTGATAATTATGATTCCTTTACCTTCAATCTATATCAATATTTAGGCGAACTGGGAGAACAAATAGTCGTAAAAAGAAATGATAGTCTCACAGTTGAAGACATTATTGAGCTATCTCCAAAAGCTATTGTGATTTCTCCAGGTCCAGGACGCCCAGAACAAGCTGGAATATGTATTGAAGTTATTCAACAGCTACACAGAAAGATACCTATCCTGGGAATATGTCTAGGACATCAGGCAATTGGTCATGCCTTTGGTGCGACGGTATCAAAAGCGAAAAAAATCATGCACGGTAAAATTTCTAAGGTTTCTCATGAGAAGACAGAGCTGTTTAAAGAATTTGAAGCACCTTTGGAAGTAATGAGATATCATTCCCTTGTTATTGAAAAAGGGACATTGCCAAATTCGTTACAAGTACTTGCTACGTCCATTGATGATGGCGAGATTATGGCAATCAAACATAAAGAGGCACCTTTATACGGGTTTCAATTTCATCCCGAATCAGTAGGGACAGAAAGCGGGAAAAAACTAATTCAAGCATTTCTAACAGCAATTGGAGAGGAGCTTCTAAATGAGAGAGTATCTACAAAAACTGTCTGAAAACAAGTCATTATCACAAGTAGAGATGAAAGATGCAGTAAGAAAACTTTTTTCCGAAGAAGTGACTGATAGTGAAATTGCTGCATTTCTCATCGGGTTGAAGACAAAAGGTGAGACGGTAGAGGAAATTGTTGGATTGGTTCAGGCAGTTCGTGAAAAATCACTCACCTTTAGTAAAAAAGTAGCGAATGTAATGGATAATTGTGGTACTGGTGGAGATGGTTCGAAAAGCTTCAATGTAAGCACTACCTCTGCATTTGTTATTGCTGGCGCTGGTATTCCAGTTGCAAAGCATGGAAACAGAAGTATTTCTAGTAAAACAGGAAGTGCTGATGTTCTAGAGTATTTAGGAATTAATTTAACCTTAAGCCCTGAAGAAGCTGAAGAATGTTTGGATGAAGTTGGGATTAGCTTTTTATTTGCTCCACATGTACATCCGAAAATAAAAAACATTATGAAAGTGAGAAGAGAGTTAAAAATTCCTACGATATTTAACTTAATTGGACCTTTAACAAATCCAATGGAACTTGACTATCAATTATTAGGAATATATAGAAGAGATTTGCTTCCGACCTTTGGGGAGGTGCTTCATAACTTAGGAAGAAAAAGGGCCGTTGTAATCAATGGTGCAGGATTTATGGATGAAGCATCGTTACAAGGGGAAAATCATTTAATCATTGTTGATAACGGTTCGATTTCAGAACAAATACTTACCCCTGAAAATGTTGGGCTTTCTTCATACCCTAACGAAGCAATTATCGGTGGCGATGCTATGAGAAATGGAGAAATCTTATTATCTGTTTTGAATGGAGAAAAAGGAGCCTGCCGTGATACCGTGTTGTTCAATGCTGGGATAGGGATTTATGCAGGTGGAAAAGCGGATTCGATTGTAGAGGGGATTGCTAAAGCAAAAGAAAGTATTGATAGCGGTTCGGCGAAACAGAAGCTTGAAAGTCTAATTACTATAGGGGAAAAATTCAAAAAGGAAGGAGTCGTGTAAGTATGGAGACGATTCTTGACAGGATTATTGCTGAGAAACAGAAGGAAGTACTTATATTAAAAGACCTCCCGGTGTTAAAGGAAGTTGACAGGAAGCATGTGTCTTTTATTCAAAAGTTACAACAAGCGGAAGAAGTAAAGATTATTGCCGAGTTTAAAAGAGCATCTCCTTCCAAAGGAGCCATTAATTTGGATTGTGATCCGTCTGAACAGACTCTACAGTATGTCCAGGCAGGTGCTGATGCGGTAAGTGTATTGACAGATCGTACTTTTTTCAAAGGAGATTTCCGAGACTTGGAAGAAGTGAGAAAGGCGATCACAGCACCTATTCTTTGCAAAGATTTTATTATTGATCCTATTCAAATTGATTACGCAAAGCATGCGGGCGCAAATCTTATTTTGTTAATAGCTGCTGCGTTAGATCTAGAGACTCTACATTCGCTATATCATTACGCCACTAGTAAAGGTCTTGAGGTACTTATGGAGGTACACAATGAGGCGGAATTAGAAAAAGTGTTAACTACTGATAATGTCTTAATTGGTGTAAATAATCGGAACTTAAAAACATTTGAGGTTGATTTAGCGACAACAGAAAGATTAGCTTCTAAAATTGTTGAGTCCAATAGATACTTAATAAGTGAAAGTGGTATTGCTACTACAGAGGATGTCAGAAGAGTGGTAGCGGCTGGTGCGTCAGGTATTTTAGTAGGTGAAACGTTTATGAGGCACGAAAAGCCGGAAGAAGCATTACGGGCAATGAAGCTTCCGTTAAGAAGGGTGGCTTCAAATTGAAAGTGAAAATATGTGGAATTACTGATATCCATGCAGCAAAGGTTGCCGTGGAAGCTGGAGCAGATGCAATTGGTTTTGTTTTTGCAGAAAGCAAACGAAAGATAACGGTTGAACAGGCAAAAATCATTATTGACACCATCCCAGCTCATGTCTTAAAAGTCGGTGTGTTTGTAAATGAAGATATAAATACCATCCAAGATATAGTTGAAAAGACAGGATTAACAATGGTTCAACTTCATGGTGATGAAAATCCTGATATTTGTAATAATTTTTCAGTACCAGTCATCAAGGCATTAGGTGTATCATCAAAGAAGGATTGTGAGAAAATTCAGGAATATCCATGTGAATATATTCTTTTAGATAGTCCTAAAGGAAAATATCGAGGTGGAAACGGGGAGACGTTTCCATGGGAGATCGTTGACCCAATAGCTATCAAGGGGAAAAAGCTTATTGTAGCAGGTGGACTAAATATCGATAATGTCTCCTTAGCTATTCAGTCACTACAGCCATATATGGTTGATGTTAGTAGTGGAGTAGAGACGAATGGAAAAAAGGACGATGAGAAAATCATTCATTTTCTTAAGAAAGCGAAAATGGGAACAGGGGAGATTTGTAAATGACGACATATGTAATGCCGGATGAAAAGGGCCATTTTGGTATATACGGGGGCCGATTTGTACCAGAAACATTAATGCAAGCAGTTTTAGAGCTAGGCAAGGCCTATGAGGAAGCCAAAAATGATGAAAGCTTCCAACAGGATCTAGCTTACTTATTAAAAGAGTATGTAGGAAGAGAAACACCTTTATATTTTGCTGAAAATTTATCAAAGCATGCAAAAGGTGCAAAAATCTATTTAAAGAGAGAGGATTTAAACCATACAGGCGCACATAAAATTAATAATACAGTCGGTCAAGCGCTGTTAGCGGTAAGAATGGGAAAAAAGAAGATTGTTGCTGAAACTGGTGCAGGGCAGCATGGGGTGGCTACTGCAACGGTTTGTGCACTATTAAATCTGGAATGCGTTATATTTATGGGAGAGGAAGATATTAAAAGACAGCAACTGAATGTGTTTAGAATGGAGTTGCTAGGTGCAAAGGTTGTATCTGTCACTTCTGGAAGCAGAACGCTAAAGGATGCATGTAACGAAGCACTGCGCTATTGGGTTTCAAATGTGACAGATACTCACTACATTTTAGGATCTGTGATGGGACCACATCCGTTTCCAATGATGGTAAGAGATTTTCAAAGTGTGATTGGAAAGGAAACCAAGCAACAGTATAATGAAAAATTTGGTAAAAACCCTGAAGCAATTGTAGCTTGTATTGGCGGTGGGAGCAACTCGATGGGGATGTTTTATCCATTTATTGAGGACAGCGAGGTACAATTAATAGGTGTAGAAGCCGCTGGTCATGGGATTGATACAGAACAGCATGCAGCTTCACTAACAAAAGGAAAGCCAGGAGTATTACACGGTGCTCTTATGTATTTGTTACAAGATCATGCTGGTCAAATCCAAGAGGCCCATTCTATTTCTGCTGGTTTAGATTATCCTGGAGTGGGGCCAGAACATAGTTACTTAAAAGATATCGGAAGAGTACAGTACGAAAGCATTACAGATCAGGAAGCGTTAGAAGCATTAAAATTGTTGTGTAGGCTTGAAGGGATTATTCCTGCTCTTGAAAGTGCACATGCAGTAGCATATGCCTTAAAACATGCTCAAACAATGTCAGAAAATGAGTCAATTGTGGTCTGTCTTTCAGGTCGTGGAGATAAAGATGTACAAACTATTCAAGCAAATATGAAGGAGGCATTGTAATAATGAATCGCATTGAAAAGGCGTTCCATAGCCTAAAAGAGAACAATAGGAAGGCATTTGTGCCGTATCTGATGGCAGGGGACGGAGGATTAGATCAGTTAATGGATCAGTTGATCTTTTTAGAGAATTGCGGAGCAACGGCAATAGAAATTGGCATCCCCTTTTCAGATCCGGTAGCAGATGGTCCAGCTATTCAAGAAGCTGGGATACGTGCATTACAATCGGGTACAACCTTAAAGGAAGTATTGTCAGCGATTCAAACGATTCGTCCGATTGTTTCTACTCCACTTATTTTAATGACTTATATGAACCCGATTTATGCTTACGGAATTGGTTCGTTCATTCATGACGCGGTTAAAGCTGGTATAGACGGATGTATTATTCCTGACTTGCCTATTGAAGAGGAAGAATTAATTACTCCTCACTTACAAGACGCAAATATTGAGTTAATACGTTTAGTTACCTTAACAAGCCCACTTGAAAGAATAGAAGAAATCGCTAAAAAAGGTCGAGGTTTCTTATATGCGGTCACAGTAACAGGAATAACAGGTGCTCGTACAGAATTTAATGATAGTGTTTCCAAATACTTAAAGGATATAAAGAGCGTAAGTCCTATCCCGGTGCTTGCTGGATTTGGGATATCCACTCCTGAACAGGTGGTAGAATTAGGTTCTTACTGCGATGGAGTAGTTGTTGGCAGTAAAATTGTCCAATACTTTCATGAAAAGAAATTATCTGAAATTGAACATTTAGTTCAAGCATCTAAAACTGCAGATGTGTCATAAAACATTGTAATCAATCTCCTAACATGAATATGGTTAAACGAGCACATCCTATTCATAGGAGGTGAATACCTTGGATGCAAGTAAAAATAAGATAACGAAAGATATTTACGGATATCGTACAGCAATTGCAAATATAGCACTAGTGGGTGGATGTGGAACCGAGGGGAACGATTGGGTATTAATTGATGCGGGCGTTCCTTTCTCAGGGAGTTATATAAAGAATTTTACTCAACATGTATTAGGTGGTGGAAAGAAACCAATTGCTATTGTCTTAACACATGCTCATTTTGACCATGTTGGTGGACTTACTCCTTTGTTAAATGATTGGCAGGTTCCTGTGTATATTCATGACCAGGAACAAGAGTATGTAACTGGTAAAAAAGATTATCCACCACCACATCCGTTTATAGAAAAAGGGCTAATGGCATGGTTATCTCCTCTTTATCCAAGGAAAGCGATAAATATTCATTCATATTTACGGTTGCTACCAACAGATGGTTCCATTCCTGAAATGCCTGGTTGGAACTGGATTCATACTCCTGGACACACGGAAGGGCATATTTCCTTGTTTCGTGAATATGACCGTGTTGTTATCGCTGGTGACGCACTCATTACGGTGAAGCAAGAGTCGGCATTAGCTGTTTTAACCCAAAAGAAAGAAATTCATGCACCACCAGCATATTTTACTCAAGATTGGGATCAGTCTTTTGATTCGATAAAGAAAATACAGAACCTTAACCCAAACTTCATTTATACTGGCCACGGAAAGCCAATGGAGGGGATGGAACTCAAAAAAGGTCTGGATTTACTAATACGACGTTTCGAAAGAGAAATGGTAGGGAATGAAAAATATGTGCATTAAAGGATTGCCTTAGTAATATTTACTAGGGCGTCTCTTGTTTCACAAGTATGTTGTTGGAGGTGGGGAAATTGTATGAACAAAAAAGATTTCAACAGGATGTAAAGCTTATGTTGTCAACGATACAGGAGAAAACAAAATCCATTCAAGACACGATTTCTGAAAAAGATTGTTGTATCCTTTCTGAGTTTGATCTTTTACTTAAGCTGGTTTCTGACGCTCAAAGTCTTGCATCCTCATATTATTTAGAGTCATACTTATCACCATATACAACAGAATATAATCAAATTGCAAAGGCTGCAGCCACACTTTCAGAAAAGAGACACGGTGCATTAATTGTGGTTGAAAGAAAGCAGCCATTAACAGAAATTCTACACAATGGTGTCATAATAGGTGCGAAATTCAGTCAAACACTTCTTGAAACCATATTTTATCCTGGGAACCCTTTGCATGATGGGGCAGTTTTAATACAGAATGATTTTATTCACTCAGCGGGAAATATCTTACCTGTAAGTAGTCAAACGTTTCAAAGTAAAAAGCTCGGTACTAGGCATAGAGCCGCATTGGGATTATCTGAGGTGACTGATGCAATAATGATTGTAGTCTCAGAGGAAACGGGTCGCATCACATTTGCCATTAATGGGGATTTACATGTAGTAAAAACATAAGGTAGAAAAGTTTGGCATTTATTTCATTTCCTGTTATCATCAAATATATATCTAGTATTATGAGGAAGTGTAAAATGTCATTAACAAATAAAAAATGGTTTCAGGCAATGATCGCTATTATCTTTATACTAATTATTTCTTTATTAGTTAGGGAAAATGCTTTTTTATTTCAACCTCTCATCGTATTGCTGCAGACGATATTTTTGCCATTTGTAGTTGCAGGAATATTTTTTTACCTATGTAGGCCTCTAATATTTTGGTTAGTGAAGAAAAAGGTTCCAAAATGGATGGCCATTCTTTCTGCGTATTTAGCTATTACACTAGTCTTTTATGGCTTCATCCGGTTGATTGGACCAATAATATCTGATCAATTAGACCTTTTTATTAACAATGTTCCAAGCATGGTTACTTCGGTTGTTGACGGAATTAAATATATACAAGAAAACCGTGATACGTTTCCTGAATTTATTCAAAAGGCTATAATTGATGGTAGCAATCAGCTGGAGACACAAATTAAAAACAACACCGGTAATATTGCCAATGGAATTTTTTCTATCTTTGGATTTATTGGAGGATTTATTAATACCATCTTCTACTTAGTGCTAGTTCCATTTATCCTGTTTTATATGTTAAAAGATAGCAACAATTTTGCACCAAGAGTGGCAAGCTTCTTTAAAAAGGATTTACAAAAAGATGTATTACAAATTCTAAAAGAAACAGATAGAACCATCTCTACATATATTCAAGGACAATTAATTGTAAGCTTATGTGTTGGGATCTTACTATATATTGGATATTTAATAATTGGACTTGATTATTCATTAGTTTTAGCTTTGTTTGCAATGTTAATGAATGTTATACCTTTTTTAGGTCCATTTTTAGCCGTAGTTCCTGCCCTTTTTGTTGCGTTATTTCAAGATCCCATCATGCTCGTCTATGTTGCCATCATAACGGTGATTGCTCAACAAGTTGAAGGGAATGTGATCTCGCCACAAGTAATGGGGAAAAGTTTGAATATTCATCCGTTAACGATCATCGTACTGATTTTGACCGCAGGTAATTTAATGGGATTGTTGGGGATTATTTTTGTTATCCCGGTGTACTCAATAGTTAAAGTACTCGTTACACATATATTCAAAATTTATAGATTAAATAACAAAGACCTAGCTTCTTAAAGAGAAGCTAGGTCTTTTGTTAGAAGCAAACCTGTTAAGCAAAGGTATTATTAGTTAATTAATAGTTGTTAAAAAAAGAAGCACCGACAATGATCAACAAGATAAACAATACAACAAGTAGAGCAAATCCGTTGTTAAAACCTCCGTTGTAGCTTTCGCCCATTCTTTTCACCTCCACTTAAAAAGTGAACAGCTTGTATTACTGTCTATCTATCCTATGTAGAAAAGGCTATAGTGGTTGGACAAGTAAACTAGATCATACGCCCTTTTTTACTTCGAATTTTTGAGTTTGTAACCTTTTTGTAATCATAGGAGTCCAATCCTATAAAGAATCGTTTTTCAGAAAGGTGGTTGCTATGAACAGAAAATGGGTTATTGGACTTTCTATTCTTGTTGCTTTGGTTATTGCTTCAATTGTCATGTACACAAAAGAAACGCGTCTTACAGCACAATATGGATCTGGAAATGAACTTGAGGGTGAAATGGTTAACGGTGCTCTACCTGTTATTAAAGATAAAGCACAGTTAAACCAATATTTTTATCAAATTATTAAAGAAGAAAAACAGAATCAAAAGTTTTTTACTTTTACGAAAGAAGATAAAGCTTCCGAGGAATCCTCTATGGATAATGCTGCTTCGGATTCAAGTTCAAAAGCAAGTGGTCAAGAGGTCTCGAGTACAAATGTTCAAGTTCAAGGAATTGATGAAGCTGATATTGTAAAAACGGATGGAGAATATATATTCCAAGTAGTAGATGGTAAAGTAAACATTATTTCTACTAAGATTGCTGAGAAAATGGAACATGTGGCGTCCATTCAATTTCAACAAACATTTTCACCTTCGCAATTGTTCTTGGATAAAGGCCGACTATTAATTATCGGTTATAGCTATAGTTATGAGGATTCTGCTGGTCGAAAGAAAATAGCGGCAGAAAGTTTGTATGCACCTATGAATGAAATGGCAAGGGCTCTTGTTTACGATGTAAAGGATCCATCAAAACCAACCTTAGAAAGAGAAATATCGCTAGAAGGGTATCTTTCGAGTGCTAGAAAGATAGGGAGTAAGGTTTATTTAATTGCAAATCACTTTCCTCAATATTGGTTACTGGAAGAGGGAGATGGAGTTGACTTACGTCCAAGAATCTCAGACTCTGTAAATAAAGAGGAAGCAACCTCTGTTTCTTATGATGAAATTCAATATATTCCTGGATCAAAGGAAGCAAACTATACCACAATTGCGGCTTTTGACCTTGCTGAACCTTCCCAAGAAGCGAAAATTACTACTTATTTGGGGAGTGGAGGTCAGCTGTATATGTCTAAAGAGAACCTCTACTTAGCCCTTACAAACTGGAAATCAGAAGCAGAGCGTGAGGAAGTGTTCACACCAAATACGATGATATATAAATTTGGGATTAATCAGTTAGATGTTACTTTTCAAGGCAATGCAGAGGTAGTCGGTACTGTTCTGAATCAATTCTCAATGGATGAACATAATGGTTATTTCCGGATAGCAACAACCGAAGGAGATAGATGGGATGAAAGCAAGCCTTCCAAAAACCACTTGATCGTATTTGATAAAGAATTAAAACAGGTTGGTGCACTAACTGATCTTGCAAAAGGAGAAAGAATCTATTCAGCGAGGTTTATGGGTGATCGCATATATATAGTTACCTTTAAAGAAACGGATCCTTTATTCGTCATTGATGCGTCAGAGCCAAGTTCTCCAACCATCCTTGGAGAACTTAAGATTCCAGGATTCAGTAATTATCTGCACCCTTACGACGAGAATCATATTATTGGTTTTGGTTATGATACTAAGCTAGTTACTCTGGAGGGAGATAAGGAGCCCAGAGTTTTAACAGAGGGTGTAAAAATTTCCTTATTTGATATAACAGATGTTAGCAATCCAAAAGAAAAGTTTACAGAGATTATAGGGGGAAGAGGAACGTACTCACCTTTAAACTACGATCATAAAGCATTGCTATATAATGGGGAAAATGGTCTTTTTGCTTTTCCCATCAATGTGTATGAAAGTGTGAAAGGAAATGACTATGAGCAAAAATTTATTTTTCAAGGTGCTTATGTTTATAATGTAAGCCTTGATAAGGGTTTCTCCTTGAAGTCAAAAATCTCTCATATGGAGGGGAAAGAACTGTATGAAGAATGGGACAATGAAATTCAACGCTTGGTATATATAGATGAACAGCTTTATGCCTTATCTCATTCGAAAATAAGTTCATACAGTTTAGAAAACTATCAGTTCATTTCGGAATTAAAATTAAAGTAAAGCTGAAGGGAGCTATTTTGCTCTCTTTTTTTTTCGTTGCTATGTGGATAGTCATATTCTATAATAATTCGTATCTAGAAATAATAGCCAAAAGATTTTGTATAAGGAGACGATCTATGATTCGCCGATTTTTTACTTATTATGGGCCGCATAAAAAACTGTTTACGATTGACTTTACTGCGGCTGTAATTGTTGCATTATTAGAGCTAGCTTTTCCTCTCGCAGTTCAATGGTTTATTGATTCCCTTTTGCCTAGTGGAAACTGGTCAATGATTCTTTCTGTTAGTTTAGGATTGTTAGCGTTTTATATTATCTCGACTTTTTTACAGTACATCGTCAATTATTTAGGTCATATGCTAGGAATCAATATTGAGACTGATATGAGACAGCAGCTTTTTACTCATGTTCAGAGACAGTCGTTTCGATTCTTCGATAATACTAAAACAGGTCATATCATGAGTAGAATTACAAACGATTTATTCGACCTTGGGGAACTGGCTCATCATGGGCCTGAGGATATCTTTATTGCATGTATGACATTTATTGGCGCGTTCTGGATCATGCTAACTATAAATGTTAAGCTGGCGCTGATCGCTGTGTTTATGGTACCTCTATTAATCTGGTTAATTACATTCTGTAATCTTCGTATGAATAAAGCATGGAGTAATATGTATAGTGATATTGCTGATGTTAACTCAAGGGTAGAGGATAGTGTTTCAGGAGCTAGGGTTGTACAATCATTTACTAATGAAGCTTTTGAAATTAATCGATTTAAATCAAATAATGAACGCTTTCGTTTGTCAAAACTATCTGCCTATAAAGTGATGTCTTTTAGTTTATCAGGCATTTATATGATGACTCGTTTCTTTGTCCTTATTGTGTTAGTTTATGGAGCGTGGTTGAGCTTTTCTGGGGAACTAACGTATGGAGAGCTTGTAGGTTTTATTTTGTATGTGAATGTTCTATTTAAGCCCATTGATAAAATCAGTGCCATTATGGAGCTTTATCCAAAAGGAATGGCAGGGTTCAAACGCTTTTTGGAATTGATTGACACAACTCCAGATGTTTTGGATCAAGATGAGGCAATTGAGATGGCCACATTAAAGGGGAATATTCGCTTTAAGGATGTTAATTTTCATTACGACAGTTCAAAATCCATTCTAGAAGGCATCAATTTGCAAATAAATCAAGGAGAAACGGTAGCATTCGTTGGTCCATCAGGAGCAGGGAAAACAACGATTTGCTCACTTATTCCTCGTTTTTATGATGTAACGAGTGGGGCTATCTCCATAGATGGCATTGATATTCGATCTATGACGAAAAAGTCTCTTCGATCTAATATCGGTATTGTTCAACAAGACGTGTTTCTTTTCACAGGGACGATACGGGAAAATATTTCTTATGGAAAAATACATGCTAGTCAGGAAGAAATTGAGGATGCAGCGAGACGAGCTCATCTTCAAGACTTTATTGCTTCTTTGCCAAATGGATACGAGACACAGATTGGGGAAAGAGGCTTGAAGCTTTCTGGAGGACAAAAGCAGCGACTAGCGATTGCTAGAATGTTCTTAAAGAATCCTCCTATCTTAATTTTAGATGAAGCTACATCAGCACTTGATACGGAAACGGAAATGATCATTCAAATAGCCCTATCTGAGCTTGCTAAAAATCGAACGACATTGATCATTGCCCACCGACTAGCAACGATCAGAAATGCTAATCGAATAGTCGTGGTTACTGAAGACGGAATTGCTGAGCAAGGCACTCATGATGAATTAATTGAAAAAGGTGGGATTTTTGCTAATCTCCATCAAGTACAATTTCAACAACAATAAAAACAGTGGCTTCTTTTTTGGAAGCCACTGTTTATTTTGTGTATTACATAAATGGAGGAAGACCGTTACCCATTTCTTTTACAATTAGTGATATGGATTCAATTTGCTTTTGATCGAGATCAAGTGCCTCTGCAATCTTTTTTTCGAGATTTTTTGTAACATTGCGTTTTCCTAGTTCAACTAAGGCGATAAGTGAGTAGCTACAGTTAACAAGTTTTGCAAAGTCTCGTTGGGTCATGCTGTAGCTTTCCCTAATAAAACGAATGATTTGGCTGTCCATAGATTCACCTCTTCTTCTTTACGAAACTCCTAATCACCTATGTTTTTCTTGTATACACTGTCTTTATAAAACTATTAATAAATTAGCACTTAAATGAAGGTCTGTAAAGATGCTTTTTACAATTAATAAATAATAACAATATATAGAGCATGAAAGTTGTGATTTTCTAAAATATCGTCCATACTAATTGTTAGAAAATCAGTAAAGGAGCTGCTGCCTTTTGAAATATAGGGTATCTGCTGTTCAATATCACCTACATACGATTTCATCATTTGATGATTTTGCTGCTCAGTGTGAGCACTACATAAAAACAGCTCAGGAATTTGGTTCAGACTTTATACTCTTTCCTGAATTTTTTACAACCCAACTATTATCTATCGGTGATGAGAGTGGGAAAGCTTTATCCATAAATGACTTGCCAAAGTTTACAGAAAAATATCTAGAATTATTCAAGAATTTTGCCTCAGAGACCAGAATGCATATAATCGGGGGAACACATGTATTAGAAAGGCAAGGTAAGCTCTATAATGTTGCTCACTTGTTTTACCCTGATGGTCGAGTAGAAGAACAGGCAAAGCTTCATATTACACCTACTGAAGTGGAAGAATGGAATATGTCTGCAGGGGATGGACTTCGTGTATTTGATACAGACAAAGGTAGAATTGCGATGCTTACTTGCTATGACATTGAGTTTCCTGAGATCGTTCGAATGGCAAAAGCTAAAGGGGCTGATGTAATTTTCTGCCCGTCATGTACAGACGACCGTCACGGTTTTCATCGTGTACGCTATACGAGCCATGCAAGAGCCATTGAAAATCAAATCTATGTTGTCCTAACTGGAACAGTTGGATCCTTGCCGACAGTTGACTTTATGCGTGGCAATTTTGGTCAAGCAGTTGTTATCACACCGAATGATGTTCCATTTCCACCACAAGGCATAATGGTTCAGGGAGAAATAAATGATGACATGATCGTTACCGCTGACCTTGATTTAGACCTTCTATATGAAGTGAGGGAAAAGGGTTCAGTGACGACATGGCGTGATCGTAGAATAGATCTTTATACTGACTGGAAATAAATTTTTTACAAGGAGTGACAGTAATGGATTACATTCGTATTACGAGCATTGAAGATCCTTTATTTGTTAAAATGCATGAGTTAATGAAGGAGGTTTTCCCACCTGAAGAGGTTTTAGAGTTTGAATTATGGAAAGAGCCACTAGAAGATCCGAGTATTCGTGTGTTTGTTGCCGTACATAACGGTGATGTGGTGGGCTCAACAGAATATCGTTACTATCCGAACTGGAACATTGCTATGACAGACTTTACAATTATTGGTCGCCAAGGTCTTAGCTTAGGACGCTTTCTTGCTCAAAACCGTTTAAAGGACTTAACTGAATTAGCGAAAGAAAATGGAAAAGAACTTTTCGGAATGTTTGCAGAGATCTATGATCCTTATCAGCGTGGTGATTTCGAATTTGGCGGAGTAAAAGCAATGGATCCGTTTGTTAGAAGGGAAGTACTTTCCCATCTTGGATACAAAAAATTAGACTTTACTTATGTACACCCATCGTGGAAAAATGATGGAGAAGCGGTAGCCGGTCTTGATTTATGCTTTATGCCAATAGATGATCAACTCGAAGAAATTTCTTCAGAGTTAGTGGTTGATTTTATTACGACTTATTACAGTGTCTTATCAAATAAGCCTATTCAGTGGGTCCAAATGGTAGAAGATCTGAAGAAAAGAGAAATGATTGAGTTACTTCCTCTATAGTCCAAAAAAGGATGAAGCGTTTATGCTTCATCCTTTTTTGTTAAAAGTTGGTGATAGGTTTGCCCTGTTGAAAAAGATACTAAGCCTAGATTATTGGATAACTCTATAATACTATTTTTATTTACATATTGGTAATGGATACTTTCAGCTAACGTCACTGCATGGGTTTTAGCAATTGTGTTGTAATGGAAATTTTGCTTTTCGTCACAAATACGGATAATTCGGTCTTCTGTTTGAAAAATGGTATAAAGAACAATGGCAGCTTTTAGTGATAATCCAGAAACGCCTCTAAAGGTTTCATTTTTTAATGGGCTGCTTGTAAGTTGCAGTAGTTTGATTTTCTCTTGTTTACCGCCGAATTGTGTCCATACTTCTATCGCAGATGCCATATGAGCATCTCCTGATAGAATGGTTATTTCACATGGACTCAATTTCATAAGTACTTCATAAAAATGATACACGCCTTTCCCATTCATTCTCCATGCCTCTAAATCAAAGGAAGTAGTCACAGGTATCCCTCTATTTCTTAACGGAGAAATAAACTTTTCAAGGAAAGATTCGATTACTTCAATTCCATACAGAGGAGCAGGAGAAACGATGACTAATGGATCGTTCTTCTGCCAACCACTTTTAAATAATTTGTTTGTAGCAAAAGTCCAACCCTTTTCATTGACTAGTTCAGGTCCTGATGTAGAAGGAGGTATCCAGCTACTTGACTGATTCTTACTATAACTCCATTCCCGGCTTGTGCGCGTGTCTAGACATAACACTTTTGGTTTAGTAGGTGCTATGTATGTCCAAGGTCCAAAACCAAACATGGAGTTGATCCAACTTTTATAAGTGTGTTTGTTTGAGGGGTAAGTATTTACATATTCTGTTAAAGAATGGAGGAATTCACTTGAAAAACGTGAGGGGTCATTTCCCCAGCCTTGGAAGGCGAAGTAGGCTGTAAATGCATTGGCAAGGACATGTTTTCCAAGTGGTGAGTTCTCCACATTTTCTTTCCATTTTTTCGTTATATTCCAATCATCGGTAATATCGTGGTCATCAAATATCATATACGTTGGTATATTTGCTAGCAGTCTTTGAGTTGAGAATGTAGAGTTTGCAAAATTTATAATGTCTGTATGACCGGAGTTGTTACTTAATTGAGGCAAAATGTCCTTCCAGAGTGCCGGCCCGAAGCTTAACAAATACATGGTTGCATATTCTCCAAAGGTAAATAAGTGATTATTAGATTTTCTTGACGTGAATTTACATAAATATTTAGAAATCTGTTTTCTATCCTTGTATTTTGTTATTCGCACATCAATAGAAGATAAGTCTTCCTCATATCCAAACAGTGCCTCTGCGGTTTTACGTATAAATGGGAAGATGAGTTCTGAAACATCATCTGCATAAATTTGGTCACCCAATAAAAATAGTGCTGAGGGTCGTTTCGTATGATCTAACTGGTGTTTTTCCAGTAGTTGATCTCCGAATTGAAGGCAGTCATCACCCTTGCCATGTATTTTTCTGCATGAGCCATACAAGAAGGAGGAGGATTTCGTACTTGATATATAAAAGGAAGGGTATTTCAAAGACGAATAAACGATTCTAGAAATACTATTATGATCAAGATATCCTAGCTGTTGTAAGTCAAATGAATGGTTCCCCGTTGAAAACAATAAATTATAGCTTAATAATTGATCGGTGGGGAAGACCTTCTTCAATGGATTGATGGTTATTAAGTGTATATAAAGTTGTTTTCCTAAGGGTAGTTTGTGGTTCTTTACTGAAATGGGAAGGATTTTATGATTTTGATCAGTGATATAAAGGCTTGCCGTAATGTCATAGTTTTTAGAAGTTGCTACCCATACGGTAATTTGAAATTCATCCACTCTTCTCAAAATGGGACCGGATAAAATAGGAGGAAAATTCAAATGATTCACCACCATTTCTTCTGGTTATCTTCCTTTGAGTCCTCATTATGAAATCATATGAAGTTACCCCTGAAAAAATAATACCTTTATTCCTTGGAACGCAAAATAAAGACCGAAACCTAATAATGATACGCCTGAGAGGATTGAGGTAAGAATGATGTACTTCAAACTAAGCCACTTCCGAAAAAGGCTAGTAAGACCAGCAACAAATACATCCCATAGAGCAAGTCCGAGAAATATCATGGAACTATACAGAAGTAAATCAGTTGTCCCGAAGCTTGATGCTGTTTTTGCCAGGACCGATCCGTAAATACCAAGCCAAAACAAAATAGAGAGAGGGCTTGATATAGACATGATAAACCCTATCAAAAAGCAACGAACAATGGATTCGTTTTTGCGCTGATAGTCAAAGGTGAACTTGTTAGCAGTCACAATACTTTCAATTCCACTGTAAATTAGAATAAATCCTCCAAAAAGCCATAAAAAAATCTGGATTAATGGATTGTCAAGAAAATGTACAATCCCCATATAGACGGTTAACATAAATATTCCATCTGCAATCATCGATCCAGCTCCAACAGCCCATGAATGCCAAAATCCATTTTTTAAACCTTAATCTAATCTTGCTGCATTTACTGGCCCAATTGGGGCAGCCAGTGTTAAGCCAAGAACGATATAACTTATATAAATCACATAATCACTCCACTCACTAGAATTGTCCCAAGGGGATAACTTGTACATCTTATGCGAGTGGAGGGTAAAAACATTCAAAATAATAAAATTTTAAGTAAGACAAGCCGGAAATGTGTCTAATTTTCAAAAAATATTTGACAAATTTGTGAACTTTATTAAAATATAAATAAAGGGGATGAAATAATATGAATGAGATGCAACGTAGAGCGTTAGGTCCAATTAGTACAATTGCTAAATTTGGTTTAGTAATGGGGGCATTATTGTTTTTATACAGCTTTTTTGAAAGCGGTATCACAATGAGTTATACACTATCTATTAGCATTAGTATTATGGCTTCATCCATGTTGGTGTTCGGTTTTGGTTTATTTATTTCCTTGATGGGGGAAGTACGCAAATAAAAAAATCCGGCTTAAATGCCGGATTTTTTTATTTTTATTAATGAGCAGCATGCCCTGATGTTAATACCCAGATTGAACCAACGACAATAACAACAGCACAGAATACCATAAAAGCAATATTAATGATATTTACTTTGCCATCTTCTCCTTCAGTCATATGCATAAACATGAACAATTGAAGACCAGCTTGAATGACAGCCAGTGTTCCAATAATCCACATGACAATCGTAAAGGACAAGTTCATCTCTAGTGCGACCCAGGCAGCAACGAATGTGAGTACTAGTGACATTACGAATCCAAAGACGTGAGCTAGCGGAAAACGTTCTGTACTTTTTTCCATCTATAACACCATCCCTTTTAAATAAACAAACGTGAAGATAAAGATCCAAACAACATCAAGGAAGTGCCAGTAAAGACCAATGATAAACGTCTTTCTAGCAGTAACAGGTGTTAATCCACGCTTGGCAATTTGAATGATAACCATCGTTGCCCAGAAAATCCCGAAGGTAACGTGAGCACCATGTGTTCCTAAAAGAACAAACAAGCTAGAAAGAAAGGCACTTGTTTGCATCGTTGCACCTTCATGAACATAGTGAATAAACTCATTAATCTCCATGAATAGGAATCCTGCGCCTAATAGTAGGGTTAAAATAAACCAACCAATTAATCCCTTCTTATTGTTGCGGCGCATTTCCCAAATAGCAACACCCATCGTAAAACTACTTGTTAAAAGAAGAACCGTCTGAATCATTACTTCTTTCATCATAAAAATATCTTGATGAGTTGGGCCACCTGCGTAATTCTTGTAAAGCACACCGTAAACACTAAAAAGTGTAGCAAATAGTACAATCTCGGCCCCGAGGAATATCCAGAACCCCAAAATATTCATACGGCTTTGTTCTGTTTGATATTCTAATGGGAGGGAAGTGTTCACATTAGCTGACATGATTATTCACCTTACCTTCCATTTTTCTCCAAGCACTTTCTGTCTTTTTAATTTCGTCTTTATGGATGTGATAACCATCATTGTAATCGAATGAACGATAAATCAACCCAGCAATAATCAGTACAGCAGAAATTGCAGCTAATAGATGCCATTCGAATATGAGGAAGAATCCAACAATTCCGAAAGCAACGCACATTAAGAAAGGTAGACCAGAGTTACTTGGCATATGAATTTCTTCTATTTCTTCGTCTTTTAATGTAAGACCTTCATTGTTCTTTTTCATATACCAGAATACATCTAAAGATTTTACTTCTGGTAGTTTAGCAAAGTTATAGTGTTGAACAGGTGAAGCTGTTGCCCATTCGAGTGTTCTAGCATCCCATGGGTCACTTGAAATGTTACGATCGGCATAACGAATGCTCCAATAAATATTGTAGCAGAACACTGCGAAACCTGCTGCTAAGATAACTGATCCAATTGCAGATAATAAGAATAGAGGTGCAAATCCTGACTCAGCAGAGAAGGTATAAGCACGTCTAACAGCTCCATTTAGACCTAGGAAGAACATAGGCATGAACGTTACGTTAAATCCGATTACAAATAACCAGAAATGCCATTTTCCTAATTTTTCGTTTAACATGAAACCAAACATTTTTGGCCACCAGTAGTAAAGTCCAGCAAATACCGCAAAAACAACACCTGGAATTAATACATAGTGGAAGTGAGCAACTAAGAATAAAGTATTATGGTACTGATAATCAGCAGCACCCATCGCAAGCATTACACCTGTTACTCCACCAATAACAAAGTTTGGAACAAAGGCTAAGGACCAAAGCATAGCCGTAGTCATCTTAATTCGACCTTTACGCATTGTAAACAACCAGTTAAACATTTTAACACCCGTCGGAACGGCAATCATCATTGTTGTAATAGAGAAGAATGAGTTGACTAAAGCGCCAGAACCCATTGTGTAGAAATGGTGAACCCATACAAGCATACTTAGCACAGCGATGGCAACGATTGAAACAACCATCGATTTGTAACCGTAAAGCTGTTTGCGAGAAAATGTCGAAATAATCTCAGAAAACATCCCGAAAGCAGGGAGGATAACAATATATACTTCAGGGTGTCCCCATAGCCAGAACAAGTTAGCCCAAAGCATGTCAGATCCACCAGCAGCTACTGTAAAGAAGTGTGTACCGTACAAGCGGTCAAATGTCATTAACGCAAGTGCAACCGTAAAAATTGGGAATGCGGCTACGATAATAACGGAAGTGATTAGCGTTGTCCATGTGAACATAGGCATTCTCATTAATGTCATGCCTTTTGTACGCATTTTTAAAATCGTTACGATAAAGTTAATACCAGTCATCAAAGTTCCTAGACCAGCAATCTGCAATGATATAGCATAGTAGTTATTCCCGATTCCTGGGCTGAATTCTTTACCTGCAAGAGGGAAGTAAGAAGTCCATCCTGCATCTGGGGCACCACCAACAACGAATGCGATATTAAACAGCATCGCACCGCTGAAAAATAACCAGAAACTTAATGCATTCAGTTGAGGGAACGCTACGTCTCTTGCTCCTATTTGAAGCGGAATAACAACGTTCATTAAACCGATTAAGAATGGCATAGCCATAAATAAAATCATGATAACACCATGAGCAGTAAATACTTCATTATAATGCTGTGCGTCTAGAAAGCTCATTTCTGGACGAGATGTTTGAGCTTTCATCATTAGTCCATCCATACCGCCACGGAAGAACATAAGTACAGCGGCTACGATATACATGATTCCAATACGTTTATGGTCAACGGTAGTAATCCATTCACGCCATAGCCAGTTCCATTTTTTTAGATACGTAATACCACCAATAATTCCTAGAGAAGTTAATAAAATAGCAATCTGTGAACCTAGGATAATTGGATCTCCCGTAATCAGAATTTCATCCCACTTAATGCCCACTATGGTCACCTCCATGGTCTTCTTTATTATTTTCTACATCAGTAGTCTCTTTTTCATTAGAATTTTCTTCTTCCTGGTCAAAAATCTTTCCTTGATACCCATGGTAACGATAGTCTTCAGGGTCAGTCACCAGCTCAGAATCGTGATCCGCGTGGTTAATCCAAGCTAAGTGCGTGTTGGAATAAGTTAAACGACCAAGATGTGTTGGTTTCAGTAGTTCCATGTACTTCTCTTCTGTAAGCTCAGGAGCTGTTTCTTTAACTTCTTTTACCCATGCATCATACTCTTCATCGGTCTGAGAAAGTACTTCAAATTCCATTTGAGCGTATCCGCGTCCGTTGAAGTTTGTGTTTCTACCCATATATGAACCAGGATTGTCAGCAACTAAATAAAGTTCCGTTTCCATTTTATTCATTGAGTATTTTTGTCCACCTAAAGCTGGCACCCAGAAAGATTGCATTGTTCCTGCCGATGTTAATTTAAACAATATAGGAGTATCTTCTGGAATGTTCACGTAGTTAATTGTTTCAATTCCTTCTTCTGGATATGAGAATATCCATTTCCAGTCTGCAGACGTGACGTGAATAACGATCGGTTCTTTCTCCTCATATCCTGCAGGAACATCTTCTAAGTCATACAATGTTGTAACCGTTGGAATCGTTAAAGCGATAACGATTAAAATAGGTATAGCTGTCCAGACGATTTCTAATACGGTACTACCGTGTTCTTCTGGGGGCTCATAACCCATGTTTTCTGGCTTTTCTCTATATTTCCAAACAATATAGCCAAATAAACCAAATACGACAACTACGACTAAAAGCATCCACATTAAAGACCAATTAATTAACTCCATGATACTTCTAGCTACTGGTCCTTGAGGCTGAAATACAACCATTTCACAACCGCTTAAAAATAATAATGGTACGGCTGTTACAAGGGATAGAAATAGCATTTTCAACTTCAATTGTTTCATCTCCTTCTTATATAACATCAGGTTTGTGTTTTGTTTCACAAGGAAAATTAGAGTTTACCACAAAAAGATATTTTTGTATAACAAAATGTTCGTTTTTTCACAATTGGCATTTTGTCTATAATTCTTAAGGTGAAAATCTATACTACTTCCTAATTACCACTATGTAGATGATAATAACATGTTAAAGAAGATTGATTTGTGACAAAAATAGTAAGGAAAATAATGTTAGGGTGGAAAAGTGAGGAGAAATGTTGATATATCAAGGGTTTTTTAATATATCTTTATCCGTTGTAAATTTCGACAATTTTGTGACATGGTGTCATAATTCATTCATATTTAGAGGAAAACGATTACATAAAATAGGGGGTGAACAAAATAAAAACCAGGCTCCTTTAGCCTGATTTATTGATACGGTAAGATAAAGAGTTCCTGATTTTTTTTCCACTCAGAATATAAAACCTCGTCATAAGTATGAAAGTTTTGTTTAGATAATTCATTTTTCAACCACTGTTCACTTAGTCGTATTGTCAAAACTTTTATAGTAAATAGGTTATTAAATCCTATCTAAGAGGGCTTTATAAGCAAAAAAATTGCCACCCCCTGAATTCTAAGGATAATTGAGGTTACGACACTCTCAACAACCTAGAAAAGGAAGTGACAATTTGTACCCTCAAATTATAACCTATTTATTAACTTTTATAAACTATCAAGAACAACTCATTCGAACATTGCTTACTTTATTGATTGGTAAGAGTATGTTTGATAAGCCTACTGAACAGCCCGTAAATAAACCATATCGAAAACTTCAAGTGGACGACCTTCCGGTCATTGAAGTTCTGGAACAGCTTGATTATCGAGTTCTTCTTAGTGAATATCTAGAGAAGAACGGGAAACCACTTAAACCTGTTCAAAGGCGTAAGAATGCAAAAGTTTCCGTACCTAAAGCCATGAACTGTCCAAAGTGTGGTGCTCCATCGGATTATCTTTATGCCAACAATGGAGATAAAGGTCAGTATCAATGCAAGGTGTGTACAGAACTTTTCAGTGAAAAGAACCGTTACTCTAAGGAGGCCATCCTGAAGTGTCCTCATTGTTCCAAGACTCTCGAGAAAATAAAAGAAAGAAAAGATTTTCACGTGTTTAAGTGCAAGAACAATGACTGTTTTTATTATCAAAAGAAGCTCAATGGGATGACTTCAAAAGAAAAGAAAAGGTTCAAAAAGGACCCTCAAGCATTTAAATTGAGATACATTTTCCGTCAGTTTTATATCGATTTCCAGCCGTTATCCAAGGAATCACCAGAACTGCCGGCCGTGGACTTATCAAAGATTTATGCATCCCCACATACATTAGGATTGATCCTAACCTATCATGTAAACTATGGCCTTTCGGCCCGTAAAACAGCTGCGATTATGCAGGACGTACACGGAGTGATGATTTCACATCAGACTGTATTGAACTACGAAAATAGCGTAGCTTTATTACTTAAACCTTATGTGGATCACTATCCCTATGAACTTTCAGACCAATTCTGCGGTGATGAAACGTATATCAGAGTAAACGGTCGATGGCATTATTTATTTTTCTTTTTTGACGCCGTGAAAAAGATTATTCTTTCGTATCCGGTGTCGCCTAATCGAGACACAGCAACAGCCATTCGAGCAATTGATGAGGTCTTAATCAAGATGAAAGAGATTCCAGAAAATCTGACCTTTGTGGTAGACGGGAATCCAATCTATCTTTTAGCCCAACATTTCTTCGCTCAACATGGGATTTCATTCGATGTGAAGCAGGTCATTGGATTAACCAATGAGGACCCTGTTTCGACCGAATATAGACCACTGAAACAAATAATTGAGAGACTTAACCGCACCTTTAAGGGCAATTATCGCTCCACTCATGGATTCGGCTCTGAACATGGTTCCATTTCATACGTCACCTTATTTACGGCCTACTTTAACTTTTTGCGTCCGCATGCCGCCTTAGAAGGAAAAGTGCCCGTAGTGAATCCAGAACTCAAGGGGCTTCCAACAATGCCAGCACGTTGGACAAAGCTCATTGGATTAGCACAACAATGGATAGTAGAGCAAAGACAAGCCTAACTTTTTGTTTAGCTGAGCCCTTAAGCTAATTCAGCAATCGGCGGAGCGAACTCTTGACAAACCGAACTTGCCAATGGTTTAAAATGGAAACAACCAAGGGCTTATTTGGTATGCCTTCTTTTGTTCCCTTCGCCCTTGTTAAACAATCCTCAAACCATTGGCGTGTTTGTCAAGAGCGATTGCGGCGCATCTCCATCCAGTAAATAGGAGAGAAACTAACCCTTTAGGTAGTTTTCATAAATCTTTTGACACTACCCACTTAGTCCCGCTTCTTTGAGATTCCCATACAGTACTTCTCCATCAAGAATTAACGTCGTGGGAATTGATGCTTCCTCAGCTTGGATGTTTAAATCATCTAAAGTGGGTGGCCTATTTGGGGATTTCGGTAAAACACTAATACTTCCATTCGTCTCAAGGATTGCATACTGAACTTCCTGCAGTGAAAAATATCCTTGTTGCCTAACTAAACTTTGCAATTGATTTATATCGAGTTTGGCCTTTTTTAGCGTTTCATATTTTATAAAACCATTATGAATAACGATATTAGGTTCACCTTCAAGTGCTTTTCTCGTCTTTTTGAATTTCTGAGTGATAATCTCGACTCCATAAATTAAACCACCCCAAACAATCGTGCTGAATACGATTTCCACCCAGGTTGTTTCATGGTCATAAACGGCATTGCCAATTAATTCACCTAGGATAAGAGCGGAAATAAAATCAAACGGTGTGATTTGTGATAGTTGAGTTTTCCCAAGCGCCTTTACTAATATAAATAGCATGAAAAAACCTAGTATTAATTCTGATGCAACAGTTAAATAATGTGTCATATCAAATAACTCCTATTCAAATAGTAGGGGATTTTCTTATTATTAATGCTCAACGTCATCGAGAAAAGGAAGGTTAACGTAATAATACATGGCCCCCATGAGGATACTCCCCCCAATAAGATTGCCAATGGTAACAGGGATGAGATTATGAATCACTCCTGCAAAAGAGATCGTTCCAGGATGGTTTAGGACAAGTGCGATTGCGAACGTACACATATTGGCAATACTGTGCTCATATCCAGAGATAAAGAAGCAAAAAACAAATAATATCATGACGAATAGCTTGGCACCATTCTCTTTCATTCCCATAGGAATAAAGAAAGCTAGACAAACAAGCCAGTTACAAAGAATAGCTCTAAAGAAAAGTTCCATTGTTGGGACATGCATTTTTTTCTCAACTACACTTAATAAAAAACTATTTACAGAAGTCTCCGCAAATAATCCTGTCACATAAATTAATAAAGAAAATGCTGTTGCACCTAGAATATTTCCTATATAACTTAACCCCCAAAGTGTCCAAACATGTTTCCAACTCATCTTTTTCCTTAGTGCTGTGTAGGTGAAATAAAAGGTATTACCTGTAAATAAATCCCCCCCACCATAGGCAATTAGGATAATAGCTGCTCCGAATGTAAAAGCTGCCATTGGATACGCAACAGGGGAATGCTCATTGTAAAAATATCCACCTGTTTTAAAAGCAACAATTACTCCAAACCCGATGAACATGCTTGCAAGCATACTACGCAAGAGATAACGAAGGATGCTTTGTTTATATGTTTTCACTTTTTTTAATGCAAGCTTTTCAACTTCTAAAAGTGGGTAATTTTCCATCAGTTCCTCCTGAATATCAAACTGCTCCAATAACAGTTATTATTTCTAATTTTTGCGTGACTATGTACTATCATAACATTCTTGAAGTTTCTGTATAACATAAAAAAGAGAAGCTCAAGGATAATTTCCCTGAGCCTCTCTTTGTTTAAGACCGTAATTGTTGCTCAGCCATTTGGATGAGGCGTTTAGTCATTTCTCCTCCAACAGAGCCGTTTGCGCGTGCGGTTGTATCTGCACCAAGTTGAACTCCAAACTCATTGGCAATTTCTTCTTTCATCTGATTCAGTGCATTTTCTGACCCAGGTACCAATAGCTTGTTTCTACTCAAGGCTATCCACTCCCAGCACAAGTTTTGAGCATGATTCATGCTCAAATTTAGTTTGAGATGAGATGTTAGAAAATATACTACAATGACAGAACATTTTCTATCTGGGAAGAATAACTGGGTAAAAGAATGGTTGCAGTTGTTCCTTTATTAGGTTCACTGTTGTAGGTAATATCTCCGCCATGTTGCTCAATGATCTTAAAGCTAACGGTTAATCCTAGACCTGTTCCATTTTCTTTTGAACTATAAAAAGGCTCACCCAGACGTTTTTTCATTTGCTCAGGTATTCCTTCTCCATTATCAACCACACGGATAACTGTCATCCCATCTAAATTTACATCAAGAAAAACGTCGACTGTACCACCGTTTCTTGACGCTTCAATAGCATTTTTAATGATATTGATGAGCAATTGTTTGATTTGATTTTCTTCACAATTGATGGCGGGAGTGTGAACTTTATAAAAATTAATAGTTACATTCACCATCTTCGCTTGCGTTTCTAATAAGGAAATAACATGTTCAATGGTATTACTAACATCAGTTTTTGAAAATTTTACTTTTTGTGGCTTTGCTAAAAGTAAAAGTTCACTAACAATATCATTAATTCTTTCTAGTTCACTGAGCATAATTTCGTAATATCTGTCGTTTTTTCGGTCAGCTGGACGGATATATTGAACAAAGCCCTTAAGTGAAGTAAGTGGGTTTCGTATTTCATGAGCAACACTAGCGGCTAGTTCTCCGATAACAGATAGTTTTTCTGAACGTACTAATCTTTCTTCAGCCAGCTTTTTTTCTGTAATATCTCGTCCAATAACTACTAGTCCTTTTCTTGAGCCATCTTCATAAAACAATGGATGTTTAATGGTGTCAAATGTTTTCGTGCCTCCATTTGGAAGAGGGATAACTTCTTCGCATCTAGTAACGGTTCGGCTTTCCCAGGCAACGCGGTCAGAATATTCTTCACAATATATGAGAGCATCACGGTAAAACTCACTATATTCAGCTAACTCTGTGTCTGTTTTTCCTTTATAATCAACATGTTCTAATTGAAAAAGTTCAAGTCCAAAGCTATTGGTTTTTAACCAACGTCCTTCTCCATCTTTAAAACATACAAAGTCTACCATTGAGTTAATCAATGTAGATAATTGCTGTTCTTCTTTTTCTACCGTTTTTAATTTAGGGCTTTTCTTAACGATTAAAAAGAAAAAGAACAAATTAAAAATAACGAATAGAATATCTTTTAAAAGGTGTGAAAACTTATTAGAAGTAACACCACCAGTTATATAAATAGAAGCTAAAATATAAATCAAACAAAAAAAGATATAGACAATAACCAAATTTTTTTTCAATGAGTGTTCTCCTGTTCATCCTACATACAAAAATAGTAAAAAAGTACTAATATAATTTCAAGATAACTCTATCAGTAAAAGTACCATGTTTTTTAAAAAAAAGGAAGAGGAATAAATAGAATCGAACTACAGATAATTTTGTTCCTACACGGTGTTAGTTTGTAACTTCAATACTCATTAAGACGACTAATAAGGGTAAAAGGATTACAAATGAGGTGTATACATGAAAAAAATCTTGGTGTTCATATTGGCCATTTTTATCTTAGATGGGTGTAGTGCTGAAAGAGAAGTAGAACCGGTAGTATCATCGGGTAGAGAGGAGGAAAATATGGATACAGTACAGGGAGACGTGGTATCAAAACTTATAGAAGCTAGTCCTCTAGAGTTTCAATACCGTGTGAAAAATGAAACAGGCAAGGAAATTACTCTTGATTTTACTTCTTCTCAAAGGTTTGATTATTCAATAGTGAACTCAAATGGGGAAGAAGTGTTCTTATTTTCTAGTGTCAGCTCCTTCCTACAAGTGATAGGAAAAGAGGTACTCTCTCCAGGGGAACAACTATCTTATGACATTTACGTAAAAGATGTTGAATTAAGTAGAGGGAAATATACGTTAAATGCTTGGATGACACCAAGGACAGGAAATGTCTATAGCTCGTCAATTCAATTCACAATTGAGTAAATATCCTTGTTTGTAAAATGCCTAACCTATAGGGTGGTTAGGCATTTTCTGTTGTAGCCGCTAGGATTGGATGAAGAAAATGGTATAATAGGTTGGGAAAGAATATTAAAGGCTCACGAGGAGGTTGAAGAGCTAGTGCGATTTACAAAAAGTATTCCTAATATGTTTACATTAGGAAATTTATTTTGCGGCTTTTTATCCATCGGTTTTGCTGCAGAAGGTGAATATAATAATGCGGCCATTTTAATACTGATTGGTATGATGTTGGATAGCATGGATGGGCGCTTGGCGAGGATGCTTAAGGCAGATAGTTCACTCGGAAAAGAGTTAGATTCACTAGCAGATATCGTTACGTTTGGAGTCGCTCCATCATTTTTAGTGTATTATACATACTTAAATCAACTTGGTAAGTTAGGGATTATGGTTGCTGGTTTATTCCCTCTGTTTGGTGCTTATCGGCTAGCCAGATTTAATATAAGTAGCACGAAATCTAGCTTGAACTATTTTATTGGTGTACCAATCACCGCAGCAGGTGGGATATTGGCCTTATTAACGCTATTTGGTAATTTTATACCGAATGTAATAACAACCGTTGTATTTACTGGATTATGTTTCTTAATGGTAAGCAGGATTAGAATTCCAAGTTTTAAGGAAATTCCTTTACCAAAATATGGGACGATTGTTACACTCTTTATCGGGTGTTTGTTATTTGTAATCTATAAAGGTACATATAAACAATTTCCATATTTAATCTACATAGCAACTCCACTTTACATTGCCTATTTAGCCTATCGCTTTGTAAAAAAGAAAAATAGCAAAGAAGAACTGGAGTAAAAAAACCCCTTCAACAATTTGAAGGGGTTTTTATTTCTTTAGTTTACTTAAAGAAAACTTTATCAATATTATATTTAGCCTGCAATGTATTGATAATATATGTTTCATAAATTTCTCTTTCCATCGCATCTTCAACAGTGATAACAGCAATTTTGTATACTTCATCTCGATGTTTCTTGATAGGAGAAACTTGGTCTTCAAAATGCTTTTTCACTCTTGGGCGAAGCTTCCGTGCCTTACCAACAAACATTAAATCATCGCTTGCATTAAAGAAAAGGATGATTCCGCCTTTATCTCTTGGAATTTTGTGATAATCGGTAAAACCATATTCGCTGCTTATTACTGCTTCAACTGGCTCTCCAACTTGTCGTTTCCTAGTAATTACGACATCTGGGTTAGGGATTTCAATTTTTATCATATGTATTCACTTCCTATTCTTCCATTGATACTACCATTATTATAGGTAAAAATCTACTTTGTAATCCTTGTGAGTAATATCACTAAAAAATCAAAAAAAGAAAATATGAACGTTTTGTGAATTGCTCAAATCCTATTCCTCAAGTTAAGTGATCCATTCTTTTACGGGCAAAGACGAAGTAAATGGTAATTTAGTATTAGGAAAAAAGTATATTATAATGATTAATTTATTTTTGTCAAATTAGCTATGTTAGGAAATGTAACATTAATTAAGGCGAATTTTTTAACTATTGAACCAACTATTGATGAGTACTAACCTGTTATGGATAATATTTCTATAAAATATCTTTGTAATAGATGAGACTGTAGGAGGAGTACTTGATGAAGATGATTGATAGTTATATCTTAACAAGTGAAACACTGTATATGAAACCTGAAATTGATTCAAACGATCATGTACGTACAATGGTTCAGGAAGGAAAGGAATCCTTTTTGGTTTCGAAATCTCCTAAGAGAATATTAGAGGAAACCATGAAATACTATGGATTTACTTTAGAAGGGGCGATAAATGGAGCCAAAGCAGTATTAGGTAACTATCACATGGTCCCAATTGTTATTAGTGCACCACTAAACATGTACTGGTTTCCAACTCAATCTCCTGCTAGTGACCACTGTATATGGATGTCGCTAGTACATATAGAAGACATTGTAAAATTTGATTATTTAAATTCAATTGTTTATTTTAAAGTCGGGAATTCAATCATTATTAATAAGAAAGCATCTAGATTAATAAACAAACAACAGCAAACGGCGATCTTGAAAGTAAGAACGGAACAGCGGCTTGCCAAGACGAATGCCCATTTTATGCGATAATAATAACGGAGTTTAAAGGCAGAAAATCCATTTGTGAATAAAAGAAAAAACACCGGTATATGTAGATATTTGCCGGTGTTTTGGTGAAGTGTATTAGTCAAAGACGATGGTTTTGTTTCCAAACGGAATGATTCTATGGCTATTATGCCATTTTACCGCCTTTAATAGTACCTTCCTTTCAACTTGACTTCCAATTTTCTTTAAGTCAGACAGTTCGTGATGATGTTTGACACGTTCGATATCTTGTTCAATAATTGGTCCTTCGTCTAGATCATCAGTTACATAATGGGCTGTTGCACCAATTAATTTAACTCCTCTTTCATAAGCACGCTTATAAGGATTCGCTCCGACAAAGGCAGGTAGGAAAGAGTGGTGAATATTAATTATTTGGCATGGATAATGCTCGATAAATGAGGGAGACAAAATTTGCATGTATCTTGCTAAAACAATGGTATCTATTTCATACTCTTTTAAGAGTTCCAATTGCTTCTTTTCAACTTCTTCTTTTGTTTCACGAGTAATTGGTAAATAGTAAAAAGGAATGTTAACATTCTCAACATATTCTTTTAAATCCTCATGGTTTCCAATAACTAATTTAATATCGCCTAGCAAATCCCCACGTTGCCATTCTAGTAATAATTCGAGGAGACAGTGATTCTCCTTTGAAACAAAAATGGCTAAGTTTTGTGATTCATTTCCATAATTAAAGGAATACTTCATGTCAAATATTTCGGATAGAAGTTGGAATGATTTTTCTATAGATGATTTTTTATGTTCTAAATCTGAACATTCGAATTCGATCCGTAAGAAAAAATGACCGGCTTCTGGGTCAGTTGAATGTTGGTTTGAATCGATAATATTGCAGTCATGGTTAAATAATGTAGTTGAAACCTTCGAAACGATGCCTGGTCTATCAGGGCAACTGATAAGTAGGATTCCACGATTGTTTCTTTTTTCTTTTATGTCGTGTTGCAAGGTAATCCCCCTCGTTGTAATTATATTGTCCAATCATACTACAGACAAAGGTAGTTTTGTACATAAATATTTTTGTTATGTGAAGTTTGTTAATTTTCAGAACACAGGAATAATCCTAGAAGTAAAACTAGGATTATTTTTATTCCTCTATTTTAGAAGGAGTTTTTTTTGTAGCTCTTATTTTGCTGTAAATATAATAAAAGATGAGAACAAGGAGGAATACTCCTCCAATTATATATTCATTAATAGAGGAGGATAAAAAACCGGCAGGAATAAGTGCTAAAACGAAAAAGTAAATAAAGTTACCAAATAGAGTTCCGAAAAAAAAGCTAGAAAACTTAATGGAACTGACCCCGGCTAAAATATTCACCAAACTAGTGGGGACAAAAGGAAATATTCTAGCCTCAAAAACATAAAGGAATCCTTTATTTTCAACTTTTTCGACTAGCTTTTCATCTACCTTGCTAAGAAGCCAGCTTTGAAATAAATTGCGAACAAGAAAGAAGATAATGATGGCAGCAAAAATACTTGTTAACCAGCTCCATAAAAAACCTAATATAAAGCCAAAAAAGGTGATATTAATGGTTATTACTACTAGTAGTGGGATGAGCGTGAACGTGTTTTGAATAAGCATGAAAAATGTTGAAAACAGCAAAATACTAATTCGATTGTTTCCAACAAATGTTTTTATCTTCTGTAAGTCACCCTCAACGATTGCTTCAAACAGTGCAGTATTTTTTAGGAAAATAAAAATTGCTAAAATAATTAAAACAAAAACCACATTTCTCCAACTTAAAAATAGCCCGTTTATAGATCGATTTTTCATATAAGTTTCATTAAGTGGGTGACACAATAATCAACCACTGCTTCCCCTTTATCTAGAGTATTTTCGCCTTGTTTATCTTATTAACTCTACGCCAATAGTGTACCACAAAGAGGGTGTCAGACACCCTAAAAAGACAAAATGGGCATTTTTGTCCGTGTGGAATGGACAGTGTAATGAAATTCTATTGTAAAATAATCTTACAAGATAAATCTAAATATTTAAAAAATTAAAAATAATCCTTTTCAATTGTGACAACTCTTATTATAATTAAAAAATAATATACTAAAGGGGGAATTTATTTGGAAGATTTCGTAAATTGGTTGAATGGGATTATATGGAGTCCAGCACTTATTTATTTATGCTTAGGAGTAGGATTGTATTTTTCACTTGCAACTAGATTTTTACAGGTTCGCCATATGGGTGATATTGGAAAGTTGATGTTCCAAAAGCATTCATCAGAAAATGGTATTACTTCATTTCAGGCTTTATCTTTAGCGCTATCTGGACGTGTAGGTACAGGTAATATCGCAGGTGTTGCTACAGCAATTGCTTACGGTGGACCTGGTGCTGTTTTTTGGATGTGGTTAATTGCGTTTTTAGGAGCTGGATCTGCGTTTGTTGAGGCTGCACTTGGTCAAGTGTACAAAGTAAAACAAAACGGTCAATATCGTGGGGGACCTGCTTTCTATATTGAAAAAGGTTTGAAAATGAAATGGTATGCCGTTTTATTCGCATTTGTTACGGTACTTGCAACGGGTGCTTTGCTTCCAGGTGTTCAAGCCAATAGCATCGCCGCGGGTATGGACAACGCTTTTGGTATTAGTCCTGCAATTACAGGAACAATTGTTGTTTTCGTCTTAGCTGTTATCATCTTTGGTGGAGTAAAGCGTATTGCACGTACAGCTGAGATTATCGTACCATTTATGGCAGTTGGGTATATTATTGTAGCATTAGCAATTATTGTATTAAATATTTCTGAGTTACCAGGAGTTATTTCATTAATTTTCTCAAGTGCTTTTGGCCAAGATGCTGCTTTTGGTGGAATACTTGGATCTGCTATTGCTTGGGGAGTAAAGCGTGGGATATATTCAAACGAAGCGGGTCAAGGTACAGCACCGCATGCGGCCTCAGCAGCAGAAGTTTCGCATCCAGCGAAGCAAGGGATTGTTCAAGCTTTCTCGGTGTATATCGATACATTATTCGTTTGTTCAGCAACAGCGTTTATGATTTTAATTACAGGTATGTACAATGTTACTCCTGAAGGGGCCGACCCAATTCGTACAAATTTAGAAGGAGTAGAACCAGGTCCTGAATATACTCAAGCTGCGGTTGAGTCTGTAATGCCAGGATTTGGTGGTCCATTTGTTGCAATTGCTTTATTGTTCTTTGCATTCACAACAATCATGGCGTACTACTATATGGCTGAAACAAATCTTGCTTACATAAATGGCAAGAAGAGCCGTAAATGGATGGACTATATATTACGTGTAGTGTTCCTATTTATGGTGTTCTACGGCAGTGTAAAGACAGCGGGTCTTGCTTGGACGCTAGGTGATATTGGGGTAGGAAGTATGGCGTGGCTTAACATTATTGCGATTGTACTCCTAACGAAGCCAGCATTGAAACTTCTTCGTGACTATGAAGAACAAAAGAAAGCTGGAAAAGACCCTGTATTCGACCCAGTTAAAGTCGGAATTGAAAATGCAGATTTCTGGGAAAAGGATTATGTGTATCTTGGAGATCACGAGGATACTAGAAAAGAATTTGAAAATAGTAAAACAATAAGTAAATAGGTTGTTCTTAAAGCTCATATTCGATTTGGGAGAGTTCATTTCACCAAATCAATATGAGCTTATTTATTTGCGAACTGTCCACCTGAGGAGGACAAAAAGGGGGAAGTGTCCACGAAGGGTGTCTGACGCCTACCTGGTGTGGTATACTTTTCGAAAAGGGCTAGAAGGGGAACGGGAATGGTAAGCAAGGAAAAGAAGCTCTACGAAGTAGATTTATATAAACCGATTCAAAAGTTTTTTTCTAAGCTTGGATATGAGGTACAGGGAGAAGTTCACCATTGCGATGTCGTGGCTCTAAAGAATGATGAGTTAATCGTTGTAGAATTGAAATTATCATTAACAGTTGACCTCCTTATGCAAGCGACTAAAAGGCAGAAGCTAACGGATCAAGTGTATATTGCAATTCCAAAACCAAAATATAAGATGAACTCTAAAAAATGGCATGATCTTTGTCACTTATTAAAAAGGCTAGAATTAGGGTTGATTGTTGTCTCTTTTTTAAAAAGCGGCCCCAAAATGGAAATCTGTTTTTCTCCACAACCATTTAACAAACAGCGAAATAAGAACTATCATGTAAGAAAACGGAAAAAGTTGATTGAGGAAATGATGGGAAGAAACGTTAATTACAATGTGGGTGGTAGTTCGAAAACAAAAATTATGACCGCATACAAGGAGAACTGTATACAAATTGCAAGTTTGTTAGAAAGAAACGGCCCGATGACTCCAAGGGCACTCCGACAACAAGGGACGGGTGAGAAGACATTATCGATTCTTTCAAAAAATTATTATGGCTGGTTTGAAAAAGTAAACAGAGGTGTATATACCATTTCTGATGTAGGAAAAAAAGAGTTGGGAAATTTCCCTGAAGTTGTTAATCATTTCCTAGTTGCTGAAGCTAAACATAATGAAAAACACTAGCTTCGAGCTAGTGTTTTTCACATTATGATGATTTTTGTTGGTCCTCTAAATGGATGAGGGAACCTTTTTTTATCCAATATTGAAAGCTATCAAGTGGAAATACACCTCTGCAACTAGAGTTTTCCATTTGAATCACGACACCATCTCTTGTTAGCTCTACAATTTTCAGTGTGTCAGATTTGCTGATATTTGGGATGAAACTTTTTGTCATTTCAAATGACATATTGTTCATTAAATCCATTGCTCATACTCCTTAATGGTAACTTTCTTTCCTTTTAATTTGTCCAAAATTAGATATTATATCCATAATTTAGTAAAGAATTTTTAAAAGAAGGTCAAATTTGAACAAACCGGTTTCAGTCAGTAAAATAAGAGTATAGACTGATACTGGAATTAGGAGAAAAAATATGAATAAGACTTATGTTACCGTTGTCTCTTTCCTGTCAATTGGAGCATTTCTGTTGCTGCTTTTGGGTTTTTCATGGACCATTCACAACCAAATGAGTAAACAAGAATCAATGGTAAGGGAACAAACACAAGTAGAGGAAATTGTAAACGAAAAGCAAGGGAAAACCATTGTTGCACTTGGCGATTCTCTAACAAGGGGTACAGGTGATGAAGAAGGAAAAGGATATATTGGTTATTTAGTTGAAGAATTAGAAGAAAAAACGGATGAAAAACTTACTCTTCATAATTATGGTGTGAAAGGGTACCGTTCAGAACAACTTCTAACTCAAGTAAAAGGGGAAACGATACAAAATCAAATCAGACATGCAGATGTTATTTTAATGACAATCGGGGGTAATGATTTGTTTCAAGGCGGACAAACCCTTGTTAGTCCGAAGCAAGACGAAATATCGGTTATAAAAGACCGATATGTAAAAAACCTGAAAGAGACCATTGATATTATTAAATCACTAAATGAAGATGCCGTCATTTTTCTTGTGGGCTTATACAATCCCTTTATTGACCTTGAGGAGGCTGTAACGACAACGGCAATTGTAAGAGATTGGAATTATTCAACCAATCAGCTTCTTGACCAATATCCGAATTCAGTTTTTGTACCAACCTTTGACTTATTTCAGCTCAAGGTGAATGACTACTTGTTTTCAGACAAGTTCCACCCAAATAGCAAAGGGTATCATTTAATTGCCGAAAGAGTTGCTTCACTAATAACATGGTAGGAGTTTTATAATGACGGAGATAACTTTATCTATTAAAGGATTACGAAAAAGAATAGGGAAAAGAGAAATTATAAAAGGACTAGACTTTGAGCTTAAAAGTGGTGAAGTATTTGGGTTTTTAGGACCTAACGGAGCAGGAAAGACAACAACCATTCGAATGTTAGTGGGCTTAATTCGTCCTACAGCAGGAAGCATATATGTTTGTGGATATGATGTAAAAAAGGATTTTGTTAAAGCTATGAGTCATTTAGGATGTATAGTAGAAAACCCGGAGCTTTATCCGTATTTAACTGGAATGGAAAATCTTCAACATTTTTCTCGTATGATACCAAACTTCGAATCCAAACATTTAGATTATGTGGTTAAATTAGTTAGACTTCAAGACAGAATTAATGATCCTGTTAAAACCTATTCACTCGGAATGAGACAAAGATTAGGAATTGCTCAGGCACTTCTAGGAAAGCCCAAGGTGTTAATTTTGGACGAGCCCACCAACGGATTAGATCCAATGGGAATACGTGAAATGAGAGAATTCATCCGGTTTTTAGCAGAAAAAGAAGGCTTAACTGTACTTGTATCAAGTCACTTACTCAGTGAAATACAATTAATGTGTGATAGGGTGGCTGTTATCTCCAAAGGAAGAGTAATTAAAGTGGATACGGTTAGCAATTTATTAAATCTTCAAGAACAATTAGTTTGGAAAGTGACTCCGTTTGAAAAGGGAATAAGCCTTCTGCAGACGGTTACATCGGTAAGTCTGGATGAAGAGAACCACTTAGTAACGCCGTTATCAGAAAAATCCTCTACGTGGAATCAAATGCTAGTAGAAAATGGAGTAGAGGTCCACGAAATCCAAAGGAAAGTGCCTACTCTTGAAGACCTATTCCTCGAATTAACAGGAGGAGAATCCGTTGAATAAGCTTATTTTTAATGAAATGCTAAAGATTATCCGGAAGAGAAAACTGGTTGTTGTTGTAGCAATTATGGCTGTTTTAATTAGTCTTTTTACATATGCACAGTTTAGGGAGGTTCAAAGGCAAATCGAAAAACTAGGAGATGTTGATTGGAGAACCACTTTACAGCAACAAATTGTTGATACACAAAACCGATTAACGAGTAGTGGTATATCGGATGAATGGAAAGCTCAGTTACAAATTCGTGTTCAGCAGCAACAATACTACCTAGATAATGATATTAATCCAGCAGAACCTGGTGCTCCTACATTTGTTCGCAGTTTTGCTCAAGAATCGATTACCCTCTTTGTTCCTTTATTAATTATGATTATTGCGGCAGACATTGTATCTTCAGAGAGGAGCGCGGGTACGGTAAAACTTTTATTAACGAGGCCGGTAAAAAGATGGAAGATTCTACTGAGCAAGTATGTTGCATTACTATTGTCCATTTCAATTATTGTAGTGCTTATGGGAGTACTAGCGTATCTGATCTCAGGAGTGGTGTTTGGATTTGGAGGTTGGGGGGCCCCAATTCTAACAGGTTTTACTAGCGTAGGAGGAGAACTTAATACTTCAAATGTTCAATTAATAGATCAGTGGCAGTATATTTTAATGGAGTTTGGCTTAGTCTGGTTCGTAGCTATTGTTGTCGGTACCATTAGTTTTATGTTGTCCGTTTTATTAAAAAGTACATCAGCTAGCATGGGAGTCATGCTTGCTGCTTTAATTGCGGGATTAATTTTGAGCAATCTTGTATCCTCCTGGCAGTCAGCGAAATATTTATTTATGATAAATCTTGATTTAACAGGATATTTAGCAGGAAGCTCTCCACCAGTACCGGGAATGACCCTTTTATTTTCTATTGGAGTATTAGTTGTTTGGGCAGTTGCTGCGTTACTTGTCTCTTTTACTGTCTTTGTACGACAAGATGTATATTAAAAAAGTACCACTTTTGTGGTACTTTTTTATATAACAGCAGAAATTTCAGCCTCCGTTAGTGGGAGAATCACTTCAAAAGTTGTTCCGATACCAACTTGGCTAGATATATGTATTTTTCCTTTGTGATTTTCAATTATTTTGAAGCAAGTTGTAAGACCTAAACCGGTTCCTTTTTCCTTGGTCGTGTAAAATGGTTGTCCGATCTTTTCAAGCGTTTCTTTTGGGATACCACATTCAGTATCAGAAAAATAAATCGATACATACTGGTTGTCATTTACAAGACTTACATGCACTTTTCCACCATTTTGCATAGCTTCAATCGCATTTTTAATGATATTTATAAACACTTGTTTAATCTGGTTTTCTTCCCCATACACCCAGATAGGCTTCTCATCTTTCTTCAGCATTATTTCAATACTATTCATATTTGCTTTTGTGCTGATAAGTGCAATTACATAGTCTAAAGTTTTAATGATGTCAAACTTTTTAAGATTGACTACTTGTGGCTTAGATAGAAGTAGCATCTCGCTTAATACAAGTTCAATCCTCTCAATCTCTGAAAATATCACATCGATATACTCTTTTTGAAGATGTCGTTGTTCTTTCAGTAACTGAATAAATCCAGAAATGGAGGTAAGCGGATTTCTTACTTCATGCGCGATAGCCGCAGACATATTTGCTACCACACTTAGCTTGTCAGAGTGTATGGCTAAGTCCTCGTTTAATTGAAGCAGTTTTAACTCTGAAAGCTTCCATTCGGTAATATCCGTTAATGTTCCAACCGTAGAAATTAGTTTTCCGTTATCGGTAAAGTTAAATTTAGAATTAACTTCTATCCAAACAAAGCCTCCATCCTTTTTACGTAAACGTACTTCTTCTTGGACAATCTGAGTGGAATGCTTTATCGTATCAATTGCTTTTTGATTCATCCATTCTTGGTCTTCATGGTACACATAAAATAAAAGGGAGCGACCAATACTCTCAAGGGGTGTATAGCCAGTTACAGTCTCCCAGGCAGGATTCAACACGGTTAAACAACCCAAGTGATCCGTTTGGTAGACTACTTGATTTAAATTGTTAAATAAATTTGTATTGGTTTCTAACAGTTTTTTGTAGTTTTCTTCGCTGTTTGAAAGCTTGTTAAATAGTACTTTTGATTTGTCAAAATACGACCCAAGGCACCAAGCGGTTATTGCGAATATAAATGTGAAAGGAAGGTCAAGCCATGGATCGTAGTCATAATTCTTTGCTACATAGAAAACCAAATTCCATGTAGTCATTCCAATCAAAAACGCAATAGTTGAGATTAATCTACCTTTGTAGCGTTCAAACATTGGGCCAACTCCATCTCATAAATACTTGTGATCATTCCTGATATTACTTAATATAACCTAATTTTGTTATCCTTGGAATAGAATTTCCTTTCTTTCTAATTTAAATTTCTAAAATTCAAACTATTTATTTCGTAATATAAAATAATAACGTGAAATGATAATAAGAAGAGGGGAAGAGATCAACAAATAGATTCTTCCCAGCATTCTATTAAAACTCCTCATCTTGAGTGGAAAATGGTATATTTAGACGTCTCTCAACTGATCTTAGTCTTTGGTTCAATCGACTTAGTCGACGAGTATGTTTTTCGTCGTTTTGGTTTAGTCGGACAATTTCCTGATTTATTCTGCCAATTTCTTTATTTACTCTTGTAAATTCTTGTATTTGACGTGTTAATTCTCGATTAAGTCGTTCAATTTCTCTTGACTGAGCTTCATTTTTTCTTTCTAAAGTGGATAATTTTCTTTCTATTCCTTGAAGTTGAGGTGGTTGTCGATAATAGTCATGAGTGGTTGTAGATGGGACTAGATATCCATTTGTAAAATAAGTAGGGTAGTGATACATTTGAGGCAGCTCTCCTTTAAGTTAGTTGGTATAATTTATGAATAACTTAAACATTTGACCGGGTAATAGCCTAGTGTAGATTTTTGTCACTCTTTACATTATTTCTCGGGAAAGCGCAAGACTTGACATTTAATGCGAAATCTGTGTCGGAAAATGTATTATGAAGACAATTATTGTCAGAAAATTATAAAAGGTAATTCGTGCAATCTGTCAGTTAGTGTAATATTATTTTTCTTAAAGGGAGAATTAAGTTGCTAACAGAATGATAGCATTTGCTATATCGGTGCTAAAGTTTTATACATAATAAAGTCGAAAAAAATAATTTTATGTTAGGAAACTTCTACTGCTTTTTTTCGTATAAACAAAGTAGTATTTTTTATGAAAATGAAAATAATAAACAGTTTAATGCGGAGGATATGTAAATGAATAATCATGAAATTGATTTTAAGATTTATGGAGATGACATGCAGTTTGTAGAAGTGGAGCTTGATCCAGGAGAAACGGTAGTGGCAGAAGCAGGGAGTTTAATGATGATGGAGGACCAAATTCACATGGAGACGATCTTTGGAGATGGTTCTTCTGGGGGCGGGGGCCTGATGGGAAAATTGCTTGGAGCCGGAAAAAGAATGATTACTGGTGAAAGCTTGTTTATGACGACATTCACGAACCAAGGTAGTGGGAAAAAGCATGTTTCCTTTGCTTCTCCATACCCAGGAAAAATAGTACCCATGGACCTAAGTGAGTTAGGGGGGAAAATTATTTGTCAAAAAGATGCATTTCTGGCTGCTGCAAAAGGGGTATCAGTGGGAATTGAATTCCAGAGAAAAATTGGGGCAGGATTTTTCGGTGGAGAAGGGTTTATCATGCAGAAGCTTGAAGGTGACGGAATGGCCTTTGTTCATGCTGGAGGGACCATTTATCAAAAAACGCTTGCACCTGGTGAAGTTCTGCGTGTCGATACAGGATGTTTAGTCGCGATGACAAAGGAAGTAGATTATAATATCGAAATGGTTAAAGGTGTCAAAACAGCTTTATTTGGTGGAGAAGGGTTGTTTTTTGCCACATTACGTGGACCCGGGACCGTTTGGATTCAATCTCTACCTTTCAGCCGTTTAGCGAGTCGAGTATTTGCTGCTGCTCCACAGGCAGGTGGAAATGGAAAAGACGAAGGTAGTCTATTGGGTGGCGTATTTAGAATGTTGGATGGAGATTAAAAAGAGACTTTTTTTACATGAGCTGCTACTGCAGCTTATTTTTTTTACTAATTGTCCACTGTCCGCCTGAGATGGACAAAAAAAGGAAAGTGTCCACGAAGGGTGTCTGTCACCGTTATTATCACCGTCATGATGTAATCGTTATTATTCTTTCGTAAATGAAGTTGTTGCGGTATAATATGTGATGTGATTAGGTATAAGCCTAGTTAGTAGGCAGATAGATACAAAGTTGAAAGAGAGTGTTCATAATGGGCCGTAAGTGGAACAATATTAAGGAAAAGAAGGCATCTAAGGATGCAAATACGAGTAGGGTCTACTCCAAATTTGCGTTAGAAATTTATGTAGCAGCAAAACAAGGTGAGCCGGATCCAGAATCAAACCAGGCACTTAAATTCGTGTTAGAACGAGCGAAAACGTATAACGTACCAAGAGTTATTATTGATCGTGCGATTGATAAGGCTAAGGGTGGAGCAGAAGAAAATTATGATGAGCTTCGTTACGAAGGCTTTGGACCTAGTGGATCAATGATCATTGTTGATGCACTTACCAATAACGTGAACCGTACAGCTTCTACCGTTCGCGCTGCTTTTGGCAAAAACGGTGGTAACATGGGAGTAAGTGGATCTGTTGCTTATATGTTTGATAATACTGCTGTATTTGGTATTGAGGGAAAAACGTCGGACGAGGTTCTTGAGTTATTAATGGAAGCAGATCTTGATGTTCGTGACATTATTGAAGAAGAGGATACTGTGATTGTTTATGCGGAACCCGATCAGTTCCACGCTGTACAGGTTGCTTTTAAAGATGCTGGAATTACAGAATTTACAGTTGCTGAGCTAACGATGCTCGCACAAAATGATATTAGCTTAGACCCAGAAGCTCAAGCGCAATTTGAAAAATTAATTGATGCATTAGAAGATTTAGAAGATGTACAACGTGTGTATCATAACGTTGATTTAGGAGAGTAAAAAAGAAACAGGTCTTTTTAATCTGGCACCCATGTCAAGGACACATGAAAAAAAGAGTTATGAAGCTAAAAGATGATTCCTATATTGAATAGGGGTCATCTTTTCTAAATTCCATTGATATCGATAATTGTTATAGTAAACCATGTAATGATTTATTTTCGCCTTCAGTTCATCTAATGTTTTACAAGACTGGTAGTCTACCTCATCCTTTAAATGCCCAAAGACTCGATTAATGCCTTTCTATGCGATAGCCAGCCGCTGATGAAACCAGTTAATTTACTCATTCATTTTCCTCCTCAATTGGATAATAACCACCTAGATAATTATATGATATGAACCTATTTCTAACAATTTTTTACTTCGTATAAATAATTTGTATTGTTTAGAAACATAATATGTCTGGATAAAAAATGGGTAAAGTAGTGAGATTTATGAAGAATCAGACACTTATTGAATTTATCAAGTTTTCAATTGTCGGAGCAATTAATACGATGGTTGATTTTGGTGTGTTTAGTTTGTTGTTTACAAATGGTTGTCCTATTTTATTGTCTCAAACTATCTCATATGGATGTGGAATGCTAAATAGTTATTTAATGAATCGTTCATGGACCTTTAAGGAGAATAAAAGAAATGAGTACTCTGAGTCCTTAAAGTATGTAGTAGCAAATGTAGCTACCTTAATTTTAGTGTCAGTGTTGATTCTTTTCTTTATCAACCTGTTTCATCTTCCAGTTTTATTAGCAAAGGTCATATGCACAGGTATTGGGATGGTATTTAACTTTATGAGTAGTAAGTTCTGGGTGTTTCAAAGGATCGAGAGAAGTAGGGGGTACGAGTGATTTGAAATAAATAGATGGAATATTGTCATTTCGAAAAAAAAGACAAAGCCAGGATCCACCCATACTTTGTCTCTCAATCGCATATTAATTTCCCCAGAGTTTCCACCAATTGCGCTTTTTTTCAGTTTTTGCTGCGGCGGCTTCACGGAAAGCTGAAACTAAATCTTGAAACCCTTCTTCGCGTTGATGAATGTGACTAGTAAATTCTTGGAGTTCGTGAATCGATTCTCGCAGCTGCTGTTGATCTTCATGCAAAGAAAAGGCAACTGTTCGAACATCATTTTTGACATCTGCTACGGTTTGAGACACTGCTGATAGAAGTTGGTCATTTTCTGCTTGAACGGTTTGATTCATATGCTCAATTTTTTGCTCAATGTTTTCGGAAGTTGCTTTCGAATGTTTCGCAATCGTTTCCGATAAGGTTCCGAATGTTTCAGAGGTATATTTCGAATTTGATTGAATTGCTTCAGTCAGAACTTGCATGTCAGCCTTTCGCTTATCATTTGATCTTTGAATAGATTTTGAAAGATCAATGACGGTTTGTAATGATGCATTTGCTAACTCGTGTTTGATTTCATCCATAAGGATGGAACGTTGCTCTAATATTTCCCGTCTAACTTCGTGAATCATGCCTTCTTTTAAAGTTTGCAGGCTAGCTTGAATATCAGTTAATTGTAATGAGTACTCGTTTGTTTTTTCCGTCTCGGCTACGTCTGTTGTAGCCAACACCATTTCGAATGATTCAGAGACAGATTCTGAAGGTGATTGTAAGTGCTTCTCTAGCAGGGTTCGAATCATTCCCTTGCCCACATTTTGAGCTCTCATAGCAGAAATTTTTTCTAATAGTTTAATTTCAACACTTGTATAATAACGCGCACCTTGCTTTGTACGCGGAATGACTAATAGTCCACTTAAATCTTTTTCCCACTGTCTAATCGTTCCAGAAGGAATTCCAAGTAGTTTTGAAACCTCTTGAATAGAATATGCTCTTGTAATTTCTTGATTTATCATAGTGACGTTCCTTTCTTATAATAATTTAGTGGTGTGCTAATATTAACAATTATTCTCTATGAAACTAGTTAGATTCCTGCCATAAGACAAAAGCTATCAAAACTAGTGTTCTTTCCCCAAAAGCTGAGGGAAAGTTTGGTTATTTGCGATTCGAGAGTCGAAATTAATAAAAAAACTCGAATGAAGAAGGTAGAAACTGTAAGTGTCAATCGCTAAACTAAAGGGAGAGTCAGAGAAAACAGGGAGGGTAAGGGATGAGAGCAATCGTATTACGTGAACTAGGAGGACCAGAGCAATTTCGACTAGAAAAAGTGGTGAAGCCCATACCGAATACTCATGAAGTGCTCGTAAAGTTAAAGGCTTCAGCATTGAACCGTCGTGATATTTATGTTCGAATGGGGCAATATCCATGTATTAAGATACCGGCAATACCAGGAGCAGATGGGGCTGGCGTGTTAGAAGATGGGTCTGAAGTTATTATCAATCCTGCAATAAATTGGGGTAAAAATGAAAACTTTTATTCGAAGGGATTTCATATTATCGGTGTTCCTTCAGATGGTACCTTTGCTGATTACATAAAAGTGCCTAAAGAAAATATATTTCAAAAGCCCACTTATCTTAGCTGGGAGGAAGCTGCAGCGCTTCCATTAGGAGGATTAACAGCCTACCGTGCGTTATTTACAAGAGGAAGACTACAAAAAGGGGAAACGGTATTAATTCCTGGGATTGGTGGTGGAGTTGCAACCTTTCTTCTACAAATGGCTACGGCTGTAAAAGCAAAGGTATTTGTTACGTCTAGTAGCGACGAGAAGATTAAAAAAGCGATAAGCATGGGAGCTTCGGGTGGTGTAAATTATAAGGAAGAAGGATGGGAGCAACTATTAAAGGAACAAATGAAAGGGTCGGCAGATCTCATTGTTGATAGTGTGGGAGGCTCTAGTTTTTCGAAATTAATTAATTTAGCTAGTAACGGGGGGAGAATTGTTAGTTTCGGAGCTACGGCTGGCCCAATTCCACAAATCGTCATGCCAAAAATATTTTTTAAGCACTTGGATATACTTGGTTCCACCATGGGTTCTCCAAAAGATTTTGCAAACATGCTGAAACTGTATGAAGAGCATCAATTACGCCCGGCTATAGATTCGGTTTATTCTTTAGAAGAGGTGCAACAAGCCCAAGATCGAATAGAGAAAGGATTTAATTTTGGAAAAGTTGTGCTGAAAATATCCAGCGAGTGATAACTATATGGCATAAAAAACACGGTCATTTTAACAGAATGACGGTGTTTTTTTATTTTTTTTTAAAAAACTCTTCTATTTTTTGGATATATAAAATATAATTCAACTGTACCATCTGTATTACGATTAATAGTACACTAGGTACAGATTGGAGGATGACCATGTTTGAGCTAGATATAAGAAGTCGAAAGCCAATATATGAGCAGCTGGTTGACAAGTTAAAAGAGCTTATCATTAGTGAAGTCATGAAAGCAGATGAACAGCTACCATCTGTTCGTGTAATGGCGCAGCAACTGACGATTAACCCGAATACGATCCAGAAAGCCTATAGAGAGCTTGAGATTCAAGGGTATATTTATTCAATCAAAGGAAAGGGGAGCTTTGTGAGTCCAGATACTCCAAAGCAAAACAGTGAAAAAATGAAGACAATTAAATCTGATCTAATAAAACTTTTGTCAGAAGCTATGTATCTTGGAATCACTAGTGATCAACTAGTCGAAATCATAAAGGAAGTGGAATCTACAATAGGGGGAGGGAGTAAGAGTGATTCAATTTAGTAAGGTAAGTAAGTCATTTGAGGGAACTGATGCGGTTGAAAATATAAACCTCCACATTCAAAAGGGTTCCATATATGGGTTGCTTGGAACAAATGGTGCGGGGAAAACTACTCTATTAAAGCTCTTAGCTGGAATTTATGTGCCTGATAACGGTTCTGTATTAGTTGATGAAAGCAAAGTATTTGAAAATAGTTACATAAAACAGCGTGTTTTCTTTATTCCTGACCAACCATTCTTCTTTTCACAATACACATTAGCTGATATGGGGAAATTTTATAAGAACATCTACGATAACTGGAATCAAGAAAGATATGTATTACTTGTGGATGCGTTTAAGATCGATGAAAAAAGAAAACTTCATAAATTCTCAAAAGGTGTCCAAAGACAGGCAGCGTTTATTCTAGCCTTGTCAACTATGCCTGAAATCCTTCTATTAGACGAGCCTATGGATGGACTGGATCCAGTTGTTCGGAAAAATATTAAAAGCTTAATTATTGAAGATGTAGCCTCAAGAGAAATGACGGTTCTTATCTCGTCCCATAATTTGCGTGAGGTTGAAGATATTTGTGATTATATAGGCATTTTGCATAAAGGAGAACTATTGATTGAGAAGGAACTTGATGACCTAAAGTCTGACACACATAAAATTCAAGTAGCATTCAAGGAAAATGTTCCGGAAAATCTATTTACCGATTTCAATCTTTTGCATCAAGAAAAAAGAGGGAGTGTCCTTATCTGTATTGTTAAAGGAAAAGAAGAGGAAATAGTAGGTAAAGTCATGGAATATCAACCTGTAATTCTCGATATTCTCCCATTAACATTAGAAGAAATCTTTATTTATGAAATGGAGGGTGTCGGATATGCCATCAAGAACATCTTTACTTAACACAGAGATATCAAAATTAATACTTAGAAGCTCAGGCTGGGTATCTATTATTTATTTTCTTGTTTTGTTGTTTGCTATTCCATTTGAAATATTAATGAGCACTACAAATGAGCGTTTGATGTTTGAACCCGCGAATGTGTTTCAATACAATCTGGAGCTTCAATATATTTTACTAATAGCTGTGCCAGTTTTATTGCCATTGTTCTTGTTTCATTTTATGCAGTCAAAACAAAGCTCAGATCTTATTCATAGTTTGCCAGTAAATAGACAAAAGTTATTCCATCAATACACCCTATCTGGTTGGTTTATGATAAACATACCTGTAGTCATTATTGCAGTGATTGTTTTCGTTCAGCGTAGTGTGCTGGATCTACAATCTATTTTAGTCATTGACTCTATTTTTTATTGGTTAGGGATGACAATTCTTTTTAATACCATCATATATATTAGTACAGTGTTTATCGGTATGGTCACAGGTATTTCTATTGTACAAGGTATTCTATCGTATGTTTTTCTGCTTTTACCAGTTGGATTATTTATATTAGGTGCATTTAACCTAAAGTTTTTTATGTTTGGTTTTCCAGATAGTTATCATCTTAACGGAAAAATACTATATTTATCTCCACTTACCATGTTAGAAGGAATACAAAAGATTTCAAATGAATTACCTTTATGGATTTATGCTGGTATATCTGTATTATTGTATTTCCTTAGTTTAGTACTTTATAAGAAGAGGAAACCGGAATCTGTATCACAAGCCGTTATTTTTCCAATATTAAAACCAATATTGAAATTAGGTATGACTGTTTGCTGTGCATTATTGGCGGCTGCCTACTTCGGTGACTATCGTGTGGTATCCGAAGGATGGCTATTCTTCGGATATCTATTTGGATCCTTTTTTGGTTATGTACTAGCTGAAATTCTACTTCATAAAACATGGAGAGTATTTGGTCATCTTAAAGGTTATTATCTATACTATGGAGGTATTCTGATAGTAATTATTGCTATTTTTCAGTTTGATCTAACTAACTATGAGAATCGAATTCCAGAGATAGAGGATATTCAAAGGGTGCATTTAAGCGATGGTCCGTATCTTTACTTGAATCCTGAGCAAAGTGGCTATTCAAAAGATACCTTCTATCTAAATGAAAACACTAACATTCAATTAGTTCACGATTTGCATAAGCAGATACTTTTCAATAAAGAAAGTAAAAGAGCATTAGGTGAACCATACGAAACCGCCTTTTTTGTGTATGAGTTAAAGAACGGAAAAAAATTGGTTCGTGAATACGAAATAAACAAAGAGGATTATTTGGCATACTACAAACCTATTCATGAATCAAAGGAATATAAAGAGGTAACCTATCCAGTGTTCAATTTAACAATGGATGAAATTAACATGATAACTATTGAGTCAATGGGTTATAAAAATGATCGTGCCGTAATTTCTGAGAAAGCGGATATTAAGGAATTTCTATCAATAATAAAGGAAGATATACTAGCCTCAACGTATGAAGAGATGTATAGCTCCAAGTCTTTTCAGTCTCATATTTCCTTTTCTTTGAATAATAGTAAGGAATACTACGGATACGCAGATCTCCCTGCCTTAGATACCTACCAAAGGCTCGAAAATTGGTTAGGTGAGAAAGAACTACTTGATAATGCCTTTATATCGGAGGAAGACATCGATTATGCTGTGGTTCTTGAAAAAGAAGACCTCGAAATTAATCCTGATGGATACTCAAATCATGAAGTTTTTACTAATATGAATAATCATCCAAACGCCAAAACCTTCAAAACGAAAGGTCAAATAAAAGAACTGATGGATATTACGGAAGATGCTTATTTACCAGATAGTAAAAAAACGTACGTAGTCGCCTATAAATTTAAAAATCAACAGGACCCTTATTTAGGAACGTTTGACAAGAGCAATACACCTGCATTTGTAACTGAACAATTTAAATAATTAATTACGGGGAAAGGGAGGAGTGATCATGAATGAGCAATTATCGAAGGAAGATATGATGACGATTTGCTATAGTCATCAAAAACTTCTATTTCATATCGCCTTCGGTATCACTAGAGATTACCATTTAGCACAGGACGTAGTACAAGAAACGTATTTCAAAGCATTTCGAAAAATAGATACCGTCATTGATGATGCGAAGCTCCGCTCATGGCTATCTTCCATTGCTTCGAGAACAGCGATTGATTTTGTGAGGAAAGAAAAAAGACGAAATGAAGTACTTGAAACGGAAATTACTTACCAAGAGGTCGCATCTCATAAAAATGTAGAAGAAGAGGTGAGTTCTTTGTTATTACATAATGAAATAACAAAAGCCTTTGGTGTACTGACTGCCAATCAACAATCTGTGCTTCATCTAAAGGTAGTTGAAGGGATGAAGGAAAAAGAAATTGCTGAAACATTACATCTTAATCAAAACAATGTCAAAACCGTGTTACACAGAGCTAGGAAAAAATTATCGATGCATTTAGCAGAAAAAAACTATGCATGACATTTTTTGAACATAAAGAAGGAACGTTACTGCTCCACAGCAGTAACGTTTTTAGTTTTTCTTTCGAGGATCCGACTCTTCAGCAAATTCTGTCCCAAATGCTAGCTTCTGAGACGGTCTTAGAGGTCTTTTTTCTTCCATAGGAGTCGCTGCGCTTACTCGACCTAAAATAAATAAATGTACAAACACTTCAGAAATTCCAATCAATGTTGCTGCTATAATACTTCCCCATGCAATCTGTTCATAGCTGTGTAAAAGTATGTTTCCAAAAATCCATACAATCGCATAGACAGTGAAAAAATCGATAACAACAGCCGCTCGGTTTCCAACCCTCGGTAAGATTATTTTATCTCCTATGAAATAGGAAACTATGGTTACCAAAATGCTGAATGACAAGACTTCAGATACCCCGGCTTCAAAGAACAGGTCAAAGGCAATAGTAAATATAATCAAACAAGCAATGAACTTAAAAAGAATGATTCTAAAATTTGTGTGCATAGCTTTCACTCCTTTTTACATATTGTAAACGTAAGTTCATTTTCCATTCACCAAAGGGAAGAGAAACATGAAAAACCATATTGTCCTCTCTAAAAATACATTTGTCCATCTAATGAGGAAAAAATGCTTGATTCTTTACTCCTTTGAAGCGATAATAAATATAAATTTTATTTATCAGGGGATGTTTACATGAAGGTAGCAAAATTCGGAGGATCATCTTTAGCAAATGGAGAGCAGTTACAAAAAGTATTTCAAATCGTCATAGCTGATCCTAGTCGAAAGGTAATTGTTGTATCAGCACCAGGAAAGAGAAAATCAGATGATATCAAAGTGACAGATTTGTTGATCCATTGCGCTGAGCAAGGATTGAATGGTGAAGATACAAGTGCTACATTAGAGGAAATAATCGATCGCTACGATAGTATTGTTAAGGAACTTAATCTCTCATCAGATATTACAGAAGAGATTAGAAATACTTTACACTCTTTATTATCCGCAGATAAATCCAATCCAGACCACTATATGGAGGCTCTTAAAGCGGCTGGTGAAGACAATAATGCAAAATTAGTTGCGAAGTTCTTTCAATCAAAAGGAGTGCAGGCAAAATACATCAATCCAAAGGAAGCTGGATTGTTTGTTACTGATGAGACAGGAAATGCACAAGTATTACAGGAATCTTATGACAATCTATATAAACTACGAGAAGAAGATGGGATTTTGATCTTCCCTGGGTTTTTCGGATATACAAAGGCGGGAAATGTTGTAACTTTTTCAAGAAGTGGTTCCGATATTACAGGCTCGATCTTAGCGAATGGAATAAAAGCAGATCTGTATGAAAATTTCACGGACGTAGATGCTGTTTATTCCGTAAATCCAAATCTGGTTCAAGACCCAAAAGAAATAAAAGAACTTACTTACCGTGAAATGAGAGAACTTTCTTACGCTGGATTTTCTGTATTTCACGATGAAGCATTAATTCCAGCTTTTAGGGCAGGAATTCCAGTACAGGTAAAAAACACGAATAACCCGCTATCACCAGGGACTTTAATTGTTCATCAGCGTAGTGTTCAAAATGGTCCTGTAACAGGAATTGCAAGTGATAAAGGGTTCTGTAGTATTTATGTTGGAAAATATTTAATGAACAGAGAAATCGGTTTTGGAAGTAGATTATTAAGAATATTAGAAGAACATGGAATGTCCTACGAGCATACTCCGTCAGGAATTGATGATATTTCTGTTATTTTACGTCAGGATCAAATGGATTACGAAACAGAACAACGTATTGTAAACCTAATTCTCACTGAATTGCATGCAGATGAAGTGAAGGTTGAGCACGATTTGGCTTTAATCATGATTGTTGGTGAAGGCATGAGACAAAATGTTGGAACAACAGCAAAAGCTGCGAAGGCTCTTGCCGATGCTGGTGTGAATATTGAGATGATTAACCAAGGTTCATCTGAAGTAAGTATGATGTTTGGTGTCAAAGAAGCGGATGAAAAGCATGCTGTAAAAGCACTTTATAATGAGTTCTTTGTCGGTGTTCCGGTATAAGATACGAGAAGCATGAATATTCATGCTTCTGTTTTTTATGGAAACGAAAACCCCGGGCTAGGCCCGGGGTTCCAAAAAGCTTTCAGCGTGGTATTAAAAAAACTTCCTCATGGTGCTAAAATATTTTTGGTTCGCCAACCAAAATACCAGCACGGAGGAAGTCCCATGTCTAAAGACAATAATAGTTTAGCACACACTACCTGGAATTGTAAGTATCACATCGTCTTTGTTTATTAATAATAATTTTGTTTTAGTCAAAAATAAAGGAAATATGATAATAAAATCAAGCAAATCGAAATTAAAAAGAAAACTCCACCATTAGTATAAAAAAAACTCCTTTGCTCAAAACAGTGGAGTTTTTACTTTACTATATCTAACCAATAATAATTCGTTCTTTAGGATAATGAAACTTTTCTTTAACTGGGTTTCCACGAATGATAAATAGGAAAGAGAAGATACCTATACGGCCAATAAACATGACCAAAATTATGACTAGCTTACTTGCGACACTTAATTCGGAAGTAATCCCCATAGATAATCCAGTGGTTCCAAATGCAGAACAGACTTCAAAAAGGATTGGCATAAGACCTATCGATGGTTCTAGCACGGCAATGGTGATCACAGCTGCTGAACAAATCATTATAGCTGTTGTTATTACAATATAGGATTTAAGAATGTCTTCCTGCAGTATTTCTTTTTTAAATACTTTAATTGTATCTTTTCCCTTGGCATAGCTGAAGATACTAAGCATCATAATTGCTAATGAAGTGGTTCGTATTCCTCCCCCAACACTGCTTGGGGATGCTCCAATAAACATAAGTATACATAAAATGAGTAACGTTGGTGTAGTGAATTCATTCACGTTCATTGTTGATAGTCCACCACTACGAGACGATACGGATTGGAAGAACGCATAGAAGAAAGATTCATGCCAAGATTTCCCTGCAAAAAATGCGTTATATTCAAAAAGGATGATGAGTATGGTTCCAATCACTACTAATAGTATAAAAGTGGTTGATGTTATTTTCGTAAATAAGCTGAAACGGAAAAGGGTATCTTCTTTCCTAAATAAGAAATGCCTAACTTCAATTAATACAGGAAATCCTATAGCCCCTAACACAATTAAAATGATATTGACTAGTTGAACAAAGTAATCACCTGCATAAGGATGAAGGGATTTACCGGTAATATCAAAGCCGCCATTGGTTGTTGCACTAACACTCATAAAAAATCCGTGTAATAATGCTTCAGGCCAGTCAGGGTAGTAACGCAGTAAATAAGCACCTAAAACCAATGAACCGATAATTTCAATTAATATAATAAGGAAAAGTATCTGTCTCATAAGCTGTACAAGTCCTGATAAGGTCGATTGATTTTGGTCTGTCATGATTAATTTTCTTTCTCTGAGTCCAATTTTTTTTCCCATTACCAACCAAATGAATGTTCCCAGAGTCATAATCCCAATTCCACCAAATTGGAGGATGAAAGTTAATATAAACATACCTGTAGTACTAAACTTCTCTGCAATAGTTATTGTTGATAATCCAGTGACACTTACCGCACTTGCCGCAGTAAATAAAGCATCAACAAAAGAGAGCTCTTCACCTGGTTTTAGTGCAACAGGGATTAGTAAAAGAAGAGTAGAAATACCTACCGCAATGATATAAAACAACACAATAATTTGAACAGATGAAAGCTTTTCCATAAAGATTTTCGAACTAATTTTCATAATAAACCTCTTTAAAAATATTCTAAACATATTGTTGTTCCCATAAGTTCCAATTATACAAAAGATAATGGTAATCGGGAAGTAGTTTATTCAATTGCTCAAACAGTCATCTAGTATTATTTTAACAGAGTGAATGAGGAAACAATTGAAAATAAATAATAATTTGTAACTTTATCCAATTTTAATCGTATAGAAATAGGTGCTATATAAAAGATGGAAAGAAGGGTGAAAATGACTCAATATGCTCTAGAAGTTAACAACCTTACAAAGAAAATAGGGAAAAAACTGATTGTTGAAAACGTAACTTTCCAAATTGAAAAAGGGGAAATCTTTGGTTTACTTGGTCCAAACGGAGCTGGAAAAACAACGATCATTCGAATGATCGTTCACTTAATTAATCGTACAGAAGGAAAAGTAGTCATAAATGGACATGATCTAGATCAATCATTTAAAGATGCAATGGGTGAAATAGGGGCCATTGTAGAAAATCCAGAATTCTATAAATATATGAGTGGAATGAAAAACCTAAAGCATTATATGAGAATGGCTACTAGAGAGGTTTCAACTGAAAGGCTTGATGAGGTAATTCGCTTGGTCGGTCTTGAACAAGCGATCCACCAGAAAGTAAGAACATATTCCCTTGGAATGAGACAAAGACTCGGAGTTGCTCAGGCTTTATTACATAGTCCAAGCATCCTCATTCTTGATGAACCGACAAACGGACTTGATCCACAAGGTATAAGGGAATTTCGTGATTATTTAAGATTATTAGTGAATCAAGGGATATCTGTATTGGTCTCTTCCCACTTGCTTTCAGAAATGGAACTGATGTGTGATCGTTTTGCGATAATAGAAAAAGGCAAATTAACACATATATCCCGAATGAATGAATCTAATAATATGAGCCATCAAACAAAACAACAGGTAATGTTTGAGGTAAACAACACAGAACAAGCCTTTAATTTATTAGTAAATCAAAATTTGGGTGAAGAAAGAAAGGTAGAGAGAGGATATTTATATGCATCTATGGATCGGGAGACAGTTGCTAGGGCAAATCAGTTGTTTGTCTCCAACGACTTACAAGTGTATGAAATTTCTTATATAAAAACATCACTTGAAGATCGCTTCCTTGAGATTACAAATAAAGAAAAGAAGGAGGAATCGATGTGATCGGACTTATTCAAAATGAAATGATAAAAATCTTTGAGAAACGGGCAAGTTGGATTTATATTGCTATACTAGTAGTTGCGATGGTGATTGGTGGATTTATTTATCAAAGAGTAAATGGAGAAGTAGATGAAAACTGGCGTGAAAATTTAGAAGCACAGAATGCTCAGTATAAACAAGAAATCGAGCAAATTCCTGCCGACCAAGATCCCACATGGCTAAAAGACCAAATCAAACAAAATGAAAGATTTCTCGAAGAAAACATAAATCCAACTGCAAAAACCAATTGGCATTTTATGAACGATGTAGTTATAGGTGTAACAACACTGGTGACCTTGTTTTCTGTGATTGTTGCTAGTGCGATTGTCGCTGCTGAGTTTTCAGATGGCACCATTAAACAGCTATTAATAAGGCCGCATAAAAGATGGAAAATCTTATTGTCAAAGTATGTGGCAGTAATAATTAACGCATTGATTTTAATGGCAGCATTATTTATCTCAGGTTTCATTGTAGGAATATTATTTTTTGGGTTTGGAGATTTTCATACACCATTTTTCGAATATACCTTAGACGGGCAAAAAGAGGCCGTACTTGGTACACAGTTTCTCTTAAAAACAGTCTATTTTCTTCCTAGCTTGCTTATGATTACTACAATCTCCTTTATGCTATCCACTCTCTTTAAAAGTCAGGCTGTAGCAGTAGGCATAGGAATTTTTGTTCTATTTGTCTCATCTACATTAGGAGGGCTTATTATCATGCTAGCTGAGGAGTATACGTGGGCAAAGTTTCTTATTTTTCCTCATCTGGACTTAACTGTGTTTGCCTTCCAAGATAAGATTTTGCAAAATATTACCTTAGCTGGTTCCCTATCAATTCTTTCAGTATATTATATTGTGTTTATGATTGCGACGTTTGTTTATTTTCAAAAACGTGATGTGAGTATATAAAACAAGGAGAGAGGTAGAAATAGCTACCTCTTTTCTTTTTGTGATAAAGTAGGTGTAGCATTTCTTAACGAAAGTGAGTGTTAGAGAAAAATGACAAACAAATTATATTATGAAAATGTGTATCAATCCACTTTTGTAGCAACTGTTACGAAAAGTGAAGAAGATTATATTGTTCTAAGTGAGACTGCCTTTTATCCTACTGGTGGAGGACAGCCATGCGATACGGGAACGATTAACGGAAAAATAGTTTCGAATGTGGAAGAAGTAAATGGGGAAATTCGTCATTATATAAATGATTCCATTCCTGTTGGTTCGAAAGTAGAGGGAATTATCGATTGGGAAAGAAGATTTGATCATATGCAGCAGCATGCAGGACAGCATATACTCACAGCCGCATTTGTAGAATTATACGGTTATGAGACAACTAGTTTTCATCTTGGGTCAGAAAAAGTCACAATCGATCTCAATGTAGAGAATATCTCTTCTCAAGAGTTGGAAAAAGTCGAGCAATTAACAAATCAGATCATTCTTGAACAAAGAAAAATTGAGACAGTATGGGTTTCAAAAGAGGAAGTAAATCAATATCCTCTACGGAAAACACTTTCAGTTGAAGAAAATATTCGCTTGGTGATCATTCCTGAATTTGATTATAACGGTTGTGGAGGTACACATCCACAAAATACAGGTGAAGTTCAAGCCCTATCTATCTTGGGTACTGAGCGGCAAAAGAAAAAGACAAGAATTGAGTTTGTTTGTGGACACCGTGTTCGAAAGCAAATACATGATAAAACAACTGTTATCTCAAAGTTAACAAGTCTCTTACACGCTCCTCAAAATGAACTAGAGACTAATGCTATTCGACTTATTGATAGAAATAAAACACTTGAAAAAGAAATTAAGTCTTTACAGGATACCATTTTTCAATATGAAGCTCTGGAGTTATTAAAAGATACAATAAAAGTAGGAAACCATAGAGTCGTTCAAACTACATTTAAAGATAAGGGCCTCCAAGAACTACAAACCATTGCCCGATATGTGTTGGCTAACGATCCTGAAGTCAATGTACTTTTCGTTTCAGAAATTAATGGGAAACTACAATTTGTTTGCCAAAGAGAACAGGCCGCTATAAATATGAAATACCTTGCTCAATCAATATTACCAGTGATCAATGGAAAGGGTGGAGGAAATGAAAAAAAGGCACAAGGAGGTGGAGAGGCTAAAACGATAACTTCTGATGCTCTACTTACAATGCTTTTGCACCAATTAAAGTAAATATTTCCAGGTGAAATTTAAGAATACGATAATATTATTATGTAAACTAAAAAACGTGAGGGATTAGCTTTGAATGAAGATTTACTCCAAAAAGCAGAAGAGTTTCTCAATCTTTGCTATTTAGAACTAGAAAAAGATTCTGTTACCTTGTTAGCAAGAGTGGAAGAAGTAAAAAGTTCGATTCGTAAGACGGGAACATATGAACATACATATGAAGAACTTTCTCATGGGGCAAAGATGGCATGGAGAAATAGTAATAAATGTATAGGACGTTTGTTTTGGGAATCTTTGATTGTTAAAGATTATCGACATTTACATGAAGCAGATGAGATCATTCATGCACTTTTCGAACATATCAAATTTGCGACAAACAATGGTCATATTAGACCTACTATATCTATTTTTAAACAAGAGACAAAGGAACATTCTGTTCGGATTTGGAACCACCAGCTTGTACGATATGCTGGATATGATTCACAGCACGGATTGATTGGAGATCCTCATTCTATTCCATTTACAAAGGTGTGTGAAGAGCTTGGGTGGGAGGGGAAGCATACAAATTATGACCTTTTACCTCTAGTGGTTCAAGTAAATAATGAAAAACCAAATTGGTGTACTATTCCTCCGAGCCTCGTTCTTGAGGTCAATCTTTCACATCCGGAATATGAGTGGTTTGAAGAACTAGGATTAAAATGGTATGGTGTACCGATGATCGCTGACATGCTTCTTGAAATTGGTGGAATTCATTACACGGCTGCCCCATTTAATGGTTGGTATATGGGAACGGAAATAGGGGCTAGAAATTTAGCGGATGAAGACAGATATAATGTGTTGCCTATAGTTGCTGATTATATGAAATTGGATATGTCTAGAAATAATAGTCTTTGGAAGGATCGAGCGCTACTTGAAGTAAACCGAGCGGTGCTATATTCCTATAAAAAAGCTGGAGTTAGTATTGTTGACCATCACACCGCAGCGGCTCAGTTTAAGTTGTTTGAAGAAAAAGAGAAAGAAAAAAGACGAAAATTAACAGGCAATTGGACTTGGTTAATACCCCCTGTTTCTCCCGCATTAACCCATATTTTTCACCAACAATATGACAACAGCACTCAATTGCCAAATTATTTTTATCAAGTAGCTCCTTATGAAAAGAAATAGATTTTGTCTATTTCTTTTCGTTTTAAATAAAACGCTTCCATTACAAAAGGACTATTGTTAATATAGGTATAAAGTATATCCTATAAATGGGGGAGCAATCATGAATATCACTGTTCGAAAAAAAATTATAGGTAGTTTTGTAATTGTTTTAATTATGTTAGTAGTTGTAGCAAGTGCTGGAATTTTTCAACTTTATTCAGTAAACAATACGTATCAATCATTCTTAAAAGAAGAAGTAGGTCAAAAGTTAGAAGTGAAAAATCTTCAAGAACAAATGATTAGAAAATCAGCAGCCGTTAGGAGCTTCCTACTCACAGGAGAAGCTGATTATCTTACAGAATACAATGAGGCAGTAAAAAGCTTTGATAACTCTATGAAAAAGTTAAAAACAACCATCACTGATAAGGAGTTATTAACTACATTAACTGCTCTTGAGGAAATGTCAAAAAATGATTCGAAGTTTGCTCAAGACCAAATACAAATGAAAAAAGACAACGATGAACTAGGGTATTTAATCCTAGCAAAATCAACTGCACAAACGTTAGGCATGCAGTTTAATGCAAAAGTAAATGAACTTCTATCTATTCAGGAAAAACATTTAGAACATGCGAGTGGTTTGACTACAAAAAAAATAGATGGAATCGTTACAATAATGATTGTTATAAGTGCTGCTGCGATTCTTGTGGCATTAGCACTAGCGATGATTATTAGCCTACAGATTGCAAAACCAATTGTTCATGCATCTAAGGCCATTGAGAAGGTAGCGAGTGGGGATCTTTCTATTGATGAAATTCAAGTGAAAAATAAAGATGAAATTGGAGCCATGATACAGTCTGTGAACTTAATGGTTTCAGGACTAAGAGAAGTAGTAGTGCAAGTGAGAGATTCATCAGCTCAAGTTGCAGCGAGTAGTGAACAACTAAGTACAAGTGCGCAGGATAGTACTCAAGCAAGTGAAACAATTTCTCATATTGTTGAACAAAACTCAGAGGGTATGGATATGCAACTGCAACATTTAACCCAAATTCACTCATTAATTGAAGAGATGTCTAGCAATATAAACTTAATTACAAAAAGTAGTGAAAAAATGCTCGTCACAGCCGATAACACGTTTAATGTTACTGATCAAGGAGCATTATCTATCGAAAAAGTTGTTAACCAAATGAACCTTATCAATGATGGAGTGTTAATGACGTTCTCCAATGTCCAGAACTTGACGGTGTTGATTGTCCTAAAACTGACGGATTCACTGTCCAAAAATGAAAGGGAAGCAGTTCACATGCTTCCCTAATGATTTACAAATCAACTTGATACGTCTCATTTTTCTTAAGGTAGAACCTAACATCATTTCGACCCGTAAGGATATACCAGTCTCTGCCCAATTCCAAGCGGCAGGAAAGAGTCTTCCCACTTCCCAGATGTAGATCAAACCATTCACCACATCTCATCTTATAACCAGAATTGTCTCCCCAAAACACGACCCAACAATCCAACTCTTCATTGTAATTCATTTCTTTCCAGCGACTTTTCATGAAAGCTCACCCTGTATGACTTGCTTGATCATATGGTCGTCAATGATCCTTCGGCCATTTTGTGAGCCATAGAGTAGACTATGTGTGCAGAGTTTATTTATCAGCCTTGCGGCACCACCAGAAAACCGATGGATTTCGTCGAGCGCCCCGTCAGAGAAAATTGGTTGATCAACTCCAGCATAACGAAGATGCCTAGAAACATATTCCTCAACCTGGGCACGATCGAGATGTCCTAACTGGAATTGGATATCGATTCTTTGGCGTATCGCTGCGTAGGATTGGAGTCGAAGACGATCCCACAATTCACTTTGACCGACGAGAATGAGTGCCATCGGACTTTGCGAATCCATTTTGAAGTTCAGTAAGAAACGAACCTCTTCAAGCATTTCCCGGTCCAGAAGATGGGCTTCGTCCACTACCACCACAGGTTGTAGCCCTCGTATGCCTTTCATTAATTCAATCTCACGATGAAGCTGCCGTTTTGCATCTCCTCGATAAAACTTCGCTTCGGAGCCTAACTGTTCCAAAAGACCTTTGTAAAAATGACGAGGTGTTAATTTAGAGTCGGACAGGTAAAGGATATGGAATTTCCCTTTATCCAATTTGTCCACAAACTTACGGATGGTCGTGGTCTTTCCAGTACCACTATCCCCACTCAAAACGGCAAAAAGCTGTCTTTCAGCTGTGTACTTCAGCCTTCCAAGGATTTCTTGCATCATGGAGGAATCATACAATTGATCAGTCGGAAGATCTCTGGCGAAAGGGGTGTTATCCATTTCATAGAAGGCTTCAAACACGAGAATCATCCTCCTTCCAAACGGCACGGAAGGTCACGGCAGGTTTCTGTTCAGTTTGACGTTTTTGGTTCTTTCGTTCAGCTGCCTTTAATAGTCTTGAAGATTCTACATCCTGCACCTGTAGGTGCTCAGGTAATGCAGGACGCTTCCCAGCTCTTTCCCCTATGACAAGCTTTTTGGCCTTCCAAGGAGTATGATCCTCGAACTCAATGGTCAGCTCCTTGATATTCGCAGGGTCATAAACAACCTCAACCTGTCGTCCAATGAATGCCAGGCCCACCTCATATTTTTGATCCATGAAGCTGATACATCCTGATTTATCGACTTTTCTCGTTTCACAATGGAGAAATGCATTACTCAACGTATCCGGATCGATGAACCGAATCGCTTTCTTATCTGAACGAAATGCCGTTTCCGGGCTAATTTTCTCCCCAAGTGCAGAATGAGGCTTATTCTGATAACACTCTGTCAGCCACACTTGGAAAAGCTCATTCAGACGATCAAGTGTATTGGGTTTTTCGATGACAGCCTCACTGATGAATGAATCTATGATTCTATTGAAGCGTTCAATTTTCCCTTTTGATTCAGCTGAGTACGGCCGTGTGTAAGTAAGGCGGGTGCCTATTTTTGAGCAGGTACGCGACATCCATTTGGTTCGATATTGCTTTCCATTATCAAAATAGACAGCCTCTGGAACACCATACTTCTGGATGGCCTGACGGAAGGAATCCTCAATGATCCTTGAATCCAATGTAGGGTAGAAAGCTGCATGAAGCACAAACCTGGTTGCGTCGTCGATAAAGGCGACAAGATACACTTGTTTCTTCATTCCATTGGGACCAATCGGCAGGTAAGGGCCATACTTGATATCTGATTGCCATAGTTGGTTGCGATGTCGCTTCTGAAATCTCCTGGCAGCTACTCCTGTCTGGGAATAAAGTCGCATATGCCGTGTGCTGTAACCTTTTTCAGTGAGCTTTTCCTGGAGCGTTGACCTTTTGATCTGTCCTGGCTCAGCCAACCCTTCCCACTCGAGTATCTGTATGATTTGTGCTACGCTCCGGCTTGGCACTTCCTTACGCAGAAGGATTGCCTGTTCCAATAAATGAGGAGGGATAGCTTCAGACTTACGAGCACCTTTTCTTCCTTGTGGCTTTAGTCCCCCAAACCCATCTTCCTGAAATTGAGCCAAATATCGCCTGATGGTTCTTTCTGAAAGACCGCTGGCCTTCACTATTTGGTCTCTTAATTCCTTTACCTTCCCAGCGTCAAGCCCCTCTGCCAATAAAGGGGATATCAGCTGAAAACGCTGCACTGCCAATTCCTCTGATTTCTTATGTTCCCTCATGATACACTCTCCTCTCTGTGTCTATCACGAGTGTAAATCAGGTGTTATTGGACAATGAATGCAGAACGGGTGTGTATCCATAAATTAATATTTACGATGGGCCGGACAATTCTTGTTAGCCATCCATTGGCATCTCCTGCCAAGCGTCCTATCCTTTGAAGTGCGGTCCCTGAACATTTGGACGTGACATCCAGGGGGATATTTCCTTGGTTGGTTCTGATCATGATGGAATTCAAACAGCCTATCCAATAATCCACAAATTGATGAAACCAGCCGTACCATCTCGAAAGAGTGGAATCATCGGCGGGAACAATGTGGGTGGACGGGTTCGTAAGAACGTCTTCGATACATTCAGCCTCATAGCGTTTATAAGGAATCAATAAATCTGGAAGTTCATGATGAATGGTCTGACAATTGGTGCACTGCAATCTTCGGATGTTATATGTCTTACTCTGACCTGTATGATCCTTGGCTTTTCGATTCTTTGTACCTCTAACCAACATGTCTTTCCCGCAGCATGGGGAAGGAATCCTCCCCGCACCCCTAACTAAAAACTCCAGTAAGTATGTTTTCAATCAGCTGATAATCTGATACAATAATCATATACTTTTTTTGTGGGACGTCTCCTGTATAACTGTTGGCGCAGTTATACATTATGGGGGACGTCTTTTCCTTTCCCCAAAATAAATGTCGAAATGTTTCGAATTATATACGGACATTATAATCGACTAATTCTGGACAGGCAATACCGTCAACTTTAGGAAATTTAAAGATGTCAAAAACAATGGAGTTTTGAATGCTTCACAAATTATTCGTCAGTTAGGGAGACGCTCGAATGAAATTACTTCTATCCTAAATATGATTACCACCGTTGCAGATCAAACGAATTTGCTAGCACTAAATGCAGCAATCGAAGCGGCGAGAGCAGGCGAACATGGCAAGGGTTTTGCTGTAGTTGCAGACGAAGTAAGAAAGCTCGCAGAGGAATCCAAAAAATCAGCTGATCAAATTACAAAGATGATTTCTTATATCCAATCTGAAACGGACCTAGCTGTTTCTGCAATGGAAGAACAGTCTCACAAAGTGTCTGAAGGGTTTGAATATAGTCAGGATGCAAAGAAAGCGTTTGCTCTTATTGGAGAGTCAATGGGAGATGTGATTGAAAAGGTATCAGACGTTTCATGTGCCATCGAACTACTTAGTATGCATAGTACAAATGTCGTGCAAGCAATTGGCGAGGTTAAAGAAATCGCAGAAGAAAGCGTTGCAACAACAAGAGAAGTAGCAGCCGGGACCGAAGAAAACGTTGCTACTCTCCAAGAAGTAACCGCTAGTGCTCAAGACCTATCAGGAATGGCTGAAACCTTACAAAAGTTAGTCCACCGATTTAAGATTTAAAATAGAAAAGCATCTAGTTTTAGTTATCAAGACTAAAAATAAATAAAATCAATGATAATAAGCCGTATAACATATTAGATATATCTAATATGTTATACGGCTTTTCTCTTAATTCTTTAACAGGGCTGACGAATCAAAGAGAACCTTTTTATAATTCAAGTTGAATCGTTGTTATTCTTTTCGTTTCATCAATCCATAAATAGACGTTTTTACACTTATGAGCTAAATATCTTATAGCTAAATTTTTTATTAATGACTCTTCAAGATTCCAGTCATATAGTTGAAGAGTAATTAGGGAATTATTAGAGGTTTCCTGCAAAAAGTTTAGAACAACATAAAAATTATCATCTTCAAACTTTTCAATAAATTGAGGATGCAATTTATAAACTTTTTGTGGCCGCCACTCATAGGATAAGTCATTATTAATTGATCCATAAAGGCTCTTAACTATTGGGTTTAACTTACACGAACGTATTTCAGCTATTGATTCTTTGTTTGGTTTAGTGAGCATTATTTCAACGGGTTTATTATGTTCTAACACAACTTTTCTGCTATTAAAATGTGCAACAATTTCTCTTAATGTTTTTTTTGTGATTTTTCTATGAGGTAGAGACAATGAAGTCATGCTGTTTTCGTCTTGGGCGCTTAATAACACAAAAAACTGAGTCAGTATAGAAAATTCCTTGACAAGTGTTTCTTCATTATCAAGTGCCCTGATTTTAAAATCAGAAATTTCTTCCGAAATATTGGACGGTATTGTTTCATTTTCTTCCAAGGCGCTTAACCATTTCAAAGGTAACAACTCCAGTCCCTATAATTTAAATTTATTTAACCTCGAAGTATGACCATCCGTTTGCCCATGCTCCATACACACCATTTTTAACAGTGGTAAATGTACCTCCAAGTCGGGCACGATATGCACCGTCAGAGAGAGTAGTAGATCCTTCATTTCTAATAGTAGAACTTGGTGTATTAATTCGATAATTGAAAGGTAAAGTTTTATGGGGCTCCCAACCTCCATTAAGGAAGCCATGGTCTTTTTGAATTTCTACAGTTACATTACTATAAGAAATTACATCACCACCAACCTGAATTGTCCAAGGGCAATATACGTTATTGCTAATAGAATAACAAGAGACTGTACCACGAGCAAAGTCTAACCCGAAAGTTGAAACCCCTCCACCAGTACCAGTTTTTTTATTAATTGGAGCATAGTCTGTAGTCGCAGTATTACCAACGGATGTTACTTCTGTCGAAGCTGCCTGGGATTGATTTGGAAATGAAGAGAATAAGAGAATCGTAAATAGAAAGAAATACAAATATTTTTTCAAAAAAAATACACTCCTATAGTTTTTTACAATAATGAGAATTATTGGTTAATAGTATTGTACTTTAAAAAAATGCTTCTACCAATAGAATCCAAATATTTTAAATATCTAACTGCCTCAACTACCGGCAATCCTTCCTCGTCTAAAAGAATGTATCTTTTTTTATTATTATCTAGTAATACCTCTTGTACCCTCATTTTCTCACCACATCCCTCTAATAAATTATACATATTAAACTATCAATAACTAGTATTGTTTATCTATTTATTATGTACAAAAATAACAGAATGAAATGACATTCTGTACTTATTAGCCTACTAATATTGTAGTATATTTAATTCCAACTAGATGCTTTTCTATTTTATTTTATATGATATAATGAGTACGAAATAATAAACTACATACGAAGAAACCACAAGGGGAGCGTTATGCTGAGAGTGAACGTTTGTTCTGACCCTTTGAACCTGTTAGATAATTCTAGCGCAGGGATGTGGACTGACTGAATTTTTCTTGCAATCATGTCTCTCTACACTCTCCTTGAGGTTTCAGAAAAAGGGGAGATTTTTTTATGGGAAACAAACGACTAATTATGATGATTGAAGCTTCTTTTTTTGCAGCTTTTGCACTAATTCTTGACCTTCTACCATCGATCAAGCTATCGCCTAATATTTCTATTTCATTTGCGATGCTACCAATTTTAATTATTGCTTTTAGATGGGGATTCCTTGCAGCAACAGCTTCTGGCTTTTTATGGGGACTGTTACAAATTGCTATGGGTGATGCTTATATTTTAACTCCGTTACAGGGTTTCATTGAGTATTTTCTTGCCTTTGCGTTTATTGGATTTGCAGGTTTCTTTATGAAAAAAATTCAGGTTGCACTAACTGAAAATAAGAAGAAAGCCCTTCAATGGATCATAGTTGCCACATTCGTCGGAAGTGCTGCACGTTATTTTTGGCATTTTATCGCAGGATTTTTATTCTGGGGAGAAAATGCACCGGATGGGATGTCGCCACTCTTATTTTCACTAGGTGTGAACGGTGGTACCATGATTGGGGCCGCCATCTATTGTTCCATTGTTTTATTCCTTTTAGTGTCAAGTTCTCCAAGATTCCTGTTACACAAAAGGATTTCCTCAGAGAACGTAAAAAAAATATCGTAATTTAACTCTCGTCCAATGTTTTGGACGAGTTTTTTGTATGGTTTTTCCTATATGTGAGAAACTATCCAAATAACTAACATTCAAATGGAGGCTTTCATGAAAAAAACTTCATTTATCATGATCCTAGTCATTTTTACAATGTTTCCTCATCATGGGTATGGCCAGGAAATGAAAAAGGCAGCTATTATCATTGATGATTTTGGTGGTGGTGTAGGAGGTGTAAAGGATTTTTTAGAAGGTGACGTACAAATAACGGCAGCTATTATGCCATTTAATGAACTTTCAAAAAAGCATGCAGAATGGGCATATGAAAATGGTTTAGAGATCATGGTACATTTGCCCATGCAGCCAAAAAAGGGAAAGGCCTCTTGGTTAGGACCAAAGCCAATCACCAATGACTTATCAAAAGAAGAAGTAAGAAAGAGAGTCATTGATGCGATCGATAGTGTTCCTCATGCTATGGGCTTAAATAATCATATGGGCTCCCTCGTCGTTGAGAATGAGGAGATTGTCCGAGTGATTGTTGAAGTGGCAAAAGAAAAACAGTTATACATTGTTGATAGTGCAACAAGTCCAAAGTCAAAATTCGAGGAAATTACTGAGGAATTGAATGTACCTTTTATTAAAAGGGATGTCTTTCTTGATGATATCTGTTCGGTAAATCAAGTGAAAAAACAAATGCTTATTCTTGCAAGGATTGCGGAGAGTAGGGGAACCGCTGTTGCGATTGGACATGTTGGTACATCGGGCAAGGTATGTTCATTAGGTGTTACTGAGTCAATGCCTGAATTTAAGCAAAAGCATATAAAGGTCGTTCCTGTATCCGAGTTGTTATCAGACTCCATTCGATCAAAGTATTTTCATCTATATTAAAAATGGCTGTCCAGTGGGAGAGATTCTCCCTTACATCGGACAGCCTTGTTTTTTATTGATACATGCTTGGTACTTGATTTTGTTCGACATTCACATCGTCTGAAGTATATAAAAGAATGGATACGGAACCACCTCTCACTTTGGAACGAATCAAGATAGGATGTTTATAATTATTCATAAAAACAAAGTCAGGACCGTACCAACTTACTGTTGCATCGCGACCTGGAGGAACATAAGGAACGCGTTTGGAATGGGAATATCGTTTTACGATTTTTAACCCTGCTCGATCCACAGCATTAAAGAGTGTAGAAGATACTTGGCAAATGCCTCCGCCGACCCCCTCGGAAAGCTCACCTCGAACAATAATAGGAGCTGGCATATATCCGCGTTCTTTTGTCCGTTGACCAACCACCTCATTAAACGAAAAAGTCTGACCTGGAAATAGGACGAAGTTATTGATCGCCTCGGACGATTTTCGTATATTGTTTGTTCTTGAGGTATTGTAGCTATTGAAATATGTGACATAATACCCGATGGCTTGTTGGCGTATTCTTGACAATAACTCACTATCTACCTCAGGATAAATCGGTTTTTTAGGGACTTTAAGCGTTTTGGCACCTTTACTATAAAAATAGGAGTGATATAGGGTATGAAAGGATCTCTTATTCAGTTGATATCCCAGCTGCTCTGGCTGTAAATTTCCATAATCATCAAGATAAGCATTTTTCGGCTCTATGTATACTTGTTGGGAAAGTTCAGCAGTTAATATATCAAGATGATGCAAGTCCATATGCGGAGTATTAGGAAGAGGAAAAACTAGTTCTTCTCGATCTACAGTCATTATGGGTTGATCATTATCAATCAATGTGAGTACATCGTGATCGGTTGGTTGTTGAATAAGCATGAGAATAGATAAAAGTCCAGTTAATTTCAATCGTATCATCCTTCCGCTAAGGTACCATGAGTATTATTCCAAGTTCACGATTACCTTATACGGGGTTTGAGAAATGAAAAAAGACTGGGAATTCCCAGTCTATCGTTTAAGCTTTTTCAGTTGTTTCTTGCTTTTGTTTAGGCCAGCTCTCTACCCCTTTTAAACCAGGAATACTATCTTCGAAAAACACAGGGTCAAGACCTTGCTTGCGTTGTTCAAGGTAATTATCAAGTGTTTTAAAAGCAATATTTCCTAGTAAACCAATGGCAATTAAGTTTGTAGTGGCCATAATGGCCATTGCTAAGTCAGCTAGGTCCCAAACAATTTGTAAGCTAGCAACGGCCCCAAAGATAACCATCCCAACGGCTAAAATTCGGAAAATAAGAAGCGTTGCCTTACTTTTATGAATAAATTCAATATTTGCTTCTCCATAGTAGTAGTTCCCAATAATTGAAGAAAATGCAAACATGAAAATGGCAATGGTTAAAAAGAGACTAGCCCAACTTCCAAAATGTTCGCCTAAAGATGCTTGCGTTAATTCAATACCTTGAAGGCCTGTGGTGTAGGAGTCTGATAGTAAAATAATAAACGCCGTCGCAGTACATACTACGAGGGTATCAAAAAACACTCCAAGTGCCTGTACAAAACCTTGCTTGGCAGGGTGAGATACGACCGCAGTTGCAGCAGCATTTGGTGCACTACCCATACCCGCTTCGTTTGAGAATAAACCTCTTTTCACACCCATCATTATAGCCGAACCAACGCCACCACCAACTGCTTGGTCAATGCCAAATGCATTTTTGAAAATAAGTGAGATAACGCCAGGTAATTCTTGTATATTAGTAATGATGACGTACAGAGCTAATAATATATAAAAGAAAGCCATGATTGGTACAATGACTGATGAAAATCTAGCAACCCGTTGAACTCCACCGAAAATAATAATAGCTGTTACAATAGCTAAAACGATACCTACAAGTAGATTATCAGTCCCAAAAGAACTTTTAAAGGATGCAGAGATCACATTACTTTGTACCGCAATGAAAGTTAGTCCAAAAGAAAATATGATACCAAAAGCAAATACTTTACTTAATCCAACCGATCCCAGTTGTTTTCTCATATAATAAGCTGGACCGCCTTTAAATCCAGTCCCATCTTTAACTTTGAATATTTGGGCAAGAGTACTTTCTACAAAAGCACTCGCACCTCCTAAAATCGCAACGATCCACATCCAAAAGACAGCACCAGGACCACCAACAGCTATTGCCATTGCGACTCCAGCAATATTACCCATGCCGATTCTTGTAGCAGCGCCTATAAAAAATGCTTGCAATGAAGAGACACCTTTTTTATTAGAAGGCCCAGTATTTTTATCTTTTAATACGTGAAACATTTCTCCAACCTTTACGATTTGGACAAATCGCATTCTAACAGTAAAATATAAACCAAGGCCTAGTAGCAAGCCAATTAAAATATATGACCAAAAAATATTATTTGCTTGTCCAACTATTGTTTGAATCCATTCCATTATACTTCCTCCTGATGTCGAAATTTGTACTTTTGCACATTAGTTGAATTATCTAGAAAATCAATTCATCTGTCAATCCTAATTTCGTTGAAGTAGATTAAAACGTAAAAAAGACGTTCTAAAAGAACGCCTTTACTGTGAATTTTCTACTATTTCTAGAACCTTCACTTGAATTTTTGATACTCTTAGTTCATCCAACTCTATAGCGGTAAATTGAACTCCATTAAATGTGAAATGTGGCTGTTCATTTTGGTCAGGGAATCTACCTAGTTCCCCAATGAAAAAACCACTTAATGTTTCGTACTGATCTAAAGGGAGACCTAATTTTAACACATCCTCCACGTCATCCAAACTGGTTGTTCCTAGGATGTGATATTCATTGTCGCTAATTTTTTCAATTTCAATTTCTTCTTCTTCATGCTCATCATATTCATCAAAAATATTTCCGACGATTTCTTCAAGAAGGTCCTCAACAGTTACAATACCGTCAGTTCCACCATATTCATCTAAAACGATGGCCATATGAGTTTTGTTTTTCTGGAGTTCCTTAAACACATCGTCTGTTCTCATTGATCCAATAACGTAAAAAGGAGGACGGATGATGTTTTTCATTTCAAAAGGACGATTATCTTCGTGCTCCATAAATTCAATTAAGTCTTTCACATGAAAGATACCTATTATGGTGTCCATATCTTCCCCGTATACAGGGAATCTCGTATACTTTTCTTCATTAACGATACGAACGACATCTTTAATGGTTGCTTCAGCAGGAATGCCAACTATATTTGTTCGGTGAGTCATGATATCTGTCACGTACGTATTATCAAAAGCAAATATATTGTTGATCATTACGCTTTCTGTTTCTTGAATGGTTCCTCTTTCCTTGCCGATATCGAGCATTAGTTTGATTTCTTCTTCTGTTGCATCCTCATCTTCTGCATTTGGGTCAACACCAAAAAGACGAACGACAATATTTGTTGATCCAGTGAGTAATTTTACAAACGGCGCAGAAACCTTTGACAAGGTAGTCAATGGAATAACTGCTATCATTGAAATGGCTTCCGCTTTTTTCATGGCCAAACGTTTTGGAACTAATTCCCCAAATACGAGAGTAAAGTAAGACAAAATGATCGTAATTACAAAAACAGAAACGGTACCAAGCATTCTTTCTGATAAGGGTACTCCTAAAGCAAGTAGCAGTTGAGTAAAGTCGCTAGCAAAGTTCTCAGCTGCAAACGCACTCGCTAGGAAGCCAGCTAATGTGATGCCAATTTGTATCGTTGCCAAAAAACGACTTGGTTCACTTAATAACTGGTGGAGCATCTTAGCCTTCTTATGTCCTTCATCAGCCATCACTTTAATTTTATTATCATTTAGGGAAATGAGTGCAATTTCTGAAGCGGCAAAAAAGGCATTTAATAAAATTAATACAACTAATATGACTAGTTCAATGGTCAAAACAAAATCATCCTCTTAAAAAATTTTCAACTTCTATGTATTAAGTATTCTTCTTAAGCGCGTATAAAATACTGCTCCATTCTAATATATGAAATGAAAAAAAAACTGTAAAGAAAAATACTATTATTTACTAAGAAAACATCAACTTTATTTCGAAATTGAGATTTTTGACAATAAAAAGGTGAAAACATTGTCTTATTTTGCTGTTTTTTCATATATAAGATAGACTCTCGGAATAACTAAGTCATTTTTATGGGATTTGTAAAAAAATAACTGGAAATTAGCTTCGATTCGATGAAAATTCCTTTTTTTCATTTCCTTTTTCAAAAAAATGCATACCAAATAAGCCTTGCTTATAAAATTTTTAAAAATGATTAAGCAGACTTTTTAAAAATGACATTTTCGAGATTCAGCTTTTCTTTTTTAACGTCGTACCAAGCATCAATATGTTGGCACATCATAATGGCATAAGTCCGAATGTACCACATTTTCGTGGAACGATGACGACCTAATTCTAAATGATAATCAACCTTTTCACGTTTGTTCGACCGTTCTACAGATGTACGACGCTTATAAGTTAGCTTCCACTTTTCAGACGTTCTCGGAGTCTTAGTAAACAACCGAAGGTTGTCCTTCCGGAATGTATGAAATGTTCGACCGTATTTAGCTTTAGAACAGGGATTCTCACAAGTAATTTTTGTGCCGCATGCGAGTGGACATCTCCATTTCTGCCGGTTTTTGGATTTATCAAAACCATTGGGCTTCATTTTTAACCCTGCAGAACAAATTGGTGTCCCTTCGGGAGATATTTGTATATCGCTTTCAGTGCTGAAATTTTTCTTGGTTCGAACATTCAGATCAATGAAAGGCTCGATATTATAATGATCTAGCAATTCATAAATAGGTTCCGCATCATGAGCAGCATCCAAGAGAATCTTACCAATTGTGCCCAAGGTAGTGCGTTGCGAAAATTCAATAGAACTGGCAACAAGACTGACAGAATCATGCCGGGAAGCTGGTTGAAGTCTTGGATACAAGGGTAGGTCGTATCGACTGTCGCTAGTGGATAACATGTAGAGATGGTATCCGTTGAAGTAGCGTTCCCGTGAACTGTCCCACCCTGAGTCGATGTCAGGTTGGGAATAATGACGAGGATGGTTACAATTCGTTAGTCCTTGGGCACTGCATTCACAAGTACGCTTGCTTCTTGGAAATCTAGCCGTTTCAATCGGGGTACCGTCTCCGACAACCCCTAGAGCGTCCAAGTCTCCGAGTAAGCCTAGGTTCGCTGATACATGGAGAAATTGAGATTGAAATAATTCAAATAATCGATCGCTTGGCAGCACTTTTTTCTTAGCATCATAACGAAAAAAACGATCGATTAACTTTCTAACTATACCTGGACTTGATGGGGACGCTTTTTCGCCTTTCTTGGGTTTCTTCTTTTTCTTTTTTTGGCGTTTCGGTTTGATATTGGGTTTTATATTAGCGTTATCCCTTCCCCATAAACGGTGGAAAAAATCGTAGAAAGTCCCTATACCAGGAACTTTCCCCGGTTCAAAGCCACTCATGATGGCATAGAAAGGCACTCGATACAATTCATCAACCCATTCAGTAATACTGAGAGTTGGTTTAGCCAAAAGAAGCAAAAGGTAAGAGCGCATCATAGAAGACGGATCACGAGGCTCCGGACCTTTATTCGAATAAGAGCTCCGAAGCCACGAGGTAATCTGAGAAAGGTCAGTGATCCATAACTTGTAAATAATGGGCCAATCATTATTTACAATAGTAAGGACGTTACCAGAGTAATGCTTTCTTAATTGTTCTAAAACGAAGTTTTGGTAATCTTCATGACTAACGACAGTTGGCTTCACCTCAACACCCCAATTCACGGTTTATAAGGAAATAAATCCCTTCGCCGGCGATTATTGTGGTGTTTTCAAAAAGTCAAGTATTTTCGACAAAAAAATCAACAAAATTTCACTGAGGAATTTCCAATTCTTCTTATAAAACGTGAAACATCCCCCTACTAAAAGTAGGAGGAATCAAATAAAAATGGTACAAGAAAATCCTTGTACCATCTAACTCGGCGAATGCCGAGAGTCTATTAAGAAGTAAGGAGGTGAAAAAATAAAATGGTGAAAATATTTTTGGATCCAGGTCATGGTGGAACAGATCCTGGAGCGACTGGTAATGGACTTCAAGAAAAAAATATAACACTAAGTATAGCTTCTACCATTCGTAATTTTCTTATCAATGAATACGAAAATGTTGAAGTACAGATGAGTCGAACGGGGGACCAAACCGTGAGTTTAATTTCCCGAACAAATACAGCAAACACCTGGGGAGCTGACTTCTTCCTCTCGATACACGTAAATGCAGGTGGGGGAACTGGTTTTGAGAGTTATGTTTATCCAGATGCAGGCGCCCCTACAACTACGTACCGTCAAGCTATACATGAGGAAGTTCTTAAAGTAGCAAACTTCTCTAACAGAGGACAAAAGCAAGCTGATTTTCATGTACTAAGGGAAACCAATATGGATGCAGTCCTTACAGAAAATGGATTTATTGATAACAATTCTGATGCTGAGAAGTTAAGAAGTCCGGCTTTTATTACAAGCTTGGCAAGGGGGCATACGAACGGATTGGCTAGGGCGTTTAATTTAAGAAGAAAAACGACACCTGATCCATCGACTGGACAAAGAGTTTATCGAGTACAAATAGGAGCATTTCGAAATAGAGAAAATGCGGAAAGGCTAGCTGAAAGAGCAGTTGCGAAAGGTTTCGAGACCTATGTATACCAAGAGGATGGGTTATTTAAAGTCCAAATAGGCGCATTCGCAGATAGAAAACGAGCTGAAGAGTTAGCAAATAGGGCAGAAAGAGAAGGCTTTGATGCATTTGTTCATCAAGGATAACCGAAAGCACTTCTAAATGGAGTGCTTTTCTTTTTATGGACAAGTTTGGTGGTCAAGTGAACAACGGTTTTCGCATAGAATGTATTTTTTATGAGTATACATAGAAGAAAAAGTTGAATTTGTTGCTGTAAGGGAGGGGAATCGGTGAATAATGAGGTCGTGCAATACTACGTTGTGAACGAGGACTTAAACCTGGCTCCGGGGAAACTAGCCTCACAAATTGCCCATGCTGCTACTATATCCACCATAAATATGGTCAGCTCCAAGCAAGCTAGGTTTCCTGATTACTTTGAATACTATGTAGAATGGTACCAGTCAGGTATGAAAAAAATGATATTAAGGGGCAGTGAAAACGAGCTAGAAACGTTGGTGGAAAGCGGTTTTTATGCGGTTCATGAAAAAGGAGTCACTGAAGTGCTAAATGGAAAGTTATCGGTAGTTGCCTTACCACCAATGCCTAGACTGTTAAGTAAAAGATTCGTAAGCCAGTTTAAACGGTATTAATATAAACGGACGGATTTCTTAAAAACAAAACTGCTCACTTGATAAACAGGTCAGCAGTTTTTTTATTTAAGTGGGGAAATTGTGAAAAGATCCTCCTGGATAAGAAGGATTACAAGAAAGTTTGTGGAATAGTATACAGAATATTGAGACAATGTGAAATAACTCCTTCTCTTTCTGTATATATTTAATAGTAAGAATAGAATAAGGAGGAGAAAAATATGGGAAAGATACTGAATACATGGTCATTTTTCATGGTTTTACTTTCTGGAGGCCTCGTATTTGTTCTCTCTACTAATATACTTACTTCTTACTTTATCCAGTGGGTTGGTGTTCATCCGTTAAAAATGATTTATTATTTTACAATGATTGTATTCTTCGTCGGTATCATTGGTTTTTCAGGTGTTACCAATTGGAAAGGGGCGATAAGAAGTGTTATTACCGTGGGCCTAGCTGCATTTATTATCGTTTTCTTGGCCTATATCATTTATGTTGGCAATTTACCTGAGTAAAAAGGAGGGGACAACAATTGCGTGACGTTGAATTAAAGGCGATTTTTGACCATCACATTGCACAAAAATATTTGACTAGATCAGGCATTTCCCATGCGATTGCTGTCGCTTATCATTCCTTTCACTTAGCAAAGAAACACTCAGTACCCGTTGATTTAGCAGCAAAAGCTGGGTTGCTGCATGATATTGGACACTTCACCTGGTATAAAAATGGGAAGTGGGATTATGAAATGTATAAAAAATATGATATCCATCCTATAAAAGGGGCTGAACGCGCTCATAAATTATTAATCCGCCTAGGTGAAAACCCCGCGTCAGCAAAGGTCATTTCTCATGCCATTCTTTTTCATACCGATTCATTCTTACCAACTAATACAATCGTTAGAACTCCCTTGCAAGAAATCGTAAAAAAGGCGGATGAGATGGATGAGGAAGAAGGGGGATTGCATCATTATCGAACCATTTCAAATGAGAGGGCAAGAAAAAGTTTAGAAAGATTAGATCACATGATTGATATCGAGTTAAATGGGGGATAAACCACTTTTCTACTACAGAAAAGTGGTTTTTTTTGTTGGAAATGGAGTATGACATCAACTGTTACAAAATCGCCACAAATCAAAAAACGTTGATATATCAACGTTTGTAAGGGTTGAGATTCCGAGTGAATGCCGAAAAATAGACCTCTAAGGGAATTTTCCGAGGCTGATAGGGAAATCCCCCGATACGTTGAAATGAGATCAAGACATAAAATGAGGATAACTTAAATGTTGATTTTTCAAGGAGGAGCTAAAAAATGCAAGGAGAACTTTCAGCAAATAAAAAAGCAACACATTCAATTGAACGCGCGTTTGCTTCTAAGTTTGCCAAATCTATGTTTATAAGTGTGTGCGGACTAGCAATTTTATCATTTATCGGAACGAGAATGTTTACTCATATCGATTTAAACCTATACGGATACATGGTTGGCACGATTGTTTTTTTAGGGGGATTCTTTTATCGATTTATTGCTTGGGGAGAACGTCCACCTACAAAAATCTTTATTAAAAAGGGATTAAAACTTCTGTTTAGAAAGTCAACCCCTAAAACGACTACAGAACACTTAGTCACCTACCGTTTTATCTGGAATCGCGGGCTCTATCGCTGGACTCAACATATTTTAATGGGTTGGGGTTGTGTAATAGCAGCATTCGTTACCTTCCCACTAGTGTTTGGATGGATGTACTTTACAATGGAAGAGAACGGATATTATACGGTCGTTGGAATGGGAATTGACATCATGACTATTAAAGCAGACGGTGTTTTAGGCTACCTTTTCTATAACGCTTTAAACATTTCTGCAGTTATGGTAATCACTGGTGTTTGCATGATAATTTACAGACGATTGAAGAACATGCAAGCACGTGCGGAACAGACGGTGGTTTACGACTTTTTGCCATTATATTTACTACTTTTTGTTAGTATCACTGGGATTGCATTGACGTTTATCAATATGTTTTTACACGGCTGGGGTCACTCGGTCATGTCATTAATTCATCAATATTCCGTGATTGTTACCTTAATATATTTACCATTTGGAAAGTTAGCACATATTCCTTTCCGTCCTGTAAGTATTTTTGCTAGAAACTACCGTGAGCATTATGCTGAGCAGTCAATGAAGCATTGTAAGGTCTGTAGTGAGGAATTTGTATCTACTGAACAATCAAATGATGTCGTCCATGTACTAGGCGTGAACCATATGGAATTTAAAAAGGAAGACTTCCATCTTGCGGAATTATGTCTTCCATGTCGGAGAAAGTACCGTATCGCTCAGTTCTCTGGCTTCCCTACACATGAAGTGAAAGTTAAGGAGGCAAACCAGAATGCAAAGGGATAAATTTTTTAAAGAAGTAAAGAACTTACATCATCCAAACGAGAAACTAGTAAAAACTCATTGTAGTTATTGTGGAATGCAATGTGGGATGAATTTACGAGTGAATACAAAAACAAACAAAATTATTGGTGTAGAGCCACGATATGAATGGCCTGTAACAGTTGGGAAAATGTGCCCGAAAGGTGTAACAGCTTACCAACAAACGAATCATGATGACCGGATTCTACGACCGTTAATTCGTGATAATCAAGCGTTAAAAGGAACAAAAGAAGGTTTCCGTGAGGCAAGTTGGGAAGAAGCATACACGTTAATCGTAAAGAAATTCCAAGAATTACAGAAGAATTATGGAAAAGATAGTCTTTCAGTTTTTAGCGGAGTATCAATGACAAATGAGAAATGCTATTTAACTGGAAAGTTTGCTCGTGTCGCACTAGGCACAAGATATATTGATTATAATGGCCGCTTCTGTATGTCAAGTGCAGCTGGTGGATTTATGAGATCACTAGGTGTCGATAGAGGCTCAACGATACCTTGGACAGATATACATGAAACAGATTGCTTGCTTATAGCTGGAAGTAATACAGCTGAATGTCATCCAACCTCTATGTTCCGCATTTGGAATGTACAAGAAAGAGGAGGGTACATCATCGTGGTTGACCCACGTGAAACACCCATTGCAAGAAGAGCGGATCTTCATTTGGATCTTCGTCCAGGTACAGACCTTGCCCTTGCAAATGGAATTCTCCATCAATTAATCGAAATGGGCCATATTGATGAACATTTTGTGAACAATCACACAAATGGATTTGAAGAGACAAAGGAATTAGTAAGAGAGTTTACCCCAGAATATACAAGCGAACTTACTGGTGTTGCTCCAGAGAAGATTATTAGAGCAGCTGAGATATATGGAAAAGCTCCAAATGCTGTAGTTATGTTTGCTCGTGGAATTGAGCAACAGCATAAAGGTGTTGACAATGTGTCTGCGTATACCAATTTAGCGCTCGTAACGGGCAAGATTGGTCGTCCAAAATCAGGCGTAGCCACTTTTACTGGTCAAGGCAATGGGCAAGGAGGACGTGAGCACGGGCAAAAGGCGGATGCACTTCCTGGTTATCGTAAGATTGCCAATCCAGATCATGTTCGAGAAGTAAGTAAAGTATGGGGAATCAAGCCGGAAGAGATGCCGCAAGCTGGTGTATCAGCATATGAGATGTTTGAGCTGATGACAGATAAAACGATTAGAGGTCTTTACTTACTATGCTCAAACCCAGCAGTTAGTGCTCCTAATCTTAACTATGTGCGAAACGCTTTAAAAAATCTCGATTTTATGGTTGTTGCAGATTTTTACCTTTCTGAATCAGCTGAATTTGCCGATGTTATTCTTCCAACAACCACTTGGTCGGAGGATGAGGGAACGGTCACCAATCTCGAAGGTCGAATCATTAAGATTAATAAAGCCCAAGAGCCTGTTGGTGAATCTAAACCAGATTGGGAAATTCAAGTTGAGCTTGCTGAAAGACTTGGAAGAGGTCAATACTTCAGCCATTTAAAAACAGCAAAAGATGTCGGAGACGAATTCCGCTTAGCCTCTAAAGGTGGTTATGCAGATTATTATGGAGCCACATGGGAAAAGATCGAGAAGCAAGATGGGGTGTTTTGGCCTTGTAAAGATGAGGCTGATAAGGGAACACCACATATGTTCTTAGACAAAAAGTTTTATCATCCAGATGGAAAAGCCAAGATTTGTGCACTTCCATACCGACCACCAGCGGAAGAGCCATGTGAAGAATATCCATTACGTTTAACAACTGGACGGGTGGTGTACCATTACCTATCTGGAAATCAAACGAGACGAATTCAATTTTTACGGGATATGTGTCCAGAACCTTATGTTGAGGTACATCCTGATACTGCTTCTAAATATGACATTCAACATGAAGAGGTCGTCCGACTGTTCACTCGACGTGGAACCGCTGATTATAAAGTGAAAATAACTGAAGCTATTCGAAAAGATACGGTGTTCGTACCATATCACTTTGGTCACGATCAATCTATTAATCTCCTTACTATTGCTGCACTGGATCCGATGTCAATAATGCCTGAGTTTAAGGCTTGTGCCGCACAAATAGAAAAACTAGAAATAAAGAAGGTGCAATAAATGAAGAAGAGGCTCTATCTAGAATTAGAAAACTGTATCGGCTGTCGTTCTTGTCTGGCTGCCTGTACGCAGTGCGGAGGACATGAAGAGAAAAACAGAAACTATGTATATGATGTGAATCCTCTTGTAAACCGTCAGACGATGCCTCTCATGTGCCTTCATTGTGTCAATCCGGCATGTGCAAGAAGCTGTCCCGCTCAAGCGATCCAGATTCATGAGACGGGTGCTGTATTGTCTGCATTGGTTGAAAAGTGTATTGGTTGTCAAAACTGTACGATTGCTTGTCCATATGGAATTCCCAAATTTGATACGGAACAAAATCTTATGTACAAATGCGATTTGTGTATTGACCGGACAAAGGATGGTATACCTCCTATGTGTGCAAGTGTATGTCCATCAAATACATTGCAGTGGCTAACGGATGATGAAATAGAAGCAAAGCAAAAGCAGTTCAATTTAGATAATGGTAAATGGGTTACAAGTATGCCGTATCTTGAAGGCGAAACAAATGTACGAGTGAATCTCCCTGGTATTTTACAGGGAGTAACCAAGTTATTTTAGGAGGGATTATCATGACACATAAAAATAATAAAATCCCCTTTAATGAAGATAATTATACCCACAATATCAATCGGAACAATGAAAGAAAGCTAGACCGTAGAGGATTTATGAAGACTTTGGTTGGAGCAGCTGGTGTATTTGCTGTATCATCTCTTCCGTGGGGAGGGGTGGCAGCTAAGGAGTTGTTGGGACTAGGAAACAAGGAATATCCTCACAAAAAGATTGTTGATATAAAAAGTATTCCTGTTGGTCATTCCGTGGATTTTAAGTTCCCAGGTGAACATGACGATGCCATACTAATTCGATTAACCGAAACAAAATATGTTGCTTATCAAAATGCATGTACTCACCTTCGTTGTCCAGTATTTTGGGAAAAGGAAAAAGGGGAAATGCTTTGCCCTTGCCATCATGGGAAGTTTGATGTGGAAACAGGAGCACCAACTGCCGGTCCTCCTCGTAGACCATTACCTGAAATTGAAGTGAAAATAGAGAAAGACGCAGTATATGCAGTGAAGGTGAAACGTTATGAAGTGTAATTTCAATTTTGCTGCCCTATTAGTCATTCTTATGTTAAATATTGTATTTACACAAAAAATGGTGCACCAGTATTATTTTGAGAACTATGTAACTGCCATTATTTATTGTTTCTTAAATCTAATCTTATTCCCTATTGCTATTTTTATTTACAAACAAGATCAAAAGAAGGCGTGATTACCAATGAATTCTGAAACCTACTTAGACTTCTGTTTTGTAAGAGAGCATGTTGGAGAATTCTCTAATCTCATTGATCAATTGTTAACTGAATTGTTTAAAGGAATGCGTGTGAATTGGTATCTGGATGAAAAAGTAGCTGATGGAGCAGATGTCGTTGTTGCAGAGATCAAAGGAATGACTCGATTTCAGTCAGAGGAAGAAGTCATAGAGCATATCGAGACACACGCACAAGATGAGTTCTGGTGTTATCTCCAAGGTTTTAAAATGTTTGTTTATCCTAATGGGAAAGGATGTGGGAGCAGCTGTGCAGGGCATTAATATGGAGGATCTAAAAATCTTTGTCAATCAAACGGTTGAACTTTCTATCCAAGATTATGCTGGAGAAGAACAGGCAGCACCATTTATAAGAAAATCATTAGTTAAAGTGGGAATATGCCCTGACGAAACACATGTGAGAATCTACTTTGATGACAAAAATTTCTTTGCTATTCCTAGAACTTCTCAAGTCACGGTTAGTGAAAAGGAATGGGTAGCGTTTGATGAAGCTAGTAAACTATATTATGTAATTAGAAAGGTTTGATAAACATGAGTAAAGGTAGAATCACTCATTGGAATCCGGAAGATGAACAGTTCTGGAAAAAAGAAGGTAAAAGACACGCCAAAAGAAACTTATTAATCTCCGTTCCATCGTTAATGATGGCATTTGTTGTATGGCAAATATGGTCGGTTGTGGCAGTACGCTTAAATGATGTAGGATTTAATTTCACCCCTGAACAGCTGTTTACTCTTGCTGCTATGCCTGGACTAGTGGGTGCAACTCTCAGATTTGTTTATACGTTCGCAGTAGGTAAGTTTGGAGGAAGAAACTGGACCGTATTTTCTACGGCTATACTAGCTATACCCGCAGTTGGTATTGGATTTGCTGTACAAAATCCTGACACACCATATACCACAATGCTCATCCTTGCTGCTTTATGTGGACTTGGTGGTGGTAACTTCTCCTCTTCTTCAGCGAATATGAGTTTCTTTTTCCCGAAAAAAGAAAAAGGAACTGCACTTGGTATTAACGGTGGACTAGGAAATATGGGTGTATCAGTTGTTCAATTCGTGACTCCTCTCATTATTGCATCTGGAACATTCGCTTTAATAGGTGGAAGTCAAACATTGCCAACTGGGGAAAGTGTTTGGATTCAAAATGCAGCTTTCATTTGGGTCATTCCGATTGCGATTTTAACGGTTGCTGCTTGGTTTGGGATGGATAATATTCCAACGGCAACTCAATCAGTAAAGGATCAATTTATTATCGTTAAGCGTAAGCACACTTGGATTATGACGGTTTTATATGTTGCTACTTTCGGTTCCTTTATCGGGTATTCTGCAGCATTTCCTTTACTACTAAAATCTCAATTTCCAGAACATGTTGGTTTAGCATTTCTAGGAGCATTTTTAGCAGCAGCCGCAAGACCTGTTGGTGGCTGGATTTCCGATAAATTAGGTGGAGCTCTTGTCACTGCTTGGGTTCTTGTAGTTATGGCAATTGGGGCTTCAGGAGTTATCTACTTTACAAACGATAAAATGTTTACAGGATTCCTAGCATCGTTCCTTATTCTATTTATTGCTGCTGGTTTAGGTTCTGGTTCGACATTCCAGATGATTCCAGATATCTTTCCTGTAAAAGAAGCAGCTCCAGTACTAGGATTTACTGCTGCATTTGCAGCCTATGGTTCATTCTTTATACCAAAACTTTTCGGTTGGTCAGTTAATCAGTTTGGAACACCAGTAAATGCGTTTTATTTCTTTATCGCGTTTTATGTGATATCCATTGCATTAAACTGGTTCTACTATCAACGTTCTTCTGTAAGCACAACACCTTCGAAAAATGTAGCATAATCAAGGCATATGCCCCATCGTTTGTTTTCATACAATGATGGGGTATGTGTCTATCTATATTTATAGGTTAGGGGGAAGTACCTAATGAAAAATTCACCGACGAAAAATCAAATTAGCTCATACATTATCCAATCACAAGAAGAAGAAATTAAACGTATTGCACTTGAGCTTCATGAAGGTGTTGGGCAAACCCTCTATAGTATGTATACTGGGCTTCAATTTATTGAACAGACCTTAAACAGTTCAAATCTGAAATCATATGTGAATGAAATGAGTGAATTACTTGAAAAAACAATACAGGAAGTTCGACTTTTGTCAGTAGAGCTTCATCCTCCTACGTTAACAACACTTGGGTTAGTACCAGCAATGAAAAGCTATTTACGGATGTTTACGTCAACCTACGGAATATTAGTCGACCTCGATATTGAGGGAGAGGAGCCGAATTTGGCAGAACCGCATAAAATATCCCTTTTTCGAGTATGTCAAGAGGCGTTAGGGAATGTAGCAAAATATGCGGACACGCATTTTGTGCAGCTCGATTTCTCATTTGGAGAAGAAAAATTAAAAATGACAATAAAGGACAATGGAAAAGGTTTTAATGTTGAAAATGAAATGCAGCGTTCAAGTGGATTAGCTGCAATGCAAGAGCGTATAAATTTAATTGGGGGCCAATGCGTGATAACTTCTGAAATAGGGGTAGGGACTACAATTGATGTTCTTTTACCGCTATAATAAAAGGATATAAGGATGATCCTTTTAAGAAGTCATGGGGGGGGGCTTACCTTGATTAAAATAATTTTATGTGATGATCATGCTGTCGTTAGAATGGGATTAAAAATGCTTTTAAGCAACCATCGAGAAATGGAAGTGGTAGGAGAGGCATCTGAGGGAAACGAAGGGATTCAGTTAGCCCAAGAGCTAAAGCCAGATGTTGTCGTAATGGACTTAAGCATGCCACACGGCAAGGATGGGCTATCAGCGACATCAGAGCTAAAAAAGCTTCTGCCAAACGTACAAATCCTTATTTTAACGATGCATGATGATGAAGAGTATTTATTTCGGGCGATTCAAGCGGGTGCTTCAGGATGTATTTTGAAAAGCGCACCACATGATGAATTGTTAGGAGCCATAAAAATGGTTGCAAAAGGTGATGCGTACTTACATCCATCGGCCACGAAAAGGCTAATGGAAGAGTATATCGACAGCGCAAAACAAGGGAATCATGATACATTTAGTCTTCTTTCTGATAGAGAAAGAGAAGTATTAACTTTAATTGCAAAGGGTTATGCCAATAAAGAAATTGCAGAAAAATTGACCATTTCTGTTAAAACAGTTGAAACACATAAAGGAAATCTTATGGAAAAGCTCCAGATGAAAACTAGACCTGAACTAGTTGCATTTGCACTTAAAAAAGGCTTGCTAGGCTATGGAATGTAAAGGATGTATTCAATGGATATGGATAACTTGTACAATCAGACATACATGAAACAGGCTTGCGAACAGCTTCAAGAAACGATTGAATGTGACTTTGTTGGTTTAGCTTTTCAAGAGAGCAAAGGACCGAATATTGGCTGGAAATTTGCTTCCGGGAATAGCAATGATAAATATGAAAGAATCACCTTAAGGTATGGGAAAGGAATTGCCGGTAGGGTGCTATCTACCGGAAGACCCATGGAGATAAAATATTTTCCACAGAATATACTAGGAAAAGCTTTAGAGTATCCTATCCTGTTAGCAGAAAAACTGATTTATGCTTATGCTTTACCTATACTAATCAATGGCATACCTAAAGGTGTATTGCTTGTAGGATTTAGGTCGGAAACATGCATCAGTGACGATGAAAAAAAGTTAGTTGAAAAAGCTGCAAACGATCTTATAAAATTTCTAACAATGGAAAAGTTGTGAAAGAATTCTAGAGGGAGGCTATAGAGTTGAAGGATCAATCGAGGATCATCACCGAAAATCATCACTCACCTAATCCTCTTAATGAACTATCTGAAGAACTACAAAAATCTGTTCAAGAATTAACGGATTTCAAATTTGCACTAGACTCCTCATCTATCGTAGCAATTACAGATGCTAAAGGTCGTATTACGTATGTAAATGATAAGTTTTCTCTAATTTCTAAGTACTCTAGGGAAGAACTGATCGGTTCAGATCATCGAATTATTAATTCAGGCTTTCATCCGAAGTCCTTCTTTAAAGACCTATGGAAAACCATATCATCTGGTGAAGTATGGAATGGAGAAATAAAAAATCGTGCAAAAGATGGTACATATTATTGGGTAGACACGACCATTGTTCCATTTCTAGGTGCAAATGGAAAGCCGTATCAGTATTTAGCAATCCGTCATGAGGTCACAGAAAGAAAAAAAGTAGAAGAAGAGTTACAAAGTATGATGACAAAGATCATCGAGGTACAAGAAGACGAAAGAAAAAGGCTCTCAAGAAATCTTCATGATGGGATCGGGCAAAATCTGTATAGTCATTTAATTTCAATAAATATTTTACAATCGCAACTAGAGCACCCCTTACTTGATATACTTCAAAAAGAAGCAACCGAACTTATTGAAGAAGTCAGAAAAATATCCCAAGAATTAAGACCGTCTGTGCTCGATGACCTTGGTCTATTACCTGCCATTCGTTCCTATTTAACTCGTTTTTCAGAGAATTACCAGATTGATGTTCAATTTGATTGCTTTTTACAACAGCGGCTTTCATCGAATAAGGAAATTACTATTTATCGTATTCTTCAGGAAGCATTGATCAATATTCAAAAATATGCAAATGCGGAGCAAGTTTCCATTATTATTCGGGAGATAGAGCAAGAGGTTCGAGTGATTATTGAAGATAATGGACAAGGATTTGATCCTTCAAACGTTACTAGGGGAGTTGGATTATTTAGTATGGAGGAACGTGCCCGTGCGGTAAAAGGGGAAGTTCATATTCATTCCTCTCCTGGTAAAGGGACAAAGATTGTTTTAGAAATTCCATTATAAAAAGATTGACAAAATTAAGGAAAATAACATAAAATTAGTATATAAATTTTATAATATCTCCTAAAGGGGAGTAGCTTTTACAGCAGAGTCGTCACTTCAGAGGAAACTCTCGGCTTTGTTGGCAACACATATTTCTGTTGTTAGCAAGACCTTTACCAAATGGTAAAGGTCTTTATTTATGGTCTTTACCTCCAAGGTAAGGTCCATTTTTATTTTATTGATAATAGGATAAGGATAAGGGTAACTAAAAAATATTGAGGGGATTGGAAAACGATGATTTTGAGAAAGTATATGTCATTATTAGGAATTGGATCAGCTACGATAGACTTAAAGCTGGATCATACAAAGTTTCAACCAGGGGAGTGTGTCACTGGACATTTTCATATTCAAGGAGGAACGATTGAGCAGCAGTTAAAAAGAATTGAATGTGATTTAGTGATGAAGAATGAAGAGGAAAACCAAGAGGTAATCATTGAGAGCTCAACGATTTATACTACACAAATGATTGAATCTCAAGAACAAAATCAATTAAATTTCAGATTTACCTTACCAGATAAACTTGAAAAATCTTCTTCAACGATCAAGTATCGATTTAAAACTAAGATGATATTTGATGCAGGAGTAAAAAGTGAGGATCAAGATCTAATTCATATCCAGTAAGAGCTTTAGGAAGGGGAATCGAGTATGAAAAAAGCTTGGAGAAGAGTAGCATTTGTGGTCAAATTTTGGAGATTCTTACCCTTCATTAGAGAGTTTTATTTTTCACGAGATATATCATTCAAACATAAGGCCTGGCCAATAGCACTTATTATTGGTTATCTCTTATTGCCAATGGATGTGATTCCAGATATATTTGCCATTTTTGGGTTTACGGATGATTTATTATTCACAACCTTCATCCTACAAAGACTAGTCAAAACGGCTCCTCCATGGTTACAAGAAAAATACAATCTAAATGATAAAAAAATCATCTAAAACAAATTCCCCAGCTACAACTGGGGAATTTACCATTTATCGAAACCAACCCTTCCGTTTAAACCAAATATACATACCTCCCCCAATGATAAGCATAATGAAAAGTATAAGAAAGTATCCGTATTCCCACCTGAGTTCTGGCATATGTTCAAAATTCATTCCATATATCCCTGCGATAAAGGTAAGTGGCATGAAAATAGTTGTAATAACTGTAAGTACCTTCATTACTCGATTGGTTTGGTGGGAGTTATATGAAATATAGCTATCGCGTATATCAGCAGTGATTTCCCGGTTTGCATCAATCATTTCAGATAGTTTCAGCAAGTGATCATATATATCTGCAAAATACTCTTTTTTCCCTTGAATGGTTTCTAGTCTGTGCGAGTTTAACATTCGGTAAAGAAGATCTCGCATGGGAATAATCGTATGTCGTAGGCTTAATAAATCGTGTCTTGTCTCAAACAACTGATCAAGCAGTTTCTCCATTGATAAATGATTCGAATTGTCTTCTATGTCATTTAAAGTATCTTCAATCTCATATAAAAAGGAGAAATAATTGTCAACAATCTTATCGAGCACATAGTAGAACACTAAATAAGGATTCCAGTCCTTGATCTTGCGTGAATGAATTAATTGCTCCCAAACCTGATCAATCTCTGGTGACGGTAAATGGTGATAGGTAACTATAAATTGCTTTTCAACAAAAAAATTAATTTCTTCCTTTTCTAGGCTTCCCTCACCTAAGCGATGGGTAACATAAAAGGTATGCTGATCATAATAGTCCAGCTTAGGTCGCTGAAGCTTATTAACACAATCTTCAATAGCGAGGGGATGAAATTGCAAAGGGTCCTGTAAATAAATCGTTTCTTCCTCACTTGGCTGATTGAAATCAATCCAATACCAAATCCATTCGTTAGGATTAAAATGACGGAAACTAATATCTTTTATGGTAAAATCTTTTGTAATGCCAATCATACGAATCATAGGAATCTCCTGTTACAATAAGTATCTATAGAGTTTGGCAATTTTTCTTTAATAAGGCGGAGTGGACGAATGAAAAATTATGTTAATGTTATGGAGGAAATTGTAATCGCCTTAGTCACCATGTGTATGGTTGGACCTGATTATCAAACATTTTGTAAATGTGATAAATGTAGAAATGATGTTATCGCACTTAGTTTAAACAACCTCCCTAGTCACTATGTAACAACAGAGGAAGGTAGAAAAATGGTATATGAAACACTTAACACAATAGAGAATCGAAAATGGATTAATAAAAAAATTATCTCAGCCATTCACGTTGTTGGAAAGTATCCGAAACACTAAACACACAATTGTTGAAGATCGCTAAAACGGAGGAAGAGATGCTTTTCCTAAAGGAATCACTTGCAGAGTAAGGAAGCGCACGGATAAATTGCGCTTCTTTTTTGTTATAAGAAGGGTTTTAAAATTACTCCTTTGTTTTTAAGCGTGGAAGAGATTATTTTTGCCATTTCAACGGCTTTGTTCCCGTCACCATGTAAGCAAATAGAGTCTGCCTGTAGTGGAATCTCACTCCCTGTAATGGTTTTTACCCTCTTTTCAAGAACAAGCTGAAGCACTTGATGTATGGATGTATTTTCGTCGCTAATGACGGCACCTTCCATATGCCTTGGAGCAAGTGTACCGTTTTCCAAGTATGCTCGGTCGGCAAACACCTCATTCACGGTTTTAAGACCCAATTTTCTTCCTGCTTCAATTAATTTACTTCCGCTTAATCCATACAAGTATAAGTCAGGATTCACCCGGTAGACAGCTTCTACAACAGCCTCAGAGAGTGTCGCATCCTCAGCGCATAAATTATATAAGGCCCCATGAGGTTTTACATGTCGTAATACACCACCCTCGGATTTGACAAATGCATCTAATGCACCGATTTGATATATAACATCATGATAGGCATCCTTTGGAGAGATTTGTATATTTCTCCGACCAAATCCTCTTAAATCAGCTAAGCCTGGGTGCGCTCCTATAGATACCCCATTCGTTAAGGATAATAAAACAGCTTCTCTCATAGTAATTGGGTCGCCTGCATGAAAACCGCAAGCGATATTAGCCGAAGTGATATATTTCATCATTTCTTGGTCATTTCCAAGCTTATATACACCAAAGCTTTCGCCTAAATCACAATTCAGATCAACTTCCATGTTGAATCACTCCTTTTAATCCTTCTTTAATGATGGTCTTTTGAACCCGCATAAGATGATTCATCCTACCATATAATTTTTGGGATTCTTGTAAGGTGATCTCTTCAAAACTTACCATTTCTCCTGGTTTTTTTTGTGCTAGGTAAGGGAGGTCTGCGGATGCGATTTGTGCTATTTTCGGGTACCCTCCAGTTGTTTGTCTATCAGATAGAAGGATGATAGGTTGCCCGTTTGGAGGAACTTGAACAGATCCGTGTGCCACTCCTTCAGTAATAAGCTCCTTCTTTGTTTGTAATTGAAGAGGAGGTCCATTTAGTCGGATTCCCATTCGATTTGAATCTTTATTGATTTGATAGTCAGACGAGATAAACGCTTGGTGACTACTGTTAGTAAATAGGTCGAATTGCTTTCCTTTTGTAAATCGTACTTTTCTATTTTCCGTCACATGATTATGTAATTCAGGGGAGAGCTTCCATTGGATACGATGTAATAAATAACTTGATGGAATCAATAATCGATCTTTAGCTTTTAAGGGTCTCCCATATTGTCCTCCGATTTTTGACCTGATATCTGTACTTCTACTCCCGAATTTGGAAGGTGAATGGATACCTCCACTTACAGCAAGATACGCCCGACTACCGTTTCGAATAGTAGAAAATGAGAGAATATCTCCATTTGAAACCTGAAGAGTTCTTCCGTTATCTATTTTAATACCATTTAAAGTAGGGGATAGGTCTGCACCACATATTGAAATGACTGCTGAACATTGAAACAGTAGAGTAGGACCAATAAGGGTGATTTCAATCGTTGCTTCGTTTTCTTCATTGCCCACAAGCCAATTAGCAAGACGATGAGAGTAGAGGTCTAGCGCTCCTGAAGTGCCAAACCCCTTGGCTTGATAGTGGAACCGACCTAGATCTTGAATGGTTGTGAGGAGACCAGGCTTAAGGACAGTTATACTCATGTGATACCTCCAGTTGGTCATACTGCTTAGCTGTTATCGGATAAAAACGGATCATATCTCCTGGAGCAAATAATGTAGGCTCCTTCTTTTCAGGATCATAAATTCGAATCGGAGTCTGACCAATAATTTGCCAACCCCCAGGACTATCGGTCGGGTAAATTCCCGTTTGTTCACCAGCAATTCCAACAGAGCCAGCTTTCACTAGTGTTCTTGGATTTTCTTTTCTCGGCGTAGCGATTGCTTTAGATAGCCCACTTAAAAAAGGGAATCCTGGAGAAAAGCCGAGAAAGCTAACTTGATAGATTTGCTTTGTATGAAAATGTATGACTTCTTCCTCGGTTAGGTGGTGAACTTGCGCAACCTCTGTTAAATCCAAAGAAAAAGGAGGTTCATAGCATACTGGGATAAGAAAACAATTTCCATGTCCAGTGTCGGTTTTAATACCTTTTCTCAGTAATTCTTGAATAATCATTTTCATGTGCTGATATGGATAATCTGATTTTATGAAAGAAGGTTCATAATGAAGCGTTAAGCTTGTGTACGCAGGAACTAAAGCGATCATTCCTGGTACTGTCTGTTTTAAGAGTAAATGATACGCGGAGTGGACGAATTCATTTGCGCTATCACTTAACCCTGTTGCATGGAATTCGATCATTAGTGCCATATCACCTAAAGGAGTAATTGAAAAATCCATCGAATCACCTATTCTTTTCGTCATTACTTTTATTGTAGTAGAAAAATAGGAAAAAAAACATAAAAAAGTGTTTAGCTTGTTAGGCTAAACACTTTTTGCGATTACCTTAAAACATTGAAGTAACGGGCTTCCGGATGTGAAAATACCATGGCTGTAACAGAAGCTTCAGGCTCCATCATAAAACCTTCTGTTAATTGAATGCCTATTTCCTCAGGCTTCAGAAGCGAGAATAGCCTTGCTTGATCTTCAAGATCTGGACAAGCTGGGTATCCAAAGGAAAAACGTTGACCTGTATATTTAGCCGAGAATCGATCTTTCATCGTCATACTAACCGGATCTGGGAATCCCCATTGGTCACGCATGAGGCGATGAATAAACTCTGCAAATCCTTCAGCAGTTTCTAACGCTAAAGCTTGAAGAGCGTGGTTTTCCAAGAACTTACCAGCCTTTTTTAATTCTTCAGCAGCCTGACGAATCCCTGTGCCAGCAGTTACTGCAAAGAAACCGACATAATCCATTTCACCAGAGTCAACAGATTTAACATAATCTGCTAAGCACAAATGTGGTTCTGATTCCTGACGAGGGAATGTAAAGGTTTCAATAATTTCTGAATAATTTTCAGGATTATAGATATAAATACTCTCATCTTTTGATTGAGCAGGATAAAATTGATAAACTGCTTGGGGTTTAATCCAACCCTTTTGCTTGGCTTCTGCTTTAAGCTCATCAACTACATTTTTTACTTTCCAAGCTTTTTCATCTTGAGCTGCTAATAGTTTTTCGATTGTTCCTTTAACCCCTAAATGATGACCAATAAGCATTTGTTCATTAATATATGGCTCAATATGGGCAAGGGAATATTGTCGTAAAATATGTCTTTTAACGTCCTTTGGAACTTGAATGATAAAATCTTGTTTGGTTTTTGAGCGAACCTTAACGGCAGTAGCTGTCGCTGTTGAAGAACTAGTATCAGTGATTGTACTAGCTAAACGCTCTTGTTTTTCTGCATGTTCGATCTCTAACTTTTTCAGCTCTTCTTCATCTTGAAGCTGGTTGGCAAGACTTAAACCATTCATTGCATCTTTAGCGTACAATACTAAACCATCGTACTCTTTAGAAATTTTTGTGTCAGTGAATTTTCTTGATAATGCTGCACCACCAACTAAAATCGGAATATCTATTCCTGCTTGTTTCATGTCCTGAGCAGTTAGAACCATTTGTTGAGCGGACTTTACTAATAACCCTGATAATCCAACAATGTCGGGATTTTCCTTTTTAATGGATTCGATTAATGTAGTTGGGGTAACTTTTATACCTAAATCAACCACATCATATCCGTTATTGCTTAATATAATATCCACCAAGTTTTTACCGATATCATGAACATCGCCTTTTACAGTAGCAAGAATTACTTTTCCTTTTGATGAAGAGGTATCTCCTGCTTCCATATGTGGTTCTAAGAAGGAAACGGAGGCTTTCATTACTTCTGCACTTTGGAGTACCTCTGCTACGATCAATTGATTGTCATTGAATAGACGACCTACTTCTTTCATACCATCCATTAATGGACCGTTAATGATGTCAAGTGGGGTAGGGTAGGTGGATAAAGCTAGTTCTAAGTCAGGGATTAACCCTTCTTTTGTACCCTCAACAATATAGTAAGCGAGTCGCTCCTCTAATGTCATATCAGGTAGTGTGCTCTTAGCTTCTTTTTTCTTTTCTCGGTAAAAATCTGTGAAAACAGCTAATGTTTCATCGTTAGTATGGAAAAGAAGATCTTCTGCCAATTTTACTTCCTCAGGTGGAATACTTGCAAAACGTTCGAGTTTTTCTGTATTTACGATCGCGTAATCCAATCCAGCAACCGTACAGTGATACAGGAATACAGAGTTCAACACTTCACGTCCGACAGGTGGAAGACCGAAGGATACATTACTGATCCCCAATATTGTTTGAGTTTCAGGCATCGTCTCTTTAATCATTCGGATTCCGTCAACGGTTGCTTTTGCAGATCCAATATATTGTTCATCTCCAGTACCAACAGGGAAGACAAGTGGATCAAAAATTATATCCTGAGGAGGAACACCATATTTATTCACTAGTAGATCATAAGATCTTTTCGCTACCTCTAGTTTTTTCTCGGCAGTGACACCCATTCCTTTTTCATCAATGGTCCCGACAACAATTGCAGCACCGTATTTGTGAATGAGCTTAGAAACCGATTCAAATTTTTCTTCTCCATCTTCAAGGTTAATGGAGTTGATAATAGCCTTTCCTTGAGAATAACTAAGTGCCTTCTCTAGAACGTTATCATCCGTTGAATCGATAACTAAAGGAACCTTTACCTTTTTAACAACTTCCTGAATAAAGTTCTCCATATCAACGATTTCGTCTCGGTCGGGATCTGCCAAGCAGATGTCGATAACGTGAGCACCGTTTTTCACTTGAGCACGTGCAATTTCTGAAGCTTCCTCAATCTTTCCTTCGCTAATCAATCTTTTAAACTTTCTTGACCCGATAACATTTGTTCGTTCCCCAACCATGATTGGTCGTAAAGTTGGATCATCGTATACAAATGGCTCAATGCCTGAAACCATGTGGGCATGGTTCTCAATTCGTTGGCGAGGCTTGTATTTCTTCATCTCATCAGAAATAGCTTTAATATGTTCAGGCGTTGTTCCACAGCAACCACCAACAATATTAATCCAGCCTTCAGCAGCAAAGTTACCAAGCTTTTTTGCTAGCAAATCAGGTGTTTCATGATAATGACCTTCTTCATCAGGTAAACCAGCGTTAGGATAACAACTGATTGCAGAGTTTGATAGGGAGGAAAGGGAACGAATATGATCCTGCATGAACTCTGGTCCTGTTGCACAATTTAGTCCAACTGCTATAGGGTTCATATGTTGAATGGAAATATAAAAGGCTTCAATGGATTGACCAGCAAGCGTTGTTCCCATCGGTTCTATCGTCCCAGAAATCATAATAGGGAGTTTTTTGTTTCGAAGGTCAAAGGCTCTCTGTATTCCTAAAAATCCAGCTTTTACATTTAACAAGTCCTGACTAGTTTCTAGAAGTAGTAAATCAACATCCCCATCAAGAAGACCGAGTACCTGCTCCTCATATGTTTCAACTAAAGCAGAAAAGGTTGTTCCGCCTGTTACACTTAATGTTTTGGTTGTAGGACCAAGGGAACCTGCGACAAAGCGTGGCCACTCAGGTGTAGAAATTTGATCCTTTGCTTTTTTGGCTAGCTTGGCAGCGACCACATTTATTTCATACGCTTTAGAACCTAAATCGTATTCATCCAATACTAGACTAGTTGCACCGAATGTATTGGTTTCTATAATATCGGCTCCTGCACGTAGGTACTCTAGGTGAATTTTTTCAATCACATTTGGAGCGGTGAGGTTCAAAATTTCATTACAACCCTCATACTCCTCTCCACCAAAATCCTTAGCTGTTAATGCTTCTTGTTGGAGCATCGTACCCATAGCACCATCCATGATGAGAATTCGTTTATTTAGTTGTTCATTTAACGATGCTGTTTGCATTCAGCTTCCTCCTTAACACTTGGCTGTTTATCGTATTTGTATAGGTAGCGAGCTGTGCGGTCATTTCATAGCGCATAAAAGGAGTAATTAAATAAATTCCATTAAACAATTCAGAAGCTGCGTCAATCAATGACTTAGTAATTGAAATTCCTTCCTTAGCTGACTGAATAGGATCATCTTTTAAAGAAGCCATTAGCTCTCTAATAGAATCAGAAATTTTTATTCCAGGTACCTCGTTATGAAGAAACTCCGCATTTTTACTCGAAGTTAGTGGCATTAACCCAATGTAAATAGGTTGAGAAATATGCCTAGTTGCATTGTAAATCTCTATCAGTTTTCCCTCTGAATACACTGGTTGAGTGATGAAGTAATCTGCTCCGTACTTTGCTTTCTTTTCCAGTCGTAAAACAGCTTTATCAATATATTTTACATTTGGATTAAATGCGGCAGCAACTGAAAATACACCTTTTTCCCCTAAATCCTTGCCAGTAGGGGACAGACCTTCATTAAACTGCTTAATCATGCTAATGAGTTCAAATGAAGATACGTCATATACAGATGACGCACCCGGAAAATCACCGACACGGGCAGGGTCGCCTGTAATAGCTAATATATCATGTAATCCTAGGGTATGAAGGCCCATAAGATGAGATTGAAGACCAATAATATTTCGATCACGACAAGTAATGTGAACAAGTGGTCGTAAGCCAATATTAGTTTTTGTCAATTGAGCCAAGCTAGTATTACAGATTCTTGGAGATGCTAGGGAATTATCAGCTAATGTAATAGCATCAACACCAGCTTCCTTAAGTGCTTGTGCTCCTTCAAAAAATTTCTTTGTGTTCAGCTTACGAGGTGGGTCCAATTCTACAATGACGGATGATCTTTCTTTAACAATATCCTGGAGAGGACGTTCTGTACGCTTTGGTTGTACAGGTTTCACTTGAACCACTTCTTTTTTTACTTCCACTTGCTTTTCCGTCACCGGTAAAGTCCCTTTTAGCTCTGAAGCAAAGGCCGCAATATGGGCTGGAGTCGTACCACAGCATCCTCCTAAAAGACGAACACCTTGAGCTCTGAATTCCAGTGCGCTTTTTCGGAAATAATCTGCATCTCCTTCATAATGGAATTTTCCATCAGTATACGTAGGAAGACTAGCATTTGGGTAAGCGGATAAAAGTGCTGTTTTAGGTAATTCAACTTGTTCCAAGCTTTCAAGCATATGATGGGGACCAAGTCGACAGTTCACACCCACTACATCCGCACCAAGACTCTCTAAACGTAAGAGGGCTTCATTAATGGGCATTCGGTTTTGCATAATACCAGGGACCTGCATGGAAACTTGAGCAATTATAGGTAAATTTGTTTCCTTTCTTGCATATGGAAGGACCGCTTCCATTTCATCAAAGTCGTAGTAGGTTTCAAGTAACAGACCATCAATGTCTTCGTCCAATAGGTAATGTAACTGCTGTGAGAAGCTTTGGACAATTTCCTCTATAGAGAAGGAGTTCGGGCGGATTCCGCGGTTCCCACCAATCGTACCTACAACAAAGCTCTCATTTGTAATGGCTTGTTTTGCAATTTTTACAGCAGCTCGATTAATTTTATCAACAGAATCTTCCAGTCCATATCTTTGCAGTTTTAAGGAGTTGGCAGCATAGGTATTTGTTTGAATAACATCCGCTCCTGCACGCAGGTAGGCTTTATGAATGTTTAAAATATCATCCGGATGCGACAAGTTTAACTCTTCAAAACAACTGTCCGTTCCATAAGAGTAGAGAAGGGTACCCATTGCACCATCACCAATGACAATGTCTTTTTTCAGTTTATTTAAGAGGTTCATCTTACTATCTCTCCTTGATTTTTGGCTGCTATTGTTTCAAGTGCCGCAGAAAAATCCTTGATGATATCATCTGGATGTTCCAATCCAACAGAAAGGCGAAGGAGACTTTGACTGATTCCTCTTTTTAAGCGTTGCTCAATCGGCATTGCCGCATGTGACATTTTCGCTGGGTAAGAGAGGATCGATTCAACAGCGCCTAAACTAACAGCAAATACGGGAATCTCTGTTAATTCAACGAATTGTTTTACGGCTTCTTCACTTTCAAGTTCAAACGAAAGAACGGCTCCGGCACCTTCTGATTGTTCTTTTTGTATTTCGTACTGTGGATGGTCAGTAAGTCCAGGGTAGTAAACTTTTTTCACAGAAGGATGGTTCTGTAGGAAGTTGGCTATTTGTAAGGCAGATTTTATGGAAAAATTCATCCTAACCGATAGTGTCTTAATTCCTCGTAAAACTAACCAAGCATCTTGAACACCTAAAACAGCGCCAAAAGAATTTTGCAAAAATCCAATCTGTTTAGCAAGGTCAGAATCGTTTACAACAATCGCACCAGCAACTACATCACTATGTCCAGAAAGAAACTTCGTGGCACTATGAAGCACCACATCCGCACCAAGAAGTAATGGCTTTTGTAGAGCAGGTGTTAAAAATGTATTGTCAACAAAGGTTAAAGCTCCAACACTTTTCGCAATGTCACTGATGGCTCGAATATCTGTCACCTTTAAAAGGGGATTGGAAGGTGTTTCTACATAAAAAACCTTCGTATTCGGACGAATCGCTTGTTTTACGGCTGTAAGATCTGTCATATCAACAAAAGTGTGCTCAATTCCAAAACGTGAAAGGACTTCCGTTACCATTCTGTATGTCCCACCATACACGTCTTCCGTAATCACTACATGGTCTCCTTGAGAGAGAAGAAGAAAAGCAGTCGAAATGGCTGCCATACCTGATGAAAAGGCATATCCGTTTGTACCTTCTTCAAGGTTAGCAATGACTGTTTCAAATGCTTCACGAGTTGGATTCGCGCTTCGACCATAGTCGTATTTTCCAAACTCATCGACGCTGTGCTGATGAAAGGTGGATGCATGTTGAATAGGAACGGATACAGCACCGTTAGTAGGATCATATTTATGTTCATTATGAAGTAGTTTTGTTTCAAATGAAAAATTGTGTTCTATTGTCATTTTTTATGCCTCCGAACTTAAACGAGTAAGAGCTTGGTCAATATCTTTAATTAAATCCTCCACGTCCTCGATTCCGACAGAGAAACGAAGCAGGCGATTACAAACGCCAATTGAAAAACGAACTTCTTCCGGAATATCCGCATGTGTCTGTGTAGCTGGGTATGTAATGAAGCTTTCTACACCCCCAAGACTTTCAGCAAACGTAATAAGGTTGAGATTTTGTAAGAATGAATTAACCCACTCTTCTTTTTTAATTCGGAAGGAAAGCATTCCGCCACGGCCAGGGTAAAGAACATCTACCACGTTTTCATGAGTCTTTAAAAAGCTTGCAAGCTCTCTTGCATTTGTTTCATGCTGTTTCATTCTAAGCGCTAAAGTCTTCATCCCACGAATAAGGAGCCAAGAGTCAAACGGACTTAAAACTGCTCCAATAGAGTTGTGGTGGAATCCAAGCTGTTCACAAACTTCTTTTCCTTTTCCAACGATCAAGCCAGCTAGCACATCATTATGCCCACCTAAGTATTTGGTAGCGCTATGAATGACAATGTCAGCTCCAAGCTCGATCGGTCTTTGAAGTAATGGAGTATAAAATGTATTGTCGACAATTAATAAAATATTATATTTTTTCGCTAGCTCAGCAACCGCTTGAATATCCGTTTCTTCCATCAATGGATTGGTTGGTGTTTCAATGAAGATAGCTTTTGTTTTCTCAGTAATGGCTTGTTCGATAATGCTTACGTCATGAGTTTGTACATACGTACTCGTAAGTCCCCATTTTTTAAAGCCTTGTTCTAAGATTCGATAGGTTCCACCGTATAAGTCCCTTGATACGATCCATTCATCACCAGATTCAAAGATTGCAAGAATCGTAGTGATAGCAGCCATTCCAGAACTACAGGCAAATCCTTGATCACCGCCTTCTAAATCAGCAATTGCCGCCTCTACAAGTTTTCTTGTTGGATTGCCTGTGCGAATATAATCAAAGCCTGTTGATTGGCCAATTCCTTCGTGTCGATAAGCTGTCGAAAAGTAAACAGGTGGATTTACTGTTCCCGTTTGAGTTTCACTTCTGTTCCCGATCTGCGCTACCTTAGTTTCATTTTTGTACATTCTAGTCTCTCCCAACATCCTAATAATAAAAAAAAGTCTTCTCTCTAAGAAGAAGACTTTGTTATCAACATGAGCCATTCTTCTTATCTTCCAAGTAAAATACTTGCTGGAATTAGCACCTTTTCAAAAAATTGATGGTTGCTGAGGCTTCATAGGGCCAGACCCTCGACCTCTCTTGATAAGAAATCAAAACATTTAATTTTTTCTAACTTTACTACAGTAAATTGCTAAGTGTCAATCTTTTTTACAAATTTACGACAATATTCTTCGCAATTTCCTAAAATTTACTATATGAATATTCAGAACATTTAATATATAATGGGTTTGAGAACAAAAAGTGGAGGGAAATTCATGCAAACGAAAAGCAGATGTCATCATCGGTATATGTTGAATGAAGACACCTTTTTTGTTACCGAAGATGGAATTGAATTATTTATTTTAGGTGAGAGTCTTCAAGGTTATTTTGTAGGTGGTCACGTGGATTTTCCTCTTGAAATGAGAGAAATAAATGAATCAGCTCAAAAGGAGAAACGACTCTCCAGTCAACCCCCGCAACAACTGTACTTAAATATGATCAATCAGTTATAGACGGGGAAACCCCGTCTTCTTTATTTTGTACAATACATAAAACCACCAGCTTATAGAAGCCGGTGGTTGTGTCCTACGATTTAATTGTCGGTTTTAAGTTTCTTTTCTCAATTTCCTTCTTCAAAAACTTCGCCCATTCTTTATTTTCACCTGACTTCAATGCATTCCGATACGAGACAACTAACATTTCATTACTCATAATCTTCATTTAAAAGCCTCCTTAAAATGGACTGAATTTTCTAGCTTTTTATAATTGTATCGGGTTTCAATCCATTTGAAAACCCAAAACTCCATATTTTTTGCCATAAAATTATTAATATTCTGTTACAGGATTTTCACGTAATGATTTTTTTCATGATAAAATATGGTAAATAGTTTGTATGATGGGGGAGAAGGATGGATACGATCACACTTTTTGTTTATGGAACTTTACGCAAACATGAAACGAATCACGGATTAATCAGGGAAGCTACGTGCATAGCTGAACAGGCATGGGTTAATGGTGAGCTTTTTGATACAGGTAACGGTTATCCTACTCTAGAACTAAATAATTCCGGTAAGGTGCATGGTGAGTTATATGAAGTTAGTAAAAATCTTTTACCTCTCCTTGACGCATTGGAGGATTTTGAAGAGGGGAGAGAGTCTAATTTGTATGACAGAACAAATGTTACTGTTCATACGGATAAAGGCACTAAAGGTGCGCTTGTGTATGTGAATGTGGATGAATCCAGCAAGAACGAAAAAATCACACATGGAGATTGGAAATTACATAGATTCATGGAAAATCCTCCTGAACAAGTATACTACTTTGCGTATGGATCATGTATGGATGATGAGCGATTCCGAAAGGCGGGCGTGGATCACTGTTTTAAAAACCTCGTCGGTGCTGCCGTTTTAAAGGGATACTCTATGAAATACCTTTTCAGAGTAAGTGATGGAGGAAGAGCAGATATTGTGGAAGATGGTGGTGAAACCGAGGGATTAGTTTACTTAACTCCATATGAAGGGGTTGATTATTTATTTGTGAGAGAGGGGTTTTATGGAGGATGGTATCGCCCTACCTTTGTGGATGTGGACATCGATGGGGAAACGTTAAAGGATGTTTTGACATTCCATGTTTATAACAAAATGCCCGAATTGTCACCACCAGACCATTATTCTACTGAAATTCTTAGAGGGGCAAAAGGAAGATTGAGTGATAGTTATTATCAATATTTACTAACGGAACTTGATCGTCTAAAAAAGTCGAGCCATAGTTAATTTTTTATTGTACATCGGTTTAATACGAGTATCCATTGTGGTAAACACTTACTATCACCAACTTAAGAAAGTGGGTCAGAACATGAGTGGAAATAGAGACAATGGCTATTATGAGCTGGTGTATAATAATCGACAATACAACTATTTAGAGTTTATTAGGTTAGATACCATATGTGAAATCAGTTATATCACTTTAAAAAATATAATAACAGGCGAATTTTTCACCTTTGAAGAAAACCAAGTCCGAAAAGTGACAAAAAGGAATTTTCGAATTAGATCTTTTAGGAAGCAGTTTTTAGAAAAAGTTGCTAAGTAGTTACTTACTTTCTATAATAAGATAGATAATGTAAAAGGAGTGACTGTAGTGATTCATCTAAAATGGTCTGAGTCAGAAACAATAAAAAAGGTAACTTGTGTTCACACAAAAGCTGAAAAATATATCGTCGACAATAAATTAACAACAGGAAACGTGTACGAAGTAAAAAATGAAACAGAAGAATTTTACTTTATAATAGATAATAGTGGGAAAGTTGGCGGCTATTACAAAGATTATTTCAAAGAAGCTTAACATCGGACTACATAATACTGTTAGCATGGTAGCTAACAGTATTTTCTTTTATTTGTCATTTTTTAAATAATAGGGTGGATGTTATGAGGTTATTATTCATAGGGCTTGGTGGCTCCATTGGAAGTGTGTTGAGATATAGTATTTACTACAATATGCTAGCCATCAATGGCGGCTGGTTACCATTTTTAGGAACACTGCTTGCCAATTTGTTAGGAGCATTTGCACTTGGCTGGTTTACTTCAAGACTGCTGCTATCAAAGAAACTCCCTGAAGATTTAGCAGCTGCTATTGGGACGGGGTTAATTGGTTCTTTTACGACTTTCTCTACCTTAAGTGTAGAGCTTAGCTCGCTTTTACAGGAGGGACAATATCTACTAGCCATATGTTATGTATTTATTAGTATGATAGGTGGCCTGGTCTGTGCATTCGGCGGCTTCCGAGTCGGGCAGAGAAGGGTGGTTGTTCAATGAATTACATTCTAATTGCTGTAGGTGGGTTTATAGGAGCAAATGCTAGATATATAATTGGTTTACTTGCGAAAAAGTACATAAACGTTTCCATACCTATCGGCACGCTGTTTATAAATGCAATAGGTTCATTACTTTTAGGTTTGTTGGTAGGTAAAGGGATAAGAGGAGACGTATACTCCTTTTTAGGGGTTGGATTTATGGGTGCTTTTACTACATTTTCTACATTCAAACTTGAACTGGTACAGCTTTGGCAATCAAAAGAACATAAAGCATTCGTCGTATATTTGATATTGAGCTACGGTTTAGGGATGGTCCTAGCTTCAATTGGATTTATGCTCGCATAAAAAAGGTCTGCTCTAATTAGAGCAGACCTTTTAGCTATGCTTTTTCTGTGTTAGCTGTAAGTGATGGTGCAGGTGTTTGATATAATTTTTTTCCTATTAGTGTTTGAATAATAAGGAAAGTCCCCCCAACTGCCCAATAGAGCGGTAAAGCAGCAGGTGCATTAAGTGAGAACATGACAATCATAATTGGAGAAAGGAGACCCATGAACTTCATTTGTTTTTGTTGATCTCCACTTATGTTAGACATAGACACTTTGAATTGTAGATAGTATACAATACCAGCAATTGCAGTAATCCAAATATCCGACTCACCTAAGTTGAACCATAAAAATGAGTGGGTGGCAATTTCATGAGAACCCCGAATCGCGTAGTAGAACCCCATCAAAATTGGCATTTGAATGAGCATGGGTAGACAACCCATCGCTAACGGATTTACTCCGTGTTTTTGGTATAAACCCATCATTTCTTGCTGCAGCTTTTGTTGCTCTTTGCTATCTTTTGTATTCTTTATTTTTGCTTGGATCGTATCTAATTCAGGCTTGAGTGCCTCCATTTTCTCTTTCATCTGCTGCTGACTTTTGTACTGCTTAAGCATAAGTGGCATAAGTAGAAGTCGGACAATTAATGTAAGAAATATAATGGATAAACCGAAGCTGCCGTTAAAAATCATTGCAATGGCATGAATGGCGGTTGAAAAGGTGTTTACAAATACTGTTTGAAAAAATTCACTCATGTATCTTTCCTCCATATCTCTTTGTTTTATCTGGATGAAGGAGGAAAGAAACTATCTGTATCATCACTGCCTGCTACTTTTCGTCTAATGTACCGACATATCCAGACGAGAGCAGGGTGTTGATGGTGAACATTTGCCCGATTATAGAAAATTTGATTCTTCTCCGAGCTAAGATCTGTCGAGGAACAGACAGTGTCAAGAAAGTGATACTCTATATTCCAGATCCAAATCAATCGAAGGATTAAGCTGATCACGACAGATGCATAAATGGTATAAAGTGTTGAAAAATTTGTTAAGTCAAAGAGAATCTCATCCATCGAAATCACCTCACTTCTTTTGAATGTTCTCCTTATAAGTATAGTAAATCATAAACTCATACGCAAATTCGAAGATAATAAGGATTTATTTTGACAATTTACCTAAAATCGTGACATTTAAAGGTAGTTTCGCTATGATAAGTTAAAATGCATTTTTGAAGTTAAGGAGAATTTAGTAATGAAACGTGACTATCCAGACGATAGCTTGACCTTACATACGGATTTGTACCAAATCAATATGGCAGAAACTTATTGGGAGGATGGGATACACAACAAGAAAGCAGTATTTGACTTATATTTTAGAAATTTGCCTTTTGGAAATGGCTATGCTATTTTTGCAGGCTTAGAAAAAGTCATTGATTACATAAGAGGATTTCGTTTTTCAGATAGCGATATTGAATATTTAAGAGAAGTTGCTCATTATAAGGAAGACTTTCTTGATTATTTAAAAACGTTAACCTTTACAGGGAATATTCGTTCCATGGTCGAAGGGGAAATTGCTTTTGGAAATGAGCCGTTATTAAGAGTGGAAGCTCCATTAGCAGAGGCTCAGCTAATTGAAACGGCACTTCTTAATATTATAAATTATCAAACGTTAATTGCAACGAAGGCGTCGAGGATTAAACAAGTGATCGGTGATGGAGTGGGAATGGAGTTTGGTACTAGAAGGGCTCAAGAAATGGATGCGGCTATTTGGGGTACAAGAGCAGCTTATATTGGAGGTTTCCAGGCTACCTCTAATGTTCGTGCAGGAAAGATGTTTGGCATACCAGTAGCTGGCACCCATGCTCACTCTTTGGTCCAAGCATATAAAGATGAGTATATTGCTTTTCATAAATACGCTCGTAGACATAAGGACTGTGTGTTTTTAGTAGATACATACGACACACTACGATCAGGTGTACCAAATGCGATAAAGGTTGCTAAGGAACTTGGTGATAAAATTAATTTTCTTGGTATTCGTCTCGATAGTGGAGACCTTGCGTATCTCTCAAAAAAAGCTCGTGAAATGCTTGATAATGCTGGTTTCTCGGAGACAAAAATTATTGCCTCAAACGATCTTGATGAGTACACCATCATTAACTTAAAAGCTCAGGGAGCTATGATTGATACGTGGGGAGTAGGTACAAAGTTAATCACTGCATATGACCAAGCCGCATTAGGTGCTGTTTATAAGCTCGTGGCCATTGAGGGTGAGAATGGAGAGCTTGTTGATACAATTAAAATTAGTGGTAATCCTGAAAAGGTATCTACCCCTGGTCTAAAGAGGGTATACCGGATTATTAATAATGAAAACCATAAATCTGAAGGCGATTATATTACGATGGATGAGGAACATCCGGAAGCAGAGTCTAGAATTAAAATGTTTCATCCCGTTCACACCTATATTAGTAAATTCATTACGAATTTCACAGCAAAGGACCTTCACGAGGATATCTTTATTAACGGAGAGCAAGTATATGAGGTACCAAGTTTGGTTGAAATGCAAAATTATGCAAAAGAAAATCTCAAACTGCTTTGGGAGGAGTATACAAGAGCGCTAAACCCAGAGGAATACCCAGTGGACTTGAGTCAAAAATGTTGGGATAACAAAATGAGAAATATAGCAGAGGTTAAGGCGAATATTAAATCTCAAAATATAAGATAAGGAGGAGAAGAGTTGAGAAATATTCAAAGTCTTATAATAAATGAGTTACATGTGAAGCCTTCTATTGACGCTCGCCAAGAGGTGAACGAACGCATTGCTTTTTTAAAGGCATACGTGAAGAAAACAACCGCAAAAGGTTTAGTATTAGGGATTAGTGGGGGACAAGACAGCACGCTAGCTGGTAGGCTATCTCAATTAGCGGTGGAAGAATTAAGGCAAGAAGGCTATGAATGTAAGTTTATTGCTGTCCGTTTACCATACGGTATTCAGCAAGATGAAGATGATGCTCAAAGCTCCCTTAAGTTTATACAGCCGGATGAGGAATTCGTTTTTAATATTAAGGAAGCAGTAGATGCAGTAAAGTTTGAATATGATCAAAAAACAGCAGGAGAACCGTTACGTGATTATCATAAGGGGAACGTAAAAGCGAGAATGCGAATGATTGCCCAATATGCAATCGGAGGGCAGGAAGGCTTACTGGTTGTTGGAACTGACCACGCAGCTGAAGCTGTTACAGGATTCTTTACAAAATATGGTGATGGGGGAGCAGATTTGCTGCCACTATCTGGACTCTCAAAGAGACAAGGACGCGAGCTACTAAAAGAACTCGGTGCAAGTGAACGTCTTTATTTAAAAGTCCCAACAGCTGATTTATTAGATCAAAAGCCAGGTCAAGCAGATGAAATGGAACTAGGAATTACATATGAAGAACTAGATGATTTTCTTGAAGGAAAAGAAGTGGCGAATGAGGTAGCAGAAAAAATTGAACAGAGATTTCTCATAACAGAACATAAACGTCGCCCGCCAACAACGATGTTTGATGATTGGTGGAAATAAACAAACGGGGAGCAAATCTAATTGCTCCCCATTTTTATTATGCATATTTTACTGAAGCAGTTAAAAGTTCAAGAGCCTTTTGGGCTTCTTCATCACTTGGTGGTTGAATACCTTTTAATGGATACTCCATCCCAAGAGCTTCCCATTTATATACTCCAAGTTCATGATATGGAAGAACTTCGACCTTTTTAACATTCGAAAGTGTACCAATAAAATCCCCAAGTTTTTTTAGATCGTCAAGATCATTTGAAATGGTTGGTACAAGAACATGTCGTATCCATACAGCAACTTGATGAGCGGATAAGAATTGAGCAAATTCAAGTATATGTTCATTTGCCATTCCGGTTAAGGAAATATGCTTCTTTCTGTCAATATGTTTGATATCAAGTAGAATTAAGTCAGTGTATTTTAATAATTCTTTAAGATTTACTTGAAAGTGTTCCGCGTGTGAGAAACAACCGCCCGAAGAATCAATAGTTGTGTGAATCCCTAGCTTTTTACATTCTTTAAAGAGTTCTATTAAAAATGGAATTTGTAGAAGCGGTTCACCACCGCTAACAGTAATTCCACCACCTGATGACTCGATGAAAGGTAAGTATGTTTTTAAATCATCGATGATTTCGGAAACAGACATCTGTTTTCCAGTTCCGATTTCCCAAGTATCCGCATTATGACAAAATTGGCAACGAAGCAAGCAGCCTTGTGTAAATACGACATAGCGAATTCCAGGTCCGTCTACTGTTCCAAATGTTTCGATTGAATGAATGTTTCCGTTCATGATGAAAAACTCCTCTCATTTATCAGGTAGGGAGATGTTTGCAATCTCCCTACATCATTTTTTTATAGTGAACCATGGAATGTTCTGTTTATAACATCCATTTGTTGTTCTCTTGTTAACTTAATAAAGTTAACTGCGTAACCAGATACACGAATCGTTAATTGTGGATATTCTTCTGGGTGCTCCATAGCATCAAGCAATGTTTCACGATTAAATACGTTTACGTTTAAGTGATGTCCTTGCTTAATTGAATAACCATCAAGAATACTTACAAGATTCAGTTCACGGCTGTCGTCATCTTTCCCTAAGGCTTTTGGTACAATTGAGAAAGTATTTGAAATACCGTCTAATGAGTAAGCATAAGGAAGCTTAGCAACAGATGCAAGAGAAGCTAGAGTTCCTTTTGTATCACGACCATGCATCGGGTTTGCACCAGGAGCAAATGGCTCACCAGCGCGACGACCATCAGGTGTGTTACCTGTTTTCTTACCATACACCACGTTAGAAGTGATTGTTAAAATAGACATAGTAGTCATAGAGTTTCTATATGTTTCGTGTTTTTTAAGCTTTTTCATGAAACGCTCAACTAAATCAACAGCGATGCTGTCCACGCGATCATCATTGTTTCCGTATTTAGGGAAGTCGCCTTCTATTTCAAAGTCAACAGCAATACCGTTTTCGTCACGAACGGGACGAACTTGAGCGTATTTTATCGCACTTAATGAGTCAGCAACAACACTTAGTCCAGCAATACCTGTTGCCATAGTACGAAGAATGTTTGTATCGTGAAGAGCCATCTCAATTCTTTCATAGCTATACTTATCATGCATATAGTGGATGATGTTTAGTGTATTAATGTAAAGACCAGCTAACCAATCTATGGTAGAATCAAATTTCGCCATTACTTCTTCATAGTCTAGTACTTCAGAAGTGATAGGGGAGAACTCTGGAGCTACTTGAAGTTTATGTTTTTCGTCTTTACCACCATTGATCGCATATAGCAGTGCTTTTGCAAGGTTTGCACGAGCACCGAAGAACTGCATTTGCTTACCAATTTCCATTGCTGATACACAGCATGCAATTCCGTAATCATCGCCCCATTCTGGGCGCATAATATCGTCATTTTCATATTGAATTGAACTTGTTTCGATTGACATTTTCGCACAGAACTTTTTGAAGCCTTCAGGAAGGCGAGTAGACCAAAGTACTGTTAAGTTTGGTTCTGGTGCCGGTCCTAGATTAGTAAGAGTATGCAAGAAACGGAAAGAGTTTTTCGTTACTAATGCACGTCCGTCATTTGCTACACCACCGATTGACTCCGTTACCCACGTTGGGTCTCCACTAAATAGTTCGTTATAGTCAGGAGTACGAGCAAATTTTACAAGACGTAGCTTCATAACGAAGTGATCAACCAATTCTTGTGCCTCTTGCTCTGTAAGTACACCGTTTTCTAAATCTCTTTCAATATAAATATCTAAGAAAGTTGAAACGCGCCCTAGACTCATTGCAGCTCCGTTTTGTTCTTTAATTGCTGCCAAGTATCCAAAGTATAGCCATTGGAAAGCTTCTGTAGCTGTAGTAGCTGGTCTAGAAATATCAAATCCGTAGCTTGCAGCTAATTTTTTTAATTCGTTAAGGGCACGAACCTGCTCTGACAATTCTTCACGAAGCTGAATAACAGATTCCTTCATAACTGAAGTAGTACCAGCTAGATCCTTTTTCTTTTCTTGAATTAAGAAGTCTACACCATATAAAGCAATACGTCGGTAGTCACCGATAATACGGCCACGTCCGTATGCATCCGGTAAACCTGTAATGATACCAACCTTACGTGCCATTTTCATTTCATCGGTGTAAGCATCGAATACACCTTGGTTATGTGTTTTACGATAGTCAGTAAAGATTTTTTCAACATCCTTATTTAACTCAAAACCATAAGATTCACATGATTGTTGTGCCATACGAATTCCGCCAAATGGCTGTAGGGAGCGTTTGAACGGTTTGTCAGTTTGGACACCCACTACTTTTTCTAAATCTTGATTTAAGTAGCCTGCGCCATGAGAAACAATGGTAGATACGATTTCGGTATCCATATCAAGGACGCCACCGTTTTCTCTTTCTTGTTTTGTTAAATCCATTACTTGATCCCATAATTTTGTTGTTGCCTCAGTAGGGCCTGCAAGGAAGGAATCATTTCCTTCGTACGTTTTAAAGTTTCTTAGTATAAAGTCTCTAACGTTTACTTCTTTACTCCAAGTGCCTTCTGAAAAACCTTTCCACTGTTCCATTTGAGTCCACCTCTTAGTAAATGTTTATATAACAGATGATACAAATACATCATACTTGAAGTATAACAGATAATTAGTGAAATACATCACATAATCTAGGTGACATTTTGACAATGTTATGAACATTAGGTTTTTCAGAGGTTTGTTATGTGATGGAATAGTAAAAAAAGAAAACTGTACTATAATGATTTGATGAAAAATAAAATCTGTTATACAAAAAGTTATTTTTAATATCACTATTGTAACGTGAGAAATCTCTTCGTGGTCAATTAGGTTATGTAGATATTTTGACAGTTTGGTGGAACATAAAAAACGACTGTGCGTTTTACACACAATCGTCAACAAGTGTTAATTTACAACGATATAGGCTGTCATTGGTCCGTTTGAATCTGAATCATGGTGGGTTAAGCAAACCAATCGATAGACACCCTTCTTTTGAAACTGAAGATCTAGTTCAGTTTCTTCTCCTTGAAGAATTTTACCGCTAATGTCTGTGCCTTCAATAATAAATGGATGATTAGCACCGTTTATTCCCATAATCTTTAATTTTACCTTCTCACCCTTTTGTAGAAAGATGGTCCCCGGGTCAAAGCGATAGGCTTCAATTTCTTTTCCATCTTTAGTAGTCGCTTCAAACTCGCCAGTGACTAAATGAATTTCTCTCGTAGAATCATTTACTGATGTTTGAACGACTGCCTCGCTTCCCATGTTTAAATAAATCCAAAGGGAGGCGGAGAAAACCAAACCTAACAAAAGAAGTGAAAATATTAGAGAACGTTTTTTGACTACTAGAAACTGCATCGTACCCCTCCAAAAAATTTATTTCTACTAATTTATATGCATCAAGGTAATGGAAACTTGTCTATACTTTTTCTATGAATGTAAATTTACGACCTAAGTATCGGTTTTTCGTTATAAAGCACGAAATATTACCTAGTTTTTCAATTTCGTAACAAATGCATAATTTATACGCTTACATGCTAAATTTTTTGGTACAATCGAAAAAGACTGATTTCAAACAAGGTGTGTGCATACAGTGTTTAAAAAACTATCTTTTATTTTTCTAACTATCCTTGCATTAAGTTCAAATCAAGTGTTTGCTGACGAAATGGACGAGCTGTCCATTATAAGCGATTCGGTAATATTAATGGACTCACAATCCAATGCGGTCCTTTACTCAAAAAACGAGCATGAACGTATGTATCCTGCTAGTTTAACAAAAATTGCAACTGCCATTTACGCAATTCAATCTGCAAAAGTAGATGAAATAGTAAAAGTAAATAATGAGGCTATTGAAGTTGAGGGAACAAAAGTATATTTAAATGAGGGAGAAGAAGTTACACTAAAGAAATTAATTCAAGGGATGCTTATTAATTCAGGAAATGATGCAGCTGCAGCTATTGCCCTTCATATTGACGGCAGTATGGACACATACGAAAAACACATCAATGAATTTCTAAGAAATGAGGTTGGTGTTAAGGATACTCATTTCACGAACCCGCATGGACTTTTTGATGAAAACCACTATACAACAGCGTATGATTTAGGGCTAATCACGAATTACGCACTAAAGAATGAAACATTTAAAGAAATTTTCGGAACAAAAGATTTGGAATGGGATGGTCAATCATGGGATACAACCTTACTAACACATCATTTACTACTGAAGGGAGAAATTCCATTCGAAGGTATTACAGGTGGTAAGACGGGTTTTGTGAATGAATCAAGGCAAACGTTAGCAACAACTGCTTCTAATGGTCAACTTGGATTAACAGTCATTGGTTTAGGGGCAACGTATAAACGTGATATATATAATGATACAATTAATTTGCTAAGCTTTGGATTTTCTAACTTTAAAACTTCAACAATTCCTGTGAATACAACTTTTGAAAATGAGAAGGATAAGTTTGTTGTGACAGATCCGTTATATATAACAGAGCCTCTTACTGATTCTACTGTAGTAGATGTAACAAAAGAGGGAGACTTAACCGTATATGATTCCTCGAACAACAAGATTCAAACGATCTCTTTAGCAAAATATAAAATCAAAACTTCTCCAAAGACTGCTTCTATCATAGGAGAAACCAAACCAAGTGATAAATCTACACCTATTATGATGAAAGCCATATCAATTGGATTAGGATTTGCGTTAATTGGAGCATTCTTAGGAATGTGGAGAAACCGTATTTTGAATGGATGAAACAATGAGGAAACAATTTTAAAAAAGTTGTCTTATAGAGCGGATAAAAACCATCTAAATATTAAAAATTAACAGTGGAGGTGTTTTCATTATGTCAAATCGAAAAAAAGATCCTTCTACTGTTGGATTAAGTTCTCCGCAAGTTGAAGGACAAGGCACAACAGAAAATGAAATGGCTGGGACAAAAAAAGATAGTGCAAGACGAAAAACAAAAAGACATTAAAAGAGAGCCAATTGGCTCTCTTTTAGTTTTATTTATACATTTCTGCTACTTGTTTTTGGATCTCACTATTTTCTAGATATTCATCATAAGTCATTTGCTTATCAACGATACCATTTGGAGTAATTTCAATAATTCTGTTGGCAATCGTTTGAATGAACTGATGGTCATGTGATGCAAACATAAGTGAGCCTTTAAAGTTAATTAAACCATTATTAACTGCAGTAATTGATTCTAAGTCTAAGTGGTTTGTTGGCTCATCCAATAGAAGGACATTCGCACCACTTAGCATCATTTTGGATAGCATACAGCGGACCTTTTCTCCTCCGGAAAGAACGCTAGCCTTCTTTAGTACTTCTTCTCCAGAAAACAACATTCTTCCTAAGAAGCCACGAAGGAAGCTTTCGCTTTGATCAGCAGGGGAGAACTGTCGTAACCAATCTACAAGGTTTAACTCACTACCTTCAAAGTAAGAAGTGTTGTCTTTTGGGAAATACGCCTGAGAGGTAGTAACACCCCATTTAAACGTCCCACTGTCAGCTTCCATTTCACCTGTCAAAATCTTGAATAAGGTTGTTTTAGCAAGTTCATTTGCTCCAACAAGTGCAATTTTATCTTCCTTATTCATTACGAAGCTAACATTGTTTAAAACTTTTTCTCCGTCGATTGTTTTTGTTATTCCTTCCACACGTAACAGGTCGTTTCCAATTTCTCTTTCAGGAGTAAAACCAACATACGGGTATTTTCTAGATGATGGACGAATGTCATCCAAAGAAATTTTATCAAGTAATTTTTTTCTTGATGTTGCTTGCTTTGATTTAGATGCGTTAGCGCTAAATCTCGCGATAAAAGCTTGAAGTTCTTTTATTTTTTCTTCTTTTTTCTTATTTTGGTCCTGAGCCATTCTCTGTGCTAACTGGCTTGACTCATACCAGAAATCGTAGTTTCCAACGTAGATTTGGATTTTTGAAAAGTCTAGGTCCGCAATATGCGTACATACTTTATTAAGGAAATGTCTATCATGGGATACAACAATAACGGTATTTTCAAAGTTGATTAGAAATTCTTCTAACCATTGGATTGCTTTTATGTCTAAGTGGTTCGTCGGCTCATCAAGTAGAAGAACATCTGGCTTACCAAATAGAGCTTGTGCAAGAAGTACCTTTACTTTATCAGAACCTGAAATATCTGCCATCTTTTTTGTGTGAAGGTCTTCAGTGATTCCAAGCCCTTTTAATAAAATGGCAGCTTCTGATTCGGCTTCCCAACCGTTTAGCTCCGCGAATTCTCCTTCAAGCTCAGCAGCTTTCATTCCGTCTTCATCTGTGAAGTCCGCTTTCATATAAATTGCGTCTTTTTCTTGCATGACTTCATATAGACGCTTATGTCCCATGATTACTACTTTCATTACTTCTTCTTCTTCGAATTCATAGTGGTTTTGCTTTAATACGGCCAATCGTTCACCAGGTCCAAGGGAAACTTGACCGGTTTGTGACTCTATTTCACCAGATAGGATTTTTAAAAATGTTGATTTTCCTGCACCATTTGCCCCAATTAATCCGTAGCAATTACCAGGTGTGAATTTGATATTTACATCTTCAAATAGTTTACGGTCACCATATCGAAGGCTTACGTCTGTTACTGTAATCATTTCTTTTCCTCCAAACAAAATAAACAATAATTTTCATTATAACACTTTTTACTGGTTGTTCGCATGAATTTCTATATCATCAGCATTGCCAAAAAAATCAACCTTAAATAAAAGTTTTATTTTCATAGAAAAAAATGATGAAATTTCATATTTTTTTCATATTTATCATGTACAATAAAGCTAATCAGATCGGAAAAGGAGTCTTTAATATGGCTAAAAAACAATTAATAGACTTAGTTAATCGGTTAAAGGGGTCAGGAATTAAGGTAAGTTTTTCAAAACCTCGCCCAAAATCAATTCTCCTTCTACAGCAACAAGCAAAATTATCTTCTTCAACAAATTAATAAAACGAGCGGCTATTGACGCCGCTCGTTTTATTGTATTTCCTTCATTATTTTATTAAAGACATCTTCTCGTTTAAAATCTTCACCCATAGGGAATTTCTTAATAAATCTATTGTTTTCATCTACTAGAAAAACGAAAGTAGAGTGGACATAGAAACCATCACCTGGATCTCTATATTGAAACTGAAAGGTATTGGCTAAACGTTCAATATCCTTTTGATCTTCCTTAATATTATTGGGGTCACTAGTTAAGAATATCCAGTTTCCATCGTCTTTAATTTCAAAATGGGACATGTGACTTTTCATCACTTCCGGTGTGTCTCTATAGGAATCAATACTAACCGTCAGAAATTGAATCTTATCTCCAAATACGCCTTCCTCTTCAAGATCCTTTTTTAATTGATTCATTTTCAATGTTGTGGTGGGACAAATATCAGGACAATGCGTATACATGAATTCAACAAGTTTTATTTTTTTCTCTGTTTTACTAAAATCAAAGCTTTCATTGTTCATTGTCGTTAAAACAATATCATCAGGAATGGTTGCATTGGCATCACGAATTAAAAAAAAGGATATACCAGCAGTAATACCAACAATGACTATAATGGAACAAATCATATATATTTTCTTCATGAACATACCTCCTCTATTTAAGATAATGAATCTTGAAGGAAAATCCTATGGACATATTGTGAACATATTAAATTGATCCATATAGGACATTCATCTATACCGATGACATACTGTCTGAATACACTAGGAGTGAAAAGGCTATAGAGGAGGGTGAAAAAATATGAGTGGAAGTTATGGAGGCGGCTTCGCTTTAATCGTTGTCCTGTTTATCTTGCTAATCGTTGTTGGAGCAGGTTTCTTCGGTGGAGGCTACAACTACTAATATTTATTTATAAAAAAAGCGAGAGGGAAGACCCTCTCGCTTTTTTGTGGTGATTAATTCATTCCAATCCATACACTCTTAACTTCAGTATAGTTGTTAAGTGCATAAGAGCCCATTTCACGACCAAGACCAGATTGCTTATAACCACCAAACGGGGAAGCGGCATCAAATGCGTTATAGCAGTTCACCCAAACCGTTCCAGCTCGTAAATTGTTGGCTACGTAGTGTGCTTGAGCTACATCACGAGTCCATAGCCCAGCAGCTAAGCCGTATTCACTTTGATTTGCACGAGCAATAAGCTCATCTAAGTCTTCATACGGAAGAGCAGAAATAACAGGACCAAATATTTCTTCTTTAGCGATTGTCATTTGGTCACTAACATTGGCGAAGATCGTTGGTGAAACAAAGTATCCTTGTTCAAATGGATTATTTCCACCAACTAATAGCTCGGCTCCTTCGTCAATTCCTTTTTCAATATACCCAAGAACGCGTTTTTGTTGTGTGCTTGAAACAAGAGGTCCGATATCTGTGTCAGAGTGTAGACCTGCTCCTTGCTTAATGTTCTTCGCATGACTTACCATATCAGCAACAACATTATCAAATTGCTTTTTCTGAATGAAGACACGAGAACCCGCACAGCACACTTGACCTTGGTTAAACATAACCCCATTTAGTGCTCCAGGAATTGCCTTTGAAAGATCAGCATCTGGCAGCAGGATGTTTGGCGATTTTCCGCCAAGTTCTAGGGTTACTCTCTTTAAGGTTTTGGCTGCTCTCTCCATAATCATTTTCCCAATTTCAGTTGAACCGGTGAAAGCGATTTTATCAACTTGTGGATGGTCAACAAGCGGTTGACCTGCTTTTTCACCGAATCCAGGAATGATATTGACAACACCAGGAGGGAAGCCTGCCTCTTGAATTAACTCAGCTAAGTATAGGGCAGAAAGTGGTGTTTGCTCAGCAGGCTTTAGTACGACTGTACATCCTGTTGCTAGTGCAGCACCTAGCTTCCACATGGCCATTAAAAGAGGGAAGTTCCAAGGAATAATTTGTCCAACCACCCCGACTGCTTCGTGTCTTGTATAGTTAAAGTACGGTCCATTAACCGGAATTGTTTGCCCGACAATTTTCGTGGCCCAGCCCGCATAATATCGCATATGTTCAACAGCTAAAGGAATATCAGCATTCGTAGTTTCTCTAATTGGTTTACCGTTGTCCAATGTTTCAAGTTGCGCTAGTTCAGCTGCATTTTCTTCCATTAGGTCAGCAAGCTTATACATTAATCTACTTCTTTGGGCGCTACCCATTTTTGACCAAGGACCTTCATCGAAAGCTTTTCTAGCAGCCTTCACAGCGAGGTCTACATCTACTTCGTTGGCCTCAAAAACAGTTGCTAGCACTTCGCCAGTAGCTGGGTTATAGGTTTCGAAAGTCTTTTGAGCTTTACTTTCGACGAATTCTCCATTAATAAAAAGCTTCTTTTTACCAGATAGGAATTTCTCTACTTTTTCATGCAATTGAACAGTTAATTGACTCATTGTTTCCCTCCCGCTATTAAATGGTTTAGAATTTCCAAACTATGACAACGCTTACATGGTTAATACTATCATTTTATAAAACTATTTTTCAATCATAAATATAGTAAATATTCCGATAGTGTTTGACACGATTTTTCGACAAAAAAATAAATAATCGCCTAAAATAGACGATTACGATTAGTCAATATTACAATATTCAATCGGACAGTTCTCACAATCTATTTCCTTTTTTAAATAACTTAGGTCATGGACAGTAATTATTTTTTTGTTAATAGAAATAATATGTTTCTTTCTTAATTCAGTCAGCATTCTACTAATACTTTCTCTTGCTGTGCCACAGAAATTCGCTAGATCTTGATTGGTTAATGGAACCGATATTTCAATTCCATTTTCTCTTAATACACCATAACTATTACATAACCTAATAATGGTTGAATAGAGTGCTCCTTTTTTTCCATTTAACACTAAATCACGAAACTTAGTAGTGGTTTTTCTTATATGATCATTCATCCATCGAAGGAATTCAATAGCTAACTGGCTATTTTTAAAAAAGGCATGTTCAAGTTCAGTAATATTGATGGCTGCAACTTCACCATTTTCTATTATTTTGGCATTAAATATATACCTTGGATCCACAGTAAATAAGGTTAGTTCTCCTACAATATCATAATGCTTACAAAGTCTTAAGCTCAGCTCATTGCCTTCAGCGTTCATTTTTGAAATTTGAACCTTACCTGATAAAATAATATACATTTCTCTTGCTTCTTGTCCTTCTTTAAACAGATAGCTTCCTTTTTTTATAGGTACAATTCGTTCAGCCGATTTTAATAATTCGCCAAGTTCGTAGGATAATTCTTCTTTATATTTTTGAATCACCATCGGTATCCTCCTTTAAGCGTTGGCCATATATTTTTATTTAAAAGAATGTTATGTAACTGGTCAATATAGTTTACTTAAAAATGAGTTAACGTTTTGTGACAGAAATCACATTTAACTTAATAATTTCTTATAATAGTGATATTTGTAACAGCAGTGAAAGGGGAGTTTTACATATTCAAATAGTGTAAACCCTAGCTTTCAATAGTTTAATGATGAAATACGGGTAATGTAACCGTTTCACAAATAGTCACGAAGCGTTCAATAGTTTTTCTATTAACAAAAGTGAGAATGAGGGGTAAAATGACAGTAAATATTGTGATTTTTTTCACATTTTGAAAAGAGAAAGGATCCTGAACATGTATAATGAGCTTACACCTATTGAGGAAGCGGCATTAAACGCTAAGAAAAAAAGAGATACGTGGATGTCATCTAAACTCCATTACTTTATTAAAGCAATGCTTGCTGGAGTCTATATTGGTTTCGGAATCATGGTATCGTATAAAACGGGAGAATTTTTCTTTGATGCCGGGTCTCCATCTGCGATGCTGTTGGTAGCGATTTTCTTTGGGACTGCTCTCGTAATGATTATTTACGGTGGGGCGGAGTTGTTTACTAGTAACGCAATGACAATGACCATCGGAACGTTAAGAAAGGAAACTACCTGGTATGAGACGTTGCAAATCTGGCTGGCTTGTTACTTTGGCAATTTAGCTGGAGCATTGTTTTTTTCTCTTCTGATTATGCTATCGGGCTTATTTTTATCACCAGACAAATCGGAACTTTTGATGGACGTTGCAAGTTATAAGATGCACGGACATACATTAGAAATCTTTTTTCGTGCCATCCTTTGTAACTGGCTGGTATGTTTAGCTATTTGGTTACCAATGCATGTAAAAGGTGACGTAGCAAAACTCCTATTAACCCTCTTACTTGTATTTGGTTTTGTTATCTCTGGCTATGAACACAGCATTGCAAATATGGCGCTATTTGGAATTGCTCTAATGGTTCCACATCCAGAAACGATTACCATTTGGTCAGCAATCCATAACATCATACCTGTAACCCTTGGAAATTTAATTGGAGGAAGTATTTTTGTCGGAGCTTTATATGTGTACCTAAATAAAAAGCCTGTTGTTAAAGAAAAGAAAGTACTAGAAAATGAAGTTTCTTTCTCCGTCTCAGAGAAGAGAGTAGCTAAATTGTAAGGATTTATCGGATGAAAAATCTCCTTGATATCGTTCAAGGAGGTTTTTTTTGATGATGAAGAGGTTACTAATTAGTGAAAATGCCCATACAGGACAACTTTGCCTCACATATACTGCCGATAGATGTCATGGGAGGTGGAAGTAATGAGCGCAGAAGCTGGATTCGGCTACGGCGGTGGATTTGCTTTGATCGTCGTTTTGTTCATCCTATTGATTATTGTGGGAGCAGCATATGTGGGATGGGGATATTAATTAGTTTTTAATAATAAAAGGGGTTGAAAGGTATGGGCTATAACTACGGATATGGTTATGGTGGATGTGGGTATGGATACGGAGGATTTGTGTTAATTGTCGTATTATTTATCTTATTAATCATTGTAGGCGCTTCGTGGTTATAAGAAGAAATAAACAACCTGCTTGAAGGGGCAGGTTGTTTATTTTTGGATACACAGGAAAAAATACTTTTAAAATATAATAATTTGTACATACTAAATAAAAAGAACGAAAGAATCTCTAGAATGGGGGCAATTGCTATGTTCTTTAACAGAAAAGCTCAAGAAGAAAAACCGGAAGATATTTTAATGGATATTGAAGTGTATACATGTGCTGATAACGATTGTATTGGTTGGATGAGAAAAGAGTTTGCAAGCTCCGATTTAAAATGTCCATTGTGTGGACACGACACAACAATGGAAGTTAGAGAGTTGCCTAAAATCAATTAGTGATTAGAAGCAAGGCGTTGCCTTGCTTCTTTAGTGTGTATCTGTATTGTAGTAGTGGTCATTAAATGCTTGTTCAGCAGCAGCTTCAGAAGCAAATAGGGCATCGTCATCTTCGATTACATGAAAGGTCTCATTTAAAAATAAAGCGACTCCACCGGGATTATGAGGATGTTGTACAATTTCAGCCGCTCTTATATTAGATACAGTCGGAGTATGTGGGTTATTATAAATCACGAACACCTCATCACCTACTTTGACCTCTTTTGGATTGACCATTTCCATCTCATCATTACCTCCTTTTAGTTAATGAACATATATATATCGTTCTCATCAAAATCAAGTGTTATTCTTCCAAAAGGGATGGGAACGTTCACATAACTATCACAGTTAGGGAGAGTATCGCTTTTTTCAGGTGATATAATAAGAGTGTAAAGAAAAACAAATAAAAAAAGAAAGGAGTTAACATTTTAGGAGACTCAACCATATAGTGTTCGTTCCGTAAGTAAGTATATGAGAACGAGTAAACTATAAAGTCCACGCATAATTTGTGAAGCGGTGAAAAGAGAGGAAAATGTAAAGTCCCTACAATTTAATCACTACTTATTTAGTAAAAAGTTTCTTAGTAGGTAGCAAAGACTTGATGCTGAAATTCTCATTTTAAGTATTGTAGCTATATTGTGTTATGAAAATATAGTTACGAGAAGATAAAAAGGGGGTAGAAGCCAACGCCTTGGGTTAAAAAGTAGACCAAAAACGGAAAATTTGGCCATGGAAATTACAACTTCCTTTATAGAATTCTAATAAAGCTTCCATTATGTGAATGAAAGATAAAATTAAAACTTAATAAGGCTGTTTGTTATTCGAAAGGAATACCTTCTCACTTCTCGTAGTAAGTGAGACCATCCAACGTAATCCTAAAACGGAACAAACACACATCAGCATAGTATTAAAAGAGCTTAACCTTGTTATTTGGAGTAGGAAAATAACTAAACCGGAAGCAAAGCTGATGAAAAATGGTTGGGTCCCCTAAGATGTTGACTTTCTCTCTAGTATAGCTAGAGAGTTTTTATTTAATCTAAAAAGCACAGATTACGTAATCTGTGCCCGTTTTATTATTGATAGCTTGCTTCTAGTTCATCAATTAATGTACCTACGTAGCTTACGGCCTTCTCAATAGGGGAAGGTGTTGACATATCAATTCCAGCCTGTTTTAGTAACTCTAATGGACGCATCGTCCCCCCAGCTTTTAACACCTCTAGCCATCGCTCAACAGCCGGTTGACCTTCTTCCTTTATTAACTGAGCCATAGCAGTTGAAGCGGTTAAGCCAGCGGAATATGTGTATGGATATAGTCCCATATAGTAATGTGGTTGTCTCATCCATGTAAGACTTGCTCCTTCATCAATTTCCACTGTATCTCCCCAGAAGTCAGTTAGCACATTTGCTTTTTGCTCGCAAAGTATTTTTGCTGTTAATGGCACCCCTTCCTCAGCTAAACGATAAACTCTTCTTTGGAATTCTCCCTCCAATAGATGTGTAACAAAGTTATGATAATACGTTCCTAATAATTGTAATAGCACCCAGCGCTTCATTTGAACATCATTCGTTTGAGAGAGCAAGTAGTCACCTAAAAGCATCTCATTCATTGTTGATGGGGCTTCAATAAAATACATGGATGGGCGAGTATTCATCATGCGTTGATTTTTGTTTGCCAAATAAAAGTGTCCTGCGTGTCCAAGCTCATGGGCAAGGACAAAAGCACCTCTCATGGTGTCTGTCCATGTTATAAGAATATACGGGTGGGAGCCGTAAGGGCTAGAACAGAATGCACCGGTGGATTTCCCAACATTATCAGCTAAGTCAACCCATCTTTCCGTTAATCCTTTTTTCATAATGCTACTATACTCAGGTCCCATTACTTTTAATGCTTCTAAGATTACTTCGCTTGCTTCCTCATAGGTCGTAGATGGATTAAAAGATGGATCTAAAGGTGCCTTTAAATCACAGAATCTCATCGTTTCAAGCCCAAGAACACGTTTTTTTAACTGAGCAAACCTTCTCATATGCGGAGCAAGCTCTTTTTGAATAACATTCAATTGATTCTCATAGGTAACTTTCTCAACTTTTTGTGGATGCAAAAGCATATCTGTTACAGAGTCATAGCCTCGTAATTTAGACAAAGCGACTTGTTTTTTTACTTCTGTTGCATACACAGCAGCGTACGTATTTTTGTACTTGCTTAATGTAGATACAAATGATTCATAGGCATTTCCTCTCACTATTGGATCTGGTGAAAATTCATATCGGTCTTCGAATAAAGCGAAGCTATTTGGTAACTCATTTCCTTTGTCATCTAAAAACGAAGAAAAAGTCATATCGGCAGATTTACTTGTTTGATAAATTTGGTAAGGTGCTCCATGAACTTCTCCAAGAGCAGCAAGTACTTGTTCAGTTTCAGGGGATAAACGGTATTTTTTTGTCTCTAGTAAATCAGCTAGCATATTCTTAAAAGGAAGGAGATTAGGTTGTTCTTGTACGAATTGTGAAAGTGTCTCTTCGTCAAGTTTTAATAATTCTGAATCAATAAAAGATAATGATGAGTTTATTTTGGAAAGTAGCGATGAAACCTTTCCAATATTCGCCTGGTTGATTGGATTTGTTCCATCTTCTGATTGTTTTAAAGAAGCAAAAGTAGAAATTTTTATTAACTTATGGGTTAGCTTTTCACGTTGTTCTAAACATTGAAGTAACGTAGCGGAGTTTTCGGTTACTTTTCCTTTATAAGCATCAAATAGACTTAGATCATTTTCCACCAATTTGAGATGGTCTTGCCAAGTATCTTCTGAGTCAAACAAATCACTTAAGTCCCATGTTAAATGCTCGGGTACCTCTTTACGTAAATACCTTTTTGAAGATGTTTTCTCCATTTTCCTTCCCCCTAACTATGTATTTCGTATTCCTAAGTATATACAGTGTTAGTATACATGATTTTAAAGGATTTTTCTAAATATTTTAATAAATCAATACAAAAAAACGGTGAGATTATCTAACCTCACCGTGCTTAGTTTACATTTTATTCTTCCATTTTTTTTGAAAGGCATCTGTCACATTCTAAGAAGTACGATTCAGCCTGTTCATGTACCTGTTGACCACACTCGGGACAAACCTTTTTGGGTAATGTTCGGAAAAACTCAACTGGACTTATTAACATTTTTACTCCTCCTTATATAATACAGAATAATTAATTACCTCTTGTTATAGTACAGTATACACGAGGATGTTAAAAATGTGTAGACTCTTTTCTTGAAAAAATCAAAATTTTTTTTAAATAAGTGAAATGTACTGATTTATCATTTTTGGTGGGAAAACAAAAGAAAATAATTGTGACAAAAAACAAAACTTTTTCTTTTATATACGGTATCTATCCATTAAAATCAAGTAGATATAAATTGTTTCTGAAAAGGAGGCATTTCTTTTTATGGAAGAAATTATTGGATCGTACAATCCTATTTTAATTTTTTCTGCATTTATTTTAACGATAATGGCTTCCTATACTTCAATGAACCTTGTTGCAATGCTTCATACCTCCGAAAGAAATAGGAGGTTTTTATTGATTGCCGGTACCTTATCAATGGGTGTTGGTATTTGGTTAATGAATTTCATCGGAATGCTTACTATAGATGGAGCGGAGTCCTTTCATTATCGTATTCCACTTATTTTGCTATCACTAATTGTCGGTATCATCTTTGTAGGTCTTGCGTTTTATACTGTAACAAAACATCACTTTCATAAAACTAGTCTGTTATTAGGAAGTATTTTTATGACATGTGCAGTTTTATTCGTTCATTTGGTTGGGATGCTAGGACTAGAAATCGTATTTTCTTATGATCCAATTATCCTTATCGTTGCTCTTGTTTTGATGTGTGCATCTTTTTGGTTCGTTTTTTGGATGTTGTTTTTCGCTAAAAACTTTTCGGTTAGTCATCGTATTTGGATGAAGCCTTTAGCAGCTTTAGTATTAACGATAGCTATAGTGGAAGGACATTTCTTACTTGTAAAATCAGCTGAAATTATAAGATTTAAAATTACGGATCCGATAGGGAATATATCCGATGAACGGTTATTTATTTATTTTGTTCTTTTCTTATCTATTGTCATTTTAATAGGATTAATTTCGTCTTCCGCTTTTATCAGTAGAAAGTTGGCTATTACAGACACAAATCTTAAAGATATTACAGCCGCATTAGACGAATCTTCCATTGTTGCTATTACAGATCCAAAAGGGAAAATTACCTTTGTTAATGACAAATTTGTTGAAATCTCTAAGTATCAAAGAGAAGAGCTTCTCGGTATGGATCATCGGATATTAAATTCGGGCTACCATCCACGTAGTTATTTCCAACAACTTTGGAAAGAGATTAGCTCAGGAAGAGTTTGGAAAGGAGAAATCCGAAATAAAGCGAAGGATGGAAGCTTCTATTGGGTCGATACGACCATTGTTCCGTTTCTAGGAAAAAACGGCAAACCGTATCAATATGTTGCGATTCGTCATGATATAACCAATAGAAAATTAGCAGAAGAGAAATTAAAAGAGTCGTTAAAAGAAGTTAATGATATAAATTTTGCTTTAGATCAATCCTCCATTGTTGCTTTTACAGATGAAAAGGGAAAAATTACAAAGGTGAATGATAAGTTTTGTGAGATATCTAAATACTCACGTGAAGAGCTTATTGGGGTAGATCACAAAATCTTAAACTCGGGGTTCCATTCCAAAGCTTACTTTAAAGAGTTGTGGAGCACAATTGGGAACGGACATGTTTGGAAAGGTGAAATTAGAAACAAAGCAAAGGATGGAACATATTATTGGGTTGATACAACCATCATCCCCTTTATGAATGAAAAAGGGAAACCATACCAATACCTTGCAATAAGAAATGATATTACTGAAAGAAAGAAAACAGAAGAAACACTTCATCGTCAAGATAAGCTAGCTGCTGTTGGTCAGCTCGCTGCCGGGGTGGCCCATGAAATAAGAAACCCTCTTACTTCTATGAAGGGATATGGAGAGTTTCTATTAGAGGATGAGACCGATCCACAAAGAAGAGAATTTATTGAGATTATTCTTGATGAGATTGGCCGTGTAAATACGATTGTTGAGGATTTTATGGTTCTTGCCAAGCCTAAGGTAGTAGAACTTGAAGAAAAAAATATTGTCAAAATAATAAACAATGTACTCTCACTATTAGAATTCGAAGCACGAAAAAAGAATGTGAAAATGAGTTTTGAAGCAAATGAAGATATCATTCAAATTGAGTGTGATGAAGATAGACTGAAACAGGTGTTTCTAAACTTTGTAAAGAACGGTATTGAAGCTATGCCGAATGGTGGGGAATTAACCGTTAAAGTAAGTGTCGAGGATAACCAAGTACAAATCTCAATTCAAGATACGGGGGTTGGGATACCAGAGGATAAGCTCAAAAAGATTGGTGAACCGTTCTATACAACCAAAAAGGAAGGAAACGGCCTAGGGTTAATGGTTAGCTTTAAAATCATTGAAAGCCACCAAGGGAAAGTATATATAGAAAGTGAAATAAACAAAGGCACCACCTTTAATATCATATTACCGGCAAAAACTGCTTAAGCTTAGACCCCAGTCATTTTTAGACTGGGGTTTTTTCGTTATTATTTTTGTTCATTTTTTTCTTTTTGTACAAAAAATCGATGAACGGGTTTTGCAACTTTGCTAAAGTTCGTCTCTATTTTTTCTGCCAAGTGTGAGGCTCTCTCATAAATGGCCGTCTTTAAATAATCGAGTTGTCTTTGGATTTTCTCCGAAATGGCTTCTTGATGGTCTAACCTTTCCATAACTGTTTGATGAAATACCTCTTGTAACCCCATTTTTTCTGAAATCTCTTCATACATATTTTCATGCACTTGTAGTTGTTTAGTTAATTCAACTGTTTGTTGCTCGTGTGATGACAGTGTTGAGTTAAGCTCGAGTAAACGTTGATCTTGTAAAGATAGTTGATCCACCATCGCTTCATGCATTAGCCCTTCTTTTGTAATTTCATTAAGGACAAGTTCATTTTCTTTTTCAAGCTTACCCAGTCTCTCAAGGATTATTTGATTGGTTTGACTTTGTTCTATCATTATTGATGCAATCTCGCGTAAAGATTGTTCTGATCGGCTGATTTCTTGTAGTAACTCATTAAATTTAATCTGCTGAGAGGAGGTGGTTTCACTAAGTGTACTATGAAATAATTCAATGGATTGTGATAAAGTTGAGTTAGTCATTTTTTGACTTTGCAGGACGTCTTCAAAGTAGGAGTACCGGAATATGGTCTGATTGGAATTTGGTTCTCCATGGTTGGATAGTATTAACGGATTTTCATTATTTAACGGCATCAAATCTCTCCTTTATGGAATTAAAAGTAAATAGGTGGAATCCTTTATTTATGTTATGATAAGTTGCGGTTATTTGTTTATCGGCGTTCTGCAAAATTGTGAAGTTAAAATGTCTTTAAAATAAGGGGGCATTTTGTGGATTTATTCTCTTTAGATTCTACTGTTGAAACAAATGATATTAAGTTAACAGTTAACTCGGAGATATTGATGTTTTGGATTCATTTTTCTTCTTTTCACTTGCATTGGCGTGGGTATGAGGTGGAAGAAAACGAGGATATGGATGATGTAGAGAGGGAGCATCTTCACCATGAGTTACAGTTCTTTGATTTTCTATACCACAAGTTTTTAATGTATGTTCCGGAACCTGACGGAGGAGGAGCACAGTTGGCTGCGATATCCCTTCCGCTACAGGTGGTTGAAAAAGTCTTTTATGAACTAGATGATTTTATTCAGTATTGTCAAGTTCATGGAGAGAACGAATTATTAACAATAGCTAAGAATTATAAATCCATTTTCACTACATTGTTTCAGGACATTAACCCAAATACATTTCATTAAACCTGAGTCATTACCAGAACTGTTTTTAAGATCTGGTTTTTTTTTTCAAAAATAGTGGAACAAGTTTTATAATTTAGAAAAAGAAATGAGGGAGGCTGCTTTTAAATAAAATAGGTGCAAAAAATCAAATACCTGTACACGTGGATGGAGCTAGATTGTTTAATGCAGCCGCAGCTTTGGGTGCTTCTGTAACAGATTTTACGCAATACTGTGATACGGTACAAGTATGTTTATCAAAAGGGCTTGGCGCACCTGTTGGTTCTATTTTGGCTGGAAATAGAGAATTTATTGCTAAAGCAAGAAAGTGGAGAAAAAGATTAGGTGGAGGATTACGTCAGGCTGGAATGATTGCGGCACCAGCGTATGTAGCCTTAACAACTCCTCGTTGCAAACATATCAGCAGTAACATCAAAATAAACATCACCTGAGATAGCCTTTACAAGGTTATCTTTTTTATGTCATTTTTCCTTGTTTATGCCATTTTTATTCTCGATTTTTCCCATCTATGTTTTGTCTCGAAAAAAGAAACAATACATATGTAACACTTATTTACTAAAAGGAGGGGTTTACATTGAACAAGCGTCTACTTTCTGTAGGTTTTTCTTTAATGTTGCTTACTGCTTGTAACAACAATGCAGCTGAAGATACTAATAACCGCACAACGGGTACTTCGGATGTAGGATTTACAAGTGACCAAGCATCAAGATATACAACAAACAGAACTCAACGAGTGAATAATACTGATATGAATCCTCTAGTTCGGTTAGGTCGAGGAGATCATCAATATCATATGGACTCCGATTACCGAGGCGGAAGAGAGATTGGCCGTACAGATGTGGGAACTAACCCGTCCCCAACCGATGATTATCGGTATGTGAAAAAAGGTCGAGGAGAGAACCGAGGCTTTGGAGCAGCTGGAATGAACGGGTCATCAAACGAACAAGGCAAATCTAAATCACTAGCACATAACGGTGACATATTAAAAATTAAAACAGGCGTTATCACAATTGACCCTAATGCTTATAGTACTGGTACACCAAGTGGGAAATATCCACATAGCCAGATTATTAAGCAAGGTCAATGGAAGATTGTTACTGGCCAAGCTGGACAGCAACAACCAACACAACAACAGCCGCAGGCGACACAGCCACAACAAGCTCCAACACAAAATCAAAACCAAGCAGCTCCTGCTGACCAAGCACCAGCACCAAAAACTACACCTGCTGCTGGGTCCATTAGCTCAATTGAGTCGCGAGTAATTGAGTTAACAAATGCTGAACGTAAAAAAGCTGGTTTACCTACGCTTCAAGCTGATACTAAACTTAGTAACGTAGCTCGTGAGAAATCACGTGATATGCAACAAAAAGGGTATTTTTCACATACGAGTCCAACTTACGGCTCTCCATTTGACATGATGCGTGATTTTGGAATTACGTATCAGAGTGCTGGAGAGAACATTGCAAAAGGACAGAGAACTCCTGAGGAAGTTGTCCAGGCATGGATGAATAGTGAAGGACATCGTAAAAACATTTTGAGTGGTAACTATTCACATATTGGCGTTGGTTATGTAGAAGCTGGTAACCACTGGACCCAAATGTTTATAAAGAAGTAGTAAGAATGCTCCCATCATGGGGGTATTTTTTAGGTAAATAAACAAAATGGAATAATTATGGTCATAATGCAAAAGTTAGGAATGGAGCTTTTTTGAATGAGGTGGCTAGTTTGTTCAAATCTTCAACTGTTTTTGAGCGAAGAATGTTCGTATTTGCATTAATAGTAATAGCTATTTATTTACTACCTTTATTTGTTCTAGGAGAAAATGCGCATATACGAGTTCATGATAACTTGGATTCCAATCTTGCTTGGTATAAAGTCCTTTCCCGTAGTGGGGAACTATTTGGAGAGATTGATGCTGTAATCCCACAAGTTATAAATGGACTGCCTAGAAATGCCTTTGGAACCGAATTTAGTGGAATCGTTTGGCTTCATCATTTTCTTCCAACGATGACGGCGTATGCTATTAGCCAGGCGATCACACGTATTTTTGCATTTCTTGGTATGTACTTATTGCTTCGAGATTACTATGTGCCAAAAAGTTCTGATACGGTGATTCGTATAGGTGTTGCATTAGCCTTTGCGTTAACCCCTTTTTGGCCATCAGGGATGTTAAGTACACTTGGTATGCCATTGGCATTATGGGCATTCCTTAATGTTCGAAGTGGAAAGAAAACTTGGAAAAACGTCATCATTTTTACTTTCTTACCATTCTATTCTAGCTTTGTATTAGGTTTTTTCTTCTTTATGGTAGCGATGGGGATCTTTTGGTTTTACGAGCTTTTGACGAGAAAAAAGCTTCAAATACGATTTTTTCTTTCTATCATGTATATGACAGTGGTTTTTTTACTTGTAGAATATCGTCTAGTTAGCTCCTTCCTCGTTGCTGGTGAACCAAACAGTCGAGATGAGTATATTCATGCCACTCTTCCATTATGGCGCGTGATTCGCTTAACTTTTAAGAATTTCATCCTAGGACATACACATGTGATGACCGTTCATGGTTTAGTCATCCTTCCAATACTCTTTATTGCTCTTTTTTTAGTATTAATAAACAAGAGTTGGAAAGAGCATAAAGTGTATCTTACCTTATTCGTTTTAAACTTTTTCTTATCCCTTTGGTATGCATTTTGGTTTTATGAAGGCTGGGCTCCAATCGTAGAAAGATTTCATTTTTTGAATACCTTTAATTTCGCGAGGTTTCACTTTCTTAGACCGCTTATTATTTATATCAATTTCGCACAAGCTTTGTTCATTATTAAGTCCTACATTCAAAAAAACGGATATATTCGCTACATCCTTGTTGCACAGATCATGCTGTTATTTGCCTTTAATGAAGAAATCATTAATCATCGAAAGCCAACCGTAAAACAATTTTACGCAACAGAACAATTTGAGAACATAAAAGCGTATATAGAAAGACCGGTAAACGAGTATCGTGTGGTAAGTATTGGCCTTCATCCAGCAATTGCACAGTATAACGGTTTCTACACACTGGATACGTATAATAACTTTTATCCTTTAACTTATAAGCATCAATTTCGAACCATTATTGAAAAGGAATTAAGTAAGAATAAAAAAATTAAAAGGTATTTCGATGAATGGGGAGGAAGATGCTATATTTTTACAGCCCAAATGGGAAAGCATTATATGGTAAAAAAGAATTCTTCTAAAACTTTAAAAAATTTGCAGCTTCAGACATCCAAAATTAAGGAGTTAGGTGGAGAATACGTATTTTCAGCATTGCCTATTAAAAATGCGGATGAAAACAAATTGCAGCTTGAAAAAATATTTCAATCGGACAGCTCTGCTTGGACCATTTATTTATACAAATTATATTAAACAGCTAGGAGGACCATATTTTGAACTCAACAAACGTAACAATTGTTGTACCTTGTTACAATGAAGAAGAAATCTTACACAAAACCTTTTCTGATTTATCCAACTTGTTGACTAGTATGATTGATGATGGGCTAGTTTCTCCAAAGAGTAAGATACTGTTTGTAGATGACGGCAGTAAAGACCAAACATGGAAACTAATATATAAAGAAACGTTAAAGAACGGAATGATTAAGGGAATCAAACTGTCTAGAAATGTAGGTCATCAAAATGCTTTATTAGCCGGTATTCACATAGCAACAGAGTCATCGGACGCTATTATTACGATTGATGCAGATTTACAGGACGATATATATGTTATGCGAGAATTTATTGAGAATTATCAGTTGGGATATGATGTGATCTATGGTGTAAGGGAGAAGCGTGATTCTGATACATTCTTTAAAAGATTTACAGCTGAATCATTCTATAAGTTAATGAACAAAATGGGAGTAGAGCTTATATATAACCATGCGGACTATCGTTTATTGAGTAAGCGTGCAGCAGAGTACCTACAAGGATTTGAGGAAGTGAATATGTTTTTACGGGGAATTATTCCTCTCCTTGGATTTCAATCTACAAAGGTTTTTTATGAAAGAAAAGAACGAACAGCAGGTGAAAGTAAATATCCTTTACGAAAAATGCTATCGTTTGCATTTAATGGTATTACTTCCTTTTCAGTTACTCCGATTCGGTTAGTTCTCGTTGGAGGTTTAGTTTCTTTTTTTATCAGTCTTTTCTTTGCACTTTATTTTCTAGGTTTAAAATTTTTTGGAAATACAGAGCTTGGCTGGACTTCCCTTATCACCTCTATTTGGCTGATTGGTGGTCTTCAATTAATCGCAATTGGGTTAATAGGGGAATATATCGGAAAAATATATAAAGAGTCCAAACGCCGTCCAAAATACATCGTTGATATTGATATGTTCAAGCTGCCAATCGGACGAAACTTTGCACTTGATGAGGGGCAAGAGTTGTTCAAGGATGATGCTATACCCATTCAAAGCTTATCTGAATATAACAATTAAACCTATTTTTTTGTATCCATAAAAGCTATAATATGAGCTCGGGAAAAACTCAGTGTGTAAGCTCTGAGTTTTTACTATTAATATAGGGGAAGACAATGATGGCAACGTATTTACAACTTTGGCAAAAAGCACTACAAATAGAGATTTCATATTTGAAAAAGTACGGTAGCACAAGGTATCGCCTTACTCATGGCTACGCGATTAACGAGAGGGAACCTTTTATTTATTATTTTAATACGGCATCAACTACAACGAGTATTCCAATTGGGTCTAAAGTAACATTATGGTGGGGAGAGCGAAAAATAGCTGGTCGAGTTTTATCATCAGAAGGGAAAAGTATGATGATAGAACTTGAACAATATATCGGAGCTGTCTTAAGTGAACTCATGCTCCAATATGATCCATGGGAACTTTTAGACGAATTAATTAATCGACTTCAAGACATTCGTTCAAGCAAGAAGAAAAGGGCAAGGATTCAAAAAATGATGGAGCCAAGTATGGTACCGCTGCATCCGATTGAAAAAATAAAAACGAATGTACATGAGCTTGTGCTCAGGTCAAAATATAATCCGATTACCTTTGTTTGGGGTCCTCCTGGAACTGGAAAAACCTATACACTTGCAAGGGTTGTTGCCAATAAATATTTAAAAGGGAAAAAGGTGCTTGTGTTATCTCAGAGTAACCAAGCTGTGGATGTGTTAATGTTAGAGCTCCTGCGATTTGTTGACAAACAAAATAAGCTCCAGGTTGGAGAGCTTCTTCGATATGGATCACAAGTAAGTGAAATATTACAGGATACTCCTTTAACTATTGATTATTTATTAAAAAAACATCACCCTGAACTTTCAGAGCAAAGAGAAGAAATGAGAACGGAGAGGCATTTACTAAAAAAAGATTTAGTAGGTTCTTTCTCTGCAAGAGACTCTCAAACACTTTTAGAAGTAGAAAAAAAGTTAGTTCAGGTTCTAGATAAAATTCGTACGAAAGAAATGATGTTTGTAAAAGATGCGGAGGTAATTGGTACTACGCTCGCAAAAGCTGCCTCAGACCCCGCTATTTATGAAAAGGAATATGATCTGGTTATTATAGACGAGGTAAGTATGGCATATATCCCGCAAGTTGCATTCGCAGTTTCTCTAGGGAAAAGAAGCATTGTTTGCGGTGACTTTAAACAGCTACCACCCATTGCACATGCCAATCACCTGCTAGTAAATGAATGGTTAAAAGAGGATGTGTTTCATAAGTCTGGAGTTGTAAACGGGTTGAAAGAGGGGGCGTTGCATCCTCATTTATTTTTATTATCGGAACAAAGGAGAATGCATCCAGATATCTCAGCATTCACAAACCAATTTGTTTATTTGGGTCTTGTAAAAGATTACAAAAGTATGTACACCATAAGAGAGCCAATCGCAAATAGAGCTCCATTTCCAAAGATGGCATCGATTTTATTAGACACGAGTCATATGGGGGAGTACTGTATGCGTTCCACTTCTGGGTCGCGATTTAATTTGTTACAGGTTTTGCTCTCATTTCAGGTCATTCATGAATTATATATGGGTGGTTCTAAAAATATAGGGTATACGACTCCTTACCGTGCTCAAGCAGAACTAATGGATACACTGTTGCAAGATTTATACAATCAGCAGCTTCAGAAGGGGGAGATTCTATCTGCAACGGTACACAAATTTCAAGGAAGTGAAAGGGAAGTAATGGTTCTTGATACGGTTGATTCCTTTCCTGAAAGTAGACCGAGCATGTTATTAACCGGGAAAGAGAGTGAGAGGTTAATTAATGTAGCAGTGACAAGGACAAAGGGTAAATTTGTTCATCTTGCTAACCGAAATTACATAAAACAGAAGGTATACCGAGATAAAACGTTTCGAAAGTTAGTAGAATTTCAGGAAAGTAACAATCAGCTTATTACTTCGGCACAAATAGGTACCTGGATAAAAAATCAACATGATCATATAACCTGGATGCATGCGAAAAAACTCGAGAAATTGATAAGCGATGTAAAGTCAGCCAAATCTGAAATTCTCGTTTCTCTTCCAAAAGGAAAAGAATTATCAAATGAGTGGATCCGGCATCTACAAGGCTCTTCCGTTAAGCTTATTATTAGATAAGAAGAGAAACAACCACCATTTCCTTTTGTCATGATTGATAAGAAGATACTTTGGGTTGGAGTACCTTATGACGCTACCAATGGAACATTGCCACCATTTATATCTATCCGAGTCTATTCAGAAAGGCTTTGCACCTATTTTTTATCACAGTTATAGGAATAAAAAAAGAAAAGACCCCCGTAGGAGTCTTTTCTGCGTATTGCGGCGACGAGACTACACGCCACATTCGTGTATTCCAATAAAGGAGCGTCTCTCGACTTATGCAATTCAGCTCATCGCTTCATAACTATAGCACGTCTTAACATTTAGTACAAGAAAAATTTATTTATTTGCAATCAGATGCAAAATAATGCACAATAAAATAAATACCTTTAAATTGAGATATTTTAATTAAAGATAAGGGAGTGCTAATAATGGAGCAGTTATTACCTTTAAAAGGACATCATCATGTATCCGCCATAACAGCGAATGCAAAGGGAAATTATGAATTTTATACAAAAACCCTAGGTTTACGACTTGTGAAAAAAACCGTAAACCAAGATGATACGTCTGTCTATCATTTATTTTATGCAGATGAACGAGGGAATCCAGGCACCGATCTGACGTTTTTTGAAATACCTAACGCAGGTCAAACAAGATACGGTACAAATAGTATCTCAACTACTTCTCTACGTGTTCCATCAGATTCTGCGATTCAGTATTGGAAGGTAAGATTTGATTCCTTAGGTATTGAATACGAAGAACAAAACGTATACAAAAGATTATCTCTTGCATTTAAGGATTTCGAAGGGCAAAGATTGATGCTTGTATCAGATGAGAATAATCAAGGTGTTAAAGGGGGAAAACCTTGGGAGAAAAGCCCAGTTCCCGTTGAACATGCGATTATAGGATTGGGCCCTGTGATGTTGACCGTAGCAAAGCTTGAATCTACTGCTCTGATTCTATCTCGGGTTTTAGGATTTAAAGAAGTAGGAACCTATATGCTTCAAGATAAGAAAGTGACAGTATTTGAAACCGGGTTAGGAGGATCTGGAGCCGAAGTACATGTCCTTGAAGAGTCAGACCTTCCAGTGGAAAGACCAGGACGCGGAAGTGTACACCACGTAGCATTCCGAGTGGAAAATGAAGAACAATTGCGAAAGTGGGTTCAGTATTTAAAAGAGTTGCGAATTGCTAGCTCAGGATTTGTTGAAAGATACTACTTTAAGTCTTTATATTTTCGAGAGGCTAATGGAATCCTATTTGAATTAGCAACGGATGGTCCAGGTTTTGAGGGGGATGAATCATTTGAGAATCTTGGTGAACGTCTCGCTCTTCCTCCATATTTTGAAGCACAAAGAAGTAGTATTGAAGCTAAGTTAAAGCCTTTAGATACAAAAGAATAAAAGTGTTAAAAGATGTCCATAAAAAAGGGGCATCTTTTTTGATAGACAATGTTGTTTATACTGATATAATTATGTTAGCAAATGCTAGCAGATTGATAAAAAAGTACTAGGAGGAAGGTTGTAGGGATGGGAGAAGAGAAAAGAGTCCAGCTTAATGTACGAGTGACAAAAGAAACATTAGAAAAACTCGATGAAATTGTAGAGTATTATCAGCAACATACAAAAATCGGTAGAGTATATAAAGGTGATGTGCTTACTGATATTATTGATAAATCTTATGAGGTAATGAACAAGCAAAAGAAAAATATTAGAAAAATATAAAAAACTTCGAGTCGTGAACTCGAAGTTTTTATATTGAATTAAAAAATCATATTAAGAACAAAATAGCAAAGTGCTGCAATAGTTGCTGAAATAGGTAAGGTAATCACCCAAGTAATTAACATTCTTTGAGCTGTACCCCATTTTACACCCTTCAGACGGTGAGAAGCACCCACTCCTAGAATAGAAGACGAAATAACATGTGTAGTACTTACTGGTAGGTGAATATAAGTAGCACCAAAAATGATCATTGCTCCAGTTAAGTCAGCTGCTACTCCATTAACAGGTCTAATTTTCATGATTTTTCCACCAACTGTCTTGATGATTTTCCAACCACCAACACTTGTTCCTAATCCCATGGCTAACGCACAGGAAAATTGAACCCAGAAAGGGATATCTGTAGAAGTAGTAAACCCGTTGGCAATCAATGCCATCGTAATAATCCCCATCGCTTTTTGAGCGTCATTTGTTCCATGTGTATAAGCTTGAAGAGCAGCTGTGAAAATCTGAAAAGTACGAAAGTTTCTATTCGTCTTCGTTAGGTTATTGTGTTTAAATATCACCTTAAATAGGCTATAAACGATAAATCCAGCTACAAATGCAATAATAGGAGAAAAAAGTAATGCCTGCAAGATTTTTAAGAATCCAGTATAATTCAGCGAAGTGAAACCTGCAGCTGCAATGGCTGCACCCGCAATTGATCCAATAATGGCATGTGATGAGCTACTCGGAATTCCATAGTACCAAGTTAATAAGTTCCAGAAAATCGCTGCAATTAAAGCAGCTAATATGACAAGCTCACCGTTTTGTAATGTAAAGGGATCGACAATATCCTTTGTTATCGTTTTTGCAACCCCGGTGAATGTCATCGCACCTACAAAGTTCATGACCGCAGCGAGGATGATTGCATGCCTTGGCTTTAACGCTTTTGTTGAAACTGATGTGGCAATTGCATTTGCTGTATCATGGAATCCATTAATAAAGTCAAACGCCAGTGCACCGATTACTATCAAAATGGTTATCACAAATAATGCATCCATATTAAAACGTCCCCTTATGCATTTTTCATGATGATGGTTTCAAGTGTGTTTGCCACGCCTTGACAGCTATCAGCAATCTCTTCAAGTTCTTCGTAAATTTCTTTGTATTGAATCACACGAATTGGATCTTTTTCTACTGAAAATAAATGCTTGATTGACTGACGAAGGATTCCATCACATTTTGACTCATAGTCTTTAATTTTGATCGCATGTTCACGAATCGATGGAAGCTTTTTTGTTGAAAGCAGTTCAACCGATTGCTGAATTTCAATCGCACAGTTTCTGATAGCCTCTACAAACTTCACCATAAATTCGTCAGCTTGAGTGATATTGTACATTTCAAACATAGCTGCACAATGCTCAATTCCATCGATTACATCATCCATACTCATAGCTAAAGCAAGGATATCTTCGCGCTCAATTGGAGTAATAAAAGCGTTATTTAATTCTTTTATTACTTCGTGTACATATGTATCTCCTTTAGTTTCATAATCCTTTAATGTTTCGGAGAATATTTTTAGATCGCTCACATTTTTTAACTTGTAATCAGCGAAATAATCTGCACCTTCTTTAAGGTTTTGTGCAATGCTGCTTAACAAAGTATTAAATTTGTCTTTCTTCTTGAAAACCATTATGTAACCTCCAGTTATATATCACTTCATCCAAACGAGATTAATTTTATACGAAAACTATTAAATAGGAAAGAATTTTGTCGAAAAAATATATGTTTTTTCACAATTCGTTCATTTTTTCTACAATATCAAGTTTGCTGAGCTGAATAATTGATTTTTATACCCTCGTATTCTTTGTAATTAGTCTCTCTAAAAACACAAAAAAAAACACATCTTAGATGCTAAGAGCTGTGTTGGGTGGAAGAACGGAAAAGACTTTGTAGAATCCAGTGTTTTTTCTTTCTTCGGGGTTTTATATTTATAGGTTGTTCAGAAGGAGTAACAAGGGTTGAAGGAGATACTTGCTGAGCTTCTAATTCACGAATTCTTTCTTCAAGTTTTTCGAGGGTAGCTTGCATTTCTTCCATTTCTCTTCGATGTTGGAGTATCTGATATTCCACGACCTGGTCCGCCTTTGACTGTACAATGGACTCTAGACATTTAATACGATTAAGAAGAACCGAATCATCATCATCCATGGATGTATGAACAGTGCCTCTTCGTAAATAGTCTTTACCAGCTGAAATCTCAGTGTAAACGAGTAAAGCTTCGTTTTGTTGCTCTTTATAGGTTATTAAAAGGTCAACGTCTTCTTGCCGGTAAGTGAAATGACCCATCTCATTTTTCTCTAAGTTAAGTTTTAATTGTTTTACCCAACGTTTTACGGTACTTGAAGAAACACCTAATTGTTTTGCAACCGAACTCGTATTCATATTCTCAACTCCTTTATAGTAATGTTCGTCTTTAAAAATTGAATTCCTATCTCGGCGACAAAACTTCTTTTAATTCGTCAAAAGAAGTGCAATTTTTTAAAACAAAAAGCAGAAGGTCACGGCCTTCTGCTTCACTTATTTTCGTCTATTTGCATATTCTTCAACCATTTCCTTGGTTACAAGTTTTCGAGGTGGAAGATTTTCAATTTTTTTAGAAAGTTTGTTCATTTCAATTGTAATAGAGTTAATGTTGTCGGTAGTGAAGGGAAGGCCTCTTTCGAAAAGAGATAATGCTTCCTCTATGTAGAATTCCCGTTCCCGGTCAAGATTTGCGTAATGGGTTAAAATAGCGTTTAATTTTTTCGCATGATCAGATAATGCTTTATGTACACTCACAGAAATTCGCCCCTTTTGTTATTAAAAATGGTGCCTGCAAAGCAGACACCAACTCCCTCCGTCCGTACATGGTTAAGTGTCCCGCAACAAGCGAATGTTCGGAGGGAGCAACATAATCATAGCATCTTTTTTGAAAGGAAGCAAAGGTCAATAACAGGATAAAAAGCCATAGGATTTAAAACAATATGAATTAATGGTATGGTTAATTGATTAGTCGGTTATTTGGAGGGTGAAAAATGCTATTACAAAAAATACATGATGAAAGTATTGTACATACAAAAATGAAGATCCATCAAGATATTGAGTCATTTTTTGAGCAACAGGAAGAGAGGCCTACCTTTGAGGAGTATTTACGTGCAAGAGGTCATTATTTGGATCAAATATGGGTAAATGTTTGGCTTACAAGAGTGTCTAACCAGGTTCCCCGAGTAGATAAGAGAGATTTTTTACAGGACCGTGGGATTGAAACAGAGGGAATGGCTAGAAAAATGATTGACCACCTGTTCCGAACAGAGGTCAGAGATTATGAACCATTTAAAGTAACAGACTGGCTAGAGGAGACGTACGCTCAGGAATACGAAAAATGGGATGATTTGTACAATCATACGATGGAGCAAGTACAAAAAAGAGAAGAAGTGACTCAGAAATTAATAAAAAAGGAATCAGTTCTAGAAGCGATAAAGGAAAAGGCTTCGGATGTATTTTTAAGCGGCTATCAAAGTATTTATTTGTATATAAGATATTTAATTGGTTTACAAATGAAAGCAGACCTTCAATCTAAGCCTAGATATAAAAGGCTCGATACATATGCGCTTGAAGAGAAGCTTGAAATAGAAGGCAACTTTGATGAGCTTCATGAACAGTCCCTTTCTTATTTTTTAGATGAGCTAACAGGGGATATCCAGAAAACAAATTATGATGGCAGGTTTTATTATGAATATGAAACCTACGGAGACTTATACAGTGCCTTTGTTTGGAAAAATCTTATATCTCTTGCTCCATCAAAAGTAATGACTAATCTTGATGATGAAACGAAAAATGATTATATCCAGTTAACCGGGCAAGCACTTTCGAAATCAAAGATGAAGGAGCTTGTGGAAGAAGAGCTTGAGTCTCTATTTTCTAAAATGGTTTCTGAATTAGAAAATGAATATATTGATCACTTGTTACAAGCAGTGGATACACCTTATGATCTTGATTTTCATAGCAAATTATATGAAGAACAAAAAGCAGAAAGAGAGAAACGGAAAGCCGAAGAGGAGGCTGAACGACAAAGAAAGATTGAAGAAGAAGAACGGATGATGGACGATATATTTGGTAGGGAATATGGAGTGATCTATGATCCAAATGTTGAATATGTCATCCATGTAGGAGAAACAAATACAGGTAAAACACATCATGCTCTTGAAAGAATGAAAAGAGCAACAAGCGGACTCTACCTTGGACCACTTAGACTTCTTGCACTTGAGGTTTACGATAAATTAAATGCGGAAGGCATACCTTGTTCATTAAAAACAGGAGAAGAAGAGAAATTGACTCCAGGAGCAAGCCACATTGCTTCAACCGTTGAAATGTTCCATGAAAAAGATCGATATGATTGTATTGTCATTGATGAAGCTCAAATGATTACTGATAAGGATAGAGGATTTTCATGGTTTAAGGCGATTACGAAGGCAAGGGCTCGGGAAGTTCATATCATAGGCAGCAGAAATTCAAAAAATATGATTTTGCAATTACTAGGAGAATCAAAAACGGAAATTCATGAATATAAACGAGACATCCCACTTGAGGTGGAGGGTAATGAATTTTCCATCAAACATGTACGAAAGGGAGATGCATTAATTTGTTTTTCTCGACGAAGAGTGTTAGAAACGGCATCAAGACTTCAAAATGATCGTCATTCAGTCAGTGTGATTTATGGTAGCATGCCTCCTGAGACAAGAAAGAAACAAATTCAACAGTTCATTGAAGGAAAGTCAAAGGTCATCGTATCAACGGATGCAATTGGGATGGGTCTTAATTTACCAATACGTCGAATTGTATTTTTAGAAAATGAGAAATTTGATGGCACAAGAAGAAGGCTTTTAACTTCACAGGAAATTAAGCAAATTGCAGGGAGGGCAGGCAGAAAAGGTATTTATGATGTTGGTAAAGTGGCATTTACTAAGGATATCCGGCTTATGAGAAGGAAACTAGAACAAGAAGATGAACCTGTTCATACTTTTGCGATTGCACCTACAAGCGGTGTGTTAGAAAGGTTTCAAACGTATTATCGTGACCTTGGTACATTTTTTGAATTATGGGATCGCTTTAAAAATCCAAGGGGGACGGAAAAGGCAAGCTTAGCTGAAGAGCGGGAGCTTTACGAAATCGTAAAGGGAACTGAAATTGAAGCACGTCTTTCTTTACAGGATTTATATGGATTTTTACATCTTCCGTTTGCTTCAAGGGAGCAAGCTTTAATTCAGCAATGGTATGAGACCATTTTTGCAATCATTAATAACGAAGACCTGCCAGAGCCAATTATTAAAAAGCGAACTTTGGAGGACCTCGAGTTATCGTATAAGAAATTAGGATTACATTTATTGTTTTTATATCGCTTAGATCGGAGAACGGAGGCAATTTATTGGGAAAGAGTAAGGGATGAGTTGAGTGACGAGGTCCATGAAAAGCTTCAAACAGATGTTGGTTCTTTTGCAAAAAGATGCCGTAGTTGTGGACGTCATTTGCCCTGGAATTATGATTTTCCAATTTGTGACCAATGCCATGCAGCACGCTATAAACGGTCATAGTGATTATTTTGTATAACGATTCGCGTAGCTGGAGGCAACAAAGGAGTCAGGTTTGATCTTAGGTTCAAAACCCATGGATTCGATTCTTGTGACCATTTCTTCTACGTATTCACGGGTTTTGTTTCGCTGTCCTGAACCGATATCAATATGTCCTTCCATTGTAAATGAGGCACCATGGTATATATGGGGGAGAACGATATCGATAAGACGATTTTTATGCGCTTCGGTAAAAAGGGAGACAATTCTTTCGGTAAGAGTCGTTTCATAGGAAATCCGCTCATGGAGCTGTTTCATTTCCCTAGGTTCTACAACCTTTCGAATACAGGCCCAGGCACCTTTACCGATGTTTTGAATAACAACTCCACTAATAAAAAGGGTACGATTATGATGAACCTGAGAGTCTGTTCCAACCATTAGTCGGTAGTTTCCACTGGGGTGAAGCTGCATAAACGTAATTATTCTTTCAAATATATCTTCAAATGACATGTGATTTTCTTGAAGGTTTTGAAACAGAAATATGTCCTTTTGATTGTGAGACAAACCGCCACCTACTTTCGCATGCTCTTAGAAAAGTATATGGCTTATACTCGAGGAAGTTGTCATCTTTCTTTTTCTATAAATATTTAGGATAAAAATGGTCAAGGTTCCTATGAAGGGGTCCTTGGCTTTTTTTGTTAAAATAAGCGATATAAAGGGAATGGGGGACATTTATGATCGGTAAAAAAATAGCCATTGTTACAGGTGCATCAAGTGGTTTTGGCATGCTAACAAGTATTGAGCTAGCTAAGCAGAATTATTATGTAGTTGCGACAATGAGGAATGTAGATAAAAGGTTTGCTTTACTAGAGAGGGTAGGAGAAGCAAAGGTTGCAAAACTTGTAGAGGTCTTTTCTTTGGATGTAACAAATGATCATTCTTTACTAGTATTTAAAGAGAAACTTAGAGAGCTTGGACGAGTAGATGTGTTGGTCAATAATGCAGGTTATGCTGGCGCTGGGTTTTCTGAAGAGATACCGATCAATGAGTATCGACAGCAGTTTGAAACGAATGTGTTCGGAGCAATTTCTGTCACACAATTATGTCTTCCTTATATGCGAGATCAGAGGAACGGGAAAATTATTAATGTTAGCAGCATTAGTGGAAGAGTTGGTTTTCCTGGGTTATCACCCTATGTAGCTAGCAAGCATGCATTAGAGGGCTGGAGCGAGAGCTTAAGGCTCGAGGTAGGTCCTTTTGGTATTGATGTGGTGTTAGTAGAACCCGGTTCTTTTCAGACGAGTATTTGGTCGTCTGGAAAGCAGATAACAGATAAATCACTGCAGTCACATTCACCCTACTTTTCTTATATGGAAAAACTATCGTTACATCATGAAAAAGGTGAAGCCTCATATGGCGACCCATTAGAGGTGGCTAAACTCATTACAGAAATCTCTCAACAATCCTCGACTAAGCTAAGGTACCCAATTGGGAAAGGGGTAAAGTTTACTTTGTTCATAAAAAGCTGTTTTCCATGGAGGCTATGGGAGCGTATGGTAATGAAAAAAATAGAGTAGATTTACATAGATTGAATTTCTGTAACATATATTAGTAGGACTGAAACGATTCATAAAGGAGCAGAGATATTGTACCAGAATAAAATTAAAGTGATCGTCTTAAGTCTACTATTTACAGGGGTTTTACCTGCTCTCACTGCTACTGCTCCTCATGTAAAAGCAAATACTCAAGGCTCTGTTCTTAGTCAGCAATTGGATTCATTTATTAATGAAGAGCCACTATTAACCGGAGCGATAGTAGGTGTTAGTATTAGAAACCAACAAACAGGTGAAGTAATATATGATCATCTGGGATCAACAAGACTTCGGCCTGCTTCCAATTTAAAGTTAATCACAGCGGCTAGTGCCTTAGAAGTACTGGGAGAAAACTATACCTTCTCTACTAAACTTTTTGTAAATGGAAGGATTGAAAAAGGAGTGCTAAAGGGTGATGTAATTATACAGGGGGGTGGGGACCCTACCCTACAGCAATCTGATTTACAAGCTTTTGCTCAAAGCCTCAAAGAGATCGGAATAAAAAGTATTGGTGGACAGATCCTTGGAGACGATACAAGGTATGATGACATTCGTTATTCCATTGATATGCCATGGAGTGATGAAGAAGCCTATTATGGCGCAGAAATATCTGCATTAACTTTATCGCCTGATCAGGATTATGATGCGGGTACAGTAGCACTAGAAGTAAAGCCTGCAAAAAAGGTAGGAGAAAAAGTAAGCTTTACGATGAGGCCAGAAAATACATATGTTCAGGTTGTAAATGAAGCAATAACAAGCGCAAAAGATAGTAAAGAGGATCTTACGTTCACTAGAGATCACTCTACCAATACGATCACGATTTCTGGTCAGATTCCTCAAGGTGCTACAAGTGAAAGTGAGTGGATAGCGGTTTTTGATGCTAGTAAGTATGTTGTACATGTTTTTGATGAGGAGTTAAAAAAAGTGGGTATCCAAGTGGATAAAGGATTCCGCCTAGGAGTGACACCAAGTAATGCGCGTTTAATTGACGAGCACAAATCGATCTCACTAAGAGAGTTATTAGTGCCTTTTATGAAGCTTAGCAATAATGGACACGGTGAGCTATTGGTGAAGGAAATGGGGAAGTATAAAAAAGGAACGGGTAGTTTTGAAGCAGGATTAGCTGTTATGAATGAGAAGCTAACCCCATATGGAATGGACTTTACCAACCAAGTGATAAGAGATGGTTCAGGGATTTCTCATGTGAATTTAGTACAACCGAATGAACTCACGAAGCTGTTGTTCTCTATACAAACAAAGAGCTGGTTTCCAAGCTATTATGGTGCCTTGCCAGTAGCTGGAGCAAAGGAAAAACTGGTAGGTGGAACATTACGGTATCGGATGAATCAAGAACCTTTAGTAGGGAATGTTGTGGCAAAAACCGGAACATTAACGACAGTAAGCTCCATATCCGGTTATGTAAAAACGAAATCAAAGGGCAACATGATATTTTCTATTCTAATAAATAATGTGATGGATGAAGAAAAAGCAAAAAAAGTAGAAGACCGAATGATAGCAATATTAGCGAATCAATAAAGAACCTAGGGAAGGAGCCCTAGGTTCTATTCCTTTTCTTTGGGTTGAAACTTTAATAACTTCATTAACTTTTCTGTTGAGGCTTTAATCGTGTAAAAGTGAGGATGGTTTTCATCATCCCAAATGAGGATATATGGCTCTTCCTCCTCATATGAGAAAATAAGAACAGCCTCATTGACAAAATCATTGAACCATTCATTTTTAACCGTGACGGGTGGATCTAGAGGTATCTTGACCATTACACCTTTTTTGGGGAGTGGATCAAGATTTGTGTACACGCCTGAAATACTTTTAATGATCTTTTCTGTTTCCTTTTGAATATCAGAAGTTGCCGGACTCTCCTGGACGACTTTTCCTTCTTCGATATCAAAAATCTCAACTGGTTTTTGCTCGGCAAAACTAGCAAGTGGAGCTAGAAGGAAAAATACGAAACCAATAACTAGAGTTTTTATTTTCATCATGCATCACCTCATAACTATTATTCCCAATTTAACCGAAATTTTGCTAAAATAAAAGAAGTTGAAAAAGGAGGCATTCTTGATGAATATTATTCATGCACATTTAAAAATAAAGTCAGAAAAACGTGAAGAATTTTTGGAAGTGGTTAAGCCGTTGGTTGAGGGTTCGCAAGCGGAAGAGGGAAATATTCGTTATGAACTATATGAGTTAACCACTGATACTAATACATTTGTCGTATTAGAGGAATGGAAAGACATGGATGCGATTAAGTTTCATAATGAAACTCCGCACTATAAAGACTGGGGGAAGGTAAGCTCAACCTATCTTGCGGCTCCACCTGTTGTGTCTGTTTTTGAAGCAACTAAAAAAAATTAATATTTAATGAAAAACAATCATGTAATTGGTTGTTTTTTTTTTGTTTGGGGAAGTTAAGAAGAATGGAGGAAAGGTGAAAACATGAAGATGTTATGTATTGATGGTGGAGGAATTCGAGGGGTATTTGCAGTTGCTATTCTTCAGGAATTAGAAAAGGATATAGGAATGAGCATTCGAGATTCCATTGACCTTGTTGCGGGTACAAGTACAGGCTCAATCATAGCTGCTTCCATTGCTGTAAAAAGGGAAATGGATGAACTCCTCGAAGGGTACCGCCACTATGGAAGAAGAATTTTCAAACGGAAAGCAAGAATAGGCTTGTTTCGCAGTATTTATAGTGATCGAGATCTACGCCGCTTTATACAAAAAGCATTCAAGGAGAAATCTCTTGCTGAAGTAGGAATTCCACTTTTAATTCCTGCAGTCAATGTAACGGAAGGGAAACCATATGTTCATCGTTCGCATTATGCTGTTCATGAGAAAGGCGAAAATGATCATATTAAGCTTTGGGATGCTGTATTATCCTCATGTTCTGCTCCTATCTACTTTCCACCTAACAATATTAATAATGAAGTCATTACCATTGATGGAGGTCTCTGGGCCAACAATCCGTCACTCGTATGTATTACGGAAGCCATAAACCATTACGAATTAGAAATGGGACAAATAAAAATATTGTCAATTGGACTTGGTCAACAAAAAATCAATTTTAATTCTAAAAAATCTCATTTATGGGGCATAAAGCATTGGATGCCTTTCCGGTTACATACGATGACCTTTACACCAAAGCTTTTGGACCTTGCCCTCCATTTATCATCGGAATCCATCTCATATCAGTGTCAACATTTACTTGGAGATAACTACTTACGATTAAATACGGATTTAGGTAAGGAAGTTCCTTTTGACCAAGTAGAGACAATTGACTGGCTTATTGAATTAGGTCGGCAAGTATATAAAGAGAAAAAACAGGAAATTCTGGGATTTTTACAAAACTAAAAATAAGGATGCAGAAACGTGCATCCTTTTTTCATTTTGGACAGACGATTTAAATTATAGTAAAATGAGCCTCAGATTTAAATAGAGGAGAAAAATAGATGAAGTTTATATCTTGGAATGTGAATGGTTTAAGAGCTTGTGTTAAAAAAGGCTTTTTAGACTATTTTAATGAAATGAATGCAGATTTCTTTTCGTTACAAGAAACGAAGCTGCAAGAAGGTCAAATTGATTTACAGTTAGACGGTTATTATCAATTTTGGAATTATGCAGAAAAAAAAGGTTACTCAGGCACAGCTATCTTCACAAAACATAAACCACTCTCTGTTTCATATGGTGTGGGTGAACATGAATCGCAGTCAGAAGGGCGAATTATTACCCTTGAGTATGAAAATTTCTACGTAGTAAATGTGTATACACCAAATTCACAACGTGATTTAGCTAGATTGCCCCTCCGTTTGCAATGGGAAGATGAATTATCTGACTACTTAACTCATCTAGATAAGAAAAAACCGGTTATCTATTGTGGGGATTTAAATGTGGCCCATGAAGAGATTGATTTAAAAAATCCAAAGAGCAATATCGGAAACTCTGGTTTTACGATAGAAGAAAGAGGTAAGATGTCCAACCTACTAAGCTCTGGCTTTGTGGACTCCTTCCGCTATTTATATCCAGAACAAAAAGATACGTATACTTGGTGGTCATATATGAGTAAGGTCCGAGAAAGGAACATCGGATGGCGTATTGATTATTTCATTTTATCAAATAGGATTGCTCCGAATTTAATAGACTCACAGATTCATTGCGATGTCATGGGAAGTGACCACTGCCCGGTATGTATTGAAGTGAGTTTGTAAAAACTGAATATAGCAATTACTTTAGGAGGATTCTCTCATGTTAAAAGAATCATTACAGAATTTAATTAAAAATCAAAGCAAAGTTGAATTGTATCCAGAGGAATACGATTTTGTCATAAACAATGGACTAACCAACTCTGATACGGAAGTTGTCAAAATTGATGGGAAATCTAGATTTCACGATGCATATATGGAACGCTCAAATAAGGAAACAGAAGAATTTCTGGGAGAGGAAAATGCGAACTTCTTAAATGAGCCGATTACGTATTTTAAGGAACATATGAATGAGTTTCTTTATATGGAATCGAAATGGTTTACGTTAATTGGAATCGATGCGATTTCCTTTGAAGTTGACGACTTATTTAAAACATACGATGTGATGCTCGGTCTAAAAATTCAAAAGAAGTATTCCTCAAAGCTTAGAGACTATTTTACGGAACACTCAGAAGATCCTGAAGAACCTGTAGACTTAATGTTTGACGCGCAAGAAGGCATTTGGAATATCAATTTTTCCCTACATACACTTCCAGGTTTTCGTGAGGATATGACCGTTGCGGAGGCTTACCAATTGGTATACTCATTTATCTTTTCATTTGTTCAAACGATTTAATTTAATGAAATATTAATTAGTCAAGAACATAGGATAGAGAGTACATGCTTACCCACTTAGGAGGAAATAAAATGAAGCTGTTAAAATGGATTTGTATGGTTGCCCTAGCTTTTGTAGTGGTCAGTTCAAATCAAATGGTTTATGCCTCAACTGATTCAAATGATGAGGAAAGTATTAATGAAAAATTTGGTCTTCCGATTGTTGTATATGGTGAAGCCTTGTCCGACAGTCAGAAAGCAGAGGTAAGAGACCTGCTTGAGATAAAAGATACTAGTAAAGTAACAGAAATTACTGTAACAGGGGAAGACCTTGTTTATTATATTGATGGAGATAAAAACTCAAATATGTACTCCTCCGCAAAGATTACACGTAAGGATAAAGGAGAAGGCCTGGTTATTAACCAAGTTACACCAGAAAACATTACAGAAGTAACGAGTGAAATGTATGCCAATGCTCTATTAACTGCGGGAATTGAGGACGCAATTGTAGATGTAGCATCACCTGTTAAGGTAAGTGGACACTCTGCTCTAGTTGGTATTTATAAAGCATACGACGAGGGTAAAGGGACAGAGTTGAATCAAGAACGTACGGAAGTAGCGAATGAAGAACTAACGCTAGCTACAGATCTAGCAAAAAAAGAAGGGCTCGATGAAGATAAGGTAAGTGAGCTGCTAACAGAAATAAAAAAAGAAATTGCCGAACAAAAACCAGCAACAAAGGAAGAATTGGAGCAATTGATTGACGAGAAGCTCCAAACCTTAAATGTTCAATTAACTGCAGAAGATCGCCAGCTACTAATTGACCTTTTTGAAAAAATGCGTAATCTCAATATTAATTTTGATAATGTTCAATCACAGCTAGAAGATCTATCAAAGGATATCCAAAATCGTATTGAGAATGCAATTAGTGAAAATAAAGGGTTTTTGGACACCATAGCTAATTTCTTTAAGTCGTTTATTGATAGTTTGAAGAGCTTGTTTTCATAAATTTTGAATCCCACTATGGTGGGATTTTTTCATGTGAGCAGAATGATTTACAGCGAAATGTGGGAGGGGTACAATTAACGAATCACAAGAGCGTTTAATTACGGTTTCTTGTTGCAAACTATGGTTCATATGCAAGTAAATTATGTTGTAGGTGGGGTTTCTATGAAGATTGAAGTATGGTCAGATTTCGTTTGTCCATTTTGTTATATTGGAAAAAGAAGATTAGAGGAAGCGATTAATCAATTTCAACATAAAGACCAAGTAGAGGTAGAGTTTAAAGCATTCGAATTGGATCCTAACTCGCCGTTAGATCCAACTATGAAAATTCATGAGGCATTGGCTAAGAAATATGGAATGAATGTGGAAGAAGCGAAACGAGCAAATGAAAACATGGCGAAGCAAGCAGCTTCTGTCGGCTTACAATTTCGCTTTGACGATATGATGCCAAGTAATACCTTTGATGCTCACCGTTTAGCTAAGTATGCTCAGACGGTAGGAAAAGAAAAGGAACTGACTGAAAAGCTTTTGTATGCTTATTTTACGGAGAACAAACAGTTATCTAAAAAAGACGTATTAGTAGAAATTGCTGAAAGTGTGGGTATTGGAAGAGTGGAAGTAATGAAAGTATTAGACGATAACACTCTTTATGCGAATGATGTTCGTATCGATGAAACGATGGCACAGCAGTACAAAATAACAGGCGTACCATTCTTTGTTGTGAATAATAAATATGGTATTTCCGGAGCACAGCCTTTGGAAACATTTAAAAATGCGTTAGAAAAGGTTTGGGAAGAGGAGAACGCTATTAGCCCGCTTCAAAATCTGTCTTCAGATGAGGCGGGAGTTTGTACAGATGATTCTTGTGAGATTCCAGAGAAGTAAATGGATATAAGGAGTGAGGAAATTGAAGTTAGAAGGGAAAAAAATCATCCAGTTGGTTAGCAATGACTTCGAGGACTTAGAATTATGGTATCCTGTTTTGCGACTTCGTGAAGAAGGGGCCATCGTTGATATTGTAGGAGAAAAAGCTGGAGAAACGTATATCGGGAAATATGGAGTTCCTATTAAATCAGATCGGGCCTTTGCAGATATTAACCCAGACGATTACGATGCCATTCTTGTTCCAGGTGGATGGTCACCGGATTTATTAAGAAGATTTGAATCGATTCTCAGCATGGTTCGTTCTATGGATCAGGCAGAAAAACCGATTGGCCAAATCTGTCACGCAGGATGGGTATTAATCTCTGCAAAAATCTTATCAGGCCGAAAGGTAACAAGTACTCCGGGAATTAAAGATGATATGATCAATGCGGGAGCTGAGTGGGTGGATGTTCCAGTTATCGTGGATGGACATATAATCTCTAGTCGCCGTCCACCAGATTTACCTGACTATATGAGAGAATTTATAGCTGTTTTAGCTAGTAAATAGTCACCACTCATTACAGACTTAGTAAAAGGTCTCGGGAGCATGAGCTCTTGGGACCTTTTGTCTGTTTTCTTTAATATCAATATTTGGAGATAGGTTGGAATGGGGGAGCTGAATTGAAGTTTAGGACCTTAGAATTCCAGAAATTAGTAGAATGAGGGAACAAAAATTAGATTTAGTGCCTTCGGATTCCAAAAATTAGTAGAATGAGGGAAAAAATTAGATTTAGTGCCTTCAGATTCCAGAAATTAGTGGAATGAGGGAACAAAAATTAGATTTAATGCCTTCAGATTCAAGGTATTAGTAAGGAGAACTAAATTAAATTTTATCCCATTTAGTTGGAGCGGAGGATGGTGACTCGGACCTGCCTGCCGAAATATCTCCGTATCACAACGCACATCTAACCGGTCAGTTTTTACTATTGCTAATATTAATGATCTGAATCTTTTTAAACATTGCCCCGTATATAAGATAAGTTAAAAGCAGTAAGGGGGAGTTCTGGTGAACCAAAAGAAACTGTATTTTTCCGATTCATTCTTTTCTACAGGGAAGACAGATATTTTAACGGAAGAGGAAGAAAAGATTGGAGAGATTGATCTTAAAAGTATGTTTTCTTCGTCTGTAGATATTTTGAATGGAAAACATGAAGTTTTAGTGAGTGGAAAATTCCCGATGCTAAGTATCCATTGGAGAATATTAGATCAAGAAGGTACTGAGTTAGGAAAGTTAAAGGAGAAATTTGCTTTCTTCTCAAAAAAATATTTGTATGAGGCATATGATCGGGACACGTTTTTCATCGACTCTGAATTGTTTTCAAAGGACTATGTGATCAAACGAGAGTCAGACGAAACAGTGATTGCGACATTTAAAAAAGTAAGTGGCATCTTTTCATCTGCCGCTTACGAATTAGACAATCTCTCTAATACGTTAACTTCACCAGAATTAATAGCTGTTATCATGGGTGTAAACGCTATGCAAAAGCGTAATAACTCATCAAATGCCGCAACATAATCTAGAGTTCGCTTACAAAGGTTGCTAATTATAGGCAACCTTCTTTTCATTTCGTAAAGATATGATACTATATAGAAAAAGCTGGTAAGAAAATGAGGTTTGATTCGTGTTTAAAAAACCAATATCAAAAAGAAATTGGGGAATATCGCCATATATTTGGAGCGTTATCAGCATACTCCCTTTTTATTTTATCTTTCAATCATCATCCACTCCTGAAATTGTTGCAGGAATCATACTGACTGTTATATTTTTCATTACCTTACGATTTGCGTTTTTATCAAAACGATGGCCTGTCTACTTATGGACGATGATATTAATCAGTATTTCTATTACTATGGCTATTCTTTTTTCGTTTGTGTACTTTGCTTTTTACATAGCTTATTACAACGGTAATATTAAAAAACGTGTTGCATTTATGACTTTATACGTCATTCATCTTGTCGCAACCACGTTTGCAATCAATTACAATGTGGTTTTACAAGATCCTCAGTTTATAAGACAGCTACCATTTGTCATTATCATCTGGATAAGTGTTATTTTATTACCTTTTAATATATATAATCGTAAGAAGCAAGAGGTGCTTGAAGAAAAGTTGGAGGATGCGAACAAGCGGATTGCCGAATTGGTGAAACAAGAGGAAAGGCAACGGATTGCTCGAGATTTACATGATACATTGGGACAAAAACTTTCTCTCATTGGCTTAAAAAGTGACTTAGCTCGAAGATTGATCGCGAAGGATCCTGAACAGGCCAAGGATGAGTTAAAGGATGTACAGCAAACGGCAAGAACCGCATTAAACGAGGTGCGACAATTAGTATCACAAATGAGAGGGATTCGGCTCGACGAAGAAATTGTACTCGTTAGACAAATATTGAAAGCGGCAGATATTGAGTTTATCTTTAGCCAAGGAAAAACAGTTACTAATATATCGCTTTTTCTTGAAAATATTTTAAGTATGTGTATTAAGGAAGCAATAACGAATGTTGTGAAGCATAGTCAGGCGAATGTCGTTCAGCTGACGATAAAACAATCATCAAAAGACCTAACGATCATCGTTCAAGACGATGGAATTGGTATTTGGCAAAAACAAAGCGAATCATCTGGGCATGGATTAGTGGGGATGAGAGAACGTCTTGATTTTGTTAATGGAAGTCTCAAAATCATCGGTGATGGTGGAACCAAGCTAATTATGAAGGTGCCTCTTGTACAGGTCGCAAAGGAGGAAAATTCAGTATGATTAAAATCGTTATAGCAGAGGACCAGCGTATGCTGTTAGGAGCCTTAGGATCTCTATTAAGTCTAGAGGATGATATGGAAGTAATCGGCAAGGCGAATAATGGAAACGAAGCGGTTTCCCTTGTGAAACAATTACAACCTGATATATGTATCATGGATATTGAAATGCCTGAAAAGACAGGGCTTGAAGCGGCTGAAGAGCTAAAGGGTGGAAACTGTAAAGTAATTATTCTAACTACCTTTGCACGTTCAGGCTATTTCCAGCGAGCACTAAAAGCGGGAGTAAGAGGGTATCTCTTAAAGGATAGTCCAAGTGAAGAATTGGCAAGTTCAATTAGAAATATTGTAGAAGGCAAGCGAATTTATGCACCTGAACTAATGGATGATCTTTATACTGAGGAAAATCCTCTAACGGAAAGAGAGCGCGAGGTTCTTGAGCTTGTTGCGGAAGGAAGGAATACGAAGGAAATCGCTGAGCAGTTAAACATTAAAACAGGAACGGTTCGAAATTACATATCAGCCATTTTGGAGAAACTTGAGGTTACGAACAGAATTGAAGCCATAACACAATCGAAAGAAAAGGGCTGGTTTAAGTAAAACTCTTATACATGCCCACCTGCTCTACCATAGGATAATTTCCTATGGTTTTTATTTTTTATTGAAAATTGGTCATATACCCTTAACACATCAAGAAGTATCGTGACATAACCTATATTAAAAAGGTAGGAGGGATTAAGATGAGTAATAAAGAAGAATTTGAAAAAATTTCCAAACAAAGTATGGATTTATTAATTAATGCTACGTTAAAAAGACATGGCATAAATCTTAATACAAAGCCACAGCTTTCAGATGAAGATAGAGCAGAATTAAAAAGTTTAATTGAAGGACTTAAGCAAAACGTGGAGTCTCTAACGAATATTACAAAAAAGTAAAGGGTAAAAGTGGTTGTGACAAGCAACCACTTTTTCTAGTTTAATACCTAAAAAAATAACTAGTCTATAGTCCATTTTTCTATAAATATAGTCTTTTGCCCTGACAGACCGGGTCAAACTTACATATACCAATAGTGTAATAACTAAAACCATTAAGGAGGAAATCATATATGGGTTCAAGAGTATGGAAAGGCGAAGCCCCAGTTCTTGCTGACAATAGAGGCGGCTACGCATACGACGCACCTCAAAAATTTAATGCATTAGATCCTAATTGCGCACATCCTTGGGATTTCTGCTCAGGTGATGAAACACAGGAAGCTGATCAAACAACTAAAAGCGTGCAAGCATCCTACGAGTCAATCGTAATTAAAGATTCTTGTGATGTGGAAGTAATCACTACTGACACGCAAGCAGCCATCAATCTTCAAGTAGCTCTTCAAGCTGCTATTCAACTAGTGATTAGCATCTCAATCGCTAGTAGCGAACAAGCTGAAGTATTAACACAAGAATTAACGCAAAAATTAATCAATAAGCAAGTCAATCGTCAACAAACGTATATCGAAAACTCTCGTGGCGTAAAAGTAACGACTACTGACACAGATTTAGCTGTTAACGTACAAGTGCTTCTACAAGTTCTACTAGCTCTAGTTGCTAGATTAGACATCCTATAATCATGAGAGAAAAACAAGGAGCTAAATAATAGCTCCTTGTTTCTTTATTTATCTCACTCCAGCAGCCTTTTCGACTTGGACTTGGTGGGAAGAATCAGGTTTGCCATCCACATGTCTTGTACTACCTGAAAAGTACACATCAAAGTGACCCGTAATTCCGTTGTCCATAATGTATTCTCGTTCATGTGGGTAAAAGCTCATACTTGCGGCCAGTTTTCTTCCGTCTACCTCAACAATGACAGCTCGTGGAGTCCAGGAATAGCCTCCCCAAATGTTTTTTGCGGTATTTGAATCGGTTACTGTAATCGTCTCACTATCTGCGTGATTAGCGCCAATCGTCCGTTTTATATTAAATGATTTGCCTGTAGCAACATCTGTTACCTTTGCTACTTTGCCAATTGTAAATACATATTGAGCTTCCGTCCACCAATTTAATAACTCACCATGACTCGGACTGACGGTCTCTTTTACAGGTATATTATGAACGGGGATTCGCAACTCTTGACCAATCGAGAGCATACTTGAGGTGGTTAACCCATTCGCTTGTAAAAGTTCTGCCTGTGGAATTCCGTATTTTATACTTAGACTCCAAATCGAATCACCAGCTTGAATTTTATGCGTGGTAAAGCTAACTGTGCTGATCGGAGTGGAAGTTGCTTTATCACTAATCCGTAATACTTGACCAATTCGTAATACATCACTAACTAATTGGTTACGAGATCTTAGTTCATCAACTGTTAATCCAAACTTTAGTGCGATAGAATACAGATTATCCCCACTTACAACTGTATATGTGTCAGGGAGCGATGGGGTAGATGAGATCGGTCCTGAAGTTGGAGCTTCCGATTGTGTTGAAGGAATCGTTAATACTTGTCCCAAACTTAATACGTCGCTTGATAGCTGATTATTCTTTTTTAGTGTATCCACTGTAGTATGATATTTTTTAGCTAGGCTATAAAGTGTATCTCCAGCAACAACCGTGTGGGTGACAGTGGTAGGTTTGGCTGTGGTTTCCGAAATAGTAGGAGTTTGTGCTATTTCAAGAATAGCTGGAATAATTAGTTTTTGATTTATGGATAGTGTTGTGGATGACATTTGATTGGCTTCTTTTATGCTATCAACTGTTATATTGTATTTTTTCGATAAACTATATAATGTATCTCCAGCTTGGACCGTATGGATCGCTTTTGGAATAACAAGCTTTTGTCCGATCGTTAATGTGTCAGAGGATAGCTTATTCGCACTTTTAATAAGATCCACAGAGGTCCCAAATTTTTTGCTTAATCCCCACAATGTATCACCAGGAGAAACGGAGTAAAAGAAGTTAGAATTTGTCTGCTCAATAGAAGTATTAGCAAAGGCGCGATCAGCTGCTATTGGCAAGGTGCTCATTACGAAACCACCTAACACAACCTTGACAACTGTAATTCTGATCGAAGGATAACGATTTTTTATTAAAAGAGTTGCTTGCTTCATAATATCAGTGCGGATGGATGACTTTGTGCCAAGTTCCTGTGAAAACTCAGTTAAAGTATCGTCCAAGTAAAGAATGAGTTCATATGCTCCGTTATGATTTTGGAGTAACTTATGCCTGATAAAATTGTCCATTCAAATACCTCCTAGAAAGACTACCTAGGAGGTATTTTCCACAGTAAAAAATTTGTTATGCATAAATGATCTTATTCACTGAATTCTATAAATATTTTCGTTGATAATTACTAATTGTAACAAGAGGCCAAATGTAGTTATAACTATGATAATGAATATAAAAACCACCAGGCAAACCGGCCCCTGTTGGATACTCAATCGTCCAATTTGTTTTTTCAAATGATGATAAGAGAAATTCCATTCCAAGCTCTATTTCTTTTGTTGGTTTATCATAATAATGTATCAGTGCGTCAAGAGCCCAAGCGGTTTGTGAAGGGGTACTAGCATAAAGCGGCGTATATTTCATTTTCATGTCACTTGAGCATGATTCACCCCATCCGCCATTATTGTTTTGAATGGAATTCAACCAATTGATCGCTCGTTCGATGGAAGGATCGGACCGATTAACTCCGCAAGCTAATAATCCGGTAACGGCTGCCCAAGTACCATAAATATAGCAAATTCCCCAACGACCATACCATGAGCCATCCTCAAGTTGATGCTTCTTTAGCCAATGTATTCCTTTTTTAATTGTGGCCGAATTTCTATCAATATTCGTGTATTCTCCTAGAAAATGAAGTGTCCTACCAGTCAAATCAGCAGTGGATGGGTCAAAAAGAACTCGATCCTGGTATCGGAAAGGGATAAAAGAGAGCCACTTGTTTGTGATATTTTTTTCAAAAGCAGCCCACCCTCCGTCCTTGTTCTGCATGGAAATTACCCAGTTTACTCCTTTTTTCCAAGCGGTTGAAGGAGTTTTTTTTGCAATAGTGGAAGGCGCAAGGGCACGTAAGGCAGCGGTCGTATCATCTATATCTGGGACCATCGTGTTGATTGGAGAAAAACCCCAACCACCCGGTGGAGTGTCTGGACAATTTATCACCCAATCACCAAAGGTAGTATGTTGGTGATTTAATAAATATTGAGTGGAGCTTGCTATCATTGTATCCGAATCCTTTACACCTGCGATATGCAAGGCACTGCTAATTAGTGCAGTATCCCAAACCGTAGATGGTGAGTTTTCAATATAATAGAGGTCTTTCTCTTCAAAGAGAAAAGATTTCATCCCCTCAATGGCATTTTTAATAAGGTGATGATCTTTTTTGTATCCGAGTGCTAATAGGGAGTAAATCATAAAAAAGGTAGAGCTAAAATAGCTAAATAGTGTACCATTCGACTCTATTCTTTCAAGCATGTAAGCTTCACCTTTATGAAAAGACTCTTCATGAATTTGTTGGGGTATTTTTGCTAGTTTTATAGCTTCTGATTTAATTTTTGAGAGTAATTTCATTGAGCGTTCGTCGATTTGTGACGGATCTTCTTCTCTATCTATATTCAAGTCTTCTAGAGAAGGGCATTGAGGGTGAATATTCATAAAATTTTTATTTGAACAAATGATAATCGGGACCCAATGAGCTCTAGCATAGCCAACGATTTCAAATATAGAAATGGGCGACGGTAGTGTCAAAAGTTCTATGAAAACTATGTAAAGTATTAGATCACTTCCATTGGGGGGACGTGAGGCCCCGCAATCGCTCTTGACAAACAGTCGAAAAAGGTTGCGATAAAAGTATCAAGGGCGATGGGAACAAAAGTAGGCATGACAAATAACCCTTGACCATTACCAATTTTAACCTTTTTCTCCATTCGGTTTGTCAAGAGTTCGCTTCGCCGATTACTGAATAGCCCAAGGGGCTCAGCTAAACAAAAAGTTAGGCGGTTTGCTGCTCGATAATCCAGTTTTGTGCTAACTCAATCAGTTTTGTCCAACGTGCTGGCATTGTCGGAAGCCCTGATAATTCTGGGTTCACGACAGGTACCTTACCTTCCAAGGTGGCGTGCGGCCTTAAAAAGTTAAAGTAAGCCACAAATAAGGTGACAAAAGAAACCGACCCTTGTTGCGAGCCAAAGCCATGAGTGGAGCGATAATTGCCTTTAAATGTTCGATTCAGTCTCTCGATTACCTGTTTTAAAGGTCTATATTCAGTTGAAACTGGGTCATCATTTGTAAGCCCGATTACTTGCTTCACATCAAACGAAATGTCATGTTGTGCGAAAAAGTGTTGAGCTAGTAGGTAGATTGGATTTCCATCTACTACGAAAGTTAGGTCTTTCGGGATCTCCTTCATCTTTACTAACACTTCATCTATCGCACGAATGGCTGACGCTGTATCTCGATTAGGAGACACCGGATAGGAAAGAATGATCTTTTTAACCGCATCAAAAAAGAAAAATAAATAATGCCAGCGTCCACCGACTCGAATATAAGTTTCGTCACCACAGAATTGGTCGGAAAGCTCATACGGATAGTAATCCACATATGGCTTAAGCATAAGAGCCACGCTATTTTCGTAGTTCAATATCGTTTGGTGGGAAATAGCCACACCATGAACATCCTGCATAATGGCAGCTGTCCTACGGGCCGAAAGGCCGTAGTTAACATGGTAGGTTAATATCAAACCTAATGTATGTGGTGAAGCATAAATCCTAGACAAATCTACTGCTGGTAGTTCAGGCGTTTGCTTGGCCAAAGGTAGAAAATCAATATGAAACTGCCGAAAGATATATCTTATTTTAAATGCTTGAGGATCTTTCTTAAATCGTGTCTTCTCTTTGGAGGACATCGCTTTAAGGTTTCTTTGGTAAAAAGAACAGTTGTTGTTTTTGCATTTGTAGACGAAAAAGTCTTTTCTATCCTTAATTTTATCGAGTGATTTTGAACAATGAGGACACTTTAAAATGGCCTCTTTTGAAAAACGATTTTTATCACTGAAAAGACACGAACACACCTTACACTGAAATTGACCTTTATCTCCGTTATTGGCATAAAGATAGTCCGACGGAGCACCACACTTAGGACAATTCATTGATTTAGGTACAACAGTCTTGGAATTAGATCGCCTTTGAACAGGTTTTAGTGACTTACCGTGTTCGTTGAAATACTCCTTCAAAAGAGTTTTGTAATCAAGTTTTTCCAGTGGTTCGATTATCGGAAGATCATCTACCTGGAGTTTTCGATAGGGTTTATTCACAGGTTGCTCTGTTGGTTTTTCAAACATGTTTTTTCCGATAAGTAGGGTAAGCAATGTTCGAATGATTTGTTCTTGGTACTTAATAAAAGTTAATAAATAGGTTATAATTTGAGGGTACAACTTGTCACTTCCTTTTTAGGTTGGTGTTTGGTGTGGTAACCTCACTATTTCCTAAAATTCAGGGGGTGGCAATTTTTTTGCTCAAAAAGCCCTCTATCAAGGTATTTTATAGCCTATTTAATATAAAAGTTTTGACAATACGCAAAAATATATGGAGGTGAAATTATTTGAAAAGATTTTGTATCTTTCTTTTTGGATTGTTTTTTGTTGTTTCATTAACAGGATGTATTGGAGAAGAATATGATTTTTCTCCCCCTACTGCTTCACTTACAAATCCAGAGGATATTACTCAAGAAGAAAAATTAGCAGAAGCAAACATAAATTGGACTTTTGATGAAAAATACAACAAGGAAACGAAGGATATTCTTTCATTAGCAAAAAAGCAAAATAAAATGCACTTTAATTCTGGGCAGAAAGTTCAGTTTTCCCTTCAAGATGGATATTTTGACGAGAAAAATGTGAAAATTTCGCTTTGGCAAAATGAAAACAAAATAGATTTAGAAATGGATAATGCAGGTCCTTATTTCAACTTACCGAAAGATAAAGGCGAGTTTATGATTGTTTTAGACCTACCTACTGATAAAGGAACTGCCCAATATGTAGGAAATATCGTCATTCAATAATAGGAAGTTTAGATAAGGAAATAACAATGAAAAAACGCTTGGTAAATCCAAGCGTTTTTTGTGTTAAAACTTGTGCTAATTACAGAACGAATTATGCTGTTTTTAATACCAAAAATTCATTGTTATTTTAGATTTTCTCCACATTATCTGAACTACTTATTTCAAAGAGGGCCCTTTTTTATTTATAGAAGAATGTGGTGACAGACACCCTCCGTGGACAAAAGTGGGAAATTTGTCCGTCTCGGGTGGACACTTGGTGTTAGATTGTCAAATAGAGGAATTATCCTAGTTATGGAGAATAATTCTAAATAAAGATGGGGGATGAAAGGATGTACATATGGAGAGATTGAAGAAGCCCTATTTAATTAGAAATTTTGAGGAACAGGATGCCAATCAAATCGCCAAGTTTGATTTTATTTCCATGTTAGCTTATCGGTACAATGGGGACTATACTTCAGATAATATTTTCTGTGCTGTTAGTGAAGAGGGAGAAGTTTTCGCTTCCGCACATATTGCACCTGATCAGTCTTGGGGTTTAATCGAAGATCCGAACAAATCTTTGGACTTTGAATTTAAGCTACAGATGGACTTAGCGATAAATGAGAATACAACAGTCCCAAAAGAGGCAGTGAATGAGCTAATGGATGCAGTTATGATTAGAGCTAAAATGATTCGAAGCCAATACCCTAATAAAAAAATTACCCTTAGACATACGATATCTTCTGATGATTTTGAGGAGATGGATTTTTATTTATCAAAAGGATTTATAGCGAAAGAAAATCATTTGGTGATGAAAAGAGATTTAACTGAACCAATCCCTTCATATCCTCTACCAGCAAATATTAGGGTAATGAATTGGAAAATGGAATCTCAAGAAGAGCAGGAAAGTTATTTGCGTGCAGAGGCTGCTGGAGATCCGAACGGGATTTGTTGGAGCTTGAATCATCTTCAATGGACAAAGTCTGGGGCAGAATGGGCTACATTTACTGCATTTGATGGACAAAACGTAGTGGGTAGTGTTATGACATGGGGACTCGGAGAAAAGAGAAGTGCGACTGAAAATATCTTTGTTTTACCTAATTGGAGACGAATGGGGATAGCAAAGGCATTGATTACTGAAGCATTAACTTTTTTAAAGGAAAAAGGGAAAACGGAAGCAACATTAGGAGTGTTTGGAGACAATCGAAAGGCGATTTCACTATACCAATCCCTTGGATATCGCATGTTCTATACCATTATTGAGTTTGGATACGACCTTTAAAATCAGCCTGACAGTTGCTAATTCTTTTTTCATAAATTTTAATATAATTTCAGATAATATTATTTCCATTTACTGTGTATCCGAAGAGAATAGGAGCATGTTAATAATGACGAGGGAGGTGTTAAACTTGCCAAGTGGAAAAGAACTAGAGCAATTACCAATGGCAAATACATTACCTGGTGCTGGTAAAGACACAAGCAAAATGAATCGTACGACATTAACTGGAGTAACTGAAAGCGATTTGCCGAAGCCAGCTCAAGTTTCAAAAAAGAATAAGTAAGAAAACAAAAACCAAATCTTTTAAGTCAGATTTGGTTTTTTGTTATGGTAATATGTGGATTAAAGGGGGAGGGGAAAAGATGGAGATTAAAAACGCTGAACTAACGATTCGATCGCTCAGGAAAGAAGATGCAAATCATTTAGCAAAATGGCTTTCAAACCCTTCGGTACTAGAATACTACGAAGGTAGAGATCAACCTTTTACAATAGAGAAAGTAATGGAAACTTTTTTTCTGGAAGAGGAAGGGTTATCGCGATATATTTTTACATTAGAAGAAAAGCCCATAGGATATATTCAAACGTATACAGTAGAAGACGAGAAAGTAAAGACGTTTGGTATGGATCAATTTATTGGAGAAACGGATTACTGGAATAAAGGAATAGGAACCCTTCTTATTCATACAATGGTTAATTACTTAGCAACGCAAAAGAGCGCTGCAAGAATCATAATGGACCCACAGGCTAGTAATAAAAGGGCAATAAGATGTTACGAAAAATGTGGATTTGAAAAAGTAAAATTGCTTCCGAAGCATGAATTCCATGAAGGAGAGTTTCGTGATTGCTGGTTGATTGAATTATTAATAGAAAGGTAAGTCCATGCTGTAAAAAAAGGAGGGGCAAGTCGCTCCTCCTCTTATTTTGTATAAATGGCTATCGCATCACGTAAAAACTCTGTCGTTCCAGGTTGGTCCTTATCGTAGTAGGCAGTGAATCTTTCATCATCGACGTACATTTGGGCAAGACCAGCATGTGCTTCTTTACTGTACGATGGCCAAAAATAGCAAAGCCATTCCTTATGAAGCTCGGCTGCTTGTTGTGCAAGCGGACCTGCGGGATCACCACTTGTAAAAGCCTGAGCCAAAACATCTCTTATTTGTTGCTCTAAAGTTGTCACCTTTTTATAGTCCTCCTCAGACAGGTTCATTAACTTGGCATTGGATTGTTCTACCGTTTCTTTTCCATACTTTTCACGAATCTCTTTTCCGTATTTCTTTTCATTTTCAGCAAGTAAGTTCTGTTTAAATCCTTCAAACTTCTCTTTATTTGACATGGTCATTCTCCCTTCAGATTCTGCAATAGTCTTTTCCACATTACAAATTAACGTTTCAATTTGTTGCTTCTTTTCAATTAGCTTTAAACGATGTTCTCTAAGCGCTGTTTCTGCGTCAAACGTAGAGGAGGAGAGTATTTCTTTAATCATATCCAAGCTAACTCCAAGCTCTTTATAAAATAGGATCTGCTGAAGGCGATTCACCTCCGATTGCCCATAAATTCGATATCCATTAGAATTCACCCTGCTTGGTTGCAGAAGACCGATTTGGTCGTAATACCGTAATGTTCTCGTACTAATTCCAGCCAATTGTCCGAGTTTTTGAACCGTGTATTCCATATGCTTCACCTCCTGATAAAATCAATATAAACCTTTACGTAGCGTTAATGTAAATAGGGGAAAAAAAATTAAGGGAAATTGGCCTCCCTATACCTGAAACCTTCACCGTATAGAAATGTAAGTATCGTTAAAAATAATAAAAATATGATCCAATATGTAATCAAATGTACTTGTTTTTTTTTATTACGAGGACTATAGTTATCTAGTAATGACAGATGTCAAGACAAGAGGAGGGTTACATAGATGGAAAATAAAGCAATTTCACAAAAAAAATTACTCAGCATCGCAGGTCTTGGTTGGATGTTTGATGCGATGGATGTTGGTATGCTTTCTTTTATCATTGCAGCTCTAAATGCTGATTGGGGATTAACTCCTGAACAAATGGGTTGGATTGGAAGTGTGAACTCGATAGGGATGGCTGTTGGTGCTCTCGTTTTTGGTATTTGGGCAGATCGAATTGGAAGAAAGAATATTTTTATTATTACTCTACTATTATTTTCATTAGCGAGCGGAGCTTCAGCCTTTACTACCACTTTAGCAGCTTTTCTCGTTTTGCGATTCTTTGTAGGAATGGGGTTGGGAGGAGAATTACCTGTTGCCTCAACACTTGTTTCTGAAAGTGTACCAGCTAAAGATCGTGGACGTGTCGTTGTTCTCCTTGAGAGCTTTTGGGCATTTGGATGGCTTCTATCTGCACTTATTTCGTACTTTATTATCCCATCCTATGGTTGGAAAATTGCCTTGATTATTAGTGCTATTCCAGCGTTTTACGCACTTTATTTACGAGTAAACTTACCGGATTCACCAGCATTTTCAAAAAAGAAGGTAGAAAAAAGAACGGTGATTCAAAATATCCAAGACGTATGGTCAAAAGATCACTCACGTTCTACCTTTGTATTATGGGTTGTTTGGTTTACTGTTGTATTCTCTTATTACGGTATGTTCTTATGGTTACCAAGTGTGATGGTCATGAAGGGTTTTAGCATGATTAAGAGCTTTGAATATGTGCTTATCATGACGTTAGCTCAACTTCCAGGTTACTATACAGCGGCATGGTTAATTGAAAAACTAGGACGCAAATTTGTATTAGTCACCTATTTATTAGGAACTGCAGCTTCGGCACTAGTGTTCGGTAATGCTGAGACGACTGCCATCTTAATGACAGCGGGGATTCTATTATCGTTCTTTAACCTCGGTGCATGGGGAGCATTATATGCATATACCCCAGAACAGTATCCAGCTGTGATTCGTGGGACAGGCTCTGGGATGGCCGCTTCGATCGGTCGTGTGGGTGGTATCCTTGGTCCATTATTGGTTGGATCACTAGTTGCAGCAGGCTATTCTATCGGCTTTATTTTTACGATATTCTGTATTAGTATCGTTGTGGGAGTGGTTGTATTAGCGTTCTTTGGTAGAGAGACAAAACAAATTGAATTAACATAAATCTTACGCGAGAACCTGTTTCCAAAGTAAATGGAGACAGGTTTTTCATTTTTATTTGAAATAGTAGCGTTCTTTAATGGTTACGCTAAAGGGGAGCTTTATGCAAGAGAGGGAGATGGATGTGGAAGTACTAAAGGACATTTTATTAGTTTACGGTAGAATCTTTACTATTTTACCGCTCCTATTAATGGCCACATTGTTTATGGGGAAGAGATCAATCGGAGAACTTCCTGTATTTGATTTTTTAGTCATCATAACACTTGGAGCTATAGTCGGAGCGGATATTGCCGACCCAACAATAAAACAAATCCCTACTGCAGCAGCAGTAATTGCACTTGCGATCCTACAAAGGATTGTGACAGCCACCGTAATTAAATATCGGAGAATAGGAAAGGCACTTACCTTTGAACCTACTATTGTCATAGAAAATGGGGAGCTAATTGTAAATAATTTAAGAAAAATTAATTACTCCATCGATAATATTTTACAGATGCTTAGGAGAAAGAAGTATTTGACTTATCCATAGTTCAACTCGGAATCATTGAAGCAAATGGGCGACTTTCATTATTTAAATATGCTGGTGAAGCGCCAGTGGTCAAAAAGGATTTAGATCTTACTGAGGTAGACCATCAAATTAGTTTACCTGTTATTATGGAGGGAAAAATAGATACAACCACTCTTGAACATTTAAACAAAGATGAGGCATGGTTAAGAGAGGAACTCTCGAAAATGCAGGTAAAATTAAATCAGGTATTCTTCGCATCCATAAATGAGAATCTTGTATTACATATCTCTCTTCAAAATCAAGATAAGCCAAACTATATCAACCATTAAGAGCATTTTACTTCCCATCACATAAGGAATATACTATGATCAATACATCACAAACTATTAGGAGACGGTGCATATGACAGATCATTCGAAGAAAAAAGAAGAAGTTCTAGAGGCCTTTCGTTTTAGACATGCGACTAAATCTTTCGACGCATCCAAAAAAATTAGCGATGAGGATTTTCAATTCATACTTGAAGCGGGGAGATTATCGCCTAGCTCTGTTGGATATGAACCATGGAAATTTGTAGTTGTTCAGAATGCTGCCCTAAGAGAAAAATTAAGGGAAGTGGCTTGGGGAGCACAAGGCCAGCTTCCAACAGCTAGTCATTTTGTTGTAATTTTGGCAAGAACCATTAAAGATACAAAGTATGATTCGGAATATGTTAAACATCAAATGTTAGAGGTGAAAAAATTCCCTGAAGAGCTTTTGGGGAAAATTTTAGAAAGATATAAAACCTTTCAAGAAGACGATCTTAACTTATTAGAAAATGAACGAACGATGCTGGACTGGGCCGGAAAGCAAACGTACATTGCTTTAGCAAATATGATGACAGCAGCGGCACTAATTGGAATTGATTCTTGTCCAATTGAAGGATTTAGTTTTGATGAAGTACAGAAGATTTTGGAAGAGGAAAATTTACTCGAGGATGGACATTTGGCTGTTTCTGTTATGGTAGCGTTTGGATACAGAGAGAAGGAACCTCGACCAAAAATTAGGAAAGACTTGAAGGATATCGTTCAGTGGATTGAGTAGGTTGTATATATGAAGAGGGGAAAGAACTTTTGTGTTCTTTCTCCATTTTTATGTTGGAAAAAAAGATTATATTAGTGGAAAATGGTTTGTTGTGAGAAAATAGAAAAATATGACATGTGAGAAGGTGAGGAGAAGAATGAATCGAGTTATGGTGATTGGAGTATCGGCTGGTGTTGGGAAATCAACGTTTGCTAGGAAGCTTGGTCAGAGGTTACATATTCCCGTTCATCATCTTGATACCTACTTCTGGAAACCAGGTTGGATCGAAGCATCGAGTGATGAATTTTTTGAGGCTCAAAATAACCTTGTGGAGAAGGAAAAATGGATCATTGATGGAAATTACACAAAAACTATTCATATCAGAGAATTGAGCTGTGATACGGTCATTTATCTAGAACTCCCCTTACGAACTTGTCTTTACCGAGTAGTGAAGCGATTCCTAACGAACATCGGTCATACAAGACCAGATATGACGATCGGCTGTAAGGAGAAGCTAGATTGGAAATTTATCAAATTTATTATATCCACTTATTTTGCTAGGAAAGAGATGATGAAGGAAAGGTTGAAAACGTATAAAACGATGGGGAAAAAGGTGATTATACTTAAAACGAAGGAAGAGATTGATTATTTTATCACAAAATTGGACCAAAGCGGTAAAAGAGTGATATAACAAACGATTCTTAAAAAAGATAAAGAGTACCGACAATGGTACTCTTTTTACCTATTGTTCCTGTTCTTCAACAAGAAATTTAAGCATGGAGATCTTATTATCCCAGAACTGATCGAAATAACTTAACCAGTCTTTGATTTCTGTAAAGGTTTCTGGGTGAAGCTTGTAGATTTTTTCTCGTCCTGTTTTGGTCATGCCCACAAGCTTGGATTCAGATAATATTCGGAGATGTTTAGATACCGCTGTTCGAGTGATCGGAAATTGATCGCTGATCGCAGTTACCGATAAATCTTGCTTAGCGAGAAGCATTAAGATTTTTCTTCTTGTAGGGTCAGCAATTGCCTGAAACACATCGTGTTTTTGGACAGCGGACATTACGCTTCAACAACCCCGCGCAGCTTCACATCAACAAGAGGTCCCCATCCGCCATTCATCCGATCGCGAATCACTTGATGCGTTTCATTTGCCAATGGAATAACTTCCTCTGTGTCTCCCCAGCCACTATGAACAAGGGTAAACTCGGTCTTCTCGTCCAACTCTTTTAACTCAAATGTTACAACCCATCCATCTGTCCCCCAAGAAAATACGAGGCGGTGTGGCGGTTCTAGCTCTAACACTTTGCATGGACTCGGACCGAACGGAGACTGAATGGTAAAGTTACTACCAACTTCTTGTTGAAAGTCATTTGGCATAAACCAAGATGAAATTCCTTCGGCAGTTGCTACTGCATTCCATACTTTTTTAATTGGTGCTTGAAACACGGTTGTTTTTCGGATATCTTGAACCTTCATTTTTTCCCATCCTTTTAATATAATATGTAACCAAAAGGTTTCCTTTTGTGATTATACGAAACCTTTTGGTTGCATGTCAACTACCTTCTATATTACTACCCTTAGTATTTCCAATTCGCCGGGTGACACGTCAAGACATACAGAAGGACTGGAGTTGGATTAGTGAGCATGGAGAACTTCTTTATTAAGAGTTCTTTTTTTAAAAAATATATTTGCATTTTGCAATTAATATGATATAAATAAGGAGAGGTGAAAATAATGGAAAATTTACGTGATTTATTCCAGGTGTTAACGAGACGATTTGGAATGTTAAATAAAAATTGTTGTTTAGTAGGAGGAATGGAAATATCCCTTGTTCAAAGTCATATCATCCACGAAATTGACAAGCAAAACAATCCGAGTGTACAGCAAGTTGCAGACTCCCTAGGAATTGATGTGACAACATTTAGTCGACAAATACAGAACTTAACAAAGATGGGGCTAATAAAAAAACAACAGCTGCCTGAAGACAAAAGAGTATATGTGTTATCTCTTACGGCAGAAGGAAAGTTTGTTTCTACCGCAATTGATACGGAAATGAACCAATATTTGCAAGAAGTTTTTTCTCAGATGAATGAATTCGAAAAAGACACGGTAGTCAGGTCCATTAAGTTATTAAATGAAGCGATGTCTAAATCCTCAGTCTGTTGTAAGCCATACATATAAGCTGGACATCGATCTTGCTTATATTTTTTATCGGAATATAGTTGTATTTTACAAATAAAATGAGGTGGAGAGGCATGGGAGAGTTTGTTAAGAGTTTTTTTAGTCTTGCGCTTGAATTAACTGTCTTATTTGTAGGAATTTCTTTTTTAATTAACGTTCTACAAGGATATATCCCTTATAAAAAAATGGAGAATATGATGGAGCGCAGCCATCCGCTTGTTAGCGCATTGATTACCCTCGTGTTTGCCTTTGTTACTCCTTTTTGCTCTTGTTCGACCATTCCCGTTGTGGTGAATTTACTAAATAAAAAGGTGCGCTTTGGTACGGTCATGATCTTTTTATTTGCATCTCCGGTACTAGATCCAACCATTTTGACGTTAATGACAGCCACACTCGGTTGGAAGGTAGCAATGGTTTACACATTATTAACAAGCATCCTATCAGTTGCCATCGGATTCACCCTTGAAAAACTCGGTTTTGAGACTCAGGTGAAAAACGTCATTATGACTGGATTTAAAGATCCAAATAAAAATCTAGATTGGAAAGGAGCGTTATTAGAAACATTTCAGCTCATGAAGACGGTTTATCCATTCTTACTAATTGGTGCTTTAGTAGGGGCGTTGATTCACGGGTTTGTACCGACTGATTGGATTACCTCTTACATGGGAACAGACGACTGGTGGTTAGTGCCAATTGCAGCGATCATTGGAATTCCTTTGTATATACGCCTTTCTACCATGATTCCTATTTCGCAAGTTATGATATTGAAGGGGATGGCACTCGGCCCGGTTATGGCGTTAATGATTAGTTCAGCAGGTGCAAGCTTACCAGAGATAAGCTTACTGAATAGTATTTTTCGAAAAAAGCTGGTTGCAGCCTTTATCGGATCCGTGATGTTGATGTCAACATTATCTGGTTTTTTATTTTATTTAATATAGGAGCATTCCTGTTAGAAGGATTTTCGGGGACTTGAACAAAAAAGAGCCCTCTTGGTATGATACGGGGTGTCAAATCGTGTACCGAAATGACCCCTAACTTAGTAAACCAAGGAGGACTCCATATGAATTTTAAACAAAACCAGAAGATAAATCAAGTCACCGAAAAAACACTTGTTGTTGGAATCGACATTGCCAAACGTACACATTACGCATGCTTTGTGGATGATCGTGGACGGGTGCTCCGAAAGTCATTCTCTGTTTCTCAATCTCGAGATGGGTTTGAGCTTTTCTATCAATGTGTTCTAAGTGAAATGAAAGAACAAGAGAAAACGGAAGTTATCGTCGGGATTGAACCTACTGGCCATTACTGGCTCAATTTAGCCTATTTTCTAGAAGAACGAGGCATCCCCCTAGTTATGGCCAACCCTATGCACGTCAAGCGATCAAAAGAGTTAGACGACAATCTACCAACCAAACATGATCGTAAAGATGCGCTAGTAATCGCTCGTCTTATAAAAGATGGACGCTTCAGTTATCCACGTATATTGAAAGACATGGAAGCCGAACTCCGTGTGGGCGCAACCTTTAGAAGTAAGTTGACAGAGGAACTTGGAGCTGTCAAAAATATGATGATTCGCTGGTTAGATCGCTATTTTCCTGAGTTTACCCAGGTGTTTCCGTCATTCGGAAAAATGGCTATGGCTGTACTTGAATGTACCCCATTTCCAAGTGATCTTCATCAGAAACAACCCGATGAAGTTTTAACTCTTTATCGTCAGGTTGAGGGACTCAAATCCCCCCAGAGACCGAAAGCAATGCGTCTCATTGAAGTCGCTGCTAACTCCATAGGAGTAACAGAGGGACGTGAGATGGCCCGTATTGAAATCGCCACACTCGTTCGCCGTTACCACCAGTTGGAACAAGATATTGAAAGTATTACACAGCACTTAGTTGAACTTACACAAACATCCGTAGAGTACGAATGGCTCTCAACGGTTCAAGCACTTGGAGATATCACAATTGTCGATTTATTAGCTGAAATCGGTAGCTTTTCACACTATAGAGATCCACGCCAAATCATTAAACTTGCGGGACTAACATTACGTGAAAATTCCTCTGGGCAGCATAAAGGACAAAAACGCATTTCCAAAAGAGGCAGAAGAAGGCTTCGCGCCCTCCTTTTCCGGGTAATGATGCCGATGATTCGCCATAATGAAGCCTTTAGAAAACTACATGAGTATTACACAAGCCGTAAGGATAATCCGTTACGCAAGAAGCAATCTATCGTGGTACTATGCGGAAAACTATTAAAAGTGTTACATGGAATATGTACAAAGCACAAAGCGTTTGACGCTCAGCGAATGATGAAGGATATTCCTAGTCTCGCAGAGGCTATGTAAAGTTCTACATCCCCTTAACAGACCTAGACAACAGGATGACACGGAGAAGCTGGCAATATTTTTTCCATTCGACCTTGAGTCCCTATAGGAGCTTCGCTAGCCTCTGCCTTATGACTAGACCGAACGAAGGAATGTAGGCACATTGATGCCCAGAGACATGGGAGGGTACGTCATCATAAGCTACGCAGAGATCCATTGTGCATCACATAATTCTCCAACACTACTTACCACTATTATCCAGTAGTGACCGCGTAGCGTACCCATGTGTTGGGATAGATTAACATAATATAAAAATATTGTTAGGGAACGTGTCGAAAAATATTTTTTTGACACCCCACCAACGGGGTAAACCGTTGATAGATCAACATTTATAGAGGGAGGATTTTTCTTGTGTAAAATAGAGGATTTACCTTCATACCTCTAGAATATCGGTAGAATCGGTAGTGTCAAAACTTCTATGAAAAAGTAACCTGAGGGTTTGTTTTTCTCTCTTTTTTGTATTGGAAGTACCCGCAATCGCTCTTGACAAACACGCCAATGGTTTGAGATTCCCTTATCAAGGGCGAAGGGGACAAAAAGAAGGCATGCCAAATAGCCCTTGGTTTTTTCCATTTTAAACCATTGGCAAGTTCGGTTTGTCAAGAGTTCGCTTCGCCGATTGCTGATTTACTCAAGGGCTCTGCTAAACAAAAAAGTTAGGCTGATTGCTCAATGATCCATTCTTGTGCTAAACCAATAAGTTTAGACCATCGTGCTGGCATATTCGGGAGCTGTGATAACTCCGGATTAAGCACGGGCACCTTACCTTCTAATGCAGAGTGAGGCCTTAAAAAGTTAAAGTAAGCCACAAACAATGTGACGAAAGAAACAGAGCCGTGTTCAGATCCGAACCCGTGTGTTGAGCGATAATTACCCTTAAATGTGCGATTGAGTCTTTCAATTACTTGCTTTAGTGGTCGATACTCCGTTGATACAGGATCTTCATTGGTAAGCCCGATAACCTGCTTAATATCGAACTGAATATCGTGTTGGGCAAAAAAGTGTTGAGCTAAAAGATAAATCGGATTGCCGTCCACCACAAACGTAAGGTCTTTAGGAATATCCTTCATCTTCACTAAGACATCATCAATCGCACGGATCGCCGTAGCTGTATCCCGATTTGGTGACACTGGGTAAGAGAGAATAATCTTTTTCACCGCATCAAAGAAGAAAAACAAGTAATGCCAACGGCCGTTCACCCTGATATAGGTTTCGTCCCCGCAGAACTGGTCAGAAAGTTCATACGGGTAGTAATCTACGTAAGGCTTAAGTGTAAGGGCTACTGCATTCTCGTAATTTAAAATGCTTTGATGCGATATAGATACCCCGTGAACATCTTTCATCAGTGCTGCTGTTTTACGGGCCGAAAGGCCATAGTTAACATGGTAGGTTAAAATGAGCCCTAATGTATGTGGCGAAACATATAACCTTGATAAATCTACCTTTGGCTTCTGTGGAGTAGACTTAGACAATGGCTGAAAATCAATTCGAAACTGTCGGTAAATGTATCTAATCTTAAAGGCTTGAGGGTCCTTTTTAAACTGTTTCTTCTCTTTTGAAGACATACCATTCAGTTTTCTTTGGTAATAGGAACAGTCATTATTCTTGCACTTATACACGTCAAAGTCTTTTCGCGCCTTGACTTTCTCAAGTGTTTTAGAACAATGAGGACACTTCAAAATAGCCTCTTTCAAATAGCGGCTCTTTTCGTTAAAAACACAAGTACACACCTTACATTGATACTGTCCTTTGCCTCCATTATTGGCATAGAGATAATCCGATGGAGCACCGCACTTTGGGCAACTCATTGATGTAGACACCGCTGTCTTTACATTAGAACGCCTTTGAACAGGTTTTAAATGCTTACCGTTCTTCTCCAGATATTCTGTAAGAAGAATACGATAATCATGTTTCTGGAGCGCTTCGATGATCGGAAGATCATCCACCTGAAGTTTACGGTAAGGTTTATTTACAGGAGTTTCTTCAGGCTTTTCAAACATGCCCTTCCCAATAAGCAGGGTAAGTAATGTTCGAATTACCTGATCTTGATACTTGATAAATTCCATTAAATAAGTTAATAATTGAGGGTACAAACTTGTCACTTCCTAGCTTTTAGGGATTAAGTGTTCGGTGTCGTAACCTCACTTTTATCCTAAAACTATGGGGGTGGCAAGTTTTTTGCATTTAAACCCCTTTATATCAAGGATTATTAACTTTTTTAATATAAAAGTTTTGACAATACGGTAGAATCGGTAGTGTCAAAAGATTTATGAAAACTACCTAAAGGGTTAGTTTCTCTCCTATTTACTGGATGGAGATGCGCCGCAATCGCTCTTGACAAACACGCCAATGGTTTGAGGATTGTTTAACAAGGGCGAAGGGAACAAAAGAAGGCATACCAAATAAGCCCTTGGTTGTTTCCATTTTAAACCATTGGCAAGTTCGGTTTGTCAAGAGTTCGCTCCGCCGATTGCTGAATTAGCTTAAGGGCTCAGCTAAACAAAAAGTTAGGCTTGTCTTTGCTCTACTATCCATTGTTGTGCTAATCCAATGAGCTTTGTCCAACGTGCTGGCATTGTTGGAAGCCCCTTGAGTTCTGGATTCACTACGGGCACTTTTCCTTCTAAGGCGGCATGCGGACGCAAAAAGTTAAAGTAGGCCGTAAATAAGGTGACGTATGAAATGGAACCATGTTCAGAGCCGAATCCATGAGTGGAGCGATAATTGCCCTTAAAGGTGCGGTTAAGTCTCTCAATTATTTGTTTCAGTGGTCTATATTCGGTCGAAACAGGGTCCTCATTGGTTAATCCAATGACCTGCTTCACATCGAATGAAATCCCATGTTGAGCGAAGAAATGTTGGGCTAAAAGATAGATTGGATTCCCGTCTACCACAAAGGTCAGATTTTCTGGAATCTCTTTCATCTTGATTAAGACCTCATCAATTGCTCGAATGGCTGTTGCTGTGTCTCGATTAGGCGACACCGGATACGAAAGAATAATCTTTTTCACGGCGTCAAAAAAGAAAAATAAATAATGCCATCGACCGTTTACTCTGATATACGTTTCATCACCGCAGAATTGGTCTGAAAGTTCATAGGGATAGTGATCCACATAAGGTTTAAGTAATAAAGCTACGCTATTTTCGTAGTTCAATACAGTCTGATGTGAAATCATCACTCCGTGTACGTCCTGCATAATCGCAGCTGTTTTACGGGCCGAAAGGCCATAGTTTACATGATAGGTTAGGATCAATCCTAATGTATGTGGGGATGCATAAATCTTTGATAAGTCCACGGCCGGCAGTTCTGGTGATTCCTTGGATAACGGCTGGAAATCGATATAAAACTGACGGAAAATGTATCTCAATTTAAATGCTTGAGGGTCCTTTTTGAACCTTTTCTTTTCTTTTGAAGTCATCCCATTGAGCTTCTTTTGATAATAAAAACAGTCATTGTTCTTGCACTTAAACACGTGAAAATCTTTTCTTTCTTTTATTTTCTCGAGAGTCTTGGAACAATGAGGACACTTCAGGATGGCCTCCTTAGAGTAACGGTTCTTTTCACTGAAAAGTTCTGTACACACCTTGCATTGATACTGACCTTTATCTCCATTGTTGGCATAAAGATAATCCGATGGAGCACCACACTTTGGACAGTTCATGGCTTTAGGTACGGAAACTTTTGCATTCTTACGCCTTTGAACAGGTTTAAGTGGTTTCCCGTTCTTCTCTAGATATTCACTAAGAAGAACTCGATAATCAAGCTGTTCCAGAACTTCAATGACCGGAAGGTCGTCCACTTGAAGTTTTCGATATGGTTTATTTACGGGCTGTTCAGTAGGCTTATCAAACATACTCTTACCAATCAATAAAGTAAGCAATGTTCGAATGAGTTGTTCTTGATAGTTTATAAAAGTTAATAAATAGGTTATAATTTGAGGGTACAAATTGTCACTTCCTTTTCTAGGTTGTTGAGAGTGTCGTAACCTCAATTATCCTTAGAATTCAGGGGGTGGCAATTTTTTTGCTTATAAAGCCCTCTTAGATAGGATTTAATAACCTATTTACTATAAAAGTTTTGACAATACGCTTACTCTACTAGGAGGAAAAAAATTGAATAATCATACGTTTGAAACATTGCAATTTGATGTAATAAAAGAAGAAATTGCTCATTATGCATTAACCAGTCAAGGAAAAGAAAAGGTGTTACAACTCACACCTTCCTTTCATTTAAAACAAATCCAATCATGGATCGATGAAGTAACTGAAGCAGCGGAGATCATGAAAAAGAGTTCAAGTGTACCTGTTCACGGACTAGAAGGAATTGATACCTTACTGGGTAGTATCAATAAAGGGGTTGCTCTTCGTGCTGATATATTAATGAAGCTACATGACTTTTTAGATTGCTGTGGAAAAATGAGACGCTTTATGAAAGATAAGGAGTATTTAGCTCCTCGAGTCACTAGCTATATTTACTCCATCGATGACTTGCCTGGATTGGCGGAGGAAATTAATCGCTGTATACGAAACGGCGTTGTGGACGATTACGCTAGCAAGGAATTGCTCAAAATTAGAAAACAAATAGCAATACAAGAAGAGCGATTAAAAGAAAAACTTCAACAAATCGTCCGATCATCCAAACTAAAAACCTATTTGCAGGAAAGTGTTATTAGTCAAAGAGATGGAAGATATGTGATACCAGTGAAAAAGGAATATCGTCAAAAAGTAAAAGGGGCGGTTCTAGATACTTCTGCCTCAGGATCGACTTTATTCATTGAACCTGAAGAAATTACCACTTACCAAGACCAGCTTACCAAGACCAAGATGGATGAAGAAGCGGAAACTCAAAAGATTTTAATGTATCTTACCGGGTTAGTTGAAGAAAAAGAACAGCAAATCCGTTTGGCAGTCGAAACCATGGTTCACTATGACTTTTTGTTTGCAAAGGCAAAGTTTAGCCGAGCAATCGATGGGAGAAGTGTATCTATAAACGAAAATCACTATATTGAATTAATTGAAGCAAGACATCCTTTATTAGGTAAAAATGTTGTCCCACTAAACTTTAAGCTTGGGTCACCTGAACATGCGTTAGTCATTACAGGTCCTAATACGGGTGGGAAAACAGTTGTCATAAAAACGGTTGGACTCTTGACACTAATGGCTCAAGCGGGTTTACACCTACCGGTTGCAGAAGGTAGTTCAGTGAGTATTTTTCAAAATATCTTAGTCGATATAGGGGATGGACAGAGTATTTTAGAAAACCTAAGTACCTTTAGTTCACGAATCGTAAATATTATTGACATTTTAAAAGAAGCCAATGATCGTACATTAGTATTATTGGATGAGTTAGGTTCAGGAACTGATCCAGCTGAAGGAATGGGGCTAGCAACAGCAATCCTAGAACAACTCTACAAGAAGGGAACAACATTATTAGCAACGACACATTATAGTGAGATCAAAGAGTTTGCGGATCATCAAAAAGGATTTATTAACGGATCGATGGAGTTTGATATAGAAACCCTTCGCCCAACCTATCGACTGATTATAGGGAAGGGAGGAGAAAGCCAAGCGTTTGCGATTGCGCTAAAACTAGGGATTCACCCGAAGATCATCGAAAGAGCTCATCAAATAACCTATAAAGAAGACAAGGTGTATCCAGAAACGCATTTCTCACCACAGGAAAAAAGAGAACTCGAGAAGCAAATTATTATCAATAAGTATCAATCGAGAGAAAAAGGAGTGAAAATATCAAACTCATCAGTTCCAAAGTTTAATCAAGGTGATAATGTCATTGTGTCTCCTGAGGATGTGTTTGGTATAGTATACAAAGGCCCAGACGAGAAAGGGAACTACATCGTTCAAATAAAAGGAAAAAAGGAGTCTTATAACTATAAGCGTTTAACTCTTCATATTAAGGCAAATGAGTTGTATCCGCCAGATTATGATTTCGATATTATTTTTGAAACAAAAGAAAATCGAAAGGTAGATAAACTATTATCAAAGAGACATATGGAAGGCTTTAGTATAAATCATGAAAGTTAAACATGATTATTCCTGATTTGGTTACAATACAGGGAAAGAGAGTCACGAAGGGAGAAATCATGGAACATACTAATCACAATGTAAAATTAACTGCTCCAGAGGTCGGTAGCTTGTGGATGCAGTATATCAGTGACAGTTTGTCCATGTGTTCTTCGCCATTTTATTTATCATGTAAAAGATGAAGCCATTGAAAAAGTGCTTCGTTATGCCCTTAGCTTATCAGAAACTCATCTCGAGAAGATAAAAGAGTTTTTTACTAAAGAAGAGCTTCCAATACCAATAGGTTTTACAGATGAGGATGTGTTGGTGGACGCACCACCTTTATTCACCGATACTTTTATGATCGTGTACATTCATACGATGTCCATACATGGGTTGACCAGATATGCAGGTGCAATCGGAACATGCGTTAGAGAGGATGTAAGGAAGTATTTTATTCAGTGTAGTGCTGAAACTACGGAATTGTATGATCATGCCACTGAAGTGGTTTTGAATAAGGGCATTATCAGTAAACCTCCTACCATGACAAACAAGCACACCGTAGATTATGTAACGAAACAAAGCTTTTTGACCGGGTGGTTTGGAAATCGTCGTCCTATTAATTCGATTGAAATCAGTGGAACGTATATTAATATGCATAAGAACATAGTAAAAGTTGTGTTGGAAATGGGATTCAGGCAAGTTACACAACTAAAAGAAATTGAACAATTTATGACTCGAGCGGAAAAACTTTGTAAGAAGCATATGGATATATTATCTAAAATGTTAACAGACGATAACCTGCATGCGCCCAAATCATATGAACAAGAAGTGACAGATTCATCTGTTGCTCCCTTTTCAGAAAAACTTATGATGTATCACATTACCTCACTTCTTTCAGCAACTATTGGGTATTATGGGGAAGCTTTGTCGATGTGTCAAAGACGAGATTTGTCAGGAAGTTATGTAAAGATGATTACAGAAATAGGTTTATTAGCTGAAGACGGTGCGCAATTACTCATTGACTATGGATGGCTTGAACAACCACCTGGTGCTCCAGACAGAAATAAATTAAAGAACGTAAAATAGAAGGAGTTGCTTTTATAGCAGCTCTTTTCTTTTTGGGAGGAAAAAGGAACCATTTATCGAATTAATATATAGAACTAAAAACAGGAGGAGTAATAATTTAATGAAAGCAGTTGGTTTATATAAATACTTACCAATCGATCATGAAGAAAGCTTAATAGATATTAATATAAAAAAACCTTCAGCTAGAGGGAGGGATCTCCTTGTAGAAATAAAGGCAATATCGGTTAATCCTGTGGATACAAAGGTACGTTCACCGAAGATCGTGGAGGAAACAGATCCGAAAATTCTTGGTTGGGATGCAACTGGAGTGGTGGTTGAAGTTGGTGAGGAGTGCACATTGTTTCAACCTGGAGATGAGGTTTTTTATTCGGGAAGTTTGAATAGGCCAGGTACGTACAGCGAGTATCATTTGGTAGATGAAAGAATTGTCGGGAAAAAGCCACAAACACTTAATTTTGCTGAAGCAGCTGCTATGCCTTTAACATCTATCACTGCATGGGAAGCGCTGTTTGAACGCCTCGGAATTGATACAACAAACAAAAATGAAAATCGTTCTAAAACTATCCTCATTATAGGTGGAGCTGGTGGAGTTGGGTCCATTGCCATTCAATTAGCAAAGTGGGCTGGATTACAAGTGGTTGCTACGGCCTCTCGAGAAGAAACAGTGATGTGGGTTAAGGATTGTGGAGCTGATTTTGTGGTTAACCATTACGGATCACTAAAAGATCAATTGGTTAATTTGCAAATAAAAAATGTTGATTACATTTTATGCTCCAACGACACAGACCAGCATTGGAATGCAATGGGGGAGGTTATTAAGCCCCAAGGGAAGATTTGTTCCATTGTTGATAATAAGTATCCCATTGAATTGAATACTCTAAAAAGTAAGAGCGTCACCTTTGTTTGGGAATTTATGTTTACAAAAGCGATGTTTGAAACTGAGGATATGATCTCACAGCATCACATATTGAATAAAGTAAGTAAATTGATTGATGAAAGAATGTTAAAAACAACCCACAAGCAGACTCTATCACCGATACATGCTGAGAACTTACGCAAGGCTCATCGAATGTTAGAGTCAGGAAAAACAATAGGGAAAATTGTTTTAGAGTCATTTGAATAAGTAGCAGTGAACAAATGATACTGCTTTTTTACGAGGTTATGTTTCTAAAAAAGAGTTTGGAAATATGAGTTATTATAAAAATTTATAGTTAGATTAGGAGTTAATTAGGTGAGCTTTGGTGTGCTTTTTATCATAGGAAATATTTTAGCTGTTGTAATTATTAGGTGGTTAATAAAATATAAACAATCTTCTCGTCCATTGGTTATTACTCGAAATGTAATTGTTTTTGGTTATTTCCTATTTCTTATTTCCTTTTTTATCGTGGAGGGGCTAATTTTAAAGGAGGCTTATTCAAAGGAAAAATATAATAAGGAAGAAATAGATTTTGTTATTATCCTTGGAGCTGGTTTACGAGGAGAGGAGCCCTCAAAAACATTACAAGGTCGATTGGATGTGGCGCTGGAGTTTTTGTTGGAAAACCGCGAGATCCCGGTCATTGTATCGGGTGGACAAGGTCCAGGTGAGGCGATCACTGAAGCAGAGGCGATGGGGACATTTTTGGTGAAGAATGGTGTAGAAGTGGACAGAGTGTATTATGAAAGTTTATCCACTGACACGAACGAAAATCTGAAGTTTTCTAGTGGTATGATGACTCAACTTGGTGTGAAAAAGCCAACGGTTCTTATCATTACGAGTGATTATCACTTATTTCGAGCTAAGCTTTTAGCAAAGGAATATGATTTAACTTCTTATGGTCTTGGTGGAGATTCGCCGTTTTTTGTGAAAGTGAACTATTATATTCGTGAGTATTTTGGGCTTGTTAAAGAATCGTTTCTTAAGTTCTTTTAAATATAAACTACTTCTTATATAGACAACAAGTTGCAAACATGTTGATGTGTGCATTTAAAATATGAAGAGGCCTCAAATAGAGTAAGTAGTTCCGATAACGTGGAGAAAATCAGAAATCACAGGTTAAATAACATATGTATTAGCAACATAAATAACAATATAATTAGCACACAAAAAAGGTTGGGGTGATTTTAAGGAAACCTCAACCTTTTTTATATTAATGTGTATAGTGCTTTTATAGAATTATAGCTCCCGTTACTTGAAGAAGATAGCATCTAAAAATTACGTTTTTCTTGTCTCTCAATAAAGTCTTCTTCGCTTATCTCACTCTTGTCATTTAATAAAAGCGATTGGAATTCTTCAAATAATTCTTGAATTTCTTGATGTTGGTTTATAAAATGAATACTTTTGTTAAATTCTTCTTCATCTTTGTATCTTGTTATTTCTATCCACTTTGTAACATCATTTTTGCTATTCAGATACATAGTATGAAAATCTATATACTTCCCATAAATTTTGGATGCCTTTTCTTGAATAGCTAAGTACTCATCTACTCTATCATTCTGTATGTGGTACTGATAAATCTTTACAAACATCATTTCCTCTCCTAACTCAGTTACTTAACGATTCTGATTCGTTAGTTGAAGTAAATAATTTTCAAAATAATTAACTATATTTTAACATAAAATGGTGTCAATCGTTGATTATTCTCTCAATAGCCTCGAATTGACATAGCAAATAACAATGGAATTAACGCACTAATTCACAAGATGACAATAAATGTTGTCGCTCTGTTATTTGATATGTTATTTACTATGCTAATTTACGTACAACTAAAGCAAGAACACTATTATACCAATAAAAAAAAGCATACCAATTACTTTGTTAATTGATATGCTAATTGATAGCCTATTTATAATGTTTCTCCACAAAAACGGAACTACTTACAAATAGAGGTCTCTTTTTTTTGAAATAATTTTTGAAGGATTTGAAATCCAAATACTCTACTAATTAAACTCTGATTTAACTTTGTTTATATATTTTAATGTCTCTTGTTTACTGACAGCTCCGTGTCCGCCTATAGATGGTAAAACAGAAGGACCTGGTTGTACATCATAATAAAAATCTAAAATTACTTTGTTAACGGTACAGTCAGATCCCATTTCTCGTATGCCATTAATAAATGGTATAACGTGATCATTGACGTCTAACTCGCAGTATGCATTTTGAAGATAGTATATTTTGGGGACATAATTAATATGTTTATAGAAATGTATAATGTTAATCCTCTCAGGAAATTTTTCTACAATTTCTTTTTCAGACATTTTGGGATAAGAATGGTTGAAAACATGTTTTACAGGTACTGGTAGCCACTTTAAAAGACAAGTTTGAGGACTATTAACAAAGGCAATAGTATTTTTTATAAAGCCTGCTAGAATTAAGGACATAAACCCTCCACCAGAAGAACCATAAAATATAATATTCTCTGTAGGTATGCTTATTTTTTGATGAGTACTTCTAAAATAGAGGCAATCTCCTTCAAATAAAATCGTTCTTTACTACCTTGTCCCCAACCTAACGATAGTTTTGGATCGAAATAAAGTGTTGGGTCATTATAAAATATCGTGGAATCTTCAAAATCATGTATCCAGGAATGTCTTTGAAAATAGGGTGTAGATACTCTTTTTTCGTTAGCCATTGTCCCTGCACCAGAACCAATAATTAGGAGGTGTGATGATTTTGGCTTAATATTAATTAAAAAATCAAAATCTACTCCTTCCCAAACAACAGTTAAAGTAAATGGCTGAGCTGAAGGTATTGAGAAAGAGCTTAATTGATGAAAATGGACCGTGAATTTAGGGTAACTTTCTATCAATTTACACCACATCCTTCTTGTTTCTTTGTTAAAAAGTTCTAATTTTCAAAGTCATGTTCGTTCTGTATCTTGTTTATATACTTGATTGTAGAGTTTATATCCAACGCACCATGACCACCCAGTGCAGGGTGTACTGCTGGCCCTGGTTGGATAGTGTAGTAAAAATAAAATTTAACCTTATTAACCACACATTTTTCACCGTTTGATTGAAGCCACTCAATAAATGGGATGACATGATCCTTCATATCGATTTCACAGTAAGCGTTCTGCAGATAGTGAATTTCTGGTACATATTTAATCTTTTGAAAAAATCTCATGACGTTAATTCGATCAGGGTATTGTTGCATAATTTCATCGATCGTTAGCCCAGGATACGATAAATCAAATACTTGTTTTACTGGGGTTTTAAGCCACTTTGTTAAGCAAGTTTGAGGACTGTTTACAAGAGCCTTTGATTCTTTTATGTGTCCAGCAAGTATAAGAGACATAAATCCTCCAGCGGATGATCCATAAAATAACACATTACTACTTGGAACTTGTGTTAGACGTATTAACTTTTCTATTATCTTTGCAATATCATGTAGGGAATATCGGTCTTTTGTACCTTGTCCCCACCCTACTAGCAGCTGGTTCCCTAAATATAATGTGGGATCATTATAGTAAATGACTGATCCTTCTAGTTGGTTTATCCAAGAATGCCTTTGGAAAAAGGGAGGGGGAATCCGATTTTCGTTAAAGTTCATTGCTCCTGAGCCCAGGACAAGTAATTTATTAGAATTACTTTTTATTCGAATTAGAAATTCGTAAGTGATTCCTTCCCATTCAATAGCTAATACAAACGGTTCATTAGAAGAAAATTGTAGAGTATCCAATTGTTCATAATTAATTGATATGTGTCGGTATTGGTTTATCAACGGTTTATTCACCTCCTTTTTGAGCTTTTTAAAAATTTTATTCAGAATAACTAAAAAACTACTCATTATTTTTAAACCAATCGATCGTTTCATTTAGACCTTCCGTGAATGATACCTTTGGGGTAAAAGTTAGTAGCTGTGACATTTTTGTAATATCTGGGAATCTATTTGGGATTTCCTCAAATCCTAATGGGTAAACTTCCTCAAAAGGTACATGGACAATAGGGGAGCTTGTAGAAGTTAAATTACGGATAAGTTTGGCTAGATCCAAGATGTTGATCTCTGATTGAGAGCCAATGTTGATAATTTCATTATTACATTTTTCATCTAAAGCACGAATTGTAGCCTCCACTGCATCACTTATAAAAGTAAAGCATCTTGTTTGTGTTCCGTCCCCATATACAGGGATTGGTTCTCCTTTTAGCGCGGCACTAATAAACCGAGGAATAACCCCTGCATAAGGACCTTCTTTAGCTCGTGGACCATAAATATTAAAATATCGAACTACTGTTACTCGCAGTCCCTTAAGACCGTAGCCAAGACATAGAGTTTCCTCTAGAGTCTTACTTACTGCGTAACACCAGCGAAGTTTATCTGTTGAACCATACAATCGATCCCCATCCTCAACAAAAGGAGGTGCTGCCTTGCCATATACCTCTGAGGTTGAAGCAAACACAACTTTTCTATCATATTTTAGTGCGGATCTCAAAATATTTCTTGTTCCATCGATGTTTGTTTCCATTAGTTCAACACTTTTATCCATAGTACTTTTTACACCTAAAATAGCAGAAAGATGAAAAATGACATCGTGATTTGACACAAGCACATCAATAACTTCTTCGTCAATTACACTTGTTTTTAAAAAAGGAATTTTATTGAACAACTTATTATGATAGGATTGCTTACCGTTGTAGAGATTATCTAGAATCGTAACCTTATGACCTTGGTTTACTAGTTCTTCAGCTAAGTGCGACCCAATAAAACCTGCTCCTCCGGTTATTAGACATCTTAGTGATTTTTGGTTCATCAGGTTTCCTCCTCCATAATTGAACGTAAAACTCCTCTTGTATCCACAATCGTTTTTGCATCTTTTTTTACTTTTCCCCAATCAATAGAGCTGTGATCTGTCAATATTACAACTGAATCTGCTTTTTGGATTTCATCGGTTGATAATTCAATTGAATGATATTCTTTGTGATTCAAAGTAAAGTTAGAAAAGTAGGGGTCATGGTATTCAACTTCCAATCCTTCATTTACTAAAAGCTCAAAAATTTCTAGTGATGGTGACTCGCGTAAATCATTTACATCCTTTTTGTAGGCCAAACCTATAAGAAGAACTCTTCCCTTGTCATTTGAAAGGGATTCTTTCACTTGGGTTACTACTTCATGGGGCATTTGATTATTAATATCCTGGGCAACCTCAATCATACGACTTTTCATTCCATATTGATTAACCTTCCATTGGAAGTATAGTGGGTCAACAGGGATACAATGTCCTCCTATACCAGGTCCTGGCCAATATGGAGTAAAGCCAAATGGTTTTGTTGCAGCAGCTTGAAGTGATTCATAGAAGTCTATATTTAATTTCCTGCATAATAAGTACACTTCATTTACCAGTGAGATATTTACAAGACGTTGAATATTCTCAAACAATTTGCACATTTCTGCTACTTTTGGAGAACTGACTGGTACTGGATGATCAAAAGCTTGTTTATAAAGCCAAAGTACCTTCTTAATACACTCCTCTGTTTGGCCACTTACAACTTTTGGTATTGATTGTAATGTATATTTATTGTTACTTGGATCGATTCTCTCAGGTGAATATCCTAAGTAAAAATCTACTCCTACTTTTCTGTGAGGTTGTTCTAAAATGGGTAAAACTATTTCTTCTAAAGTTCCTGGGTAAGTGGAACTTTCAAATATTACCGTTTGTCCTTGCTGTAGGTTTTCGTTGATGAATTTTGTAGCAGAAATAATAAATCCAAGATCTGGTTCACTGTTTTCTCCTAATGGTGTTGGAACGGTTACAATAATATAGGTGGCTTTTTTGAATTCTTCTACGGAATTTTCAGGTAGGGAGGATTTAAATAAACCTTGAATATTGAGTTCTTTTAATAATTGGTCTGATACATCTGGGATATACGTTTTATTTTCTTTTATGCTCTCTATTTTGCTAGAGTCATTGTCAAGACCTAATACAGAAAATCCACAGCTTGCAAAGTGTGTTGCAAGTGGAAGACCCACATATCCTAGTCCGATTACAACTATTTTTTCTTTTACTTCTGTCATTGTGTTTTTTTCCTTCCTTCCAATGTTGAAAATATTGAAACTTCTTTAGTTATGACATGTAGTATAGAGTATGTCGGAAAGAAAAGGGTGTATAGAAAAACAACCTAATTTTCAACATTTTTACAAATATCAACTACCTAAATCAATACAAATTGAAATAAATGTCTAGTCAATAAATAACAAATTTGCACAATCAAAATGCTAACTAGGAGCATATAATGCGAAAGACAATTGAGGAAGGATGAGTATTGTGAATTCAAAACAAATCATTTGCCAAAAGTGTGGATATCTCACGGTGCTATGTAAATGTGAGGAATTGAAAAAGGAAAATGGGAAAGAAAATCATAAACCTACAAAAAAACAAAAAAGTGAGAATAAAAATGAAAATAAAAATAAACAAAACAATTCACAAAAGGTCATAATGAACCTGAATATTTCTTTTGGGGGAGGCACAGGAGGCACAGGAGGCACAGGAGGCACAGGAGATCCGTCATCTAGTTTGAATTTTGAAATAAGCCCTTCAGACATAATAGAAGGTAATCATCATTTAGACATTAGAACAGGTTCCAAAAAGAAGAAAAAATGAGAATTAATAGAAGTTTGTGGAGAAAAGTTATTTCTTATAAAGCCTTTTAGTATTTATTGGCTATGGAAGGAGCTTTCAAGTGGTTACCATTAGTCTTTGTATAATTGTAAAAAATGAAGAAGACACAATTGGTAGATGTCTGGACTCAGTTCAAGGCCTTGTTGATGAAATAATAATTGTAGACACAGGATCTACAGACCAAACTAAACACATAATAAAAAAATATACAGAGCTAATTTACGACTTTGAATGGATTGATGATTTTGCAGCTGCACGAAATTATGCCTTTTCCAAGGCTAAAATGGACTATATTTTTTGGCTAGATGCAGATGATATTTTATTAGAGGAGGATCAAGAGAAGTTCAAATTATTAAAACAAAATTTTGATTATTCTCTGGATGCTGTATCTATGAATTATAACCTTCAAGTAGATGAAGATGGGAATGTCATTTCGAGTTTGCGGAGAAATCGACTAGTCAAACGTCAAAATCATTTTCAGTGGGTTGGACCAGTACATGAGTACTTAGAAGTTAATGGCAATATTCTTAACAGTGATATAGCAGTTACTCATGCAAGTATTCATCATGATTCTGAAAGAAATCTTAGAATCTATGAGATACGATTAAATAGGGGGGAGGAATTTTCACCTCGGGACCTATTTTATTACGCAAACGAACTTTTTGATCATCAAAAATACACCGAAGCAATAAGTTATTATACTCGGTTCTTGGATTCTCATAAAGGATGGGTTGAGGATAATATATCTGCATGCGTTAGTTTAGCAGATTGTTTTCATTATATAGATGATTTAGGAAGAGAATTCCAATCATTGGTAAGGTCTTTTGAATTTGAAGCTCCTAGAGCAGAGGTTTGTTGTAGATTAGGTTATTACTTCATAAAGAAGAACCAACCAGTCCAGGCAGTTTTTTGGTATAAATTAGCCACAAATCTTGAAAAATCAAAAAATATCTGGGGAAGGTTAAATCATGCATGTTGGACTTGGTTACCCCATCTAATGTTATGTAACTGTTATAAAGAACTGGGCAATATAGAACTTGCAATTTTCCATAATAATGAGGCAGCGAGATTTATTCCTGAACATCCAAGTATTAATGAGAATAATCAGATTCTTCATTCTTTACTAGAAAAAAAGAAGTTAGCAAAAAAAGCAGAAATATGGTCCAAGAAAACAAAAGAAGTTGATGAAACATCGCACATCCTTAAAAAGAGAAGAAGTGAAAAATTTAATATAACTTTCATTCTGAACCATTCAAATTTATGTGGCGGAGTTAAATCTGTTCTAGAATACTCTAACTGCTTAGTAAATAGGGGACATATAGTTAATATCGTGTGTCATGATCCAGAACCACAGTGGATGGAATTGGATGCCAACTATATTCAAGTTCCAGCAAATATTCCATTTGTTGAATGTATTCCTAATACAGATATTATTATTACTACTTATTGGAGACAGTTAATAGATTGCTATGAGTTAAATATCGCTCCGGTAATTCATTTTGAACAAGGCGATACCTATATTTTTGAATTTGAAAACCTCGAAGAAAGTATGAAAGAAGAGATACTTTCACATTGGACAGTACCCATTCCGATCATTGCTGTTTCAAAGGAACTTGCTAAGCAAATAGATCGTAAATTTCGAAGAAAACCTTATGTAATCCCCTATGCTCTAAATGAGAACATTTTTTTTCCGAGGCCAAAAGGCCAGTCAAGAAATGAATGTTCAATCGTGATGTTTGTAGGTCCAGAGCAGTGGGCATTTAAAGGAATACCAGACATAATAGATAGTATTAAAATTGTAAAAGAGAAAGGTTACAATATTGAACCAATTTGGGTAACCCAGTTTACTCCTGAATCAGAATTTGCAGGTACCGTTTATGTAAGTCCAACTCAAGAGCAATTGGGTAACCTTTATAGAAAAGCTGATATTTATATTTGTGGTTCTCATTACGAATCATTTGGCTTACCGGTTTTAGAAGCTATGACATGTGGTTGTGCGGTAGTTTCTACACGTAATGTTGGCGTGATGGAGTATGCAGAGCATAAGGGGAATTGTCTTTTAACCAATATTGGAGATCCTAATGACCTTGCAGAGGCCATAATGGAACTCCTTGATGATCAACAAAAAACAAATAGTTTAGTAGAAGCAGGATACCAAACAGCTGAGAACTTTAAGATGGAGCAGGTAATCGATCAATTTGAGAAGTTTATCAATGGTGTTATCCATTGTAAGGTCCATAGTTGAAGAATACTAAATAAAGTGAATGACCTTTCCATATCAAACCATTTATCTATCATTGCGTTACTTGTCCAATCATGGCGAGTAATTTTGAATATAATGCTCATATTTAAAATAGACTCTCGGAATAACTAAGTCATTTTTATGGGATTTGTAAAAAAATAACTGGAAATTAGCTTCGATTCGATGAAAATTCCTTTTTTTCATTTCCTTTTTCAAAAAAATGCATACCAAATAAGCCTTGCTTATAAAATTTTTAAAAATGATTAAGCAGACTTTTTAAAAATGACATTTTCGAGATTCAGCTTTTCTTTTTTAACGTCGTACCAAGCATCAATATGTTGGCACATCATAATGGCATAAGTCCGAATGTACCACATTTTCGTGGAACGATGACGACCTAATTCTAAATGATAATCAACCTTTTCACGTTTGTTCGACCGTTCTACAGATGTACGACGCTTATAAGTTAGCTTCCACTTTTCAGACGTTCTCGGAGTCTTAGTAAACAACCGAAGGTTGTCCTTCCGGAATGTATGAAATGTTCGACCGTATTTAGCTTTAGAACAGGGATTCTCACAAGTAATTTTTGTGCCGCATGCGAGTGGACATCTCCATTTCTGCCGGTTTTTGGATTTATCAAAACCATTGGGCTTCATTTTTAACCCTGCAGAACAAATTGGTGTCCCTTCGGGAGATATTTGTATATCGCTTTCAGTGCTGAAATTTTTCTTGGTTCGAACATTCAGATCAATGAAAGGCTCGATATTATAATGATCTAGCAATTCATAAATAGGTTCCGCATCATGAGCAGCATCCAAGAGAATCTTACCAATTGTGCCCAAGGTAGTGCGTTGCGAAAATTCAATAGAACTGGCAACAAGACTGACAGAATCATGCCGGGAAGCTGGTTGAAGTCTTGGATACAAGGGTAGGTCGTATCGACTGTCGCTAGTGGATAACATGTAGAGATGGTATCCGTTGAAGTAGCGTTCCCGTGAACTGTCCCACCCTGAGTCGATGTCAGGTTGGGAATAATGACGAGGATGGTTACAATTCGTTAGTCCTTGGGCACTGCATTCACAAGTACGCTTGCTTCTTGGAAATCTAGCCGTTTCAATCGGGGTACCGTCTCCGACAACCCCTAGAGCGTCCAAGTCTCCGAGTAAGCCTAGGTTCGCTGATACATGGAGAAATTGAGATTGAAATAATTCAAATAATCGATCGCTTGGCAGCACTTTTTTCTTAGCATCATAACGAAAAAAACGATCGATTAACTTTCTAACTATACCTGGACTTGATGGGGACGCTTTTTCGCCTTTCTTGGGTTTCTTCTTTTTCTTTTTTTGGCGTTTCGGTTTGATATTGGGTTTTATATTAGCGTTATCCCTTCCCCATAAACGGTGGAAAAAATCGTAGAAAGTCCCTATACCAGGAACTTTCCCCGGTTCAAAGCCACTCATGATGGCATAGAAAGGCACTCGATACAATTCATCAACCCATTCAGTAATACTGAGAGTTGGTTTAGCCAAAAGAAGCAAAAGGTAAGAGCGCATCATAGAAGACGGATCACGAGGCTCCGGACCTTTATTCGAATAAGAGCTCCGAAGCCACGAGGTAATCTGAGAAAGGTCAGTGATCCATAACTTGTAAATAATGGGCCAATCATTATTTACAATAGTAAGGACGTTACCAGAGTAATGCTTTCTTAATTGTTCTAAAACGAAGTTTTGGTAATCTTCATGACTAACGACAGTTGGCTTCACCTCAACACCCCAATTCACGGTTTATAAGGAAATAAATCCCTTCGCCGGCGATTATTGTGGTGTTTTCAAAAAGTCAAGTATTTTCGACAAAAAAATCAACAAAATTTCACTGAGGAATTTCCAATTCTTCTTATAAAACGTGAAACATCCCCCTACTAAAAGTAGGAGGAATCAAATAAAAATGGTACAAGAAAATCCTTGTACCATCTAACTCGGCGAATGCCGAGAGTCTATTAAATGGAAAGGAGGGACATGTATGCTCTTTGCTACTGGATCTACTGGTGGAACTGGATCGACAGGCGGCACTGGATCGACAGGCGGAACTGGTTCTACGGGTGGTTTCACAGAGTCTTTTTCCAGTAATTTTAAATTTGATTTGAATGCTACAAGACAATTGGAAAAAAGACATGTGGTGTCTATCAGAACTGGAGAATCTCGCTAAAGTAAAAAGCTTGTGTAATCTCTCATGCACCCTTTAGGGTGTCTTTTTTTTATAAAAACCTTAATAGATTATACATAAAAGAATTGCTAAACCTAAAAGAATTGCTAAACCTAAAAGAATTGCTAAACCTAAAAGAATTGCTAAACCTAAAAGAATTGCTAAACCTAAAAGATTATGTAGACATCTTAACAATGCATAATAATATGCATAATATAGGTAGAGGTACTATATTGTTCCAATACGAGGTAACCAGTAATGTTGGAGGTGTTAGTATGGATTGATCAATTGTTATTCCTGTTCAAGAAGAAGAACAAACAATTGATATGGTATTGCAAGAAGCAAGTAAATTGTCCACAAAAGAAATTATTCTTGTTCTTAATGGTACATCAGATAGAACAGGTGAAATTGTCAAGACTTACGGATGCAAAATTATTTCTCATGATGAGACTCTTGAGAATGATGTGGGTAGAGGCATTTGTGCGAAATATGCAACGGCCGATTGTTTATTATTTTTCGACGCTGATATAAAGGTACAATTCATGAACCATAACCTCTTATCAATGCTATGAAAGATGGTTACAATGTTGCCTTAAATGATCTATCATTCTTGGCTAAACAAAAAAAATGTCCTCATTTTACAACTGTTTGCAAAATTACTCTAAATCAATATCTTCGTCCACCTGTCCTCTCTTTGAATTCAATTTTAGCAGTTCCTCATTTCTCTAAGCAGAAAAGCGATAAATAATATATTAATGAGGGACTTAGGATTTGTGCAACAACAGTTGATGTGATAACAACCAATAAAATAAGGTATATTCATAGTAATTTAGTTACTAAAGGTAAGAAGACAAGTTGGATCATTGGAGATCATTTAAGGGCAGTAAAATATATAGTCCATTAATACGTTCCTCGTGTAGGGGTTCAAGGATGTAGAACAAAAAAGAATGATATATATTCACATAATTACTGTACGGATCATTTAAAAACCCCTCGATATACTCCAATTATATTTATATCAGAACGAACTGAAAAGCTTCAATCAGTAATCGATGAAGTAGCTGGAGTAGATGATTATCCATGTTGGTAAAGCTTAACTATAATTATACCTATTGGACCAGTATGGAATCATTACATCAGGCTATACAGAATGCATTGTAACTGAACTCCCTTAAAATTATTGTTTTTTTTAAATAGTTCAACTGATGGTACAGCAGATGTTGAGGTAAAGTTAGGTGCTGCTCTTTTGGTCATGAAGCAGCCAGTTGGGCTAGATGCAACCTGTTCGAATGGGGCACTTGCATCAAAAGAAGATTCAATAAATTTTATTGTTCTATCTAAAAAAGGACAGACTCCGGCTGAACATGGGAATATTGGCGACCATGAGAATATATCACTTAAAAAAATTTAAAGTGTGTTTCTCCCAATAAAGTTAGGGGATGAATTATTATGAAAGGATTTTTAATAGAAAATTTTGAAAAATGGAGGAAGAAACTCATGGGAGAAAGTGTAACAATCATCCTAATTGGTTCTAATAACTTTGATCCAGCCCTGGTGACAAAAGTTTGGTCTCTAAATCCAATTGAGGTCATAGTTATATTGTCAAACAGTGAGAATAAAGAGTTAATTTCTTATTTAAAATCAAAAGAATGTAAGGTAATTGTAAAAGAGGAAACGGGGCAGAATGAAGGATATATTGCAGCATTGAACGAAGCTATCGGAGATATTTTTCTTTTCATTAATAGCAACGACTCAACTATTCAAACAGAGCAAATAGAGTTATTTCTTGAACCAATCATAAGTTCCCGGGCTGATGTTGTACTAAATAATATATCGCCTTCATTTCTCCAAAAAAGAGTAAAACAATGGCCAGATTGCTTAACTCTGTGTAGGCAAGTTTTTAATGACAGCCTAGGATTTAACCATTTTCTTATTGACTCACTTCTTTCATTGCCACATGCCTTTACAAAAAAAGTAAAGAAATCTTTAGGAACAGATTGCTTTGAAAATCTTGTTGTAGCACATTTGAAAATTTTAGAAAATGACTTTAATATAAGTCGCCACATTTCTATTGAATCTCAATTTATAGGTAACCACTATACCCCAGAACAATCACATTACACAATTCCTATTTCCGATACTGAAATAAAAGAGCTAAATATGTTCTTAGAGGCTTGGATTGAGTGGTTTCGTATTCATGGGGAAAGAGGCAACTATCATGATGGTGGTAGAAGAAGAGATATTGTAGAGGACATAAAAAAATCCAATAAATTATCGGACTATGCTACTATCCATATGGGGTCCGGAAGAACTTCTTCTTTATATGGAGGGAAGCAGCTTTCTATAGTTATCCCCGCACAAAATGAGGAAACAACAATCGGAGCTGTTATTAGTCAAGCTAGGCTGGCAGAGCCGTTAGAAATTATTGTGGTTGTAAATGGATCAAATGATAAGACAGAAGAAATTGCCAAACAGTATGGGACCACGGTCTTAGTATTTGAGGAAGCCTTAGGTATAGATGTAGGTAGAGCGATTGGAGCGCTTTTTGCAAAGGGAGATATTCTTCTTTTTATAGATGCTGATTTCCCAATACACTTTAGAGACCTTCAACAGTTTGGATTAAGTGTAGCGAACGGGGCGGATATTGCACTTAATGATCTAAATATCGATTACTTTCCACTTTACGTGGTTAATCTTTACAAGTATCTATTAAATATGATATGTAATTGCAAAGAATTAGGGGTCGGTTCGTTAGTAGCTGTTCCACATGCGATCAGTAGATCCTGCCTAAATGGAATAGGGTGGGATTCTTTAATAAATCCAAACTTAGCTCATGTAAAAGGAATTCTTCAAGGGTATAAATTAGAAAATGTTCATTTTGTTGATGTAATGAAGCCAAATCGAATCCGTCCGGATCAACACTTCTCAAAATTAGGGCACCCAAAGGCTGTCTTACGTATTATTGGAGATCATCTAGAGGCTATTGCTTACTTGTGTGATAAAGGTGTGAATTGAATTCCATAATCAATATACACTTAGTACTCCATTCGGTTTGGATGGTGGATATGATCCTGTTGTATTTTTATGAATATGTACATTTGTCCTATACCAAATTTCTCCTTTAATAATATAAATATTAGGGAACAAGTTTGAAAAAGGAGTGAGAAGATGTCTTTATTTATGGAAAGATTCAATAAAAAATATAAAGAAGAAAGTAAAGAAAATGACAAGGGAAGGAAAAAAAAGGATAAGAAGAAGAAAAAGAAAAAATCATTGTAGATCATCACAAAGAGTATTTTAAGGAAAAAGTAATAAAATACCTTAAAATACTTCTCAACTGATCCAGTTGGATAAATTAAGATTATGGGTCGTATATTTTGTAGATGAATTCTGTAATTCAAAAGATCATAAGCGTGGTGAAGTGGTACGAAACTGCGCTTTTTTTGTTGAATTTATGATAGATAGTAGACATGAAAGTCGTGCTTCGAGATGTACTAATAAAATGTTTAGTCGAAATGGGATATTAGGTCGGGAGCTTTTATTTAATAACCTCAACTTTTCCACTTCCTTATAATACTATTGTAGTATATATATAGGATAAAAGTAATTCTTATGGCATTACAACTAGATCTGAACTAAGATGATCAATCGAACTAGTGGAGGATAAGATGTTTATAAAAGTTGAGACATTGGCGGATCTTAATACATTTAATGAAATATGGATGGAATGCTGGCTCGAGAAGGGTTATATGCTAGATCCGACCTTCGATGAGACAGACCGATTTATTATTTTGGATCAAGCCAATAGAGAAATTGGTACGATTGAGTTCAAATCCTACTACCCAACGTTGCAAAATTACATTAACACAGTTTTCCCCTTTCATGAGATCGAGATGTTAGAAGCGAATCCCATGAAGGTCATTGAAATAGATAAAGTATCTATTTTAAAGAAATATAGAGGGAAAAACCTCGAAAGATTATTATCTCTGTTTGTTCATTACACAGAATTCTACCAAATGAACTATTGCGTGGTTCTTTTGGAGAGAGTATTCTATAGAGCATTAAGAAATGTATACAAAATACCGATCGAAGCTGTTGCGGATCAAATGTATTATAAAGGTGATTACGTGATTCCTGCAATTATCCACTCTAAAGAGGTATATTCAAATAAACAAAAATATCCATGGATTATTCCTTCCACCCAAGGGTTTGATAGGAAACCGATTTATATATAAAAGGAGAAAATAATGTACGCCCTGAAAAATAAAAAGTTTGCTTACCTTTTTATCGCTTTTTTTATCATTTCAAACTTCTTATGGAATTATTTCTTTCAGCATAAGCAAGCTTTTTTGGACTGGGGTGGAGTTACATTCCAAACCATTGCCTGCTTAACATCTTTTGGCTGGCTTTTTGCAACATATAAAAATGACGACGGCAAGGCCAAAAAGTTTTGGTTATATTTAGGATTAGGAATCTTAAGTTATATAATAGGGATTCTTATTTGGGTGTTTTACGAGTTTATCTTAGGTGTTCATGGAGATACTCTTCTGCTACCAAAAATCTTTTGGATTGGACAGAATGGGTTTTATTTTGTTGCCCTTTTATACATGATGAACGTTGTAAAAAGTAAGTTACTTACCATACGATTTTCCTTTGATATGTTGATCATCATGGCCGTTGCAACCACATTTAATTGGGTGTTCATTATCGCTCCGTTATTAAAAATGAAGGGAAATCCATTTCATCTAGTAGAACTCATGTATCCGATATTAGATCTTGGGGTTTTAGGAGGAGTCATCAGTCTTTTAATTGCTTCAAATACCGTTTTTAATAAAAAGACTTTATATTTATTAATAGTAGGTTTATTGGTACAAATCTTAGCAGATACCTTATTCTCCTATTTATCTGTGAAAAATCTATACACGGTAGGAAGTATTTCAGAGCCTTTATGGATCCTTTCGTTGTTTTTCCTGGCTTTAGCTGGTATCTATCATGAAACACCATCTCAGGTGAAACATAAGAATGATTCACAAATTGAGAATCGATTCTTTGTTAGGCACAGTTTGCCTTATGCGGGGGTGGTGTTGCTATCCTTGTATGTGATCTCTCAAATTTATCACACTGCGCCTGTGGTCGTAGGCCTGTTTTTAACGATTCTATTAGTGGTCTTAAGACAACTTTTTACCTTGTTAGAAAATGATAAATTGGTTTCTGAATTGAATGATTTAAATGAGCAACTTGAGGTAAAGGTTAAAGAGAGAACGGACCGGTTGGTTGAAACGATTAATCAGATGGAATATTTAGCTTATCATGACGTTGTGACGGGTTTGCCCAATAGGAGATTTATTGAAAAGCGGCTTTCAAGAGCGATCAGTAACCATCATGTACGAAGTAAAAAGAAAATAGCCTTCTTGCTACTAGATTTAGACCGCTTTAAGCATATAAATGACAGTCTAGGACATTCATATGGGGATTTATTGTTAAAAGAGGTAGGAGATCGATTAACTTCGAGTCTTAAACCAAGTGAGCTAGTTTGCCGTATTGGTGGAGACGAATACGGAATTTTACTCGAAAATAAAAACGAAATACAAATTGAGAAAATCGCAGAAAATATTCTTACTGTCCTTCGAAAAACCTATGATATTAGAGGGGAAGAACTATATGTGACACCTAGTATTGGGGTGTCAATTTTCCCGGAACATGGCAACAGCTTTGAGTCTCTATTAATGAAGGCTGACACAGCCATGTATAAAGTGAAGGAAGCTGGAAAAAATCACTATAAAATATACCATGCCGAAATGGACATAGAACCTCAAGTGACAATGGAGAACGCGTTACGAAAAGGGATTGAGCGAAATGAACTAGAGTTATACTACCAGCCTCAGGTTTCTCTTGAAAACAATAAGATTGTTGGGGTAGAAGCGTTGTTGCGCTGGATTCGACCTGATCAAGGCATGGTTCCACCTTGCGAGTTTATTCCTCTGGCAGAGGAAACGGGACTTATTCTTCCTCTAGGAGAATGGGTATTGAAAGAAGCTTGTTTGCAATCTGTGAAATGGGGAGAACAGGGTATTTTACCGATTCGAATCGCCGTCAATATATCAGCCATTCAATTTCAACAGAACAACTTTATTGAAAAAGTAACCGAGACTTTATTTGAAACAAAAGCAAATCCTGAGAATATTGAACTAGAAATTACTGAAAGTGTGGCAATGGGTTCAATTGAAGAAACACTTTCTAAGTTGCAATCACTAAAGGAAATGGGTTTCCATATTGCTATGGACGATTTTGGTACAGGCTATTCCTCGTTGCAATACTTGAACCAGTATCCTATTGACCACTTGAAGATTGATCGATCCTTTATTTCTTCACTTCATACAAGTGAGAAAAATGTTGCCATAGTTAAATTGATTGTTTTGATGGCTAAAGGATTAAATTACAAGGTGATTGCAGAGGGAGTAGAAGACGATAGTCAAAAGCTCTTCTTACGATCCATTGAATGTGACGAATATCAAGGTTATCTGTTCAGTCCTCCGTTAAACAGGCTAGATACAGAGGTGCTTTTACAGAAGCAACTCACCAAAAAATAAAAAAGAGGAGCGTTTCTATGTAGAAATGCTTTTTTTGTGGAGAATTTTTTCCGTTTTTTTTGAATAGAGGTGAAAGTAGCATTTTTAGATTAGAATGATTATGATAAAGTTATATATCCAAGTCGCATAGTGTCTAAGGTATACATACATAACTACTTATGGTATAGGAGGATTCATATTGGAAATAGGTGTAAGTACATTTGTAGAAACAACACCGGATGTTGAGACAGGAAAGGTAGTTAGTCATGCACAACGGATTCGCGAAGTGGTGGAAGAAATCGTTCTAGCTGATCAAGTCGGTTTAGATGTGTTTGGGGTAGGCGAGCATCATAGAGCAGATTTTGCTGCATCTTCTCCAGCAGTCTTATTAGCTGCGGCTGCTTCGCAAACAAAACGTATCCGTCTGACGAGTGCGGTTACTGTGCTTTCGTCAGCTGATCCTGTTCGTGTGTTTCAAGATTTTGCAACACTAGATGCGATTTCAAATGGGCGAGCCGAAATTATGGCAGGACGAGGGTCATTTATTGAGTCATTTCCATTATTCGGGTACGATTTAGCCGATTATGACGAATTGTTTGAAGAGAAGTTGGATTTATTACTAAAGATTAGGGATTCTGAAATTGTTTCTTGGTCAGGTAAACATAGACCGGCCATTCATCAAAAAGGAGTGTATCCACGTCCGGTCCAACATCCACTTCCGGTCTGGATTGGAAGTGGGGGGAATTCCGAATCGGTCATCCGTGCTGGAATTCTTGGTCTTCCACTCGTATTAGCTATAATTGGAGGAAGACCTGTACAATTTGCTCCACTAGTTGAGCTCTATAAGAAAGCAGCTGCTCATGCCGGTCATGATGTTTCGAAACTAACGGTAGCTTCTCACTCGCATGGATTTATAGCTGAAGAAACGGAAGTTGCTGCAGACAAGTTTTTCCCATCAACCCAACAGGTCATGAATGTACTTGGACGGGAGCGCGGTTGGGGGCATTATGGTCGTGCTAGCTTTGATGCGGCACGTAGCTTTGAAGGTGCTTTATACGTTGGAGATTCAAAAACAGTGGCAGATAAAATCATTCATTTACGAAAGAACGTTGGGATTACTCGATTTATGCTTCACGTACCGGTTGGCTCTATGCCTCATGAAAATGTAATGAAGGCAATAGAATTACTAGGCAAGGAAGTGGCTCCGATTGTAAAGGATGAAGTTGCAAAATGGGAAACATCTTTAGGTAACGAGTAAGAATGGGAACTTCAAATCATTTGACTTCTCTGCATGCTTACACGTATGATTATTATGAGGATAATTAATATCAAAGGGGAGTAGCTATAACAATAAAGTCGTCATTACGAGATAAAATTCTCCGGCTTTGTTGGGCAATTTTTGTTGCTAGCGAGACCTTTGCCAATGTTTTGGTAAAGGTCTGCCCCTTTTTGTAGGATCATTACCATGTTGGTAGTGATCCTTCTTATTTTTCAATAATAAAATACTGGAGGAGAAAAGAATGAGGTTAAAGCGGTTGGCAGTTGCGTTAACAGCGGTGATTGGATTAAGCGGTTGTTCGTTTTTGGAAGAAGTGAATGGAACACTCGACTACGTAAATCAAGCAACAGAATATGTAAATGAAGCGACGGAGTTTGCAAACGAAGTACCAGCAATGGCCGAGCAAGCAATTTCCGATACACAAGCTTTAGAAGATTTAGAAACAAGATTATTGGAGATGAAACAAGAGATTGAAGCATTTAGTAAACTCGAAGCTCCAAGTATCGCGGAGGATATCCATCAACAGGTTATGGAGCAAAACGACAAGGCATTAGAAGGGATAAATGTATTTTTATCAAATATTGAAAATGGGGAACTAGACCCTGCTTTATTGGAAAATACCGAATTATTTACAACTATACAAGAGTTAACAGAGCTTTCTAATCAAATTCAACAGCTTGGCGAATAATATATATTCAATATTTTGTCGCATAAAAACTTAAGTAGAAATGTAATAGAAAAGGTAAGCGTTGAGCTTACCTTTTTTCTCAATGGGATAATAGATACAGCTTATGCTTTACTAAAGGCAGGCATCCTAAAGATTGTCATTAGCACATAGCTAAGCTTTTCTAGCTTATATAGTACTTTTACTATCATCATAAAGGAGCGGATTAGCATATTCAAAGTATCACCCTCCACATTGAATTGTGTTTTTCAACACAGTCTTAGTTTGCTTTAATAATTTAAGCGTATTCATTAAGGCAATCTCGTGAATTAATGTAGTAAGTTCTTTTTTTTGAATTCGAAGAGAATATAATGGAGAAAAATGTTGCTGTTACTCATGGGGGAATGTGTTGTGGATTGGGTTGTGGTGTTATTAAAGGAACCGCTGCTATTATTATTTGTTATCTTATTCTTAGGCTCTGTTCTCGGACAAATGGAGATAAGAGGGTTAAGTCTGGGATCTTCAGGTGTTCTTCTTGTGGCCATGTTTTTTGGTCACTGGGGTTATGATATTCCTCATACGGTTCAAAATCTCGGATTAAGCTTATTTATTGTCGCAATTGGTTTACAGGCTGGACCGCGCTTTTTCCGTATGATGAGATCTAGTGGAATGATCTTTGGATTTATTGGGTTAATTATTGTATTTGTCGCAGCGATTACAACTGTAGTGGTTGCGAAGGCGTTTGATTTATCGCCAGCACTTAGTATAGGAATTATGACTGGAGCATTGACGAGTACTCCTGGTCTTGCGGCTGCCTTACATGCTACAAATGATCCTCTCGCTTCGGTTGGCTATGGGATTGCATATCCATTTGGCGTATTAGCTGTGGTGCTTTTTGTACAGCTATTGCCTAAGGTATTAAAAGTGGATATGGAGAAGGACCTGAATGAATACAGTGGTCCTGTTAGAAATGAAGAATCACCTGAAGTGACAACTATCGAGGTCATGGACCCAAATATCAATAAAAAAACGTTAAAAGAGTTACGATTTAACCAATATGGTTCTGTTGTCATCAGTCGAGTGATTCGTGGAGATAGAAATATTATAGCATTGAATGATACGGTAATTTTGAATGGTGATCGATTGGTGGCAGTTGGCTTAAGGGAAGACTTAAATCGCATGATTGAAGATATAGGAAAAGAGGTTTCAACAAATTTACAAAACCATGACCACGTAATGATTCGTAAAGTAACGGTTGATTCGGAAGAGATCATTGGGAAAAACATAAAAGAACTTGAGCTAAGAAGGAAATACGGAGTAACGGTTACAAGAATTGAACGTGGAGGATTCGAGTACAATCAAAGTGCAAGATGGCCGCTCGAAAGAGGAGATATATTAACATTGGTAAGTAGTGAAGACCGACTAAACGATGCGGGAAAGCTATTTACTAGAAAGTCACTAGTAGTTACGAATATCCATATTCTATCGCTAAGCTTAATATTATTAATTGGAATTGCGGTAGGAATGATACCTATTCATCTTCCAGGTCTAGGTACGATTACACTAGGGGTGGCAGGAGGACCACTTTTTATCGCCTTGATTATTGGTCATTTCGGAAAAATTGGTCCGATACGAGCTCGTTTTTTCCAACCTTCTAATCAGGTAATCCGTGATATTGGTCTTGTATTATTTTTAGCAGGAGCTGGAACAACCGCTGGTCAGGGGTTAGTTGAGGTAATTCAGGAAGAAGGGTTCCGTCTGGTGTTTGGTGGGGCATTAATCACAGTCATTCCGATGATTGTTGGCTTCTTTTTATCAAGAAAGATATTCAAGATGAGTGTTATCCATTCTCTCGGAGCATTATGTGGGGGAATGACTAGTACACCTGGTTTAGGTGCGGTGAATCAACAAATTGATTCTGATGATGCATCGATTGCCTATGCTGCTGCATATCCTTTTGCACTTATTTTTGTCGCAATTATTTCACAGTTACTTATTTTTTTTCTATAAATTAACAGGTACAAAGCTTAGGGGAAGTGACCTAAGCTTTGTTTTTTTTAACATGACTTCTTTTTTCTCCAAGCTATTTGATTCTGAAGTGACACTTTTTCTAGTGTGAAATTACACTCGAAAGTCTCTTCTACATTCGTAACAGAATAAACTCCTTTAAGCCTAGTTCCCATTTTTCCACATGGTGTTAGTGTACCAACGCCACCATATACTTGGTGATCAAACAGTTGATAATTAAGGGAGTATTCTAAGATACCCTGTTTATTAATTAACCCGACTAATTCTCCTTTTTTTACGTTTTCCCCTTTAATACTCGCATGAATGAGACGGTCGTATTGTTTAAAAGAAAAAATCGTTCCGCTAGGAAAAAAAGATGTAGCGTCCATGGGTGTAAATATAAATAATTTATTATTGTATTCACTCATTCTTCTCCATCCCCCAACTTTGTTCTGCTATAGTCAATAAAATAATCATCGAATGTACGAATCGGCACTACACGAATGGTAGTTCCTGCTGCTTTAATCGTTAAATAAGCGAAAAAATAAATGGTGAAGCATAGTGCAATTAGACCTAACATTGTACTTCCCCCTTTTTTGTGTATGGAGAAAAGGTAAAAGATGATAAGATTACTAGTAAGTTATACCATTTTATTGAAAAACCATTTCTCCCTGTTTATTACATTTTTAGCTTAAATGGTGAAACGCGTTTCAGAGCAAGAAAAAGTTTTTTAAAGGGTGAGTGTATGGCAAATATTCGTGAAATAGCAAAAATGGCTGGAGTTTCTGTTACGACTGTCTCCCGTGTATTAAATGAACACCCCTATGTGAGTGAAGAGAAAAAGGCAGCTGTGCAACAAGCGATGGAGGAAGTGAATTATCAACGTAATATTAATGCTGTTCACTTAAGTAAAGGAAAGACGTATTTGATTGGAGTGGTTATTCCATTTTCGAATTCTCCTTATTTGGATTTTTAGTGGAGGGAATCGCAAATGAAGCAGTTAAGAATAATTACAAGCTCGTTCTCTTTCAAACAAACTATGAGTTGAAAAGAGAAATAGAAGCATTAAATATGCTAAAGCAAAAGCAAATTGATGCCTTAATCATTTGTTCAAGGATTAGTGACTGGGAAGTAATTAATGAGTATAAAACATATGGACCAATTATTTTATGTGAAGAAGTAGAAGACAAAATCGTGTCTTCTACTTATATTGATCATTATAAAAGCTTCTCGATTGCTTTAAAATATTTACATCAAAAGGGGCATCAGCGAATCGGTTATTGCATCGGTAGAAAATCAGGCAGAAATAGTGAAATGCGAGAGGCAGCTTATAAGAATTTCCTACTGGAACACGGGCATCCACTGGTGCTGGATTATATTTTTTATGATAGCTTTCGTTTCGAAGATGGGGAGGGAATCGTCGACCGGTTAAAAGAAATGAACTCTCCCCCTACCGCTTTATTGGTTACTAGTGATCAAGTAGCCGCAGGAATTATTACTTGTGCGAGGGAACTTGGAATACTTGTTCCTAATGAGCTAGCGATTATGGGTTTTGATAATCAGCCCATTGCCAAAATTATGAATATTACTACACTTGAAATTCCGCTTGTTGAGGTAGGTAGAAAATTATTTATTCAAGCGATGCAGTACCCAACGATCTTTCAGGAGGAGATTGAAGTGAAGTTAATCGAGCGATTAACAGTGTAGATCATATAGCCTAGAAAAGTGAAATAGAGGAATTTGTAATTGTTTGTGGCTTGGGCTCCAAGGTATAGAAAAATGGTTTGAAATGATAAATCCCCCACACCTATCAAGATACAGAAGGGTGTGGGGTTTGTTTTACATACCTGTTTTAGGGTTGGTATTGAATTTTCCATTTTTGTTCTCTTTTTCATGCCCATGAATTTGGTCTCCACCGTTACCTTTCTCTTTGACAATCTTTCCACCTAGTTTAACATTTGGGTTAGCTTTTTCAGTCATGATTTTTCACCTCCATCCTCTTTACTATCCAAAAAGGGGACAAATTCTATTCAAAATACAAAAAAAATTTATAATCAAGAAATGGAATCAAAGCTTGGTGGATAGGCTACTTTTCCACGTATGTTTTGAAGAGTATTCTCACTCAATAAAAGATCCTATTTTAGCTCTAATGTAGCACATAAAACAAGGGGTAATGTCCGCCTGAGACGGACAAAACACCCCGAACTGTCCACGAAGGGTGACAGACACCGCAATTGATTTTCATTTTTATGGTAGAAAAGTAGTGTTTCGTATTTTTCAATGTTGAAAAATATGGTATGGTACTTTATGGTGATAAAATTGTTAATGATTAAAGATTTGTTTACGAATTTAGCTATTGTTGTTTCTTTACTATTCCTATACTCACATATCTTTTCGACGAGCCCTCTAACTAAAGACTCCACCATTCTGAGAAAAGTCTTGTTGGGTGTAGTTGGTGGATTGTTTTCTAATATTCTCATGCAATACGGCATTCGAATAGATACAACAATCGTAGATTTAAGACATATTTCGATTATTTTGCTTGCTTTTTTTGGTGGTTCTTTGCCGGCTTTAATTGGTATGGTGTTAGTCATTTTAGGTCGTTTTATTATTGGTGTGAATACGTCTGCGTATGCTTCCGTCATTCTTATGATCCTTATTACTTTATTTTCGATATTAATTTCTTCACAAAGGATATCCAAGAAAAACAAGGTAATATGGATGCTGACCTTTTCCAATATTATTTTTACCTTTGTGATCATTTATTTAGTAAAAGATATAAGTTTATTAGTCAAATTAATCCCCATATATTGGATCATTTCATATATAGCAGGTTTTCTTTCGTTCTATATTCTAGATTTTATTAGAAAGAGTCAGTTTTTATTGGAAAAATATAAATCGGAGTCTACAACGGATGGATTAACGGGGTTAAATAATGTTCGGAAATTTGATGAAGTTTTTAATTCCTTGCTTAATGAACTGAATAAAAGTATTCAAAGTTTGTCTCTTCTTTATATTGATATTGATTTCTTTAAAAAAATTAATGATACATATGGTCACTCGGAAGGGGACCTGGTTTTAAAGCGATTAGGAACGTTATTAACCGAAGGTACGAGGAACTTTGACATCGTCAGCCGGAATGGGGGAGAAGAGTTTACGGTCCTTCTTCCAGACACTTCAGTCGCAAGAGCACTAGATATTGCAGAGTATATTAGAAAAACAGTTGAAAATACAGAGTTTTCCTTAACAGGCGGTGGAGTGATAAAGGTAACGGTATCCGTTGGAGTCGCATCTTATAAAGAAACTACAGAAAACCCAAGCATGCTTATAGAGGATGCGGATAAGGCTTTGTATGTAGCGAAAAAAACTGGACGGAACAAAGTTTGTTGCCATAATTCAATAGGTTAACTACCTTTAGCTCGTGACAAGTTTGTCTCGGGCCCTTTTTATGTTAAAATTTACTTCTTACTCTTGATGGAATAACGGAATTTTACCATGAGAAACACTCTTGGATAGTCAACATTTATATAAAGAGATGAAAAAAGGTTGCTGTAGACCCACCTAACTTTCGATTGTTATTCTATTAAAGGAGGTTTTGGGCTCGGAGGTGTGAATATGGACAAAGAAAGATATGAACAGTTAAGGTTAGGCGAGCGAGGGGCGATAATCAGTATCGTTGCTTATATTTGTCTATCTTTAATCAAATTACTGATTGGATTTTCTGCCCAGTCTGAAGCGTTAAAGGCAGATGGGTTTAATAATTTGACCGATATCATTGCTTCCATTGCTGTATGGATAGGATTAAGAATGTCTCAAAAACCACCAGATGAAGATCATCCTTATGGCCATTGGAAGGCGGAGAATATTGCGTCATTGGTTGCTTCTTTTATTATGATGGCAGTAGGTTTAAGCGTATTACATAAAGCAGTTGTTTCGATTTTCTCGGATGAAAAGGTGGTTCCAGACATACTAGCCGCGTGGACTGGACTTCTATGTGCTGGGGTTATGTATTTGGTCTATCGGTATAATAAAGGGCTTTCGGAGAGAGTGAAAAGCCAATCTGTATTAGCGGCAGCAAAGGATAATCTATCAGATGCATGGGTGAGTATAGGAGCAGCAGTTGGGATAATAGGTTCACAATTTCAACTGCCTTGGCTTGATCCACTAGCTGCTGTAATTGTCGGGATTTTAATATGTAAAACTGCCTATGAAATTTTTTATGATTCCTCTCATCAATTAACAGATGGATTTGATGAACAATTAATTGAGGAATACAAGGAAAGTATATTAAAAACTTCAGGTGTAACGGGCATTAAGGATATTCGCGCAAGAAATTACGGAAATAACACAGTTGTTGATATTATTATCGTAGTAAACGAAAACTTAAGTATCAGAACAGCACATGATATCTCTAGTAAAGTAGAAGAAAAGCTAATAAATGAATACGATGTATATAATGTACATGTTCACGTTGAACCAAGCTAAGAAAAGATGAGGGTGCCCCAAAGTTATGAATTAGCGACACCCTTCCTTTTTACATAAAAAGTGTTTTGAATATATGATTTCCACTGCGGCCGAATAGATTCGCAGCTTTCTGGCACAAATTCCTTCACTTGCATCGATGGAATGTTTTACTATAAAATATTTTCAAAGAATTCAATTTTACCCAATAATTTCTATGATATGATAATAGTAAAAAAATCCATTAATAGAGGCAAGCCTATGAAAAATTGGGGTCAGATCATACTTGTATTTTTTACATTAGGGATAACCACTTATCATAATTTCTCTCATGGAGAGAGTATATTCACTTTAGAGATTCTCTTTTATGGGGCACTAGCGTGGTTCCTTGGAAGGCATTATGACAAGGCGAAGTATTATGAAAAGATTGCAAAGATAAATGAGAGAAGTTATAAGAATCTATTAGATTCTCTTCCTAGCGCAATTATTATTCATAAAGATCAGCAAGTGATTTACGTAAATGATCTGGCGGTCACGATACTTCGTGCTCCTAATCGTGAAGCTCTAATTGGCAAACCAACGTTAGATCTTGTTACTCCAAAGTATGCAGATCAATTGAAAAGACGGACAAAAGATGCATCAAGTGGAAATAAACCTTTGAAAAGCATTGAATATAAGTTGAAACGACAAGATGGAACGACGATGGATTTTGAGGTGTCATCACTCAAAATTATTTTTGAAGGGGTAGAGGCTGTTCTTTCTATCGGAAAGGATATTACAGAGAAGAATGAGCAGACCGATCAATTGTTGCAAAAGTCAGAAAAACTCGCCCTTTTGGGACAAATGGCGGCAGGGATTGCTCATGAAATTCGAAACCCTTTAACTTCCATACGTGGCTTTGTTCAATTGTTTAAAGGCGAGGAAGGTCAAAATGTGTATTATGATATTGTTCTATCAGAATTAGATCGTATCAATTGTATTGTAGGTGAGTTTCTGTTTCTCTCGAAACCAACCACGACAGCCATGCAGCAGCGTGACGTAAAGAAGCTGTTAAATGATGTAGTAACATTAATTCAAACTCAAACGATTCTTAGCAATATCCAAATAAGTATGGAATACAAAAGCAATCTCCCATATGTTTATTGTGATGAAAATCAGTTAAAACAAGTATTTCTAAATATCCTTAAAAATGCTACTGAGGCGATGCCGAATGGAGGAACCATTGAGTTAAAGGTTAAAAAGGATAATGAAAGAGGAGTAGTAATACAAATCACTGACCAAGGTGTGGGGATACCGAAAGAACGTATCCCATCGCTCGGTGAACCATTTTTCACAACAAAGGAAAAAGGTACAGGGTTAGGTTTGATGACTTGTTATAAGATTATCGAGAACCATCAAGGTCAACTTCAAATTGAAAGTGAAGTAGATAAAGGGACTACGGTTCACATTATCTTACCTTCTGCAAAGGTTGAATTAAAAGAAACGGGCACAAGCTATTAAACATTCAAGATAACGTTATAACCTGTCATATTAAGTAGAGTTTGAGGTGGAATATGATTATCGTTAGTGCATGTTTAGCAGGATTTCCAGTTCGATACAATGGGCTTAGCTCTTTAGATGAAAAAGTACATAAACTGGTAAGTGAAAAGACAGCAATCACTGTATGTCCTGAATTGCTAGGTGGACTGGAAACTCCTAGGGAGCCAGCTGAAATTGTCGGTGGAGTTGGAGAAGATGTGTTGGATGGAAAGGCTAAGGTCATAGATTGCATGGGAAAAGACGTGACGGAAGCTTTTGTTCAAGGTGCTTATGAAACTCTTAATGTTATTAAAAAGATCCAAGCAACTGTTGTCGTATTGAAGGAAAACAGTCCATCATGTGGGAGCGGGAAAATCTATGATGGTACCTTTACCGGTGAAAAAGTCGAAGGACACGGAGTAACAGCAGCGTTGTTAATAAGAAATGGTGTGAAAGTCATTACGGAGACACAATTTCTAAAAGAATATTAGAGGATGAAAAAAGCGCAAGGTTACTCCTGCGCTTTTAACTTTATTAAACGAATGACTTCCACGATTAGCACTACTAGTACTAAGAAAAATAAAGCCGTATATATGGGAATTAGCAACAAGGCATTGACCCAAAGGTTTTTGGTCCACATTTTATGAATAAGAAGGGGTTCAATTCCTCTTTTTCTGCTAAAACGCGGGAACATAAAAAAGAGAAGGACCGTTGCTATTGCAAAAATCCCTAATGCTGATGAACCACTGTTTTGCTTACTTTCAATCCGATGTCCTTGCGTCCGATTTTCCTCTGTGGAAGCGTCATTCTTTTCCGAATCTGAAGGTGCCACTACTTCTTTAGTAGCATTCTCTTGAATATTCTCTGCTTCTTTATTATCGGAATACAACCCAACACCACCTGCTTTGGCTTCTAGCATTGCTGCTTCAATGCGGGTTTCGTACTTATAGGTACCATAATCGTAAAAATCCTCGACTAAGCCAGCCTTCGTAATTTCCTCTTGGTGAAGTTTTCCATCAACAAACACCCAAGCTAACAAACGGTCATATTTGTCAAAAAGGGAAGGACCGTCGGTTTCAATGGTTATTTGTCCATTTTGTAATACAGAACACGAAAAGTCGCTTGCTTCTTTTCCGTAAGGTTCCTGTTGGTTGGTACTTTCCGGTGTATCAATATATAGGAACCTGGTTTTATAGGAAGTACCATTAATTGAAAATGTCGCGGTGTCCCCATCTGTACATTTTTCTAATGTGGCATCGTACGTCTTCCCCAATTCCAATAGGTTATTGGTTGAAGTCGATGTGGAATCAACAGCCATTTTTGAAAAAGTATACCCTTCTAGGTCTACTTTACTTTCAGTTAATTCACTTGCACATGAGTTACTATTATGTTTTTTAATTAAAGTGATGAGTTCTGATATATTGGTAGCACTTTTTGCAAGTTCCGTTGGCTCATGTAATAAGTACACGCAATCAGCGCTTCGGAAATGTCCTCCAATCTCATCTCTTGATCCATTATGCGCCCATGCCTGGAAAGGTAGGATGGACATAAGAATAAAGGTAATTATGATAGTAATTATCGAGGTCTTTCTAGTCAATAACGTTTCCTCCTAAATCTAGTTGCTATCAGCTAATATATCATAACGAAAGAAATGCTGAAATAGTAATAAACCTGAGGTGGAAAGGGGGCTACTGGTATTTACACAGGTTGCACGGAGATCATGAAAAATAATTATTGCCAAACAACTAAAGCTATAGTTGTGGCTTGAGGCAACTCTCAAGCTTTTTTGTGATAATATGAATGTATGATTTTACTAAAAAAGGAGAGTTGTTATGGAGTCAGAATTGCTGAGGATTTTTAATGAAGACCATCAGCCAATTGGAGTTGCCACACGAGCTGAAATACATGAAAAAGGATATTGGCATGAGACGTTTCATTATTGGTTGATGGAAAAGGAACAAGGAATCGATTACATATTTCTTCAGTTGCGGAGCCCAAAGAAAAAAGATTACCCACAACTTTTAGATATTACCGCTGCCGGCCATTTACTTGCTAATGAAACAGTAGAAGATGGAATACGAGAGGTGAAAGAGGAAATAGGGTTGTCTGTCCATATGGAAGAGCTGAAATCTCTAGGAATTCTCAAGTATTCTGTTAAAATGGATCCGTTACTTGATAATGAATTAGCCCATGTATTTTTACATCAAAAGAATGTCCCATTCGATTCGTTTGTTCTACAGGAAGAAGAAGTCGCAGGGATATACCGAATAAAGTTTACTGATTTTTCTGCTCTTTGGAGGGATGAAAAGCAGTACATTCCCATGCAAGGCTTTGAAGTGGAAAATGGAGAGAAGAACTTTTTTGAAAAATCTGTTGGCAAGGAACAATTTGTCCCACATGATCAATCGTTTTATGCGGCTTTAATCAATAAAATACAGCAGGAGCTAAAATAGCTCCCATGCTTTTTGTAGTAGGGTAATCCCGTTATGAATTTCGCTTTCTGTTACACCACCATATCCGATCAATACCATTGGATTTAGAGAATAAGTATTTACGTCATAATAAACGGAAGTAGGATACACCTTTACCCCGACTTTTTCAGCATGATTAATTAATTCACTTTCGGTCATGCTGTTATGCACTTCGAGTAAAATATGTAATCCAGAGTCTACCCCAATTACTGTCACTTGGTTTCCAAATTTTTCTGTAATAAGAGTGAGCAGGGTGGATTGTTTTCTCCTATAGGTCGTTCGCATTTTTTGTAAATGCCGATTCCAGTGACCTTCTTTCATAAACAGATACAGAGTTTGTTGATGCAGTCTTGATACAGTCTGCTTATAAATGGAAAAACGATTTTGATATCGTGAAAGAAGGGGTGGAGGAAGCACCATAAAACTAATTCTTAAAGAAGGAATTAAAGATTTCGAAAAAGTACCAAGATAGATAACCCGCCCCTGATGATCAAGGCCTTGTAGCGAAGGAATGGGTCTTCCTGTATATCGAAATTCTCCGTCGTAATCATCTTCAATAATATAACTTTCCGTTTCATTGGCCCATTTCAATAGCTCCATTCTTCGAGAGATGGGCATTACCATTCCCAATGGAAATTGGTGCGAGGGGGTCACATACGCTACGGTTGCTTCACTTTCTCTCAAGTCTTCCATTTTTATTCCATCTTGATCTAAACTAATTCCGAGGAGCTTGACACCTTGATCTCTAAACGCCTCCCGTGATCGGTGGAAGCCAGGATTTTCCATTGCATATACTCTTTCTCGTCCAAGGAGCATTGTTAGAAAGGTAACCATATATTGTGTTCCAGCCCCAATTATGATTTGATCAGGTTCACATCGAACCCCACGCGATTGATATAAATACTTGGCGATTTCGACGCGTAGAGGGAGATCACCTTGCCGATGGCCACTTAATAAGAGGTGACTTTCATCTTCATAAAGGCTTTGTACCGTCAGTTTACGCCAGATAGAAAACGGAAACTCATTTAATGCAATGTTTCCGTGACCAAAATCCACACTTATGGAATTTGCTAAAGGGCTCTGCTGGAAGTTGTCGCGAGCTGCAACGTGTTCCTTTTTAATTGGAAATATATCCATTTCTAATTTGTTGACAAATAATCCCTTTCTCGGTTCACTTTTTACATACCCTTCCGCAATTAATTGTTGATAGGCTGTCTCAACGGTTGTTTGGCTGATTCCCAAATGTGTAGAAAGCTTCCTTTTTGAGGGCAATTTGGTATCCGGAATCAGTCTGCCTTCAACCATTTCTTTTTTTAAAAAAGAATAAAGCTGTAAGTATAGTGGCTCGTCTAGATGGGAGTCTAAAGTAACTGTAATTTCAAGCATTTGTAACACCTCCTTTTTTTGATCTGGCATGGTTAATTATAACATATCTGGCACTTTAGTAATGGTCAGTGGGCAAGTAAAATATTGAAAAAAGGAGATGAAAACATGATTACGATACACTTTGAAGATAGTAAAGAAATTTCTGTAGCTGAACTGGCAGACGTCTTTCGAAAATCAGGGATAAGAAGACCCGTTGAAGACCTACCTAGACTTCAAGAAATGCTAGAACAAGCAGATATTACTATGACGGCTTGGGACGGAATGAGGCTTGTAGGTATAGCAAGAGCCATTACTGATTTTAGTTACTGCTGTTATTTATCAGATTTAGCCGTTGATAAAGATTACCAGAATCAAGGAATAGGAAAAGAACTAGTGAAACGCGTCCAAGAACGGCTAGGAGAAGAAATATCTGTAATCCTTTTAGCATCACCGATAGCCATGGACTATTATCCGAAAATTGGATTTCAAAAAATCCAAAATGGCTATATCATCCCAAGAAAATAGAAAAAATCTAAATTTAATGGGAAATTTGTATGATTCCATGAAGGTTTTTGTCGAAATTTGGAATAATATATAGTAAGAGAATAGAGAAGGAGTGGTCACTTTTGAATTATCATTCCGTCTGGTATATTGCGTTAGTGGCCGCAAGTAGTTTTCTTTTCTTATATACTTACTATAAAAAGAGGAATCAGCCAGTTTTCTTATTATTGTTAGCGGCTATTGGGTTTGGTTATATCATTGAGGGGGTTATTTATAACTTTCTGCAAAGTTATGTGTATTACCCACGAATTATTACTAGTAATCCTACGTATGATAGTAATCTTGGTGCCATCGCTTCTAATGCATTTGTCTTACCAGTTGTGGGCGTTTTTCTTGCGACTTTTAGAAAGAATTGGAGATGGTTACTGTTCTTTTCACTACTGCTCATTTGTATTGAATGGTTGTTTCAAGAGCTTTCTATTTATAAACATAATTGGTGGAGAAATGAGTTTACTTTTTCGGATTATTATTTGTTTATTTTCCAATTATCAAATTATTGTACCGATGGCTATTGAATAAACAAGAAGGCATTCGCCACTTTGTGTTGTTGTTTTTGATTGTTAGTCCGATCTTAGGCACGATGCATATGCTTCCTATTATGTTTTTATCTAATCGTTATTACGATTTGGGATGGTATGAAAATGTGTTTGAAGATACCAATGCATTTGCAGCTGTTTACTATATATGTATTGGTCTATCTGTTGCGACCTTGGCCATATGGAAGAATAACCATAAATGGCTGAAATATCTCGTTTTAATTATTAGCCTATATTCTATTACCCGTTTTTTATTGTTGACCGGAATTCTACATGTTTTTATTTGGTGGGATCCATATTTTTATATTACTTTTCCTGCAATTGTTTTAATTTTAGCCGAAAAGATTAGTAAAAAATTGGGGGATCGTAATGTATCGGAAAAATAGCACAGTGAGTTAACTGTGCTATTTGCTGTGTAAATGTCCGTTATTTTGATTGATTTATGTTTGCTTACATCATGTTAGGGAAGATTGAAAACAGAAAACAGAATGACTATAAAAAGGCAACTAGTTTATTTACAGAAACCGGATTTTTCACTGAGCAGAGTGAAAGGAGGAGAAAGTAAGGTTAAAGATATTATTCTCGTACTAGTTCTTCAGTTAATTTACGTTCCTACCTTTACACTGAGAACCATTTTCCTAGTAAAGGGGTTGAGAATGCAGGCAGCGTTTCTAGGGTTACTTGAGGCCCTCATATACATATTCGGACTATCGATCGTATTTAACGGGGAGCAAAATGTGGTTGTAATGATAGTGTATGCCATTGGATTTGGATTAGGTATCATCATTGGATCCATGATTGAAGAAGCATTAGCGATTGGATATACAACGATTCAAGTGATTTTAACCAATAAAAATATGAACCTCGTTGATCAGCTTCGTAAAGATGGCTATGGCGTGACTGTTTACGAAGGAGAGGGAATCGAAGCCATTCGCTATAAGTTAGAGGTATTAACGAAGAGAAACCAAGAAGAAGGTCTATACGACATGATACAGCAATTTGAACCCAATGCTTTTATTATTGCCTATGAACCGAAAACTTTTAAGGGTGGTTTCTTGCTGAAAGCAATGAAAAAAAGGAAGAAAATGAAGAAGCAAATAGAGGAAAATCACGCCTAATCAAAGAAACACATCTGACCTTAATCAGATGTGTTTTTAGCTGTATTAAAGTTAAGCACCTTTTCGTTTCGAACGATCTCTGTAATATAATTCATCGTGATCGTTGCAGCTTCATTGAAATTATAGGTTCTACGATTGTTTAAGACGTTTGTAAACATTCCTTGCCAAATAAGAATGGTAATTTCATTAATTGCGTCAATATTTTCTTCTTTGATATAGCCTGCTTTACTTGCAAGTTCAAGTACGGACCTTCCTCTTTTAGAGACATTTCTTTCAAATAAAACGGGTTTAAGTTCTTCAGGGATGTTTATCAAGTCACTTGGATACGTTTTATAATATTCTTCTAGTAATTTTTCCGGGTTTTCCCCTAAATCCATGATAAATACCGCATTAAAAATTTCTGGTGTCTCAAAGGAGTGTTTACAAAAACACTCCCATGCCAATAAGTACTGTTCAAGCGGGTCTTGCGCTCTTTGCATGTAGAGGGCGACCTCATCTGTATATGATTTTAGAAACTTCATAGACGCAAAGAAGATCAGATGAGAAACTTCCGAAAAATAATTATAGATGGTTGCACTGTTATATCCTGCACGGTCAGCTACTTTACGTATGGTAATTTTGTCTATACCTTCCTCTTGAATAATCTCAGCTGTTGAGTCTACAAAGTATTTCCACATTCTACTTTTTTTAATGTCCTTCTTGTTCAAATATCATTCTCCTCACAAGTGTATAATTACATTTTACATCAATTGTCTGAATATTTAATATTGTTTTGAAATTTTTTCTATGATATTATAATCATAGTTAAAAAATAATCACGATTACTTTTTTTTATTTTAACACGTAAAAAGCAGTTTTTGGAAAAAGATTTTTAAAAGATAAAAAAGGGGTTGGATAAATGGAAAAGGTAAAAGTTGATCCAGTGGTATTTTGGTCTTCGTTAGTAGTCATTGTTGCGGCAACATTATTATTAGTGCTGAATCAAGAAGCTGCAGAACCCGTATTAAATAAGCTAATGACACAAATTACTTATAAACTTGATTGGACTTTTCAACTTTTGACGGTTGCATTATTTGTCTTACTAGTTTGGTTGATTTTTGGACGGTATGGGAAGGTAAAGCTAGGGGATGGGAAACCTGAATTTTCAAATTTTAGCTGGGGTGCTATGTTATTTTGTGCAGGGATGGGAACAAGCATTATGTTCTGGTCTATTATGGAGCCAATCTACTATTATATTGGTCCTCCCTTCGGTATTGAGCCAAACAGTAATGAAGCAGCAGAGTGGGCCGTTACATATGGGTTATTTCATTGGGGAATTTCCGCTTGGTCATTATATGCGTTACCAACGGTCACCATTGCATATTCTTTCTTTGTGAAAAAGCAATCATCATTAAAAATTAGTACAGCATGTCGTGGTGCATTAGGTAAATATGCAGACGGATGGATTGGAAAAATTATAGATATTTTAGTGATTTGGAGTCTTGTAGGTGGTTTAGGAACCTCCCTAGGTCTTGGTGTTCCAATGATTTCAGCAGTAATAGGTGAAATTTTGGGTATGAAGCAATCACTGGGTCTCAGTATTGTCATCATTTTAATTTGGACAGTTATTTATTGCTCTAGTGCTTATCTAGGACTTTATAAAGGAATCCGTAAGCTAAGTGATATCAATGTTTACCTGGCTTTGGGTCTTGCCGTTTTTGTTCTCCTAGTAGGACCAACTTTATTTATCCTCTCTTATTTCACAAATAGCCTTGGTTTAATGCTTCAAAATATCGTTCAAATGAGTTTTTATACAGACCCAATCAATAAAGGTGGATTTCCACAGGCATGGACGGTTTTTTATTGGGCATGGTTTGCTGCTACAGCACCTTTTATGGGTCTATTTGTTGCACGTATCTCTAAAGGAAGAACAATAAAAGAACTAATAAGTTAGATTCTGCTCTGGGGCTCATTAGGAAGTTGGCTCTATTTTGCCGTTTTTGGTGGATACGCCATGCATCTTGAGCTCAATAATATCCTTCCAATCACTCAAATTTTAAGTGAACAAGGTGGGCCATCGGTTGTGGTAGAACTATTAAACACTTTACCTCTTAGCAAGTTAGTTCTCATTTTCTTTGTTGTACTAGGTTTTATTTTCTTAGCCACATCACTTGATTCTGCCACATACATCTTATCTGCAATTGCAACAAAAGAATTAAAGGATCAGCAAGAACCTGCACGCTGGCACCGATTGTTATGGGGGGCAATTCTTGCAATCATGGCAGTCGCTCTATTAATGGTAGGTGGTCTTAAAGTCATTCAAACTTCATCTGTTATTGTTTCTGTTCCTGTTATTATTATTTATTTGTTATTAGCAATCTCATTAGTTAGATGGTTAAAGCAGGACTTTGGAACGGATCAATCCATTCTAAATCCGGAAAGTAAAGTAACTGGAAGAAAGTCTACCATAACAGACAAGGAGGAAAGTTTTTAATAGAAAATAGAATGTTATAGAGGGAGGTTTTTTCATGGTATTTAATGTGCGTGATACGAATCTGTCTATTAAAACAGAGTATACTCACGAAATTCAAGAGATAGAGCATGTCTGGATTCCCATGTCAGATGGTACTAAATTATCTGCACGGATTTGGATGCCGACTGATGCTGAACAAAATCCAGTACCAGCTATACTAGAATATATTCCTTATCGAAAAAATGATTTTACGGCGTTAAGGGACTCCATTCGTCATCCTTATTTTGCAGGACATGGATATGCTAGTATACGAGTAGATATGAGAGGGTCTGGGGATTCGGACGGAATTCTTTATGATGAATACTTACCTCAAGAGCAAGAAGATGCGTTAGAGGTATTAAGCTGGATTTCCGAGCAGCCATGGGCAACAGGAAGTGTTGGAATGATTGGGAAGTCCTGGGGAGGGTTTAATGGACTTCAGGTTGCAGCTCGACAACATCCTGCATTAAAGGCGATCATTACTTTATGCTCAACAGATGATCGATACGCTGATGATGTCCACTATATGGGTGGGTGTCTACTTGCATCAGATATGTTATGGTGGGCTTCGACAATGCTTGTATACAATGGACGCCCTGCAGACCCTCGGATTGTTGGGGAAGGGTGGAGGAGTTCTTGGCTTGAGCGCCTAGAAAAGACACCTCCATTTGTAGAGAAGTGGGTCGAACATCAGCGTCGTGACGATTATTGGAAGCATGGATCCGTTTGTGAGGACTATTCAAAGATTACTATTCCAGTCTTTGCAGTCGGTGGCTGGGCTGATGGTTATACAAATGCAATTTTTCGATTGCTTGAAGGGCTAGAAGGTCCCCGAAAGGGATTAATTGGTCCATGGGCACATGAATATCCGGAAGTAGCAATACCCGGTCCTGCAATTGGATTTCTTCAGGAGTGTATTCGTTGGTGGGACCACTGGTTAAAAGGGCAAGACACCGGTGTGATGGATGAGCCATTACTTAGAACTTGGATTCAAGACAGTGTTCCTCCACAAGTAGATTACAAGGAAAGACCGGGGAAATGGGTGGCAGAGACAGAGTGGCCATCACCAAATATACAATATGAAGAGTACTGGTTAGGTGAGGGAAAGTTTGCTGAAAGCGCATCAGAGGAAAAGATAGTTACTGTTCCGAGTGTGCAAAGTCATGGATTATATTCGGGTGTATGGTGTCCGTTCGGGCAAGAAGGTGATTTAGCCTCTGATCAGCGATTCGAGAATGGTTCAGCCGTATGTTTCTCTTCCGAACCTCTACAACATGATATCGAAATTCTTGGATTTCCAGAAGTGACCGTGGAAGTGTCTTCTAATAAGCCGAATGCTTTACTTTCTGTTCGGTTATGTGATGTGGACGAAGATGGGGCATCGACATTAGTAAGCTGGGGATTACTAAATCTAACCCACCGTAATAGCCATGAGAATCCTACTCCATTGGAGCCAGGGAAGCGCTATACAGTAACCGTTCAATTAAATGCAGTAGGTCATAAGTTGAAAGCTGGTCATCGATGGCAAGTGGCTTTGTCACCAACTTACTGGCCTCATGCATGGCCATCTGGAGAAGCAGTTACATTACAATTATACTGTGGGAAAAATACAAAATTGAGGCTTCCATTAAGAAATCCTTCTCCACTAGATAACACTCTCCATGAATTCGATCGACCGGAAACTGCTTCCGTGATGGAAAGAAAGATTCTAAGAGAAGAGAGCCGATCACGTAACATCTCTCATAATCTTCTTACTGGTGAATGGGTACTTGAGGATTATTCTGATGAAGGAGCACGTCACTTAATAAGTAATGATATTGAGTATGGAAGTGAAAATAGAAATATCTATCGGATTAAGGATGGAGATCCACTATCTGCAAACGTAACCTGTGAATGGAAATTGAATGTAGGTCGAGGAGATTGGCAGACTAGGCTTGAAAGTTTCAGTACGATGAGCGCAGATAAAAGTACTTTTTATATAAAAAATGAATTATATGCGTTTGAAGGGGAGAAACAGGTGTTTAGTAAAGCGTGGACATCTGAAATTCCTCGTGATTTGATTTAGTGCGCTTAAAGCCCTTGCATTTTCATATGTAAGGGTATTTTTTTACAATTGAAAATTATACAATTACACTATAGACAAAAGGGGAGTTGGATACATTGAAAAAAATTACTTTTAAAGAAACCATTCGTACCGAGGATGAACTTCGATCGATGATGGGGTTTCCAAGTGAACTGGTGAAAAATAAAACTATTTCCATTATAGATTCCCATTGTAGAGATTTTATTTCAAAGTCACCTTTTTTAGTATTATCCACGTCTGATAAGGAAGGGCATTGTGATGTATCTCCGAGGGGGGATTTACCTGGGTTTGTACAAGTGTTAAACGAAAACCAGATAGTTATTCCTGAAAGGCCTGGGAACAAGCGAATGGACTCTATGCGCAATATTTTATCAAACCCTCGAGTGGGCTTGATCTTTTTCATCCCTGGTTTGGGTGAAACATTGCGGATAAATGGACAAGCTGCCCTAATTAAAGATTCAAAAATATTAGAGAGTATGGCGGTGAAGGGTAAGTCTCCCTTAGTGGGTATTGCTGTTGATGTGGAAGAATGTTTTATTCATTGTGCCAAAGCATTTATTCGCTCAGGTTTATGGAATCCATCTTCATGGCAGGAGAAAGAATTATTGCCTTCAGTGGCAACTATCATTTCTGATCATGTGAATTTACCGAATACGACTGCTCAGACTGTAGAGGAAGGGTTAAAAGAGAGCTACAAGGAAAGACTTTATTAGGAGGTGTTTGAAAATTCGTCCTTGTGTTTTAAATTGACAACGTTTGTGAAGAGGTGTACATTTAACTCGGATTAATTACTTCTTTTTTAAAGGGTGAAATAGAACCAATGAGTTCAAATCAAGCACTAGACTTAAAGTTATTAAAAAAGTTTAAAAACGAACTAACAAGATTTATGATGCTATATCAATTTGGTATTGATGAGTTAAACACGAAAATTGATATTTTAAAACAGGAATTTCAATATATTCATGATTACAGCCCCATTGAACATGTAAAATCTAGAATCAAATCACCAGAGAGCATTCTTAAAAAAGTACAGAGAAAAAATCTAGATTTATCATTGCCTAGCATAAAGGAAAACATTAAAGATATTGCGGGAATTCGGATTACTTGCTCTTTTATTTCTGATATTTTTGAGATCAGTAGAATGCTGGAGAACCAGAGCGATATTGAGGTAGTGGAAAAGAAGGATTATATTAATCATCCGAAACCAAACGGCTATCAGAGCTTGCACTTAATCGTGAAAATTCCGGTTTTTATGTCCAATGGCATTGAAAATGTATATGTAGAAGTGCAAATCCGTACCATTGGGATGGATTTCTGGGCGAGTCTCGAGCATAAAATCTACTATAAATTTGATAACGAAGTTCCCGCGTATTTATCGAAAGAACTGAAAAACGCTGCAGATACCGTAGCGATGTTAGACAAAAAAATGGAAGTATTGCATGAGGAAATCCGTAAGTTGGATAGCGATGATGACATAGAAAATGAGCTTAACCTAATAAACGCAAGCGGGCAAAAGCTAAATATTCCGATGGCACTTCTAGAAAGCTTGTCTAAGGATAAAGAGTAGTAGAAACAAATGAAAAAGGACGATTGAATACCAATCAATCGTCCTTTTCTTATATTAATAATCTGTCACAACGATGTCTCGATCAAGAAAGGCTTCAATTACTTCACTAATACGGAAAGAAGTTTGTGGTGAATCATAGTTTTCAAATGCATGCTCACAGCTATTTTTATATGCCATATTCTCGTCATAATGAGACATATGGCGATTAATTACTTCCTCATTATCCTGACGTTCCTTTTGACGAGAGATAACCGTTTCTCGATCTGCGTAAATGAAGAAGCGCATCACACGATCTCCATACATCTCCTTCAATTTTTCAGTACCTTCAGGATTGAGTGTCAAATAAACAAGATTATGCGATTCAAAAGCTTTAACAATATCTTCTTCACGTATTCCGTAATGGAAACCATCAATTTCTACGCTCTCAAGAAATTCTCCATTATCTTCCATTTTTTTGAACGTAGCTTCATCAATAAAATGATAATCTTCTCCATTTTGTTCGTAATGACGTGGTGAACGAGTAGTATAAGAAAGAACTGTTTCCATGTCAAAAGCAGTTGCAACCATTTTGGCAATTGTTTTTCTTCCAGAACCATCTGGACCTGTGTAAATAAATAATTTTTGTTTGTCTTTAATTTCGTACATAGATTACCTCCTGAGAATATATTTAGAATGTTTCAAACAAAGTAAAAGGTGAAAATAAATATCTATATCATCCTATTATAGCAGAAAGAGCCATATTAATCTGATAACAAATATTTGAAGAGATACAGTAGAAGACGAATCTAGGAGGCATTAGGTATCATCATATATAATGATTATGTAAAATATTCTGATAACTTAATATAAGAATGCCAAATTTGAGAGGAAAACGCAAGAAATTAACTTGTTTTTTTGTAAGATAAATTAACAGTATAGTTTGAGATGAGCACAGTCTTTGACACATATACCATTATTTAATAAAATTTACCTATAATTTCTAAAATTCTGGAGGTTTTTTTATGTATGATATTGCCATAATTGGTGCAGGCCCTGCAGGAGCGAGTGCCGCCATATTTACAGCAAAGGCTGGAAAAAAAACATTGATACTTGACCATGATAAAAGCATCACGAAGCGAGCTTGGGTAGAAAATCATTATGGTGTGTCAGAAATAACTGGCCCAGACTTAGTGGAAACAGGTAAGAAACAAGCAGCAAAATTTGGAGCTGAAATCATAAATCTTCCTGTAGTCCATATTGAAAAAGGAGAAGATGGATTTACTGTTCAAACAGAAGAACAAACTTTTGAAGCAAAGCATGTTATTTTAGCAACAGGGGTATTAGCCGATTTGGCAGAAAAAATGGGACTAACAACAAAACCAGGAACAGAGCCAAGAATTCCTAAAAATGTGGTAGTGGATGCGAATGGTAAAACTGAAATCGAAGGAGTTTGGGCTGCTGGTACGATTGCTGGAGTAAGTGTTCATACCATTATTACAGCTGGTGACGGAGCAAGAGTAGCCATTAATGTGATTAGCGAAATCAACGGAGAACGCTATGTGGATCACGATGTATTAAAAGCATAATACAAAAAGGGCAGAAAAGTGTGTAGTAACACTTTCTGTCCTTTTTTTGAATATTTTGATTGTCATAATGTTAAAAAGGTCGTATAGTTATAGTTAATGAGAATGATAATCAATAACAATTGGTTATAGGAGAGTGTGAAAATGGAGAAAATGAATCTTTTTGATGTAACAATCATCGGAGGAGGGCCGGCTGGGCTGTACTCTACTTTTTATAGTGGTTTAAGGGAAATGAAGACGAAATTAATTGAATTTCAGTCTCAATTAGGTGGAAAGATTCATGTGTATCCAGAAAAAATGATTTGGGATGTTGGAGGGATGACACCAGTTCCTGGAGCAAAACTTATCGAGCAACTGGTTGAACAAGGACTTACCTTTAACCCAACAGTGGTACTTAATGAAAAGGTAGTATCTATCGCACGAAACGAAGATGGTATTTTTGTTCTTGAAGGTTCCTCAGGTGAATATCATTTTTCAAAAACAGTGATTGTTGCCGTTGGTAGTGGAATTCTGAAGCCGCAAAAACTGAACATTGAAGGAGCCGAACGGTTTGAGGTATCGAATCTGAACTATACCGTGAAATCTTTAAAGCAATTTAAGGATAAAACGGTAATCATTTCAGGTGGTGGAAATTCTGCGTTGGATTGGGCAAATGAGCTTGAGCCTGTTGCAAAGAAAGTCTATATTACTTACCGAAAAGACAAAATGTCTGGTCATGAGGCACAAGTGTCACAATTACAAAATAGCTCAGTGACTTGTTTAAGTACTTCGTCCATAACGAAATTAATAGCTACTAATGATCAGGAATTGATTGAAAAGGTAGAGATTACTAATAACGTAACTGGGGAGGCAACTCTGTTATCGGTTGATGAGGTAGTAATTAATCACGGATATGAACAGGATGCAGGACTTTTGAAAAACAGCGATTTACATATCAATATGCTCGAGGATTTTTATATTGAAGGAAACTCTTTTAGTGAAACCTCGGTTCCTGGATTATTTGCGGCCGGTGATATTCTTAAGTTCGATGGGAAATTGAACTTAATTGCGGGAGCCTTCCAAGACGCAGCCAACGCTGTGAATAAAGCAAAGAAATTTATTGAACCAGATGCTCATCCAGCAGCAATGGTTTCATCACATAATGATGTGTTCAAACAGCGTAATCGGGAGTTAGTGAAACAATTGGTAAAATAGATATCTGTCAAGAAGGTTAACGAAATCGTTAATCTTCTTTTTTTTTATTCATATCGACCTGGAAAAGCAATATCTCAAGGTTCAGACATATGTATTTATATACCTTTTGAACGGAGGTGTTTTTGTGCCGGCAATAAATGGGCAGGATTTCTTGGAAAGAATTCATCAACTTCAACCTGAGATATGGCTTGATGGAAAGAAAATAACAGATATATGTAATCATGAAGCGTTTAAGGGCATTTTAACAAGTAAAGCAGCACTGTTCGACTTTCAAACGAACAAAAAAAACTTAGATTTGATGACTTATGTTTCTCCAGTAAGCGGAGAACGGGTTGGAACGTCATTTATGCAACCGAAAACAAAAGAAGATTTAGAAAAGAGGAGACTTTCTACCCAAGCATGGGCAAAGTTGTCAGGAGGAATGATGGGGAGATCTCCGGATTACATGAATTCCTGCCTGATGGCTCTTGGAACGGCCTGGGATCATTTTCAAGATTCGCGTTTAATAGGAAAACATATATTACAAATGTATGAGCGTGCTAGGGAAAATGATTTAACACTTGCTCACACATTTGTAAATCCACAAGTGAATCGATCCATGCTTTATTTTGAAGATGAAGAACATCCAATTTCCGCGAAAGTAGTAAAGGAAACGAGCGATGGTATTATTATTAAGGGTGCTAGATTGTTAGCTACTCAAGGTGGAATCACAGATGAGTTGCTCGTCTTACCAATCGGGGGAAAGTATATCGGAGAATCATTTATTTACGCATTTAGTATCCCAAGCACCACCCCGAATTTACGATTTATTTGTAGAGAATCATTTCGTTATCGTTCCTCCGCATTTGATCATCCACTAGGGGCTAGATTTGAAGAAATGGATACCATCGTTGTGTTTGACAATGTTTTGGTGCCATGGGAACGGGTATTTTTATACAACGATTATTCTATTTCTATGGAACTAGCAAGTGAAACAAGGTATTTTACGTTTTTACTTCATCAAGCAACCGCTCGTCAGGTGGTGAAAACAGAGTTTCTTTTGGGACTCGCACAGTTAATAGTGGATTCGATTGATATAGGAAGTTATACGCATGTTCAAGGAAAAGTAAGCGAGATCATTACCGCACTAGAGACCTTAAAAGCCTTATTATTAAGTTCTGAGATGAATGCGAAGCACGATAAGAGGGGGAGGATGGTTCCAGATGTAAATCCATTATCTGCGGCCATAACCACCTTTCCTAGGCTGTATCCAAGATTCATTGAAATTTTAGAAACGTTAGGAGCCAGTGGTTTAATATCCATACCAACTGAAAAAGATTTTGAGTCACCCATACGCGGAGATTTAGATCATTATCTACAAGGTGCGTCATGCGATGCTAAAGATCGAACCCAATTGTTTCGTTTGGCCTGGGATGTCTGTTTAAGTGCCTTTGGGGGAAGACAAAAACAATACGAAAGATTCTTTTTTGGAGATCCGATCCGATTAGAATCTGGACTATATAATAGCTACTCTAAAGAATCTGCTGTGAATCTAGCAAAATCCTTACTAAATAGTAATCTAAAAAAGGAATGACTGTACCAAGCATCTGCTTTTATCGGTAGATGCTTTTTTATAAGTAAAAAAATAGGTGTGTTTTAGTAAAAATTCACGTTGACATGAATTCTTTTGGATGGATACAATGAAGTCTAAGAATGCTAAAGCGTTTTCATATGGAGGTATGATGGTGACTAAATTACATACTGCAATAGACTCAGTAATAAAAGAACAACCAACTGTAAACAAAAATCATTGGAGATTAAATTATCATGTAACCACTCCTGCCTATTGGATGAACGATCCAAATGGATTTAGTTTTTTTAATGGAGAATATCATCTGTTCTATCAGCATCACCCGTAATCACCTGAATGGGGTCCTATGTATTGGGGACATGTAAAAAGTAAAGATCTTGTTCACTGGGAACATTTGCCGATCGCTCTTGCGCCAACGGAAGAATATGACCAGGATGGTTGCTTTTCGGGAAGTGCCATTGAAAAAGACGGGAACATGTATGTGATGTATACGGGGAATACGTGGACAGGGGATGACCATGATAAAGATTTATTACAAGTGCAATGCCTGGCGGTAAGTGAAGATGGGGTTCATTTTATAAAGCTAAAAGAAAACCCGGTTATAGCTGAAGCTCCTACAGGTGATATTCATCCGTATCATATTCGTGATCCGAAAGTGTGGAAACAGGGTAATGACTATTATTGTGTGTTAGGATCAAGAACCAAGGATCATCATGGACAAGTGTTGCTGTATCGTTCTAGTGATTTAGTACACTGGGAATTTATAAGTGTTATGGCTAAAAGTGATGGGGATTTAGGGTTTATGTGGGAGTGTCCTGATGTGTTTCGTTTGGAAGGTCATGATGTTCTCATGATGTCACCGCAAGGCGTCAAGCCGAAGGGAGATTTGTATCATAATCTCCATCAAGCAGGCTATGTGGTAGGGGAATTAGATTAATACAGGTGTCCTTTCACATGACGATTTTCATTTATTGGATTATGGATTTGATTTTTATGCTCCACAAACGATGGAAGATCCTAAAGGGAGACGTATTATGATTGCATGGATGGCGATGTGGGAGAGTCACATGCCTGAGCAAGAATACAATTGGGCAGGAGCTATGACGATTCCTCGACAGCTTGAATGGGTGGATGGAGAAATTTACAGTAATCCTATTCCAGAGTTACAGGAGCTTCGCGGGAATCTGGTTGAGCTTGAACATGTGACGGTAAGGGAAGAGAAAATTATTCCTGAACTTATGGGGGAAAGTTATGAGCTTGATGTAACGATTGATGCAAAATCCACCGAGCAGTTTGGTGTGAAGGTTCGAGTGAGTGAGCAAGAGGAAACAGTTATCGGTTATAGCCGACTAGAAGGAAAGGTGATCTTTGATCGGAATCGGTCTGGAAAAGGTCCAAAAGGAATACGAAAAGCTCCAGTACAGCTAAAAGAAAATCTTCTCCATCTGCGCATATTTGTTGATCACTCATCGGTAGAAGTATTTATTAACGAGGGAGAAAAAGTCATGTCAGCAAGAGTATATCCAGACGAAAACTCCACGGGCATCAGCTTTTTCTCTGATGAAGAGATAAACATCGTAAGCTTAAAAAAATGGGACTTAAAAAAATGTATTCCCCCAATGTGCGAGAGTTTCGCTTAAAAGCATTAATAATGTAAAACCCACTTCAGTGTGGGTTTTTGTTTGTGTAATTGAATTAACTGACTGTGTTTGTAAATTATTTCTTTTTTTTATCCAGGATACTTTACAAGAAGAAAACTAAGAGGTAGAATTTCTATATACCTAAAAAAACTATGTAGGTGAAAAGATGTTTAATCGTGAATTGGTTAAAGGTAGTACTTCGCTTTTGTTACTTCAACTTTTAGAAGAGCGCGATATGTATGGCTACGAGCTTGTTAAAGAACTTGAAAACAGAAGCGGAAATGAGTTTTCTGTGAAAGAGGGTACTTTATATCCGGCACTACATAAGCTTGAAAAGCAGGAATATATTGAGTGCTATTGGAAAGAGCAAGAGAAAGGTCCAGCTCGGAAATATTACAAAATTACAGAAGCTGGTAAAGAAATGCTGCTGGAAAAAACACGTGAGTGGAATGATTTTGTTTCAGTAATGAACAAGATGATGGGGAGAAAGAAGCATGGAACGGCTGAAGAGTGAGTTTTTAGAAAGCCTGAAAGAAAACCTCGGAAACCACAAGGAAAAGGAATCTATAATAGCGGAATATGAAATGCATTTGGATGAACTTTTATTAAGCTTATACCAAATGGAATATGACGAAATTCGGGAAGAAGTCTACTCCAGATTCGGGACACCAGAAGAGATCGCTGCAATGTGGAAAGAAGAGTTATCCTATACACCTAGCAATATGAAGTGGTTGTTTATTGCAGTGAATATTCTGTTCTTTACAGGTGGCGCCGTTCTAACACTTGCACATAATCTTCTTGATTGGGAGTGGTTGACAAATTTATGGTTTAATCTTGCGTCTTTTCCTATCATCATTGCTTTCATTTATATGTTCTTTTGGGCACTTCTCGGATATGAGATTGGGAGGGGCTTTGGTCATAAAGGGAAAAGGGTGATGAAAAGGACCTTTATTTTTGCGTTAATACCAAATGTAACTTTAATGGTCTTAACAGTATTTCATCTTATCCCACGTGAATGGTTTTATCCACTATTAACGGAAACCTTTATCGGCGTCTGTATTTTTTTAACACTTCTACTTTACCCAGTGTGCATAATTAGCTATCGCTGGGGGAAAAAAGCTTCAATCTAAGCTTTTTTTTGCAATAGTACATAGAAAAACTATGTATATAGAAAAACGATATAACGGAGGGAAATTTGATGCGTGAAAAATTGTTGAAAAACGATTGGATCTTTTTGGTTCTATGTGTCATTTTAGGTATTGTTGGGGAAGAAGCTTTTTTTAGGGACCAAATTGGAATATCCTATTTTGTTTTTATTCTTTCATTCTATACGGTATTTTACTGGAGATTTCGTAAGTTTCCGTTTTCACATCAAAGGGTTGGATATTTCATATTAATCTGTATATGGTTATTAACCGCTGGATACTATCTTTATGACACACAGCTTTTTTACGCGCTAAATATTGTTGTCATACCGGCTCTTGTGATCGTTCATTTGTCTCTAGTAACATCGTCTAATAATAGAGTTTGGCATAATTGGTATTTCTTCCTTTACACGTTTCTACGTGTATTTGACGGCTTGAAATATCATGTGTTCTTTACCAAATACATTACAAACCTATCAAAGAATGGGAACCAAAGGAACTTTGAAGTATGGAAAAAAATAATACTTGGTATTACCTTATCCATTCCCGTGTTGTTCATTGTTTTAAATCTGCTCATCTCAGCAGATGCTCAGTTTGAGCGGCTGGTAATGGAAATCCCGTATTTATTTAGCATTAATGTTGAGTTCCTTCTTAGAACCATCATTGTACTTGTTTATACTTTTGGCTTCTTCGGATTCATGCAAGCGCTATTAATTAAGAACAATAAAATCATCCAAAAAGAGGGGCCAATCAACCCTTTATCAATGGACGGAGTCGTTACACTGACTGTACTACTTTTATTAGATTTCGTGTATATCGTTTTTGTTGCGATACAATTTACGTACTTTTTTAGTGGCTCATTGGAGGATGGATATACGTATGCTGAATATGCCCGCCGCGGTTTTTTTGAATTGCTTTTTGTAACCTTGATCAATTTGACTGTTACAACAAGTTCAATTCAACTTTCCAGAACCGTTTATGGTACGTTAAAGAAGTTCATTCGTGTCGCTTTATCTGTGTTAGTTTTATCAAGTGTGGTTCTTCTTATCTCGGCATTTATGCGGATGATGATGTATGAAGAGGCGTATGGCTTTACTTTTACAAGAGTACTTGCCCATTCGTTTATGATCTTTTTAACAGTAATATTTGCTTATACACTGGTGAAAATTTGGCTTGAGAAACTTTCTTTGTTTCATTTTTATTTCATTTCGGCACTCGTATATTATGTAGGTATCAATGTTGTAAATATCGACCAATTTGTTGTCGAACAAAATATTATGAGATACGAAACAACCGGAAAAATTGACATTTATTATTTAAACAATCTATCGGACACGGGAACTCTTGGGCTTATTGATCTTTATCAAAGTGGAGCCGAAATACCAGGATTAGAAGAGTTGCTCATAGGGAGAAAAGAAGATCGATTGTATATAAAAAATACCTCATGGCAGTCCTATAACTTAACCCGGAATAAGACAGATAACGAGCTAAGAAAGTTAAATCTTGCAGAGGAAAAAAAATAATCACATGGGTTAAAAAAGTAGTAAGAATATTTTAAATAATATATTTTTTATTTAAAATAAATAGTAAGATATTGTATATACTATCCTTTGATGGAGGTGAATACATATGGATCAAAAACCGATGCATTATGATGGAAGTTTGCATGGCGCTCCAACAGAAGGGGAAGTGAAAGAGCAAGAGCCTTTTATGATCACTGATGAAATGAGAGCAAACATTAGTGGAAATCCATTTACAACAGAAAACTGAATTTTTGAAGGAAAGGGGCATTCGAAGGAGCGTCCCTTTTTTATTTGAAAAATTTTAGTTAGATGCATACAAAAGTTGTTTTCTCACAAACTAGAATGCACAACAATAGAAGAAAGGAAAGATGAGAAAATGACAAAAGTCCTTTACATTACTGCTCATCCACACGATGACACACAGTCTTATAGTATGGCTGTAGGTAAAGCATTTATTGACACGTACAAAGAAAAAAATTCGGATCACGAGGTCTTACACTTAGATCTTTATAAAGAGGATATTCCTCAAATTGATGTTGACGTATTCAGTGGCTGGGGAAAGCTACAATCAGGAAAAGGTTTTGATGAGCTTTCTTCAGAGGAAAAGGCTAAGGTGGCACGCCTTGGTGAACTTTGTGATCAATTTATCTCTTTTGACAAATATGTATTTGTTACTCCACTTTGGAATTTTTCATTCCCTCCAGTGATGAAGGCGTATCTTGATGCGGTTTCTGTTGCTGGAAAGACATTTAAGTACACAGCCGAAGGTCCAATAGGATTATTAACGGATAAAAAATCTTTACATATTCAAGCGCGTGGTGGGGTTTACTCTGAAGGTCCTGCTGCAGCCCTTGAAATGGGGCACCGTTATTTAAGTGTGATTATGCAATTTTACGGAGTTCCTTCGTTTGAAGGATTATTTGTAGAAGGTCATAATGCGATGCCAGATAAAGCACAAGAAATCAAAGAGAATGCGATTGCAAGAGCAAAGGATTTAGCCCATACATTTTAACACCAAGAGCCAACGAAAAAACTCGTTGGCTTTTTTGCTCTATTGCTTTAAAACTTGTTGTTCCCATTCTGATCTTAATATCCCCATCATAATACGATCGGAATAACGCCCGTCACGATTAATAGCGGAACGAAGTCTTCCTTCTACGATAAAACCTGCTTTTTCATATGCGCGGATTGCCCGACTGTTATAGCCAATGACGTCCAAACCCACTCGATGTAGATTTAACTCATGAAATGCATAACGGAGGATTAATTGTAATGCTTCACTACCATAGCCTTTATTTTGATAGTTTGTATCTCCTATTCCAATGGCTAAAGAACCGACCCGATTATTCCATTCGATAGAGTGGATGACAACAAAACCAATTAAAATGTCATTCTCTATTGTTCGTAACCGGAAATACGCTGAATTAGAGCTTCGTTCTTTATCCTCTTCAAGTTCCGCAATGGAATGCGGATAGGCGATATCCGTATCAAGATTACGTAAATAGTCTGAGTTTTCCTCCCATGATGCCATAATTGCTGCGTCCTCTGCACGGACAGTAGTAAGCTTTATTAATTTCCCCTTAAATAAATTCGTCATATTGTTCTCCCTTTTCTGTGAAAATAAATATGGGTTTAAACAAGATCAGTTGTGTTAATGATATTATTAATGCAATTTTTGCAATAGGAAAGCAGAGGTACCTAAATTTATGGTATCTCGAATATCTTTTTTAACTTTTGTCTATACTGCTAATTTATGTTGACTCATGGTAGGGTTCTTTGTTCTTTAGCATGTGATAGATGATTGTAAGCATTCGATGTCCAATGGCAACGAGTGCTTTTTTCTTTCCTCTTCTTGCAGCTAGTGACCAATATTTAGCGGATAACCTGGTGTTTTTACTTCGTGATGCTGCCCACGCAGCTTCGCAAAGTGCTGACTTAATATGAGGGTTTCCTTTCACCGTCCGTGTGCTTTTTCTTTTCCCTGCACTTTCATGATTTCCTGGTGATAGTCCTGCCCAGGAAGCAATATGTTTGGAAGTAGGAAATTGTTCCATATTTACTCCGATTTCTGCAATTATTGTAGCTGCTGTATCTTTTTTAATACCTGTCATCGTGACAATGATATCCACTTCTTCTTTGTAGTCTTTTAAGATTTCATCTATCCTTTTTTCAATATCTGATATTAACTCTTCTAGATAGACAATGTGCATCCAAGATTGTTTGATAAGAAATAATTGGTGGTCATTTATCGTACCAAACAAGGAGTCCGTAATTGACTGTTTTTTATGAGCCATTCGACCATGAATTCTTTGTTCAACGTCTTTTTGATCTAAGTAACCATTAGACATTAGTTGTTCTAAAAGTTTCCTGCCGGAAACTCCAAATACATCTGAAATTACTGTACTTAATTTGATATTTGAAGTCTCAAGTACCTTTTGGATTCGATTCTTTTCAGATGTCATATGACCAATCCATTTCTTGCGGAGACGAGTTAGATCCCTTAGATTTCTTATGTCCTCTGGAGGAACAAAGCTCTTCTCTATTAATCCATGTCTTAATAATTTGGCAATCCATTCTGCATCTGACACATCTGTCTTTCTACCGGGAACGTTTTTGATTCTTTGTGCGTTTGCCAAGGTAATATCAAAAAAATCTTCTAAGATGTTATAAACAGGTTTCCAGTAAACGCCAGTGCTTTCCATCGCAATATGAGTTACCTGTTTTTCTTCTAACCACTTTAGAAGCCGAAACAAGTCTTTAGTCATAGTAGGAAATGTTTCAGTTTCTTTTACCAGGTCTGCCTCTGATTCACCCATTAGGACACAGGCTACAATAGTCTCTGAGTGAACATCCAAGCCAGCACACCGTTTGTACAATGTTTCCATTTGTTCAACCTTCCAGAATTATATTCCACAAACAGTGGAATGAATTTGAAATTAAGCATTTTTCTGTTCGTAGTCATCTCTCATAGGAGAGAGCTAACAATGGGTTGTGCACCAAATTCATTCCAACAGTTTTTTGTACAGGGTAAGACCACCAATAAGAGCCACGTCATATACTCACTGTTTGTGGTATCTACATTATGGAGTGGGGAACCAATTTTCATTCCTGGGTTAAGAGCGAAAGATCATGATTGTTTTTTGTATGAATATGAAGGAATCACATCATGCTACGCAATAAAATCTTGCCCCCTAAAGTCTAGATAACTTAATCTTAATGTTCTTTTTCCCATTCAGCAATCTAATATTTTAGGAAGAAGGAAATATTTCCATTTATATCGAATGTTTAGTCTAGGAAATTTATATTATGTTTTATAGGAGTGGCAATGATGTTTATAGAAACAGAACGGTTAATAATAAGAGATTTTGATATAAACGACTACCTAGCAGTTTACGAATATACATCAAATTTGGATGTAATGAGGTATATTCCAGAAGGTGTTTTCACTAAAGAAGATGCAAAGCAGTTTGTGTTTGATAATATGGGGGAGAAGGTTGAGAAGTACCCGGTTATATTAAAAGAAAGTGCTACTCTTATTGGACATATTGTATTTCATCGTTATTTTGGCGAACACACTTATGAGATTGGATGGGTGTTTCATCCAGATTATTATAATAAAGGATTTGCCTCCGAGGCTGCGAAAGCAGTAATGCAGTATGGATTTGAGGAATTAAAGTTACATCGAATCATCGCTACATGTCAGCCTGAAAATATAGGTTCCTATCGTGTAATGGAAAAAATCGGGATGAGACGGGAAGGATATTTTAAAAAATGTATCCCAAATGGTGATGGGTGGTGGGATGAGTATTACTACGCCATCCTTGAGGAAGAGTGGAGGAAGTAATGAGCCAAACAAAAAATATCAGTCTAGATCTATTCCAACTTAAATATAAGGAGAGGTTATTTTCTTTTGAACTTCCTAACGATCAAGTGAAGTTTACCGCCTTGCCTAGTCATGTGCTCGAAGTACAAGAGGGACAATTTCCGATTGTGATTGTAGAAGATGACGTTCCTGTTGGTTTTTTCATTTTCCATTCGACTTCACGTGTGAAGGATATTCAAATAACCCCAATTCTATGCTATTAACGGCATTCTCCATTGATTATTCAAAACAGGGGAGGGGTAATGCAAAACAAGGATTACTGTTGCTCAAGAAATATATACAAAATCAATTTCCAAGCTGTGACGAAATCGTTCTAGGGGTTAATCATCAAAATGTCCCAGCGCAAAATCTGTATGCACGAGTAGGATTTCAAGATACGGGGAGAAGAGTGATTGGTTCGCTTGGAGAACAGTTTGTTATGACTCTACATATATAAGTATTCCTTGTTTAGAGCTGCTAATTTGGTAGCTCTTTTTTATATTCAGGGGAATTTATCTGCTTTTTTTCTTAATTAATTCAGTGGTCAACCGATACTAAGAGTATTAGTACGTAGCGAAAGAAGGAAAATAGTATGACCTCCCTAGAAATAGACTCTAATATCCATATACTATTGTTTCTTTTTGGGTATTTCCTTACCATTTTGACAGTGGTCCTAGTTTCAAGGAAACTAGTAAAAAGAAAATTGTCTGAACCACCTAAGCGGTTTGGGAAAGCTCCCACCTTATTATTTGTTTTATTATCATTGGTCCTTTTGGTTTTCGGATATATACTTGATAGTACTTTACGGGAAAAATGCGAATTTAACTAAGATACATGTTCCTCCAGTAAATGACATAAGAGTCATGGTATATAATAGTAAGCTTCTTACAGAATCCAATGAAAAGAGAGACATTGAGCTAGAGCTTCACCATGCTGTCATTGCCGAACAATTCGAAGTGTTTTATCAACCTCAGCTTTCCTTAATTTCCGGGAAACCTATTGGGATGGAAGCTCTCATTCGATGGAATCACCCAACGAAAGGGATTATTTCTCCATTGAAGTTTATACAGCTAGCGGAGGAATTACATTTAATTAATCAAATTGGGTTATGGGTATTGAAAAAGGCTTGTACGCAAACGGTAGAGATAAATGAGTTGTTTGGCCTTGATTTACGGGTGTCTGTTAACTTATCCTCGGTACAACTTCAGCATCCTCGACTTTTGCAGGATATTAAAGAAATACTTAAAGAAACGGGATTGGAACCGAGGTTATTAGACTTAGAAATCACGGAAGGAAGCCTGTTTAATTTTGAAAAATCAAGTCAGATACTTGAAGATATTAAGAATTTAGGGATTCATATTAGCTTAGATGATTTCGGAGCAGGATATAGCTCACTAAGTTACTTAAAGAAATTAAGTATTCATCGTCTAAAAATCGATCGGATATTTCTATTAAATATACCGAAAGAAGAAGATACCCTCATGACATCAATTGTTACACTTGGTCATAACCTGAATCTAAAAGTACTGGCTGAAGGAGCAGAAACGTTAGAACAGGTGAATTTTCTAAAAACAATAGAGTGTGATGAAGTACAAGGTTATTATTTTGCAAAGCCTCTACCTTATTCTGAGTTTACCGCTTATCTTGATAAATACTTAAATATAGACTAACACGCGATTAAACAGGAGAATCGCGTGTTTTTTAATTAGAAAAATGAAACCAACATACCAGTGGTTTCGTATTACATTATCAAAAGTAAAGGAGGGTATAGATGAAAATCAGTCGAAAATACCCAATTTTTGATGAATCTGTCGAGAGAGAGTTACTTACCAAAAGCTGGATTGCTCTACGAGAACCGAAAAATGTATGGAGTTCTATTTTACTTTCATTGCCGTTTATGTTTTTAAATGGTTGGATAACGATTTCGATTGTGAATCTACTTTCTCCTTTAACTTTAAAGGAATTCGGAATATCAGATAACGGTGTAGAAATAAACTTCAACTTAATTTATGTTGGAGCTCTATGGCTCTTGGTTGTGATCCATGAGATATTACATTTAGTTTTTATTCCTAATTTTCATAAGTCGAAAATAACATATATAGGACTTAGTTGGTTTGGCGGTTTTGTAATCACAGAAGAGAAAATGAGTAAAATTAGGTTTCTTATCATCTCGATTGCTCCTTATTTGCTCCTCTCCATCCTATTACCATTGGTGCTAGGTTGGTTAGGTCTTTTATCAACTCCTGTTAAAATACTAGTGCTACTAAATTCATTGGCCTCTTCAGTTGATATACTCGTTTTCTTTCTAGTCTTATTTCAAGTACCTAAGCACGCTGTAATTGTAAACGGTGGTCCCAGAACATATTGGAAGTTATTGGAGGAGCTTAAAAATGTTTGAGGTTCGTAAAATAAACAATCTTTCTCAAGTAGATATCAATGCTTTGATATCAGAGAGTAAAAAAGAGGGGTTCAATTTTGTAAAAAGGTTAGTTAATGACTATGAAACTGGTGACAACCGTTTTTCTCTATCTGGTGAAGCGCTATATGGTGTTTTTGCTTTAAATGGAGGACTTGTGGCAATAGGTGGACTAAATCAAGACCCCTTTTCAAAGCAACCTAGCATTGGAAGGCTGCGAAGGTTTTATGTAAGAAAAAGATATAGAAGGATGGGGGTAGGGAAATTATTATTAGAATTAATCCTCTCTAAAGCTGCTCCACATTTTCATGTCATTGTTTTACATACAGACACAATGGAAGCAGATCGATTTTATCTAAGTTTTGGATTTCAAACGGGAGAGTATTTCCCAAATAGTACTCATTTTTTACTCTTAAAGGGAAACGAGAGGATCGGGAATGAAAGTTCAAAGTAAGTTCATTCGCATGACAAAGGTGTTGTCTCTAGCATTTACTATATTTCTAGAAATCTACTGGTACAAGCTACGAAGAAAGCCTGAATCAGAGTGGGAAAAGCTTTGGGGGAAGATTGGTGAGCGGTTTCGGAAAACCCTGTTCGAATTAGAAGGTTTATTGATTAAAATTGGTCAAATATTAAGTATTCGTTCAGATTTACTTCCACATGGATTTATCAAACAAATGGAGGACCTGACTGATCATGTACCGCCGTCAAAATGGGAGGATATAGAGAAAATCCTTGAAAAAGAATGGGGAGGCTCTATTTACCAGCATATTGAATCTATTGAAAAAGAGGCGATCGCATCTGCCTCTATCGGAGAAGTGTACCAAGCATTGTTAAAGAATGGAACAAAGGTGGCTGTAAAAGTTCAGCGTCCAAACATACAATCTATCGTTCAAATCGATTTTCGGACACTAGGAATGATCATTTGGTTCGCTGACCATTTTGTCCCGGTACCGAAAGGATTTATTAATTTTCAAATGTTATATAAGGAACTAAGAGAAGTGATTGAAAGGGAGCTAGACTTTGCAAAAGAGTTAGAGGCCCTACAATCATTTTCCAACCGATTTAGTGATCATGATACAGTTAAAATACCAAATGTATTTCCGGAGCTCTGTACGAAAAAGGTGCTTGTCATGGAATGGGTAGAAGCAATAAAACTGACCGATGTCGAAGGGTTAAAACAGGTAGAAATCAGTCGTAAAGAAATCGCTCAAAAACTCATTGAACTCTTCCTGCCACAATGGTTAGAACCAGGTTATTTTCACGCAGATCCTCATCCGGGAAATGTGATGATTAGTCAGGAAGGAAAAATTATTTTATTAGATTTTGGAATGGTAGGACAAATCAGTAAAAGAGATGCCTCTTATTTTCAAGCACTTATTGAGGCATTCTTAGCCAAGAATTACAAAAAGGCAGTAGAGTGTTTGGCACAATTAGGATTTTTACTGCCAGATGCGGATACTCAAGTAATGGAGAGGCTTTTATCTGAGCTCTTGTCCTTTCAAATGAGCGAGTTGAAAAATATGGACCTACTTGCTTTAAAGTTAGAAATGAACGACATAATTCAAGCCCTTCCCATTCAGGTACCTACAAGATTCGTGTTTTTAGCACGGTCTGTTGGAACAATAGAGGGGATTCTTCGAAACGTGGCTCCAGAAGAAGAACCACTAGATCTTGGGAAACCAGTGTTTATGGATTGGCTTAGGAACCAAAGTAATAAATGGACCTTTATCTGGCAGTGGCTTCAATCACAACCGATCTTTAAAGTACTTCACTCAGCCAATGAATTTCTTCAAACACCACAAAAGCTCGAGCGATTAAAGGAAACCGAACAAAGACGAAAGTTCCTATTTATTACTCAAGAAAATCATAAAAAGCAAATGTTTCAGCTTTTGTTAGTTGGATTAATGGGTGTAGGGTTTGGGTTGTATGTAATGAACCCTTTCATTTGGAAAATAGGAGTGGGAATATCAGCAGCTTCCTTTGTAGCCTATTTAGGTGCTAGCTATAAGCAAAAAAAATGGATGAAATACATGCCGGAGAAGAAGAGGGTATAAATATCAGGGAGTGCGCTAAATCGGTAATATCACTTAATATTATAAAAAGAAAGAGGCTTATTAACAATGAAACATATTCTTTTATGCTGTGGTGGGGGATTTTCCTCAAGTTTATTGGTTACAAAAATGCAGGAAGTTGCGAAGCAATACGGAGAGGATGCCTATCATATTTGGGCAATTGGTGTAGGAGAAGTTGAGCGACATTTAGAACATTTACGAAAAGCAGATGTGTTACTTGTGGCTCCACAGGTACGCTATTTACTTCCTGACTTTCAAAAATTAGCCAAAAAAGAGGGATTGCAGTTACCGATAGATATGATTCAACCCATGCACTACGGAACTTGTAATGGCCAAGCCGTTTTAACGTTTGCAGATGAATTAATAAATAAAAAAATATAAGCAAGAACCGGTTGAGCTAAAAAATAGATCACTCAAATCGAGTGATCTAGCTGGCTGCTTACCGGTCATAGTTAAAGTCGCTTAAAGAATCCATATGGCTCGCGATCATGGCAATAATCGTACTAGCTTCCTCTTTAGAGAAGATAAAATTGGTTTCGTCTTTTATTAATTCGTCGTCATCTGTCCAAATTCTGTTCACTCTGCGAAGAACACCGTCCCCTGTCTCTTGGACAATACCGAACTGGTAGGAAACTTCAATTTCATCTTCGTACATAAAGGCCGTCACTTCAGGTGTCTCCCACTCGACATCAACTTGTTCTAGTATATCATCGCTTTCATCTTCATCGTCCATAAGAACATAATCAACTTCAACATCGTCATTTTCGTCGTCGTCCACTTCGTAGTAATCATCATCATCGAAATCATCATCATTCATAAAGTCATGCAAACTTTCATGGACCGCATCGATTATGTCCTCGATATCAGCAAGGATTGTTTTTGACGTTTGCCCAAGCTCTACATCAATGGAATCAATATAGAACTCTTCGTTATGTGGATCGAAATAAAGGGTACAGAAATACTCTCGATCATCGTCTTCTGTTTCTACGTAAAACTCCATTCGTGGATGTTTTGCACCACGATCAACAGACATATGACCTACTTGATCATACTTATCACAAATAGACTCTAGATGATCCTGCAATTCGCCACTTACTCGGTCAAACCATTCTAAAGACATAGAAAATCCCTCCCTTTCAAGGTTATCGTTCATATTATTTCCTACTTTTTCATTTAGGTACGTACCATAAAAAACCAATATTAAATATGGTGGCTTTCACAATAGATATCGACGATCTTTTCTATTTCATCGTGGTTCGGAAAATTCCCGTGAAAATCAAAGGTAATTTCTTCTTTGAAATCACCATGATGATACACTTGAATCGAACCCTTTTGTTTAATCACACTAAATTCGGTCTCAAACGTCCAGCCATTTCTTTGAATTGCTCCCAAACTTTATTCCCTCCTATGCCTTTTAACAATAGTATTTACCTAACAAAATATTTTCGTACATAGTTCTGATTCTTTAAAGCATCCTATCATTAGGAGGTGTGTGACCGTGGAACCAAGAAAACCTGGAAGCGATAAACTACCTGATTTTGAACAATTAGATGATCGTGTAATCGCCAAACATACAGAAGCACCCATGTTAGTTATTAAAACAAATTTAGATCCAGAGGATTCTACAGTGGATAATCCTTATTATAAAAATAAAGACTTAACAGATACGAAAGAATTTACAGATTACTTTGAGGAGAAAAAGTAATGTACACAAACACTTCTTCTAAATTGGGAGAAGTGTTTTTTTATGTAAAGAAGGACTATTACACGTTTGAAACAGAGACAAACTCAATATTTGTGTTATTTTTATGGAAATATGTAACATTTATAAAAAAAGTCCCGTCTACCTTAATAGTGAAAACAGATACAGCAAACAACATAGCAGCGGATCAACCACCCATTTATTGTTAGGAAAGGGTGCAAGGCGGAATGTTAAAAACAAGAATATTATTACTAATCGGGATCGGACTATTTATGGTGTTGCTATTTCTAACACCAAGTTTCTTACCTCCAAAAGCTGTCCCGGTATTGGATCTTTCTGCAAAGGCAGAGGAAAAGGTAACAAAAGAAGTTAAAGAAAAAAAGAAAATCACAAGTGTTCAATGGAAAGGAAATATATATCTAGACCTTGAAACACATTATTATCATTTTTCTACCACCAAAAAAGGCACAATTCATGTAACTTGGGGACCGAATACAGATGGTTCAGATTTTATCATTACTGATCAAAATTGGGGATCCATGTATGGTAATGGAGATGTATTACCTGCAGGTGACTACATGTTTGTTGTCACTTCCAATCCTATCGAATCACAGGAAGATCCGTCACTTCTTACTTACGAATTTACGCTTAAAGGCCTTTTGTTCAAGGAAGCACCAATTACTACGCTTCCTCAATTAACAATCGAGAGTCCTGTTAATTTGGTAACACTTCTACCAAAAGGCGATCATACCATCACTTTTAAAGGTCGTACAGATGCAGATTTCTTACTATTTGGTGCTTCTGGATTTGGGGATGAAGTGACGGAATCCTTAACTAGTTCATTTGAAAAGCAACTTGTATTCAATGAAAAAAGTCCAGCCTATAATTTTTATAGAATAACAGCTACCAATGAAGCGGGTAATGCTGTTAATCGATATTTTGAAGTATTGTATGAGGGTGGCATAAGAGAATAACAGGGTCACATTCGAGCTGAAATAGACGGAGAAATTCCGCTTAATTAATAATTATTATTAAAAATAGCTTACAATAGACGGAGAAATACCTCCTATTGGCTTTGAAATTTCGAAAAGGGGAGATTTTGCTTTGCATAAGCGGAAAATCTTCCCTTATTTACCCCGAAACGAGGGTCCATTCTGCATCTAACGGAAAAATCTCCGCTTATTCAGTACGTATTTTAAGCAAAGCATCTCAAAGTGGAACCCTTTACTATTTTTGTCCTCAGCTTTTATTATTTGAGAATGTTATAATTTAATAGACGGAAAGAAAGGATATTCACATGCAGCCATTTACAGAGCAAGTAGTAATGATAATAAAAAATATTCCTGAAGGAAAAGTAATGACCTATGGGCAAATTGCCAGACTTGCCGGTAGTCCAAGAGCTGCTCGTCAAGTGGTTCGTATCCTTCACTCGATGAGTAAAAAGTATGGTTTGCCTTGGCATCGGGTCATAAACACAAAAGGGCAACTCTCGATCCAGGATGATTCTTCGTATCAAGAACAAATCTTATCTTTACAAAGCGAGGGTGTAAAAGTAAGCGAAAAAGGACAGGTTTGCTTAGATATATTTCAGTGGAAGCCAAAAGGGAAAGAGAGTAGCAATTAGTTGTTGCTAGTTCTCTGAAGCAAGACGAATGATAGAGAACAAGGGTGTTAGAGTAAATGGAGGAAAAATAGAAGATATCCATTTTCATTTAACCCTTTCTGACGGCTTGATTATTCAAGTCGGTAAACGAAAGTTCGTCCAAATACAATTAAACAATCTTGGTACAGTATTTGTATAGTGAATTTTCAGAGTACTATGCTGTGCAAGAAATAAGATAGTATTGGTGGGGGACAAGGAATTGCAATGGTGGTAGAGCAAGGATGATGCAATTAGGGACTGGTAGAGTGTAAAATGTAAAATGAACAGCAGCTTCCGTTAGTCGTGGAGCTGCTGTTTTATTATGGCTTTTTATGAATGGGGAGTTCTATTACAAATGTGGTCCCTGAATTTTCCATGCTTTTGGCAGTCATATGACCATTGTGATTTTCAATAATTTTCAGTGAAACCGATAGGCCCAAACCGGTCCCCATATCCTTCGTTGAAAAAAATGGCTCGAAAATATTTGTCAGAATGGAGCTAGGAATCCCTTTTCCATTATCACTGAACTTTATTTGAATATACTCATCTTCTACATTAGTACAGATTCTTACTTCTAGTGGAATATCACTTTCTGCCTGTAAAGAATTTTGAAATAGATTAATAAATACCTGAAGCAACTCTTCACGATTGCATAAGATAAATAGATTCTCCGTATGTGATGGTATATGAAAATCCAGATTTACGTTGTGCAGCAAAGCTTCACTTTTAAGGAAATTCCATAAATAGTCTGTAAAGAAATGCTTTATTTGCATGCGTTCAAACGCTTTTTCGGAAGGCTTTGCAATACTTAGAAAATCTGTAATAATTTTATTCGCACGATCAATTTCCGGAATGAGTAGATTCGAAAATAATTGACCGGTATCACTCCCCACCTCTTTTTCAAGGAATTGGAGGTACCCACGTACAGTTGTTAGAGGATTCCTTATTTCATGCGCGATACCAGCCGCGATACCAGCCGCGATACGCCCCGCTAATACTTGTTTTTCTGCCGTCTTTATCTTTTCCTCCATAAAAAAGCGATCGGTCATGTCACGTAGTTGTCCGTACGCTCCGATAACCTTGTCACCCTCATAAATCGGTTGTGCATCGAAAAGACAAATAATTTGGTCTCCAATAGTACTTTGAAAAATGACTTCTTTACTATCATAAATTTCATGCAAAGTAAGAACCTTTTTAAAATAGTTTCCTATTATAGGAAGTTCATTAATACTTGTAAAAGAATGTTGAAAGATTTCCTTAACAAAATCAGTAAATTCTAAAATGATCCCATTTGCATTTGTAATAATGATTCCGTTTCTGGCTCCATTTAGCAATACTTGATTAAAGATATTAAGCTTACGATTTTGTTTTCTTAAAAGCAATTCTCTCTCAATAGAATCGACTAATTGGTTAAGCATTGGCAAAAATAAAGGATTGTGAAAAGCAACAGGGACCATTATATTTACACTACCTAATAGATTATCCTCATCTTTGTAATGAAAAGGTGCGCCATAGCAAGCCATTTCATGAAGAAAGGTGTGGTAATGGTCCTTTCCTACTAACTGAACGGGATGCTTGTGTTCTAATGCCAGACTAACTACATTCGTTCCTGTATCTTCTTGTCTAAATAAACTTCCCAAGTGAATACCAAATTGATCAATAGTAGACTTAATGAGGTCGTCACCTGCGAGGTCTAATAGGTAACCTTCTGCATCTGAAATAGCTATAAAAATAGGAGTTTCTTGTAAAGTAAGAATCAGTTTTTCGGAAAAGAAACGAACAACTGACAGTATTTCTCTATACGCTTCTTGTCTTTTTTGAACATCTAATTTGGATAAAGTTACTCTGGGACGAACGATCTCATTTGGCTTCATCCCAATTTCTTTACACTTCAGCTTTGAAAGTGTGACATAATGCGGTTCCTTTTCATTCATTGAATAGCACCTCAAAAATAATAAATGCAAATTGTATTATAACATGGAATATGTATCTTTTATCCAAGTGTTTTACCCTTGGGGAAAAACATAAAGAAGATGGGGGTAATTAATAAAGTTATCGAAACTTTTTCTAAGCCTCTTCGTAAATGATTTTAAGCAAGATTATTAAAAAGGAGGGCTAGGGTGAAAACTCATAAGAACTTGTTTTTATTTGTCTTTGGTATCTTTATCTTATCTATTTTTTCAGTGTTCACCTATTACATTAAAAATGGTGAATTTGTAAAGTGGAGCCATTCTTGGGTAACGAAAGATAATGAAATATTCTTCGAACAAAAAACACCCATTTACTTAGGCTATTCCTTGGATTGGAACGGGATAGGAAAACCAGTGATAAAAGATATTCTTTTTCTTAAAGAAGATGGTACGGATATAAAAGAAGAGAAAGATCAAATAGAAATCATCCCATTCATTATAGATGAGGATTTTGGTTCCATGTTTTACGAAGTTGATGCCACTGAAGAGGGAGTTGTGGAACGGCTTCGTCCAGTCGAAAATTATAAAGTAACAAATGAAAAACTAGAGATTGTATTAAAGGTGCAACTGAAAGATAACAATTGGGACGAAGACATTGCTAAAATGGTAATTGAATATAAAAACCTAGGGATTCGTCGAAAGCAAACGATTCATTTTGATGGCATTATTGATAAAGATAGCTAAGGTAAAAGGCGCAATTGATGATGCGTTCATGATATAATGGACAAAAAATATAGACATCATTATTAGGTTAGTAGACAAATCATGTGATGGTTTTTAAAGGAAGGTATCTATGGTAGAAGATAACATAACAAGGATTCATCTAGATGGAAAAGAATACATACTTATTGGGACTGCCCATGTGTCGAAGCATAGTGCTGAGCAGGTGAAAGAGGTTATTGAAGCTGAGAAACCTGATGCTGTGTGTGTAGAGTTGGATAAGCAAAGATACCAATCGATTACGGAAGGTAACAAGTGGAAGGAAATGGATATAATTCAAGTGATTAAGGAAAAGAAAGCCTCCTTATTACTGATGAATTTGGCGATTTCTTCCTTTCAAAATCGAATGGCCAATCAGTTTGGCATTAAAGCAGGGCAGGAAATGATACAAGGAATTGAATCAGCGAAGGAATCGGGCGCAACACTTGTACTCGCCGATCGGAATATTCAAATTACCTTTGCTAGAATTTGGGGTGGCATTGGCCTTAAAGGAAAAGCGCTTCTTTTAAGCCAAGTGATCGCAGGTATTTTTAGCAAGGAAAGTATTACGGAAGAAGAATTGGAAAAAATGAAAAGTCAGGATACGCTTCAAGCGATCCTTAATGAATTTACGGAAACCTTTCCGCGATTAAAGAAACCTCTGATTGACGAACGAGACCAATATCTTGCACAAAAAATAAAAGAGGCTCCTGGAGAAAAAATTGTTGCCGTACTTGGAGCAGCACATGTACCAGGTATCAAGGAAGAAATTAAAAAAGAACAGGACTTAGCAAAGCTAACCTCTGTTCCCCCTAAATCAAAATGGCCAAAAATCATTGGCTGGAGTATTCCAGTAATGATCTTAGCAATCATTGCGTATACGTTTATTGCAAACCCGCAAGCAGGGTTATCCCAAACATTCAGCTGGATTTTGTGGCACGGTGGATTATCCGCATTAGGAGCAGCAATTGCACTCGGTCATCCATTGACGGTTTTAACAGCCTTTTTGGCAGCACCGATTACTTCCTTAAACCCAGTTCTGGCAGCAGGCTGGTTTGCCGGACTTGCCCAAGCTTATGTCAGACGCCCAAGTGTTAAGGATTTTGAAACGTTGTCTGAAGACGTGTTTAGTGTAAAAGGATTCTGGAAAAACAAAGTTAGCCGAATCTTATTAATTGTTGTATTATCAAATCTTGGAAGTACACTTGGAACAGTTATTGGTGGAGCAGACGTTATTCGAGTATTTTTCGAGAACTTATAATGTAAGAAGATGAAGACCAAAGAGGTCCTCATCTTTTTTATTATTTAGGGCGGAGCTATTGAAGGGTTTAGCTCCTTGGATATCCAGAAATTAGTGAGTTGGGGGAACTAAATCAGCATTTAGAGTCTGTGATTTCCAGAAATTAGTGAGTTGGGGGAACTAAATCAGCATTTACAATAACGCAATTGGTGGATTGCTTGGAACAGATCAGAAGTTTTCAACCGTAGGAATTTCATTTGGGTTGGATGTAATCTATACAGCGATTAGCGCAATCAAGAAGATGAACCAGGAGGAATCTAGTATCGATTATTATATTATTCCAATTAACTCTGAAATAGAGTCATTAAAAGTGGCGGAGCAGCTTAGGGAAAGGGGTTATAACGTAGAAATGGAATTAGGAAAAAAGAAACTTGGGAAGTTGATGGAAAAAGCAAACAAAGAACGTTTTCCAAGTGTCAGTATCATAGGAGAAGAGGAAATAAAATTGAATCAAATTAAAATAAAAGAGATAAAATCAGGTCAGGAAAGAACAGACCATTTTAAAATAAAATTATGGTGTATAATGGAAAGTATCACGACAGCAGGTGAGAAATATATATGAAAATACGAAAGCTTAATACGGGGGAATCAGTGCCATTCGATTTGTTACTTCAAGCTGATCCTTCTCCAAAAATAGTAGAAGAGTATATCAATAGGGGGGATTGCTATATAGCAGAAGATTCCAAAATAATCGTTGGCGTGTACGTAATACTCCCTACTAGACCTGAAACCGTTGAACTAGTAAATCTGTCCGTTTTAGAGAGTAAACAAGGAAAAGGGCTCGGTAAAAAGCTTATTTTGCACGCCATTCAGATAGCGAAGGATCGAGGATTTCAACGAATAGAAATTGGTACCGGTAATTCCAGCATTGGACAGCTGGCTCTTTATCAAAAATGTGGCTTTCGGATTGTGGGAGTAGACATCGACTTTTTTAATAAGCACTACCCCGAGGAAATCTACGAAAATGGTATCCATTGTAGAGATATGATTCGACTATCAAGAAACTTGTAAGAAAAGAAAGGGGAAGTTTTTTATGATATTAGAAGCGGTAATGCTTCAGGTAAGAGAGGGTCTTGAAGAGGAATACGAGGAGGCATTTCGACAAGCATCCGGGATTATTTCGAGTATGAGAGGCTATCTTTCACATGAGTTACAGCGCTGCTTAGAAGTAAAGGGCAAGTATTTATTACTTGTGAAATGGGACACACTAGAGGACCACACAATTGGATTTCGTGGGTCAGCAGAGTACCAGGAGTGGAAACTATTATTACACCGTTTTTATGACCCGTTTCCTACAGTAGAGCATTTTAGTAAGGTTGAACTTTAAGTCTGAGATATTTTATGAGGATCCTATTAGAACTGGTGCGAATCGTATTATTGTTCGGTTTTCTAGGGAGCTTATTTTGGACGCTATTTACACTTATTCATGAGTATCTAGAAATAAATTTAGCTAATAAAGAGTGGATGCTTTTTCTTTCCATTTTTATTCTCTTTTTTGTTTTATATCGGAATAGATGGCAGTTTAGTGGATGGTATAATGGGAAGGGGAGAGAAAAGCTTCCCAAAAAAGTTACGAATGTATTAGTTTTTTGTGCATGTTTACTTCTCATTTTAGTTCCTTTTTTAAACATGAAATAGGTCCAGATAAACGATTAGGGGGTTGCACTGGCAATCCTATTTTACTTTCTGTTTGAGACATTGTAATTCATAAATTTAATTATATGATTGGAAAGTGATTTACGTTTTTGTGCCTTTATTGGTTTTAGAGCGGGGTGGGCAGTTTGAATTTTATTTACATTGCTTCTTCAGTAGGAGAGCTATTTATGGAAATATCTTTAATAAGACATGGAAGATCAAAATGGGTACGACTTTATAGGAATAATAAAGGATTAGCTGATTTGATATTAAGCTCTTCCTTTTTAATAATTAATATGTTACCATTTAGTCACATATAATAAGTGACCATAAGGTAACATGATATGTTTAAAACGAATCTGGAAAGGATCATTATGATGGAGGATGAACCTTCGGCTCTTTTTAAAGCACTGGGCCACCCGATCCGAAGACGCATTCTTGATATATTGAAACAATCGCCCCAAACGACGGGAGAACTAAATGATTTTTTCCCCGAAGTATCAAGATATGCAATAATGAAGCATTTATCAGCCTTGCAAGAAGGCAACTTAGTAATTGTTCGACGAGAAGGGAAGTACAGGTTTAATTATCTAAATGTCATTCCATTAGAGGAAATGAACAAAAGATGGGTTGGGAAATATATGAAGAAGGATGCCCAATCACTACTGAATTTAAAATCAGTAGCTGAACAAACAGGAGGAGAACTAGAAATGGATCAATCAAAACAAGCACGAGTGTTCCGTATTGAGCAAGAAGTAGTCATAAACGCACCACGGGAAAAGGTTTTTAAAGCGTTAACCGAGAAGGCAGAAGACTGGTGGGAATTTCGGTTAGCTCCAAAAGGTGTGCCGTCAACCTTTTCTTTTGACCCTGTACCAGGAGGACAATTTATTGAAAAATGGGGCGAAAATGATGGAGCAGTATGGGGAAATGTGTATTATGTAAATGCTCCAGAGGAAATTCGACTACATGGTCATTTAGGCATGCGTGGGGCTGTTAATAGTGCATATACCTATCGATTGATTGAAAAAGAAGGCGTTACAACCCTTCAATTATCTCATACAGCTTCAGGCATTCTTGAAGAAGAATGGGAGGAATCACATACTCATGGATGGAAGCATCTTCTTGGCACGTTATTAAAAAAATATGTTGAAGAACAATAGCTGATCCAATCTCAACTGGAGGAACATAATCATGGTAGACGTGTTTACTGAAATCATCATAAATCGTCCGTTAGAAAAAGTAACAACGTATGCATCCAATCCGGAAAATGCTCTAGAATGGTATGTAATATACAGTCGGCCGAATGGAAAACTGAAAAAACGATACAGAAAGGATCTCAAATTGCATTTAAAGCAAATTTTCTTGGACGAGAACTTGCTTATGTATACGAGATTACTGAATTCCAACCAGGGAAGAAGTTAGTCATGAAGACTTCTTCTGGTCCGTTTCCAATGGAGACTATCTATACATGGGAGGAAATTGAAAGGGATGTTACTCGTATGACTCTTCGAAATAGGGGAATTCCCACTGGCTTCTCTAAACTTTTCTCTCCTTTTATGTCCACGATGATGAAGAAAGCAAATATAAAGGATTTGAAAAAGATAAAAGCCATTCTGGAGGATTAAGGATAGGGAATATTTTCCAGTATTGATGAGTAGGCATTCGCCCTTCCGATTTCTTTCTGTCATCATAGGATAGTATGGTAACGCTTTAGGGAGGTGTTTATGAATGTATAACAATAGTTTTGCGTTAATCGTTGTACTATTCATCTTGTTAATTATTGTTGGTTCTGCGTTTGTTGCCTAAATGGCATAAATATGTAAAAGAGTCAGCCTTAACTGGTTGACTCTTTTTGATTTTAAAAAAAATTTGTTATTGTGTGCACGTTTTTAGTGTGCTATTGTATTTTTGTAACTTATTAAAGATGTTTAATAAGTGTCTTGAAACGGTGGTGAAGTGATGAGTGATTTAATTGCAACTCCGAAATCAATGAAAAATGTCATCTTAAAGGGAATTCGAACGGGATTACTTGAACTAGGGAGTGCAACAAAAGTTGAATTAAGTAATAAATTAGGAATTAGTTTTCCTACGATTAGCAAGTTTCTCACGCAAATGGAAAAGGATGGAGAACTGTTGGTGGTTGGCCTTGATGATTCGAGTGGAGGAAGAAGGGCTAAACGCTATTCATACAATCCAGAGTATATGTTGGGCTTGGCAATATTTTTAGAAAGTAATGAAACTCACTATACCGTTTTTAATTGTTTGGGTGAGGTAAAGAAGCAAGGGAACACGTCAAGCGTATTAAAGAATAACGATTTAAGTCTGTTAACAAAGCGTATACAGGACATCATTGCGGAGTATCCAGGAATATCTTCCATTGCGATTGGCGTACCTGGGTCGGTCGATAATGGTCGTATATTTTACATACCTGATTATGACCATTTGCAGAATTTTGATTTAAAAGGATATTATGAAAATCTTTTTTCTATCCCTGTTGTAGTGGAAAACGATATGAATGCAGCCGTACTTGGCTACTTTAAATCGCTCGGGCATACGGACAATCAGTCTCTCGTATACTTGTATTTTGGCCATAATGGTCCAGGGGCTGGTGTTTTAATTAATGGAGATGTAGTGCGTGGACGTTCCTTTTTCTCAGGTGAGGTATCCTTTGTTCCTCAGTACGAAAAACAAAACTTCTTTCAAGCCTTGGAAAATCGATCGGCATTTCTTGATGATCATTCATTGGATGCGGTAAGTAGGTTAGTAGCTACATTTGTTGCAATAATAAACCCTCATATGGTTATTTTTTGTCATGGTGAAGTGAATGAAAAGGTTCTTGAAAAGATTAAAAAACAAAGTTCGATCTATGTTCCGTGTGAGCATCTTCCTGAACTAACCGAAAGTAATTGGAAACAAGACTATTTGTTAGGATTACAGAATTTAGGGCTAGAGCTCATGATCACAAAAACAAATATATAAACAGACATGAGAGGAGAACTTCTAATGGCAACATTTTTCTTAGTGATCATTTATTTGGCTTTTATCAGCTTAGGTTTACCAGATTCTTTATTAGGGGTTACATGGCCATTAATGCGATCAGAATATGGAGCACCAATGGAAATGGCTGGCTGGTTATTTATGACGATTGCAGGTGCCACGATTGTTTCGAGTCTATTTACAGGGAAAGTTCTTAATAGGTTCGGTACTGGTAAGGTGACTTTTATTAGCTGTCTCTTGACGGCTGTAGCCATACTTGGATTTAATTTTGCACCATCAATCATATGGTTGTTTTTTTGTGCCATCCCACTTGGATTAGGAGCAGGTTGCGTGGATGCTGCTTTAAACAATTATGTGGCTGCCCACTATAAGGCACACCACATGAGTTGGCTTCACTGCTTTTGGGGAGTAGGCGCTACACTTGGACCAATTATTATGTCTTCATTTCTGACAGGAGATCAATCGTGGAGAAGTGGATATTTTGCCATTGCTGGTCTTCAGTTTGGATTAGTCGTCATTCTTTTCTTAACCTTGCCGTTATGGGAAAAGGTAGCTAGTAAATCGACCAACAAACTTAACACAGAAATAGATGCTTCTATCAGCCATACTACCAAAAATGAAAAGCCTATTAGAATTAAGGGAGTAAAGTTAGCCATGGCTACATTTTTATTTTATTGTGGTGCTGAAGCGGGAATAGGTCTTTGGGGAAGTAGTTATTTGGTAAACGTAAAGGATTTGTCAGTTGGTGTAGCGGCTCAGTGGGTTTCTTTGTATTATGGAGGCATTACGATAGGCAGGTTCTTGACCGGCTTTATTACGCTAAAGGTGCATAACAAAACGTTAATTCGCTCAGGCCAGCTTACAGCGCTTGCTGGTACGATCCTTTTGCTATTACCTCTACCTTCAATCTTTTCTCTGGTAGGTTTAATATTAATTGGTTTAGGTTTGGCACCCATTTTCCCTTGTATGTTACATGAAACTCCAACACGCTTTGGAAAAGAACATTCACAGACGATCATGGGTTATCAAATGGCGCTTGCCTATACGGGAAGTACCTTTTTACCACCATTACTAGGATTGGTGGCTGCTCAAACAACGATTGGAATATTCCCCTATGTGATCGTACTCTTTGCTTTTGGAATGTTTTTGGCTTCTGAAAGGTTAAATAGAATCATGGTCGAAAGGAAGACCTTATTGAAAAGAAATACTGAATCACCTGCCATATGACCCAAGAGGGAGGAGTAGAGAGATATGAAAATTGAGCATATAGCCATTTGGGTAAAAGATTTAGAAAAGATGAAAGCTTTTTATGAAAGATACTTTAACGGAAAATCAAATGAAAAGTATCATAATGTGAAAAAAGGCTTTGAATCTTATTTTATCCAATACGAAAGTGGAGCGCGTTTAGAGATAATGCGCAAAATAGGTGTGGATAAAGAAGATCGTGCTGACAGAATTGGTTGGGCACATGTCGCTTTTTCTCTTGGCAGTAGAGAAAAGGTCAATGAACTTACGGGAAAACTTCAAGAAGATGGGTATGTGCTCGTAGATGGGCCTCGTTTAACGGGTGATGGTTATTATGAAAGTGTTATAAAAGACCCTGAAGGGAATCTTATTGAACTAACCGTATAAACCATAAGTAAAGGCTACCTTTCTGAACTGCACCCCAATTGTTAGACACCACTAACAATTGGAGGTGCAGTTTTTGTATGACTAAATATTCATTCAAAGATAAATTAGAAATTCTATTAGGCTACAAGGAAGAAGAAACTTCTCAAAGCGAATATGCAAAAGAAAAAGGTGTTATAAAAGCACAATTTCAATATTGGCTACGCCTATACGAACTTCACGGAGAAGAAGGTTTACAATCAAGCTATACAAACTACACTACAGAGTTTAAATTAAATATACTACAATATTAGTAGGCTAATAAGTACAGAATGTCATTTCATTCTGTTATTTTTGTACATATTAAAGAGATAAACAATACTAGTTATTAATAGTTTAATATGTATAATTTATTAGAGGGATGTGATGAGAAAATGAGGGTACAAGAGGTATTACTTGATAATAATAAAAAAAGATACATTCTTTTAGACGAGGAAGGATTGCCAGTAGTTGAGGCAGTTAGATATTTAAAATATTTGGATTCTATAGGTAGGAGTATAAACACACAAAAGACTTATTGTTATGCATTAAAGCACTATTTTACATTTCTAAAAGAGTCGTCTCTTTGTATACCAGAAATATCGATTAATCTGTTAAGTGATTTCATAATTTGGCTAAAAAATCCTTATCATTCTATTAAGGTGACTCCAATAAGTGAAAGTCCCTCAAATAAAACTGCCAAAACAATAAACCTAATACTTACCGTCGTAACAAATTTCTACGATTACCTATATAGAACTGAACTATTACATACGGACATATCGGAAAAAATAAAAAAGAGTAGTTTTACTATAGGAGCATTCCTGTTAGAAGGATTTTCGGGGACTTGAACAAAAAAGAGCCCTCTTGGTATGATACGGGGTGTCAAATCGTGTACCGAAATGACCCCTAACTTAGTAAACCAAGGAGGACTCCATATGAATTTTAAACAAAACCAGAAGATAAATCAAGTCACCGAAAAAACACTTGTTGTTGGAATCGACATTGCCAAACGTACACATTACGCATGCTTTGTGGATGATCGTGGACGGGTGCTCCGAAAGTCATTCTCTGTTTCTCAATCTCGAGATGGGTTTGAGCTTTTCTATCAATGTGTTCTAAGTGAAATGAAAGAACAAGAGAAAACGGAAGTTATCGTCGGGATTGAACCTACTGGCCATTACTGGCTCAATTTAGCCTATTTTCTAGAAGAACGAGGCATCCCCCTAGTTATGGCCAACCCTATGCACGTCAAGCGATCAAAAGAGTTAGACGACAATCTACCAACCAAACATGATCGTAAAGATGCGCTAGTAATCGCTCGTCTTATAAAAGATGGACGCTTCAGTTATCCACGTATATTGAAAGACATGGAAGCCGAACTCCGTGTGGGCGCAACCTTTAGAAGTAAGTTGACAGAGGAACTTGGAGCTGTCAAAAATATGATGATTCGCTGGTTAGATCGCTATTTTCCTGAGTTTACCCAGGTGTTTCCGTCATTCGGAAAAATGGCTATGGCTGTACTTGAATGTACCCCATTTCCAAGTGATCTTCATCAGAAACAACCCGATGAAGTTTTAACTCTTTATCGTCAGGTTGAGGGACTCAAATCCCCCCAGAGACCGAAAGCAATGCGTCTCATTGAAGTCGCTGCTAACTCCATAGGAGTAACAGAGGGACGTGAGATGGCCCGTATTGAAATCGCCACACTCGTTCGCCGTTACCACCAGTTGGAACAAGATATTGAAAGTATTACACAGCACTTAGTTGAACTTACACAAACATCCGTAGAGTACGAATGGCTCTCAACGGTTCAAGCACTTGGAGATATCACAATTGTCGATTTATTAGCTGAAATCGGTAGCTTTTCACACTATAGAGATCCACGCCAAATCATTAAACTTGCGGGACTAACATTACGTGAAAATTCCTCTGGGCAGCATAAAGGACAAAAACGCATTTCCAAAAGAGGCAGAAGAAGGCTTCGCGCCCTCCTTTTCCGGGTAATGATGCCGATGATTCGCCATAATGAAGCCTTTAGAAAACTACATGAGTATTACACAAGCCGTAAGGATAATCCGTTACGCAAGAAGCAATCTATCGTGGTACTATGCGGAAAACTATTAAAAGTGTTACATGGAATATGTACAAAGCACAAAGCGTTTGACGCTCAGCGAATGATGAAGGATATTCCTAGTCTCGCAGAGGCTATGTAAAGTTCTACATCCCCTTAACAGACCTAGACAACAGGATGACACGGAGAAGCTGGCAATATTTTTTCCATTCGACCTTGAGTCCCTATAGGAGCTTCGCTAGCCTCTGCCTTATGACTAGACCGAACGAAGGAATGTAGGCACATTGATGCCCAGAGACATGGGAGGGTACGTCATCATAAGCTACGCAGAGATCCATTGTGCATCACATAATTCTCCAACACTACTTACCACTATTATCCAGTAGTGACCGCGTAGCGTACCCATGTGTTGGGATAGATTAACATAATATAAAAATATTGTTAGGGAACGTGTCGAAAAATATTTTTTTGACACCCCACCAACGGGGTAAACCGTTGATAGATCAACATTTATAGAGGGAGGGTCGAAGTATAAAGACTTTCTTTACCATGTTAATAAAGGTAAAGATAATAAGAAAAATATTTTAAAGTTAAAGGTGCCTAAACAGAAAATAAAATTATTAACAAAAGAGCAAGTTGACACAATATACCAATCTACTATTAATATTCGAGATAGACTGCTAATTAAACTATTATTTGAAACTGGTTTTAGAATTGGCGAGGCTCTTTCCCTGTACCTAGAGGATTTTAAATTTGATCATAAAAACGGTCATAGGATCTGCTTAACAGACAGAGGAGAACTTGTAAATGGAGCTAAGTTAAAATCAGGTGAACGGACTATTTATGTCTCTCAAGAATTAATGGATTTATATGATGATTATTTGTATGAAGTTGTAGATGAAATGAATGCAAAAACCAATTTTGTTTTTGTGAAGATTACCGGAAAAAACGTTGGACAACCCCTTAGCTATCAAGATGTGGGTTCTTTGTTTAGGAGATTAAAAAAGAAAACTGGGATTGATATACTGTAAACGAGCACATTATTCCAGACGCTGTTTTTCACTCTAACTCGGCGAAAAATCTGAAATAATGTGCTCTTTTTTTCACTTTATTCCGGAAAGTTCCAATTCTTGTTCATATTATTCCGGCTAAAACATTAAAACAAAAACCCCTAAAAAGGGGGATCAACTCGAAAATATTCTTGGATTTTTATTCGAATCTTATATATTTCTTGGCTATGAAGGATAAACATTACGTCGTTATTCAAAGTGACGAACCAATCTAGATCTTTCTCTAGACACGCTCTTAGGTATTGATTGTTGATTCGTATTTCAAAATGATAACCTTGGTCAATCCAATAGGAAGACTGCCCAATCCAAACTCTCCATTCTTGATCGCTATGATTGAAGACCAATATTCCTCTTTTCATCATAGTCTACTATCCTCAATGGCTAATCTTACGATTTCCTCATCAATCTGTTCTTTATTAAGTTGAGAACCAAACAATAGACTGTTAATGGTTAAAGTATTAATTACTCTTGGATATCCCTGTGACCTTAAGGTTATCGCTTCTTTTGCCGCCTCCGTAAATATTGGCATTTTTGCCCCAGCTATTTTCATATGGTGATCGATATAATTAGATACATCATCTTTTGTTAGTGGTTGAATCTCATATTTCATGATGATTCTCTGAGTAAGTGGTCGATGATGATTTAAGGCTAATCGAGTCTTCAAATGAGGTAAACCGGATAACACTAAAATAAACGGATTTGTAGAGTCCATCTGAAAGTTAAATAATAACGCTATATCCTGTAAAAATGCATCCTTTGCCATGTGCATTTCATCTAGTATAAAAACAGGTGTAATTCTTCGTTCTTCTACAATTCGCTCAATTCCTCGTTGAATTTGCCGGAAGAGGTCTACTTTCCGGAATTTTGGTTCTTCTCCTAATCCATAAGCTAAACCGCGATAAAAATCCATTACTCCTCCGGTTGAAAGGGGAAAATAGATTACTTGATATAATGAAGGGCTTAGGGAATCTTTAAATGACCGTAAGGTAAATGTTTTTCCTGCACCAGGTTCACCTAAAAGAAGACCGATACCTTTAGATTTTTCTAAGTATTTTAATGCGCTTAATGCCCCCTTATAGTCAGTAGAGGGGAACGCATCTGAAGGACGTATTTCTTTTGAAAATGGTGATTGGGCTAAGGAATAGAAGGATTTATACATTTTCTTCACCTTCTTTCAGTTCGGTCGATCCGCTTAATAAAAACGGGGATTGAACTCGTTTCGCCTGGGCGTTGACTTTGAAAGAAACTGGTATCGCTTCCGCCACCTTTTGATCATTTTCAAAAATAAAAACGCCTTGTTCATCAAACCTGACATCCACAGGCTGCCCGATAAATCTTGGAGGTACTTCATAAAGCTGCTTGTTTAATGTAATCGTTCCATCTGGTTTCACCTTCCGGTGTTCCCGTTTTAAGAAGATTGTTTCAAGAATAGCAGTATCCTCTAAAAATGACACTTCATGAAACTGGGAGTGAAAGACTTCATGAGGCGTTTTTCCTTCTAGAGATGAGTGAACTCGACGATGATAATCTTCCTCTAACCACCGCCAAAACCGTTCATTTAACTCTTCCAATGAGTGAACAGGGTCAGTTTGTAAAAGTGGATAAAACCTTGTTTGAATGGTCTTAAAGAGCCTTTCAATCTTACCTTTATTATGTAAAGCTTTTCATTAAAAAGGTAATGTAAAGAAAATGATAATGTAAAGTAAAGTAATAAAGTGCTTATATAGCAACGCTTCTTATTGTTTTACTTTACATTATCATCCTATATTTTATATAGGCAGAAGCCTAATAAAATATAGGGAGGTTTTTTAAATTGGTGAATAAAAAACAGCAATCACTTCATGAGCTTACAGCCCAAGTGCAGGATTTCTTGAAAGATCTTTCATACTCTAATGCAAGGATTAAATTTTATCAATGTGGCTGGGCAGTAATAGAGCAATTCATGCAAGAAAATGGTATGGAGTACTATGATGCAACAGTTGGTGACTCTTTTATTAGTAGTGTGTTAGGCAAAAAATCTTTTTCAGAACTTAACAGACGAGAAAAAGACAATATTCGTTGTATCAGCGTACTTACGGAGTATCAGACCACTGGAGTTATAAAATTTAGGTCAATTAAAAAATCTTACGATTTTGAAGGAGAAATCGGAGATTTTATTGTGGATTTTTTAGATTTTAGAAAATCACAAGGGCTGTCAGTGGACACATTAGATAGTAATAAAATTTATCTTTTCAGATTTTTAGTCTATCTTAACTCAAACAAAATTCTATCCCTATCAAAATTAGACAAAAAACACGTTCTAGGTTTTATTGGTAGTCTAGGATTCTATTCTAAGGCCACAATTCACTGTACTCTTTCTTCTTTAAGAAACTTTTTAAGGTTTTTATCTGATAATCGATTCACTGCTTACGATTTAAGTTATTTGGTACCTAAAAGTAGCTATAAAAAGGAAACTCACCTTCCTACCACTTATTCAAAAGATGAGGTTAAAAGCTTACTAGAATCAGTGGACAGAAGCAGTCCAAAGGGAAAAAGAGATATAGCGATGATATTATTAGCAGCTAGGCTAGGATTACGTGCATCTGACATTTGCGGTCTGAAGTTTGAAGATATTCACTGGGAAACTAACACTATCTGTCTAATTCAGAAAAAAACAAAGGAGAAAATAGAACTTCCACTCTTGGCTGAAATCGGAAATGCAATTATTGATTATCTGAAATATGGAAGGCCAAAGTCGGAATTGCACTATATATTTATTCGTGCTGGACAACCGTATGGCAAACTTGAGGAACCAACCCTACATAGTATTGTTTCCTTTTATTTAAAACGAGCTGGTATTAGTAACATTGATAAAAAGAAGCGTGGACCACATGCATTGCGCCATAGCCTCGCTGGAATATTATTAGAAAAGAAAACACCACTGCCAGTTATCTCGGAGGTTCTAGGACACACCAATACTGAGAGCACAAAAACCTATCTTAGAATTGATCTAGAATCACTTCGTCAATGTGCTTTGGATGTACCCCCACTAACATCGCCTCATTATCAGGGGGTGAATTAAATGGAATTCTACGGAGTTAATGCTCTACTTATTGAACAATATATTTCATTTAAAAGAAATTTGGGATATGCATTTGATAACAAATATACTGTAAGCCCGAATTATAAAAAATGCGCACCTACCGGTACGCATTACAAATAGCCGTAAATTCCGATTTTTTTAATCGAATTACGGCTTATTTCATATAAATTCTACATTCTGCCTGAATCATTTTTGACCAGGGCATATATCGATCTAAAATCTCAGGATTTTGATGGATGTTGAGATTTGGTAGATCCGTTAATAGTTTCTTTATGTATTCATAGAAATCAACACCGTTACTTTTGGCTGTTTCTGCGATACTCAAACAGATGGCATTCGCTCGAGCACCAGCTTCGCTGACCGAAAATAACCAGTTTTTTCGACCTATAACGTTTGGTCGGATGGCGTTTTCGGCTGGATTATTATCGATTTCGATGCGCCCATCATTCAAGAATGCTCTGAGTCCATTTGCCCTGTTCAATGTGTATTCAGCTGCCTTCGCGAGGGCATTTTTTCCGAAGAACGGTGACGTTTCAACCCATTCAAGGAATTTATCAACAATTGGTTTCGAGTATTTTTGGCGTTGTTTTCTGCGCTTACTCGGAGACAAATGTTTAAATTTCCTTTCGAGTCTATATAAATCATCACAAAAGCTTACACCCGTTTGGCCATTTTTGCTGTCAGCTTTCAACCAATAACGACGAACATGCGCAAAACAATTTGCGAAGGAAACACCTTCCAACTTGTCATAGGCAGAATAACCATCACAAATAATTGTTCCAGAAAAACCTTCTATGAAACTCTCAAGTACAGATCGAGCCCGTGATAAAGCACTTTGAAAGAGCGTTATTGGAGGACCTTGGCATGGAACACTTCGATAAACCCAGTTATAGGCATTGGTTTGACCAGATTTTCCGTCAGATCGGTTGATGATTTGGCTATAAGTTTCGTCAACATGCAATAGAGATTTAGCCATCATCACTCGCTTCATTCGTTCGTAAATAGGCATTAACCAATCGTGTGATGCACGAATGACCCAATTGGAAAGGTTCTTGTCATTGGTATTCAGGCCATAACGGTCCCATTCCTTTACCTGACGGTAAAGTGGTAGGTATTGTGAAAATTTATCATATATTACTTTGGCAAGTACGCTAGGACTTGCGATGCTTCGTTGAATAGGAGGCTGTGGTGCTTTACCACGTTTTATTTGCGCCTTGTGAAATGTATCGCCTTTACAGTCTATACATCCAAGAGCGTGTTCAACGTGTTGAATTTTCTTCATTTTTGCGGGAATAAATTCTGCCTCTTCTCGTACAATTGTACTGCCAATTTCAATCATTTGTCCCTGGCAACAGTCACATAGCGTGTTTTCAGGATAATAGTGAATTGTTTCTACTTCGATGTCATCATGTAATGAATCATTTCGTTTTTTCTTTTGAATATTTCGTACAACAGTGTAAGAAATCGTCTGTTGGCTTTGTTCTCCTGGGGGATCAGGATCATTAAAAGACGGATCATCTTCAAATAGTGACACTTGCCCATCCGGTGTATTGTACTTCGATTGTTCGGTTTTTGATCCATATAAAAGCTTAGTTAAATGGCGAACTTGCTCGGTTAACGCTTCAATTTGTTTTGATAAGTTTTTGTTTTGTTGATTCGAATGAGCCAATTGCTCTTCGAGCAGTTGGATTAATTTTTCATTCGTAGAAGAAGCGTTCGCCATATCATTCACCACTATTCGTTCAGTTTCGGTCTTTTTTATTATAACCAGCTCGAACAGTAGAATAAAGATAAAATTGGTAGCTTACTGAATTTAGAATACACCTTTTGATGATGGTTGGATCGCCTTTGGCTGCTGTAAGGATAATCCCTCAAGGAGCCATCGAACCTCCTGCTGAGAAAGTTTGCGTACTTCATTTTCGTCCTTAGGCCATTGCAGTTTACCTTTATCCAAACGTTTATAAAGCATGGCAAAGCCATCACCGTCGAAGTACAAACATTTATAGCGATCTTTACTCCACCCGGAAAATAAGAAAATCGAATCACTGTACGGATCCAGTTCGAAAGAATCCTGAATCAGTGTGGCCAATCCGTCAATACCTCTTCGCATATCGGTTCTCCCACAAATGATATAGATATTTTTCACACTTGTATAATCATGCTTCATTGCTCTTCAACTCCCTCATAACGGCCTGAATGATGCGCTCATCTACGCCGTTGAAGAAGGATATTTCAACGTTTGCCGTTTTGATCGTGCAAACGCTATTTGATGGAGTTGGAGAAGTGGGTGTAACGAAATCTTTATTTTCAGCGTGGAGTGAAACGGGGACGATCGTTAATTTTTGTTTTGGCATAAGAAAAAGCACCTCCTTTAATTGATACATGTATCGTACCAAGAGGAGCTGCAGGTTTATATGCGTTGTTTGATTGGGGGCTTACAATATACTTTTAAGATGTTCGATGATTTTACTGTTGAGAATGGAGCAACCTCTATCGGGTTGACTAAAGAATTAGCTATTAAATGGGCAGAAAAACGTCCAAATGAATCTGACGTTACAAGATACAAAAGGGTCAATACTATAATAAATTTTTCTATTTACTTGAATCAATTAGGTTACGAATCATACATTCCGAGGCAACTAAAATCCTATAAAACCACTTTTACACCATTTATCTTCTCAAAAGAAGAGCTAGAGTCATTCTTTCATGCGTGTGAAACCATTGAGATTAAAGGAGATACAACTATTAGGCAGATTCTCCCTGTTGTTTTTCGCTTGATTTATGGATGCGGATTAAGAGTGAGTGAAGCATTAAACCTTAAATGTGAAGATGTAAATCTCGATGAAGGCTACATTATAGTACGTGAAACAAAGAATGGCTGTGATCGAGTACTTCCACTTTCCGATTCATTAAAAAATGTGTGTTTTCAATACAAGAAGTATTGTTTATCAAAACAAATCCCTAGTGATTACTTTTTCCCACAGAAGTACAATAAAAAATATGCGTCCAATACTATATATAGGTGGTTTCGTAGAATCCTTTGGGAAGCTGGTATTCCCCACGGGGGTAGAGGAATGGGACCACGGGTACATGATTTAAGGCATACATTCAGTGTACACTCATTAGCGGAAACGTCCCGTAAGGGACTCGATCTATACTATTCTCTCCCTATTCTTTCTAAATACCTTGGTCACTCATCCTTAGAAGCTACAGATAAATATGTTAGGCTAACCTCGGATATGTATCCAGAATTAATCCAGGAGGTAAATAGTCTTTGTTCATATTTGTTTCCAGAGGTGAAACTGCCATGAAACCTACGGACTTTTCATATTATCTAACAGGATTTCTCTCTAAGTTTCTCCCAGGTGAAATTGGTGCGAGCAAAAATACCATTGCTTCTTATAGAGATACATTTATACTCTTTATTCGCTTCCTAAAGGACGAAAAGGAAATTTCTGTAGAGCAGTTAACCTTAAATAAGATAACTAAAAGTATAGTGGTGGATTATTTAGATTGGACAGAGGAAAAGCGACAATGCAGTACTTCAACTAGAAATGTACGACTTGCTGCTCTCCACTCATTCTTTAAATACCTGCAATATGAGAACCCAGATAATCTATTAGAATGGCAGAAAATCCTTTCTATTCCGGTCAAAAAAACAGAAAAGAAATCCGTTAACTATCTAACCCTTGATGGAATTAAACTACTATTAGAAATGCCGAATCTTAATACAGAAGCTGGACGGCGCGATTTAGCATTGATAACACTAATGTATGACACTGGGGCAAGGGTACAGGAAATTATTGACTTAACACCATCTATGATTAGATTCGACAAACCCTACACTATAAAGTTAATTGGTAAAGGGAACAAAGCTAGAATCGTGCCATTAATGGAGCCAACAATGCAGATTGTAAAAAAATACATGGAAGAGCAGAATCTTTTGCGAAATTCCGCTAACTTATATCCTTTGTTCTTTAATAAGAGAAAAGAAAAACTGACTAGGGCTGGTATAAATTATATTGTAGACAAGTATAAAAAATTAGCACGTGAGGAAAACAAGATTTTAATACCTGAGGTATTTTCCTGCCACTGTCTGAGACACTCTAAGGCAATGCATCTCCTTCAAGCAGGTGTGAATCTTGTTTATATAAGAGATATACTAGGTCACTGTTCAGTACAGGTAACAGAAATCTACGCGAAAACAGATTCAAAACAAAAAAGAGAAGCAATTGAGAAAGCTTATGTAGATGTGTCACCAACTGATGAACCGGTATGGGAAAAGAATGAAGGTTTATTGACTTGGTTGAAGACGTTTAATAAATAACTAACACTTGATAATGTAAAGTTTAACGAAACATAAACACCAATTTTTCTATAAAAAATGGTTGAACTTTACATTATCATTTTCTTTACATTACCTTTTGCCCTTGGATCGAACGGAGCTGTGTGAGCTAAAGTAACTCCAAGTCTTGCACATGCATATTGGAGTGTTTCAGATCGATAGATCTTTCCATTATCTGAATAAATCATTTTTGGTTTTCCTCTTCGAATAAGAGCTTCTTTCGTTACGACTCTTAATCCATCAAACTTTTCATCTGAGAAAAACTGCGCAAATGGAACTAGACGAGAACAATCATCAATATAAGCAATCAAAAAAGTCTTCTGTGCTTTCCCATTAATCCTGATATATGGCCCATGAGACAAGTCTCCTTGCCATAATACATTCACCTTTTCATGTGCGAACCGTTTTCTTTCTGGAATTGCTGAGTATTTCTTCTCTATTAGATTGTTTTTTTTCAGTAATCGATTTATAGTAGAATATGATATTTGGTTTTTTTGTATTTCTCCACGCGCCATTAGTTGTTCGTAGAACACACTAACGGGCATATGGAGATTTTTTTTTCTAGTTTCAATAATTTCATCCTGATCTTCAGGTGATAGTCTTCTTGAATCTCCTCGGTCCGCGCGGTTCTTTGGTTTTAATGCCTCAAAACCATTTCTGCGATAGTGAAGAAGCCATTCTTTTATTGTTTTTACTGCAATTTTCCGTTCCCCATAGTAAGGAACTGAATGAACTTTTCCTTCCAAATCATTAAGATACGTTTTGGTATCCACTTGCCCATTAAATAGAGGGGCAATGAGTCCAAAACGGAATAGAGCAATCTGTTCGCGTTCTTTTTCATTCATGGAAATATTCCTCCTTTGTAGAAGGACAACCGGTTATCCATGTTATTATTCTACTTTTTTTGTCATTTTCTGACGATGCAAAAGGTGTGTGGGACAAATAATATTTTTGTATCAACACAAATATGGTAGAATTAATTTGCCATAAAGTATGTTGATAAATGACCCCAGCTCCTTCGTAAGAAGGAGGATTCTCCAAAATCACGGATCATTTTCAAATATTTTATGGCCTCTTTTTTTCGATTGCTTGATAGTCCCGTTGAATGTCCGATATCGGTGAAAAAACTATGTACCCAATTTAGTTTCCTATCGTATCTCTCAAAATAGAATCTTAGTAATTGGCGGCTGCTATTGTTTTTCCTTTTTTGAATGAACTCCTGTATAAGGTCTAACACGGTTCTAATGGTGTGCTGAAAATAAGGGATAAAAAAATCTGGCAAGATAGATATACTCACTTTACAAATCAAACACTTCATTCGGCATATCGGAATCTTGATTGTTAATTCCTCAGTGATACCAAACCTCCAATAGTATCCATTTCTATGAACATTTCCATATGATATACACTTACAATTAGGACAATAATCAAGCTGAGGAAAGCTATTATTTTTCCCTCTATCAGCATATTCTTTTAAATCGATTCCAAAATCAAAAGATATCATCATAAAAAAACTTCACCCCCATAATATGCAAAAAATTTAGCACATTATCTCGGTAAAGTGTAGTTGTTTTTCCGAAGGAATTTGAAAAAATGGTGGTGTTTTCTGCAGAATAAAAGTGACTGTTTACAGATATACACCCTCACCAGCTAAGACACACACATGCCAATCTCTTTTATCAACAAACAAAAGATATTAAACAAGTTCAGGAGAGACTTGGGCATTCCCAAATACAAACAACAATTGACCTTTATCTGCATCCTAGTGATGAAGATATTCGTGCTGAATGGGAAAAAGCTAAATGGGCTTTTCAAATCGGTAATAATAAAGAAGAGGAGTAATTAATTTAGTGAATAAAAGTGTTACTAATAGAAACAGCCAATTTTTAAAATATATTGAGGAACTAAGTTCCTATGAACAAAAAGACTTTAAAGAAGATGGGTCCTTTATAATAAACAAAATTGAAAACCCATACTTTCTAAATGAAACTAGCTGGAATCTCGATATATTTAGTTCCATTTCAAATTTCAATGATGAATATAAACGTGCCTTAGGAAAAAGACAAGCTGGTCTTAAACTTTCCTTCTCTTTCAAGAATAGTAACCTATCAACTGAACTTAAGTATATCTATTATAAAAAAATATTTAACTATGAATGGGCATTAGTAACAACATTTGGGCATCAATCGACTTGTTTACGAAAGTTTACTGATTTTATAAATAAAGCTTACCCTAAAGTGAATTCCCTGTTAGAACTAGATCCAATTAGGACTGATATTAAATGGATTAATTACTTACAATCTAAAGGAATTAGGACTGAAAAATTAAATACGAACAAGGATACCGGATTATCATATGTAACTAAAACTCAAGCTGCAGGCTTTTTCAATTTAATTTTAAAATCTTTAATTACATACCTTGATGACAGAATTGAATGGGAAAAAGATAAATGGGATATGAGGAACTTATATAAGGATTACGGCATCGCCTATAATGAATCAAAAGCAAACTATTATATTCATTTTTCTTCAATAAAAAACCCCAACTTGAAAGAAGGATGTAAACAGTACATTAAACAACGACTTTTAAGTGGTCATAATTTTAGTACATCAGCAGCACAGTTGTATACCCGATATTTTCCGGGATTTATAAATTTAATAACAACATTAGAACCCGATTGGAATGATTTTCAAGAATTAACTCGCAATCATATCCTACAGTACATTGAATATTTAAATAGTTATACAAAAAACTTCACCCATAAAAAAGCTAATCCTGAAAAATATAAAAAAGAAGCGCTCAATTGTGTATCCAAATTTTTAAGGGATAGCCAAATGTACGAGTATGACTTTGCACCTAAAAAAAGTGTCTCAACTTTAATCTATCCTGAAGACAAACCAACTGAAAAAAAGAAACCATATGACCAAGTCGATTAAATTCCCGAATTTGTATTGGAGAAACTGTTTAATAATATTAATGAACTTCATCCAAATGTTCAGCCAATTACATGGATTGCTTTTAAGACAGGTCTTAGAATTTCCGATACTCTTGGGTTAACTCATGATTGTTTAGTTAAATTCACTAGTGTTGCATAAATAATGTCATAATTTTCAGTTTAATTATTGTTTCTATTTAGAGCCAAAAAGGTAAATGCCTAATTAAAGGTGGTTCTGTCCATTTGGAAATTTATTTACAATTAGACCTGTGCGACGACAACAAATTCGCTTATCAAGGGATGGCTTTTCCTTCAATCTTTCGAAGCCAGATATGCGCTGGTTTCCACAATGCAACCCTCAAATAACGGCTAATTTGTAAAGTTTTTCGCTTACTTCTTGTTTCAATTTGTACAAGTACATGTAGGCAAAAAACAATAAGCGCGATAAATACTTGATTTTGAATCGCCCATTCGCTCTGACCGTAGAACTTTTTGATGCTGAGATGTTGTTTGATCCATTTGAAAAACAATTCAATTGCCCAGCGTGATTTGTACATTTCTGAAATTTCATCTGCACCTAAATCAAACCTATTGGTGATTAAATGGAGCTCATTACCTTTTGAATCCAAGACCTTTAGCAGGCGAAAATAATTTTCAGCACGGTTTTGTGTCGTACCAATCAACACCATTTGATCCAATAAAACAGACGTATTTTCAGGTAGTTTAAAGTTGTAAACTTCACGTATTACAGCGTTTTTCCGTAGCCTTGAAAGAAAAAAGTAGCCATCATCGGTCATACGGTCAAAACGTTCATAATCTAGGTAACCACGGTCAAACACATACATGCATTCTTTATCATCTACCATGATTTCGAGCTGGCCACGGTCATGTTCTTTGGCAGTTGTCATAACGGCTTTTTCAGGGTAGGAAATTCCTTTTTCCATAAACACAAGACGCAGATGTAACTTCACTCCAGCCTTTGTTTTGCGGAAATTTGCCCATTTATGATTCGTCAAATTGAGTGGCAATGTGCTTGAATCTATGATTTTTAACGGCATCACAAGGTTGGTGTAGTGCGTTTTGACATGAATTTGGGACACTAAATCAAGAAAAAGCCTTTGAAATAGATCAGGATTCATACCATTTAGACGGCGTGACAGCTGAGAAATACTAATAGAATCAAGGTCAATTCCCTTTTGAAGCTGGTCATCGAAAAGACAATCGCCTAGGGCATGAAGGCTTTCAACTTCTTGTAGCTGCGCAAAAAGCAGTAATTTTAAGAACGACTCTGTCGTTAATTTTTTCGTATAGTAATCTAATTTCATCATTTTCACCTGTTCCTCAAATAATTGAAGATTTATTGGTGAAAACCATTGTCCAAATGAAGTTTTTGGTGTAATCTTGTCCATGAGTTGGTCCTTTTTTAGTGGATTTGGACGGGTTACCACCTGACTTATCCATTATAAAGGACTTTTTCTTTGCACAAAATAATAAAATTGAACATTTCAAATGTTTTTAATAGTTAATTTAAATTAATGCAACACTAGTGAGTTAAATTAAATGATAAATATCAAATTGTAACAGACATTGAAAAGACCTATGTTAAAGGTCATTCAATACCTATTGATGAACATTTAGCTAATATAATAGCTGTGTTAATTGATAGATCAAGACAAATGAGCAATGATGATAATAATCCGAAAAGATACATTTTTGTCCGTTATGTGGGTGCTAGAAAAGGAAAGCCCTACTATCAGCATTGGGTTGCAGAACAACTTAATATATTGGCCAGAAAGGTAAACATTGTAGATGAAAATGGCAACATATTTCACTTTACCAACCATCAATTTAGGCATACATACGCTATAAAAATGTTAAACAGTGGAACAGATATTTTAACGGTACAGGAGCTTCTGGCTCATGCTTCACCTGAAATGACTATGAGGTATGCACGATTATTAGACGGAACAAAAAGAGAGGCTTTTGAGAATGCGATAAATCAAGGTGTGTTTAGTTTTGATCTAGATGGAACAATGTATAATGTAAAAGAGAAAGAAAATGTTCCTGAGGATGTACTTGAGTGGTTATGGAGAGATCACAAACTAAGCGCAATAGATAATCCTTACGGTTCTTGCAGAGCTAGACTCAACGGTAATTGTCCCTATGCAGAAGAACCCCCTTGTTTAACCTGTAATGGTGGTAGTCCTTGTAAGGACTTAGCAGTTGGTCTATCTGATATGGATGTAGCCAAGTATGATATTCATATTGAATCAACAAAAAGAATGATTTTAATTGCTAAAGAATACGGAAGAGAGGAAATTGCTTTAAAAAACGAGAAAAATTTAGACAGATTATTAAACATATACAATACTATCAAATCAGGTAATATAGTGTTTGGGCGATTGGATAGATTGAAACGAAAACAAGGGGTATAATATGGATTCATATGACAGAAAGAAACACCTAAAACAAATCCATGAAAATAGAAAAGTTATTACTACGAATAAAGTAGATGAAGCTATAAAGAGGCTCGTGAGAGCCAATAAAATTATTAATTTCAATAGCGTTGCAAATGAGGCAGGAGTAGCAAAAGCAACTTTATACAACAATATATTACTTCGGGAACGAATTGAAACACTTCGTTCTCAACAGATTCAAAGTCCTTCTAAAATAAAAGAAATGAATGACAATAATAAGGACGCTATTATAGAATCTCTAAAAAGAAAACTTAAGAGATTAGAACAGGAAAACAAGGTGTTACGTGACCAATTAAAGGTTGCATATGCTGAAGTTTACAAAAAAATTTAGTGAACTATCAATTACGGATTTTCTTTAAATAATAACCCTCAAGAAGACGGGGAGTGTAGTAACCCCCCCGTTCTCTTAAATAGTTCACTTCAAAATTTCCTTGGAGTTCACTATTGGCACCCACCTTTTCCACTCCCAAAATATCTTCTTTCGGATATTAAAAAAACTTTTTAGTCTATGAGGGTTTGAAAAAGCCACACATTATTAAATTGGTTGTACATAGTTATACAATCATTTTTGTACATTCTAAATGTAGCATTTGTATAAACCAAATTTTATCGCACATTATAGTTCGTCCAAATTAAACCTATAGTTTTTTACCATTAAAACCCAATAATGTGTCTCTATATGTTCAACCGAATTTACCCTTGTGAACGTTAATTTGTATGAAACAGTCTCTGAAATACACTCTTTAATGGAAATGATACGTACTCAGGTCATTTGACATGAACCCTTTACCTACAAGATACTCCTTCAAAACAAGCTCTAACTCTAGTGAGGAACAAACTAGTAACGGAATACACAAAAGCTGAGGTATGCATTTAATGAATATATTAATGCATATATTGGCTACTTTAAATATTTGGTTATCTACTGAATCCACCTTCATTAAGCCAGCTAATTACAATCAAACTTATATCTTCGAGTTCTAGAAAAAAATTTTTCTTCTAAGATAGAAGTCTATGTCATAATTTTGCCATAAATTTGGAAGTGTATTAGTTGAAATGTTCCGAATGTTCTTTATAATGGTACTTAGGGGGTGGTTAATGGGAATATTTGGTTGAAAGAATTAAATATAATATCAATTATTAGGAGGAGATTTTATTCATGAAGAAGAAAAAAAGAAGTATTAGGTTTTTAGTATGTCTCTTAGTTGTATCCTTGTTATTTAATGTTTCTTTACCTGTTTTCGCTGAAGAAGGTAGCACAACACTACCATTAGAAAATAAGGATATTTCTAAAGAAGAAAAGCAAGTTCTTAAAGATGCAATTGACAACCCAGTATATGTGAATGAGAAAAGATTATCTAAGAAAAATAGAGACATAGTTAAAAAGTTCACTAAAAATCCAGATGAATATTTGGTTGAGGCTACTATAATAAATGATCAGCCTGTATTATTATATAACACTTCAGATGTTGATGTTAAAATCGCAAACACCGATGGTATAGTTGAAGTTATTGAGAGAAAAAACGAAAACACTTTTACCATTAACGATGTAACACATACACTCAATTATGAAGAAGTTTCAGAGGAATTAAATACATCATCTTCTTCTCTAGAAGGTACTACAATGGCTGCTTCTTCAGGTTGGGTTGCTGGTTCAAATCCTGGTGGAACTTGGTATGTTAACACCACAAGTTGGCACAACGTTCACGCCTCAAATGCTTTTGGCTCTTATACTGTCGGGGCTCTTGCAACTCTAATTTCATACTTTGTGAATCCGCTAGTTGGAGTTGTCACTGGTATTGCATCAATTCTCATTGGATCTATGTATAGTAATACAAGTGTTGCAAAAGTATATAAAACCACTTATACACATCAATATCCTATCTATAGGAGAGATCATTTTCAAGTTTATGCGGTATACAACGGGAATAACATATTCCTAGGAACTGAAAATAAATACTATTATCGTTCATTTGGATAACATTATATAATCTTTTTACCTCTAAACTGTTATTTTAGAGGTAAAAAGATCATAAAATAATAATTAAGACACAAATTTTGGGAGTGGATACCAAGTGAGTCAATATGTATTCTTAGTGTTAATTTTATTTAGTTTTGGAATATGTTATTTTGCTTTAAAAAACATCTTTAAAATTCATCAAAAAAAAGGTAAATACGTACATCTTAACAAAATACACAAAGTAACTGAAATTGTAATCATTTCATTAATACTAGTATTCACTTTTCTATTTAGTTTTGTCTTTAGATATAATGTCGGAGTCCATTATTTTATTGGAGCTTTATCAGTACTTTTTGCTTTCAGGGGATATATGGAGTGGAAGTACAATAAATTAGAGAAGCAATATATTTTTAGTATTTTAACGAGTATTACTTTCATAATTTCATTTATAGGAATAGAACTTCTTTCCTAATATGTACCTTCCCCTCTATAGAATCACCTTGATTTTCTAGTTAAGAACCCATTCCCTTACAAAGGAGCACCGCAGATTTCAATCAATCTGCAGTGCTCCTACATCTAATAATAGCCCATCAAGTTTAGAGTCCCAGAAAAGACTAGGTATATAGTTTCAATTACGGTATCGAGTTGCAGAAAGGCTAAATCTAAATAAACAGGTATAAATAATTATTCAATTTATAATAATAGTGCTTCTCACTAACGGCTTTCATTAATGCATAACTCCTCATGCTCAGTTTGTGATCCATCTGCATTACCTAGACTTGGATGATGTGTTAATTTCAACAATTGTTTGCTTACACATTCATGTTATAAATTGAGTCGTTCTATTATCAGTTTTTGTAAAGAGGTTAACGAATAATTTCATAATAGGTACAACTTTACAATTTAAAAATCAATTTGGCACCCCGCTGATAACTTTTTCACGTTACACCCTGTAATGAGCATTTGCCTCCCATTAAAATTGTGTTCAGCTAGTTTTGCTTATGGAAAGATGGCGACCAGTTTATACCGATAGGTATAATGTAATTTGGAACAACTTTACACATTAAATCCTGAATGCATTTTTTCAAATATCTAGACAATTAATTCAAAAGATAATGAGAAGAAGTTCGTTAAATTCGTAATACAAGGAAGGTGGTTTGTTAAAGAATAAAGAAAAAAGCTAATTAACATATTAGATATGTCTAATATGTTAATTAGCTTTTTATTGTTGAATTTTTTAATTATAAGTATTGATAATTTTAACTAGACGTACTAAATTTTATGGCTCATTCGGGTACGTCATTAATGGATACCGCCGCGACCTTCATGCTTCCTGCTTTTTCAATGGTTTATAAGTGGAAGAAGAAATTCGAAGAAGGTGGATTGGATGCCCTTGAACCAAAGAAAAAGGGGCGTCCATCTATGTCTAAAGAAAAGTTGTCAAAATCAACGAAACAAACACCAGCTGAAGGCTCTGTTGAAGCACTAAAAGCGGAAGTAGAACGTTTACGCATGGAAAATGCATATTTAAAAAAGTTGAATGCCTTAGTTCAAAACAAGGAAAAATCACCAAACAAGACAAAGCACAAGTAGTCTATGAATTAAGGCATGAGTTTCCGGTGAAAGAATTAGTAAAGTTAGCAGGGTTCCCACGTAGCACCTACTATCACTTAGTAAAACAAATGAATTGCCCCGATCCAGATGCCGATTTAAAGAATACAATTAAGGCAATCTATGACGAACATGAAGGTCGTTATGGTTATCGTCGTATTCGTGATGAATTAGGAAATCGTGGGCAGAAAGTAAATCATAAAAAAGTGCAACGAATTATGAGAGAATTAGGATTAAAATGCCTGGTACGTATTAAAAAATACAGATCTTACAAGGGAACAGTTGGTAAAATTGCGCCTAATATTTTGGATCGTCAGTTCAAAGCAGATTGTCCAAATGAGAAATGGGTTACGGATATTACGGAGTTTAAATTATTTGGTGAAAAGCTTTATATGTCACCTGTACTAGATTTATATAATGGAGAAATTATTACGTATACAACTGGATCTAGACCTACCTATTCACTTGTGTCAGACATGTTGGATAAAGCCTTGGAACGCTTACCAGAAGACCACCAGCTTCTCATGCATTCGGATCAAGGCTGGCATTATCAAATGAAACAGTATCGTCATGTCCTTAAAGAAAAAAAGATTACACAAAGCATGTCACGTAAAGGAAACTGTTACGACAATTCTGTGATGGAGAATTTCTTCGGCATTATGAAATCAGAGTTCCTCTACCTAAAGGAATTTGAAAGTGTCGAACATTTTAAGGTAGAACTAGAGAAATATATCCATTACTATAACAACAAACGGATTAAGGCAAAATTAAAAGGCATGAGTCCGGTACAATACCGAATTCATGCCCAACGAGCTGCCTAATGAAATAACCGTGTCTAACTTTTAGGGGTCACTTCATTCAGGGTGGCTTTTTTTATTTTTACTGATCTAGCTATCTTTTATCAGAACAGGGTCTAACCCTATTTTGAATCCATAAATTAATGGGGGCATTTTTTTCATTTAGGCATATGATGAAATGGTCAATTAATAAATAGATAACATGAGTAGGAGGTTGTATCTATGTACAACTACGGTAACCCGTATTACTATGCCTATAATTATCAACCAGTCCAACCTTATTATTATTATTTCGAAGATCCATCTGTTTCTGCTTTAAGACAACCAGTCGATTTAGGGAGAAGATGGGAAGTTGAAGAAGGTGGTTGGAGAGCTGTTTGGACAAGACGTGGAAACAGCAATGTGTTTGATGGTAGATGGACGAGAGCCGGACAAACGCCAATTACTGCTGTATTGAGAATGACTGTGGACGGCAATTTCGTCTGTATTTCAAGAAGAAATAGTAGCGACGGAAACAATTGTCAGTATGTAGGCAGAATTGAAGGGAACAGAGTTGTAGGTAGCAATGTATGTAACAGAGGCGGCGGGTCTTGGAGCGGTACGATTTTAAGAGGAGGTGCAGAACCAGATTTAGGCAGAAGATGGGAAGTAGAAGAAGGTGGCTGGAGAGGAGTTTGGACACGACGAGGAAATAGCAATGTATTTGATGGTAGATGGACTAGACAAGGGGCAACTCCAGTTACAGCCGTGTTAAGAATGCAACAACAAGGAAACCAGGTTCGAATTGAACGTAGAAATAGCAGCGATGGAAACAACTGTACCTACACAGGTAGAATAGAAGGACGAAGAGCATCTGGAAACTTCACATGTGACCAAGGTGGAGGAAATTGGAGTGCTACAATCACTGGATAATGAAATGGAGAAGGGCTACTGATTAGTAGTCCTTTTAGTTGTCTCTTCCCTTTAACTGTGGGATAAGGATGTAGAGCAAATAGATCCCTAAATAACCACCGGTCAGTAAGAAGAGAGGGTTAAGGAAAATTCCATGAATATTGGTCATAAATACGGACTCATCTTTGATAATGTCATAAATTGCAAAGGCAGAAATATTGCCAAATATAAGGGAGCTAATGAGAGCGGCTAGATGAAAAAAGTTTTGGGTGTTTTTCCATTTCTTTTGTAGGATTACCATCAATAAAGGCAATGCCGCACTGGTTAAAAGTAAAAAAAGTTTCATTAATATCCCTCCATATTACCTAATTCTAATTAATATTACTCTTTCCCTTACAAGAAATTTACCCACTTTTAATAATAAAATCACTCTAATAAAACATACTAATTTTAGTATGAAACTTAATGGAAGGAGAATTCATATAATGAAAAAAACAAACGAATCCTCTAATAATGAACCTACCATTGCACCTGGAATGAACACGCAAGAGGAACTTGATCGAGACGCTACAAATAAGGATTTGGAAAGAGGAGAAGTAACACACGTAACAAGAGTGGAAGTAGATCCGATGTAAGGGTTGCGAAGGCAATCCTTTTTTTGTGTAAAGATGTGCTCTAATTTGCTAAAATGGATTAATAAGGATGATGGGAAAACTATGTGGATCCCAATAATTGTGGTGAAACAAGTAGGAGTGGTAAATTGAATAAGTCTGACAAACTCATCATTGTAATCCATGAGATATATGGAGTTAACCAACATATTAAGACATACTGTAATCATTTTGCCAAGTTGGGTTATGAGGTTTTTTGCCCTAATCTTTTAAATAAAGAACAACCCTTTCCCTATGACCAAGAAGAAACAGCATATCAGTATTTTACAAATGAAATCGGTTTTTTAAAGGCAAGAGACAAGATTAATATAATAATAAAAGAAAATAGGGAAAAGTATAAAAAAATTTACCTTGTCGGATTTAGTGTAGGAGCAACCATTTCTTGGCTTTGCAGTAATGTTAATGATGTTGATGGGGTAATTGGTTATTATGGGTCGAGAATTAGAAATTACATGAATGTCTATCCAAAATGTCCTGTATTACTATTTTTTCCTGAAAAAGAAGAAGCTTTTGATGTAGATGATATAAACCCTAAATTAATAGAAAAGAACGTAGAAGTATACAAATTCGAAGGAAAGCATGGATTTAGTGATCGCTTCTCTATGAAATATAATAAACATTCTGCCGAAGCAGCATTTCAAATTGTGGTAGATTTTTTAGAAAGTCTAGACGTGCGCCATATACCAATCAATTGAACGGTCAAAAACACAGTGGAGAGGGATAATCTCCACTGTGTTTTATTCTGAAAATGTAATCGGTGACCCCGTTGACGTGTGTTGATTCATCCATTCTAGAGAGACTTTTGAGACCGTGTGCCAATCAGGTATTTCTGATTTGTGTTGCTCGACCCAACTCATGCAGAATTGTGAGTCAATGCCGTTTTCTTCACATTGTTGTAAAAATGATTGGATACTGGATTCCGTACAATTTTCGAAAGAGCCACAGGTGGTTTGAAAAATCTTCTCCATTTTCATTTGTAGTGCATTTTCCTCGACCATTATTATTCCTCCCATCGATATTTGTTTGCCAACTTAAGTATCTCCATATGTGAAAAAATTATTTTCGATAACAGAATTTCTTAATACAACGATTCCAATTTCTGTATTCAATTTGATTCAATATTTAACTTTTTCATTCGGTACTGTAGACTTTGTCGACTGAGTCCAAGTAGGTTGGCTGACTTAGAAATGTTAAAGTCGTTTTTCTTTAGAACATGTTCGATATATGATCGTTCAAATAATTCCATTTGGTCTTTTAGTGGGACGGTAACATCATTGCTCTCTTTAATAAAATGGTCCACTGTTGATAAAGGGATCATCATTTCTTTCATTTGCATTTTGCTTCGATATTGGAAAGGTAAATGAGCGTATTGAATCTCTTCTTCATCCATAATAATGTTCATGGCAGCCTCAATGATATGTTCAAGTTCTCGAACATTTCCGAGCCAATCATATTCCATGAACGACCTCGTAACTTCTTCAGATAAACCCTTCACGTTCATTTGGAAACGATTATTGTATTTTTCAATAAAATGCTTAACTAAGAGGGGAATATCTTCCTTTCGATCCCTTAACGGTGGAACAAAGAGCGTGACAACTCCCAGTCGATAATACAAGTCTTTTCGTAAATGATCATTGGCAATCGCATCAATGGGGTCTTCATTAATATTGGCAATGACTCTCACATCTACCGAAGTATCTTTTGTATCACCTACACGACGTATCATTTTTTCCTGTAAAACACGTAATAATTTAGCTTGAAGATTTAGATTTAAGGAGTTGATTTCATCCAGTAATAAGGTACCGCCATTTGCTTGTTCAAATAACCCTGGTGAGTCAACAGCACCTGTAAATGCTCCGCGCTTGGTTCCAAATAATAGACTTTCAATTAAATTGTCGGGTAGGGCTGCGCAGTTTTGTGAAATAAAAGGAGCCGAAAACCGGTTGCTAGCATTATGAATGCTTTGTGCAAACAGCTCCTTTCCCGTTCCGGTTTCACCAACAATTAACACATAAGAAGAGGTTCGTGCAGCCCGTTTGGCAAATTCAATGACTTCCTTAATCGCAGGACTATTGCCGATAATATGATCAAACGTAAAACGAGTCGTCCCTTTTATATTCATATTTCCTTTCATAAGGCGTTCTAGTTTCGTAACATCATTGGCAATTTCAACGGCTCCTTGAATTTCACCATCTTTAAAAATAGGAAATGTATTATTGATCGTTGTAATTTCTCGACCTTTATTGTTGAAGTACGTTTGTTTGACATTCGTGGTCTCTTTGCCTTCTTGAAGTGCTTGTACTAGAGTACTAGATTGATCGTCTTTAAACATAAACACATCTAGTAGATTTTTATCAATGACATCATGTAAATCCATTGATTCCATCTGCATCATTTTTTTGTTATAAATAATGGTCTTTCCGGTTTCATCCACGGCGTGAACGCCAACCTCTACCTCGTCCAAAATTCTCTCATATAATTTATTAACATATTGAAGATACGATAATGATTTCTTTGAATTCTCCATGAGCGTTCTCCCTTGATTTAGTCTCATTACCAACTATTTAATCAAAACAAACTTCATAACGCAAAATATTTTTTGCTATTTGTGACAAAAAATCGAAAATGGTGCAAAAAATCATTGCGTCTTCTTTAAGAGAAACCTTTATATGACGCAAAAATAAGAGTTGGCACGAAACTTGCATTAAACATGTTGAAGAATCAAAAGGGGGAAAAAGAATGAAACCTTATACACATGAACCATTTACCAATTTTTCGATTGAAAAGAATAAAAAAGACTTTCAAGAAGCACTAGCTTATGTTCAAACACAAATTGGAAAAGACTATCCTGTGATTATTGGAGAAGAAGAAATTACAACAGAAGAGAAAATCGTTTCAATTAATCCAGCGAATAAGGAAGAGATGATAGGGACCGTATCGATGGCCAATCAAGAGCTAGCGGAGAAAGCAATGCAAGCTGCTCTGACAGCATTTGAAAGCTGGAAAAAGTGGAAACCTGAGCATCGTGCAAACATATTATTCCGTGCTGCTGCCATCATGCGCCGACGTAAACATGAATTTTCTAGTTATCTAGTAAAAGAAGCAGGTAAACCATGGAACGAAGCAGATGCGGACACAGCAGAAGCGATTGATTTTCTTGAGTATTACGCTCGTCAAATGCTGAAGTTGAAGAACGGAATGGATGTGCAAAGTCGTGACGGTGAGTACAATCAATTTCACTATATTCCACTTGGAGTAGGAGTCATTATTTCACCGTTTAATTTTCCGCTTGCCATTATGGCAGGAACGACGGTTGCAGCCATTGTCACAGGAAATACGGTGTTATTAAAACCAGCTAATTCAACACCAGTCATTGCGGCAAAATTTGTAGAGTTAATGTATGAGGCGGGATTACCTAAGGGAGTATTGAATTACGTACCTGGTAGTGGTGCGCAAATCGGAGATTATCTTGTTGATCATCCGAAAACTCGCTTTGTTTCGTTCACGGGTTCTCGTGAAGTGGGTTGCCGGATCAACGAGCGTGCAGCCAAAGTTCATCCTGGACAAATTTGGATCAAACGTGTAATTGCTGAAATGGGTGGAAAAGACACGGTGGTCGTAGATAACGATGCGGATCTAGATCTAGCAGCAGCTTCAATTGTTTACTCCGCATTTGGATTTTCAGGACAAAAATGCTCTGCAGGATCACGAGCAGTCGTCCACCAAGATGTGTATGAAGAAGTGCTTGAAAAAGCTGTTTCCTTAACAAATCAGCTGACTGTAGGGAATCCAGAATTACTAGAAACTTACATGGGACCTGTTATTGATGAAAAAGCATATAAAAAAATCATGGAGTATATTGAAATTGGCAAACAAGAGGGCATGTTAATGGCTGGTGGTGAAGGAGACGATTCTAAAGGATTCTTCATTAAGCCAACCATATTTGCCGATGTAGATGAAAGAGCACGCTTAATGCAAGAAGAAATCTTTGGGCCTGTTCTAGCATTCTGTAAAGCTCGAGATTTTGACCATATGTTGGAGATAGCGAATAACACGGATTATGGACTAACGGGTGCCCTCATTTCCAACAACAGAGAGCATATTGAGAAAGCTAGAGAAGAATTTCATGTTGGAAATCTTTACTTCAACCGTACGTGTACAGGTGCTATCGTTGGCTATCAACCGTTTGGAGGCTTTAATATGTCAGGAACCGACTCTAAAGCTGGTGGCCCTGATTATTTACTATTGCATATGCAAGCAAAAACAACTTCAGAAACTCTATAAAACAAGGAGGCAACACAATGAATCAAACAACTTCAAAAACTACTAATATTATTGCACAAACTCAAAAATTTGGAGCAAACAACTATCATCCGCTACCAATCGTGATTGAAAAGGCAGAAGGTGTATGGGTGGAAAATCCGGAAGGCGATCGTTTTATGGATATGCTGAGTGCTTACTCAGCAGTGAATCAAGGGCATCGTCATCCGAAAATCATTCAAGCTCTAAAGACTCAAGCAGATAAAGTCACACTAACGTCACGTGCCTTCCATAATGATCAGTTAGGTCCTTGGTACGAAAAAATTTGTAAGATAACCAAAAAAGACATGGCACTTCCAATGAACACAGGGGCAGAAGCGGTGGAAACAGCTCTAAAAGCAGCACGTCGCTGGGGGTACGATGTAAAAGGGATTGTAGAGAATCAAGCAGAAATCATCGCTTGTACAGGCAACTTTCATGGGAGAACTCTTGGGGCAGTATCCTTATCATCAGACCCTGAATATAAGCGTGGCTTCGGTCCACTTTTACCAGGGATTACGTTAATTCCTTACGGTGATTTAGAAGCTCTAAGAGGAGCGATCACGCCAAATACGGCCGCTTTCTTAATGGAACCGATCCAAGGAGAAGCTGGAATTCTATTACCACCAGAAGGGTTCTTAAAGGCTGCTTCTGACTTATGTAAAGAACATAATGTATTGTTTATTGCAGACGAAATTCAGGTAGGCTTAGCGCGTACAGGGAAAATGTTTGCATGTGATTGGGAGGAAGTAGATCCAGATATTCTTATTTTAGGAAAAGCACTTGGTGGCGGAGTATTCCCAATCTCTTGTGTGGTCGCAAACTCTGATGTACTTGGAGTATTCAACCCAGGTTCACACGGATCTACATTTGGAGGAAATCCTCTAGCTTGTGCTGTGTCGCTTGCTTCTCTTGAAGTAATTGAGGAAGAAAAACTAGCTGAGCGTTCTCTAGAATTAGGAGAGTATTTCCTAAATCAACTAAAAACAATCAACAATCAGAAGATAAAAGAAATTAGAGGAAAAGGGTTGTTTATCGGTGTAGAACTTACTGAGGCTGCTAGACCATATTGTGAGCAACTAAAGGAAGCTGGTTTATTGTGTAAAGAAACCCATGAAACGGTGATTCGTTTTGCACCACCATTAATCATAACAAAGGAAGAAATCGATTGGGCGTTTGAAAAAATTCAAAACGTGTTAGGTTCTTAATTGTTAATCGGTAACCAATATTACTAATTCGACGAGGGGTAGAATGATGCCTAATAATACTGTGGTAAATGCGATCGAAAAGGATCATCAAAAGGAACAAGAATCTCTTAACTTGTTTTACTCAACGCAAACGGTTATTCAAAAAGCCTTAAATAAGCTAGGGTATACTCACGAAATGTATGAATTGTTAAAAGATCCAATCAGAATGCTAACGGTTCGTATTCCGGTCCGAATGGATGATGGGACGGTTCAAATTTTCACTGGTTATCGTTCGCAGCACAATGATGCCGTGGGACCGACAAAGGGTGGCGTACGTTTCCATCCGGAAGTAGATGAGGAAGAGGTAAAGGCCTTATCGATCTGGATGAGCTTGAAATGTGGGATTACGGATCTTCCATATGGAGGCGGAAAAGGTGGCATTATTTGTGATCCACGAAAGATGTCCTTTAGAGAACTTGAGAGATTAAGTCGTGGATATGTTCGGGCAATCAGCCAAATTGTTGGACCAACAAAGGATATTCCAGCACCAGATGTGTACACGAATTCACAAATTATGGCGTGGATGATGGATGAGTATAGCCGTTTGCGAGAGTTTGATTCTCCCGGTTTTATCACAGGAAAACCAATCGTATTAGGCGGATCTAAGGGCAGAGAAACTGCAACTGCCCGAGGAGTAACGATTTGCGTCGAAGAAGCGGTAAAGAAAAAAGGCTTTGAATTACAAGGAGCAAGAGTGGTTATTCAAGGGTTTGGAAATGCGGGAAGCTATTTAGCAAAATTTATGCACGATGCCGGGGCGAAGGTGATCGCTGTTTCAGATGTATATGGCGGAGTTCACGATCCAAATGGGCTCGATATCGATTATCTTTTAGACCGACGCGATAGTTTCGGAACCTTTTCTAAAATTTTTGAACACACGATAAGTAATTCAGAGCTATTAGAGCTTGACTGTGACATTTTAGTCCCTGCTGCCATTTCAAATCAAATTACCGCACTAAATGCAGCCAATATTAAAGCGAAAATTGTGGTCGAAGCTGCTAATGGTCCAACCACCCTTGAAGCAACAACCATTTTAACAGAACGAGGAGTATTATTAGTGCCAGATATTTTGGCAAGTGCCGGAGGAGTTACGGTTTCTTACTTTGAATGGGTGCAAAATAATCAAGGCTATTATTGGTCAGAGGAAGAGGTCGATGACAAACTATCTAGAGTAATGATTCATTCCTTTGAAAATATATATCAAACAGCTGCGCTTCACCGTGTAGATATGCGATTAGCAGCCTATATGGTAGGGATTAAAAAGGTGGCAGAAGCTGCTAGATTCCGAGGATGGGTATAAAGTGAGCTGTTGAACCAACATTACCGAATCCGATTAGAATTAAAAAACTCTTTCCGAGAAAAGGGAAAGAGTTTTTTGCATCTCATATGCAAAATTAACGCTCATATGCCAAATCTGTTTGCAGAATATGTTTGAAAAAAGTTCATAAATATACTTTTCAATTTGGCATGAAATTTGCATCACTAAGAATGTAATCGCATACTTACATGGGGAAAAGGGGGATAAAATGAATATTCCGGAAAACAACACTTCACATGAGTTAAAAAGAACAATGAAGACTCGTCACTTATTTATGATCTCATTAGGAGGGGTAATAGGATCAGGTTTGTTTTTAGGATCTGGCTGCCGTGAACTTTTCCTTTCAGGGTACAGAATTGATTGGGATAGCTGCAGGAGAAAGTGAAAACCCAGAGAAAACAATTCCAAAATCTATCAAGCAAACGGTTTGGAGAACTCTTGTATTCTTTGTACTAGCGATCTTTGTGGTTGCTGGATTAATTCCGATGGAAAAAGCCGGAGTGATTGAGAGTCCGTTTGTTGTTGTATTTGATAGTATTGGAATTCCATTTGCTGCTGATATTATGAATTTTGTTATTCTTACAGCCTTGTTATCGGTTGGGAATTCAGGATTATATGCAGCTACTCGTATGCTGTATGCGATGTCAAAAGTAAAAATGGCCAGTCCTGTTTTGACAAAAGTAAACAAAAATGGTGTACCAATGAATGCCTTGATTTTAACCATGGGAATTTCTCTTTTGTCACTACTTTCAGGATTTTTTGCAGCGGAAACCGTGTTTGTATGGCTGCTTTCAATTGCTGGACTCGGTGCACAAGTCGGTTGGATTTCAATTACGGCATCTCAGATTGCTTTCCGTAGAAAATTTATTCGGGATGGTGGTAAGTTGGAGGATTTGAAATTCAAAACACCGTTTTTTCCAGTGCTTCCACTGATTGCGCTTACATTAAATGTTATTGTCCTTGCTAGTTTAGCATTTGACTCTGAGCAACGATTAGCTCTTTATTTTGGCGTTCCGTTTGTTGTTGCTTGCTACTTGATTTATCACTTCAAAATAAAAGCACAACATGAACACAAAGAAGAAGCAAATTACCAAATACGAAAAGTACAATAAACATACAAAACAAGAAAGCTTTATGACCTCTATGGATATAAAGCTTTTTTTAGTTAGTTTGTACTATTCATAATATTAGAAATGAAAAAATCCACTCATTGCATTATACTTAACTTACTACGTATAGGTGAGGTATTTATGGAAAATAAAATTGTACCTTTAACGAATTTGATAGACTTAAAAAATCATGGTCATATATTGTATACATACAATAAGCTTGATAATTATATTGAAAATGCCATCTCATATATCGTATCGGGGATTGAACAAGGTCATCACATCATTTTTATCGAAAGTAATGATACCTATGAAAAAATGAAAGGCATATTAAGAGGGATGTTGACGCAGGATGCTCTTGACTGTATCCATTTTCTTGATAACTATGAGTTTTATCGACTTTATGATGATTTTCATTGTGACTTAATTGTCAGTCATTTTTCAGATGTTATTAGTCATTTTTAAGAAAATCATATTACCGTTAGAACGTGGGCCAATGTTTGTTGGAATGATGAAAGGGAAATTGAGTTGAAACTTGAGAGTTTCGAAAAAACCGCTGATCAATGTGTTCGACATTCCAATCTCATATCGGTTTGTGCTTATAACGGGAACAAAATAACCGCCACTCTCCAAAATAGCATGCTAAAATCCCACGAGTATATTATGACCGATCATGAATTAGTGAAATCTTATTTTTATAAAAATAATTCCGTTCATTTACCTTTGTTAACTATCGCAAAAGAAACCCAACTAGAAGAAAAATTAATTGCAACAAAGCATCAGTTACAGTCTTTTATCTTTCAAAATTTAGATCCTGTTGTCATCATTGATAAGTGGGACAAAGTCATTACAGTAAACGCAGCATTTCACTCAACCTTTGGATTCACCGCAATTGAAGTGTTGGGTCTAGATGCTAGCGAACTTCCTATCCTACCAGATGATAGAAAATTCGAAGTGATACTTAATAGAAGTTTTACTGTTCTTGGTGAAAAGGTGAAAGGGTATGAAACGATAAGAAAAACAAAGGATGGCAAAGTGCTTCAGGTACACTTGTCTTGTTTCCCATTGCTTGATGAAAAAAATGAGTTAGATGGCTGGGCTGTAATCATACGGGATATTACCGAAAGAAAGCAAGCTCAGGAGTTGTTAATTAAGTCAGAAAAATTGTCTATTGCTGGTGAGCTAGCTGCCGGCATTGCTCATGAGATTCGAAATCCAATTACTTCGGTGAAAGGATTCCTTCAATTGATGCAATCAAGTAACTTTGAAAAGCAGATTTATTATGACATTATGTCTTCTGAAATTACACGAATAGAGCAAATTCTTAGTGAACTTCTTATGTTAGCAAAACCACAAGCCGTTCATTTTGCACGTAAAGATGTAATGGTACTTATTCGAGATGTAGTTACGTTACTAGGACCTCAAGCAACGCTCAATAATGTTCAAATCATCACGGATCTAAAAACAGAATTAACACAGATTATGTGTGAAGAAAATCAAATCAAACAGGTTTGCATCAATTTTATTAAAAATGCGATAGATGCAATGCCTGATGGAGGAAACTTAACCATACAACTGATTTCTAGTAAAACACAGGAGTTAATCATTCGTTTTATAGACGAAGGAAACGGAATTCCAGATGAACTAATTTCAAAGCTTGGTCAACCATTTTATACGACGAAGGAGAAAGGGACGGGTCTTGGGTTCATGGTGAGTAAAAGGATTGTAGAGAATCATCAAGGGACAGTCAACATTTGTAGTGAGGTAGGGAAAGGTACTACCATTGAAGTGAAATTGCCGAACTAAAATACTTGTAACATTGAAAGGAGAACAAGAATGAAACAAATGCTAAAGTCAACTGAATATGCATCTTATTATTCCAGGTATGTAGACTTGGTTCCTGAGGGAGATTTGACTAGTATCTTATTGCAACAAATGAACGAAACAGTGGATATTCTTAAGGGTTTAACTGAGCAACAGGCCCATTTTTCTTATGGAGTAGGAAAGTGGAGTATCAAAGAAGTGATCGGACATATTACGGATACTGAACGAATCATGGGATATAGGCTATTATCTTTTGCACGTGGCGAAAAAGCTGAACTACCAGGCTATGATGATAATGAATACGTAAGAAATGCTTACTTCAATTCTCTATTCCTACAAGATTTACTTGAAAACTTTGAAATCACTCGGGAATCTACGTTACAGTTAATAAAAAGCCTTCCAAAAGAAGCATACATACGTAGAGGAAAAGCTAATGGATCAGAGGTTTCTGTTCGTGCAATAGTATGCATTATTGCAGGTCATGAATTACATCACCGTAAACTTATTGAGGAGTACTATATTGGTTCGAAGGAATTTCCTGAATAATGAGTGCGTAAAAAATTTATAATTCGTGTTTCTTTGGATATGATTGGTCGAAATGGGTAAGGATACAGTTATTATTGTATTTTTAAAGGATGATTAAATTGTCAAATACCCGTCTTGAACAATTCGACAAAGCCGTACAATTGAGAGAAGACTCAACCGATTTATTAATTCAGATTTGGAAAGAATATCATTTGTACTCTACATTGGAGTTCTGGATAATGGTATCGATACTTGTTGTTCCATTGTTAATATTATTTTTTAAAATTGATAAAAGTAAGATTTTTTTAATTGGATTTTATGGCTATAGTGTACACGTAATTCTTGCTTATGTTGATATTTATGGTATGAATGCAGGATATTGGCACTATCCTTTTCAGTTACTACCTTCCTTGCCAAGTTTATCAGTAGATGCCAGTATTGTCCCGGTAGTTTGTATGCTTATGTATCAATGGACGTTAAATCATAAGAAGAACTACTATTTATATGCTATATTAACGGCAGGTGGTTTTGCGCTTGTATTTAAACCATTACTTGTAGGACTTGGTTTATTTAAACTGTATGGAAAAGCTAATTATATTTATTTGTTTGTCGGGTACGTTTTAATCTTACTTACAGCAAAATTCATGACCAATGTATTTTTATGGGCTCAAAAAAGATATGGACCTTCAACTAAACAATATTGACCTTGCCTTTACAAAAAGTAAAGGTTTTTTTATGGAAAAGTGTGTAAGAGAAGGGATAAAGTACCTAAATGTAGAATTAGTTAAACTTGTGTTTCTGCAAACAATAAAAGAAGAGGAAAGGGAAGTTTATCATCCACTAGAAAAAGTACTGGAATTGTTAAATAGGGGGAATAAATAAATGGAAGTATCATTATTGTTACAATATGGTTGGGTTTTGCTTATTTTAATTGTGCTAGAAGGTTTATTATCTGCTGATAATGCCCTGGTCTTAGCGATTATGGCAAAGCATTTACCAGAAGACCAACAGAAAAAAGCGATAAATATCGGATTGCTTTTAGCATTCGTGTTTAGAATAGGGGCTATCTTCATCATTTCGTTTCTATTCCATGTGTGGCAAGTACAAGCCATTGGAGCAGCGTACTTAATTTATATTGCTTTAAAGCATTTGTTCACGAAGCACGAGCGTGAAAAGGACGCGAAAGGGAAAAGTTATCGTGCAACTGTAGCTTCCATCGCTTTAGCCGATATTGCCTTTGCAGTGGATTCTATTTTGGCTGCCGTTGCTCTTGTTCTTGCTTTACCAGACACACCGCTAGGAGATATTGGTGGAATGGATGCAGCTCAATTCATTGTTATCCTAATAGGTGCAATTGCAGGGTTAATTGTTATCCGATTTGCTGCAGCATTCTTTGTTAAGATCTTAACTGAACGTCCAAGTCTAGAGCGTGCTGCCATGCTATTAGTTGGTTGGGTAGGGATTAAACTCCTTATGCACACTCTTGCCCATCCATCTGTTCACATTATTTCACACGATTTTGTTGAAGGTCCAATTTGGAATACCATCTTCTGGTCTGTCATGTTATTAATCGCGCTTGGTGGTTGGTTCATGTCGGGTAAACAAAAAGCAGTTGGTCACTAATTTTAAGAGGTGCATGAATCCTACTGGATTTGTGCACCTTTTTCATTACTTATGTATTAGTGCAAGTGCTGTAAAGCATCCTCTATGCTCCCATATCCTTTTTTGTCATCAAATTTTGGTTCATCCGCTTCTATAGTCCATTCTTTATTAATAAGTGAAAATTGTCCATCTTGATTCATTTTATATGTTTGATGAAGCATATATGTTCCACCATTTTGGTTAATGGTATAGCCAATATAATATTCTCCATTTTGCCCTTGCTCTTCGAAAAGACCTATATCTTCTAACTTATAGGTATCCATTAACGTGTGAAAAGATTGTTGTAATGTGTTCATAATTTCCTCACGTGTACCATATTCCATCTTAATCATCCTTTCAGGGTGTATGTAAAATAAATCCTCTATCAGTAGTAATATCCTACAGAGTTAAATTTATTAGAAAAAAAGTGAAATTACGAACGTTTCCTTATAAAACCAATAAATGTTTGGAAAGCTAAAATAACTACACAACTTAAAGGGTGTTATATGGAATGGATGATAAGACAAAAATTCGGTTGACGGCCGCTGAAATGGCGATGTTATGGACTCAATATATTAACGACACAGCTTCCATTTGTGTAAATAGTTATTTTTTAGAAAAGGTAGAAGATATGGAAGTCAAAACCGTAATTGAATATGCTCTAAACGCTTCAAAACAAAATATCACCTTTTTAAAGGAGCTATTTACAAAAGAAAGCTTTCCCGTCCCGATGGGTTTTACTGAAAAAGATGTACACGTAAACGCACCGAGACTTTTCTCGGATACATATTTCTTAATGTACTTAAGAAATATGTCTGTCCTTGGGATGACGGCAGGAGGAGTTTCACTAGGTTTGGTCACTAGGCCAGAAGTGGTAACCTTTTTTAAAAGTGTTCTGAAAAAAGCAGTTGGCTTACAAGATTTAACACGAGATTTAATGCTAAAGCAAGGGACTTATGTCCGACCACCCTTTATTTCTACTCCAGATAAAGTTGATTTTATTGAAAGACAAAGCTTTTTAACTGGATTTTTAGGAGAAAAAAGGGCACTTTTGGCACAAGAAATTACGATGTTGTTTAATAATATCCAAACAAATGCCATAGGAAAAACGTTAATTACAGGTTTTGCTCAAACAGCTCAATCAAGAGAGGTAAAAGATTACTTTATAAGAGGAAAACGAATTGCGCAAAAGCATATCGATATTTTTAGTGACATTCTAAAAAAGGAAGATTTACCTGCCCCAATGACATGGGATACCGCTCTGTCGGATTCGACCATACCTGTTTTTTCAGAGAAACTAATGATGTTTCACGTTTCTGGTATGATTGCGGCTGGTATAGGAAATTATGGTGCATCCATGTCTGGGAGTCCTCGTAGAGATTTAGGGTTGAAATATGCATCCCTTATACCTGAGATCGCCCTCTATGCAGAGGATGGAGCGAATATTATGATCAAACATGGTTGGTTAGAGGAACCACCTCAATCGGACAATCGAGAGAAATTAATAAATGGGGAATAAAAAGACCAAATGTAGGAGGACGATACATTTGGTCTATTATTTGGTAGTATTCTTTACTACTTTTTTCAATCATTATATAAGTGTCATGAGTGATCCACCGATCACACCAGTTAGTACAATAATCCATGGAGGGAGCTTCCAGTATACGAGCATACTGAATAAAATCGCAGCAAAAGCAAAATCAATTGGTGCTAAAATGGAACTGGTCCAAATAGGTTGATAGAAGGCGGATATTAGAATGCCTACCACCGCCGCATTTACCCCCATTAATGCCCCTTTTATTTTAGGATTACGGCGTATAGTATCCCAGAAGGGTAGGGCTCCCAACACAAGAAGAAATGCAGGTAAGAAGATGGCAACTGTCGCTAATAACCCACCTTGCCAACCGCTTATGACTGTTCCTAAATAAGCAGCAAAGGTAAAGAGGGGACCAGGTACGGCTTGAGTAGCGCCATAACCAGCTAAAAATGCTTCTTCCATTAACATTCCAGTCGGAACAAATTCACGTTCTAGTAATGGTAATACTACATGTCCGCCACCGAAAACTAATGAACCTGATCGATAAAAACTATCAAATAAAGCTACCCAATGAAGTGATGTGGCCTCTCTTAAAATTGGTAGCAATAGTAAAAGGCTGAAAAATACTAATAAAGAAATGACTCCAAAACGCCGACTTATTGGAAAATTCATGTTTTGTTCATGTGTATCTGTTTGCTGTCTGTAAAGGAAAAATCCGAGAATCCCTGCAATGACAATCACTCCTACCTGAGTGAAGGCTGTTTGCCAAAGGAGTGTTACAATGAGAGCAAATAGTGCAATTGCTTTTCTTTTCATATCAGGAGTTAAATTGCTTGCCATACCTAAGATTGCATGGGCAACGACTACAACAGCAACAATTTTTAATCCGTGTATCCAACCCGCTTCACCTACTTCAAATCCACGAAGTAAAAGAGCAAATACCATAAGGGCAACAACCGACGGGAGAGTAAAACCGATAAATGAGACAATTCCTCCAAGAACTCCAGCTCTCATGACACCAATTCCAATCCCGACTTGGCTACTAGCTGGACCTGGGAGGAATTGACATAGTGCGACTAAATCAGCGTAACTTTTTTCATCTAACCACTTTCTTTTGCGAATATACTCATTGTGGAAATAACCTAAATGGGCAATTGGACCGCCAAAGGATGTTAATCCTAATTTGGTAGACACAATAAGAATTTCCAATAATGATTTCAGTTGATTCACCATATCACCTCAAAAGCTAATCTTTTATTTCTTTAAATAATTCATATGCCTTAATTCTAGCCTCATTTAAAATGTGAATGCCTTTATCGGTTGTTGAATAATACTTTCGTATTTTCCCTTCAACGTTTTTCTCTTTCTTTGATAACAATCCATCTTCTTCCATGGAGTGAAGAATAGGGTAGAGAGTACCAGAACTTATGTTGTAGCCATGTTCTTTTAGTTCCTCTAGCATCCACACACCAAAGATTGGTTTTTCCTTGGCATGATGCAAAATATGAATGTGAATAAAGCCTAGAAATAGTTTCCTCAATACCTTGTCTTCCAAAGATTCACCTCCAAATTACCAATATAGGAAACCGATATTGACTTTCGAAATCGATTATACCATTAATCCCTAGTATTTCTACTTATAACACACATTATTTACAAAACCTTTACATGGTTGGAGTGTTTTGTTGCTTGATAGGTTACGATTTGTGGATAAGCAATGCCTGACAAAATAATCAAAACACCTAACCATTGCACCCAGGTTACCTGTTCTTGAAGTACCCATACAGAAGCGATTACAGCTACTGGGAGTTCTCCAGCACTAAGGATACTAGCAAGAGCCGGACTTATCTTAGGGGCTCCTAGGGAAAAGAGAACTATGGGAATAACTGTTCCGAAGGCACCTAAAAGGAAGCTATAAAACCATATATCGTCTCCGAATGAAGAAAACAACACTTTAGGTGTGAAAATGGTTAGTAGTACTAATAAACCCCCAGTAGATATGTAGAAACTACGAGTAATTAAAGGGAGTTGAGTTTCCACTTTGCCACTTAATAATATAAATAAGGACATCATAAAAGCAGCAAGTAGACCAAAAATCATTCCTAATATATCTATTTCCTTGACATTGCCTCCAACCATTCCACCTGCTAAAATAGTGCCTGATATTAAGAAAATGAGAGATAGAAGAGTGGATTTAGATGGCCATTTTTTGGTTGCTATTGAATGAATCAATATTCCCATCCACGTGAATTGAAAAAGTAAAATGATCGCTATAGAGGCTGGAATAGTTTGTAAGGAATAGTAGTAAAAAACGCCAGTCAGTGCCGTGCAGGCGCCAACTGCCGCCAAACGTATAAACTGTTTCAAACTAACTTTTTGTCTAGAGAAAATAATCATTAGGATAAGCATAATTCCCCATCCAAATCCATATTGTCCGGCTGTTACTTCTCGAAAACTAAACCCTTCTTTGTAAGCCAATTTCACAATCGTTGACAAAATACCGAACGAACAGGCTCCTAGAAAAACATAAAATGAATATAAAACCAAGCGATACAAAATCTAACCCCTCCTAAAAATATAAAGAACCCATCTTTATTGTTTTAGTTTCCAGAAAACAATAAAAATGGGTTCTTTGAGTTAACAAAATTATACTTTTTACATAGGGAATATGACAAGGGAGTACTTCTATTTTTTAGAGTTTGAGGAAATAAGTTTTTATCATTCATATCAAACGGTGATCACGACTTTACCTTGAGCATGACCTTCTGAGAAATAATCGAAAGCATCAGTAATCTCACTTAATTTATATGTTCTATCGATAATTGGCTTCACTTGACCTGATTCCAGTAATTGTTTCACATAGATTAAGTCTTTTTGATTAGCTCTCTGAAGTATATTTCTAACTTTCTTCTTTCCTATGATCGATGTCCATGGTGCTTGTAGCATGGTTTGAAATAACTGTTCTCCTGATCCTCCGACGTGAAGAAAGATGCCATTTGGATTCAATGATCTCTTATAAACGGATAAGGGCTGGCTTCCATTTACACCTAAAATCAAGTCATACTTTTCCTGTGTTTGGGAGAAATTCTCTTTCTGATAATCGATGACATGGTCAGCACCAATTGAGAGTAAAATGTCTATATTTCTTGTGCTGCACACCCCTGTCACTTCAGCACCAAGGGATTTTGCGATTTGCACAGCAAATGTTCCGACACCACCAGATGCTCCATATATCAAAACTTTTTGTCCAGGTTGAATGTTCCCTTTATTCCGAAGTGCTTGCAAAGCAGTAACTGCAGCCATAGGAACCGCTGCTGCTTCCTCAAATGATATATTTTTCGGTTTTAGTGCAAGAGCATCTTCAGGAACACAAACATAATCTGCAAATCCACCCCAGCCGTATGCAGATAAATCACCGAACACCTCCTCACCTAGTTGAAATTGTTTTACTCCAGTGCCTATTGATTCAACTTCACCTGCAATATCGCCTCCAGGTATGGAGTATTTGGGTTTAAATAAACCAAAAGCCAATCGAGCCAAATACGGTTCGCCTTTTAAAAGGACGAGATTCCCATAATTAACGGAAGAGGCATGTATTTTCACTAACACTTCCTTTTCTTTAGGAATAGGTTTATCCACCTCTTTTAATGAAAGTGCTTCAGAATTCCCATACTTTGAACAAACAACTGCCTGCATGTAAATCCCTCCTAAATCAATCGATCTAAATAAAAATTCACCTAGTGTAAAGATATTCCATCAAGTAGGACTTAAAAACCGATTAGGTTCTTTTTAACAAACAAAAGATTGTTATTAAAAAATTTTAATTATTTTTTAAATTCCTAGTTTACAGGTAGGGATAATATGGATTATAGTATAGAAACAAAGTTACTTGAGAAGTTTGGAGGCTATGAAATGAAAAAGTTTATTGTATTTGCGTTTATTGGTTTATTTGCTCAACTAATAGACGGCGCATTAGGAATGGCGTACGGGGTGACATCCTCATCCATGTTACTTGCTTTTGGAATTGCACCAGCAGTTGCATCCGCATCGGTTCATTTAGCAGAAGTGGTAACAACAGCTGCATCTGGAGCTTCACACATTAAATTTGGGAATGTTGATAAGCAAACCGTAGTCAGACTCGTCATACCTGGATCAATTGGAGCATTTTTAGGTGCTACATTTTTGAGTAATATTCCTGGTGATCTTGCAAAACCCTATATTTCTATTTTTTTACTTGCCCTAGGGGTATATGTTTTAGCTAGATTCTTATTTATGTTTAAAGTTGGAGAACAGAAAAATAATATTGGATTATCAAGAAAAAAATCCATTCCACTAGGATTGATCGCAGGTTTTGCTGATGCAACTGGTGGAGGAGGCTGGGGTCCCATTGCAACGCCTGTTTTACTATCTCAAAAAGGAATCAGTGCACGTAAAGTAGTTGGTACAGTGGATACAAGTGAATTTGCCATTGCCGTATCTGCAACGCTTGGATTTTTAATCTCGCTTGGTTGGGAACAAGTAAATTGGTTATGGGTAGGAGCTTTAATGATTGGTGGATTAATTGCTGCACCGATTGCTGCCTGGTTAGTACAAAAAATCCATGCTCAATTAATGGGTGTACTTGTAGGCGGATTTATTATCCTAGTTAATTCTAGAACTCTTGTAACCACATGGATTGACCAAACAAGTGTTTATCCGTTTGTTTACACAGGTATTGCTGGTATTTGGATAGCTTCTATTGTATATATCGTAATAAAAATCAAAAATACAAATACGAATGCAAGTGAAGTATTAAATTAAGTCCGACCCCCCCTAAAGATCACAAAGTAATTCATTTTATATGCAAAAGTCGACTGATTTACTCAACAATTAATTTTTTATGTTAAAATGTTGACTAGAATACTCGACTTTTCGAATAACTGAATGAGGGGAAAATAGGGGGAAAACAAATGAAGGTTTCAAGTAAGGGAGAATATGCGCTAAGAGCATTACTTGTTCTTGGGGAACATCACGGAAGAGTAATATCGATTCAAGAAATTTCAGATAAAACTTTAGTTACTGTAAGTTACTTAGAACAAATTTTATTAAAGCTAAAAAAATTAGGGTATTTAGAAAGTAAAAGAGGGACAAATGGCGGATATATCCTAAAACGCGAGACAAGGGACATAAACATTGGTGAAGTCATTCGGGTGTTAGAGGGACCACTTTCTCCTATGGGATGTGCATCCATTACGAAATACGAACCCTGTCAATTAGAGCCTTCATGTCAACTGAAACCGCTCTGGTCGCTTGTAAGAGATACCATCGCGTATGTGTTGGATCAAGCAACTTTAGAGGATTTATTGGAGAATCGATTAACTTTGAACAAAGGGGATGATTTTCTTGCTTTCAAAAGGACAAATTGATGAGCAAGTACTAGAAAAAGTGAAGGTTTTACTCGAGAACCTAGAATATGGGACGGTTCAAATAACTGTACATGACTCTCAAGTGACTCAAATCGATAAAATAGAAAAACACCGTTTACCTTTACAAGCAAAAGGAAAAACACAACAAAAACATGCTAGATAACAAAAATAAATACATGCCGATCGGACAACCGAAGGCTCCTGTTAGTTAACAGTTCATGAACATGGACCGTTTCTAAGGGGGCTTTTTATTTTATCCAGAATATAAAAATTTCAGTTTGGTTTTCCAAAAGTACAGTAGTAAGACTTGTTGGTAAATGAATAAACTAAACTGGAGGTATAGAGGATGTCAAAACAATTAAGATCAGCAGTAGAAAAAAGAAAGAATTATTTAATTAATTACTTAATCAAAGCAGGAATCTACAAGAAGAACGAGCGACATTTGTTTGAGTTAACACTTACAGACTTAGAATTAGAGTATAAAAAGTGGAACCGAGATCGTAAAGAATAAGTGTGGACCTTCGTTTAGCGAAGGTCTATTTTTTATAAGTTCATTCGTTAGTGACTGGTCATGGGTAACACGCCTAAAAGAGTTGAATATAATTTAACATACAATATTAAGGAGTTTGTTATGGACGATCAGGTTAAAGAAATATTTGGAGCGGTAATAACCGCAATAGGGACAATACTTTCAGCGATAGCTAGTATACCTACACAGTCCACTAGAATCACAGAACTATACAAAAGCTTAGATATTGTTGGTAATACACTTCAAGGGACGGGCAATGCACTTCAAGCAGATGGGCAAATAACCCCCTCACTCGAGAAACTAGGTAATGAGATTCAAGCAATAGGAAACAGTACGGTTGTTGCTGGCCTTCTTTTGGATGTAGAAGAAGTAACGGAAGAAAAATTAGTGATCACGGGTAATTTATTACAAGCATTAGGGGGCGGTGTAGCATTAGGGGAGGAATTTGAGGACCCGTCCGCTCCTGGGCAAATTTACAATATATACGGGAACCTACTCCAATCTACAGGGAATTCGCTTCAAGCAATTGGAGGGTCTATTAACTTAAGAGATAAGGAAGAGTCTGAATCAGTATCTGAATCTAATTCAGATTCGCCTGGTGATATAATTATCTTTACTGGAAGTTGGATTCAAGCAGTTGGTTCAGTAATTTCGGTATTGGGTACTCTTCCGGAAGAAAGCAAACGGGGTGTTCCTTCTCCTTAACACCCCGTAAGTTCTTCTCTACCTACTTAAAAGAAGTAATTTTATCCCCAACCCAGCAAAAATCGTTCCCTTAAAGTAATTTATAATGTTAGATACCAAAGGGTTTCCACTCAACTTGTCCCTTAATCGGGAAGAGAATAATGACACAACAAAAAAGACAATAAAGGTTTCAATAATGAAGATCATCCCTAAGAAAAAGATTTGAAATGATTCATCACCTGTACCTATATGCACAAATTGTGGTAAAAAGGTCAAAAAGAAAATGGGCATTTTGGGGTTAGCGATATTGGTGATAAAACCTTTTCTAAAGAAGCCTTTTAGTTGTGCACCTTCTGGTTCTAATTGAGTTGGTTGACTTTTTTCACGAAAAGATTGAATGGCTAAGAATAGTAAATAAACAGCTCCTACATACTTAATTACTTCAAAGATAAATGGTGATTTTTGAACGATGATGGACAAGCCAAACGCAGCAAGCAAGGTATGAATAAAGGTTCCAGTTAAGGAACCTAAAATCGTACGGACTCCTGCTTTTATACCTGATGAAATACTTTGTGTAAGGACAAATATCATATCGGGACCAGGTATAAGAATGATAGATAGAGACATGCAAATGTAGAAAAACATCGTACTACTCCTTCAATTTTCTTTTTTACATATTAAAACATAGAAAAAGAAAATCTCTCAAGAGAGTCTACTAATGTGTTAGCAATCTACCAGACTAAAGAAATGTTCTAGCTTTGTCTATGTACCTCACGTGCAAGAGATTCTAGAATATAAACGACGGGCACTTGAGTGGTAATATTGGCTTTTTCATAAATCTCTTCCGTCACGTAATAGGCAATGTTTACATCAGATATTTTGGCAATTGTTGAACGTGTGTTATTAGTGATGCTAATAATTGTACTTCCTTCTTGTTTTAATTGGTTCAAGTGTTCAATTGTAAAATAGTTTTCACCTGACACGGATAACGCGATCGTCACGCTTTTATCATGGTGTTTGGAATGAAGCTGTAAGAAAGGGTCCTTTATATAAAGGGAAAATTTACCCAAACTAGAGAAGTATCTGGCTCCATATTCAGCAACAATACCTGAGCTTCCACTCCCGATAAAAAGAACATGATCGGCTTCTGCAATTAGTTTTGCTGCCTCTATAATTTTTTCTTCTAAATCTCCATTTAATGTCCGCTCGAAAAACTCAACTACTGAATGGTCTGAATACTTTAGTGTTGTTTTTTTCTCTTCACCCAGATGCATTTTAAGCTTAACTTTAAATTCTGAAAAACCTTCGCAATTAAGTTTACGGCAAAAACGTAATATGGTAGCTGTGGATACATGTGTTTCATCGGCTAATTCACGTATTCTCATATAGGCAACTTTCTCACCATTTTGGCAAACATAATTATATATAGATGTTTCTAATTCATTGAATGATTTAATGACCTCATTTGTAAACATAAAAGGAACCACTCCTTAAAAATCGCTGCTCTTTAATCATACTTTTATTAATGTAACATAGTGTTACAACTTTGTAACGTATAACAACCGTTGTTATTAAAAACTAGATACTCCACAAATATTTACTATCAGACGAATTAAAATTACTATATTCCTATAGACTAACTAAAGTCATTTTAGAGAAAATACTAGGAGGAACAATCATGAAAAACAATCAATTCCCAGATGGGTTTTTATGGGGTGGAGCTACGGCTGCAAACCAATTAGAAGGAGCATATAACGAAGGTGGTAAAGGATTATCCATCTTTGACATGGTTCAATTTGTTCCAAAAGAAGAACGTGGTAATGAGATCGAAATGGACGTGAAAAGCAAAAAAGAACTAGAAGATCTTTTAGCAGGTAAAGGCGGAGATAACTTCCCTAAGCGTCGTGGAATCGACTTTTACCATCGTTATAAAGAAGATATTGCTTTGTTTGCAGAAATGGGCTTTAAAACATTCCGTATGTCTATCTCTTGGCCTCGTATATTTCCAAACGGTGATGATAGAGAGCCAAATGAAGAAGGACTAGCTTTCTATGACAAGGTATTTGATGAGTTATTAAAGTATGGAATTGAGCCACTTGTCACTTTATCACATTACGAAATTCCACTTAGCTTAGTACAAAATTACAATGGTTGGGCAGATCGTCGTGTAGTTGATTTATTTGTAAATTATGCTGAAACGGTATTCAACCGTTATAAAGGAAAAGTAAAATACTGGTTAACTTTTAATGAGATCAATATCTCTACACTTTCTCCGTATATCGGAAGCGGAATCTTAATTGACGAAGTGGAGCATAAAGAACAAACGGTATATCAAGCTCTACATCATCAATTTGTTGCTAGTGCAAGAGCGGTTAAAGCATGTCATGAAATTATTCCTGAAGCTATGATTGGATGTATGTTAGCTCGTATGGAAGTATATCCTGAAACATGTAGTCCAGATGATGTGTTAGAAGCACAAAAAGAAGATCAAATGAACTTATTCTTCACTGATGTTCAAGTTCGTGGATATTATCCAAGCTATATGTTGAGCTATTTTGAAGAAAATGATATTAAAATTAACATGCTTCCTGGAGACGAAGAAATTTTATTACAACATACTGTAGACTTCCTATCATTCAGCTACTACATGTCTATGGTTGCTAGTGGGGCACCAGGTAAGAAAAAGGAAAAAGGAAACTTCTTTAGCGGAGTGAAAAATCCTTACTTAGAGTCTTCGGATTGGGGATGGCAAATCGATCCTAAAGGCTTACGTATCACATTAAAGAAAATGTACGATCGCTACCAAGTACCTTTATTTATTGTTGAGAATGGTCTAGGCGCTTACGATAAAGTAGAAGAAGATGGTTCTATCAACGATGATTACCGTATTGATTATATGCGTGCACATATTGAACAAATGAAAGAAGCTATTAAAGAGGGCGTAGATCTTATTGGTTACACAAGCTGGGGCTGTATTGATTTAATTAGTGCAGGTACATCAGAAATGTCTAAACGCTATGGTTTCATCTACGTAGACCAAGACGATTATGGCAATGGTACATTAGCAAGAAGCAAGAAGAAATCGTTTGATTGGTATAAAAATGTGATTGCTTCCAATGGGGAAGAACTATAAAAACATATTATATTTTAGGAAGGCATCTCAATTTTGAGATGTCTTTTTTCTAGTTTTGGAGTCAAACACATTTATAGCATCGAGCCATTGCTTTCTACTTTGCCCATAATATTACTGTTTTTCATTTTTAAAAAGGAATAAAATGGTATGATAGAAAGTGAATCAATTAACCCAAAGGAGTAATTATGACATTTCTATTAAATCAAAAAACCAATGTAATGGCAGTTTTATTTCTAATAGGAATTATTGTTATCTCGTATGGAATGTGGCTTTGGGCTGGAACAGTATTATTGCTGTTATTGATAGTTATGAAGAATACTAATTTCCGGTTTTTAGCTTCCATTTTTATATGTTTTCTTGTTAGTTTAATGATTTACCAGTTAATCAATAATGAGATTGGCCAATATGATTTTCAGAAAGAGACAAGAATTATATTAAACCGTAGTCTACTTTTGATAATTGTAACGGGCTTATACATTTTTCATCGATTAAGTAAAAAGGAGTTCTTTTTTTACCATCACCATCCTCGGTGGAGTCAAGTGATTAAATTACCCTTTCACACGATAAAGCTCTCCAATTTATTGGTTGTCGTGGTTGTATCTTCTGGAGCAGCGTTTCTCCCATTTGTTTTACAAAAAGATCTGCTTATAAGTAATTCATTCATTGTTTTTTGTATTTTATTTTCTCTTATTAACGCTACACTAGAAGAATGGATATGGAGGGGGATTTTATTATCATCCTTAGTTAAATATGTTTCGGCTTCTTATGCACTGATTGTTACAAGTATTGGATTTGGACTAATGCATCTGATTATTGGCATTCCATTTATTCTTTGTCTCTTCTTTTCATTAGGAGGATTTTTCTATGGAGTGATAGTTTTAAAAACAAATAGCCTTTACCCATCTATTATTTTTCATATCGTGTTCAATATAGGCATGGTGTCTAGTGGTTTTATTCTTTAATTTATGGGGGAATTATTTTGAAAAAAGTAGGAAAGATTATTTTAGGTTTTTTGTTGTTATTGGATTTGGTAAGATTACATAGAAGAACTCAAAACGGAGTGACAATATGACAACAATTGCAGATATTGCTCGTATCGCTGGTGTGGCGAAAAGTACCGTTTCACGTTACTTGAACGGTGGGTCGATTGGAGATGCGACAAAACTGAAAATAGAGAGAGTGATAAACGAGACGGGGTATGTTCCGAATACGTTTGCTCAAAGCTTAAAAGCAAAGAGAACGAGTATTATTGGAACGGTTGTTCCGCGATTAGATTCTTTTGCTTCTGCAAGAACGCTCATTGGGATTGACGAACAACTCAGAGAAGCTGGATGCCAAATGGTCATTTCCAATACAAGTCAAGATGAAGAAAGAGAAATTGAGAGTCTTTATAGCTTTGCAAGACAAAAGGTAGCAGGCATTATTTTGTTAGCTACTAAAATAACTGATCAGCATCTAGAAGCTTTTGAAAAAATTGATATTCCGATTCTTCTAGTAGGTCAACAGCATGATGAAGTATATAGTATTATTCATCAAGATTACGAAGCAGCAAAAATAATGGGAAAACATGTTTTGGAGAAAGGTCATAGAAAAATAGCATATTTAGGTGTAACTCCGAAGGATATTTCTGTTGGTGTGCAACGGAGAGATGGCTTTAAAGATGCAGTATCAGGTATTGATGAGTGTGAAGTCAAATATTATGAAACAGGGTTTGGTATGGGTGAGGCTCTTGATCAAGCCACACGAATTATTGAAGATTTTCAGCCATCGATTATCGTTTGTGCGACAGATAATATTGCTCTTGGTGCCTGTAAAGCAGCCTTTATAAAGGGGTTAAATATACCAAAGGATTTATCTGTTACTGGGTTTGGGGGATATGAGGTTACAGAGTACATTCATCCAAGCCTTACGACTGTTAAATATGAATTTAAACATGCGGGGAAAATAGCAGCGAAAAAAATGCTTAAATTAATTGAAGGGGAACAAATAGAAAAAATTACCTACACAAATTTTGAATTAATTTCTCGTGGAAGCGTTGACAGTTTCATAAAGTATGAATTATAATCAACTCATCGGAACCGGTTCCAAACCAACAAGTCTAGGAACCGGTGATATAATACTTAAAAAAGGAACCGGTTCCACAGGTGGATAATTTTTTAACAAAGTTTGGAATCGGTTCCACGATAGAATAATAAGGAGGAAATACCAATGAATTATTCATTAATTGCTGAAGAAATCCTTAAAGCTATTGGTGGCAAGGAAAATGTGTCAGCTGCTGCACATTGTGCGACAAGACTTCGACTAGTTTTAGAGGATGAAAGCTTAGTAAATACAAATGTTCTTGAAGAAATGGATGTAGTAAAGGGAACGTTCTCAACGGGAGGTCAGTATCAGATTATCCTTGGATCCGGAACGGTAAATGAAGTATATAAAGAGTTTACTAGGTTAACAAATATAGAAGAAATGTCTACGAGCGACGTAAAGGATGCTGGATCAAAGAAAATGAATCCGCTTCAACGTTTTGTAAAGATGCTTTCTGATATATTCGTACCTATTATTCCAGCGATTGTAGCCGGTGGTTTATTAATGGGGATTAACAATCTATTAACGGCTCAAGACTTATTTATTGCGGGAAAGTCGCTTGTGGAAGCAAAGCCTGAACTCGCTGATTTAGCCGCACTAATAAACACTTTTGCAAATGCTGCTTTTGTTTTCTTACCGATTTTAATTGGATTTTCAGCCACCAAACGTTTTGGTGGGAATCAGTATTTAGGAGCAGCTCTTGGAATGCTGATGGTGCACCCAGACTTATTGAATGGGTATGGTTACGGAGATGCTTTGTTAAATGGGACGATTCCGGTTTGGAATATTTTTGGATTAGAAATCGAAAAGGTCGGTTATCAAGGAAGTGTTTTACCAGTTCTTGCAGCATCGTTTATTTTAGCAAAGATTGAAAACGGTTTACGAAAAGTCATTCCATCTGCATTAGATAACTTATTAACACCATTATTAACTATATTTGTTACAGGACTTTTAACTTTCACAGCAGTTGGACCGATTACACGTTCGGCAGGGAACTTACTAACAGACGGCTTAATTTGGTTGTATGACACGACTGGTTTTATCGGGGGAGCAATCTTTGGACTACTTTATGCGCCAATTGTAATCACAGGTATGCACCACAGTTTTATTGCAGTAGAAACGCAATTGCTAGCAGATATGGCTAAAACAGGCGGTTCTTTTATCTTCGTTATTGCTGCCATGTCAAATATTGCTCAAGGTGCGTCAACACTAGCAGTCCTATTAATTACGAAAAATGCCAAAACAAAGGGTGTGGCTTCAGCAGCAGGTATCTCAGCATTACTGGGTATTACGGAGCCAGCTATGTTTGGAGTGAATTTAAAACTGCGTTTTCCATTTATCGGTGCCATTATCGGGTCAGCAGTTGGAGCAGCGTTTGTGACGCTATTTAAAGTAAAAGCTGTTGCTCTTGGTGCGGCGGGTCTTCCAGGTATTATCTCTATTAAGCCTGGATCCATTATCTCTTATATTATCGGAATGGCAATTGCCTTTGCAGTAGCCTTTGCTATGACATTTGTATTAGGAAAGCGTGAGGAAATGAAAGAAAAAGAAAAAAACGGTCGTAAAGCAGCTTAAAGATTTAAAAATGAGGAGGGAGAATCAAATTTTGATTCCCCTCTGTTTGCATAAGGAGAATACTAACATGGAATGGACAAGAGAACGAAGATATCGAAGGTTGGAAGAAGTAAGTCAGGAAGAATTATTTGAGTTGGAACGAAGAGTGAATCATTCTTTATGGAGACAAACTTTCCATATACAACCGAAAACAGGATTGTTAAACGATCCAAACGGTTTTTCCTACTTTAACGGAGAATACCATTTATTTTATCAGTGGTTCCCTCTAGGACCGGTTCACGGGTTGAAATATTGGTATCATGTGAAATCAAAGGATTTGGTGAACTGGGAAGATGCTGGAATTGGGATCAAGCCAGGTGACTATTTTGATAGTCATGGAGCATACTCAGGGAGTGCCATCGAACATGAGGGGAAGCTGTATTTACTTTATACGGGAAACACGCGTGATAATGATTGGGGAAGGAATCCCTATCAATGTTTAGCCGTGATGAATCGAGAGGGGGAAATATCAAAGCTTCCTCCGGTTATATCTGAGGTGCCAGAAGGATATACCGATCATTTTCGTGATCCGAAAATATGGAAAAAAGACGATCAGTTTTTTATGGTGATCGGGGCTCAAAGATCAAATGAAACAGGGTGTATAGTCCTTTATCAATCAAATGATTTATTGAGTTGGTCTTTTAAAGGTGAAATGAAAACAGAGCTTCCCCCCTTCGGTTATATGTGGGAATGCCCTGATTATTTTGAATTGGGAGATCGAGGCATTCTAGTTTTTTCACCACAAGGAATTGCTCCAGACGGTGATTTGTATCAAAATATCTATCAATCTGGATACTTGATAGGGAATCCGCTTGATGTGGAGAATGGTTTATTTTCCCACGGGAAGTTTCAAGAACTGGATCGTGGCTTTGATTTCTACGCACCACAAACGATGGAGGATCATAAAGGGAGACGGATCTTAGTTGGATGGGTGGGTCTTCCAGAAATCGACTATCCAACGGATGCGGATGGTTGGGCTCATTGTCTATCCTTACCAAGAGAGTTAACCGAAAAAAACGGGAAACTACTTCAAAATCCAGTAAAAGAACTACAAGAGTTAAGAAAAAATGAAAAAGGTATAGAAGATACCCTAGAGGATGAAGGTAAATCTTACGTTGGGTTCACCGGCACTACTTACGAGCTAACCACTGAATTTCAAAACCATGATGCTAAGACCTTTGGGATTGAATTTCGAACAGGAAAAAATGAAAAAACGATCATTACTTATGATACGATAGAAAAGAAGCTAGTCCTCGACCGGACACATTCTGGTATATCTTTTGCTACGTCTTATGGGACAGTGAGAAAATGTGCGCTGGACAGCAAGAAAATTAAGCTTCAGATGTTTGTTGATGTGTCTTCAGTTGAGATTTTTGTAAATGATGGAGAAGAAGTTTTTACAAGTAGAATCTTTCCTAGTCAAGAGAGTCAGGGAATTCGCTTTTTTGCTACAGGAGGGAAGGTTTCTTTTCAGGCGAAAAAATGGGAATTACAAACAAATCAGTAGAAAGAGGTAGGGAAATGGGGAAGTTATTTTCTATCGGAGAAGTATTAATTGATTTTATCCCTTTGGAAAAAGGAAAAGCATTAAAAGATGTAGTCTCTTTTGAACGTGCACCAGGTGGGGCTCCGGCAAACGTAGCGGCAGCTGTAGCCAAATATGGTGGATCCTCTTCAATGATCACTAAGCTTGGAGTAGATGCGTTTGGTGATTTTTTAGTAGAGAAGTTGGAAGAAGCCGGTGTAGAGACAGATAAAGTTAGCCGGACGACAGAGGCCAATACAGGTCTTGCCTTTGTTTCTCTTCGGCTAGATGGAGAGAGAGATTTTTCTTTTTACCGTAATCCATCAGCTGATTTACTTTTAGATGAATCAGAAATTGATGAAGAGTGGTTTAATAAGGGAGATATTCTCCACTTTTGTTCGGTTGACTTAGTTGAAAGCCCAATGAAGCAGGCGCATACGAAAGCGATTCGAGCGATGAAAGCAAAAGGCGGCCTTGTTAGCTTTGATCCGAATGTTAGACTTCCTCTATGGAAGGATGCAGAAGATTGTAAACATACTATTCTGGCATTTATTCCAGAGGCACATATCGTCAAAATTTCGGATGAAGAGCTCGAATTCATAACAGGAATAGCTGACGAACAAAAAGCCCTTACTTCTCTATTTCAAGGAGAGGTAAAAGCAATCATTTATACAAAAGGAGCCAGCGGTGCAGAACTTTATGTAAATGGTAAAAAGTATGAATCTCATGGGTTTAAGGCAGATGTTCAGGATACAACAGGTGCTGGAGATGCTTTTATTGGAGGCTTTTTATACAAGCTTTTAGAAAATAACGCCAGTATGGAAGAATTGGAACAACTGCTAGAGACAAAAGCAGAGGAGTTTCTTACATTTGCGAATGCAAGTGGAGCATTAACGACAGAAGGCAAGGGAGCGATTTCTGCCCTTCCTACAAAAGAGGATATTAATAAATTGATCAATAAATAGCGAATGGGAGCTTGCTGTGGATATAGCAAGCTCCTTTTTGAACTGTGATTAAACACATAAAATTATCGAGTAATGACGATCGGTCCATTCTTAGTAAGAATGATGGTATGCTCACATTGAGCAACAAAACTTTTTTCTGTGACGTATGTCCAGTCATCTCCTTCGTTTTGGAACACTTCCTCTTCTTGGGTGGAGATGAATGGTTCAAAAGCGATAACCATACCATCTTTTAATAGTTCATCATCCCAGGTCTCATTGTAATTATAAATATGATCTGGGGCTTCATGAATTCTCCGTCCGATACCATGACCAGTTAGATTTTTAATAACTGTTAATCCATTCTTTCTGGCTACAGACATTACTGCTTTTCCGAGTCCACTTTTCTTTGAGCCAGGTTTTGCTTTCTTCAAGCCCATTTCGAATGCTTCTTTTGCTGTTTCACAAATCTTCGTAAGAATAGGGTCTCCCTCACCAACAACAAAGGAAATACCCGTATCGGCGAAATAGCCATTTTTAGAGCCGGACACATCAATGTTAACAATATCTCCTTCTTGTATCACACGTTTTCCGGGAATACCATGTGCCACTTCTTCATTCACACTTATGCAAGTATAACCAGGAAAGTTATATTCACCCTTAGGTGCAGAAATAGCTCCGTGCTCTTCAAAAAGAATACCAGCCATATCATCAAGTTCTTGTGTAGTAATCCCTGAAACCGTCTTTTTTACCAATTCCTCACGAATCAAGGAAACGATTCTCCCGATTTCCTTCAATCCATTAAAATCTTCTTCTGTTTTTGCAATCATAATAAATCCCCTTCAACAAATATTAAATAAAAGTTCGATTGTTCTAGAATACCCTTTTCTTGCGGGAAAATCCACTTTTACTAATCGAGAAAAGGTGATGAAAAAAGTTCTCTAAAACTACATATTGTTAGCACCAGATACTAATAGTTAGTTATAATGGATATAAATCTGTTTATGAGGTGAAGGAATGAACAATTCGAGAGCACAAATCACTGCCGTAGGTTCATATGTACCAGAGAAAATACTAACGAATGAAGATCTAGAACGGATGGTTGACACTAACGATGAATGGATCATCAAACGAACGGGTATAAAGGAAAGAAGAATGGCAAGCGAACAAGAGTTTACAAGTGATATTTGTGTAAAAGCGGTAGAAAATTTAATCGAAAAAAATAACAAGTCTGTACATGATGTAGATATGATCATTGTATGTACCATGACTCCAGATTTCAAAACTCCAAGTGTCGCTGCATTAGTCCAAGCTCAGCTAGGAATTCCTCATACCGGAGCAATTGATCTGAATGCAGCATGCGCAGGGTTTACCTATGGTTTACACGTTGCCAATGGTTTAGTTACTGCTGGTTTGAATAAAAAGGTGTTGGTTATTGGTGCAGAAACGATGTCAAAGATAACTGATTTTACTGATAGAACCACTTGCGTTTTATTTGGTGATGGTGGGGGAGCGGTTCTTGTGGAATATAATGAACAGTACCCTAGTTTCCTCTCCTCTCATTTAGGTTCACAAGGGGAATTAGGGAAGAACTTATACTGTACAGATTTATCTGAGAGTATAAACGGAGAAAGCCTAACGACAACAGGAAACATTACACAAAATGGGCGAGAAGTATATAAATGGGCTGTTAATACGGTTCCAAAAGGGATGTTGTCGGTATTAGAAAAGACACAAATAAGCTTACAAGAAGTTGATTGGTTTGTACCACACAGTGCGAATCTTAGAATCATTGAGTCCATTTGTGAAAGAAGCCAATTTCCGATAGAAAAAACACTAAAAAGCTTAGTGGAATACGGGAATACCTCTGCAGCAACGATTCCACTTGCATTGGATAAAGGGGTAACGGAGGGGAAAATAAAACGTGGGGATAAAATTTTGTTGTACGGATTCGGTGGAGGATTAACTCACGCCGGGGTGTTATTGGAATGGACAGTTTAGCATGATTTTCCTATCAAATTTAAATGAATGCTTTAGTTTTATTGAGGGAAGATATGGTGTAGGATATCCAATCCTATTTGAGCACATGCTTAATAAAAATTAAAGTAGCATGGAGGGACCAATATGGGAAAAAAACATCGTGCACAAGCGAATCGTCCGAAAAAAAATAATCATATTCCTGCTGAAGCTATCGTTGCTGAACACGAAGCGCATGCAAAAGAAAATTCTGCAAAAGGTAGAAAAAATACGTAGGGAGGCAATTGCCTCCCCAATATTAATCAACTGCTACTTTTAGTAAGAATAACCAATTCATCATGATCTTTACTTGTCAGGTTATCTGAGTAGACAAGATTTGTATGGAATCGATAGGTAATATTGCTAGTGGTTGGTTGGAATTTATCAGTTATCACAAAAGTGAAAGGGAATTTAAGCGTTTCATTTTCACTTAATTGCTCTGACATTAAAATCGTTGTCACTTCTTCAACCGTATCGAAGCTTCCATCATCGTACGTTTTAACTAAACTACATTCAAGCCTCTTAACCTTTTGAGTTTTACGTCCCCCATGAAGATTAAAACAACCAGTTATTGTCTCACCGATTTGAGCAGATGTCTGATTAATTTTAAGGTCAACAGTAGGTGCACCGGCTTTTAGTAGAGTAGTAAATATATTAAACAATTGATACCCTCCATTTTATGGATAAACTAATTATTTGAGTATTTATATTTTCAGTATTAGATTGTAAAGCAATAAATCTAGGTGGCGAATATGTTTCCAAGGTCAATATTGAAAGTACATAAAGTTTTATTGTAATAAATAGCGTTAGTAAAATAAAAATACTCCTGTGTGAATCACTGTCCAACTAAACTTTCTTCTCCTCTATTATAAAGTTTATATTAGTAGGTGATGGTTGGATTTAGATCGTTTTTCTCCTCCTTAAAAATAAAAAACCTCTACCAAATATGGTAAAGGTTGGATGACGAAAGAAGTGAAGTTCGTAGAAAATTGGAGTTCACCTAAAACTAAAAGACCAACTCCCGACTGAGATGGTCTAATGTTGAAGTAATTGTCTTAAAAAGTCAGCATGCCTTCGGTTGGTATCGATGACTTCTTCAACGATTTGTCTGCTTTCAGAATCTAAATCTCCTCTTACAAGTTCTTCTGAATAGTGTACACCGTAATCATCTACACCTTTTAAGGCATCCTCAAGGATGTCTTTAGGGTCCTCTGAGAGCATCATTCGATGCAAATAACCTTGCATGGCTCCCGTTATTCCTTCACTATCAGCTGGTACACCACTTAAATTTTGAATTCGCTCGGCAAGTATTTTTTAGCTCCACTTTTTAATGCGTTCGATATTGTCTAAATAATGGGAGACAATGTCAGTAAATGAATAACGAGAATCTCCAATGAAATATTCAATCGAGTGTTCATCACCGATGTCATTGTTTCGTGTGTGACTGAATCTTGGCTGCACATGGCTATTTTGAATTAATGCTTTTGGAAGCTCAATGGCTAACTTTTTATTTTCGTTCACTCCAACCACCTCCAGGATAATAAATACCTATTAATGGGTTGTCCATTATATGACAGGTCATAATATTTTATTAACTTGAATGATTGTGATACCCTAACTAAGTAGATTTCAAGATAGATAGGTGGCTGTATATGGAAAAAGAATTTGAAATTGTTGATAAGCTCCTGTCCCATATAACTATTTCTTCGAATTCAAATAATCAACCCGTTTCGATTCATGGGAATGTAAAAGAATTGAAGTGTATTGGTATTGGTACGGATGCAGCTGTTTTTCAATATATTCATGGGCCAGCCTACGCATATAAACTGTTTGCTGATGATAAATTAGAAAAAGTTCAGATGGAAGCAAAGGTGTATGAAAAACTTGGAACTTTTCCTTATTTTTCGACTTTCTATGAAGCCAAAGACCGGTATCTAGTCGTAAGTTATGAGTCCGGCATTACCCTTTATAATTGTCTCCAGCAAGGAATTCATATTCCATCACAGGTGATTCAAGAGGTGGATAAAGCAAGAGCTTACGCAAGAAAGAAGGGTTTGAATCCTCGTGATATTCATCTGAAAAATATACTATTGCAAGGTGACAATGTGAAAATCATCGATGTCTCTGAATATTTATTACCTGGAGATGACGGTCGCTGGGAGCATTTAAAAAGAGGATACGAGGAGTATTACCGTATAATAGATGGAAAATCCATTCCAACATGGTTGTTAGAAACCGTTAGGAAGAGCTATAACAATAGACAAACAACCAGCATTGAAGAATTCTTTAAGGATGTCTTGAAGTTGAAGTGGTTTTAGGAGGAAGTGTGAACTTTCTCTTTTTTTTGAGAAAGTTTAAAAGAAAAGTTTATGAAATACGAGTAAAATACGAACAATAAATGTTTACGAATGTTAAAAGTTCGTATATAATACATTTTGTTGTGATATTTCATTCGTATATTCTTAGAAATATGGTCTAAGAGTCTCTACTAGGAACCGTTAATTCCTAACTACGAATGGGTAGGACAAGTCTACCCATTTATAGTTAGGAATTTTTATTTCTTAGGAGGATTTATGGAACGCTTTTTTCATTTAAAGGAATTAGGAACAAATGTAAAAACAGAGATTCTCGCTGGAATCACTACTTTTTTAACGATGGTATATATCATTTTTGTAAACCCTGCGATTCTTTCAGCGGCAGGAGTACCTTTTAATCAAGTGTTTGTGGCGACGATTGCCTCAGCCGTTATCGGTACGTTGATCATGGCTTTATTGGCTAAATATCCAATCGCTATTGCTCCAGGGATGGGGATGAATGCTTATTTTACAAGTGTAGTAGCTGTTCATGGAATCAGTTATCAAGTTGTTTTTGGAACTGTGTTTTTAGCAGGTGTGTTATTTCTATTATTATCTTTTACGAAGTTGCGAGAAACATTAATACATTCCATTCCAGATTCTTTAAAATATGGGATTACATCAGGAATTGGCCTTTTTATCGCTTTTATTGGATTAAAAATGGCGGGAATTGTCGTTGCGAATCCAGGTAATTTAGTAGCTTTTGGGGATCTTCATCAACCGGTAACGATTTTATCTATCGTCGGATTGTTCGTAACTCTTATTCTGATTGCACGTAAAGTAAATGGTGCATTGTTTATTGGAATGCTTGTAACAGCTGTAATTGGTTACTTTACAGGTGACTTAAAATTTGATGGAGTGGTTGCCACTCCACCACCAATTGTCTTTTTTGACATTGATATCTTGGGTGTTTTCACCAACGGATTGTACACGGTTGTTTTTGCCTTTTTACTCGTTACGATTTTTGATACAACTGGAACGATGATTGGGGTAGCAGAACAAGCTGGACTGATGAAAAATGGAAATCTACCAAAAGTAAAATCTGCACTGATGGCAGATGCTGTAGCAACAACTGTAGGGTCAACGTTAGGAACTAGTCCATCAAGTGCGTATATTGAATCATCAACTGGAGTGGCTGCTGGTGGTCGTTCTGGTTTGACTTCAATCGTAGTAGCTATTCTGTTTTTCTTGGCATTATTCTTTTCACCAATCGTCTCAGCTATTTCATCATTACCTGCGATAACAGCTCCTACATTAATTATCGTTGGCTGTTATATGATGGAGGGGTTATCAAAAATCAACTGGAAGACTTTTGATGAAGCTTTTCCTGCGTTTGCTATCATTCTCACGATGCCATTAACAGCAAGTATAGCGACGGGAATATCCATTGGATTTATTACGTACCCATTAATGAAATTGGTAAGTGGCAAAGGTAAAGAAGTTCATCCTATTTTGTATGTTTTTGGAGCGATCTTTATTTTGCAAATGATTTTCTTTCCTTCCCATTAATCTTAAAAAATGAGTTTCTTAGCATCAAGAAAAGGACGTTGACTTATGGTCTAACGTCCTTTTTATAATTAACAATTAATTATACCTTTACACATCTGAAGAATCATCGTAATCATATCTGAAACCATCTTTTTGAGCGGAGATGTTTTGATCTGAGTTCATATCCTTTTTATTTTGTAATTCTTGGTTGTCATTGGTTACCGATAAGTTTTGTTGATTTTTATTTTCATTCATTTATTTTGGCCCCCTTATGCGATGTTTCTTCATATATTATTCCTGAATTTTTCCTTCCTATTCTGTTAAGGAGTCTTTTATAAATCTATACATTAAAGACGTTTCTTTAGGTTAAACTGTGAACAAACACTTGAGAGGATAGTAGGTATGCACGTTACTATTGCGATACTAACGATCTTTGCAGCGATAAAGTGGGGAAAAGGGAAAAACTGGCGCGAATATCATCCCAGTATGCTATTTATTTCCACAGGTGGTTTGCTGTATGAATATATTGTACAAGAGAATACATTGTGGAAATTTCATCCTGATTTTCTCTATGGTCATGAATTGGTTGTCATTATTTATGCAATAAACACGATGCCCTTAAGTATCTTTTTATTTCTCTCCCACTTTCCTAAGAAATGGTTACAACGGGTCTTTTACATATTTATTTGGTCAGCAATTTATATTTCAGTTGAATGGATTTTACACATGTTTGGCCGAATATCGTATCAAAATGGGTGGTCCTTAATGTATTCATTTCTATTTGACCTTGTGATGTTTTCGGTTATTGCTTTACATCACTATAAACCACTCCCAGCATATATCATTTCTATGGTTATTATTATTTTCTTAATTGTGCAGTTTGAAGTTCCGTTTAAAATTGCAAAATAGCCAAAGTTGTTTAGACTTTTGTTCGATACATCTTTGGCTTCTATGTTATTTCAAGCTCTTGACTTATAAAATCATCTATTTTATAATATCTTTAAATCAAGATATTTAATTTCAAGGTAATATTAATATATATCTCAGTTTCGAGATATAAATGGTATAACTTTTAAAAAATGGGAGTGGTTTTTAATGGTCAAAAAAAGTATGGGAATTCATCATATTACAGCTATTGTCGGTCATCCTCAGGAAAATGTGGATTTTTATTCGGGTGTGTTAGGGCTTCGTTTAGTTAAACAAACGGTGAACTTTGATGATCCGGGAACGTATCATCTCTATTTTGGAGATAAAGGTGGAAAACCAGGAACCATTATTACCTTTTTTCCGTGGGCTGGTGCTCGTCAGGGGGTTATTGGTGACGGTCAAGTAGGTGTTACTTCGTATGTAGTTCCTAAAGGAGCGATAACATTTTGGGAAGAAAGATTAGAGAAGTTTAATATCCCATTTACCAAGATCGAGCGCTTTGGGGAAAATTATCTTGAATTTGATGATCCGCATGGATTACATCTTGAGATCGTTGAAAGAGAAGAAGGGGAAGCGAACCAGTGGGAATTCGGAGAAATTACAGCTGAATATGCGATTAAAGGATTTGGTGGAGCAACACTATTATCGACTCAACCGAACAATACAGCAGACCTGTTAGAGAAAGTAATGGGGCTTGAAAAAGTAAGTGAGGAAGGTGATATGGTTCGTTTCCAGTCTACGGCAGACATCGGAAACATTATTGAGTTATAACGAACACCGATTGGGCGTGGACAAATGGGAGTGGGGACGGTTCACCATATCGCGTGGAGAGCTGCGGATGATGCCGATCAACTGGACTGGAAAAAACACGTGGAAGATAATGGATATGGAGTAACTCCTGTGCAAGATCGAAATTACTTTAATGCCATATACTTTAGAGAGCATGGAGAGATTTTATTTGAAATTGCAACAGATCCTCCAGGATTTGCTCATGATGAGTCTGTAGAAACGATGGGAGAAAAGCTTATGTTGCCAAGCCAATATGAACCACATCGAATTCAAATAGAACAAGGTCTGCTTCCGTTTGAAGTTAGAGAGCTAGATTAAGACGAGGGGATTGATTACATGCTTTCCATTGATCCGTCAACATTGACCGAAAGAGAAAATTACAAGCTCTTAATTGGTAGTATTATCCCAAGACCGATTGCATTTGTTACCTCATTATCGGATGAAAGGGTACTAAACGGTGCTCCTTTCAGCTACTTTAATATTGTATCCTCGAATCCTCCGATGATCTCCTTATCGATACAGAGATCAGGTGGGAAACAAAAGGATACAGCTAGAAACATACTTCATTCAAAGGAATTTGTTATTCATATCGTTGATGAAGATAATGTAATGAAAATAAACGAAACGGCAGCAACTCTTCCACCGGATAAAAGTGAAATTGAACTAGCTCAATTAACTCCAGTGAACAGTGTGAAAGTTGCTGTACCTGGAATTAATGAGGCGAAAATCCGCTTTGAGTGTACCTTAGAGCAGTCACTTGAATTAGGTGGAGGAGATACACCTGGCTGTGATTTAATCATTGGAAAAATTGTTCACTTCCACATTGATTCAGCCATTTATCACGAGGGAAAGATTGATCCAAGAGGCTTGGGAGCCGTAAGTCGGTTAGCCGGAATCAATTATGCCAAAATAGGTGACATCTTTTCGATTGAAAGACCAAAATAAAAGTGGGTGGGGAAAACATGTTAAAAACTGTAGGCATCCATCACATTACAGCCATGGTAAATGATGCTCAGCGTAATATAGATTTTTACGCAGGAGTTTTAGGTTTAAGGCTTGTGAAAAAAACGATTAATTTTGATCGTCCGGAAGTGTATCATCTCTATTTTGGAAATGACTCCGGACAACCTGGAACGGTGATTACTTTTTTTCCTTGGGCCCATCAGTTAAAAGGGAGAATTGGAACCGGGCAGGTTGGAGTCACCAGTTATACTGTTCCAGAGAACTCTTTCTCCTTTTGGGAGGATCGATTACAATCGTTTGGAGTTCGGTTTGTAAAAACGAAACGATTTAACGAAACGTATTTGAGCTTTCAAGATCCTGATGGATTGGAGATTGAATTGGTACAACGACCAAACGGTCCCGTAAATGAGTGGAATGTGAACGGTGTTGGTCCAGAGGTTGCGATAAGAGGATTTGCAGGAGCTAGTCTATTGTCCGCAAAACCCCATAAGACGGCAGATGTGTTAGAAAATGTTCTCGGACTTACATGCGTCGGGCAAGAAGAAAACTTTTTACGGTTTCAGTCAGAAGGGGAGCTAGGAAACACAATTGATATTAAACTATCTCCGTCTGTTCGAGGATTGATGGGTGCAGGAACCGTCCATCATCTTGCGTGGAGAGCTAAAGATGAAAACGAGCACCAGAAGTGGCGAGAACGATTAGTGGAAAAAGATTATTATCCAACTGACATTCTTGATAGAAATTACTTTCAAGCGCTATACTTTCATGAAGAGGGTGGCATTCTTTTTGAAATAGCTACTGACCCACCAGGCTTTACTGTTGATGAACCCCAAATAGACCTTGGTAAGAATTTAATGTTACCATCTTGGTTAGAGTCAAAAAGAGAAGAATTAGAAAATACGTTGCCACCAGTTGAGGTACGAGTGTTGAAAGGAGAAAAACGATGAAACATATTTATCAAAAGGGAAAAGACCTACAAAAACCAACTTTGTTATTGCTACACGGTACAGGTGGAAATGAATTAGATTTACTACCTATAGCTGGTATGATTGACGATTCTGCAGGTGTGTTAAGTGTGAGAGGAAATATTTTAGAGAACGGCATGCCTCGATTCTTTAGGCGTTTAGCTGAAGGGGTATTTGATATCGAAGATTTAATTTTCCGTACAAAAGAGTTAAATGAGTTCCTAGATGAAGCGGCAGCAAAATACGAATTTGACCGAAACAACATCGTAGCGGTTGGATATTCAAATGGTGCCAACATTGCGGCAAGTCTGTTATTCCATTATGAAAATGCCCTGAAAGCTGCCGTTTTACACCATCCAATGGTCCCTCTGAGAGGAATCGAGCTTCCTAATTTGGAAGGAACATCGGTGTTTATTGGTGCTGGGACAAATGATCCTATTTGCTCGCCGGAAGAATCAACAGAGCTACAAAAGCTATTAGAAGGTGCGAATGCAACAGTCGAGCTTCATTGGGAGAACCGAGGGCACCAACTTACTGCAGATGAAGTCGAAGCAGCAGCTAAATGGTATCGAAATTTATAAAAATACAAGTGTTATGTTCAGGGTAAACTAACATATCTAACTTTGAGGAGTGAAGATATGTTTTTGAATGGCGCCATTATCGACGGTATCTTTGATTCCTCTGTAAATGAATTCACTTTACAGAGAGTGAAAAGCTTTGATACACAATCGGTTCTTAATGAATCGCAAATAAACAATATTTATCAATACTTACACTTGCATCGGGATAATGAGGACGGACAAATCATTACTCTCTATGATCAAATGCCACTACGACTTTCAAAAGAGGAAAGCAACCAATTGATTGGGGATATAGAGAAAGTGATGGCAATGTACCACTAATGGGTTTTTAAATGGAAAAATGTAAACATAGACCGCATACATTTCTTCGGGAAAGTTGCGGTCTATACATGTTTTAGAGAAACTTCTTAATATCTAAAATGGCTTGCATATGTAAGCCTTCGTGGAAAATTGTACGAATGAGTACTTGTTCAATCGTATGCATTCCCATCTCAGTTGGCGGAAATTCTTCCTCTAATCTTTCTCCATACATTTCTTTAATCTTTACAGGTTGTTCACTTAGTAACTGCTTTAACTCTTGGAAAGAAGGAGTGTCCTTTTCAAAACTATCAGGACTTGATCCATATCCAAACCATGATTGAAATTGCTCTGGCACACCTGTTTTTTCATTCGTAACCGCTTGGATCCATAGATACTGATCTAGATAAATATGTCCAACATTCCATCGAATATTATTTTTAAATCCGTCAGGTATGATTTCCGCTTGTTCTTCCGATATACCCTTTAAGACTCCCAATAACTCACTTCGATAGCTTTCCAATTGAGTCAACAACACCTCATGACGTGGATTCATTATACTTTCCCCCTTATTTTTGAATATGTAATTATTCGATAAGTTGAACAATTATCCTGCTAACAAAAGAAAATAAATGGTAAGTATATGCTATAATTGTAATATATTTCATATTCGTAGATTGCCTATATTGGAAATATAAAGGGAGCGGGTCATGAACTATAAAATAATGAAAGCGAATTCAAAGGAAATGGATTTACTGCAAAATTTACTTCAATTTTATATTTATGATTTCTCAGAGTTTATTGATATCGATGTTGAAGAAAATGGGGAATTTAGCGAGTATCCACTTAGTAAGTACTTTACAGAGCCGGATCATTTTCCATATTTACTTTCGGTAGAGGGGAAGTATGCGGGGTTTGTTCTTGTAAGATTTATACAAGAGGAGAGAAAATCGTATTTTTCTATAGCAGAATTTTTTATTATGAAAAAATACCGTCGTGCAGGAATAGGTACATTAGTGGCAAAAGAAATTTTTCAATTACATAATGGCAGTTGGGAAGTAGTTCAGATGAGTAAAAATATACCAGCACAAGTTTTTTGGAGAAAAGTAATCAATGACTTTACTAGTGGGAATTACAGTGAGACTGTCTTAGAAGGAAAGCGTGTAACTCAAGAGTTTAGTAGTTAACTTTCGTAGAAGGAGAAGGCTATGAGGAATTGGAAAAAAAATAACCTCAATGATGAGGTTATTTTCTGTTTGCTTGACGTCCGCTTTTTTTCTGACTTTGTGATTTTGAGTTTCCGATTTGAAAATCATCGCCTAATTCTACATCATTACGCTTATCCTGCTTTTCAATTTTTTCTCTAGTTTGATCTTTGTTTTGCATTCCTTGATGAGACAATTCTCTCACCTCACTTTCATGTAGTATCGGTTGTAGTATGTGCATGGTTGGAAGAATTATTTATATATAAAATAACGGAGGTAACTTCATGAAAAACCCAATAAAAAATGAGGTTGGTACAGTTTTTATCCCTGTTAGTGACATTGAAAAAGCAAGAGATTGGTATTGTGATGTATTAGGTTTGCCATTGGATGGGGAAATCTTTCATGGTCATATCTATGTCCTTCCCATGAAGGGAACCGGAATTGTTCTAGATAGTAAAATCTATTCAGATGAACGTGTCTCCACCGTGCCAATGCTCCATTTTAACACGGATAATATCGAAGAAGCCTTTCATTATTTGAAGGGAAAGCAGCAGGTGGAAATCGTTACCGACATTCAGCACGGTCATTATTTTAATATCAAAGATCCAGATGGAAATACACTTATGATCTGTAAGTGTTAACGGAGGTGAAACATGCGAAGCGAAAAAGAAATGCTAGATCTAATTTTACGAGTGGCAAAAGAGGATAACCGAATTCGTGCAGTTTATATGAACGGATCAAGAACAAACTCTCACGTTCCGAAGGACATTTTCCAAGATTATGACGTGGTTTATGTTGTAGAGGAAACGGCTTCATTTATTGAAGAAAATACATGGATTAATGTGTTCGGGGAATTGCTTATGATTCAGGAGCCTGACAGAAATGACCAATTCATTGGTAGGGAGGTCGATTTGAGTCAGTCATACGGGTACTTAATGCTTTTTACAGACGGTAATCGTATCGATCTTCGTATTCAAACACTAGGAGAAATGATTAAGGATTACGGGAGTGACTCACTAACAGTGCCTTTATTGGATAAGGATGGAGTCTTACCAATCATTCCACAAGCATCTGATGAAGGCTACCATGTAAGACGCCCAAGTATTAAACAATATCTGTCTAATTGTAATAATTTTTGGTGGTGTCTTCAAAATGTAGCAAAGGGGATTTGGCGTGACGAATTGCCTTATAGCAAGCAAATGTTTGAGTTGGTTATTCGATCAGAATTACATCAAATGGTTGATTGGTGGATTGGAAGTCAGCACAATTTTAAGATATCACCTGGGAAATTTGGGAAGTATTATAAAAAACATTTGCCCAAGAGGTTTTGGGAGATGTATAAAAAAACTTATTGCGATAGTGAGTATGATCATATGTGGGAATCGCTTTTTACAGCCTGTGAATTATTTCGGATTTTGGCAGTTGATGTGGGGGAAGAATTGGGTGTGGAGTACCCGTATATAGAGGATAAGAACATGATGATGTATTTAGAAGGGGTTCGGAACTTACCTAAGGATGCAACGGATATTTATTAATGATTTTGATCATTTATTATTGTTAGATATTCCAATTAGGGTGGACCTATTATGTGCCGATCTCTTTGTGTGAAAAGGCAGGTGAAACCCATTTTTCACCTGCTACATTTTTGTAAATTGTTTAAATAGCTGTATGTTATTGATTTCCTCTAAATGAATTTCTGATAATTTTTCCAATATATTTAGTCCTTTATTGGTCACACGAATGAGCACGCTACGGCCATCTTCTGGGTTACTTTCTCTTTCAACAAGACCAGCTTCCTCACAGCGGTCGATCAGGCCAACACATGCATGATGAGTAATTTGAAGTCTTTCTGCTAGCTCGCCTGTTGTAACAATACTCTTTCCAGGGAACCCTTGAATGGCTAATATTAATTGATGCTGCTGAGAGGTGATCCCTTGTTCTTTTGCAGCTGCTTCACTGAATTTTAGAAATTTACGAAGCTGATAACGAAATTCACCTAAATATTCATATATTTCCTTTGATAATAGAGAACTCAACTACTTTCAACCTTTCTCGTCTGATTGATATTTATATCTTAACATGATATAATCAAAATACCAAATAATATCTTAATACGATATAAATAACTTGAGGTGATGGGGATGCATGAAGAAGTGGGGAAATGTAAGAAATGTGGGAAGACGATTTTCTGCTTGGATGGTTTTCTCAATGGGGTAGTGGACACTAATGGCGAGATTGAATGTTTTCCTTGTTCAGAGGAACAGTTTCAGGAGTAAAAAGTTCTCGAATAATAGTAAGTGGATGTCTGTGGAAGATCAATAGAAGGGAAGATAAGAATTGAGTGAATCATTAATTAGGGTAGGAACGACGTATATACCGGTAACTAATGTGGAAGACTCTGCTGACTGGTACGTTACGAATCTAGCTGCAGAACTTAGTTATCAAGATGCAGACAAAGCGATTATTAATCTAGCGAACCAAAGTTTTTTCTTAGTTAAGGCCAATGAAAATCAATCTTCTAATTTCTTAGATTATAAAGGGGGAAAATGGTTTTCAGTCACATTCGAGGTGGATGGAATGGATGCCTTACAGAATTTACATAAAGAATTTAAAGAAAAAGGTGTGAGAGTTGGCGACATCGAAAATAGAGGTCATGCAGGAAGAAACTTTGTCTTTTATGATCTTGATGGAAATGGGTTTGATGTGTGGAGTGAATTGAGTCCTACATTTAAAAGATAAACAACTTATGGCCCGAGGAGCTAGAAAAAGTGCTCCTTCGGGTCATAAAGCCTGTTTTATAACCCGATGATAGAGGGAAAAAGATCTTTTGAGTCATAAAAAGTCTTTTATAACCCGAGCTTAGATGTTATTGGGTGTTAAAAGTCATAAACCTAAAAGACTAAATTTACAATCCATATTTCTTCATCTTATTATATAAAGTCACACGTGACCATCCGAGCATTTTGGCTGCAGCGGATTTATTTCCATACGTTTGATGAAGAACTTGAGTGATTTTGGACCGTTCATCCTCAAACGTTTCCTCACGCAACACATTGACGGTAGGCTGGGACTTGCTTTTAAAAAGGGCGGTTGGCAGTTCGGCAACAGTGATCATATTGTCATCAGCCAAAATCATCATTCGTTCCACCGTGTTTTTGAGCTGACGAATGTTTCCGTTCCATGGGTAATGCATGAATGTGACCATTACCTCTGGGGCAACAACGGGAACAGGCTTATCATATTTAGCAGAGAACTCTTTTAAAAATAATTGGACGAGTTCTGGTAAATCCTCGATCCTCTCGCGTAAAGGTGGGAGAGGCACCACAACAACATTTAATCGGTAATACAGATCTTCACGGAACAATCCTTCTTCCACCATCTTCTCTAAGTCCCGATTGGTTGCAGCGATAATTCGTAAATCAATGGGGATGGGTTCATTCCCGCCCACACGATAGTATTGCTTTTCTTGTAATACGCGGAGCAGTTTCACTTGCAACTCAAGTGGAAGCTCGCCGATTTCATCTAAAAACAAAGTTCCATTCTTCGCAGCTCCAATTTTACCTAGTTTTCCTTCCTTTACAGCGCCTGTAAATGCTCCTTTTTCATATCCAAACAGTTCACTTTCAAAAAGGGCAGCAGGAATTGCTCCACAGTTCAAGTCGACAAAGGGTCCCTCCGCGCGTGTACTCGCCTTATGAATGGCTTGCGCAAATAACTCTTTTCCAACCCCACTTTCACCTGTAATCATGACGGTAGCATCCGTCCGAGCTACTTTTTTGGCAAGCGTAATAGATGTATTTAATGCTTGACTACGACCTTTAATTTTATAAAAAGGGTCATCGATTTCATTCGGCTCAATTTGACTTTCTAAATCCTGAATATATGCAGCTGTGGTGGATAGCTCATCATTTAGTTTTACGATATCGGTAATATCACGTTCTACCGAAATTCCTCCAACAATCTCTCCGTTACTCAGTAAAGGAAGGGAGTTAATCAACACGTGTACATCTTGTTTTGGCTGGTTGTATTGTCGAGTAACCGTAGATCCGTCTGATAATGTCTTCATTAATACGACCGATTCTTTTTGGAAAAAGTTCGTAATGGGATTTCCGATGATCGTTTCAGCAGCTGTCTCGTAAAGTTCTTCTGCCTTTGGATTCCAGGCGACCACCTGCCCCGATTGATCGACGATCGTAATGGCGTCATCAACCGCTTGTAATAGTGTTTCGTACATATTGGACAAACTTTTCCATTCTTGAAAAATACATTCGAAAAGTGCAGACTTCGGAACAACAAAGGCTGGATCACCAGAATCATCTACTAAAAGGACATCCTCTAAAGCTTTTACATCTGACAAACGAGCATGTAGGGGATAGGTTTGCATTTCTTCTATATAAATAGCTCCATCAATTGGTTGGGAAAGAGCTTGAAGCAGAATGTTTTTATTTATCATCCGATCACCTTCACTACTGTTAATTTGGTTTACAAAATTGTAAAGACTTTACACATATTTTACAATCTTGTAAATGTACTGTACAGATAATTTTCCCATTTTCGTACTTTTTTAAGTTGGCATGCTTCTTGCATATTAAATGGATATACAAACAAAGAGGAGGATGTTTATGTATTCTTACAAACATGAACCATTTACAAATTTTTCACTTGAGGACAACCAACAAGCATTTAAAAAAGCTTTAGAATTAGTAAATTCACAGTTAGGAAAAGAATATCCGCTAACCATTGGCGGAAAGAAGATCACAACAGAGTCAAAAATTACTTCGTATAACCCAGCAAACAAAGAAGAAATAGTAGGGGTAGTTTCAAAAGCAAGCAAGGAAATCGCTGAAGAAGCCATGCAAGCGGCGTTAACCGCGTTTGAATCTTGGAAAAATGTTGAGCCAGCCACGCGTGCCAATGTTTTATTCCGTGCGGCAAACATCATGCGTCGACGTAAGCATGAATTCTCTGCCTATCTAGTAAAAGAAGCAGGAAAGCCGTGGAAAGAAGCGGATGCTGATACAGCTGAAGCAATCGATTTCTTAGAGTTTTACGCAAGACAAATGAATCAGCTTTCTGCTGGGGTACCGGTTCAAAGCCGTGATGGAGAATTTAATCAATACAATTATATTCCACTTGGGGTAGGTGTCATTATTTCTCCTTTTAACTTCCCGTTAGCCATCATGGCTGGAACAACCGTAGCGGCAATTGTTGCAGGAAACTCTGTATTACTAAAGCCTGCAAATAACACGCCTGTAGTGGCAGCTAAGTTTGTTGAATTAATGGAAGAAGCCGGACTGCCAGAAGGGGTTCTTAACTTCGTTCCTGGAAGTGGAGCAGAAATTGGTGATTACCTAGTGGATCATCCAAAAACTCGTTTCGTTTCCTTCACAGGTTCACGCGAAGTTGGTTGCCGTATTTATGAGCGTGCTGCAAAGGTACAACCAGGTCAAATTTGGTTAAAGCGCGTGATCGCTGAGATGGGCGGTAAGGACACAGTGGTTGTAGATAAAGATGCGGATCTAGAGTTAGCTGCAACGTCCATCGTTTACTCTGCGTTTGGTTTCTCTGGTCAAAAATGTTCAGCCGGTTCACGTGCAGTTATCCATGAGGATGTGTACGACGTTGTATTAGAAAAAGCAGTCGCTCTTACAAAGACTTTATCACTTGGAAATCCAGAAGATGTGAACACATATATGGGACCAGTAATTGATAAGGCAGCTTACGATAAAATTATGAGCTATATTGCAGTAGGAAAAGAAGAGGGGCGTATCGCAGCTGGTGGAAATGGTGATGATTCAAAAGGATACTTCATTGAACCAACCATTGTAGCGGATGTGAAGGAAAAGGACCGTCTGATGCAAGAAGAGATTTTTGGACCTGTAGTGGCGTTCTGTAAAGCTCGTGACTTCGACCATATGATGACGATTGCCAATAACACAGACTACGGTTTAACAGGAGCTCTGATTTCTAATAATCGTGCCCATATCGAAAGAGCGAGAAAAGAGTTCCACGTAGGAAATCTTTACTTCAACCGTACGTGTACAGGGGCCATCGTTGGGTACCAGCCATTTGGTGGATTCAATATGTCAGGTACTGACTCAAAAGCAGGCGGACCAGACTACCTGGTATTACACATGCAAGCGAAAACAACTTCTGAAATGTTCTAATTGAATTCTGGCTCGGGCTGCACGTACCAATGTGCAGCCCCGATATAATGGGGGAGAAAGAGAATGATAGAGGCGATTTCAAAAAACTTCTTTTTAAAAGTATCGCAAAACAAGTCGATGAACAAAGCTGCTCGAAAATGGGGTCTTCGCTTTGGGGCTAGTCAGGTCGTTGCGGGAGAAACGATTGACACAGCGATTACAGCGGTAAAAAAGTTAAATAAAAATGGAATCGTTGCCACACTCGATCATCTTGGTGAGTTTGTATCGAGCAAAGCAGAAGCTAGTGAAGCAACTGATTATTGTGTACGTACATTACATGCGATGGCATCTGCGAAGGTAGATGGCAATCTTTCAGTAAAAATGACGCAATTAGGTTTAGACATCGATAAGCAGTTTTGCTTAGACAATATGAGAAAAATCGTCTCCACGGCAATACAATACAACAACTTCGTTCGGATTGACATGGAGGATTCCACACGCACTCAAATTACACTAGATATTTTAAAGGAATTACGCAAAGATTATGATAATGTTGGTACAGTAATTCAAGCGTATTTGTATCGATCAGAGACAGACGTGAGAGAATTAGTGGGAGTTCCGCTTCGCTTAGTTAAAGGAGCGTACAAGGAGCCTGCAGAAGTCGCTTATCAGGAAAAGACTGACGTGGACAAGAACTATATGACGATCATTAAAGAGCATTTAAAAAGTGGAAGCTACACGGCAATTGCCAGCCATGACCACAACATCATTGCGAAGGTGAAGGAATTTACCAACCAAGAAAACATTCCTACCTCTCAATTTGAATTTCAATTTTTATACGGTTTTCGTAATGAACTTCAGCAAAGTCTCGTAAAAGAAGGCTACAAAGTTCGTGTGTATGTTCCGTTTGGGGATGACTGGTTCGGCTACTTTATGCGTCGTTTGGCGGAAAGACCGCAAAACATTGCGTTTGCTTTTAAAGGATTCTTTTTTAAATAAGGCTCTTTTCTAAAACATTGTTGCTAAATAAAAGTGTAATAAGAAGAGAAGCGTGAATGTGGAGATTCAGGCTTCTTTTTTGCTGAAAGTTGAAATCTCCCTTTTTATACGTGTAAAAGCGATAAAATCTATCATTTCTTCCTTCGATAATGATTCTCCGTCCAATGTGAGTGCCATTGATTCCTCCTCAACTAGTTTGGTTAGCTCTAACGATTGCTCACTTCGTCCAAGAATATGGTCCACACTTGTTTCAAATAAATCGGCAATATCAGATAATGCCTGCAGAGAAGGCTCTCTATATCCATACTCATAACCTGCGTATGTACTTTTTGCGATTTCTAGACGATCTGCCGTTTCCTGCATCGACCACTTTCTACTTTTCCTCAAAGTTACTAATCGAGATAACACGGTTCATTCTTCCTCCAATGACTGATTGTTTTGTTCATTATAGCATGTTAGTAATGACAAGAATACAAAAATGTGCGCGAATTGAAAACAAATATTGCTTTATTTAATGATTTTATTATAATAAGCTTATAATAAATTGCAAATCGCGTACATATACGTAGAGGAGAAGAGAAACCATGAAAAAAATATTACTGCTTGCAACTGGAGGGACCATTGCATCGTTAGAGGGAAAGGACGGATTGGTTCCAGGACTAGCGCCAGTGGACCTGTTAAGCTATTCTTCGGATGTATCCTTGGCTGCTGATGTGACTTGCGAGATTTTAATGAATAGAGACAGTACGAATATGCAGCCGGAACACTGGATAGAAATGGCGTCTAAAATTGCTGATAACTACGATCAATATGATGGATTTGTTATTACGCATGGAACTGACACGCTAGGGTATACATCTTCTGCATTATCCTATATGCTGCAGGGTTTAAATAAGCCGGTTGTAGTTACGGGATCTCAAGTTCCGATTAGTTTTAAAAGAACAGATGCGATTAAAAATCTAAACGACGCCATCTGCTTTGCTTGTGAAAACGTTGGTGGAGTTTATGTTGTTTTTGATGGACGAGTGATCATTGGGACAAGAGCGGTAAAAATGAGAACGAAAAGCTTTGATGCGTTTGAAAGTATTAATCATCCTTATGTAGCACAAGTAAGAGAAAACAAGGTTACGTATTACTGGAGACCAGAGCAAACGATTCAGTCATTAAAATTAGATGTTAGTCTTTGCCCAGATGTGTTTGTTCTTACCTTACATCCAGGTACGAAGCCTGAAATTTTTGATTACTTAAAAGGACTGTATAAGGGAATTATAATTGAAAGCTATGGAAACGGTGGGGTTCCATTCGAGGAAAGAAGCTTGCTACCAAAGATTAAAGAATTGACTGAAGCAGGTGTTGCAGTTCTCATTTCGACACAGTGTCTAGAAGAAGGTGGAGATCTGTATTTATATGAAGTCGGACGGAAAGTAAGTCAGTACAATGTGATCGTCTCCGGAGATATGAATAAAGAAGCAATCGTACCGAAGCTAATGTGGGCTTTAGGTCAAACGGACGATCTGTCTCAGGTGAAAGAAATGATGGAAACACCGATTTCGTATGATCTATCCGTTGAATGGGGTCAAGAAGAGTGAGACAAGCCTATCATTTATTTCTTTTACATGTAGGGATTGCCCTAGTAGCGATTAATATTCACTTTTTTCTAGCACCTAATCAATTTGCTGCCGGAGGATTAGGTGGTTTGACGATTGTGATGCATCACTTTTTTCCTAACGTTTCGATTGGTTTACTAATGTTATGTTTTAATGTAGTTTTGTTTGGATTAGGTTTCATGTTTCTCGGTTTTAGCTTTGGTCTAAAGACGATTTACTCTAGCTTTATGTTATCGTTTATGGTTTGGTTGTTTGGGGAAGTTGCTCCGATGGCTGAACCTCTAAGTGAAGATAAACTGATTCAACTGATGGTCGGTGTATTAATTGCTGCACTGGGATTGGTCATCGTGATGAAAGAGGGAGCTTCAACCGGAGGAATGGACCTGATCGGCATGATATTAAATAAGTATTTTTCAATTGATATAGGTAAAGCTGTGTTGTTTTCCGATATGATTATCGTACTGCTGTCGATTGTTGCGTTTGGTGTGGAAAATGGGTTATATGCACTATTTGGAATTGTGTTAAGAGGGGTCGTTATTGACTATTTAATTCAACAGTTTAGTTTAACGAAGGAAGTTGTCATTATTAGCTATAAATGCGATTTAATTAAGAACTTTATTATTGAAAATCTAGGCCGCAGTGCTACCGTGCATGAAGCCAAAGGAGCCTTTAGCAACGAGCAAAAGGAAGTCATAACAATCGTCCTAAAACGAAGCGAGTTTCATTCGTTGAAAAAATATATTAATGAAATCGACAAACGAGCTTTTATTAGTGTACATAATATGAGTGAGGTCGTCGGAAATGGATTTAAGAGTATGGTTTAGGTGGAAAAATCTCGTGTTACATTTCTGAAATATATGTAATATACAAAAAAGCAATCATTATTTTCTTAAGTAAACCTGGTAATTACACCCATCATATTAGTGGATAAAGCCCGGTCTATCAATATATTGTGTCAATAAAATTTATTTGTCCAATAATTGGAACATGCACGGGTATATTACATCTGGTAACCTTCTTGGTATCGACAACAAGGAGGTATTTTTTATGAAAAACATTCTAAAAAAACTACTTGTTCTCTCTACTCTATCGTTCACATTGGTTGGGTTCGAAACTACTTCGAGCGCAGCTGAACAAACTCTTTCAGTGAAAAGTGGAGAAACATCTTGGAAAGTAGTAAGCAAAACGGATAACTCTGCTCTAGAATTAATAAAAGAGAATCATGATAAATTTCCAACATTATATGAAAAGGAAATTGATGTTACAGATCAGGAAAAGGAATTGATGGCCCGACTCGTAAGCGCGGAAGCAAAAGGAGAGCCGTACGAAGGGAAAGTGGCTGTGGCAGAAGTTATTATTAACCGAGTAGAGCATGAAGAATTCCCTGACACAGTAAAAGAAGTTGTATATGAGCAGGTATCTGGTACGTATGCATTTTCTCCTGTTCAAAATGGAGAGATTAACAAGCCAGCGGATGTGGAATCAGTGGAAGCGGTAGAAGAGGCTCTAGTTGACAAAGAGAATGATTCAGAGGCTATATATTTTTATAATCCGGAAATCGCAACGGACACATGGATTTTATCAAGACAAGTGATAGAAACAATTGGAAACCATCGATTTGCGATTTAAAAACCAGGGAAAAAAAACCATGGTTTTTCTATTGAATAATGTATTGCTTTAATGCTTGTTGTAAAGTTCCTAATGTTTTTGTCTTCATAAAGAAGGAGGAAATATCTAAATGAATCATCTTTTTAACCACTTCGGCACGTAAACCAGTAATAATCGAATGGCAACCCATCATGGAAGTACCATCGATGATTTTCATGAGATGATCGATCACGTCGGGTTCCATATTGCCAATTCCTGATAAATCAATAATTAACGTTTGAATTCGTAGTCTTCCAATTTCTGTGAGAACCTTTTCTTCAAGTATGGCCGTTCGGAAGGAGTCTACGGTCCCAATTAAAGGCAAAATACATACAGAAGAAGTGATTGGAATAATAGGTACTGATAGATTTTCAACTAGTTGTCTTTGTGCAACAATTAGGGCATCTTTGTAATTTGAATAACTGATAAAGAAAGTATTCAAAAACTGGTCGACACGGTTATTAATTTGTAGCTCGAGATGAAAGAAGTCATCCAAATCATATTTGTTGGAAAGATTGTTAAACGATTGAATAAATCTCCAAAGTGTACGCCTTATCGCTTGAACCCACTCCAGTTTGAAGGATAATTCAATTGAATGGGTTGCCCAGACAATTCCCTCCTGCTTGGCAAAAGCTTTCAGTGCATCTTCATTACCATCAATAATGTCAATGACCAGCTTTTGAGCATTCGAGACTAAGTTGATATTACCGATCCTTAGTATTTCATCGATCCGATCTTTTACATTTACAGCCTCTAGAAGAAGTGAGTTCTTAAATTTATCTTTATTTTCTTCAATAAAGTATTTTAAGTCAAAAGAAGCTTGATATGTAAGTTCCATAAGATGTTCCCCCTTTTACATTTCCCCAAGAACTGATACCCGTAAAATGTATTTGATAAACATGTTTTTACAATAAATATTAATTATATATTTAATGAGGAAAAAGAACGATTTTTTAATTAAAAAAACAGTGACTTTTATCATAGTTATCGACTATTTTCGACAAATCTTCTATAATATGTTTGCTAAAATATAAAATAAAATTGAAAAAGGCAAACTCATTGAAAGGTGGGGACGCAAAGCTACAGGTCTAAGGTTCAAAAGGAACTAGGATGGCTGAGTTGCCAAGGGAATAATCGGAAGACCTATATCCCTTTTGGTATAGGTCTTTTCTGTATTTCTTTAAATTTATTGGCCATACACCTTTAACATTACAATAGAAATATAACAGAAGAGAAGAAGGTCATGTCATGAGCAACCAAAAATTCGATTTATTGGAGAAAGTGTTTCATACAAGTAATGATTACTTAATTGTAAAAGATGTTAATGGAAGATGGATCGAAGCAAATAAAAAGACCCTGCAATTATTTGATATTGAGGAAGGGGCATATAAGGGAAAAACGGATGAACAACTTGCACAGAAATACAAAAAGTTTGAGAACTATGGTCCTATTTGTGTTCATTCAGACAATCAAGCGTGGGTAAGTAAAACAGAATTTCAATTAAAAGAATCGTTTCGTATGGATGGGAATGACTATACATTTCATGTTAGAAAGATTCCACTTTATGATGAGAACGGTTATGCAGATAGTTTAGTCGTAGTAGGTAGAAATATTACGGAGCAAGAAAAATACCAAGCCATTAGTGATAAACAGTATAAAGCCTTACAAATGATTGCGTCAGGTGAACCATTAATTGATGTTTTTCGAAATATTGTGAATGCTGTGGAGGTACTATCTAGTAACAGTATTTGCTCGATAATGTTTTATGAAGAGAGTGAGAATTGGTTACGTAACGGATATTCACATAGCTTTCCAGATGGATTTTTAAAGAAAATCGACCGGTTTCCAGTTGGTTTGAACTATGCATCTTGTGGACATGCTGCTTTCACGAAAGAGATAGCAATTGTCTCGGATATTGAAACTGACCCATCTTGGTCTAATTGGAAAACGATCCCTTTGAGCTATCAATTGCATTCTTGTTGGTCGATTCCCATTCTGTCGTCAAAAGGAGAATTATTCGGTACATTTGCGATCTATCATCCTGAAGTAAGAAAACCAAAGTCGTATGAAATCGAATTACTTAAAGTATTTAGTTATTTAACTGGATTAGCGATTGAAAGGGATAATCAGGTAAAAGAAATCCAATACTTGGCATCTCATGACACATTAACAAATCTCCCGAATATCCGATTTTTAAAGGATGTTATTGATCGTTTAATTAGTAGACAAGATGAGTTTGCGATTTTGTTTATTGATTTAGACCGATTTAAGCCTATTAATGATACCTTCGGACACGCGGTAGGAGATCAGGTGTTAAGTGAAGTAGCAAGGCGGATAAACTCAAATATCCCGAAGAAAGGGATCGTCACCCGTATGGGTGGTGATGAATTTGTCATCCTTTTAAGAAAAATGAAAATTGAGAAACAACCAAAAGCAGTGGCAGAAAAAATATTACAAGAAATAAAAGAACCGATAATAATAAATGACAGAGAGTTTTACGTATCAGCTAGTATTGGGATCAGTATGTACCCATTTCATGGTCATACAGGGGACATATTAATTAGAAATGCAGATGTTGCGATGTATAGTGTAAAAGGCGAGGATGGACAATCCATCCAAATGTTCAATGATTCCCTCACGAAGCACGGTACAGAATTATTTATGTTACAAGGAGAACTTCGTGAAGCAATCAAGCAAGAGCAATTTTTTATACAATATCAACCGAAAATTCAATTGGCAACAGGTAAATTTACTGGTCTAGAAGCACTCATCAGATGGAAGCATCCACTGAAGGGGAACATCAGTCCTGACACATTTATCCCATTAGCAGAGGAAAGTGGATTTATTGATGCGTTAGGAGAATGGGTTCTCCGGGAAGTATGTTTACAGGTAAAGAAGTGGAGGGAGACAAACCTAGCACATTTACCTGTTGCAGTAAATGTGTCTGTGAGACAATTTGTTTTAAATGATATCCCCAGTTTAGTGGAAGATATTCTAGCAGAATATGATCTACCATCCGAATCAATTGAGATTGAAATTACAGAAAGTGTGCTAAGTAAGCATGAATATTTAATTCAAAATGCAGTTAGCAAGCTTCAAGAAATTGGAGTGAAAGTGTCAATTGATGATTTTGGGACAGGATATGCTTCAATGACGTATTTAAAACAATTTCGTGCAAATAAAATCAAAATTGATCGTTCTTTTATCAGCTCTCTTCCACATGATGTAAATGAAGCAGCCATCGTTTCTGCGGTTATTACATTAGCGCGTGATTTACATATGGATGTTATTGCAGAGGGCATTGAGACGAAGGAACAACTCGACTTTTTATTAGAAAAAGGCTGTTCTGAAGGCCAAGGGTACTATTTCAGTCGTCCGGTATCTTCAAATGAAATCGAGGAACTATTTGAAAGAGTAAATAAATTTAAAAGGGAGTGAAAACTTTGAAAGTTGGATTGATCGGCTTAGGAAATATGGGTTTACCGATGGCTGAAAATCTTTTGAAAAATGGCTATGAATTAGTAGTATACAATCGGACGAAAAGTAAATGCCATGACCTAACCACAAAAGGAGCCATTATAGCTAACACTCCTGCTGAAGCAGCAAGACAAACGAATATCGTACTTACTATTCTTTCTGACGATACAGCATTGGAGAACGTTGTGTTTGGTGAGGAAGGAATACTTGCGGGGTTACAACCAGGAGGCATTCATGTGTCTATCAGTACCATCAGTGTGTACTTGGCAAAAAAACTAACGGTTGACCATGAAAATGCCAGTCAACATTTTATTTCTTCCACCGTTTTAGGTCGTCCTGAGGCAGCGGCAGCAGCTGCTTTACGCTTTATAGTTGCAGGTCCAGAAGAGGCAAGGAAGAAAGTAAAACCCATCCTTCAATCGTTAGGGCAAGATGTTTTTATTGTTGGTGAACAAGGGTATTTATCAAATGTGGCTAAACTAGGAAACAACTTCTTACTTGTTTCCATGCTAGAGTCCTTATCAGAGATCTTGGTTATGGTAGAGAAACATGGAGTTGAACCAAAGCAGTTTTTAGAAATTATTAATTCTCTGTTTGCATCTCCAGTTTATAATACTTATGGAAAAATGATGACAAATGAACAGTTTGATCCTGCTGGCTTTAAGCTAAAGCTAGGATTAAAGGATGTGAACCTAATGATTGATGCAGCGAATGAGGTATCCACCCTGTTGCCAATTGCTAATCTCGCGCAATCTCACTACAGTTATGCGATCGAAAAAGGCTGGGGAGATTTAGATTGGTCAGCGATCATGAAGGTACTAAAGGAGATCAATTAAGTAGAGTCAATAGGCTCTACTTTTAATTTGTGGAGGAAAATAAGAGTCGGGGTTAGGCAAAATGTTGACCAAAAAGCTTGTCATCATTTAGAAATATACCTGTAATATCCCTCGAATCAAGAAAAAAATGAAGAGACATTGCTGGAAATTTGATCCTTTTCAAAGCTTATGAACCGTTGATGCTATTGCTATTGGGAAAATTAACTAATTGAAGGGAAATTTTGGTTCATGAAACGGTATGTTACATCTGGTAATCTACTAGTTGTTCGAGAAAACAGCAATTGGAGGTACAAACTATGAAAATGGTAAAAAAATTACTAGTGATCTCAACTCTATCATTTACATTGGTTGGATTCGGATCAGCAGCAGGTGCTGCAACTCAATCACATGTAGTACAAAAAGGAGATACGTTCTGGAATATCGGGTCAAAGTATGGTGTATCTGTATTAAATTTAATGAAGCAAAATAACAAAACGACATCACTATTATATCCAGGTGAAAAGCTAGTGATTCCTGCAACTAATTTGTCAGCAGCTGATAAGGATTTATTAGCGAGACTAGTAAGTGCGGAAGCTAAAGGGGAGTCTTACGCAGGGAAAGTAGCTGTTGCGACAGTGATTTTAAATCGTGTGAATCACCCAGATTTTCCTAATACAGTAAGTGAAGTCATTTATCAAATCGACCAAGGTTATTATGCATTTACACCTGTTAAAAATGGAACTATTAACCAGTCAGCAGATGAAGAATCAAAGCGTGCAGTTGACGAGGCGCTAGCGTTCCAAGGGCAAGGACAAGGTTCATTATACTTTTACAATCCACAAACAGCCGCAAGCGACTGGGTGTTCTCTCGTGAAACCACGATTACAATTGGAAACCATAGATTTGCGAAATAAATAATAGCAAGAGGGAATGTCCCTCTTGCATACATAACATTTCTACCCATAAATAGCCATTTGATCTCATCATTCGCTGTATTATGTAAAAGATAACGTATTGTGTTCAAATAAATAAGGCAGGAACTAATTCCTGCCTTATGGTGTTACTTTTGTTTTTTCTGTTGGGCCTTCATTTTATTACTTGTTAACTCAGCTGCGTATTCCTCTTGTGACATTCCTCGTTTTGCGCTTTCAGACTCAATCTTTCTAGTCTTGTTATCATTACGATTTGGCATAGTAACACCTCCCTTTAAACAAAGATATTTTGTACAAAGTTTACACTTCTATTCAAAGGAGAATACGTATGAAAAAAATAAGTAAACTAAAACCGTATTGCCAAACAAAGATAAGGAAGGTGAGACAAGATGGCGAAAAATAAAAACAATCAATTTAAGAATAATAAAAATGCTTTACCTAAAGCGGATGTAGAATTTTCGTCTGAAAATGGGTTAGAAAGAAAAGCGTTGAAGGCATTGAAGAAAGTAAATAAGTAAAAATGGAAAAGTCGAATTCCGTTATTTTAGGGAATTCGACTTTTCCAATTAGTAGAGACTCATCCAACTATTTCTTATAAACTATAAGAAATAGCATCAGGAGGAGTTTTCATGTTTGAAGCAATTATTCATGGGTTTATTTTAGCATTTGGATTAATCTTGCCTTTAGGAGTTCAAAATGTTTTTGTATTTAACCAAGGCGCGACACAAGCTCGATTTTTAGGGGCATTACCGGTGATTATTACTGCGGCTATTTGTGACACATTACTTATTTCCCTAGCCGTCTTAGGAGTCTCGGTGGTGGTTCTTGACTATGATTGGTTAAGAATGCTTTTGCTTTTTGCAGGCATCCTCTTTCTCATTTATATGGGATTTGTTACTTGGAATAGTAAACCAGCTATGAATGAAGGGGAGAGTGGAATATCTTTTTCACCGAAAAAACAAGTTATTTTTGCTATGTCGGTATCGTTGCTCAACCCTCATGCCATTTTAGATACAATTGGAGTGATTGGAACTAGCTCCTTAGCCTATTTAGGTTTTGAGAAACTAGCATTTGCTATTACTTGCATACTGGTCTCATGGCTGTGGTTCCTTGGCTTAGGAATTGTCGGAAGAATGTCGGGTAGGCTTGATCAATCTGGTCGCTTCTTATTGATCTTAAATAAAATCTCAGCAATTGTCATGTGGGGGACAGCTATTTATATTGGTGTTACCCTATGAGTTTCAAAAAAAGGTCTAAAACCATTGGGATAGAGGTCCATGCTTTTTTGTTTGCCTGCATACTTCATCTATGAATAGATGGAAGAATTGGAGGGAACATACAAACAAAATCATTCAACCATCCATATATATTTCCCGCGTATTTACTTTATCGAGATGCTATCATTCCTCTACTCGTACTCATTTTCGTGAATGGTTTTTATACAACCAAAGGATTGCGAATTAGGGCAATTTATTTCTTTATATGCTTCATCTGTTTACATGCTATGGAAGTACTTTTACTACAGTATAAAATAATCGAATATCTCAAATGGAAATGGTTGTTTTCAGCTATCACAAATGTTGGATACCTGATGATGGGATTATTCATAGTTCATTGATAAAATGAAATAAAAGTCAATCTTCTTTAAGGGAAGATTGGCTTTTATACTGAAGAAGTTTATTTCATAAAAGTCTTTATTGAGTCTTAGATAAACTTCTAATCATACCCATAAGCGCTCGTACAATAAGAAAACTAAAGGCGATCGACAGAAAACTATAATAGGAGTTCCACGATTTTTTATAGCTTATCAATTTTGTCTTCCTTTCAAGAAAGTGTTCAGCTATGGCAGAGGGAACACTAAAATAAAGACATTTTTTTACTATGTCAAATACGCTAGAGGTTTTAGTGATTTGGTTAAAATACACACATGAGATCGGGAACAGTAAATAACTAAATAATACACTGATATCAAAGCCGCTGATTAGATTCACAGGATATTTTAAGAACCCTTTTCTTACAAGTAAGTTATCAATAAAGGTAGCGAAGTAACTTTTCAGAAAAAATACTAGCAACCAATCTTTAATAGGTGGTTTCCTTAATAAGTTAATGAACAACCCAAGACTGATAATAAATAAAGCTTTCAAAATATTCATTTCTAATTTATTCCTCATAATATCCTCCTTACTTGAAATAGTTTATCCATCGGACTTTTTCCTCAAGTATTTATTATGTACGCTAGTAAGAAGAATCAAAGCAATGATTGAGCCTGCAAGGGTAAGCGACATATCCCACTGTGAATCCCATATATCACCTTGAGTGCCTAAAAAATCCTTCGATGCTTTTCCGCCATGTGTAATGATCGACACAAGCCATTCAATGATCTCATATAAAGCCGAAATAGCAAGGGCTACACTTAAGGAAAGGGAAGCTAACCATTTTCCTTTTGATAGTGATGATTTTCGGATTAAGATTTCTCTTATAACGATGATCAAAAGTCCTTTTAAGAAATGACCGAACCGATCATAGTGATTTCTTTCGAAATGAAAATCATCTTTAATCCAATTAAAAAGGGGGACTTCAGAGTAGGTATAGTGCCCTCCGATAAAAGTGAAAATGGACAGAATAGCAATGATGAAGTAGGAAAGGGTTGTGAGTTGAAATTTTTTATAAATAGCAATCACAACAAGCAGTCCAATAACCGCAGGGAGTACCTCCAATGTCCATATTCGATAACCAACAGGTTTAATAGCCGACCAAATAAAAACAGCAACTACAATTAGTAGCAGGAGCAAATGAATTTTTATGCCAGCCTTTTTACTCAATATTTTCACCTCCACTTATAGTATTGACAATCGATAGTAGGTAAATGCAGTCAAGTAGTTCGTTCGAAGGATACACTCCATCTGCAGGTTTCTTTAATGGAATATCAAAATGGTTGTTATTAAAAAGTGGCAAAGCATTTACAGAAGAGCTGCTAAGCTCTTGACTGACCTTGCCAAATCTTTAATGAAGTAGATGGAAGCTGGATGGACCTGTATAAGGTTTATCCAGTTTTTTGCATTATTAATGAGTTAATACAAATAATAGGAAAAATACGTTTCGGATTTGTGAAGGGAAATGGTGTTCGCATGTGGAAGGATTGGGGCGTAGCAAAGAAAGCAGCATTACACTTTGTCATTTTTTATATCACCATTAGCTGCTTGTGGGTTTTATTATCCGATTATATTTTCACAAGAAACCTAAATAATTTTCCTGAATGGATGAATACGTCAAAAGGCATGTTTTTTATCATATTAAGTGGGTTTGTCTTCTATAATTTATTAAAAAAAATGATCAAAGATATTATTAAAGATGAGCGTTATTACAGACTAATTGTAGAAAATGCTTCTGATTTAATTTTGGTGATTGATCAGCATGGAAAAATGGAGTACATTTCTCCATCGCTTCTATCGATTGTTGGCTATCACCCACAGGATTACATTGGAAAAACGGTAAAAGAAATATTCAGCCAAGAAGAGATAACAAAATTAAGGTACAGCTATATACTAAAAGATCAAAATGTACCAATAAAATTTAGAATAAAGAATAAAAGTGGGAGAACCATTCTTCTCGAAGGTAAAGGGGTGTCCATCGCTGACGAAAAGGATTCAGGCCGGTATGTCGTTATTGTTCAAGATATTACGGAACGTGACAGAGCCGAAAGAGATCTATTAGAAAGTGAAGAGAGATATCGGAAGCTAGTCGAATATTCACCTGAAACAACTTTGATACATAAAAATAGAAAAATCATTTACGTGAACCAAGCTGGCGTAAGGTTAATAGGGGCTCATCATTCTAAGGAAGTCATGGGAAGAGATGTGCTAGATTTTATCTATCCAGAGGACCTAAACCAGGCTATTGAAAAGATGAAGCAAGTCAAAAAGGGGATATCTGAAATTAGTGAATATCGTATCCTAAGGTTAGATGGTACAGTCATTTATACGGATATGATGGCGTTTTTAACGACCTATGAGGGAGAAGAAGCTACTCAAGTCATAGTCAGAGATATTTCAAAACGGAAAAAAGCAGAAGAACAAGTTCAGTTATTAGCATATTACGATTCATTAACCGGCATGGCAAATCGCAATCTTTTGTATGAGCATTTAAACGAAACAGTAACAAGAAGCGAAAAGATAGGACAATCCTTTGCTGTCATGTTTTTGGATTTAGATCGGTTTAAGATGATCAATGATACGTATGGACATAGTTTTGGGGATTTATTATTACAGAAGGTAGCTACGAGACTAAAGAACTCTATAGGTGAGGAAGGAAGTATCTTTCGTTATGGAGGGGACGAGTTTATTATTGTCCTAAAAACTGGTAAACGGTCTAGAGTGTCTGAGATAGCGGAAAAAATCATTTTTACGTTAGCTTCCCCATTTGTAATCAATGACCGACAAATGTTCATTTCAACAAGTATAGGAATAAGTGTCTACCCAAAAGATGGAGATAATGTAGAAGCGATTATCCAAAATTCAGATATTGCCATGTACAATGCAAAGGAAAATGGAAAGAATAATTACCAATATTACACTTCTTCTCTAAATCTTAGTAATCAAAGGCGAATGGAATTAGAAACTGGGCTACGGAATGCTATTAACAATAACGAGTTGAGCCTTCATTATCAACCTCAGGTAAACCTTGTATCCAATCAAATCATTGGATTAGAAGCATTGGTCCGTTGGCAACACCCTAAATATGGTTTTATCTCTCCAGCAGAATTTATCCCACTTGCCGAAGAGACAGGCCTCATTTTCTCGATTGGAAAGTGGGTATTAAAAACGGCTTGTACTCAGTGTAAGCAATGGATTGATTTCGGTTTACCGATTGAGAGTGTATCAGTTAATGTGTCTCCCTTACAATTTCGAGAGAAAAACTTTGTTTCATCCGTCAATCAGATACTAGAGGAGTCGGACCTACCTCCGAGATATCTTGAACTAGAAATTACCGAAAGTGTAACTAGCAATGTGAATCAAGCACTGAGCATTATGAAAGAAATTAAAGAACTCGGGGTAAGATTTGCTATTGATGACTTTGGTACGGGGTATTCTTCTCTTAACTACTTAAGACATTTTCCCATTCATAAGTTAAAAATTGATAAATCTTTCATTGATGAAATCAATCAGCATAAGGATGGAGAAGAGATTGTAAAAACAATCATTGAATTGGGTAATCGGTTACGTTTTCAGGTCATTGCTGAAGGAGTAGAAGACGAACAGCAACTTTCCTTCTTAAAAGAAAATAACTGCTATTTAGCGCAAGGGTATTTCTTTAGTAAGCCACTTCCGGCAGAGGAGATTGAAGTTCTTTTAAGAAAGAAAATAGTGGAGTAAAATACCTTTCAAAAGCTTTTAGATGGAAGGTATTTAATTTGTTTATAAAATTTTCCAAATTCTCTTTCCTTCAATTGGAAATATAGTTATAATTAGTGTAAAAATACACTATTTGTTTAACAGGAGGGAATTATGAGGTTATTTGGAGCGATTGTAGTTGTTTTCGTTTTTGGGTTTATTGGATTCTATGGAACTATCATTCTAACAATCTCAAGATCGTCCGAGTTTTATCCTATTTTTACCCCTATTGTGGCACTTGGTTTAATGATTATTTCAATCTTAGGTATTTATGACCAATTGAAGAAAAAGGTAGTAAAACGACTCTCAATCGGATTTCTGGCTCTGGCTGTATGTGTGGTGGGTGGCTTTGAAGCTTATCAATCTTATTTAAAAAGTCTGGAAGTGGTAAGTACGCAAGATGTGGATTTATCTCAATATCTCCCGTTTGTTGAAAACTCAAAGGTGGTAACGTTAGATGAGGCTTCTACGTTTAACATTGAAGAAAATCCTCCAACTCTAGATGGAGCCACGGCTCTTTATCCGGTATATGCAGGATTTGTTCAAGCTGTTTACCCGGAAAAAGAATATTCATTAGATGAAAGTGAAGTGGTTTCGACTCAAACGAGTTTTGCGTTTAAGCGTTTAGTAAAAGGTGAGGTTGATATGGTTTTTATGGCACACCCGTCTGAGGAACAAATGAAGAATGCTAGACTCCAAGGAGTGGAACTAACTTTAACCCCGATTGGAAGAGAAGCCTTTGTGTTTTTTGTTCACAAAAACAATCCAGTGGAGGAGCTAACGGTTGAGCAAATTCAAGGGATCTATTCAGGAGAAATTACCAACTGGAAGGAAGTAGGAGGAAAGGACGAAGAAATCCGTGCCTTCCAACGACCAGAAGGAAGTGGCAGTCAATCAGCACTAATCAATTTTATGGGAGATATCCCCATTATGGATCCGCCATCAAAGGATATCGTTTCCGGAATGGGAGGCATCATTCGGGAAACGAGTAATTATCAAAACCGTCGAAATGCTATCGGTTACTCGTTCAGACATTTTTCAGAGGAGATGGTGCAGAATGGAAAAATAAAGAATATTTCCGTAAATGGGGTACTTCCTACAAAAGAAAATATCCAGAGCGAGACGTATCCAATTGTCGCCAATTTCTTCGCTATTACAGGGAACAGTCAAAACCCTCATCTTGATGAATTTCTCCAATGGATACAATCAGAGCAGGGGCAGGAAATTGTTGAGCGAACAGGTTATGTTCCGTTGAAGTGATTTCTGACTGTGGTAATATTATGTAATGAAAATTCATTAGAAAAAACAGGAAGTGGTTTCAATTATCAGTGCATTCATATTGTTTTTATGTGCAGGAATAGCTGAAATAGGTGGTGGCTACTTAATCTGGCTTTGGCTACGAGAGGGCAAACCGGTGTATTGGGGAATAGCTGGTGGAATCGCATTAGCTCTATATGGTGTGATTGCAGCATTTCAATCTTTTCCTTCCTTTGGTAGAGTATACGCTGCCTATGGTGGAGTGTTCGTTGTGCTTTCTGTCCTATGGGGATGGGGAGTGGATAAGAAAACACCTGATTTCTATGATTGGGTAGGAGCTGCAATCTGTGTATTAGGGGCTGCCATTATCCTTTTTGCCCCACGTCAATAAAAAGGCGTATTGCTTTAGAACGTAGCAATACGCTTTTTTTCTTATTGAAAGTAATTATTTCGTTAAATCTTTTTTCATTAAAACATGAGGAATGTTTGCGTCCATAAAAACATCTGAGGCGGTGTGATAGCCCAGCTTTTTATAAAAGCCTTCTGCTTGGGTTTGACCGTGCAATTTTGCATGTGTCATGCCTTTTTCAAGAGCAATTTCTTCCAGTGTTGAAATGATCATTTTTCCAAGTCCATATTTTCGGTACTCTTCTAATATACATATTCTTTCTAGTTTGCCAAAGTGGTAGACAAATCTTACGCGTCCTGTACCTACGGCTTCTTCCTGATAATATACTAAAATATGTTCGCAATCTGCACCTAATGTATCAAACTGATCAAATTCTTCCTCAAGTGGCACATCTTGTTCATCAACAAAAACCTTCTCTCTAATGGAAAAAGCTTTTTGTAAGTCTTCTTGATGGGTAATTCTTTTTGAAAACATGTTCTCATTCCTTTTGTCTAATAGTGGTTGTTGACTCTAATATAACAAAAATTAATTACTTGTCGTAGCAGTAACCTGCACTGAATGGGTCATTTTTATAAAGAAGGAAAGAAAAAAGCCAACCAGTAAAATACAGCCTAACACGCTAAAGGACAACACGTAAACTCCCATTTCAATTAAGTTCAATGCCAATAGAGGTCCAGTACTAGCGCCAACAAATAATATAAAGGCATTGAATGAAACCGCACTGCCTCTAGCATGGCCGGCTAGTTGGCTAACAATGCTGATTACAATTGGATTGGCTGTGGCAATTCCTAAAACAAAAATGATACTTGCAAAAATAATGAACGGGAGGGATGGGCTTACACCTATTCCAAATAATCCGGCAGCAGCAAGAGCTAATCCTGTTTTTAGGGTCAGAGTGGTTCCTAATTTTTGTGCGAGTCTCCCGGCAAATAGTGATAATAGCATTCCTATGATTCCAGCAGAACGAACGAATAAGATTTCATTTTCCGTTAAACCGAACTGATTGGACAGATAGCTTCCCAGAATGGTATACATACCTACTAATGATAACAATAGGGAGAAAGTAATACAAAAGGCCAGTAGAAGCTGTGTTTGTTTTCCTAATAAGGTCATCTTTTTGAAAGCTTCAAGCATATGGACATGAGGTCTGGTCATTTCATCCTTTGGCAAAAAGAAAATAATTAGAATAAGAGTAAGGAAATAAAGAGTTCCCAGCAAGAAAAATATAGCCTGCCAGCCCCAAAGTTCATTCACTAATCCACTATACACTTGCCCCACCACTCCAGCCATTAAAAGACCCGAACTGACAAATCCAACAGCTGTTAACCTTTTTTCGGGTGGAAACATTTCACCTGCATACACCAAAGAGATAGGAGCAAAAGCAGCAGAAATCAGTCCTTGTAACCCTCTTAATATGAGTAGTATGTAAAAATTGTCTATAAAACCTATGGCAAAGGTGATGAAGGTTAAAAGACTAATACTGGTCACTAAAAACACTTTTCGACCATAACGATCAGAAAATGGACCATAAAGTAAACATCCTACGGCATAACAAATCGAATAAGAACTAGCGAGCCAAGCCACCTGGGTTATGTTTTTGTGAAAAATATCAGACAATACCGTGGCTAAAGGGATGGTCACGTACATGCAAGATAATACGACTAACCCACACCAGAATAAGATGCTGGTCATTAAAGGATAGTTATATAGTGGTTTATTTGGTTGTGTCATTTCATAACCTCCCGTTCACAATTTTGATAAAAATTAAACTAATCATTGTAGAAGTTAAACCGATATACATAGTGACATTATTAAAATTGATCATCTTGGAGGGTTTAACTTGTTGAAAAAATTTGTCTCACTCAAAATTAGAACGAAACTAATATTGTTTTCGTTAGGTATTCTTTTATTACCATCAATCATTATTGGTACGCTTGCATATTCTAGTGCCAAGCAGGAAATTGAAAAACAAATGATGTCTACTTCCTTAGAGAGTATTATGTTACTAGACTCATTTATTACAAGTACGGTCAGCCTTAAAGTACATGATGCAGAAACGTTTGCCAAAACGGTCACATCTGACTTAGTTAAGGGTGAGGATAGCCCAGAATTACGTGTTAAATTAGAACAATATACGAATCTTCATCCTGAAACCGTTAGTATCTATTTAGGAACAACAGACGGATTGATGATTCAAAATCCAAGAAAAGAACTTGCGGCAGATTATGACCCTAGACAACGTCCGTGGTATCAAGAAGCGATGGCGAATAAAGGACAAGTCATCATCACAGATCCGTATGAAGCTTCTTCAGGTGGAATCGTCATTACTGTAGCAAGAACAACGGATGACGGCAGTGGCGTGATCGGAATTAACTTAATGATAGGCAATATTACACAGTCGGCCAGTAAAATCAAAATTGGAAATGAAGGCTATGTGATTCTTTTAGGTAGAGAAAAGAATATGATTTACCACCCAACGGTAGAAGCTGGAACCTTAGCAGAAGAAGATCATTATCAGCTTATGTACAAGGATAACAAGGGAGAATTTGACTATCAATTAGATTCTCAAGATAAAAAAATGAGTTTTACAACAAATGAACTTACAGGTTGGAAAATCGGTGGCACGATGTATACCAGTGAAATTAGTGATAGTGCCTCTCCAATTTTTAACAAGACATTAATCACCGTAATGATCTCGCTAATAATCGGTGCGGTCGTAACCTTTTTCATCATCCGTTCCATTGTACAACCTATTCGTCGTCTAGTTGGAAGCACATTAGCCATTAGCGAAGGGGACCTAACACACGAGATTGAAGTTAAAGGCAAGGATGAGATTGCAGAGTTGGCTGCATCGTTTAAAAATATGACTGACAATCTAAAAGAAATCATTACACAGGTGGATATGAATACAGAGCAAGTAGCGGCTGCCGCTGAAGAATTAACAGCATCATCTGATGAAACAACGATCGCTACCAAACAGGTGGCAAACTCGATCCAACAGGTTGCAAGTGGTGCTGAAAGTCAAACCATTGGAATTGATAAAACAGTAAGTACGATGAATGAAATTACTCATGGCATGGAAACCATGACGAACAATTTCGTTCAAGTAAATTCCCTTACACAACAAGCAGTAAAACACGCTGAAGAAGGCGGAGAGTCGGTTCAACATACGGTAGCACAAATGAACGAGATTCATAGGCAAGTAGAAAGTTCAGATGTGATTATTAAATCACTTTACGACCGTTCAAAGCAAGTAAATGAGATTATCGGTGTGATTAGTGACATTTCTAATCAAACGAACCTTTTGGCTTTAAATGCTGCGATCGAAGCGGCAAGAGCTGGGGAGCAAGGAAAAGGGTTTGCCGTAGTGGCTGATGAAGTTCGTAAACTTGCTGACCAATCTCAAAGCTCAGCTAGCCAAATAGCTAAACTCATTCAAGCGATCCAAGAGGATACAGAGAGATCCGTAGAAGCCATGCAGCTTGCAACAAAAAGTGTGCAAGACGGAATACTTGTATCCAATAAAACGATTGAGAAGTTTGACGAGATTTTAAATGGAGTAAGAGTCATGGCACCTCGAATAGAGGAAGTATCACAAATAGCAGAACAAATTACAGCAGAAATTAAAAATGTAACTGACACATCTTATGAGCTATCTGAAATTGCTAAGGAAAACGCATCCTCTTCAGAAAATGTGGCCGCGTCAACGGAGGAACAACTAGCATCTCTTGAAGAAGTCGCTTTGTCAGCCAAATCCTTATCAGAAATGGCCGAAAACCTTCAGGAGCTCGTTAGAAAGTTTAAGATCTAATAATTAGCAGGAGTCCTAAAAAAATTTTAGGGCTCCTTTTTCTGTTGGACAACTCTCCATACAAAAGAAGGGGGTGATACATAAACTGTGAGTAATATGAAATGAAGGAGGGGATGAGGTGCCTTGTTACCCGGGTTATCGTTATTGTGGTCCTGGTTGTAGTGGACCAGGACGTCCCGTCAATCAATTAGACGCACTTTGTATGAAGCATGACGCCTGTCTTCGTCGCTATGGGTCACATAGAATGTGTGACGAAATATTTATGCAGCGAATGATACCTATTAGGAATCAACGGAACAAAATGGGAAGAGATGCCGCTATCATGAGTGGTTTTATGAATTTAAAACGAATGTTTTCAGCTCATTGAGGAAATAAGAAAATCCCTTACGAATGTGTAAGGGATTTTCTTATTATGCTTCTTGATGAAGTGGATTCGTCTTTTTGTTGAATGCTTTGCGAATGATTGGTAGTACATAATAATCTAAACCAAATCTTCCTGCGTTGTAACCAGCTACAATCAAAATGACGCCCATTAAAATATCTGTTGGGTTATGAGATACAGTTCCAGCAAGTACGAATGCGAAGTTCATTAGGACTCCGAAAAAGGCAGCTGCCGTAGTGAAGCATCCAAGGATTAAACCTAAACCAACTAAGAATTCTCCCCAAGGTACTAAGAAGTTGAATAATTCAATATTTGGTAATGCGACGCCTTCAAGGAAAGATACATACCAACCGTATACAACACCATCTGGACCTGCTACCGGATTAGCGATAGCGCCTTTTAAAAATCCTGCAGCATCAAAGCCACCACCAGTTATTTTCCCCCAGCCAGCTGTCATCCAAGCAAACCCGAGATATACACGTAAAACTGTCAATAGACTAGCTACAATCTTGTTTTCTCTTAATAATTGAATCAATTTCATAATTGCCTTCTTTTAAAAAAGTCGAGAAAATCCCTAATGAGAAATTGTACTTTTTTAAAATTAAGCTACTTGTTTTTGTTGGATTTCCATTTGTTTTCTAATACGGTCTACAGCTAATTTTGAAGCATTGTAAACAAGTGTGACAAAATCAAAATGAAGTTTTGCTTTTTTTCCCTTTCGATGACGGACATTACCTAATTGGAAAAATTCTTTCAAATACGCATTTACCCGTTCAACAGCTGTTCTTTCTGCGAAAAGGGTTTTCCATTTTTCTGAACCTCGTGCTGGTGCTGTGTATTTTCTGAGGTCTGTTTCGATTCTGACTTTATAGACTTTTTGACATAACGAGTCTTTTGCTAAAGGACAATCTTTACACTCTTTTGGCCGAACAAATTTTAAAGATTTATATGTCTTGTCATAGCTATCATAGCGGTACGAGTGCTCTCTGACGCAAGTAGGAGCGAAATGTTGATCATAACCAACTATTTCACCTTCACCACGTTTGTTATAAGCGATAATGGAGTGAGCATCCATCCGAAAAAGTTGTTGATAGATTGGAACAAAATCATAGCCTGCATCCATGGAGCCATACTGAATAGAAAGCGGAAGTTGTTGAATACCCTTTAAAAGAGGTATCGCAGCCTTGCCATCATTCAAGTTACCAGAACTCATAATGGATTGAAGAATATATTGACTCTTCGAGCCAACCGCAAGGTGGGCTTTGTATCCATACCAGAACTCGTTTTTTCCTTCGCTGTTTTTCTTAATCCCCCATGCGGGTTCTACAGGCATTTCTGAGCGGAGCTCTTCTAGGGAAACATCAAGTTGGGCGGAAATAGGCTTTTCGTAAAGAGTCATATTCAGCTGTTCTTCGAGTTTTTGTTGATCAAATTGTTCTTTTTCTTCTTTCTTTTTACGGCCACGCTTTTTCGGTTCTGGTTTTGGTTTTTTTTCTTGGGCAGGTGCATGATCCCTTGCTTCAAAATGTGTGGCATCAATCGCTATGTTTTCATCATTAACAAAACCTTCTTCAATGGCATGAAGAAGAATGGATTCCTTAGTTTTCTCAATGGCGTTTGTTTCTGATAGCTTCTCAATTAAACGGGAATATGAAGCTTCAGAAGGAATCTGATCCGAAACTAAAAATCCGCATTCAAGACGAAAGATAAAATCATGTTTAAGTCTTTTAATAAGATCCTTGATTGTAGGAATACGCTCGATAAATCTAGCCACCAAAGAATAGATCATCGCAGAGTAATTCAACTCTGTTGGAGCACCTAACCAGGATTTTTTTGAGACGGCAAAAACAGCAGTGTCCATGTCAATAGTTGAGAAAATGGCATTATATCGTTGGGTAGGTTCTAGATCGAATAAATCTTGAATGCTAAATAGGCTTCCTTGTCTTATAATAGGCATAGGGAGTCTTCCTCCAGTCGTTAGAGTTGGTTTGGTCACTTACTCATTTCGACATTTGGGGAGGTACTCCTTTTTTAGTATCTAAAAAACCTTGAGCCCGTAGGGCTCATAATTATGAAATTCATTCAATTGATTAAACATAAATGATTCCTTCTTTCGAAAAAATGTTTTTGTGTTTCTATATTCATAATATACACCGTTGATATATAGAAAAACATAGGTTTGTGATGTTGTTCACAAAGTGTTAAAAGCTTAATGAATAAAATGTGAACACGACAGTTTTGCAGTCATCTGGGATTAAATCAATTATTTAGTAGATTTTATGTTATAAAATGTTTAACAATTAGTATAAAGGGTATAGATACAAGAAATCTCATTTTATCAACTAGGAGGGGAAGTTCTTTGGAAGGAACGAGGGTCGTACATAGAAATCAAGAGTACATAGTTATGCACGATTACAAGAACGGAATGGTAGAGATACGCAATAGAAATTATAAGTTTGATATCCGATTGGTTTCTATTCATGAGCTACTTTTTTCTAGTGGACAACAAGAAGAGTACGGCCAAACGGGTTGATCATGTGATTTCGGGAAGCCTTTACGTTTAACTATCGTAAAGGCTTTTTTCCTTTTTATTTCAGAAACCATTTTAATTTTTTCAATCCATCTTTCACATTTGGATAGCGAAAGGGTAAATCAAATTTTGTTGTTTGTTTTAGTACACTTTTACGATGAGAAAACGTGTCAAAGCTTCCTTTTCCATGATACGCACCGATTCCGCTTGAGCCCACCCCGCCAAAAGGCAGATAAGGAGAGGCGAGATGATAGACGGTATCATTGATACAGCCACCTCCGAAAGAAATCTGATGTAATACCTCTTGTTGTATGCTCTCATTCTCAGAGAAAAGATAAAGCGCTAAAGGATTCGGATGTTTATGTATCCCATCAATAACATCTGAAAGCTCGCGATACGGAAGGACAGGTAGAATCGGACCAAATATTTCATCCTGCATAATGGGATCTTTCCATGTAATCTCTGTCAAAACAGTCGGTTCAATCGTTAGCGTTTCCTCATTTGACCCTCCACCCATGAACATGTCTCCATTATTCAAAAAGGTGAGCAATCGGTCAAAATGTCGCTTGCTCACGATACGTGTGTATTCCGGATTTTCGATTGCTTTTGCGCCATACAGCTCATGAGTTGCCAACTGAAAATCCTGTAAAAACTCATCTCTTATGCTCTCATGAACATACAGGTAATCGGGTGCCACACAGGTTTGACCGGCATTAATAAATTTCCCCCAGGCAATTCGTTTGGCAGCAAGCTTCACATTCGCATCGTGATGGACGATACAAGGGCTTTTTCCGCCTAATTCGAGTGTAACAGGTGTAAGATTTTTAGCTGCTGCCTCCATAATGACTTTTCCAACAGGAACGCTTCCGGTAAAGAAAATGTAGTCAACATCCTCTGCAAGTAGAGCTTGACTTGCTTCGACTCCGCCTTCCACTACGGTAATATATTCTTCTGGAAAAAGGTCAGTAATCATCTTTCTTAGTAATTCAGAGGTTTTGGGTGTTAACTCCGAAGGTTTTAAAATCGCACAGTTCCCGGCAGCGATTGCTCCAATTAGCGGTGCAATCGCCAGTTGAAACGGATAATTCCATGGTGCAATAATGAGAACGACACCGTATGGATCTGAGTATATATAGCTTGTCGATCCAATATGGCTAACAGGGGTTTTTACTTTTTCTGGCTTCACCCAGTCGTTAATATGCTTCAGAGTGAAACGAATTTCCTCGAGAACGACTCCAATTTCGGTAGCATATGCTTCAAATTCTGCTTTATTTAAATCCTCTTTCAGGGTGTGAAATAGAGATTGTTCATTTTTACGAATGGCCTCCCGAAGTTTTTCTAATGCCTGAATTCGATAGGACAATTCCTTTGTTGCTCCTGAACGGAAAAACGCTTTTTGTTTTAAAATGAGTGAATCGTAGTTCTCCATATGTGCAACTCCTAATTATTCCTTTATCATTTCATATAAACTAAATAAATCGTGTTTGTCTAATATTTTTGGAACCGGATATAGAGGATTGGCTTCACGAAACGCACGGTCAACCATAATCGGAAGGTCCCGATTTTGTAGACAATCGAATGTATTTGGGATATTCATGTCCCGATTCAGTTTTTTAATTTCTTCAATAAATTTTTGGGCTTTAAGAGAGTCCGTTTCGTCTGCTGAGGTAATGCCAATCAAATCGGCTAGCTCTGCTAACGGTTGATGGACGCTCTCTCCATAATACTCTAGCACATAAGGGAGAATAATGGCATTCGCTAGGCCATGGGGAACCGAGTAAAATCCACCTAATGTATGGGCGATTGCGTGAACATAGCCAACATACGCACGAGTGAATGCAATCCCAGCCAAATACGACGCCTTTTGCATGTTTTTTCGAGCCTCGATATTTGATCCATTCGAAAATGCCTCATAAAGATTTTCAAAGATTAATTGAACCGCTTCTTTGCTGCATTGAAGGGTTTCTTCTGTATTGCTTCTGCCAATGTATGCTTCCACGGCATGGGTGAGGGCATCCATTCCCGTCGTCGAGGTGATAGGAGGAGGAAGCTTCATGGTAAGCATCGGATCCAGAACGGCTAGATCCGGGATCAATACATGGTCATTAATCGCATACTTTTCGAGTGTTTCACTGTTCGAAATGACCGCAGCTACTGTCGCTTCACTCCCTGTTCCAGCAGTTGTTGGTACCGCAATGAGTGGAGGAGTTGGCTTTCTTACCTTTAGCTGTCCTTTCATTTCAGGTATCGTTTTACTAGGACGCGCAATTCGTGCAGCGACTCCTTTTGCGCAGTCAATGGGTGAGCCGCCTCCAAAACCGATAATTCCATGGCATTGATAGTCTTTATATAATTGTAAAGCTTCTTCAATATTATTGATCGTTGGATTTGGTACGGTTTCGTCATAAATAACATAGTCAATTTCTTTTCCTTCTAACCCAGCCAGTAAACGATCAAGCAAACCAATGGATGTAATCCCTTTATCGGTCACAATTAAAACGCTCCCAATTCCTTTCAGTTTCAAGAGAGGGGGAAGCTTGATCAGGCTGTTTTCTCCTTCTAATAGCTCAGGCTTTCTCCAATCAAAAAAGGGAGCAGCGGTTTTATAGGCGAACTGATACATTCGACAATAGAGGTTGTACATCGCAATTTCCTCATTTCTAAAAAGGTCTACTATTATTAAATGAGGAAATATTTGGAGAAATTCCTAAAACCTCCAAGCTTGTTTCAGCAATTGTACACCTAATTGGATTTGTTCGATTGATAGATTACTAAAACCAAGCTTAAGTATGGTTCCCTGTTCGTTTGTTACATAGTAAATGGATGTTGGGTACACTTTCACACCGTGTGAAAGTGCTTGTTGAATCAGTTTGTCCTCTTTTGTTGCTCCTCGAATCCTGATTAGTATATATAATCCTGATTGGGAACCGATGATTTCGATCGCCTCTCCGAATGCTTCCTGCAGGCAGGTGACTAGATTGTGCATCTTCCGTTTGTAAGTGGTGCGCATTTTCCGAATATGTGAATCCCAATATCCATGTTCCATGAAGCGTGCCATCGTTCGCTGATGAATGCTCGAGGTACCTTGCTCCAGACCGGAGAACTGTTCTACATATGGTTTGATTAGAATGGAGGGCAATACCATGTAGCTTAAACGGATCGAAGGGATAAATGCTTTTGAAAAAGTACCAAGGTAAATCACACGCGCACCAGCCTGTAACGATAATAAGGCCGGTATCGGCCGCTGTTTGTAACGAAATTCGCTATCGTAGTCATCTTCTATAATAAATCCATCCTGTGTTTCCGCCCATTTTAGTAATTGCTGCCGTTCAGGAACAGGCATGGTGACACCGGTAGGAAACTGATGGGACGGAGTGATGTATACAAGCTTGGAGTCCGTCATTTCAAGCTGTTCAAGTGAAAGTCCTTTTGCACCTACTTCTATGGGATCTAAGTGATACCCATGTAGTTGAAAGACTACCCGAGCTCCGTCATAGCCAGGATTTTCTACGGCAATGCTAGAAAAATCTTTTTTTAGAAAAAGGGACAAGTGCATCAGTAGTTGTTGCGTGCTGCTGCCGATGATGATTTGTTCCGGTGTGGTTTGAATTCCTCTTGATTGAAGTAAGTAGCTAGAAATTTGACTTCTCAGGAGGGGATCACCCTGCATTTCTCCGTAAGTATAAATCATGTCTTCCTTTAACACATCGTTACTACATCTTCGCCAAGCTTTTAACGGGAAAGCCTGTTGATCAACGGTTCCAGCACGAAAATTCACTTTTATTGATGCCTCGCTAGCGCGAAGGTTATTCTCTATGGAAATGGAGTGCTGTAAATCAATAGGCTCGAACGCTTCGACAAAGTACCCTTTTTTCTCTTCACTTCGTATATAACCCTCTGCCATTAATTGTTCATACGCAATAAGAGTGGTGTTTCTGCTCACATGTAAAATCATAGCTAACTGACGAATGGACGGAAGCTTTGTATCATTGGGGATCACTCCATCTTCAATAAGGGAGCGAATATTTTCATAAATTTGTTTATATTTAGGACTCTTATCGTTTAGTTGTAAGACTAACTCTTTCATTAAGAACTCCCATCTGACATATGTATTTGATAAAAACTGTTCCTTTTATTATGTCAGATTGATTGTAAGATAGAAATAGATTTATTGAAAGAAGGGAAGAGGAAGATGGATATTATGAAGGCCGATATAACTTTACTAGAGCTAATAACCCCATTATTCAATGCATACCGGATGTTTTACGAACAAACTAGCAATCTTGAAGGTGCAAGACAATTTATTCAAGAAAGAATAGCAAATCAAGAGTCAGTCATTTTTCTAGCAATGGAGGGAGAAACGGCTGTTGGATTCACGCAGCTTTATCCAACCTTTTCGTCTGTTGGTATGAAAAAAGGATACATCCTTAACGATTTGTATGTAGATACAAACTATAGAATGAAAGGCATCGGTAGAGCATTAATACAGGAAGTTTTTCAGTTTTGTGAAGAGAGAAATGCCCATTTTGTTCAATTAGAGACGGCAGCAGATAATGTTCAGGCTAAGACCTTATACGAAAAGATGGGGATGCAGTTATCAAATGAGTATGATTGTTATGTGAAAAGGTTCTAGAAATAGGGGAAGAGTGAACCAAAGCTTGGATTCAGGGCTTTGGTTTTTTAATTACTTTTTTACAGTGATAATTGTACAAACATGTTATTATATATCTATTAATGGTAAAAATGGCTATCATAGTCATTTGAGAAGCAATATGGATTAGAAGCCAGGAGGGAAAAAAGAATGCTTAACTCGCCAATCGCAAAATTTCGGTTCATGGGCCTCTTAGAGGGTGTATCTCTGCTCGTCTTGATATTTATTGCTATGCCCCTTAAATACTTCGCAGGGTTTCCGGAAGTAGTCACATTGGTTGGTTCGATTCACGGTATGCTATTTGTCATGTATGTGTTTATGATTGCGTATGTCACTTTTAAAATTAGGTGGTCTTTTGTATGGATCACATCGGCATTTGCTGTTGCGTTTATTCCTTTCGGTAATCTGGTCCTTGATGCTAAACTTCGTAAGTCACGTTACAGTTAATTTGTAATGAATTCCTTTGTATGCGGTTACTATAATTCTTTATAAAAATTGGCTACCAAACATTGGTAGCTTTTTTTACGATTGCGATAACTTAATCATTATTTTTTCTACCGTTTCTTTTTCAGTGGATGATCTTACAATCGTTGCAATATCAGAAAGTACTTTTTGGCAATGCTCGGCTTCTTTCGCTAAAGATACGAGATGTTTTAGATCGCTGTAGGATAATTCATTTACTAAAGCTTCCCATTTGTACCCATCCTCGTAATCTCGTAAAATTCCTTCCACATTACCTATCACCGAATTCTTCACACTACGCATGGTTACTCCTCCTTGATGTTCTATTTTTAAAATTATATTTGAGAAAGATGAAGGTAGTTTTAATGTGGTGTAAAGATCATGAAAATTGTTTTTAAATAAAACAAGTGCATAGTACGTGCCAAAAATTAGAGTATAATAATCAAAAAGAAGAAGCGAGGAAGAACGATGACAGATAGAATAACAAAAACATGTTCACAGTCCAGAGTGATTAAGACAAGCAGGGTGTTTCCACTAGATACCAATAACCATGGGACATTATTTGGTGGGAAATTGATGAGCATGATCGACGATGTCGCATCGATTTCTGCCTCAAGACATGCACGATGTGAGATTGTAACGGCATCAACGGATTCGGTTGATTTTCTATTTCCCATCCAAAAGGATCATTCAGTTTGCTTGGAATCTTATGTCACTTGGGTCGGGAAATCTTCTATGGAAGTGTTCGTTAAAGTGATTTCAGAGAATCTGATGACGGGGGAAAGGCAATTAGCGGCAACCTCCTTTCTAACGTTTGTGGCCCTATCTAAAGAGGGGAAAGCACTGACTGTGCCTTATGTAAAACCTGTAAGTGAAGAAGAAATCATGATGAATGAAAGTGCACCAATGAGGGCGGACAATCGAAAGAAACGAAGAGAACATAGTAAAACCTTAGGGGAAAAAATCAATGTGAACGTACCTTGGGGTTGATAATTATTTTGTCTAGTTGTTTGAAGTGCAAAATTTGCACTAACCTTGCTATTTAAACGGTAATCCTCCACTAAAATTACAGGTAATTAAAAAATAAAGACTTAAATAAGATTTGATTTTTTAGTATGGTTAGGGAATGAATGGTAATTGAAAGATTTAGAGGTGTAGTATGTCAAAAATAAAAATAGATGGTCCAAAAGTCTCAACCGACTTGCCACATGCTAATTTTCATGATGTTTTTTATGAAGAAGAAGCAGAGTTAGTCAACTGTTCGGTGGTAAATTCCCAAGTAGAGAATGAGGAAATCGAAAGGCTAATTCTATCAAAAGTTATTTTTAGAAACGTCACATTTATAAGCAGTTCCTTTGTCAATATAGATGTAACCGATGTGTTATTCGAGAATTGTAATTTATCAAATGTACGTTTTTGTGGAGGAAATCTGCATCGAGTGGAGTTTAAAGATTGCAAATTGTTAGGGTTAGATTTGTCTGATGCGATCTTAGGGAATGTTCTTTTTGAAAACTGTGATTTGAACTTAAGTAACTTTGCTGATACTCGTCTAAAACAAGTGAATTACGAGCAATCAACGTTAAAAAGTGCTAACTTTTTCAACTCTAAATTTACTAAGGTAGCTCTTAACCGATGCGATCTGAATGATGTAGATTTTACCAATACCATCCTTAAAGGGGTTGATATTAGTACTTGTACGTTTGAACAGATCAATGTGTCGACCGAAAGTTTGGTGGGCTGCGAGGTATCTTCGAATCAAGCAATTGGGTTTGCGAGGTTATTAGGGTTGAAGATAAAAGAGTAAATTCATGTATTTAGCAAATAATCATGGGTGCAATGTAGAAAGAAAATCCATATTTGATACAGATAACAAAATTAGAAGATCATCTTAAGGAGCGTTAATGAAATTTAACCTCCTTTTTATTATGTAATGATGTCTAAAATTTGAACAAAATAGTAAACATTGTTTCGTATATTCCGATAGTACTGATAGTAGATGTTATATATGTATTAGACGACAGGAGAGAGTAACAATGGGGAAAAACATCATAAGAATAAATCTCAAGCTAGGAACAAAGATCAATTTAATTGTTATATCAATGATCACTATTTTATCCTTAGTTATTGGATTTGTAGTGAACGGAGAGATTACGAGGGGGATTAAAGAGTTTGCTACTGAGAAAGCAAAAGGGGATTTAGGACTCGCTTATAGATATATTGACAACAAATACCCTGGAGAATGGGAAGTCAAAGATAATACGCTTTATAAGGGAACAACCCAGATCAATGATAATAATGAAATCGTAGATACAATTGGAGAAGAGACGGGAGACACCGTTACGATTTTTCTTGAAGATACACGTGTGACAACCAATGTATTGATAGATGGAGAGCGTGCAATTGGTACACAGGCTTCAGCGGAAGTAGTTGATACTGTCATTACAAAGGGAGAGTCTTTTTATGGGGAAGCAAATGTAGCAGGGAATATGTACCAAACCGCTTATATGCCGTTAGAAAATGCTTCTGGAGAAGTAATCGGAATTATGTATGTAGGTGCTTCAGAAGAGATAATTAACAATATTTTATCTTCTTTCATACTCAAATTCGTTGTTGTATTGGTGATAATGATCGGTCTAGCCTCTGGGGCTGTGTATTGGTTCACATGGAAAATGAAAAAGAGACTTTCGAATCTTACAAAGGCACTTGATATGGCTGGAAATGGTAATTTCACTGCGGAAGTTGAAGATCACTCAGGTGATGAGTTAGGTACTTTATCTGATAGCTATAACAAAATGTCAGAGAGTCTTAAAGACATGATGAATGAGGTTATTTCCACTTCTGAACTTCTTGCTTCTTCATCGGAAGAATTAACAGCAAGCTCAGAACAGACAAGTAAAGCAACAGAGACGATTACAGACTCCATTCAACAGGTAGCAGATGGTGCAGAACAATCCACATCAAGTGTACAGGAGAGTGCAATAGCATTAGAAGAAGTCACGAAGGGCATACAGACTATTGCAGATAATGCATCGATCGTTTCAGAAGTAAGTGGACAAGCCACTGAAAAGGCTAAAGAGGGCGGATTGTTTGTTGATAAAACGGTGAATCAAATCAATGAAATTAATCAATCGGTTTTCGCAAGTGGTGAAGTAATAAAAACGCTTGAACATCGTTCACAGGAAATTGAGAAAATCACAAATGTCATTACAGCAATTGCAAATCAAACAAACTTATTAGCTTTAAACGCTGCTATTGAAGCGGCAAGGGCAGGGGAGCATGGAAAAGGATTCGCGGTTGTTGCGGATGAAGTTCGAAAGCTTGCTGAACAATCACAGCAATCTTCTTCACAGATTTCGACATTAATCAAAACTATCCAAGAGGACATGACCCAATCTTCCCAATCTATTGAACAAGTTTCTGTCGACGTAAAAGAAGGGTTAGCGATTGTTAACCAAACTAAGGAGACTTTTAAAGAAATCCTTGAATTTATGAGTAATTTAACAGAGCAAATTAATAATATGGCAGCAACGTCAGAAGAAATATCAGCAAGCACTCAAGAAGTTTCCGCTACTGTATCGGGAATTATCAATATTTCTGAACAAACATCCATGCATTCGCAGAACGTAGCAGCTTCAGCAGAGGAACAACTTGCATCTATGGAGGAAATCGCCACATCTGCATCGGCATTATCTAATCTGGCAGACGATTTAAAAGTTTTAATTGGAAAGTTTAAGGTCTAAATGAATGTTCATATAAAATGACTGGCCACTTATGGCCAGTCATTTTTGGGTTCAATGTTTCAATTATTCAGTTATTTGTAGAGAAAGGTACGGCGATTTTTGGAAAATAAACGTTGATAGATGGTGAGATAACTGTCTAGTCTTTGACTGATACGGATGGTATTTTGGCTGCCAAACCCTTCTTGCATCCCAGTGTAAATCAATTCGCCACGAATAAGTTCAATTTTAATATATAAGTATACTTCATCATTTTCAAAAATAATCGGCGGCATATCAATGACTCCTATGGCTATAATTTCTCTAGGTCGTATAAATGTTATTATTACATATTTTTAAAAGAAAAGGGAATATTTGATAGCAATTTTAATAAAATGTTTATTTTTTGTAAAAAAGTCACTTGATACCTAAAATTTTCGATAAAAAGTAAAAGAATGATTGACATTCAACTAGGTTGAACCTTTATCCTAAATATGTAAACCAAATAAAGGGAGTGGTTAGATGTATCGATGGGATGGAGGGTTTATTATGGTGCATCCTGATCAATTTGAGGATGCTATTCAATGGTATCAGGACGTATTTGGCTGGGAGTGTGTGGATCAAATCACTAGTTTGGTTGGAAGAAAAGGGTTTATGAAGATGCCTAGAGCTGGAATGGTAACAATCAAGTCGTTTGAGCGGGATCATGATCACTTACAGTCTCCAGAAACAGAAGGAAACGTGAGGCTCGGATTTGCCACATATCATCTGGAGCAAACCCTTTCTTATTTAAACGATAGAAAGATAGAGGCTTCGGCTATAAAGCAGCTTCCGAGCGGACAAAGATATTGTGATATTGTAGCATTTGACAACACAAGATTAACGTTAGTAGAGGAAAACAAAGGAGAGGACGAAAGGGAGTATCCTCCATCAGGAGTGCTTGGTTTTGGTACGGTGAATGTCATTATTCATGTGAAGGATCCCAAATTTTCAGCCTCCTGGTATAAAGAGCATCTTGGGTTTGTGATTGAGGAAATAGATGAGGGGAGAGGTTTTGCTCACCTCAAGACAGAGGATGCCTATGATAGAAACGTATTAAACGAATGTTTTTGGGATCATATTTGGCTTTTGAAAAGTCAGGACACTGTTACAAAACCCAATGATAATCGAGCAAGAACCTATTACGACATTCGGCCTGAGTTTGTTTTCGATGAATATCATAGGCTGATAAAAAATGGATTGGAACCTTCTGATATGGCTGGTGACCCAATAAATGGTTGGGGTGGTTTTCATTTTTATGATCCGGATAATAATCGTATTAATGTGTGGTCCTATAAATGACCGTATGAAAATCTTTTTTTCTCGACAAAAGTATTAATTTTTTTAGTGGAAGCGTTATAATTATATAGGTAGTGAAAGTCCTAATTCCATCTAAAAGGGGTAGAAATGAATGATTAACAAAGTTGGTCAAATCATGTTGTATGTTACTAACCAAGATGAGGCAAAAGCTTTTTGGACAGAAAAAGTAGGGTTTCAGGTCGTTTCTGAAGAAGATAACGGTCAAGGTTTTAGATGGATTGAGGTGGCTCCAAAGGACGCAGAGACAAGTATCATTTTACATAACAAGGAATTTGTAGCGAAAATGTCGCCTGAATTGAATTTGGGTACACCTTCTTTAATGTTTTTTACCGAAAATCTTGAAGATTTTTATAACGATTTATCGAATAAAAACGTTACAGTTGGAGAATTAGTCAATATGCCTTTTGGAAAAGTCTTTAACTTTGCAGATGATGAAGGAAATTATTTTGCGGTAATGGAGAAAGAATAGGGCCCAGGGTTAAGAAAAGAGGACTTTGCTCATTGAGGGCAAAGATCCTCTTTTTTGATTTCATAGATCTCTTACTTCAGATGATTTGTTCTAATAAACTTTAAATGCCAAGGTAATCCTACGAAGAAAACGAATACAAATACAGGAATAGAATAGTAAAACTTCCATATATCAGATGTCATAATTCCCGTTTTGTGAGCGATCCACTCCAGGACAGTTGACAGAATGATAAAAAAGATGATTAACGCTTTTTTACGTTTGGTAGCTTCGAAAAGATTTAGAAAAATGATGGCAATAAGAGAAGGAATTAACCCATATAATAACAGCTCGGGTAATCCATCTCGTTTCGTACCGATGTCAAAAATATCAAACGGTGCCGCTATTGTTATATTAACCATCCAAACCACATAGCCTATCACGCCAAATGTGGTATATATTTCAGTTTTATTTAATTTTTTTGGCATGAAAAGAAAAATGAGGATAAGTACAATACTTAATGTGATCGGATACCATATTCCTTTTACAATGTCAAAATTTGGGTTCATGATTCTACCACCTACTACAGTCTTTACCAATATATTTTCCTAATTTATAGGTAATATGTAGTGGTGTGTATGAAAAAGTAATTAAGTAGATCTGATCGAATTATTTAGCTAATTGTTGCAGCCGAGATCGATCGACAATTAGAAACCCGCGAGAATGTTTCTTTATCGTTCCTTCTTCGCCTAGCTTTGCAAATACATGCAATAAATGACGGTATGACACACCTAAGTATTCACAGACTTCGGTGTGTTTTTCTTTGTAAAAATCATGATCAGCTGAAACAAGTATAAAAGCAGCCAGCCGGTTAATTAACGGATATACTTGATTTTCGGTGTACTTCGCTGATATGGTTGTTGCTTTTTGACTGAGAAAAATGCATAAATGCCTTAAAAAAGTAGCGTCCGTGAGCAACTTCTCTTTACAAGCCTGAATGGGAATGGCAAGACAAGTAACTTTCGTAACGGTTTGGATCGCTTTGGATATACGTTCTTCATTTAAAAGTTCAATTTCTCCCATAAAAGTAGGGGCTTGCAAAAAATTGATCAGTGATACTTTCCCGTTTTCGTGGGTCACATAGAGCTTTGCTTTGCCTTCAACCAGATAGTATAAATACTCAGGATAGGAGCCTTCTTGGAAAATAAATTCCCCACGTTCAAACTGACATACTTGAATATAGGGTGTGATAGGAAAGGAGAACAGGGATTCGATTGGGTATCTTGTAAGATAGTAATTGCGTAAAGGTTCAACTAAAAATTGCATGAATTCCTCCGAAAAAATATGAGATATCTCATATTATTGTATGAGTGTTCATGATATGATGCAAGAATCACGGAGGTATGAAAATGAATATTCAACATTGGCTTTCACGAAATTTCTTTGTATTTTTTATTACATGGGGTGCATTTTTACCCTATTGGACAGGATGGCTCGTACAAGATAAGGGATTAAGTGTTACTGAAGCAAGTCTAATTATGGGAATAGGATTAGTGGCAAGAGGACTTTCCACGCTGTTCGCTTTTCCTTTTGCGTCAAGATTTTTAAGTGCTCATAAGGTGATTCTGAGTTTGACGGTTATCTCACTCATTGCGACTATTCTTTATATTCCATCTTCTTCGTTTACAACCTTATTCGTTGTTACGATCCTATTTAGTGCTGTTTATCCGACACTCCTGCCTGCTGTCGAAAGTGCTGCGGCAGTGTTGGTGAGTCATCATGGAGTACATTATGGGAAAAGTCGAAAATACGGATCGATTGGGTTTGTGGTTTCCGTTTTTATCATTAGTATGTTAACAGGGCAGTGGGGAGAGCAAGCTATATTATGGAGTATGTTTGTCGGTCTTGGTTTCATGCTATTTATGTGTTTTTTACCAACGCCTACCATTTTATTAGAGGCACCATCGAAACAAAATCGAAAAGGGGCATTATCTGTCCAGAAATTATTAGAAGTAAAAAGCTTTCCGATTGTATTACTCATTGTTGTGTTGTTACAAGGAGCACATGCTTCTTATTACAACTATGGATATATTTATTTACAAGACTTACAAGTGAATCAATATTATATCGGTTTGATTATTAACATAGCGGTCATTTTTGAAATCTTCTACTTTATGAAAGCCGATTCCTTGTTTCAAAAATGGAATACTTCCTCCTTATTATTGCTAGCGGCAGTAGGTTCGACTTTAAGATGGATCCTTTTGTTTTTGTTCCCCAATATCTGGGTATTTATACTCTCTCAAGGTTTACATGCATTATCCTTTGGAGTGGCACATTACGCGTTTATCACTTATATCACTAAGAATCTACCAAAGGAACAGATTCCAAATGCTCAAGGAATTTATTCCGCGATTGCTTTAAGCTTGAGCACGGCTGTATTAACACTGTTAGGTGGATTCTTGTATGAGATTTCTCCGAATCTTGCCTTTTTAGGAATGATTATTTGTACCATTCCAGCGATTCTTGTTATTATTGGGTCAAGAAGGCGGTTTAATTTTTAAAATAGGGTTGAAGAGAGCATCGGACTATAGTTCATGCTCTTTTTATTAGATTAAGAAATTGCAAATGTTGGCTTTCGAGTTATAAACGGTTTCTTATGACGCGTAGGCTTCTGTTTTTTGGTCTCTCACGTCATAAACCTTTTCTTATGACGCAATTCTTCTGATTTCTCTCCTATTATGTCATAAAGTTTTTCTCATGGCGCACCATATAAACATATTAAGTTTCGGGAGGGTCCATATGGAAAAAGAAAACAGTGAGTACAAAAGTATTCATCAAATGAAAGCAGAAAATGAAGAAAAGCTAGAGATTAGTTCAACGGGTTATGGGTTAGAAAATGCAGTTGAAGAGAATGAAACAAAGAAGTCAGACAATAGTTAATAAAGGTAGACCATTAAAGTAGGGCGTTTATCCACTAGGATGAACGCCCTATTTATTGAAAAAACGTTTGAACGTGAAGTTTTATTATTTATAATGATTCAGTGCATTACTTCTAATAAAAACGGGTAGTAAAACAAGTGGAGACTTTTTATGTTTAAATAGTGGGGGAAAATGACGTGGGAAGAATGGAAAGACGACAACAAAGAAGGGCATCAAAGTTTTCTTGGAATGCCTTTACTTCAAAGAGCACAAAAATGAAGATTCTAGCAGCGGCTATTGGTGTGGCTCTCGTTTTCTTTATGATTTTTAATATCTTAATCTGGACAACAGACGTGAGCAAGTTAGAAGAACCTGCACCACAACCAACTATCATTTTTGATCAAAGGGGAGAGGTCGCAAGTAAAATTGCCTCTTCTAATATTGAAGGGGTAAGTATAGAGAAAATTCCGGAAGACGTTGTACATGCGGTAATTGCAACAGAGGACCAGAGGTTTTATAAGCATGACGGAATTAACTATTTTGCCATTGCGAAGGCATTGATAAAAAACACCTTGAGCGGAGAAGTTGTTGCTGGTGGTAGTACACTAACGCAGCAGCTGGCTAAGAATGCTTTTTTAACACACGAACGGACATATACGAGAAAGTTTAAGGAACTTATTATTACTAAAAGAATAGAACAAAAGTATTCGAAAGATGAAATCATGGAAGGGTACTTAAACCAAATTTACTTTGGTGAAGGGGCATGGGGAATCCAACGTGCTGCCCAGACGTACTTTGGAAAGGATGTTAGCGCATTGACTCTTGGGGAATCGGCCATGATTGCAGGATTAATTAAAGCACCGTCCATCTTGTCTCCTTTTAAAGATATGGAAGGTTCGGTGGAACGAAGAGATCTTGTTTTATCACTAATGGAAAAAGAAGGCTATATCACGGGAGCGGAACGAAAACAAGCAAAAGAACAGCCCATCGTTCTAGAAGGGAAAAAGATCGATGGATATAAAGGGAAATATCCTTATTATGTCGACCATATCATTGCAGAAGCGATTGAACAATATGAACTAACCGAGAACGAAATTTTGTCAGGTGGTTTGAGAATTTATACAGAACTAAATCCAGTCATTCAGAACGCGGCCGAGGAAGTGTATAACGATAATAGCTTATTTCCTGAAAGTACGTCTGATCAGTTGCTTCAAAGTGGGGCAGCTTTTATTGACCCAGCGACTGGAGGAATTACGGCCCTTGTGGGAGGCCGAGGAGAACATGTATTCAGAGGGTTTAACCGTGCGACTCAATTGGAGCGTCAGCCAGGCTCTACGATGAAACCATTAGCTGCATATACCCCTGCCCTTGAACAAGGATATGACATATTTGATAAGCTTCAAGATCGTCCGATCGATATTAATGGATATCAGCCATTGAATTATGACAAACGATTCCGTGGAGAGGTAACGATGTATGATGCCTTGGTTCACTCTTATAATGTGCCACCCGTCTGGCTTTTGCAGAAAATGGGGGTGAAATATGGGGTAAATGCCGTAGAACGCTTTGGTATACCATTGACGGAAGAAGACCAAACAGCCGGTATGACTCTGGGCGGCTTACACAAAGGGGTCTCCCCTTTAACCATGGCACAGGCCTATTCTACATTCGCTAACAAAGGGGTACGAATAAATGCCCATTCAATTACCCGTATTGAAGATGCAGAAGGAAAAGTGATCGCACAATGGAAAAATCATGCGATCAAGGTGACGGACCCTGAGGTTTCTGAGAAAATGACGTATATGTTAAAAGGGGTCGTTGAAGAAGGGACAGGAAAAAATGTAAAGGTAAGTGGGTGGGATATCGCTGGAAAAACTGGAACGACCGAACTTCCATTTGCTAACGAGGCTGGAACAAAGGATCACTGGTTTGTCGGGTATTCTCCTGAAATGGTAGGAGCGGTTTGGATGGGGTACGATCAAACTGATGAAAATCATTTTCTAACCACATCAAGCAGTTCCACCGTTACCATTTTATTTAAAGAAATATTTAGTCGGTCCTCCTCAGTGTTCACCGAAAAAGAATTTGACCTTTCTTCTATAGAAAGAAAGTATCTTGATGCGAGAAAAGAAGAGGAAGAAGACGAAGAAGAAAAAGAGGAAGAAGAGGAAGAAAACGAAGAACATGAAGACGAGGAGGATGAAAACGAAGACGACGAGAAGGAGAGAGAAAAAGAGGAAAGAGAAAAAGAAAAGGAAAGAGAAAAGGAACAAAAAGAACGAGAGAAAGAAAAGAAAAAAGGTAAGAATGATGATTAGAGTTTTTAGGAAAAAGGCATCTACTCTACTGTGTCACTTCACAGTAGGTGCCTTTTCCTATTTTTCTTAAATTTTCACTCCATGACGCTCAAAAGCAGCTGCTTCAAGAACAGAGATCCCTTGATTTTCAGCGAATGACTTTAGTTTATCTGACACATTTGGTGCAAACAGCTTGCCAGGAGAAGAATAAGACATTTCTCTCGCTCGTGCGGAGTTGCTGCGAGCGAATGGTCCCCAAATCGCAAACGTCTTACCTGGTGTTTGAATATTAACAAAGAGTGTTTTGCCATCAGGTGAGAATATCGGACCAGCTAATTCTGAGCCACTTAAACGGTTATTCGCAAAAGGATAGATGTTTCCTTCTGGTGTAATCCCCATGATACGGTCGTTTCCGGATCCATCCTCTGCAAACCATAAATCTCCCCAAGGTGTCATGCAAATATTATCCGGTGACTCCATTAGTTCTCGATCGGTTGCTTCATAGAATAGCTCCAAGGAATTGGTAGCTGGTATGTAGCGGTAAATACGTCCAAGAGTTTTCTCCCCAGCCGAGCTGTCATCAAACCAGAACACACCGGCTTGGAAAAAGGCTCCTTCTAGCTTTTTAAATTCGATACAACCTTGTGCTTTTGCATCCTCACGACATAAATCCGGATTCAATTCCTTCCACACAATTCCAATCGTTTGTCCTGTTTTAAAGGTACTTGCTTTTGGAGAAGCAATTTCTTCAATAGCAGCAGCGTATAATTTACCGCCTTTTTGCAAGGCACCTGGTTTTTTACTCGTGTCATTTGGAATGAAGCGGTATAAATAGCTTGGGCTCGCATCTTCAGTCAAGTACACATACCCTGTCGCTGGATCGATGGCACAAGCTTCATGAGAGAAACGGCCCATGTCCTTGATTGGTGTTCTTGACAGTTCATTTTCTGGATCTAATGGATCAACTTCGAATACATAGCCATGTGTGGAGGAACGTGTTTCTTCACAAGTTAACCAAGTTCCCCAAAGAGTGGCTCCACCTGTACAATTTCTGATCGTACCTGAAGAACTTACATATTCCTTTACTACGTTTCTAGCATTATTAATGATTAGTGTCGTTGTACCACCTACAGCTGCAGGGCTATAAGGGTTTGTTCCAATAACTGGGTTGGTGGCGCTTGTCCCTAATTCGTGGTTACGAACTAGAACAGTAGTTGTTCGGTCCTTCGAAAGCGGCCATTCCATCAAAAGCTCCTGGAATCGCTGTACCGTTAGTCATTGGCTTACCTATTTCCTAAAGTGCTGTTGGGGAGAGGTGAATTCTATTTTCACTATTAATAATTTCATAACACTTTTTTACAGTAGCTTCATTGGTTTTGGTTTTTCCCTCCCCTATAATCAAAACTATTAATAACAAATACTAGTGAATGAGGAGGTTTTTCGATTGTTTCAAAATATAGGAGTACCTGGCTTAATCCTTTTGCTTGTGATTGCATTAATTATTTTTGGTCCCTCAAAGCTGCCTGAACTTGGCCGAGCAGTGGGTTCCACGTTAAAAGAGTTTAAAAAATCCACGCGAGAGTTAGTATCAGATGATGCACCTGTGAAAAAAGAGGAAAAAATAAATTAAAAGGAATTTGTAAGATGTAAGTGGTTATTCCTACTTACATCTTATTTTATGGAACGAATAAGAGGGGGCAAACAGATGCAAAACAGGGATGTCCATTTAGTAGAGCATTTAGAAGAGCTTCGGAAACGAATCATCATCACATTAGGTGCCTTCATGATTTTCCTTACGGGAGCTTTTATTTTTGTGAATGACTTATATAATTGGTTAATAAGGGACCTAGATGAAAAGCTTGCCGTACTTGGGCCGAGCGATATTTTGTGGGTGTATATGATGTTATCAGGTGTATGTGCTTTTGCATTTACCATTCCTGTAGCGGCTTATCAAGTGTGGAGGTTTGTCACACCCGCATTACATAAGAAGGAAAGGGAGGTAACACTCCGGTTTATCCCTGGCTTTTTTCTATTATTTATTTTAGGAATCAGTTTCGGGTACTTTGTTTTGTTTCCAATCGTATTAGGGTTTTTGATGGGGCTTTCTGAGGGACAATTTCAGACCATGTTTACAGCCGAAAAATACTTTAGCTTCTTAATCAATCTTACATTGCCCTTTGGCTTTCTGTTTGAAATGCCACTGGTCGTCTTGTTTTTAACAAGATTAGGAATTCTTAATCCAATGAGACTAGTAAAAGCGAGAAAGATCTCGTATTTTGTGCTTATCGTGGTATCCATTCTTATCACACCACCGGATTTTGTTTCAGATTTTCTGGTCATCATTCCGTTGCTTGTGCTTTATGAAGTGAGTTTATCTCTTTCCAAAATTGTTTACAAAAAGAAGTTAAAGGATGAGGCGAAAGAGGAGGCGGAGGCTTATAGCGAAGTGAGCTAGCAAATAACATAGAAACCGTTGGAGGAGCAATCTTAGTGATTGCTCTTTTTTATTTAAACAAATTTATTGGCTTTTTTTGTCGGATAAAGGAATTAGAAGATTTTTAGCGAATAAATGATAGAGAAAAAATATTATTGTATGGCAAGTATTTTACAGGGGGACGGGCTCCATGCTTCATGGAATAGAACTCATTTTAAATCAAGTGTTAATGGTGCTTTTTCCTATTTGGACGTACCATTTGTTATTTCAGAAAAAAGGGTCTAGACAACGGTTTAAACCAATGCTTGTATTGGTTCTAACCATCTCTCTTTTGCTAACCCTAACATTTTCAATTAATTATTATGATACATTTTATTTTGATTTAAAAATGGTTCCTATCATTATTGCTTTTCTATATGGAAGCAATCCATGTGGATTATTGATTATCGGTATTACCGTTGTTTATAAAATCATTTTTAATGATGATCCCCCATTAATAACAGTGATAAATTTTGGAATTATAAGTGGATTACTTATTCTTGTAGCAAAGAAATTTCGTACATATAGTGATTTTAAAAAGATCTTTTTAATTAGTACTCTTTATGGACTTATAACTATTACGAGAGGAATTTTGCTGGTTTATACGAATCACTCTCAGGAAATAGGAATCGTTTTTACCTTTTCTTTCATCACTTGGCTAACTTTATTGTCAGCAATGTTTATTTTTGAAAATATGAACAAGCAGATGGAATTAGAGCTTAAAGTGCAACGGGCAGAAAAGTTCGATGTGGTTGGTCAGCTTGCCGCATCAGTAGCGCATGAGGTAAGAAATCCGATGACCGCTGTTCGAGGCTTTCTACAGCTTATGAGTGATGATGAAAATTTAACTGAGTCTCAAAGAAGATACATACATATTTCAATGGAAGAATTAGATCACTCACAGGTCATCTTATCTGAGTACCTGTCCTTAGCTAAGCCAGCTACGACCGACTTGAAAATTCTCAACTTAAAGGCGGACTTAGAAAATATTATCGAACTGATGAGGTCATTTACGAATCTTCAAACCATTTCCATCGTTTCTTCATTAGAAGATAGACTGTTAATCAAAGGGGACAGTTCAGAAATCAAGCAAGTTTTTGTAAACCTTCTTAAAAACAGCATAGAAGCGATTGGAGAAAAAGGCGAAATAATGGTTAGTGCTTATCAAAATGGAAAATATGTAATAGTAGAGATTGAAGATAATGGTCAAGGCATGTCAGAAACACAACTGAAATATCTCGGTACCCCTTTTTATTCGACAAAAGATAAAGGAACGGGAGTCGGGCTGTCTCTTTGTTACAAAATTGTCCATTCGATGAAGGGTACGATATCGGTAAGAAGCAAACAAGGAAAAGGGACGAGGTTTACGATTCAATTTCCATCAGTATAATAAAAAATTATCAAGCAAACATAAAACCCGAATAGTTTCCACTTGTACGAAGTGGAGAGCTATTCGGGTTTTTTTAACTAAACGTAAATTTATATCCTTCCCCAACGATGAGCTGGTTTCCGATATGAACAGGTTCGTGATTTTGATCAAAAATGACCGTTTTCATTAAAAACAAAGGCTCACCGGAAGGTACTTCTAACAACTGCGCTTCTTCCTCTAGTGCACGGACAATTTCTAACGATGTTTCACCAGGATTAGAAGGGTGAATATGGTGTTTTTCTTTTAATGTTTGATAAAGGGAGCCATCTAAGTTTTCATTTAATAAGAATTTATATTTGTTATAAGGGAAGTAGTTGTTTTCTAGCATTAATGGATTTTCTCCTGCATATCTGACACGTTGAATATAGACGACAAGATCATCAGGTTCCAACTGAAGCAATTGAATGACTTCCGGTTCCGGCTGAAGAATCTCTCGTTTGATCACCTTGCTGCTCGCTTTTACCCCGTTTGCTTCACAGGCTGCTGAAAAACTAATGAAATGGACGATCTTTCTTTCGATTTTCGGTTTGCTAACAAAGGTTCCTTTTCCTTGTTTTTTAATCAGGTAGCCTTCTTCAACTAATTCGGTAATCGCTTTTCTCACGGTGACTCTACTAATATCATATTTCTCGCTCAATTCCACTTCCGTGGGAATTTTTTCTCCAGACTTCAGCTTCTTATTGACAATCTCACTACGAATGGATTCCTTTAATTGAAGATACAGTGGAATCTTGTTCTCCTGGCTAAGCATTTATTTCACCTTCTTTATAAAAATGTATACGCTGTATTTGTAAAACGTATTGTATCATCTTACCCTGTGGAGTGCCACTCATTTGTCTTATTTACACTTGGGATTATCCTAACTTTATTTAAAATCAGTAAGTTTCGGCTGTTACGTTGGTTTGCCGATGGTTCTACAATTATTGATTATTTACTACGGATTGCCACAGATCATAGGGTTTGAAATCACGGCCTTTCCTGCAGCAGTTATCGCATTTGGAATGAACTCAGCCGCTTATATTTCTGAGATTATTCGCGCAGGAATTTTGGCTGTTGATAAAGGACAAAGTGAGGCATCTCTTGCTCTTGGAATCCCGTACCGTCCTATGATGAAGGATATCATCCTCCCGCAGGCAATGAAGAACATCTTGCCCGCACTAATGAATGAGTTTATTACTCTTACAAAGGAATCTGCAGTCGTAACAGTGATTGGTGCGATGGATGTGATGAGACGAGCGTATATCGTCGGTGGCCAAACGTATCGTTATTTTGAGCCACTTCTGATTGCGGGGATCATTTATTACATTTTGGTCATGGTTCTTACGATTTTTGGAAAAGCGATCAAGAGGAGAATGAGAAAAAGTGATTAAAGTAACGGACCTCGAAAAATCGTTTGGAAGAAATACGGTATTAAAAGGCATTTCAACAGAAATTAAAGAAGGCGAAGTGGTGGCCATTATTGGACCCTCTGGATCTGGAAAGTCGACATTTCTTCGGTGTATGAATCTACTAGAAACACCAACCAAGGGGGAAATTTGGTACCGGCAAACAGAGGTAACCGATCACAAAGTAGATATTATGAGTATTAGACAGAATATTGGAATGGTCTTTCAGCATTTCCACTTGTTTCCACATAAAACCGTTTTAGAAAATCTAACGTATGCACCAATGACCGTAAAAGGGATGACTAAGGAAGAGGCTGAAAAAATTGGCTTAAACCTCCTAAGTAAGGTAGGTTTAGCGGAAAAAGCAGCCGAATATCCAAATCGTTTATCAGGCGGTCAAAAACAACGTGTAGCTATCGCGAGAGCACTAGCGATGTCACCCGAAGTGATGCTTTTTGATGAACCTACCTCCGCACTCGATCCAGAGATGGTGAAGGAAGTGCTAGATGTGATGAAATCCCTTGTACAAACAGGAATGACCATGGCAATCGTTACCCATGAAATGGGATTTGCACGTGAGGTAGCGGATCGGGTGTTATTTTTGGATGATGGTAGATTAGTAGAAGATTCACCACCAGCAGAGTTTTTCTCCTCGCCAAAGAGCAACCGGGCAAAGGAATTTTTAGAAAAAATGCTATAAAAATATTCGTCCTGTACTTCTTCAGTAGAGAAGAGGGGTTTAACAATGAAAAAGTTTTATTCAGTATTTATGTTGGTGTTAGTGATGAGTATATTGGTTGCATGTGGAACGTCAAATCCTTCAACGTCTGGAAGTGAAGAACAGGATGAAACAGAGGAGAAAAAGGTATTAGTAATGGGAACGTCAGCTGATTTCCCGCCATTTGAATACATTGATACAGCAAAAAGCGAAGAAATTATTGGTTTTGATGTGGATATTATTCATGCGTTAGCTGAGAAATTGGGGTATGAAGTCGAAATTAAAGATATGGATTTTAGCGGATTAATCGCTGCCCTACAGGCCGGGAAAGTTGATTTCGTTATGTCAGGCATGGCGCCAACCGCAGAACGAAAACAAAATGTTGATTTTACTGACAGCTACTACCGTTCCGATTTGGTTTTATTATTTGAAGAAGATAGCAAGATCACAAATGCAGATGATTTAAGTGGGAAAGTTCTTGGAACTCAAGTGAATTCCTTCCAAGAAGAAGTAGCAAAAGAATTAAATGACACGGTGGATTTTACCCTTGAAACACGTGACCGCACGCCTGACTTAATACAAGAACTAAAATCGAAGCGATTTGACGCGGTGATTATGGAAGAAGCCGTTGCGATTGGGTATATGAGCACAAACGATAATCTCAAAACGATCTCCGTTCCCAATGGAGAAACACCTGGTACAGCCATTGCTTTTCCAAAGGGAAGCGAGTTAACAGAAGAATTTAACACGGCTTTAAAGGAAATGATGGATAGCGGGGAAATCGATGAACTGGTTGTGAAATGGTTTGTTGAGTAAATAGGGAAATGAGACTGGCTTCAAAATCGAGTATGTCCTGATTTTGAAGTCAGTTTTTTTATTTGACTATAATTATATTATGTTAACTAGTCGAGTGAGGGACGAATCTTATCTTTCGTCCCAATTATATATGCTACTTTTTAAACTCATTCAATCTTTCAAATGTTTCAAGCAAGAAATCATAAAACAGAGCTTCGGTAGGGAGTAGTTTCCGTTGGGTTGGATAGATTACGCCGACCGTTCTGGTCAGGCTGGCATCCGATAAGGGGATCATAACGGTGGATCGTGGGGTGTTATCCACCAGTGTCATCTCGGGCATCAAGGCGACACCTAATCCAGCCGAAACCAACCCTTTTAATGCATCAATGTCCTTTCCTTCGAAGGCAATTTTTGGTGAAAAACCAGCATCCTGACACCCCTGAACCACTTGTTCGCGAAAGATAAATCCTTCTGGTAGAACACAGAAAGAGTCATTCTTTAAGTCACGCAGTCGAATGGAATCTCGGTCCGCTAAGGGGTGGTGAAGTGGGATAAGAGCAACGATATTTTCTGTGAAAAGAATGTCTCCTTTGATTTTCCCTTCTTTTTCCTGATGGGGCATGGGAGCAATCATGGCTAAGTTGTATTCCCCATTGATAACACCATCGATTAAATCATAATAAAGGGCATTGCTCATATGAAACTTAGCATCCGGGTATCTGTTCCGAAAGGCATAAATAATAGAAGGTAAGGTATGTGCGGCCATACTAATGGGAAACGCAATTCGAACGGTTCCTTTTTCCGGATTAAGATATTCTTCTACTTCGCGCTTGGCATCCTCCATCATGTTCCACACTTGCTTCATTCGTTCATAAAAGATTCGACCTAAAGGGGTTAACCGTACACTTCTACCTTCTCGGATAAATAGTTCGACCCCCAATTCGTCTTCTAAATTGAATATTTGTCTGCTAACAGAAGACTGAGCAACATGTAAAGCATCGGCAGCTTCTGTGACATGTTCTCTTTTTGCTACTTCTAAGAAATATTGTATTTGCCTTGTTTCCATTTTTACCCGCTCCTGATTCATGCGTTTAATGCATGGATTTAATCGAATTTTGATATTGGAACTATTAATTACAAAATTATAAAATGAAAACACATTTAAGAAAAGAAAATATTCTTAACTTTATAATAGATTAGGGGCGAAATTTTTATGAAAGTGTTAGAAAAAGTAGAAGAAAGCCAAACGCAAACGGTAAAAGAGTATGTCAATCGTTTATTTACAAAGGTTCAAGAGAGCAATCCAAATGAAGGAGAATTCCAGCAGGCAGTAAAAGAAGTACTGGATTCTTTAGTACCCGTTCTTGTGAAAAATCCAGTATATATTAAACAAGCCGTATTAGAAAGAATGATTGAACCTGAGCGCTTGATTTCTTTCCGAGTTCCATGGGTAGATGACAATGGAAATGTAAAAGTCAATCGCGGATATCGTGTTCAGTTTAATAGTGCCATTGGACCTTATAAGGGAGGACTTAGATTTCACCCTTCTGTGAACGCGAGCATTATTAAATTCCTTGGCTTTGAGCAAATTTTTAAGAACTCTTTAACTGGGCAGCCGATCGGCGGTGGTAAAGGTGGATCTGATTTTGATCCTAAAGGAAAATCAGATTTTGAAATTATGCGTTTTTGCCAAAGCTTTATGACAGAGCTTAGTAAACATATTGGACCAGACACGGATGTTCCCGCTGGAGATATCGGAGTAGGGGCGAGAGAGATCGGTTATATGTTCGGTCAATATAAGAAACTAAGAGGCGCTTATGAGGCCGGCGTATTAACAGGAAAAGGAATTGGGTATGGTGGAAGCTTAGGCCGAAAAGAAGCAACTGGCTACGGTACGGTTTACTTTGTGGATGAAATGCTAAAAAGCAAAGGATATAGCTTTGATGGCAGTACGGTTGTGGTATCTGGATCAGGAAATGTTTCCATTTATGCGATGGAAAAAGCGATCCAATTCGGTGCAAAAGTGGTCGCATGTAGCGATTCATCAGGCTATGTTTACGATCCGAATGGAATTCAGTTAGATACCGTTAAACGCTTAAAAGAAGTAGAAAATAAAAGAATTTCTGAATATGTAAAGGAACATGCTGGTGCTATCTATCAAGAAGGTTGTTCAGGGATTTGGACCATTCCTTGCGATATTGCATTACCATGTGCGACGCAAAATGAATTAAATAAAGAAGCAGCAGAATTGCTAGTTTCGAATGGAGTAAAAGCGGTAGGTGAGGGAGCAAACATGCCTTCCACATTAGAAGCCGTTGAAATTTTTATCGAGAATCAGGTATTATTTGCTCCTGCTAAAGCAGCCAATGCTGGTGGAGTGGCTGTATCTGCATTAGAAATGGCGCAAAATAGTGCAAGATTAGCTTGGACACAAGAAGAAGTGGATCTTAAATTACAACAGATCATGAAGGATATCTATACAAAGAGTCAGAAGGCAGCCGAAGAATATGATGCACCAGGTAATCTGGTAGTCGGAGCGAATATCGCTGGGTTTGTAAAAGTAGCGGACGCGATGATCGCACAGGGAGTTATCTAATTATTACAGACAAAAGGTCACTATTAAGTGGCCTTTTTCTGTTTTAAGAGATGGAAAAAGAATATTCTTTGGAAAAGCAAAATATATAAGAAGTAATAGAAAAATGTATCCTTAAGGTGCTGATTCTTTGTATAGAAATAAAAATGTTAATTTATTTATTATTTTGCTGTTTATCTTGTTTATCGTTCTTTTGGTGCATGTGATTCTTCATGTTAAAGTTTATATAGTATACAGTGCTAGTATTGGTTCGATTTTCATGATCGGGCTAATCATTGTTCTTATCATATTACTTTATTTAAAAGGATAATAGAATGAAGAAAACTCGCCCTGAATATGAGCGAGTTTTTTGTGTTCCTATTCTTCATATTTTAATCCGTATCCAAACGCGCCTTCCACCATGCAGGTGGTTGCAGCAAACTCGGCTGCTTTACTTAGGGCTTCTTGGATTAATTCATCTTCTTCTGTACTCGCCGAATGACCAACATAGTTTAACAAAAACGCTGTAATAAACGAATCTCCCGCACCCAATGTGTCAACTGCTTCAACAAGCTTGGGAGCTTGAGTGTAAAAGCTTGTCCCGTTATATAAAATTGCTCCTTTTGATCCAAGAGTTCCAACGACGATTTGACTACCAAGGGAGTGAACTTTTTTAAGCAGTTCCTTCACTTTGATTTCGTCGAGATGGCTGCAAGATAGAAAGCTATAGGTCACAAAAGGGGCAACTTGCTCGATGTATTCTTCTGTAAAATCATCAGAAAAATCAAAAGAGATTGGAACGCCAGTTGATTTAATTTTTGGGAGCTCACGTTCTATGTAGCTATATTTACTGGAGTGAAGGAGCTGAAAACTTTTAATATATTCTAGGTCCTCAGCTGATAAAGGATAATTGCTTGTATTGCTGATGCCACCCTTATTGCTGCGAAGGAACACGCGATCTCCATCCACTAGGTCAACCATGGCATAGCCATTTTCACCTTCCATTACTTTGCAATGAGAAATGTCTACGCCGAGTTTTTTTAACGTGTCTTGATTATGCGCGGCTGCCAAATCTGTTCCGAAAATGCCCATAAAAGAAGAATCGCTTCCAAGCTGTTTGGCATAAACCGTAAAATTTAATGTGTTGCCACCAGGATACATCGTTTGTATATCAACATACTTATCTACGACATTATCTCCAAAACCAATGACTTTCATTTAAGTAATCCTCCCTATGCTCTATTCTAAAGAAACGTTATAAAACGTATTATAATACATTTGCACAGAAATTTCAGTAAATTTAAGAGGGAAATTAATTAAAAGCAAAAGAAAGGTTTATGACGTGAGGGGTAAAAAAACAGAAGTGAATGCGTCATAAGAATGGGGTTATGACGTGAGAGGTGAAAAAACAGAAGGAAATGCGTCATAAGAAAGAGTTTATGACGCGAGATCTTTAAAAAAGATATGGCCGCGTCATAAAACAATAGAATCGATATTCTTAAACGCAAAAGGGACTTACCAAGCTGCTGGTAAGGTCCCTTTTTTATTCACGAAACACAAATCGACAGTGGTCATCTCCATCTGTTTTGCAGCAAATCCGATCTACTTGTTTGGTACCTACCACGTTTTTGAACATGTCTGTTTCACATCGGCAAGCGATCATAAATTCTTTGGCTACCGCATAGATTGGACAGTTATACTCAATCATTTCATAGGAGTGTTCGTCCACTTGATTCACTTCGGTCATATAGCCTTTGTCATTTTGTAGTGTGGCGAGCTCTTTTATTTTTTCAGACAAATTCTTTTTCTCTTGAACCTTTAATTTATATTCATCCGTAATTCGTTTTTCTCTTTTATCAAATAAAAGCTGAATCGTTTCTTCTCCATGGAGTTCTTGGATATCTCGTAGAAACTCGACACTTATGCTTTCATAATTTTTTGGAAAAAGCTGTTCTCCTTTTTCGGTTAAAGAGTACATTTGAAGGGGACGGCCCAGGGGCTGCTTAACTTCTATCGATTGGATGAGATGATCTTTCTCAAGAATAGTTAAGTGCTTTCTGACAGCCATGTGGGTAATGTGTAACCGTTCGGTCAGCTCATTAACAGCCAGTGACACTTCCTTCTTCAATAAATCCAATATATGTTCTCTGGTGTTTTTACTCACGACTGTAACACCTCAATTCTATCGCAATATAAGACTTATTATACTATATAGTATAAATAATGAAAAGAAACGCTCCTATTTTGAAATAAATAAGAAAATTTTAGAAAAAAGATGATGCAAATACATTGAAAAATTTGAAAGATTGAGGTAAATTAAAAATATACTTTTTAAACCATAAAGTATAAAAAGAACAATTAAAGGGGATTGTTATGATGACAACTTACACATTACCAACATTAGCTTACGATTTTAATGCATTAGAGCCTCATATTGACCAGCAAACAATGGAAATTCATTACGGAAAGCATCACCAAACATATGTAAATAACTTAAATGCAGCTCTTGAAGGAAAAGCTGACCTTCAAGAAAAAGATTTAGAAAGCTTATTGAAAAACCTAAACGACGTGCCTGAAGCGATTCGAGGAGCGGTTAGAAATAACGGTGGTGGACATTTAAACCACACATTGTTCTGGGAAGTGATTGCGCCAGCAGGGAATGCTGTACCAAGCAGTGACTTAGCAGCAGCGATTGAAAAAGCATTTGGTAGCTTCGACAGCTTCAAAGCAGAATTTACAAAAGCGGCACTTACTCGTTTTGGATCTGGTTGGGCTTGGCTTGTGGTAAACGAACAAGGCGCTCTTGAAGTAACTAGTACACCAAATCAAGACAACCCAATCATGGAAGGCAAAGTGGCGATCCTTGGCCTAGATGTGTGGGAGCATGCGTATTACTTAAATTATCAAAACAGAAGACCAGATTATATTGAAAGCTTCTTCAACATCATTAACTGGGATGCTGTTTCAAGCAAGTTTGAGCAAGCAACTAAATAAGAAACATATACAGGAACAAAACGAGCGATGCTTATTTAAGCATCGCTTTTACTATTTCACCACTTGTTATGTTGTACTAGAGAAAAACAATAAATACCTGAATATGCTTTAGTAGAGGATGTAGTTATTTCCTATAATAAAAATGTTATGGAAGGTAATTATATTACAGTAGCAAATACAAAAGGAGTGATAGTCATGCCTCAAATTGATGTAAATCAGCTAAACCAAGCAAAAGCAAATGTAGCTCTCACGCAAGAATTATTAACAAAAGCAATTGAAAAAGCAAATTCTGATCCTACACTCGCTCAAGAAGCTATTAAGCAGGCATCAAACGAAATTTCGTCTGCTCTAAGTGCGGTAGCTCAGGTACAAAATACTTCACAAGCACAATCGACAGAATGATAAAATATTGAAGTTTTTTAAATCCCCATGACATTGTCAATGGGGATTTTATCGTAGGATACACTTATCAGTATTAAATTCTTGCCTAGTCTACATTTGTTTAACATTCTTAAACGATAAATCCTGTCATAATTATAGATTAAAATGACAGGAAAAGGTGATTATTATTTTCGAGAGATTTCTAGCTACTATTATCGGAAGCTTGTTATTAGGAATTGGAGTAAATGGATTCTTTGTTCCTAACCATTTAATTGATGGTGGAATACTTGGAATTGCCTTAATTATACATTACTTTTTTGATTTTCAGACAGGAATTACAATGGTGGCATTAAGTCTTCCAATATGTGTTTTTTCATCATTGAATGACAGGAATTATTTTTTTAATAATTTACAAGGGATGTTGGTCTCTTCTTTATTCATTGATTTGCTCGCTCCCCTTCGTTATCAATTTTTAGTTCCACACTTTCTAAGTGCATTAATTGGAGGAGTAATCATTGGAGTGGGTGTTGGTTTAATGCTCCGATATAAAACAAGTACTGGTGGAACGGATTTATTAGCAAAAATCATTTCAGAAACTTTTTCCTTTAATATAGCGCTTGTAATTATTTTTATTGATGGATTAATTGTTTTAGCAGGATTTACTGTGCTCGAATTAGAAAGTTTTATTAATTCATGCGTAGCTATAACAATAGTAGGACTAACAATTTCCTTAATAAATAGGAATTAGGACTGGTACTTATGAATCTTTAGGTAATTTTACGTTTCCTAAATATTTAATCTTTGGATGGAAAAGAATATGAAAAGTGAGGTGTGATATGAGAAACTTTTCATTATTTGTGATAATAGGAATTCTTATCTGTCTTTGCATTTTTCCGGTAGATTCTAAAGCAAATGAACAAAAGTATGACGATGATGATCTTCCGGTTAGCTTTGAAATTGAGATTCTTCCTTGGGAGGTCGCCAAAGACATCTTGCCAAAATATAAGAAATTTATCGTAATTGATGTCGAGACGGGGAAACAGTTTCAGGTTCAAAGACGATCGGGGAGCAGACATGCAGATGTTCAGCCTCTTACCACTAAAGATACAAAGATCATGAAGGAAGTATATGATGGAAAGTGGAGTTGGAAAAGAAGAGCGATTATCGTGAAGGTAGGAGATCAATTTATTGCTGCTTCTATGCATGGAATGCCTCACGGAGGAGGAGCACTCCAAAACGGATTTCCTGGACATTTTTGCATTCACTTTTATGGAAGCACCACTCATCGCTCAGGAAAGATGGATAAACTCCATCATCTAATGATCTTAAAAGCGGGCGGAAAAGAAGAAGAGTACCTACATACTGTTGATCCGTATGAAATGATCGAGTTTTTTGTTACAGGCTTAAAATATCAAGACCCACATTTACTAAAAGTAACGATTGCGGAAAATAAAACTTCTACAAAATTAAAGAAAATGGCCAAATCATTTACTTATTTCCGGATTACTTCTATGTCCTTTTTACCAGTGGAAGATCTGGAAGGGCAGCTGGTGCTAGAAGTTCCGGTAGAAGTAAAATATCACACAGATAAAAGTGGAAAAGTAACAAAGAATATAAGTATGATTTTAATAAAAAATAGTGTGATGGATCGGTGGAGAATTGACTCGGAGCATTTTTTCAATCAAATACAGGGGAAAAATTGAAAACCTACATGATTAGGTTTTCTTTTTTTGCTATACTAAAAAACAAACCATTTTAAAATGGTCGTATAGTTTTGAACAATAAGGAGACAACCCAAATGAAATTAAAGGCATCAGCTAAGATCGACAAACTAACAACCTCCATTTTTATAGACTTAGCCAATCGAAAACATGAACTATTGAATAGTGGGAAAGATGTGATCGATTTAAGTGTTGGTAGTCCTGATTTACCTCCATCGTCTTTGGTGATGGATACAATTGCTACATATAGTAAAGATCCAGCAAATTATGGATATACGCTAAAAGGAACGGCTGAGTTTAGTGAAGCGGTTAGTTATTTTTATAAAAATCGTTATGGAGTGGAGCTTAACTCGAGGGATGAAGTTCTTCAGCTCATGGGTTCACAGGATGGACTTTCACACTTGGCAACGGCGATGGTGAATCCGGGTGAATATGTGCTTGTACCTGATCCAGGTTATCCCATTTACGAGGCGAGTGTCACGATTGCGGGCGGAGCCGTGTATCCAATGCCCTTATTAGAAGAAAATGATTTTCTTCCTATTTTAGAGGACATACCGGAAGAGGTGTTAGCACAAACAAAAATGTTGATCTTGAGCTACCCAGGAAATCCAGTGACTGCCATTGCGGACAGGAGCTTTTTTGAAAAGTTAGTAGCTTTTGCGAAGAAGTATGACATTCTGGTGGTACACGATTTCGCTTATTCGGAACTTATTTTTGATGATCATCCTCAATTGAGCTTTATGTCTATTGAAGGGGCGAAAGAAGTGGGCATTGAATTCAATTCTTTATCGAAGACCTTTAATATGGCTGGCTGCCGAATTGGATATGTGGTCGGAAATGCTCAGGCATTACAAATTCTAGCCTCACTAAAATCACATATGGATTATGGAGTGTTTTTACCAATCCAAAAAGCAGCTGTAGCCGTATTAACTTCTGACTTTGCAATGCTTGCTGAACAAAAATACATATATGAAGACCGAAGAAATACTTTAATTCATGGACTGAACCAGGGCGGATGGGAAGTGAAAACTACTCCGGCAACGATGTTCATATGGACGAAAATTCCCCAAGGTTGGACCTCTCGCCAGTTTGCTTTTGAATTACTTGAACACGCGGGTGTGGCGGTTGTACCAGGAGATGCTTTTGGAGCAGGGGGAGAAGGATACGTGCGAATCGCATTAGTACAGCCTTCTGAAAGATTAGCAGAAGCCGCAACGAGAATTCAGAAGTTTTTACATACCTATCAACCTCAAACCAATTGATACCAAATCCCTATCATAGTAGGAACTTTACTACTTGTTAGGGATTTTTTGTTTTTAAAAAAATGGGAGTATGTGCATTTTGTAATATGAAAAAAACCTGTCCAATGCTTGGTAGTGGGTATAGTAAGTGTAGTGGTAATCAAAAAAGAGGAAGTTTCCTGGCGGCTCGGCTACCATAGCGATTGCGTTAGGCCCGTGGCTTTGCGTCTCTTATTTTCATAAGGTTTGCCTTTGCAGGATGGGGGTTATTTGATCTGTTCGGTTGCTAAATCAATGACAGACTGTAAAAGTTCAATGTCGATCCATATTTGCTCTCTTATCGCTTGATCTGTACATTTCGAATGGTCATCATGTAAAAGCTCTAATTCTTTTTTGAAATAAATCACATCAAGCGCATCTTGAAGACTTTGCTTTGATATAAGATCATGCTGTGAATACATCAACCTTCTTATCGCCTCATTTTTTAAAAATTGGATAAACTCTTTTTCTAAGTTAAACTTAATGGCTCGAATTATAATCGTTGATAATTGTTCATCATCTAGTCTTTGTAGCGAATTCATACGGAAATCCTTTCTAACATTCTACTAAATTAGTATATATAGGATAAGTTCATTAGTCCAAAGGTAACTGCATACACAAAAAGATATTTTTCGACAAAATCCGCAGGGGCTAATTATTCATGCGCGACATATATCATTACCCGTTATTGAAGAAATGTAGACATAAAAAAGCAAAAAAAATGTAGGGAAATTATGGTTAGAGTAAAATGGGTATTGTTATTACCCGGGGTTTCGTGGGTTGATGGGAATAAGTTGGCGTTTAGGACCTGAGATTTCCAGGAATTAGTGGAATGGGGGAACCAAGTTTGGATTTAGTGCCCGTGGTTTCCAGGAATTAGTGGAATGAGGGAGCTAAACATCAGCCTAGTCCCACGAATCCAAACTACAATCAAAGGAAAGCCTCCGCTAACAACGTATACGTCTCCATTTTATCCTGAAAGATATAAACATTATTAATAATCATAAATTCATCTGTACGATACCGTTCGCTTAACCTAAGTATGTCCTCTTTCACTTTCTGGGGTGTACCAATGATCATGCGTTTGCGATTTTCTTGGATTTTAACTATGTCTGCACTTGTTAGAGGAATTCGTTTTGCCTCCTCAATAGACATAATCTGAGTATCCAGTCCTTTTTCGATAGCTAAAAGCCACATGTCCTGGCTTAAAGCCAATTCTTCTGCTTTTTCCTGAGTGGATGCACAAACCACGAATACGCATACATTTGCTTTTGGTTTTTCGAGCAGAGGGGAGGGCTGGAAGTTTTCATAATAAAAGTTTAACGCCGATTGTCCGTTAACCGGAGTAATGAAATGTCCATACGTAAAGGCTGTCCCATATTCTGCAGCCAACCTTGCACCTCGGTGTGTAATTCCGAGCATCCAAATGTCAGGTACTCTTGAAGAAACGGGGTAGGCATTCACAGACTCATAAGGATGGTTGGCAGGTACGTCATTACGCAGAAAGGCTTGCAAATCCCTGAGTTGACGTGGGAATTCATTCAAACTTTTCCTTAGTCCATCTGTTAATGCGATTCGTGTGGTTGCAGCACCACCTGGAGACCGGCCGATTCCTAGGTCGATCCGGTTGGGAAATAAGGCTTCTAATACTTTAAAGTTTTCGGCAATTTTATATGGGCTGTATTGTGGGAGCAAAACACCGCCAGACCCGACAATTATTTGTTTTGTGCGCGAGGCAATATGAGAAATGAGCACTTCCGGAGAAGAGCCTGCGATTCCGTTTGAATTATGATGTTCGGCAACCCAAAACCGAGTATACCCTAATTCCTCGGTTAATTGCGCGAGTTTCAAGGTATTTCGTAGTGCAGTTGGGGCCGTTGCTCCTTTACTGATAACTGATTGATCAAGAACACTGAGTTTCAAAACATATCCTCCAACTGAATTAATTAATTCCACTTTAAATGATGTAGGACCATGAAGCAAGAAAAGTAACCCTTCAGCCACCTTTTACGTCAGTAGTAGAAATGAATATTTTTAGGGAGGAGATTTTTATTGAAGTATGTAAAAACAGTGGTCATCTTTTTGATAGTAGTCGCTAGTCTGTTCTTGGCAAATAGATTCATAACTTTTGGACCTCCGTCACCAGTTTCATGGGCTGGTACGAAACGGTTCCGCACAAACTTGCTTATTGAACCTGAAGCGTTCCCCAGTATCGATGCGATTGTAATTTCACATGACCACTATGATCATCTGGATTATTCATCTATTCGTAGATTAAAAGATAAGACACAAAGATTTATTGTACCGTTAGGGGTACGACGATGTTTAATGAATTGGGGTGTTCCTTCAGAAAAAATTACTGAGCATGCGTGGGGCGATGAAGTTCAGCTTGAGAATCTCACCCTAGCTTGTATGCCTGCAAGACATTTTTCCGGAAGAGGTTTATTTAATCGAAATTCTACTTTGTGATGTTCATGGGTGATAGCAGGTCGTGATACAAAGGTATACTGCAGTGGCGACAGCGGTTATGGTCCACACTTCAAGGAAATCGGTGAAACCTATGGACCTTTTGACGTAACTTTAATGGAATGCGGTCAATATGATGAGCGTTGGTCCCATATACATATGCTACCGGAAGAAACGGTACAAGCGCATCTTGATGTTCGTGGTCATTTGTTAATTCCTGTTCATTGGGGAGCTTTTACCCTAGCTTTCCATTCCTGGATTGATCCGGTTGAACGGGTTACGAAAGCGGCATCTCAGCATCAGGTGAGCATTGCGACTCCGAAAATTGGGGAAACCGTTTGCATAGGTAAGGATGAATGTCCGAGAACTCCTTGGTGGAGAGAGAAGTAGACGTATGTTTGCTTCTTTTTTAGTGTAACCGATCTATTTGACCCTCGTGTACGAGGAGAACTTCATCCAAGCATAAGATTTCGAGATTTCCATTTCCATAATCAAATACTACATGACACTTTAGACCTTTATAAAGGACTATTTCATAAATCAATTTCCACACACCTTTCCACGTATTATTTTTCAACACAAAAACTATTTTAACAACATCAGTCTGTAAATTAAACCATTTATTACCAACATTTTCAGTCAATATACTACAAATTTCAACGATTGCTTGTCGATGTTCGTTCGTCTACCTTCTTATATCCTTTTTTATAAACGAGACTTTTGTTGTATTCAAATCTCTTGGTGATGAGAGTAATATATGAGGATGTATGTGGTGAATTACAAAGAGAGAAGGTAAGTAAGATGGATTTTTTGTCGGTCCAACTCGACTATGATATGTTGAAAGATTTAGGGATTTCTATAGGAGTTTTGCTTTTATTTATCCTATTTAGAAACCTATTCACGAAGTATGTATTTCAATTGATTTTAAAATTGTCTAGAAAAACACCTACAGATTTCTTTACGCAAATATGCTTAAGCTTTGAACGTCCGATCGGCTTGTTATTTATCATTATCGGGTTGTATATCGCCATGGATTACTTCCCATTTATCGAGCAGCACAATGCGTTATTTTTAAAATTTTTACGATCAATGGTGATTGTGACCATTACGTGGGGATTATTTAATCTTTCTTCACCAACCACAGGAATTATTATGAGTGTGAATCAAAAGATTAATAATAAGATAGATTTGATATTGATTCCTTTTATCTCAAGAACGATTCGTGTGATTCTTGTTGCCATCAGTATCAGTATTATTGGTCAGGAGTTTGATTATGACGTAAATGGCTTGGTTGCAGGACTAGGACTAGGCGGACTAGCTTTTGCACTAGCCGCAAAAGAAGCGGTAGGCAACCTGATTGGCGGAATCGTGATTGTCACGGAAAAACCTTTTTCGATAGGAGATTGGATATTAACTCCTAGTGTCGAGGGAACGGTAGAGGATATCAATTTCAGAAGCACGAAGGTTCGGACGTTTAGTCAGGCGTTAGTAACGGTTCCGAATTCAACTCTAGCGAACGAACCAATCACCAACTGGAGTCGAATGGGGAAAAGACGGATTACTTTCCACTTAAGACTAAACTATAAATCTACTAAAGATCAAATTCAAAGAGTCGTTCAGCGAGTGGAGCATCTGCTGCGAAATCATGAGGATGTTCATCCGGATACGATTATGGTGGCATTCGATCAGTATAATGATAGTAGCCTTGATATCCTCTTATACTTTTTCACGAACACTACCGTCTGGGGAGAGCATGTGAAAATTAAACATGAAATCAATATAGCGATTATGGCGATTTTAGAAGACGAGGGAGTCGAAGTGGCGTTCCCTAGTAGAACGATTTATGTGTCACAGGAATCGAGTGACATGCTTCAAACCATGGGTTCGTTTGATTGAAAAAGAAGTTAAAAGACCAACCGTATATTTTTGCCGGTTGGCTCTTTTTTTATATCGCTCCACTCTTAAAGAAGGATTCTAACTGCTGGATGTTGAATTATTTATAGTGGCATACAGACAAGGAGACTACGAATGTGAAAAAGGAATTACGTTATATTGGAGAAAAGATTGTAAAAAATGAAGATATATTAGCTACCAGAATATCGGAGTTAATCGATTCGGATTATTCCTCCAGTTTAAGTAAAGCGGGAGCACCAGCTCAAGAGCTTCATGTATATAGAGGGGAACTGGTCAGATTCTTTGGTCAAGCATTATTCGAGGACAATGAGATCATTCAAGAGCACGTGATCCGTTGGGGGAAAAAGGCCGCTAAATTTGCGTTAAAATATCAGGTGACTTTAAGCAATGCCTTACGCGCTGTTAGCTTTTACCGAACCATTTTATGGGATGTATTTACCGATGAGTTAGCAGAAAAACAATTTGCAGCTATTACGATGCTTGATGTGTCTAAAATCATTGATCCTTTAATAGATAAAGTACTGCAAGTGATGAGTGAAGTGTATGAAAAGAGAAACACAGAATTAATGAAAATTGCTTATTCCGCTGTAGAGGAATTATCCGTTCCTGTTGTATCGGTCACCAGAGGGATTGCGGTGATTCCGCTTATTGGGACGATAGATACAAACCGAGCGCAATTAATCATGGAAACCGTACTCAATGAAGGATCACGTCTTCAGTTAGATTCACTAATTATGGATGTATCTGGTGTACCCATCATTGATACGATGGTAGCTGACCAGCTTTATAAAATTATCACGGCTTTAAAACTAAGTGGAATTGAACCGTTAATCACAGGTATTCGACCAGAATTGGCGCAAACGATAGTCAATATTGGATTAGATTTTAATGAGGTTATTACACAATCATCACTGGAGAATGCGTTAAAGCAATTAGGTTTTTCGGTAGAAAAAAGCCGGTAACTTACATACGAAATCAGGTAGCCCTGATTGGTCCATACACCAATCAGGGTCTTTTTTATTAAAATTTAAGGTTTGTTGTGTTTATCCAAATAATATAGAGATTTCACGAGCAATTAAAAGATGATTGCGCTTTCTTAACATTTCACAATTTCATCACATTCTTATATACTTGTTTCTGTTAAAAACGGCCCAGACTTTCATGAGAGTTGAAAGTCACTACAAATAAAAAAGAAGAGGTGCTTCATGAATTTAAACACAATTAAATATGAATGGTTTGGGAACATCAAAGGAGATGTGTTGGCAGGATTAGTCGTTGCTATGGCTCTGATCCCAGAGGCGATTGCCTTCTCAATTATTGCAGGAGTAGATCCGATGATTGGATTGTATGCGTCCTTCTGTATTGCTGTTGTGATTGCGTTTGTTGGGGGAAGACCAGGGATGATATCTGCGGCAACTGGTGCTACCGCCTTACTGATGACCACATTAGTGGCTGAACATGGACTACAATACCTGTTGGCAGCGACGATTTTGACAGGTATTATTCAAATTGTCATGGGTGTACTGAAACTAGGGAAACTGATGAAATTTGTTCCTCGATCCGTAATGGTAGGTTTTGTTAATGCGTTAGCAATCCTTATTTTCACGAGCCAATTAACACACTTTGTTGGAGAATCTTGGGCGATGTATGCAATGGTAGCGGGGGCATTAGCGATTATTTATATTCTCCCACGATTTACAAAGGCTGTTCCATCTCCATTGGTGGCGATCGTTGTCATTTCTGCTATTGCTATCTTTACAGGTAGTGGTGTTCGTACGATTGGAGATATGGGTGAATTAACACAAGCTTTACCTATGTTTTTACTGCCGGATATTCCATTAACGTTTGAGACGTTGCAAATCATTTTCCCGTACTCACTTTCGATTGCGATTGTTGGTTTAGTGGAATCCTTGCTAACAGCAACGATCGTTGATGATATGACGGATACGAAAAGTGATAAAAACAAAGAGGCACGTGGTCAAGGGATTGCCAATATCATATCAGGCCTGTTCGGTGGAATGGCTGGATGTGCGATGATTGGTCAATCGGTGATCAATGTAAAATCGGGTGGACGTGGCCGACTCTCTGCTTTTGTGGCAGGCGTGTTCTTAATGATTTTGATCCTAGTGTTAAATGACTTCCTTGTTCAAATTCCGATGGCAGCGCTAGTGGGTGTAATGATCATGGTGTCTATTGGGACATTTGATTGGGGTTCAGTGAAATCTCTTCACAAAACTCCGATTACTGATACGATTGTAATGGTCGCGACCGTTACTACGGTATTAATGACACATGACTTATCAAAAGGAGTTTTGGTAGGTATCATTTTAAGTGCAATTTTCTTCGCGTCAAAAATTTCTAAGGTAAAAGTTACGACTCTTGCCTCAGATCATTCTAATAAGAAATTCTACCGAGTATCTGGTCAGCTCTTCTTTGCATCTGTCACAGACTTTGTTGAACACTTCAACTTCAATGACCATGTGAAAGAAGTGAATATTGACTTAACGGAAGCTCATTTATGGGATGATTCCGCAGTTGGTGCAATTGATAAAATCGTCATTAAATACCATCAAAACGGAGCTAAAGTGAATCTAGTAGGATTGAATAAAGAAAGCAATAAATTAATCGATAAAGTAGCCGTTCATAACAAACCAGGTGGACTAGAGAAAGTCGTAGGACATTAAAGAGAAACCGCAAAGCGATTCATGCTTTGCGGTTTTTTTGTATCAAGCTTCGAAGAAAGATTATGACTACTAACATGCTTAATAATTCCTCTTCTACTTGGAGAAACTAACAGTATTCATGATAAAAAAATGGAGGAATCATTTTGGGCGTTGAAGCGGAACAGATTCAGTATGGTGAGAACTGCAAAAAGGAGACTCTTCACAAAACCTATGAAGATGCGATGGAAATTACTTATCGTTGTACACGGTGTGAGGTAGAGTTGGAGGTATTTAAATCCTTTTTCTGATGGGGAATAGCGGGGCTTTAATAACAGGTAAGGTAGTAGAAAGGTGATCTCCTGATTTATATAACGGAATTTACGACCCAGAAATCCCTAAGACTGCGACTATTTTTAGAGGGAAAACCATCCTTTATCATACATGAAGGAAAATTAGATTGGAAAGAATTGAAGAGGAATCACCTTGATATTAATCAACTTCAACAATTGCTGCGATCTAAGGATGTATTTTCCTTACGAGACGTTGAATATGCCATTTTAGAACCAAATGGCTCGATAAGTATCTTAAAGAAACAAGAGGCCGATAAACCTACATATAAAGATTTTAACTTGAAAATAACCAAACGAATGGTACCTTTGACGATCATCAGTGATGGGGAAGTCATTATGGAACATTTAGAAGAATCTGGTATGGACTATAAAGGGTTAATCAAACGCCTCAATGAAAGAAATATATCTTCAGTGAAAGAAGTGGCATATGCGGTATGGGAATCAGATAAAGATTTGTTCCTTCAGGTATATTAATGGTTTTAGGTTTAAACCCCTGTCAATGAACATGACAGGGGTTAGCTCTTTTTATTCGCTATCAGTCTCTTTCTTTAATTTTTCCATTTTCATTGCCTCCTCAATAGTGTCTAGGTAACTTACAAACCTATCATACATTAGAAAATGCGAGAGAATGTCCAAGTTACCAATTATTTACACAATCAAGGATCAATATTTAACTTTTTAATATTGTGTAAACAAAATTTTCAATCCATCCATATTCTAAGACTTATGTAAGGTCATACTATTCTTAAAAATAAATTCTAAAGGAGAGGTACTATGCCAAGAAAGTCTGCACAAACGGAAGAAGAGACAGAAATAGAAAAAATTATCCATTTGAAGAGTAATCAACCGAACAAAGACGAGAGCCTTTCACATATGTTAGCAGCAGTATTGGAATATATATCAGATGAAGAAGTAGAAGAAATAGATTTTGAATACATATTGGACCATACAGAAGGTCTCAGAAAATGGTGGGAGCAATATCAAGAAAACAATAGGAAAAAAATTGAGGAAGAAATAAAAAATTCTCTAAGTGAACTCTCCTTTGAGGAGCTTCAAAAAATCCGTGAACAGATCAAAGAGAAATAAGATAGTAAAGCCATCTGCATTCCTTTTTTAGGGATGCTTTTTTTGTATTGAAGCCCTCAAATTCACCAAATTATCAAAGCATTGCAAACCAGCGAATTTTACTCGATAACTATATTTAAAGAAAAGTTGAACGCCTTTTGATAAGTAAGGGGGATTAGTTTGAAAAAGCTGTTAAGTACTTTAATTATAATCCAACTATTTATATCAATAACCGGGTGTAGTGTAATGGAACCGAAAAGTGGAGTATCCATGGAAATGATTGCATACAACAGTCTTACAGATGAAGGAAAGAAACTGATTCCAGTTAGCCCGAAAGACTCAAGTGTTGAGAAGGTGGCTGTTAGTCAAGAAATCGTATCCATGGTGGATTATGAAATAAGTAAGAGGTGATAAACCATGAAGATTACTTTAAGAAATGTTCAATCAACTGATCTAGAACATCTTTTATTGATTGAGAATGAAGGATTTTCTAAAGAAGAAGCTGCCACGAAAGAAGCATTTGTAGAGAGAATTGAGTTAATTCCTGACACGTTTATTGTGGCAGAAAAAGAAGGGGATATCCTTGGGTATATTAATGGCCCTATTATTAATCAGCCTTACATAACAGATGATCTTTTTGAGAAAATCAAGAAGAACCCGACAAGAGGAGGATATCAGAGCATTTTAGGATTAGCCGTGTCCACAATGGCAAGAAATCTAGGAATAGCAAGAATCTTAATGAATAAAATAGAAGAGCTTGTACTAGAAAACGAGAGAGAAGGTATCACCTTAACATGTAAAGAAGATTTAGTAACTTTTTATGAAAAATTAGGCTTTGTTAATCACGGAATATCCCAATCACAACATGGAGGAGTACGGTGGTATAACATGGTCAAACATATCACTCTCAAATAAAAAAGGAGGACATCTTCAAAAAATGTCCTCTGAGTACTTATCGTTGATTCGTATGAGTAGGACTTGATAGCGAGTAACTTTTAATCATTTTTTGTAAATTAAGATGTCCTTCTCTTAATTTAATGGTTTCTTGAAGGATTTTCTGGAATCCTTCCAAATCACGATCAGATGCATTTAATACAGATTTAGGTATCGCCTCTACAAGTTGTTGTAAATTTAAGTCTGCCATAAAATGACCACCTTTCTTTATTTTTATAAAATTACTTAAAATTCATTTTTTCGTAGTGTTCATAAAACACTTTAAATAGTCTTTCATCCCCACCACGATCTGGATGAAGGAACTTAAGTAGTTTTTTTAGCTCTTTTTTCATGAAGTCCTTGTCAGCATCCTCTTCAACCCCTAATAGGGAGTGGATGGAATAAGGGGCAGGCGTGAATAATGAATTTTCTGATCGGACCATTTTTTTCAATGAACGAACCTTGGCTCGTTCAATTCGTAGAGTTATTTCTAGTTCTTCCATTTTTTCTTTTAATCTGGTATTTTCCTGAAATGTTTTTTCCCAATGCTCATAATCGACGCCGAATTGTTGACTCAATCTCTCATTTTTCTTTTCAACAATAAAAGTGGCTAAATCGAAAGGGTCGATAGAAAAGTTTATATTTAAATCTTTTGTTCTTTTGGCCCTTATTTTCCCATCGAGAATCCAACGAATCAACGTTTCTTCACTATCCGCGATGCCTTCACTCCGAAGTAATTCAGTAGTTTCTTTTACATTTAACATAGTATCAACTCTTTAATCTTACTTGTAAATTTAATGTATCATAGGATTCACTATTACAAATTTACAGGTTTGTTTAAATTAGATGATAAATGTAACTAATATAACGATTGTATTAAATTTTAAAGATAGAAGAGGGAGATTATGATCTTTATTATCATATAAATGGAAAAAATTAATGTTTATAGTAAAATTAGGGAGAGTAGTAAGGCGGTGGGTGGTTCTATGCATGTATACGAAACTCTTACTATATTACATGCTGTTTGATGGTTTACATATGTTAGAGAAGGTGGAGGAACGGCATCTGTCATTCCTTTCTAGCATTTTGGAACGACTATACAAAGACAAGGGGTGCGGTATGAGCAAAAACTCAAAGGTAAATATAGAAGGACTGAGATTTAATTGGGATGTTGAAAATGGAAAGTTTCAATATGAAAATCAGGATGCTGTCCTTTTTTGGATCAATAGTGCTATGAAGTCTTTCTTTGACACCATTGAAGAGATATCAGGCGAAGAGGCATCCAATTTGGTTCTTGAGACAACCGGGTATCGCCAAGGCCTTGTAGTAGGGGACTACTTCCGGAAAATCAAGGACTTTGATGTGAAAGCGGTAGCAAAAATGATGGCCAATACATACGCTTCTGCCGGCTGGGGAAGAGCAGAAATAAAGCACCTCGATTACGAAACGAAAACGCTTGTTGCTCATATCAGAGATAGTTGGGAATACAAAATCAACTTGGCTCAAGGGAAGAACAAGGGAACCGCCTTTTTAGCCGCTCATTTCGCAGGGGTATTCAGTAGCCTTTTTGGAGTGAACATTTGGTACGAATATGAACAAGACCAACTCGAAGGGTCTGAATACAGCATCGTTAAGTACTTTCCTTCCAATATTACGGCAACCTCAAATATCCACCAGTTAGCTCGAAAAAAAGAGTCTGAACAAATTTTACGCTTAGAAGAAATGGTGGAACAGAAAACAAGTGAACTTCGAAATCTGGTAAAAAAACTTTCTTCTCCGATTATACCAATCTTTGATGGAATTGTCGTTGTTCCCCTGATCGGGAAATACGAGGAGGACCGTTCAGAAGACCTTTTAATTAACACCTTGAGCAATTTACCAAAGCATAAAGCTAATTATCTGATTCTTGACTTAACCGGTCTTGATACGGAAGTGGATCATTTTACCATCGACCTTATTGTAAAAATAGGCTCTGCAGCTTCCTTAATAGGGACCAAATCCATATTGGTGGGTATTCCTGTCAGCTTAGCCATACAAATGGCTCAATCCCATGTCACGCTTAGTCGTTATGAAGTTTTTCAAACACTGCAGCATGGAATTCAATATGCACTTTCTCAGGTGGGGAAAACGATCAGTTAATCTGTGCTAGGTTGAGCGCATGGAGGTAGTTGATGAAACCTTAAATAGGTTTAGGATGTTGTTGGGTTTTCAGTGTTGTTCAAAAATGGAGGATAAGATGGAAAAGTTATTACATGAGATTGCAAATTGGATAAATAGCAGTGATAGAAAAATAATGATTGGTATATCGGGTCATGGAGCTTCTGGAAAGACTACATTTGCTAACAGTTTATTAAAATTATTGGATCCTAATGAGGTGAATTACATGAATACGGATCCATACATTATTGGCTCGAATCTAAGGAAGTACACGCAAATCGATTATGAATATGAGAATCAAATTCATCATGATAAAATGACCGCTTGTCATCCATTGGCTCATCATGTAACTGCATTAGAAAGAGATATTCATATGTTAAAAGAGGGATTCAATTTTTTTCCGATTGGCAAAAGTAGCTCCTTGATTCCTTCAAAAAAAGTGAATATCGTGGAAGGCATGAGTGTCGCTTTTACTAATCCAGATTTATTCAATTTGAAAATTTACTTCTATACGGATGAAGAAACGGAGCTTATGAGGAGGAGCATTCGTGATGTTACTGAGAGGGGAACCGACCTCAATTATTTGAGAAATTCTCATAAAGAGCGAAGAATTCAATATGAACTATTCATGCATCCATATCATCATCATTTCGATATGGTTGTAAAGAATTCAAATGAAGATTATGTTGTGGAGAAAGGTTTAAATTAACAAAGGGCCCCATCTGTACAGATGGGGGCCTAAACGCCGTTATTGCTTAATAATTTTTTCTTCTACGCGTCTTTCGATCCTCTCGACTAATAACTTATCCTTGAGTAATTCCTCTTTGTTTCGTTTCATCAGTTCTTCTAAAGTTGGTTTTCCAGGTTTCATCTCGTTCTTCCTTCCTGTTAATTAAAATTTGATTTTTCTGACAATATCATTCAATAAAAAACCTCTACCACTATGGTAAAGGTTTAATGTAAATAAACCTTTACAAACAGGTAAAGGTCTTGCTAACAACGACAAATGGTTGCCAACAAAGCCGGGAGAATAGTGACTCCGTAGTGACGACTTTGCTGTAAAAGCTACTCCCCTTTAAGGAGATATTTGTTTGTATGTGTTAATGATAAAAGATTGTGAATTATTAGTCAAATGATTTGATTACTTTACTAAGGAAAAATAAATATTTGATTGGTAATAGGGAGGAATATAATAATTGAATGAGGTGAAAGTAAAAAAGGGTTTACTGGATTCGGACAGGCCAGCGTCATTTCGATTGAGTGCAGTCCGAATAGCCTCTGGATTCAGACAGGCTATTATCATTTCGATTGAGTGCAGTCCGAATAGCCTCTGGATTCAGACAGGGCAGTGTCATTTCGATTGAATGCAGTCCGAATAGCCTCTGGATTCGGACAGGCCAGTGTCATTTCGATAAAGTGCAGTCCGAATAGCCTCTGGATTCGGACAGGCCAGCGTCATTTCGATAAAGTGCAGTCTGAATAGCCTCAGGATTCAGACAGGGCAGTGCCTTTTAGATTGAGTGCAGTCCGAATAGCCTCTGGATTCAGACAGGGCAGTGTCATTTCGATTGAATGCAGTCTGAATACCTTCTGGATTCAGACAGGGCAGTGTCATTTCGATTGAGTGCAGTCCGAATACCCTTTGGATTCGGACATGCCAGTGTCATTTCAATTGAGTGCAGTCCGAATACCCTCTGGATTCGGACAACCAAGTGCATATTCTATCAAGTCCAGTTCATATATACTCTCATTTTCTATGTCTTTAACTGTATGCGACTCAAAACGATTCGCTTGATGGAGGAGCTCCGAACGTTTTACTTTATTTCGTTAATGTATGATTGGAACCTGTATTTATTTTATTACTGTTAAAAGCTTTCCCTAAAATAATGGTAGCTAATACGTATCCAAGAACAACCGATATCAAAAGGGTAACAAGAGACCCTACCATGGCGAGCTTCATTGTCATTAAAAATACAATGCCAAATCCAAGCATGGTCATAATCATAAATGAGTTCCAAAGAGTTCGGTTATGAATCGTTTGTAAAAGTGCGGTAGAAGGGGAGCTGTTTGTTTCATTGTTCGCTGCTTCTAAAATAGCTTTTAAACGTGGCAAGTTGATTACGGGTCCCATAATCGTCATTGCGATAAGAGTGGCTAAACATAGATCAATCCAACCCGTTCCCCAGCCCCAAGTCGAAAACACTAAATATAAACCAGGAAATAATATAAAGATTACACTAATGGGAATGAGCCCATCTGATTTTACCGCAACCTTTGCCCATGTTCTGATCGACTGCGTATCCTTTGCATAAAGGATGGAGAGCAGGGCCGTTAGAGCAATGGCAACCCCCATAAACATCAACAAGGTCCCAAATATGTGGAAAAACAACATTAGGTTATAAAGCATAGATCTTTCCTCCCATTTTAATTTTCTTCCAATTATACAAAAATAAGGAAAAGATAACAATTACATTATGAAAATATTAGAAACTAAAATTTTTCATTTTTCCATAAAGCTATATAAGTAATCGGTTAAATGGCAACTACAATAGGCATTCGAAGGGTGTTTCCGAAACAATCGGAGGGTAATAAACTTTGTTTCGAAGGGTGCTTTCGAATCGTTCGCATCGAAAGACTTTGATTCATAGGTCACTTCCGAATCATTCACAAGGATAAATTCTTAGTTTCGAAGGTTGTTTGTGAATGTTTCGGAGAGGTTAAATAGTCCTATCTCGGTTTTCGAAGGTCAATTTCGAATGCTTCGGAGGGTAAATGGATACATGATCGCCACCTATTTGTAACAAATGGAAGTTAAGCTATGAGGGAGTTTACCGATATAAGATAGGAGGGAACTATATGTTTACAATACACAATAAAAGCGACTTGCTGGGGGTAGGTTTATGATAAAAAGAAAAAGTAGTATTAAAATCAAAATGCTCAGTATGTTTTTACCTATTATTCTTATTTCTACGATTGCAATCACGGCTTTAAGTTTTTTTAGCTCGAAAAAAGAAATCACTGAACTGACAGATTCTAGTGTGAATAACCAGATGGCGACGGTTTTAGAGGAAATGGAGCATGGTTTCACAGCTCACACTAGGCTTGCTGAGTCCATTGCCACGTTGTACAAGGTTAAAGGGAACGCGCTAGTTAAAGACGATTATAAAAAGTCCTTAGAAGAAACCATTAAATTAAACGCCAATACATTCGGGCTCGGCATTTGGTTGGAGCCCTTTCAATATAACGAGAATACTGAATTTTTTGGACCATATGTTTATAGAAATGGTGAGGCGATTTCATACACCGAGGAGTATGAATCTGCTGAATATAATTACCCGGAGCTAGATTGGTATATACAAGGGAGAGAAGTCGGGGAAGGGAAGATCGCATGGTCTCCGCCTTACTATGATGAGGGGTTAAATAAGACATTAATTACCGCTTCTGTTCCGATTTTTGTTGAAGGGAAGTTTATTGGAAATATTACGGCAGATTATGATTTAACAACGATACAAGACTTGATTGTTAAGCAAACGTTTGAACAATCAGGACATCTGTTCCTTTTAGGCTTAGCGGGAGAATTTATTGCTCATAAAGAAAAAGCAATGTCCGATAACATCATGGACGATTCTGAGCTAAAACAACTAGGAGAAGAGATCCTCGGTCAAGAAAATGGAAACAAGGTCTTTACAACGAACAGTCAGGAATGGGAGGCTTTTTACTCTACTTTTCCTGAAACAGGATGGAAACTGGTAGCGGTAGCGCCTGAGAGTGAACTATATGATGGAGTTACTTCTTTGCTAGTAAAATCCGTTGGTATTACTGCCTTCTTTTTACTAGTGTCCATCACTTTAATTATTGTATTTAGTTCAAGCATGTCAAAAAAGATGAAGCAATTTGTCGAGAAGATTGGATACCTTGCGGAGGGTGATTTAACCCATCCGATTCAAATAAAATCAAATGATGAACTGGGACAAATGGGTGAGCATTACAATCAAGCGTTAAATCAATTAAACCAAATGTTTTATACGATTCGTTCCTCTTCTGAACAAGTAGCGGCAAGTGCTGAAGAATTATCGGCGAGTGCCGAAGAGACAGCTTCTTCCGTAGCGGAAGTAGCCGGGTCTATCCAAGATGTGGCTGCCAATAATAATGAGCAAAACAATTATACGAGCCAAATGAAAGATAGTACGAGTGCGATTTACCAAAGGATGGAGCAGATTACGTCCAATATAGAAAATGTGAAAAACTCTTCTGCTCATACGACGATTCTCGCACAAGATGGAACCAACGATGTGAAAAGGGCCATAGAACAAATGAATGAAATCCATTCAACGGTTCAACAAACAGCTCAGTCTATCGATCAGTTGGATAACAAATCCAGAAAAATTGAAGAAATCGTTGGCTTGATTAATACGATTGCTGAACAAACCAACTTGCTGGCATTAAATGCAGCAATTGAAGCCGCAAGAGCTGGGGAGCATGGAAAGGGCTTTGCCGTTGTAGCAGATGAAGTGAGAAAACTAGCAGAGCAATCAAGTAAAGCTTCTGGTGATATTAAGGAGTTAATACACGAAATTCAGAGTGAGATTACTACCTCCGTGACTGTTATGAAATCAAGTACAGAGTCTACCCAGTCGGGAATTCATGTAGTCGAACAAACAGGACAATCATTCCATCAAATTTATGAGGCGATTGGCCATATGACCAATCATACAGAAGAGGTGTATCACTCGATCGTTCATATTCTTAATGAAGTGGATCAAATGAAAGATGTAGTGGACGCGGTGAATGAGTTGGCTGTAAGCAATGATGAAAAAGCTCAAAATGTATCTGCTGCAACACAGCAACAAGCGGCCATGGTACAAGAAATGACGGCATCAAGTGAAGCATTAGCTCAAATTGCAACCGATCTTCAACTAGAACTAGCCAAATTTAAATTATGAGAAAGGGAAGGAAAGCTGGGAATTAACCATCTTTCCTTCTTTTGTTTCATTTTGTAAAATGAGAAAGTGGAGAAATTTGGGAGAATGAGGGATGGAGGAATATCAATGCAGCCATTAAAAGAAAAAATTGCGATTGTTACAGGGGTAAGCCGGCTGAAAGGAATTGGTGCGGCTATTTGTTTAGAATTAGCAGATGCAGGCTATCATCTATTTTTTACATACTGGACTCAATATGATCAAACAATGCCTTGGAGTGTTCAGAGGGATGAGCCAGACATATTAAAAGAAGAGTTGCTGAAAAAAGGGGTAAAGGTGGGATGTATGGAGTTAGATTTAACACTAGCTGATGCACCCACACAGCTACTCAATCGGGTTTGTGAAGAGTTGGGTGAACCGGATATTTTAATTAATAATGCCGCCTATTCTACGAATAATGATTTTTCAAATGTAACTATTGAAGAATTAGATAAGCATTATTTTATCAACATTCGGGCAACTACATTACTTAGTACGACATTTGCTAAAAGGTTTCCAAAAAAATCAGGTGGAAGGATTGTCAATCTTACTTCAGGTCAGTTTAAAGGGCCGATGCCAGGTGAATTAGCTTATGCGACCACAAAGGGGGCTATCGATGCGCTTACGATTACACTGTCTGCAGAAGTGGCTCCTCTAGGTATTACGGTGAATGCTGTGAACCCAGGACCAACGGATACCGGCTGGATGACAGAGGAACTAAAAGAGGAGCTAACGCCGATGTTTCCTTTCGGGCGAGTAGGAATGCCAAGTGATGTGGCAAAAACGATTAAATTTCTTGTCAGTGAAGAAGCGGACTGGATCACGGGCCAGATTATTCATTCAGAAGGTGGATTTAAAAGATAACAAAAAGGCGGGGATAAACCCGCCTTCTACGTAACACTTAGAACCCTCTTTTCTTCCTTCTTAGGTTCTTTAATTAACATTACTCCAACTAATCCCAGAAATGAAAACAGCACAGGAATTAAAAATCCATAATGATACCCAATATGAATCGCTTGTTGAGGGAATGCATCTAGTACTTTTCCAAAAATACTAGGCAATAAAACGGCACTTAGAAAGCCTCCTGTATTGGCAAACCCGGATACCACGCCCACTTCTTCTATAGGAAAGGACTTTCGTACAACTGCAAATGTTAGTGAACTCGCACCATTACCAAATCCAATAATAAAAAGCAAAGCTAATACCATGAAAAAGGAAGGGTTCACACCAGCAAAAAACAACGCTGTCCAACTAAATAAAACGGTGATATGAATGAGGGTGTAAACTCTTTTGATCGAATCTAATCTGCTCGTAATCCAACTGATTAACGGTCCACCAATAATGGAGCCGAATAGACAATACATAATCAGTTGGCTGGCCTCAGCTCGTGACAAGTCAAACACTTGAATTCCATAAGGAACACCCCAAGAACCGATAAATCCAATATAGGTACCAACAATTCCAAAGTGGCAGAGGAATGTGGCCCAACCTTGCTGAGTGGAAAACACACGCTTTAGAATCACCCAAACACTTTCACGCTTTTTGGTGGAACGTTTTTTGGATGTGGGAGTATCTTTAAATAGTTTTTTTGGTTTGGAAACTAGAACGGTATAGAGAAGAACGGATGATGCTATTAAGATGAGTCCGATGGTAAAAAAGGGTGTTCTCCAACCTGAAAAAGAAATCCACGCAGAGAAGGGAACGGTTGATGATAGAGACCCAAGACTAGCTGTCATAGAAACGATACCTAATAAACTGATAAATTCTTGAACTTTAAACCACTGGTTCATAATTAAAACAAAATTAACAAAAATCGTCGCGTCTCCCATTCCCACTAAGATTCGAGAAAGCAATAGCACATACTCATTTGGGGCCACACTGTATATGACACTTCCGATTCCATTAAGCAGGGTTCCAAAAATAAGAAAATGATTAGGACCGAATCGATCAGACAACAATCCGACCGGTATTTGCAGTCCTGCATAGGCTAAAAATTGAATTCCTGTTATAAGACCGATAAGAGAAGCGGAAACTTGAAAATCAGTCATTAATTGGTCGGTAATCAGACCTGGTGCGGTTCGTTGACTGACGATTAAAAAGTAGGCAAACAAGACGCTGCCAAACACGACCCATCGGTAGCCGCTTTCCTGTTTATTCATGTAGATTAAATCCTCTCTGAGCTTTATTCTATTACATTGGATGTTTTCGTTCGGAAAAAACCACCTAAATCTGCGACAGATGGAAAGATAAAACGAAAGGTTGTCCCGACGCCCACTTCGCTTTGTACACGAATCATTCCATTCATAGCTTTCACAATACTATATACCACCATCATCCCAAGACCCGTACCCTTTGACCCTTTTGTCGAATAATAAGGCTCTCCCAGTCGATCCAATTGTTCCTTTGTCATTCCAATTCCGTGGTCAATGACTGATATGGTTACATTTTTTTTGTTTTTATCTGTACGTATAATTAACTGACCACCGCTAGGCATGGATTCAATTCCGTTTTTTATCACATTCAAAAAGCATTGGTGAAACTTGAGGCGATCTCCGATAATATATCCTCCTTTTTCAATTTGAGTAATTACTTCAACTGAATTTTGTTCGCTGTAGGTTGCAGCATTTTTATAATAAGAGTCAGTTCCTTACTAACCTCAATGGGTTCCACTTGTTCTAACGATGGTTTTGAAAAGGTCAGGTAATCCTTGATAACCTGTTCGGCTAAGATCAATTCATGTGAAATGATGTTTAGATATTCGGTATGTTTTTGAGAGGTTGGTGGACCTTCTAATAGCAACTGAACAAATCCCTTAGCTGAGGTGAGTGGATTTCTTATCTCATGGGAAATGGCAGCACCCATTTGTTCCACTACTTCTAACTTACCTGATTTAATCAATTGATTTTGTAAATGGAAATTCTTTATAACAAACTCACTCGTTATGGATATCATGGCGATTCCTAAGTTAGGAACCACTAGGTACGCTATGTATGCATCCAATCGATGAATTGATAAATTCATATATTCTAAGCTAGATAGGGTAATGATACTAATTATAATGCCAAGTGAGATGGATATGAAAACCCGGCGAGATGGGCGTTGATTCCAAAACCACGGGTAAACCTTCCAAAAGAATAAGGCTAATGGTAAATAAAGGGCGATATTCGCAAAGAATCCTGTATCGATTCCATACAATCCTCTAATAAAAATCACCATGATTGAAAGAATGGGACCAATACCTAAATAAAGACCACCAATCAACACCGGAAGTTCTCTTAAATCCATTGATATATGTGGAACAGGATGGTAAGAGAACTGAAAGCATGACCAAAGGAGAACGATGCCCCAAAATAATGAAAAACGTTTCGATAAAGAAAAATTTCTCATCTTGGCCGACCAAACAAGGGCAAAGAACAGGATAATGATGATTAAGGAAAGATTAAAAAAGAAGTGTTGAGTGATTTCCATGAGACTTCCTCCGACAAATGCAACCATTTGATTCTATTATATATAGGGTGATTAGAAAAAACATTAACATATTTCACGTTGCTTTTTTGCTGTTGTAATCAAATTATAATATGGAAATTTATGTTACGATAGATATAAAAATAAAAAGAGGGAGCGTGAAAGGGATTTTATCTAGAAAAATCATCGCTGCATCCTTATCGGGGTCTATTTTCGCTATAATTTTTGGTTTCGTTTTTCATTCTCTCGGTGAAGGTAATAGCCAAGTGTATTTGGTTTCAACTATTACGAGCATTCCTTTTTATATGATGTATAGCTTTCCCGTTATTTTAGTCTATGGGGTAAGTACATCGATGATTAGTGACAAGCTTGGTGAGATTATTTCAAAACAAAATCAAAAGACCGAATGGATGGTTTCAGCCATTTTACATATTCTCTTTGGACTCATTTTGAAGTGGGTTAGTCTTGGAGTAGCCGTCTTATTTTTTATAACCGATCGGGTTTTAAGAAGACGAAAGCCTTATTACACGTGGGGAGAAGCGTTGAAAAGTTTGTGTATACCTATTGGAATCTGGCTAGTATGTATGGGGCTAGTTTGGGCTGGTGTTTTTTAAGTAACACCGTTTTTCTAGAAACTAGTAATGTAATGAAAAGCCAGACAGTCATTTGGGAAAATCTCACTGATGAAGGACGTTCCAGTTTATATTTAGCTTCAATACGACCTTCATCAGTGCTATGAAGGTTATTTTGGCTTCATCTGAATGATGAAATGAAGTTCATCAACGCTACGAAAACCGTTTCCGCTTCATTACCCGCTCTAATTGATGTTCAACAAGTCTAAAACATTCTTATTTTTTCAAATATCCGTTACATTCCACTGCTCTTCCCACTCCCGTCTCCATCCACCTAAATAGCTACGACCTAAATTTAGAACCATTTTTTTCACTTTGAATGGTGAAAAGAAGAATATGAAAACGGTTTCAACATAGAATGAAGTACACCGAGAATCAGCCAGCTAGAATTGAAACGAAAGGGAGGGGACAAAGTGAGGATTTTATTATGTTGTGCCGCGGGGATGTCTACGAGTCTATTAGTGACGAAAATGGAGAAGTCCGCGGAGGAACAGGGGATAGAGGCGAAAATTTGGGCGGTATCTGCGGATGTGGTTCGAAATCACGTCGACCAGGCAGATGTATTGCTTGTAGGTCCGCAGGTTCGCTATATGTTGCCTCAACTGAAAAAACTAGGCCAGGAAAAAGGGATTCCGGTGGACATGATTAATACCGTGCACTATGGAACATGTAATGGCGCCGAAGTGTTGAAATTTGCAAAACAGTTAGTCACCAAATAAGGAGTGATTGGAATGAGCAAATTTACGGATGTGTTAGAAAACAAGATAATGCCAGTAGCTGGACGCATTGCCGGACAGCGTCATTTACAAGCGTTACGTGATGGACTTATTTTAACGATGCCTCTTATTATCGTCGGTTCGATTTTCCTAATTCTCGGATTTTTGCCAATTCCAGGCTATGAGGAGTTCATGGCCAATACGTTTGGGGATGCTTGGCTAACAAAGCTCCTCTACCCAGTAGGTGCGACCTTTGATATCATGGCGCTCATCGCCGGATTTGGGATCGCCTACCGGTTAGCGGAAAAGTACAATGTGGAACCATTATCTGCGGGTGCGATTTCGGTTTCTGCGTTTTTACTTGCGACTCCATTTGAAGTGTCCTTTTTAGCAGAAGGTGCATCAGAAGCTGTTATGGTTGGTGGAGCGATTCCTGCTGCTTTGATGGGAAGTAAAGGATTATTCGTTGCGATGATCATCGCGATGCTGTCTACTGAAATTTATCGATACATTATCCAGAAGAATATTGTTTTCAGACTGCCTGATGGGGTTCCACCTGCAGTTAGTAAATCGTTCGTAGCGTTAATTCCAGGTGCGATTGTTATTTTCGTTGTTTGGATTTTACGTATATTAGTAGAAAATACTGACTTCGGGAGCTTACACAATGTCGTCGGAGAGCTTCTTGGGAAGCCACTCGGGGTGCTCGGCGGCAGCTTGATTGGTAGTTTAGTAGCTGTTTTCCTTGTACAACTCTTATGGTCCTGTGGATTACATGGTGCCTCTATCGTAGGTGGCGTTATGGGGCCGATTTGGTTAGCGTCAACGGATGCAAACCGTCTTGCTTTCCAAGAGGGAGCGGAAGAGTTACCGAATATTTTCACGGCTCAGTTCTTTGACTTGTTTGTCTATATCGGAGGGTCTGGAGCGACGTTCGCATTAGTGGTCATGATGCTACTAAGGGCGCGAAGTCAGCAAATGAAGCAGCTCGGACGACTTGCGTTCGGACCAGGACTTTTCAATATTAACGAACCAATCACGTTTGGGATGCCAATCGTCATGAACCCACTGATGATTGTTCCGTTCATTTTAGCACCACTTTCAATTGTAATTACCACGTATATCGCAATGAGCACCGGTCTTGTAGCGAAACCAGCGGGTATTGCGGTGCCATGGACGATGCCACCAATTATTGGAGGCTATTTAGCAACAGGAGGGAAGGTCTCTGGAGCCCTTCTGCAACTCTTTAACTTCTGTGTCACTTTTGCGATTTACTATCCATTCTTTAGAATGTGGGATCGCCAGAAGTATGCGGAGGAACAAGGGAATTAAAGCTTGTTAGGAGGAGCCTATGACCAAGTTAGTAATCAACGCTGATGATTTCGGGTACTCGAAAGGGGTCAACCTCGGAATCCTTGAAGCATACAAACACGGAGTCGTCTCCTCAACCACCATGATGGTCAATATGCCTGGAGCTGCGCATGCCGCAGCTCTAGCGCTTGCCCATCCAGGGTTGGGAGTTGGCATACATCTTGTTTTAGACTGTGGGTATCCGATCCATCCAAACGTACCGTCACTCGTCGATGAAACAGGCCGTTTTTACAAAATGGAGGAAATGCTGAAAAAAGCAAAACTGACCGATATCGAAAAAGAACTCAATGCTCAAGTTGAGCAATTTTTTAAGTATGGCTTATCTCCCACGCATTTGGACGGGCATCATCATGTCCATGGGAAGGAAATGGTTTATCCGATTGTGGAAAAATTGGCCAGAAACTACAAGCTTCCCATTCGAAAAGTGTCAGCGGATGACAATCATTCAAGTAATCAGCTTCTACAAACCACTCAAACATTCTTCTATGAATTTTATGGGAACACATTAACTCCCACTTCTCTCATAGACTTAGTAGTGAAGTCCACTTCCTATGAAACCGCAGAAATCATGTGTCATCCAGCGTTTATTGATGAAGAGGTGCTAACAGGTAGTTCGTACAATGTCCAGCGTGCACGGGAATTATCGATTTTAACCCATCCAGATGTCAAACAGATGATTGAAGAAAACCACATCGAGCTTGTTACATACAAAGACGTGATCAAGTGGTAGTGTCAAAAGTTCTATGAAAACTATGTAAAGTATTAGATCACTTCCATTGGGGGGACGTGAGGCCCCGCAATCGCTCTTGACAAACAGTCGAAAAAGGTTGCGATAAAAGTATCAAGGGCGATGGGAACAAAAGTAGGCATGACAAATAACCCTTGACCATTACCAATTTTAACCTTTTTCTCCATTCGGTTTGTCAAGAGTTCGCTTCGCCGATTACTGAATAGCCCAAGGGGCTCAGCTAAACAAAAAGTTAGGCGGTTTGCTGCTCGATAATCCAGTTTTGTGCTAACTCAATCAGTTTTGTCCAACGTGCTGGCATTGTCGGAAGCCCTGATAATTCTGGGTTCACGACAGGTACCTTACCTTCCAAGGTGGCGTGCGGCCTTAAAAAGTTAAAGTAAGCCACAAATAAGGTGACAAAAGAAACCGACCCTTGTTGCGAGCCAAAGCCATGAGTGGAGCGATAATTGCCTTTAAATGTTCGATTCAGTCTCTCGATTACCTGTTTTAAAGGTCTATATTCAGTTGAAACTGGGTCATCATTTGTAAGCCCGATTACTTGCTTCACATCAAACGAAATGTCATGTTGTGCGAAAAAGTGTTGAGCTAGTAGGTAGATTGGATTTCCATCTACTACGAAAGTTAGGTCTTTCGGGATCTCCTTCATCTTTACTAACACTTCATCTATCGCACGAATGGCTGACGCTGTATCTCGATTAGGAGACACCGGATAGGAAAGAATGATCTTTTTAACCGCATCAAAAAAGAAAAATAAATAATGCCAGCGTCCACCGACTCGAATATAAGTTTCGTCACCACAGAATTGGTCGGAAAGCTCATACGGATAGTAATCCACATATGGCTTAAGCATAAGAGCCACGCTATTTTCGTAGTTCAATATCGTTTGGTGGGAAATAGCCACACCATGAACATCCTGCATAATGGCAGCTGTCCTACGGGCCGAAAGGCCGTAGTTAACATGGTAGGTTAATATCAAACCTAATGTATGTGGTGAAGCATAAATCCTAGACAAATCTACTGCTGGTAGTTCAGGCGTTTGCTTGGCCAAAGGTAGAAAATCAATATGAAACTGCCGAAAGATATATCTTATTTTAAATGCTTGAGGATCTTTCTTAAATCGTGTCTTCTCTTTGGAGGACATCGCTTTAAGGTTTCTTTGGTAAAAAGAACAGTTGTTGTTTTTGCATTTGTAGACGAAAAAGTCTTTTCTATCCTTAATTTTATCGAGTGATTTTGAACAATGAGGACACTTTAAAATGGCCTCTTTTGAAAAACGATTTTTATCACTGAAAAGACACGAACACACCTTACACTGAAATTGACCTTTATCTCCGTTATTGGCATAAAGATAGTCCGACGGAGCACCACACTTAGGACAATTCATTGATTTAGGTACAACAGTCTTGGAATTAGATCGCCTTTGAACAGGTTTTAGTGACTTACCGTGTTCGTTGAAATACTCCTTCAAAAGAGTTTTGTAATCAAGTTTTTCCAGTGGTTCGATTATCGGAAGATCATCTACCTGGAGTTTTCGATAGGGTTTATTCACAGGTTGCTCTGTTGGTTTTTCAAACATGTTTTTTCCGATAAGTAGGGTAAGCAATGTTCGAATGATTTGTTCTTGGTACTTAATAAAAGTTAATAAATAGGTTATAATTTGAGGGTACAACTTGTCACTTCCTTTTTAGGTTGGTGTTTGGTGTGGTAACCTCACTATTTCCTAAAATTCAGGGGGTGGCAATTTTTTTGCTCAAAAAGCCCTCTATCAAGGTATTTTATAGCCTATTTAATATAAAAGTTTTGACAATACGGATCAAGTAAGAGGGGGAGAAACATGGAACAAGAGCAAATTGTGTTTCAAATCATTTTACACGGGGGAAACGGTCGGAGCTCTTCGATGGAGGCGATCATTGCAGCAAAGGCAGGCGACTTTGAAAGAGCACGGGCCAAGCTTCAGGAAGCGGCCAATGAGTTACATGAAGCTCATAAAATACAAACAAATCTCATTCAATTAGAGATACGAGAAGGTCCATCTACCGTCTCACTATTAATGGTCCACGCGCAGGATCATTTAATGAATGCGATCGTCGTTAAGGATCTCGCGTCTGAATTTGTGGATTTGTATGAAACACTAGGGTGTTCACAGGAGGAAGAAGCATGACAAAAAAATTGAAGGTAGCCACGATTGGCGGAGGATCTAGTTATACTCCGGAATTAGTGGAGGGATTTATTAAACGATACGACGAGTTCCCGGTGAGTGAGCTTTGGTTAGTCGATATTGAGGCAGGGAAAGAGAAGCTTGAAATCGTCGGAAACCTGGCGAAACGAATGGTGAAAAAAGCGGGGCTACGGATTGATGTCCATTTAACATTAGATCGTAGGGAAGCGTTAAAGGATGCGGACTTTGTGACGACTCAGTTTCGGGTGGGCTTGCTAGAAGCTCGCGCGAAGGATGAGCGAATTCCATTGAAATACGGCGTGCTCGGGCAGGAAACGAATGGTCCGGGAGGCTTGTTTAAAGGGTTACGGACGATTCCTGTGATTCTAGACATTTGTCGAGACATGGAAGAGCTATGTCCGAACGCGTGGTTGATCAATTTTACCAATCCAGCTGGCATGGTGACAGAAGCTGTTCTTCGTTATTCTTCTATTAAAAAAGTCGTCGGGCTCTGTAATGTTCCGATTGGCATGGAAATGGGGATTGCGAAGCTGTTGGGTGTGGAACACTCTCGCATCCGCATAGATTTTGCAGGGCTCAATCATATGGTGTATGGTTTGGATGTGTTTGTGGACGGTGAGAGTGTGAAGGAGAAGGTATTCAGCCTGTTAACGGACGCGAACAACACAAGCTTTGTGAAAAACATCCCAGGTTACGGATGGGAGCCACAGTTTTTAAAAGCACTAAATGCCCTGCCATGTCCGTATCATATGTATTATTACAAAACGAAAACAATGGTCGACAAAACACTTGAAAGTGCCGAAAAGGAAGGGACGCGAGCAGAGGTCGTTCAACGTCTCGAAAAGGACTTGTTTGAGTTATACAAAGATGAAAACTTAAACATCAAACCACCACAGCTCGAAAAACGTGGAGGAGCATATTATTCTGATGCTGCCGTTCGGCTCATAACGTCTATCTATAATGATAAAGGCGACATCCAGCCAGTTAACACGATGAACGCCGGTGCGATCGCCAGTATTCCGTACGACTCGGCCGTGGAGGTGAGCTGTATCATTACAAAGGACGGTCCAAGGCCCCTTACGATGGGAGATCTTCCGGTGGCTGTTCGGGGATTGGTTCAGCAAATCAAATCGTTTGAACGAGTAGCAGCAGAGGCAGCGGTGACCGGTGACTATGCGACCGCGTTACTTGCGATGTGCATCAACCCGCTGACTCCGTCGGATACGGTTGGGAAAGAGATCTTGGATGACATGTTGGAGGCGCATAAGGAGCATCTGCCTCAATTTTTTAAAGAGAGCGGCGTGTGAAAACACGTTGCTTTTTTTGTGGGGTGTGATTTTGTGACTGTTGTTACTGGGATGGAGCTGATGAGTTTGAGTTTAGTGCCTAGCGATTCCAGAATTTAGTAGAATGAGGTCACTAAAATTAGATATGGTGCCTGTGTATTCCAAAATTTAGTAGACTGTGGTCACTAAGATTAGATATGGTGCCCATGGATTCCAGAAATTAGTGGAATGAGATCACTAAGTTAGCATTTAGGACGTGTGGATTCCAAAATATAGTAAAATGAATGAACTAAGTTACCTTTAGTATCTATAATTCCATTACTAGGTCATTTTGTTGATAAAAATCTCATTAATTATGTTCTTCAAAGGACGAAAGTGGTAAAATTTACATTAAAGGAGGTCCGGTCCCTTATGCCTGTTATCGTTGCTAGTATTTTTTCAGCCCTCATTATCCTGATGACCGTATCATTCATGATTAAAGTGTTACATATCGGTTATAAACGAAAGGAAATTAGTTTTCGACTGCTCCTCTTGTACAGTGGTACCTCCGTGGCTGTTGGATCCATCGTTGCTATAAGTCTGCCTTTTGCTTATACAAAGCTCTTTCACTGGGTATTAGGAGCATAATTTTACAAAAGGAGTGGTCCTTATGACGCTTTCAACCGAAAGATTAATCCTGAGAAAGCTAGAAGCAACCGATGCCGAACGCATTGAAGAATTAGCAGGAGACTTCGAGGTGGCGAAAACGACACTGAATATTCCGCATCCCTATCCAAAGGGATCAGCCTTGGCATTTATACATAGTGTAATAGAATCTGAGTGCAAGGGGAAATTGGTCACATACGCGCTCACAAAAAAAAGAAACCTACGAGCTAATCGGACTGATGGCCATCAGCATCCATTCTACCTTTAACCGCGGGGAGCTTGCGTATTGGGTCGGAAAGCCTTATTGGGGACAAGGCTACGGAACCGAAGCCGCGAAGGCGCTTCTCCGATATGGATTTGAAGTACTCCAACTCAATCGAATTTATGCGCAAAGTTTTACCACCAACCCAGGATCGTGGAGAATCATGGAGAAAATCGGTCTCAAATACGAAGGAACCTTGAGACAGCATGCATCCCGCTTTGGCGAGTACTATGATTTGGCTCAATACGGCATCCTTAAAGAAGAATTCAATTAAGGAGGACAAAGGTTGGAAGAGCAGGAGAAGAGAAAGCTAAAATATTAAAAGGTTTTACTATGGCTAGTCGGATTAAGCATTGTAACTGTAGTGATGTATTATTTTGACAAGCAAAAGGTGTATAAAGAAGAGAAACCACCCGTGCCCGTCGTTTCTTTAGGTGAACAGAAAACACAAGTATTTCATGGGTCCTATACCTGGAATGACGGTGAGGTAATAAAGGAATTGGCTGACCTTAAAGACGTCAATTTTAAACGAGTGGCGTACCGAGATCAACTTCATATTGATTTCCCAGAAGGAAAGGAACCTTTGTATATAGCAAAAGGGGCGTACGACCCCACCGGCAATGGTACATATCCGATTCCTAGTATGTTTAATGATGAAAGTGTTAGCTTTTTAGGGAATTATCCAAGCGTCCTGACTCTTTCTTTAAAAGCTTTCTGGAAAAATGGTAAGCGAGCGGAGTATATTGTTCCTTTAAACGTTGAGCCTGTAGCTCCAGAAAAAGAATATTTACCCGTTAACAAGGGGTTTTATTCCTTGCTCGGTGTATACAATGGTGACTCAGAGTTGAATACAACGATTCATCAACAAATTTCCGAAGCTTCTCCGAATTTTTTGATGGAGTATAAGGGATATGTTCATATAGAAATGGCCAAGAATTATTATCGAGAGCTACAAATAGAAAGTGGCCCATTGTATCTCCTGTTTTATGAAGAAAAAGAAGTTTTTCGAACAGATTCTGAAGAAGAATTATTGCAATATATTAAAGACCACACGTTTGTAAGTAGAGAGACGATCGAAGGGATCGTAACGAAAGTGGATCGGGAATTAGGGTTCATTTATGTGGATGACCATCCTTTTTCACTAACGGATACATTTATCCGAGTGGGCCAAAACATTCAACTAGAAGTGGGGAATGTGAGTAAGGAGCTTCCTTATCAGCAAGTCGTGGAAAAGGTCGAGGTGCTTGAAGAACCCGATAAAGTTCTTCTGAATAAAGACTGGTTATCCAAAAAGGAGGACAAATTTTCGCTTTTGGTCATAGGAGATGAAGCGTTCAGCACCCCCTTTAAAAACCCACAAAAAGATGATTTCGCTTTAATTGACCAGATCACCATGAAGCGGTCACTTTCTTCCATTGAAGACCCATCAATTTTTGTATTTAATACGGAAGAGTTGGTATATCAGACAGATGACTGCAACAGTCTTTTAAAATATTTATTTGAAACAGAACAGTTAAAGCCTTTAAAGGAGGATCTCGACTAATATCAACTGCAAGCTGGAGACCATAAAAGGTCCTCAGTTTTTTTTGTTGAAAACATTTCCATATTTTATATAGATTCAAGGTAAAATATGGTGTAATATTTAAGTGTACTTAATAATTAATGTAAATAAATTATTTATTCTTCTTAAGAAAGGAGAACTTCCATGGACCTAAAGCAAATTCTCATTGAAGCCAATCGTTTTTCTGAAGACATCAAATTTGTTTTTATCAACGAATACAAAAAGCTACTAGACGAAAATGAGTTATCCCAGAAACAATCTCTCGTTCTAAGCATAATAGAGAAAAAACAACAATTGACGATGAATGAAGTAGCAGAAATCATCAATGGAACCCCAAGTGCAGCCAGCCAGTTCATTCAAAAGTTGGAGAATAAGCAGTACGTGAAACGAGAGGTGAACAAGGAAAATCGCAGAGTGGTGTTCGTGTTACTTGATGAAAAGGGAGAGGCCTTTTTTAACGAAATGACTGCGATTGATGAAAGGGTGTTAGAAAAATACTTTCTGCAGCTTCCAGAAGAGGATATTATCAAGTATCACGAAATTTTGAAAAAGCTTCACCAAATCGTAGTGAGAGGAGGGGGAGGGTAATGGAGACGGCATTCGCTAATCGACATTTTTCCTATCATAAAGAGTCAGGTTATACCGGCTTTATCATAGCGATGATATGTGTTTGCGTCGTAGAAACGGTCGGAGTCTCATTTTTATTATATAAATGGAGCCCCGTTCTTCACTGGATTCATCTATTTTTATCGGTATCGACTATTCTTTTCCTCATCCTTGATTTACACGCTGTCACTAAGAATCCAATCCTCATTCAACATGACGAACTCATCATAAAAGTAGGTCTTCGCCCAACTGTTCAAATTCGACTTTCAAATATCTTAGAAATCAAGAGTGGGAAAATGAACTTTGAGAATGACCGAAAAAAGAAAGAGGTGCTCGACCTCTCGTTATTAGGCTTTGACGAACCCACTTTTGAAATCGTTTTAGCAGAGCCTATCCATGAGAAAAACAAGAGCATTCAACGTATCTTTTTTACCGTCGATGATGAACGTGCCTTTTACAAACTAGTGAATCAAGGGAGAGGAAATCATTGAGTATTTTCTATTGGATGGTCCTTCTATTTCTCATGGCGTACGAACCCGTCTATGGTTATTTTGATTATCAGAAATTTAAACGGAGAGTCGCACAATATCCATTGGAGAGAGTGAAGTATTATAAGAAGGTTATGCTCGGACTATGGATTCCGACCGTTCTGATCCTAACAATAACAGCATTTGGTCCTTTGAACTTCCAAGACATCGGCTTTAAAGGAATCACCATTAATACATCAACTTTAGGACCTTGGGTCACGTATTGTTCTTTCGGATTAGCGGGGATTTATCTGGTTAGTCTCATATATTATTTAGTAGGTTCAAAGGTTAGTATTAAAATGAGAGCCGACATTGCCGAGCTAAAGAAAAGAGAGCATGAGAAAATCGCGTTCAAAGATATTTTGCCACATTCGAAAGAAGACAAACGTGTATGGACGTATGTGTCTTGGACAGCGGGAATCACGGAAGAAATCATTTACCGAGGCTTTCTAATTTTTGCCCTTTTTCAGCTATTTCCGGGTCTTTCCATTTGGCCCGTGTTGATCTTTTCCTCCTTGATATTTGGTTTGGCCCACACATACCAAGGAATTTTGAATGTCATTAAAACTTCATTGATTGGTTTGTTTTTCGCCATTTTATATATCGGATTAGACTCGATTGTCCCCCTCATAATTTTGCACTTTTTAATCGATTATGTTGGAAAGATCGGTGATGATGGGGAATGAAATCGATTTGTTTTATTCCTATTAAGTACTTTAAGGATAATTATGGAAAAATTTAATGGTGAGATTGCAAAATTTTCTGGAGGGATTATCTCATGGAGAAAATTTTAGTGAAAACGGGGATATATTCATTTATAGGTTCTTTCTTTTTATTAATTATTTTTATGAAAAGGGAACAAAACACGATAGATGTGGACGGGATGACTACATTTACGGTTACCCCTTACCCAGAGTATTTCTTTTCTATTTTAAGATATTCGGTAATTTCTGCAGTCATTGCAGTTGTACTTGTATGTGGTTATATACTGACAAATAAGAAAAGTTCGGAATAAACTTAACAGATTTATTTTTGGTTTATGATGGGTCGTAGTTTTTTAAAGCACCCGAGTGGAGAAATAGTCGGAGAAATTCCACTTAATTAATAATTTTTATTAAAAAACAATAAAATAGACAAGAGATTCCGCCTATTGGCTCAAAAAAATCGAAAAGAAGTGATTTTTCATTGCGTAACCGGAAAAACTCCTCTTATTTACCCCCATAACAAGCTCCATTCTGCATTTAACGGAAAAATATCCATTACCATTGCAAAAATATCCACAAGGATACAACGTATTTACTTTTTATGGATTTTATGTATAATTTTTACAGATGTATTTTTCGACTTTGAGCCAAAAAGTTAAGGGGGTTATATTTGAACCCAGTTATCCAAAAAATGGATGTTATTTTCTTTGTTTTTTATATTTTGCCATTGAACTAGTACTTACCCCCACCTGTTTTACAATTGCCACACCTGCATCATGAAGTTCAATTTCATTTGGCGGGTGATGGCTCTTTTGTCTTCCTTTAGATGTTCTTTGTGGTAACCGGTGTAACTCATTGAGAAAACTTTCCCATGTCCTTTCGGCATGGACGCGAAGAAGGGTGAGTACTTTCCAGGTTGTTTTCTTATTATCCTCAACTAACCTAACATATAAAGTGACACAGTACGCCGCCATAGCAAAGAAAATCTGATTCCAGATTCCTTGAGGTTGGGTACTTTGTAGTTTAACTAGGCGTAGATGTTGTTTCATCCACTTAAAAAACAGTTCAATCATCCAACGGTGCCGGTACAATTCAGTTACTTCTTCAGCTTTCAAATCCCAACGATTGGTTACTACACGGTACTCTTTCCCTTCTTCATCCATGAATTCCACAAGACGAAGGGGCTGTTCCATGGATCTAAAACTACTCCCCATGACGACTAAGGCGTCTAGCTTAACCCTACTGCCATCGGGAACTTCATAGGATTTTATCATGTTCGCCTTATGCCCAGCTTGGATACGCATGGCGAATGGAATCCGGTTTTCCACCCAATGGTCCATTTTTTTGTAATCCACATAGCCACGGTCCATCACATGGGTCGCATGAGGGTCTACCACGAGATTAAGCATGACTTCACGATCATCCACATTACCTGTAGAAGGAATGACCATGTCGGGATAAGCTGTGCCGGGATCGGTTATCACAATCCGAGTATGTAGCTTCACGCAATTACTATGCTTTGTAAAATACGTCCATTTTCCTAGTGTAGGTCCAAGAAGCAGAGAAGAGGAATCTACGAGATGCAGACGGCCCAAAGAAGGGATCCCTTTTCTGTTACTCGTCAATTTATTCAACTGGGTAACAGCATCAAGAAATAACTGCCGTGGCAGGACCGAAGGTAAGGCATTGACTCGACGACTTAGTTGAGATGCACTTATACTAGTGAGGCCAAACAGTTCTTCTGTACCATCCATGGCACGAATACGTTCTTCTGTTTCCTCGTAGGATTTCCAATTTCCTAGTTGCATAGCGACACAAATCCTCATTAAATTAGCGGTGGTCAGTTTTTTTACTCCGTTGTCTAAGGACGAACCCTTAAATTTTTCAAATGGTAAGAAAGAAAGGCATTTACTAAATACAGTTTGATTTGATATGATGTTATCCATGAAAGTCTCCTTTAGTCGCAGTCACGGATAACGTGGGTTCAGCTTCTACTTTAGGAGATTTTTTTGCTTTCGTCCATAAAAATAGCCCCCTATCAATTAGAAAGGGGCTATTTAAATATATTTTTTTGCCTGTGGATACATATGCAATGCTAGTGAAAAATATCCGCTTATTTCTTTAGCTGGTTACTCGATAAAGGATAAAACATCTTTACTTTTTATATACTAATAACGATGCCCATACGACTGTCATTTCGGCACGTATTTTAAAAATAGTACCTCAAATCGGAACTCTTTATTTAAGCCTTAGTGGCTTTTTTTTTTATGAAAGAAACCGCCATAACAAGCATATATTAAGGACAGGCCATAACTAGTTCGGAGATGAATCCACATGGTGTATTTCCTTAAGAAAACCGCAATTGTCTTACTCGGTAGTATGTTATTGTCTTTTGGTATCAATTTTTTTTTAGTTCCTTTTGAAGTACTTGATGGTGGAATCATTGGGATTGGTTTAATAATAAAGTATTTAACGGGGCTACAAGCAGGTTTAGTGATTATATGTTTGAGTGTCCCGATTTTTGTGCTAGCTTGGTTATATAACAAAAATTATTTTTATAATAGTTTGCATGGGATGCTCATTTCTTCCTTTGTCATTGATTTACTGGCCTCTTCTCAACTTTTACCATCTGATATGATTCTTCACCCGATAGTAAGTTCGATATTGGGAGGAATTTTTATTGGAGTGGGTATTGGGATCATGCTTTGGTATGAAACAAGTACAGGAGGAACAGACCTCATCGCGCAATTTTTATCAAAATTATTTAACATCAATGTTGGAATGATCATATTTGTCATCGATACGGTTGTGATTTCCATAGGAGGATGGCTCATTTCAAAAGATACCTTTCTCTTGTCGATTTTGACGGTGATCTTTGTAGGCTTTTTCACTAGCTTTTGTACATGGAACTACAGAACAGAAAATGGTTAGAAGTCATCGTTAGTTGGGTGTAATTGAACTTATATGAAAATTGGCATTCCTTTAAAATTGGGATGCCTTTTTACTATTAAAAAAGCTTTGATTTTTACTCGAACAGAGAGTTAAAAAACGTTATAAAGAATAGATATTTGTAAAAAGTGTGAAATAAATGAGGCTGTGAATCGACTAATTGATAAGTATAAAAAATCGGAGGGATTAGGGAGTTGACCAGCTCATGATTAGCAACAAAATTTCGGAATGGTTTTACTTGTACAACAAAGATATTTATCATTTTTTGGTTTATTACATTGGGTCGAGTGATGTTGAGGATCTGGTGCAGGAAGTTTTTATCCGAGCCATTAAAGGCTATGATACGTTTCAGCAAAAATCGAGTCCTAAAACCTGGCTTTTTTCGATTGCACGCCATGTAGGGATGGATGAAATGAGAAAAAGGAAGCGCGTAAGGATGATACAAAACTTTGGTTCTGGGAAGAGCAAACCGAAAAGGAAACACCGGAGTTCATTCTCCAAGAAAATGAAAATAACCGGTTACTGTACCAGGCGATCCAATCATTAAAAGCAAATTATCGAGATGTGATCATCCTAAGAGGAATTAAAGAACTATCTGTATCTGAAACAGCATCCATATTACATTGGAATGAAAATAAGGTTCGAATCACCTATCATCGTGCACTAAAGGCACTACAAAAAGCAAAGGAGGATTTTCTATATGAAAGATAATGAGAGATTTCATGATTTAGAGAGAAATATCCGATCCTTACCCGAACCGGATTATGATAAACAGTTTACCCAAAATCGCATCCATGAAAATGTATTACAGTTTGCAAGTTCTTATGAGAAAAAGAAAAAGAGAGTGACTATTATGAAAAAGATTTCATTAGGTTTAGTTAGTGTTACAGCCCTCGTGTTATTCGCCATTCTTACCCTTCCAATAAATGAGGAGCGGCCATCTGGTTCTGATCCAAATGAACAAACGACAACAGATGAAAATGTAGTGGACCACGAAAAAGAGGTTATTGATCAGAATAAAGGAACAGAAATTCTTTATGAAAATACAGAATTTGGTTTTACTTTTACCCTTCCAAAAAGTTGGGGTGATTACCAGATTGTATCGGATTCTTGGGAAGGGATTTCAGAACAAAATAATACAATGGAACATGGTCCCATTCTTTCCATTAGGCACCCTCAGTGGTCAGAGGAAAAGCCAAGACAAGATATTCCGATCCTGATTTTTACTCTTACTCAATGGTCCTCGCTTGAAAAAGGGGAATTTCATATAGGTGCAGCTCCTGTTGGTTAGGACAAAATAATGAGTATGTTTTTGCGCTTCCAGCAAGGTATAACTTTGCCTTTTTAGAGGGGTATGAAGAAGTAGAAACGATTTTAGCAAATCAGCCACTTCAACCGAATGAAGAGAGATAAAGAACAAATAATAAGTGAAAAAGGTATATAAAGGCGAGGGAATTGATGAAAAAGTGTGCCATGGTTTTCCTATGTTTTCTTTTTGTACTGCTTCCATCACATGTTTTCGCTCAGCAGAAAGTCCCTATATTAATTTATCATTCGATCGATGAATTTAAGGGTGTGGGTTCTAAAGATTTATATGTAACCCCTGAAAATTTCGAAAAACAAATGATCTATTTACGAGATCATGGTTTTACTTTATTAACGTTTGAACAATGGGAAGATCGATATAAAGTACAAAAACCAATTTTCATTACGTTTGATGATGGATACAAAAACAATTTGAATGCATTTGCCATTTTTCAAAAACTGAAAAATGAAAGGTTCCAACCGAAAGGTACGATGTTTGTTCTTTCTGACTTTATTGGCCGTTCCAATCGATTATCACAAGCGGATCTCAAAATGATGGTTGATTCGGGTATGATCTCGATCCAGTCTCATACCGCTACACATCCTGATCTGACGAAAATAAATAATTTTGATGTTGAACTAAAAAAGTCTAAGGAAAAAATTCAACAGATAACAGGAAAACCAGTGATTGCTCTTGCGTACCCATATGGCAATACGGATAAAAAGGTGGTAGAAGAAACGAAGAAATACTATAGATTTGGACTAACTACAACTCCTGAACTATTTTCTGAAAAAGGCATGAAAGATGAACTTTACTTTTTACCAAGAGTGTATATTACGTATTCCACAACTCTTGAGGAATTTGCAAAGATTGTTGAGGGAGAACGAAAGTAATAATATGGGGGATAAAAAATACCCTGTCTTCGCTACATAACCAATGTTAGCGAGGGCAGGGTTAAATAAATGGCGCCATTTTTATCTAAATGTTCTACTATTTAAGTGTAGAATTAATCATCATCTTCCTTATCGTCATCCTTGCGTAATGGGGAAGGAAATCTAGCAGCTTCGAAACGTGAACCGTCTTCTCCTGTGTCAATTGTTCCCGCAATGTTGCTTTGAGCAAACACTTCGACCACATCATTTTCTTTCAAATTTAAGATGGTAGATACTTGTACACTGTTTACAAATGGTGTTCCTCCACCAAAGAAATCATTGTCAATGGCTACCGCAGGATTACCATTTACACGAATTTCAATTCTTGCACGATAATCCAAATTAGGGTTAGCTGGTGCGAATCCAACTGAGGCTAAAATTAAATATACGCCATCATTTTCTGGAATAAATGTTGAAGTATTTGGGTTATATTCACCAGCTAAATCAAATTGCTGTGTTGGAAATATAACTTTTATTGGACTATTTGCTGGGACTGGTTGAGGAGTTGTAACGTTAACAGCTCTGAATGCGGATGCTCGTACTAGATTCTTGTTTTTACCGTTTTTACCCATAATATCATTCCTTTCTATTATTTTGGGTTCATAGTAGAAACTACGAACCTTCAATCAACAGCATATGTTTCAAATAATAAAAAGGTAGGGCAACTAGTAACCGTCAATCGTACATTTTTATTATAATCTGTTACCATTTTTAAATGCGTAGGTAAGAAATGGAGATTAGTGTAATAGACTTATAGTATTCATCCTATACTCTGTTCAGATATTTATAGTTTTTATTCCTAGTTGACTCTCAACTTTTTGTTCCCCAATTAAAGATTTTATGATTAAATGAGGACAGAAAAGGGAGAGGATGGATCCAATGGCAGAATTTACGAATGTAACAATCTCTACGAAAGCAAATATTTACTTTGAGGGAAAGGTAACAAGTAGAACCGTAGTTTTTCAGGATGGAACTCGAAAAACGTTAGGAATTATGCTTCCAGGAGAATATGAATTTTCAACATCTCAAAAAGAAGAGATGGATATTCAAGCGGGAGTCCTTGAATATAAATTACAGGGGCAAGAATGGAAAACAATCGAAAATAGTGGTGTGTTTTATGTACCTGCCAACGAAAGCTTTTCTTTAAAAGTTCATTCGGTTGTTGATTATTGTTGTTCTTATTTTTCTGAGGAGTAAATTGCTAGATTCATCACAATAAAGGCCGGCACACTGTTACAACTGTGTCCGGTCTTTTTTGGTAAAATTTTCTTGACTTTATGTAAAGTTCACTATACATTATGTATAACAGGTTTAACATTAAGTAAAAGTAAATTGACAAGTGAGGTTTATTATGACGTATCAAGAAAAGAAAAGTATCGTGTCATTGATCAGTGCTATTCTCATTTTTGGGTTTTATGGTTTGTATATGTATCCTCAATATCCCGAAGGAGGGCTAGAGTCTCCCGAAGCCTTTCGTTTTTGGGGTAGTTTCGTCCTCATCTTGACGGTCGTTTCCATCGTTGCACACATCGTAATCAGCATCATCTTTAACATCATTTATAGAATGACAACCAGAGAAAAGGAACCAAAATTTGCGGATGAACTGGATAAATTAATCGACCTGAAAGCGTTCCGAAACTCATTTTTTGTGTTTGTCATCGGCTTTCTTCTTGCTATGGGATCACTGATCATTTACCAGCCGTTACACGTAATGTTTATAGTCTTGATTCTTTCGGGCTTTGTTTCGGATGTGACTGGATCAGCTACGAAACTTTATCATTATCGGAAAGGGGTCTAAAATGGGAAAAAATCTTGTCGGCAATCACATTCGAAAATTACGATTCAATCATGATGAAATGACCCAGCAGCAATTAGCTGACAAGGTGGGTGTAACCAGACAAACCATCGTGGCTCTCGAAAAGGGAAACTACTCCCCATCTCTTGAACTCGCTTTTCGTATTGCTCACGCCTTTCACTTACCGTTGGAGGAAGTATTCTTTTATGGAGATGACCCAACACAGTAAGAATTTTTGATGATTGTTTTTGTTTTAACGTTTGTCAATTTATGAACAGAAGGGGATAAATAAATGATGATAAACAAAAGAGCAGCCAAACTAGTGGGAGTACTGTTTATTCTTGCAGCCGTTTCGGCAGTAGCGGGTGTGTTATTATACGATCCTATCCTTAATGGTTCCGATTACTTGAGCAATGGTTCCAAACACGCGAACCAAATCATATGGGGAGCACTAATGGAATTAATTCTTGTCGTTTCAGCGGTTGGTACAGCAACGACAATGTTTCCGATTTTAAGAAGATATAACGAAACCATCGCATTATGGCATGTTTGTTTTCGGTTTCTTGAAGCGATTGTCATTACGGTTGGTGTGATCAGCGTGCTGTCCCTTTTGACCTTAAGCCGAGAATTTATTGCAGCTGGAGCTCCGGATGCAGCAGCTTTTCAAACGTCAGGTACCGTATTAAAAGCCATCCATGAATGGACATTTATGCTAGGGCCCAATTTCATGCTAGGTATCAATACGATGAGTACAGTTATATATTTTATAAAACCAAGCTCGTACCTAGGTTTATTCCAATTTTAGGTATGACCGGAGCAGCTCTTGTGTTTGTTTGTGCCTTGTTAGTGATGTTTGGTGTTATTGAGCAAGTGTCAGTTTGGGGTGGGTTGTTGGCACTGCCGGTAGCAGCGAATGAAATGATTTTAGCTGTATGGTTGATCGTGAAAGGATTCAATTCCTCTGCTCTTGATAGTTTATTTTCAAAAAAAGATTAGATTAGTAAAGAATAACTGAATATACATGTAGCGGACCTCCAAATCAATGGAAGTCCGTTTTTTGTGGGGAGTGTGATTTTTTGACCGTGGTTACTCCAAATTAGTGGGATGGGGTGCTGAGTTTGAGTTAGGTTTAGTGACTGGTGATTCCAGTTATTAGCATGTTAGAGTAACTAAATAAAGATTTAGTGCCTTCGAGATCCATATTTTAGTGGAATGAGGTCACTAAGTTTAGATTTGGCGCCCGTGAATTCCAGAAATTAGTGGAATGAAGTCGCTAAATAAAGATTTTGTGCCCTTGAGATCCATATTTTAGTAGAAGGAGGTCATTAAGTTTAGATTTAGTGCCCATGAATTTCACAATCGTGGGGAATCATCTTCCATTAGCTGGGGAAGAGTGTACCTCTTTCCCAACCAAATTCATTTCTACATCCATTCCTTCCTTAACAACTCGACGGCGGGAATATCGGCAGGGGCCCAAACAAGGGAAGACAGATGTTCTCGTTTCAGCCAAAGGAGCTTCGAGTGTTCACTTGGCAGTGGGATGCCATCCACCAAACGACATTTAATTGTGATCAATTGAATGATAAAGGTCTCATACTCATGCCTATGCTCGTTATGTAATTCATCGGGTTCGATGAGGCAGCCCAGTTCTTCGTGAATCTCGCGTTTAACCGCTGTATGCAAATCCTCGTCCTTTTCGACCTTTCCACCAGGAAACTCCCACATATTTGGCATCACCATGGATGGAGAGCGGAGGGCGCATAAAATTTCTTTGTATTCATTTTCAATCACCGCAGCGACGACTTTGATTTGTTTCTTCATGTTTACCTCCCAGTAGCTTTTTACCATTAAAAACTTGTAAAAGTAGCCTTGTCCATGAAATATGAATCATGCAAGAAAACGATTTCAAGAATATAATAAAAGAAAGAAGGAATTTTAAACGAAAGACCATGAAAAAAGATGTAGTTTTACAAGCTTTGGCCTCATACACTTAATAATACCTAATTTCGTTGAAAACAAACCAAAAAAGATTGAACGGGAGTGAGGTCCATGAATAAGAGTGAATATTTATTCTTCTGCCAGCATTGTGGAGTGCCTCAAAGAATTCCAGAGTTTGCTTTAAAAACGTATCTGTGTGATGAAAAGGTGAAGCAGTATTATTGTAACAATTGCAGTCGAGAAAATAAAATTCCAGAATACGTGAAAAAATTGAAATCGGAGCTCTAGGTAGGGTAAGGATTCCACATATGGCTACACAGGTACCATGTAAATGCTTACATGGTATTTTTTTATGCTCATAGATTTTTAAAGAGAATAGTAAATAGAAAAATAGTTATCAAAAAATTTAAAAAAGAAGTTGTCGAAATGTGAAACATCTATTATAATTCATTTAAATGAATGTCATATAATATAACACAGTGACGGGGGATTATCTAACATGACAAATACTTTAGTAGAATTAGAAACTTCAACTCTAGAACAAATTAAAGAAACAATAAAAGAAAAAAGTGTAGAACTATTACACTTACAATTCGTTGATATTGAAGGAATCTTAAAGCATGTAACAGTAACAGTGGAGCAATTAGAGGATGTAGTAGAAGGAAAAATGATGTTTGACGGATCTTCTGTTAAAGGGTTCTCCCCTATTAATAAGTCAGACCTTTACTTACAACCGGATTTAACAACATTTGCTGTTTTACCTTGGTCAGTAGAAGAAGGATATTCAGAAGCTAGATTTTTATGTTCTGTAAAAAACCCGGATGGAACACCATTTGATGGAGATACAAGAAATGTTTTAAAGAAAACTGTTGAGCGTGCGGCTGAAAGTGGATATACGATTTCAGTTGGACCTGAGCTAGAATTCTTCTTATTCAAAACAGACGAAAATGGCTACGCAACTCAAGAACTAAGTGATAAAGCTGGCTATTTCGAGCCATCACCACATGATCTTGGAGAGCGCGTTCGTTTAGAAATTTACCGTACATTAAAGGCAATGGGCTTTACAATTGAAGCGTCTCACCATGAGGTAGCTGAAGGTCAACATGAAATCAATTTCAAGTATGCAGATGCTTTAACAGCAGCAGATTTGTCTACTACGTATAAATGGGTAGTTAAAACCATTGCTCAGAAATTTGGATTACATGCAACATTCATGCCGAAGCCTGCATTCGGAATCAATGGTTCTGGTATGCACGTGAATATGTCGTTCTTTGAAGGAAGCGAAAATGCCTTCTTTGATCCATCGGATGAGTTACAATTATCGAAGAAAGCATACCATTTCATTGCAGGTGTACTTGAAAACGTAAAGAGCTTCGCGGCTGTAACAAATCCGCTAGTAAACTCTTATAAGCGTTTAGTACCTGGCTATGAAGCGCCATGCTACCTTGCATGGTCAGCATCTAACCGTTCGGCTCTTATCCGTATTCCAGCAAAGAAAGGTCTTGCGACTCGCGTAGAATTACGTTGTCCAGATCCATCTGCAAACCCATACTTAACGTTTGCTGTCATTGCAGCTGCAGGTTTAGATGGAATTGAAAAAGAACTAGAAGCTCCAGCTCCAATTAACGAAGACATCTTCCATATGACAGATGAGAGAAGAGCTCATTTAGGAATTGAGAATCTTCCTGGAAGCTTAAAAGAAGCTGTAGTTGAATTAGAAGCTAGTAACTTTGGTGCTAAAGCATTAGGCGAGCACGTATATGGTGAATATGTAGCAATGAAAAAAGCAGAGTGGGATAGCTACCGCATCTCCGTTCACGCTTGGGAAATTGAAAACTATCACTCAAAGTTCTAATTTGAACAATCAACTATATAGAATAAAAAGGATGGAACCAATATGTTCCATCCTTTCCTTTTGTAAATGATCAATTAAATGATGGTAATGGTAAAGTCAGGGGAGACTAAATCCATTTTTTCTAAGTCCCATTCAAAAGTTAAAATAGCCGATTGTTTGGATTGGTGCGTAAGGAGACGTTTCCCATTCTTAATAACTAGACTTTCAGCTTCCCAAAAGGTAACCGACTCATCTTCTCCTGTACGATTACAAACAAATACACACAATCCAGTATCCTTTGATCTTTGTTCCCACTCACCGTTTGGGCCGTGTAGCCCTGGGCCCCAGGAGGATGGTGCAATTAAGATCTCAGCTCCTTTATGTAAAAAGGTATCCGCAATGTTTGGGGTATAAGCATCCGCACAGATTAATACACCAATTTTCACATGACCCATGTCAATAGGTTCAATGGAAGTGCCAGATGTAGACCAATCATCGATACTTGCAATCTTCCTTTGTTTACCTATTAATTGACCATCAGGGTTTATAACAAACACGGAATTATAAAGCTCTCCAGTTTCTGACCGTTCAGGACACCCAAGAAATACAGTAGTATTCAAAGATTGAACATAGGTTATAAAGTTTGTCATCCATTCATCCGGTTGTGGCTTGATCCACTGAGTTCCAATCTTTTGAGAAAATTGCAATTCGCTAACGGCTAATTCAGGGGTAATAATCCAATCTACCTGTTGATCCGCCACTTGTTTAACGGCTGTTTCAATGAGCCTTTGATTATTTTCGATATCACCTGCAATTGGCAGCAAGTGTAATAAAGCTACTTTTATTTTCTTCATGATTTCCCCCATTTAGAATTACTGATAATGAGTATTATATCAATGAAACGGGGGAAGTGAGCGGATGGCAGAACACCTTCCTAAGAAATTTGTTACATGCTATGTTGAATGGTGATTATCCTGATCATAATTTGGTAATGAACTAGATCTTGCTAATAGGCGGTTTACTACTTTTTCAGTGATTGGCATAAAGGAATTAAGGATAAGACCCCCAAAACAAACGGTTAAAAGAGTTCCAATGCCAATGGGTCCTTTTAAAAGGATGGCCATGATCAAGAATACGAGATAAATGAATGTTCTCGAAACAAATATATTTGTTCTAGTTAATTCTTGGATGATTAAGGTTAATCGGTCCACTGGAATCGGTGCAAAATGGGTGTGTAAATAGGTTGCCGTTCCTAATCCTATAGCAACTAAACCCATTCCAAAACATATCAATTGGCTGTACCAATGTTCAGGTGAAACCCAATCGCGCAATAAAAAAAGCCACAGATCAATACCAATACCTGTTATCAATGCCGTTAACAACCCCAAAGCTTCTGGTCTTTGTCTTTTTAAAATGGAATTACAACAAATGATTAGGAAAGCTAGGATGATTTCCCAACTACCCACAGTAAATCCCACAGTCTTGGAAAGTCCCACTAAAACTGCATCAAAAGGTGAAGTGCCCAGGTCTGATTGTATAGTGAAAGAAATACCAAGGGTTAATATGAAAATTCCTACTACATATAAAGCATATTTCACTTTTCTCGACCTCTTTATCATTATTTTTTTGTTGCAAACGCAACAAAATTAGGTTAAATTTAACATATACTATTTTTATTGTATTTGCAACAAAAATACGTGCTGAGGAGGGAATTATGAAGGAAATTCTTCGTGAAATGGGAATGATTGCAAGAGCATTAGATTCAATAAGCAATATAGAGTTTAAAGAGTATGACCTGACAAAAGGACAGTATTTGTACTTGGTGAGAATATGCGAAAACCCTGGGATTATTCAAGAAAAGGTAGCGGAAATGATAAAAGTCGATCGAACAACAGCCGCTCGAGCGATAAAAAAACTCGAAATGAATGGGTTTATTGAAAAAAAAGAAGATCAACAGAACAAAAAAATTAAAAAACTCTTTTCAACAGAGAAAGGGAAACAGGTCTATCCTTATATCAAAAGAGAAAATGATTATTCCAATAAGGTAGCGTTAGAGGGCTTTTCCGAAAAAGAAGTAGAAACCTTGTTCCATCATCTTCAAAGAGTTAGAAAAAATGTAGAAAAAGACTGGGAATTTGTAAAAAAGGGAAACAAGAGAAATTATTGATGATATAAAGGAGCGACAGATTTAATGATAAATATCCAACCATGTACCCTTGAGGATTCACGCCAACTTCAAGAAATTAGTTATGTAACTTTTAATGAGACATTTAAGCAGCAGAATTCACCCGAAAATATGAAGGCCTATATGGAGAGGGCATTCCACTTAAACCAGCTAGAAAAAGAATTAGCTAATATTTCTTCGCAATTCTTTTTTGTTTATTTAAATCATGAACTTGCTGGATATTTAAAGGTAAATACCAAGGATGCTCAGACGGAAGAAATGGGTGATGAAGCACTTGAAATTGAGAGAATTTATATAAAAAGAGAATGTCAAAAACACGGTCTTGGTAAATATATGCTAAATAAAGCGATAGAAATAGCAAAGGCGCGTGATATGAAGAAAATCTGGTTAGGTGTATGGGAAAAAAATGAAAATGCGATTGCTTTTTATCAGAAAATGGGTTTTGTCCAAACAGGAGAGCATTCTTTTTATATGGGTGATGAGGAACAAAGGGACTTGATCATGACGAAAACACTCATCTAACTTTTTAGGAAAGGGGAATTACATGTATATTCCAAACTATTTTAAGATCACAGATGAAACCATAGCCTACGATATAATGAAAGAGCATAGTTTTGCGACGCTTATTTCTCAAAATAACGGAATGCCATTCGCCACTCATTTACCATTAATGTTGAACAAGGAGAATACCTACTTATACGGACACTTTGCTCGTCCCAATCCTCAGTGGACTAATATCCAAAATCAAACCGTACTAGCTATTTTCCATGGTCCTCATTGTTATATCTCCCCATCTTGGTATGAGACAAATAAGGCGGTTCCAACATGGAATTACGTGACTGTTCATGTGTATGGAGAAGTCGAGCTTTTAGAGGATGAACATGAGTTAATGAATTCTTTACATGAAATGGTATTAAAATATGAGGCTCCTGACAGTTCATACAAATTACAGAACGTAGATGGTGAGTTTCTCACTGGAATGAACAAAGGAATTCAAGGTTTCAAAATAAAAATCAATAAAATCGAAGGAAAAGCGAAGTTAAGTCAAAACCATTCTACACAGCGACAAGAGCTAGTTATTGAACAACTAGATCGTTGTTCAAATACAGATGAGAAACAGATTGCTTCTTTGATGAAGGCTAATCTAAAAAAGTAATGGATTCTTTATTGACAGTATATTGTGCAAGTAATATATTTGTCTAAGATAAAACTAAATAAAAAAGCCGAATCTTTATTGAGCGGGGGAACCAATCTTTTGGGGTGAATCTACAATTTGTAGAAGGAGACTCTCAACTCCTAATCCGTCAGCTAACCTCGTAGGTGTTATTGAGGGTGGATGTATTTTTATACATACAGGCCATTCTATTCTTTAGAATGGTCTTTTTTAATGAAGAAAGGGAAGGAAGTTACAGATGAAACAAATAGCTGTGCAGCGCGATGACAATGTGATTGTGGCACCACTTGCTGAAGAAATTCTCCAAAAGGGTGATGTGTTGATTGTGATTGGTCATAATGCAGACTTGAATCGCTTTGAAGAAAAAGGTGTATAAGAATGAAAACCAAGATGATAAACATGAATCCTTCTCAATTATTAATTTTAGTTTTTACTATCTTTATTATTATAGGAACGATTTTTCTTAAACTTCCATGGGCAACCACGACATCGATCAGTTGGTGGGATGCACTATTTACGGCAACTTCAGCCATGACTGTTACTGGCCTAGCAGTGGTTGATACAGAAACAGCATACACCTTGTTTGGCGAGATTGTAATTGTCTCATTGATTCAATTAGGCGGATTGGGAATTATGTCATTTGCGGTTTTAATCTTTATGGTTCTTGGAAAAAAGATTGGATTTAGGGAGCGAATCCTTGTTCAACAATCCATGAATCAAACTTCACTTGGTGGAGTCGTTCAATTAGTCAGGAACTTGTTTTTCTTTTCATTAGTTATTGAATTCATTGCCATGGTGTTGTTGTCCTTACGCTGGGTTCCAGAGCTGGGGTGGTCGAAGGGGATTTATTATAGCTTTTTTCATTCTATATCTGCGTTCAATAATGCTGGCTTTGCGTTATGGTCGGATGGACTTAGTAGATACGTAGGTGACCCAATAATAAATATTGTCATCACATTATTGTTTATCATTGGAGGTCTTGGATTTACGGTTTTAGCCGATTTAAAAAGTAAAGATACCTTTCGAAAACTTAGTTTACATTCAAAAATAATGATTGTCGGTACCTTTTCTATAAATATTGTTGCCATGCTTTTCATTTTCATTTTAGAATATGGAAATCCGAATACACTTGGCTCCTTATCCTTGGTTGAAAAATGGTGGGCATCGTATTTTCAAGCAGTGACAACTAGAACAGCTGGATTTAACAGTCTGGATATTGGAAGTTTGAGTGATCCAACGATCCATTTTATGATACTACTAATGTTTGTAGGTGCGGGCAGTGCATCGACGGGTGGAGGAATCAAACTAACGACATTCATTGTCATCGTGTTAGCTGTGGTAACGTACCTCAAAGGTAAAAAAGAAATTGTAGTGGCTAGAAGAACGGTCGCTGAAACCATCATATTCCGCTCATTAGCTATTACTATGATCTCTTTAACTTTAATTTTCTTGGCCATCTTTGTATTAACCATTACAGAAGAAGCAGCTTTCCTACCGATTGTGTTTGAAGTCGTTTCTGCGTTTGGGACAGTAGGTTTATCCATGGGAATCACTGGAACTCTCTCGATCATCGGTAAGCTGGTCATTATTATTGTCATGTTTGCAGGCAAGTTAGGTCCTTTAACGTTTGCTTTTTCTCTTGCACGTCAAGAAAAGTCGAAAATCCGTTATCCGCAGGAAGATGTGTTAACAGGTTGATCAATTTACATAAAGCTTCCTAAATTTAACATTTCATGTAGCATATTAATTTAAAGCAGATTACTTCATGTTTATTCTCATATCATGAACATGAAGCTATTAACCGAAATAAAAAAACAAAGCAGTTGATTATCACATCAACTGCTTTTTCAATGGCAATTTTTTGTTTCACTTCTAATCAGAACACCTTATATCCGACAGTTCAGATTGCTTGTAAAAGTATAGTAATTTGACCATTCCAAATACTCACTTTTAAGGGAGGGAGAAGGGTGACTAATATAGAAATTCAAAACTGCTTAAAAGAAAATATGATGAATATAAAGAACACTTTTCACGATACATCTGACCTTATTGTTAGAAAGATAAAGGTGGGCTCCAAAGGATCTTTTGATATAAATATCGTTTATCTGGACGGAATTATGGATGTAGATCTGATTCAGGAGAACGTCATAAAGCCTTTACTAGAACCGTTCAAGATTGTTAGTTTTAGGGAATCAATAGTTGATCAAGTCATTGAAAGAATAATTGAATCGGCAGATGTGAAAACCACTACGGAGTATAAGGTATTGACCGATAGTCTTGTACAAGGAAGTACCATATTACTGATTGACGGGTATCGAAAAGGAATAATAATACCATCTCCTAAATGGCCCGAAAGAAGTATCGAAGCATCAATTGGAGAACGTTCCTCAAGAGGTCCACAAATTGGATTAACAGAAAAAATGAAAACAAATATAAATTTGATCAGAAGTTCATTAAAAACTCCCGATTTTTGTGTAGAAACAATAAACATTGGTTCCATTTCACCCACATCTGTTTCTATTTTATATTTAGAAGGAATGGTTGATAAAGGAATCCTAAAAGAAGTAAAAAAGAGGCTGAAAAGTCTAAACATAAAGTATGTTCTTAGTGAAAGAGTATTAGAGGATGTGTTAGAAGGAAAACCAAAGTCTTTTTTTGCTCGAGTAAGACATTCAGAACGGATTGATGGGGTAGTATCTTCCTTATTTGAAGGGAGAGTGGTAGTTATTGTGGATGGATATCCTTTTGCTATCATAGCGCCTGCATTATTTATAGATTTTATGCAAGGAGCTGATGATTACCACATATCAATGGGCAGGTTTACAAATCGAATCATGCGTTTCATCGCCTTTGTATTAGGAGTGTATTTGCCTGGCGTTTATATTGCGATAGACAATTTTCATAACGACGATTTGCCAAACAAAATTTCAAAAGCAATCATTTCTAATGATGAACTGTTGCCAACCTTTTGGGCATCTATATGGTGAGTCTAAAATCTGTAGGCGTTCCTTATCTTTCACCGTTGATTCCGTTTAAAATAGAGGAATGTAAAGATACATTTTTTAGAGGAGATTTACAGAAACTTACTAATAGCAAACACACATATACCGAAGATAAATGATTAATATTCGCACAGTATAAACCAAAGAATTCACAACAAATCATGGTTGTGATTTTTTTGTTTTTTTGGCTGTGTTAAAGAGCATGTCAATACATAATGGTTTGAAAAATGGAAAACAATAAACAAAATAAAAAATTATAGGATGAAAAAAATGAATCAAAATACTGATAGATTAACCTCTCCAGAAATAGCAAATTTGTGGACCCATTACATACGTGAGACAATGGGGATTTGTGTGATCAAGTACATGCATAAGAACATTCAAGATTCTGAGATAAAAAAAGTTTTCCAAACTGCTCATAAACTTGCTCAAAAGCATCTAACAGAACTGAAGGAAGTATTTAAACAAGAAGATTTTCCTGTTCCTAAAGGATTTGATGAAGAAGATGTTAATTTGGATGCTCCTCCTTTATTTACTGATATTTTTTGCTTACATTATATTCATACTATGTTTATGCACGCAGCACAGTCTTACAGCCTAGCTTTTACTCTTTCCATTCGTAAGAATATAAGAGATTTTTATTATCAATGTAATATTACCACTATGGATTTATATAACGAAACATTAGCAGTCCTTGTTAATAAAAATCTTATAGATAAACCTCCATTGTATTCAACACCAGATAAAATTCATTTTATCAGCACTCTTGATTATGTAACGGATATATTTGGTAATAAAAGAACCATGAATTCTCTTGAAAGTGGTAATATATATTTTAATTTAGAAAAAAGTTCCATTACAAAGGGATGTCTAATCGCCTTTAGACAAGTATGTAAAGATAAAGAAGTAAATAGGTTCTAGAAAAGTGTATTAATGCAGCTAATAAACACCTTGGCATTTTTTCAAAATTATTACTAGAAGAAAACCTGCATATACCTCGTACATTTGACTCAGAATTAACAAATTCAAATATAGCACCATTTTCTGATAAACTTATGTTGTTTCATGCAGGCTCTTTATTTGCTGCAGCTATATCCTATTACGGAACTGCTGCGATTTACAGTATGAGAGCAGATATTGCAATGTTATGTGAAAAAGCAATTTTAGATGATTTACTTGTTTATGGAAGTTTTGGTAAGTTAATGATTATGAATAATTGGATGGAGCAACCTCCTAATGCGGATGACAGAAAAATCATACATAACTAATTTAATGTACTGACAAAAAAAGAAATTACCAGATGAAATCAATACTGCGATATTTTTAAAAATGCCCCTTTCAGCGAACTGGAAAGGGGCATTTGCTATTTAGTAACTTACCTCTGAAGTAGAGGCTTTACTTAAGGCCAAAAATACAATCATGAAAAGGATGCAAGTGGTGCCTACCCATTGGAACATTCCAAAGGGTTCTTTTAACCAAAAGACGGTGGTTAATACGGCCGCAAGTGGTTCGATACTTCCTAGTAGACTAGATTCTTTAGGGAGTAGACTTTGCAAACTTTCAATATAAAACCAAAAGGCGATCATGGTACCAAAAATAATAACAAAGATGAGGTATAGATAGGCTTCGAAAGGTAAAGTCTTCAAATCAATTTGCCAAGGTGGATGGATAAAGCTTAAGGCAAAACCACCGATAATCATCGCCCATCCAACAATAACAAGAGAGTCGTATTGTTTGAGTAAGGGAATGGCATATAAGGTATAAAAGGCTAAGGCGGCTCCTGATAATAATCCCCAAACGATGGCTGGTGTAGGGACAGATAATTGAGAGATGGAGCCGTTTGTTAATAAGAAAAAACTCCCGACTAGGGCTAGCGAAACGGTAATCAAATCTCTTGTTGTAAGTACGGCTTGTTGGCGTAAAATCAAGTAAACGATAATCATGACAGGTGCTAAATATTGTAATAGAGTGGCCACTGCAGCATTTCCGTGTTGAATGGAAGCCATATAGGTGTACTGAACGGCAAGCATTCCAAGTAAACCAAAAATGACTAAAGGAATGGCCGTATGCTTGGTTTTCCAAACTCCAAGGATTTGCGAACGATCTTTTCCAAAGAAATGGATGGTTAAAAGTAAAAATCCAGCGATCAGCAATCGCGTCGTTACCAGCCAATCGATATCGATTCCATATTGTTCAAAAAGCTTTTTTGCCACAGTTCCTCCAATTCCCCAAAACGTCGCTCCTGTTATCACTAGAAAAATCCCTTTGTTTCTACTCATTTGGCTTCTCCTTTAAATATAAAAATAGTGCTATAATATGTACTATCTTACCTTGGGAAGCCGTGAAAAAATATCTATATTGAATAGAAAAATATAAAAATATTGAGGTGATACCATGCAAATAAAAAAATTTATGATTGACCATAGTTTAAAAGAATTAACAGCACATCGAACCGTGGTGTTACCTTTTGCCTGTTACGAAACAACGATTAATCAAAATATTAATGGATATATCCCGCTTCATTGGCATGAAGAATTCCAGTTTGTTATGGTGATAAAAGGAGAGGCCATTTTTCAAATCAATGAAGAAGTGGTTACGGTTCAAAAAGGGGAAGGACTATTTATTAATGCTGGCTGCCTTCACATGGCAAAAGATAAAAATGATTCGGGTTGTGTGTATCTTTGTTTGAATGTTCTACCAAGCTTTGTTCTCTCACAAGAGCTGTATTCCACCTTCGTATATCCCTATATTCAGGCGACGAATATCCCTTATATAATTCTATCCGCCAACGAGCAGTGGGCGAGTACGATTCTAGACTCGATGATGAAAATCAGTCAGTTGATAAAAGAAAAACCTTCTTACTATGAAATTGACATCAGTGTACATCTAACGTATATTTGGAAGAATCTTATCATGAATGGTGTTTCATTAGAGGTCGAGCAATCGGAAATTGTAAAAAGCCAACGAATGAAGCAAATGCTCCATTGGATCCATCAGCATTATGCGGAGAAAATTCTTTTGGAGGATATTGCACGAGCTGGCCAATTAAGCCGATCGGAATGTTGTCGCTATTTCAAACGGATGTTGAAGAACACGCCCTTGAATTATGTCACTGATTACCGCATCCAAAAAAGCTTAATTTTATTGCAACAATCCGATTCCAATGTGACCGATGTTGCCTATCAGGTAGGATTTAACAGCACCAGCTACTTCATTGATAAATTCCGAAATGCGATCGGCATGACACCGTTAGCCTACAAAAAGTATAAAAGGAATGGAACGAATACACTTGAACAATGAGAGGCATTTTGTTAGAAGGGGCCATTTTTTAAAACAATAGAGGTAGTTAATAATAAAATGGAAATGCTTTTGATTAAGTAATTAGTAATAAGTCTACTAGGATTTATAGTAAAAATAGTGAAGAACCCAATTGGAAAACTGAAGATATCAAAGAAAAAGATATCAAAATGTTAAAAAAATATAGAAGAGATAGATAATTGGTTTGAAAGTGTAAAGTAAATAGTATATATTTATGTAGGATAAAGGTTAAGAGCCCGAATCTAACAATCTTAAAAAAATACTAAAAATGTGAAGGTTAACGGAGTCTAGATTTATAAGCTAGATTTTAATGCCAGTATAGGATTGGGGAATTCTCCCTATTCCTATGCTGGCTTTTTTTTGCAATATTGGATTAAGGGGAGCAATAAGATGAATGGTTCTTTGATGTCAGTTGTGAAAGAATGGAATAAAGAAAGAGGGTGGCATATCTGTGATGGGACGCATTCTAATTGAATGTCATAACGTAACGGTCACGGATGAAGAGTGACATATCTTTTTGATAAACGTCAAACGGAAGTTTAGCTTGAAAAGTCATAATTGAGGTGTATGTAAAATAAATCCTAGGAGGTGACCTGACACCTCTTTTTTTGTTGACAAATTTTCAAAATATTAATAAAGTTTAATTGTTAACCAAAATAAAAATTAGTTTACAATAAAAAGGAGAGAAACAAATGAAAAATGAACAACTGAAATTAAGAATGATGATTGTGACCGCACTTTTTGCTGCAATCATTGGCGTATTGGCTCAAATGACCATTCCACTTCCGCTCGTTCCAATTACAGGACAAACCCTTGCCATTGGCTTAGCAGCAACCATCCTGGGTTCACGTTATGGAACCTTATCGGTCATTTTATATCTAATTATTGGTTCTGCAGGAGTACCCGTATTCGCTGAATTTTCAGGGGGAGTTTCAAAGCTTATTGGACCTACTGGAGGTTATTTAGTTGGTTTCCTTCCAACTGCCTTCATAATCGGATGGTTTATGGAAAAAAGAGGCTTCAACTTCAAGAATGCTGTGATTGCAAATAGTATTGGTATGCTCGTTACTTTGACATTTGGCACAGCTTGGCTAAAGATAGCTGCCGATCTTTCTTGGTCAGCTGCTTTTGCAGGTGGATTTACTCCATTCATCCTTGTTGGGTTAATCAAGGCTTCTCTTGCTTCGTGGATTGGTGTTATAGTTCGAAACCGATTAATTTCTGCAAGGCTATTGTTTTCAGATGAAAAAGACCAAATAAAATCAGCCTAAAAATATTAATGATTTGTATTTTATGCTTTAGTCCATCCTAGGGAAAGTTATTTACCTATTATTCTCACCGTAAATGAGTTTCGAAATGTGTAAATAAAGTTTTAATATTTTTTGTAAAGGACCAAACCGAAATAAAATTCTTGGTCCTCTTTTTTTTGAATAGTTGAATAATAATGTGATTAATGGTATAAATATACAAATATGATTTAGGAGGTAAATACATGTCAGAGAATGATTACAGATAAAAATTATTTAATTAAATTAAAAGGAACAAGTTTCCAACTGGCTACAAAAGATGCACATTCTCTTTATGTACAATATGGCTTTAAGTCTTTGGGACAAATAGAAAACAGAATGGCTGGACCTCTTAACTGGGAGTTAGTTTATCAAGGTTATGGGTTGAAAAAATAATTTATAGATGTACTACAGGATGGGGGAAGGATATTTATGGAGATTAAACTCGATGATTTAAGTCCTACAAAGGAAGATTTTATCAGTTTGCATCAAACAACTGGATGGAATGCTAAAGGCTTATATACATATGACCAACTATATACGGCTATTTGCAACAGTTGGTACTCCGTTTCTATTTATCATGATAAAAATTTAATAGGATTTGGCCGGATAATATCTGACGGAATATATCAAACTCTTATTTGTGATGTCATGATTCATCCTGATCACCAAAAACAAGGAATCGGGAAAAAGTTAATGAAAGAATTGCTAAGCAAATGTGAAAAGGAAGGAATCAAGTGGGTTCAATTATTTTGTGCAAAAGGGAAACAAGAGTTTTATCAGAAACTAGGCTTTAAAACCCGAGAATTGGATGCACCTGGTATGATGCTGTTTTTATAATTATGCATTAAGGTAACTTTATTAAAAATTGAAACCATTCCCCAGTTAGTCCGTATGTAAAGATCTAGCTTGGAAACTCTCTTGAGTCATTATTCTATATTATAGTATAAATCCGTTCATCCTTTGTAAGGAGTGACTTAAAATGCATATTCCAAATGAAAAGATATACCCTCACTGCACATTTATCTCCAGAACAGTTTGAGGTTGGCGGCCTTACAACGAATAAACGGTGTATTGTGGCTACGCGGATACTTGGCAGACCATCTGCATGTTTGGAATCCTGAGGACCATTTTATCTTTTGCCAAAATGGAAGAAGTGAGAAATCATGAGGTGAGGTGAGTGAACTGAGAAAGATTCTAAGTTTATACTTTCTCTTGTTATTGGTTTCCTGTCAATCGGTCAGTGATAGTTCTCATATTTCGGAAGAAGACGTTGTAAAGACGCTACAAGAGAATGGTATTCAATTAGTTGAAGCAGATATTCCACATGGGAACAGCTTCGGGACCGATTTAAGAAATGTAACACCAGGCAGTTATCTGTTAAGTGTGAAACCCTTTTTTATTTATGAATTCAAAAATGAAAAGGACATCGAGAAAGGGATTAGGGAATTTGCTAAGAAAACTGAAACCATGGAATTGGTTTCTTCTAGTATATTTGAAAAGAGAAATATCTTAATCTTTTATGTGCATGAAGGGGTACAGTCAGGAAAATGCGGATTTACAACGCTAAGCCCATTTCCCCGACTATTCCCCCAGTTTTAACAACGTTAAGAAAGTTTCAAGGGTCTTAAAGAATCTAACGAGACCATTTTCTCCGAATTAAAATGGTATTCTCCAAGTAAATTAATATGTTCCCAACCTAGAGGTGACATATGGTGCAATAATTCTTCATTAAAACTACCTGACCGTTTTTGATATTCAACTGCCTTTGTTAGATGTAAAGTATTGCAGATACTGATGGCATTGATAATGATGTTTAAGGCACTGGCTCTTTGCAATTGATGCTGTATGGTTCGTTCCCTAAGCTCTCCTTGTTTTCCGAAGAAAATAGCTCTTGCCAGTCCATTCATGGCTTCTCCTTTATTCAATCCTTTTTGTATTTTTCTTCTTAATGATTCATCCGAAATATAATTCAAAATAAAGATCGTTTTTTCTATTCGGCCCATCTCACGTAAGGCTGTAGCCAAGCTGTTTTGTCTTGAATAAGAACCTAATTTCCCCATAATAAGGGATGCTGAAACTGTTCCTTCCCTTATAGAATGAGCTAATCGCAAAACATCCTCATAATTCTCTTTAATGACCTTTGTATTTATTTGTCCACGTAAAATGACTTCTAATTTTGGATACTCACTTGCCTTATCTATTGTAAATAATTTCGAGTCTGATAAATCTCGTATTCTTGGAGCAAATTTAAATCCTAATAAATGGGTCAGTCCGAATATTTGGTCTGTGTAACCAGCTGTGTCTGTATAATGCTCTACTATATTTAGATCCGTCTCATGGTGTAACAAACCATCCAAAACATGAATCGCATCCCTTGAATTAGTATGAATAATCTTTGTGTAATAAGAAGAAAATTGATCACTTGTAAAACGATAGATGGTGGCTCCTTTTCCAGTTCCATAATGTGGGTTTGCATCTGCATGTAGCGATGAAACGCCTATCTGCATTCTCATACCATCGGACGAGGATGTTGTACCGTCTCCCCAATAGGAGGACAATTGCAATTTGTGATGAAAATTTACTAATACGGCTTGGGCTTTATTCATTGCATCTTCATACATGCGCCATTGTGATACATTGGCCAATTGCTTATATGTAAGTCCGGGTGTTGCTTCAGCCATGTTGCTTCAGCCATTTTGCTTAAACCAATATTCATTCCCATTCCTAAAAGAGCAGCCATAATAATAATTGTTTCTTCTTTATCCGGTTTTCGATTATTGGAAGCATGAATAAATTGCTCATGAAATCCTGTTATATAAGCAATATCCATCAGTAAATCGGTTAATTTTATTCTTGGTAGCATCTGATACAGGCTTGCACTAAATTTTTTTGCTTCTTCTGAAACATCTTTTTCTAAGCGTGCAATTGACAGCTTTCCTTTTTCAAGAGAAACCCCGTCTAACTTGTTGGAATTGGTAGCTAACCACTTTAACCTTTTGTTAAGGCTGCTGGTTCTCTCCGTCATATAATCCTCGAATGATAAACTAACTGATAATCTTGTATTCTCCTTCGTTTGATTCCATGTATCTTCTGAAAACAAATATTCTTCAAAGTCTCTATATTGTCTGCTGCCAACAATGGAAACATCTCCTGCCCTAACATGCTCCCGAAGTTCTGTTAAAACAGCCATTTCATAGTAATGACGATTGATTGTTGTACCATCATCCTCGTATAAATGCTTTTTCCAACGTTTTGAAATAAAATCCACAGGTGAGTTATCAGGCACTTTTCGCTTTCCGGATTCGTTCATTCCACGGATAATCTCAACAGCTTGTAAAAGTGGCTCATTTGCTTTTGTAGAATGAAATTCCAATACCCTTAATAGCGTTGGCGTATATTTTCTAAGTGAATAAAATCGTTTTTGCAGTAAGTCTAAATAATCATAGTCGGCAGGGCGTGCAAGCTCCTGAGCTTCTTCGACCGAAGAGACAAAAGAATTCCATTCGATAACGGATTCTAAAACCTCAAAAACGTCTAATTTTTCCTTTTTTGCTTTGATTAAAGCTTGTCCGATGTTCGTAAAGTGTATAACTTTCTCATTCAGCTTTTTACCGTTTTGTTTCTGAATTTCCTCTTGAGCCTTACGGCCTTTTGATAACAGACTAAGTATTTGTCTATCATGAATTTCAAAAGCTTTATCCGTTAACTCTTGAGTAAGATGTAATAAATAGACGGTTAATATCGAATATCGCTTATTTTCTTGAAAGTCACGGAATGCATATGGCTCATATCTTGAGCCTAAGCGAGATAGTTGTAACAGGCGATTGCGATGCAAATGACTAATTTGTACCGTTTCTAATTCCATTCCTCGTATGTATTCGAGTCGTTCTAGGGCAAGCTTAAAATCACTTAAGGATACATGGCTAGATTTATCAGAAGATAATCCATATAGCCAATTCTTAATTACGGTAATGGCTGGTGTTAACCAATTAGAGCGAGACCTTATTCGTATGCGTCAGCGTGAAGGAATTGAGCTCGCAAAGAAAGAAGGGAAGTTTAAAGGACGGTTAAAGAAATATCATAAAAATCACGCAGGAATGAATTATGCAGTAAAGCTATATAAAGAAGGAAATATGACTGTAAATCAAATTTGTGAAATTACAAATGTATCTAGAGCTTCTTTATATAGAAAGCTATCGGAAGGAAAAAAATAAGCATTCATTACTTATATTAAAAATTTCCGGGGATTGTGAAACAACGTACCTAACCAAGCAGGCTATTTCTATAAGGAAGTATCAATATTTGTTTATCTAACTAGGCACGATCATCAAAGGGTTCCGAGTACATTTTAACGGAGATATACGCTAAACTCAGATTTAAAGCAAGGCTGTATTTTTCGAGAACACTTTTAAAAAACAACCTTAGTCACAAAGGAAGGTTGTTTTTATAAAGTCATGGTCTAATTAAAACAATTGCTGTCCCAAGAGCATACTTGAGACTGAAAAGGCACCAGCAGGTGGTAAAACATTAGTATATATGGGAGGTCCCAAACGGGTTGTAAAGGTTGTAGCAATCCAATTTCCGTATTCACCAGCCAGCAAAGAGGTAGGTTTCATTATAAACCGTCCACTTAAAATGAAATGCCGAATGCTTATAGCGGTCTCATCAAATATTGTCAAGTTGCCAAAAAAGGAGGCATATGGTGAATCGAAACTTATTTGTTTAGCGCTTTCGTCCCAATACCCATTAATCGGAATAGGTATACCACGAAAATTAACTGTACCTACTACTTTGTTGTCTACAATGGAATCAATGGTAAGTATACCTCTAATAATGGATCTCCCCGCAATAGAAGCATCAATCCCCCATACGGATGGAAAGGGGATACTAACTTTGGCTGTCTTTGGAATTTTCAAAATTAACCTCTCCTTGATTATTTTGTGTATGGATTGAGTTGTATTTAATCATAATCCTGTAGTAATGATACAGTATATGCACAGAGAATCACTTAGGTGTTTTGTTAAGAAAGAAGCATCAATAATCAATCAGCCTACTGTCTAGATGAACAAGAGTTTGCCTGACCCACGAAAAATATGGAACATTAATTGCTGCTCATACATATGGTCTCGCATTTGGAAAATTTCTTAGCTTTAAAATAAATCATCTTATTCAATGAAATGTAATGCCTATCATCACCTATTTTTATATGTATCTCAGACGAATTCCTATACCTCCGTTACTCTTCGATCATATTTTATTTGTACGAGGTGGTGTAAAATGTTTAAATTATATTTAGATCCTGGTCACGGGAGAATGGACCCAGGAGCTATTGGCAATGGGATGCAGGAAAAAGAAATTACCTTAAATATTTCCCATAGCATCCGAAATCTCTTGGAAAACCATTATGAAGGCCTGCAAATTAAAATGAGTAGAACAGCAGATATTACGCGCAGCTTGAAAGAACGTACAGATGATGCGAATGCTTTCGGTACGGGGGCCAAAGGATGGATTTGTGGAAGAAGTGGGAGTCAATGTGGCGTTAATTCGGAAACGAATCAAATCAAGCAGCATGGTTTATGAAACGAAAAAAGTAGGCGTTCGCACGAAAACAACCGTTGCAATTCTTTACATGCGTGACATTGTTGATCCTAAGATTGTTCAAGATGTAAAGAATAAATTAGATGATCTTCACATTGACGGAGCGTTTAGCGCCACTCAGCTAGAAGAATTAATGGAAAGCCTTATAATCAAAACGGTTGCTATATTTCATTGCTAAAAACTTTTATTGATTCCAAATTCTCTTTAAATCCAATGGAACGAATACCTTATTCCCATGTATCTCCCTATGTATGATAGGATTTGAAAAGCATTGATCTGGTAAGAAAGCTTAGTTTTTATTCGCTCTCTGTAATATACCAAGAATGTTGCGACATAAAGCTTAGAATTGTAATTTTTACGAACGTGTGCTTCAGTTATTTTTTTTATGAGACTGGGCTTGTTTGTTTTGTTGTCTTACTTGTTGTTCATTATTTTTGCTTGTAAACTCATTTCCTTATTGATTTTGTGCTCCTTGCGTACTGCCTTGGGAAGCTTGGCTTCCATCTTGGGCTTATTGCGGTTCTTCTTGTTCGATTTGTTGAACGCGTGGTTCAACGCTGTGTAGAACGGATTGAGTGTGTAGCCTCTTGGTAAAGCTGCTTAGCTTGTTGATTGCAAATGTTTCGAAGCTAGCCCTGTCTTTACGTCATTTTTTACTGTTATAAATAACGCTGCCTTTAATTTTTACTTTATTAGAATGATGTATAAGAATATTTTTTATAACTTCCAATTTTATCCTGATTTTAAATGACCAAAAACCCACAGTTATGTAATTATATGCCCAATAAGAGAGAACGTGTCGATTTATTTTTTAGAGTCAAGAACTCTATCCCCAACATGAGAAGCGTCCACAATCCGATGGCATATAAAAAGTGAAAAATCCCTACCTTATTTTCATAAATGGTATTTCCTAAAAAATCTCCAAGCACTAATACAAAAACTAAGTGAAACGGGGTTAACTGAGAGATTGATGTTCTACCGGTTATGATAATGATAAAAAATAAGGTGACAAAACCTACTATGACTTTGATTGTCAGTAAACCCAAAAAAACTTCACCCAAAATTTATTCCTCCATTTTATATTTCACTCGATTTCAAAAATCCTCATGTTTTAAAATATTTATATTACAACATGTAAGCTAATTAAAATCAGAAAGATAAATAATACCGGTTTTTTCAACTTATAATAATGGAGAAAGCACGCGAGCACCCTGTTCAACAATGCGCTCGGTCAGGGATCGTTGCAACAAGTTTTCAATTCTTAATGGTACAGAATCAGTAAGATCCCTCTCGAACTGCTCTGTGAGTTCCCTTGCCACATCAGCACTGTACACGACTTGACACACCTCATAATTCAGGCGAAAACTTCTCATATCATAGTTTGCTGAGCCTACGGCAGCAATCTCCTCATCGATGGTCAACACCTTCGCATGTATCATTCCTTTGTCGTACTGGTAGATTTGAACTCCAGCTTGGACTTTGCCGACTCGAAGCCAAGCCCGCCTACAGTAAAATACCTTAAAGCATCGGCGATTATCGATGCTGAATCACTATATGTATCAGGTAACTTATCAGACTCATTATGAGAAGAGGTCAATCTTTTACGATGAATAAGCTTGGGATTTGATATGCTAAGATATAGTAAGAAACCAATGACAGGCAAAACAAGGACGATTACTATCCAATTCAAAGCTTTGGCTGGCCGACGAACTTCCCAAATTGCTATGAATAACATAAAGAACGTATTTAACAGGTATAGATAAAAAATCCACTCCAACTAAAATTCCCTCCTTAGTTTTTCCATTATCATGTACAAACAATGTACATCATGTAGAAGTTTTATAACAACGAAAAGCAACGGTTTCAAAAAGGGATTATTGCCTTTTGCTTTGGGCATCTTCCAATCCATTCTTTACATTAATTAAGCCACTACCAAATTCGTGATCAGTTCCAGGGATTCCTAAATCATAAGTAGAATTCTTAATAATGTCTATTACTTCTTGGTTCGTTAAATTAGGGTTTACTGAAAGCAAGAGGCCAGCAAGTCCTGCCACATGAGGCGAAGCCATAGAAGTACCTGATAAAGCTGCATACTGCTGGTTAAAATAGGTGCTCGGAATTTGAACTCCGGGAGCTGCAACATCGATATAATCTCCATAATTTGAGAAAGGGGCACGTTGTCCGGTGTAACTTACGGCAGCGACACTGAGAACATTAGGAAAAGCAGCTGGAAAGCTCGGCTGCATAGTATTTTCATTTCCTGCTGCAGCAATCAAGACAACATTTTTACTGTATGCATAATCGATTGCCCCTTTTAAAAGGGAAGAATGCTGATAATTGCCTAAACTCATATTAATGATATCGGCTCCATGATCCACTGCCCAAAAAATCCCTTTTGCTATATCAAAGGTCGTCCCATGCCCTTCGGCACCCATTGCTTTTATAGGCATAATTTTGTTATACCAAGTGATGCCTGCAACACCTTCATGGTTGTTTGTTTCTGATGCAATGATTCCTGCTACATGGGTGCCATGCCCGTTGTCATCATCAGGGAAATTATTATTCAACAGTACATTATAACCATTTGTAATTCGTCTTCTCAAATCAGGATGGTCCAGATCAACGCCAGTGTCTATAACAGCAATAATGATATGTTCATCCCCTTTGGTGATATCCCAGCCTGCTTCTGCTTGAATTGCCGATAAGTTCCATTGGTATTGTTCTCTATATAGCAAATCATTAGGAAGTCCAATTTGATTTTGCAGATAAAGATAATTGGGTTCAGCAAATTCAACCATAGCCTGACTGTTAAAATATTCAATAAGTTCCTTGGTCGAAAGCGTATTAGAACGAAAAACAATCGTAGAATTTTGCTTTTTAATGATCGTGCCATTGATCTCCTGTGCCATCCTTTCTAATTCCTTTGTTGAGGGAAGAGTCTTGAATGCAACGTTTACTTCTTTCTTAATATAATGACTCTCCGTTTTTTCATTGTGTTTTATTAGAAAAACGGAAGGATCATTTCTTAATTGATTCTTGATGGTTTGACCCATGGAAAGGCTGTTTATTTGAAGAACATTTTTTTCTTTTTCAACATTTTGGACATTGGTTATAGGGGTATTGTTTTTGACAGCAACTGTTTTATTTTCGTGATTCTCTTTGTTTCTTGTATTTTGTACTAAGAATAATAACCCTATGGATAAAAGAATAAGTACGGAAACAGTAACCAATAAGGACCTTGGTATTTTTGTCATGAGACACCTCTATATACTTTTATTATTAGAAAATGCTTCAATATAATAATCAAATTTCTTATTATCATTCTCAAACCTTGATACATAAAGAACACCGTTTGAGAACAAACGGTGTATAAACTTATTCATCTTTATTATCTGCGTCATTTACATCTTTACGATCTTCAATTGGTTCTTCTGTATTAGTGTTGTCATTATTTTCATCAATATTATCTGGATCTGTTGCGTCTTCAGTATCTTCAATTGATTCTTCTGTATCAGGGGTGACATTATTTTCATCAATAGTATCTGGATCTGTTGCGTCGTTAGGATCTTCAATTGGTTCCTCTGTCCCTGGAGTTACATCCTCAGGTGGTGGATTATTATCGTCATCTCCATTATTACACCCTAATAACAAGAAAATTGAAAGAAAAACTGTTGATAAAAGTTTCATCCACTTAAGATTCATCTTTACCGCCCTTTCGATTGTTGTAATTTCTAAATTATTTTCTCCGTTTATTCTTTATTTATTCAGATAGTCTAAAAAGAAATTTGATGAAATACAGCAATAAGCAATTATGTATAGACTTATGATAGATAATATTACAAAGTTTCCCTATTTTATCCGATTCTATTTTTTGCTTTCTGAATAACCTCTTCTACAAACTGATCTTTATTTTCTAATTCACCAAGTGTAATATCTCCATTAGCTAATTTTTCAGAGAGCACATTAATATCTTCCTGGACGGAAACAGGGATTTGATTTTCAGTCAACATTTTCTGAAGCTCATTTGCAATTTTAGTTTCTTGATTCATTTTTAACACAACCATTATTTTAGTATTTATATGGCAGGATTTGAGCAATTTAATACTTTGAACACGTTTGTAGGAAGGTTCTAAAGAAGAGAAAGGTTGGTTAACATCCAACCAACCTTTTGTCTTGCATAATTATTGTTGTGTGTACCCTGAGTTTGTTCTCCTTGAACACTTGTTCTTTATTGTATTAAATTGCCTCTATATGGATCTTGGCTTTGCATGTAGTTAGAAAATTGTTGAACCGATTGTTGAATAGTTTGTGGAGTTTCTTTTTCCAAAGCGTACCATCCGTTTTTAAACATTAAGTTATATAGATTCCGGTGACAGTCTTCAGTTTCTTGGGAAATAGACGCAATTGTACGATACAACGACCCATGGCTTGCTTCTTTTAATGCAGTCGAATATGAGGAAGATATATATTTTTCCGTAGTTAAGGCATCGTTTAGAAAATCTCTATCGTTCATTTGCGGCGTCTTGGGAACTGGTGTTTCAGGATTCTTAATTTTGTTTGGATTATTATTTTCCACTATCGTATCCTCCTTATTGATTCATATTTTGTGAAGGTTGAGTTACATACTGTTGCATCTGTTGAAGCAGCTGTTGATAGTGTCGGTCGTGCATTTGTCCAGCTTGTTCAAGTGCTGCTCTTACTTCTGGATTTTGACATTGTTGAGCGAAAAAATGCATTTTCTTCATCGCAAGTAGATTCCAGCTTAACATATCGTTTAAATAGAGATGATCCTTTGTTGACATTATTTCAGGCGGCTGCGTCATGAAAGCTTGTGCTTGTTGATTAACCATACCCGTCTGCGGTTGTTGCATGATGTTTCCTCCTTGTTAACAATGTTGTAATCACTTGGGTAGATTGCCACACAGCGGTCAAAAATATGCAGGTATTTTAGATTAGTTTTAAAGACCCCCACCTTTAGATAGCATTAAATACTCCCCACCTATACGCAGGTGGGGAGTATTTGTGGCTAAACTAAATATTAATTTATCCTATTCCAGATTCTGTCTAGGTCCAAGGCAACATATATTTTATCACCATTAATTTCCTTATGTATAATAGGATTGGAAAAATACTGATTTATATTTTTATTAAATTGCTTACACCTTGCTCGTGGTTTTGGTCCATATAAATCGTTTCAGGATAGTCCTTATACATACTCCGTCTACCTCTTTTTTAATTTTATGAAAAATACAAACTGCATCAATACTCCATTTCTAAATAAGCATACCAGTCTTGCTTCTCGAAAAGGAAAATCCCCCTCGAATTGTAAAACAATTGTACTTTAATCAGCTTTTACAAAAGTACAACCGTAAAATTTACCCTATTCTCTCTTCCTTGATTTTTTTTGCCAAGAGTATTTTTTCCGAAAATAATAAAAATATAATTCGAATTTTAAAAACTTTGTATGAATAAATATTTCTATCTTCAAACATTCTAAGAAAGGTTTCAAAAAAAATAATAGGAGGTGTTATTCATGACAGTCATAAATGACGTTAAAACAGCTTTAGCCGGATTAAAAAGCGCTCAAGCTAGCTTTGAAACATTTGCTCTTAGTACAGATAATGAACAAGCGAAGCAGCTTTACCAAGATGCTGCTAAACAAACCCAATCTGTTTTACAAAGCGTTGAACCACGCGTTCAACAAATCGAACAAGAAGAACCACAATACAAACAACAATAATTAAAAGACAAAAAAAGGTTGGTCGAGTAAACCAACCTTTTTACTCTCTCAATAATGGATGAAACACAGAGGTGATTATTCATGATATATAAAATAAAACAATTTAAAGATCGGTCTTTTAGTATTAACGGTTATCGGAATAGGATCAGGATGTAACGAAAGCCAGAATCAGTTGGGTGAAAATAATAACGATTTGAGTATTTCACAGGTACATACAAGCTTTCTTTTTCGATTCTTAACACGTTTTTTCATTGACATCAACAAACTTTATAAACACATATAAACACAATGAGACCCCTCACAACATCGTGGGTGGTTTTTTTGCCTTCATTTTTAATTCTCTTGGGTGTATTGTGTCAAAAAGGTGAAGGTTGGATTGGTAGGGGTGAATTAGCAAACAGCGAACCCGATGGATATACGCTTGTTTATATGGTCTCTCCAAATAACTTTACTGGTTAATAAATCCTACTGCCAATAGAAAAGAAAATTTGGACAGTTTTTAATTTAATATCAGTCACCATGAAGATTCCGAACTTATTGTCGTAACGGGATGACCCCCGGTTTGACAATATTAAAGAGTTCATTGGATACGCAAAGGAAACGAGTTAGCTGTGTAGTTTTATAAGGTAACAACTAACATACGAGATTGACTGCTTATTAAACGGCTATTTAAAAAGGTTTGAGAATTGTAGAAGCACTATCGCTCTTTATAGAGGACTTTATTTTTGATCATAAAAATGGACACCAATTCAGTTGAAATAGATAGAGGGGAGTTAATCATCTAGTTCTTGTTTGATGATTACCTTTATGAATTCTCAGATAAGCCTTTACAAATAGGATTTGTAAGGTACCCCGAATCAAGTGCAGCCGCCTCGACTTTCAGGTTAAATCTCTCTATTTGCCGATCAAGTCTAGAAAAGGATTAATATAGAGAGGGGATATCGTTTTAAGATTAGTCGCTAATATCAAATGTGTTAATGTTTAGTGAATGGTCGGTATCTCTAACAGAAGCGTAAAATATATCTTTAATTTGATGATATCCCTTTGCCTTTTGTGATAAGAGCCATAATTTAATATTTGATTAAAACACGATTTTAAAAACCTATCCAAAAAAGAAACTGGCTTACAGTGAATCTTTGGTGCAAAGTTTGCCAATTCCTTCTTTATCATACCTTCTAATGAGTATTATAAACACTTTTTCCCTGTATTCTTATGTAGAGATATTGATTCTTTTTAGTTTGAAACAATTATGTATCCAATTTTTTTATCAATTCTATTAGATAGCATACTAATATTTAGTTTCTGTTTTTTGTTGTCTTGCCTTCCAGAATATAAAAGTAATTTTTCCCTTTCACATCTCCAACTTTTAATTTGACAATGTCACCTACCTGTAATTCTGTATTAATCCCCATCAAATATAGCTATACATCTCTTTCGCCCAATCTCGGATTTTTGGTTTCCTTTTGTCTCCCAGTTTAATCCCAAGTTTTATTTCTTCAATGTCCTTTTTTGGTTTTAACTTTAAACGTTGAAAGGATTTTCCTTTTTTGTTTTGTTGTCATTTTTTCACCTTCTAAAATGTATGAAAAATTTGATGTTTAATAACAAAACAGTTCCTTTTTATGTATTAGACAAACCTTAATACGGCGACAAATGCATGCGTTTATCTTTGTTATTACATTTTCAATGTTAAATACCCATAAATAGGATGATTAAGAGGGAAAAACTTGAAACTTTGGGATAATATCCGAAAAACGGGAAAAATATTAGTCCTTTCAGGAAATACAATCATCTTATTTTATAAAGGTAGGGGTGTAAAAGAAATTGAAGTTGAGAAAAGAAAAAATGAAAAGTTATAAGAGCTATTGCTGTCAACAAGAAATAGAAGAAATGATGGGGATATGGAAAAGGGGTTATTATCGAAAAAATGGAGCTATACGTCAAAAATAATTTAGATTTAAATTTCCCAAAAATCATTGAATAAAAAATTCTCCATAAAGCAATATAAAAGAGTAAAAAAAAATTCAAGGAGGAAATTATCATGACAGTAATAAATGACGTTAAAACAGCTCTAGCAGGATTGAAAAGTGCTCAAGCAAGTTTTGAAACATTTGCTCTTGGTACAGATAATCAACAAGCTAAGCAACTTTACCAAGATGCAGCTAAGCAAACCCAATCCGTTGTAGACAGCATTGAACCACGTGTTCAACAAATCGAACAAGAAGAACCTCAATACAAACAACAGTAATTAGTAAGGCGAAAAAAGGTTGGCCTCTTAACCAACCTTTTTTCAGCTGTTCAAATAATGGAAAAACATGGAGGTGATTTTTTTGAAAGATAAAATAACCACATTGAAAAACCTACTTTTTATTATAATGGTCATTGGTTTCGCATCAGGATGTAATGGTAATCAAAATGAATTTATTCAAGGTAATAGTACTTTTGGTATTTCACAAGTACATACAAGTAAGCCAATTGATCAATCCGTTGCCAATCATGCGAAAGAAAAGATAATTGCCAAGGAAGATATTACAGACGTAAAAGCTGTGAATACTGATAAAGAGCTTTTGGCAGCGATTAAAGTTGAGAATTTTGATCGATTTCGATTAAAGAGTATCGAGAAGTCAGTAAAATCCGACTTAGAAAAAATATATCCGGACTATAAAGTTTTTGTTTCGACTGATAAAAAAATATTCTGGGAGCTTGAAAAGGTCGAGCAAAGACTGAAAAAAAACGATATGAATAAGAAGAACTTAAAAAAGGATTTGAACAAACTGAAAAGTCTTATGAAGGAACAAACTGTTAATGACGTTCTCCAATGTCCAGAACTTGACGGTGTTGATTGTCCTAAAACTGACGGATTCACTGTCCAAAAATGAAAGGGAAGCAGTTCACATGCTTCCCTAATGATTTACAAATCAACTTGATACGTCTCATTTTTCTTAAGGTAGAACCTAACATCATTTCGACCCGTAAGGATATACCAGTCTCTGCCCAATTCCAAGCGGCAGGAAAGAGTCTTCCCACTTCCCAGATGTAGATCAAACCATTCACCACATCTCATCTTATAACCAGAATTGTCTCCCCAAAACACGACCCAACAATCCAACTCTTCATTGTAATTCATTTCTTTCCAGCGACTTTTCATGAAAGCTCACCCTGTATGACTTGCTTGATCATATGGTCGTCAATGATCCTTCGGCCATTTTGTGAGCCATAGAGTAGACTATGTGTGCAGAGTTTATTTATCAGCCTTGCGGCACCACCAGAAAACCGATGGATTTCGTCGAGCGCCCCGTCAGAGAAAATTGGTTGATCAACTCCAGCATAACGAAGATGCCTAGAAACATATTCCTCAACCTGGGCACGATCGAGATGTCCTAACTGGAATTGGATATCGATTCTTTGGCGTATCGCTGCGTAGGATTGGAGTCGAAGACGATCCCACAATTCACTTTGACCGACGAGAATGAGTGCCATCGGACTTTGCGAATCCATTTTGAAGTTCAGTAAGAAACGAACCTCTTCAAGCATTTCCCGGTCCAGAAGATGGGCTTCGTCCACTACCACCACAGGTTGTAGCCCTCGTATGCCTTTCATTAATTCAATCTCACGATGAAGCTGCCGTTTTGCATCTCCTCGATAAAACTTCGCTTCGGAGCCTAACTGTTCCAAAAGACCTTTGTAAAAATGACGAGGTGTTAATTTAGAGTCGGACAGGTAAAGGATATGGAATTTCCCTTTATCCAATTTGTCCACAAACTTACGGATGGTCGTGGTCTTTCCAGTACCACTATCCCCACTCAAAACGGCAAAAAGCTGTCTTTCAGCTGTGTACTTCAGCCTTCCAAGGATTTCTTGCATCATGGAGGAATCATACAATTGATCAGTCGGAAGATCTCTGGCGAAAGGGGTGTTATCCATTTCATAGAAGGCTTCAAACACGAGAATCATCCTCCTTCCAAACGGCACGGAAGGTCACGGCAGGTTTCTGTTCAGTTTGACGTTTTTGGTTCTTTCGTTCAGCTGCCTTTAATAGTCTTGAAGATTCTACATCCTGCACCTGTAGGTGCTCAGGTAATGCAGGACGCTTCCCAGCTCTTTCCCCTATGACAAGCTTTTTGGCCTTCCAAGGAGTATGATCCTCGAACTCAATGGTCAGCTCCTTGATATTCGCAGGGTCATAAACAACCTCAACCTGTCGTCCAATGAATGCCAGGCCCACCTCATATTTTTGATCCATGAAGCTGATACATCCTGATTTATCGACTTTTCTCGTTTCACAATGGAGAAATGCATTACTCAACGTATCCGGATCGATGAACCGAATCGCTTTCTTATCTGAACGAAATGCCGTTTCCGGGCTAATTTTCTCCCCAAGTGCAGAATGAGGCTTATTCTGATAACACTCTGTCAGCCACACTTGGAAAAGCTCATTCAGACGATCAAGTGTATTGGGTTTTTCGATGACAGCCTCACTGATGAATGAATCTATGATTCTATTGAAGCGTTCAATTTTCCCTTTTGATTCAGCTGAGTACGGCCGTGTGTAAGTAAGGCGGGTGCCTATTTTTGAGCAGGTACGCGACATCCATTTGGTTCGATATTGCTTTCCATTATCAAAATAGACAGCCTCTGGAACACCATACTTCTGGATGGCCTGACGGAAGGAATCCTCAATGATCCTTGAATCCAATGTAGGGTAGAAAGCTGCATGAAGCACAAACCTGGTTGCGTCGTCGATAAAGGCGACAAGATACACTTGTTTCTTCATTCCATTGGGACCAATCGGCAGGTAAGGGCCATACTTGATATCTGATTGCCATAGTTGGTTGCGATGTCGCTTCTGAAATCTCCTGGCAGCTACTCCTGTCTGGGAATAAAGTCGCATATGCCGTGTGCTGTAACCTTTTTCAGTGAGCTTTTCCTGGAGCGTTGACCTTTTGATCTGTCCTGGCTCAGCCAACCCTTCCCACTCGAGTATCTGTATGATTTGTGCTACGCTCCGGCTTGGCACTTCCTTACGCAGAAGGATTGCCTGTTCCAATAAATGAGGAGGGATAGCTTCAGACTTACGAGCACCTTTTCTTCCTTGTGGCTTTAGTCCCCCAAACCCATCTTCCTGAAATTGAGCCAAATATCGCCTGATGGTTCTTTCTGAAAGACCGCTGGCCTTCACTATTTGGTCTCTTAATTCCTTTACCTTCCCAGCGTCAAGCCCCTCTGCCAATAAAGGGGATATCAGCTGAAAACGCTGCACTGCCAATTCCTCTGATTTCTTATGTTCCCTCATGATACACTCTCCTCTCTGTGTCTATCACGAGTGTAAATCAGGTGTTATTGGACAATGAATGCAGAACGGGTGTGTATCCATAAATTAATATTTACGATGGGCCGGACAATTCTTGTTAGCCATCCATTGGCATCTCCTGCCAAGCGTCCTATCCTTTGAAGTGCGGTCCCTGAACATTTGGACGTGACATCCAGGGGGATATTTCCTTGGTTGGTTCTGATCATGATGGAATTCAAACAGCCTATCCAATAATCCACAAATTGATGAAACCAGCCGTACCATCTCGAAAGAGTGGAATCATCGGCGGGAACAATGTGGGTGGACGGGTTCGTAAGAACGTCTTCGATACATTCAGCCTCATAGCGTTTATAAGGAATCAATAAATCTGGAAGTTCATGATGAATGGTCTGACAATTGGTGCACTGCAATCTTCGGATGTTATATGTCTTACTCTGACCTGTATGATCCTTGGCTTTTCGATTCTTTGTACCTCTAACCAACATGTCTTTCCCGCAGCATGGGGAAGGAATCCTCCCCGCACCCCTAACTAAAAACTCCAGTAAGTATGTTTTCAATCAGCTGATAATCTGATACAATAATCATATACTTTTTTTGTGGGACGTCTCCTGTATAACTGTTGGCGCAGTTATACATTATGGGGGACGTCTTTTCCTTTCCCCAAAATAAATGTCGAAATGTTTCGAATTATATACGGACATTATAATCGACTAATTCTGGACAGGCAATACCGTCAACTTTAGGAAATTTAAAGATGTCAAAAACAAACAAACCTAAAGAGGAAGGATCGAGTTATGTCTAACAATCAAAAGAAACAACTTACTCCTGTGCAACAGGAATATCAAAAATTGCAAAAACAACGAGAGATCAAAAGACCGGTTGTTAAAAATTGCATTAAGGCCTTTTTAACCGGTGGACTTATTTGTTTGATTGGTCAGCTTATTTCAGACTTTTACATTTATTATTTCGATTTTACTGAGCAAACGGCCGGAAATCCGACGGTGGGTACGTTAATTTTTATTACAATGCTTCTTACTGGTTTTGGCGTATATGATCGAATGGCCCAATTTGGTGGGGCTGGAACAGCTGTACCTGTAACAGGTTTTGGCAATGCGGTTATATCGCCTGCCATTGAGCATCGAACCGAAGGATTTGTACTGGGCGTAGGTGGCAACATGTTTAAATTAGCGGGGGCGGTTATTTTATTTGGTGTTTTTTCTGCTTTTGTCATTGCCTTAATTAAAACCACTTTAATCCAGTGGGGTGGTTTATAATGCTAGCAGGTCATCGTACATGGATCTTCGAACAAAAGCCTGTCATTATCTCCACTGGAACCGTTGGTGGACCATTTGAAGCCAATGGTGCTATCCCAGATGATTTCGATACTCTTCATGCTGATTTATGGCTTGGGCAGGATTCCTATGAGAAAGCACATAAAATCCTTTTTGAAGAGGCTTGCCAAAAAGCCATGGAAAAAGGGGGCATACAAAAGGATCAAGTTCAATTTATCCTAGCTGGGGACTTAATCAATCAAATCACCCCAACAAGTTTCGCTAGCAGAACGATTGGAGCGCCTTATTTTGGCTTATTCGGTGCTTGCTCTACCTCGATGGAAGGACTGGCTCTAGGTGCTTATATTGTAAATACAAAAGGAGCGAAATATTTGTTAACAGGAGCTTCCAGTCATGATACAGCTGTTGAAAAACAATTTCGGTATCCAACTGAGTATGGTGGACAAAAGCCACCTACGGCACAATGGACGGTTACTGGTGCAGGTGCAGCCCTATTAAGTGATACTGGGGAAGGACCTCATGTCACATCTGCCACAATTGGTCGTGTAATCGATATGGGATTGACAGATCCATTTAACATGGGAGGAGCTATGGCGCCAGCTGCGGTTGATACCATTGAAGCCCATTTAAAGGAACGAAATGTTGAGCCATCTTATTACGATTTAATTGTAACCGGTGACCTTGGCCAAATCGGACAGGAAGTGTCCATGGATCTATTTAAAAAGCATGGAACTCCTATTAGTGAAGAACAATACCAAGATTGTGGCCTTATGATTTATCGGGAAGGACAACCCGTTCTTGCAGGGGCAAGCGGTGCAGGCTGTTCAGCAACGGTAGTTTATGGGCATTTATTAAACCGCATGAAAAAAGGTGAATTTAAACGAATGTTAGTTGTGGCTACAGGTGCTTTGCTTTCACCGTTGTCCTTTCAGCAAAATGAAACAATTCCTTGTATCGCCCATGCAGTGTCAATTGAATACGGAGGTGAACAATTAACATGATCTATTTTTGGGCTTTTGTCGTAGGCGGTTTAATTTGTATCATTGGGCAAATTATGTTTGATGTATTTAAATTGACACCAGGTCATACCTTAAGTGCTCTTGTAGTGATTGGGGCGCTTTTAGATGGATTTGGACTATACGAGCCTTTGATTGATTTTGCTGGGGCAGGGGCTACCGTTCCGATTACAAGTTTTGGGAATTCGCTTGTTCATGGTGCGATGCAGGAAGCAGAAAAACATGGGTTAGTTGGTGTACTGACAGGAATGTTTGAAGTAACTAGTTCTGGTATTTCAGCTGCCATTGTTTTCGGCATGATAGGAGCTTTAATTTTTAAGCCAAAAGGATAAGGAGAATTAGGATGACAGTAGGATCAGATGTTAAACAGTGTTTTGCCAGTCTAAAAGGGGTAGAAGCAAGTCTCTCAAGTTTAGCATTACGGACTCTTGATGATGAATCGAAGCGAACTTTGCATGAGGCTATGATGGTAGTACACGAAGTAACAAAAGATTTAAAAAAAAGAGTAGGAGAACTAGAAGGAGAGGAACTTCAGTACAAAGGTTTCTAGAAAAACTATATTTACAGGGGGTGTAAGCAGTGCCTGAATGGTTAGAGATAACTGTACGCTCAGCATTATTTGTTGCTGTTTTATTTTTCATTACAAAATGGTTAGGGAAAAAGCAAATTTCAGAACTATCTTTCTTTGAATATGTCACCGGTATTTCTATTGGAAGTATTGGTGCAGAAGTGGCTATGGGACTTGAACGGAACATTTTTCACGGAATTATTGGAATTGTCATTTTTGCGGCTATTCCCTTTTTCGCTGGTTTAATTTCATTAAAAAGTAAACGTTTTCGCAATTTTATAGAAGGAAAAGCAACTGTATTTATCAAAGATGGGAAGATTATGGAAGATAATTTAAAAAAGGAAAGATATACGACAGATGAACTGTTAGAGCTACTTCGCAGGAAGGATGTCTTTCAAGTCTCTGATGTAGAATTTGCTGCTTTAGAGGCAACAGGTGATTTATCTGTGATGCTAAAGAAAGAAAATCAACCTTTAACAGCAAAGGATATAAACTTGAAGGTTGCTTCAATCAAGGAGCCTCAGACCATTATTATGGATGGTACAATAATGGATGAACCACTAGCCACGATTGGACGAAGTCGGGCTTGGCTACATACTGAATTAGAAAAACTAGGGGTAACGATTGAAAATGTATTTCTGGGACAGGTTAATTCTTACGGAGAGTTAACGATTGATCTGTTTGACGATAAATTACAAGTCGCACCCCCTCAAGAAAGACCCTTAATTCTTTCAACCTTGAAAAAATGTCAAGCAGACTTAGAACTATTTGCTCTTGGAACGGAATCAAAAGACGCCAAACAAATGTATAGGTTAAACAGTGAAAAATTACAAGAAGCCATTGATAAAGTGACCCCTATTTTAAAAGGATAAGGATTTAGCTTAGATTCATACATGACGAAAAAAAGATACCATTTTTAATTGAAATAAGTTTAAAAACCTTAGTCCAATTTCGGACTAAGGTGAATTTTTTTTACGAGGTGTTAGAAGTGTCTATTTTTTTAGTTAAAGTTATTTTTATCTATATTGTGTTTATTGTAGCAGTAAATATTTTAGGGAAATCAGCTCTAGCCCAACTTACCCCTCATGATTTTGGAGCGATTCTTTTTTTATCTTAATCGAAATTTAAAGGAAAGTAGATATCCTTTACCTGAGCTGTTGTCTAATTTAAGAACAACAGGATATCCGGATATTCACGATAATGAATATGCGATTTTGGAAGCAACAGGTGAAATTAGCATTTTTCCAAGAAAAGAATTAGTTCCTATTACTCCAAAAGATTTACATATGAAAGTGGAATACCGCGGATTACCCATAGCCGTTGTCATTGAAGGGAAAGTGCAAAAGCGTAAATTAAAATTTATCAACAAAAATGAAAAGTGGTTAAAGGAAGAACTAAAGGCAAAGGGATATCTTCAAATCAAAGATTTTTTTTATGCTGCTGTTAGAGATACCGATCATTCATTAACCATTAACAAAAAAGATGTTAACGACTAATTTTAAGACGATTTCCTCCCAATATAAATTAATGTTTTCTCTTATTTACTCCTTATTGCATTTACCACTTTCATTTTCCAAATTTATAAAAAATTATACCTATATTTAGGAATTTACCAGATGGTAATTTTCAAAATCACTAAGTCTCTAGTTAGGACAGTGCCCAGATCATTACGCCTTTCTTGATGTCAGAACTTTCCCAACCTTAATTCTCTTTTTTTCGTTCTTAATATCTTATACAAGTTCTTATAAAGGTAGTCCATAATATATAACAGACAATCCCTTCATATTCCATACGTATACTGGTTACATAGTTTGTACATGTTAAGAGAAACAGAAGGAGGGATTCCAGTTGGAGTGGATTTTTTATCTATACCTGTTAAATACGTTCTTTATCTTATTCATAGCAATTTGGGAAGTTCGTCGGCCTGCCAAGGCTTTGAATTGGATAATAATCGTCCTTTTTTTACCTGTCATTGGTTTCTGGCTATATCTTAGCATATCAAACCCTAAGTTTATTCATCGAAAAAGATTGACCTGTTCTAAAAATGAATCTAACAAATTACCTGAGACATTCGGTGCTTCAGCATCGGTAATTGCCAATGCTTTACGGCATTTCACTGTGAATGGGCTTCGAATGGGCCAAGTCCAAGTGTTTAACAATGGGATAGCAAAATATGATCAACTCCTTGTATCCCTGCAAAAAGCCCAAGAAACCATTGATCTGGAATATTTCATCTATCGGAACGACCAAATTGGTAATCGAATCACAGAACTGCTAATCGAAAAAGCATTAAATGGAGTGCAGGTTCGTTTTATGAGAGATAGCTTGGGGAGTTATAAATTCCCGCGTGAAAAAATCCGGCAGATGGTTGAAGCAGGGATAGAATGCAGGACAATATTTCCTCTGCGATTTCCCTGGATTTTGTCCAATTGGAATTATCGGGATCATTGTAAGATTGTGACGATTGACAGAAAGGAATCCTTTACTGGCGGTATGAACGTTGGGTATGAATATACAGGATTAAAGCCAGACGTAGGATTTTGGAGGGACACTCATTTGCAAATTATAGGGGAAGCAACAGGCGACTTGCAGACTGTTTTTGATGTTCATTGGGAAATCGCTGTGCCGGAAAGGATAAAATCAAAAACAAATTTGAAAACAAAATCAGAGGTAACGAAAATCAATTCAATCGGCAGAGCAGATCATTCCAAATGGTCAGCCGAATTGGGATCAGAGTTGAGCACCCTTGATGATAAAGAAATGGACATATCCGGAAAAACTAGGACATTGCATAAAGCGTATATCCATACGTTGGAAGGAAACCCTGGAATTCCTACCCCAGTCATTCGGCAAGCTTACTTTATATGTATAACACAGGCGACCAAGACTATTGATTTAACAACACCCTATTTTGTACCAGAAACGGATATTATCATGGCATTAAAGACAGCAGTAACTCGTGGTGTCCGTGTAAGATTGCTGGTTCCTCGCCACAATAATCAAAAAATCGTGGGTCTTGCAAGCCGTACTTATTACGGAGAACTTATAGAAGCTGGAGTTCAAATCTACCAGTACGACAAAGGAATGATACATGCGAAGGTGTTGACCATCGATGAGGAGATTGCTGCCGTAGGCTCAGCAAACTATGATATGAGAAGTTTTCGCCTGAATTATGAGGTGTGTCAAGTCGTGTACAGTGCTGATGTGGCAAGGGAACTCACAGAGCAGTTCGAGAGGGATCTTACTGATTCTGTACCATTAAGAATTGAAGACTTGTTGCAACGATCCCTGACCGAGCGCATTGTTGAACAGGGTGCTCGCGTGCTTTCTCCATTATTATAAGTTGATGTATCCTGTTTTTATTGTTCTATCTTAAATCTAGATTTAACTTTGTTTTTAATATATTTCTGACTTATTTGAAAAAAAGTCGAAAACCCGTGTATTATAAGAACTTCCAACAATGGTTTTTTTCTTATTTACGATGGAAATTCATTACTAAAAAACGGTAATACTAAAAAGGCAGCTCAAAGAGTTTGAATTCAAAAATATCTGTTACCTTTTCATTTAAATATAGAGGTGATATCAATAGATAATATATTTGAAAATCTTAAGGAAATACGTTTATTAGAAGATAAGCTCTATCATTTAGAATTAAATAGTTGGCTAAAAAATGAGTTTTTAACTTGGGAATGGTGGATACTAGTCGTTTTTTTAGTTGTGCCTTGGGTTATATGGGCTAAACTTGTTAAACGAGACATTATTTTAGAAATTTTGTTATTTGGTACCATAATTATCTTGACAACAACCTTATTAGATGTAGTTGGTGCACAATACAGTTTTTGGGATTACCCCATTGCATTCCTACCTTTTATTCCCAAAGGCCTTTCCTTTTGATTTTTCAATGGTACCTGTAGCTTACATGTTGTTATATCAATATTTTAGAACATGGAAATCTTTTATTTTAGCCCAGATCATTATGGCACTAACATATGCCTGTATAGGTGAACCCTTTTGCGAGTGGGTCAAACTTGTTAATTATTTAGAGTGGAGATACAGATATTCATTCATATATTACATCATTGTTGGAATTGTAACTCGAGCTTTAATACTAAAACTAGCCTCTTTATCTAAACCTCAAGATCTTACAACTAAGTAAAATTTAAATTGGAGGAAAAAACTTTGGAAGAAGTTAATATTGGTTTACTGACGATCAAAGTCATCGTTGGTTTTGCAACTTTATTTTTTATCATTATCATAACAGGCAGAACATCCATCTATCAGTTAACCCCGTTTCACTTAGTTTTTGTGTTAGTACTTGGAGATTTTTTAGGAAATAACATTTATGAAGATAAGGTAGGGATTTTTCATTTTTTATATGCCATCGGATTGTGGACGTTTCTTATGTTGGGAATAGAGTTTATGACTCTAAAAAATAAATCGACACGCTCTCTCTTATTAGGCAATCCTAACATCATCATTCGAGATGGTGTTATGGACAGAAAGTTACTTACAAAGAACAAATTGGATGTAAATCAAGTATTGAGTATACTCCGTCAAAATAATGTCTTTTCAGTTCGCGAAGTCAAATACGGTATATTGGAAGCTAATGGGCAAATAAGTTTATTATTAAAATCCAAGTATCAAAAACCAGACAAGCAAGATCTCAATCTTCCAGAAAGTCCAGTAGACCTCCCAACATCGTTAATTATAGATGGGGAAATTTTATGGGATAATTTACATAAACTCGGATTTGATCAACAGTGGTTAGATAACCAATTAACTACCAATGGATATGATAATGTAAAGCGTATACTTTACGCAGATTGGCGAGAGAGTGAAGGCATACATGTAAGTCCTAAATAAAATTTGTTAGGATAAGAGCACATCAATTTTCTTGGTGAATATAAACTTTAGTCTTCAACAATCAGGCGCTTTAATGAAGTAACTAAAGCCTAATTTTTCACTTATAACACCGAGAAATTAGACTTTTTATATTTTGGTTTCCTTAACGTTGTAAATCCGCATTTTCCTGACGCTACCCCATGAACAGGATTTTGATTCAGAAATTATCCCCTTTGAAAAAGAAATACAAGACGCATTGGATCGTATAAGTGAGGGATAATCATGAATACTTTGTCCCGCTCTATAATAAATTACATGAGGTCCCGCTGAATAATAACTAGTTAAATGACAGAAATTATGGAGTATGTAATGAGTTCAGGAGGGATTGACATGTTAAATATTATAGAAACTATTATGGATGCAATGAAATCACAATCTGACCAAGACAAAGACCAACCTCTTCATGTGGGAGAAGTGATGGCGTGCTGGATATATTTATCAGGCCTTGAATTAGCCAAAGTATCTGTTCAAGCGGGGATCAATACGACTTCTGATGAGGAACTTAAAGCGATTCTTGAAGAAGATATGAAATTAGGGAACAGTCAAAGACAAAGACTCCATGATTTCTTGATTAAGGAAGGGGTTCCGTTACCTACTGCCCCTGAAGATATGCCAAAATCAGATTCTAATGATATTCCTCTTGGTGTTAAATTAACGGATGATGTACTTGCAAATGAGTTATCCTTAAAGATTGTTAGTTTAATTATGCAAGCTGCTGGTGCTGCATCCGAATCCATTCGTACAGATGTGGGTTTAATGTTTATTCAATTTCAAGCTGAAAAATTTGCATTTGCTACTAGATTAAAACATTTGATGCGTAAGCGCGGTTGGATTAGAGTACCACCTTTTTACCATCCGCCTGGAACCCAGATTTAGGATCATGTGGGGACAGGTTCACTGTCCCATTTTTTCGTGGTTTTGCTAGCTATATTGAAATACATATATTTTTCTAAAACAGAGTTATCCTAACTCACAGTAAAAGTGATATTCATGAACCCAATCATTTTGTGGGGTTTGAATGAATATTAGTTTTACTAGTTATTTAAAATCGGTTTTTTAAGTAAATAACAGAGAAGCTCGTCCTCGCTAAGAGGATGGCTAAAATAGTAACCTTGAAGCATGTCACATCCGTTTTCAGTTAGGAATTTTGCTTGTTCAGATGTTTCTACACCTTCTCCAATGACCTTTAACCCTAATTTATGTGCCATAAAAACCTGGTCCTCTTTATTTTGTGAAATATCCTTAATGAAAGAACGGTCGATTTTTAAAGTATTAATAGGAAAAGACCTAAAATAACTGAGGGAACTGTAACCTGTTCCAAAGTCATCAATGGATATAGAGACACCGAGAGACTTTAAATCCTTGAGTATCGCAGTTGTAAGTTGAACGTCTGCTGTCATACTCTCTGTGATTTCGAAATGTAATCTTTCAGGCTTTATCCGCTTGTTTCTAATGATGTTCGCCACCATTGACACAAAATTGGGTTGGTAAAACTGACGGATGGAAAGATTCACGGCTACGTTGATGTAGTCATATCGTTTGACGCTAACATCTGCAATTGTCTACAGGCTTGTTCAATCACCCATGTACCAATTGGGATAATCAATCCATTCTCTTCTATTCCATTAAGTGGAATATTCTAGTGGAGGTTTTTATTAAATTTTCAAAAAAAATAGTATGTTAACCGAGTTTATATGGTATATTTATAAAAAATTTAATAATTAAATTTAAATAAGTGCTCACATTTGTGAGGTAAAAGGGAAACTAGTGAAAGTCTAGTACAGCCCCCGCTACTGTAAGAGCTGATGAAATTACAATGCCACTGAGAAATCGGGAAGGTGTAAGAGTAAAAAGAAGCTTAAGTCAGGAAACCTGCTTATTTAAACGACACTTGCTTTTCGGTGGGAGAAGTATAGGCGGGACAATTATACCTATTGTTTTTGTATTTCAGTATGCTTTTTATACTGTCATTTCACATGCCTGTATTCCCTTTAAAAGGAGTACAGGCATTTTTATTTGGAGGAAAGCCTATGAAAAAGGGGAAAATTTTTGTTGTTGGCTTCGGTCCCGGTGATCGGGAGCATATTACTAATCGAGCTGTAGTTGCCTTGCAGCAAAGTGATTGTATTATTGGCTATAAAACATACGTGGAGCTAATTGAACATTTGGTAACAGCAAAATCCATTGTCAGTACGGGTATGACTGAAGAAGTGTCACGTGCACAGGATGCAGTAAAGAAAGCGGAAGCAGGTCATATTGTCTCAGTAATTTCCAGCGGAGATTCAGGGGTATATGGCATGGCTGGATTAGTGTATGAAGTGCTGATTGAGAAGGGTTGGACTGAGAAAGATGGAATTGCGGTTGAAATTGTTCCAGGTATATCAGCCATTAATTCTTGTGCGAGTTTATTGGGGGCGCCAGTCATGCATGATTCCTGCACGATCAGCCTAAGTGATCATTTGACGCCTTGGACTGTAATAGAAAAGCGTATTGAAGCAGCTGCGATGGCGGATTTTGTAATAGCTTTATATAATCCGAAAAGCGGTCGGCGAACACGACAAATTGTAGAGGCACAAAATATTCTATTAAAATATCGTTCTCCTGAAACACCGGTGGGACTTGTGAAAAGTGCTTATCGTGAAAATCAAAATGTTGTGCTCACAACACTGGCTGAAATGCTTGAACATGATATTGGAATGCTAACAACGGTTATTATTGGGAACTCTTCTACGTTCTTTTATGACAATAAAATCATTACCCCTCGAGGTTATCAGCGAAAATATACTTTAGGTGAAGAGAAGCAAAGCTTAAAACCGCATCAGCGTTTGAAAAAGGAAGCCGAGCCATGGGCGTTGAATCAAGAAACCGGGGAAGCGCAAGCTGGGTATGAGCAAATTGAAAGAAAAAAACAAGAAGTTACCTCATTAGATTTGGCCTTAAAGGCTTTATCCATGGTGACTAAATCAAAAATAGAACATCTGCATGTAGTTCAGCAGCCAATCGAAGATATATTTGAATTTGCTGTTTCACCTGGTGTTGCCAATAAATTTATTACGCCTGATCAAATGCGCGTATTGGCAGAAACCATTGGCGACACAGGCACCATGGAATATACACCGGATCATCGTTTTTTAGTAAAGATTCCAACAACACAGCCTGAATCGATAGTTGAAAAACTAGAACAGAATCATTTAACTGTCATGCCTGTGGGCGATGTTTTAAATGTAAAAGCTTGTGATTTTTGTTACGGGGAAAAAGCAGAATCGATTCCATACGCAGAAGAAATAGCAGCAAAATTAGGGGGCTTAAAGCTTCCAAAAGAATTACATATTGGTTTCAACGGCTGCGGTATGGCATGTTATCGGGCAGTATTCGATGATATCGGGATCGTTTACCGCAAGAAAAAATTTGATTTATTTATTGGCGCAAAGCCGGTTGGCCGTACGGCCCATGCTGCACAGCCTGTAGCAGAGGGAATTGAAACCGATCAACTGCTGCCGTTACTTACGAAAATTATTGAAGAGTACAAACAAAATGCCCATCCCAATGAACGCCTTTTTAAATATTTTAAACGCGTGAAAAGTATTCAGTATTTTAACTACCAGGATATGAGCTCCAAAATTGAAGTCGAGCCGGCACCATGTGGAGATTAGGAGGAACACATGATTTTATTTTTAGCAGGCACAAGTGATGCGAGAGCATTAGCCATTCAATTGCAAAACCAAGGCTATCCTTTATTAGCAACAGTTGTCACAGAATCTGCAGCCGAAAGTTTAAATGCCCATCATATTCCATATCAGGTAGGGCGGTTATCAGTTGATGACATGATGGCGCTAATTCAGAAGCGAAAGATGACCTGTGTCATTGATGCCAGCCATCCATATGCGGAAGAAGCGTCGAAAACCGCAATGGCAGCAGCAAAAGCATGTGATATTCCCTATATTCGTTATGAAAGGCCAGAAGAACAGTTTATATCTCCACTAATTACACAAGTTGATAGTTATGAAGAAGCAGCTAAATTAGCTCAATCTCATAAAGGAACGATTATGCTGACAACAGGTAGTAAAACGTTAGAGATATTCGCCAAGTATTTAATACGTGATGAAATCCGGCTTATTTGCAGAATGCTTCCGAATATAGGAAATATGGAAAAGTGCCATAGTTTAGGTATTAAACAAAAGGACATTATTGCGATCCAAGGCCCATTTTCGCAATCATTAAATAAAGCGCTATGTGAGCAATTCAATGTGACTCTAATGATTACAAAAGAAAGCGGCAAAGTGGGATCTGTAGATGAAAAAATGACAGCTGCTCTGCAATTAGGGATTCCTGTTATTTTAATAAAAAGGCCAGTGATTTCATATGAAAATTTTTGTACTTCTTTTGAAGAAGTAACTCAACTATTGGGAGGTTTTATTCTTGGCAAACATGAACTTTAATACAAAATTTATTCCTATAACGGTAGATCCAGACAAGATTTATGATCACAGTTTCGCCATTATTAAAGAAGAAATGGGTGAACATTCATTTACAGAAGAGCAATGGCTAGTTGTTCGGAGGGTGATTCACGCTTCAGCAGATTTTGAGTTAGGCCGTAGCATGATTTTTACACCTGATGCCATTGAGGCAGGGATTCAATCGATTTTAGCAGGCCGTCATGTAGTGGCGGATGTACAAATGATTGAAAGCGGTTCTGGCCGCAAACGATTCCAAAAACATGGCGGGGACTTGCATTGTTATATTGCGGATGAAGATGTCTCAAAGGAAGCAAAGGCTCAAGGAACAACACGGGCTATTATTTCCATGCAAAAAGCAACGCGTTTACATGAAGGAGGGATTTATGCCATTGGTAATGCGCCAACCGCGCTGTTGGAGTTAATTCGTTTAATTAAAGAAGGTGAGGCAAAACCGGATTTAATTATTGGAATGCCAGTTGGCTTTGTTTCAGCGGCAGAGTCGAAAGCCGAGTTAGCAGTGCTGGAAGGAATTCCATTTATTACGAACGTAGGGAGAAAGGGTGGCAGTACAGTGACAGTCGCTGCACTTAATGCCATTTCGATTATGGCGGATGAACGAGCAAAAGAAACGAAATAAAAAAGACCCTTCACAAATGCGCCATGGCTACACGACAGGAGCCTGTGCAACAGCCATGACAAAGGCAGCATTGCACGCTCTTGTCGTAGGAAAGGTACCAGATGAAGTCACGATTTATTTACCGGCTGGTCAGTATGCAACATTTAAAGTATCCGCATTTCAAGTGTCAGAAGACAGGGTAATGTGCGAAACGATCAAAGATGCCGGGGACGATCCTGATGCTACCCATCAAGCACGAATTCAGAGTACCGTTTGTTATTCAAAAGAAAAAGGCATTCATTTAGATGGCGGGGTTGGTGTTGGGCGAGTGACAAAAGCGGGACTACCTGTGCCAGTTGGTCAAGCAGCGATAAACCCCGTGCCACGTAAAATGATTTATGGGGTTGTACAAGAAGCAATTGAAAAATTCAAATTGGATTGTGGAATTGAAGTAATCATTTCTGTACCAGATGGTGAAGAAATTGCAGAAAAAACATTGAATGGGCGGTTAGGCATTATCGGCGGAATTTCGATATTAGGTACACGGGGAACAGTGGTTCCGTTTTCCAGTTCTGCTTATATGGCAAGTATTGTACAAGCCATCAATGTAGCAAAAGAATCAGGATGTGAGCACTTAGTCATTACAACGGGTGGACGCAGTGAAAAATATGCTATGCAGCAGTATCCTCATTTACCAGAAGAAGCATTTATCGAAATGGGCGATTTTGTTGGTTTTACGTTAAAAAATATTGCACGGAAGAAGATTTCGAGTGTCTCGTTAGTAGGGATGATGGGGAAGTTCTCAAAAGTTGCCCAAGGCGTGATGATGGTTCATTCAAAAAGTGCACCGATTAGTTTTGAATTTTTAGCAGGTATAGCCAATAAAGTGGGTGTTGATGAAGAGACACAGCAAGAAATTTTACAGGCGAATACAGCTTCACAAGTTGGTGAAATGCTTCAGGGAAACGAGGCATTCTTTGCAGCACTTTGCAAAAACTGCTGCTACTATGCACTTAATCATATGAACACTGAAATGAAAGTGTCGACAACCTTGTATTCCATGAATGGAGATTGTTTAGGAAAGGCTGAGAATATTGACAAATTGGATGAAGATGATTGGTATAGGGGATAATGGCGCGGAAGGATTGCTCCCCCAATATACAAATTGGATCGATGAATGTGATGTACTTGTAGGCGGGGAGCGTCATTTGCAATTTTTTCCGGAATTCAAAAAAGAAAAAAAAGTAATAAAAGGCGGTTTGTCAGTGTTAACAGCTGAATTACAGCAAGAAACACGAAATGTCGTTATATTAGTATCCGGTGATCCACTGTTTTATGGACTTGGCAGTGTTCTTGCGAAGAAGCTTCCATTAGAGATTTATCCTTATACCAGCTCGGTACAGCTCGCTTTTTCTAAAATGAAGGAAAGTTGGCAGGATGCGTATATTGTCAGCTTGCACGGCCGATCCATAAAAGGGTTTGCACAAAGAATTGATGGGCGTAAAAAAATTGCTGTTTTAACAGATGAAATGAATTCTCCGCAGGCAATTGCAACGTATTTAAAGCGATTTGGAATGACAGAATATGATGCCTTCGTTGCTGAAAATCTACAAGGTGAAAACGAACGTTGCCGCTTTTTTACCTTAGACGAGATGGAGCAAAGCTCCTTTTTTCCATTGAATGTTGTGGTTTTAAAACAACGAGTGTCGGTCGAACGCGCCTCTATTGGAATTTCGGATGATGCTTTTCTTCAAAGAAAGCCAGATAAAGGATTAATTACGAAAAAAGAAATTAGGACTCTTTGTCTCCAGGAGTTAGGAATTAAGGAAAATAGCATTGTTTGGGATATTGGAACCTGCACAGGTTCAGTTGCAATAGAGGCATCGAAAATGGCTAGGGAAGGTGCCGTTTATGCCATTGAAAAAAATGATGGTGATCTTAAAAACTGCTTGGAAAATCAATTAAAACATCGTACAGATTTTGTTGCAGTGCTGGGGAAGGCACCTGACCGTCTGGATGAATTTCCAGATCCGCATGCGATTTTTATTGGCGGAAACGGTGGAAATATGGAGCATTTATTGCAAACATGTATTTCACGCTTACAGCCAAATGGACGACTTGTTATGAATATTGCCACGATTGAAAATCTGGCAGAAGCGCTGCAGCATCTAAAAGCATTAGGCTGTGAAGTAACGATATTACAGGTACAAATTTCAAAAAGTAAGCCAATCTTAAATTTAACACGTTTTGAACCGTTAAATCCAATCTATATTGTGACGGCAAGGAAAGGAAAAGAATCATGAGAATGGGAACCTTATATGGATTAGGTGTTGGGCCGGGAGATCCAGAATTAATCACAGTAAAAGCATTTCGCAGATTGCAGGAAAGTCCGGTCATTGCTTACCCCAAAAAATTAAAGGGCAGCAAATCTTATGCCCATCGTATTGTGGAAGTGTATATTAACCCGGCAGAAAAAGAGATGCTTGGTTTAGTATTCCCCATGACAAAAGATGAAGATACTCTAAGAACTGAGTGGACAAAATCAGTGGAAGCTATTTATAGCTATTTAGTTCAAGGAAAAGATGTAGCTTTTGTGACTGAAGGGGATCCGATGCTGTTTAGCACATTTATACATTTAATGAACTTAATGAAATCGATGTACCCTGATGTTCCGATTGAAACGGTCGCAGGCATTTCGTCGTTTAATGGTTCTGTTAATCGCTTAGGGATTGCGTTGGCGGATGGTGATGACCAGGTCGCCATGATTCCGGCTACGGAGGATATGGAAGAAATGCGCCGAGTAATTGAAGACCACGATGCAATCGTCTTTATCAAAGTAGCAAAAGTTATAGACGCAATGCTCGATCTACTGGAGGAAATGAATTTATTAGAGAAAGCACATGTCGTTACAAAAGTTACATCTGATGAAGAGGTAATTTGGAAGATCAATGAACTACGGGGTGCAGAATTAAATTACTTGTCATGTATGGTGGTGCGCAAATAATGAAAAAAATTTGGATTATCGGAGCAGGTCCGGGAGATCCGGATTTAATCACGGTGAAAGGGTTAAAGCTATTAAAAGAAGCGGATGTTGTGATGTATACGGATTCACTCGTAAGCGAAACGTTAGTTGCGGAGGCGAAGGAGTCGGCAGAAATTATCCGCACAGCAGGGATGCATCTTCAGGAAATGGTGGATTGTATTGTCGAGCGTGTCGACGCAGGAAAAAAGGTTGTACGTTTACATACAGGGGACCCGGCGATGTACGGGGCAACGATGGAGCAAGTAGCTCTATTGAAGCAGCATCATATTAGCTATGAAGTTGTACCAGGTGTAAGTTCTGTTTTTGCGTCTGCAGCAGCAGTTGGTGCAGAGCTGACGATTCCTGATTTAACTCAAACCCTCATTTTAACGCGGGCTGAAGGGCGTACACCTGTGCCAGAACTTGAAAAATTACAGGCACTGGCGAGCCATCACTGTACGATTGCCATGTTTTTAAGTGCGACATTAACAAAGAAAATTACTAAAGAATTGCAGGCAGCAGGCTGGGCGGATGATACACCAGTTGCTGTTGTACAGCGTGCTTCGTGGCCTGACCAAAAAATTGTGCGGACAACACTGGCTGAATTAGATGAGGCAATGCGTGTCAATGGCATTCGTAAGCATGCGATGATTCTAGCAGGCTGGGCATTAGACCCGCATATCCATGAAAAAAATTATCGTTCGAAGCTCTATGACAAAACTTTTACTCATGGCTTCCGCAAAGGTGTGAAGGGGAATGATTAGTTTACGAGAAGGTGAAATCCCTATTATTGTAAAGCGAAAACCATACGCCCTCGTTGCCATCACGAAACATGGGGTGGCACATGCAAGAAGCTACGCTGAAAAATTCCCCTATGCGGACCTATATTATATGAAGAAATTCGAACAGGGGGACGAAGAGACCCGTCATATTCAGTTATTTGATGGTACGGTTCGCCTATTATTGCCCGCTTTGTTCCAGCAGTATAAAGGAATCATTTGCATCATTTCCCTCGGTGCTGTCGTTCGTATGATTGCTCCGCTTTTGATTGATAAAAAGAAAGACCCTGCCGTGTTAGTGGTAGATGATAAAGGTCAGTATGTCGTTAGTGTTTTATCAGGGCATATTGGCGGTGCTAATGCCTTAACCCATGAATTTGCCAATGCGATTGGTGCAGCACCTGTTGTTACAACCGCATCAGATGTTCAAAAAACAATTCCGGTAGATTTATTTGGCGCCCAATTTGGGTGGGTTTGGGATAGTGAAGAAAAATTAACACCTGTTAGTGCTTCGGTTGTAAATGAAGAGCATGTTGCAATTGTGCAGGAAACGGGTGAAAAAAATTGGTGGATGTACGATCGTTCAATGCCGGACCATTTGAAAATTTACCCTACGATAAATGAAGCGATCATGGCAAAGCCAAAAGCGGCACTGCTTATTACAGATCGTTTACTTGAGGCACATGAAGAGTTGCTGCTCGAGAACGGAGTTATGTATCGCCCAAAATCAATTGTACTTGGAATTGGCTGTAATCGTGGTACGGCAATGGCAGAAATTGAACAAGTCATTGATGAAACACTAGCGGAGCTGTGTTTAAGTAAAAAAAGTGTCAAAGCAGTTGCGACCATCGACTTAAAGAGGAATGAAACAGGCCTTCTTGAATTAACTGCTAAACATAACTGGACGTTTGTAACTTACACACCTGACCAGCTAAATGAAATACCGATGCAAAACCCATCGGAAACAGTCTTTAAATATACAGGTGCATATGGGGTCAGTGAACCGGCCGCATTGCGTTATGCGAATGCGAAAGAGTTACTGCTGAAGAAAAAGAAAAGCGGAAATGTGACTATATCCATTGCACGTGTCAACTTTGAGGAGGAAGTAAGATGAATCGATTTGTTCTAGCCGGCACAGGAAGCGGTGTTGGAAAAACAACATTCACAATCGGCATCATGCGTACGCTTATGAAGCGTGGATTAACAGTCCAGGGCTTTAAATGCGGCCCAGACTATATTGACCCGACGTATCATACAGCTGTCACAAAACGCCCTTCTCGTAATATTGATAGTTTCATGATGTCCCATGATACAGTCCGTGCTATTGTCTCAAGAGCGAGCAAAGATGCAGATGCAGCTATTATTGAAGGAGTGATGGGGTTTTATGATGGCAAATCCCCATTATCAAATGAAGGATCTGCTGCTCATATTAGTGAGATTACAAAAAGTCCCGTCATTTTAATTGTCAATGCAGCAAGTATGGCAAGAAGTGCGGCTGCAATTGTCAAAGGATTTCAAATGTTAGATGAATGCTCCAATATTGTGGGTGTTATTGCCAACCAATTAGGAAGTAAAAGCCATTTTGAAATTGTCAAAGCAGCAATTGAAGAAGAATGTCGAGTTCCTGTCATTGGCTATCTGCCTAAAGGAGCTGTCCCTTTGATGCCAAGCCGTCATCTGGGTTTAGTACCAGCCATTGAGCGTGGTGATTTAGATTCATATTTTGATAGTCTTGCAGAAGCAATCGAAGAAACAGTGAATATTGAACAACTTCTAGAAATTACAAAAACACAATCATTGGACGTTTCTGAATCTATCTTTGATGTACAGCCGCAAAAACAAGAAGTACATATTGCAGTTGCAAAGGATGCGGCCTTTAACTTCTATTATGAAGAAAACCTAGAATTACTCCGTATATATGGTGCCACGTTGCATTACTTCTCTCCATTACAAAATGAGGAAGTTCCAGAAAAAGCCCAGGGGTTGTATATCGGCGGCGGTTTCCCGGAAGAGTTTGCAGAAAGGTTGGCAAAAAATGAGGAAACGAAGCAATCGATAAGAGCCGCGCTTGAGCGAGGGGTGCCAACATTAGCGGAATGCGGCGGTTTTATGTATTTAACAGATGAAATTGTGAATCGTCAAGGACAGGTATTCCCAATGCTCGGGATCATTCCAGGACGTGTGCGGATGCAAGATAAATTAGCGGCACTTGGTTACCGGGAAATTACAGGTGTACCAGGCAACTTTCTAATCAATGAAGAGGAGCAGGCAAAAGGTCATGAGTTCCATTACTCGACTTATGAGGGGGAACATACATCACCAGCTTATTTTAGTAAAGGCCGTTTTCGTGCTCAGCAGGAAGGTTATCTTCATAAAAATATTGTTGCTGGTTATACACACTTTCATTTCGCATCAAATCCACAGCTTGTGAAAAATTGGCTGACAGCATGTTTGGAGGATAAACAATGAATTATTTCCCACTATTAATGAATATTGACTATAAAAAGGTTGTTATTGTTGGGGGTGGTCATGTAGCTCGTCAAAAGGTAGAAGCACTATTGCCAACAAAGGCACTAGTGACAGTGATAAGCCCAACGGTAACCGAAAAATTGCAGCACTACATCAATGAAGGGTTTGTGACTTGGAAAGAAAAGACATTTGTACCTGCTGATTTAGATGATGCATTACTGGTTTTCGCCGTAACAAATGACGAAGAGGTAAATAATGCAGTGGAAGAAGCGACACAGCATTGGCAATTACTCAGCCGTGCGGATGCAAAAGGACGTGTTGATTTCATCAACCCAGCCGTCGTTCGCCGTGGTGATTTCGTATTGACTGTATCGACGTCTGGAGCAAGTCCAGGTCTGACCCGCCAAGTAAAGACGGAATTAGAAGAGCAATTTGGAGTACATTACGTGCAGTATGTTTCATTTTTAAGGGAAGCACGTCAGCGGATTTTACAAGTGTTTACGGGTGATGCGAAAAAACAGCTATTAGCAGAGCTCCTGAATCCACAGTTATTACAATGGATGGAACAAGGTGAAAAACAAAAATGTGAAGCGTGGCTGCGGCAGCGTATAGGAGAAATACGTTGAGCGGATTTGTATATATTGTAGGAGCTGGTCCTGGTGACCCAAAACTATTGACGATTCGTGGATTAGAGTGCATTCAGCAAGCGGATGTGATTTTATATGACCGACTGGTGAATGCGGAATTACTAAAACATGCGAAAGCAGACACCGAGCTGATTTATTGTGGAAAAGAACCAGGCAGGCATGGACTGATTCAGGATGAAATTCATCGTGTGCTAGTGGAACAAGCCAATCTTGGTAAGCAGGTTCTCCGCTTAAAAGGCGGTGACCCATTTGTCTTTGGGCGTGGTGCAGAAGAAGCCGCAATTTTACGGCAAGCAGATATTCCATTTGAAATCGTGCCTGGTATTACAGCGGGGATTGCTGCGCCTGCTTATGCTGGGATTCCTGTGACACATCGTGATCATGCCGTAAGCTTTGCGATCGTTACTGGTCATGGCCGTCAAGAAAAGGAGCAGAACTTTTTAAATTGGTCCGCGCTTGCTCAAATTGATACAGTAGCTTTTTATATGAGCATAGGCAATATCGCTCATATTACGAAAAGCTTAATAACCTATGGCAAAAGTGAAACAACCCCTGTTGCTGTCATTGAATGGGGCACAACCAAAAATCAGCGTACAATTACAGGCAATCTCTCCACGATTGCACAAGATATTCAAATCCATCGTATCTCAAATCCATCTATGATTTTAGTTGGCGAGGTGGTTAGTGTACGGGATCAAATTGCCTGGTTTATAGAAAAGGAGCATGAATTATGTTAGATGTATTAAAAAAACGCCGAGCGATTCGCCAATTTGAAACTCGCGAAGTGGAACGGGACAAAATTGAGACGTTATTAGAAGCAGCAACGTTTGCACCAAATGACCGTATGCGTGAACCCTGGCATTTCTATGTATTACAGGGCGACAGCTTAAAACGTTATGAGCAGGTGGCGCTTGATTATTTACAAAGGCGTTTCCCAGCAAAACCACATTTAGTGGAAAGCTCAATGGAAGCCATCACAAAAACACCGCTTGTCATTGTGGTGACATCAGCCATTGTGGCTGGAGATGAAGGAGCAACCAAAGATAATACCTTTGCAGTCAGCAGTGCGATTATGTCGATGTGGTTAATAGCCGAACAGCTGGGTTTAGGCATGGTATGGCGTACACGCGGTGTCGGTTTAGTGCATGATACAGCATTACATGATTTTATTGGTGCAACGGATGAAGAGCAATTAGTAGGCACGTTATGCATTGGTTACCCTGCAGAAGAGATTACTTCCGTAAAAAAGCGTACACCATTTGCAGAAAAAACAACGTGGTTATAGGGAGGTTAGTACATGGCTCGACAGGGGATGTTGTTAGTTTACACAGGAGAAGGCAAAGGAAAAACAACTGCTTCACTTGGTGTAGTATTACGTGCAATTGGCCGCGGCATGAAGGTGAAATACTTTCAATTTATTAAATCACCTGAACGTACATATGGTGAACAAATTGCCCTGCGAAAACTCGGTATTGAAACCGTGCAATTAGGTGTCGGTTTTACATGGACGAAAACACCGGAGGAGCATCGCGAAGCACTGGCGAAAGCCTGGCAGACAGTAAAAGAAGAGCTAAATGATGTAACAACAGATGTTTTAGTGCTGGATGAGTTGAATAATGCGTTAGCCATCACACGTTTTCCAATCGATGATGTATTGCCGTTACATGAGGTGTTAGCGGCCATACAAAACCGTCCCAAAACGATGCACCTAATAATCACAGGCCGTTCTGCTCATCCATCTTTACTCGCTTTAGCTGATTTAGTGTCAACGATTGATGCTACAAAACATTATTATACTGATCATGATGTTAAAGCGATGAAGGGGCTTGAGTTTTAAGCATTGAGGACGCCATATTTAAATCACAAACAGGCACCCAATTCACCAGAGAAGGATTGTCCATTTAGGTTGTCGAGATTGAGGAGAAAGTTCAATGAAAAAAGGATCCCCTTTACGCTTTGATTTTGAAAAGCTGTGGAAAGAAGGCATGTTAAACTGGCATGGCAAGATGCCAGAACGAATGATTGATGATGAACTGGAAGAAGCATTTTGGGCTCAGTCCATGAGGAAAAAAACATACAAGCAAACAGATAACTATGCAAAAAAAATTTACGAAGTAATGAAACAGCATATCCCGCAGAATGCATCTTGTATTGAAATGGGGCCGGGCTGGGGCAATTATACCTTTCAACTCCGTCAAAACGTCAAAAGATTAACGTTAGTGGATGGTTCTGAAAGTGTGCTTGATTATTTAAAACAATACTTTGAAAACGATGCAAATGTTCGGTTCGTTCATAGTAAATGGGAAAAAGCGCAAATTGAGCAACATGATGTTGTTATTGGGGTGAACTGCTTTTATCGTATGTATGAAATGAATGCGGCGTTGAAAAAAATGAACCGGCTTGCCAAAAAGCGAGCCATCATTGGCTTAACAACAGGACCTATTCAGCCGCATTACGTTATTTTAGATGAGCAGTTTGGCTATTACATTAAATATCCTCGCCGTGATTATATTACCATCGTCAATATGCTGTATCAGTTAGGGATTTTTGCAAATTGTGAAATGCTCAAGCTGGAGCGTGAGTATCGTTATGATACGTTGCAGCAATTATATGAAGCACAAAGCAAAAAAATCTTATCACCCCAGTTTGATATGGCACATGTGAAAGCATCACTCGAAGGTTTTATTGCTATGGAGAATGGCCAGTATGTATACCGTCACACATTCTATGCTGCGATCATTAGTTGGGAGCCTGTGAAGTTACATGACTAAGTTTCGTTTTAACCTCTAATATACGTGCTTTAATCGGAGGCTCTGTTGATATAACAAAGAGATATAGAGGGTCCAAGATGATGGAGAGAGGGAGGTAACTTTATGACGACATGGGATTTAACACAAATGCAGCGTCACTTACTTATTTGCAATGGGGCAACCTGTATGGCAGCAGGAGCTGAAGAGGTCACGCAGCAAATTCGTGATGAAATCCGTAAAAACCGTTTGGATGAGCATATTCATACATCCCGTACACGATGTAACGGCCGCTGTAAAGATAAATGCGTAGTAATTGATTACCCAAAAGGGACATGGTATTCGGTTCAACATGAAGAAACCGCTCGTGATATTGTTCATGAGGCAGTTGAACAAGATGCTATCATTTATTCAATGGAGCACGGTGTGCGGAAGCGCAGCGAAGACCGCATAAAAGGAATTGAAAAATACAAGAAAGGTAATGGACCAATTAAAAAAGCTGTATTATTTGTTGGACATGGTAGCAGGCTGGAGGCAGGAAATATAGAGGTTCGCGAATTTATCGGGCAGATGAAAGAATACATTGATCCAGCCCTTTTAGTAGAAACATGCTTTTTAGAATTTGCAACACCAAATATTGAAGATGGGATTCAGATATGTGTTGAAAAAGGTGCGGATGAAATACATGTAATTCCCATCATTTTATTACATGCAGGACACTCAAAATTGCACATTCCTGCAGAAATTGAACATGCAAAAGAGCATTTCCCAGATGTTCAATTTACCTATGGCCAAACGATAGGTGTTCATGAGGAAGTTTTTGAAATTTTAAAAACAAGACTTACTGAAACAGGTTTTGATGTGGAGCAAAAGCATGAGGATACGGCCATTTTATTAATTGGACGAGGCGGCAGCGATCCATATGCTAATGGTGATTTTTATAAAATTAGCAGATTATTGTGGGAGAAATTAAATGTACCTATTGTTGAAAGTGCCTTTATGGGGGTAACGACGCCAACTGTGCAGGATGGGATGGAACGCTGCATTAAATTGGGCGCAAAAAAAATCATCATGCTGCCGTATTTTTTATTTACGGGCATTTTAATGAAAAGAATGAATAAAATGGCCGAACAGTTTAAAGAGTCTTATCCGCATGTATCAATAGATATAGCACAGTATTTTGGCTATCATCCAAAGTTAAGAACGGTACTGTTAGAACGTATGAACCAGGCCTTAAACGGTACATCGACTGGAATGCAAGATTTAGAAAATTTCCGTAAATATGCGGAAGAACATGGGTATGAACATCATCATCACCATAATTAGAGGATAGTCAACTGGTTTTGGAAGGGAATAGGTCAAAGTATTATATACCACTGGGGTACTCCTGGTAAGGTTTGAATGTTTCCTTAAGTCAGGAGACCTGCCTATTTTAACATCGCCGATTGACCTACGGGATTTTAGGGAGGTGGTTAGATTCCTATTTCCCTCTATCATAAAAAGTATTTCTGACCGCTTTCGTTATTACGGTTGGAAGTGCTTTTTTTATTTAATAATGGAGGTGTTTTTATGTGTAAATATGGTAAGGGGAAAATGGTGTATTTTTTTGTTTGTTTCCTAATCGTGTTCTCTGGATGTAGCCAGGAAAAAACTATTGGAATTGGAGATTCCCCTAAAAAAGATAAAAAAATGACTCTGGCATTCCCTTGGAGTCCACAAAGTCTTGACCCCCATGGTAGTGATAGTTGGGAGGTTATGCGTACAGGAACAGGAGAAACATTGGTAAAGTTGGATGAAGATTTACAAGTTAATCCGTGGTTAGCGAAAGAATGGACGCAAGAAGATGCTACTACATGGAGATTTAAGCTTGAGGAGAATGTTAGTTTTCACAACGGAAAAGCGATGGATGCGTCAAGTGTAAAGAATTCCTTACTGCGCTCGATAGAGAAGGATCCAAAAGTAAAAGACCTTTTGAACATTGAAACCATAGAGGTTGTATCCGCACATGAGTTAATAATTGTCACTGTACAAGCGAACGCAGCATTAATTCCTCATTTAGCAGATCCATCTACAATGATCGCGGATGTAAGCACTATAGATGATGAGAATCGTTATCCTGCTCTTACAGGAGCCTTTTCGTTTAAACAATTTAAAAAAGATGAATCCCTTGTTGTGGAAAGATTTGAAGATTATTGGGGAGAACAAGCGCTATTGTCTGAAGTAATCATTAAGTATATTCCAGAAGGAACTACGAGATTAATGTCACTTCAATCAGGTGATGTGGATGGTGCGACAGATATTCCGATTGATAACATGGCAGTATTAGAAAAGGATGAAAAATTTGAAGTATACGTCACTCCATCATTACGAACTCATATGTTGATGTTTAATATGAATTCCCCATTTTTTAAGGAATTAGCTCTTAGAAAAGTGGTTGATTTGAATACTCCACGTGAAGAGATTGTTCAATCTATTATGCTAAATGCAGGTACAGAAGCAAAAAGTCCCTTTCCGGAAGTATTCTCATTTGGGAATGTTGCGAAACTAGAACCATCGCTATCTAGTAGTGAGTTACTAAAAAAAGCAGGTTGGAAGAAAAATGAAGAAGGTATTTGGGAAAGGCAAGGGACTATATTTGATGTTACACTTTTTACCTTTCCACAACGTCCGGAGTTAACCGTTATGGCGGAGGTAATTCAAAGTGAATTATTGAAACAAGGAATAAAAGTAAGTATACGTCAAGTAGAAAATATTGATGAAGCGTTAATGAATGAAGATTGGGATTTATCCATGTATAGCATGCTAACTGCGCATACTGGAGATCCGCAATACTTTTTAAGTATGTTCTATCAATCAAGTAGTGAATCTAATATTAGTAACTATGAATCTCCAATCGTTGATCAGAAAATCAATGAATTAAATGAAACTACTGACCGAGCGAAGCGTGATCAGGTAGCGATTGAAATTCAAGATTTGATTATTAATGACGTGCCACAATCATTTATTGTTCATCCCAAGACCGTATTTAGTGCTAAAAAAGGGGTGGAAGGGTTTACTCCACATCCTATTGAGTATTACTATATTCACTCCCAGCTTGATATAAGTAAGTAGGGAAGCATATGATTCGTTATGGGTTAGCCCGTTTATTGCATTTGTTTTTCGTGATTTTTTTCGTATCTACTTTCACTTTTCTATTATTAAGGTTAGCACCAGGTGATCCAGCATATATCCTATTAACCAAGCATAATGTGCCAGCATCTGAAGAAGCATTGATAGCCTTAAGAGCAGAATTAGGTTTGACAGAGAGCTTATGGAGTCAATATATTCATTGGTTAAAAGACGCTATTTTATGGGATTGGGGGACATCCTATGTTTCCAAAGAACCCGTTGTAAAGGAATTAGTATATAGGCTACCCGCGACGTTGGAACTGGCATTCGCTGGATTACTTGTTATGTTTTTTGTGACGATCATTTTGGGGATTTCTACGGCTATTTATTCTAATAACTGCTTGGATTTAGTGGGAAGAATTCTGGCCATTGTCGGTTCTTCCGTTCCTACCTTTTGGTTGGGATTTCTATTTATTTATTTTTTCTCTGTTCAATTTGGTTGGTTTCCTTCTATGGGTCGTGGAACATTACAACACCTTGTGCTACCTGCTATAACCCTGGGATTGGGTTTGGGAATGGTGTATGCTCGTATCCTTCGAACAAATATGCTCGAGCTGAACAATCAACCTTTTGTTAAGGCTGCAAAAATGAGAGGTATTTCAAGAACAAGAATCTTTATTTTTCATATTTTTAAACACGCTTTTCTACCAGTGCTAACCATGCTTGGGACTAGTTTAGCATTTATGCTAGCTGGAAGTGTAATTGTAGAAACTATTTTTTCTTGGCCTGGGTTAGGAAAGTATATAATTGATGCCATTAATATGCGAGATTATCCAGTCATTCAAGGATATGTAGTGTTTACTTCATGTCTATTTGTCACTGTCCATATAATTGTAGATTTTATATATATCGTATTAGATCCAAGATTAACCGTACGTTAGGGGAGGGATGTCCATGAAGGTCAGAGATATATTTAAGTGTAAGAAAATGGTTGGTGTATCTCTTCTTATCTTTATTTTTGTAATTGGCTTATTAGCACCAGGGGTATCTCCTCATGACCCTCTGGAAGTAAATCTCTCTAAACGCCTAGTATCGCCAAATTTCGAATATCCCTTTGGAACGGATCATTTAGGACGTTGTATCTTATCACGAATTATTTATGGGATAAGAGTAAGTGTTGTGTATTCTGTGATCATTATGCTTTTAACCTTTGTTATTAGCCTTCCTATTGCTTTATTTATAGGATATTTTCGTGGGAGGTTAGACTATTTGATCATGCGTTTCATCGATGTCACCCTTGCCATTCCAGATATTATCCTGGCAATAACGATTGTTGGCGTATTAGGTCCCAGTCTTTTCAATATGGTAATGGCTATTTTAATCGTTCGATGGACTAATTATGTTCGGTTCATTCGTAGTTTAGTAATAAAAACATGCGAAGAAGATTATATTTTCTCTGCTCGAATGTCAGGGAATTCACATTTTCGTATCATGAGGTATTATATATTTCCTGTTATTCTCCAAAATCTAGTGGTGTTTGGAACGTTGGATATGGGGAAAATTGTCCTTTTAATAGCAGCACTTTCTTTTTTAGGCCTGGGAACCCAACCCCCGACTCCAGAATGGGGAAGTATGCTACATGATGCCACTTTGTATTTTCAGATTGCACCATTTGTCATGATTTTTCCGGGACTGGCCCTCTTCCTGTTTATGTTAGCCTGTCAATTAATAGGTGATCAGTATAGTAAACACAGTGTGAAAGAGGTGTAGGGAATTGATTTCAAACAGGCCTCTTTTACGTGTAAAAGATTTAGAGATTTCTTATTATCATAAACCTATCGTTCAAAATATATCTTTTGAATTATTTGCCGGAGAAATGGTCGCTATAACAGGACCTAGTGGATGTGGAAAAAGTGTAACAGCGCATGCAATGGTAGGCATGTTAGGAGATCGGTGGAAGGTGACCAAAGGCCAAATGATTTATAATGACCAGATCATTAACTTTCTTGACGAGAAGGAATGGCAAAGGTTTAGACGAAAGGAAATTTCCTTACTGATTCAAGAATCTTTAAATGGTTTAAATCCCATTAGAACGGTAAAAAAACAAATGGTGGAAACATTAAGACTTAGACAAAAGTGGAAGAGTAAGGAGTTAGAAGAGTACCTACATTCTCTTTTAGATCAGGTTGGTTTTTCTCATCCAAACCTAATATTATCGTCATATCCATTTGAACTTAGTGGGGGAATGCGCCAACGGATTTTATTAGCTATGATGGTCAGCATGAAACCTAAGATATTAATCGCAGATGAACCAACCACTGCACTTGATGCCATAAATAGAGAAAAGGTTATGACACTATTAAAGAAATTACAGAAGGACTATCAGCTAACCATTTTATTAATCTCTCATGATCAACAAAGTATAAATAAATATGCAAATCGTATTATTCAGATGAATGCTGGAGGAGTGATAAGTTGATCCTATTAGAACTGAAGAATGTGACAAAAGCGTTTCCAAGAAGAGCTAGAAACAAATCATTATTTGTGAAAAAGGAATATATCAAGGCGGTTCATCAAATAAATTTTACAATAGCGAGCGGGGAAAGTATTGGTCTAGTAGGGGAAAGTGGAAGTGGAAAAAGTACGTTGGCTAAACTAATCACAAAATTAGAGCCTCTCACATCAGGAAAAATTTGCTTCAGAGGTCAGTCGATAAAGGACAAGAGAAGTCAATGGTTATATAAACATATTCAACTAGTTTTTCAAGACTCTTCGTCATCCTTGTTTCCAAAAATGACAATAAAGGAAATTTTGTTAGAACCTCTTCTTAATTATTATCCAAATGAAAAATCGACATGGGAAGAAAGCTACAAGAAAGTCCTCAGGCTAGTAAATCTTGATGAGTCATATCTTTCAAGATATCCTCATCAATTGAGTGGTGGGCAGAAGCAACGGGTTTGTATTGCGAAGGCCTTGGTTGTAAGACCAGAACTGATAATATTTGATGAATCCATCTCTAGCCTCGACCAAGATTCGCAACAAGTTATCATAAACATGTTGGAAAATATAAAAAAACAATATAAACTAACCTATTTATTTATTTCACATGACCTAGTGACAACTAGAAAATTTTGTGACCGCATAATGGTAATGTATGACGGAAAACTAGTGGAGACAATTGAGGGAAAAAATACCAATAACATCAAACACTCTTATTCACGTGTACTGTTTAAAACTCTAGATATAATTAGAAACTAAGAAGTGTGAAACACATAAATAATAAAAACCAGTTTCCAAAGGAAACTGGTCTTTCATTATATAAAAATAGTCCTCAGAATTCTTTGTTGAAACATAGTCTCCACCGATTCTCTCAGTAAAATATTGTATGGGGTATATAGTTGTATAGATTTGTAGTTTGTCACTCGTATTCTCAGTATTACTCTCTGTTGACGTAGTACTGTTACAAGCCGACAATACGAACAAAACCGGTTAGAAAAGATAATAGCGAAATCATTTTTTTCTTCAATTTCTCGTCACCCCTCTGTAAAACCATCTCTCTTTATGTTAATCGTAATAATTTCGATTTATGTTGATTATAATAGTAATCATTACGATTTGCAATTGATTATTTGAAAAATTTATGAAAAGAGCAAAGGTAGAAGCATCAGCAAAAATTTTCAAAAAGGGGGTTGTGTTTATTTTTCATTTTGTTTAGAATGTAAATCGTAACAATTACGATTAAAGGGAAGGAGGTCAAAAAATGTTTGATTGGTTAGTGATCGGAGGCGGAATTCATGGCTGTACGATTTCAACGTATTTACTTAAACATGGGAAAGTTCGAAATGAGAAACTATGTATCATCGATCCCCATTCGGAGCCCATGGCAAGATGGAAACGAAATACGGAAAGAATCGGTATGACATTTCTTCGGTCTCCGTCCGTTCATCATATTGATGTTCATCCTTTTAGTTTGCTGCAATTCGGAAAGCAAACCGATCTACATAACCCATTTTATGGGGTGTATAACCGTCCATCGCTACAATTGTTTAACGACCATAGTGAAAAAATAATTTCTGATTTCAACTTGAAGAAAAGTTGGTATAGAGGAGTAGTGGAAAAGGTTCAAAAAGCTAAAGGGGGATGGGAAGTAACAACGGAAGATGGAAAAATGATTCAATCGAAAAATGTGGTCATAGCGATTAGTGTAAATGAGCAACTATTGGTACCTGATTGGGCAAAGGAACTTGCTTTCCATTCTCCGAAACAGGTTCACCATATATTTGACGATAAGCTCGAAAATCTAAAGGAAATGAAACCTCCGATTGCAATCATTGGGGGAGGGATTACGGCAGCTCATCTTGCCATCAAGATGGCAAGAGAATTTCCTGGTGAAGTGACCTTAATCAAACGTCATCCTTTTCGGGTTCATGATTTTGATAGTGATCCAGGCTGGTTAGGGGTAAAACGACAAGGGCCCTATCGTAGGGTGATGGATTATACGATTCGTCGAGAACAGATAAAAGAGGCTAGATTAAAAGGCTCTGTACCTAAGGACGTCTTTCATAAAATAAAGGGTCTAGAAGCTAAGCAAAAGCTACGTATTGTTGACGGAGAAGTAAACTCTTATGCAATGGAACAGGAGTATCTAACCCTACACGTAAGCTCTAAGTCTTATCAAGCCCGACATGTATTACTTGCAACAGGATTTTACCCAACAAGACCTGGCAACTGGGTAGAGAAACTGATTGAAGAAGAACATTTACATTGTGCCAATTGTGGCTATCCAATTGTCAGCAAAAACCTTCAGTGGTGTCCGCATTTGTATGTGATGGGACCGTTGGCAGAGTTGGAGATCGGCCCAATTGCTAGAAATATTTCTGGTGCCAGACAGGCAGCCGAAAAAATTGTTGCTAGTTTATAAAATTTAAATCGTAATGATTCCTAAAAATGAACAAGGGAGAGAAGAGGATGAGAAAGGTACCGGTAACGGTTTTAAGTGGATACTTAGGTTCGGGGAAGACGACCTTGTTAAATCATGTGTTACAAAACAAAGAAAATTTAAAGTTTGCCGTTATTGTTAACGATATGAGCGAGGTAAATATTGATGCGTCCATGGTGAAAAAAGGTGGATTCAGCCGCACGGAAGAAAAGCTGGTTGAAATGCAGAATGGCTGTATTTGCTGTACATTGCGCGAGGACTTAATGGTGGAAGTAGAGCGGCTTGTGAAAGAAGGGGATATTGATTATATCTTGATCGAATCATCGGGGATTTCTGAGCCTGTACCCGTTGCACAAACGTTTAGTTATTTGGATGAAGACTTAGGAATGAACCTGTCTGAGTACTGTCAACTGGATACGATGGTGACGGTGGTTGACGCGAATCGTTTTTGGCATGACTTTGCTTCAGGTGAAAGTCTCCTTGATAGAAAACAGGCGAATGATGAAACCGATACAAGGGAAGTGGTAGATCTACTCATAGATCAGATTGAATTTGCGAATGTTCTTATCTTAAATAAAATTGATTTAGTGAGTCAAGAAAGCATGGAGGAATTAAAAGCCGTGCTTCAAAAGCTGAACCCAGAGGCGAAAGTGGTTGAAAGTGCACATTCTGTTGTTGCTTTATCAAATATCCTACATACGGGGCTGTTTGATTTTGACAAAGCAAGTCAAGCGGCAGGCTGGATTAAGGAGTTAAATGAAGAGCATACACCAGAGACAGAGGAGTACGGAATCTCTTCCTTTGTGTATCGCAGTAGAAAGCCATTTCATCCAGAAAGATGGAATCATTGGTTGGAAAATTGGCCATCAGAAATTGTTCGTGCGAAGGGGTTCTTCTGGTTAGCGACTCGAAACGATATGACAGGTCTACTCTCGCAGGCTGGGCCCTCTATTATCTTTCAGGGAGCAGGAGAATGGATTGCCGCAGCTCCTAAAGAAGAACAAGCGAGAATTCTGGAGGAGGAACCAGAATTACTGGAACGTTGGGATAAGGAGTATGGTGACCGAATGAATGAACTTGTTTTTATCGGCATAGATTTTAACAAAGAAGAACTGATAGAGAGCCTAGATGCCTGTTTATTAACAGAAGAGGAAATGGATCAAGATTGGAACAAGCTAAGTGATCCACTGCCACCTTTTTATGTAGAAGAAGTAACGGTGTGAGGAAGATTTATGACTCGTTGGGTATCAAATAGGAGGTTACAGAGGTCATAAAGTGAAAGTTATGACGTCTGATGCATGGGATAAGGAAGGGGAGAAGTCATAAAGAGAGTGTTATGACTTCCGTAGCGAGAAAAAGGAAGAGCATTTGTCATAAAAAATAATCGGAGGTAAAAAAATATGAAACCAAATACACATCCTACTTACAATAAAGTGGTCTTTATGGACGTGAACAGTGGCTATAAATTCTTAACCGGTTCTACAAAAAGATCGAACGAGAAGATTGAATGGGAAGATGGAAATACGTACCCCTTACTAAAAGTAGAAGTTAGTTCGGACACCCATCCCTTCTACACAGGCAAGCAGAAGTTCGCAGATAAAGGCGGAAGAGTGGATCGTTTCCTTCAGAAATACAATATGAAAGAAAAATAAATCGTAATGATTATGCTTATCATATAGGAGGAGTCTAATATGGCAAAGAAGTCTAAAGTGGCAAAAGAACTTAAAAGACAAAAGCTAGTGGAACAATACGCAGAAAAGAGAAGAGAACTAAAGGAAAAAGGGGATTATGAAGCGTTAAGTAAGCTACCACGTGATTCAGCTCCTTCCCGTCTTCACAATCGCTGCTTAGTGACTGGCAGACCAAGAGGATATTTGAGAAAATTTAAGATGTCGCGTATTGCCTTTCGTGAGCTTGCCCATAAGGGTCAGATCCCTGGTGTAAAGAAATCCAGCTGGTAAAAGAAAGAAGGGCATGGATCATGAATGAAAAAATGATGGAGGTTTTCGTAAGAAATATTGTAGCTTCCTTGCCAAGGAATCGGAGAAAGCTCTACCAATTTATTGAAAGCATTGAAGATTCTCTTGCTCAGCAATCCGATACGAGGGAAGAATTCTTAGCCCTTCTAAGGGAACATTCCCCACACCATCAAGCGGCCGAGCGATTCAACATGTCAATAGAAGAAACGGTAAGGGTCATGCATGACATTGAAGATGAAATTAGCGAAAAGCTTGAAAATAAACTGAAGAATTATAAGTGGATTGATTTTACTGAACAATTACATGGAAAGCAAGTAGAAACCAATCAACAGGTACAGTATTTCTTTGTTACCTCGTAGGATAGTAAGGCTGATTTTAAAAAGAAATCAGCCTTATTTTTTATGAAGGCTGTGGTAAATGTTAAATAGATAATTAGAAAAAAACAAAGGGAACCAAACTAGAATGGTTTCCCAATCCTTGTTCAACTAAGCATACTTTAATAAGAATATACAGATTTTAACTTTCTACCGATAATTTAGCAGATACAGCCATTAGTTCTAATTCTCTTTCCCAAACAGAAAATTGACCGATATGGTGAATTATATCCTTATCGAAAAAAAATTCAAATCGTATTTCAAAACCCGACAGCTGCTTAATCCAAAGCTGAAAATAAAAGAATCCATCTTTGAACCTTATGAACAGTATAGAAAAGAATTCGTCCTTAGTCATTTTTCCTATACCTCAAAGGACGCATTATCCGACAGCTTCTTGAAGCGGTGGAACTGCCTTCACATGTAGCGAATCAATATCCGCATGAATTAAGTGGCGGACAAAAGCAACGTGTAACGATTGCGCGTTCGATCAGTATTGAGCCAGATCTGATTGTTCTAGATGAGCCGACCGCAAGCTTAGATGTGATTTCCCAGGGGGCCGTGCTCACTCTTTTAACAGAGCTTCGTGAAACCTTGAATCTTTCTTATTTGTTTATTTCACATGATCTTGCTGCCGTTAACCAAATGAGCCAAAGAATCATGGTTATGAAAGATGGGGAGATAGTCGATTAGTTCAACCAAGAACAGCTATTTAGTACCGATCGCCATCCTTATACAAAAGAACTGATATCCATTTTCTAATGAAAAAAACCAGTCTCCAATGGAAACTGGTTTCTCTCATATGTAGTGCCGCATTTGCCGTATTAAAGGATAAGAAAGTTTTAAACCACCACTCCTCAAAGTGGGTGTTCGCAGAAACATTCCTGCCTGTCCTCCTTGTCGTATAGACGGAGACTTGTCATTCGTGTTTCGATGTTAAACTCCCTATTACAGCTTAAAGGTTAAAACTTTATTATGAATACGAACAATGCAGCTGATGTACTTATATTACTATGATTTGATGTTTAATTCAATGGTAATCATTCCTCATGCATCCTCTAACTTACACTTGCAATACTAGGAGAGGCACGATTTTTAAACCATAAGCCATTAGAAGAATGCCAGGTGGAGATATTCACTTGGCATTTTTCTTTACCCAGCTGCTAATTATTTCATGTTAAAATATTCCTATATACTAAAGCCTTTTGAGGAGTACCTATGCTAAAACCAAAACGCTCGATCAAACAATTGAAAGAAACCGCGTCTCGGCAGTTTACCGATCGTGAGGAGCCGAGACGGTCGTATATTAATGCCTTCCAATCGTTATCCCACGAGCAATATAAAGTACTCGTCTATTATGGAGTCGGGGGGATTGGCAAGTCACGATTGCAAAAAGAATTACAACATATGACCAGTACACTTGATGACACTGCCATAAAAGTGACGATTGATTTTCGCGAAGAAAAACACCGGGATCCTTCAGAAGCCCTGATTTGGTTTCGCCAGCAATTAACACAGGAGCATAACATCAAATTTACGACCTTTGATTTGGCGTATGCGATTTATTGGAGTCGGATGAAATCGCAAATCACGATGAAGTCTGAGCGAAAGTCGATTCCATTTTTAGAAGAAGGAAGCTTTGTGGCTGAATTAGTCACACAACTTGAAAATCTCCCGGTCGTTCAATGGATTCCGAAGACGATCAAGCTCATTGATGGCCTAGCCAACTACCGGGACGTGATGCAATGGTGGAATCGAATTGGCAAAGAAATACTAGCTGACTTGAAGGACATGCACCCAAAGGATATTGAAGACATGCTTTTGGTGTATTGGGCGGCAGATGTAATCAGTTGGTTGAAAAAAACAAACAAAAAAGCGGTGTTCTTTTTCGATACCTATGAAGCCTTATGGGAAAAGGATCGTTCGGTCGGTTCCTTCGATGAAAGGGACGAGTGGATTAAGGAATTGATCCTGCAATTTGACGAGGTCTCGGTCCTAAATGTCATTTGTGGCCGAGAAAAACTCGTCTGGGAAAAAAGCAATCCGGAGTGGAATTCGGTAGTTGAGCAGCATTTAATGGGGGAACTATCTCCAACGGACTGCAAAAGCTTTCTGAATTCCTGCCTCATTTCAGATGAATTCATCCAAGGGGCGATCATCCAAGGAAGCGAAGGACTTCCCTACTATCTAGACTTAATGGTAGATACGTATCAGCTCATTTCAAGAAAACAAGTGCCTGAGGTAGCGGACTTTTCAAAGCGTCCAGAAGAAGTGCTTCATCGCTTTTTAAAATATTTAGACCGTCCGGAAAAAGAAACGTTAAAAATCTTATCGGTTCCAAGATTTTGGACAGAGGATCTTTTTGTCGAGCTCGTCACTGAATTCAAAACCTTTTATCCTGTGACGGCATTTCCCGAGCTTTGTGAATTCTCCTTTATCCAAGAGCTAGATCAGGACGGATCCTGGTCGATGCATAAGTTGATGAAGCAAGGGCTGTATCATCAGGTGGAGGAGCAAACACCCTCATTGTTCCAGCAAGTTCATACGTTTCTTCATACCTATTATTCTAAAAGACTGGATCAGCAGGAGGAACTTCCAACCGCATTTGTGGAGGCCCTTCATCACGGGGAAAGGGTCCTCACCACGGATAAATTAGTTGACTGGCTTTCTCAATACTCTGTGGTGATGACCAATAACGGGCATTGGAGTTCGTTAATCAAAGAGTATGAAAGATTAGCGGAGGAGTACAGTGACTGGCAAGTACAGACGCTGGTACAACAAGGTCTATGTGAACTGTATCTGTTAAATGGACAATATGAGTTAGCAGAAGCGCGGGCGAATAGGGCGATTCAGCTTTACGAAATACAGGGTGAAGGTCAGATACAAATTGCCTATCTTCAAAAGAAGCTGGGAGACTTGTACCGAAATACCAATGACTATGAAAAAGCGGTTTATGCGTTTGTGAGTGCAATTCAAGAATTAGAAAAAGTCCAAGAAGAACCACAAGTTCTACAAGAGATCGCTTGGATTTCCACACGACTAGGAAAAATCTATAAACTTCAATCCAAATACGAGCTAGCACAACAATCGTATCAGAAGGCTTTAGACAAGTGCTCTAGGTTAATTGAATGGGGTGAACCATCAGCTGAACTATACGCCACCCTCGGGCAAGTGCACGAAAAATTAGGAGAGTTACAGAATGATGAAGGGTCACTTGGCGAGGATCTTCATCATTTTTACCAATCCATTCAATCCTATGAGCAGGCGCTGTCATCGAAGGAGCTAAAAGATACCATCACCATCCGGGCGCACCAAGGTCTGGCCTATAAACGTCTGGCAGAGGCCATTTCTAAAAAAGAAGAGAAACTAGCAAACTTCCATCAAGCGATTTCCATCTACAATGAAGTGATCGAGAAGGCACCGGAATATGTGGATGGGTATGAAATGCGAGGACATGCGTCAGTGGATCTGTTGGATTTGTATGCCGACCTCGGTCAATTCAGTCCAGCCTTTGAAAGATTTCAACTCGCCGTGGAGTCGTTTGAAACAGCGCTAGAGCTTTCAGAAGTCCAAGGAAGTTCAAGAAATAGGCTCAGTTCTGCGTATCGCTCACTTGGAAGATTGTATAGAAAACAAAAGAACTACTCATTAGCCATTGAAGCGTTCCAAACGTCACTAATCAAAAGTGATGAATTGTTCCAGCATTCTCCCGAATACATTTATGCCCACAACAGTCGAGGCAAGATCTATCGGGAAATGGGAGATTGTTATTTAGATATGAAGGAAGAGGAGCAGGCCGTTCGTTCCTATAAAGAGAGTGTAGTATGCTTTAAGAAACAACTGGAACATTCGCCAGGGTCCAAGACAGCCATGGTTAATATTGAGAGATTAGAGAAATTAATCGTTCGTTTTTTAGCATAAGATGAGTAAGTAAAACTAGATATTCTTATATTGAAAAGAGGTGAGGGGATGAACAACATTATTTTGTTCGATGGAGAATGTAACTTTTGTGATCATAGCGTTCAATTCATCATCAAAAGAGATAAAAATGCCGTATACAAATTCACCTCGCTACAAAGTGAAATAGGGCAAGAGATAAAAAGAAAGTACCAAGTGCCTGAACATATGGACAGCATAATTTTAGTAAAAGACGATAAGTGTTACTTTAAGTCTGCGGCCGCTCTTCGGATCAGCAAGCATTTATCAGGCGGTTGGAAGCTCTTATACGTACTTTCCATCATACCAAAACCTATACGAGACTATTTCTACGATATCCTTGCCAAGAATAGATACAAATGGTTCGGAAAAAAGGATCATTGCATGATACCGTCACCAGAAATAAGAAAACGCTTTTTATAGAAAGGGAGAGGCCTATGAAAAAAGTGGTTATAGCCGGGGGAACGGGCTTTATCGGCGAATACTTTCAAAAGAGATTCGAAGACCAAGGGTACGAGGTGAAAATCATCTCGAGGCAAAAACAGCATATTTCATGGGAAGACAAGGAAGACATGGTTGAAGCTTTAGAGGATGCTGAACTCTTAATTAACCTTGCAGGTAAATCAGTCAATTGCCGATACAACGAGGTAAACAGGAATGAGATCATGAATTCAAGGGTGAAGACTACAACGATCCTTGGAGAATCCATTCAAGCGTGTACCCATCCACCTAAGACCTGGGTAAACTCCAGTACAGCAACCATTTATCGACACGCAGAAGACCGTCCGATGACGGAAGAAAACGGAGAAATCGGTTCGGGTTTCTCGGTAGATGTCGCAACCAATTGGGAGAAAACGTTCTTCTCCTTTGACCTTCAAAACACGAGACAAGTCGCCCTACGTATAGCCATCGTTTTAGGAAAAGACGGTGGAGTCATGACTCCTTATAAAAATTTAGTTACATTCGGTCTAGGAGGGCACCAAGGGAACGGAAAGCAAAAGTTCAGTTGGATTCACGTGGAAGACCTATTCCAAATTGTCCTATTTTTAAAAGATAGAAACGATCTGAGCGGGGTGTTCAACTGTTCATCGCCAGCCCCTGTTAGCAATTACGAGTTCATGAGCACCCTCAGAAAGACCATGGGAGTCCCGTTTGGATTACCAAGTCCGAAATGGATGTTAGAAATCGGATCTATATTCATCAAAACCGAAACGGAATTAGTGTTAAAAAGCCGTTGGGTTCTTCCCGAGCGATTACAACATGAAGGCTATACATTTGTCTACCCAACCCTTGATCAGACATTAAAGGACATACTGAACTAAGTCCATTAGGCTTTTATAATTTTTTCAAAGATAAAGAAAAGGGGAAATTCCATGCTTGAAGATACAACCGGTGTCCGTCTCCTCGTATTAAAAGAAATCCTTCTTCGAGAGACGGATGAAGTCAAACAGCTTTCCATTAAAGAGTTGGTGGAAAAGTTACAAATAGAAATACCAGGATGTACGGCTAATGAGAAAAAAGTAAAAGAATATATCGAAATCTTGAAAGATACCGGATTTGAGATTATTGATAATACCGAAAAGTATGGGAAGAAATACTACAGTCACCAAGATCGATTATTTGAAAAATATCAATTGAGATTGTTGATTGATCCGATTCTCTCGGCCCGTTTTATCACCGAAGAAGAAAAGAGAAACATCGTATCCAACGTGAAAAAATTGACAAGTAGCCATGTAGCAAAGTCTCTTCCAGATCCAATTGTTTACCAGCAATCCATTAACCAAGATTACAACCTAATCAAACTACATATTGATATAATTCACGATGCCATTTTTGAAAGTAAGCTGATTAAATTTCAGTACGGAGACTTTAATATTGATAAAGAGTTTCAACTGCGTAAAGGTGGGGAACATTACCAGATCAAACCACTAGCACTTATTTGGGAATCAGACTTTTATTACTTAATCGGCGAAGATACGAAATACAGTGAAGAAGACAATCCTCGAAACTACCGATTGGATCGAATGAGAGATGTGGTGATTACCGAAAAAAAGTTTGTGAAAAATAGAAGAGACATCAGCAGCTATGTTCAGCAATCCTTTCATATGTTCGGTGGACAAGACGAATGGATCACACTGCAATTCCACTTAAATCGAGTCGCCCTCAATGGAGTGATTGATAAGTTTGGCGTGGATGCAGACATTAGAAAGGGAGAAGACAACACCTTTATTTTAAAAGCAAAAGCTAAGCTGAGTGAAGGATTGAAGGGGTGGATCCTTGGATGGGGAAGACATGTGAAGGTGTTATCTCCTCCGTCTCTTGTAGAGGATATGAAACAGGAGCTAAAGAAGATGATGAGTGCCTATGAAGAGTAGGGTGGTCCAAAAATGGAACACCCCTTTGTTTATAATAGAAAAAAACGGTTTTAACGATAAAAAGGAGGACCAATGATGAAAATTATCCTCGGCTTTTGGCTGGATTCGGCGTCTTATCCGGACGCGCTACACGGCCAAGAGGCATCTGCGGGTACGGTGGTCACGGGATTCAACGGCTTACTTGGGATATTGGAAACACAGTTAGGCTTAACGATTCCAAAGCAATCGGAAAACCTGCGAATTGCTGAATGGCAAGAATTGTTGCGAAAACATGACAATGGGAATAGGCTATATTCTCCATCCTATCAAACCGATTCTTGGAACACAGCGAAGGAATTGCTGCGTCGTCGGGATGAACTCGTCTTAGCTGGCTGGGACCCAACGATCCATATGGGCGGAAGCAAATGGTTGGAACTATTAGGAGAACTAGAGCAATCCAATCAAAACCGTACATGGGGATTGCCCGATCGCGTCCGTGCCCTACTAGCCAAGCTCGAAGAACCGGTACAAGTACATATCGAAACCATCACAATCGTCGATGAGGACAAAAGCTTATGGGACCCTTGGTGTAAGCAGTTGATTGAAAAGCTGAAATATCATGGAGTGGAAATGGTGAAAGCTCCTAGCGAAAAAGAGAAAGAAGAGGAGCCCACAACAGACCTTTCTCTTCTAAAAAGGGTTCTCGCTGGTGAGTCACTGTCTCAAGAAGCAAAGGGGGACGGAAGCTTACTTCTCGTTCGATCCGAACAAGAATGGGACGCTGCTGATTATCTCACCAGCTGGTTACAGGAGCATGGCACCGAACAGACGGTCATTATTAAGGACGAAGGATCTCTATTATTGGACGAGCTTCTTCACCGACGTGGCGTGGCAGGAGCCGGGGCAGAGGGGGCTTCGAAATGGCGTGCGGTTCTCCAGGTGTTGCCTCTCACGATTGATACGTATTGGAACCCGATCAGAGTCGAGCGAATGATGGAATTGGTCACGATTCCTACTTCTCCTATCCCAGGACGAATTCGTTATCGATTGGCTTCCGCATTAGCGAATCATCCAGGAATTGGCGGTCCTGTATGGACAGAGGCCATTGAGCAGGGACTTCGCCATTATGAAGAAGCATGGATAGAAGAAGGCCTGGACGATCAGGAAAAGAAAAAGCGCCGGAAAAAGCTTGAAGAGAAGCTGGATTTGTGGGTTCGCCACGAGTACTATGACCCGAATGAAGGAATGCCGTTAGAAACCTTCGTTCACATATGTCAAAAAGTGAGCCAATGGGCCGCATCCACCTATCAACGAACTCATGACCCGATCTATGCTCAGGCCATCAAGCATGCGCAGGAAGTGTTAGATGGAGTAAGAACACTTGGAGTGACCTCCGTTTCTCAGCTGCAGGTCGGACGAATCATGGACTCGGTTTTAGGCGAAGGCGCCAAGCTATCTCATTACGGAGAGGAAGCAGCCCCATGGCAGGTGGTTAACCATCCGGGGCAGATTTGGGGAGAAGCAGACACGATCCTTTGGTGGGGATTTCTTAAGAATATGTCAGGACCAAGCATTCGAACGTGGACGGTAAAAGAACGGAATTGGCTCAAGGAGCAAGGTGTCTTCTTAACAGAGGAAGATGTTCGACGCCGCCGGGAGGCCGCTTCTTGGCAGCAAGCGATCCGTTATGCCAACCGAAAACTGATTTTGTTTGCTCCGGCCAAAGTAAAAGGAGAAGAAATCCCCATTCACCCATTATGGGATGAAATTCGGTATGCCGTCGTGAAAGACCATCATACGGAGAAGAAACTCACCTTGGACCCAGCGGAATGGCGGAAGCAGCCAAGTGTGACCTTATTTGAGGAACCCTTTGAACGCGTGGGGTTGAACAAACGGAACATCCCAGAACCCATCCGCACGTGGCAGGTACCCGAAAAAGTGGTTATCCCTCGAGAAGAAGAATCGGCAACAAGCTTTGAGAGCTTAATTGGTTGTCCTGTTAAATGGACGTTTCGATATGCTGCGAAAGTGAAACCAGGGAGTGCCCTTTCGATCCCTCATGAGTCGCTCATGTTAGGGAATTTAGGACACGTGATACTAGAACATCTGATTACTGAAAAATCCAGCTGGAGCGAACAGGAAGTGCGCTTAAGAGCAGGGGAATTATTTGATGAGTTCATGCCAAAGTTAGCGGCTCCTCTATTAGAACCAAAAAATAGCATTCGTCGAGATGAAACACGGAGACATTTGCAAACCTCTTTACAGCAATTTTTCAAAGTCTTACATCAAGCGGGTGTTCAGATTCAACATACCGAGCTTGAATTGCAAAAACCGTGGAGCGAAGGTGTCGAGTTCAAAGGAAGATTGGATTTGGTTGGTGAAACCCGTACCGGGAAAAAGATTCTCTTCGATGCGAAATGGTCGAGAAAACCAAGCAATTATAAAGAGCGCTTGGAAAAGGTGTCGATCCAATTAACGCTCTATCATTGGCTGTTAGCGGATCATGAGGATGAAGAACTGCCTGTGGCGTATTTCATGCTGCGTAGTGGACATTTTTACAGTTTGCCACATGAAGACTTTCCTGAAGACTACCATGTACCCGGACCATCGCTTTTAGAGAATCATGACATGGTGCGAAAATCGGTAGAAGACGTGTGGACTCAGCTTCAACAAGGGACGATCATTGCTCCAGGTGTACCATCAAGTGATGCAGAGGAAGCGGGCTCTTTTGCGTCCATCATTGACCCACCTTGTATGTATTGTGAATATCAGAATCTATGTGGAGTAAGGAGGTTGACCACATGAGCGGAAAATTAACCATGTTAAGTGCTGGGGCGGGAGCGGGGAAAACCTTCCGTTTATCAGCTGAAATTGTCAAAGCCATCCAAAATGGGGTGCCTCCGGAAAACATTATGGCAACCACGTTTACAACAAAAGCGGCCGATGAACTGATTGAGCGAGTTCGTCTGAAATTGCTGGAAGCAAACGATCCGGAATCAGCCGCGCGAATCCTCGATGGCTATGTGGGCACGATGAATAGTGTGTTTGGCCGTCTGTTACGAGAATTTGCTCTTGAAATGGGCCTTTCTCCCGTTCAAAAGGTGTTAGCCGAAACAGAAGCGACCATCCTTTTTGATACGGTGGCCGTGGAGGAAATTGACAAATTCTATCGTGATTACCGACTTGTTTTTGAACGATTGGGTCAAGAAGATTGGCGTAAAAAGGTGCTTGAGATATTGAAGCTCGCTCGTGAAAATGGGCTGAGCGCAGACGATGTGAAAGCCTGTGCCGAATATTCGTGGACGACGATGTCGAATTGGCTTCCCGCTCCCCTCGAAAACCCTGGAAAGTTGGACAGCGAGTTAAAGGCGGCCCTGAACTTTGCGAAGCAAGAACTTCCTGGGGAAGATACCACAAAGAAAACCTTGGATGCGGTAGAGTTGATCAAAACATCGCTTGCTGATTGGGAGCGGAACGGATCACTCACCTGGCAAATGTGGGCGAAACTAAGTAAGCTCGATGTTGGGAAAAGCAGTCGTGACGTCGCCTACCCTATACAAGATGCGGCTTCCGTTCATTTCCGTCATCCCGGCCTGCATCAAGATATGAAAGACGCCATTTATGGCTTATTTCTTTGTGCGTCGGAAGCGATGGAAACGTATAAAGTCGAAAAAAGCAAACGAGGCTTGATCGATTTTACGGACCAAGAGTCGCTTGCTCTTCAATTATTAAAGAATGAACCAAATATCGAGGTGTTAAAGGACCGAATTTCGGATGTGTTCATTGACGAATTTCAGGACTCGAGTCCTCTACAAATCGCTTTAAATATGCAGCTTCGTGAAATCGCCCAAAAGGCCACATGGGTGGGAGACGTGAAGCAGGCGATCTATGGCTTTCGAGGCACAGACCCTGAGCTCATGCAAACCGCGATGACGAGCATTCCTGATTTGGACATTGAAATACTCGATGCCTCTTATCGTTCCCGCAAATCTCTAGTCGATTTTGTGAATGCGATATTCGTGCCTGTGTTTGAAGCCAGAGGGATGAGAGCGGACCGTGTCGCATTAGACCCAAAGCGAGAGGACAAGCCGGAACAAGCCGTTGCAGTAGAAGCTTGGTCCTATCTACATTCAAAAAATCAACAAGCCGACGCTGCTCATTTAGCAACAGGTGTCCAGACCATCTTACGTCAAAAAGAACAGTACATCCTTATCGATAAAACCACCCGTGAGCCGCGATCGCTGAAAGCCGGGGATATGGCGATCCTATGCCGATCCAATGATGAGTGCGTAAAAGTCGCCACCGCACTTTCTAAATTAGGCATTTCTGCGACCGTAGGAGAAGGCGGATTGATGGCCACATCCGAAGTCGTATTTGCCGTAGCGGCTATGCGTTACTTAGTCGACGCAAATGATACCTTGGCACTCGCTGAATTGGTCCACTTTTCTTCAGACACCTGGGGAGAAGGACGTTGGCTGACTGATTGGCTTCAAACAGATAAAGGATTGGACACGATCAAGACGGAGCCATTGATCCAAAGTTTGGACCAGGCCCGTCAGAAAATCGTTCAAATGAGCCCTTCCGAAGTATTGGATTTGGCATTAGTCACCGCTAAGGCAGACGAAGTCGCTCTAAGCTGGGGGCAGGGTGATCAACGCTTAGCCAATTTGGATGCCCTTCGGAAACTAGCTACCAAGTACGAGGATCTGGCGGGCACCAATGGAACAGCGGCAACTGCGGTTGGATTTCTGTTATTTTTAAATGAAGTCGAAAGAGACAAAGAGTTAAATCTGGTGGCAGAATCCACGGATGAGCATGCTGTAAGAGTACTCACGTATCACAAGGCAAAAGGGTTAGAATGGCCTTTCGTGATTCTGAATTCCTTAGAAAAATCGTCTGAAAAGAATGGTCCTCCTCCGGTATTCGATCGACCAATGGCCGTCAGCACCACCCCATTTAATGTGGAAGATCCACTTCATGGTCGCCGGCTGTATTATTGGCCATGGCCGTATGGAAAAACCTATAGCAAGGTGGGGCTAGACGCGCATGTAGCAGAGGCACCAGAACTACAGCAACGCAAGCAACAGCTACTAGACGAAAATCAACGATTATTATATGTAGGAATGACTCGGGCAAGAGATTATCTCGTGTTTGCCGCACGTGATTTTTCAAAAGTAAAATGGATTCAAGAAATGACCGATGTGTCCGGTCGTCAAGTGCTATCCGCCATTGGAGTGCAAAACGACAATCAAGAAGAAGTGCCCCTTCATAATCGAGACGGAAAAATGATTGTAGATGGGGAGGAATTCCCTTGTAGGGTAAGGGTGCTGTCGATCGAGGAAGCACCAGAAACAGCATTTGAAATGAATGAAGAACAGGATGTTGTCTATGTGGGCAAAACGGTTGAAAGGGTCACCTTTGTCCCTGCAAGATTTAGTCCGAGTGCACTAAAAAGTGAACTGGGCACTGAAGAAACAGATATAAACCTAGAGACAGACACGAATCAAATTCATCCAATCGGTAGCCGTCTGCCACTCTCTGGGAACCCGGACATGGCTCTATTGGGAGAAATGGTGCACGCCTTTTTAGCTGCGGACAATCAGAAGATGGAAAAAGAAGAGCGATTAAGCCTGGCTCAAGCCATTCGGGGCCGCTATAAGATCTCAGCTCTATCCACCGAGTCGATGCTAGAAGCCTCCGACCGACTGGAGGAGTTTTTAACAGAACACTATCCTGAGCTTCTGAAACGACATAGTGAATGGCCCGTTCACTTGCAAAAAGGTCTACAAAAGGCATCAGGCTGGATTGATTTACTGCTATTAACTCCAAAAGGCTGGATTATTGTCGACCATAAAAGCTTTCCGGGAAAAGAAGCCGACTGGGTCTCTCAAGCGACGAGTTACCTCCCGCAATTGCGTACCTATGCAGAGGCCCTTCAGAAAGCAACTGGACAACCGGTCTATGAAGCTTGGATTCATATGCCAGTCGTTGGTGCGATGATTCACTTTTCGGAAGAAGAGTTCATCTTTTAAGGAAATGGCCTATAAATGAGCAAAATACTCGTATTCGTTCACTAACGACTACGGGTATTTTTTGTTTTATAGGAGGGACGAGGGAGGGGGACAATTCTTATCCTCTTTTCGTATCAGTCAAAGTAAATATATGGTAATATTTAGTTGTATAAAATCTTAAAGGAGTTTCCCTTTTATGAAAATCCTCGGGTTATTTGCGTTGTTTTTTCTGTACGATTGGATACTGAATCGGTATCTACGTAAAAAGTTGCAAATTGAGAAAACTCCATGGGGCATTTACAAACCCTTGAACAACACTCAGAAATGGCTAGAAAGAGCCTTATTAACGGTTCATTTAATTTTACTATTGATTATTGATGACATCTTTCTATTAACCATCCTCTTTTTTGCTTTGTTAAACAGTCTACGAGCATTTATGGAATGGAAATATGAGAAAGAAAAAAAGACATTCGTGTTGACGTTACTTGCAGTCTTTAACATTCTGTTATACGCAACCATCTTTCTTATTTTTAGAGATACGATTGTCTAGTTGCATTCTGTTTAACTAAGAAAGTCGTAGAGTCTTAGGTTTGTATATTAGTTAAATTCAATTTTAGGGGTTGAATGGTGTTGTTTGAAACAGAAAGATGTTTGATCCATACTTTGCAAAGATCGGATACCATGGATGTGAAAAAATTATATATAAATCAGGAAGTAAGAAAATATCTTGGTGGTACACGCGAGGAACATTCAATTGAACAAGTATTAGAAGACATGCTGAATGCAGGCTCGAACTCTTTGTATTGGGTGGTTAGAGAAAAACACACAGAGGATTTTATTGGTTTGGTTTCTCTGGACCCTCACCACGACGGCGTTTACCAAGAAATTTCCTATCAACTGTTACCCTATTGGTGGGGAAAAGGGTATGCATCAGAAGCAGTTCAGGTACTATTAAATTATGCATTAAATGAACTAAACCTATCAAAAATAATTGCGGAAACGCAAACGGCCAATACATCCTCTTGTAAGCTATTAGAAAGACTAGGGATGGAATTAGAACGAACGGTTTGCAGATTTGGGGCTGAGCAAGCCATTTATTCTAAAAATAACAAAACGAAGAAAATGGTTGTTCAGTAAAAAATCTATTCAATTAACTTAAAGAGGGAGAAATAGAATTGGAAAAAATAAAAGCATTACCTGAAAAGATGTCATTTGCTATAGGCTTAACTTTACTATTAGGTAGTGGAGTCTTGTTATTCTTGTTATCACTTTTGTTTCCTATCGGAAAGGTCACTATGATGGTTGTTGGAGGGATTGTTTTTTGTATTGCTTTCTTATTTATAGCGAATGCAGCTGATAAAAGACATAAGAAAACGTAAGAGCCATATGGCCCCCCACAAGCACAAAGTGAAAATGATTTAATTCTCTCCTAATTTACTTTATATTATTACTAACAAGGGGGAGTTAGATGGAACAACAAAATACTTTAACTAAATTAAAAAACTACGCAAGAAATTTAAAACAAAATTTATTCATCCTTTATTTATCATACAAAGATAATAGAGTTCCTTGGTATGCTAAATTGGTTGCTATTTGTGTGGTTGCTTATGCTTTTAGTCCTATCGATTTAATCCCTGACTTCATTCCTGTTTTAGGTTATCTTGATGACCTAATTATTGTTCCACTGGGCATTTCACTGGCTTTAAAATTAATACCAACTTACATTATGGAAGAAAACCGAGAAAAGGCTGAAGAAATTAGGGAAAAGGGTAAACCAAAAAACTGGTTTGTTGCCATACTCTTTATTCTAATCTGGATTTTACTTGCGTTTTGGGTTGGTAAATTATTATACGGTTTATTTCATTGAAATTAGTTTAAATACATATAGGGATATGCTTCCATGCATATCCCTACTTCAACTAACCCCGTTGAAGCTATAAGTTCAACTCTTAGTGTATATTTTGAGGCAAATTCGATTAAAGTCGCAGTACATCCAGAAACACTTTAATTAGAATTCCCTTCATATGCTTGTCTTAATTTTCCCATATCAATTTTCGTCTTCGTTTGGAGAAGAGCATTCATCACTCTTTCCGATTTTTCAGGATTTTCATCACTTATCATCTCGTTAAGGGATGCAGGAATCACTTGCCAAGAAACGCCGAACTTATCTTTCAACCATCCACAAACTTGTGCCTTTTCGTCTCCACCTTCAGAAAGTTTTTCCCAATAATAGTCTAGTTCTTCCTGTGTCTCACAGTTTATAATAAACGAGATCGCTTCTGTAAATGTATAGGTTGGACCTCCATTTAACGCGACAAAAGGGATGCCTTCCAATTCAAATTCAACCGTCATTACTGCTCCTTCTGTACGGCTTTCATGACGTTCTTTTCCGTAGCGGGTGATTCTACGAATGCTTGAATTCTTAAAGATGGACGTATAAAAGGTGGCTGTTTCCTCTGCTTGGTGTTCAAACCATAAATTCGTGGTGATTTTTTGGATTTTATTGTTCACATGTTTGACCCCTATACCCTTATTTTTTATCACGATTGGTGGTTTTGTATTTTAAACCTTGGCTATCATAGGTGATCCATTCTCCAACAGGCTCACCCATTTCAAAATACCCGGACCGCTTTATCGTTCCATCGGTCCGATACCATTCCCAATAGCCATCTGGCATATCATCGATGATTTTACCTTTTGACCATATGGTTTTTCCATTGGCATGGTATTTAATCGTGTAATCATTATTCACCTCTAGTTTCTTTTCCTTCACACCGTTTGGGTGTATCATGTCACATTTTTCATTTTCCATGACGAACCTCCGATACCTATTTTAAAATGATACCGTTAACTATTATACAACCAAATAATGAATATTATCTTGATGATCGCTCATCCTTTGTTAGGAGGGAATAGAAATGCGTATTCCACATGAAAAAATCTACCCTGAATGCCCATTTATATCGAGAACCATAGAGGTGGGGGGACTCTCAAAAGGGGAACTGATCGAGAAGTTAAAGCAATCTTCGATCATGATGAATGAATATGGAAAGAGGCTATTCGCTTCCGATCGGTTTACGACTTCTGAAACAAAATACAGCCTGGAGACGGTGGAATTAACCGTTGGTAACCTTGGCTTTCTTGAGGGAGCGACTACCGATCAAATCTATAAAAGAGCGAGCGAACTGGGGTTGGCTTTGTGCCCGGTAGAGCTCGGACCTTACCTAAGACTAGCGTATCTCGACCAGACTGAAGGGGAAGTAGGGAATTCTCTACAGAAACAACAAGCTCCATCCGGCTCCATCACGATCGCATCTGAAATTCTATCGGAAGAGGACGATTTTCCAAAAGGCTTTTATCTGAGACGAATAAATGGGGTGTTGTGGTTACGCGGATACCGTGCAGATCATCTGCACGTTTGGAATGCTGATGATCATTTTATCTTTTCTAAAAAGTGAGATTACGTCTTCGGAATATCCTTTTTATTACCGAAAAATCTAACTAATCGTAAGGAAACTATAAAAGTTAATACCGAGATTTCAGTAGAAGAGATGAAATGATAAGATAAAAGATAAAGTGAACAAGAAATATTTCTTGTTCACTCTTTTCCGTGATGTACAACTGCCGGGGTAGTCGTAACTGGTTTCAAGGGTTTAACCGACTAAACGACTTTTACAGAATCTTTATTTACTACCATTTCTTCTTCTTCATTTATAAGATTATATTTTCTTAAAATGGGTTCAACCTTCTTCATAAAGAATCCAATCAACGGTCCCATAAGGAGCATACCAATTACGGTTCCTTCCCTTATAGTAAGCGATAATGAGAACCCAAATGTTAGTAGAACGACAAGAAGGATACATAAAAGATCGACCGATTGTCTGATGTAAACAAATTTCCATTTTGTTTTTTTGGACAAGGTCATACAAAATCCTTCCAATGGAAAAGTGACTACATCTAATACCAACATGATCGCTAATGCAAAAGCTACTATGGTTAACGCAGCAATTAACAATATCACTCTAAGTATATAACTATCTATTGTAATTGAGCCCCAAACTTCATAGAAAAAGAAATTGATTACAACCCCAATGAGAATGGTCAAAGGCAATTGTAATAGATGGCGTATTTTAAAACCCTTTCTAAGAAGAATCATTTGGCCTACTATACAGCTACTATTAAAAATCATTCCAATCGTTCCTACTTTAATTCCAGATAGGAAAGAAATAGATTGTGCTAATGCATCATATGCCCCCACACCAACCGAAACTTTTAAAGATAAGGATGCAGCAATCCCTACTGAAAGGATGATTAATAATAGGAGAAACATGATCTTTATTTGTTTCATTATTTTTCCTCCATGAAAGAACCAACTTTTAGTTTTTATTTAAAAAAGGTGTCCTGAGCACCCGTTAGTCCATTGGTGTCGCTGGGACCATAAGGATTTCACTTATATTAACCGATTTTGGTGTACCAATGGCATAAGCGACGGCATCTGCGACATCACTTGATTGTAACCCGATCTCTCGTTGAAGATTCTCAATCCATTCCCGTCTTTCAGAGTCACTGATTGTTAAATGAAGTTCCGTGTTGACCGTTCCTGGAGAGATGAGTGTGCTTCGGATATGGTTATTTCGTTCCTCTTGACGCAATGTTTCCATGATGGCACGAACGGCAAACTTTGTTCCACTGTAAACAGCCCCTTGTTGAAAAACAACATGTCCTGCTTCAGAGGCAGTTGTGACAATGTGACCTGATTTTTGCTTTTGCATGATCGGTAACACGGCAGCGATTCCATTTAAAACACCCATGACATTGATATCAAGCATTTGGCGCCATTCATCGATTTTTAAGTCTGAGAGCAAAGATTGTGGCATGATTCCGGCGTTATTGAAGAGGACATCGACACGGCCATGTTTTTCGATTGCTAAATCGACCACCGCTTCAACTTCGTCTTTATTCGTTACATCTGCAACCATAAAGGAAATATCAGTATTTGGTAATGATTCGATAAGCGCTTTCAAACGATCTTCACGACGTGCCGCGATGACTAGTTTTGCTCCTTCTTGTGCAAGTTTCTTGGTGGTAGCCTCACCAATTCCACTCGAAGCTCCCAAAATAATAACCACTTTATCTTGTATATTTGACATCATTAAGTAACACCCTTCCTTATTGTTTGTATATTCACATTATAATTGTGCCGGTATAATTTTTCAATACATGAATTATTTTTTTATTCATGTAATCTTTTTGCTTGGTTTGTGCTATAATATGGGCAAATGAATGAACAAATGAGGGGACGACATGTTAAAGTACCAACAAATAGCCAGCGAAATTGAAAAATATATAGTTGACCATAACCTGCAGCAGGGAGATAAGCTTCCCATATTAGAAACGTTAACGGCGCAATTTGCCGTAAGTAAGAGCACGATTACGAGTGCCTTAGATCTTTTGGAGAGAAAAGGGATTGTTTTCCAAGTGCGAGGAAGCGGAATCTTTGTGAGACGCCATAAACGGAAGGGTTACATCAGCCTGTTGTCCAATCAAGGATTTAAAAAAGAAATGGAAGAATCTCAGCCAACGTCTGAGGTCATCGAATTAGATGTGGTTAAGCCAACACAAGAGGTGATGGACAATTTAAATATTGGACCAGAGGATGAAGTATATTATGTCAAACGGATTCAATATATTAACGGGGAAACCTTGTGTCTGGAGCATTCCTATTATAATAAAGCCATCATACCTTATTTAAATAAAGAAATTGTGTCTGAATCGATCTTTCATTACATTCAAGAGGGATTAGGATTAAAGGTTGGATTTTCGGATATGTACCTTCAAGCAGATAAATTGAATAAGGAAGAAGCGGGGTATTTAGGTCTAGAACCTGGAGACCCAAAGTTTTGCCTCGAAGTTATTTTTCATTTAACAAACGGACAGCCCTTCGACTACTCGAAAAACATCTATAACTACAAACAGTCGCAATTTTTTATTCAGGCGAATAGTCATTATTAATTATGAAAGGTTGTTTTTCGTAAAGTTTGTTGTTTTGGAAAAATCCCAAATGCCGGATTTTTCCCCACATAACGCTGGATTTATTGGTCTATTTGTAGAGTAGCTCTTTTCTAAGGATGAAAATATTCTGATTGGCTGTTGAAACAAATAGTTAATTTCTAAAAAGTGTGTATATAGCAACAATGTTTTAGAAAAGAGCCTTTTGAAAAAAAGGATTAATAGAGCATTTCTTATCTGCTCAATTAATCCTTTTTATTTGTTGCAGGAAAGGTGTCTACGATTCTTGATTTTCCTCATCCCTTCGATACTCCAAAATATCTCCAGGCTGACAGTCCAAAGCCTTGCATATGGCATCTAACGTGGATAATCGAATCGCCTTGGCTTTTCCATTTTTCAAGATCGAAAGGTTTGCCATAGTGATTCCCACTCTCTCCGAAAGTTCGGTTACACTCATCTTCCGTTTCGCCAACATCACATCAACATTAATAATTATCGCCATTATATTCACCTCAGACCGTTAAATCATTTTCAGATTTGATATCAATTGCTTCTTTTAATAGTCGTTGGAGAACCGCAGCGAAGACAGCGATGACCAAAGAAGCAAAGGTAGGAACCATTCCCATGAGAATCAGGCCAGGTGCATCATCAATTTCGGCGACCACATACACAAATGGCAGAACGACCACATACAACCCACTGAAGGTCAAGGCACAGAATTTGATCTTCTGTAGTGCTTTCACAGACAGCTCAGAAAAAGCTTCGTTTTTGTCAATATAGTTCAAAAGTTTGAACGCCTGATACAAGGCACCGAAGAACGGTAGGGCAGATACATACATCCCTACAATAATGGGATAGAGAATGTGGTCATAACTTGGATTGATTGGATGCTGGGGCAACCAAGTGAACCCAAAAATACCTAAAGCTAGAACTGGAAGCCCAATAAGAACAAGTGCCATTCTTAAAAATAATGTGGATCCTCGTTTCATTAAAAACACCTCACTAAAATATTTATATATTGATTCTAGTGTATTATTTATCGTTTTACAATAAATAATTGTTGTTTTTGTATATTTTTTCTTTCAGCGAAGTGAAATATTCATAAAAATCATGCAAAAGGGGTCCGAAAATGGACCACCTTTTTTCTTATACTTCAACTATAGGAATGAAGAAGAGGAGAGTGCGTATGAACCAACAGCAGATCAGAAGTGCCATTGGAGTATTGGCAGACTTATTTTACTCCGACAAAAAGAATCAAGAACTCGCGATGTTAACGATGGAACATTATATTGACGATTTGAAGATGTTACAAGATGTTCGAACGGTCGCAAGGGAGCTTGAGAATCAGCAAGCCTTCTCGTTGCTCGCACCGATGAAATGGTTTGATATGAAAGCAGCAGAAGAAATTGAAGAAGTGCTTAAAGGGGATGTATCTTTTCTTAGGTAAAATGAGTGACTGGATCAGACTACTGGTAACTTACTAGTTTTATAGAAAAAATGAATGAGGTGGATGATGATGAGAGGTTGGTTGAATGTTATCTTAGCAGTAACTTTAATGGTATTTGTATCCGCATGTGGAAATGAGCTCGCGGGAGATACCCATTCTTCGGAAGGGATCGAAGAGCAAGCAGGATCAAAACAAGAAGAATCAAAAGAAGTTCAAGAGGAGCCAAAGCTTGAAATTGTCCAATCCACTGGGGGAGCCTGGAAGGATTCCATTGATAGCGTGTGGGTTCATTCCTCTGCGATCTTTGAAAATACGGGCGATGTGCCGGTCTCAATTGGAGAAACGCAAATGAATTACAAAGATAAAGAAGGGGGCATTCTCGGAACTTCAACCATGATCTATTCAGTCCCAAGTGTGGTAGGTCCTGGTGAACAAGCCTATATTACCGAAACGACGATCCTTGAAGGAATGACCGACCCAGCCCTATACGGTGAAACTACTTATAATTATGGGTTTGATCCAACCGAAGAAAGTGCTAATTTACTAGAAGTGTCAGGAACGAAAGGAATTCCTTCCACCGATGACTATAGCACTCCGTATACCGTGACGGGAGTAGTGAAAAATACGACAAGTGAATTACAAGATGACATCCGAATCTCTGCGGCGTTATTTGATGAAAGTGGAACCTTACTTGGTGTGTTAAATGGGAGTGTGGATGTGGGTGTGAATCCAGGTAGTGAAGCCGGATTTGAATTAAACTACCCAGAAGTACCGAGAGAAATTGCCGGCAAAGTTAAAACGATTGATGTAAAGGCGTATGGTTGGACTTGGTAATCTAGTGAAATTTTATTAGGAGGAATTAAAATGAAAAAATTTATATTAATGATGGTGGTACTTATTTTTACTCTTTTAACGGGGTGCTCGTCATCGGACACATCGAAGGCAGCTGACAAAGAGAATAGTGAGACAACGGAACAAGAACCAACCAATGAAGCGGTGGAAGTGGATAAAGGGTTACTCAATGTAGAAGTCACTCTGCCCGCTTCGATGTTTGAAGGAGAAGATGTGGATGCTTCCATTGCTGAAGTAGAAAAGGAAGGCGTTAAAGCAACGAAGAACGAAGACGGTTCCGTCACGTATAAAATGTCCAAATCGAAACACAAGGAAATTATGAAGGAGTTAGAAACTGGGATCATTGAGTCTGTAGCGGATATGAAACACAATGAAGACTTTGTTTCGATTCAAGAGATCACGTACAATAAGTCATTTTCAGAGTTTACGATGGTGGTAGATCAAGCAACCTATGAAAACAGCATGGATAGCTTTGTTGTATTTGGACTTGGTTTATCTGGCATGTACTATCAGCTGTTTAACGGCGCAGATAGTGAGGATTATCAGGTGAAAATTATGGTAAAGGACCAAGCAACCGGAGAGGTGTTTGAAGAAGTGGTTTATCCGGATGCATTAGAGGAATAGGGGGTCTATGCCTAACCTGCTTTGATGGGTTAGGCAGATCCTTGAATTCAATAAGTAATAGGTAGGAATGGGCTAAAGGAGAAAGGCTAAGAATTGTAAAATTTCTCCTTAATTAGTATACTCCTATAAGGATCTATGAGTGGGAATATGCATCTACAATCCTATAAAAATAGTAAATAACTGACCAAAGCTTGTTTGTTTAAACGATCACGTATTGAGGGTCAGATACATAATACAAATTTGGAGGAATCAACAATGAAATCACTAAAACGAATGTTGTATGAATTAACGATGGATAAAGAGTTTGTCGCCTTAAAATTCCTAATAGACCGCCCGAATGTGTTCCATGTAGTGGGAGCGACCCATTTAGAAACCTGGCATTCACGGTTCTTAACTTGGTTGTTGGATCCTACTGAACGACATATGCTAGGGTATTATCCGTTTCAACGATTCTTAATGGCCGTGGCAGAATCGGCCGATGAAAACTTGGATGATATTACGGATCTCGCCATGCTAAATGTGAATCAATTCAGACATCCGGAAGTTATCGCTGAAAAGGATATAAACAAACTGGATATCGATGAGCAGGAAAACCTCGAGGAATCTGAAAAGAATGACGACAAAGGAAGGCTCGATGTCTTCTTTAAGGTAAATATCGTTGATGAAAAAGACCCTAGTCAGGAGAAAAGATTAATCCTAGCGGTCGAGCAAAAGGTTTACGCCAGAGTAGACGTGAATCAATGCAACAAGTACTTAAGAAAGTTCGAAGAGAAATTCAAAGACGAAACGTTTCTGCTGGTAGGCTTAGTACCCAAAAGCCAAATCAAAGATTCCAATGAAGCAACGTTTGGCAGCTCCAAATGGAATGGAATTGATTATCAGCAATTAGTAGACATCGTTCTCATGCCGTGCCTAGAAAACCCAGATCTAAGCATTTACGCCAAACCGATCATTCAGCAGTATGTAGATGCTCTACGTATGCCATATAAAGGTAAACGTGAAAAATTGGCGACGATTGAAGAAGAACGCATCCTCGTACGTTCCATTTATGACCGCTTTGAAGATGTGTTTAAAGCCATTACGAACATATCAAATGAAGACGACAGTGAAGAAAGAAACTACGTGAACACAGTCGTAAACGAAACCTATGGGGAAGTATTCAGAACCATCAAATGGATCCTGAACGAGGAAAACGATGTAGAAGAGCTATGGAATTTCTCAACCCCATTTCAAAGAACCATACACAAAAGATGGGACGAGCTTCATATCGTGATAAATCATGAGAATGAAGAAACCATTATTGATGGAAAAACAGTGGCGGAACTTTGGAAAAAGTCGTTGCAGTGGATCGAAGAGCAGCAACTTCCTCTTCATCAGCTGGTCGAGGAAGGCTTTATTCTTGGTGGCGGGGACAGAGGAAATCGGTATGCAATCGCGTTGCAGCCGATTCATAAAAACAGGAAGAAGTTTGCTTCCATCCATACCTATGAATCTATCATTACAGGGGAGACTTACTTCTTGGAGACGAAGATTAATCCTCATAGTGGGATGTTGACGATTGCTAAGTTACTGAAGAATCTGGGGGTTGCGGTGGAAACTCCGTTGCTCGAGACGGGTGGGACTGTTCTCGTATAGACTTTTCTAAATCCTAATACCTTATTATCATAGAGGGCTGAGTATTCTTTGATTTGCAGCCCTCTAAAAGGATTCATGATCAGTTAACACTAGAATAAAGTTTGACTGAATCAATTAATAATGAAGCTAAAGGTGAGAAAAGTGATTACACAATACGAAGCAATTCTTGAAGCATTTAAACATTTAGGTGGCGTTCAAAGTAAGAAAGAAATAGATGAATGGATACAAAAAAATTTCAAAAAGAATAGGTACTGTTATGGTAGATATGGTACCTGTTACACATGGAGGCAATAATAGCTCGACTGTACCATCAAGGTTCCGCATTTTGCTAAGAATATCAAAAGGTTGTTACGGTATTATTCCCGAAAAGAATAATAGCTTTTAAAAATAAGAGAAAAGCGTTTTTCCACCAAAAGGAGAAACGCTCTTTTTATGGTATTAGTAGGGATACCGATTAAACACATAAAGGTTACTAAACTGCGACCCATTCTTCCGTACAGTTTCATATACAGTTATAATGCCAAATTTAATCGCCTTTTGAAGCATTCGTTTAAAGGATGATCGTGAAATCATACCAAGTTCTCCCCGTTCCTCATAGATACTTTTAAGCATAGTACCTATTTTCGCGTTACAAACTCCTGGCACCTTTTCAGCGAAAAGTATCAGTCGCTGCAATGCAATCTGCTCATTTCTTGTGAAATGATTCTTATAATCTACCATCCATAAAGTCACATGGTCACGAAACTCCTCCACATGATTAAACTGCGAATAACCCACAAAAGCGTCGATTGTACTAGCCTTAATTGACACTTGCCTTCACCTCCTTTTAATCCTTATATATAAAGAAGTAGCTCAATCGGACAGGCTACATGACAATAATTTGAACATTCCTCTATTCTGTAAGAAGATGCAACTTTTGTTGTATAATGGGAAAAAGTAAGAAATTAGTCCCGTAAGAAACTTTGTGTTGTTGGAATAGGAGATACCAATGCCCGTATACAATAAATTAATCCGTGATCAGATACCTGAGATGATCGCTTCGACTGGAAAGCAATATTCTACAAGGATATTAAAAAATCAAGAATACATAAGTGAGCTGAGAAAGAAGAGTAGAGAAGAGCTAGAGGAATACATGAACGCTGACAGTAATGAGGCTGCTATTGAAGAATTGGCCGATTTGTTAGAGGTTATTAGCTCCTTAGCAAAGGTACATGGTTCTTCCATTGAGGAAGTGGAAAAAGTAAGAAATGAAAAGTTTAAGGAACGTGGTGGATTTGATAAAAGAATTCTTCTTGTAGAAGTGGAAGATTAATGACGTGCGGAGTGATTACATTTGTTAGATAACATCATATTTGAATTAGTAAAAAGGGTAAAAACCATTCATACTTTAACCTCTAAGAAAGAGAACGTAATAACGAAGATCGATGATAAAGGGATTTATGTAGAAACGGAATCCTCTAAATCAAAGTATCAAAGTGGTAACAAAAGAGAACCTGATGAATTCATCCCGTTTCGCTTCCTTCGAGATGGGTGGTATGAATTTATCGATATTCGGAATGCTGAAGCTAATGATTTTAAAAAGGTAAGAGGACGGACTTCCTTCCTGATGTCATTATTTTCACATCTTCCGTTTGTGGATGTATCGAAAAATAAAAGTACTTCTATTCATTTAAGAGAATTCCAGACTGACGAGCTACCAAATGTTTCTTATAAAAGCGTAAAAGAATTTTTAGATGAGATTATCTCTGGTACCTATAATCCAACACAGTTAAATGAGCAGTTCGAGGGGAATTTATACAGAATCAAATCAAGAAGCAGACAGGATGCCCGGTTGCTGGGTTTTATCAATGAGTTCAATGAGTCTAATCACTTTCAACTAAGAGAATATGTAGAATCGGAACACGAGGATCAATACATAAAGAGAATTCTAATGAATCTGGGATATTTCCGTGTGGTGCTCATTTGCTTGGATCTTCTTCGTCATTACAGCAAATCAGACAAGAAGGCTGCTATAGAGGAGCTAGGAATGCTAGTCGTCCGAAATTCACGTGGGGATAACCTGATGGTAGAGTCTGTGGCAAAGGAAAGAACGAACCTCCTTCTTCAATGGTTGGAGCACACAAGATTAATCGACAACCAATGGACTCCAACGGAACCCTTCTTTGATACCTTAAGCATAAAGGAGCAGAAAATGGCTAGTGATATTCGTAGTAATCTACTGAAAGTAATGAACACCTACTTAGATGCAAAAAGAGAATCCTTTGGAGGGAACGAGCTAGGGGCCTTTGTTCGAAATGATATCCCATTAGGTTTTTATCAGCTGGATTTTATTGATTCTTCAGAGTATGTAGTGACAGGATCCGTTGGCCAAGGAAACTGGGCGTCTGTTCCATGGATAGCCATCATGAATCGAAAGATTACTGTTTCAACCCAACGTGGGTACTATATTGTATATCTGTTTAGTGAGGATATGCAGAGTGTTTATCTAACACTTGCACAGGGAGTAACGGAGACATCAAAGGATGAAATGCTTAAAATTAAAGAAGACATTCGTCAATCCATACATAGCTCAAGTAAGGTGAAAAGAGATGACTTAATCAATCTTGGGACAAGTCAGAAAGCAAAGCAATATGCTCTTTCTACAGCAGCTTATATCCGGTATAACATGCAAGAGATGCCAAGTGAAAGTGTCCTTGTAGCAGACCTAGGTGAAATGGTAACTTTTTACGAAAACTATATTGCTAGTAAAAATCGACTTACATACGAAGCTCCTACGGAAACGCATAACGTGGTCCACGAGCATGAAACGGTCAAACTTAATGATAGAGATTTAATTGAGCATATATACTCCTATATTCGAAGCAAGGGTTTCTATTATAAAAAAGAAGAGGTAATTAATCTATTCCTATCCTTAAAAACAAAGCCCTTTGTCATTCTCTCAGGAATTTCTGGTACTGGAAAAACAAAAATGGTTCAATGGTTTGCGGAAAGTGTAGGAGCAACCGAAGAAAATGGACAATTTGCTTTAATTCCGATTCGTCCAGATTGGAATGATGGCTCGGACCTACTAGGGTATGTCGATATTAAAGGGGAGTTTAAGGAAGGTCCACTGACGAGAGTGATAAAGAGAGCAGAAAACCATCCTGAACTTCCGTACTTTGTGCTATTAGATGAAATGAATCTGGCACGTGTGGAGTACTATTTCAGTGATATTCTCAGTGTCATGGAAAGCCGTAAGTGGAAGAATGGAAATATTGTTTCTACGAATTTACTTTCCGAGGAAATAGCAGGATTCGACTTAAAACTACCGAATAATCTTTATATCGTTGGTACAGTTAACATGGACGAAACAACCCATCCATTCAGTAAGAAGGTATTAGACCGTGCCAATACCATTGAGTTCAATCGTATTGCACTTGGTAACCTGTCATTTTTACACGAGCAAGCGCAAGTGGATCCAATTGTAAGTGATCAAGATTCATTTGCTTCGACTTACCTCCATTTAAAGGATCTTTATGTAAAGAATAATCGTATTGTAGAGTTGGTAACAACCGAATTAGAACGAATGAATGCCGCACTCCAGTTAATCAATGCACATGTTGGTTATCGTGTACGTGATGAGATTTGTTTCTACATGGCGTATAACGAAGAGGCAAGGCTGATGGAATTCTCCGAGGCACTCGATCATTGTATCTTACAAAAGATATTACCTCGAATTACTGGAAGTGACATGAGGGTAGATCAACTTCTAAAAAAGCTATATGCCCAATTTACCAACAAGCAGTTCGAGGAAGACGTTGAATTGACTGAGCAGGAATTACAAAGTGCGAAGTACCCAAAAAGTGCGGCTAAGGTAGTGGAAATGCTAGGGAGGTTAAGAGACGATGGCTTCACTTCCTTCTGGATCTCGTGAGGATGTTGAATTAGTTAAGGTGGAAGCAGATGACTTAACTTTAGTGTTAAAAGGAAAACCGTATCATGAGGGGTATGAAGGACTTAAGCAATATCGGAGCATGGATTACCACGATGTCATGGAATTCAATGTCGAAGGAGTAAATATCCAGGAGATTAAAGTCTACGACATCAACGAACAACAAATGGTTGATCCAGTAAATTTACGACCCATCTTTTTCGAAAATGGAGTGTATCAACTAGTCGTTTGGTCGAAAAATGGCCAGGAACTAACCTTCTACCATGAACATCCGTTATTACGGCAAGCTGTTTCAGTAATGGAATTTGGAACTCAGTCCGTGCTTATGGGGAACCTGCAATTCCAGAATGAAGTGGGTTTTACAACCTTTCAGATTCTGCAGGACAACAAAAAGCTATTAGAAGTTACACTAGAAATTTTTCCGTCGAAGATTGATTACAAAAATGACTACAAGAAACTTCTAGAGGAAGTAAATGATGAGATCTATAATTTGGCCTATCATTTCATACGAAAAACGTATTTAGGAGCTTCGGTAAAACTGGAGGGAAAGCCATCTAGAGCGGAGTTTTACCGGTTAATTTCTGAGCATTTCCGTCAGTTTACACAAGCCATTGCGCGCATTGAACATCAGCCCCATCATACACTTCAAAAAACGTATGAAAAGGCAATAGGGGATCAACTCAAGAAAATTGATAGTACGAGTAGGGCATACCTGCGAAAGAGATCCAACTTGTTTGTTGAAGTTGAAAAAGGAATCGCTATTAATAGTATAAACTTGATGCCTCATGAGGGATTGAAAGCTAAGAAAGAGTTAACATATGACACACTGGAAAATCGCTACGTCAAGTGGATGATGGAGAGATTGATACGTAAGCTAAATGATCTATTAGAGACCGTTCAAAAGATGAACAAATTTATGGTAGAACCCGATCCAGATTTAATGGAAAAAATCTCAAAAATGATTACTCAACTTCAAGCTAAAATGAAGAATCATTTCTGGTCAAGAATTGGAAAACTGGACCGTTCGGTGATGAGTCTCGTATTACAAATGGCTACAGGCTATCGAGACGCTTTTCAAATATTCCTAACGGTGTCAAAGGGACTTGCCCTACAAGGAAAGCTGTACCAAATGTCTTTAAAAGATGTAGCTAATCTCTATGAGTATTGGACCTTCCTAAAGCTTGGACAGATACTGGGACGAAAGTATGCTCTCGTAAGTCAGGATATTATACAGGTGAACAGAGATGGATTATTCGTGAATCTGGAAGCAAATCGAACGGCTAAGCGTGTATTTAGGCATCCCCTTACCAATGAAGAAATCGTGTTAACCTATCAAAAGTATGAGGGAAAACTGCCTACCATTCCACAAAAGCCTGACACGATGTTGAGTATTGAGAAAAAAGGAAAAGACTATACATTTAATTACATCTTTGATGCTAAGTACCGGATTGACTATGCCCAGAAAGATAGCTACTATAAAAATCGATACAAAACCCCTGGTCCTATGGAAGATGATATTAACACGATGCATCGTTATCGAGATTCGATAGTTGCTGAGAATAACGGACCGTATGAAAGAACAGCTTTCGGAGCGTATATTCTGTTCCCATGGTTTGATGAATATTCTTATCAAAAACATCATTTTTATCAAAGTATAAACAAGGTAAACATCGGTGGGTTGCCTTTTCTACCAAACGCGACGGTGTTAGTTGAGCAATTTGTAGAATGGTTAATCAATAAAAGTCCCGAAGAGATTCAAAAGGAAGGAATATTGCCAAGAGGTACACTAGAAGAATGGAAATCCAGTCTTAATGAATTAGTATTAGTTGGACTTGTTTCAAACGGCGAGGAGTATCTCCGCTTCATGAGAGAAGGTTACTATTCTATTCCGGTTAGGAAATTGAAAAAGGGTTGGCAGGAAGCGAAATATGTGGCTTTATATGTTAAGAGCGGAATTGAGCAGCAGGAAAATGGAATCAAATACTATGGGGAAATAGAGGAAGTTAAAACAGATAAATTTGATGGCGTGAACTGTATATGTTTTCATGTATCAAATTGGATTACTTTAAAAAACATGATCAAACCAGTTGGTTATGGGATTTCTAGTTATATGTTAACTAACTTACATAGTTTAAACGAATCTACTGAGCTACCGGAATTATTTATGAAGTCTAGTGAGGAAATGATTATTTGGCGAATGTTGAGAAGGGTGTCTGATAAAATAGTTCTGAATTTAGATAATGATAATGTGGATAATGCAAAAAGAGTAACTTACTTCAAAATTAAAGATATTTTAGTAAGTATAGATATCCAAGAACAAAGTCTAAAATTTGTTAGCAAACATAATGAACTAGAAGTACCTAAATATGAAATAATACAGAATCCTAGTGGTGTCTTTAAATTGCTAAATACCTTGTTTTAAAGCTTGTTAAATAAAATTTGATTTAATATATCATCCAAAATCGTGTTTCTTTGAGGAATCACAATGTACGGTTGGTTGAAAGCGGGATCCCGTCTGTATATCGCGCAAAACAGGTCATTATTGCAGGCGACGAGAAGCAGCTACCACCATTCTATATGTTTCAAACGTCGGTTGTAGTTGATGAGGACGAAGATGAGCAGTATGATACAGATGAATCTGTTAGCCTATTGAAATTTGGCGAAAAGAAGGTTTCCTGAGAAAATTCTTCAATGGCATTATCGATCGAAATATGAAGAGCTCATTAACTTCTCGCATCATGCTTTTTACAATGGTCATGTACAGTTTACACCTAATGTAATTTCATTTAGAAAGCCTCCAGCTATTGAATGGAAAAAGGTAGAAGGAAGATGGATAAATCAATCAAATGAGATAGAAGCAGTTGAAGTAGTAAAAACTCTGAAGGAGATTTTACTACTTCAACCTGGTAAAAAGTTGGGATTATTACCTTTAACGCCAAACAACAATCTAAAATAATGGACCTGATAGAAGATAAGGCAAATGAAGATGAGCAATTTAATGCAGTTTACAATCAAATGATGGCTAGAGACTTAGACGCGCGAATCTTTGTGAAAAATATTGAAAATGTCCAAGGAGATGAACGTGATATTATTCTTTTCTCGATTGGCTACGCCAAAATAATTTTTCATTTGTCTCTGACAAAAGTGAAATTTGGGAAGGATAAATTGATTTAGATGACGGAACTCACAAATATTGTCCATTCAATGTTTGTGAGTGTTTTTTGTTGTTAAGAAAATACAACAATTTGGACAAATAAATCCTATACACACATTTTAAACGATACAAATGTTAAGAAATAAGTACCATTAGGTGTTATAATAATTCTGAATAATATGAATAAGAGGAGTGAGAGTGTGAAAATTCTTATAGTTGGTGGTACAGGGACAATAGGGAAATTTGTGGCGGAAAAGTTAAAATCTAATCATGAAGTTATCATTGCAAGTAAATCAAATGGAGATTATTTAGTAGACATTACATCTCCAGATCGTATCGAACAAATGTATAAAGATATACCAAATATTGATGCTGTGATAAGTACAACAGGAGCATCTCACTTTGGTCAGTTGAGTGACCTTACTCCTGAACTAAATGATATCGCAATAAATAGTAAACTCAAGGGTCAAGTAAATCTAGTATTGATAGGACAACATTATATCAATGATAGCGGTAGTTTTACACTAACTACTGGAATTATGATGGATGATCCTATTTTAAGAGGTAGTTCTGCTGCTATGGCTAATGGTGCAGTTGCTAGTTTTGTCAAATCTGCTGCGATAGAATTAAACCGTAATATAAGAATTAATACCGTCAGTCCGAACGTTCTAGAGGAATCCTTGGAAAAATATGAGGTGTTTTTTAAAGGCTTTAATCCAGTATCAGCTAACAAGGTTGCCAATGCATTTGTAAAGAGTGTTGAAGGTGCTCAGACTGGCCAAGTTTATAAAGTGTATTAAGTTCATTTAGCTATATAATAGAATTTCTATCAACCACTAAGCCTCGCAAAAGCAGTGCTTTTCGTATTGGATCGATTGTTACATATTCATCCAAATTCCTAGAAAAATAGTAGTAAATAGACATTTTTTAAAAAAATTCTATGTTAGAAAATGCAACAAATTTTGAGACGAAGCGTATTTCTCTTGCTAAGATAAAAACATAGAAATAAAAACAAGGGTAAATATAAGGTAATAGAAAGGGCTATACTAAATATTCTGAAAATATAATTGACATAAATATGAAATATTGGTAAATTGTTAGTGAGTACTAACAAACAATAGGTGGTTAGCAAACATGACAATTAATGAAAAGATCTTAAAAGTAGCAATTGATTTAATGGCTAAGAAGGGGTATAAAGGTGCCACTACGAAACAGATAGCAGAGAAAGCTGGGGTTAGCGAGATGACTCTTTTTCGAAACTTTGGAAGTAAGAAAAAGATTTTAGAAGCTGCCGTAGATCGTTATTATTACAGCATTCAGATGAAAGAAATTTTCGAACAAAGAATTGTATGGGAAATAGAAAAGGATTTGCAAATGGTGGCAGAAACCTACCATAAATTAATGAAAAAAAATAAAAATGTCATCAAAATCGCTCTCCAAGAAGGAGGTAGTGTATCAGGTTTGCACGAGCAAGTAAATAAACATCCCCGACAGTTAAAAGAATTGCTAGTAAAGTATTTTCAAGAAATGAATAGCAAAGGTCTAGTAGTTGAAACAAACTATGAGCTACATGCGATGAACTTTTTGTATATGTGTTATGGACACTTTATCTCACGTTCATTTATGCAAGGAGAAAATATCACACAAATTTCTGAGGATGAAATTGTTCAAGGTGGAGTAAGAAATTTTGCCCAAAATCTATCTACTATTTATACGTATACAAGATAGAAGTTGGAATATTATTGGTGAAATAAATATATTATGTTAGTGAGTACTAACTATCGAGCGTTATGATTATTTGAACATAAAATGAAAAGAGAGAAAGGGGAACTATTTATGCATTTGTTTATTCATTTAACACATGGTATTGAATCTCCAACACAGGCAGATCGAGCATTCTTAATTGCTAAAACAGCACTTAGGGATGGACATCAAGTATCTATGTTCTTAGCTGGAAGTGCAGTTGGTCTAATGAAAGATGAAAACCTTGATTCAGTATTAGGAGTTGGAGTAACAGCTACCGAATTAAGGAATTCGGTCAATGAAATTCTAGGTGCTAATGGCCGAATTGTTCTTTCGCAGATTTCATGCGCGGCAAGAGGTGTAACCGAAGAGGATTTAAAAGGCAAAAATATAGAATTAGGTTCTCCTAGTGTACTAGTGGAGATGACAGCCCAATGTGACAAGGTTATTACATACGGATAGGGGGAAGTTGAATGGCGAGGATATGGGAGAAATTTCTAGATGAGCGGGATGGAAGAGTGTATAGTGGAGCTGGCCTAGGAAAAAGTTATGGATTGGGAAAGAGGCCAGCGCTAATTATCGTTGATGTTCAATATGGATTTACCGGCGACAAATCAGAAGAAATTGAAAAATCAATCGAAAAATATCCTACTAGCTGTGGTTCTGTAAGTTGGGAAGCCATTCCACAGATTAAGAGAGTGCTAGATAAAGCGCGTGAGGTTGAAATACCTGTTATCTTTACAATTATTAAAGGAGATAAAGACAGCAATAATGACAGGGTTGCGATAAAGGGTCAGCTGTTTAGCCATCCAGAGTTGCTGGAGGGTGCAAAAGGTACAAAGGTTGTTGAAGAGCTACAACCATTAAAGGGAGAAGTTATTCTATCAAAAAAGAAGCCTAGTGCATTTTTTGGTACTCCCTTAGTAACTCAATTAACTAAATATAATGTTGATAGTGTGATTGTTACAGGCTGTACGACTAGCGGGTGTGTAAGAGCAACAGTAGTAGATGCATTTTCCTATAATTATAAGGTAATCGTACCTGAAGAATCTGTATTTGATCGTGGGATTACCACTCATGCCATGAATTTGTTTGATATGCAGCAAAAATATGCTGATGTAATAAGTACTGATGAAGTGATTGAGGAACTGGAAAAATTGAAAGTGAGGAAAAAAATCAAATGATTATCTCAAATCAGAACGGCAAACTAGTGTTAGTTCGACAGGATGACCACGCGATTCAAATGGGTGAAGTAGCAAGAAGATGGGGAAATGGAGAGTTTGAGAAACTGTTAAACCATGAATCTGTAAGTTTAGGAATTGAAAAGCATGACTCAGGCTGGAAAGGACCAGATGATGAGGTTTTGTTCAATCCTGATAAAAAAAGGCCGCGAAATTTTATGGATGTAAATCTAAAACAACATGTCGAATTTTACGAGTTAGGGTATCGTAAAACATTACAGCAGGACCCCTATGCAGGGATGATGTTGGGGATGCATTGGATTGGACTTTATACAAGTAGATTCGGGTATGATCCTACTTTTACATACAAGGTCGCTGACGATTTAGTAGATTTTATGGATGAAACAGTTTCTACTATTCAAAAAGAGTGGGTGGATGTAAAGCTTCAGTATTGGAAAAAAAATCAAAAGCGTAGCGAGTTTGAAGATAATGTATGGATGCAATACGAATTTTTCCAAGTGATGGATCGAATGGGATTATTTATGGGCTTAAATGATCCAAATATAGAAAATGAGATTACATTAGGTCCGATTAGAACAAAACAAAAAAGTGATCCTATCAATTTAACTCTCCAAGCTAAAGGGAATGGAACACTTCTTGTTCATCCATTTCCGTTTGACGAAGAATTTGTAACGACAGTGCCAGGTAGAATCATTGAAGATCGCGACTATGAAAATCATCAGGAAGCGAAAGATGTAGTAGAGCATACGGAAACAGAAACAATTGCTTGGAGGATAACCGGGAAGTAAGCTAGAAAATAAACTAGAAGAAGAAATAGCTTTTTTATAATTTATTTTCACTATATTAAATGTGGGAATAAGATTAAGTGTTTTCGATAAATAGTACCTAATTAGTTGAAACAAGGTTGGGTACAAAAGTAAAATGTACTCAACCAATTGTGTTTTTAATTTTTTGAAAATAAAAAATAAACAAAAAATAACAAAGAATACACGTACACTGTTCTCTGTCTACATCATACTGTCTACACCATACAAATGGGATTTGTGCTTTAGAGTTATTCAAAACGATCATTTAATAAATAGGAGCATTCCTGTTAGAAGGATTTTCGGGGACTTGAACAAAAAAGAGCCCTCTTGGTATGATACGGGGTGTCAAATCGTGTACCGAAATGACCCCTAACTTAGTAAACCAAGGAGGACTCCATATGAATTTTAAACAAAACCAGAAGATAAATCAAGTCACCGAAAAAACACTTGTTGTTGGAATCGACATTGCCAAACGTACACATTACGCATGCTTTGTGGATGATCGTGGACGGGTGCTCCGAAAGTCATTCTCTGTTTCTCAATCTCGAGATGGGTTTGAGCTTTTCTATCAATGTGTTCTAAGTGAAATGAAAGAACAAGAGAAAACGGAAGTTATCGTCGGGATTGAACCTACTGGCCATTACTGGCTCAATTTAGCCTATTTTCTAGAAGAACGAGGCATCCCCCTAGTTATGGCCAACCCTATGCACGTCAAGCGATCAAAAGAGTTAGACGACAATCTACCAACCAAACATGATCGTAAAGATGCGCTAGTAATCGCTCGTCTTATAAAAGATGGACGCTTCAGTTATCCACGTATATTGAAAGACATGGAAGCCGAACTCCGTGTGGGCGCAACCTTTAGAAGTAAGTTGACAGAGGAACTTGGAGCTGTCAAAAATATGATGATTCGCTGGTTAGATCGCTATTTTCCTGAGTTTACCCAGGTGTTTCCGTCATTCGGAAAAATGGCTATGGCTGTACTTGAATGTACCCCATTTCCAAGTGATCTTCATCAGAAACAACCCGATGAAGTTTTAACTCTTTATCGTCAGGTTGAGGGACTCAAATCCCCCCAGAGACCGAAAGCAATGCGTCTCATTGAAGTCGCTGCTAACTCCATAGGAGTAACAGAGGGACGTGAGATGGCCCGTATTGAAATCGCCACACTCGTTCGCCGTTACCACCAGTTGGAACAAGATATTGAAAGTATTACACAGCACTTAGTTGAACTTACACAAACATCCGTAGAGTACGAATGGCTCTCAACGGTTCAAGCACTTGGAGATATCACAATTGTCGATTTATTAGCTGAAATCGGTAGCTTTTCACACTATAGAGATCCACGCCAAATCATTAAACTTGCGGGACTAACATTACGTGAAAATTCCTCTGGGCAGCATAAAGGACAAAAACGCATTTCCAAAAGAGGCAGAAGAAGGCTTCGCGCCCTCCTTTTCCGGGTAATGATGCCGATGATTCGCCATAATGAAGCCTTTAGAAAACTACATGAGTATTACACAAGCCGTAAGGATAATCCGTTACGCAAGAAGCAATCTATCGTGGTACTATGCGGAAAACTATTAAAAGTGTTACATGGAATATGTACAAAGCACAAAGCGTTTGACGCTCAGCGAATGATGAAGGATATTCCTAGTCTCGCAGAGGCTATGTAAAGTTCTACATCCCCTTAACAGACCTAGACAACAGGATGACACGGAGAAGCTGGCAATATTTTTTCCATTCGACCTTGAGTCCCTATAGGAGCTTCGCTAGCCTCTGCCTTATGACTAGACCGAACGAAGGAATGTAGGCACATTGATGCCCAGAGACATGGGAGGGTACGTCATCATAAGCTACGCAGAGATCCATTGTGCATCACATAATTCTCCAACACTACTTACCACTATTATCCAGTAGTGACCGCGTAGCGTACCCATGTGTTGGGATAGATTAACATAATATAAAAATATTGTTAGGGAACGTGTCGAAAAATATTTTTTTGACACCCCACCAACGGGGTAAACCGTTGATAGATCAACATTTATAGAGGGAGGATTTATCATGAAGAGAATAAAGCTTAGTTACCCTAAAATAGTTAGTCTTACACTCATTCTAATCCTATTTTTAACCGGATGTGGCAATTCATCATCTACCACAGGTGCTGGGAATGAAAATACAGGTAGTCAAGCAGAAAGTCTAACGATTAAATTGGCAGGTATGACTCCACCAGATCATCCATTAACAGTAGGTGCTGAAAAATTCAAGGAGCTTGTCGAGGAAAAATCGGAAGGGAAAATTAAAGTAGAATTATATCCGAACCTTCAGCTAGGTGCAATAAGAGAGCAAACAGAACAGGTTCAACTAGGTACCATACATATGACCCAAACATTGCTTTCAACTGTTACCTCCTTTAATGCAGAAACTCTTCAAGTTTTTGAATATCCATTCTTATGGCCTAATAATGAGGATCAGATTTGGGAGGTATTATCAGGGGAGGCAGGTACAAAAGCATTAGATCATCTCGAGGCAGTTAAATTTAAGGGATTTGGTTTTTGGGCAGGGGGCTTTAAGTCAATGACAAGTAAAGGTGACCCTATCCTTACTCCCTCAGATTTAAGTGGGAAAAATATGAGAGTTATACCTTCTGAGATTTTAATTAAAACATATGAAACATACGGAGCAAATCCTGTACCTATTGAATTTGCGGAGCTATATAATGCCTTGCAGCAAGGGGTCGTTGATGCACAGGAAAACCCATTAGAAACAATTAGTTCTAACAAACTCTATGAGGTCCAGGACCATTTATCAATAACTGAACATGGCTACCAATTTTATATGATTGTAGCTAACCTTGATTGGTTTAATGGATTAAGTCCGGAGTTCCAACAAATCATTATGGAATCTGAAGAAGAATCAAGAATCTATGCCCGTGATTTAACACAGGAAATGTCAGACACTCGAATAAAAGAATTTCCAGAACTAGGACTTGAAGTTCATACACTTTCTGAAGAACAAAGAAACGAATTTGTGGAATTATCCTTACCTTTGCACAAAGAATTTAGCAATACCCCTGAGAAAAAGGAGCTATTAGACATCATTTATAAAGAATTAGGAATTCAATAACTAGTATTTCTTGTTTAATCTATGGATTTATAGAAAAGGCTGTTTCGTAACCTTTGTTGCTATTTAACTAAGGTAGGTTGATTGAAACTCCAGGTGTGTGCTTTCTGCGGTGCAGGAGTCACACTCCTAAATTCCAATCAATATAATCACCTCAAAAACAATAATCTACTAGAAAACAGCTATTGAAAATTAGGGAAACTCAAAACATAATACCTACGAGTTAAGAGTAACCCTAATTTCTCCTTTATTTTTTTAAGGTTGTTACACGAAAATCCGATGGGGGGATACTAGTGAAAATACTAAATAGAATTGAAGATATATTTATAGCAATGAGCATATTGATAGCTACCTTGCTGGTAATAGTAAATGTCATTCTTAGGGTAATGGGATCGGGTTTAATTTGGTCAGAAGAATTAATTCGCTATCTCTTAATATGGGTAACATTTGTTGGAATGAGTGTATGTGCTAGAGAAAGTGAACATATGAGTATTGAGTTTATACCCCAACTACTAAAAGGGAAATCATATAAGCTCCTCATGGCAATTATTTATGTAGTAGCAATCATATTTAGCTTTATGTTGGTTTGGTATAGTTACCTGTTGGTTGATTTCAGTTCACAAACAGGGCAAAAGAGTTCAGGATTAGGAATCAATTTTTCAATCGTATACCTAATCATTCCTCTTTCAGGTTGTTTATTGGTCATTAGATACATCCAGCTGCTAGTTCATTTGTTTCGTAGAAAAGACTTATTAAATACACCAAATTAAGGAGTCAGATATATGTTAGTTGCTATTATTGTTCTCTTATTTGCGATGCTACTTTTAGGTGTACCAATATACATATCATTAATTTTGAGTACCTTTTTGTCTCTTATATTCTTTACCGATATAGATTCAATGGTTGCAGTTCAAAGAATCTTTGGGGGGATTGATAAATTTGTACTTATGGCGTTACCATTCTTTATTCTAGCAGCAAATGCAATGGATGTAGGAGGGTTATCGAGGAGAATATTAAATTTTGCAAGGGCACTTGTTGGTCATTTATATGGTGGTATGGCAATGGCCACACAAACAGCAGCAATGTTTTTCGGTGCTTTATCAGGATCTAGTCCTGCCACCGTAATTGCGATAGGCAGAATAATGTATCCAGAGCTTTTAAAGCAGGGATACCCGAAAAAATTCGCTAGTGGCCTTATTATTCAATCTGGTGCAGTATCATTAGTAATCCCACCTAGTATTACCATTATCTTGTATGCTAGTGCAACAAATACATCTGTGGGCTCATTATTTTTAGCTGGTTTAGGTGCAGGCGTATTTTTCGGTGTTTTCCTTCTTCTATATATCTATCTTTATTCAAGATTCAAAAAATTCCCAAGAGGCGAGCGTTCTTCTTCAAGGGAAATCTACAAAGCTATTAAAGAAGCATCTTGGTCTTTAGCAGTCCCTCTCATCATTATTGGTGGTATATCCTTTGGAATATTCACTCCGACAGAGGCAGCTGGTGTATCAGCAATCTATGCAATCTTTGTTGGGCTGTTTGTCTATAAAGAGATAACATGGAAAAAGCTATTTCAGTTAAGTCTTGATTCAGCAAAAACATCTGCACAAGTAATGATATTAGTTGCTGCAGCTTCTGCCTTAGGTTGGGTCCTTACTATAGGTCAGGCACCTCATATGCTCGCAGGATTTGTAGCAGAAACCTTTACATCTCCATGGACATTTCTAATCTTTTTAAATTTATCGCTTCTCCTTATCGGAATGTTTGTAGATTCAACCATTGCTTTAATTGTTATCGCTCCATTAATTCTTTCTAGTGCAACCACACTAGGTATAGATCCTATTCATCTCGGGATTGTAATGGTACTGAACTTAGCAATAGGAACATTTACTCCACCATTCGGTTTAAACATCTTCGTTGCAAACAGTATAACCCGCTTAAAGATGAATGAAATGCTTCCAGGCTTAATGCAATTTTTTTGGGTAACATTTGTAGCACTTCTAATCATAACTTTTATCCCAATTATTTCGATGCTATTACCAACTATAGTATATGGTTCATAAAAAAACTGTAAGAAGGATGATAATAAGGATGGAATGATAAAGGGTGATTATAATGAAGAAAATTGAAAAGAATTCTCCACTTCATGTTCAAGTATATAAAGTGTTAAGAAAAAAAATTATCGATGGTGTTTTTTGTCCTGGTGAACCGGTTATAGAAGCTTCTCTAGCTGAAAATCTTGGTGTGAGCAGAAGTCCAATTAGAGAAGCCATTCGATTATTAGAACAAGATGGATTAATAAAAAAAGAGGGTAACCATAAGATCATACGTAAATTTACAAGTAAAGATATAGAGGATGTGTATAAGTGTCGGCTTGCGATAGAGGCCCTAGCAGCGATCCTTGCTGTAAAAAATATTACAGCAAGACAGCTGGCGCATTTAAATGAGATATTTGAAATGGCAAAGAAGGTTTCTTTTGTAAATGATCAAAAAAATGTACTTAAATACAATACAATGTTTCATGAAACTATTGTTCAAGCATCAAAAAATCAAACACTGATCGATTTATATGCAAGTTTATCTGGGCTATTTATGTATTATACGAATGCTAGATTAGTTCATTTCCACCAAAATGATGATTATTTAATCGAGCATCAGAAAATCATTTATTCTCTTGAATCAGGAAAAGAGGAAATAGCAGAGGCTTGTATGAAAGGTCATATAGAGTCAGAGCTTAACAGATTTCTTAATTTTTTATCATAATAGGAAATTTAATTGCAAGGTGAACAGTATTATTATTTCATTTTTTTTACGGCAGAATGTTAGTGAATACTAACTAACATTACGTTTTTATAATGACGTTTGAAAGTAGGTGACAATGGATGGATAAAAGTGTAGTGCTTAAAAACGAATTTGCACATGTGGTAGTTCAAGTTGATAAATCTGCCAATGGTGACCGGCTAATGATAAAGGATATCCGTACAGGAAAAATCTCGTTCTTTGATCCCTTGGAATTGGAGAGTTTACTATGGAGTACTCACAAGGATCTTACTAATTTACTAGATCCCTCCAAAACTCGCTGGATCAATGAAATAGATGATGAGGAATAATAGCACAAAGCTTATAGCTCAACAAAATAATAAATAAAGGGGTAAAAAAATGACTCAAACATCAAAAGCAGCTGTATTAACAGGTAAAGAAACGATAGAAATCATGGAATTTCCCATTCCAGAAACTGGTGACAATGATGCGCTTCTTCATGTGGAGGCCTGTGGAGTATGTGGGTTTGACAGTGAAGCCTATTTATATGGAGGAAATGGTGTCTTTAATCTACCATGTGTCATTGGACATGAAATCGTTGGTCGAATTAAAAATATTGGTTCTGTTGCATCAAAACGCTGGGGTGTCAAAGAAGGGGATCGGGTAGTGGTAGAGGAGTACATTCCATGTGGTGCATGTAATAATTGCTTAACCGGAAACTATCGTCAATGCTTTGACATTCGATATGGAGCGATGAAAATTGATAATGAGAAAACAGCCCTATGGGGTGGATTTGCTGAATATATGTATCTTCATCCAAATGCGATCGTCCATAAAGCAAGTAGTGATGTTTCCCCAGAATTACTACAGCTATACATTCCGATTTCAAATGGATTACATTGGGTACAAGAGGTAGGAAACACAAAGGTAGGAGATACAGTAGTTATTCAAGGACCTGGTCCTATGGGATTAGGGGCTGTAATTGGAGCAAAGGAAGCTGGGGCCGGAACCATCATCGTTACAGGAATGTCAAAGGATGAACATCGCTTAAAGCTTGCGAAAGAATTCGGTGCAGATCACACGTTTTATGCAGATACCCAAGATCTTGTAAAGGAAATAGCTGCAGTTACGAACGGAAATATGGCCGATACAGTAATAAATGCAGCCACAGCACCACAGCAAATTGTCACATCATTAGATTTGGCTGGCTTACGCGCAACAATTATTCATTCAGGTACTGATGAAAATCTATCTAATAATCTAATGTCTAGTAAAATCACGTGGAAGCTTTTAACGATAAAGGGAGTACTTGGTCGTCCAACACGTGCAGTTGGAGTCGCACTAAGAGTGATAGAGTCGAGAAGGTATCCACTTGAAAAAATGGTAACTCATAGTTTCTCAGTAGAAGAGGCTGCTGAAGCAGTTAGGACGCATGCATATGGTCTAGATCAGTGTATACATGTAGCTGTGGTAAATGAAAACATAAAGATGGAAGGGTGAAGGATATGATCAATTCAGAAAACATTACGCAGTATATCAAGGATACGGCAGTTCACGGAGATATTTATACTGATGAAGAAATTTTTAAGCAAGAGATGACAAGCATCTTTGAGAAAACCTGGGTTTACGTAGGGCATGAAAGTGAAATTGCTAACTCAGGAGATTATAAAACAACTGTCATTGGTACGCATCCTCTTATTGTTACAAGGGATTCCGATACGGATGAAGTACATGTGGTGTTTAATCGTTGTAGGCATCGAGCTGCAACAGTCTGCCAACAGGAAAAAGGGAATGCGAACTATTTCAGATGTGCTTATCATGGCTGGACATATTCAAATAACGGTGATTTAACAGGTATGCCTTTCCAGGATGGTTACGGTGAGGAGTTTGATCGTTGCAAAATGGGATTAATTAAAGTACCTAGAGTTGGTATATATCAAGGCTTTATTTTCGCTAGTCTAAGTGAGGAAGGTCCTACATTAGAAGAACATCTAGGAAACGCACGCCCGTATATTGACTATGTTGTAAATACTTGTCCAGAAGGGATTAGTTTAAATGCTGGTGCACATAAATATCGATTTGATGGTAATTGGAAATTGCAAGTTGAAAATACGATCGATCCTTATCACTTAAGTGTTACACATAGAAGCTTCTTTAACCTGATGAGTAAAAAAACAGGGAAGAAAATTAATTTTTCTAAGATGCATAAAAACGAGAAAATTCGAGATTTAGGAAATGGGCATTCATTATATGAATTAGATGGTGATCTTGGAATTGGTGCATTACCGTTTAATTTAATTGTTTTCCCTAACCTAGGCTTCTTAGGTTCACAAGTGCGGGTTACATGGCCTGTGTCTGTAAACAAAACGAATGTATTTTTATATCCAATTATGTTAAAAGGAGCTTCAGTGGAAGAGAATGCAGCCCGTTTAAGAAAACATGAAGGGTTTTATGGCCCAGCTGGATTCGGAACGGTTGATGATCTGGAAGTGGGATTTGACCGGGTAATGGAGGGTCTGAATGCAAAAGGAAAGGATGGCGAATGGCTTGAAATCAGCCGTGGCTTGGAAAGAGAAGAAGTGGATGAAAAAGGAATTATCACAGCCACTTCAAGTGATGAAGTATCAGCAAGGGCGCTTTATAAAGCCTGGAAAAAACTAATGACAGCAGATGATTCAAATGTTGAAACAAGGGGGAAGAAGCATGAGCCAACTGTTGGTAGACCGTAAGCAGATTGAGGAGTTTCTTATTGATGAAGCAGCGTATTTGGATGAGGGAAAATTTAGTGAGTGGTTAGATTTATTTACAGAGGATAGCTTTTACTGGATTCCATCTAATCAAGATGATATTGATCCAAATACACATGTCTCGATTATCTATGATGATAAAAACCGGTTAGAAGAGCGGGTTTGGAGATTACAAAGTGGATTGGCTTATGGTCAGGAGCCTAAATCAAGAACTAGACATCTAGTCACAAACGTCAAGGTTCTACACTGTGAGGAAGACAAGGTTATTGTCACATCTAATTTTATCCTTGTAGAACTAAGACGTAGTATTCAAACCATTTATTCAGGTAGACTTGAACATCATTTAAAACAGACTGATACAACCTGGAAAATAGCTTCAAAAAAGGTGGAGTTAATTAATAATAATGAATTTCTTGGTAATTTAAGTTTTCTATTTTAATGCTCTTTTCCTCAAAAGCTTTTAGTCGCGACTAGACAACAACATGTTTAAAAAAGTAAACAGTAGAAAAAAGATGCCATACTACTAAGTTCAGTGAAATAAAAACAGTTTAACAAAGCAACAATGTTTACGAAAAAAGCCATTATTAAATGATTTAACATAGCCAAATGATTAAAAGATTAAGAGAATAGGGGGTGAGAAATTGGATCGTATACCTGTGATACTCCTCAGTGGATTTTTAGGAAGTGGAAAGACAACTTTATTAACGCAAATACTTGATCAATCGAAACAAGAAGGGTTGAATGTTGGCATCTTAATCAATGAGATTGGTCAAGTTGATATAGATGGCCATATTATTGCTGATAAACATTCAACAAGTGTTGAAACAATACTTGATGGATGTGTGTGTTGTAGTAAAAAGAGTGAAATTATCAAAAGTTTTGAGATACTCCTGAAAACAAAGCCAGATGTAATTTATGTAGAACTTACAGGAGTTGCTGAACCTCATGAAGTGATCATGGAAATGGAAAAAAAGGAGATTATCGCTAAGGTTTATTTGAACAAAGTCGTTACAGTGGTTGATGCATTGAACCTTAATAGCAATATGAACCATCCAGTGCTCCGTCATACCTGTGAGAAACAATTATCTATAGCGGATCTAGTAATAGTAAATAAAATGGACCTTATTGACTCTTTTTTAGTAGAAGAATTGAGAAGGATGATTAATAAAATGAATCCTTCAGCGGAATTGACTTTTACTTCTTATAGTCAAATCCAGTTAGAACAGCTTTTCCTTGCTAATAGTTTTATTGAGGAAAAAAAGAGCACTTTTGGAAGAATTGAAGACGATCCAATGGGTTTATCCTTTAACTATTTATCAACGGTCGCCGTCCCTATACCATTTCCCGTTACGAAACGTTTCATAGAGAACTATTTAGAAAGTCTAAAACCGAATCTAGTTCGAGCTAAGGGCTTTGTATTACTAGAGGAAGGGGATATGTATTTAGTTCAGCTTGCTGGTAATCAAATTTCGTGGGAACTGTTTCAAAATGGTGAGAATTACCATTCTATCGTCTTAATCGGAGTGGATTTAGTTTCTACAGAGGCTGTTGAAAAGCTAGCAAACCAGGCTGGTTTAATGGTGGAAGAACTTCTAATGAAAGCAAACTAGTTAAAAAGTAAGATCTATAATCAAAAGATTGAAAATTATTAATTTTTCGAACAAAATAGGAGGTTGTTGTATGAATCTTGAGGGAGAAACAAAATTTAATCTATCAGCAGAGGATTTATGGGATACGTTACATAATGAAGAAATTCTAAAAAAGGTTATCCCGGGATGTCAAGAAATGGTACAGAAAGAAAATGGGGAATATGACGTAATCTTAAAGCTTGGGGTTGCAGCAGTAAAAGGAGAGTATATCGGGCAGGTTAAGATAGAAGATGTACAAAAGCCGAACTATTATATCCTTCATGCAACTGGAACAGGTCAGCCAGGTCATGTGGAGGCAAAAATGGATTGCCGAATTATCGAAAATGAAAATGGATCTGTCCTTGAATGGAAATGTGATGCTGTAGTTGGTGGAATGATCGCTAGTGTTGGGAATAGAGTCCTTTCAGGAGTGGCTAAGTTTCTAGCAGGGAAATTCTTCAAGGATATTCAAAAAGAAGTAAAAGCTTCTGTGTAAACATGGGTAAGAAAATAGGTGCTGTCGTATTAGCGGCTGGAGAGGCTAAAAGAATGGGTCAGCCAAAACAATTCTTACCATTAAATGGGGCTCCGATGTTTATTCATAGTATAATCACTGCTACTAGAAGTGGTTTAAGTCCAATCATATTAGTAGTAGGAAGAAATGAAGATAAGTATAGAGACATTCTCAAAGGATACCAAACTGTCAGAATGATAAAAAACCCTAGCTATGTGGATGGTATGGGAACCTCTTTGAAGCTCGGAATCGAAGCAGTCGGAGAGGCTGTAGATGGAGTGATGGTTTTTTTAGCAGATCAACCTTTTGTTCCTACTAGTGTTATTAAAAAGATGGTAGTGACTTTTACAGAGTCTAACGAACAATACTCCATTATTAGACCTATTTATAGTGGTACTGATGGGCATCCAATCTTGTTTTCGTCCGGCTTATTTTCTGAATTCTCTGAGCTTTCAGGAGATATAGGTGGTAAAAGGATCATTAAAAAGTATCAAAATTATGTTAAAAAAGAGTACTTTGAATCCAATACCTGGGGCTTTGATTTAGACACTCCAGATGACTATGAAAAAGCACTGGGTTGGTTAACAAAACAAAAAAAGGTGGAAAAACAATGTCAAAAAATTATCGGGTTGGATTGATTGTTCCTAGTTCTAATACAACGATGGAAACGGAGATTCCTGCAATGCTTCTATCGAGAGCAACAGAATTTCCGCAAGAGACTTTCACATTTCATTCAAGCAGGATGAGAATGAAGCATGTTTCGAAGGAAGAATTGTCCAAAATGGACGTAGAAAGTGACCGCTGTGCTGTTGAGCTATCAGATGCTCGGTGTGACATCCTGGCCTACGCGTGTCTAGTAGCAATTATGTGTCAGGGAGCTGGATATCATGAGGTTTCCGAAACAAGATTGAATGCAGCTACAGAGGATAATGGTGGTAATGCACCGGTGGTAAGCAGTGCTGGAGCGCTTATTGACTGCATAAAAACGATTGGAGCAAAGAAAGTCTCGATTATCACTCCTTATATGAAGCCATTAACCGCAATGGTTGTTGACTATATCGAGCAGAGTGGAATTGAAGTCATTGATTCCATTAGCCTAGAGGTTCCGGATAATCTTGAAGTTGGCCGGTTAGATCCTAGTAAACTCCCTCGAATCGCAGAAGGGTTAAATATTGAAGGTGCAGATGCAGTAGTGCTCTCGGCTTGTGTTCAAATGCCATCACTTCCCGCAATTCAAAAAGCAGAGGATCAACTAGGAATTCCAGTATTATCAGCTGGGACATCAACTGTTTATAAAATTTTAAAGCAATTAGGATTAGATACTAAAGTACCGAATGCTGGTAGCTTATTATCGGGAAAATATTAAACTCTTAAAAAATATTCAGCTAATGGAGGCTAATACATGAAACCGCCAAAGTTTTCCTATTTAAAACCTACTAATCTTCCCGAAGCGCTAGAATTGTTAGCTGATTACGGGGATGATGCAAAAATATTATCTGGTGGTCAAAGTCTTATCCCTTTATTAAATATGAGGCTTTCTACACCTAAATATATTATTGATTTAAGTAGAGTACAGGAGTTAAAAGGAATAACAGAAGAGGAAGATACTATCGTGATCGGAGGAATGACTCGTCACGTTGAGTTAGAAAATTCGCAACTAATTAAAGAGCAGTGCCCATTGCTTACAGAAGGGATTCGATGGGTAGGACATTCCCAAATAAGGAACAGAGGGACAGTTGGGGGAAGTATAGCACATGCAGATCCATCTGCTGAATTACCTTGTATGCTATCCGCGTTAAGAGGAGAAATCGTAATTGTTTCTCAAGAGGAAGAGTTGATTCTTTCCCCTGAGGAGTTTTTCCTTAGTTATCTCTTAACAACCCTGGAACCAAATCAACTAATTAAAGAAATACGGTTTCCAAAGATGAATAAAGGGGCAGGCTACGCATTCGAGGAAGTGGCCAGAAGACATGGAGATTTTGCACTTTGTGAGGTGGCAGTGGTTATCGAGTTAGACATTGATGGAAGTATTAAGGACACGAAGATTGCTCTTGGAGGAGCGAATTCGGTGCCATTTGTTCCAGAAGAGACAGAAGAATTTCTAATTGGGAAAGAACCGACAGAGTCCATTATTAAAGAAGCAGCTATTCTTCAGCTGGATGAACTAGATCCAGAAGGGGATATCCATGGTTCAAAGGAGTATCGGCGCCAGCTGTCTGGGGTATTGCTTGAAAGAGCCTTAAATAAAGCTGTAAACCGAGCACGGGAGGGTGTGACAGTATGACTCAAACAACGATTGTCAAAATGAAAGTAAATGGCCATGAAATTGAAAAAGAAATTGAATCTAGATGGCTGTTATCAGATTTCTTAAGGGATAATCTTAGATTAACAGGTACTCATGTAGGCTGTGAGCATGGGGTATGTGGAGCCTGTACAATATTAATTAATGGCGATTCAGTACGATCCTGTTTAATGCTTGCGGTGCAGGCAGATGGGTGTGAAGTGGAAACAGTAGAAGCACTCGCTAAGGAGGATGGAACATTTCATCCTATACAGCAAGCATTTGCTAACAATCACGCACTCCAATGTGGATTTTGCACACCAGGGTTTTTGATGTCAGTCAAAAATTTTATGGAAATTCATCCAACTTTACCGTCCGATGATGAAATTCGAGAAGCTATATCTGGTAATCTATGCCGATGCACCGGATATAGCAACATTATTAAAGCAGTCAAGGAAGCTTATCAGCTGAATGGCTGAAGGGAGGTCCAAATATGGCACAGTACGTCGGCCAAAATGTGAAAAGAAAAGAAGACCACCGACTTCTAACTGGGAATGGGAGATTTGTCGGTGATATCAAACTGCAAAACATGGTAGAGGTAGCGATCTTAAGAAGTACCTATGCCCATGCCAAAATAAACAGTATTGATGTCTCAGCTGCGAAGGCCTGTAAAGGTGTCATAGATGTTGTAACTGCGGCTGATTTGGAAGGGAAAGTAAAACCTTTTACTGAATTTGTTGAATTTACTCTTCCACCTATTTTAGAAGAACATATTAAGCCTTTGATAAAGAAAAACCCTGAACCTATGTTGGCCAAGGATAAGGTTACGTTTGTTGGGCAGGCAATTGCAATTGTGGTAGCGGAAGATCGCTATGCTGCAGAGGATGCACTTTCATTAATTAAGGTAAGCTATGAACCGCTACCGGTTGTAACAGACCCTTACGAGACAATTAAAGAGAATGCAACCATTATTCATGAAGAGCTTGGCAATAACACACAAGCACTATTCCATGTGAAAATTGGTGATATGGATACTCTATTATCGAAAGCTGAACACGTATTAAAGGCTAGAATCAAAACACCCAGAGTTTCTGGGAATCCGTTAGAAACAAGAGGAGTAGTTGCCGAATACGAAGTGCGAAATGAGCAATTGCAGGTATGGTCATCAACCCAGGTACCTTATATGGTGCGCTCTTACTTATCTAAATTAGTTGGTTTAGTGGAAAACAATATTCGTGTAGTTGCTCCTGATGTTGGGGGTGGATTTGGACCTAAATGCGCAGTATATCCAGAAGAGATTGTTATACCGTATTTAGCAATGAAATATAAAAGGCCAGTGAAATGGATTGAAGATAGACTTGAACATATGCAAAGTACTCGTCATTCTCGAGACCAGGTCCATGACGTAGAAGTGGCATTTGATAATACTGGGACAATTCTAGGGATAAAAGATCATTTTTTACTAGATAATGGAGCACATAATTCCTTTGCGTTATGTTGTGCGTATAATTCAGCTGCACACCTAAGAGGGATGTACAAAATTCCAAACTATGATTTAACTGGTCAAATTGTTTTAACAAATAAGACACCGAATGTTCCTTATCGTGGTGCTGGGCGTCCGGAAGCAGTATTTGTGATGGACAGGATAATCTACATGATCGCAGATAGATTAAATCTAGATCCTGTTGATGTATCAATTAAAAATTTAGTTCTCCCTGAAGATATGCCATATGATACACAATTATTTTACCGAGATGGCGCAAAAATGGTTTTAGAAAATGGAGACTACTCGGTTTCTCTAAAGAAAACATTAGATATCATTGGCTATGAAGAATTCCGAAAGCTACAAAAAGAAGGTAGGGAGTCCGGAAAATATTACGGAGTAGGAATCTCTTCTTATATAGAGGGTACAGGTATTGGGCCACATGAGGGAGCTGTGGTAAGAGTTGATTCAACTGGCCAAATATTAGCATATGTTGGGTCTAGTCCACATGGGCAAAGCCACGAAACCACTCTTGCTCAAATTTGTGCGGATGAATTTGCAGTTAGACCGGACCAAGTTACAGTAAGAGCTGGAGATACGAGCTTGCTACCTTATGGTGTGGGGACATTTGCTAGTCGTGGTGCAGTTACGGCAGGATCAGCTGTTCATGTTGCATCGAAGCTTTTAAAGGAGAAATTTTTTGCCATAGCAGCAGTCATGCTGGAGGTTGCTGTTGATGATTTAGAGATGTACGGTGGAAAGGTTTATCCAAAAACAATGCCTTCTAACTTTCTCACCCTACAGGAAATTGCCCTTGCTGCCAAGCCTGGTCCACATTGTAAGGTACCTGAGGGAATGGAGCCTGGAGCTAGTGCGACACATTACTTTGTACCACCGACCGTTACTTTTTCATCCGGATTTCATGCTGCCGTTGTGGAAGTAGACAAAGAAACAGGTTTTGTTGATATTCAACGTTATATCGTCGTCCATGATTGCGGTCGAGTTCTTAATCCGATGGTCGTTGACGGACAGATTCAAGGGGGAGTTGCACAAGGTATTGGTGGGGCTCTTTATGAGGAGATCATTTATGATGAGAACGGACAATTAATTACTGGTACGTATATGGATTATCTGCTCCCAACCTCTATGGAAGTACCTGTTGTAGAAATGGGACATCAGGAGTTTCTGTCTCCGAGAAACCCAATGGGAATTAAAGGTGTAGGAGAAGGTGGTGCCATTAGTCCACCAGCTGCGATTGCTAATGCAATATGTGATGCATTAAAACCATTAAAGCTGGAAATTAATTCATTGCCGGTAAGTCCAGGAAAGCTTAGAAGGTTAATAGAGGAAGCGGAAGCAAAATAAATGCTTTGATTTCAAGCACAATTTATCCATGCTATATTCCATTTGGTTTCTGAGAATGGTAAAGGCACTAACATCGAAATGGAGGGTGGGATGGAATGTCTTCTTTAAAAGAATTACAACGCATTTTTGATCAAATGGAGAAGGTTTGGGAGCGAGGGGAAGAAGCAGCCCTTTTAATGGTCTATGAGGTAAGGGGCTCTTCTTATAGAAGACCCGGTGCGAAGATTATGATAGCTAGTGATGGAGAGGTCTTTGGATCACTGAGTGGTGGTTGTCTGGAAAGCGACTTACTTGAATGGGCGAAAATCGCAATTAATGAAAATAGGCCGATGATAAAATCTTATAATCTAAGTGAAAATGACCTATGGGGTCTTGGGATTGGCTGTAAAGGATCACAAAATATTTTAATTCTTCCTATTAAAAAGGATTCTACGTTTTGGAAAGAGGTGAGAAATAAGACCACTAAGGGGGAAATGGTAACACTCCTCTTGAACCCTTCATCAGGTGAAGGCTGGCTACTAAACTACCATCATCAAGTGCTTACAAAAAGCGGGGGTTATCTACCGTCTGAGGTGATAAACGAACTTTTTTTTCATAAAAAACAATATATTCATAGTGCTAAAGTAATAAAACGATTAGAAAGCCAGTTTATCGTAGATCCAATATTTCCTCTTGAAAAGCTAGTAGTTGCAGGGGCAGGCCATGATGCAGTACCGGTGGTAGAATTGGCGATAAAAGCTAATTTTGATGTAACAGTACTTGATCCGAGAAGTCAATTCAATAATGAGAAGCGCTTTCCAGGTGCACATAACTGGGCTGTAGATTCTGAGGATCTTGAAGAGGTTCCTTCCTCATTACGTAATTCTTGGTGGATCATCATGAACCATCATCTGGAACGAGATCGGGCTGCACTCGAACTTGCACTTGAATCTAACCCTAAGTATGTCGGAGTGCTTGGACCAATACAACGAACAGAGGAGCTGCTAGTGTCTAGTGAAATATCAATTACAGATAACCGGATTTATGCTCCTATTGGATTAGATTTAGGAGGAGATACAATTGAGGAAGTAGCCCTCAGTATTGTATCAGAGCTGCTCTCCGTTCGAAATAGAAAGAACTCGAATCATTTAAGAGGGAAAAGTAAAATTCACACATAAGAAAGGGAGGGCTGAAGGATGGATTATGTAGTCTATGGCATTATTACAGGCTGTATTCTAATCATTGCGTCAATTGGGTTTTCGATGGTGTGGAAAACGGAAAACTTTCTAAATATCGCCCATGGCCAATTGTTGTTAATTGGAGCTTATACAGCATATCTTTTCAAGGTTGTATTAAACTTTCCATTCGCATTAGCTATGATTTGTTCGGTCATTGCAACTGCGGTCTTGGGACTATTATTAGCAAAGGTATTCTATTTCCCAGTTCGAAAAAGTGGAATACTTGTGTTGTTGTTTACTAGTATTGGTCTTTCATGGGTCATTTACGGGGTGATACAAGCAATTGTTGGACCTGAAATACGGACCTTTGGACTGGAAACGAGTAATATGATTAGTCTGGTAGGGACACAAATTATGTCCTATCAAGAATTATTTATAATCGTACTATCACTAATATGTGTCGGGTTACTTCACTTTATTTTAACGAAAACAAAAAACGGCAAAGGATTCCGAGCGATGGCTGAAAATCGTGATCTGGCACAAATCAGGGGGATTAACTCTAGAAAACTATCAGACTATGTTTGGTTAATTTCATCCGGATTAGCAGGGTTAGCCGGTATTCTTTTAGCGATGACTGGGACCTTAAACATGGAATTAGGGTGGCAGCAAATACTTATTATCATGTCTGTCGTTATCGTTGGGGGAATAGGAAATATTTATGGCACGATGCTTGCAGCATTGATTATTGGGTTGAGTATGGACTTAAGCACGATTGTAATTCCTACTTCATATAGAACGGCAATTGCGTTTGTTATAGTCATTCTTGTTCTATTAATTCGTCCTCAGGGTCTATCGAAAGGAGGTACGACATAGATGGATATTCTTTTATTTCTATCTGGTTTGATTGCTCTTGGAGGAATATATGCGATGCTGGCCATTTCACTAAACGTAAATGGTGGATTGCTTGGACTATGGGATCTAGGTGTCGTTGGTTATTTTGCAGTAGGCGCTTACGCATATACCCTGCTTACTTCTCATGATCTAGGACTTGGACTTCCTATGATAGTAGGTGTGATCGGTTCGGCAATTATTACCGGATTGTTCAGTTTACTTATTGGTTATACCTCGCTTAGGTTGCAAAATGAGTATTTATTAATTACAACTTTTGCTTTTGCGGAAATTATTCGGATTATTGCCATAAACGAAGAATGGCTTACGAACGGAAATATCGGAATTTTCGGACTAGAAAGACCATTTGAGAACTTTTTACCAGGTACAACATATATGATCTTTTTTGCAGGATTAGTTCTTGCGGTTATGGGAATTTATTATCTATTTGCTCAGAAGCTCGCTCATTCTCCGATGGGAAGATATATGAGAGCCATTCGTGAAAACGAGCAAGTGACCCAATCTATTGGAAAAAAGGTATTTGCTACGAAACTAAAGATATTTGTCTTAAGTAGCTGCATGGTTGGAATCGCCGGCTGTTTCTATGTTTGGTATATGTCCATAATTGCACCAAATATGTTTACCTCTGCCATTACATTTACGGTTTGGACTGCACTGGTACTAGGTGGAATTGGAAATAACCGAGGTGCAGTGGTTGGTGCATTCGTTCTTATCCTAGTACAGGAAGCGACACGTTTTGTTCCAGTACCAACAGAATACAGTGTACTACTTGCAGGGCTACGTCAATTCGTGTCAGGTATGATGCTGATTTTAGTATTAAGATTCTTACCTCAGGGGTTAGTTGCTGAGAAATTCAAATCGGTAGAAAAGCTTTTTTATTTTCAACAAAATTCAATAATTACTGAGCAGAAGGGAGGTAGGAGAAATGCTGCAAGTTAAAAATTTAAGCAAAAATTTTGGTGGGATTCAGGCAGTGAAGAATGTCAATCTTGAAGTAAATCAAGGTGAGATTGTCGGATTAATTGGACCAAATGGAGCTGGAAAAACCACCTTGTTCAATATGATTAGTCTGTTTTTAACATCAAATTCAGGAGAGATCTCTTTTTTGAATGAAAAAATTGACCACTATACTGCTGAAGATGTCGTTAGTAAGGGTTTGTTAAGGACTTTTCAAACTCCTGTCGGTTTTCCAAAGCTTAGTTTACTCGAGAATTTGATGGTGGTTCCACCACATGATGGTGATGGGATATTTCAAGCTTTTTATAAAGGGAAGATGATCGCTAAGCAAGAAAAGGAGAATTACGAAAAAGTATGTACTTTACTAAAGCAATTTAATTTATACGAAAAAAGGAATGAATTAGCTGAAAATTTAAGTGCAGCTGAACTTAAGTTATTAGAACTGTGCAGACAGTTAATGGCAAACCCGAAGATTTTACTACTTGATGAACCTGCTTCTGGTGTAAACCCACTAATGCTCGATAAAATGGTCGATCACATATTACGTCTACGCAAAGAAGGAATGACATTCCTAGTGATTGACCACAACTTAGGATTTATCTATAGGATATGTGACCGAATTTATTGCTTAGCAAATGGAGAGTTGATTGCCTCAGGTAGTCCAGAGGAAATATCAAATAACGAACAAGTTAAATCTGTGTACTTAGGAGTGAGCTAATAATGAGTTTCTTAGAAATAAAAGATGTGATATCTGGTTATGGGAAAATTCCTATATTACATGAAGCGAGCCTAGAGATACAGGAAGGGGAAATGGTTGCAATTATCGGTTCAAACGGTGCCGGGAAAACGACGTTGATGCATACCATTGCTGGGTTTCTTCCACTAATGAATGGGTCAATTTCATTCCAGGGAGTCCGAATCGACAATAAGTCAGCTAGTGAGATTGCGAGAATGGGTTTGGGATATGTTCCCCAGCGAAAAAATGTGTTTGCAGAAATGTCTGTTCTTGAAAATCTGCAAATGGGGGCATATACCTTAAGAAATCCGAAAGACAAAATAAATGAAATGCTGGATTTATTTCCTCGTTTGAAAGAAAGAATTGGACAGAAGGCCGGTACGTTAAGTGGTGGAGAAAGGCAAATGCTTGCGTTAGCTAGTGCACTAATTGTAAATCCAAAACTTTTGCTATTGGATGAGCCGATTACAGGGTTAGCCCCACAAATTATCAAGGGACTTATCGAGATGATTGTACAAATTTGTAATAGTGGTACAACGGTAGTCTGGGTGGTTGAGGAAAATCCAAAGGAGGTACTTAAGCATGCGGACCGAGTGTATTTAATGGACTCTGGATTGATTAAAATGGAGCGAACTGGAAAAGAGTTTTTAGAAAAAGAAAACCTAGAAGAATTATTCTTAGGACATTAGGGGGGAAATCAAATGAAAAAATTCAAAGTAGCTTCGCTTTCAATCTGTGCCACCTTAGCTATTATGACTGGATGTTCTAGTTCAACAGGAGGGGATTCAGGCTCGAGTGGAGGAGAAGAAATAAATGTAGGATTCCTTTCCGGATTAACCGGTTGGTTAGGTGCTTTTACAAAGGAAAATATTAATGCTTTCGTTTTGGCTAAGGAAGAAATAAATGAGGCTGGCGGAATTCTTGATGGGAAGAAAATTAAAACGGTAGACGTGGACACAGCTTCAACGGTTGAAGGAGCTATAAAAGGATATCAAAAGCTAGTAAATGCAGATAAAGCTGTTGTGGCGATTGGGCCTGAAACAGAGTCGATGCTAGCTTTATTGAAGGAAGCTCCAAAATCTAAGGTGCCAATTATGTCTGCCTTTGCAGGATCGACAGAGCTAGATGAAGTTGGTGGTAATTATGCATTCCGTACTGCGGCATCTGATTCCACAATTGGTGAAGTGAGAGCACAGGTATTAATTGATGCAGGAATTAAAGAAATAGCGGTAATGGTAGGAAATTATGAAGGAGCTCAAAGTGATGTTGAGAAGTTCCGCGAAATGTTTGAAAGCCTTGGTGGAACAGTTCTAGAAGAGGTTACCTTTAACCCAGGACAAAACACGTACAATGGGGAATTAAAAAATATTGCAAATGCAAACCCGAAAGTAGTTTATTACTCTGGCGGGATTGATACTGCTCCAACCATTTTTAAATCAGCTAAACAAAGAGGCTATGAATGGGATTGGTATGTAACACCAGACGTGGCTGTACAGGAGTTCATTGATGTAATTGGGCAGGATGTTGCTGAGGGCATCAAAACCATTATACCAATGGAGGATGAAAACAATGAAGCATTTAAACGTTTCAACGAAAGCTATGAAGCAAGATTCAATGCTAAACCTTCTAGTGGGTATTACAACGCAAACACGTATGATCTGTTAATTGCTTCTGCTTTAGCAATGGAAGCAGCAGGTGAAGCGAGTGGAGAGGCTATTAATGAGAAAATCCGTGAAGTTACAAATCCTCCTGGGAAAGAAGTATCAACTTTTGAGGATGGAATTAAAGAGTTAAGAGCTGGAAATGACATAAACTATCAAGGTGCATCAGGACCTATTGATTTTGATGATCATGGTAATGTTATAGCAAGCTACGCCCTAATGGAGGTTATTTCAGGAGAATTTAAACAAGTGGAGTTCTACACAGCCGATTACCTTAAATAATTTAATAAATAATGATGGTTAAAAAAGGGGCGAAAGTTGCCTCTTTTTCCTATTGTTGAATGTTGGTTGTTTAAGGAGGAATAAAGTTGAGAAATACAGAGCTCAAACCGTTACATGTATCTACGAAAGGTAAGCTATCCAAAATGATTAATTCAAACAACCTATCATCAGGAATTGTTTCTGGCTTACTGGCAGCAACAGGTCCTCCTGTCATAATCTTGCAAGCAGCCGCAAACGGGAACTTTTCAAATGAGCAAACCATACTTTGGATGTTCTCTGTCTATTTTTTCGGTGGATTATTTAGTATTATTTTACCCATTTACTACAGGATGCCAATTGTGGGTGCACACTCTATTACAGGAGTTGCCTTTTTAGCAACAATGACAGGACAATTCTCTTATCAGCAACTTGTTGGAAGCTACCTTATTTCTAGTTTAATTATCCTTTTAGTCGGACTACTGGGCTTATTTTCTAAACTTATGAAATATGTTCCAAAAGAAATAATCTCGGCAATGATGGCGGGGATTATAACGAGTTATGTTGTGAGATTGATTGTGTCTGTACAAAACCTTCCGCTAATTGGGGGAGTGGCATTACTAGTTTTCCTTCTTTTTTCTAAATGGAAATGGAGAATACCACCTGTTATTGCAGCTGTGTTTGCTGCGTTTATCATGCTATTAGTAACAAATGGTATTGGAAGTGCAGGAGCTAGTATGCCGTTTGTCATACCAACGATACAACTACCTGAATTCAGTTGGTTAAGTATATTAGCTATTTCTGTTCCACTTTCGTTATTAATATTAAGTAATGATGCAGCTCCTGGTATTGGAGCATTAGGACAAAACAATTACCACCCGCCGATTAATCGAATTATCACGGTAAGCGGTATCTTTTCACTAATCACAAATTTCTTTGGTGGTCAGTCGGCTAATGTTGCCGGTATGATGTCAGCTATTTGTAGTGGCAAAGACTCAGGTCCAAGAGAAAAAAGATATGTCGGAGCCGTTCTATCAGGGGTGTTACTTATGTGTTTTGGAATATTTGCTTGGCTAATTGTTCCGTTTATTCAATCTTTACCAAAAGATTTTGTATCACTTCTAGCTGGATTGGCTTTGTTTGGTGTTTTAGGAACGAGCTTAAACCTTAGCTTCTCCCAACCGAAAATGGTGTTGAGTGTCACCTTTACCTTTGTAATAGCTTTATCGAATATAACCATTTTCTATATCAGTTCTCCTGTCTGGGCTTTGGCAGGAGGAGCGCTAATTGCTAATTTCATAGAAAGGAAGCAAGAACTACAGGTAAAGGAGGGATAATAGACACAAATGGAAAAGACTACGGTTATTTATCCAAAAAAACAGGGTAAATTCAATTATGGCTATATTATTGTTGCTTTATCTTTTCTTGCATTATTTGCAGCGATGGGAATCCGAGGGTCATTTGGTACCTACACGACACCGTGGGAACAGACTTTCTCCGTAAATCGTTTTATGGTAAGTGTTGTTTCATTTATTAGTCTATTTATATATGGATTTAGCATGATGCTTGCAGGAAGATTAGTAGATAGGATTGGTCCTAGAAAGGTTTTATCCTATAGCATGGTATTTTTGAGTATTTGTTTATTGGGTTCCTACTATGTAACGGAACTGTGGCATATGATCATTTTATACGGATTCATAGGTTCGATAGGATTTGGGCTTGCTTCATACATTACTGTCTCAGTGGCTATTGTCAAATGGTTTAAGGAGAAGAAGGGGTTAATGATTAGTATAGTAGTAGTCGGTATGGCTGCTGGTCCAATGATTTATACCCCGTTAAATATCGTTCTTATCGATAAAATTGGCTGGAAGCTTTTATTTGTATTATACGGAGGTATATATGCATGTGTCCTACTCCCACTATATTTATTGTTTTTTAAAGACCAGCCAAATTTGGAAGGGAAGTTTCTGAGTAAAGGGACGGTAGATGAAAAAATAGATAAAAGTCTAAAGCCAGCTGTTTTCGCTATTTTTCGCTATCCCGTCACATGGATGCTTATTCTCGCCAATTTTATTTGCGGATTTACAGATATAGGATTGATTCACTCTCATCTAGTACCTTTTGGAGAGAGTAGAGAGTATTCACGCTCATTTATTGCCAATGCAATGCTCCTATATGGATTATTTAATATTCTCGGGACAATTGCCATCGGATATGTGACCGATATATTTAGTAATAAACGATTGCTAATCATCTTATTTGGCATTCGAATAACCGCACTTTTGGTTTTAATTATATTAAATGAACCAATTTGGTTATTAATATTTGCCTTGCTTTATGGTTTAACAGATATTTCTACTATTACACCATTTACAATGCTTTGTACGAACATTTTTGGCGTAAATAATATGGGTGCTTCAGTTGGGGTTATTGGGTTATTTCATCAATTAGGGGCAGCTGTTGGAGCATTAATTCCCGGGTATTTATTTAGCCAATCCAATAGTTACTTATCTACCCTATGGATTTGTACCGTGATATTAATAGTATGCTCATTCCTAGTTTTGAGGGTTAATGACAAGAAGATGATCACCTTATGATTTAGGCTGGTTTCCATACCTTCATGTATCTTTTATGCATGATCATTATTAGCCTTCTGTCCTTTAGCCAATTTATGTGCACAATGAATAAAAAACGGAAAAACCTACAAATTTATGTGGTGTAGTAAAGCTTTTTCAGAGTAAGGGAGAAATTTATGTCAACAGTAAATAATTCTAATATGAATATTGTAATTAGGATCCAGATTGATAAAATGCTAATTACATTTAGTGATATTGCGAAGGAAATAGGTGAGATGGGTGGCGATATAGTTGGGATTGATGTTATCTCTTCAAGTAAAACGCATACAATTCGAGACATTACAATTAATGTAAATGACCAAAAGCATTCACATCTAATGACAGAAAAAATGAAAGATTTAGAGGGTGTTCATGTTGTTTCTGTATCAGACCGAACCTTCCTTCTTCATATTGGTGGGAAAATTGAAGTGCAATCAAAGAACCCTATTAAGAACCGTGATGACCTATCACGAGTATATACACCTGGTGTTGCGAAGGTTTGTACAGCTATTTCAGAAGAACCAAGTAAGGCTTTTTCGCTTACCATTAAAAGAAATACAGTTGCAGTCGTTTCAGATGGAACAGCTGTCCTTGGACTAGGAGATATTGGTCCCTTAGCTGCAATGCCAGTAATGGAAGGAAAAGCAATGCTATTTAAGCAAATGGGTGAGGTTGATGCCTTTCCGATTTGCCTAGATACAAAGGATACCGAAGAAATTATTCAAATTGTAAAATCAATTGCACCAGCGTTTGGTGGCATTAATTTAGAAGACATCTCTTCACCTAGATGCTTTGAGATTGAAAAAAGACTAAAGGAAGAGCTTGATATTCCTGTTTTTCATGATGACCAGCATGGAACCGCTGTCGTGATTCTAGCAGGACTTATTAATGCCTTGAAGCTTACAGAGAAAAAGCTAAGTGAGATTAAGGTAGTTTTGACTGGGATTGGTGCGGCAGGAACAGCATGTGCCAAAATCCTGCTAGGCGCAGGAGTGAAAAATATCATTGGTGTCGATATCAATGGAGCGATCCATCGGAGAGAAAAATATCGTAACCCGAGCTGGACAGAATTTGCGAAGCTTACAAACCCTGACAATGAAACAGGAAGCCTATCCGATGTTATTGAAGGGGCTGATGTATTTATCGGTGTTTCTGCACCAGGGCTATTGACTGTTGAGCATTTAAAGAAAATGGCGCGTGACCCAATTGTGTTTGCGATGGCTAATCCAGATCCAGAAATTGATCCAGAATTAGCAGAGCCGTATGTAAGAGTGATGGCAACAGGACGTTCTGATTATCCTAATCAAATTAATAATGTGCTTTGTTTCCCTGGAATTTTTAGAGGAGCACTTGACTGCCGTGCACGCATCATTAATGAAGAAATGAAAATCGCTGCAGCACAGGCGATTGCAAGTGTTGTAACAGATGATGAACTAAATGAATCCTATATTATCCCAAGTGTGTTTAATAAAAAGGTTGTGGAAAGAGTGAGAGAAGCTGTAATAAAAGCAGCATACAAAACGGAAGTGGCGAGAAAGGATCCTTTAATAATTGATAGTCGCTTGTCTAAGTAAACATTGTATCCATTCAGTGAATTGGTACAAATTTAGGGGGGGAGCGGGAAATAAAAGATGAAACTACCTGAAAATATAAAGATTATTGAAATTGGACCAAGGGATGGTTTACAAAATGAAGCTACTTTTCTTGAAACGAAAAATAAAATCGAGCTTATTAAGCAGTTAGTAGAGTGTGGATTTAAAGAAATTGAAGCTACATCCTTCGTACATCCGCGTGCAATTCCTAATCTTGCGGATGCAGAAGAGGTTATCGATGGGATTCGGGAACAATCTGCAACATTTTTCGCACTCGTGCCAAATGAAAAAGGATATGAAAGGGCAATAAAAATCGGGATACATGGGATTACATTTGTCCTTTCAGCAACTGATTCACATAGTAAAAAGAATTTGAACCGTAGCACGAAGGATTCTATAAAAGAACTTTCCTCATTGGTAGAGCATTGCCAAAAAGATAATAGATTATATAGAGCTTCAGTCTCAACCGTTTTTGGATGCCCATTTGAGGGTCAGACCGAATTCGGTCGTATAGCAGGAATTGTTGAGAGTCTAGCTAAGATTGGATTCAAAAGGGTCGGGTTATGCGATACGATTGGTGTTGCAAACCCGTCTCAAGTGTATCAATGGATGACAAAATTAACGAATGAATTCAAACAACTAGAGTTTGAGCTACACTTTCATGATACCTATGGTCGAGGATTAGCCAATGTTTTGGCTGGAATTCAAGCTGGTGTATTTTCCTTCGATAGTAGTATAGGAGGATTAGGTGGATGTCCATATGCACCTGGAGCAACTGGAAATATATCAACAGAGGATGTAGTAGATTTACTTGAGGAGATGAAAATCAATACAGGTATTGATAAAAGGAAGCTACTGAATACATCTCATACACTAGAGGGTTTTATTCATAAACAATTGAATAGTCAGATTTGGAAAGTGAATAAATCAAAATGTCTGTAAAGGGGGATTGTATGGCAAATCAAAAGCTTCCTTTAGAAGGAGTTAAAGTACTTGAGATGGGCTCATTGATTGCTGGTCCATTCTGTACAAGAATTTTAGCAGAGTTTGGCGCGGATGTCATTAAAATTGAATTACCTAAGCAAGGAGACCAAATCAGAAAATGGCGGGTTATGCATAATGATACTTCATTATGGTGGTATATCCAATCTCGAAACAAAAAGTCTCTAGCAATTGATTGTCGAACTGAAGATGGACATGAGGTGATAAAAAAAATACTAATGGAATGTGATATTTTAGTGGAAAATTTCCGGCCAGGAACTCTGGCGAAGTGGGGATTAGATCAACAGATACTAGAGGAAATTAATCCGCAATTAATTACATGTCACATTTCAGGATATGGCCAAACAGGTCCATATAAAGATAGAGCAGGTTATGGAGCAATAGGAGAGGCTATGGGAGGACTACGATATTTAACAGGATACCCTGAATTACCTCCTACACGGGTTGGGATAAGCATAGGAGATTCGGTGGCATCATTATACTCTGTCATTGGAATATTAATGGCTCTTTATCACCGTGATGTCAATAAGGGAGAAGCTCAAGAAATTGATGTTGCTTTATACGAATCTATTTTTAGTTTGATGGAAAGTATGATTCCAGACTATGACTTTGCAGGAGTTAAAAGGGATCGAACAGGCTCAACCCTTCCAGGAATTGTTCCATCAAATATTTATAAAACAAAGGATGCTGATTCATATGTAGTTATCGCCGCCAATGGGGATAATGTTTTTCAAAGATTACTTAGAGTGATAGATAAAGAAGATTTGGTTGGCGATGAAAGGTTTATTACAAATGACAAGCGTGTACTTTATGCTGATTTAATTGATTCCATGATCCAAGGTTGGTCTTCTACTCTACCTTTACAAGAGTGTGTAGACATATTAAATAAGAATGGAATTCCAGCAGGCCCAATTTATAGTGTGGAGGAAATGATGACAGATCCTCAATATATAGAGAGAGAGATGATATTAGATGCTAGGCATCCAGATTTAGGTACAATAAAAGTTCCAGGAATTGTTCCCAAGCTAACAAAAACACCAGGCCAGGTGAAGTGGTTAGGTCCAAAACTAGGAGAGAATAATGAACAGATCTTAAAAGAAATAGGGCTTACCGACGCACAAATAATACAACTTTATCAAAAAGGTGTCATTTGAAAAGGGATGGCGCAGTAAAGTGTAACTATTATCTGTAATCTATAAATAGGAATATTTAGTGATTAGGATAGATATAACAGGGATATACTTAATCCTGCCAGGCGGGAATATTCGTGAAATTTTAGTTAATTTAGAAGACGGAACTCACAAATGTTGTTCATTCAATGCTTGTGAGTTTTTTGTGTTTTACAAGCAAATACTTGTAAAAGTGATTCTATTTTCATGAAGTTTTAAACTCTATTAGACTTTGTGGATTGATATGCAGCTTCAAAAAAATTTCTCGAAGGTTCCACCATGATGAAATTTAGTTACTTATAATTTTAAGGAATTCGCTCCAATTCATTTTCTGTATCATTTCTCTTCTGACCATCTCTATTTCCTGCAAAAAGAATAGTCGCTAAAAAATAGAAAAAACCAGGTCATTATCCCTAGTTTTCATATTTATTATCCAATCTTTCCATCAATGTCAGATGTATCTACTAAATAATGTATGGAAAAAATGATCCCTTAAACCCAAGGATATTAAACTTTAATAAGGAAGAAAAATGGTTGTGTATTTTTTCACCAACATAAGATAAAATATAATTTTATTTAGTTATTAGTAAAATACACCTACGATAACAATCAAAAGAGATTTTAGTAAATGAAATTAATTTAGAAGGTGTTTTCATGCGTTGGTTCGCTAAATATCCATACCCAGTCTTATTTATATACGTTCTTATTTTGTTACTAACTACTTTTTTCGACCACTTAATCATTCATTACCTATACGAGGTTCTTAATATTCCTTCTTGGTCAGTTAAACTTTTTTTGATGGTTATCTTTACAATTCCGTTTTATATCTTTTTAGAGTCTGTAAAGAAACAACAGTTAAAGAATTTTACTTACCAGATGGAAATTGAAAAGTACAAACTAACACTAGAAAATTCGACCATAGCTGCTTTTATCTATAAAGATAATGCTTTTCTTTACGTGAGTCCTGCTTTTGCTGAATTATTCGGTTATACACGAAAAGAAATCTATGAAAAACCAATAACCAGGTATGATTTATTGACTGAGGAATACCACGAAATGATATCTACAAATGTAAAAGATAGACTTGATGGAAAGAAGGTAAGTAGTAAATATCAAGTGAAAGCCAAAAGAAAGGATGGTATGGAGCTTTACGTAGACCTTTATCCTTCTTTACAATCCTTTAATGGGCAAAATGTAATTGTCGGAAGTGCGGTAAACGTGACAGAAAAGCGTCAAATCCAGAATGAATTGGAGAAAAGTGAAAAAGTGTTATCACAAGCCCAAAAGATTGCAGGCATTCTCTACTGGGAATTTGACAATGTGAACAATAAGTTAACTTGGAGTCCCCAGACGTACAAACTCTTCGGGTTGTCTCCAAACATCAAACCTACGTTTGAATATTTATTGTCCAAAGTTCATGATGAGGATCGGTGTATTTTAATCAATAGTAGAGAAAAGGAATTGACAGGGGAAAACGTTACGAATATCTACCGTATTATATTAGATGATGGAAGTATAAGAACATTACATTCAATCTCTCAATGCCTTCTCGATGATAATGGACGACCCATTCAAACCATTGGAACGATGCAAGATATTACAGATCGTCTTGTAGAAGAAAATAAACTAGTACTAACCGAAAATCGCTATAAATCTTTGTTTGATCACAACTTAGATAGTGTGTTCTCACTAGATCTTGAAGGAAATATCATCACTGTTAACGAAATGGCCATTCGAACATTTGGGTATTCAAGGGAAGAAATGAGTCAACAATACCCTCTTGATTTAATTGCGCCTGAATTTAGAAATGAGGCAGAACAATTATTTGTACAAGTTCTGTCAGGTAAACCACAACGAATACAGATTCAAGCATTTCATAAAGAAGGTCGTAGGGTTGACCTGGATGTCACGGTCATGCCTATCACCGTCAAATCAATCGTCACTGGAGTATTTTGCATCGCAAAAGATGTTACTAAACAAAAAGAACATTTAAAAACCATTGAGCAACTGGCCTATAAGGACCATTTAACAGGATTACCAAACCGTAGAAAATTATTAGAACTTATGCATAGTCATATGAAAGAAGCTAAAAACCATGGGTTTATGATGGCGATCTTGTATATTGACTTAGATCGACTAAAAATCATTAATGACAATTTAGGTCATGAATTTGGTGATGCGATGATCATCGAAGCGGGAAAAAGAATATTAAGCTGTATAAGAAAGGAAGATACACTGGCCCGTGTTGGGGGAGACGAATTTGTCCTGATTATCCCGAATATCAGCGAGTTTGATATTGCCATTGATATAGCTCAAAGAATTTTAGAAGCATTTAAACCCGGTTTTTATCTCGAAGAAAAATTATTTCGTACGACAGCAAGTATGGGAATTAGTGTTTATCCTGCTCACGGAGAAGATATTAACGAATTACTTCATAAAGCCGATAAGGCTATGTACCTTGTTAAAACAGGGAAAAAGAACAATTACAAAGTTTTTGAAAATTCCATTCAAGAGCAAGAAGAGCGAAAATTTCTTATTCAAAATAGCATAGAATCATCTTTATCAAATGGAGATTTTTTTCTTGTGTACCAACCGAGAATAGATGTAAAAACAGGAATAACATCAACCTTTGAACCATTGCTAAGGTGGAGACATCCTAGTTTGGGTTTGATTTGCCCAGACGAATTTATTCCTTTGGCTGAAGAAACCGGAGACATTGTTCTCATTGGTGAATGGGTACTAAATGAATCTTTGCAGACCCTTAAGCACCTCCATTTAATTGGGAATACAGATATTCGAGTCTCCGTTAACGTCTCAGTAAAACAATTGTATCAATCGACTATAGACCAATCCATTAAGACAATGTTACAACGTTACAAACTTCCTCCACAAGCATTGGAACTAGAATTAACAGAAAGTATTTTGATTAGTGATGAACAAAGAATACTTGATATACTAAAGAATTTGAAAAGCTTGGGTGTTCAATTGTCCATTGACGATTTTGGAACAGGAAATTCATCGATTACTTATCTAAAAAAATTGAATATGGATGTTATTAAAATTGATCGTTCTTTCGTGACTGGCGTGCCCAAAGCAAAAGAAAACGCAGCCATTACCTCAGCAATGATTAATTTAATACATGATCTGGGTATGAAAGTTGTTTGTGAAGGAATTGAGACAGAAGAAGAACTTCAATATATTATTGACAAAGGCTCGGATGAAATCCAAGGATTTTATGTTTCATACCCACTAGTAAAAAAAGACCTCTTTCAATACCTGCAGAGAGAAGCTATTAATGGACCAAAAATACAGTATCAATCCAAAAACTAGTTGGAAATAGAAAATAGACAAATTGATTGAACCTTTTCCTGGTGGCGAGCTAATGTTAGCTAAAAAGGAATCAGAAAAGATACAATGGCAGGCTTTTTTTCGAAAGTGGAAGTCTTCAAGATAATAACCGCCCCCCTTATTGTCAGATATAAATCTATCAATAAGGGGGGCAGTTTCATTATTTTTGTACCATCGTTAGCATACTGCATTATTTCTGCTATTAACCTCGTATATTGACCAACCAGATCTTTTCTAAGGATCAACCCCATTGCAACCCCATCACCCCCGACGTTCATTCCATTAAAATTCATTTTCTTTTCATTTGTCGTAAATACGAAGAAAGTAATTAAGATTTTTCTATAGTATTTTTAGATGGTCAAATTGGATAGAATGAATTGAATGAAAATAAAAGATTGCTAAGCAAAATAGTGAGATTTATAGTATATATAAAGATTAACAAAGTATTAGTTAGATATTATTTAGGAGGGTATATGAAGCGATTACTTTCTATTCTTATCATACTCTTGTTAGCCGGTTGTACAGGAAATGAAATAGATCAATCTCTCCAAAAAAAAGATAAGATTGAACTTGAATTTTTTTCACCGAAACCTGAGACAGAAGTGATCTTTAATGAACTTATTCAAGAGTTTGAAAAACAGCATCCTAACGTTACGATAAAGCAGGTCATTGTACCTGAGCCGATGACCGTGTTAAAGGCAAGAATTGCGAGAGGTGATATTCCAGATCTATTTATTACCTATCCGATCGAACAAGATTATAAAGTAAGAGCTGAAAAAGGATATTTGCTTGATTTATCAAATGAACCCTTCATTAAAAATATCCAACCCACTATCCAAAATCGTTATCTTATAAACGGAAAGATGTACGGTGCTGCCTTAACGCAAAATGCTGTAGGAGTTCTATATAATAAGGATCATTTCGAAGAATTACATTTATCGGTTCCTAACAGTTGGAATTCGTTTGTGCAAGTTTTGGAAGATTTAAAGTCTAATGGAAAAACACCTTTACTCATGCCAAACAAAGATACAAACCAGGCGAGTATTTTTAATCTAAATCTAGTAGCCAATGAATTCGAGACGAGCTATTGGGAAAAGAATGAGTTTTCCATTGTATCTGATCCAAGGTGGAGGGAAATATCAGAAAAAACCCTAACTGTGCTTTCATATGTGCAGCCCAATTCTTTTGAAGACAGCTATTATGAGGTAAATAATAAATTTGCGCATGGTGAAGGATCCATGTACATTATGGGAACTTGGGCGTTAAAGATGATCGAAAAGTCAAATCCTTATTTAAATTATGGGATTTTTCCGTTTCCTGCATCGAATCAAAAGGATCATCATGTGTTGGGAGGAGTGGATATTGGATTTGCCATTTCAGCTGATACGCAACATCCTAAAGTAGCGAAATCGTTTTTAGCGTTTTTAATAAAAAAGGAAAACGCTCAAAGGATATCCGATTTTGAAGGTTCGATCAGTGCGGTTATAGGAGTCACAAACACCCATCAAGAAAGTCATTTAATAAGAGAAAAAATTGCAAATGGGCAAATAGTAAATTGGCCAAATCATTACTGGGCAGGTGGAACAGCTGCAGAATCTGATTTTCGAAAATATACAGCACAGTTTTACTATGATCACAATATGGATGTTTATCTTAAGAATCTACAAGAGATGTTTAACCGTTATTCTAATTAAAAGAATTAGGTGCCGATATGTTAAAATTTCAGCATAAGTTAATTATAGCTTTTATCTGTTTTGTATTAATTCCTATCATTATACTAGGGATTGTTTCATACAAAATTTCATCCACCACCTTACAAAAAAATATTAGTGAGCAAATGATTCAAACTTTAAAGGCGGTTGATCGAAATTTATTAGCTGCTGTTACTGAAGTGAATTCCTTTTCTGACTATATTGTTTCATCAAGTGCCATTCAGGACTATTTAAATACACAAAATACATCCTCGATCTATGAATTTTACAGCGATCAGCAGGAAATCGCTGGAAAGATGTATGGAAATTCACAGATTGATAATCTTGTTCTTTATAGGCATGATGGGGATGTGATTACTTTTACCGATGATATGGTTACGAGCTTAGATGATCTTCGCTCAAATTTGTTTTTGGATAAGCTTTTACAGGAGAAAGGTCGTCCGGTTTGGTTAACACCATATGAAAATCAAAATCTTGTTTTTAGCCAGGACTATATTCTAACTCAATCTAGAGTCGTAAAGGATATAAACACGCTTGATAATTTAGGGTATTTAATACTACATGTAAAACTAGATTTATTTGATCCTATTTTCAAAGATATTTATGGAGGTCCCAGCCATGAATTGATTGTAAATAAAGAGGGGACCGTGCTTTATTCATTAAATCGAAATTTCATTGGTAAAACTCTGGACATTGAAAGTTTTGCTGAATTTCCAACAAATAAAAGTGGTTACCTTACGGATGAATGGGACGGTGAAAAAAGTTTAATTACCTATATGCCGTCTAGTTTTGAAACCGGAGGTAACACACAGCTCATTCTAGTATCAATAAAGCCATTGAAAACGATTGCGAGTGATATTGTCAATATTCGAAACACTATGTTACTCGTAGTAGGGTTTACAGTGTTAACCGCCGGTTTATTTAATTTTTTGTATTTAAAAAGAATTTCTCGCTTTATTCATGAACTATTAAATGGCATGAAGCATGTTGAAAGAGGCACGCTGAGCAAACGAATGGGAAGATTTAAATTTCAAGAATTACAAAATATTTCGCAAGGCTTTAATAACATGACCGGAAAACTTCAACAATTAATGAGAGATATTGAGACAGAACAGGAACGCAAGCGTGAGGCTCAGTTTAAAGTGCTACAGCAGCAAATCAATCCTCATTTTTTATACAATACACTTGAATCCATTAATGCACTCGCCGCTTTAAACGGGCAAAGGGAAATTAGTAGAATGACGATTAACCTTGGTAAGCTGTTGCGCATTAGCATTAATGGAGGGTATGAAGTGAAAGTAAAAGATGAGATCCGTCATGTAATTAGTTATCTGGAAATTCAGAAAATAAGATTTAATAATCGATTTTCTTTTGAAGTAGATGTAGTGGAAGAGCTGAATCATTATCCGATCCTTAAATTAATTCTACAGCCGCTTGTAGAAAATATTTTAATCCATGAGTTTTCAAAAAGAGATGATGAAGAAGGGCTGATTAAGATTAGGGGTACGATATCAAACGGCCAAGGTGAATTTTGGATTGAAGATAATGGTAAGGGTATTGATGAACGTGTACTGATGCAACTAAATAATTGGAGACTAGAAAATCTGCATAGTCAGGCAAATAATGGTCACGGTGTACGCAATGTTGATGAGCGGATGAGACTTTTTTACGGAGAGAAATATGGTCTCATCATTTGTTCGATGAAAAATAAAGGGACGGTAATTAAAATTTCATTTCCGATTAAAGGTGATTAGATGCGAAATAAAGTAGTAATTGCGGATGACGAAAAGTTAATTTTAAATAATCTTACACAAATCATTGATTGGCAGGGATTAGACTGTGAAATCATTGGGACAGCTGAAAATGGACAAGAAGTTATGAAGATCATCAAAAATCAACAAGCAGATCTTCTATTAACGGATATTTCAATGCCCGAAATGAGCGGAATTGAACTGCTAAAAACATTAAATCAGATCGATCATAAGCCACTGGTGATTTTAATAAGCGGCTATGATGATTTTGAATATGCAAAAGAAGCCATTAAAAATAACGCGTTTGACTATATTTTAAAGCCCATTGATTATGATGAATTGGAAGATTGCGTTAAAAGAGCACTTAACAAGATAAAAGCTCAAAAAGTAACTGTGTATGAGCATGAGAAATATGCGATATATGAGCTGATTACATCCGGGAAAGTGGACGCACAAATCAACAACAAGCAAGCTCTTTATTTCTCAGTAATATTAAAAAACTTTAAGGAAGAAATCGAATTAATTATTACAAAAATTGAAGACTTTGTTTCTAAGTGGAATGCGGATTTATTTGTTTACAAGCTGTCAGATAGAGAAGTGATAGTAGTCGTTGAAATGGCAAAGGACTTTATCAATCAAGCAGCTGATATTACCGATGCATTTTCACAGCAACTTCTTTCTGCAGGGGCTGACCCTTGCATCATCTCTGTTGGTAAAGTCGTTGAGCAGTTATTTGAAATAAAGCATTCCGTTGATGCTGCCAAGGAATTACTTAAATATGAAAACTATATAAGTGGTAATGTTTTGACAGAGGAGCGGTTAAAGAAAGAATATAAGCCCAGCCAATCCGCTGCAGATATGATGGAAGAGGCACTCAACTATATCCGAAAAAACTTTCAAACCGATATAGGCATGGAGCAGACAGCGGAACAAGTAGGGTTAAGTGTTAGCTATTTCTGCTTGCTTTTTAAACAAAAAACCGGTCTTACATTTCTCGATTATTTAACAAATGTCAGAATAGAATATGCATGCCTTTTCCTGCAAAATACAGATCTTAAGACATATGAAATTGCCGAAAAAGTAGGCTATGCCGATCAGCGCTACTTCAGCCAAGTATTTAAAAGGAAAATGAAAAATACACCAAGCGAATATCGTAAACTAGTAAAAAATAAGGAAGCCTCTCCCAACTAGGTTAAAGTGTTCCGTTTTGATAAAACTCCGTAATCGAGAAACTAGCAAAAGTATAATAAGCGGAGAATTTCCGGCTAGATGCAGAATAGAGCCTTGTTCCGGGGGAAATAGGGGAAGGTTTTCCGCTTATGCAAAGCAAAATCTCCTATTTTCTAAGTTTTCGAGCCAATAGGCGGAATCTCTCCGTCTATTTTTGCTTTTTTTCATAATTATTAATTATTAGGCGGAATTTCTCCGTCTATATATCATCTCGGATGTGCTTAACCTAACCCTCAACAGATAAGTTTGTTTTGACCCTCGATTTCGTAGAAACGTAAATAAAGAAAGAAAAGCTATGGCAATTCATACGTTAATTCTTGTGTATTTTAAAAAGAAAGTACTCGAAAAAACAGAATCTTTTAGTATTTTTTTTCAATAATAAGAATTTAAACATTTTTTAGAGAAATGTCGCATTTTGAAAGCGCTTTATATACCTTATCATTAACTTATGAAAGCGCCAAGCTAACTCGTACTTCAATAATGAAAGCGCTTGAAAATATATTGAGAGAAATAGGGGGAGAGGTATGAAGAAGTTAATATTGTTTGTTTCAATACTGTCTTTAGTCTTTTCGTTAGTAGCTTGTAGTTCAGACAAAACTAGCGGCAGTGACAAAATTGTCGTTTGGACACAAGCCGCGGCAGATCATCCAGAAGGAAAGATGTTTGCTGACCGAGTAAAGAGCTACAATGAGGCTCATCCAGACGGACCTAAAGTTGAAATACAAAACATCACACGTGCAGGAGCTGGTTCAGGCTACATTGATAAGCTGAATGCAGCAATTACAGCAAACGACATGCCTGATATTTTTACATTAGACGGACCTGATATTGGGGCTTATGTTGATTCAGGATTACTTGGAGAACTAGATGGATACATGAGCGAAGGATTCAAAGATGGATTCACGCAAGCAATCATCGACCAAGGAACAGTGGACGGGAAATTCTACGGAATGGGTTATTCTGATTCAGGCGTAGCCATCATGTATAACGAAGACATGATCAATGCACTACCTGAAGATATAAAAGCATTAGTTCCATCACTGGATCAAGACTGGACATGGGATCAATTTATTGAGTTATCAAGAAAAGTGGACGAGTTTGCAAAATCGTCGAATGATCCAGTGTTTGCAAATTATGAAGCGGCTGTAAGTCTATTATTAACAGACATTACTGCAGGTGCCTATGAATTAGGAACATACTACTTCACACCACTTCTTTGGGGAAATGATGCAAACATCGTTGCTGAAGATGGTGTCACTGTTGATGGCGTCTTAAACAGTAAGAAAAGTGTAGAAGCATTAACAAAATATGCGCAATTATTTGCTGAGCCAGCACTTGCTAGTGCGACAGAATCTGAAAAAACATTCCATACAGGAAAATCAGCACTATCTGTTAGTGGATTCTGGTATGTAAATGAACTAATCAATAATTATCCTGACTTAAAATTCAAGACCGTTCGTTATCCGAAAATGAGTGAAGACTTCGACGGGTTATACACACCATCTGGTTCTTGGGCATTTGTTCGAAACGGACAAGAAGAAGACGAAGAACGCGTTAAGCAAATCGTTGAAGTCATGGAATGGTTAACAAACGACGAAGCATCAAAAGAATACTTCGCTAAAAACGGTTCTATTCCAACCAGAATTAATTCTGTTGACGCGATTGATACCAATACGGACAACCCATATCACAACGATGCATGGACCGTATTAAAGTATCAAGTTGAAAACACAAACAAATCTCGTCCGGTATCACCTGGATATCCTTATCTTTCTGAAACCTTTGCAAAAGACGTTATTCTAAAAATCGCTCAAAACAAAGCGACAGATGAAGCAACAATCAAGAAATATGTAGACGATGCATCGAAGAAAATTGAATTAGAATTTGCCAAGTACAAAAAATAATCGGTTGTTAAAAGTAAGAGGTGAGGGAATGACCTCACCTCTTACTCTTTTTAAAAAGGGGTGTGGACCATGAAGAAATTGATCAAACGTATTGTAAAAGTGAGAAATACAACTGAACACCTCAAACAAAGTGAACATTACAAAACAAGAGATATCGTGTCCGCTTACGGATTTTTAACACCTGCTTTAATACTGGCGATTCTCTTTATTGTATTACCTATTATTCTAGCGTTTACGTACGGGTTTACAGATTACTATTTATTAAAACCAAACGACAAGGAATATATTGGACTTGAAAACTTTAAGCGAATGCTGACAGATGAAGTGTTGATCCAAAGTTTTAAAAACACGTTAAAGTTTGTGGTGTTTGTTGTTCCTCTGCAACTGTCAATGGCACTTGGACTTGCTCTCATTGTTAACAAAAAAATCAGAGGTGTAGGATTCTTCCGTACTGCTTATTTTTCTCCAGCTGTTTTATCTCTTGTTGTGATCTCAATCCTTTGGACGGTCATGTTAAACCCTACATCTGGTTTAATTAATGAACTCCTTGCGAATGTTGGGATTTCCAAGCAGCCTTTCCTCTCCAGTGCGTCTCAAGCAATGTATACGATCATTGGGATCTCTGCATGGTCAGGGTGTGGGTATCAAATGATGATCTTTTTAGCGGGACTTAAAAATATTGATGGAAGCCTTTATGAGGCAGCGGATATTGATGGAGCCAATGCGTTTCAAAAGTTTTTATTTATTACCATTCCTTCATTAAAACCCATTCTGATGTTTTTAGTGATTACCACTACGATTCAGGCTTTTAAACTCATCGTTCAACCGATGGTTATGACAGGTGGAGGTCCAGATTACTCCACGATTACCATTTTGCAATATATTTATGAGTATGGATTCCGTCATCGAAACATTGGATATGCCAGTGCGATTACGTTAGTATTCACGATTTTCTTAGTCGTAATTTCAATCATTATTAAAAAGCTATTTAGAGAGGAGAAAGTAGCATGAAAATTGTAAAGAAAACCTTATTTTATCTCTTCGCCTCTATTGTGGCCTTACAATTTTTACTTCCTCTCATTTGGATGATTCTTTCTTCATTTAAAATCGATGAAGTGATTTACAAGGATATGGGTACAATCTTTGCCTTTGTTCCAAGATTTTCTGATCTTTCGTTTGACTCTTATGTGGAGTTATTAGGTTTTTATAACATCTTTAAGAACGTTGGAAATAGTTTGATTTATGCATCCGTTACAGTGGTTGTAGGATTAACCATCAATTCATTGGCAGGGTATGCTCTTGCAAGATTTAAATTTCCATTGAAGGATTGGATTTTAATTTTTATTATCGCACTTATGATTGTGCCAATTGAAGCGACCATTCTTCCATTGTTTTTAGTGGTAAATGAGATGGGATTAATCAACACAATTCCAGGTTATTTGCTGCCATTTATCATCAATGTGATGAACATATTCTTATTCAGACAACATTTCTTATCCTTTCCTGGTGAATTAATTGAATCAGGAAAAATCGATGGACTAAGTGAAGTAGGATGTTTCTTCCGAATCGTCATGCCATCAAGCTTAAATATGTATATTACCGTTGGAATTTTAACGTTCTTAGCATCATGGAATGATTTTTTATGGCCGGTAATGGCGTTATCAAACGCAGATTTGATGCCGATTCAAGTTGCGCTTAATGCAGTTTTTGCAGACACGTATAACATTTTCACAAGTCATATGATGGCAGCACTAACCATCGTAACGATTCCTATTGTTATTCTTTATATCATTTTCCAAAAATACATTGTGGAAGGTTCCATGCAAAGTGGAATTAAATAAAGGCTATTTTCTTAAACTTTGTTGCTTTTTGGAACCTAATTTTAATAATTGTGCTAAATATCAGCAGAAAATAGCATGAATTTAATAAGAAAAGAGCCTGCAAACTACATTCTTAAGCGCAAAATAGCTATTTCCACGTTAAAATCGGCTTTTAGATTTTAACAACAAGCTTTGCGAAAACAGCCTAAATAGAAGAGGTGCCCTATGAATCGACTACAAAAAGCAAACGACTTTATTAAAGAAAACAAACATAAAACAAATAATCGCCCCCTTTATCATTTTTCACCGGAAATCGGATGGCTCAATGACCCGAATGGCTTTTCCTTTTACAAAGGGAAATACCAGCTTTTTTATCAGTATTACCCGTACGACATTGTATGGAATGACATGCATTGGGGTCATGCAACAACCAATGATTTTGTCAATTGGGAGTACCTCCCTGTAGCGATGGCCAATGACAAAGCGTATGATGCAAACGGGTGTTTTTCCGGAAGTGCGATTGAAAAGGATGGGAAACTCTATCTCATTTATACAGGTCATATTGATCCTAACTTAGGGTTTGATAAAGATGAATCACAAATTGCTGAACGTCAGTGTGTGGCAGTGTCAGAGGATGGTATCCATTTCGAGAAGTCTTCATTGAATCCCGTGATTGGTGAAAAAGAGTTGCCAGAAGGGTATCTCATTTGTGATTTCAGAGACCCTAAAGTGTTAGAGCATAAAGGGGTATACTACTGTGTTTTAGCGGTAAGAAACGCGAAACGTCGTGGTGAAATCATCATGTTCCAATCAAACGATTTACTTCAGTGGAGCTTTCATTCTTCCATATTTCAAATGTCATTTGAAGAAAATACGTTACTAGAATGTCCGGATCTCTTCCATTTAGACGGAAAAGATGTGCTAATTTTCTCTGAAATGCCATGCGACCCTGAATTTGACGGAGAAGTAGAGAAAAAGACATCATATGTGATTGGACACATGGATTTTGAAAACGGAGCATTCATACCTGAGGCAAAGGGCTTGCTAGATTATTCAACGTTTTATGCACCTCAAACAACGGACGGTCAAAACGGAGAAAGACTATTAATTGGATGGATGCACCGTTGGTCAAAAGCAACGCCACCAAAAGAGTACGGTTATAACGGCATGATGAGTTTACCAAGAAAGTTACACATCAAAAACAACACACTCATTCAACAAGCTTATATTAGCCATGACGATTATTTCACAACGGTTGCTGTTCATGAACATGTTACATTAAATGAGGACTTGACCATTGAAAGCGGAAGAGCAGGATATTTATCCCTATCACTGTTATCTAAGAGTGAATCGTTTGTTGTTGAATTAAACAAGGAAGATCAAAAAGCAACACGTGTGAGTGTGAATCCATCATCCAATTCTGTTGTGATTACTTCTGATTATGGAGATAGTGAACCAATTACCGTACATGACTGCTTTAACAATGATGAAAACACACTAGAATTTTACGTGGATCTTCATTCAATTGAACTCTTTGTGAATAAGGGCGAAAAAGTGGTAACTTTTACGGCATATGAAAAAGATAAAGGAACAAGCATTGTCCTTTCAGGCAAAGGAGCCCAATTAAAAGAAGTTCGTTATGAGGCGTTTAGATCTTAATATATTGAAATAAATAGAAAAGGGGTACCCAGTAAAATTTTACTGAGGTACCCCTTCATCTTTATTTAAAATACTTTCGTAGTCCAATCCTCACAATTCCAAATATCAGTCGCAATTTCACGATAGAAATCAGGTTCGTGGGATACCATCAAGATACTTCCGCGATAGGCCTTTAAAGCACGCTTCAATTCTTCTTTTGCATCCACATCCAAGTGATTGGTAGGTTCGTCTAGAATTAATAAATTCGTTTCTGTGTTTAGAATTTTACACAATCGAACCTTGGCTTTTTCTCCACCAGAAAGGACTTCGATTTTACTTTCAATATGTTTCGTCGTTAATCCACATTTTGCAAGAGCAGCACGGACTTCAGCCTGATTCATACTTGGGAACTCGCTCCAAATCTCTTCAATACAAGTGTTGTAGTTGGACTGTTTCACTTCCTGCTCGAAGTACCCGATGTATTGATACTCACCACGTTCCACTTTACCCTCCAGCGGATCAATCAACCCAAGAATACTTTTTAAAAGAGTAGACTTCCCAATACCGTTTGCACCCACGAATGCAATTTTTTGTCCGCGTTCCATTTTTAAATTCAGAGGGCGAGAAAGGGGTTCATTGTAACCAATAACCAGATCTTCAGCCTCGAAAATCCAACGACTAGAAGCACGAGCTTCTTTGAAAATAAACTCTGGTTTCGGCTTCTCTTTCCCCAATTCAATAACTTCCATTTTGTCGAGCTTCTTTTGACGAGACATCGCCATATTACGGGTCGCAACACTTGCCTTGTTACGAGCAACGAAATCTTTCAAATCAGCAATTTCTTGTTGTTGACGCTTGTAAGCAGATTCTAGCTGTTGCTTCTTCATTTCATATATTTTTAAGAAGTTATCATAGTCACCAACATAGCGGTTCAACTCTTGGTTTTCCATGTGATAGATCAAGTTCACCACATTGTTCAAGAATGGAATATCATGTGAAATCAAGATAAATGCATTCTCATATTCCTGTAAATAGCGCTTCAACCATTCAATATGCTGTTCATCCAAATAGTTGGTAGGCTCGTCTAGTAATAGGATTTCAGGTTTTTCTAGCAAAAGCTTAGCTAGCAAAACTTTCGTACGTTGCCCACCGCTAAGATCATCTACATCTCGATCGAGTCCAACAGCGTCTAATCCTAGACCACGAGCCACTTCCTCAACTTTTGAATTAATTTGATAGAAATCATTACTATCTAACGTTTCTTGTAGCTCTCCAACTTCTGCGAGTAATGCATCGATATCGGCACCTTCATCACCCATTTTTGCATAAAGTTCATTGATCTCTGCTTCAGCATCAAATAGATATTGAAAAGCAGTACTCAAAGCGTCACGCATCGTAGTACCTTTTTGAAGTACAGCATGCTGATCTAGATAACCAACACGAACTTTTCGTGACCACTCCACTTTTCCTTCGTCAGGTTGTAACTTCCCAGTAACAATATTCATGAAAGTAGACTTACCCTCACCATTTGCCCCAACTAATCCAACATGTTCGCCTTTTAATAGTCGAAAAGACACATCATTAAAAATGGCACGATCACCGAAACCATGACTTAAATTTTGTACGTTTAATACGCTCATTTTTTTAACCCCTTATCTAATGTCACATGAAGATATCTTACTAGATTTAGACTAGATTTTCTATCTTGAATTTATTTTATTTGCAAAATGTACTATAATTATTAGGTTAAATGGAGTCTGACCTTCGTTATTAAATGGGGTTATGTAAGAAGCCAGAGACGACAAAATGTACGTTATTACTGATGAAATAGCAGATGTGGTGATCTACGCATTGCTTCTATCAAATGAGCTAGAAATAAATTTAGAGCAGGCCACCGAAAAAAATGGTAAAAATAGACAGGTGGTGCCCAGTAAGTAAATCTTTTGGATCGAGTAAAAAATATACTAAATTATAAAGTACAAAGGGGAAGAGAGATGACTAATACAGAAGAATTCAAAGATTCCGGAAAACACTTCTCGGATGAAAAGTTTTGGGGGAAATTAAAGAAGTTTGCTAAAAAAGCAGGTTCTTCCGTTGTGTATGCAGTGTTACTATTATACTTTACTCTTCAAAAACCAGAAGTACCAGTAAAAGCAAAGACCATCATCATTGGAGCATTAGGATACTTTATTCTTCCGCTTGATTTAATTCCAGATGTAGTGGTAGGCGTAGGGTATACAGATGATTTAGGCGCTCTAGGAGTTGCCTTGTTCCAAGTGGCTATGTATATTGATGAAGATATTAAGAGTAAAGCAAAAGAGAAATTACAAGAATGGTTCGGAGATAACGTTGATACATCTGACATCGATGGAAAGATTGGTTAATAAACATGAAAACTAGGGATTATGCCCTGGTTTTTTCTATTTTTAGCGAAAATTCTCTTTGCGGGAAATAGGGAATGTTCAGAAGGGATGGATATAGAAGAGGAATTGTATCAAATTCCTTACCAATCGTACTAAGATCATTTCCATTTTCTTTGAAAAATGAATGACGCATACAAGGTTTTCTCTCCCTATGCTATGAATATTTTCAAGAAAGAAATATTCAATAAAAGGCGGATCTAAACTTCATTATCTGAAATTTAGATTCGCCTTTATTCAACCAAGAGGAGTGACCCATATTATTTATTATTCCTTTCCTTTGCAAGCGATTCTCGGTCACTTGCTAATGGAGGCTGCTCTAACCATCCATTTTTTATCATTATGTTCGCTCCGTCATCAGCAAAGTGTAAAAGTTCTAAAATGAGTCGTAAGTATTTAGCACCTAGATCTCTTCTTGCATTGACACTCAAAGCAGAACCATAATATGAAAGGCTTAATTGTGCAGACAATTGAATTTGATACATCATATATTTATCTGAGAAGGTCACAGAGGTAGAGTTCGTGATCATTGATTGCCAGGAAATAGGTGAATTTAAATTATCTTCCTTAAATACCGATTCAAATATATTTATATGTTTATTGGCAATGTCAAGTCCCCTCGTGAAATGTTGACGAACCTCTTTTGATTGAGCTACTTGGATGAATCCGACTTTTAAAGCAGCATGTAAATGCATTTTCAACAAATTGAAAGAAATATCTCCAATTTCGATAGCATTCAGTGGACGACGATCTCCTAACCATCCAGTTAAAAAACTTTGGTGCTTTACAAAATCGATCGATTCGGGTGGTGTAATAATAGGAGGTCGAGTAAAAAGTCCTTTTGAAAGCATTAAATCAATGGATTGATCAAAAAGCTCCATCGTTTCGGACATACAGGTTTTGAAATACTTCCGTAAATCAGAACGAATAGAATTACTAACAGATAAAGCATACCCAGTCATTCCTTGCAAAGTCATGATATAAATATAATTTAGGTAGAAAGGGTCTTGAAAAAGACGTGGTGCGTGAATGTTTACGTCCTCTTTTTCTGTAAACCCACGTGGAATAGGGTGATTTTCTTTTAACAAAAATACTGTAATTTCTTCGACATGCTTTTTTGATATTTCAAGAGAAGTTTGGTAGATCGATTTGACTTCGTAATCTTCGATATGTTCGAGTGCATAACGAAAGAAACAAATGGACATTGTATCAAAAATGTATTGTGTCCAAAGGCTTGCAATTTCCGGAGCACTTAATCGAATTGGGCTATTTGTCTCCAAGGTTCATCCTCCGATTCACGAAATTATTTAGTATTTTTATTGTTTTCTTAGAGTATAAAAAGTATGTAACAAGTTAGAAAATCCAACCATCACAAGATTTTATAAAATAGGTTGATTTTCTAAAAATAATTATTTTATATAGAACTATTAGTATGTAAAAGTGGTTTCATAAATCGGCAGGCAAGATCTAGATTGGCTGGGATATATTTATTTTGGAGAAAAAGTCGCAACATTTACGGCATACAAAAGACCATCAAACGTTTAAAATGTTTGATGGTCTTTTATCTCTATTGTTGAAGATGATATTTTTTAATTTTAAGATAAAGTGTATTTCGACTAATTTTTAGGATCGTAGCTGCCTTACTAATATTCCAACTTACATATTCCAACGTTCTTCGAATCACCTCTTTCTCTGAATGAACCAGAGAGGTAAGGGGATCCTTTTCTTCCTGTAGAAATGGTTTATCCTGCTCGTATTCGATTTCAAAATCCAAGTCCTCCGCTTGAATCTCATTTCCATCAGCGAGAAACGAGGCCTGCATGAGAACACTTTTCAGCTCTCTCACATTTCCTGGCCATTGATACGAAAGTAGCTTCTTTTTTGCCTCTTTTGAAAGAGGCAAAGATGGGTATTCTAAATGTTTCATTAAGTGATTGGACAATTCAATCAGGTCTGAACGCTCGCGGAGAGGAGGTAGTGTCAGAACCACACCTTTCAGTCGATAATACAAGTCTTCTCGAAAACGTCCAGCTTCTATTTCTCTTCTAAGGTTTTTATGTGTCGCTGCAATCACTCTTGTGTTTATTGGGATGGGTTTCGTTCCACCTACACGGGTCACTGATTTTTCCTGTAAAACTCTTAATAAAACCGCTTGTGCCTTTAGGGACATGTCACCAATTTCATCAAGAAAGAGGGTCCCACCATTCGCTGCCTCAAATTTCCCAATCCCTCCATCACGATTGGCACCGGTAAAGGCTCCCTTTTCGTAACCAAACAATTCGCTTTCAATGAGGTTTTCCGGTATGGCGCTACAATTAACCGCAATAAAAGGCTGATCTCCTCTTGGTCCAGATGTATGTAAAGACTGTGCAACTAACTCTTTTCCTGTCCCACTTTCTCCATATACAATGATTGGGAAATCGGTTAGTGCCGCTTTTTTAACGATCCTTCTGATTTCATTCATCTTTGGGCATGACCCGACAATATCCTTAATGGTATATAGAGATTGTGGAGTCAATTTCTTATTTGTTGTTTGATTTAAAGCTAATATGGATCGATATTGTTTACGTGTTGGATCAGACACCACTTTTGTCGGATATCCCTTTGTATTGTGAAATTCTTTTCCATAACAGTCATCACCTAGTAATTTACGTGCTGACTGATTGGCACGGATGATTCTATTGTCATCATCGAGTGAAAGAAGGGGGACATTTGCCAAGTTCGCAGTCGCTTCTAGTTCTTTCATGGTCAAAACCTTTTCATTTTTTGCTATGTCTAAAAGCAAGCCATTTTGAATAAAAGTCGCCATGATGTTGGTTAAGGAGAAAATAAATGGATGATACATTTCCTTTCTTGCACTGATATTAACGGCACCAATCAGCTCACCCGTTGGTGAATATATAGGGCTTGCCGCACATGTTAGAAAATGATTTTTCACATAGAAGTGGTGATCCGCATGAGTGATAATGGGTTCTTTCGTGTAGATGGCAAGCCCCATGGCATTGGTTCCTTTGTTTTCTTCTGACCAATTAGAGCCTATGGATAGCACATCAACAGAGCTGGTTCCATCCAATTGCCCCACTCTATGTATGATGGTTCCATTTCGATCAACAATGATGATCACTAGACCCGAATAGTAGTTGGGAAAGAGTGTGTTAATAGCAGAAGAGGCATGGTTGATTAACTGTTCATTTTCTTTAATCAGATCACTCAAAGCCTTACCAGTCAAAATAGAGTCCTCAAAAGGATCGGTTGGTGAGAGGCCAAAATCATGACAACGCTTCCACGATTGACTAATGAGATTATACTTATCGAAAAGAACTTCTGTAACCATATGACAAATATTACCTCCTTTTCACATTAAGGCCATTCAGTCTTTGTCCATATTATACTATTATTTCAATATTCAGGAAATGATTAAAAGTCATTTGTCTTAAAATAGGACACCCTTTGCTCATTTATTGAACACGCTTTTACCAGGGGTCGTGTGGAATCGCTTACATAATCGCCTTTTAGAGTTGGCATCAAAATTGCAATGATATGGTTGTAAATAAAACTTCATAACAAAAGGGGAGGATTTTCACATGAGGGGAAATAGAGCAGTAGCTTACATGGGTGCAGGTAAAGTAGAGGTAATGGATATTGGTTATCCAGATTTAGTTTTAAGAGATGGACCTGGAGTCAATCCTTTAAACGTAGGACGTAAATGTGAACACGGTGTGATCTTGAAGGTAGTAACAACAAATATTTGTGGAAGTGACCAACATATGGTGAGAGGGAGAACGACTGCTCCCGAAGGACTTGTGCTTGGGCATGAAATAACGGGAGAAGTCATTGAAGTTGGTCGTGATGTGGAATTTATCAAAAAAGGGGATCTGGTGTCTGTCCCGTTTAATATTGCGTGTGGACGATGCAGAAGCTGTAAAGAGCGCAACACACATATTTGTGAAAATGTAAATCCTGACCGTCCGGGTTCAGCGTATGGTTATGTAGATATGGGAGGCTGGGTAGGAGGTCAGTCTGAATATGTAATGGTACCGTATGCTGATTTCCAATTATTGAAATTTCCAGATAAAGATCAAGCGATGGAAAAAATTAGAGATTTAACAATGCTATCTGATATTTTTCCAACCGGTTATCATGGGGCAGTGAGCGCAGGTGTTAAGCCAGGAGCGACTGTTTATATTGCGGGAGCAGGTCCTGTGGGGCTAGCAGCTGCCCATTCAGCACAACTATTAGGGGCTGCTGCCGTTATTGTAGGGGACTTAAATGAAGAAAGGCTTGCCCAAGCAAGAAGCTTTGGTTGTGAAACCGTCAATCTACGTAATCACCCTGATTTGGGAGAGCAAATTGATCAAATTCTAGGCAGTCCTGAGGTTGACTGTGCAGTAGATTGCGTAGGCTTTGAAGCATCTGCACATGGTGCCAATGCGACAGAAGCACCGGCAACGGTTTTAAATTCCATTATGCAGGTCACTCGTGCTGGGGGACGACTGGGGATTCCAGGTCTATATGTAACAGGAGATCCAGGTGGAGTGGATGAGGATGCAAAAATTGGTACATTGAGAGTTCGTTTAGGATTAGGGTGGGCGAAAGCACATACATTTGTTACAGGTCAAACACCAGTCATGCAATACCACCGTGACTTAATGCAAGCGATCTTAAGTGGAAAAGCACAGATTGCAAAAGCGGTTAATGCAACGGTCATATCCTTAGATGAAGCGCCAAGGGGCTATGCAGAGTTTGATAAAGGGGCTTCAAGAAAATATGTCATTGACCCTCATGGACTTGTGAAATAAGGCTGGCTGCTGATGGAGACACCCAGCCTGTTCAAACGATGTTTTGGTGAAGGTATCGGTACGGCTTTATTAGTTCTAATTGGTCCAGGCACAGCCGCTTTTAATGGAATAATTACGGCTAATAACAACGAGTCTACCACATTGGCTGATATTGGAGTGATAAGCTTTGCCTTCGCAATTATTGTTATGGCAATGATCTATTCAATAGGAAGATTAACGGGTTGTCACATTAACCCAGCTGTCACAATCGCACTAGCTTCAACAGGTCATTTTCCATGGAAAGAGGTAGGACCCTATCTACTTGCACAATGTGTAGGTGGTACCATTGGCGCGTTTGGAATTGTAAGCGTTTTAGGCATGGATGGAGTATTAATAGGTAATTTAGGAGCAACTGTCCTTGCCCCATCTACCGGGTATATTCAGGGGATATTTATCGAAGCCATTGCAGCGTTTATTCTTATGTTCGTCATTATGGGAGTTGCAGTAGACTCCAGGGCCCCAAAGGATTGGGGTGGGCTTGTGATTGGTTTAACGGTTGGTGGGATCATCATGATGACCGCCGGTCCTACGGGAGCATCATTTAATCCCGCAAGAACCTTCGGACCATATGTTGTCGATAGTTTACTCGGCGGCAATATCAACTGGGTTCAATTTCCTGTGTATGTAATTGGTCCAATCATGGGTGCTGTTGCAGCGGCGGTACTTTATAAGTATATATATAGTTCGGAAAAGCTACCGTTAATAAAGGAAAACTCTCATAAAGAAATAGGTAAATAGCGTAAGGATGAAAACTAGGGGATGACTCCCTAGTTTTTTTCTTTTTATTTCGTATGTCTAACTGCTGTAAGTTTAATAGTGTTTTAATCTTGAAGATCACAACTTTGTTCGATTGCCGTGTCTTAGAAAAAGCAAGTAATCTTTGATTTTCTCCATCAATTTTGACAATCAAGTGAAATATGTCTTATCAGTGAGTTATATCACACCTACTTTTTCTGATCGTTGTTAAAGTGAAATCATTATTGAATGACTATGTAAAGTCACCTAATGATTAGAAGGTAGGGGGAAGTTAAATGAGTATGTTTTGTTATCAATGTCAAGAAACAGCAAATGGAACAGGTTGTACGATTGCCGGTATTTGTGGAAAAAAAGATGATTTAGCAAATATGCAAGATTTATTGGTTTATGTGGTAAAGGGTCTGGGGATTGTTCATACAGAAGCTAGAGAACTAGGATTGAAGCATAGTAAGGTAGATGAGTTTATTGTAAATAGTCTTTTTATGACGATTACAAATGCCAACTGGGATAAGAATGACTTTTATAATAAGGTTAGAGAGGGTCTAAACATTCGTGAAGAGATCAAGTTCTCGATTGAAAAGGCTGGCTCACAATTAGCTAATACAAGTGATTTTGTGACCTGGTATGGTGAGACTACTCTTGAGTTTGAAAACAAAGCCGCTTCACAAGAGGTAAGTATTCTTGCCACAAGAGATGAAGATATTCGCTCGTTAAGAGAACTAATTACATATGGTCTAAAAGGATTGGCTGCATACCTTCAGCATGCCGCACATTTAGGCTATAAAGAGGACTCTCTGTATGCTTTTATGCAAAAGACATTGTCGCAGATCACAGATGATACATTAACATTGGATGAATTGATTGCACTTTCTATGGAAGTTGGAAAGTATGGGGTTCATGGAATGGAATTATTAGATACCGCAAATACTTCCACTTATGGACATCCGGAGGTTACAAAAGTAAACATCGGTGTTGGTAAAAATCCTGGAATTTTAATAAGCGGTCATGACCTTAAAGATATTGAACAATTATTAAAGCAAACAGAGGGCACGGGTGTGGATGTGTATACACATAGTGAAATGCTCGTCGCCAATTATTATCCAGCATTTAAAAAATATGATCACTTTGTAGGTAACTACGGAAATGCTTGGTGGGAACAAAAACGTGAATTTGAAAGCTTTAATGGTCCGATTCTAATGACAACAAACTGTATTGTACCACCGAAAGCTACCTACAAGGATAGAATGTATACAACTGGAGCAACAGGAGTAGAAGGTGTTACGTATATCGCGGAGAAAGAAGATGGAACAAAAGACTTCTCAGTGATTATTGAGCATGCGAAACAATGTGATCCTCCTATTGAGATTGAAAAGGGTGAAATTATTGGAGGATTTGCACATAATCAAGTCGCTCAAGTGGCTGATCAAGTGGTTGACGCAGTGAAGAATGGAGATATTAAACGATTCTTTGTTATGGCAGGCTGTGATGGACGCCATAAAAGTAGAACGTATTATAAAGAGTTTGCTGAAGAACTTTCTAACGATACCATCATCCTAACAGCTGGTTGTGCGAAATATAGATATAATAAGCTTGATTTGGGTGATATCAATGGGATTCCAAGGGTACTTGATGCTGGTCAATGTAATGATTCTTATTCACTTGTCATGACCGCATTAAAACTAAAGGATGCCCTTGGCTTGGAAAGTATTAATGACCTTCCATTGTCTTATAATATCGCATGGTATGAGCAAAAGGCGGTCATTGTATTCTTATCCCTTCTATATCTAGGTGTGAAGAATATTCATGTTGGTCCTACATTACCAGCATTCCTTTCACCAAATGTAACAAACTTCTTGGTAGAAAACTTTGGTGTAGGAAGCATTACGAATACAACGGATGATATTGATATGTTTATGAATGTGGTAGCTAACTAACTTTCAGTCGTTTCATTAAAATGATAAAAACAAAAGTGGGAAAACATGAATGATTAATGTTTTCCCACTTTTCTTATCTTTTATTTAAGTTACATATAATCATAAACTGAATCATCAAAATAGAGCCAGTGGTAATATTCAATCTGTGAATCTGTCATTTTAGAAATTTCTTTCTCATTGAATTTTTGTAGCTCAATTAATTTCTGCACTTTTGTATTTCTTTCAACTTGGCTCATTTTATATCCTCCTATAATATGAGAAGTAACTATGTATTTGAATGTTGTTGAAAACGTTTTCTTTTCTTGTTTTTATTATATATCTAAATATTAGATTAAACCAATATCAAATTTAGATTGTTTTTTAGAAAATAATATAGAAATATTATTTGTCTTCTTACTTTGATGATGAAAAAAGGGTATGGGTTGCCAGGCTGTAGGCTGTATCCATTCATTCAATTGGTTTATCCTTAGGTCGTTTGAATGGTGGCCCATGTTGAAACAAGCCCTTATCCTATTTTTAAAGTATAAAAAATCACTTAAATGAGTTGACAATAATAAGTACATATAATAAAATTATCTCAGGTTAAAGATATTTGGTTTCGAAATAAAATAAAAACATTATTTTTTTGATTATATATCTCGAAATCGAGATAACTGAAATAGAAGGATCATTCATGTGCATACTAAAAGTTCTACATCATGTCACAGCAATAATCCGTATTTCAGAACATAAAAGGAGGTGAAAGTAGGAAATGGGATTTTTAGATAAATTATTTGGAAAAAAACAAGAGGAGGAAGAAACAATGACAAAATTAAACATTGGGATTATTTTAGGTTCAACACGTGAAGGTCGTGTAAGTCCACAAGTAGGTGCATGGGTAAAAGAAATTGCTGACAAACGTGGCGACGCTAACTATACCATTATTGATATTGCTGATTACAAATTACCATTACTTGGTGAAGCTGGTGCAGATGCTTCAGGGGCTGCTGCTTGGTCAGAAATAATCGCTAATCAAGATGGATTCGTATTTATTGTTCAAGAATACAATCACTCGATTACTGGAGCACTGAAAAATGCATTAGACTATCTACGTGTTGAGTGGAACAATAAAGCAGCTGGAATCGTTTCTTACGGTTCCGTAGGTGGAGCTCGTGCGGCTGAACATTTACGAGGTATTTTAGGTGAGTTATTAGTGGCTGACGTTCGTGTACATCCAGCCCTATCGTTATTCACTGATTTTGAGAATGGAACAGTCTTTAAACCACAGGCCGTTCAAGAGGATTCTGTCAATCAAATGCTAGACCAATTAATTCCTTGGTCAAAAGCATTATTCACGATCCGATAATTTACTTAAAAATGTGACTGAAGTGTAAAATATGTACATGAGTATTTTTTATACCCATGTACATATTTCCAATCATAAAAGGAGTATGAAGGTTGAGCAGGTCATATTAAGCAATATTGATAGATGTGCTCAGTAGTTATGCTAAAGAATGAAACCAAGCTTACTATTGAATCTGAATTTTCAGGAGGAAAATAAAATGAACCAACTAAAGGGAATACACCACGTAACAGCTATTACCAGTAGTGCAGAAAAGAACTATGAATTTTTCACCTATGTATTAGGGATGCGTTTAGTTAAAAAAACAGTCAATCAAGATGATATTCAAACCTATCATTTATTCTTTGCTGATGATAAAGGCAGTGCGGGCACAGACATGACATTCTTTGACTTCCCAGGCATCCCAAAAGGTATGCATGGTACAAACGAGATTTCTAAGACCTCTTTCCGTGTACCAAATGATGCAGCATTGGATTATTGGGTAAAACGGTTTGATCGTTTAGACGTCAAGCATACTGGAATTAAAGAGCAATTTGGCAAGAAAACTCTCTCTTTCGTTGATTTCGATGATCAACAATATCAATTAATTTCAGATGAATTAAATAGAGGCGTAGAATCTGGTACCCCTTGGCAAAAGGGTCCTATCCCATTGGAGCATGCCATTACGGGTTTAGGTCCTGTCTTTGTTCGGATTGCGAACTTTGATTACTTCAAAGAAATATTGGAAAAAGCACTATTATTTAAAGAAACGGCTCAGGAAGGATCCTTCCATTTATTCGAAGTAGGAGAAGGCGGTAATGGAGCATCCGTTATTGTAGAGCACAATACTGTTCTCCCTCAAGCTCGACAAGGGTATGGCACCGTACACCATGCTGCATTCCGCGTAGAGGATCGCTCCGTATTGGATGAATGGACAGAAAGATTGAGTAGTTTGGGATTCTCGACATCCGGTTATGTCAATCGTCACTTTTTTGAGTCTTTATATGCAAGAGTTGCTCCACAAATTTTATTTGAGTTTGCTACAGATGGCCCTGGTTTTATGGGGGATGAACCTTACGAAACCCTTGGGGAAAAACTATCTTTACCTCCGTTCTTAGAGCCTAAACGTGAACAAATTGAAAAATTAGTACGCCCTATAGATACAGTGAGAAGTACGAGGGAAATCATCAAAGAATAGTAACTGTTTCATAATTTCAATCCCTCCGATAAATAGGAAAGAGATTTTAATAAGCCAGTACATTAAGAATGAATTTCTTGAATGTACTGGCTTATTTTTTTGTTTAGTATCAGCGAGAAAACACTCAAATGGCTTTATTTACAAGTGGGGTAAGAAGTCTAACAAATGGAGGGGTGTAATTCTACCTCATGCTTACCAAGTACATAAAAGAGACGGAGAATATAAAGACTATTACTTGTAGAATAGGTAATTATATAATAGTTTGCTATAATAAGGGAATTATATAGTGGGTCATTTGGAGGGGTATTCATGTTTGAAATTTTAGAACCCATTCTTATCAAGAGTGGATTAGCTAGAATGTTTGATTTAAGAATTAAGGATGATAACACAGCAAATTCAAGACCATGGGTTTCATATCGAGTTAAGAGTAATATTTATAAAATAAGGGCGTTTGAACTATGGGGAGAAGGTCCCGAACTATTTAGGATTTATCACGCGGATAATATAAATGGCAGCCTTAAAACATTGTTGGATTCCTTTCCAGAGGTGTCAACCTCCAAAAGATCATATACGGACTTTAAGACAGATGATTATGTTTCTTTAGCTACTAAAATAGCTGATATTCTACAATCAGATGAAATCATAATAGAGAGCAAAGCCAACAGTAAGCTAGCTCGTACATCCAAATTTGAGGGGCTTGAACTACCTGATGTGGATACATCACTAGAAAATGTCTTAGGACAAACCTTTACATGGAGAGAAGTAATTGCTATTTGGGAAGATAATTCAGAAGATAATAAGCTAAAACAGGTTTTGCGTCAAAATGGGATTTACATTCAACGATCCGAAGATGGAAAAAGTAGATACATAGGAAGTGCCTATAACAGTGACGGAATTTTAGGTAGATGGATGGCTCATTTAAATTCACTTGGTGATGCACAACATCTTAATTTGTTTGTTCTAGAAAACGGTTATAATTCAGTCATCTTTTCAGTCATTGAATTTATGGAAGGGACGGATTCTGAAATCATCAAGCGAGAGTCGATGTGGAAAAAGACTCTTGGAACGATCAATCGTGGTCCTTATAATGGAATTCAGTTAAATAATAATTAATAGAATAAGAGCGTTGGATATATAGTTAGAACAACATCCTATGCAATATTTTGATTGCAACAAAGAACGAATAGAATCAGATGCTAGTGGTCCAAGGGAGGATACATATCAATGACAGAAGAACATCACAAACATGACAATAATTTTAAACAGTTATTCAAGTTTTCCGTGAAAGACTTTATGAAGCTCTTCTACAATAAATTATATCTAGACTTGGACACAAACGGGAGATGGTTGGCATTAAGCGAGGATGTCACGTCACCTTATAGGCATCTATATCAGCACTTGCTAGAAAAAGATGATGGAAAGAAGTATTTAGACAGAGCCTTTTTGGTTCGAATGGATAATGTAGACAAAAACGAAATTATTCTTCATTTTGAGTATCAATCAACGAACGACAACAATATGGATGAAAGGGTAAGGGACTATCACAATCTTCTTACTCACACATTCAACAATATTCCTATTCTTTCAATTTTAATAGGTTTTAGAGGGTTTAAACACACAACTACAAAGAAGTTCGCTTATAATTTTATGAGTTACGGAATGAAATCTCACAAATCCTTTGATTATGATTTGATTAACTTAACTGAGCGAAAATGGGTATGGAATGCGCCGCTATTTTATAACACGAAGGACCCGAACCCCGTCGCTATTGCATTTTGGGGATTAATGTCAGATAATAAAGTTATTAAAAAAGATGGTGTTATGATGATGTTGGAAGGGCACAGGTTATTAGCCCAAATACAATCTAAGGCAGACTATCCCGAACAATTATCTCAACCTTACAAATTCCTTTTTGATTACGTTTATAACGATATGAGCTCTAAACAAATAGACGAGTTTGAAAAGGGTCTTGAGGAATTAAAGAAAAGTGATGAGGGGGAAAAAGTCGTGGAATTAATCAAAGTTGCACAAAGAGGACTGCATTACAAATCTGAAACCGATAAAATTGTAGAAGGTTTAATTAAAACTTCTCTTGAGACAAACCATGTTTCTGGGAAAGAGAAAATCATTGAAGAATTAAATCACACGTTTGATAGCAGCATCATTTCTCATTCTTGGGAATTAATTAGCCAGGACCCTACAGGAGAATCTTTAAAGAAATTCTTGAACATAGAAGAGAGCAAGGTTATCTAATCTAGCTCTCTTTTTTATTTGTCCAATTTTCTAGGAACTGTACCGCCACATCGATCCCTTCAGATAAGTCCCGTTTCTGTTTCTTGAGCTGGGTAATTAAATCGGTAATATCTTTTTGAAGCGGGTGTGTTTGCATCCGCTTAAATTCATGAATAAGCAAATTAAGTTGCTGGTAGATATCCATGCTATGAACGTGCAGTTTCTTCCTTATATCACCGATATGTCTAAACTCATACTCCGATTGCATTTCAAATACCTTCTTCAATATTTTTCCTACCTGTTCCTCTGATTCACAATTCTTTAATTCAATCATATATTCATCCGTTAAGGGAGCGTTTGGCTGAAATGGTATTGGATCTATAGAGAGTATGAGTTCATTTTTATCCGGTGATAGTTCCATCTTCTTGTTTAAGTATTCATATATAAAGCGTTTTCGCTCTTCAAATGTATCCCTAACCGGTTCCATTTCATACACCTCCTGTCAAATTCATTAATATATCTATTACCACAATATATAATTTATAACCTTTAATATATTTGGTTTCAAAATAAAATCAAAACTATATTCTTTTGGTTATATATCTCGGAAATTGATATAAATGAAATAGAGGGATCATTCATGTGCATAGGAGATATTTGTTGAAGTTGGCAATAAAGTATGAAGTAACTGAGTGTATCTGGCCTTATTCCTAACCCTGTTGTGTCCCGCAAAGGTAGGATAATGAATAGCATTGAAAAAATGATTATCAGATATTAATACAAAATATCACATTTGGTTATATAGTTTAATAATTTTTTATTTTTATATCAGCATTAAAGATAACATTTTTCTAATTTATTGCAATTTAAACCGATTAAATAGTATTATATGGTTATATACTAATCGATATGGGGTAAATACAATGACATTAGATAAAAAGGATGCTTTACCTTTATACAAACAGCTGACCGATCTAATTCGTAGTGATATTGAAGTAGGAAAGTTTAAAAAAGGTCAAAAAATTCCAACAGAAGTTGAATTGAGTAAACTCTATAATGTTAGCAGAATTACGGTACGTAATGCTCTAGAAGAGTTGGCGAAAGAAAATCTTTTAATTCGAAAACAGGGGAAAGGCACATTCGTAAACACTGAGAAATTAAGTAGAGGGATAAGTGGTTCTATAAGTTTCTCAGATATGTGTCGTGAATCTGGTTGTAAACCGGGTGCAAAGGTTATTAAGTGTGTAATTGAAGATGCAAATGATAAGGATACTGAGGTGTTACAATTAGAACCCAACTCAAAGATCATCGTAATCGAGCGTATTCGTTATGCGGATGGGGTACCAGTTGCATTTGAAATTTCCCGATTACCGGAACGCTTCACTTTTTTATTGGATGAAGACTTGAACGATACTTCCATGTTTTCAATTCTGGCTGAAAAGTATGGTATTGTCTTTACGAATCCTAGAAAAGAAATTGAGTTAACGTATTCCACATATGAAATGTCACGTTACCTTAGTTTATCATTAAGTCATCCACTTCTATTAATAACGGGTCTATCTTATGATAAAGAAGGTATACCAACCCATCGATCCATGCAATTTATTGTCGCAGACAAGTTCAAATTCGTTGTATAAGTAGATGTTTACAAGAAGCGTTGAAAGTAGCCATTCAATTGCTTTATAAAAGACTAGCACATAATTCAAACAATTTTCCATTCGTTGTTTGGGTTATGTGCTTTTTGTTCTATCGGCATTCAATTGTATTATTCTGAAAATAAATATAATTCAATGAAATCATATTGACATATTAGAATGAAGTTGTAATACTATTTGTTATAACCTATAAACTCCACGATATAACCTTCTGTAACAATTAGCATTAAGATCGTCATTTGTACCATTCACAACTAACGCTTTACAGTTGTTTTAAAAGAATCAGTGTGTTTTGACTTTATTTCTATTGAGAAAAATAGATATTAAACCAATAAAGTTACTAAATTGTTATAATATTTCAAAAAGTTATTGAAATACTCCGCATATATGGTACTATATTGTTATGGAAAGTAGATATACAATATAATACAAATAGAGAGGGAGTACATAAACATGGAAATTAAATCAATTATTAGTGAAATTAAACAGAAGGTAGATGCAGCAGGTGGATTAAAAGTAGTTTATTTCGTTGCATGTGGTGGATCTCAAGCTGCTATTTATCCGGCTAAGTACTTAATGCAGAGTGAAGCGAAAAATATAGCAACTGCAATTTATAACAGTAACGAGTTTGTACATGCTACTCCAGCAGCCTTAAATGAACAAACAATTTGTATTATATGTTCTTTAAATGCAACTCCAGAAACAGTAGAAGCTGTAAAGGTGGCAAACAATGCAGGTGCTATTACCATCGCAATGACTGGGTCACCTGATACGTTAATGGCACAAAATGGTCAGTATAAAGTGATTTATTCAAATGGAGACAATCAGGTATACTCTCAGGCAAACCAAGCGCTAGCTTTAAAATTAGGATTTGAAATCCTTCATCAATTTGAAGATTACCAAAACTATGAAGTTGCTATGGCTGCATATGATCAAATTGATGATATTGTTGCTTCTGCGAAAGAGAACCTACTTCCAAAGGCTCAAAGATTTGCACTAGATTTTAAGGATGATGAAATCTTTTATGTGTTAGGTAGTGGACCGCTATTCGGTACAGCTTATACAATGGCTTGCTGTCACTTCATGGAGATGCAATGGAAACATGCTGTTGTGTTAAACTCTGGCGAATATTTCCATGGTCCATTCGAAACAACTGACAAATCTCTTCCATTCGTATTACTAAAAAGCTTAGGACGTACTCGTCCGATGGATGAAAGGGTAGAAACATTCTTGAATCAATACGCAGAGCGATTTATCGTAATCGATGCAGAAGAGGTAGGCTTAAACGAAATCGATCCTTCTGTTGCTGAATTCTTCAATTCTGTTGTAATGATACCGGTAGAAAGATATTTCGTTTACCAAATGTCGCTTATTCGAAATCATTCAATGAATGACCGCCGTTACATGTGGAAAGTTGCGTACTAAAATAAATCACGCCTTCTTTTTGATGGATATTCGGCCTCTAACAAAGGGGCCGTTTTCCAAATAAAAAAGTATTAATAGCAAAGCGATTTTAGAGAAAAGGTGACAGGAAGTATAGATATTTAAGAAGAGGTACTATTTTTATATTTACAGAATGATTCTAAATAGGCTTTATTGACAAAATTATAAATTTTCTGTAAATATAGTTACAAAATTGTTACATATTTAAGTTTGTTAGATTAATAGGGTAATGAATTTCCAAAAGGAGGAAACTGTATGAGCTACATGGTAGGCGTGGATGTTGGGGGGACTTTTACAGATGTTACATTGGTTGATAGTAAAACGGGAGAGATCAAAAATCACAAGGTTTCTTCAACCCCTGAAGATCCTTCACGGGCCATTATGAAAGGTATAAAAGATATTCTAGAAATAAATGATATTGCCGAAAGTGATGTCCAATATTTAGCGCATGGAACGACTGTTGCTACCAATGCCCTAATTGAACGAAAAGGTGCGGTTACTGGTCTTATCGTTACAGAAGGATTTCGTGATTTACTTGAAATTGGACGTCAAACCCGTCCTAGTTTATACAATTTCTTCGAAGAAAAACCTCAACCCGTTATTCCTGGCAATTTAAGATATGAAGCTAGCGAAAGGCTTTTAGCAAATGGTGAAGTGTATAAGGTCATTAATGAAGACAGCCTACACAAAGCCATTGATGCATTAAAGGAACAAGGGGTAAAATCGATCGCAGTTTGTTTCCTATTCTCTTATTTAAATCCAGAGCATGAAAAATTTGCAGTTAAGGAAATTAAAAAGCGTTTTCCGGATGTATACGTTTCAGCTTCCCATGAGATTGTTCCTGAGTTTCGTGAATACTCCAGATTAAGTACAACAGCATTGAACGCCTACTTAGGGCCAGTAATGAAGAACTATATGGAAAACTTCTTGAATTCAGTAAAGGAATATGGAATTCCGGTGGAACCCTATATCACACAATCTAATGGTGGAATTATCTCCATTCATGAATCAGTTGCCTCACCTTTACGTACTGCTGTATCAGGCCCTGCTGCAGGAGTGGTAGCAGCTAAGAATTTAGCAGAGCTTACTGGATATAAAAATATGATTACTTTCGATATGGGAGGTACATCAGCGGACTTTAGTTTAATTGAAAATGGAGAACCTAAGATTTCTATGGAAAGAGAAGTGGAAGGTTTTCCTGCCCGTATCCCTATGTTAGATATTCATGCTTGTGGTGCTGGTGGTGGCTCGATTGCTTATATTGATAACGGTGGAGCATTAAAGGTGGGTCCTGAAAGCGCCGGTTCTACACCTGGTCCTGCGTCTTACGGTCGAGGAGGCACAAGGCCAACTGTTACGGATGCAAACCTTTTACTTGGTCGGTTAAATCCGAAAGAGATATTAGGAGGTCGTATGTCAGTAGATATGGATGCTGCAAAGCAGGCCATTCAAGAACACATTTGTAACCAATCGAAGCTTACTTTAGAAGAAGCAACAGCGGGGATTATCTCTGTAGTTAATGCTAATATGTCACGGGCCATTCGATTAATCTCTATTCAAAAGGGACATGATCCAAGAGACTTTACTCTTGTATCATTTGGTGGAGCGGGTGGATTGCATTGTAGTGCTCTAGCTAAAGAGTTAAATATTCCTAGAGTCTTAATTCCACCTTCACCAGGAACCTTTTGCTCATTAGGCTTGTTGGTTACAGATGTAAGAACAGATTATGTTCGTTCAACATTGGAAGATGCCTCACCAGAAAGTATGAATGTAGTTGCCTCGCATTTTAAGGAGTTAAAAAATGAAGGGGTTAAATTACTGGAAAAAGAGAATATCCCTGAGTCAAAACGCAAATATGAGTTGGTTATCGACGTACGATTCAAAGGGCAAAACTATGAAATTCCCATTCCGGTTGAATGGGCTGAGTTGACATCAGCTGGTTTTGCGGCATTAAAGGAACGTTTTCAAGAAGAGCATGAAAAGATTTATGGTTATGCCAAGAAGGATGGGATTTTAGAATTTGTAAACTATCGTCTAACTGCTGTAGGTCAATTACCTAAAGCAAGATTTGAAAAATCAACTGCTGCAAACGAAACGGCAATCCCTAGAGCTGCTCGTCAGGTTTATTTTTCTGAAATTGAAAGACCGGGGTATTACGAAACAAAAATCTATGATCGCAAAAATCTTAAGCCAGGGAATAAAGTTCAAGGTCCTTTAATCGTCGAACAAATGGATACAACGATATTAGTCCTACCCGACCAAACTATGGAGGTAGATGATTATGGGAATCTGATTATAAATACGTTTGGTGGGGAGGAGTAAAAGAATGGTGAATCAAGTAGATCCTATTACTCTAGAAATTGTTGGGAACTTATTGCTTTCTGTGGCTGAAGAGATGGGAATCACTCTTGTTAAAACAGCTTTTTCAACGAATATCAAAGAACGGAAAGATTGTTCAACGGCTGTTTTTGATGCAAAGGGAAATATGACAGCTCAAGCGGAGTATGTACCGATGCATTTAGGCTCAATGTTAGATGTAGTCAATGAAGTCCTAAAAAGATACCCTACAGATTCAATTTATCCAGGGGATATGTTTGTTACGAATGATCCTTACTCAGGTGGGGGGACTCATTTACCGGATATCACCATGGTTGCGCCAGTATTCGAGACAGATAAATTAGTAGGTTTTGTAGCGAACATTGCCCACCATTCTGATATTGGTGGAATGGTTCCAGGTAGTGTATCGCCTGATTCAACGACGATTTATCAAGAAGGCTTGCGTATTCCTCTTGTGAAAATTTGTTCTAAAGGTGAATTAATAAGAGAAAGTTATGATTTTATCACACTCAATACGAGAACTCCGGTCGAAAGACAAGGAGACTTAGATGCTCAGATCGCTTCCAATAAAGCGGGTGTTAGAAGACTACAAGAAGTAGTTAGAAAATATGGTGTAGATTATTTTGAAGCATGCACGGATGCACTACTGGATTATGCAGAAGAGTTAATGCGAGCTGGAATTCGTTCATTACCAAATGGTACCTATACATTTGAGGACTATTTAGATGATGCGGGAACACATTCACAGGATCCGGTTCTCATTCGTGCCCAAATCACAATTGATGAAAGCAATGCCATTGTGGATTTTGAAGGAACCAGTCCACAGGTTCCGGGACCACTCAATATGGTATATTCCGGCTTAGTTACAACCATCTTCTATTGCTTTAAGGCGGTTGCTGGGCAAAATGTTTTCTCGAATCAAGGTATTTATCGTCCATTAACAGTGAAGGCTCCAAAGGGTTCCATCGTCAATTGTACATTGCCGGTCCCGGTAGGACAAAGGATTGATACTTCGCAACGTGTGGTAGACGTCATTCTTGGGGCGCTCTCCAAGGTTGCACCTGAACGAGTATTGGCAGCATGTAACAGTGTTGTAACCTCGGCGATCTTCTCAGGAACCAACCCAAACACAGAAAATTACTTTGTCTATTTAGAAACCATTGCGGGTGGTTCGGGTGCACATGCATTTGGAGATGGACTTAGTGGAGTACAGGTTCATATGACCAACACTTCTAATCTACCAGTAGAAGCACTTGAAAGAGAGTATCCAATCTTAATTGAGAAGTATGCGCTTCGAACGGATTCGGGTGGAGCAGGCTTACACCGTGGAGGATTAGGAATTCAACGTGACTATCGTATTTTAACCGATGGCCTTTCCTATACCGGTCTTGGGGATCGACATAAGTTTGCACCTTGGGGAATTAATGGTGGAAAAGAAGGAAGTCCTGGTATTTTCTCTTTTGCAAAGAACGGAAAAGAAGAAATTAAATTAAGTTCAAAAGTATCAGAACTACCATTAAATAAAGGTGATGTTGTTAGAGTAAGTTCACCTGGATCAGGAGGTTTTGGATCACCATTTGAAAGAAATCCAGAGTTAGTTTTATTTGATGTTATTGATCAGAAGGTCTCAGTAGAAAAAGCTTTAGAAGACTATGGTGTTAGTATCATTTATAACAATGGAACCTACTCTATTGATATAGAAGAAACAAAGAGAAATAGGCTTGGTGTCTTGCAAAATAGTATTTAATAATAGAGCGCTCTCTACAGGTTTAATAAGAAAGTCAAGGTAGGAGCGCTTTTTTATCTAAATTTGTTATTAATATAATAAGAGTTTTGTGTTAATTTTCAAATAAGATTGAATATTCTCACAAGATGACTTATTATATATTATAACAAAACAATACCATTAGGCGTTCTAATAGGAGTGAGGAGGGATGTTTGTGGGGAATGCACTTCTTGATATAAAGGGTTTATCGACTGTATTTAATACAGATTATGGTGTTTTTCCAGCCATAAAGGATGTCAACTTGTCCCTAAAAAAAGGTGAAACGTTATGTATCGTAGGTGAGAGTGGGAGTGGAAAAACCATTACATCTATGTCACTTATGCAGCTTCTACCTTCTTCCGGGAAAATAGCTTCAGGTGAGATTCTTTTCCAAGATATAGATTTGGTGAAATTAAACAGAGTAGAGATGAACAAAATTAGAGGGAAGTCTATCTCTATGATCTTCCAGGATCCAATGTCAGCCCTTGATCCTGTATTTACTTGCGGAAGTCAAATAACGGAAGCCATCCAAATTCATGAGGACATTTCGAAAGAAGAGGCTAAAAGGAGAGCAATCGAACTGTTGAAGGAAGTTGGAATCCCTCACCCTGAAACCATATTCGATGCATATCCCCATGAACTCTCGGGTGGAATGTGCCAACGTGTCATGATTGCGATGGCCCTATCCTGTAAACCAGACTTATTAATTGCCGATGAACCGACAACTGCTTTGGACGTGACTGTGCAAGCTAGAATTTTAGATTTATTAAATAAAATCAAAAAAGAGTTTAATATGGCCATTCTGCTAATTACCCATGATTTAGGAGTAGTAGCCGAAATGGCTGATCGAGTTGCCGTTATGTATGCGGGGCAAATCGTCGAAGAAGCAGATGTAATGACCATATTTAAAAAGCCCAAACACCCGTATACGAAAGGGTTAATCAAATCAGTTCCACCATTACATCAGGTTGATAAAACCCTATATAGCATTCCAGGAAATGTTCCGACAATTAATTCAATGCCAAAAGGCTGTAGATTTAATCCACGTTGTTCTTTTGCTACAGATTTGTGTGTTGAAAAGGAACCAGAGTTACAAAAGATCAAATCCAATCATACGGCTAAATGTTGGCATATAAACGAAGGAGTGTGAGGAGACATTGAAAAGTAACACTCTTTTAGAGGTTAAAAATGTAAAAAAACACTTTCCTGTTAGTGATAAAAAATTATTTTCTACACATAAAAATTATGTTCAAGCAGTAAATGGTGTTAGCTTTACCATTAATGAAGGAGAAACCTTTGGTTTAGTTGGTGAATCCGGATGCGGTAAAAGTACTTTGGCACGTTTGATTATGGGGTTAATCAAAGCAGATAGTGGTGAAATCAACTTTGAAGGTAGAAATTTCCTAGAATTACGTGGGAGGGAACTACGTAAAAGCCGAAAGCAAATGCAAATGGTATTCCAGAAACCCTATGAATCCCTCAATCCTAAAATGACCGTTGGACAGATCATTAGTGCACCGTTTGATATACATGGGGTTTATAACAAACAAGAACGTGTACAAAAGGTTAAGGATTTACTAGAAATGGTGGGCTTAAGTCAGCAGTATATCAATCGATATCCACATGAATTTTCTGGAGGTCAAAGACAGCGAATCGGAATTGCGCGTGCGATTGCCTTAAACCCAAAATTAGTTATTTGTGATGAAGCGGTATCTGCGCTTGACGTCTCTATTCAATCTCAAATTTTAAATCTATTAAATGAATTACAAAAAGAATTTAAACTAACTTATTTGTTTATCTCCCATGATTTATCAGTCGTAAAACATGTGAGCGATAAAATTGGTGTGATGTATTTAGGAGAAATCGTTGAGGTTGGGGACGCGGAGAAGATCTACAAAAATCCTAAGCACCCATATACGCAAGCTTTACTTTCAGCAATTCCAATCCCAGATCCTACCTTTAAAAAGGAACGAATTGTCCTCGATGGAGATCTACCTAGTCCGATTAATCCGCCGAGTGGTTGCCGATTAAGTACAAGATGTCCTTATGTTATACCACTTTGTAAAGAAATGAAACCAGAGCTAAGTACGATAGGTTCCAATCACATGGCTGCTTGTCATTTATTCTCTGAATCCAAATTACAAAAGATCAATTAAATTTTCCGAGAAGTTGGGGGTGAGATTATTGCTTCGTTTTGTATCGAAAAACGTTGGAGTAGCTATTGTTCAAATTTTCATCGTTGCGACCCTGGTATTTTTATTGCTTCGTTTCATGCCTGGAGATCCTGCAGTTTTAGTATTAGGTACAGAAAGAGGCGCTGATCCAGCTGCTGTTGAAGCGATGCGTGCGACCCTTGGTTTGGATCAGCCACTATTAACACAGTACTTTACTTGGTTTGCAGATATACTCAGATTGGACTTTGGACAATCTCTATTTAATAACATTGATGTTACTACATATCTAGCTGAAAGGCTTCCCAAAACTCTTGAATTAGCAGTTGTTGCAATTATTATCGGGTCAATTATCGGAATCAGTCTTGGAATTATTGCTGCTGTCAAACGAGGCGGAGTTGTAGATATGATTGTTTCATCTATTGCAGCAGCTGGATTATCCTTCCCAGTGTATGTAACTGGTACCGTGTTAATTTTACTTTTAAGCTTACAATTGAATTTGTTACCTGCAAGTGGGTATACCGCTTTTTCAGAAGACCCGGTTGCCCATATCCAAAAGTTGTTCCTCCCTGCCATTACGGTAGCCCTACCGCTGGCTGCATCGATCGCGAGAATGACTCGATCCTCTATGCTTGAGGTCTTGGGCAAGGACTTTGTTCAGACGTTACGTGCTAAAGGCCTAGCTGAAAAAATGATCATTTTCAAGCATGTACTTAGAAACGCCATTATTTCTGTTATCACAGTAATAGGCTTAGAGTTAGCTAATTTAATTGGTGGAACCGTATTAATTGAGTTTTTATTCAACTGGCCTGGATTAAGTTCATTATTAGTAGAATCCATTAATAACCGTAACTATCCGATTATTCAAGGTTCAATTATCGTAATCGCAGCATTCTACATTCTTATTAATAGAGCGGTTGAAATCATTTATGGGTTAATGGATCCTAGAACACGTTAACCAAGTATTTTTATAGAAAGAGGGTGGGAGGATGGCTCGGAAGTTTTTACATCACAAAACATTCATCGTTAGTTTTATCATACTTCTTCCGATTCTCATTATTGCACTTATTGGTCCATGGATTGCCCCAAATGATCCTTTAGAAATCGATTCTACCAACGTACTAAAAAGCGGTACATCCGGGCATCTATTAGGAACCGATGAATATGGAAGAGATATACTTAGTCGTCTAATCTTAGGTATTCGTCCAACTATGCTTGTGGCAATCGGAGCAACGTTAATCGCATTTTTTGGAGGAGTCGGGTTGGGTGTAATAGCCGGTTATGCTCGAGGATTTACTGAAAAAATGATCATGCGAGCAATCGACATTGTTTTATGTTTCCCACCGATTCTACTTGCCTTAATGGTTGTTGGATTTTGGGGTTCTGGTGTAAAAAACCTTATTTTGATTATCGGTGTACTTTATATCCCGCGTTTCGCACGGATTACCCATTCAGCCACACTTCAAGTTAAAGGATTGGAATATGTACAAAGTGAACTTTCTTTAGGAGCTTCTCATTTTAGGGTCATCACCAAAGCGATTCTACCCAATATCATGTCTCCGTTAATTATCCAAATCAGCTTAACGATAGCGGCCGCTATTTTACTAGAATCTGGATTAAGTTTCTTAGGGCTAGGAGTGGTTCCGCCTGAACCATCATGGGGACAAATGATTGGTGATGCTCGAGGTTATATTTATAACAATCCAATGTATGTTATCTGGCCTTCATTATGTCTGGGTGTAACGATGCTTGCCATTAATTTAATGGGAGATAGTTTTAGAGATATCTTAGACCCGAGACTGAAGAATAAACAGTAGAAGGTATTAAAAGCGTTTACCATATATTTTTATTAAAGGGAGTGAAAGTATGGCTAAAAGATTGATGGTATTGGTTGTCTTATTGTTTGGGTTAGTAGTGTTCTTAGGAGCTTGTTCAAGTAAGGAAAATGCATCCTCTGATTCAAAATCGGGGGATGCAACAGGAGATAAATCCGGAGGTTCTTTAACGTTTGGTTTAGCTGCAGAACCTACAACCATGGATCCTTATATCCAAAATGGAACTCATGGTAGAACGGTTAAGTTTGCGATTTTCCGTGGGCTTTATAATTACAATGAAAAAGGCGAGTTAGAAGCAGAGTTAGCAGAATCGTACACAACAAATGACGAATTGACACAATACACATTTAAACTTCGAGATGCAAAATTCCATAATGGAGATCCGGTAAATGCAGAAGATGTTAAATATACTTACGAGCGTATATTAGCTCCAGATAGCAAGGCGACTTTCAAAACAGAACTGTCAATCATAAGTAGCATTGAAGTGATAGACGAAAAAACTATTTCGTTTAATCTTTCAGAGCCTTCCGCTCCTTTCATTCACTATACGGCACTTCCAGAATCTGTTGTAGTATCAAAGTCTTATACTGAAGAAAACGGAGAAGATATCGCGACTAAGCCAATGGGTGCAGGACCTTTTAAGTTTGTTTCATGGGCTCAAGGAAGCAATATCATTGTTGAAAAGTTTGATGATTACTACAAAGAAGGCAAACCTTATTTAGATGAAATCAAGTTCCAATTTTATACAGATGAGAACACACGTGTAAATGCTCTTCGTGCGGGCGATGTCACTTTGATTGAGAACGTTCCTTGGAAGGATACAGAATCCATTGGTCAGATGGAAAACCTAAAGCTTGAAAGTGCAAATGGACCATTTATGGCATTACAATTTAATACTGACTATGAACCATTCAATAATCCAAAGGTAAGACAGGCGATTGCCTATGGTATTGATCGTAAAGCCATCCTTAATATGGCATTTAGCGGACGTGGAGAGGCAATCTATGGAATGGCGATTTTAGAAGGTTATATGGGCTATGACGAAAAGTTCACTAAATACTTTAAGCATGATGTCGAAAAAGCAAAAGAGCTTCTAGCTGAAGCCGGTTATCCAAACGGGTTCAAAGCGAAACTATTATCCACTTCTCAGTATGGAATGCACGAGCAAACAGCTGTTGCAGTACAATCAGAGTTAAAGAAAATTGGTATTGAGGTAGAATTAGAACTTCCTGATTGGGCAACTAGAATTAATAAAAACGTTCAAGGGGATTATCAATTCCTAGTCGCAGGTACTTCTGGAGACATTACAGATGGTGATTGGATGAGTAACTTCTACCAAGGCGGACCGGCAAGATTAAATAACTCAGCAAACTTTGATGATGAGCAGATTAATAGCTTACTAGCTCAAGGTAAGAAGGAAAAGGATCCTGCAAAACGTGAGGAAATCTACCAACAGTTGATTGAAAGAGCAATGGAATTATCACCATTCGTTTACTTGAATTGGAGAGAACAAAGCTATGGAATGCAAAAGAATGTTGATGGTTTTGTAAACCTTGATGGTTTCCTATCTTTCCAATCAGGTTTAACTTTAGAAGACACATATCTTAACGATTAGACTCTACTAAAAAGTCATGGAGTGGAAGGTTTATGAAGTTAGTTGGAATAGGTGATAATGTCGTCGATTTCTACGAAGATCAAAGCACGATATATCCTGGTGGAAATGCTCTAAATGTAGCTGTTGTTAGTAAAAGAAATGGAGCAGAGAAGAATGGGTACATTGGAATTATCGGTGATGATTTAGAGGCAGAACATATATTAAATACTCTAAGACAAGAAGAGATTGATGTGACGAGAATTCGTAAAATGTATGGCCCAAATGGTAAAGCGTATGTTGCTTTAGATGAAAACGGAGATCGGGTCTTTAAGAAAACCAATCGAGAGACCCGAGTACAATCGATAGCAACTTTGCAATTTACGGATGCTGATCTAAATTATATTAACGAATTTGATGTTATTCATACGAGCATAAACAGCAACATTGAACATGAACTGCAAAGATTAAGTTACAAACCCATTTCTTATGATTTTTCAATAAAAAGTAAATATAGTAAAGAGTATTTAGCAAAGGTTTGTCCTTTCATACAATTTGCCTTCTTTTCCGGAAGTGGAATGAATGCGGGTGAAATTGAAGAATTAATCCAATACGTCCACACATTCGGCGTAAAAATTGTTGTGGTAACAAGGGGCGGAGAGCCAGCTATTTGTTCAGATGGTCAGAAACAGTATTTGCAGCCACCAAACGAAACAGAAATTGTTGATACAATGGGGGCAGGAGATTCTTTCATTGCAGGCTTTATTACATCCTATTTCGATACACTCGATATACCGACAGCCTTAAGGAATGCCGTGTTTTCGGCAGGGAAAACCTGCAAGACTTATGGTGCATTTGGGTATGGGAAAAAGGTGTAGAAGAATATTTGTTTATTTATTGAGGAGGGTGTTCAGCGATTGTGCTGAGCACCTTTTTGAATGTGCATAAGAGTATGTGCACATGCGAAAAGGTGTAAGATCCGAACTAACTAGTTACTTACAGAAAGAAAGAGGTGATTCGAAGAAAGTTGGATTATGTCAGCATAGACCGAATCGAAGATGCTGAAATAAAAAAACACTATTGGGTTAGAAAAACTGGTTGAAATGAGCACAGGCATTGCCATCGGAGCTGGTATGGATGCAGATGAAAAAAGGGAAATCGATCTAGACTTGAGAAGTTTTATTCTAGTGATATTTTCCAAAAGTAAAGATCTGGTTAAAATAGAATGTAATAATGCTGATAATAAGGTAATCAGAGAATAGGAGAGAGCGCGTATATGTATGAACCGAAGATGAAAGAAACAGACAATAGTGTTATTGAATTTATTGAACGGGTGGAAAATGAAAAGAAGAAGGCAGATGCCTATCAGTTATTAGAAATTTTTGAAGAGGTAACAGGTTTTGACGCAAAAATGTGGGGTCCTAGTATTATAGGCTTTGGTAGCTATCACTATAAGTATGCATCAGGACATGAAGGGGATGCGCCTTTAGTGGGTTTTTCACCAAGAAAGGCGAAAATTAGTCTTTATTTAGCCTATGAAAGTGAGGAAAGGGACAAATTATTAGAAAGCTTTGGTAAACACACGAAGAGTAAGGCTTGTATTTATGTAAATAAATTAGCTGATATCGATACCAATGTTTTAAAGGATTTAATTATACATACAGTAGAAACCTATCAGAAACTTTATCCAAATGAATAAAGTTATTTCTATTGTTCTACATCCATTTCCTGGTAATTCTCTTACTGCACTCATTTAGTTGAAGGACATTACCGAAAAAAGGCAACCTTTTAACAAAGGATGCCTTTACATAGTAAATGAGATTTAGACAAAAAAGTAAAATTGATGATTTAACATTTTTGTTTTTCATCGGAAATTATTTTGTAGGTAAATGACAACCTTCAGGAGCACAGGAATTGCTATCGTATAGAGTTGCTTCTTGTGCTTTTTCTTTCGCTAATTGTTCTTGTTGCCATTCCATGTCAATGGTGGGTGAAAATTTTTCTGGATAACGGATGTACCATCGTTGTTTGCGAATAAGAAAGTTATCTGTATCCAAAAGAAGAGCCTCATCAAGTTCTTTTAATGCTTCTTCTTTCTTGCCATTATTGGCATATTGCAATGCTAATTTAAACTTAGTTTCTGAAAGCTGTTTTTCCAAGTGACCAACATCGTTGACTGGAACAAGGTTTTCATCATCTAGAACAACTGTTTCTTCGTTACCATTGATTAATTTTTCTATTGCATTCAAATGTTCTGGGTCAGTGACATAAAATCTTTGTTTAATTAAACGAATAATGCCGTTTTTATCAATGAAAATTCCATTCGGTACGACTTTGAATCCAAAATAATTTGCCATTTCATTTTCAAGATCTATTACTGTTGTATATGATTTATTTTGTGCATATGGTTTTACTACCTCTGCCCCTTGAACATCAACTGAAACCGAAAGTATTTCAAAGTCCTGATTCTTATGTTTTTCATGAAAATCCTGCCAACCTGGCAGCTGTTCACGACATCTTCACTAGGATGCCCACATAAATATTAAAGTATTTTTCCCTTTAAAATCACTGATGGATACAGTTTCTCCGTTTATATCTTTGAATGAAAAGTTCTTGATTTTTGTTAAAAGCATATTATCCACTCCTAAAGTTATATTATGTATATTCTGTTATTGCAATTGTTCACTTTGAGAGAAAATGTTCTATATCTGTAAATGTTTAAAGAGATCCTTCTACTTACCAAAAGAAATAGGGGATTATATGCGAGTTTCTTTAATAGGAGTACTAAAACCTTATTTATATAAAACCTCACCGTTTGGCATCAAAATGAGGTTCTCTTGGATTTTTAAGTTAAACCTCACTTGTTTAAATAAGATGTCTTGTCTTTAATCGAGTAGCTAGTAAAAGAAAGTAAGCGGAGTATTTCCGGTTAGATGCAGAACGGAGCCCGTTTCGGGGGTTAATAACGGGAGATTTTCCGTTTATACAAAGGAAAAACCCCTATTTTCATGTTTTTTGAGTCTACAGGCGGAATTTCTCCGTCTATATATGCTATTTTTTATTGTATTTACTAATTAAGCGAAATTTTTCCTTCTATTTATCAGATTGGGTGTATAACCTGATCTCACACAAATAAGTGCGGGCCTTTTTGATCCTAGATGCGGGGAATCAGAATTTATTAGGAGGGGTTCTTTTGAAAGCAGAAAAAAGTCTAAGGGTTTGTGAAAAAGGACATAGGTATTACAAAAGTAGTGAATGTCCAAGTTGCCCTACCTGTGATAAAGAAAATAAGCCTGAAAGCGGATTCCTTTCGAAACTCAGTTCACCTGCTAGAAATGCATTGGTTCACGAAGGAATTGACACTTTGCAAGAATTATCAAAGTTCACCGAAAAAGAAATATTAAAAATCCATGGTATTGGACCAGCTTCCTTACCAACTCTGAGAACTTCATTAGAAGAAGGTTTATCATTTAGAGAATAAATAATTGCTTGGTAGATGAAGTATTTTGTAGCAAATACGTAGATAAGGAGATTTAGTTCTTCATAATAACCTGTTTTAGTTATATTTACTTTGTAAAGGAGTGTGTTCATTATGGTTGGTGTAGAACTTTATATGGTTGTGAAAGATAGCTTTAAAGGTTGATGAAACGGATAACGATAGTTCAAGTTAACCGCCTTTTCAAAGGGCGGTTTTCTTGTGCAACTGTAACATTGAATAATGGAGCTGAATGGGTTGCTATTCCAAAGCACTTAGGGCATAGATCACTAGAATTCGCACTTTTTCCTTGTTAATAAAACTCTTTGTATGGAGCTAAAAAGAAGGGCATTCTAATAACTAAAAAGGGGGGCGATTCATGTTGGGTCGAAAAATTCTATTTCTACTATTTTGCACACTTATCTTTTCAAAGGTAGCAAGCGCAGAAGTACCCTTAACAGCTGCGTTTATTCGTGATCAGCAATTATGGATAAAACAAGGAGATCAAGAAACGCAACTGACTCATTCACGATATGTGCATTCGCCAAAATGGTCCTATGATGGCCGATTCATTGCTTACATTGATGGTGATGAGCAGAGGGAGAAAAAGGATCTATTCATATATGATTTAGAGAAAAAGGAAAGTTATCAGCCATACATAAAGGTGGAAGCAAATGATTTCAAATGGTCACCTACAAGAAATCAACTAGCTTATAATGATAGGGGCTTACTAAATGTGACTCATATGGAAGATGGACGACCCATGGGTTTTGAGAACGTTTCATTAGGTGTGAGTGGATTTGAATGGTTTCCAAACGGGAAAGAATTTATTGTCTCATCACAATCTAATTTGCTTCCAACCGGTTGGGGACCTATCGAATTGTATAAAATTCCAGCGGATGCTAATCTAAAAATTGATAAAAAGAATCATTTGTATACCATTCAGACCAATGATGATTTATTCGCGATAAGGACGGATTACTTTAAATGGAGCCAGGATGGAAAGTGGGTTAGTTTTATAGGAATTCCCACAGCTTCTTGGTCCAATGATAGTAATTCACTTTGCGTACTCTCTCCTGATGGGAAGAATTTCCAAGAAGTAGGAAAAATGCTTTGGTATAAAGATTGGTTCAAATGGGCTCCATCTAAGAATCAGTTGGCTTATATATCTGGAGAAGGTAGATTCTTCGTGGAAAATAAGAGAACAAAGATTGCCGAGATGCCTGTTGCTTTGCAGCAGAAAGAATATACCCCAAAAGGTTATGTTGACCTAGACCTGGAATGGTTTTCACCAGAGAAGGTGATTGTGGCGCGTTCAAAGGAAAATCTAGAGTGGAAAGAAGGGCCCGTTCCAACCATGTTTACAAGTCTTTATTTGATTGATATAAAATCTGGAGAACAAAAACGGATGACTTCTCCTGGAGAACATAAGAGAGATGTAGCCCCACAAGTAATCAATGACTATGTAACTTGGGTTCGTCATATTGGAAAGGAAATAATAGGTGATGTTTGGATACGGGATGGATTAAAAGGAAAGGATCAGTTGTGGATCAAACATGTTGATGATGCACCAGTATTTTTAAAAGGAACAATGGGAGCCACCAATCCATAGGATGATGCACCAGACCCTTTAATAATTTCTAATATCTTTTGTAAAGAGGTTGGATCTCCACCATTCAGTTCGGTCTGAATATTGTGGGGATCCTTTTTTCTATTAGATAAAGATCTAACATGATTAATAAACAGGTTCTATAAATGAACAAAACCAAATTTTAAAAACACAAGAGTAATATTTTATAAATCAAGTAGGAATTTAATCTGTTAATATTTAAAATAATTAGAAACTAATAATAGTGGAAATGTTAAAAGATCAAAAGAAGATTTTAAAACAAAGTATTCGGAATTTTCTATACTATCTAGTTAAGGGGGAACATGCTTGGCTGAAATCTTGATTGTTGATAATGATATCGAAGCAAGAAAAGAGCTATGTCAGTTAATTAGAGAAAGTAAGTACAGCTATTTAACGACCTATGAAGCCAGTACCGCCCAAAGAGGATTACTACTTCTCAAGCAAAATCAACCTAGTGTCCTTATCATCGATCTTTCTTTACCTGAAATGAATGGCATGAATTTTGGAAGGGCGGCTTTGGAGCTTTATCCTAATCTTCCTATAATTATTGTCACACAGTTAAAAATGTTTGATTTAGCACAGGAAGCAATTAATTCCGGTTTTTCCTCCTATTTATTGAAACCGCTTACTAAAAATGAGTTGATTCATACCTTTGATCGCGTGTTACCAAAAGGGATCAGTAAGGAAGTCACGCAAAGCATGAATCCAGTAAACCGATTGGATTCCAATGATTTGAAGAATCCGATTGAAAGTGCCATCCAGTTTATTCAATCGAATTATGGTGAGCCACTCTCCTTAAAGGGAATTTCCGATCAAGTTTATTTAAGTCCTTCCTACTTTAGTAAACTCTTTAAGGAAGAAACGGGGATGACCTTTGTAGAATACATGTCTTTTGTCAGAGTCCAAAAGGCCAAAGGGATGCTAAGACTCTCTGCCCTTCCTATAGATATTATTGCTCATAATACAGGTTTTTCTAATCAAAGCTATTTTTCAACCACGTTCAAAAAGATCGTTGGGAAAACACCAAGTGAATACAGGGACCAATTTCATTGGGAGTATCACAAGGAAGTCAAAGTTTAGGAGGTGGATAAATGATTTCAATACATAAAGAAATAATGAGATGTCAACAAAATCAACTGAGGGGTGTTCTCGGTACGATCATTTCAACAGAAGGTTCTACCTATCAAAAGCCAGGGGCTAAATGCTTCATTTCCAGTGACGGAACCTTAACTGGCCTCTTAAGTGGGGGCTGTGTTGAAAGTGATCTTATCGAACATGCGTATAAGGTTCTAGAAAGCGGAGTTCCACAAACCCTCCATTATAATTTCCAAGATGAGGGTGACATTGTTTGGGGGCTTGGACTTGGCTGTAATGGAAAAATGAATATATTACTTGAACCGTATGAACCTGAGATGAACCTAGCATCCCGTATTATAGAAGAGTTTTTTACCACTTCCTTAACCAAGCAAATTGGGCAGCTAATCGTTGTAGAGGCGAATAAGCCTCATTTGATTGGGAAGCGATGGCTGCTTGATCCTCAAAATGACCAAGAAGAATTACTGAATATCGAATATCCTGAGATTTCTAATTACTTTTTACAAAATAACATTCCATTAAAACCTGGAGTTACCTTCGTGGGTGGAGAGCATCAACTTCATATCTATAGCGAAATCACGACTCCACCTCCTAACTTAACCATATTTGGTGCTGGCCCTGATGCTATTCCACTTGTACGAATAGCCAAACAATTACATTGGTATGTCACCTTGGTCGATCATAGAGCTGCCTATGCAAACTCTTCTCGATTTCCAGAAGCAGATGAGATTATCGTCTATAGCAAAGATCAATACCCACCGGTTACGATCACAAGTCAATCCTACGTTGTGTTAATGACCCATCATTTCTTACAAGATCAAATGATTTTAGAAGGATTGTATCAATCAGATGCTGCTTATATTGGTTTACTTGGTCCGAGAAAAAGAACCAGGGAGCTGATTTCAACCAGTCAGAAGCTGAATACTATTGATGATTTTTCAAACATCCATAGTCCGATTGGGCTTGATATCGGTTCAAAAACACCAGAAGAAATCGCCTTAAGTATCTTAGCAGAAATCACGTTGGTTCACCGCGGGGGATCTGGATTAAAGCTCACTGAGTTAAAGGGAAGTCTATCGTTCTCCCCAAAAAGGGGTGTGATGAATTATTGAAGCTCAACATCAAGTATGGGGTGTAATCCTAGCTGCTGGCTTTTCCAGAAGAATGGGAACGGCAAAAATGCTACTACCTTATAGAGGGAAATCGATTCTTCAACATGTGATTGATCAGGGGTTAAGCTCTTCATTATCTGGCATATCCGTTGTCATTAATCCGGATGTCCCTGGACTTTATCAAGATGTGTCTGTCACGGGAGTGAATCAGATTTTGATCAATGATCAAGCTTCGAATGGGATGTCCTCTTCTTTCAAGCTAGGCTTACGTTCCATACCGAATCATATAAAGGCTGTCGTATTTTTATTAGGAGATCAGCCACTTCTTACGTCTGATGAGATTAATAAGGTGATCAATGATTACTATTGGCAAAAGGACAGACCATTAATCGTGCAAGCCTCCTATCAAGGAGAGAAGGGACATCCAGTCTTATTTGATAAGAAACTGTTTCCTTATCTTTTCGATGCAAAAGGGGATGAAGGTGGTCGTTCGGTTTTGAAAAAATTCCAAAAAGAAGTGTTTTATTCAGAAATGGGGAAAAAGCAAATCCCAGATATTGATACGTTAGTAGACTATGAACATTTACTTCGGGAGGAGGTCGTGTAATGGAAAAAGTCATAGGCCAAGCGGTTACAAGAGTAGAAGATGGAAGACTCTTAACCGGACAAGGGAAGTATATTGATGATATTGGAACACCTGCTAACACCGCCCATATTGCCATTTTAAGAAGTACGTACCCACATGCCAAAATCATCTCCATCGATACCTCTGAGGCGATGAATCTACGTGGTGTGAAGGGAATTGTGACGGGAAAAGATATCTTGCCCTATGTTCAACCCTTTAGCGTGGGGGTGAGTGCTCCAGTAAAGTATTATCCGATGGCGATTGATAAGGTGCGCTATGTAGGTGAACCGGTCGCAGTCGTGGTGGCGAAAAATCGTTATATTGCAGAGGATGCTTTGGAGAAAATTAAGGTTGTCTATGAATCTCTTACACCCATCGTAGATATTGAGAAATCGTTAGAGGAGGATGCTCCACTTCTTCATGAACATATCGGTTCTAATATTGCGAACCATCGAACCTTTCATTACGGAAAGGTGGATGAAGCCTTTGAAGAGGCGGATCGCATTGTTACACATAAGTTTCACTTTCCGAAATATTCAGCCACACCCGTAGAAACCTATGGAATGATTGCGCAATATGAGGAGAGTTCCAATCAATATACGATTCATGCCAATTTTCATGGCCCCTTCGTTATTCAATCGGTCATGGCGGGTGCCTTAAAAATACCTAGTAATCGATTAAGAATTATCGTTCCAAAAGACATTGGTGGCAGTTATGGAATTAAGGCTGGAACTTATCCATATATGGTTTTATGCGCCGTCGTTAGCAGAATTGTTGGCTGTCCTGTGAAATGGATTGAGGACCGCCAAGAGCATTTATCTGCTAGTTCGAGTGGAACCGACCGTGTCACTTATATAGAAGCTGCTGTCAAGGAAGATGGGAAGGTACTAGGTTTGAAAATGAAGTTAATTGATAATGTAGGGGCTTATATTCGAGCACCTGAGCCCGCGTGTTTGTACAGAACGCATGCCAATTCAACCGGTGCCTATGATATTCCTAATTTAATGATTGATGCTTACGCCATTATGACCAACAAGCTACCAACAGGGCTGATTCGAGGCTATGGGGGCCAAGAATTATATTTTCCACTAGAGCGAATCATGCAAGAAATTGCCCATCAATTACAGCTGGATCCTGCTGATGTGCTCAGAAGAAATTTAATTAAAAAAGAACAATTCCCTTATCAAACAGCCTCTGGCGGTATGTATGATAGCGGAGATTATGAAAAGGGCTTTGAGCTTGCCTTAGACATGGGGAACTACAAGGAAATTGAACAAAAAAGAGAAGACGCCAGACAAAGAGGAAAATTATTTGGGGTCGGCTTAGCCTGTATTGTTGAACCGTCAGGCTCGAACATGGGGTATATCACCATTGCCCTCACACCGGAGGAGAGAGCTTCCTCTTTACCGAAGTCAGGCTGTGCCGAAGCAGCGACGATCTCCATGGATCCGATGGGCTGTGTGAATGTTCGCATCAGTACGACGCCTTCTGGGCAAGGTCATGAAACGGTTTCTGCCCAAATTGTCTCAGACGTATTAGGAATACCAAGAGAACAAATTAATGTCGTCGCAGAGCTCGATACCTCAACGAGTGCCTGGTCGATTGCTTCAGGCAGCTATTCCAGTCGATTCGCGTCTCTTGGGTCTAGTGCGGTATTTTACGCCGCGCATAAAGTAAGAAAAAAATTAATCAAAATCGCGGCTTATCATCTAAAAGCTAACGAGGATGACTTAACCATTGAAAATGGATCCATCGTTTCTAAAAAGGATCCTTCCATCAAATATTCAATGAAAAGAGCGGCAGGTTCTGCTCATTGGAATCCGCTCTCTCTACCAGATGGCATGGAGCCGGGAATTTATGAAACCTACTATTATACCGCAAAGGTCGCAGAGCCACCGGATGAAAATGACTTAGTGAACTCATCTGTTACCTATGGTTTTGTTGCAGATATGGTGACCGTTGAGGTTGATCCTGATACTGGTGAAGTTCAGATTATCGATTATTTTACCGTACACGATGCTGGGAAACTATTAAATCCGTTAATTGTAGATGGTCAAATATACGGGGGACTGGTTCATGGGCTAGGAGGAGCTATGTATGAAGAGCTTGCCTATGATGAGAAAGGCCAATTTTTAACCGGGTCCTTTATGGATTACTTATGCCCAACCGCACCAGAAATTCCAAACATCACCATTAAACATATCGAAACTCCCTCGCCTCTTACTCCCCTAGGAGCGAAGGGATTAGGAGAAGGAAATACGATGAGTGCACCAGCCGTTATTGCCAATGCCGTGAATGATGCGTTAAAGCCGTATGGAGTAATGATTGATACTTTACCTTTAAGTCCGAATCGAATTTGGAATCTATTAAATCAGGCGAAAGAAAAGAAAGGGGCGAATCAAGTATGAATGGAGAAGGAAGCTTAACGCTTGAAGCAGGATTGCAACAATCATGGGATATTCTACTAGATCCAAATGTTTTGCAAAAATGTATTATGGGCTGCAATAAACTAACTCAAGTCGAGGAAAACAAATATAAGGCGGAGTTAGCGATTGGAATTGCAGCGGTTAAAGGAAAATATGAATCTACCATCGAAATCGCCGATATTGAAAATCTAAAAAGCTATAAGTTGATTGTGAAGGGTGAAGGGGGACCAGGAAATGTGGAAGCAACCGGTGTCATTCATCTGGAGCACCAAGACGAAAATCAAACCTTACTGTCGTATACGTATGAAGCAGAAGTAGGCGGAAAGGTCGCGATGGTCGGTCAACGAATGTTAAGCGGGGTGGCCAAACTGATTATTCAAGACTTTTTCAAGAAGTTTGGGAAAGAGTTAAAGAACATCGAAAAAAGTGCTTGATGAAAAGAAAGGAGGGATGATAGCGATTGAAACCAGCTCAATTTGACTACTATTGTCCAAAAACCGTAGATGAAGCACTTACTCTATTAGAAGAATCTGGTTTTGATGGAAAAATCATTGCAGGGGGCCAGAGTCTCGTTCCCATCATGAATATGAGGCTGTCTACCCCTGATTGTTTAATCGATATTAATCGCTTGCAGGATTTAGACTTTATCGATTACGAGGAAGGACTTGTAAAAATCGGAACCTTGACAAGACAAAACCGGGTGGAGACATCGGATCTCATCCGTCAGCACATCGGTTTATTGAGTGAAGCGGTTCCGTTCATCGGCCATGTCCAGACTCGGAATCGTGGAACCATTGGTGGTAGTTTGGTTCATGCAGATCCTACCGCCGAAATCCCTCTTGCCTTAATGACCATGGGTGGTTCCGTTCATATCGCATCCACAGATGAAGTGAGAACCGTAAATGCGGAGGATTTCTTTGTCACCTACTTAACAACTGATGTGATGCCTACGGAACTTTTAACGGAGATCCATATTCCTATCTGGGAGGGAAGAGTGGGTTATTCCTTTCAAGAAATCTCACGCAGGCACGGGGATTTTGCTTTAGTTGCCTCTGCTTGTCAACTAAGCGTGGATGATCAAAATCGTATTTCAAACGCACGATTGGTTCTTGGTGGTGTCGAATCGGTTCCTTTATTAGTGACAGAGGCGAATGAACTTTTACAAGGCGAAAGATTAACGGATTCGCTTCTAGACAAAGTGGCATCCATTGTTTCAAAAGTGATTGAGCCTGAATCCGATCTCCATGCTTCAGCTGACTATCGGAGACATTTAGCTCAATCATTATCAAAACGAACGTTACAAGAGGCATATGTAAAAGCTGGGAGGTGATGACCATGACGGTTCATGAAGTGGAAGTGAAAATTAACGGAAAAACATACAAAGAAGAAGTCGAATCCAGAATGTTACTAAGTGACTTCTTGCGAGAAACCTGTGGATTGACCGGAACACATGTAGGTTGTGAACATGGTGTTTGTGGAGCCTGTACGGTCATTGTGAATGATTCGGCTGTTAGAAGCTGTTTAATGTTTGCTGTTCAAGTGGATGGCCAAGAGATGCAAACCGTGGAAGGCTTAGCGCAGAACGGTCAGCTCAATCCCTTACAAAAGAACTTTGTCCAATGCCATGGATTACAATGTGGATTTTGTACACCTGGAATCTTAATGTCCACTACAGATTATTTGAAGAAACATTCAACCCCATGTAAAAAAGATATTCAAGACATGCTGTCTGGGCATCTCTGCCGATGTACTGGTTATGACGGCATTGTAAAAGCGATTGAAAAAACAGTAGAGGATCAAAAAATAAACATCTAAATGTTTGAAGGGAGTTGCATGAATGAATCTTTCAACGATTTTTAATTTTGCGGTGGAAAGGCATCCGAATCGGGTTGCAGTTGTTGAAGGGAGTAGACGCTACACCTATAACCAATTAGACAAAGAAATTATGAAAGTAGCAGCTTCTTTACAAAGAATCGGAATTCAAAAAAATGATCGGGTCACGCTTTTATTAAAAAACCGCCTTGAGAATGTCATCCTATATTGGGCCATCCAGTCCTTAGGGGCTGTTTACACCCCAATCAATTTCAGATTATCGGCAAAAGAAGTGGAATATTGCGTAAATGATTCCGAATCTAAGGCAGTGATCTATGAAAAGGCAAGTGAAACTTCGGTATTAAAAGCAACCTTTCATACAAAACCCATTTTATTAGGGGTCGGAGAAGTAGAAGGGGCAGATATTTACTATGATGAGCTCGTTCAGAGAAGTCCTGAAACCTTTGTTAAACCAGAAATCCATGATGATGATATCGCTCTTATGCTGTATACATCAGGGACAACCGGGAAACCAAAAGGAGTACCAAGAAGCAATAAAAATGAGTATTCGGCAGCGGTTGCTCACATTATACAAAATAAATACGAGGATAATGAGAGCACACTTGGTACGATGCCCCTTTACCACACGATGGGGATGAGATCTCTTCTATCGATCGCCTTTTTAAATGGGAAATATGTGGCTTTACCTGATTTTGATGCAAAAGAGGCACTAGAAATCTTAAGCTATGAAGAAATTACCTGTGTGTATTTAGTTCCTACTCTCTTTCACGATATGCTGAATCACAAGGATTTTCACCAATACAATCTTCAGAGGTTAAAGAAAATCGGGTATGCAGGTGCATCGATGACCACCGCCTTAACGGAAAAATGTGTCGAGCTATTAAAGCCAGATGTATTTGTTAATCACTATGGTAGCACAGAAATCTATACCTTCTCTATTTGCCCAAATGTGGCTGAGAAACCCGGATGCGCCGGGAAACCAGGATTTCATCAACGGATTCGCTTAGTGACAGCAGATGCGGAGGCGAATTCTACACCTGAGGACCAGATTGGAAAAGGAGAGATTGGGGAGATTATTGTTTCTCTTGATTCGATCGAAAGCTTCAAAGGATATTGGAACAGACCGGATGCCACGAAGAAGGCGATTCGTGAGGGCTGGTATTTTACTGGTGATCTAGGTGTCATGGATGATGATGGTGACTTATATGTAGTAGGCCGAGTCGATGACATGATCATTTCAGGCGGAGAAAATATCCATCCACTAGAAGTGGAAGATGTCCTTTCAAAGCATCCGAAGGTTTACGAAGTTGCGGTAGCTGGTGAAGATGATGATCGTTGGGGTCAAATTGTAACCGCATTCATTGTTCCGAAGGATGGAACTGTAACCGTGCAAGAGTTAGATGAATTTTGTAAAAATAATCCGAAATTATCAAATTTTAAACGACCAAGAAAATATGTGTTTATCAAGCAAGTTCCAAAGAGTCCAGTAGGAAAAATCCTACGACGTAAATTAAGAGAAGGCGAGTTTGAAGTCTTTCAGAAAGATAATAATTTAGTAGGTTAAAAGAGAGGGGAAATCATAATGGTAGAAACTGCAAAAAAATATGATCATATTAGAGTAGAGAAAAATATAGAGAAGCAAACGGCAACCATTGTGTTTGATCGTCCAGAAAAAATGAACTATATCAGTATGCTGGCAAGAGCCCAATTTGCTGAAATATTTAAGGAACTAGATCAAGATGATGAAGTTCGCGTGATTATTATTAAGGGTGAAGGGACTCAAGCATTTAGCGCAGGAGGAAGTATTCCTGAATTTATGGAAACACATCAGGAAGAATTATCACATCTCGCGGTTCATGTTGCAGCCCCGGAACGTTCACCAAAGCCCGTTATTGCTCAATTACAAGGATACACATTTGGAGTGGGATTTGAAATTGCCATGGCCTGTGATTTTAGAATAGCAGCAGATGATACGCTTATGGCATTACCTGAAATGAATCTTGGTATGATCCCAGGAAGCGGTGGAACCCAACGTGTAGCAAGAGCGGTAGGATTGACTAGAGCCAAAGACATGATTATGAGAGCCAGAAGAATTCCAGCTGATGAGGCCTATCAATGGGGATTAGTAACAAAAGTGGTGTCTAAAGAGGAATTAGATAAAGAAGTGGAATTATTAGCCGAGGAGCTAGTGAGATTTTCACCGCTTGCTCAAAAGGTATGTAAAGCGGTGTTAAATGCAGCAGAGGAATCGCCGCTAAGTGCTGGACTAGATATTGAAGGAAAAGCATACGGACTGTTAAGAACAACAGATGATTTCCGTGAAGGGGTAGCTGCATTTGCTGAAAAGAGAAAACCTCATTTTACAGGGAAGTAAGAGAAGGGGAGATTACCTCCCCTTTTTGGGGGGCGAACCTTAACTTCAATTTATGATTAATTTTCCGAATTTTCAAATAAAAGGAGGATTCGAAATGAGTGAGTTTAATCTAGGTCAAAGTTTAAAAGGTGTGCCTAAATTCTTAAATCTTAACACCTTAAGCGCGGGAACTCTTGCAGCTATCTTTGGATGTACAGGTCCAGCGTTGATTGTTATTGGTGGTGCAGCAAGTGGAGGATTAACCCATCAACAAGCGATTTCTTGGTTATTTGCCATCTATTTCTTCGGAGGACTTTTAGGTATTTATTTAGCTTTAAAATATCGTCAACCCATTGCTGGTGCGTATTCGATTCCAGGTGCGGTGTTGGTTGCAGGTGCCCTTACGCAATTTTCATTAAATGAAGCAGCTGGAGCTTATTTCGTTGCTGGTGTCCTAGTTCTTATTCTCGGTGTGACAGGACTCATCGGAAAAATCATGAGGTGGATCCCTTTACCAATTGTCATGGGAATGATTGTTGGAGCCATGATCCGTTTTGGAACGGGTATGATTACCTCTATTGAAGCAGCACCATTAATTGCTGGTTCTGCTGTTGTTGTCTATTTACTTTCCTCAAGATATCTCAAAAAAGTGCCACCTATTGTCTCTGCATTTGTCGTTTCCATGATTGTAGCCCTACTTTTAAATCAATTCAAAATGGGAGATGTTGAAAGCGGATTCATAACCCCTCAACTCGTTATGCCAAGCTTTAGTCTCGATGCCATTGTTTCCATCGCTATTCCACTTGCTCTGTTAGTCATTGGGGCAGAAAATGCACAAGCCACGGGGGTATTAATGGCTCAAGGCTATAAACCACCAGTCAATGCCATGACGGTTTGGAGTGGAATTGGAGGAATTGTCACCTCATTCTTTGGAGGTCATAATGCAAATATAGCTGGTCCGATGACAGCCATTTGTTCATCTCAAGAAGCAGGTGAGAAGAAAGAAGGTCGCTATGCAGCGGTAATTGTAAATGGAACATTATTTGCTTCCTTTGGTTTATTTGCAGGTGTCGTTGTTCCATTTGTCTCTGCCATGCCGGGAGTATTAGTTGCTACCGTCGCAGGTCTTGCTATGATTGGTGTTCTCTTAAGTTCCCTCCAAGCCGCTTTCTCTGATAGTAAATTTCAAATAGGGGCTTTCTTCGCATTAATTATCGCCATGTCAGGTGTAAGCTTCTTTAGTGTAAGTTCACCGTTCTGGGCCATTATTGGTGGGGTGGTTGTGTCTTTAATCATTGAAAAGAGTCATTTTACGGTTAAAAGTGAAGAAACAAAGAGAGATGAAACTGCTGGGGTTGAAGTGGTTTGATTGAAAATAATTATTGGAATACTTAGAGGGGATAGCCTTAACGGGTTATTTCCTTTTTTATGTTTATTTCAATAAGGATATTACTAAATAATTTACTAGTTGGGAATTAATCATTAATAAAAAAATCGTACTATACCAGTGTTTATACAATAAAAAAACTATATTAATTTTTAGAAAATTTAGTTTTTATACTTGTAAGCCCTTCCATAAGATGTTATTATTCAAATATACCCAGTAAATATTTTAGTAATCCGTAAGTAAAAAATTTACGGGTGTCGAAAAGAACATGAAGAGGGTTATGAGATGGCTACTATCAAGGATATTGCGGACAAGTCGAATGTGTCGGCATCTACGGTTTCACGGGTCTTAAATAACGATGATACGATTTCCGTTCAGGATGAAACGAGGGAACGTATTTTTCAGGTCGCTAAGGAACTTGGATACGAAACGATTTTAGAAAGACGGTTGAAACAAAAACAGCAGACTTCGAAACATGTCGGGATTATCGTTACCCAATCATTGGACGAGGAGATCAATGATCCCTATTTTTTATCGATCCGCCAAGGCATTGAAATGGAACTTGCGAGTCATGGGATCAGAACCGTTACGCTCCGTTTACATGAAACGGAGACCAATCAAATGATTGACGGCCTTGATGGACTCATTGTCGTGGGCAGGGTAAAAGAAATGGCGCTCAAGGCGATCAGTAAAGTGGAAAATGTGGTGTACATTAACCATTCGCCTAACGAGGATTTGTATGATGCGGTGGTGATTGATTTTGAAAAGGCCACAGAGAAAGCGATCAAGCATCTATTAGCCACCGGCTACAAGAGAATCGGGTATATCGGAGGAAGGGAGAAGGAGCATAGTAAAAATCAAAAGTTCCTCTCTGAAGATAAACGTCTCACTACCTTTGAACGCTTGATGAAAGAACAAAAAATGTTCCAACCAGAGGCAGTTTTGATCGGTGAGTATACAATGGCACAGGGTTATGAATTAATGAAAAATGCAATTAAAATGAGGAATTTTCCCGAGGCGTTTTTTATTGCCAGTGATCCGATGGCGATTGGGGCGTTAAGAGCCTTACAAGAAGCCAATCTCAACGTTCCTGAGGATGTAGCCATTATCGGCTTTGACGATATTGAAGCTGCCTCATTCGCAAGTACACCTTTGACGACCATCAGAGTGCATACGAAGGAGATGGGGAAAACAGGAGTAAAACTTTTACTAGATCGCTTGAATGGAAGAGAACTTCCATTAACTGTGACCTTGCCGACTGAATTGGTGATAAGGGAAAGCTGTAGGAAAAATAAATAACTTTTTAGGAGGTGGTTCTAGGAATTTACGACCATGTAGATCTTGTTCACCTAATTAATGCCCACCCTGCACAGCATGAAAGCTTACAGGGTGCAAAGTGACTGCCATCACATTGCATTGGGCGAAAACTAACTACTCCACCAATGAACGGGAGCTAATTCTATTATATAGTTGCTCCCAAACGTCAGCAAGAAAATGAACTCATTTGAATAGGTAATTTTACTTATTGTTTAAAAAATGACTGAGGGGGCGTTTATTTTGAAAAAGCTTTTAAAGACGGTGGCGGTTGCAGCCGCGTTGACAACGATTGTGGCTGGATGCAATAAAGCATCCGGGGGGAATGAAGCAAACAGTGATCTGACGGTTGTAAACTTGTATTCGACGGTAACGAATGAAGCAGATAAAATCACGCTGCAAAATGTCGTAAAAAAGTTTGAAAAAGAAAATCCTGATATCGATATTAAAGAAAATTATCCTGCTGACGGGTATGAAGGAATGCTGCGAGTCAAAATGGCGGCAAATGATATGCCTGACTTATTTGATACCCACGGCTGGGCAATTCACCGTTACGGGGAATATGTTGAAGATTTAAAAGATATGGACTGGGTGAAGGATCTGGATCCAGCACTGGAGCAAATTTTAAAAGATGAATCTGGAAAAGTCTATGCGTACCCTCTAAATCAGGCAAAAGACGGACTTACATATAACGCAACCTTGCTAGAGGAATATGGAATTGAGCCGCCGACCACCTTTGATGAGTTCGTGACAGCACTTGAAACCATCAAGAAAAAAGGAAAGGGCGAAGTGACTCCACTTTGGTTTGCTGGTTCTGATAAATCCGCATTCGGACAGTATTTTGATCAGTTTTCCACACCACTCTTAATTACTGGAGAACAAAACTATCAAAAAGAATTGCTAGATGGCACGTTTGATTGGTCAAATTATACGTTTTTAGCAGAAAAACTAAAGGAAATGCACGAGAAGAAGCTCCTGAATGAAGATATATTGACGGCCCAGAATCATCAGATGGTCGACTTAATGGCGCAGAATAAAATTGGATTTATCGTTGGCGGCGGAATGCTCGGTCCTTCTGTTGAAGAGGTAAACCCAGAGGTCAAGCTTGGGGTTATTCCCATGCCTGTGATCGAGGAAGGCGACGAGCCGAGCTGGATTGGTGGCGAGCGTCATACATTAGCGGTTTGGAAAGATTCTAAAGTCAAAGAAGAAGCGAAAAAGTTCTTAGAATTCATTTCGCAGCCGGAGATAGTGAAAGAGATTGCGGAGGGGACGTCTCTTCCAAGTGGTCTGACCAATACGGAATCGAAAAACTATTACTCTGAATACTACGAAAAATACGCGGATGTGAAAGTGGAACCTTACTTCGACAGAATTTACCTTCCAAGCGGTATGTGGGATCCAATGGGTGCTACTGGTCAGGAATTATTGTCTGGAACAATGACACCGGACGAGGTTTCGAAAAAGATGGAAGAGGAATATAAGAGATTGCTAGCGCAGAAGAAATAGTTTTGTGAGGGAGGAAGGTTTTCGCCTCTCCTCCAAATCTAACATTCTAGGAGTTGGTGACGTTGATAGGAGTGGAGACAAGAAGCAAGTCGATGGCCGGCTCTTCTGTAGAAGTGGAAAGGAAACGTAAAACGCGGAAGGAATCCTCGCTTTGGTGGATGTATCTTCCCGCTCTAGCTGCTGTCTGCTTTTTCATCCTTTACCCATTTTTAAACGGAATTAAAATTTCTTTTACCAACTGGAACGGGTTTTCACAAACGTACGACTATGTTGGCTTCAGTCAATATACGAGGATGCTGAAGGATCCGGATACGTGGCTGGTCGTAAAAAACACCCTGCTGTATGGTGTGGGCAGTACCATTTTGCAAAACGTGATCGGTCTTGGGTACGCCCTTTTATTAAACCAAAGAATCTACATGAAAAATTTTACGAGGACAATTGTGTACCTTCCAGTGATTATCAGCCCGCTGATTATGGGCTATATCTTCTACTTTTTCTTTGCCTTCCAAGGCGGGGCACTGAATGATCTGCTTGTATTTTTCGGATTGGATAAAATTAATGCATTAGGTGATCCAAAAATAAATATTTGGTTGATCGTTTTCGTTAATACCTTCCAGTTTGTTGGAATTGCGATGATTATTTACCTGGCTGGATTGCAAAGTATTTCAAAGGATTATTACGAAGCCGCACAAATTGACGGAGCGTCTAGTTTTCAGCAATTTAAAAATATCACCCTGCCGATGTTAATGCCGTCGATCACCATCAACATGGTGATCAACATTATTGGGGGATTGAAATTGTTCGATGTGATCATCTCGCTGACAGGCGGCGGACCGGGCTATGCTTCGCAATCCATGTCTACGTTTATGTATGATCTTTATTTTAATAGACAAGATGCAGGATATGCCGCGACGCAAGGTGTATTTATGGCCATTATCATTTTGATTCTTAGTCTGGCAGCGCTTGTGTATTTCAAACGGAAGGAGATTGAGGCGTAATGGACTATATGGGTAAAAAGAAAAAGTGGTTACTCTCAGGAGTCGCGCTTTTGATCTCAGCCTTCCACCTTATTCCTTTTTATATTTTGATTACGACCGCATTAAAGGAAAGGGGAGATTTTAGTTCGAAATGGGTGTTTCCCAAGGTCCTGGCGTTTGAGAACTTTGCAGAGGCGTGGGAAACGGCGAGTCTTGGCAATGCGCTCTCGAATACTTCGATTATTACCTTTGTAAGTGCTTTATTATTGATTGTTTTTGGCTCGATGGCCGCCTATCCCTTGGCCAGAAGGCAGACGAAACTAAATAAATTTGTTTTCATGATCTTTATTGCGGTGATGGTGATTCCGCCTTTAACCGCTTTGGTTCCATTATATAAGCTCGTAGTCGACATCGGAATGATGAATACGCTCGAAATTGCCATCTTGAATAATGTGGCGTCCTTCCTTCCATTAACCATATTCTTGTATTCAGGCTTTATTCGCTCGACGATACCTAAGGAATTGGAAGAAGCCGCAAAAATGGATGGTGCTAGTACACTGGGAATCTTTTTCCGAATTGTATTCCCTTTATTGAAGCCGGTTACGGCATCCATTTTAATCATTTCATGTGTATTCATTTGGAACGATTACCAATTCGCCATCTTCTTCCTTCAAGCAGAAGAAGTGAAGACCAGCACCGTTGCACTGGCAGGATTCTTTGGGGAAAATGCCAACCGAATGAATCTTGTTGCTTCCGCAGCCATCATGGCTGTCCTTCCAATGGTCGTATTGTTTCTACTATTACAGAAGCACTTTGTTAAAGGGTTGGCATCTGGATCGGTTAAAGGATAATTTACGAGAAAAAGCTTCATATATTTAAACAAACTCACTTAAAAAATTGGAGGTTCACTTATGTCTAAAATTACTTTTCTTGGAGCAGGTAGTACCGTATTTGCAAAAAATGTGTTAGGAGATTGCATGTTTGTTGACGCGTTGGATGGCTTCGAATTTGCCTTATTTGATATTGATGAACAACGTTTGCGTGATTCCGAACAAATGCTAAACAATTTAAAGGAAACACTCGGGAAAAACCTAACGATTAAAGCGTATACGGATCGGAAGGAATCTTTAAGAGGCGCGAAATATGTTATCAATGCGATCCAGGTTGGAGGCTATAAACCGAGTACCGTGATCGATTTTGAAATTCCGAAAAAATATGGCTTACGGCAGACCATTGCCGATACAGTTGGAATCGGCGGAATCTTCCGTAACCTACGAACGATTCCGGTGATGCTTGATTTTGCAAAGGATATGGAGGAAGTTTGTCCGGATGCCTTATTTATGAATTATACCAACCCGATGGCTGTGCTGACTGGGGTCATGAATCGATTTACCAATATTAAAACGGTTGGCCTCTGTCACAGTGTGCAGGTTTGTACAAAAGATTTGTTTGAGGCATTGGGGATGGATCGTGCAGGTGTGAAGGAGAAAATTGCCGGGATCAATCACATGGCGTGGTTGCTTGAGGTTAGCAAGGATGGCGTGGACTTGTATCCTGAAATTAAGAGAAGAGCCCGTGAATTGCAAAAAACAAAGCATGGCGATATGGTTCGATTTGAATTAATGGATAAATTCGGGTTTTATGTGACGGAGTCATCTGAACACAATGCGGAATATCACCCGTACTTTATCAAATCTCGTTACCCTGAGTTAATTGAGCGTTTCAATATACCGCTAGATGAATACCCACGTCGCTGTGAAAAGCAAATTAATGATTGGGTAGCCATGAGGGAGGATCTGGTTAATAATCATTCCTTGAATCATGTTCGTTCTCGTGAATATGGATCGCGCATTATTGAAGCCATGGAGACAGATGTTCCGTTTAAATTTGGTGGGAATGTCTTAAACACCGGAAGACTGATTAGCAATCTTCCAGAAAAAGCTTGTGTCGAAGTGCCTTGTATCGCGGACCGCAGCGGAATCACTCCAACCTATGTGGGGGACCTTCCAGAGCAGCTCGCAGCATTAAACCGTACGAATATCAACACACAACTCTTAACCATCGAAGCAGCAGTCACGTTGAAAAAGGAATATATTTACCAGGCTGCCATGCTTGACCCGCATACCGCCGCTGAGTTATCCATGGACGACATTATCTCTCTATGTGACGACTTAATTGAAGCACATGGTGAATGGCTGCCGAAATTTACAAGTGAGAATGGTGTAGCTGTTACGTTATAGTTCCTAGTTCCATCATAAAGGAGACCGGATTCTGAATGAATCCGGTCTCTTCGACTTAGCGGCAAATGAGTTTTAATAGACGGAAAAATTCCGCTTAATTAAAAAATACGATAAAAAATAGCTTTAATAGACGGAGAAATTCCGCCTATAGACTCGAAAAACGTGAAAATAGGGCTTTTTCCTTTGTGTAACCGGAAAATCTCCCCTTATTAACCCCCGAAACGGGCTTCGTTCTGCATCTAACCGGAAAAACTCCGCTTATTATACTTTGGAAGCTACCATCCTTTTAATAACTTACTTATCTTAATAAATTCACATCTGAGTCTGATCAAGCACATGTGGGGAGGAAAGATTATTATATAATAAGAAAATGTAAATTCCTAACATAAAATTAACATTCCATCCTCGCCAAAACCTTCTGAAAACCACCTATTCTAGTAAACAACACTTTCTAAAAAGGTAAAGAAAGCAAAAATAAAAATGTTTCCCTTTACAAGAAATTTTCAAAAAATTAGTCGTGCGTCTAATGTCTCTTAATATCGATCTATTACACTTACATCTATAGTTTCGGAGAGGAGGCTGGATTACATATCCAATCCGTGTATTCAGACGAGCAATAGTAGGCATCGTTCATAGAGAGACTTGCAAAAATTACATACGATTCATTAAATCAACCTTTCAATTCACAAAAACAACATTCTTAAGGAGGAAGGAAACATGAAAAAAGTAAAAGGTGGATTACTATTAGGTCTTGTATCATTCGCACTTGCTGGTTGTGGGAGTGAGGAAAGTAATGCAACGAGTGAAAGTGCAGCTGCCATTGAAGGAGATCTATCTTTTTACACCTCACAACCAGATGAAGATGCACAAAAATTAGTAGATGCATTCACACAGAAATATCCTGATGTAACTGTTCAAACGTATCGTTCAGGAACAGAAGAGGTCGTTAGCAAAATTAAAGCGGAGCAAAAAGCGGGAGATATTCAAGCAGATGTCTTATTAGTAGCGGATTCGGTCACGTTTGAGGATTTGAAAGAAGACGATCTATTACTTGAATATAAGTCAGAGGAACTCAGTGAAATTCCTTCTAATCTAGTCGATCCAGATGGCATGTATGCGGGGACAAAGGTGATGGCGACAGCCTTAGTAGCAAACACAGCGAATGTATCGGAAATGCCGGACTCATGGGATGTTTTAACAGATGAGAGCTCTAAAGGGGAAACTATCATGCCAAGTCCTTTTTATTCAGGAGCAGCTGCTTATAATTTAGGTGTATTTACACGAAATGAAACTTTCGGCTGGGACTATTTTAAGAGTTTAAAAGAAAATGACATGACGGTGACAAAAGGGAATGGAGCGGTTCTTCAAGCGGTTGCAGGTGGTGAAAAATCATATGGGATGGTTGTGGACTTTATCGTTGCACGAGCAAAAGCTGAAGGGTCTCCAGTAGAACTGATTTATCCAAAAGAAGGAGTACCAGTGATCACAGAACCAATCGGGATTATGAAGGATGCGGAAAACGAAGCAGCAGCCAAAGCGTTTGTTGATTTCGTTTTATCAGAAGAAGGTCAAGAATTAGCCGCGGAAATTGGTTATACACCAATACGCAAAGGTGTGGAAGCGCCAGAAGGGTTACAAACGATTGACGAAATGAATGTGATGGATGCAGATATTAGTGAATTATATCAAGCAAGAGAAGATGATAAAAAGGAATTTGAAACCATTTTTGGACAATAGAAGTTCTTCATAGCTATAAGGCTACTCAAATTCTTCCGTTGAGTTAGCCTTATTTCATAAGGTCATAATCATCTAAGGAGAGAAATCCTGAATGTTGCAAAATGTTATGAGTCGAGTTCAAAACCAAAATAAATGGTTGTTATTCATAGGTGTAGGTTTCGTCGTGGTCTTTTTTGTTTTACCTATATTTAGACTGGTTTTTCTAAGCTTTTCTTCCGAGGGTAGCTTCACCATAGGAAATTATACGTCCGTCCTTCAAGATCGTTCTACATGGAAAACGATTGAAAACACGTTATATGTCGTTGGAGGTTCGTCGATTATTGCGATCGTCTTAGGGGTGATGACGGCTTGGGTAGTAGCGTACACCAATATTAGGCGAAAAAAGCTGATTCAAGTTTTTATTTTTTTACCTTTTATTATTCCGTCTTATATCACAACCTTAGCATGGACTCAGTTCATGAATAAAAATGGATTTTTCGCTCATCTATTAAGCTTGCTTCCGGGATCAGTAGAACCTTTGAATATGTATAGTTTACAAGGAATCATTATGGTTATGGGATTCTCGCATTATCCACTTGTCTATTTATTGACGGTGGGTGTTCTTAGAAAAATTCCTCGTGATCTGGAATATGCGGCAAGGGTGTCAGGAGCAAGCAAGTGGCAGTCTTTCCAAAAAATCACCCTTCCGCTAGCAATACCTGGAATAGCGAGTGGTGGGTTTCTTGCCTTTCTTGCCAGCTTGGATAATTTTGGTATTCCTGCGTTTCTTGGAATACCAGGTAATATCCGAGTGCTAAGCACATATATCTATGAGCAAATCGTAGGGTTTGGGCCAAATTCCTTTGAACGGGCAGCGACTTTATCGGTGATTTTAGGATTCATTGCCTTAACAGGTACGTTTGTTCAGTGGTTGCTACTCAAAAAGGCTAAACATACGGAAACAGCGGTAGAGGATAAAGAACCTCGATTCCTATTAACTAAAAGAACCCGTCTTACGATTGAACTGCTGTTATGGAGCTTTTTGCTAGTAACCACCATGGTTCCGCTTCTATCTATGCTTTCTGCCTCACTGATTAAAGCATATGGGTTGCAGTTTGCACTTGAAAATATAAGTTTAAAAAACTATCAATTTGTGTTGCTTGAGAATCAAAAGGCCATCACTTCTTTAAAAAACAGTGCTAACTTAGCGATCTTCACGGCGGTTGTTTGTTTGGTGATCGGTACGGGAATAGCTTACGTTAGGACAAAAAAGCCCTCTATGATCTCAAAAGGGGTAGAAATGATTATTGGCATTCCTTATGCCTTACCTGGTACGGTTTTAGCCTTAGCGATGATTTTTGCTTGGATGGAACCCATCCCGGGTTGGAATCCCGGAATCTACGGAACCATCACGATTTTATTCATCGCTTATGTGACCCGTTTTTTAATTTTACAGGTCAGGGGAAGCATTACCGCGTTTATGCAGGTTGACCCTTCGATGGAGGAAGCAGCGAGAGTGAGTGGTTCGAATGGATTTTATAAATGGCAGCAAATTTTAATACCATTGATTTTTCCTGGAGTCATCAGTGGTGCATTACTTGTCTTTTTAACCGCACTAACGGAACTAACGGTTTCCTCCCTTTTATGGTCTAGTGGATCGGAGACGATCGGGCTTGTGATCTTCAATTTTGAACAAGCAGGGTATTCCACTTACTCCACTGCTTTCTCAAGTATCATTGTTTTGTTTATTTTATTAGCCATTATGATGGTAGCGGTCTTGCAAAAGGTATGGGATAGGAGGATGTTGCATCATGACCACTCAAATTAAGAACGTAAATAAAAATTATGGTTCCTTTAACGCCTTGCGTCAAATCAACTTGGATATAAAAGAAGGGGAGTTTGTTGCAATTCTTGGGCCATCAGGCTGTGGGAAAACCACATTGCTTCGATTATTAGCTGGTTTTGATTCACCATCTTCAGGAGATGTGTGGATGAATCATAAATTAATCGCGAACTCAACCTTCTTCTTGCCACCCGAAAAGCGTAATATCGGAATGGTCTTTCAATCCTTTGCTTTGTGGCCGCATATGAATGTAAGGGATCATATTCGTTTTCCTCTAAAACACCATCAATTTTTAAGTGAAGAACTGAAACCCAGCATCGATCATCGAGTGGACGAAGTGTTAAAAATGGTAAATATGCATCATCTTGGAGAAAGAATGCCAAGTGAACTTTCAGGAGGTCAAAAACAAAGGGTGGCTTTAGCACGTGCGATCGCTCCTAAACCCGCCTTATTGTTAATGGACGAACCACTTAGTAGCTTAGATGCTGAATTGCGAATGGGGATGCGAAAGGAGATTCAGCAACTTCACCAAGTGACAAAGGCTTCAATTGTGTATGTGACACATGACCAAAGTGAAGCACTAGCCATGGCGGATAAAATCGTTGTCATGAATAAAGGAAAGATTGAACAAGTAGGAACTCCGAAGGAAATTTATAGCTCACCAACCACATCATTCGTTGCCTCCTTTGTGGGGAAAGCGAACTTAATAAAAGGAAAATGGGAAGGTACGGCCTTTTATCCATTTCATCAACCTTCTATTAAATGGGATGGAACGGCGGTCACCTCAGAATTAAGAGCGAAAAACCTCTTTCCAGCTCGACCCGAACAACTAGAACTCTCATTGAGTGACGATGGTGTAAAAGGAATAATCACGAATGTGCAATATCAAGGAAAAGAGATTCACTATACGATTATGGTTGAAGGGGAGCAGTGGGTAGTTCATCAAGATATTTTTGCTGAATTTTCCATCGGGGAAGAAGTATATGTTCATTTAAAGGAATGGACATATGGTAAGAGAATGGATGAGAGAAAAGAACTTCATTTTGCATGAATCAAAAAACAGGGCTGACTTAAGGAAGGTATAAGTCTGCCTTGTTTTATTTTTTTACCAGAATAGAAAATTAATATTTATAGGTGTACAATCAATCACATTATAGGTTAATGATATTTTGGTTAAAAATATAATTGACCAACATAAAAAAAGTTTAGTAATATAGGATTTACAAAGGAAAACGTTTTCTCCAATTCGAGGTGGTGATTGTATGTCCATTACTATTCAAGATATTGCTAAAGAGGCACAGGTTTCAATCTCAACTGTTTCAAGAGTCATTAATAAATCAAAAACAGTTAGTCCGGAATTACAGAAGAGAGTAGAAGAAGTAATTAAAAAAAATGATTTCAAGCCTAATTCCTTAGCAAGAGGTTTAATTACTAATCAAACAAACATTATCGGAATTATAGTACCGGATATCTCAAATCCCGTATTCGGTGCTTTAACGAAGGGAATTAACAGTGTTTGTGAACAAAAAAATTATACTTTAATGGTTTGTGAATCGGGGGGGAAACAGGAAAAGGAAATTGAACTATTAAAGATATTAGGAGATAAAAAAATAGATGGTGTTTTATTTGCAGGAGTCGATGTAAACCCTACTCTAATAGATGGAATGAAAAAGAATGAATTCCCAGTAGTTTTGGTCACTCAAGAAGCATCAGGTGGGGAAGAAATATTATATACAGTCGTTCATGACAATATTCGGGCAACATACGATGCGGTCTCTTTTTTAATTGAAAATAATCATAAAAAAATCGCATTTATAGGCGGACCCGAAAATGATTATTCGTCTGGGCAAAAACGGATGAAAGGATTTCAGTTAGCCTTAAAAGAAAACGAACTTGTAGTTCCGGATTCATATATTGAACATGGGGATTTCACCTTTGACTCCGGATATAATTGTATGAAGAGAATTTATGAAGAAAATTTAGTATTACCAACTGCAGTAATGGTCTGCAACGATGTAATGGCTATTGGGGCGATCAGATTTTTAAAAAGTGCTCAAGTTTCAGTTCCTGACGATATTTCCATTTTAGGGTTCGATGACTCAGAAATAGGAAAATACTTTACCCCTGAATTATCGACGGTTAGAATTTCTTACTTTGATGAGGGTGTTAAAGCAGCAAAGACGCTTTTTAAGCTTATGAGTAAAAAGAATACAACGATACCAAAGACACAATTTGTACCACATAAAATAATTAGAAGAAATAGTGTGCGTAGAATATAGATAAACTTTAAAGATCAGGAAATCCTTTTCCTGTTCTTTTTGTTTTTCTTTTTTATTTTTTACATAAATGACACTATTTTAGTATTTAGAGGGTAGAATTAAAGAAAACCTATTAAAATAATATAAATTTTTTAAAAATTTTGATTGATTTGAGACATCCTTATAATCTATAATTCTATTTAACGGAGGAAAACGTTTTCACATTAGGAAAACGTTTTCCTAAATTTAATTTAAGGTGGGGGATACTTAATGAAGCAAAAAGTTAAAAAATTATTGGCACCATTAGTTGCAGGTTCACTCATTTTTTCTTTAGCAGCATGCAGTGGTAAATCTTCAACTTCAAACTCGGAATCATCAAATGAACCTGTGACAATCACGTTCTCATTTGACCAAGGAATTGGAAAACCGGCTCAACAATTGATCGATGAGTACAATGCAAGTCAAGACAAAGTGAAAGTGGAAACGAATATTTTGCCACAGGATGCAAACGTGGTTCATGATGATTTCGTCAACAAGTTAGCTTCTGGTGATACAAGTGTAGATGTTATGGCTGTGGATGTGGTCTATGTATCAGAGTTTGCTGCCGCTGGCTGGTTAGAAGATTTAACTCCACATTTTGATGAATCTACACAAGATAAGTACCTGCCTGGAACCATTGATGCGGCAACGTACGATGGGAAACTGGTATCGTTCCCATGGTTCACTAATGCAAGCGCTCTATTTTACCGTAAAGACGTGCTCGAACAACTGGGAGTACAACCGCCTACTACATACCAAGGATGGATGGATCTTTCAGAAAAAGCAAAGGGTGTAAATGGGGTTGAATATGTGGCAGATTTCCAAGCCGCACAATCGGAAGCTTTGGTTTGTAACTGGGTAGAATTTGTAGCGAATAATGGAGGGGAAGTATTAGACTCTTCTGGCAAACCAGTTGTAAATTCTGAAAACAATATCGAAGCTACAAAAATTATGGCTGATTTAGTGAAAAATTATGCTCCAGAAGGAATTACCACCTATACAGAACCAGAAAGTGAACAAGTATTTTTAGATGGTAAAGCTTTATTTTTACGTGATTGGTCTGGATTCTGGAGCCAAGCAAACCGTGAGGGTTCAAAAGTAAAAGACCTAGTTGGAGTAGCTACTTTACCAATTGGTCCAAATGGGGATGAACCACATTCAACTTTAGGTGGCTTAAATCTTGTCATCAATAAAGCCATAGACGAAGACCAAAAAGAAGCAGCTGTTGACTTCATAAAATATTTGTCTGGTGAAAAAGCACAAAAAGAAATGAATTTAATCGCGGCACAACCACCAGTATTACAATCGGTTTATACAGATCCAGAAGTTCTAGAAGTCAATCCGTTTTACGAAGAGTTTTATGGAATTATTATGAATGGTAAAGCAAGACCGATGTCTCCTAAGTACGCAAAGGTTTCTGATGCTATTCAAAGAAATATCCACTCTGCTTTAACTGGAGAAGTGAGCGTGGAAAAGGCGCTAGATAAGACCCAAAGCGAACTTGAAGAGTTAAGCAAATAAGAAAAAATGAATATCACCTGCAGAATACCTGACTTTCTGCAGGTGATTTCATAAGAAAGGATAAATGTGGGAATGAAAAGTTCACTGCAAAAACAGGAAACGAGAGACGCCTGGATCATGATGTCCCCAGCGATTATCATGTTGTTGATTATTGCTGTTTATCCAATCGTAAGAACTTTTTGGATTAGTTTGCATGAAATGGTGTTGACAGACCCAGGTTCTGGATTTCCGTTTATTGGGATTGAGAATTATGTGAAATTGTTTCAAGATCCAAGAGCATTAGCTTCCATTGGTTTTACATTTAAATTCACGATAACGACCGTTGTATTGGAATTGATCATTGGTGTGGGTGCTGCACTCATCATGAATAAAACGTTTAAAGGACGAGGAATGGTCCGGGCAGCCATTTTGATTCCATGGGCGATTCCAACAACTGTATCTGCTCTTATGTGGAAATTTATCTATAATGACCAGTATGGCTTGTTTAATGATGTGTTATTTCGAATGGGGATTATTGATGAATATAAAGCTTGGTTAAGTACAGAGAGCGGTACCTTCATGGCGCTTGTGATCACAGATGTGTGGAAGACGGCTCCGTTTATGGCTTTATTAATACTAGCTGGACTTCAAATGATCCCGAATGAATTGTATGAATCTGCCAAAATTGATGGAGCAAATGCCTTTCAGTCGTTTGTGAAAATTACTTTGCCAATGGTAAAAAGTACGATATTAGTTGCTTTGTTATTCAGAACATTAGATGCATTTAGAGTCTTTGATTTGGTTTCCGTTATGACCGGTGGGGCCAATGGATCTGAAAGTGTATCTTTATATGCGTATAATAACCTGATGAAATTCCTAGATTTCGGATATGGTTCTGCGCTGTCTATTCTGATTTTTATCATCGTCTTTATCATTAGTCTGATTTACATGAAAGCTTTAGGCAAAAATCTAGCTTAGTTTCAGGAAAGGAAGGTATAAGATGGATGTTAAAACGAAGAAAATGCTAAAAAATTCCTTGTTTTATATCATGGTCCTCTTGTTTTTAGTCTTTATTATGCTGCCATTTATCTGGCAATTTTTAACGTCAATAAAACCGCTGTCGGAAATAGCATCTATACCTGCAAAATGGTTTCCGAGCAAAATAAACGTCCAATTTTATTTTAACGTGTTTGAAAAACATCCGTTTGCACGGTATTTATTAAATAGTTTTATCGTTGCTTCGATTACAACATTTTTAAGCATCTTGATTGGCGCTTCTGCCTCCTATGCTTTGGCAAGGCTCCGCTTTAAAGGGAAAAAAGTAGTGCTTATGGCGATTTTAAGCATTTCGATGTTCCCTACAATTTCAACCGTAAGCCCATTGTTTTTAATTTTAAAGAATCTGGGGTTATTGAATACATATGCCGGGTTAATCATTCCTTATATCACATTCGCTTTGCCGTTATCGATTTGGTTGTTAACTAATTTCTTCAGTCAATTACCGAAAAGCTTCGAGGAAGCAGCTATTCTTGACGGGTGTACTAGGATGCAAATTTTCTTTAAGATCATGCTGCCATTAATCAAGCCTGCCACATTCTCGGTAGCTTTGTTGGTGTTTATCAATTCATGGAATGAATATATTTATGGATTAACGTTTATGACAGATGACAATATGAGAACGGTACCGGTGGGAATTTCTCTATTCCCAAGTAACTATGAACTTCCATGGGGTGATATGGCTGCCGCTTCGATTGTCGTAACCGTACCGCTAATTATTTTAGTCTTATTATTCCAGAAGAGGATTATTGCAGGGTTAACATCAGGTGGAGTAAAAGAATAAAGGAGGAGTCAACATGGGGAAAATTCGATTTGGACTAATTGGTTCTGGGTGGCGTGCTGAATTTTACATACGAATTGCGAGGGCGATTCCTGATCAATATGAATTAACAGAAGTATTGATCAGGGATAAAGAAAAAGGGGAGAAATTCGCTGAAACCTTTGGGGTGAAAGTGGTGAATTCTTTAGATGACTTGATGCAAAGTAATCCAGATTATGTGGTATTGTCGATTAAGAGAGGTACAGTTACCGATTATTTGATAGATTTATTCAAAAAAGGGATTCCAGTTTTATGCGAAACGCCTCCTGGCGAAACCATTGAATCGTTGGAAGAACTGTGGGAACAAGCGAAAAAATACGATGCAAAAATACAAATAGCCGAACAATATTTTCTTCAGCCTTTATATGCTTCCTGGCTGAAAGTCATTCAAGACGGAAAACTTGGAGAAGTAAGTAACGTTAATCTATCATCGCTGCATGGATATCATGGAACGAGTATGATTCGGAAGTTTCTTAATATTGATTTTGATAACTGTGTGATGTACGGGAAAAGGTTTTCCTTTGATGTAACAGAGACATATGGGCGTGAAGGCATGCTTTTCGACGGGGAGACTTTTTCTTGTAGAAGAGACCGTTTGACTTTGGAATTCGAAAACGGAAAAGTCGCGTTTTTTGATTTTTCCGACCCTGCTCAGTACCACTCATTTATACGAACACGTCAATTGACTATACAAGGGGTTAGAGGAGAAATTGACGATTTGACCGTTCGATATCTTACACCTGATAACGTACCTGTTACACAAGAATTAAACCGAATCGATTTGGGAAGATACAGCAATCAGGAATGGTCGCATTTCGCACTGATGCTAGGCGAAGAATTTGTTTATAAAACTCCTTTCAAGAATGCTAGATTGAATGATGATGAAATTGCCGTGGCTACCTGCATGCTTTTGATGGGTGAATATTTGTCTACCGGCAAGCCCTTTTATTCGTTAGATGAAGCATTACAAGATACATATCTTTCTCTAATGATGGAAGAGGCTCTTAACCATCCGAATATAGAAATTAGAACGTCAATCAGAGCTTGGGCGGAGGCGTAACACCTCTTTATTAAGAGATTCGTCGATCTCATCAAGTTGATCAGATTCTGAAATGAATACGATACTTTTAATTGGGAATTTTCTGTACTGGATTCGGCCAATGATGAAATCAGATTTTATGGAAAAAACATGATGTGCGTTGCACGTTGTTTATCGATTTGAAAACAAATCAATCAGTCATTAATTATGTAGATGAAAACGGGGAAATTGCTCAATATTTGATATAAAAGGGAGAGAGTATGTATGAAATTACCAATCAATGAAAGTGGATTAGCGGCTAGTCAACTTATTTACGGATGCATGGGGCTTGGAGGGGGATGGAATCGAGATCCGATCCAATCTGAGCATATTACGCAAGCACACGAAGTAGTGGAACTTGCGCTGGAAAACGGAATTAATATGTTTGATCATGCTGATATTTATGCATTTGGAAAAGCGGAAACAGTCTTTGGTCAAGTATTGAAAGAAAAACCAACTTTACGTGAAAACATGATTCTTCAATCGAAACTTGGGATTCGCTTTCCTGATGAGGAAAAAGGCTTGCCTGCACGCTATGATTTTTCAAAGTCTTATATACTTGATAGTGTCGATGGTATTCTTTCTAGGTTAAATATAGATTATTTGGATGTTCTCTTGTTACACCGTCCAGATGTCCTTATGGATTCAAGAGAAGTAGCAGAGGCTTTTCACCAATTAAAATCTTCAGGAAAGGTCCGTTACTTTGGTGTTTCGAACATGAGTGCCGGGCAAATCCGTTTATTGCAAAATAACTGCAATGAGAAGCTCATTGTCAACCAATTAGAAATGAGTCTAGATAAAATCGGCTGGCTTGAAACAGGGGTGCATGTGAATCAAGTGGCTGCACGTGACAATGTGCTCCCTGAAGGAACGCTTGAATATTGTCAATTAGAAAATATCCAACTGCAAGCGTGGGGTTCACTGGCAAAAGGAATATATACAGGGCGCGACCTTGAAAATGCCGGCGAGAATGTTAAGAATACGGCTTTGTTGGTGCAAAGGTTCGCAGAGGAAAAACAAGTTTCGCAGGAAGCCATTGTGCTGGCGTGGTTGATGAAGCATCCGGCAGCGATACAACCGGTTATTGGAACAACAAACCTTGCACGGATTCAGGGGTGTGTCGAGGCATTAAAGGTGACGCTTAGTCGTGACGAATGGTACACCTTATATGTTAGTTCAAGAGGAGTAAGCTTGCCATAGAACAGTAAGCAATAATTAACCAAGATAGTTAATAAGTAAAATAGATTACTAACAAAGAAAGGGTCCTTATACAGGGCTCTTTTATTTTGTCTTGAAGGTGGTACGGTATCGGTTACGTTAGTGACAATTGAGAATTGCGGTAAAGTTCCACACGTGAGAAAAAGAGAGATTACAATCGGAGAAGGGGAATATGTATTCAGAGGGTGAAGTAGGTAATGTAATAGATAAGTAAATTACAAGATATTGAAAAAAATGTAGAAAGGTATTGGATAGTAAAAGATACAAAATAACTATGTGAAAGTCGAAAGAATATATGGACCATGTGATAGAGACTCAATGAGAGAAATATATAAATAATGATGGACCAGGACAATCATTACTATTAATTCTTCTATATGTTCCCAACTTAGATTGGGAACATAATAAAAAATATAGTGTGCTATGTATATACTGTAATATATACATGTATAATAAGGGAGAGGCTGGAATCGTGTTCGATTGGGATAGACACAATATATGGAAAGTAGAAAGACACAATCTTTCAACGGAGGAAGTAGAACAAGTGTTTTACGATCCCAACAGATGTAAACACAATGCATACGACGGAAGAAGAAAGATAATTGGAATGACCGAAGATGGACGATTGCTAACTATTGTTTATGAGAAAAGAGAGAAAAAAATTAGACCAATCACAGGTTGGGATTCAGAAGAACCAGAAAAACGTGCCTATAACAGAAGAAGGAGGAGTTAATCATGACTTTATCAAACAGAAAAGAACCAGAGTTGAATAAAAATGGAAAAATCATTATCCACCATGAATCTGAAATTCCAAAAGGAATGACCGAAGATGAAGCAGTTGAGTTTTGGGAAACCCATAGAATGAGCGAAGAACTGCTAGAAGACAGTTACATTCCTGAAGATGACGAAGATGACCTACCACCCCCTAGAAAGACCTCAACAAGTACAAAACCAATTAATATAAGATTCGAAGAGGATTTGTTAGAAAGATTACAACATTTAGCTGCAATCAAAAGCATTCCTTACCAAACCCTATTAAAGCAATTTGTAACGGAAAGAGTTTACGAAGAAGAAAAAAGAGAAAAGGTACTATAAACCACCAAGAAACGGTGGTTTTTTTGTTGTGGATAAGAAAGCCCTAAGCTAGCTCTAAAGTTAATGAAGCAATCCCTACTATTCTCCTATTTAGGCTTTACCTGACCATAAGATTTAACTTTTTACTGCACTCGGCAATCTTTTTGAAATTAAGTTAATGATTTGAGCAGTTTATACATGTAAGCCTTCAAGACAGTTTTACTGTTTGTTTATGGATTAGATTTTCAATTTTTAGGTAACTTATAAAAGTACACAAGCAAAGATAGACATTTTATTAAGGAAGTGCAGTGGATGAATCCAAATATCCGACTAAGCCAAGGTGAGAAGGTATTAGGGACTGAATATACCATATTAGATTTTTGGCAATGGGGATTTTCCAACATCTTAACAAATAATTTAAGAGGGATATTTGCAGAATTTTTAGTTGCTTCGGCACTTGGGACTGTAAATCAATCCAGAATAGAATGGGAAGCTTATGACTTGATCTATAAAGATAAGAAAATAGAGGTGAAATCAGCTGCTTACATTCAGGCTTGGTATAGTGGTAAACCATCGAAGATCAGCTTTAGCATCGGGCATAAAAAGGAATTTGACTACGAAACAAATAAATATAGTCCAGATGCCAAAAGGAATGCAGACATCTATGTCTTTTGTCTAATGAAAGAAAAGGATCCTACTATTATTAATCCACAGGATACTAGCCAATGGGAATTTTACATTGTACCAACAACAAAACTAAATGATACCTTTCCCCAACAAAAGACATTAACTTTAAGGTCATTACAAAAAGTAGCAGAGCCTGTATTATACTTGGATATTATAAAGGTAATTGGTGGTTTTTGCTAATAGAGTCTCCACCAAGGAGTAAAACATGAAAAATAGGGACGGTTCCTTTTGCTTCTAACAAGAGCGAGGGAACCGTCCCTTTTAAAAATCATAATACATCTATCAATTCAGTTTCCGAATAGATAGAAATAAATACTACGGCTTTACTATCTCCAATGTTTTTAACGTAGTGGGGGACACTCGCATTCCAACTAAAGGAATCACCTTCTTCTACAATAAATGAATCCTCTCCTTGTTCAGCCAGTATTTTTCCTTCCAAAACTAAGTGACACTCTTCTCCCTCGTGTGAATGAGGTTCTCCAATGGAAGTTCCTGGGGGGAATTCAACGATCATCGTTCTCAGTCCGCCTTTGGATGCTAAGTGCTCAATTTTTAAATGATTAAAAGAAGAATTGGTTCTTTCCTCTTTCCGAACCACACGCATATGCTGCTTCTTTTCTAACAGTAAATAGGGTAGAGGGACATCTAAAAACGTTGCAATGGTACTTAATGTATTAATAGAAGGTGAAGTATTGTTGTTCTCTACATTGCTAATAAATCCTTTAGAAAGACCTGTTCCTTCACACATCTGAGAAATGGTGATATTTTTTCTGTTTCTTATGGCTCGAATTTTGGCTCCAATATCCAGACGAATCATCTCCAATGTTTTCAATTATGAAACATAATTATATATTAGCAAATAAACTGTTGACATACTATATCTTTGGTTGTTATCTTATAAACAACAAGTATTCATATTAAGAAACAATTTTTTTGTTCAGGTGTTTTCTAATAGAGAATTGTTTTCTATATGAGTAAATATTTTAAGGAGGGATGAGGTATATTGAATTCACCAATGATTTATGAACTTCGTAAACCATCTCAAATTGAGCCAAATAAAACCTATCCTGCTATTTTTGTGATGCATGGTATGGGAAGTAATGAACAAAATATGCTGCCGCTTGTTCAGGGACTAGAAGATACGTTTTACATTTTTAGCGTTCGTGGTCCTTTAGCTCAACCACCAGGTTTTGCATACTTTACCATTCAAGGCTTTGGTAAACCACATAGAGAAGCATTTGACCATGCAATCAGTGAGTTGACTACCTTCATTGATTATGCAACTGACAATTATCCAATCAACCCAGATAGCATATATTTACTTGGATTTAGTCAAGGAGCGATTTTGTCCATGACGCTTGGCTTAACATTGGGGAACCGAATCAAGGGGATTGTTGCCCTAAGCGGTTATATTCCTGGATTCGTTAAAGAAGAATACAACATGAAACCTGTTAATCAGCTTTCATTGTTTATTTCTCACGGTAAATTTGACAACGTACTACCGTATGAATGGGGAGTAGACAGTCATGTGTTTTTCCAAGGGCTAGGGTCACAAGTTACTTTTCAATCCTATTCAGAAGGACATACAATTTCAGTAGAAAACCAACAAGACTTGATGAAATGGATTCTAGCTGATTTAAATAATTAACCAATTCTAATCAGAGTTTGGAGATTCAAAAAAGTAATCTCAAAACAAAATTAAACCACGGAGGAAAAAGAAAAATGGAAAACAAGTTTGAATTAAGTTCTGTCATTTTACGAGTAGTATTAGGAATCATCTTTTTTATTCACGGATTCGTTAAATTCCAAGGTGGGATTGAAAATACGGTAGGATGGTTTAGCAGCATAGGGCTTCCAGGGTTTCTTGCTTACGGTGTGGCTTTAATAGAAGTTGTGGGAGGACTTGCCTTAGTACTTGGGTTATTTACAAGATGGGTTTCCGTTCTTTTTGCGGTACTTATGCTCGGAGCCATCTTAAAAGTGAAATTAGCGGCAGGTTTTTTAGGAAATGGTCAAATGGCTGGATATGAATTAGATTTAGCATTTTTAGTAATGGCCGTATCTCTTGCTCTAACAGGTTCTAATACTTTTGCATTGGATCAGCTTATTTTTAAAGGACAAAAGACGAAAAGTGCAACATCCCTAAATTAAATGATGTAAAAAATATCAGAGCATTACCTCCATTCAGGGGTAATGCTTTATTTATTTGGGTAACAAAGTAAGGGTAGAACGAGTGGTTGGCAAAACAGATGTAAACTATCGTACGGGGGAATCATACGGGACGCTTGACCTTATATGACTGGTTACTATTAAACAGAAAAATTACCAAGGGATATATGGAGATTACTAGTAAAAATTATATAAAATTTAAGTTTCCTCTTTTCTTCGGAAAACAAGTGTGATGATTAACTAGTTGAGACAAATATGAAAAAAGGGTGACTCTATTTGTCCCCTTTTTCCTTTTTGAAACGATCATATTCTAATTTCCTCAAGATAATTATATATCGTTTGCTTTGATACCTTTAACGTGTCACTTATCCGATCGATGGCTCCGTTAATTAAAAACACCCCTTTGTCATCTAATAGTTTGACAAAGGAAAGCTTATCTTCTCTTTTCATATGATCGATGGGAGTGCCAATTTCTTGGAGTGTATCTTCAATAATATGATGAAAGATTTCCCCAATATCTTTCGGATACATTTCAGGTATCGGATTCATTCCAACAATATCCGGGGTCATGGTTAAATTGTGAAGCATTTGGTTGGCTGAAATAAGAGCGGAGATATCAAAATTGATGCCGATACAACCGATCACTTTGCCTTCTTCATTCCTTATGAAGGAGATGGAGGCTTTTAAGATTTTTCCGTCAATCGTTCGTGTCGTAAAGCCAAGCATATCCTTTATTTGATCTCCATGTGTATGCAATTCTTTTAACATAACATCAGTAACAGGCGCTCCCGTCTTTCTCCCCGTTACGTTTCCATTCAAATAGATTAACGATGATTGAAAATGAGTTAAATCATGTATCGTGACCTCACAATAACTCCCGAATGTAGCTACGATCATATCCGCAATGGGCTTATATCTTTTTAAGAGGGGATTCTCGTCTCTTTCTAAACTATTCATTAAAACAACCTTCTTTCTATATAATCTCCGATGATCTATGTAATGAATTATACCATACCTTGTTAAGTCGAAGACCCTGGTTTTTGATGAAAATAAAGTGATTTTGATTTTTTATCAAATTTATAAGCTTAATTTTAAAAATAACAAAAACTAGTTTTAATTTTTATAAAAAATTATGTTATGTTTTCTTACAACTGAATAGCACGACCGATCAAGTTCCCTTATATTAAGCGTATAGTAAGAATGTTTATTGGAGGAAGTTTAATATGGTTGATTCTATTAAATGGCCCAATGGGAAGAAAATAGCGGTACTTCTCACCTTTGATGTAGATGCAGAAACTGCACATTTTGCTGATCAGCACAACATCAATCGGCCTTCGGTCTTATCGATGGGAACCTATGGCAGGAGAGTTGGTTTAAATCGTGTTTTAGAAGTGTTGAGAAAGCATAACGTTCCTGGGACGTTTTTTGTTCCAGGTGCAACAGCAGAACTTGACCCTACCGTCCTCGAGAGAATTATTGACCAACATCACGCCATTGGACATCATGGATATCTACATAAAAGATCGGATATGTTGTCTATTGAAGAAGAGGAGGCTGAGTTGGTTAAGGGTATTGAGGTTCTCCGCAAATATACAGGAAAGAAACCCATGGGCTATCGAGCGCCTTTATGGGAAATGCACTCAAGAACACCTGATTTACTAAAAAAACATGGTTTTGTATATGATTCAAGTCTGCAAGCTGATGATGTACCGTATTTAATCGATGGTGGGGACAATAGCCATTTACTAGAGATACCAGGGACTTGGCTGCTAGATGATTGGGAACAGTTTGCTTTCTCAGGTGATTGGACAATGCCGTTTCAAATCGAAGAACCTGATAAGGTCTTTCGATTGTGGCAAGCGGAATTCGATGGTTTATATGAGGAGGGACGATGCTTTAACTTAACGATGCATCCTCAGCTCATTGGCCGTTCGTCAAGAATTGCATTGTTAGATAAATTAATATCTTATATGAAGGAAAAACCACATGTTTGGTTTACTACTGGAGATGAATTGGCACAGTATTGGCAAAAAGGAGAATTAGAATTTGAGTATATTCCTTTCCCAAATACAGATATTCTATTTCCACTTGAAAAAAAAAATCTTAAGGAGATGACTAGAGGATGATATTAAAAAATGCAAAGCTGTATGGCCAGAAAGGATTATGGAGTATTGAGATTAAGGAAGGAGAAATTAGTAGAATCATTCCGGCTGATCAGCCCATATCAATTAATGATAAAGTCATAGATTTAACAGGAAAAATCGTTTTACCACCTTTTATAGAACCACATATTCATTTAGATTATGTCCTAACGGCGGGAACTCCTAGATGGAATCAATCGGGTACCTTATTTGAAGGGATTCAGTGTTGGTCTGAAAGAAAGTTGGTTGTAAAAGAAACCAAGGAAGATATTAAAAATCGAGCTTTAAAGGCATTGAAAATGCAGATGAAACATGGTGTTCAGTATGTTCGAACCCATGTCGATACAACGGATCCAAGCTTACTTGGTCTACAAGCTTTATTAGAAGTAAAAGAAGAAGTGAAATCTTGGATGGACGTACAAATTGTCGCCTTTCCACAAGAAGGAATTTATGCGTATCCCAAAGGAGATGAGCTGTTAGAAGAGGCTTTAATCATGGGGGCAGATGTAGTGGGCGGTATTCCACATTATGAGTTTACTAGAGAAGATGGTGTTCAATCGGTCAAAAAATCGTTCGAACTAGCCTATAAATATGGGAAAATGGTAGACATCCATTGTGATGAAATTGATGATGAGCAATCAAGGTTTTTAGAAGTGGTGGCAGCAGAAGCGTATAAGTTAGGAATGGGAGAATTAGTTACAGCCAGCCATACCACTGCGATGGGTTCTTATAATGATGCGTATACGTATAAGCTTTTCAAACTATTGAAACAGTCCAACATCAATTTTGTTTCCCTTCCAAAAGCGAATCTACATTTACAAGGAAGATTTGATAGCTATCCTAAACGTAGGGGCTTAACACGAGTGAAAGAACTTCTACAATCCGATATAAATGTTTGCTTTGGATTAGATTCCATTATGGACCCGTGGTACCCGCTAGGCAATGGTGATTTATTAAGAGTGGTGGAAGTAGGATTACATGCGTGTCAGATGACTGGTTATAACGATATAGTTACAGCCCTGAATCTCATTACGGTGAATGGAGCCAAGACTTTAAATATGAAAGAAAGTTATGGCTTGACAGTTGGAAACCAAGCGAACTTAGTTGTACTGGATACAGATTCTGAATATGAAGCCATTAGATGTCAATCATCCATTTTATATTCCATCAGAAATGGGGAAGTTCTTGTTGAAACGATCCCGGCGGAAGTAAAAGTGAATATCCCCACTTTTACAAAATAATGTGATACTAACACTTCTGTGAGAAATGACACCGAGCGTCTCGCTAAGATGCTCTGGTGGAATTCAAAAAACGTGAATGTTGATACCAAAAATCTAATCTTATAAATACCTTAGGGGGTTTTAATTATGGAGCATATGGATAAAGATTTTGCATTAGAGCCAATTCCACAGGGGCACCGTAGAGGCTTTCTATCCATGTTTTTTGTCATGCTAGGTTTTACTTTCTTCTCTTCTAGCATGGTAGCTGGAGGAACGTTGGGTCAAGGGATGGGCATGAAGGAATTTATTGTCATTGTTTTGATCGGTAATTTAATTCTAGGTATTTATGCCGCGTTTCTTGGACTAATAGGAGCCAAGTCAGGACTAACTACTCATTTATTAACCAGTTATTCGTTTGGTAAGAAAGGCTCGTATCTTACTTCCTTTTTGTTAAGTGCGATTCAAGTGGGATGGTTTGGTGTGGGTGTGGCCACATTTGCCTTAATGGTGAACAAGGCAACGGGAATTAGCTTGCCCTTACTCATCATTGTATCTGGTATTTTAATGACCTCAACCGCTTATTGGGGGATGAAGGCATTAACCGCGCTTAGTATCGTGGCTGTCCCTGCCATTGCTATTTTAGGAAGCTTTTCGGTGTTCAAAGCGACGGCAGATGTGGGTGGCTTTACGGCTTTAATGCAACTAGAACCCACCGAGAGTATTTCTTATACGTTAGCTTTATCCATTTGTATTGGGTCATTTATCGGAGGAGCCACGTTAACGGCGGATTTTACGAGATTTTCAAAAAACAAAAGGGACGGCTTCCTAACTACCTTTATTGCTTATTTTATTGGTAACTCATTAATGTTTACTTTCGGTATGGTTGGAACATTAGCCATCGGTTATGCAGATATTTCTGATGTTATGGTTTCTCAAGGATTAATTATTCCAGCCATTATCGTTTTAGGTCTAAACATTTGGTCCACCAATGATAATTCACTCTATACATCGGGCTTGGGCTTTTCTCACATTACCAAATTACCAAAGAATAAAATCGTTTTATTTAATGGAATGCTAGGTACAGTGCTTTCCATGATTGTCTATAATAACTTCATTAGCTGGTTAACTATTTTAGGATCGACCATTCCTTCCATCGGTGCGATTATCTTAGTGGATTACTTCTTATTAAGAAGAAAAACGGGCTATCTTCAAACAGAAGTTAAAAATGTTAATGCAAATGCTATTGTTGCATGGGCCGTAGGTATAGTGGCAGCCAACTTATTACCTGGTATACCACCCGTTAATGCAATAGTAGCTGCCGTTATGGTCTATATTGCAGCTACATCACTTGAAATTGTAGCGAAGAGAGGTAGTATCGTAAAGGATGAAGTTACGACACCAGTTGAATAAGGCAATGTTATTTGACGGAGTGAAAACTTCGTCTATTTTTTTATTGGGAAACAGGGTTTACTTGAGGAAGTCTAAATTTTACATTTTCGTGAACTTCCTATTTATAGATTTACTTTCCATTTCAAGGGTGGTACACTTGATTCTATTAAAAACAATATATGGTGTTCGTTTTATACAGGTACTACTATATGTAGTTTAATAGGGAAATTCGGTGTGATTCCGATGCTGTCCCCGCAACTGTGAAGCTGACGATGATTCAATGCCACTATGCAACTGCATGGGAAGGGAATCGGAGAATGAAGCCAAGCCAGGAGACCTGCCTATATAAAACAGATGAATCATTTCTTCGGGGATTGAGGAATGGAGACGTAACCATTTTTTTATTTCTGAACGTTTCCATTTTAGGCTATCTCTTTTAAAGAGATAGCCTTTTTATATGACGACGAAAAGAGGGATTTGATGAAACTTTATGCTTAAACCATCTGAACTGCTGCTAGAAAACCTCCCTATTAAAAATGTAATCAACCACCATTCTTCACCTACATATCCTATTACGAAAGAACGTGATGATTTTGCTAATGATGAATACCTTACAAGAAGTAATCAAACGAGATAAATGTATGGTTCCGTTTTGTCCTGAAAAAATCATACAGGCTGTTGAAAAGGCTGAACGAGCTACAGAACCAGGAATGACAACGAACCTAGCTCAAAAGGTAGTGGAAGCTTTACATACACAAATCCAACAAAGGCAAATTTCAGTAGAAGAAATTCAAGACTTTGTTGAAATGGAGCTAGTGAAGAATGAAAGAATCGACGTAGCAACTGCCTATATTTTATACCGTGAAGAAAGAACGAAAGCTAGAAATGGAAAATCATTTGATACGATGGAGCAGATTATTCGTGCGGAATCAAACGATATTACGAAGGAAAATGCCAATATGAGTGCGGAGACACCTTCGGGTATGATGATGAAGTTCGCAAGTGAAACAACAAAAGCTTATACGACAGCCGAATTGTTGAAACCGGAACATCATTTCTTGCATCGAACGGGAGCGATCCATATCCATGACCTGGATTATTATCCAACTCGAAGCTTAACTTGCTTACAACATCCGCTTGATCAACTGCTCGAAAAGGGAATGGAGGTGAATCATGCTGCACTGCGTCGTCCCAACGGGATTCATGGGGCGGCAATTATGGCGTGTATATCTCTTGAGACTGCTCAAAATGAAATGCACGGAGGACAAGCCATTCCAGCATTTGATTTCTATATGGCTCCATTTGTTAAAGTAACGTATGAAAAAGAATTAAAGAAGGCTTGTGAATTTACGGGAAGTGATTTTGATAAATTAATGGCTGTTCCTATTTCTGTTTATAAGGAAAATGATTTGGATGGTTTGAGCGGAGAGGAAAGAGTCATTCAATATGCATTGAATCGTACCATAAATACGGTGTATCAAGCGATGGAAGGGTTTATACATAACATGAACAGCATTCATTCGCGCGGCGGGAATCAAGTTGTTTTCTCTTCCATTAATTACGGGACAGATACCTCTCCAGAGGGACGATGTGTGATGGAGCAGCTACTCCTTTCAACAGAACGTGGCGTTGGTTATGGGCATACAGCTATTTTTCCGATTCAAATTTTTAAAGTGAAAGACGGTGTCAACTTGAAAGAGGGCGATCCTAATTATGATTTATTCCAATTAGCTTGTCGCGTAACGGCAAAACGTTTCTTTCCAAACTTTATCAATTTAGATGCGCCCTTTAATCAGCATGAAAAATGGAGTGCCGGAGATCCAACACGTTATCTGTATGAAGCAGCTACCATGGGTTGTCGGACTCGTGTATTTGAAAATATTCATGGAGAAAAAACTTCCGTTGGTCGGGGGAATGCTTCCTTTACTTCTATTAATCTAGTGCGAATCGCATTAGAGACATGGGAAGAAGGAAAAAAAGAAAGAATTTCTGAAGGTGAGAAATGGAGCCGTTTTTATGAAAAACTTGAGTATTTACTAGAAGAAGTGGGTGAACAATTAAAAATCCGCTTTGATTTCCAAAAACAAGCTTTCGCGAAACAGTTCCAAACGGTCATGAAATATTTATGGCGGGGTGGAAGTGAATTAAAACCAGAAGACTCTATTGAAAAGGTAATCAATCAATCTACTTTAGCAATTGGATTTATTGGATTAGCAGAATGTTTACTCGTTTTAGTGGGGAAACATCACGGAGAATCGGATGAAGCACAAACAAAAGGGTTGGAAATCGTCACTTTTATGCGAGATAAATGTACGGAACTAAAAGAACGATATCAACTTAACTATAGCTTACTTGCTACACCCGCCGAGTCGTTATGCAAAAAATTTCCAAAACATGATCGAGAACGTTTTGGTGAAGTAGAAGGAATTAATACTCGAGAATACTATACCAATTCAAACCATGTCCCAGTCTGGCATCACTTGACTGCGGTTAAGAAAATGACCATTGAAGCACCGTACCATGCCTTAACGTTAGGTGGACATATTGCGTATATTGAATTAGATGGAAAAGCATTAGAAAACTGGCAGGCGATCGAAAAAATGGTGCTCATGGCCCATCAATTAGATATCGGCTATTTCAGCTTAAATCATACGATCTGTCGATGCATAGATTGTGGACACGAAACAAGCGATGCCGATGCAACCATATGTGAATACTGTCATGGCGATCGGTTGGATGTTATCCAACGTATTACTGGATACCTGGTTGGTACAACAGGCAAGTGGAATGATGGTAAAAAAGCGGAATTACTAGATCGAGTGATTCATTCATAAAAGGCAGGGGGGACGAAATTGAAAATCGGAGGTTTCTATTCTGATTCTATCTCGAATGGTGTAGGGTGGAGAGCGGTTCTCTTTGTATCAGGGTGCCCGCATCATTGCCTTGGATGTCATAATCAAGAATCCTGGGATAAAGACTATGGTGAACCTTATGTGGAAGATGATATTTACAACCAAATGATGGAGAATCCTTTTTTAGATGGATTAACCTTATCCGGTGGAGAACCTTTTCTTTATTGCCAAGAGCTCTTTTCGTTAGTGAAACGTGTAAAAGCAACGGGATTAAATATTTGGTCGTATACAGGCTTTACATTTGAAGAACTTTTACGTTGGGCTGAAAGGAATGCGGATGTACAACAATTTCTACAGGAAGTAGACGTATTAGTGGATGGTAAGTTTTTAATCGAGAAAATGATACCGAAGAAACGTTTTCGGGGAAGCAGTAATCAGCGGATTATTGATGTACAGGCTTCCTTGAAGAAACAAGAGGTTGTATTATATATGGCTTAAGGGAAAGAGCCTGTTTTTATTCCTAGTATGTTTCCATTCAGGTGCTTTCTTATTAAAAGACACAAGAATCGTATGCACTTATCTGTTGGGGGATCAGGTTAAGCACCCGAGCGGAAAAATAGACGGAGAAATTCCGCTTAATTAGTAACTTGTACTAAAAAAGGCATAAATAGACGGATAGATTCCGGCTATTGGCTCGAAAAAATAGAAAATGGGGGATTTTTCTTTGCATAAGCGGAAAACTTCCCCTTATTTAACCCGAAACGAGCTCGATTCTGCATTTAACGGAAAAATCTCCGCTTATTTCACTTTTGCTGGTTACTCGAGAACTCATAAATCCAAGAGAACCTCATTTTTGTCCGAGGCGGTGAACGGTATCACAAGTAAGTGAGGTTTTATAAAAGGCTGTTTTCGTAAAGTTTGTTGTTTTGAAAAAATCCCAAATGCCGTCTCTTCTTTCTATATAGGGAAAGAGCCTATTCTGAACAATCATTCTTCAAAATAGGCTCTTTCTTTTCTTTTATACCGTATCTAAATTATGATCCTTTTATCACGAGCAATCTTTCTCTCGTTTGTTTGGCTGCTTCTACCATTACCTTCAGTGAAGCAATGGTCTCATCCATCCCTCTTGTTTTTAACCCGCAGTCAGGATTGATCCAGAACAGCTTTGGGTTAAGGACTTGAAGGGCACGATCAATGTTTCTTGTCAGTTCTTCAAGCTTTGGTACACGTGGACTATGAATATCATAGACACCGAGACCGATGCCTTTGTCATACGTATGTTCTTCGAAGGCGTGAATCAATTCACCATGACTTCTAGATGTTTCGATTGAAATAACATCCGCATCAAGCGCTGTAATGGCATCGATGATATTTTTGAAATCTGAATAACACATATGTGTGTGAATTTGTGTTTCATTTTGTACGGATGTTGTGGCAAGTTTAAAAGCATAAACCGCAGCATCTAAGTAACTTTCCTTTTTCTCCTGTTTTAGTGGTAGCCCCTCACGAATGGCTGGTTCATCCACTTGAATCATACGGATTCCATTTTCCTCAAGAACTTCCACTTCTTTTCGAAGCGCCAGGGCAATTTGATTAGCAACCTCATAGCGTGAAATATCATCTCGTACAAACGACCAGTTTAAAATGGTAATAGGACCTGTCAACATTCCTTTTACAGGCTTGGTTGTTAACGACTGGGCATATACCGTTTCTTTGACAGTCATCGGTTCTTGAAAGGATACATCCCCATAAATAAGAGGTGGCTTGACACAACGGGAACCATATGACTGGACCCAGCCGAATTTGGTAAATTGAAAACCGGCCAATTTTTCACCAAAATATTCAACCATATCTGTCCGTTCAAATTCGCCATGCACGAACACATCTAGACCCAGTTCTTCCTGAATGTCAATCCATTTTTTCATTTCCGCTTTTATATATTCTTGATAATCCGCATCAGTTAACTCGCCTTTACGCCATTTTAAACGCTGTTTCCTCACTTCTTGTGTTTGTGGGAAGCTTCCAATTGTGGTCGTTGGAAGAAGGGGCAATTGAAAAGTCTCATCTTGAATCTGTTGACGAACCTCAGATGTTGTCTCCCGTTCAGCTCTAAACGTACGCAAGTTTTGAATGTCTTCTTGAACTTGTGTGTTGTTACGAGAGGCTGAATGATTTAGTGCTTGAATCGCTTTTTTACTTGCTGAAATTTCTTTCTGTATGGTTTCTTTCCCACCTTGTAAGCCTTTGGTCAGTAGAACAATCTCCTGTAATTTTTCATCAGCAAACGATAATGCCTCTTTTAACACTTCCTCAAGTGTTTCTTCATTCTTAACGGTTACAGGTACATGTAACAAGCTGGATGAAGGCTGTAGGATCAGACGGTCTTTTGAGACAACTTCCGCAATTTCTGAAAGAAGGGAATACTTATCATCTAGATTCGCACGCCATATGTTACGCCCATCAATGATTCCGGCAGCTAGCACTTTATCTTGTGGGAAGCCAAACTTTTTCAAAGCAGCGAGGTTTTGATTGTTATCATGTACAAAGTCAAGTCCAATTCCTTGAACAGGAAGGGAGATGACCTCTTCATAATGGTCAATGCTTTCAAAATAAGTTTGTAAAATCACCTTAATGTTCGGAGCTGCATCATTCAACTGTTTATAAACATCGTGAAATAGAGCCATGTCTTCTTCTGAAATCGTTGTAGCTAGGATTGGCTCATCGATTTGTACCCATTCGACACCTTCTTCTTGTAATTCAGTTAAAATAGTAGCGTAAAGTGGGACAAATTGATCAACTACTGTTTTTAAGTCATTGTCTTTATAGCCCTTTGATAGTTTTACAAAGGTAATGGGTCCTAAAATCACTGGTTTTCCGAGAATATCCAGTTTTTGTTTCGCCTCTTTATAAAATTGAAGGGGACGGTTCTCCACAAGGGAAGGGACTGCCTCGTAAAGTTCTGGAACAATATAGTGATAGTTTGTGTTAAACCATTTAGTCATTTCAGATGCAACCGCACCTTTCGTACCTCGTGCGATATCAAAATATGTTTCAAGTGATACTTTACCTCCCGTGTATTCATATCGTTTCGGTACAAGACCGAACATGGTAGCTGTATCGAGAACATGATCATACAAACTGAAGTCACCAACAGGGATGAAGTCAATTCCTTGTTCCTTTTGTTTCTGAAGAGAGGAAAGGCGGATTTCCTCCATCTGTTGTAAGAATGTCTCTTTTTCTAGTTTGCCTGTCCAAAACTGTTCGAGCGTTTTTTTCCATTCTCGGTTTTCACCAATTCTTGGATAACCTAAATTTGAGCTTTTTACCATCGTTATTTTACACTCCTTGTTTGATTGTATTTTCGTCTTCAACAAAAAATCTCCCTTTTCAATGAGAAAAGAGAGATTCATACGCATAGTTAACTAGAGTTGAGACAGTCTGGTTTTCTCAACACGTATTCCTCACTCCTCTCTATACATCCGTAGAGTACAAGTGCATACAACAGACAGGTCTCCTGACTCTGGTTCACAGCTTCTTATCCCTTCCCATTTCATAAATATGAAACAGTGGTTCATTGATAAGTCGCTCCCCATTACAGTGGCGGGACCGTGCCGGATTTTCACCGGGCTTCCCTTTTAAGCTAAGTACATGACATACAAAGCATCTGTTGCATTTTGTATTAAGTTTTAATAGAAAAATATAAATATGGCTTATCTTATAAACAAAAGACCTCTCTATTAAAAAATAGAGAGGTCCTTATCCTCTCTTATTTATCAAAGCTATATGCTTTGCAGGAATTAGCACCTTTTTAACAAATCTGTTAAATGGTTGCCGGGCTTCATAGGGCCTGTCCCTCCACCTCTCTGAATAAGAGTATATTGTATATTGATATTTACATGTTTGAATTTGTTAATCATATTAGCATGTTAAATTCAGGTTGTCAAAAAGAATTTTGAAAATTCTTTGAAACAGATCCGTTTATCCAAGTAAATAGAACATCTCTCAAACTACTAAAGATGTTATCCTTCATGTCCATTTCTGCACCATAAAAAACTCTCCTTATCTTAAGATAACGTGTTTATTTTTGAGGTGTAAAACTGTAAAAGGAAGTACATACACAAAGTTAAAAAGGATTGGAGATGCAAATATGTCTATTTCCTTTATTATTAAAGCACCCGAAAGTGATACAAGTTCATAAGCACTAACTGAGTTTGATAAATAAGCGGAAAAATTTCTCTTAATCTTGAAATTGTACTGAAAATAGCTAAAATAGCCGGAGAGAATCCGACTATTGACTCGAAAATCCAGAAAATGGGTAACTTTGCTTTGCTTAATCGGTTAAACTCCGCTTATATACCCCGAACCAAGCTCTATTCGGGAGCTTAACCGAAAAATTTCCGCTTATACGATTGATTTGGGAAGGAACGGGCGGTGCTCATCCTGAAGGACCTTACCTTTACAATATTAACAGAACCTACTATTTAACGATTGCTGAAGGAGGAACAGAATACTTTTGTTGGCAAAAGACAACAGCACTTTGATTGTAACATCTCCACACTTTTTGAGTTTTCACCAACCGAGGAAGGGGAAGAGGCTGGACTGACCGTCTTCATGAATGAGCGATTTCATTATGAGATCGCGGTGGGAATCCGTAATGGGGTGAAAAAGGTCTTTGTCAGACGTAGGATTGGTTCCCTTTGGAAAGTAGAGTCGGAGAATGAGTATGAACAAGATTCTATTATTCTGTCGGTTCAGGCAGATGCCAAAAACTTTACATTCACTTATCAATCACGGGGTAGGGAGTCGATTACCATAGGTACTGGAGAATGCTGTCTTATATCAACGGAAGTAACAGGTGGATTTACAGGGGTTTTCTTAGGACTTTATGCCACAGGAAATGGATGTGCTTCTAAAAACCCTGCGTATTTTGATTGGTTTGAGTATCGGTTGTAATAGTTCATGGAGCACCATTTCTTAGGGTGCTCTTTTTGGACTTTGGTTTTTTTATTTGTGTAATGGTAAATATGATGTTAAGTGACCTTACATGAATAATGAATTTTGTTAATTGTTAGATTAATATTTTGTACAACAAGTATTTCTGTATGGTCGACAGTCGACAAGAGAGAAATGTATCTCAGGGGAGGTGTAAGAATGAACAATGAGTTATTCAATAATAACGCATTATCAAACTTGATTAAAGAAACAATTATGAGAGATATTCTTTTAGGAAAATTGCTTCCAGGTGAAAAATTGGTAGAAGCCCAATATGCTGAAGCATTTGGTACCAGCAGGGCACCAGTTCGTGAAGCGTTCTATTTGTTAACGGTTGAAGGAATTGTAAAAAGAATTCCTAGGAAAGGAACCGTAGTACGGGGGTTTTCTTCTGAGGAAACAAAGGATTTGATCGAGATTAGATGTTTCCTAGAAAATATGGCTCTTGAAAAATTAAGGAATAAAAATAATGAAAACTATCTCCAAACTATGGAGGATATTATCAATAAAACAAAGGAAATTAATAAACAAAGTTATGAGTATGCGGAACTAAATTACCAATTTCATCAGCAATTGATATTAGCAAGTGAAAGTGAAGTAATTAAATCGAATTACGATCGTTTAGGGAATATCTTGTTATCTATTCAAAATGTAGCATTTATGAAAGAGGAAGATGTTAGAAAATCGATTAGTGAACATGAACAATTAGTTGAATATTTATATGAGAAAAATATTGATGAAGCGAAAAAGTTACTTGATTCTCATAACCGAAGTGTATTTGACAGAGTCGAAAGAAATGTTCAGGTTTACAAAGAACATATTGAGAGCTAATCAATTAATTACAACAAAAAATTAGGAGAGTAGAATGGAGAATATTGTATTGCTGTCAATTGGTATGATTGCAGCTATGTTTGGTTCACTGGTTGGGCTTGGTGGTGGTTTTATTATTGTCCCTAGTTTAGCGCTTTTATATAGTTATCCCGTTGCGGACATTATTGGAACATCCATGGCTGTTTTAGTGTTTATCTCCCTCACGAGTACGTTTGTATTTGCTAAGCAAAAAAGAATCGATTATAAAAGTGGTGGCTTATTTGCATTTGCTATGGTACCGGGTTCTATACTTGGAGCTTGGATAGCCGATTTTATTACAAGTAAGGCATTCTTTATATCTTTTGGATTATTCATGTTATTGATGGCCATCAGCTTAATTGTGAAGCCTAGTAAGGGAATATCCCTCATGCCGACAACGAATAGAACAATAGTAGACTCAACAGGTAAGGAATATTCATATTCTTTTAATCTAAAGGTGGGTACCTTTATTGCCATCCTGGTTGGATTCTTATCGAGTTTATTTGGTATTGGTGGGGGATCGGTCATTGGTTCCAACGATGGTATTATTACTGACCTTTCCTGTGCATATCGCGACTGCAACCTCCTCATTTTTTATTTTGATTACAGCAGTGATCGGATCCATTTCTCATATGATGTTTGACCATATTTTATGGGAGAAAGTTCTATTTCTAGCACTTGGTTCAGTAGTAGGGGGACACTTTGGAGCAAAAATAGCAGCCAAAGTTCCAGAAAAAACAATACTAGGTGTTTTATCTACTTGCTTGATTGTTGTCGCCGTACGATTGATGTTTAATTAATTAGGGTAGCCATGAAATATAACCTAACAAGATATGGATTAGAAAAGATGGAATTAAAGAAAAATCACTAGTGTTGCATTAATTTAATTTCACTATTAAAAATACTCAAAATGTTCAACTTTATTATATTGTGCAAAGAAAAAGTCCTTTATAATGGATAAGTCAGGTGGTAACCCGTCCAAATCCACTAAAAAGGACACATCTCATGGACAAGATTACACGAAAAACTTCATTTGGACAATGGTTTTCACCAATTAATATTCAATTATTTGAAGAACAGGTGAAAACGATGAAATTAGATTACTATACGAAAAAATTAACGACAGAGTCTTTCCTAAAATTACTACTTTTTGCCCAGCTAGAAGAAATCGAAAGCCTGCATGCGCTAGGTGATTGTCTATTCGATGACCAACTTCAAAAAGGGATTGACCTTGATTCGATCAGTATTTCTCAGCTGTCACGGCGATTAAATGGCATGAACCCAGATCTATTTCAAAGGCTTTTCCTTGATTTGGTCGTACAAATTCATGCCAAGACACACTATACGAAACTGGTCATGCCGTTAAAAATCATTGATTCAAGCACATTGCCACTTAATTTGACCAATCATAAATGGGCAAAGTTCCGTAAGACAAAAGCCGGTGTGAAGTTGCATCTACGCCTTGTGTTTATGGAAAAAGGTGCGTCCTATCCAGAAAAAGCAGTCATAACAACGGCAAACGAACATGATCGTGGTCAACTTGAAATCATGGTCGATGACAAGGAATGCATGTATGTGTTTGACCGTGGCTATCTAGACTACGAGCGCTTTGATCGCATGACAGATGGCGGTTACTTTTTTCTATCAAGGCTAAGAAAAAACGCCGTTATACGGGAGGTTTATGATTTTAAACTACCCGAGGATTCCGCTGTTTTATCAGATCAAATGGTCCTGATTGGTACAACCCAAAACCGTGCTGAAAATTACTTTCGCCTTCTAAAAGTGCTTGATTCCAAAGGAAATGAACTCCATTTAATCACCAATCGCTTTGATTTGAACGCTGAAGAAATTTCAGAGATGTATAAATCAAGGTGGGCCATTGAGTTGTTTTTTAAATGGATCAAACAGCACCTTAGCATCAAAAAGTTCTACGGACAAAGCGAATGGGCCATTCAAAATCAAGTGTTTATCGCACTTATCGTTTTTTGCCTACATGTTCTTGTTCAACTTGAGACAAATAGTAAGCGAAAAACCTTAAAAATTAGCCGTTATCTACGGGCTGCCCTTTGGAAACCAGCCCATATTTGGCTCCGAAAAATTGAAGGAAAAGCCATTCCTTGATAAGAAAGTTGTCGTCGTCACACAGGTCTAATTGTAAATAAATTTCCAAATGGATGGAGCCACCTTTGTTGGGTATTTACTTTTTTGGCTCTAAATAGAGAATATAATTAAACTGAAAATTACGAAATTATTTATGCAACACTAGTGGTTCAATATTATTATTTTGTGCAAAGAAAAAGTCCTTTATAATGGATTAGTCAGGTGGTAACCCGTCCAAATCCACTAAAAAAGGACCATCACATGGACCAGATTACACGAAAAACTTCATTTGGACAATGGTTTTCACCTATAAATCTTCAATTATTTGAAGAAAACGTGAAAACGATGAAATTAGATTACTATACGAAAAAATTAACGACAGAGTCATTTCTAAAATTACTACTTTTTGCGCAGCTACAAGAAATTGAAAGTCTGCATGCGCTGGGTGATTGTCTTTTCGATGACCAGCTTCAAAAAGGGATAGACCTTGATTCTATTAGTATTTCTCAGTTGTCACGGCGGTTAAACGGCATAAACCCTGATCTATTTCAAAGGCTTTTCCTTGATTTAGTGTCACAAATTCATGCCAAAACGCATTACACGAAACTCGTGATGCCGTTAAAAATCATTGATTCAAGCACATTGCCACTTAATTTGACCAATCATAAATGGGCTAAATTCCGCAAAACAAAAGCAGGTGTAAAGTTACATTTGCGCCTTGTGTTTATGGAAAAGGGTATATCCTATCCTGAAAAGGCCGTTATGACAACGGCAAAAGAACATGACCGTGGTCAGCTTGAAATCATGGTGGATGACAAGGAATGCATGTATGTGTTTGACCGTGGTTATCTAGACTACGAGCGCTTTGATCGCATGACTGATGATAGCTACTTCTTTCTTTCACGGCTACGCAAAAATGCAGTCATACGGAACGTATACGATTTTAAGCTACCCAAGGATACAGCTGTTTTATCAGACCAAATGGTGTTGATAGGTACGACTCAAAACCGTGCTGAAAATTACTTTCGGCTTCTAAAAGTGATTGACTCAAAAGGAAATGAACTTCATTTAATTACAAATCGTTTTGATTTAAGCGCCGAAGAAATTTCAGAAATGTATAAATCACGGTGGGCCATTGAGCTGTTTTTTAAATGGATCAAACAACATCTCAGCATCAAAAAGTTCTACGGTCAAAGCGAATGGGCGATTCAAAATCAAGTATTTATCGCACTAATTGTTTTTTGCCTACATGTTCTCGTACAAATCGAGACCAGAAGCAAGCGAAAAACCTTACAGATTAGCCGTTATCTAAGGGCTGCATTGTGGAAACCAGCGAATGTTTGGCTTCGAAAGATTGAAGGAAAAGCCATCCCTTAAATATGCAAATTGTCGTCGTTGCAAAAGTCTAATTGTAAATAAATTTCCAAATGGATAGGGCCACCTTTGATTGGGTATTTACTTTTTTGCCTCTAAACAGGGAAGGTGAGTAAACTGAAAATTATGACACTATTTATGCAACACTAGTGAAGAAAAATATGTAATTTAATCTTACAACTATGTAGATGGTAAAAAATTTATCTGCTAGTCTAATAACAACTTAATGGAAAGCTGAATGTTATTCAAAGTAAATTCGCTTGATCTCTAGACAGTGAGAAAGACTCATATAATTAAGTTGATTAGTCAAATAAACTGTCGACAATCGACATACTCAAACCAAGTTTGAGTTTAATAAAAGAAAGGGGCTGTTCATGTGACAAAGGAGATTTGTTTTGAAAGTGCACGAAGTCTAGCCAGTAAGATTCGTGAGCGAAAGCTCTCTGCTCGAGAAGTGGTTGAAGCTCATTTGGAACAAATTAAACAGATAAACCCCACAGTCAATGCCATTGTTTCCCTGGATGAAGAGCGAGCGTTGCATTCAGCTATAATTGCAGATGAAAGGCTTGCTTCGGGAAAAGATGTTGGTCCCCTACACGGTCTACCTATTGCCATTAAAGATACCCACAATGCAACAGGGTTTTTCACTACATATGGATCTCCTATTTTCCGTGAGAACATGGCTTCCTCAGATGATCTTATTGTTGAACGATTACGTGCAGCCGGAGCTATAGTGATTGGAAAGACAAATGTCCCCGAATTTGCTGCTGGCTCACATACTTTCAATAAAGTCTTTGGTGTCACGCGAAATCCCTACAATCCTAAAAAAACAGCGGGAGGCAGCAGTGGTGGCGCAGCCGTAGCCGTAGCATGCGGAATGATTCCGTTAGCAGATGGAAGCGATATGGGAGGATCCTTGAGATATCCGGCTTGTTTTAATAATGTTGTAGGCCTTCGAACCTCGCCTGGGAGGATTCCATATCCTAAGGCAGCGTTATACTCGCCGTTAGGAGTACAAGGCCCTATGGCAAGAGACGTAGATGATGCTGCTTTTATGCTGTCAGTTATTGCTGGACCGGATCATCGTTCACCTCTATCCATTGAGGAACCGGGAAGCGTATTTTCAACCAACTTTAATCGTGATTTGAAAGGATTACGAATTGCTTGGTCAGCCGATTTAGGTGGTATTCTCCCTGTTGAATCTGAAGTGAGAAGAAACCTTGAACAACAAGTTCGTATTTTTGAAGAAATGGGTTGTTATGTTGAAGAAGCATGTCCAGATTTAGGGAATGCTGAAGAAGTTTTCCAAGTCTTACGTGCTTATGAATTTGAGCTTACCTATTCAGATCTTTTTGATCGCTTCAAAGAAATGATGAAACCAAGTTTCATTTGGAATGTGGAAAAAGGACGAAACTTGAACGCCATGAAGATGGGGCGCGCCGAAAACTTTCGCTTCCAACTTTACAATCACATGCGTGCTTTCTTTGAAAAATACGATGCGTTATTATTACCGGTCAGCCAAGTTCCAGCCTTTGATGCAGACATTGAGTACCCAGATAGTATTGATGGCGTCCAAATGGAAAACTATATTGATTGGATGCGGTCTTGTTATTATATTTCTGCTACCGGGAATCCTTCTTTGTCCGTTCCGAGTGGTTTTACAAAAGAGGGACTTCCTCTTGGGATTCAAATTGTCGGCCCACCTAGAGGGGATTATGAAGTATTGAGAATTGGGGCTGCTTATGAACAAGCAACGGGATACGGGAAAATGCGTCCTACACTGGCTTTAAGACAGGATGTAGAACTATCTTAGGTATTATTGAATAGAAAAATGGTCTCTTTTATTTTCTGATAACTAATAATATTCAGTTTAAAGAATGTTATTGGTTTAAATAAATTTTTGATAAAGGGAAGGTGCATTCATATGTTAGATAAGCTTTTTGACAGATTACAAGAATTATATCCAGAAATGGTGGGTTTTCGCCGAGATCTTCATATGTATCCTGAGCTTTCTCATCATGAAGTCAACACACCTAAAAAGGTTGCAGAGTTCCTGACCAAATTAGGAATTGAAGTAAGAACTGAAGTTGGAGGAATTGGAGTTGTTGGGTTATTAAGGGGAGGAAAGCCAGGAAAAACCGTTGCGCTTCGTGCGGATTTTGATGCTCTCCCCATCCAAGAGGAGACGGATATTGAGTATAAATCACGTGTTCCTGGAGTCATGCACGCCTGTGGCCATGATATACATACGGCAGCATTACTAGGGGTCGCTACCGTGTTAAGTGAAAACAAAGACCTAATCCCAGGGAATATCGTTTTCCTCCATCAGTTTGCAGAGGAAGTCATTCCAGGGGGAGCGAAGGCAATGATTGAGGATGGCTGCCTTGATGGTGTAGATGTGGTGTACGGTGCTCACGTTTCATCCATTCAACCTCTGGGACTTATCGGGGTCAAAGAAGGAGATGCGATGGCTGCTGGAGATACGATTGAAATTGAAATTTTCGGTCGAGGGGGACATGCGGCAACTCCTCATTTAACGGTGGACCCAATAACTGTTGGGAGCCAGTTGATCGTAAATTTACAGCAAGTAGTAAGTAGAAAAGTAGACCCTGTGAAACCAGCTGTTGTCTCTATTGCTGCTTTCAACGCGGGTTCAGGATTTAACGTAATTCCAGATAAGGCGAAGATTACAGGAACGGTTCGAACATTCGATGAAGATGTCCGTGATATGATTGAGCAATTGATTGGCGATATTGTCGAATCAACTTGTAAAGGGTTGGGCGCAACCGCTGCGTTTCGATATGTAAGAGGCTATCCAGCTGTTAAAAATGATCCAGCTGAGACAAAACGGTTGGAAGGGTTGGCCAAACATCTATTTGGTGAAGAAAATGTTCATGCCTTACCACCACAAATGGGAATGGAGGATTTCGCGTATTATTTACAAGAAAAACCAGGCACCTTTGTTTACGTTGGCGGTGCTTCAGAATTAATTGAGAAATACCCGCATCATCACCCGAAATTTAATGTTGATGAGCGCTCGATGATTGATATCGGTAAGCTGTTTATCTCTGCTGTATTTGATTATTTAACAGAAAGGGAAAGTAGCCAAACAGAGCTAGTTCAAACCTCAGCAAAGTAAAGCTTAACAAATATTGAGAAAAGGCAATTACTCTATTTTAAAACTTCAAGGTAAAAGGATAGCTCCTATTACCTTGAAGTTAAAAAAGAAACTAGATGGCAAAAAAGTAGTCTACTATTAAGGAGGTCATAAAATGGAAGAGGTATTAACTTTAGCAAACAGTACCCCGGTATGGATTATAGCTAGTGTATTTGCTTTCATTGTCATTTTCCAAGCACTGATCTTTATGCGTATAACTTCAAAAACAGCACCAAGTATTGGAATGACCTCGCTTGAAACGAAAAGAGCGATAAGGACCGGATTTATAAGCAGTCTTGGTCCTTCATTTGGAATTGTTGTCGTTATTATTTCGCTTATTGCAGTCCTCGGTGGTCCGATGACTTTGGCGCGTATCGGAATCATTGGGTCAGCGGCAACTGAATTAACGGCTGCAGGGATTGGAGCGAACGCCTATGGTGTGGAGTTAAACTCATCTGAATTTGGCCTAGTTGCATTTACTAATGCTGTTTGGACGATGTGCCTAGGGGGAACGGGTTGGCTAATTTTTACAGCTTTATTTACAAAGTCCCTAGGGAAAGCACAGAAAAAGATTGAGAAGAAGAATGCGACCATGATAACAATTGTTTCTACTGCAGCCATGCTTGGAGCCTTTGGTTATCTTGCCAGTCAACAAATGGCAAATGGTTTTAGTGAAACATTAACAGTTATTATCTCGGCGGTCATGATGATGATGATCTTAACGTTAGCGAAGAAAATGAATATTCGCTGGCTTTCTGAATGGGCATTGGGTATTTCACTTGTGGTCGGTTTGACGATTGGTTATCTATCGACGCTTATTTAATAATAGGAGGGATGTAACAAATGGCGGTTACAAGGTCAGTAGAAGTTGAAGTGACAAGTAGTGTTGATTTTAGTTCTGACACAATGGGGATGGAAACTTTTCATAAACAGTCCGATTTTTGGGGACGGCTAACTTTATGGACACTTATTGCCGTGTCGTTTGTTCCCCCATTATATTTTTCCTTTATACTAGGGTATCATCCGGGGTGGTCAGCTATTCTTGGAGGTTTAGTCGGTTACGCTGCCTTTGTAGGAGTTATGTGGTTTTTAGAACCGATCACCTACTACCCAATTTTAGGGAAATCCGGTACGTATATTGCATTTCTTACAGGAAATATTGCCAATATGTGTCTTCCATGTGCAGCAGCTGCTCAAGAGTCTGTAGGTGCTGAGCCTGGAACGAAGAAGGCAGAACTCGCTGGTACTTTAGGGATCGCGACCGCTTCATTAACCAATATTATCGTGGTCATTGTATCTGTTTTAGGAGGAACATTCCTTCTTTCTATTATCCCGCAATCCGTTCAAGACGCTCTTCAGTTTATCCTTCCAGCTATCTTTGGGGGCGTTCTTGGTCAGTTCGCAATGAAAAAACCATTATACGGCCTTATAGCACTCTTGATTGGGATGGCCGTTTTGTTTTCCCCAATCATGGCTTTATTTAAGCTCGTATTATGCGTTGTCTTAACGGTAGGCGTTGTGCTTTTTATGGAAAAATTAAAAGGAACTAAAAATGCATAATAAAGTATTTTAAGAGGTCTGTCATTTTGGCAGATCTCTTATTATAGGTACCATTACAGATGTCTTATTCTCGACAGTCCGAGTGCTCCATTTTTCCATAAAATGTTTTCAATCATATGCCATTGATGATTTTCACATCGTATCATTAATACAATTTCAGATGATAAAGATTTTGCTCCTCTTTTATTTCTTTTAATTAATAACATTTTTATTAAAAAGCCTATAAGCAAGCCACTAACTGCACCGATAATGCCCCAAATAATGGGACCCCATTCTAAGATATAGCCATATATTGCTCCTAATAGCATCATACATGTGCCCAATATGGCGGCACCATCAAACAAACTGAGTCCATCTGCTTTATGAATCGAATCAAACAGTTGTCGATGTTCCCTTTTCTTATCAAGTGGAACTGCTAAGATCTGATCATTTGGAACTTCATAAAGTTCCAGTTCAGTTATAATTAATTCAATAGAGATTGAATTTTCAAAGGTAGCAATGACAAACAAAATATTCACACTCCTTTTATATGGGAGGTTTAAAATTCTTATTTTGGTATTTATTTCGTAAGTATAAGGACATTTCTTTTTCAAATAGTTTGTTGTGCTCAACTGCCGACACATAAGAATCATAAATGACAAAAAGGTAGATCGATGGGAAGTATAATGTCCATTGCATATCAAGAATGTCTTTAGCCTGATTAAAATTCCCCAACATGGAAAGGTGTATGGCATGCAGAATATGTCCAAAATAACAAATTCCTACTGTATAAAGAAAAATAAAAAATCCAGATATGACATTATGAAGGTACAAATGTCCGAGACCGGGGAATAGAGCTGACCATACTAAGGCAACCCATGGTTTTCGTTTATCTAAATAGTTCATGTCCCATGCCCCCATTTTTAAAGGCAAAATGGGTGCATCTTCTCGGTCCGCTAAGATATATTGTTTATTTAAATCTATGGTAGTACGATAACTATCCCATATACCGAACATATAAATAGATACATATAGCATTAACCAGCGTTCATCTAATACTTCTTTAGCTTTGTCAAAGTTACCTAATAACGAATATAGGATACCAAGGTTTACATTAGACATTTGATTGATGAATGTTTCCCATAAAATTAAAATAAAGGCAGCAGCATACCGGTGATGCATTAAATGTCCAAATCCAGGATATGAAAATGAAAAAAAAGCTACAACCCATGGATTTTTCAAATGAATTTGACCCGTTGTAAATTGAGATAAAAAAGCCCTTTGTCTTCGGTAGGGAGAGAGTTGATTCATAATTTATTTCGTACCTCGCTGGTTGTATTTGCATATTTGATAATTGTGTTTCCTCTATATTTTACTTTTTACTAAATACTCTATTTTTAAATTCTCCTACTAATAAATTCTTGATTCAATTAAAATTGATAACAAATGGTCAATTAACGAAATAGCAAAAGTTAAGTTTTAAGAGAGGTTATGAAACAATTAAATAACAATCGGTCAAACTGCTGAGTAAAGAAGGGTTATTCCGATAAAAATTGAATTAAATAGAATATTGATAAAGATCTTGATTGGGAGGATTATAAGTGGGCGATATCGATAAAAGAAATCGATTTGACGAAGCTCCATTTAGCTACAAAGTGACTAAAAATAATACGGTTCTTATCGATTATTATGGAAAACAAGTAAAATTATTAAAAGGGAAAGATGCTGAAAAAATATTACAAAAAATTAAAATAGCTCAAGATGAAAAAGCAGTACAACTTATATTGGCAAAGATAACAGGAAATTTTAAAAGAGGAAATGAACGAGTGACGAACCCTAAGAATTTGTGAACATGATCGTCAAAGTTGCAGGAGAACCATTCCTCCTATAGGTGCTCTTTTTAATTTTAACTTCTGGGGCTCATCAAACCGATTGTCTTTTCTTATAATGGTTTACAATATACTGCGTCATCCCATAAGCAACCATTGAAATGGTAAAATCTAAAAAGAATAGATGAACAATGGTAAGTCCCTTAGTGATGGAGACGAGACTTACTAAAATTTCAATTGGTGCAAAAACAAAAGCAAATAAAGCGCTAAGTCCTGTCGTCCATAAAATGAAAGGTTTTTCTTGATTTGTGCAATATTGATAAAGAAGCATAAAGGAAACAGGTAAAATGGATGCAGTTGTTCCAAATGCTTGTGGCAAGAATGGCATGAGGAAATAATAATGGTCTATATAACCTTGTCTTATAAGCGCTAGATCTGTATATGTCCATAAAATATGAACGGTATAACCAAAGAATAGAATTTCAAAGGTTCTATTACGGTCAAGCTTAATCAGAAGCACAACCAATGGAACAAGTAAGCAGAGTAGTAGGAACCAGAACTGCCAGTTTCCCCAGTCAGAATGCTCATGCCAATAAGAATGCATTAGAGAGGTAACTCTCTTACTCGATTCGTTAATTTCCTTCCAATATTGCTTAACTGGCATGTTATCACCTCTTTTTAAGCTGAAAAGCTATAAATGCTTGATTCATGGGAAACCTTTCCAATTTCTTACTTCAATCACATGTTATTAAATTAGCCAAGCAACTTCTTTTTATGCAAAAAAACAGTAAAGTAATGGATCATTTAATTGCAAAAAATACATTGGAGACATTAAATTTCTATAAATTCAAACAAATCAAAAAATGTAAGCGTTGACAAATATTAGTAAATTTAGTAGATTTATATTGAAATCTATATCATTCAAAGGAATGTTACCTCTTTTGGGCATAACCTGAACAGATTTGAATCTATTTCTTGATTCATTCTGTTTGGGTTTTTTGTTTTTAAAAAGAATGGAAGTGAGGTGTTAAATATACATAGAACTTGTCCTATTCGGTAGTAACACACCTTTTGAGTGATCAAGATTTTAATATGTTTCATTTCTTAAAAAATTTCTTGAAGGAGTGAGGTAATAGTGAAAAGAGTCGTTAAATACTTATTGGCTTTAATGCTCGCAGTTGGTTTAGTAGGTAGTAATGTTTCAGCAGCATCTTTAAATTCTACTAATGAAAGGACACAAGTTTCATCCTCTCAATCTTATAAAAAAGGAATCACTCAAGAAACAACATACGGAAATGTAAAAGGATATGTGAATGTCGAGGAAAATGCCTTGGTTTGGAAGGGAATTCCATACGCAAAAGCCCCAGTTGAAGATTTGAGATGGAAAGCTCCAGAAGACCCATCTCCATTTGAAGGTACCTTTGATGCCACAAAGCCTGGCAACATTGCCATTCAGTCTTCTGCTCAAGGCATTATAGGAAGCGAGGATAGTCTAAATATAGACATTTATCGACCAAATACCAATAAAAAGAATCTCCCTGTGTTATTTTTCATTCATGGAGGTAATAATCAAACCGGAACAGCCCAAGAAATTACAGGTGAGGCCTTTGTCAATGACTTAGATGCTATATTTGTTTCAGTCAATTACCGACTTGGACCATTAGGATTTAATCCTCTTCCAGCCCTAAATACAGGTAACGACTTAGAGGACTCAGGAAACTATACGCTACTAGATATTGCTAAATCCCTTGATTGGGTTAAGGAGAATATCAAAAGCTTTGGTGGAAATCCCAACAACGTGACCATTTCTGGATTTTCTGCTGGAGGCAGAGATGTCATGGCAGCGTTAGCTTCTCCTATCTTTGAAGGGAAATTTCAAAAGGCCATTGCCTTCAGTGGCGGAATGACAATGGCCGATCAAAATGATAGTGTGAAAGTGTTCGCGAAAGCCATTGCTCCATTAGTTGTACAAGATGGGAAAAAATCGACAGAAGAAGAAGCCTATCAATGGCTACAGACGGATGATGAGGAAGTAAGAAAGTATCTCTATTCTTTATCCGCTGAGAGATTAAGTAGATTAATGAGTAATGCAGCCATTCGAATGAGTGTTTTCCCTCATTTGTATAATGATGGGGTCGTTCTTCCAAAAGAAAAATTTGATACAAAGAATTATAATTCGGTTCCTTTAATCATGTTGACTGGTGCATCGGAATTCTCTTTCTTTGCTTATGGAGACCCGTATTTTGCAGGTAGTGTACTAGACAAAACCAAGTATGCTGAATACGTTTTTGCTAAGAAATTTGGAAGTAAGCTATACGGTTTGTTTAACACTCAGGAATCAGCTGAAAAAATGTATGACAACTATAAAGCGCCAATATATACTGTTGAAATGCCTTTTGGAGAAGAACTGACGAAAACAACGGATATGTCTCTTTTTGGTTCATTCCATGGAGTCTTTGTTCCTCTTCTAGATAGTAATAATAAAACGTACCTATCTATGATGAAGGAATCGTATAGTCTAGAAGGAGCAAAAGAACTAAGCAGTCAGTTCAAAGAATATTTAGCTAACTTCCTTCATAAAGGCACCCCTAATGGCAAAAAATTAACCGAATGGAACCCATGGACTAAAAAGAAGCCTGCTAGTTTAATATTAACTGCAAATGAGACAAATGCTATTGCAAAAATGTCTAGAGTTTCAACGAATAAAATAGATGTGATCGATGAGATAGAAAAAGATACTTCTATATCTTCAGAGGCAAAGAAAAAGATCATTAGTGAAGTGTTGAATGGACGTTGGTTCAGTGCGGAGCTAGATGAATACTATGGAAATAAGAGCTTGTGGGTTGAATAGTTTCTAATTTAATCAAGTGAAATGTAGCACAGGTCATTATAACGACCTGTGCTATGTTAGTTCGTAGGCTAAGTAATAATAGAACACAATGAACGTTTGAGTATTGTGAATTGGGCGTCGCTTATATACACCTAACTCATTTAAGTACGAACATGTAATTAAACATATTCGCCTTTTGCAAATTGTTTTTTGTATTGCATAGGTGTAAGACCGGTTATTTTCTTAAATGTTTTTGAGAAATGTTTTACTTCAAAAAATCCTACATTTATTCCAATATTAGAAACTAGTTCGTTACTTGATTCAATCATCTCTTTTGCTTTTTGAATACGAAATGTAATTAAGTATTTTCTAGGGTTAATCCCCATTTCTTTCGTAAAAATTTGACTAAAATAGGAGAGATTCAATTTAAGATGTTCTGCAATCATGTTTATCGAAATGTCTTCAGTGTAATGATCGTGTATAAAATCTATTGCTTGAAGAACTAGCGGATTTTTAATCATATATCGATTAGAAATTTCTCCTCGTAACAGATGAATAGACTCTATGAGGTTCGTATATTTTTGTTCAATGGATGAATAGACCAGCTCTTGTGGCGAATTGTTTTCGATGAGGCGATTTTTATATAAATTTCCGAATCTTTCAAGTAAGGCTGCGGATATCGTTGTTTGACAATAATAGTAGATATTATAGCTACAACTAGGTTTGATCATGTTCAAAAAAAGATCTTCTAGCAATAATTCTAATCTTGGATCGGTGATATTATGGTCAATCAGTTCTTTTATTTGTTGTAAATAATCGTCTATTTTTATGTGGTCAACTTTTTTCCTAGAAGTTTCAATTAGTTCAGGTGTCAGAAACTCTGCTTCTCTGCAAAAGAAGTTGTATATTTTTAAACGGTGGTACGATTCATAGGCGAGTCTGATATCTTCAATCGTTTTAATGAAAGAACTTCTATAACGAAACGCTGTTTTACAGTTTAAGACAGCATTTAACTTCTTCATTAATTCTCCCTGTTTTTGAATACGGGTGGCTTCACTATTAGAAGGTATGTCATTAATAATCAAACAAAGATGTGTCGGAGTAATATAAAAGACTTCGCCACCATTATAATTATCCAGGACGAACTGACATTCTTCACAAAGTTTTTCTCCTACATAGTAATAGATGTTTTTGTTTAAATCATGATCAACATACTCAATCTCCGCTAAATTCCACAAACATAAGAAGAAGCCACTATCATTTAGTTGTAAAGAAGCTTGTTTTTTATAATTCCTGTTTCGTAACCCCACGCAAAATATCATTCATATACTCTGTCTTTTCTAATTTTTTTAAACGAGAGCTCATGATGGAATTCGTTCTTGAGTTTTCTCCGATATAACTAAAGTAACAATTATAATCTTTCTCAAGAGCGGTAGAAAAAAAGTATTTTAGTTTATCAAGTAAATCAAAATCATCATATGTAGTTGTAAAATAGGTGATTTCATCATCTGAGATCGTTTCAAATGCAAAAAGAAGGGGAGATATATTTGCCTCTGCTAAATCAGCAAAAAAGTTTTGAGCATGATATATGGGTGTTCTAAGTTGGAACATGACTATATCTGCTTTCAATTCTATCATTTTATCGATAAGTCTTTCATAGGAAACAGAATTGTAAACGATTTCAAAATCATCGCTGTGAAATGGTGCAGATGCATATAATAATCCTTGTATCTTTTCTTCTGTATATATAACCATTTTTTTTGCCATCGTAATACACCTCCCAAATCGTTCTGAAACTCTTATTAATACCATTATAATGTTGTCTTTTAAATTCAGCAAATTCAGAAAAGTAGAAAAAACAACACTTATTTCTAAAAAAAACACGATTTTTATGAAAGCGTATTCATTATAATTTAAAATAAGAAAGTTGCTTCAAACAAAAAAGGGGGGTAACGATGGAACAAAACGTAACTGTTTATAAACCGGAGGAAACATTAGTAGATTCAAAGGGGTATATTAAAACAAGTCCAAAACCAGGTTTTTACAAGCTAGATAGAAAAGAAATCATGGGGTATTCATTAGTCGATTTTGCAATGAATCTAGTATTTCAGGCAGTACTTATGTTTATTACTTTTTACTACACAGATGTTTATGGCCTGACAGCTGTCGAAGTCTCATTGATGTTCCTATTATCAAGATTTTGGGATATGATCAACGATCCAATGATGGGGGCTATAACGGAGCGGTTGAAACCTAAAAAGGGGAAATATAGACCTTATATATTATGGGGTGCTATCCCGTTTGCTTTAATGGCGATTTTAACCTATACCGTTCCAGACATGGGTCATGCAGGTAAGCTAGTGTGGGCCTATGTAACGTATAACTTACTTAATATGTTATTCACATTCATTATCCAGCCATACATTTCATTAACAACGGTTATGACAGCAGATCCACAAGAAAGAACAAAATTGAACTCAATTCGCATGATGTTCGCGCAAGGTGGCGGAGTGGTGGTTGCATTGTTCATTCCGATTTTATCCGCTTATTTTGGGAAAGAGGACCAAGCTACAGGTTATCAAATAACCGTTATTCTCTTATCGATTATTACTGCAGCGATTTTAATCTACAGTTATACGACCATTAAAGAACGGATTGAATCAACTTCCCATCTTGATCCTGTCAAGATAAAGGACATTTTCATCCAGTTAACGACAAACCGTCCAAGCATTATATTGTTTCTTTTATTCCTGGGAGTCTATGGATATAATACGGTTGCTTCAGCCTCAGGTATTTATTATATGACCTATAACGCAGAACGCACCGATCTCATTGGGTTATTTTCATTATTAAATGTATTGCCTTCGGTTATTGCTGTTCCATTTGTGCCCTTACTTGTTCGAAAAATAAAAAAGAAAAATACTGTCGCTTTAGGGTTGACGATTGCAGCACTTGGTTCATTAGCACTTTACTTTATTCCTGTATCAGCCATTACACTGATGATGGTTGCAAAGGGAGTGGCGTCATTTGGCTACGGAATTTTAATGGGGATTTTATGGTCCATCATTCCTGATGCTGTTGAATATGCAGAATATAACACAGGTAAACGCTATCCAGCGATTGTATACACGACAATTGGCCTTGGTTTAAAAGCATCAATGACCATTGGTGGAGTCATTCCGACTTGGGTATTAGCAAGTGTAGGGTATGTGCCGAACGTTGCACAATCTGCAGATGCGCTAGGTGGAATTCTATTCCTAGTTTCGGGATTACCAGCGATCATTTGTTTTGTTACACTAGTGATCTTTATGGTGTTTTATAACTTAACAGAAGAGCGTGTCGAACAAATCATGGATGAGTTGGCTATTCGAAATGGAGCAAAGAATTAATAGTTTAGGAGGAATTAGTGCTTTGGAAAATAATTTAAACGATTTTTCACTGGATGCCTTTTCATTGAAGGGAAAAGTTGCCATAGTCACAGGTGCAAATCAAGGGCTTGGAATGGCATATGCAGTAGCTTTTGCAAAAGCAGGGGCTGATTTATATATCCCACATTTTACAGATCATGTGTCAGAAGTAAAAGAATTAATCGAAGCAACAGGTCAAAAAGTTGCATTTATCCAGGGAGATTTAACAGATAAGTCTTATGTCCAAAAAGTGGTAGAAGGATGCATCAATGAGTATGGGAAAATTGATATTCTCGTAAATAATGCTGGTGTTGGAATATTTGCAGATTTTATGGATTATCCCGACCATTTGTGGGAAAAAGTCATGGATGTCAACTTAAACGCAGTGTATTACTTGAGTCATCTCGTTGTGAAGGAAATGGCTAAACAACGTTCAGGAAAAATAATCAATATTGCTTCTGCACTTGCTTTTACGGCTGATAAAAAATGTCCACCTTATACAACAAGTAAGCATGCCATTGTCGGGTTGACCAAAGTATTTGCGAATGAAGCAGGTCAGTATAATATCCAAACAAATGCCATTGCACCAGGGTTTCTAGAAACAGAAATGACAAAAGGATTTCAGGAAGATCAAGCATTCTACACGAAGATTGAAGATCGTATACCAGTGGGACGTTGGGGAGTATCATCAGATTTAATGGGTACAGCAGTATTTCTTGCCAGCAGTGCTTCTAATTATATCAATGGCTGGACGATTAATGTAGATGGCGGATTTGCCACAACACTCTAGGAGGGAACATATTGAAAACAATTGCCGCAGTAAAGATCGGCCGATTAAATGATCCGAATGAGGAAACACGAGGAGCGGTAGAAGTCATTGATTTTCCTGAGCAACAGCTTGGGGCAGAAGATGTCAAAATTCAAGTGGCATACTGCTCCATTTGTGGGTCTGACCCACATCTTGTGGAAGGCGTGTTTGGATGGGAGCCTCCATTTGGACTTGGTCATGAAGTATCTGGAGTTGTTGTAGAACTTGGACCAAAAGCGACGAAAAAGGGACTGAAAGTAGGAGACAGGGTAGCAGGGAACTTTTTAAAGTTTTGTGGAACCTGTTACTACTGTTTAGACGGTCGAGAGCAATTTTGTGAAAACGTACATGATTACAACAGACCAGGTATGTCTGAATACATCGTTTGGCACGAGTCACAGGTGTGGAAAGTACCTGATACTGTCTCTCTTGAAGAAGCATGCTTACTTGAACCCATTTCAATTGCTGTACGAATTGTTGATAAAGCAAATATGAGAGTAGGACAGCGTGTGGCCATTTCAGGTGGCGGTCCAATCGGCTTATTAACGCTACAGGTACTAAAAAGATTTGGTGCAACATCACTTACATTGATTGAACCAATTGAAGATCGACGAAATCTAGCAAAATCATTCGGAGCGGAGCATGTCATCAATCCGCTTGAAGAGGATGTTAGAGAAGTAGCAAATACCATTACAGATGGACGGGGTTTTGATATCGTCATAGAAGCATCAGGTTCTCCGCGTGCAGCAAATGTAGCGACAGAGATTGCATCAAGAGGGGGCACCGTTTTATATATTGCAATGTTCCCAAAGGATTACGAAATGCCTCTAAACCTTTATAAAAAATGCTATGAACAAGAATTAACCATTTCGGGTACTTTTGTCGCACCTTATGCGTTCCCACGTGCGATCCAATTGATGCCTCATCTTGATTTAGAGCCTTTTACACAAAAAATCTTCCCGCTTGAACGCGGAGTAGAAGCTTTCGAAGCTCATATGAGTGGGAAATATCCAAAAGTACTAATTAAGTGTAATTAATAGAAAGTAAAAAGGAGAGAAAATGATGAATAGTACTGTAAATGAATGGACGATTCAAGAACTGGAAAACAAAGCAATTGATATTCGTAAAGATTTATGTACCTTTATTTATCGAATCGGCATCGCAGGTCATTTAGGTGGAGAATTGTCAATGATTGATATGGCGGTGGCCCTTTATTATAAATATATGAATTCACTAGTGTTGCACTAATTTAATTTCAATATTAAAAAGACTCAAAATCTTCACTAATTTTATTTTGTGCAAAGAAAAAGTCCTTTATAATGGATAAGTCAGGTGGTAACCCGTCCAAATCCACTAAAAAGGACACACGCATGGACAAGATTACACGAAAAACTTCATTTGGGCAATGGTTTTCAGCCATGAATCTTCAATTAATTGAAGATCAGGTGAAAATCAAGAAATTAGACTATTATACAAAAAAGTTAAGGACAGAGTCCTTCCTGAAACTGCTGCTCTTTGCGCAGCTAGTTGAAGTCGAGAGCCTGCACGCTCTTGGTGATTGTCTTTTTGACGAACAGCTTCAAAAGGGAATTGAACTAGATTCGATCAGTATTTCTCAGTTATCTCGACGGTTAAACAGCTTAAATCCAGATCTGTTTCAACTTCTTTTCCTCGATTTAGTGGGGCGGATTCACGCCAAAACCCACTATACAAAACTGGTTATGCCTTTGAAAATCATTGATTCGAGTACATTGCCACTTAATTTGACGAATCATCGGTGGGCAAAATTTCGGAAAACTAAAGCAGGCGTAAAGTTACATCTTCGTCTTGTCTTCATGGAAAAGGGATCTTCCTATCCGGAAAAAGCCGTCATCACCAAAGCCAGTGAACATGACCGAGGTCAGTTGGAGGTTCTGGTCGATGACAAAGAATGCATGTATGTGTTTGACAGAGGATATCTGGACTACGAGCGCTTTGACCGTATGACGGATGATGGATACTTTTTTCTCTCTAGACTACGCAAAAACGCTGTGATCCGAGAAGTCAGTGATTTTCCATTACCTGATGATTCATCTGTTTTGTCTGATCAAATGGTGTTGCTCGGAAGCACACAAAACCGTACAGAGAATTACTTCCGTCTTCTAAAAGTGGCTGATTCAAAAGGGAATCTGCTTCACCTCATCACAAACCGTTTTGATTTGAGCGCAGAAGAAATTTCAGAGATGTACAAGGCCCGCTGGGCCATTGAACTTTTTTTCAAATGGATCAAGCAGCACTTAAACATCAAAAAGTTCTACGGCCAAAGCGAGTGGGCGATACAGAATCAGGTGTTCATCGCGTTAATCGTCTATTGTCTCAATGTTCTCGCGCAGATCGAGACGGACAGCAAGAGGAAAATTCTGCAGATTAGCCGATATTTAAAGGCAGCATTGTGGAAGCCGGCTACGATCTGGATTCGAAAAATAGAAGGAAAGGCTGTTCCTTAATCAGCCAAACTGTCGGTGTCACCTCAGTCTAATTGTAAAATAATTTCCAAATGGATAGAGCCACCTTTGTATGGGTATTTCCTTTTTTGGCTCCAAATAAGGAAAATAATTAAACTGAAAATTTAAATATTATTCATGCAACACTAGTGATATGAATTATGATCCGAAAAATCCAGAAATGCCTGAACGTGACCGACTTATTTTAAGTAAAGGACATTGTGCAGAAGCACTATTTACCATTTATCAAGATATGGGTATGTACACAATGGATTATATGGTTGATCATTTTGAAACACTAGAGACAGCGAAATTCAGTATGCATCCAAATCGAAAATATGTGGATGCAATCGAAGCATCTACTGGTTCACTAGGTCATGGGATGCCAATAGCGACAGGATTGGCCCTTGGTGCAAGGATGTCAAATGAAAACTGGCGGACATTCTGTATTATCGGTGATGGTGAACTTCAAGAGGGAACGAACTGGGAAGCATTTATGACCGCAGGACATTATCAACTTGGTAATCTAGTAGCGATTATTGATAAAAATGACCTGCAAATGTCCGGTCCTACGAATCTAACAAATTCCATTGATCCACTGGATGAGAAAATGAGAGCGTTTGGCTGGGAAGTGATTGAGGTGAATGGAAATGATATGGGTGAAGTTTGTGTGGCGCTAGAATCACTTCCTCCATCTGATCCACATATTCGAAGAAAACCCATTTGTATTATCTCAAATACAACAAAGGGTAAAGGCGTATCGTTTATGGAAAATGTCGTAGGTTGGCATGCAGGGGTTTTGAACAAAGAAGATTTGGAAAAGGCAATAGAATCTATCGAAAACACAAGAAAGGTGAGATAAATTATGGCTGTAGAAGTGAGCTTAAACTTTGACCAAATATTATCATCTGCACGTGAGGTATATGGAACGGAATTGAGAAAAATGGCTGACGAAGGAATGGACTTTGCGTTTGTTTGTTCAGACAACGTGGCTCCATCTTCTGAAGTCGGAAAATTAATGAAAGCGTACCCAGACCGTTGTATCAATGTTGGAATTGCTGAAGCCAATCAGGTTGGGTTGTCTGCAGGTCTTGCGTTATCAGGAAAAGTAGTTTTTACACAAGTATTTGGACCATTTTTACCCCTTCGTGCAGCAGACCAAATTCATGCAGATATTGCTTATAACGATGTCCCCGTTCGTTTAATCGGAACCCATGCGGGCGTAACGTCAGGTGGAGGACCGACTCATAATGCGATAGCAGATCTTTCGTTTTACCGTGCAGTTCCCAATTTAACTGTTGTTTGCCCGGCGGATGCCAATCAATGTGCGAAAGTGGTTAGACAGTCAATGAATTATCCAGGACCAATGATTATCCGTATCGCCCGAGGTGCTGAGCCAGATGTATATGCGGATAATGATTACGAATTTGAATTTGGTAAATCCATTACCATTAAAGAAGGTTCAGACTTAACATTAATCGGTACAGGAAGCGCAGTGTACTGGTCATTGAAAGCAGCACAAAAATTAGAACAGAACGGAATTTACGCTAGAGTGATAGATATGCATACCATTAAACCGTTTGATGAAGAAGCCGTTCTTAAGGCAGCAAATGAAACGGGATGTGTCATTACGGTTGAAGACCAAAGTATCAATGGAGGTCTCGGAGGGGCAGTAGCGGAAATCATTGCGGAATCAAATATTCCTACTAAGTTTAAGCGCATTGGGTTACCAGATGAATTCGCGGTATTAGGTGAGCCAAATGATGTTTACAAATACTATGGCATGGATCCAGAGGGTATTGCGAAAACAGTACGTGAGTTTTTAAATCGGTAATTAATAGTGAAAGGGGAATGACCAAATGACACAACTTGTTTGTCAACAATGTGAACAGGTAATCGATTTTATATCCTCAGAGAAGTGCAGCATAATATATGGTCACTGTACTAGTTGTAGTCATGAAAATAGAGATATTGAAGAAGAATTATCAGAAACGTAGATTGTGAGGAGCCGACAAGACATCCTATTTTTATCTTGTCGGCTTATTTTTGCACTTGGTCGGAAGGATTACAATGAAATGTATACGGAGGGAGAAAAGCTATGCAACAGTATGAATTGTTAACTAAAAGTTATATTAACGGAGAATGGGTGAGTGGCGACAGTGGACGTGTATATAAAGATTTGAACCCGTATGACAACTCGGTTATTGCTGAAGTGAATATTGCATCTAAAGAACAGATGGAACAAGCATTTGAAACCGCTGCTGCAGCGCAAAAAGAATGGGCAAAATCAAATGTGGAAGAGAGAAAAGCAGTTGTAGAAAAAGCAATTGCTTACTTAAAAGAAAATCGAGAAGAGATTGTTCAGCTCATCAGTCGTGAAACAGGGGGAACCCTTTTAAAAGCGAATGTTGAACTTCATCTTACAATTGAAGTAATGGAAGAAGCCCTTCATTATACTGATGAAGCATGTGCTGTACGTGAAGTCTCCACTGGTGTAGAAGGAAAAGTAAATCGTATTTATCGATTACCTTTGGGTGTCATTTTATCTATTTCACCATTTAATTTCCCAATGAACTTATCAATGAGAACAATCGTACCAGCAATTGTCCTTGGTAATGCGGTAGTTCATAAACCGGATATTCAAGTCGGTCTAGTCGGTGGTGTTGTACTAGCAAAAGCATTTGAACAAGCGGGACTTCCTGCTGGAGTTTTTAATATGCTATTAACAGATGTTGAGGAGATGGGTGACGATATGTTGACTCATCCCATTCCACAATTAATTAGCTTTACGGGTTCAACAGCAGTGGGGCGTCATATTGGTGGAATTGCTGGCCGAAATTTAAAACGGGTGGCACTTGAACTAGGTGGTAACAGTCCATTTGTTGTGTTATCTGATGCCAACGTGGACCAGGCCGTTAATGCAGCGATATTTGGGAAATACATTCATCAAGGACAAATTTGTATGATTATTAACCGGATTATTGTGCATAAAGACCAGTATGAATCTTTTGTTTCAAAATTTGTAGAGCGAACAAAAGAATTGACTACAGGTAATCCGCTGGATCCAAGTACAATCATTGGACCACTTATTAATGAACGTCAGCTCGAAAAAGCGCTAGGTTACATAGAGGAAGCGAAAAAAGAAGGAGTAACCGTAGCCCTTGAAGGAAGACGTGAAGGTAATGTACTAACACCTTCTATTTTTATAGACGTAAAGAATGATGGGGAACTAGCTCAGAAAGAATTATTTGGACCGATTGCACTCATTATTAAAGCTGAAAGCGATGAAGAAGCGATTGAAATGGCAAATGATACTCAAGCCGGTTTAAGCTCGGCTATATTTACAAGTGATCTTGTAAAAGGGGAACAGTATGCCCTTCAGATAGATGCAGGAATGACACATATTAACGATCAAACCGTCAATGATGCACCCAATATTCCATTCGGTGGTAACAAATCAAGTGGAATGGGTCGCTTTGGAAACCCATGGGTAGTCGATGAATTTACAACAATGAAATGGGTATCTGTCCAAACAAAAGAAAGGAAATACGCTTTTTAATAGTAGATAATTCAAAGTAATGTTACATCTTTTGGGCATAAACTGAACAGATTTGAACCCACTTCTTGGTTCATTCTGTTCAGTTTTTTTGTTTTATAAAAAGAATTGAAGTGAGGTGTAAGGACTCGGTGCCATTAGTCTTCACAACTCCCATGATTGCTTCATACGAATTCTACAAAATAGATTTATCTGTTAAAATTCAGCTAAAATAAGAATGATGAACTAACACAAACATTTCAATCCTTCTATGGGAGAAAGAATGATTTAATCCATGAATTAGAACCGTTTTTAGTTGGTCTATAAAGTGAAGATACCGTAAGTCAGAATGGGATAAATATCAATGGTTAACAGGCTTTAATGAAATGGTAAAATAGAAGATGCTCCTCCAGCTATCATATCTTTAAGGAATATACGGGGTGCATTATATATATTGTTGTTAAAAACATGAAAAAGAAGATACCCTTAGAACATATCGGTAGTTGCTCAAGCCAAGCGGGAAAAATAAATGAATAAACGAATTGCCTTGCAGGTTGAGGCAAATAAGCTTAAAAGTGTAAAACGGGCATTAATGGAAAGGGAGTAATAGCTTCATGGACAATAAACTGAGTGGGGAATCCACAGATCTTACTAAGAGAAATCTTGAACGGTTAAAAGAATTATTTCCAGAGGTGTTAACAGATGGAGATAAAATCGACTTTGATCAGTTAAAGACCGTACTAGGAGAAGCCGTAGAGGACAAGAGTGAACGCTATCAGTTCACTTGGCATGGGAAGAAACAAACGATTTTGGGAGCACAAAAACCATCGAAAGGGACTTTAAGACCAGACCCTGAGAAAAGTAAAGGCTTTGATTCAACAGAGAATTTATACATAGAGGGAGATAACTTGGAGGTATTGAAGCTTTTACAAAAATCGTATAATGGGAAGATTAAGATGATTTATATTGATCCTCCGTATAATACGGGAAAAGACTTTGTTTATAAAGATAACTTCAGAGATGGTGTTCAAAATTATTTAGAGCAAACACGTCAAATAGATGCAGAGGGCAATCGCCTGACTACCAATACGGAAAGTAATGGTCGGTTTCATACAGACTGGTTAAATATGATGTATGCACGATTGAAACTTGCTCGTAACGTACTCACGGATGATGGAGTTATTTTTATTAGCATTGATGATAGTGAACAAGAAAAATTAAAAATGATTTGTAATGAAATTTTTGGTGAAGGGAATTTTATTGCTCAAATCATTTGGGAAAGATCGTTTGCACCGATCAATTTAAAGAAGCATTTCTCTGAATCTCATGATTTCATTTTATGTTATGCAAAAGACAGGAATCAATTAATCTGTAACGGGTTGCCTCAAACCGAAGAATTGCTTGCGAGGTATAAGAATCCAGATCATGATCCGAGAGGTCCATGGCAGAGCGATAACTTCTCTGTTGGTCCAGCGATTGAAGAAAAAAGATATGAAATTACCACACCAGGGGGAAGAAAAATCTACCCGCCGGATGGTCGCTGTTGGCTTCTTACAAAAGAAAGATATCAGGAATTTCTCGCTGACAATCGAATTTGGTTTGGAGAAGACGGGAATAATGTTCCCCGTGTTAAAAGATTTTTGTCTGAAGTGAAATCGACTGTCACGCCAATGACGATTTGGAAACATGAAGAGGTGGGACACTCTCAAAGCGCTAGTCAAGCACTTAAGAAATTATTTAATGAAAAATCTTATTTTACATATCCGAAGCCAGTCGATTTGATTAAACGATTACTATTGCTCTATACCAATTCAGATTCCATTGTATTAGATTTCTTTTCAGGTTCGGCAACGACCGCCCACGCGGTGATGCAGCTAAATGCAGAGGATGGTGGCAACCGGAAGTTTATTATGGTCCAGTTACCAGAACTTCTAGAAGAGAAATCAGAAGCTTATAAAGATGGTTATCGAACGATATGTGATATAGGGGAAGAACGTATTCGTCGTGCTGGTGAGAAAATCAAACAAGAATCTGCTGGTATAGATCCAGAGAGTCTCGATATTGGATTTAAAGTACTAAGATTAAGTTCATCCAATATTAGAGAGTGGAATACAGATTTTGAAAATATTGAAGATGAGTTAGATTTATTTGAATCTCCGTTTATGGATGAGAGATCTGAGTTAGATATTGTGTATGAAATAATGCTGAAACATGGCTTAGAGCTCACCTATCAAATCGAAGTATTCGAAGTGAACGGAAAGAATGTGTATGACATTGCTTTTGGCAACTTATTTATTTGTCTGGCCGACCATATTGATACAAGGGTTGCCCAATCCATTATTGATAAACGGAACGAGTATGGAATTGAAACCAGTAGTGTCGTATTTAGTGATGCTGGCTTTGGTGGGAATGATTCAGAAAAGTTGAATTGTATGGAATTGTTAAAGGATGCAGGTTATCCAGAAGATAATCTGTTGACGATTTAGAGGTGAGTGGAATGAAGATCCAATTTGATGAGCTTAGTTACCAGAGTGATGCGATTAACTCCATTATCAATGCATTCGATGGTCAACAAGTACGGAAATCTGAATTTACCATTATGGATCAAGATGCACAAGGAAAGTTATTTGGTGATAAGGGGATCGGAAATAAGATTGATTTATCCGTAAGCAAATTATTACAAAATGTACAGCAGATTCAAATTGAGCAAGGAATTCCCATTTCAGAGTCCATTCCGATGCCCACTCCACAGTTTAATATCGAAATGGAAACAGGAACAGGAAAAACCTTTGTCTATTTAAAATCCATTCTTGAACTCAACAGAAAGTATGGGTTTACCAAGTTTATTATTGTCGTCCCTTCGGTTGCGATCAAAGAAGGGGTAATGAAATCGATTGGTATCACCAAAGATTATTTTAAATCACAAATGCAGGGTATTGTGTATCGGGCATTTATGTATGATAGTAAAAACCTCAATCATGTACAGGCCTTTGCAACAAATGAGGATATCGAAATCATGATTATTAATATTCAGTCATTTAACAGCAATGATAATATTTTTAATCGTACGGACATGGATGCTTTATACGGAATTTCACCGAAAGAATTAGTTAGTGAAACGAATCCTATCGTGATTATTGATGAACCTCAAAGTGTCGATAACACGGAAAATGCGCAACAAGCGATTGCAGCACTAAACCCTTCAATCGTCTTTCGTTTTTCAGCAACGCATAAAAATAAGAGCTATCCTTTGCTCTATAAACTTGGTCCGGTAGAAGCCTATCAGCAAAAGCTGGTAAAACAAATAGAAGTGGCAGGAATCAAAAAATCAATTGACGGCAACGAAGCATACATGATGTTGAAGGGAATCAAATCGACAAAAGCTTCGATTACAGCCACCATTGAGATGCTTGTCAAAAACAAAACTTCGATTGAGAAAAAAGAAATCAAGCTTAAAAAAGACGATGATCTCTACTTGAAGTCCAAACGGATTGCCGCTTACGAACAAGTCGGCTTTGTAAAAGATATCTCTGCTGAACCCGGAAATGAATATATCGAGTTCTCAGGAAATCCGTCCATCATCCGATTGAGTGAAGTGCTAGAGAATGATCTGTATTTGAAACGTGGACAAATTCGAAAAACCATTGAAGAGCACCTAAATAAGGAACTGAAGCTGAATCCACTCGGGATTAAGGTATTGAGTCTCTTCTTTTTAGATAATGTATCAAGTTATCGTCAGTATGATGAAAATAATAAAGTGGTCAATGGAGAATATGCAACCATCTTTGAAGAAGAGTATGAAGATGTGATTTCCTCGGAGAAATATAAAGTGTTGCGCGACCGTCATATTCCAGTTTCAGAAATTCATGATGGGTATTTTTCGGTTGATAAAGGCCGCTATAAAAATACAAATGGTTCAAGTCAAGCGGATGAGAGTACGTACCAAATCATTATGAAAGATAAAGAGGATTTGCTTACTTTTTATGACGAGTCAAAGGGAAATGTTAAAAAAGCTCATAAGCTACGCTTTATTTTCTCTCACTCCGCATTAAAAGAAGGTTGGGATAATCCTAACGTGTTTCAAATCTGTACACTGATTGAGACAAGAGATACCATTACGAAACGACAAAAGATCGGACGTGGTTTACGGATTGCGGTGAATCAAAACGGGGAACGTATGCCAGGGTTTGATGTTAACACGCTAACCATTATGGCTAATGAAAGTTACGACGAATTTGCCAAAGGGCTTCAGCAAGAATACGAGGAAGAAGGCGTTGATTTCGGGCTGTTTACAGCGGATATATTTAGCTCCTTAGTCGTTGAAGTGGACGAAGAAACAGGATTTAAAACGCCACTTGGCCATGAAAAATCAAAAGAACTGGTGGGGTATTTGAAAGACCAAAACTTCGTAGATGCCAAAAATAAAGGGACGGAAAGCTTGGCGAAAGCGATAAAAGACGGTTCTTTTGATATTCCGGAGAGCTTTAAAGAAATGGCAGTGGATATGAAAGAGAAGATTATTGCGGCCATTGGGCAAAAGTTCAATGTGGATAAGATTGAAATTAAAGACAATGCCAAAAAAGTTTCGGTTAAATTAAATAAGGAAGCTCTTGCTGGTCCATTTTTAGAGCTGTGGGAGCGAATCAAGTATAAAACCAGTTACTCGATTCAATTGAATTCGAAGGCTTTTATAGAACAAGCGGCAAGTAAATTAAGTGATGAACTAGAAATTCGAATGGTAAAGCTTGAATACGAGCGTCATCGATTAGAAACAACGGGGGCAGGGATTGAAACAATTGTTGAAGAGCAAACACCATTCGCGATGTCTGAAAACCAGTACAAAAAAGCTCCTGACATTTTGACTTTTCTACAGAATGAAACAAAGTTAACACGTAAGACATTAATTGCCATCCTAAAACAAAGTGATACGTTGCGTGATTTTAAACGAAACCCACAAACGTATATGATGGAAACCGCTCGTATCATTAATTCCGCCAAACGATTAGCTATGGTTGATGGAATTAAATATGAGAAATTGCCACATGGTGAAGTGTATGAACAATCCTTATTTGTACAAGAAGATATTGAGAGCTATACGGATTCAATCGTTCGTGTGCATGACAATCGCTCTCCATATGACCATGTTGTGGTGGATTCAAATGTAGAAAGAGACTTTGCACAGGCTTGTGAAACCGATAAAAACGTAAAATTTTACATCAAACTTCCACAAGAGTTTAAAATCAAAACTCCGTTAGGAAGATATAACCCTGACTGGGCACTATCTTTGGAGCAAGAAGGAACGGACAAGCTCTATTTTATTGTTGAAACGAAAGGCAGCACGTCAGCGGAAGGTGTACGTACGACAGAAATGGCGAAAATTCGGTGCGGTGAAAAACATTTTGCGGCAATAGATACAGGGATTACCTTTAAACGAGCGAACGAACAGCGCTCCATATATTCTTGATTTTAAGAGGTGGGAGGTAAGAGGATGGCAGAAATTAAGTATGAAATTCAAGAAACAATCGGTTCGATTTCGCACTCTCCTAAAGGATGGTCAAAGGAGTTAAACCTGATTAGTTGGAATGGAAAAGCACCTAAGTACGACCTCCGCGAATGGGCTCCTGAACATGAGAAAATGGGTAAAGGTGTCACGTTAACGGTAGAGGAATTGAAAGAATTAAGAAATCTATTAAATGGGTTGGAATTATAAAGGGATAAGGCCGGCTATGTAAGCCGGCCTTATTACCTTTCAACCTCATGCTTGAACGAACGTTCCTTGCCTGTTATTTCGCAAGAATGGAGTTGGTTCACCTACACTGTAAAGCTGCAATTTATGCATGGCTCTCGTGCAGGCGGTGTAGAAAACTCTACGAAGACTCTCAACTCCGTAAACTTTCTCTGAAGCGTCATAAATAATGACCGCTTCGAATTCGATGCCTTTGGATAAATACGACGGAATAACAACCACTCCTTGTTCATATTCGATCGAGCCACTCCTTAAAAGCTTAATGCCGTCGATGTCGGACAAAGCTTCATAGGCACACTTACTTTCCTCAGCGGATTTGCATATGATCGCAATACTATTATAATGAAGACTTCTTAATGTGGCGACTTTGGAAACGATGGAGCGGTGCAGCTCTCTGTGATCAAGCACTTGTGTTAGCACGGGTAGTTCTCCGTCGCGTTCAAAAGGGATAATCTTATCACCATTAGGCACTAGATTACGGGTAAATTCGATGATCGGTTTGGTGGATCGGTAGCTTTTTGCCATATTGATGACTTCCGTTTCACTCTGTCCATATAAGTTGATAAGAGGATGGAAATCATTCATTTCTCTGGCATGGGCAAAAATTGCTTGGTTAAAGTCACCTAGCACAGTCATTTTTGCTGAAGGAAATAAACGCTTGAGAAACTCGAATTGAAACGGTGAATAATCCTGCGCCTCGTCAACAAGTACGTGCTTGATCGAGCCGTTTGAATGAAAGCCAAGAATCAGCTCTTGCATGAGTAAGAACGGGGTAGCATCTTCGTACGTTAATTTGCCTTCATCAAGCCTTTCGATCGTCGTTTGGCAAATCTCCGCCCACTCGGCGGGTGTTTCGCCGTCAATCCACTGATGGATTTCTTCAGGATCCGCAAAAAGCTGTCTACAAAATACAACGCCCGAACGCGTTTTCGCAACGGCTTCCATTTCTGGTGAACAATCAATCGGGCCAATGCGTCCGGCTCGATTTCATAATCGACCATTTCTTCCCTTGTGAATCCTCGTTTTTTCGCTAAGAAGGTATGTGCCTTATGGTATTCCTCATTACTTAGCAACTCGATTTCCTCCTGAACCCATGACTTCGTTCGTTCATCTTTTTCGGCTTTATTGATTAGCTTCACGAGCCAATCCTTTAATCTTTCAATCCTGTTTGGGAAGTGCAGGGAGGTATCGGTATGATAAAACCTGTCTGAAATTTGTTGAGCGGTCACAATCGGCCTTCCTCTAAACATAATGTCCTTGAATACCATGCCAGATAATTCCAGAGATTTTCTGTAGGAATGTAGCGCTTCAAAGAAAAGAAGAGATGCTTTGAAGCGGATGCTCGCTACCCTTGATTGGTACGAAGGGGTATTTGTGGCCGTTAACACATATTCCAATTGCTCGTAGGGATTTTCAATGTGAAACTCTTTACTTAGTCGGTGGTCCAAGTATTCCTGAAAGGTGACTTGTTGCATATTTTCTTCGCCAAGTTCCGGTAGCACATTGGACACGTAACTATTAAACATGGAATTAGGGGAAAATAGAATAATTTGATCCGCATTCAGATGATCTCGATATTTGTAGAGCAAATAAGCAATCCGCTGTAGGGCAGCTGATGTCTTGCCACTTCCAGCTGCACCGTGAACGATAAGCAGTCTTCCACGATCATGACGGATGATTCGATTTTGCTCCTGTTGAATGGTGGCTACGATATTGTGCATATGTTTGTCCGTTCCATTTCCTAATACCTGCTGTAAAACCTCATCTCCAATGGTGAGACTTGTATCAAACATCGATTGAAGAACGCCACCACGGATTAAATATTGCCACTTTTTCTCCAAAATGCCTTGAATCGTACCTCCAGGTGTAACATACTGAGCCGGGCCGGGCTGGTAATCGTAATAGATACTCGAGACTGGTGCTCTCCAGTCATAAATAAGGAAATACTCGCCACTTTCATCTGTAAGAGTAGAGATTCCGATATAGATATGCTCCTGAGTGGGATTTCCTTCTTCCAGGAAATCAATTCGGCCGAAGTAGGGAACCTCTTTCATTCGGCGCAGTGTAGTCAATCTCTTGGAAGCATGTTTGTGGCTGCTTTGACTTACCGAAAGAGCCTGTGCCTCTTGTCTCAACCCAATGATGGTTTCAAGAAAATCGTCAAAGGTATCAAGATTCACCTTGATTTCATCCCAAAAGTGTTTGCGGATATGAACGACTTCGTTCCGATGCTGAGTTGTTTCTTCCTCCAATTTGCTGATGTGATCCTTAATCACTTGCATGACACTTTCCACTCGTTTTTGCTCCTGCTGTAACGCTGAATTCATAGGCAAACACTCCTTAAAAAATAAATAATGGGGGTTGACGAACGAAAGAGTTATGTTGTATAATTAAAGTAGGGAAAATATACAAAATTTTAATTTTACAATGTGTATCTATATAAATTTACCATAAGATCTTTCGTTTTTCAATGGATCGGACGTATTTTTATAGTGAAACAGAGTAGTATTTTACGTTTTGACGTGAATACTACTCTTTTTTTCTACGAAGCAGTTTCAGGAAAGATTTAATATCAAGAAAAATATAAGAAGAAGTAAAGGGTTGGTGACTATCATTAATTGCGAAAAATTTGTTTATCCAGCATTTATACAACAGGACGATGACGGAGTGTTTGGTGTTTATTTCCCCACTTTGTTTTCTGAAGCTGGTTGGGACTTTCCTTTATCTCGAGGAGAAACCAAACGGCAAGCGATAAAAAACGCAAAAAAAGATTTGGCTTACTCTTTGGCAGGCATTTTATATGATAATGAAGATCTTCCTGAACCCGTTCCTATTCAAAGTAAACACCTATCCAAAGGAATGGAATTAATCGATATAGAGACTTCCTTTGAACCGTATGCAGACGAAATCCAGGAACATTTAAAAGGGCGTCATTGGCATATTGGCTATTACGTTGAAGAACAGAGTGAATATATAGAAGCGATTGGGTTTAAAAATGACCAAGGGATGTGGGATATCTTTTTTGAGGATTTTTCTAAGGAAGAGGAGAATCCTGAGTATCCGGAAAAAACGTTGCTTTTTACAGTCAAGACACATTCCGAAGCAGAGGAGAAATTTTATCATTTTGTTGAAGAGGTGTTTCTAAGGGGCCGTGCTTAGATAATTTTAAACGAACACGTCTTGGCAGGTGTTCGTTTTTTATTCACAATAGCAAAGGATAAAGGCATAATGCTTTAAAATCGGAAAGGGTAATTAGTTCATATTATCTATGTTTGGACCTGTAATTGTCGATGTATGAATTTACAGTCAAAAACGAACCAATCAAGAATAATATTATTCCTGTAATACTAGTAGGATACAAGAGTTCCCACATATAAACCCCTCCTTGTTTATATCGTATTAAGATTCTTTATTATTTAAAATCATATCATGTTGAGATATAATTAACAACATAAAAAGAGTGTATTCCTTGTTTTCAGTCAAAGAAAATACCTATGAAAATTAAGCTCTACATAGTGAGATATTTTAAGTCTTAAAATGAAAGGAGACTACATTCATGCCATTAGAAATCATCCGCCATGATCTGACAAAGATGAAGGTAGATGCGATTGTAAATGCTGCGAATACGGAATTAAGAATGGGCGGTGGTGTTTGTGGGGCTATTTTCCAAGCGGCTGGTGTGAAGGAGCTAACACATGCTTGTGAAAAGATTGGACGCTGTCCGGTTGGTCAGGCTGTCATTACAGATGGATTTCATTTGCCTGCCAAATACATCATACATACACCTGGCCCCATTTGGAAGGATGGCTCACATCAAGAATCAGAACTCCTGAAGAACTCATACGAGCACTCTTTAATGCTAGCTAAGAAAAATCAATGTAAGTCTATCGCCTTCCCACTAATTTCGACGGGAATCTATGGATTTCCAAAAGAAGAGGCCTTACAAATTGCCGTTTCTACGATAAGTCATTTTCTTTTACACAATGACATGCTTGTTTATTTAGTTGTGTTCGATCAAGCCTCATTTGGTTTAAGTCAAAAGCTTTTCTCCTCAATCTATGAATATATTGATGAACACTATGTTGAGGAAGTAGAACTTACGTTTCATCGCCGACAAGACCGATTTATGACGGAAGATTTGCAAGAGATTCACACTATTCCAGAAGATGGTTACGAAATAAAGAGTGAGCTTAACCTAGTAGATCTAGTAGAGGAACTCGATGAGTCATTCTCAGAACGTCTGCTTCGGCTGATTGACGAAAAAGGTATGACAGATGTGGAGACCTACCGAAGGGCGAATGTGGATCGTCGCTTGTTCTCAAAAATTCGAAATAAACTAGATTACACGCCTACAAAGAAAACAGCCCTTGCCTTTGCCATTGCTTTACATCTAGATGTACACGAAACCAACGATTTGCTGTCTGCAGCCGGATATACTTTGTCGCGGAGCAGTAAATTAGATGTAATTATTGAATTTTTCATTCAACAAGGCAAGTATAATATTCACGAAATCAATGAGGCATTATTTGCTTTTGATCAACCATTATTAGGTGCGTAAATGTCGCTTTTGAAGCGACCTTTTCTTTTTCCAATCTTGATATCCTACATGTATAAATAAAGGAAGTGGAGGATTTCAAGAATGAAAAAGAATGTAACAGAAGTGGTGTTTATCCTAGATAAAAGTGGTTCCATGGCTGGACTCGAAAAGGATACAATCGGTGGCTATAATTCCATGCTAAACAAACAGAAAAAAGCAGAAGGGGAAGCTTTTGTTACGACGATATTATTCAACCATCAGTATGAACTCCTACATGATCGAATCAACGTAAAAGGCATCTCTTCTATTACGGAGCGTGACTATGAGGTAGCAGGGACAACGGCCTTACTGGATGCAATTGGATTTTCTATCCAAAAAATCGTGAATGTACAAAAACACACAAGTGCAGATGAGCGAGCGAATCAAGTCCTATTCGTCATTACCACCGATGGAATGGAAAATGCTAGTCGTGAATTTACTCCTGAAAAAATCAAGAAAATGATTACACATCAAAAAGAGAAATATGGATGGGAATTTATGTTTCTAGGGGCAAATATTGATGCCATCGCAACCGCCGAACAGTTTGGAATTGAACAAGACTTCGCGGTAGAATACCATGCCGACAACAAGGGAACACAATTAAATTATGAAATGGTAAGTGAGGCTGTAATAAAACTTCGTAGCGGGAAGAAAATCGACCGAAGTTGGAAAGAGGGGATTGAGCGGGATTATCAGGGGCGTTTGAGAAAAGACTAGTTCCCCACTAAGTCCCGTTAACATGTGGGCAGATTCTACGCGTGGAAAGCTCGAATGATTTCGAGCTTTTTTCCGTTCGTTTGGTTATGTGTTTTCTTTTTCATTTACAACCTTCAATAGAGCCCTTACGGCGAAAGATTGATATCTGTCTTTTTTCGTGATAAATCCAAGCTCCCACATCGGTGGAGAGGTTAATTTAATCATTTGAATAGTGTTGTGATCCATTTTTCTATAGATGGATTTTGGTAGTAATGTAATACCCAGCTCCGCTCCAACCAGCTCCGTAATTAAATCGCACTGTGAACTTTCATGAGCGATGTTTGGTTGAAAGCCCGCTTTCTGACATTCTTGGATCACTAGTTCGTGCAAGGCGAATTCCCGATTAAACACAATAAAATTCTCTTCGGCTAGTTGTTGAAGGCTGACCTCTTTTAACGTGGCAAGATGATGCTTGGTACTTGTATACAACATGAACTCTTCTTTGATAAACGGAGTAATATCGAATTTACTATCGTCCGTGGGAAAAACAATGATGCCTACATCGACTTGACCTTCCTCTACTAATTGTTCAATTCGTTTGGCTCCTCGTTCAATTAATTCTAAAGAGACCTGTGGATATTGCTGTTTACAGGTTTTCGCTATTTCTGGGAAAAAAAGAGTTCCAATTAAAGGGGGAATCCCAATCTTAATTTCCCGGTTGGCAGGTTGATTAAATCATCTAACAAGCAGGAAAGTTCATCTGTGGCTCCTAATATTTTTCTAGCTTGCTGAAGGACAATTTCTCCGGTGTCAGTCAACATTAATGATCGTGTCGAACGTTCAAATAGTTCTACGTTGAGTTCTAATTCTAATTTTTTTATTGATTTGCTTAATGTTGGCTGTGAGAGATAGGTGCTTGCCGCTGCTTTCGTAAAGCTTCCATAATAAGCTACTTCGGTAAAATATCGTAGATCCTTTAATTCCACCATCATCCCCACTTTATTCTATTTTGGAATAAATCATATAACTATTATTCATTTTACTCATAAGTGAGAATGCTGTAAATTTAAAATAAATAATAAATGGAAAAATTCTGATTAATTGGTAGAAGGGGAGGCGCAGATGGATAGATAACAACAACGAGGTTGTAATTGTAAGCGCTTTAAGGACGCCGATCGGTCAATTTGGTGGTAGTTTAAAAAACGTTAGTGCGGTCCAATTAGGTTCTCAGGTGATCAAAGCGGTTCTTGACCAGGTGGGAGTTCGAGGGGAACAAATCGATGAAGTGATCATGGGGAATGTGCTTCAAGCAGGACTGGGCCAGAACCCAGCTCGACAGTCAGCTATTCTTGCAGGGCTTCCTGAGCATGTGTCTGCTTTTACGTTAAATAAAGTGTGTGGATCAGGATTAAAGGCGGTCCATTTAGCAACTCAAGCGATTTTAACAGGAGATTCCGAAATCGTGGTGGCTGGCGGAATGGAAAATATGAGTCAAGCACCTTACTTATCTATGGAAGCAAGAGACGGATTCCGAATGGGAGATAAAAAGCTGATAGACAGTATGATTCATGATGGTTTGTGGTGTGCGTTTAATGATTATCATATGGGAATTACAGCAGAAAATCTTTGTGACCAATATGAATTGACGCGTCAAGAGCAAGATGAATTTGCCGCCTGGAGTCAAGAAAAAGCAGTAAAAGCCATACACGAAGGGAAATTCAAGGATGAAATAGTCGCTGTTGAAATACCGCAACGTAAAGGAGAGCCCATTATTTTTGATACGGACGAATACGTGAAGCGGGGAACCACAGTAGAGAAACTAGGTAAGCTAAGGGCGGCATTTAAAAAGGATGGTCGTGTAACGGCAGGGAATGCTTCAGGAATTAATGATGGAGCTGCTGCGGTTCTCATGATGAGTCTTCGTAAGGCGAGAGAACTTGGTATTAAACCACTAGTTACGATTCGTGCTAATGCCAGTGCCGCAGTAGACCCAAGTGTGATGGGAATCGGTCCAGTTCCAGCCACGAAAAAAGCCTTGCGTAAAGCAGGTCTTAGCATCAATGACCTAGATTTAATTGAAGCCAATGAAGCATTTGCGGCACAGGCGCTTGCAGTTGGAAAAGAGCTTCAATTTTCAAAGAATCAAATCAATGTAAATGGTGGAGCCATTGCCTTAGGACACCCAATTGGAGCCAGTGGGGCAAGAATTCTTACGACCTTGATTCATGAATTAAAAAGAAGAAACGGAAAATATGGCTTAGCGACGTTATGCATCGGTGGTGGCCAGGGAGTTTCAACGATTATAGAAAACTATGAAAAAGAGGTGCAATGACATGAAAAAGATTTTTACTAGTTTTGAAGAAGCGGTACAAGACATTAGAGACGGGATGACGCTTATGGTTGGGGGATTTGGACTGGTGGGAATACCAGAGAACCTCATCAAAGCTCTTTGTGAGAAGAACGTGAAAGATTTAACGGTCATTTCAAACAACTGTGGTGTAGATGATTGGGGACTTGGACTTTTACTCCAAAATAAACAAATCAAAAAGATGATTTCGTCGTATGTGGGTGAAAATAAAGAGTTTGAAAGACAAGTACTAAGCGGAGAATTAGAGGTACAACTAACGCCACAAGGATCTTTAGCTGAGAAAATTCGGGCTGGTGGAGCCGGTATTCCTGCTTTTTATACACCAGCTGGAGTGGGCACACCTATTGCAGAAGGAAGAGAAACAAGTGAATTTCATGGGAAGGAATATTTACTAGAAGAGGCTCTAACGGCGGATTTTAGTTTAATAAAAGCGTGGAAAGCAGATAAGATGGGCAATGTGATTTATCGGAAAACGGCTCAAAACTTCAATCCTATGATGGCGGCAGCAGGGAAAATAACGATTGCTGAGGTAGAGGAAATTGTAGAAGTTGGAGAACTAGATCCCGATCAAATTCATACACCAAGTATTTATGTTCAAGGACTTATCGTAGGGAAACAGGAAAAGAGAATCGAACGACTTACGGTTCAAGCATAACATAGAGGAGGGGACAAAGATGACGAAAAACGTAAGAATACAAATTGCACAAAGAGCGGAAAAAGAAATTCAAGATGGTTTCTACGTAAACCTTGGAATTGGAATGCCAACGATGGTTGCAAACTATCTTTCTGAAAATAAACAAGTTGTTTTACAATCAGAGAATGGGTTACTAGGGATTGGTCCTTATCCAATGAATGAAGAGGTAGATCCAGATCTAATTAACGCCGGAAAAGAAACGGTGACGGCCATCCAAGGGGCCAGTTTCTTTAGTAATGCAGAATCATTCGCCATGATCCGTGGGGGGCATATCGATTTAGCCATCTTAGGTGGGATGGAGGTTTCCGAAAACGGTGATTTAGCCAACTGGATGATACCGGGGAAAATGATTAAAGGCATGGGTGGAGCGATGGACTTAGTTCATGGAGCCAAAAGGATTATTGTTATCATGGAGCATGTGAACAAGGCAGGGGAGCCCAAAATTTTAAAAAAATGTTCGTTGCCTTTAACTGGCCAACAGGTAGTGGATCGAATTATCACCGATCGTGCAGTGATTGATGTAACGAAGGATGGATTAAAACTGGTGGAAGTGGCACAAGGCTATAGTGTACAGGATGTGATTGACTCGACCGAGCCGGAGTTGATTGTTTCGGATGAAGTGATGAGTCATGCGTATTAGATAGATAAAAATAAAGGGAGGGACTCTATCTAAGCTTAATAGAGTCCCTTTTTTATCAATTTAGTCGATTCAAAGCGTTCTTAATCTTGCATGGCTCCTGCCTCTCGAGAGGTCATGGCACCTTTTCCTTGTCTAACATCACTTTTTATTTCCTCTTTCACTTTTTGTGCATCTGTTCCAGCAAATTCAGGCTTGCTAATCGCTTTAGCTTGTTGATTTTGTTGCATGAATGTCCCTCCTTCATATTGCCATCCAATTTTAGTATTTCCAATAAACACTAGATAAATCTGATTATAGTGCGATGAAGATTATCGAAATCCTTTTTAAATAGGATGTTTGTCTTAATAGCAAGGAAAGGTAAAATAAGCGGAGTTTTCCGGTTAGATGCAGAAGAGAGGCTCGTATTTGGGGAAATAAGGGGAGGTTTTCCGCTTATGCAAAGAAAAATCGCTCCTTTTTGACTTTTTCGAGCCAATAGGCGGAATCCCTCCCTCTATTTTAAGATTTTTTTATCATAATTATTAATTAAGCGGAATTTCTCCGACTAATTTTTAACTTGGGTGCATAAGCCGATCCCCAAACCGATAAAAGTACGGCCCCCTTGTTCCTAGATGCGGGAATCTTCAACTAATTATAGATTTCTAAAAAATGTAGATATTGTGTCGAATGCCACCGTACTTATCCATAAATGAGAGTAGGATGATATAATCAATCCGTATAGAAAGGGCGTGAAACAATCATTGAAGATCAAAATCTATCTAGCGATCCTACTAACCATTGCGGTATTGATTGGATGTAATAATGCTGGCACAAATGAGGAAGCTTCTTCTTTAAAAGAAAATGAAATTGAACAGATCAAAGAATTGGTGAGTGATTATAGTCTAGGAAAAATCAAAAACGAGTCTGCTTCCATTACTTCTGAACATCTGATTGTGAAGAAAAGTGATGGAGATGAGGAAATCTACGACTTGCCCGAAGATGAATTTTTTGTTTCTATTGCTCCTTACCTAAATGAAACTCATCCTTGAACGAATCATAGCTTGACAGGTTGTCAAGGTGAACTGGTTGAAGAAACATTTGATGTATTTATTGAAGATAAGGACGGCAATGTAATATTAGATGGAGAAGTGGTCTCTCAAAGTAATGGATTTTTCGATCTATGGCTTCCGCGTGATCAAATTTATAAAGTAAAAATTGAACATCATGGAAAAGTAGTAGAATCCGAAATATCTACTTTTGAGAATGACGGTACTTGTATAACAACCATGCAATTAAGTTAAAAACAAAACCGTACCAAGTTATAGCATAAGTTAGATTAGCAATTAGCCCGGGAAGCATGGAGACGATTCTCCTGCTTCCTCTTTATGTTTTTTTATAAGTGACTTACGTATAATTGCTTTTATAATAATCTACTATTCTGTTTACGGTAGTCAGTAGCTTTAGGAAAAGTAGTGGAAGAAGTAGTCAACTGACTAACGATTCCTAACATGGTATTGATAATTGGATCATTTATGGCATCCCATAGAGTAGAAACAAACATGATACCTGCTGTAGCTCCGGCCGAAATACCGAATCGGGTAGGTAGAAACGACATGCAACTTACTAAAGAATAAAGACGCAATTAATGTATGCACACAACATATCAAAAAGTATGGTGAACGCGAAAGGGGCTGGCATTCAGACAATATAGTGCCATTTCCAAAGGCTTTTGTCCGAATGAGGTAGCTATTCAGACAAGTTAGCGACATTCCCTAAAGTTCTTGTTCAAATGAGGAGTGCATTTAGACAGAGTAATGCTATTATTGATTCCTCATGTCCGAATGAGGCAGGTATTCAGACAGGATACTGTCATTCTCAAAGGCTCTTGTCCGAAAAAGGTAGTTATTTAGACAAGAAACTGCCATTCTCTAAAGTTCTTGTCCGAGTGTGTTAGTAATTAATGTATCAGGGGATTGGTTAAACAGGTAAATATCAGAAAATGTAAAACGCGTGGATGAACATTCTGTCCATGCGTTTTTATACGTTAATTGAAGCTTTAATGTAGCAATAATACATTACCGAAACAGCATATGCAATTTGTTATAAGTATTCATTTTTTCAAAACGGAAAGTAAACTACTTAATGATTCAATTTTTATAGGAAAACTTGAGCGTGGTCGTCTTGAAAAAATAAATAATTTCCCAATTCTGGGACATACTCTTTGTTGATATCCTTTTACCCCATGAGAGCTATTTGATATTTGTACCATGCTACATAAATTGACAGAGGTGGGACTTTTTGAAATGTTCACAATGTGATTACGCCAATCCAACTGGTTCGAAGTTCTGCTTAAGCTGTGGTGAAAAGTTCCTTAAAATGAATACACCACAGGATGAAAACAGCTTTTTTTATGAATTTGCCAATTATGTAAATGTTGTTCCAAAGGTGGAACGGTCGGTTGAACCAAAATTCGTCAATATCTTTTCCCGTGTTTTTGCTGATCATAGTGAACTAGAAGCGGAACGACTGTTTATTGTTGGAACAGCACTTACAACACCCAAAATATCAGAAGTAAAAGATACATGGCCTAAGCCTTGGCTATTTGCTCGGTTATTCATCATTGCACTACTTGTTTTTGCTGGATTTTACATAGGTGCAAGTTACTTTGGAAATGCGAACTTTTTACCTGGACTGATTATTGTTGGGGCATTTGGGGTTCCGTTGACCACGTTAATTTTCTTTTGGGAAATGAATGTACCCCAGAATATTGCGATTTACCGTGTGATGTATGTGGTGTTAGTTGGTGGCATTCTCTCCATGTTAATCGCACTCGTGTTTTTCGATATTTTGAAAAACAACATCACTCCGATTACCATTGGAATTATTGAGGAGCTTGCGAAAACAATCATAGTGATTACGTTTGTTCACTACAGAAGGTACAAATATATTTTAAACGGACTGCTTATTGGTGCAGCAGTTGGAGCAGGTTTTGCCGCTTTTGAAACGGCTGGGTACGCACTCAGAGCACTGCTTTCGGGAGATGCAACAAGTCTGTATGGAACGATCCTATTAAGAGGGTTCTATGCTCCAGGTGGACATGTGGCATGGGCTGCTTTGACCGGTGCTGCGTTCTGTCGAGTACAAAAGGATCAACCTTTCCGTTTTAACATGTTATTTCATTATCAATTTTTACAAGTGTTTATCTTAGTCGTGGGTATACATGCTCTTTGGGACACAAAGATTCCAGGAATGTTTCCGTTTGGACATGTCATCTTAATGGCTACTTCATGGCTTGCCGTATTGCTGTTCATTCGTGGAGGTCTTAAGGAGATAGGCGAGAGGAAATTAATGTCTTCAAAGTAATTATTTTGTTTTTTAACGAAAGCGCAGAGGAAACTTCTGAAGAGAAGAAGTTTTTATTATAGGAGATTATTAGTGATTTCTAATTGACTGAAGATGAAACAAACACAAATTTGCTATGATAAATTCAACAAAAAGTACTGGCCAAATATAATTTCGGCCAGTACTTTTTGTTAATAAACTTCTATTTATACTGCTCCAACCGATTAAAAAACTGAATCAAAAACTGATAAAAATTTCTCTCAGCTGGTGCCAGTTCGCGATGTTTCGGAATAATAACCCCAACCGTCCGCCTCGCTTTCGGTGTTTCGATCGGTATTTTGACCGTGAATCGGGGAGTAGAGTCATAGAACGTGCTCTCTGGTAATAAACTAACGCCGATTCCGGCGGAAACGAGTCCTTTTAGCGCGTCCATATCCTCGCCTTCAGTTGTAATCTCCGGTTCAAATCCTGCTTCTCGACACGCCTCTACGGCAAGTTTTCTAAGAACATAGCCTTTAGGAAATAACACGAATTTATCGTTTCGCAAATCACTTAAAGGAATCCGCACTTTCTCTGCCAATGGGTGGAGAGAAGGCAGCAAGGCCACAATGTTTTCCATAAATAAAATCTTTGTTTCTAAGTCGGGATCATTCGTTGGGACAGGCCCAAGAAAAGCTAAATCAATTTCCCCATTTTTCACAGCATCGATTAAGTTAGCATACGATCCTTGACGCAGATGGAAGGATACATTGGGAAAATCATTCTTATAGGCAGAAATCACTGTTGGAAGCCAGTACCGGGCAAGGCTGGTCGGATAACCAATTTTAATCGTTCCGGCTTGTGGGTCTAGAAACTCGTCTATTTTTTCTTTTGCTTCATCCAGTTTTTTTAAGGAGCTTTTGACATACTTCAAAAAGATATACCCAATCTGTGTAACCTTAATGTTTCTCCCCACGCGTTCGAGTAGCTTGACCCCTAACTCCTCTTCTAACTTGGTAATTTGATAGCTCACCGCTGATTGTGCCACGTTTAAGTTATCGGCTGCTTCCGTCATATGTTCCCGCTCGGCTACTTCTATAAAATATCGCAATTGTCGAAGCTCCATTTTTGACTGTTCTCCTATTCATATTAATTTTCGATTAATTTAATATAAATTATATATTGTTTATATCAATTTGAAAACATAGAATGTTGTTATATGAATTTTTCGACAACAATCGGCAGGGAGAGAAGAATATGACATATCATCAATTACCAAAAGCACAAGGTCTCTACCGTCCTGAATTTGAACATGATGCATGTGGAATCGGCTTATACGCTCACATAAAAGGGAACGCCACACATGATATAGTGGCAAAAGGACTATCAATGCTTTGTCAATTGGATCATCGCGGCGGACAGGGAAGTGACCCGTTAACAGGCGATGGCGCAGGACTAATGGTTCAAATACCGGATCTATTTTTCAGACAAGAATGTTCTGACATGAACTTACCTGAAAAAGGGAAGTACGGTGTGGGAATGCTATTTTTCTCAAAGGATGACAAAGAACGGGAAGCAATAGAAGCAACTATTAATCAATTAATTGAACAAGAAGGTCAAACCGTGCTTGGTTGGAGAAATGTTCCAGTCGATGCAGGGAAAATTGGAGTGACAGCACAGGAAAGTTGTCCGGTCGTTCGCCAGGTGTTTGTTGGCGATAACGAAGGAGATTCACTAGCATTTGAAAGAAAATTATACGTGATTCGTAAACAAGCTGAAAACTGGGCAAAGGGTTCTGACTATCGTTTCTATTTTGCTAGTTTTTCAAGCAGAACGATTGTTTATAAAGGGTTATTAACTCCTGAACAAGTAGATCAATTCTATTTGGATTTACAGGATGAGAGCTTTGTGTCTGCGTTTGCTTTAGTGCATTCACGCTTTAGTACAAATACCTTCCCAAGCTGGGAAAGAGCCCATCCAAACCGCTATTTGATCCACAACGGGGAAATCAATACGCTTCAAGGAAATATTCATTGGATGAAGGCACGTGAAACACAATTCATTTCGGAAGCATTTGGATCTGATTTAGAAAAAGTATTGCCGATCCTTGATACAGATGGAAGTGATTCATCGATTTTAGACAATGCACTTGAATTCATGGTTCTTGCCGGAAGAAAGCCAGCGCATGCTGCGATGATGTTAGTGCCTGAGCCATGGTCTAATAATCCTCATATCACGGATGAAAAGAGAGCTTTTTATGAATATCACAGCTCATTAATGGAGCCATGGGATGGACCATCAGCGATTTCGTTTACAGACGGAAAACAAATCGGTGCGATCTTAGACCGTAATGGACTTCGTCCAGCTCGTTATTATGTAACGGAAGATGATTATATTATTTTCTCATCTGAAGTTGGTGTTATCGATGTAGAGCCGGAAAAAGTGTTATACAAAGAGCGTCTTCAACCAGGAAAAATGCTTTTAATTGATTTAGAAGAAGGACGTATCATTTCTGATGAGGAAGTTAAATCTGAAATGGCTCAAGCGCAGCCTTACCAGCAATGGCTGAATGACGAGCTTGTTCGCTTGGAAGACTCTGTAGAGGCAGAAGGAGAAGTTCCAGAGGATTTCATCGTTCGTCAAAAAGCGTTTGGATATACGTATGAAGATATTCAAAAATACATCATTCCAGCTGTAAGCGAAGGCAAAGATCCGCTTGGAGCAATGGGGAATGATATGCCGCTTGCTGTCTTATCAGATAAGCCGCAGAATTTGTTTAACTATTTTAAGCAATTATTCGCTCAAGTAACGAATCCACCGATTGACGCGATTCGTGAAGCAATTGTTACGTCAACAGTTTCTTATTTAGGTGCAGAAGGGAATTTACTTCATCCATCAGCGGAAAATTGTCGTCGAATTCAGTTAGAAACACCGATTTTGACAAACAGTCAGCTAGTAGCCTTAAAGAATGGTAAAGAATTTAAAGCTGCAGTTATTGACATGGTGTTCCAAGACGATTTAGAAAGCAGTCTGAACGATCTTTGCCGTCAAGCAGAAGAAGCAATTGCAGGTGGAGCTAGTTTACTAATCCTGTCTGACCGTCATATTAATGAAACAACTATTGCGATTCCATCACTACTTGCAGTAAGTGCCCTTCATCAGCATTTGATTCGTGAAGGATTACGTACGAAGGCAAGCATCATTGTGGAATCTGGAGAAGTAAGAGAAGTTCATCACTTTGCTGTATTGCTTGGATATGGTGTGGATGCGATCAACCCTTATCTAGCGTTCTCGATTTATCAGCAAGCTGTTTCAGAAGGATCATTACCATTCACATACCAAGAATCAGTGAAAAAGTACATCGCTTCTATGAATGAAGGCGTCGTGAAGGTTATGTCAAAAATGGGAATTTCAACGGTTCAAAGTTACCGTGGGGCTCAAATTTTTGAAGCGGTTGGAATCAGCTCTGATGTGATCGATCGTTACTTTACTGGAACGGTTTCACAGCTTGGAGGAATTGGCTTAGACACGATTTCGGAAGAGGCGAAGCTGCGTCACTCTGAAGCTTACTCTCCATTATCAGACGATACGTTAGAATCCGGAAGTAACTTCCAATGGAGACATGACGGCGAACACCATGCCTTTAATCCTGGAACGATTCACACCTTGCAATGGGCTTGTCGTAACGGTGATTACGAATTATTTAAAAAATATTCAACACTTGCAAATGAAGAAAGACTCGGATTTTTACGTAACTTATTCTCTTTCAATGGTACTAGACAACCGTTACCTATTGAAGAGGTAGAAAGTGTGGATTCAATCGTTCGCCGTTTTAAAACAGGCGCGATGAGTTTTGGATCTATTAGTAAGGAAGCGCACGAAACATTAGCGATTGCCATGAACCGTTTAGGTGGAAAAAGCAATAGTGGTGAAGGTGGAGAAGACGCTAGCCGATTTGTACCTGATGAAAATGGTGACAACCGTGGAAGTAAGATTAAACAAATCGCTTCTGGTCGTTTTGGTGTGAAAAGTCATTACCTTGTGAATGCTGAAGAGCTACAAATTAAAATGGCTCAAGGAGCGAAGCCTGGTGAAGGCGGACAGTTAATGGGGAAAAAGGTGTATCCATGGGTAGCTGATGTTCGTGGTTCAACACCTGGCGTAAGCTTGATTTCACCTCCACCACATCATGACATCTACTCCATTGAAGATTTGGCTCAGCTGATTCATGATTTAAAAAATGCCAATCGTCAAGCTCGCATCAGTGTGAAGCTTGTATCGAAGGGTGGCGTTGGTACGATTGCAGCTGGTGTGGCGAAAGCGGTAGCTGACGTAATCGTGATTAGCGGGTACGACGGTGGAACAGGTGCATCACCAAAAACAAGTATTCAGCACGCTGGATTACCTTGGGAACTTGGATTAGCAGAGGCACACCAAACGCTAATGCTCAACGGATTGCGTGACCGTGTGGTTCTTGAGACAGACGGAAAGTTAATGACAGGTAAAGATGTAGTTATGGCTGCTTTACTCGGTGCCGAGGAATTTGGCTTTGCTACTGCACCATTAGTCGTTCTTGGCTGTGTCATGATGCGTGTATGTCATTTGGATACTTGTCCAGTAGGGATCGCGACTCAAAATCCAGAGCTTCGTAAAAAGTTCACAGGTGAAGCAGATTATATCGTGAACTACATGCGCTTTGTGGCACAGGAAGTTCGTGAGATGATGGCGGAGCTTGGCTTTAGAACAGTGGAAGAAATGGTTGGGCGTACCGATGTATTAACGGTGAGTGAACGTGCAAAATCACACTGGAAGGCACAGCATTTAGATTTAACAGCACTTCTGCACAAGCCTGAAGGAGCAACAACCTTTAAACACCCGCAAAATCATCGAATTGACGAAAGTCTTGATATCAAGCATATTCTACCTGCTGTTCAAAAAGCAGTAGAAGACGGAACACCTGTAGAAGCAAGCTTCCCAATTACAAACGTGAATCGTGTAGCGGGTACGATTGTAGGAAGTGAAATCTCAAAACGTTATGGTGAAGTTGGTCTTCCAGAAGATACGATTTCCTTAAAGTTTAACGGATCCGCTGGTCAAAGCTTTGGAGCATTTGTACCAAAGGGAATGACACTTGAATTGACTGGTGACGCGAATGATTATGTTGGAAAAGGTCTTTCTGGCGGAAAAATCATTGTAAAAGCGGATGAACATACAAAGCTTACATCAGGCGAAAATGTTATCGCAGGAAATGTTGCCTTTATTGGTGCTACTAGTGGTGAAGCGTATATCAACGGACGTGCCGGAGAACGTTTTGCTGTTCGTAATAGTGGCGTACATGTAGTCGTAGAAGGAATTGGTGACCACGGCTGTGAATATATGACAGGCGGACGTGTTGTAGTTTTAGGAGATGTGGGTAAAAACTTCGGAGCTGGTATGTCCGGTGGAATTGCTTACATTTATACAGAAGACGAGAAAGCATTTAAGAATCTATCTAACCAAGAAATGATTGAATTTGAGGCAGTATCCTCTCCTGCTGAACAGGATGAGTTAAAAACATTAATACAAAATCATTACCGCTACACAGAGAGTGTGAAGGCGAGTTGTATTCTAGAAGACTGGGCAAAATGTGTCAGAAAATTTGTCAAAGTCATTCCAAAAGATTATAAACGAATGATCACGTTGATCGACGAGCAAAAACTAGCAGGATTATCGGAAGAAGAAGCCGTCATGAGCGCCTTTTTAGCGAATTCCGGAGCAACATCAAAACCATCGAAACAGCAGGAAGCTGCCATCCGCTAAGAAAGGGGAGTAAAAAACATGGGAAAAGCAACAGGATTTATGGAATATGCTCGTGAAAAAGCAGCAGAAAGAGATCCATTACAAAGACTAAACGATTGGAAAGAACATAAACTTCCTATTTCTGATGAGAAATTAAGTACACAGGGGGCGCGGTGTATGGACTGCGCCACTCCCTTCTGTCATATCGGTATGGAAATTGGGGGAGCTACTTCTGGGTGTCCGATTCATAACTTGATTCCTGAGTGGAATGATCTTGTGTATAAAGGCCGTTGGAAAGAAGCGCTAGATCGCTTGTTAAAAACCAATAATTTCCCAGAGTTTACAGGGAGAGTATGTCCGGCACCTTGTGAAGGTTCTTGTACTGTGGCCCTTTACGACCCGGCAGTTACGATCAAAAATATTGAACAAGCGATTATCGATAAAGGATTTGAAAACGGATGGATTACACCGCGAATTCCTGCCTCTCGCTCTGGAAAGAAAGTGGCGATCATTGGTTCGGGTCCTGCTGGTTTAGCAGCAGCCGATCAATTGAATCAAGCAGGTCACTCGGTGACTGTGTTTGAGCGTGCTGACCGTCCGGGAGGCTTGCTCATGTACGGTATTCCAAACATGAAGCTTGAAAAAGAAGTGGTTGAACGCCGCATTCGATTATTAACGCAAGAAGGAATCGACTTCGTAACAAATACGGAAGTAGGCAAAGATATTCAAGCTTCCGAACTTCAAGAACAATTCGATTCGGTCATCCTATGTACAGGGGCGCAAAGACAGCGCGATCTAGTCATTGAAGGCCGTGAAGCAAAGGGCATTCACTTTGCAATGGATTATTTGACTCTAGCAACTAAAAGTTTACTAGATTCTAATTTTGAAGACGGGAACTTCATCGACGTGGAAGGCAAAGATGTCATCGTGATCGGTGGTGGGGACACTGGTGCGGATTGTGTCGCAACCGCTCTTCGACAAAAGTGCCGCAGCGTCGTTCAGTTTGGGAAACACCCACAATTGCCAGCGGAACGTACATCTGATAACCTTTGGCCTGCGTATCCAAATGTGTATACGATGGATTATGCGTATAAGGAAGCAGAAGCGAAATTTGGAGAAGATCCACGTCAATATTCCATTCAAACTAAGAAAATCGTTGCTGATGAGAATGGGAATTTGAAAGAGCTTCACACAATTCAAATGGAAAAACTTAAAGATGAGAACGGACGTTTTTATTTTAAAGAAATACCAGGCACGGAAAAAGTATGGCCAGCTCAGTTTGTGTTTATCGCAATCGGCTTTGAGGGAACTGAGATGCCTTTGTTAAACCAATTCGGAGTAGAATCGGTTAATCAAAAGATTAAAGCTGCAAAAGGTGATTACAAAACAAATGTAGAAGGCGTGTTCGCTGCTGGTGATGCTAGAAGAGGACAAAGCTTAATCGTTTGGGCAATCAACGAAGGCAGAGAAGTGGCTAGTGAAGTCCACAAATATTTGATGGTATAAAATCGTACACATGTAGGCTGCTTTGGCAGCCTATTTTTTTGTATCATTCCTGTAATCCGTTAATCCGTTAAACTACTTATTCCTTGCGTAACGGAGTACGCGTATGTTAAAACTATCAGTAAGCAATTCAAGAATTGCTAGAACATGATTAATAGAGGTACATCATATGAACAAAACGGATTTAATCTACTCGATAGCGAAGAGATGTGACATACCAAGAAAGCACTCAAGAAAAGTAGTAGATATTATCATAGATCACATTTCCACTTCATTAGCTGATGGACACCAGGTACAATTATTAGGCTTTGGAAACTTTGAAACTCGTGAACGAGCGCAGAGAAAAGGTAGAAACCCGAAAACGGGGGAAGAGATTATTATACCAGCAACCAGATATGCTGTTTTTAGCCCTTGTAGTGAGTTTAAAGATGCCTTGAAATAGGGTATTTTTTTATAAGTAACTAAATTAGAAAACGCTGTTGAGTTTGATTTCACCAGCGTTTTTTAGTTAACCGAAGCCTTACGCGGGCAGAGAACTTCATAAAGGGATAGAATAGATGGATTCCGAATTCAACCTCTACCTTTGGCTAGAGGTTTTTTGGTATACTTTGCAGCTTATTTCTATTCTATGATGATTTAGTAGTGAATAGATAGGACTAGTTTGCTAAAAGTAAAATACAGAACAATAAATAATTCCAGATACAACTAAAAAAATACAGAACAATCATCCACGGAATATTCTGATTTTCTTTAAGCTTAATGTAAGCGCTTTAATAAAACTTTGAAAAGACGAAGGGTGAGTGGGGGTAAACATGTTAAAGAAGCTAAAGAAAAACAAAAGAAAAAAGTTATTAGCATTGGCCATGGCATCAACGGTTGCATTATCGGGATTCTCAACCATAACCATAAGTGCAGCTGAGAATACTACCACAACGGTACAATCTTCCGTCATTGCGGCTACGCCTAAACTAGTGGATGAAAAGTCGATTGATGCAGTTATTGCAGCGATGACACTTCAGGAGAAGGCATTTATGGTTGTAGGAGGAAATAAAGGTGGCTTGGTATCGGAAAACGGAGAAGTCATCGGCGGTCAGTCTACAAAGGTACCAGGGGCAGCTGGTCAGACACAGGAAATTGAACGTTTAGGCATTCCTGCTATCGTGATGGCAGATGGACCAATGGGTGTCCGAATCTCTCCGACAAGAACAGATGACAATAAAACCTATTATGCTACAAAATTCCCTTCACCAACCGTCCTTGGTTCCTCATGGGACAAGGAGTTAGCGAATGAGGTCGGAGAGGCGACGAGTCAGGAATTGAAAGCGTTCGGAATTGACCTTCTACTTGCCCCTGGAATGAATATTCAAAGTTACCTTCTTAACGGCAGAAACTTTGAATACTTTTCCGAAGATCCAGTGGTCACGGGTGAAATGGCCAGTTCGTTTGTTAATGGAGTGGAAGATAACGGAGTAGGAACAACGATCAAACATTTTGCCGCCTTTAATCAGCGGACCAACAACAATGGAAATATGGTCGTTAGCCAGCGTGCCCTCAGGGAAATTTATCTTAAAGGGTTCGAGATTACGGTAAAAGAATCTGATCCATGGTCGATTATGGATTCTTACAACATGATCAACGGAACGTATGCGACTGAAAATAAAGAACTCTTAACCGATGTGTTAAGGAATGACTTTGGCTTTACAGGGTTCGCCATGACAGACTGGGAGTTCGGCCTTAGAGATATTGCCAAGCAGATGGAAGCGGGGACAAACCTCTTAATGCCAGGAAGTGCTGCACAGTCACAAAGAATCATGGATGCCGTAAATAGCGGAATTCTAGATGAAGCCATTCTTGACCGAAATATTAAGGAAATTCTAAAAATAGTGGTCAATACACGCACATTTAAAGGGGAAACGGCTACGAATGAACCGAATCTTACGGAAAATGCCAAGATTTCAAGAAAAGCAGCTGCAGATGGAATGGTTCTTCTTGAAAATAAAAAAGCGGCCTTGCCAATTAGCAATAAGCAAAGTGTTTCCTTATTCGGGGTACCAGTAAGTGAAATCAATACGGGTGGCAGGGGAAGCGCCCTAGTGTATGCGCCTTACCATGTGGGAGTTGCTGAAGGACTCCGTAATGCAGGCTTTACACTCAATGAAGAGTTGATTCAGAAGAATGATCAATATGTTGCCGAAATGAGAACCAAAGATGAATACAAGGGTACGCCTGGAACTTTTGGATCTGTTGGACCGAAGTTACCCGAAATGGACATCAGCCAAGACGTTATTGAAGCAGCAAAAAATACAGATGTTGGTATTGTGGTCATTGGAACAGCTCCTGGCTCCTATGCGACCGACCGGGCAAAAGAAGACTTCTATCTCTCTGATTCTCAGAAGCAAATGGTAGAACAAGTGTCTAAAGCTTACCGAGAGCAAGGTAAAAAAGTCATTGCAGTGTTGACGGTTGAAGGTCCAATTGAGACGGAAAGCTGGAAAGATCAAGTAGATGGAATCCTACTTTCTTGGCAACCGGGACAAGAACTTGGAAACGCGGTGGCAGACATCCTGACTGGGAAAGTGAATCCTTCCGGAAAATTGGCGCAGACCTTCCCGAAAGACTATGAGGATCTTCCATATGCGGACCGTTTCCCTGGATCAGCAGATGGTTTCCCGTATGAAGAGGATATCTATGTTGGATACAGATACAATACAACCTTTGACGTCAACCCGGCCTATGAGTTCGGCTATGGATTGTCTTATACAAAGTTCAATTATAGTGGTATAAAATTGACAGAAGGAAAGAAATTCGATGGGGAAATTAAAGTCACAGCTACGGTGAAAAACACCGGAAAAACGTCCGGAAGAGAAGCCGTTCAACTCTATGTAAACGCTCCGGATGGAAAGCTTGAAAAACCTGAGCTAGAATTAAAAGATTTTGCGAAAACAAAAGAACTACAACCTGGTGAAAAAGAAGAACTTACCTTTAAACTCGATGCAAAAGACTTAGCCTCTTTTGACGAAGAGTCCTCCTCTTGGATTCTCGAAAAAGGAACCTATAAAATCAATATAGGCGCATCTTCTGAAGATATTAAGGGATCGGCGGTATTCAAAGTGGATAAAACGATAGTCGTTGAGAAAGTAAGTGACGTCCTAGCTCCACAGGTTGAATTCGAGAGATTATCAAAAAATTAGTAGCTATAAAAGGACCCCTGAAAAAATACGCGTTTTCGTAGACCTCCAGGGGTCTTTTTTTTTGAGGTGGGAATTCAATAACCGGTCACATCTTGCACTAGCAAGCTAATGGTATAAAACTTATCCGTGAAGTATAATGTAGTTACATGATAGGGAGGTGAGAAAGATGGAACAAATTCTACAACAAATACTTAATAAGCTCCAAGCGGTTGAAAACAGCCAATTAGACATGAGGAAAGACATTCATGACATCAAGATAGATCAGGCAGAGATGAAAATAGAGCTATCAGAAATGAAAGCTGATCAAGCAGAGATGAAAATAGAGCTATCAGAAATGAAAGCTGATCAAGCAGAAATGAAAATAGAACTTGCAGAAATGAAAGCTGATCAAGTAGAAATGAAAATAGAACTTGCAGGAATGAAAGCTGATCAAACAGAAATGAAAATAGAACTTGCAGGAATGAAAGCTGATCAAGCAGAAATGAAAATAGAACTTGCAGGAATGAAAGCTGATCAAGCAGAAATGAGAGAAGAGCAGGGAGAGATGAGAAAGGAAATTGGTGGATTAATAGGAGAACAGACAGAGATGAGAAAAGAGGTAGCTTTTTATTATGGAAGTCTTATGAAAAAGCTTGAAGAAGTAAAAACAGATTTAAGCAGTGAAATCAAACATGTATCTTCGGTTCAAAAGCAACATCAACATGTACTTGAGATAATAAACGAGAAGCAATAACCTTCATTACCTTGACCCACTAATAAAAAACCTCAAAGTGATTAAATTCCATTTTTTGCTAAACAACCCTCTGAAACGTTACTAGCATTCAGAGGGTTGTAGTCTATTTTATGCAATTCTTTACTTTCCTGTTAATTCCCGAATCTCCCGTAAAACAGGCATTTCCTCTAATTCCTCTTCCGTAACAAGTTCCCATTGAATCCCACTTGGTTTTTTATAAGGGGAATGGGTCTGGATTAAACCGTTTTCCGTGGCGATCCAATCAACGGTTAAGTCATATGGATCTCTTGGGATTTCATGATCTGTCAATTGAACACTATGAATCGTTCCGATGATTGGTATATCTGGATTACCGAGTTCTCTGATAATAGCATATTCACGGTCAGAATAGCCTTCTCCTTTTCCCACTCTTCTACCATCTCTATGTAGGGCAACAGAGCCAGTAAAAAACAAATCAATTCTAGGCATATCTGAAAGAGAGATTTCCTTGCCGTAGGATTTGATATGTGAGAGGCTGGCTGCTTTTCGCTCTTCACCTGCTGGAACCCATTCAGGCTTTACCAAAATAAATCCCGCTTTTAGTCTAGGGGTAGGTACAAGTAAGGTTTTTCCGTCCTTTAATACTTGTGCACGAATCGGCAGCTGGGGAGAGTCTGGGTTTACTTTAATGACATTGGCCTGTTGATACTCAGGCATCGTCGTGACAAAATGTGCCGCCTTTTCGGCCCCTTTAAAATTAGGTATGCGATTTTTTAAGGGAAAAGGGAATCTCCCTAATTTTTGTTCGGTTAAATAACTCCATTTTTCTTCACGAATGTCTTGTTTGGTTTTCATCACGTACACCTACAATATTTTTAATATAAGTTTACCAAATCTTACATAATATTATAAACTCAAGTAAAGAAACTAACACATGGTTTGTATTTGCTAAACAGCGAGGAGTGTTTATATGGAAAAAATGAATGAGTACTTTGAAACTGCCCTTGAAGCTTGGTCTATGATGCAAAAAACAGAAGGCGATGAAGGAGCCGAATGGGCAGAGAGATTTGAACGTTACTTTTACAAATTTTTTGATGAATTAAAGATATGGTGGAACCTTCTGGTTGAAAAGCCTGAAACAGTAGAGGAAGCAGAAGAGTTACCCGAGATTAAGAGATTTGCAGAACGGATACCAGGTCCTGTATATATTACATTTTTGACTGAATTAGAAGACATAATAGATGGTTTTGAAACAACGAGGTATGATTAAGGATTCAAATTACCATAATATTATTATGTAAACTAAAAGTAATTAGGAAGAATTTTTGGAGTGTTTGGAATGATTTCTACTTCAATGATGCCAATCGGGGTGCTCATTTTCGGCCCAATGGCAGATGTGATCAAGGTGGAATGGTTATTGGTTGGAACGGGAATTTTGATTTTAATCCTTTCCTTTTTCTTAGGAGTGAATAAAGTTTTGCTCGAAACGGGGAAGCCAGTAGTAGAGGAAACAGCGAAATAGGAAAATCCTATTAGAAAAAGGCTCAGAGTGTTTAAGGTCTGAGCCATTCTTTATTTTTATCTATGTTGGTCTAATAGAATAGGGTTCCCATCTGGGTCTTCAATCGTAAAGTGTGCCGGCCCTTCACTTGATTCATTCACTCCAGAGACAATAGGGATTCCTTTTTCTTCAAGCATTTTTTGAATTTCTCTTACGTCGGTGAAGGATTCTAGATTTTGTGCATTTTCATCCCATCCAGGATTAAAAGTAAGGATGTTCTTTTCAAACATTCCTTGGAAAAGCCCTATGATACAACTTTCATTCTTCATGATAAGCCAATTTTGAGAAATATCCCCTCCAAGTGCATCAAACCCAAGTTTGGAATAGAATTCCTTTGATTTATGTATATCTTTTACATTTAAACTAATAGAAAAAGCGCCAAGTTTCATCCTTCTGATCTCCTTTTAATATAGTATTTGTTAGATTTATACATTTCCTATTTTTAGTATAATGGAGTAGTTCTGAATATACAATTTTACACCGATAGTAGGAATAAAAACTTACCTATGAAGGACTTGACATTGATATGTTGAATGTATAGGTATACGCATTTGATTTGAAAGGAGGAGATTCACTTGAGTATTCGTTTTGAAGTAAAAAGGACGATTCGGGTAACCCAATCAATTGCTTATAATGGGTTACTCGATCTGGATTCGGCTAAGCTCTGGATGCAAGGGTTAGTGGGAATTGAGCGACTGGATGAAGGTCCCATCCGCGTGGGAAGTCAGTGGAAAGAAACAAGAAAGATGTTTGGAAAAGAGGCAACTGAATATTTTGAGGTAGTCGAGCTCAGCGAACCTCAAAAAATCGTGTTGCGTTGTGATGGAACAAAAGGGACAACGGGTAAAGGAGAATTTGTGTTTACTTACACATTATTATCTGCCACTGAAAATCATACAGAGGTGACACTAAATGGAGAGATTAATGGACTCACAGGATTAACCAGATTTTTCGGGAAATTGATAGCTGGGACTTTTAAGAAAGCCTGTGAGAAGGATTTGGACAGGTTAAAAAACTTTTTAGAGCAGTTATAGAAAAGAATAAATTAGTCTATTTGTCACAATAATGAAGGAGTATCCTTATTTACACTAGAATACATAATAGATTCGACAAAAAACTTCATCGAAAATAGGAGGAAATTATGGGCAGACCCATTCATTTCGAAATTCACGTTGATAACATGGAGCGAGCAACCAATTTTTATGGAGAAGTATTTGGCTGGACCTTTCAAGACTGGAGTGAGTATGCAGGCATGCCCTATTTTGGGGCTGTGACCGGAACGGAAAGTGAACCAGGAATTAACGGAGCCTTAATGCAACGTCAAGGTCCGCCTCCAGAACCAAACCAAGCGATGAATGGCTATGCTTGTACCATGGGAGTAGAAGAATACGATTCGATTGAAGCGAAAATTCTAGAGAATGGTGGTACGGTAGCCTTACCCAAACACGCACTTCCTGGCATGGCATGGCAGGGGTATTACCTTGATACAGAAGGAAACATCTTCGGGATTCATCAACCAGACGTGAATGCCAAGTAACCGGCATGTGAGAGACCAGGGCATTCTTCTGTCTTTTATTGTTTTTAGTTGAGAAATAGGTAAAACAACGGATAAGAAGGAGATATACATGATCATCAATAAAATTGGCAAAATTTCTGTATATGTAGAAGACCAAGAACAAGCAAAAGACTTCTGGTTAAATAAACTTGGTTTTGTTTTAAAACTGGAACAACCAATGGGGCCCAATATGAAATGGATAGAGGTAGGTCCGAGTGATGATGAATTTACCACTTTAATTCTTTATTCGAAATCAGCTATGGAACAGCAACAACCTTCTAAAGTGGCACATCCATCCGTTCTATTCAGCACAACTGATATTGAATCCGCATATGAGAAAATGAACCAAAATGGTGTGAAAGTAGGAGAAATGTTAAGAATGCCGTTTGGTACCATGTTCACTTTTTACGATCAGGATAACAATGAGTATTTATTAAGGGAAGATAAATAGGGAATATGACAAGATTTTATAAAGGACAGGAAATAACTCCTGTCCTTTTATAACCTTTGTTACATATTCAACCCATGTTCATCTTTGATCCTTACAGCTCTTTCTTTTCTAATCCCTTCTAACAGTAAAACCGTTCCCCCAATCACAAACAAAGGCTCCAACCAATTCGCCTCGGGACCACTCGTTATTCGGTGAAGTTGAAAAATCCAATGAAACACCACAATATCAAAGCTTAAGAAAAGACCGGTGGCAACGATAAAACCATGGAAAAAGGATTTTGAAAATAGTCGATAAAACAAGGTCATGAGTAAAAGAAGGATAAGGATCCCAAACCCAACCGCGCCAATTCGCTCTGGTCCTGTATCGGCCTTCAACCCGAATGCTAACGCATCTATAATATGAAAAAGAAAATCCACTGTAAAAAACCCTACAACAGCTCCTAAAATTCGCATATAAACACTCCGTTTCTATCCAAAAGTCTAATTCATTATACCTCGTAATCGATCCAACTGGTGAGAAAAATGAAGTAGCCAAGTTCCTTGTTAGAAAATATTACTAGCTTATAGATGAAAAGAAAAACATATTCTTATAATAAGGCATAAATCTATTAATTTAACATTATGTTAAAAACAACCCCATAAAAAATGTACATTGTGACTAAGGTTACACACAGCATCACAGGATATAATAACATCAAGAAAAGTCAGATTAGTCAAAATTTTTAATCGAGGTGGGAAGTCTATGAAAATAGCTTTAGCACAAATGAAGCCGGTTCTACATGACAAAAAGAAAAACCTAGTAATGATGCTTCACCATATTCAAAAGGCATCCCAGCAAAATTGCCAGCTTATCTTGTTTCCAGAACTAGTGGTAACGGGCTATTTTACCCGGGAAAAAACAAAAGAACTTGCTGAAGACATCAATGGAGAGAGCATCTCGCAGCTCAAAGACTGGGCCCGTGAATACAACCTAATGGTCATTGCTGGATTTCCGGAACAAGTACAGGAGGAGGTATTCAATTCAGCCGTCATCATTGATCAAAATGGAGAGGTACTCGGTACATATCAAAAGGTTCATTTATGGGACGAGGAAGAGAAGTATTTTTCTGCAGGTCAGGAGTTTCCGGTCTGGAAAACCGCTTTCGGTACGATGGGGGTCATGATTTGTTATGATACCGAATTTCCAGAGACCGCTCGAATTCTAGCAGATAAAGGGGCAGAACTCATTTTGGCTCCGACAGCAAATATGACCCCACTTGAGCATTTACAAAAGACATATATTCAAAGTAGAGCCGCGGAAAATCAAGTTTTTGTCGTGACCACCAACCGTATTGGAGTAGAGGAGACAACTCACTTTTTTGGACAAAGTGCAGCAGCCAATCCATTTGGAGAATTACTGGTACTAGGTGATGGTGAGGAGAATCAATATTATGTGGACCTGGACTTTTCACAAATTAAAGCAGCTAGAAGTCAGTTTTGTTATATAACGGACCGAAGACCAAGTGTGTACCAGTCGGCCATGAAACGAAAGGGGGAAACAATCATATGAACACTCCAATTATGGGATACTCGGTAATCATTCTATTTGCCGTTATTATGACAGCTATCACCCTGTTCATTAATAAAAAGGATGGAAATCAAAATGTTGGTGATTTGTTAACGGCTGGCCGAAGAGTTCCATTTGGGCTAGTTGCTGCCAGTGTTTGTGTGGCATGGATCTGGACGGGCACAATTATGGCATCTGCGGAAGCAGGGGTGTGGTTTGGAATTAACGGTGGTTTTAACTATGCCTGGGGTGCTGTTGTTCCTTTTATGATATTTATCCCAATTGCCCTACGGCTTCGAAAAATTATGCCCAAGACCACCACGTTTATTGAATTCATTCGTGAGCGATTTGGGACAAAATTAGCAAATGTGTATTTATTATTCGGAATTGCCTTGGTTCTATATGTTTGTGTCATGCAGGCGGTAGGAATTGCGTATGCCTTCGAATATACCTTTCATCTAAATTTTAAGGTCGTTGCTTTTTTATCAGCGGTCCTCTTCTCAAGCTTCATTGCCATGTCTGGACTGAAAGGCTCCATCTATAATTCTGTCTTCCAATTTTTCATTATCATGATTGTCATATTTGTCACGATTCCTCTCATTATTAACAGCGTGGGACTAGAAAATATGTACGAGGGAATGCTACGGGCCGCAACAGATACGAGTCATCCGCAGCATAATCCAGATGCCCTGAACTTTTTTGGCTCGGCCGGCTGGATGTATGGATTATCAGCTGTGGTCATTGCAATGGGGCAGGTAGTTCTCAGTCAGGGATATTACTCAACGGCCGCAGCTGCCTCGAGTTCAAAGGGCTTATTTTGGGCCTATCTTATCGGTACCATTCTTGCGTGGTTACCAATTCCGATGATTTTTGGAAATGTGATCGGAGGAAGTGTCTATCATTTAGGAGTTTCCTCAGAAGAGCTTGGAGTATCTACGGGAGCAGCTCCGTATATTTTCGATTATTTTCTCGGTAGTGGAGGAGCGATCATCTTTGTTATTATGATCTTTATGGCAGGATTAACGACGGGTGGAAATGGTTTAGCCGGACTTCAAGCAATGCTAACCATTGATTTTTATAAAAGATACGTTAACAAGCATGCGACTGAAAAACAACAACTCACATTTGGCCGTGGAGTTATCTTTGCGTTAGGAATCACCATTGGAATTTGTTCTCTATTTTTAGAAGGAGTATCGCTCTTAACCATTGATATTTTTAGTGGAATATTATTTGCTGCTCCAACTGCATCGCTAATCATTGGCTTATGGTCAGGTCGATTAAACCCGAAAGTATCGTTGTTTTCCATTGTCATTGGACTGGCTTCAGGTTTATCGGCGTATTTTATGATTGATAATGATGATCTCAACTGGTTTGTCGGTAATATGCTATCACTTTTCTTACCGTTTATCATTATCTTGATTAGCCTTCCATTTACCCATCAAAAGTATGACTTTAACAAACTGAAAAACTATCAACCGGAACATAAAATTAACCTGTAACAGGAGGCGAACACATGTCATTTGGTGCATTTCAGTTTTTTAATTGGCTTATTTTTATCTGGTGCGGACTGGGAATGTTATTTATTGCGATTGCGTCCATTCGGGAAGTGTATTTTCAGTTGAAAAAGTCAGCGAAAGCGAAGGATCAGCCTACGGGTAAAGATATGAAATTGTAAGGAAGCAGGGGGATATACCTCTGCTTTTTTTGCTATAGGCTTCTAGTATTAAAAAAATACATGCTCCGCATGAAGTCCTTCATCCAAAGAGATGATTCCGAATGAAGGCTGTGGCTGTCTTCTTTTATCCGTGCAGGAACCAGGATTAAATAATAAGATGCCGTTCGTCTCCTTCAAAACCGGAATGTGAGAATGACCAAAAATAATGCAATCCACATGTGATTCCGCAAATGCTTCCAGCGCACGCCTCTCTGTCGTCCAGCGTTTCCCATGACCATGAACGACCCCTATCCGGAAACCCACTATTTCAATAATTTGCTTTTCGGGAAGGCGTGATTGCAGTTCAACAGAGTCCACATTCCCATATACTCCTTTTACCTCACCGTATTGTACTAACTCATGAAAAAACTCGATCGTTTGCCAATCTCCAGCATGAATGATTAATTCACTTTGTTGTAATGCTTTAACCACCTGGATAGGAAGTGTTTTAGCTTTTTTAGGCATATGTGTATCAGAAATAACGGTTATTTTCATATAGAACCTCTTGGCTTCAAAGAATACAGAATTATACTCGTATGTATAACATGTCCTTAATTGAAAACACTATACAAAAGTGGATTTTCCACCCAATTTTTACTCTATCCTGTTAAAGGGAGAATTTAAATGAATACTGAAAAAATAAGTGGACTCCAACTTTTTTATATCATGTGTGGCTATATCCTTGGAACAGCCATTATTTTAGGGTTAGGTCAAGAAGTGAAGCAGGATGCATGGTTATTTATCGGATTTGGGTTGAGCGGCGGGTTAATCTTGATGGCTGTTTATACTAAATTAGCTATTTATTATCCAGGTGACACACTTGTTCAGATGCTTCCGAAAATCATTGGGAAATTCCTTTCCTATCCTATTATCTTCCTATATATTTTACATTTTACCTATTCTGCATCCAGAGCGTGTAGAGAATTAGGAGCTCTTATCATTACTACCATTTTAAATGAAACACCCATCATCATTGTAATAGGAAGTTTTATATTGTTGTTAATCTATTGCTTACGTGGGGGTGTTGAAAGCTTTGGCCGATTAGTTGAAATCGTATTTCCCATATATATTTTTTCTCTGCTTTTGATTTGGATTCTCTTATTGACTGTTGATCATTTTAATGTGAAAAATCTAACTCCTATATTAGGCGAGGGTGTTAAACCTGTATTAATAAAAGCATTTCCAAATGCAATTAATTTTCCTTTTGGAGAATCCATTGTCATCATGATGTTTTTCCCTTTTCTAACCAATAAGCAACATATACGAAAAGTAGGTATGTCTAGTTTGATACTAGGAGGTCTTCTATTAATCGTTAATAGCATTATGATGGTATCTGTAGTAGGGGCGGAAATTTACAGCTTGGATGCATTTACACTTCTCACAGCTACTCAAATGGTATCTGTTGCTGATTTCCTTGAACGCTTTGACGCGCTTGTGATATTAATGATGGTTTTAGGGGTGTTTTTTAAGGCAGGAGCTTTTTTTTTCGGTGCAGCGGTTGCCACCTCTCAATTATTTCGTTTAAAACAAAATCGTTCTGTCTTTCTTGGTCTCGGGACGATTATTGCACCATTATCGCTTGTTAGTGCATCCAGTTATGTAGAACATTTAGAATTTGGATTTGAGTATTATGTTCCATATTTCCTTGGTTTTTTACAAATCGTTATACCAATCATGCTTCTTTGTTTAGCATTTATTAGAAAAATTATATCTCGATAAAGATTCATTTTTAAATTGGGCGGTGCTGTTCATGGGAAAGTTAAGGTGGAAAAAAAACTTCACTTCCAAAATCCAAAGTTATCAAGGTAATCTTCAAGTGCAATTAGAAAAAGATCAATTATCAGGCAATCTCGAGGAAGACTTTATTCATATCCAACAGCTTTTTGAAGGTGCCGTAGATTTTGCTCATCGGGAGTTAACTATATGCTCAACATATTCTGCAATCATCGTATATCTTAATGGGTTAGTCAACGTAGAAAGAATGGAGTTCCATGTAATCAACCCTTTAATTAACTATAATGGGGAATTACATAAGGGTACTGAACCAACGATTGACCACATCAAATCTGTTATGAGTTCGGCACAAGTATCTCATGGGGGAACCTTCCAGGAAGTAATTGACCAAATTTTGTCAGGCGGTACGATCTTATTCATCCATGGCCTTAAAGAAGCGCTTTTCATTAGTGAACAGTCCTGGGAGCAGCGCTCAGTGGAAGAACCTTTGTCTGAAGCAGTTGTATTAGGTCCGAGAGAAGGATTTACGGAAAATATACGAACGAATGCAAGTATGATTCGGAGACGGTTAAAAACAACCAAGCTAAAGATTGAATTCATGAAGATCGGAACACACTCACAAACGGAAGTCGTCATTACCTATCTAGAAGATATTGCTCAACCTTCTATTGTTAAGGAAGTTAGGAGTAGACTAAGTGGCATTGAAATTGATTCCATTGAAGACAGCGGCTACATTGTTGAGTTTATTGAGGACGAACCATTTTCTGTTTTTCCACAGGTTTTGCAGACGGAACGACCAGATCGAGTGGTGGGAAATCTTCTAGAAGGAAAAATCGGAATTCTCGTGGCCAACAGCCCTTTTGCTCTTATTGTACCTGTTTCCTTTTTTGAAATGATGAATTCACCTGAAGATTATTATGGAAGGTTTATTATAACTTCGTTCATAAGATTTATAAGGTATTTATTTTTATTTATTGCCTTATTGTTTCCCTCCATTTATATCGCGGTGACCACATTCCATCAAGAATTATTGCCGACAAATCTTTTATTTAGTGTTGCTTCATCAAGGGAAAAGGTACCCTTTCCAGCCGTTGTTGAAGCACTATTAATGGAGATTACGTTTGAAGCGCTGCGTGAAGCGGGTTTACGATTACCAAAACCCATTGGCTCAACCGTTAGTATTGTGGGTGCATTGGTGATTGGTCAGGCTGCCGTGGAAGCTGGAATTGTTTCCGCACCATTAGTTATTGTGGTTGCCACAACAGGGATTGCCTCCTTTATGTTTCCTAATTATGCCTTAACAGGAGCGATTCGACTCCTTCGCTTTTTTATGATTTTTTTTGCTGCCATGCTTGGATTTTATGGCATTCTTTTAGGAGTACTGTTTATATTGGTTCACCTTGTACAACTTCGATCTTTTGGTGTTCCCTATATGGCACCTGTAGCACCAACAAAATTTAACAATTTTAAAGACCTAATTATTCGAGCTCCTTGGTGGAAAATGGAGTTGCGACCTCAACAAACGGGAAAAAGAAATGTAGAGCGGTTAGCTTCCAGAAATCGTAAATATTAGTTTTGTAAGGATTGATGGTAATGATGAAAGTAACTAGAATGTTCTCGATAGGTATGATGACTCTTATTTTACTTACAGGATGCTGGAATCGTATAGAAATTAACGATATTGCTATCGTTACAGCCATTGGATTTGATCTTACCGAAAGTGATCAAATCCACTTATCACTTCAAGTTGCCATTCCCTCAAAATTAGGATCATCTGGACCAACAGGAGCATCAAGTGAGAAAAGTACTTTTGTCATTTCAGAGACGGGTTCAACCATTGCGGAAGCTTTCCGTAACATCCAAGGGAAGCTTGCGAGGACCATATTCTTTTCCCAAAGCCGGATTGTCATTATTGGAGAGGAATTAGCCAAAAAAAGTGTCTCTCATGTGATTGATTTTCAAACAAGGTATGCCGAACCTCGGATCAACAGTTTTATTATGGTTACAAAAGGAGAGGCATTTAACCTTATCAAAAGTATCCCGAAATTTGAAAGTATTTCGGCAGAAGAAATGAAAGAACTGGCTAAACTAGATGTCAGCCTAAAGATTTATATTAGAGATTTTCTGAATATGCTTCTTACAGATGGTATAGAGCCCTTTGCTCCAAAAATTACCTTAAAGCCATTAGAAGTAAATACAAAAAATAATTCAGAGAATACACTGGCTGTAGATGGAATCGCTGTTTTTAAAAAAGACAAGTTAATTGGTTGGATGAGTGCAGAAGAAACACGGGGGCTTTTATGGTTACGGAATGAAATGGAAAAAGGAGTCATTACGACTAACATCCCGGAGGACAAAGGTGGTGGGAATATTAGTATGGAAATTGATAGAGCAGAAGTGAAAGTTGTCCCCGTCATTACGAACCAAGACCTAAAGATGGACGTGAATATCATTACAGAATTGACAGTCATAGAAAATGACTCACAGCTGGAGCTTTTTGATACAAAGATAATTGAAGATGTACAAAAAGAAATTAATAATCAAATAAAGAATAGAGTTCAAATGGTTGTTGATAAAGGGCAAGAAGAGTATAACTCAGATATTTTTGGCTTTGGACATCTAGTTTATCAAAAATATCCAAAAGAATGGAATGCAAATTATAAAAACAATTGGGATCAGAAATTTCAAGAGTTAGAAGTATCCATTCATTCAAAAGCTCTTATAAGAAGAATCGGATTAACCAAATAATATAAAGGAATGGAATATGCTGAAGATTCTTATGATTGTCCTCATTTTTATTTCATTTTTTGTAGTTGAAGCGGCAAAGTTAGTAAGAAAGAGAGAAATAAAAGAGTTAGCTGTTTTTTCCTTTCTTATGATCATTGGACTAGCCCTTAGTCTGTTTATGATTATTCGCTCTTTTGTATAGAATGAATTAGTGCCTACCAAAGTAGATTCATTTAACTTTCATCATTATTGGTCTTTCTCCTTAGGGAATAAAATCATACGATTCATTAGATAATATTCGTAACGTATGTCATAAGAGGAGTGTAACCAACTTGACTAAAAAAGACGCGTTTCAGTGCCAAGAAGACATGGATCAAGTTCATCACCAACTCATCGAACAAATCGCTCGAATCAGTGTGTATGAAGAAGAGGAGCGAATGAGAGACGAACTGGAAATGCAAAAATCGGAGAAAGCTGACTGAAGGTGAGGTCAGCTTTTTGTTATGGAAACGAAAACCCCGGGCTAGGCCCGGGGTTCCAAAAAGCTTTCAGCGTGGTATTAAAAAAACTTCCCCATGGTGCTAAAATATTTTTGGTTCGCCAACCAAAATACCAGCACGGAGGAAGTCCCATGTCTAAAGACAATAATAGTTTAGCACACACTACCTGGAATTGTAAGTATCACATCGTCTTTGCACCAAAGTATAGAAGACAGATTATCTATGGGAAAATCAAAAAGGATATTGGAGAAATACTACGCACATTATGTGAAAGAAAAGGTGTAGAGATTATTGAAGCTACAGCATGTAAGGATCATGTACATATGTTAGTGAGCATCCCACCAAAACTAAGTGTATCTGCATTTGTAGGTTATTTAAAGGGAAAGAGTAGTTTAATGATATTTGACCGACATGCAAACCTGAAATACAAGTACGGTAATCGTAAATTTTGGTGCACAAGATATTATGTAAATACAGTTGGAAGAAATAAAAAGGTAATTGAAGAATATATACGTAATCAAATACAAGATGATATAGTCGCAGAACAATTAACAATGATGGAATACATTGATCCATTCACGGGTGAAGAAGTAAGGAAAAAGAAACGAGGTTAAAAGGGAAGAAGGCCTTTGAGGTCTGGCCAGTAGAAGTAGTACACTTGGCGAACCCTTCAGTAGCCCTTTAGGGTTTGGTCAGTAACAAAGGCTTTCAGCCGCAGAGAAAACCACCCATTATCACGGGTGGTTTTTATTTTATATTTAACAACTTTTTGAAAAAAGTATCCTTTCCCCATTTGCGCAAATAATAACGGTACATCATGAAGAAAATGGGTGAAAAGTGAATGAAGAAAGAACGAAGAGGGTTGTCTGCTTGGCAGCTGACGATGATGGCGCTAGGAAGTGTCATTGGGGGTTCCTTTTTCCTCGGATCCTCGGTTGCCATTAATGCTGCAGGACCTGCGATTTTGATATCGTTTATATTAGGGGGAGCACTTGTTTATTTTATCCTTTATGCGTTGTCAGAGATGACGGTAGGAAGTCCAACGATTGGATCATTTAGTACCTTTGCAGCCCGAGAACTTGGTCAGGGGACAGGCTTTGTCGTTGGCTGGCTATACTGGACGGGTACGATACTCTCGATGTCCAGTGAAGCGACAGCGATTTCCATGCTTATTAGCAATTGGTATCCAAACGTGTCAATCGCTTGGCTTGGTGGATCAATCATAGTAGGAATTACCCTGATCAATTTATTAGGAGTAGACAAGATTGGGAAGCTTACCAGTGGGTTATCCGCAATTAAGGTGTTTGCGATTATCTTCTTTATCCTTACCGCATTAGGGTTAATTTTCGGAGTGTTCCCTGGTGCTTCTGCGATTGGGTTAGGCGAAGTCACGAGACAGCCCTTCATGCCAGGAGGTATCAGCGGTATTGCAGGAAGTATGTTACTCGTCATTTTTACATACGCTGGATTTGAGATTATTGCCCTCGCTGCAACTGAGGCCGACAATCCCACCGACACCATTCCGAAAGCGATTCGTAATACCGTGCTGTGTTTGGTTGGGCTATATCTGTTATACGTGCTTGTGTTACTGCCACTTATCCCGACAGCGGTTTTAAGTGAAAATGTCAGTCCAATGGTCGCATCACTCACTCGATGGGGAATTGATTGGGCTGGGACCGCATTGAACCTAGTGTTAATTTCAGCTATCCTCTCAGCCATGCTGTCAGCTGTATTTGGATTAGGTAGAATGATTCGGTCCTTGGTGATTGAAGGTCATGCACCACAAAGATTAAAAGACAATACAGACGTTCCTTATCGGGGAATATTATTTTCTGGCTTTGCGATGCTCGGCGGCTTATTATTCGGACTTATGTTTCCAAGAGCGTACCTGGTATTAATCACATCAGGTGGATTTGCTTTAATCTTCACTTATGCCGTAATCATGGCCAGGCATATTCGATATCGGAAAAGAAATGGCTGTCCTCCAGGAGGTATTTGTCAGATGCCTGGATTTCCTTATACATCGTGGATTGCGTTGATTAGCTTAATCATTGTGCTACTCAGTATGCCGTTAATTCCTGGGCAAACCGCGGGCTTAGTGACTGGTATAAGCATGGTGGTGTTCTTCTCCTTAACGTTTTTCGCCATGAGTCGAAGAGGTGGTCTACAAGGTAGCGACGAGAGAGTAAGAGGTACGCTGCAATCGAATTTTGCAACGGAGTTTTCTGAGGAACTATATGGAGATAAGGATAAAAAATAATCTATTGAACTCTTCTTGCATCCATTCAAGAGGAGTTTCTTTTTGTATAATGAAGGTAAATACGACATAAAGGAGAGCATTTATGTACAAGTTAGACACACCTTCATTGCTTCTTGACTATCAAAAGCTATTAACAAATATAAACGAAATATCAACCTTTGCAAAAGAACAACGAATCGCTTACCGTCCACATATTAAAACACATAAGTCGATAAAAATTGTCCAGCTACAGATGGAAGCAGGTGCCGTTGGGATTACAACGGCAAAAATTGGTGAAGCTGAAGTGATGGCTGCTGGTGGAATCAAAGATATCTTAATCGCTTATCCTATTTCTAGTCCTGATAAAATTAAACGATTAGTGAAACTTCTTGATCAAGGAGTACATATAAAGATTGCTGTTGATCACATAGAAGCTTTATCCTATTTGCAAAGAGAGTTAGAACATACTCCCTTTACACTTGAGGTATGGATTAAAGTAAATTCTGGACTAAACCGCTGCGGAGTGGAACCAGGGAAGGAAGCGGTCATCTTAGCGAAGGAGATCATGACTCATTCCAAGTTAAAGCTTGGCGGTATTTTTACACATGCAGGGCATTCCTATGCTGCAAAAACAATAGATGAGATTGAAAGGATTGGACATTACGAAGGACTAAGCGTGGTGGAAAGTGCCAAAGAGTGCGAAAAAGAGGGGATCCGAATTCCTGTTCGCAGTGTTGGTTCAACACCAACCTATAAAAGGGCTGGAAAAGTAGCAGGGGTGACCGAAATCCGACCAGGAAATGCAGTATTTTTCGATGCTATTCAGGCTGGGTTGGATGTGACATCGATTGACCGTTGTGCACTTACACTTCTTGCTTCAGTTGTGGGAGTCTACAAGGACAGAGTTATTTTTGATACAGGAAGCAAAACACTTTGTTTAGACAAAGGAGCACATGGGAATCAGACCGTTACTGGCTTTGGACATGTAATCGGACATCCGGAAATCGTCATCGAACGCTTGTCGGAAGAACATGGAATAGGAGTTTTATCACAGGAAACGACATTAAAGCTAAATGATAAAGTGCAAATCATTCCAAACCATGCATGTACAGTGGTTAACCAGTTTGATGAATATGTGGTACACGAGAATGGTCGAGTGATAGATGTTTGGAAGGTAGATGCTCGGGGGATGGTAAAATAAGTGATAAGTAATACTATGTTAAAATAAGTTTTTAATTATAAAAGAGGTGAACTCATTGTCCATAGAAAACATCGTTCAACAACAAATACAATTGTACAACGCCGGAGACATTGATGGCTTTGCAAGTACATACGCTGATGATATCATTGTCTATACTTTTCCAGACAACACGGTCACACTGAGCGGTAAGGAAGCCCTGATCGAACGGTATACAGAAACCTTCAAAAAGAACATGCACGCAGAAATCAAAAATCGGTCGATCGTCGGAAACAAAGTAATTGATTGGGAGTTTGCCACCAATGGCTTAACAGGTGAGACGGTAAGCTTAATGGCCATTTACGAGGTGAATAACAACCTAATTTCAAAAGTATGGTTTATAAGAGACTAATGGCTTTATTAATAATCTTTTTTTGCACAAATGAAATTTTTCGGAAAATTGGTTGACTTATCTCCTGTCTCATAATAGAATTAAGAAAATTTAAAAAGTTGAAACACAGTGAATGGGAATATTAAGGTTCATTTATTGTTTAGAGAGCTGTCGGTTGGTGAAAGACAGTCAATAAATCCCCCAACTCGCCCAGAAGTGGTAAGGCTGAAGTGGTAGTAGGCCTTAACGGATGACAACCGTAATCAAGTCATAAAGTGGGTTTGTTGCATGATAAACAAACCAAGAAGAGTGGTACCACGTAGGCAAAGCCTGTCGTCTCTTATGAGATGATGGGCTTTTTATATTTTCTGATGAAAGGTCGTTGTGACAATGGAAAAATTTGAGAAGTACTCTAGAAGTTATTTTATGCCTCCTGTCAAAAGCATGAAGTGGATGGAGAAGGAATACATTACCGAAGCACCTTTATGGTGTAGTGTGGATTTAAGGGATGGAAACCAAGCGTTGGTTGTTCCGTTAACACTTGAAGAAAAGCTAGAGTACTTCCAATTGCTCGTAAAAATTGGGTTCAAAGAAATTGAAGTTGGCTTCCCGGCTGCTTCTGAAACGGAATATACATTTTTACGTACATTGATTGAACAAAACTTAATCCCAGACGATGTGACGATCCAAGTGTTAACACAATCCAGAGATCATATCATCAAGAAAACGTTCGAATCGCTTCAAGGAGTAAAAAAAGCTGTTGTCCACTTATATAATTCAACGTCTGTTGCTCAAAGGGAACAGGTGTTTAGAAAATCAAAAGAAGAAATCGTAGATATTGCCGTAACAGGTGCGAAGCTACTTCAGAAGTATGCGGCGGAAACAGAAGGGGAGTTTGTTTTCCAATATTCGCCTGAGAGCTTTACTGGAACGGAAATGGAGTTCGCGCTAGATATATGTAATCGAGTCCTTGATGTCTGGCAGCCAACAGCTGAAAACCAGGTAATTATCAATCTACCAGCAACAGTCTCTCACTCGATGCCACATGTGTATGCGAGTCAGATTGAGTATATAAGTGATCACTTAAGCTACCGAGACAACGTCATTCTATCGATTCACCCGCATAACGACCGTGGCAGCGGAATTGCTGATGCCGAATTAGCCGTGTTAGCGGGAGGACAACGAATTGAAGGAACATTGTTCGGAAACGGTGAACGAACAGGGAATGTCGATATCGTGACACTAGCTCTGAATCTATACTCTCACGGGGTGGATCCAAAGCTACACTTCGAAAATGTCATCGAAACCATGGAAACGTACGAGCGTTTAACTAAGATGAAGGTTCATGAAAGACATCCATACGCTGGGAAACTAGTATTTACAGCGTTCTCTGGTTCCCATCAAGATGCCATCACAAAGGGCTTCAAATGGCGTGAGGAAAAAGAAAATGTTGCGTGGAATGTTCCTTACTTAGTGATCGATCCAAAGGACATTGGTAGAGAATACGAGGGCGATATTATTCGAATTAATAGCCAATCGGGTAAAGGTGGTATTGGTTATCTTCTTGAACAGCAATACGGTTTTGATCTCCCACCAAAAATGCGTGAACACTTTGGGTATGCCGTCAAAAATGTGTCTGATCATGAAAACAAAGAGCTTATGCCTAGTGAAATTTACGACATCTTTATCAATGGCTATGTGAATATTGCTGATCCAATTCAGTTCATCCAGTCGAAATCGGCTAAAAATGAAAACTATGATACGATTGTTTCGGTAAAATACGAAGGAAGTCAATTGGAGATTCCAGGTGTAGGTAATGGCCGATTGGATGCAGTGAGCAATGCACTACAAACCAAGTTCGGTATAGAGTTTGCTGATCTAGAGTACAAACAGCACGCACAGGAAATGGGTTCTAAATCAAATGCTGTCTCTTATATTGGGATAAAAGATCAAAACGGCACCGTCCATTGGGGCTGTGGAATTGATACAGATATTATGACTTCATCCATCCGTGCATTATTTAGTGCCGTGAATGCTTTGATGAAAAGCAATCGGAAAATGGAAGCCATTGCTCATAAGTAACAGATAAGCTAGCCTAAATCGTATGCTGATTTAGGCTTTTTTCATTTAATGTGAGAGTTTCAATCTTTATTTATGAAAGGATTCTCTTTTTGCTCTTACTCTGTGAATGTTTCCTGTTAAAGCAAACAATACCCCGGTTAGAGAAGAAAGGTAGAGGGCTACACTCCCACCCTTAAACAGAAAGACCATTCCATTTCCAACAAGTAAAAATCCTCCGGTAAGAAAGTATAGCAGAGACAGATTTTTCGCCTCTTTGGTAGAATATTGTTTTTTATTAAACATGAGTCTGTACCCTCCTAATTAAGATCGTCTATCTATACTACCAACTATTTTATGTTATTGCATTTATTGGAAGAAGTACAACAAGAAATGTAGTTTTAAACTAAAATTTACCTACAAAGGAAAAATGATCCTTTTCGATGTGGTATAATAGAGTAGACAATTGCATAAGGCAGGGTGGGGCGATTGAGCCTTCCGTATGGGAGGTGATAAGTATCGTAGATTTGAATACCGCAATGTTTATGATCGCGCTGGTAACTCTAATCGTACTTTTGATTGATAAAATAAAAAAGTAAAACCCACCCTGATCTTGGCGGACAGGTGGGCTCTACTTAGTAAACACTAATGTTCATGCCAATCGCATCATTCTGCGATTATGCGTTGTCAAGGTAAGCGTAGTGTTCCGAGCACTGCGCTTATTTTTATTATTTGGAATATCTAACCTTATTATAGACTAATTTTACAAAAAAATAAATGAATTAAAATGGAATCTTATAACAAATTCCAAAAACGAAATGGAGATAGTGGAAAGGCATTTAACAAGCTGCTCTAGAATCAGTTGACTATAGGATAATTACCAATACCTTTGGAAAATATAAATCAATAATATGGTAAAAACTGGAACCATCTGTATTCATTTCCTATCCATTTCTTCATTTTTCTAATTGGTTATTATCTTGTATCAGGGAGGTATTTTGAGGAGTTAAAAAGTAGATAGGCATTAAATATTTTGTGGAAATAGGCTTTTGCACTTGACATGTTTTACTGTAACGATTATTATTACAGTAAGATTTAAAAAAATTCGTAGGAGGCAACCCATGAATAGTGATTTCACCCTTGCGATTCACAGTTTAACTCTTCTGGCGTTGCAGCCGGACCGAATGTCAACCAGTGAATATATCGCGGAGAGTGCAGGAGTACATCCCGTTCGAATTCGTAAAGTGCTTAGCTTGTTAAAGAAGAATGGTTTTATCATATCCAAAGAAGGTACAGGTGGCGGATTTATTTTTGCCTTGGACTTGGATCAGGTCAATCTTTGGAATATTTATCAAATCACTTCTGAAGGTGCTCTCCAGCCAAAATGTACAGAGTCTAACGGTCAGTGCATTGTTGGAGCGAATATGAAGAGTGTTCTGTTCTCCATCTTTATGGGGGCGGAAGCACATTTGGGTGAATATTTGAAAGAATACACGATAAAAGAAGTCGTTGAATTGGTGAAACAAAAAGAAACCTATTAGCACGTTTCTTTTTCGAATAAATGTAATAAAAATCATTACAGATAAAGAAGGAGACCGACCCATGAAAGTAAAAATCAATCGTAATGCAGCAAAGGTATTAAAGAGAATGTTGGAAGGTGAAGAGGCACAAGGAAAAATGGTTCGTGTATTCGTGACAGAAAACCATGTGAATCACGCTCACTTTGATCTTAAGCTGGACACTCCAACCGAGCATGATGAAATTGTAAAAACAGATAAAGATATTGAGATTTTGTTAGATCGTCGTGAAAGCTTTTTAGATGGCGTATGGATTCAATATTTCTTTCTACCAAAGGAAGAATTTATGATTACGAATCCATCCACAGGATTTCACCAGCATTAATCGCTAGTTAAAATGTAAAATAAAACATTACAGTTAAGGTGGTGCAACGTGATGAAACCTTTCCAAGTGGGAGATTGGTAAGAGGGAAAACAAACTATGGGGAGTTGTTTCATGGTTATATTCATAGCGATGAACCATTCTCACAGAACATGAAAGTCAGAGTCATCAAGAGCGATAATGAAGAGATGGAGGGAAAGGTGATCTCAGCGAATCCTATTAAAATGAGACGCTTAGAAACATCCGCAACCTATTCCAAGGATTCAATCCTTGCACTAATTGATATTGCCCTTTTAATCAAGGACAAAGAATGGTTTATGGAACTTACCTCCTTGTTAACGAAGCCAACCATACTTGAAGCACAAATGATTAATAAATCAGCGATCAATCGCATAGAAAAAAGACAGAACATCTAAAGAAAGAGGGATAAACATGAGCATTGTGAAGATTAATGATGATACGTTTAAAATGAAATAAGCAACGGGTTAGTCCTTGTTGACTTTTGGGCACCTTGGTGTGGACCATGTAAAATGATTGCGCCTGTTTTAGAAGAAAGTAAAAATTGCTAAACTAAATGTAGACGATAACCAAGTCACAACAGCTGAATTTGGAGTCATGAGTATTCCAACCCTGCTTGTATTTAAAGACGGGGAAGTGGTCGAAAAGGTTATAGGATTCCAGCCTAAGGAAAATCTAGTAGATGTACTATCTAAACATCTTTAATAAAAAACGTGCCCTGCACCAAAAAGGAGTTTACCGATGAATCATTTATTCACCCCTTATGAAATCAAAGGACTATCATTAAAAAACCGTGTTGTTATGCCACCTATGTGCCAATATTCCGTTACGAATAAGGATGGTATTGCTACCGATTGGCACTATGTGCATTATGTAAGCCGCGCCATTGGTGGTGCCAGCCTAATCATTATTGAAATGACAGACGTAGAGCCAGACGGCCGCATTAGTGATTACGATTTAGGGTTATGGTCCGACGAACAAATCCCTGCACTTGCTCGCATTGTGGAAGCTTGTCATCAGTACGGTGCAAAGGTAGGCATTCAAATTGCGCATGCTGGACGTAAAGCGCAGGATGCAGCTGAACCCGTTGCACCATCTGCAATTCCGTTTGATGGGAATTCAAAAACACCAAGAGAACTTTCCACCGTGGAAGTAAAAGAAATGGTTGAAAAGTTCCGTCTAGCCGTTCGCCGTGCTTTACAGGCGGGGGTTGACGTGATTGAAATTCACGGGGCACATGGATATTTGATCCATCAATTCACCTCTCCATTCACGAATAAAAGAACCGATGAATATGGTCAAGAGCTCACCAAATTTGGCCGTGAAGTCATAGAAGCTGCAAAAAGCGAAATGCCTGAAGATATGCCGCTAATCATGCGAATCTCTGCTAGGGAGTATGTGGAAGGTGGATATGGTATTAACGAAAGCATCGAGTTCTCAAGAGTATTCCAGCAAGCGGGCGTAGATATGTTCCACGTAAGTGCGGGTGGAGAAGGACCCATTGCTGCTGCCGGCAAACCTGGCACACATGTTGCGTATCAAGTACCATTAGCTAGAGCCATCAAAGAAGAACTGAATGTCCCTGTGATTGCCGTGGGCCGCTTAGAAGAACCAGCACTTGCTAACTCCGTAATTGGAAATGAAGACGCCGACCTTGTTGCGGTGGGAAGAGGAATGCTAAGAAATCCTTACTGGGCCATTGAAGCAGCAACGGTATTAAAGAAAGAAGTAGCATTACCGAAACAGTATGAATTCGGTTTTCCGAGAAATTAAGATTCACTTTAGTCCATTTAGCTATAGCTAGCTAAGTGGACTTTTTATTTGTAGATAAAAATTACTCCATTAAATGCCATCCCCTTAAATCTACGATATACTTATTTTAGTATATTTTTACATTTTTGTATAATTGGATAGAGGGGGAGCCTTGATGACAACCTTATATTTTGTGAGACATGCACACTCTACTTATACACCTGATGAAGTGTAAAGGCCTTTGTCTGAAAAAGGCTATTCTATTAGTATCCTCCATACCCGTAAGGATAAGGAGGGTAGTAATACTGGTAACCTAATAGTCTATATATATTCTCCTCCTCTTTTATTTTATATCCCAAGATATTCCACTACCACTTAGATTTCTCAATTAACGAATCTTTCTTGATATTTCCGTTTGTTTTTCCAATAAAAAAGAAATATAATGAGTGGATAAAAAATCTTAATCTGTTCAACTAAAATATGAAATGATAGAAACTCAAAGATTTAAAAGGTGGATACTACTAGTGTTACAAAAAAATATACTTGAACAACCTGATGCATTAAAGTGTCTTTTTGACAATCATCCAGACGGTATATGTATTTTAGATGGGGACGGTAAGTTTTTATACGTAAATGAATCGAATATCACGATGTTAGGCTACACACATGATGAGATATTACAAACATCGTTGAATCATCTACTAAATTCACGAAGAGCGAACATAAGTAATAGTGTTACAAATATCAAAAGCAGTTCTAAACTGGCTATTAATCATAAGAAAGGCTACTTGGTTTATGTTAGATTAACGAGTATTCCCCTTGTTAGTGATGGGCTAGAATTCGGAAGTTTCATCAGATTTGAAGATATCTCTCAACAAGTCGAACAAACCAAGGATTTATTCGATATTCAGGAAATGTTCACGTTAATTTCAGAAAAGTCCCAAAACATCATCTCTTCAATTTCAGCCGATGGTGTATTCACTTATATCTCACCAACTGTAGAGGCATTGCTGGGCTATACACCAGAAGAGGTGATTGGGAAACCAGCTGCATTTTTCAACGACCCGGATACGAATAAAAAATTTGTAGAGCATCGCAACTCGTTGTTTATCGATCAAAACACGGTGCGATTTACCGGTCGTGTTCGGAATAAGTCTGGGGAATACCGCTGGTATGAAACTACGGCTGAGTATATCCGTGATGAAACTGGAAACATCATTCAAACGATTTGTGTGGGACGTGACGTTAACGATCGTAAAAAAGCAGAAGAGACAATCGCACACCTAGCTTACCACGACAGCTTAACGAATTTGCCGAACCGACGTTTTTTTAAGAAATATGTAACGGAAAAATTAGAAGAGTCTAAAGATGAACTTCACAGTTTAATGTTATTAGACTTGAATGGGTTTAAATATGTGAACGATACTTTTGGACATGACATAGGAGATCTTCTTCTTTTGGAAGTGGCAAACAGATTAAAAAACGTAGTTGCAGACAACGATTTCGTGGCTCGATGGGGTGGTGATGAGTTCACGGTCCTTCAATCGCATTTAGAAAACAAGGCTGATGCAACAGCCTTAATGACAAGAATAAAAGAAATAATCGCCGAACCAATTATGATTGCAGGCAATACACTTTACATTACTGCAAGTGTTGGAGTCTCATTTTTTCTTGAAGATGGAGATACAGCAGAGACACTCATAAAAAATGCGGATGAGAGAATGTATCGTGCCAAGAACCAAGCGAAACTTTTGGAACAAAAGAAGAACCCTCATTAAGCTATGAGGGTACTGTTGTTGTTAGAGAATAATTAAGCCTCTACCTTCACGACTCTTTCGAAGCCTTTTTTAACGGCTTGCACATATTCATTCATCGCGCGAACAGATATGTCGGCGTTAGGGTTTATAGCTTCGAATCCATGATAGGCCCCAGGATATAAGTGAAATTCTACATCAACACCAGCTTGTGCAAGTTTAGTCACATACGTTAATGTTTCATCACGGAATGGATCTAATTGACCGACACATGTGTAGGTGTATGGCAAATTACGATAATCTTCTGCGCGAGCAGGTGCTGCATAGGCAGGGATTTTTTCGGTATCATATAATTCTCCTAAATACATTTTCCAGCCGGCTTCATTTGTTTTTTGATTCCAAACAAATCCTTCTTTAATCTCATTGGTAGAAGGGGTATTATTTTGGTCATCAATCATAGGATAGAGCGGCATTTGGAAACAAATAGAAGGGTATTGTCGATCGCGAGCTAAAAGAGTCAAAGCAGCGGTTAGACCTCCGCCAGCACTTGCGCCTGCAACACCGATTCGATTCGGATCAATATTTAGTGCCTCTGCGTGATCAGCGATCCATTTTAAAGCCGCATAACAATCCTCAATTGGTGCTGGGTAAGGATGTTCGGGTGCTAATCGGTAGTCCACCGAAACAACCACACATTGGGCTTCTTTTACAAACCTCATACAAAGATCATCATTATCATCAATTGATCCTAAGATATACCCGCCGCCATGTATCCATAAAAGGACAGGTAAGGTTTCATCAATTGATTTTTCACGATAAATTCTTATGGGTAATGGATTTGAATCAGGTCCTACAATGATCTCATCTGTTAATGAAAGGGAATCATCAACGTTTGCAGGTGGTCTCATCTGAGCAGCGCCTTCTCTGATGGCTTGTAAATACTCAGGTTGTAAAACAAGGTCTTGAAACATGTCTAGGCCTGCTAATAACTCGGGATTTACTCGATTCTTCATTTCAACACTCCTTTTGTAATCGTTTTCAGGAATGAAGTGTATTCTAGGAAGTCTAATTGTGATAAAATCATCACAATTAAATTATAGTGCGTTTATGTTATAATAGTCAACGTAATATTCAAAAAATTAAAACTTCTTTTAGGGGGAAGTTTCATGCAACTAATCATACAAGCAGGGGACTTAGGACCTAAGTGGTTTCATGTGGCATTAAGAACGCTCGTACTACTTGCTTCCACAGAAGGGATGTTAAAAAGTCATTATATAGCTGAACGATTGGGTGAAGACCCAACATTTGTACGAAAGATTTTATCAAAGTTAGCAAAATCTGATTATGTGAAATCTCACGGAGGCAGATATGGGGGATATAGTATAAATATTTCGCCTAATGAACTAACCGTAAAGGATGTTTATCGAGCATTAGGAGATAGTTCATCCACACCATTCTATACCGTTCCTTCTACGGGAGTAGAGTACTATATATCACAGATCATCAATAAAGCAGAAAAAAGTTTTCAAGATGAGCTAAATGCATATACAATTCAAGATATCCTAGATTTTAAGGATCGGACATAAGAAAATGCACTCTATAAAAATAGAATGCATTCTTCTTTGAAAATATTATTTAGACTGGGCAGCCATCCATTCCATAATTGTTGTTGTTTTCCCGTCGATTAAGGTAGTTGGTTCGTTGTTGTAAACATAGATCCACGACCAATGTCCAGGGTATTGATATGGAGTACCATCTGCGTTTTTATATAATCCCGATGTGTCATGAACATCTTTAAATAATGATAAATGGACATTGGTAGCACCAGCTTTAAGTAAACGTTTATACGTTGGTATAGTGTTTTGTTCAGGGCGAAGAGTGGTGTCGTTTTCCGCATGTACAAACCAAATTGGCGTTTGTTTCAGAGCTTGAATATCTTTATCCGTAATTAACGTATCATTTAAACCTTCACAGACAGGGTAGGCTGCCGCAAAGTATCCTGGATAATCACGAACCATCAACATGGTCATATATCCGCCGTTCGAAGCTCCGCCAATGTAAATGCGATTTGGATCCACATCTTTATGATTCGCCACATAATCTTCAATTAAAGCCATAAGAGACTCTTGATAAATGGACGTTCCATCAGCAGAGCCTGAAACACCTTGCATCCATCTAGTTGGTGTTTGAGGTACTAACACATGAGCACCATCAAAATAGGATTGAATTTCTTCAGACGCAAAGGCAGTAGCTTTGTTAGCTGAAAGAGGGATGGTGGTATCAGTTCCACCTTCACCGCCACCGTGCAGCCAAATGACTAGTGGATTCTTTTCTTTTCCTTTTGTTTTTTGAGGTTCATAGTTTGCAAATGTTAAAGTCGTATCTTCATGTGTGAAACTTCCAGATGAGAAATCGTCAACCAACTCTCTCGTTCCTCCATCACTTGAAGTGACAACTAATCCTGAAATCTTTCCAGAATTGTATACAATATCCTTCACTTGCGTAATGGTATAGTCACTTTCAACCCAGTCGTTAAATCGATAATAATTCAGAGCGGATCCTAATGAAACAGTTGGTCCAATCTCCATTTCTAATACAACATATTTCCCTCTCACTGCAGGATTTCCTTTTGCATCAGAAACATAAGCGTTGGTGACCTTCCGATTTCCTTCCTCTAAAAATGGATTAGTTAATCTGCTATCACTTCTTTTTACGTGAACGTTAAATGTATCTTTGGTGACCGAATTCTGGGGGATAGGGGTGTTAAGATCGACGATGACCTTTGTAATAGCGGCGCCCCAGTCTTCAATTTCTGTGACGGTTCGATAAGTGGACGAGTTTGTGTCTAATTGTTTAGCAGCAGATGCATCGATAGTGAATGAAAAAGTCATGGCAGCAGCAAAGGTTACCATCATAGCGGATTTTACACGTTTTTTCATTTTTTTTAACATGTCTTCATTTTCCTCCTTTGTGTGAACAAGTCATGGGCATAGAAACACTACATTAGGAAAAAAAAAATGATCCCTCCTCTATTATATTTTTATGTAAGCCCTTACAAATTAAAGATTATCATGAAAAAGACGATAGGATAAGGGCTGATGTATAGCAATTTTTTGTGTTTACGAGTATTTTTTTATTATATTCAGAAAATTAAGATAAATATTAAATCCACAAGAGTCGTATTACCTAATAATGAAGATCAAGCGAATTATTTTCTCAAAATCCCTAAATATTCCTTCCACGGACCAACATCGCTTTGGTATCTTTTGGCCATCACACGTACAATTTGTGCCATATGGGTTAGATCATGTACAACCGATGTGGAAATCAACTCTCTTACCTTTACCACACCAAAAGCAGGATGGATGCCAGTTAACTCAAGATGTACCTCTTACGTGATATAAAATATTTACGAGAGTTTTATGTAAAAAATGGCCAAAAGCATGTGAAGTTTTATTTTCCAGCTGGGGAGAAATCCCTGATGACATAAAGAGCTTGATTGACTTTCAATTTGAAGCAACGAAAGTCTATGAATCATAAAAAAAGGAAAAAAGCTGTTAAACCTCTGGATTTTGTTTAACAGCTTTTTCATTAGTTGGGGTTCTACCTTGTAAATAATCATCTTCTTCGTTCATCATTCATAGACTTAGGTAGAAAAATGTTTATCGAGGTCACAGTTGTGTGTAGGGTCCTTGTTCATCATGTGCTATTTTTCAATGGAGGTTATGAATATGATTAATTTTTATTCTTTCCAAGGTACCGTTACTATGATTAGTGATTTTTACACGGGACAAAATGGGGAGACAGCAGGATGTAATAAATTCATTTCGGTTGTGAATGAAACGGGAGCAGTGGTTAATTTCGTCGTTTCTCCAAGCACTTATTTCGTTGATCAGGCTATTGTGGCCATCGGAGATCGTGTAACGGGTTATTATGATGGAAATGCACCAACTATTCTTATTTATCCTCCACAGTATCAAGCATTGGTTATAGTGAAAGAAGCAACAAATCGAAATGTCAAAGTCGATTATTTTAATAATCAGTTGGTAAGTAGCGATGGACAATTGCAGTTAAATCTCTCACCATATACGCCAATCTTATTAACGAATGGTCAACCTTTTTCTAGTATCCCTGCGAATCGAGATTTAATTGTCATCTATGGACCTTCCACTATGAGTATTCCTGCTCAAACTACACCGTATCGGGTCATCGTTTTGTGTTTTCAATAGTTCTATCCTGGAACTCGTTAATCATAACGAGTTTTTTCGTAAAGATAGAAATTATATTGAAATATTTGTTATACAACTACTTACAAATAAAACCTGTCAATATTCATTTTCACTATAATTATTGGTACAACTTGAAAAAAATAGTAGATTTATAGAAATTTGGTAACAACCTTTTTTAAAGCAATAAATCCTTTATACGGAAAAGGCCGACGAAGTTTTACTAACCAGTTTTTAGAAGGTAATAGTTAGAACTGTAAATTCCTTCCTGAAATATGACAAAAATCGTATGATACGATGAAATTGTCATGAACGACCAATTGATTTTAGGAGGAAGAACACATGATTAAGAAAAAAGTCATTCTTACAGTTGCTGTTGCGGCAGCATTAGTCGTAGCAAGTCCAATGGCACAAAAAGCGAGTGCTGCTGAAAACACGACGACTGTTCATCAGAAGGTATACGTGTATCAGGGCTCCAATGTAAATGAATTAAATAGTTACCTACAAAAGTATTTTGCTAATCTTGGAATCAAGTTCAATACAAATACAACAACAACGACAGTGACGCAACAGCCAACTCAACAAACAGTTGAGACGCAGCAACCAACAGAAACAACCACACAACCGGCTCAGCAGCCAACAACAACCACCGAACCAACTCAAACTACTCAAACAACAAGCGCATTAAGCGCGTATGAACAAAAAGTAGTTGAACTGACGAACCAAGAGCGTGCGAAATACGGCTTAGCGGCTTTAAAAGTGGATAAAGCTTTGAGCAAAGTGGCTCGTGAAAAGTCACTTGATATGTCAAAGAATGGCTATTTTAGTCATACAAGCCCAACGTACGGTTCACCTTTTGATATGATGAAGCAGTTTGGCGTTTCTTATCAATATGCAGGTGAAAACATTGCGATGGGACAAAGAACTCCTGAAGAAGTGGTACAAGCATGGATGAATAGTGAAGGACATCGTAAAAATATCTTAAGTGCAAACTTCAACTACATTGGCGTTGGGTATGTAGAATCAGGGAATTATTGGACGCAAATGTTTATCGGTAAATAAAAGATGATTTGTGGAGCGTATCTAAATGGATACGCTCTTTTTAGTAGCCCCTCATTGACATAAGAGTGATTGTCCCAAACATACAATAAAAGAATTAGATGGTCATTCAGACGAGTAGTCAATATTAGGAGGGTGTTTACATGTTAAAGCATGTGTGGAAAAGCTATCGAATGATTCAAGAATTGCTTAAAGAATTTCCGGTTAGTCATACCCCTATAGAACAACAAATGACCCCTCTGCTGAATGGTGCAAACACGGTATTATTCTCCACGCTATCAACCTTGCAACAATTCCCCTTAGCAAAAAAACAACTTAAATACTCGTTGTCTGCAATTTATCATAACGTCGAAGAATTGGACCGACTCATGCGCTCATGGGTACGAGCATCCACGTGGATGGATAGCGCAGACAGCGATGAAATCGAACGACGCAAGCAATTACTGTATCAACTAAATGACCAGCTAAAACAGATGGTCCCTTATATAGAAGATCTTTATGGAATCGAGGAATCTCATACTATCGTTCCAGCGTTATATCGGAGTAAGAAAGGGTTGATGTCTGGGTAATGGGTGGTTTGGCCGAAAAGAAGGACGTTCATATCCAAAATAAAGACCGTTCTTGTAGTTCCTAACTCTGCGAATGGTCTTCAAAATTCAGATGAAGACCATTTGTCTGAATAGAAACTACCGTTACAGTCTTCATAACGCCAGAAGACCATTTCTCGCTTCTACGAACAATCCATAGGTAGTCATCAACCTAATCCCGGTAAAAATGAATAGATTACTATATAATGTTAGGGAATAGCTTTAATACCAAAAGGAAGTGACCTTACATATGAATCCCATCCTATTCGGTAGCCTTGTCATCCTTACCACTTTTCTAATGGGTTCCTCTTTTGCAGTGGGAAAAATCGGACTCGCCTATGTATCTCCACTCTTGTTAGTGGGCCTACGGTTTACGATCGCAGGCATGATCATGGCATTATTCGTAATGAAAAAGCCACTTCCACGCAAAACTCTCGACTGGGGTCGAGTGATTCTAGTAGGTTTTTTCCAAACTGCGGGAGTCATGGGTTGTATTTTCCTAAGTCTACGAACGATCACAGCAGGTGAATCATCGATTCTCACCTTTAGTAATCCGTTAATGGTAGTCATTCTAAGTACTCTTTTCTTAGGTGGAAAATACGAAGTCCTACAGTGGCTTGGGGTTATTTTAGGCTTTGCCGGTGTGTTTATTACCCTAGGCTTTCATCTACAAATACAGGAGGGCACATTACTTGGACTTGGATCCGCCATCTCATGGGCTACAGCGACTGTACTAATCAAAGCGTGGGGACAACGTTTTAATGTATGGGTCTTAACGGCTTATCAGATGCTGTTTGGAGGGATTCTTCTTTTAATTATGGGGGTAACGATGGAAACTCCTAAACTCGTCTTTCATCCGACGTCCGTCTTTATCATCCTATGGCTAGCGATCATGGCATCGATCGTCCAGTTTGCCGTCTGGTTTTACCTCTTAAACCAAAGCGATCCAGGCAAGACGAGTGCATTTCTGTTTTTAGCACCGTTTTTTGGAGTGCTCACAGGTTGGCTGTTATTGGACGAGGTAGTGGATTGGTACGTGTGCATCGGTGGTGGTTTTATAATACTAGGCATTTTCTTTGTGAACTGGACTTTTAAACCAAAGGATATGCCCAGCTCTGAAAATGGTTATTAAGGGACTTAACCAATGAAAGGCTAGGTCTTCTTTACATATAGAAAAAATCCCTCGCATATACATAAACTGTGAGACAACGAACGGACCACAGGAGGAGATGCATTTGGGATAATTTCAGTCATGAATTATAAGGGTGGAGTAGGGAAGACAACGGTTACATCAAACCTAGCAGCGGAACTCGCACATCAAGGAAAGAGAGTTCTACTTATAGATTTAGATCCTCAAGCAAACTTAACTCTTTCGTTTGTCAGTTTTGAAGAGTGGCGAAATTTGGACCAACAGAAAAGAACGATTAAGGACTGGTATGACGAATTTTTAGACCACAACACGAACGCACCTTTAAGAAATTCCATTATTACTCCTTATCAAGTGAACAATCGGCTTCATTCTTTTTTTAATCAGGATGGAAAAATTGACCTTATTTGCTCTCATTTAGAATTAATTCATGTGGATATGGAGCTATCAAGCAGACTCGGTGGACCGACGGATCGAGCCATTCGTGGGAATTATTTACGTGTGTTATCACTTTTAAAAAGAAATCTAGATTCTCTTAGAGGGGAGTATGATGTAATCTTAATTGATTGCCCACCTAATTTTAATATTGTGACGCAGAACGCCATGGTCGCAAGCGATTATTACATAGTCCCTGCGAAAGCAGATTATTTATCCACCCTCGGCATTCATACTCTTATACGACATATCCATATTTTAAAAGACAAATACAACCACCATCTTCGTCAGGGGGACGCTTACCAGTTAACTGAGATTTCTCCAGAAATGTTAGGTGTGGTTTTTACGATGATCTCCACCAATGGAAAAAAACCAATAACCATTCAACAAGAATACATGAGACAAGTGAGAAATGATTTTCATATCTTTACCTCTTTTCTGCGTGAAAATAAGACACTGTATGCAGATGCCCCTGAATCAGGCATACCTGTGGTGTTAAAGAAGGTCAAAAGGCAACAAGAAGATGTGATCAAGGAAGTGAAAAACCTTGCGATAGAAATACAGAAATTGACAAATTTATAGGAGGAAAATATGTCTAAAAAGAATGTTGAAGAAATATTTCAATTGATATTGGATACCTTGAAGCAATTGTCTGAGGAACAGGTTGAGAACCTAAGTAGTGGTAGTGCAACTCTAAAATACACCGAAACTACTACAAAAAAAGTGCATCCTTATGAAGAAATTAGAGAAAAAATTCAACAAGCACATTCAATAAGTGACATTGAACAGATATTAACAACTCATACCAAAAAGTCTTTGCTGTCCATTTCTAAATATTATCAAATTCCAACAAAATCTTCAGATACAAAAGCGATCCTAACAAATAAAATAGTCACTCATTTTGGGAAATCTACGAAAAAAATACCGGAGGAGTCAACCGAGTTCGAAAACATCCAGCAACAACTTGAAAAAATAGAAACGATTAAGGATGGAAAAACATTCATCAATAACCATGCTACTCTTAAAACCAAAGTAAACTTAATAAAGCTAGCCAAGTCACTAAATGTGTATGTTGATCCGAACAATAAAAAGAAAGACATTCAATCAAGAATCGTGGAGTCCATTGTCGGTGCCAGACTAAGGGGAAAGGGAATAAGAGATAGAGTGTAAGAATGATAAAAACAACCTGAGACTTAACTCAGGTTGTTTTTATAGGAGGCGACCAGATGAGTATGGAGAGTAAGTTGAAGTATTTACTTCAGGAAATTAACGAGAATACTTCATTCTTTGAAAAAAGAAAAGACAAACATAAAAAGCGAGCCTACTGGTTAAAGTTGTTATCCATTATAGCCTCATCCATTGTCACGCTGTTACTAGGATTAAAGGCAGTTAATCTGACCCTTTTTTCGAATATCGCTTTATTTTTTGCTGCGTTAGTTACGATATTCAATGGAATCGAAGGCTTTTTTAATCATAGGGCCCTGTGGTATAAAGATACAAATACGCTAATTCGTCTTAAACAGCTAAAAAGAGAGATAGAATTTCTCATTTCAGGAGAACAAGAAGACTCGATATCTATCACTCTTCTCACACAATATAAAGATATGCTTCAAGAAATCTTGATGGAAGATGTCCGTTCATGGTCCAGTATTCACGAACATCAAAAGGACGAACCATCAGATGGGTAGATATTATTTAGACAAAGTGGCCATGGTATTAACATCTTCACTAACTTCTTCAGTCTCTGTCGAAGAATTTAACAGAACAACTCCACCGATAATAAAAACAATACCCACTAACATAAGGACCGTTAGAACTTCACCCCAAAATACGACACCTATCAAGGCAGTCAAAGCGGTCCCTACACCAGACCAAATCGCATAGGCTAAGCTAAGAGGAATCGTTTTTAATGATAGAGATAATAGATAGAATGCGAGCCCATAACCAACAGCAACACCCACAGAAGGAAGTAAGTTACTCATTCCATCCGACAGTTTCAGCAAGGAAGTAGCTACTAATTCAGAAATAATGGATATGGATAAAAATAGATAACCTTTCATGAATGAGCTCCTCCCATATTTAATAGTATCACTCCACCAATAATGAGCAGGATTCCCCAAACTTTTTTCCTATTAAAATGTTCTTTGTAAACCAAGACACCCACAAGTGCGGTGAGAGCGGTACCTAATCCAGCCCAAATGGCATAGGCGACACCGAGTGATAGGGTTTGAAGAGAAAGGGATAAGCAATAAAAAGCCAATCCATAACCAATCACGAGCCCAAGGGTAGGGAGAAGCTTTTTAAATCCATTTGTCGCTTTAAGCATAGAGCTGCCAAACACTTCACAGACGATTGAAACGATCAGAAGAACATATGCATTCATAGTGGTTACTCCTTTTTTTCCGTCATCGCAAATAATTGCTGAAATACTTCATCTTGTCTCTCTTTTTCTAAGGGAGCAATGTTTAGCATTTTTGAATAATACAGACCATCTAAGGCTAAGCGAATAATGGTGGCCGTCACTGGATCGATTCCGTCGTTTTCTAATTTGGTTAGAATCGACATATAACCCTTTGAAATATCGTTTGCTAAATCGGGATCTAGGTAAGAGGTCGCGAAAATCCCCACATTTAACTCGGCATTTTGCTCCAAATCTGTTTTGGACGCTTCAATTAAGGCCCGAGTCCATTTCCCTGACTTCTGTGGATCTTTTTCCGCAAATTGATCAAAGTTTATATAAAGTTCCTCGAACACAAATTGTGCTAACCCCTTTATTAAACTATCTTTATTTGGAAAATGATATAACAATCCACCTTTACTAATGCCCGCTTTTTTTGCGACCGCGTCTAATGTGAGGGCATTAAAGTCCTGCTCGAGTATGATTTGAATGGCAGTTTGTAAGATCAGCTGTCGTTTTTGACTCGCTTTTGATTCCATCGTTTTTATCTCCTTGTACAGTATGAAGTAAATTTATTGTACCGTCTGGACGGTTTTGTTGTCAAAAGAAAAATTCAAAACAAAAAACACCAAACCATTACAGGTTTGGTGACATAAAACTACTTCCAAGTAGTAACCGCATCTACCGGTAATCGATAAGAAGGGCGACCTTCAACTGCTGCTTTTCCGATAGAAATTAGCATAACAGGAACATAGCGATCTTTATCTAAATCGAATGCTTCAGCGATCAATTCTCTATCAAAACCACCGATTGGATTTGTATCATATCCGTGTGCACGGGCAACGAGCATGATTTGCATCGATACAAGGCTAGCATCTATTAATACCAATTCTTTCATCGATTGATCTGGCATGTTTTTATAAAGAGGAGCGTACATATCTAAAAGCTTCTCCTTGATATCTTCTGGCATAAATCCGTGTTCTACTTGCTTTCCGTAAATTTCGTCCGCATACTCAATACTGTTCATATCACCAAATACGGCAATGACTGCAGAAGAAGTCGTCACTTGGGAGGAATTAAATTGAGCAAGCTTCAACATTTTTTCTTTCCCTTCAGGAGTATCTACTACCACAAATCTCCATGGCTGCATATTGATCGAAGACGGAGCAGTAGTTGCTTCTGTTAAAATCTCTTCCATTTCCTCGCGGCTGATCTTTACATTTGTGTCATAATTTTTTACTGAACGTCGACCGTGTAAAATTTCTTTAAAATCTGTTTGTTTCATGTTGTAATCACTTTCCTTTTTTAATATTCTTTTATGTTCGCTTGAACACGGATTAGCATGGTTACTAATGAACGTAATTCTTCCTCTGAAAAATCATGAAACATTTGTTTAATAAAGCTTAGCTTATCTGATTGGCAGGTAACTATGCGTTCGCGTCCTTCATGGGTTAATTGGACAAATGTTTCTCGATTGTCAGACGGATTTCTTCGTCTTGAAACCATTCCTTCCGATTCCAACTGTTTCAAATGTCTTGTGATGGCTGCATGATCAATATTGACCACCTTTTGCAAGGAAGACTGTTTGATTTCATCCACCTGATACAATTGATGCAACAATTCATATCTAGATAAGCTAATCTGAGTATTACGCTCAAACTTCGGGCCCATTTGATTACTTAGCTCTTTTAGCAAAAACAAAATATGCTCTTGATCGGGTATGGAATGAGTCATGTCTAAGCCTCCATTACGAAAATAAATTCATTGAGGTATCAATTATTGACCTGTCAATCATAATAAGAATATATTTTGAAATCAAGACATAAGCATTTTTTCAGAAAATATTATTTTTATTTTAAAAAGCATATGTACCTAACCAAAGAGCAGGAATAGTGAACAGTATTGTAGAAGAGTTACAAAAGTAGGGGAGTGATATGGTGGTAGAAATCAAACACGAAGAAATTATGGAAAGGCTAAAAGAATTAGGATCTGAGCAAACCAAGAGGATTTATGAAAATCATGGAGTACAGGAACCGTATTTTGGGGTCAAGATAGGTGATTTGAAAAAATTAGTAAAGTATGTGAAAAAGGATCATGAATTGGCTCTTCAATTATACTATTCAGGGAATCATGATGCGATGTATTTAGCTGGACTTTCCATCAACCCAAAGCTAATGTCAAAAGAAACCTTACAAGATTGGGCAAAGAAGGCATATTGGTATATGATTGCAGAGTATACCGTAGCGGGTGTAGCTGCTGAAAGTGAATTTGCGGTTGAGCTTGCTAGAGAGTGGATGACATCTGAAAATGAAATGATCGCGGTTTGCGGATGGAGTACGTACGCAAACTTTTTATCCATCACTCCGGACGAGAAATTAAATATATCAGAAATTAGAGAGTTATTGAATGTAGTCAAAAATACCATTCATAGCGAAAGAAACCGCGTTCGGTATGTCATGAATGGATTTGTGATTGGAGTAGGTACCTATGTCACCGAATTAAATGAGGAAGCAAAGCAAGTAGCCGAGCATATTGGAAAGGTACATGTAGATGTGGGGAATACGGCATGTAAAGTACCCTTGGCTTTTGATTATATTGAAAAGGTGGAAGCGAAGAACCGAGTCGGTTTGAAGCGGAAGACCTGCATTTGTTGATGAATGTTTTTCAAATGAAAGAAGTTACATTCATATAAGATATGGAATGGCCAGTATCAAAGTATACTGGTTTTTTTGTATGAATAAAACAGTCCTCTCTTGACGTTGATAATCATTATCAATTATCATGTAGTTAAATTAGTGTTAATGATAATCATTTTCAATTATGACTATACCCTATAACCGGGAGGGAACTACATCAATGACGATCCTCACGTGTGAATGGTGCGGTTTTACAGAACAACAAACAGAAACATGTGACAACATGGAACCTTGTCCATGTTGCGGTTTATTTGTAGATGAGGTAGAAAATTAAAAAGGAGGACTTCTTTTGACCAAACGTCTATTAGAGTGGTGTATCCAGAAGAAATATTTATTACTTGCAGATGATGATTTAATTACACGTTTTCAATTAATGCTGTCAGCTTATTGGTAAATGTATATGGAATATTACCTGACAAGGTTCAAATAGTAACCTTGATGGACGGAAAGACGTATGAATATTCTCCGACAGCGGAGGATCTCATTCTTGGACAACAGTACGTGAAGGATTTGAAGAAAACTAAAATGAAACAGGAAAGCTGGGAGAGAAGATTATGAAACCAACACCTTATATTGCTGTAAAAACATTTGACCATCAAGTTGACTGCTTCTGCCCAGATGCGGATCATAGCGAGGTAATTACGATTCAAAGGGGAGACATACTCGAAATTACTCCTGAGCGGAAATACACGGTTATTAATGGTTGGTATGCTTTAGTGATTATCAATCAAAGCTTTTCATTTTATATGGCTGTGGAAGATATCGAATGGTACTTTACAAAAGAACAACTGATATCCATGCTAGATGTAGATCTTCAGATAAACTATTATCAATTTAAAATCAACCAAGCTCTCGATGAGGCTGATGAAATATCTTTTATGAATTTCACAGAGAAAATGAACGACTCAAATGAAATGAAGGAAAAATTGCAGATGTATTTGCGGAATGTAGCTGTTTAAGCGGTCTCTCCGTGAAGTGCTGAGAGACTTTTCTAATTATTAGATACTGATGACTGTTATTATAACGCTTCTCCTTGCAAGTGGTTTTCATAAGGTAGAAGAAGACCACTTCTTATTAAAAATTGAATGGTAACGGTCTTCATTCACGCTATGAAGACCGTTATCTTATTAATTAAGCCAGCCACACAAAACCTTCATTCTCCAGTAAAAGTTTCGTCATAATTTGTTCATATTTTCACGATATCATACACGTATGAATGATAAATTGGGACATGATTCCCTTTTTTAGGAAAGGAGCACTTACAAGCTGTTATGAGGGAGAAGAGGAAAAATAAAATACTCTTTACTCGGATGAATATTCTCTTTTTTATAGTCTTTTTGTTGTTTTCGACGTTGATTATTCGACTGGGAAAAATTCAAATTGTTCAAGGAGAGGAATACGCGAAGGAAAGTGAAGAGACGACGACCACTGTTTATACCTGGACTACTCCTCGCGGAAAGATCTATGACCGTGATGGAAATGTTTTGGTGGAAAACGAGGCCATTTTCACATTGACGTACATCAATCCTTCGAATGAGCACAGCCAGCAGGAACGGCTTGAATTGGCACAAAAGATTGCTGGACTAATAGAAGTAAGTACAGAAAATGTAAAAGAACGCGACAAAAAAGATTATTGGATTTTTACTAGAAAAGAAGATGCATATGCGAAGGTGACTGCAGAAGAACAAGCGAACTTGGATGATAATGAAGAATATCAACTGATTTTAGAGCGAATTACCGAAGAAGAGTTAGAGACGATCACAGCTGCGGAAATGGAAGTACTTGCGATTAAAAGAGAAATGGATGTGGATAGCTCTTCCATTAAAAGAATCAAGATGGGATTAACAACAACAGAGATGGCCATCATCAATGAGCGACTTGAAGAACTTCCTGGTTTCGAGGTCAAAGTGGACTCCACCAGAAAATATGTATACGGTAATACGCTTCGTCAGCTTTTTGGTAATGTGGGTCAAATTCCAGAAGAAGCTAGCGATACGTATAAAAGTAACGGGTACCAACTAAGTGACCTCGTAGGTACAAGCTTCATTGAGCAACAATACGAGAATTGGCTTCGCGGGACTAAGGAAACTCAAACCTATGTTCAAGATAAGACGGGTAACCTTATTGAAGGGGAAGTAACCCCAGGGGAATCCGGAAAGGACTTGATTCTCACGATTGACTTAGCCCTCCAGCAGGAAGCGGAGAAAATCATAGAGGAAGAGTTGAAAAAGGACAGTGGTGCGAGTGAAGGGTATGCGGTCGTAACCAACCCACAAACAGGTGAAATTCTTGCGATTGCTGGGAAAAGTGAAGAAAATGGTGCGATCAGTGATGAAACGTACGGTGCACTATATAACGCCTATGCGATGGGTTCGGCGGTGAAAGGGGCGACTGTATTAACGGGTTATGAAACAGGAGTGATTTCCCCAGGTGATACCTTCCTCGATAGTCCGATAAAAATTGCCGGAACTCCAACGAAGAAGTCCTACCAGAATATGGGGACGATTAATGATCTAACGGCTCTTGAAAGATCTTCAAATGTGTATATGTTCCATATTGCCATGAAAATAGGAAACTATGATTATGGGAAGAAAGAAGGATTTCACGATCCTGATGAAGCATATGCAACCATGAGAAAATTTTTTAACCAATTCGGTTTAGGTGTGGAAACAGAAATTGATCTTCCAAGTGAAGCAACGGGATACAATGGTGGGGTTCAGCAATTAGGGAACTTAATGGACTTTGCGATCGGACAATTTGATACGTACACGCCTCTTCAGCTAGCACAATATGTTTCGACCATTGCGAATGATGGAAAAAGAGTGCAGCCTCATTTGATGATGGAGGTACGCGAGCCAGACCATGAAAGTGGTGAGTCAGCTGAAGTGATTGAGGAATTTGAAACGAATGTGTTAAACACGGTGGATATGGAATTACCCTATATTGAACGTGTACAAGAAGGATTCCGCCGAGTGATGACCGGATCAAAAGGAACCGCCGCATCTTACTTTAAAGGGGTTACGTATGATCCAGCAGGTAAAACAGGGACGGCTCAGGTGTCAGATGGCAAGGGTGGCTACAACTATAACTTAACATTAGTTGGATATGCGCCCTATGACAATCCCGAAATTGCCATCTCGATCGTTGTACCCAATGCAGAAAATGATAGCAGTGGAATTAATAAGTATATCGGAAAGAGAATACTTGATTTTTATTTTGAAAATAAGTAAGACGGCTTCCAATTGGCTGCTGATATTTTTCGAGTGAAAAATCAATAAGCCAGTTTACCTTCAAAAGGAACTGGCTTATTCCATGTTATTTATGATGCTTTTTCGCGAGATGGTCTAGTAAATCGTCAAAGGACAGTTCAGACATGGATGTTAGTCGATGAACATGGCCTTTAAAGTCTAAGTATTGTGTAACAGGGTTAGGAACGATGACACAATGAAGTCCGGCTCCGACTGCTGCGGTTAGTCCGTTTAAGGAATCCTCAAAGCAAAGTGCTTCGTTTGCCTCGACACCTAGCTCTTGAAGAGCCTTTACATACAGCTCGGGATCTGGTTTAACCTTATCAACATCATCGGCGGTTTTTATCACTTGAAAATAATCCAGAATTTCAAATCGTTCTAGGTACTCAACGACCCACTTTCTATGAGAGCTTGAAGCGAGACCAATCTTTAAGCCATGCGTTTTCGCAGCTTGAAGATAATCTAACACTCCCTCGCGAAGAGCAAATTGATCTTTTCTTTGCTGATAAAGTTCATTTGTTCTGGATCTCACTAACTCTCTATCAATTGGTTGATTGGACATGGCATTCAGTTCGTCGTACAGACCACCACCTGTAGTTCCTATGTACTTCGCAAAGTTCTCAAGCTTTAAATCACAGCCGTAGTCTAACATGACCTCCTTAGTCACGTCATACCAAACAGACTCGGTATCCACAATTAATCCATCAAAATCAAAAATGATCGCTTTGTACATAATCTCCTCCTGTTTTCGATAATAGGTTATAATACATTATATCTATATTCGGAAGTGAAAGAAACCTATTACTAACCATTTCACATCAATTTCTATGGACAACTTTTGCTGGTTGTTGTTTTCGAAAAACGGGTTACCCTAACTACTATAAACATGATTTGGTGGTGTACGATGGTGACAGTTGAAAAACAATCCTTTCAGTTTCGAATGGAAAGCGCCTCAGGTATGACTATACTTAATGTCATTCGAGCTTTGTTTTTTATTTGTCATCTAAAAAACACCTCCTTATTATAGATTTTTATAAATGGAAAATTCTATACAAATATAATAATAAAAGAATATTAGCAATTTTCTTTCGTATGGAAAAGTACGGATTGATTGTATATTCTGATAAGATAAACAGTTTTTGAAGGGTGGAGTATTTTGTGGGGAAGCATCACGACAGTGAGAAGTTACAGCGCGGTTTAGACAACAGGCACATCCAGTTGATCGCGCTAGGAGGGGCCATAGGTGTTGGCTTATTTTATGGATCAAGTGCAACGATTCAAATGGCTGGTCCTTCGATTCTTCTCTCTTATATAATCGGAGGGATCGTTATCTTTACGATCATGAGAGCTTTAGGAGAAATGGCGGTAGATGAGCCGATTTCTGGTAGCTTTAGCTCGTACGCTCATCGTTACTTAGGACCGTTTGCCGGATACTTATCAGGCTGGACGTACTGGTTTATGTGGGTAGTTGTCGGAATGGCCGAAATCACGGTTATCGGTGTTTATGTGAATTACTGGTTTCCAGATATCCCTCAGTGGGTGACGGCACTTGCTACGTTAATAGTCGTTACATTGATTAATTTGATGAATGTAAAAGCTTTTGGAGAGTTCGAATTTTGGTTAGCACTAATTAAAGTTGTCGCGATTATCGGAATGATATTAGTTGGCTTAGGCATTATTTTGTTTGGGTTTGGGAATGGTGGACAACCTATGGGACTAGACAATCTTTGGGCTCATGGTGGCTTTATGCCAAATGGAATAGAGGGAATTTTATTTTCATTGGTTTTGGTCATGTTCTCGTTTGGCGGTGTAGAACTAGTAGGTATCACAGCTGGGGAAGCGAAGGATCCACACAAATCGATTCCATCTGCGATTAACAATGTCGTTTGGCGAATTTTGATTTTTTATATTGGTGCTTTAGGAATAATGATGATTTTATACCCTTGGAATGAAGTTGGTTCCAATGGCAGCCCGTTTGTTTTGATTTTTGATAAAATTGGGATTCCTGGCGCTGCACATATTATCAATTTTGTCGTGTTAACGGCTGCTTTGTCCGCATTTAATAGCGGGATGTTCAGCACAGGGAGAATGCTTTACAATTTATCATTACAAAATAATGGCCCTAAATACTTTGGTCAGTTAAACAAGCATCAAACACCAAGACGTGGAATTCTATTCTCGGCTTCGTTTTTACTAGTCGCTGTATTTCTAAATTATATTATTCCAGAAAAAGTATTTATGTTTATTTCGTCTGTTGCAACAGTGGCAGTAATTACAAGCTGGACGATTATTCTACTCACACAAATAAAGTTTAGACAATCAAAGACAAAAGATGAGGTGGGTAAATTAGCATTTAAAATGCCTCTTCATCCACTTTCGAACTATGTGGCTCTATTGTTCTTAGCTTTTGTGATTGTGTTAATGGCGTTCATGGACGGCATGAGAGAAGCCTTATACGTAGCACCTGTATGGTTTCTTATCCTTTACGTTGGCTATCGAATGAAAACAAGAAAATAACAACAAAGCGGTCTCTCAAATACGGAGACCGCTTCTTTTAGTTAGCATAATAATTTTGTGTGTAATAAGGCTGAGCTTCCTCATTAAAGGCTACTCCAACACCTAAGTATTCAAAACCTGACTTTACAATGTTTTTTCGGTGTCCTAAAGAATTCATTAATCCTTCATGTGCAAAAATGCTGCTAAACTGACCGTACGCAAGATTTTCTCCAGCCAAGGTGTACCGTATTCCGTCTTCTTCCATTCGGTCAAAAGGAGACTCTCCTTGAAGATTCGTATGATCAAAATAGTTATTGACCGCCATATCCGAGCTATGTTTCCGGGCTGTTTGCATCACATGTTCATCCCATGAAAGGACCTGAAGTCCATGATTGACCCTTGTGGCATTGACTAGATCAAACATTTGTAACTCAAATCCTTCTTTTAATGCGTCACTTGGCTCTGAATAGATCGATCTTTTATTGTTTTCTACCTCTTCGGTTAAAATTTGAATGGCGGTAACCGTATTTTCTTCATGCACATCATAAAAGATTGTCACGTAAGAGTCATCAAGTTCGAACATATCATAATCACTGTCTTCTTGTAACTGATAAAAAACTAATCCTTTTTGCAATCGAGTGATTGGTTGCCCTAATGTGTCACGAACGGTTTGTTTTAGACTATTTAACTTGATTCCGTTTGTAGATGAAATTAAATCTTGATTCGTGTACAATCCAATTACTTGTTGCTGGTCATTGTACATGACTTTGACAAAGTTATGGTAGTTTTCATGATACGTATGCCATTCCGTTCCATACTCATTCATCTCTGACCGCTTAGGTGCTCCCAACATATTTTCGATATCTGCCTTTGATTCACCAAGTTCTATATTATATATTGAAAACATTTGATTCGTAGGAGACACCAGATCGGGAGAAGGGACTTCTAATTCAGAAGGTAACTGTTCCTCAGCTAATTCTTCTACTTTTTCCTCAAGAAACCCGATACTGCCAGCTAAGTCATCCAAAAGCTCAGATAGCCCGAAATTATCAAGTTGTATGTTAAGATCCTCGGCAATTGCTCCGATTTCCACTTCTTTTCCGTACGTATTCCACAAATAATTCAGACCAAATAATAATATGACTAAGAGAAAAAGTCGTCTCAAGTTTTCTCCTCACTTTCTATTAAAAATCCCATCTTTTCCATTATATCTATCACTTTAATCGCTCATACGTAATACCATTCTATACGAAGTTCCTTTCTTCATGATAGTAAAACGGTATGAGTAAAATGTTTGTGGGAGATGTTGTACCCTGTTTCTCAATGGATGGGGCGTAGACCCATCCATTGAGAAACAGGTCACCAAACGGAAGTGCGGTAGATGGAAAATAAAATCAAATGAAAAAAGGACTCTCTTCTTGTATAGTAAAGTCTGCGAAAACCACAAATACAAGGAAGAGGAGTCCTATGAAAAAAGATACCATACAATTACCCACATTAAAAGAACTGGAAAAAGATTTATTTGTTATGCTTCAAAAGACATTTGGTGAAGTTCTCACGAAGCAACTCGAAGAAATGGATCAACAGATTGCAGAAAATAGAGATAAAAAGAGATTTTACCTTCAGGATAAGCGAGCCGTAGAGATGGATACTTCATTCGGTTCTATTATCATCAATCGGAATTACTATAGGGACAGGGAAAAGGGTGGATACGTTTATCTCCTTGATCACTATTTAGAGTTTGAGGGGTCAAAAGGTTTCAGTCCCCTAGTTGAAACGATGGCAATGGAAATGGCAGTTCAAGGTACATCCTATCGTCATGCTTCCTCCATGATTGAGAAACTACTAGGTTACAAAGTAATCAGCCATGAGACTATTCGTCAACACCTTCTACAAACAGAAGTTACTTTCGTCAAGCCGACCGACCAATTGAGGAAAGTGCTCTTTGTAGAAGTAGACGGACTATATGTGAAAAGGCAACGTGGAAAACGACGTGGGCGGGAAGAAAAGATTGCTTCCGTACATGAGGGCTGGATAGTCAACGGGAAACGAACATCCTTAATCGCAAAACGTCACTATGTCCACAAAGGTAAAGAAGCGTTCTGGGAAGGATTTGAGCAGTTCTTAATAGATAATTACAACTACAATCCGAGTGAACATCACCTCGTAATTAATGGGGATGGAGCCCAGTGGATTACGGCTTGTCAGGATCACTATAAGAATGCATTCTTTGTCATCGACCGATTCCATGTAGCTCGTGAGGTTAAAACGCTTTTCAAAGGCCATAAGAGATATAGAGTCATTCGTAAGAAACTGGCTCAATATGATGCGAAAGGATTCCTAGTGGAACTTAATAGTGCAGTTGGTACTCTTGAAAACGAAAAGAAAGAAGAACGGTTAGAAGAGTTCATACAACAGCTGTCAAAATATCCTCAGGCCCTTGGAGATTATCGCGAATGGTTGAAGGAAAAAGACATAGACACAAGCCACTATCGTCCAATGGGAAGTGCGGAAGGAACGATGAGTGTATTCGCTAAACGGCTTAAAAACGGCCGCAGCTGGTGCGATAAAGGAATACAAGCATTTATTGACTTTATGGTTGGTATGAAGGATGAATTAGAAATCAAGACGATTTTAGGACGAATTAACCCTAACGATCAAACCGCTTCTGTTTCTCAGCCAAAATATTATGTGGAAAAGTTAAAGAGTTCAGTCGGAGAGCTAACAAGAAATAATTTATCATATTTAAATCGGCAAAAAGGAAAGCCGATATACCATGCTTTACAAGCCTTACGAGGTTTTTAAAAAATGAAGGAAATGAACAAAAACAAAACTAAATTGTTTAGATAACGCTTTCATTTAGGTGGGAAATATAACTAAATAAGAGGGGAGTTTTTCTATCCAAAAAAACCTCCCACAAAAACTTGACTCAATCAGTAAAACGAACTTGCAGGAAAGTGGAAAAATTTGTTGTATTATTAAAAGGAAGCAAAGAGGAGGGTCTGTATGGGAATTTCAGATTTACATATTAGAGTTGCCACCACTAATGACAGTGATCAAGTTCATAACTTACTAAATACACTTGCACAATGGATGAAGGATACAAAAATCAACCAATGGAGTTTTTTATTAGAGGGAGAAGATGACGAGCTAAAAGAGTGGATCTCCAACGGACTGACCTATATAGTCGAAAAAGATGAAGCATTTATAGCTACATTCACTCTTTTACCGGAGGCAGGGGAATGGGACCAACATATTTGGGGAGATGATCTTCCAGCAAATACCTCCTATTTGCATAGACTCGCCATTTCTCCAGCCTTTATGAGGAAGGGAATAGGTCAAAAAGTGATTGAGTGGCTTTCTACGAGAGAGATAGACAGAGTAAGATTGGATTGTGTTGCAGAAAATGAAAAATTGAACCGATTTTACGAAAATAATGGGTTTGAGTTGAAAGGAATAACCGATGATCATTGCAAATATGAAAAAATCATGAATAGGGGAGAGTCTATTTAGAATTACTACCTTCGGGGTGTAAAAATTTATTTACACCCTATAAATATAGTAAGGTACAAAACCTCACTATCTCTAGCTCTTTTTATCTTCCTTGAAAATATCCAATCGCATCCTTAACAGTGGCAAACGAGTGAGTGGACGATAAGTTTAGTCCTTGATCGACCGAGAGCTTAGCCAATTGTGGCCTTAGTCCAGTAATAACAGAACGTACACCTAAAAGTGACATAACATGAACGATATTAAAAAGAGTATCAGCAACTAAGTTATCTAGACTAAAGATCCCAGAGAAATCGAAAATGAGGCATTCTACCTTTTGTTTTTGCACTTTCATCGGTATCGTATCAAGAAGCTGCCTCGCTCGTTCCTCATTGATTGATCCTACAAGTGGGAGGACAGATATCTCATTCGTAAAAGGCACTAGAGTTAATGATAACTCATTAATTTGTTTTTGCATTTCCTTTTGTTGGTTTTCGTTTTCTTTTCGTTCTGTAATGTCCCATACGAGGGATTGAATAGCCCTTTGATTCCCAATCGGAGCAGGATGACAATACAAGTCAATATCTACCGTGGTCCCGTCCATTCGGAAAACAGTTTCTTCAATGACTGGCATTGGTTGCTCGTAAGCAGATTGGATTCTTTTTTCAATGGCAGCCTTGGAGAATTCTTGAAAAATATCAAGCGGGTTAAGGCCAATCGCCTCTTCTATGGTGGTTCTAAAAAAAGCTGCAGCTGCTTGGTTGATGTAAATGATCTTTAAATTGGTATGAATAATAATGGGGTCAAGCGAATATTCAACAATCTGGCTGTAATTGACATTTGATAGATCACTCATGATGTTCACTCCCTTGACATTAAGGGTAAAGGTTCATAGAAAATTTTTCAAGGAAATTAAGATAATTTAGAATAATAATAAAATGGATGGCAAATCGTTATAATGATACATATATAAAGTTCAAGCAAGAGAGGTGTGCGTTCCATGTGTGGAAGATTTTCCTTAACCGAAGAAATATATAATTTAAAGAGGCAGTTTGAATTTGAATTCTTTGAGGAAATTGGACCAAGGTATAATATAGCTCCCAGTCAAATGGTGCTTGCGATCGGTCAAAACAAAGGGGGACGAAAAGGAGCGTATTTGAAATGGGGCTTGGTCCCATATTGGGCGGATGATCCGAAAATAGGGTATAAAATGATTAATGCTCGAAGTGAAGGAATCGATGAAAAACCATCATTTAAACAACCTTTCAAACAGCGACGATGCCTCATCTTGAGCGATGGCTTCTATGAGTGGAAGAAGAATGGGAAAGAGAAACAACCGTATCGATTTGTCATGAAGGATCACAAGCCATTTGCACTAGCAGGGCTTTATGATGTTTGGAAAAAGGAAGGGCAGTCACCAATTGTCACTTGTACAATTATCACAACCACACCAAACGAAGTGACAGAGGATGTTCACGATCGAATGCCAGTTATTTTAAAAAAAGAGGACTACGACACCTGGTTAGACCCGAATAACCAAGATACCACAATGTTAAAATCGTTGTTAAGACCTTATCCAGCCCACGAAATGGTGAAGTATGAGATTTCTCCATTAGTAAATAGTCCGAAAAATGAAGTTCCAGAAATTCTTCAACCGATGAATAGCCAGTAAAGAAAGACCTCACTCAGGAAAAAATGAGAGAGGTCTTTTTGTTCTAATGGATGGCTTTTTTCTTAAATCTTCCGCCTCTAACCTCCGCAATATCTGCAATGGCTAAAAAGGCAGAGGGGTCAATTTCTTCAACAATACTAGTCATTTTCGATTCTTCTAGCCTTGTGATGATACAGAAAATGACCTTTTTTTCATCGCCTGTATAAGCACCTTCTCCGTGTAAAAAGGTAACCCCTCTACCAAGACGGTCGGTAATGGCATCATCGTAGCTAGTAAAATGTCATCGGTGAATGGATCGACTGGATGAAAAAATGTTGCAAATAAGGATAACATGATAATTCCATAGATGGTGGAAATCGCAAATGTTTTTCCAAATTGCTTATAACCTAGATATACAAAAGGTAAGTTTAGTATGAAAAGAAAGATCCCTAATTTAATTCCAGTGATATGGGAAAGCATAATTGAAACCCCGGTTACACCACCATCAATAACCTGGTTAGGAATCAAGAATATCTCTAACCCTACAGCCATTAACAAAGCCCCAATGGTAATAAATACACCTCTTTGTACAATTCTTCGTACAGATAATCTACGGTGTTGTCTTTTTTCTAATGCTAAATCTGTCAAAACCCATCACGCCTTTTCTATTAAATGTAATAAATATAAAATAAAGAGCCTTGTAAGCAACATATTTGTATGTAACATAAGTATATAATATAATAAGGTTATGTTACCAATTATATGCTCAGAAGAAGGGAATCAAACACTATGGAATATGTAGATGCGATTCGTGATACGACAAAAATAAAAGCTCTTAAAAAGCATCTAAAAGACCAGTCGGCTAGAGATTATTTATTATTTGTTCTTGGAATAAATACAGGCTTGAAAATTAGTGAAATATTGACCATCAAGTGGTGTGACATCCTTAACGAAAATGGTAGTACTAAGAATTTCATGGAGCGAGAAGAGCAGGAAATCCCCATTTATGTGAATTCAAAGGTGAAATACGCTATATCTCTTTATCTTTCCTCAATTTCCTATCTTTATAGTGATTATGTTTTTAAATCCTCTAAAACGAATGACCCCATTACGAGACAACAGGCGTATCGAATCATCAACAAAGCGGCAAAACATGTGGGGATTGAAGGGAATATTGGAACACACTCCATGAGAAAAACCTTTGGTTATCACGCCTACAAAAAAGGAATCGCCATTGCACTTCTACAAAAGATTTTTCACCATACATCCTCTTCTGAGACATTAAAATATTTAGGAATCAAAAAGGAGGAAGAAATCAAAACAGAAATCGATGTGAATTTATAAGGGGGAGAAAAAACATGATTAATATTGATTACTCGATTTTACTAGGTTCGTTACTTCTGATTATAGGAATCATCACGACCAAATTCTCAAGTCGACTTGGCATGCCAGCTCTTATTCTCTTTTTAGCCGTAGGGATGATTGTTGGAAGTGATGGGTTAGGAATCATCTATTTCGATAATGCCACATACGCACAGTTAATTGGTGTACTAGCACTGATTATCATTTTGTTTGAGGGTGGGTTGCAGACAAGATGGACAACAGTAAAATCGGTATTGAAGCCATCGTTATCTCTTGCAACCATAGGAGTATTAATTACGACTTCCGTGGTAGCTGTTGTTGTTAATTTATTATTTGATTTACCTTGGCTTGAAGCATTTTTAATTGGGTCTATCGTAGGTTCTACCGATGCGGCTGCTGTCTTTGCTGTATTAAAGGGGCAGAACATTAACCCTAAACTTGGATCAACTCTAGAAGCTGAATCTGGTACGAACGATCCTATGGCCATGTTCTTAACATTAATGTTTATTCAATTGCTGACGATTGAGGAAACGAACGTGTTCCTACTTATCCTATCTTTCTTTTGGCAGATGGGAATGGGATTACTTATTGGGGTCATCTTTGGGAAACTAGCAACCATGGCAATTAATCGTATTAATCTAGATTCTAGTGGACTTTATCCCATTTTTGCAGTAGCTTTTGCCTTACTAACCTATAGTTTCACAGCGTTGGCACATGCAAGTGGATTGTTAGCCGTATACGTGGCAGCCCTTGTTATAGGAAATTCTGACTTAACCTATAAAACGTCCATTTTCCGATTCAATGAAGGGTTTGCCTGGATGATGCAGATCTTAATGTTTATCCTTCTAGGATTGTTGGTTTTCCCATCTCAGCTTTTTACTTCTGATGTGATGATAAAAGGTATCCTTATTTCAGTAGCTTTAATCTTTGTTGCACGTCCGATCGCAGTTTACCTCTCAACGATAAAGATGGATTTTAACCATAAAGAAAAGATCTTTGTCTCTTGGGCAGGATTACGCGGAGCGGTGCCGATCGTTTTGGCAACATTCCCTATGCTTGCGGGAATTGCCGATAGTCAGACGATCTTTAATGTCGTTTTCTTCGTCGTTTTTACATCTGCTTTGATTCAAGGGTCAACCATTCTTTTACTCGCTGAGAAACTAGGGCTAACGGGACCAAAGAAATCCACCCCTGCACACTCATTGGAACTTGTCTCTATCGGAAAAGCCAATGCTGAAATCATCGAGTACGAAATCCATAAAGAAGATCTGTTAGTGAACAAAAAAATCGTAGACATTTTATTTCCAGAAAATGTCCTAATCAACGCCATCATTCGCTCGGATAAATTGCTCACACCAAGAGGGGATACTTGTTTGCTTGAAGGTGATATTCTATACATCCTCACACCAAGGAGCAGCATCGGGAAGTTAAAAGAGATGTTTAAGGACCATGAGTTTTAATAAAGGCTGTTTTCGCAAAGATTGTTGTTAAAATCTAAAGCCGATTTTAACGTGGAAATAGCCTTAATAAAAAACGGACAGTTATTCATGAAAGAATAGCTGTCTATTTTTTTACAAGAATGCTTGGACAAGTTATACATATGATGGGTATATAATCTAATGGAGGTTGTCCATGTCCTTACTCCCAATTATTGTCTCATCATTATGTACCGGTTTAGGCGCCTTGCCTATTTTACTCGTAAGAGATGTTTCTCATAAAGGAAAAGATATGTTATTAGCTTCCACAGCGGGAATCATGGTCGCTGCATCTGCCTACGGGTTAATTCCAAATGCTATTCAGCTATCAAATGTAATGGTTTTGGTGGTTGGAATCTTATTTGGAACACTCGTTCTAACCTTGTTGGAAAGTATGATTCCGCATGTTGACCTCAACCATTCGGAGCAATCCTCAAGAAAAAAGAGAGTGGTTTTATTGTTTCTTGTAGCTATGTGTCTTCATAATCTACCAGAAGGATTATCGGTAGGGATCAGTAATGCAAGTGAAAACTATGAGGTTGGTTCGCTTGTGTCGTTTGCCATAGGGTTACAGAATGTCCCAGACGGATTTTTGGTTGCATTGTTTTTATTGAGTCAAAATGTAAGTGTGATACGTTCTATTTTACTTGCAACTTTAACTGGAGTTATTGAAATGTCTGCAGGTTTAATAGGCGTACTCTTGGGGGGGACATTTGAGCCGTTGATTCCTTATGGACTAGCATTTGCAGCTGGTTCCATGCTATTTGTGGTTTATAAGGAACTAATTCCAGAAAGCCATGGAGACGGAAACGAAAGGGCATCCACCTGGGCATTTATCTTTGGGTTTGTGTCTATGGTACTCTTGACAGAGGTTTTTCGATAAGAATTAAAATCACCAAGAAGGGCGAAGATGACACTTGGATCACACAAAGTCAGCTTCGCCCTTATCTTTTTATCTTCCACTAGGAAAAACACGCTGAACCATTTCTGTAAATTCCTCAAACAATCCTTTAACCGGTTCACCCTTTTGGATCTTGTCTCCATAATCTCCCATACGATCAACGAAGTCTGGGTTACTTGAAACAAAAACATTATTGATTCCTTTGTCGGTTGATTTTACTTGATCCGAAATTTTCTTTTCTAAGTCCTCTCGAACATCACCTTTTGTGTTGTCCTCTAACACGACTGCAACATAAGCATTATTCTCAGTCACAATCACGTTTGCGTGGCGAACTTCCTGCATATTTTCGATTCGTTACTTCTAATACCAGCTATGCACAGCCAAAGGAATGTCCTGATTCCCATACACTCGAAGTAGTATCCATTGAAAACATTCATGAAGTGGAAAAAGCGTTGCGGGTTCTTGTTCCGATTGCTTATGAAGTGGGAGAGTTTCCAGAGCTTTATTCAGAATGGGAGGTCGTTTCACTAAAACCTTTTCCGAGGACAGTGGGTAAAAGTGAGGAAGAAAATTATTACGGTATGGCTAAACACTTTTGCGGAAAAGAGGTGGCAGACAGATCCTGGCTCGTCCGTTTGCATTTTCCAAAAGTGAAGGCTACCAGTGGAAGCCAAGGCCAGATCTTTATTGCCAAAAAAGAAGAGAGCGGCTGGTTTGTCTGGTTTAAAAATCACTAAAACCTAGTTGTCTCACATATCGATGACACAATATAATTCAAAAAAACGCTTAGGTAAACCCAAGCGTTTTTGTTTTATTTATTTAAATCTTTCTTGGTGATTTCGCTACGAATATCTTTTTCCTTTGAGAATTCTGTATCTTGCTGTTTATTGTTCGGATACTTATTTTTACGTTCGCGGTTATCGTTTCGGTTGGTCAAGAGTTTCACTCCTTTCTATGTAGTCGGAATTATTATTGGCTATTTTCATCCTATATATTAACCATTCATATTTAGAACGTCCTCCAAACACCCCAACATTTCCCATTATATGATACAATATAAAAACGTCTATTCAACGGATCTCAAGTCTTAAAGGAGTCCTACCACGAACATGCCAATCGCATTTGATTCAAACAACATATAAATTTCAATTATAAAAAAGAAGGTGTTACTTTGAAGAAAATCAGCATTTACTTATTACTAGGCATTAATTTATTTTACATTGTCAATTTTTTAGTAAATTTTGAACATACCTTTCTTGAATGGTATTGGCTGGTATTTTTTATCATTGGACTAGGTTTATCCATTTTTTATTTGTTAAAACCAAACAAAGAAAATCCGTACATATTGATTGCATTATTAGTGACGAGCCTGAGTTCGATGGGATTTTACGGCTTTCAATATTTTCTTTCTCATCTTATGGGTTAGATAGAAGGGGGTAACTTGTATGAGTGCAATAATGAAAACACCGGAACCACCTTATTACGCGGTGATTTTTTCCTCGCAAAGAACGAATGCGGACAATGGATACGGAGTAATGGCCACTAAAATGGTTGAATTAGCCTCCAAACAGCCAGGATTTCTAGGGGTAGAAAGTGCCCGAGATGAACAATTGGGAATTACGGTTTCTTACTGGGACTCCATAGATGCGATCCATGCGTGGAAAGAGCATTCCGCACACATCATCGCCCAGGAAAAGGGGAAATCCGAATGGTATCAGTCTTTCTCTTTAAGAGTGTGCAAAGTTGAAAGACAAAGTTTTTTTGAAATGTAAAAAAGACATCCAACTAAGATTGGATGTCTTGTCCATGGATTCTACTTCTAATTTCCTCTACATCTGTATCACTGTATTGACTAGTGTCTTTGCCGCCTGTTTGAGCCAGTAACGCTTTTACTTCATTATAAGACAAGCCAGATTCCGCATTTTTCTTTTTGACCTCATTAATATCCGTTCCAACTTCTGTATATTCCTTGTGATCCATATAATAACCTCCTGATGACTTTCTTCTTACTCTTTCTTGTTAACGATAAAATTATGTAATGAAAGGGACTTCACATGTTAACAATGTAAGTGGTAGAAGAAGTTTATCAGTTAGGAGTTAGCTCATGACAAAATTAATCAACTTACCAGCCTTACTGATCCTTGATGTTCAAAAAGGGTTTGATCATCCTTATTGGGGGAATAGAAACAATCCAGAGGCAGAGGAAAACATGGCACGTTTGCAAGCGGAGTGGAGGAAGAGGAAGGGGCCGATCATTTACTCCAAACATCTATCCATTCAACCCCAATCACCTTTACACCATACAAACAATGAAGGAACAGAGTTTAAAGACATAATCAAACCAGAACCAAATGAAACGGTTTTTACAAAACAAGTAAACAGTGCTTTTATAGGAACGGAGCTGGAAACGTATTTAAGTGAGCAGCAAATAAAAACGGTTGTTATTACAGGTCTATCTACACAGCATTGTATTTCAACAACTACAAGAATGAGTGGAAATCTAGGTTATCAAACCTATCTGGTTTCAGATGCGATCGCGGCATTCGAGATTACCGATCACAATGGAAAAAAACACTCGGCTGATACCGTTCAGGAGCTTGAATTAGCGATGCTCCAAAAGGAATTTGCTACGATTGTAACAACCGATGAAATGATTAAACAACTCGATCATCTTTAATATTTATGTATAGCGCAGGGGCTCTGCGCTATTTATCTAACTTAAAAAAATTCAAAAAACGATGGTACGGACATTTGGATAATGATGTATCATCATCTCGTAAAAAATACTGTCTCCACTCAAAATTATCTTCTGACCCATAGCTATTTAAATCCGGGTGGATCGATATAGAATCATACTTTGCCAAGCGTTTACGAACTTGCTTTTTAATATTTTGGGCATAAGTTTCATTTTTACCAAATTGTTGTAACACCCATCTGGGGGTAATCGCGAGGATCATCGTATCAAAATGACGACTTTGTCGATTTTGGTGTGATGGGGTAGCACAATACATAAAGTATTTTTCCCCGTGGAAACAAAACTCCCAAACCGGGTCATGAGGATCAGTGGGAATGTCTTTTGGCCACTCGAGCCCGTCAATCGCAGAAAGACCACCTAACTGCTGCCAAAACAGTTGTTCAAACTGTTCCACTGTATATGTTTTTTCTACATCTTTTGGAATATCATAAAAAACAATCAGTGATGTATAGTTCCCAAATCCTTTTGATTTCTCTGTGAACGATTTTAATAGGTGTGCCAGTTCTTGAATGGAGGACTTCTTTCTCGGATCACCTACAAAACCATAGCGGAGTTGATTCGTGGAAAAGCCAATAGTAGCTGGGATGCAAGGGAATGGTCTTTCTCTATCCGTCATTTTTGCTTCGAATTTTTCGAGAACATTTCTTTCCCATGGGGCTAGTTGTTCTCGTAATATCATTTCATCTTTATATAAACCTTTGATAATGATCACCTCACAAAAGCTTCTATACAATATTCCTAAAAGCTTTTGCTGGATGAATGTCCTAATGAAATTGGGCGAATGTGAATAACGAAACTATGAAGACCCTACTTATTAAAAGTAATAAGGGTCTTCATCATGAAAATGAAGACCCTTAAAAATTATGTTTCATAATTATTGATTTTCAAACCATCCATCACGGTTCAATCTCTTAATCAAACCACCTTACACCTGCTCCTCAGCCGTAACTCCCAATCGCTCCATAATTCTTCTTTTCCGATACAGCATAACTCCGACTTCTGCCAAGTCACTAATCATCGAACGGTTGGTGAAGGCGCCGAAGATCATACCAGCGATAGGGACCATTTGAAATAGTTTTTTCCAGCCGAATTGATCACGGTAGGTATACACAACCTCACGCCAACCTTGTAGCTGGGACATCATTTCACCCGATTGACTGCCGTTTTGGTAGTAGCCGGATAACTCTTTGAGAATGGCCTTTTTTCCAACGATATCAGCTGATGAAAATTGTAAGCATTTAATAATAAAGATTCGCTCGCTTTTTTCATTTGGATCGTAGCCGTGGATGATGGCGATTTCTTGCAGTGTTTTTAAAGAGATGGCTAATAGCGCTGGTACATCAATCGCGAGGGTGAAGATTCCTCCGATTCCTGTTGTTGCTCCCTGCACCGTTGCAACCTTTTTACGGTTTTCCGTTAATTTTTGACTGACTGTATTCATGGTGGAAAGAGGGATGTCTTTAATCTCATTAATACTCTCTATTGTTAGGTTTGTTTCTTTTCCAATGAGTTCAAATAATTGCTTATCCGAGACTAAATATTTTCCACCAGTTTGAATGTAATTTCCAATTTCGTCTAATAATACTCCTACTTTATTATGAACAAACTGTGGGGTAATTTTGTCTAGTAATTTAAAAGGAAGTCTTCCAAGCCGTTCCCAAATCCACAAATTCCCTTGGTCCTTTTCCCATTTTTCAATAATAGCAAGTTCTTTTTTTAACTCTTCTTTTTTTTCCAAAATAATCATCCTTATTCTTCTCCATTTTTCTCAGTTTTTCATATTCAACATGATTCTAAACATTTGATACGTGTTTACCTCTAAAAAGGTTTCAAAACGATCTTCCAAGAAACATGATTAAGAGGGGAAAGGTCATACTAAGCTTATTCAATACATAGAGGTGATAGTGATGGATAACGTATTTGATTATGAAGATATACAATTGATCCCAAACAAATCGATCGTGAACAGTCGCACGGAGTGTGATACGAGTGTGACGTTTGGAGGTCACACGTTTCGATTGCCGGTGGTGCCTGCGAACATGCAGACCATTGTTGATGAAAGAATATCTGTTTTCCTAGCAGAAAATAATTATTTTTACATTATGCACCGATTTCAACCAGAAACGCGAATGGATTTTGTTAAAGATATGAAGGCTCGTGGCTTGTACGCTTCGATCAGTGTGGGAGTGAAGGAAGAGGAGTATCCATTTATTGAACAACTAGCAAAGGAACATCTGTCTCCTGAATTTATAACGATTGATATTGCCCATGGTCATTCGAATGCAGTAATCAATATGATTCACCACATTAAAAAGCATTTGCCTGCTAGCTTTGTGATTGCAGGCAATGTGGGAACTCCAGAGGCAGTTAGAGAGTTAGAGAACGCAGGGGCAGACGCGACAAAGGTTGGGATTGGACCAGGGAAAGTTTGTATAACAAAAATAAAAACAGGCTTCGGAACAGGGGGTTGGCAATTAGCGGCCTTACGCTGGTGTGCGAAAGCCGCTAGCAAGCCCATTATTGCAGATGGGGGCATTCGGACTAACGGAGATATTGCTAAATCGGTTCGCTTCGGTGCATCCCTGGTCATGATAGGTTCGCTCTTTGCGGGACATGAAGAATCACCGGGAGAAACGGTAGAGAAAGAGGGGAAAAAGTATAAGGAGTACTTTGGTTCTGCCTCTGAATTTCAAAAGGGTGAACGAAAAAATGTCGAAGGAAAGAAAATGCACGTGGAATTCAGAGGGGCATTAAAAGATACGTTGATTGAAATGGAGCAAGATTTACAATCATCCATTTCCTATGCAGGAGGAAACAAGCTGTCAGCCATTCGAACGGTCGATTATGTGATCGTGAAGAATTCGATCTTTAACGGAGATAAGGTATATTAACAAAAGGAAAGTGAGCATTAGCCAGAGGGACTGCTCACTTTCCTTTTTCTTTTATCCATATAACGCTGAAAAAATCCAATGGCTAACGTAAGCCAAAAAGCACTAATAAAATACCCCGCCAAAATGTCACTCGGATAATGAACACCAAGGTAAATTCGGCTTATACCTATGGAAACGATCACGATACTACTCACAATTATGTGAATCGTCCTTTTGAAAGAAGTATTAATATGACGCCATAAAAGAAAGGTTAGTACTCCATATAACGAGAAAGCCATTGTAGCATGACCACTTGGAAAGCTATAATTAGTCGCTTCCGCTAGGCGATGCAAATCAGGTCTTGCCCGTTGAAAGAACATTTTTAAGGTAAGAAAAAGGATATTCGCCCCTCCAACAACGGCGATAAACAGAATAAGCTCAGCTCGGTGGTTCAAAACCTTATATAGTAGAAAGAGACTGACAAGTGAAAGGAGGATCACTGGTATGGTATCCCCAATAAAAGTGAAAAATCTCATAACCGTGGTCAACCAAGGAGTCTCAAGACCTTGAACATACGAAATGATGCTGCTATCAAAAGAAACAATCGTATTTCTTCTTACTAAAAGAGCCATTACACTAAATGCTAGTAAAGACACTAGGCTGATTATAAAAGCGATGATTAGTTGAGTTTTTAATTTCATGAAGGACTCCATTTTTTTTCATAATAGCGCTTTGAAACCATCATACATTTTAAAATAAGTGCTCGGACGACAATACCAAGAATAATGTAATAAACGAATGAATACAAGTAATTCCATTTGAAATACCGAACGAGGTGGAGCCATTCACAAAAGGGTTCACCGATAAAGGCATACGCAATTGCCATGATGACTTGGGCAATAATGAAGGATTTCCATGTTTGAAAATATTGAAATAGTAGGATAAAAGCTACAGGTACCATGGAAACATCAAATGGAAATCCCCTTGGTATGACGGGTAGAAACTCTACCGGATACTCCCAAAAGGAAAACTGCATTCCTACAGTATCCAAAAGAAGAGTCACATTCATCACGATCATACCGAATAGAAGAGACTCCACAAACCATTTTCTTTTTTTCATAACAAACCAGAAAATCCATGGAACAACAAAAAACAGAGTAAGATCCACCATTCCCAAGTTAAAAATTCATTCTCAAGCCATCCTCTAGCATCGAGCATAAATAACTCATCTTCTAAGAACCGTACGTCTTCAAGGTTTTCTTCAATAGTGTCCATAAAAACCACCACCTGCTCATCTATCTATAGATTCTATTTTTGCCTATTTTTCGTGTTTTAATGTTAAAGACGAAAAAAAGACCGTAGAAACATCTGCGGTCAAAAAATAGCTAGTTTGAGATACCTGCGTACTCTTTTTTAATTTCCTTTAAAGTCTTGTCAAACTCCTCACCCCAAAGGTCATTAATGGTATGAAATACGACCTCACCATCACTGTTCAACATTCCATAGCCTCTATAAGCCATATCACCATTTTTCATCCCAAATAAATCGATCAATTCTAATTCAGGGTCAGATATGAAAGGGATGCTACTACCGAACATGTCCACTAATGCTTGATATAACAGCAATTGCTGATCAGGGGTATCGCCACTAACAATATACATATTTACATCTAAATCTTCTAATTGTGAGATATTTTCATGCAGCTGAACCAGCTGCTGTTGGCAGTGTGTTCAGGTGTATGTGGTGATAAAAAAGAATAGTGTTGGTTTCTCTTGTGGGAAGGTCACTTCCTTCTTATTTTGGTCAACCAAAACCAGCGTTCCATCCATTTTCTCTGTTCCGCAAGCGGGTAAGAGCAAAAGGAGGATAGCTAATAAGCTAAATAATCGTTTTGTTTTCATTGTTACACCATAACCTTGTCTTATATTTGAGGGGGAGTTTCTTTCGTAGGAATTTTCGAATCTAGACTGAACAAAGAGCTGCCGGTTAGTGATAAAAAGACAGCGATAGCAAGTAAAACAACATCTAATTCATATCCTCCCATGAAACCTGCGCCAATTTTGACTTTTACAATTGCACCTAACATGATAAGTGCAAACAGGGCTGAAACAAATTTCGTTCCTAGTCCAATGATTAAGGCAACACCTCCAAGTAGCTCAATTCCAGCAACTACATAAGCAAGTATTCCTGGCAAACCAATACTTGCAAACCATCCAGCCGTATTTTCAATTCCTCCTTGCAATTTGGCTAAACCATGGATAAAGAAGGTAATTCCTAGTACAACCCTTAGAATTAGGGCACCTATTTCATGTTTGTTCATTGATTCATTCTCCTCTCATTTTATTTTAAACTACACAGTGTAGTGTAATACACAAAAAGATTAGGCAGTGGTGAGTAAAACCATGCCTATGAAAAAAAGTAACACGTGAACCGAAATGAAAATGGTTTTTGTGGTCAACTTGATTGGAATCGCTTCTTTTGGTTCGACTAATTGCTGTAGCCGAAAGTTAATAGAACCCCCAGAAAAATGAACCAAAGAAGGGGTAGTCTTTAATGAAACATGATACTTAATCAACTTGATTAATGCCGTACTCAGCTCCATTTCTGACCCCATTTTTCGTACCGCATACTCATCTGCAAGAATTTCACTAATGATACTGTAATTTTGTTGACACCAATGCGTTAGCGGAATGAACCACAGAGACTGGGCAATGATCTCTAGCAAATAGACCTTCAAAGGATCACGGTTGTTTTTATGGAAGGTCTCGTGCTCAATCACTGCTCTCAACTCATCTTTTTCAAGCAACTGGATTAAACCGGTTGATAAGACAATTGTAGGTTTGATGTACCCCATGGTGAAGGCAAGTACGGAACTACTTTTGACAACGATTAGTCGATCGTTATGACCAAACGTAGTTCGAATCAACGAGGTTAACTCGTTGTCCTTACATTTCAATAATCGTCTAGAAAACCTTTTAGATACAATTACTTGTCTACCTATTTTTATAAAGGTGATTAATAAAATATAGGTGAGGAGGGTGTTAAAGAGAAAAATAACTAAAAAATAATAGAACGAATCTTCCATAAACAAGCTTAAGCAAAATTTAAAAAAGTTCATTTTTAGCTGTGTACCAAAAATCAAATGAGTAAGAAACATTCCCATTTGAACCCATATGAGGGTTGCTAACCCAAGGCTTAGAAATAGTAAGTAGAGTGATTTCTTTTTCCACCACATCATAACTTGTCCTTTTTAAGTTGTTGAATTTTTTGTTCGAGTTTATTTAATAGAGTTTCATCCACGTCGGTGAGGGAATCAATCATGTGGCTGATCACAACGCCACCGAATTCATCGAGTAGATTTTCGGTCAGTTTTTTGGACTGTTCTTCCAAAAATTCCTCTTTGGTTTGAATAGGACTAAAAAGGGAAACACGTCCACTTACTCGCTTTTTTAGTACCCCTTTGTCTACCAGTCGATTCATAACCGTCATAACGGTATTAAAGTTGATATTTTTTTCAGAATCAAGGCTTTGCTGTACTTCTTTTATACTGTATTCACCTTGTTCCCTGTCCCAGAAAAGCTCCATAATTCTTGCTTCTAACGGACCAAAGAAACGAGAAAGACCTTCTTCATTGTACTTAAATCGCTTAATAGACAAGTTAATCACCTTCCACTACTGATTGTAGTGTGAAATATAAAGATAATCAAGTGAAAAACATCCTTTCCTAAAACAATAGTATGATATAACTATATATAAGAAAAGAGACTTATAATTGAAGGCGGTAAGGGAGCCAACTATGTCAATCGTCGAAAAATTAAAACTAGAAAAGTATACAAATATGGTAGTAATTAACCAGCCAAGTGATTATGATATTTTTACAGGTTATCCTACCGAATTAAGAAGAGATCATGATGCGGTTTTCATTTTCATTGAAACACTGGACGAAATGGTCGCTCATACACAGCATGTCATTAAGAATCAATTATTACTTGAAAAGGGCTATCTTTTCTTCGCCTATCCGAAAAAGGGCAATAAACGATATAGTTCATATTTACATAGAGACGATATCTTTCCTGCGATGAGTGTAGGGGAGGACGGATATATTGGAGACAGTGAGATAAAATTTGGACGTATGGTTAGTATGGACGATGTGTTTACTGTTGTTAGCTTAAAGCGAGAGAAAAAGAAAATGAAGAAAACTCCAGCTGCCAGTCAATGTGTAGCTGATTATGAGGACAATATTACAGATGTGGAAGCATTATTAGCAGACACACCGAACGAACTTGCGTTTTACCAGAGCTTGACCCCGGGATACAGAAAAGACTGGGCGAGATTCATTTTTTCAGCGAAACAGCAATAAACAAGAGACAAGCGCCGCGGGCAAATGGTCGAAGTCCTCTCACAAGGCTATAAAACCATTGATTTGTATAAACAACAGAAGAAATAAGAAAGAATGACGAATGAGAGAGCTGCTCATTCGTTTTTTTAAGAAAAAAATTTGACTGTGTTGTGCACCCCACAGTGTATCCTAAGGGTGGGAGGACGAAATGTATAAAATCAGTGAATTTGCAAAGTTAACGGGTATCTTAATTGAAAAAAGGGAAAGCGAAGCAGGAGCCAAGCATCGATAAACCTATCGCGAGGGGAAAAGACTAGAAACCTATATTGTAAAAACGCTCATTTATGAAGACAGGGAAGGGGAAAAGAAAAAACAAATTCAGTTTGTTTTAGGAAAAGCCTTTGCAGTTACCCTAACTTTTACACTAATAAAGGTCGATGATTCCCAAACAAGATTGATATACGAAGGGGAGAACAAAGGGGTCAACTTTGTTGGCAGAGCGATGCTAAAGCTTGCTGGGAAGAAGAGTAATCATGATGTGGTGATGGAGTTTCTAGAACGGGTACAGACAGAGGCACGGAAATAAAGACGGCACAACGCTAAAATGGAAAATATACCTAAATGAAGGCTGTTTCTGTGGTAAAGGCAATACGAAACGTTCTTCATAACGCCTATGAAGGACGTTATGGTAGAAATACTAGGCGCTAACGGTCTTCATGAGCCCGATGAAGGACGTTACAATCAGAAATACCTGCGCTAACGGTCTTCATTAACAATTTTCAAGTCCATACTTAATATCTCTACATAAAAACCTAGTTGTACAACGTTTGTACAACTAGGTTTTTTCTCGCGGCAATTATTTCCCAAGTTATTTATCTTAAAATAACATTATAGGGAGAATATCCTTGATCCAACCTTCCTGATTTCCGTCGATTCTTGTCGTGTAATTTTCTGTTGTTATAAATTTGAGCAAAAAAAGAACGCCTATTAGCGTCCCTTTGCATTCTATTAATCTACATTTACAAAAAGCACGTCCTCTTTTTCTAACCCTATAGGTAGGAAGAGCTATGCGTGAATTACAAGTAAACGAAGAGCTTTTCTTTAAATTTTTTCAATTTAATAAAAAAAGTAACATTCTTCACAGAATCCAATCCAACATTTCCTTTACAGTAAATAAAAATCAGAACAGTTTGAAAAAGAAACTGTAAAGGAGGAGTTCTGATGAAAAGAACACATTTGCCGTTGGTATATTCATGCTCAGGCTGTTCTTCAGCCGCACAAACCGCAAACTTGATCGCAGTCAAAATGGATCGGGAGGACATCGCCGAAATGTCTTGCATAGTTGGAGTTGGGGGAGATGTTAAGCCACTTGTAAAAACAGCGAAATCAGGGAGGACAATCATCGCCATTGATGGCTGTCCGTTGGCTTGTACGAAAAATTGTCTCGCGAGGCACGAGGTCCAACCCACCCATTATTTTGACCTATCTAAATTTAATGTGATAAAGAAAAAAGGGGAAGACCCAGACTTAGATGTGTTTATGACGACTTATGAAAGAATAGTAGAGCTCATTTAATGGAGTAAGGATATGTTCACCATGAACATATCCTTTTTTTCTAAATTGATAAACGAAATGCCTTCACTATAATGCCATCATTAGCTGGCTCAAAGTCGTATTGTGGCAGACGTTCGAAACCAAAATGTTTATAAAGTTTGATCGCATTTGTCATAAACTCTCCTGTATGTAACCCAATCGCTTGGTAACCCTTGGTCTTAGATCGTTGAATGCACTCTTTAATTAAAGCAGATGCAATTCCTTTTCCTCTGAATTCTTCAGCAACAGCCAAGGCACGAATTTCAGGGTGATCCAGTTCGTCAACCATCCCCTCATACGCATCCGTTTTAGCTGGAAAAAGAGCCACACTGCCAACGATTGTGCCCTCTACTTCTGCCACAAGTAGCTCCACACCCGGCTGACTGTCGGCATTAGAAGAGATGGCTTTTTTAAGCGCCTCCCAATGTGCATTCGGAATTTTCTCCGCATGCTCCGTATACGCATTCACACGTTGTTCCCGTATAAAAGGGATTTCAGTCTCTTTTGCCTCACGAATAATCATAATGTTACACCTCTAACTTCCTTAGAAATTTGTCTAATTGATTACTTAGTAAATGACGATTATGCTCCATGTTCCAATCTGATAAATCAGGTCCTTTCGGCAATATTTTCACGGAGGTATTGCTTGGATCAATCGTTATAGATGTGTGGTAGTGTTTTTTTATAGCATCAAAGTCAGTTGTATCACCAAATCCCATAGTCTGGTAGAGATCACGAGCATATCCCCATAGATTTTCGTATTGACGAATGAGCTGTCGGTTAGTATTAAAACGAGTATAGTAAGCTGCATCAAATCGGACTAATGTAGCAAAAAGACGAACATCTGAATCGGTGATATAGTCCCCAAGTAAAAACCGTTTTTTGGATAAGCGCTCCTCAAACTCATCGAGTCGAGCAAACAACGTATCATACGCCTGTTCATATGCTTCTTGCGATTTCGCAAAACCGCATTTGTAAACACCATTATTAATATCGTTAAAAATGATTGTGTTTAAATCATCAATCTCATTTTGAAGATGATCAGGGTACAGAATAGGAGCATTTACTTTGTGAAAGGGAGCCCACACGGTTTCTAAGTAATTGGTTAATTTGAAATAGTCATTGTTAACCGCTTTATGGTCTTTCACGTCCACCATTACAGGAACGGTTGGTCGGCCAGAATATTCCGGATCGGTTTTTGTATAGATTTCACTCATGTATCGAATACCGAGAATCGGATCTACACCGTCCTTATCTAGAGAAAACTCCCAATCGACATGAGGGAGGTGGGGACGAATGGGACTCACTGTTCCCAAACTAATCACATCCTCTAACCCTAGCAATCTGCGAACAATAACAGAGCGATGTGCCCAAGGACATGCTTGAGACCATAACAAGCGGTAACGGCCAGACTCAATCGGTAACTCACAGGGACCGTCACCAAAAGGAGTTGAAAATCGATTGCCTTGTCTTTTGAAAGATCCATCTTTATTAAACTCTTTACTAGTAAGCTGTTCATCCTGCATAATTGTCAACCCTCTCAACGAATTGTAAAAATACTCTGAATTTTAGGCTTTATTCAAATTTTAGTCTTTTTCTATCGGCTTCGTCAATTTTTAAAGCCGCGTCGCCTGCTGTAACCGCATACAAAAATTTAATAAATTTTATTATATATTTCAACGACCGAAACAATTTACTTTACTAAGGCAATGTTATAGAATGGTAAAGTTACAATCTTAGGAAATTATGATCTTCATATTTAAAAAGAAAGGCGAGAGGAACTTGAACAATCTAACAGGTACAAAGCGTTTACAGCTGGCATTGCTTCTAGGGTCTCTGGCGATCTTAGGTCCCTTTACCATCGATATGTATTTGCCTTCTTTTCCGACTATTGTGGAAGAGTTCGGTACAACGGCATCTTTCGTTCAAATCAGTTTAACTTCATGTTTGTTAGGCTTAGGACTAGGGCAATTAATTATCGGCCCAATGAGTGATGTGCAAGGACGGAAAAAACCATTATTAATATTTCTTATTATGTATTTAATCGCCTCTGCCATTTGTGCATTTGCTCCCAATATTTATTTCTTCATTGCTGCTCGTTTCTTGCAAGGATTTTCAGCAGCAGGCGGCATCGTTATTTCTAGAGCCGTCGTTCGTGATAAGTTTAGCGGTAGAGAATTAACGAAGTTTTTTGCGTTATTAACATTAGTAAGTAATCTGGGTCCCATTATCGCTCCTGTAGCAGGGGGCGCAATCTTAGCCTTTACAAATTGGACGGGAGTGTTTGCCGTTTTAAGTGTTGTCGGTCTAGTTTTATTTTTCACGGTCTTTTCAAAGCTGGAAGAATCACTTCCAACAGAAAAGCGTGTTCCAAGTAATATTGGCCAAACATTTAGGAATTTTGGAACTTTATTAAAAGATCGTCAGTTTACGGGTTATGCTTTTACACAAGGATTCATCGTGGCTGGGATTTTTGCTTATGTTTCGGGTACTCCATTTGTGTATCAAAATATTTATGGAGTTTCACCACAAGTATTTAGTTTGTTATTCGGATTGAACGGAATTGGCTTGATTCTAGGAAGTCAGGCAGTTGGAAAGTTCGTAGACGTGATATCAGAAAAGACCTTTTTAGTTATTGGTCTAACCATTTCAAATGTATCAGGTGCGATTCTTCTTGTTGCGTTATTACTAAAGGCTCCATTAATTGCTGTGGTTATTCCTATCTTCTTCTTCGTTGCATCGATCGGGATTATTGGAACCACATCGTTTTCACTTGCAATGGAGTCACAAGGGCATATCGCTGGTAGTGCATCTGCTCTATTAGGGTTATTACCATTTATCCTAGGCTCTATTTCGTCCCCACTTGTAGGGATTGCAGGTGAGAATTCAGCCATTCCGATGGGATCTATTATCTTTGGCGCTAGCTTTTTAGCTTTTCTATCGTATTTACTTTTCGTACGAAAAGCTGCCGTCGTGAAACCAGCAATAGAAGAACCTGAGAAGATTTCAATATAAGTTCTAGACGCTATCCAATAAGGGTAGCGTCTTTTCTTTTTAAATATCTAATGCTTGCTTGCATGGAGGCTTGGTTTCGGTAAGTAATCTGTCTTTTTCGTATATAAGTATACAAAGGGAAGTGGGTTTCAGCTTCTATACCAGTTAACTTTTAATATGTCTTTTAAAATAGTCACTTTTTCTTGCCCCAAAGTGTCTGTGATTTCTTTTTCAATTTGTTCTTTAATCTCTTTCATTTCTTTGCAGCTTTCTAGCCCTTTAATGGTTAACTGCAACAGTTTTTCACGTAAGTTTTCCTCAGATGTTTCCGCTACAATCAACCCTTTTTCTATCAAGCCCTTAGCACATTTATGGGCAGCTTGTCTGGAAATATTCATTTTCCTAGCCGTTTCGGCAATGGTTAATTCCTGTGTTTTTCTAGCCTTGTCATTAAGTAGTATTCTTGTGGGGTGACATCTTCATTTCCATTTTGAATGCAGCGCTGACGGACCTCACCTCTAAGCTCGGCGTGTTTTTCACTGACTAAATCAATTAGTCCGAACAAATTCAATTCACTCATTATATTCACCCCTATCAAAATCCGTTGTAACCAAAATCGTAAAGAACGGAGATCCATTAATTAAAAAAATCCTATTCATGTCATTTTTTATGGTTTCAGGCATGGTTTTACTAATGTCTCTTTATGGTGCAATCATGAATGTTGGAATTAGCGCGGAACTTCCAGTCGCGTATGTTAAAGGTGTAGGTTTCAATTTTATCGCAGCCTTGCCACTACAGCTTGTTATTGTCGGTCCAGTTGTTCGTTTGACTTTTACAAAGATCTATCCTACAGAACAATCACTTTCACCTGCACAGAGGTAAACCATAAAAAGGGCGGAAAGAAATTTTCCGCCCTTTAATATCTAATATCCAACCTCAACAGCTGCTACAACTATATACATCAAATCATTTTTATCTTCTTTATCAGGAAGAACGATTCCGCTTGTTGTTAGCATTCCTCCATCCTGAACGTGAACAGTCACCTCTCCGTACGGAAGAACTGCTTTCACTGCTTCAATATCTAGCAACTCTTTATCACCAGGAACCGCCAATTTCACATTTACCTTCATATTTTCCAGCTTGTTCTCAGGAAGAACCGTTCGAATACCTGGCATTGAGTTAAAATGAATTGCATTTTGAACCGCGCGAATTGCTGCTTTCGTCACGTTTTGACCGTGAACATCAATCCCCATTCCTGTTTCAATAAACATAATCTGATCCATAAATTTCCCTACCTTTATAATTTTTTCACTCTAAGGATAACGTAATTTTGTCTTTTTACCAACTAAAAGGGTTGGGTTGGTCTAGTTCTCATAAAATTGAAACATTTGGGTAATTTAATAAAATATAGAAGTTTATAGTGTGAATAAAGGCCTGATTTGGACAGCGACAGCATCAACAACCAATACACTGTCCGAATGACGCATTCATTCCCATACAAAACAAACACATACACCATCATCAATCCAAATAATCAAAACGAGTTGATTTCATATGAAAAAAAGCATTCTTTTATTAATCATCGTCGCCATAACAAATTTAACTACATGCAGCTCTTATGCTAAAAATAACGATGAAATTCAAACCATTCCAACGAAAAAATCAGCCTATAACGGCGTACATCTTCAAGCAAATATTGTGTACGCCAAGACAGAGGTCAAACCCTTACATATGCACATCCTGCTACCAAAACAAAAATCAAAACCTCGTCCATTGATTGTGTTTATAAAGGGAGGGGGCTGGGGATTCCATCATCCTCAAAAGACCTTCGAGTTCATCCCGCAATTAGTGAGATTCGCCCAAAATGGCTATGTGGTGGCAAGTATTGAGCATCGAACCAGTCATGAAGGAAAATTTCCGACCCAGCTATACGATGTAAAAAACGCCGTACGTTATTTACGTGCACACGCATCTCAATACAATATCAATCCCCTTCGAATCGGTGTATGGGGTAATTCTTCTGGTGGTCACTTAGCTGCTTTACTAGGAACCACAGGAGAAGTCCGTGAACTAGAAGGGGATGGTGAATACCTAAATGAGTCAAGCTCTGTGCAAGCTGTTGTCGATTGGTATGGACCGACAGATATGTTACAGATGAGTAAATATCCCGCCGATGTTGATTTTGACTCGCCAAACTCACCAGAATCAGTGCTCATTGGTGGACCTCTTCAGGAAAATAAGGAAAAAGTGAAACGCGCCAACCCCATCACGTACATAACCAAGCATGATCCACCGTTTCTAATTATGCATGGAGACAAAGATCTTAGGGTTCCTTACAATCAAAGTGTTCTGTTATTCGAAGCACTAAAAAATGCAAACGTAGAAGCAACCATGATTAAAATTAAAGGAGCTGGTCACGGCGGCTTTTCCCAACCGGAAATATTAAATACGGTACAACAATTTTTTGATAAACATTTAAAAAGGTGAGCCACTAGGTTCACCTTTTGCAATTTTTCAACTTTGTTACATGTATGGTAACAAAATCGTCATATTAATCCTTTTAAATGAGAGAATACAAACTTCCTAGAAAAGAACAAACTTAAATCTGTTAAAAAGTATTAGTTTATAATTTAGTAAAAGTCAACAAGGCAGTAAAACAGTAAGAATGGAGGAAAAGGGAATGTTCAATTGTATATGGAGGGAAAAGCTAATTCCTTGGATAATTCCTATGACAGACCATTACCATCTTCGTTATCAGGTGGACAAAAGCACCGATAGCACTAGAGCTGCTGTTAGATGAGCCACTAGTAGGAGCGCTTGACGCGTTAACTCGAATGGAAATGCAAAACCTCATTGAATCCGTATGGAAAGAGAATCGACTCACCGCGATTTTGGTCACGCATGATGTCGAGGAAGCCGTTCTTCTATCCGACCGAGTCATTGTGATTGGAGAGGGGGAAGTAGTGATGAACAAAAAAATTGATTTACCTAGGCCAAGAAGTCGGTCGAATCCAACTTTTCATCACTATACCGAGGAAATTCTTGATGTGATAATGGAAGAAAGCTGCGTTAAGAAAAGTGAGTACAAAATTGTTTAATGATACTTTCATCATTTGTTCATAAATTGGTAATAATTTCTGGACATCCTACCTTCTGTAGTACAAAACATAAGATGAAGGAGGAAAGAAATGGTGAAAAAAATCAAAGGATTATTTCTGGTTGCTCTAGTTTTTGGGTTGCTCGGTTCTGTTCAAGCACTTGCAGCAACGGAGGAAAAGGTGGAAGTGGGGTCGAAAGAAGCGCATGCTCATAAAGGACATTTCCACCACAGTCCGGAGTTTCTTGAGAAAAAAGCGAAAGAGTTAGGGATTTCTACTGAGGGAAAAGATTCCGAGACGATAGCGAAAGAAGTTCGTGAAGCCATGATCAAGAAGAAGGCGGAAGAGCTCGGAATAATAACGGAGGGAAAGAACTTTGACACTTTAGCGAAAGAAGTAAAAGAAACGTTTATTAAAAAACAAGCAGACGAGCTTGGTATCAAAACGGATGGAAAAGATAGTGACACGTTAGCAAAAGAAATACGAGAAACCATCATTAAATCAGAGGCGAAGGAACTCGGCATTTCCACTGAGGGGAAAGAACTCACAGAACTAGCCAAAGAAGTTCGTGAAACCAGTATCAAGAAAGAAGCAAAAGAATTGGGGATATCTACAGAAAATAAGGATTTCCGTCAGTTAGCACATGAAGTACGAGAAGCAAAAATTCTTCAGGCGGCAAAGAAATTAGGGATTTCTACCGAAAATAAAACGACAGAAGAACTTTTTGATGAAATGGTGACCAATCATGAAGAGGAAGTAAAAAAGTTAAAGCTGTTTCCATGAAGTCAAATGTGACTATTCGATTTAGAGTAGTCACATTTTTTTGTTCCCAATAGTGGTACCACCACATACATTTCGTATAAACTAAAAAAATGGTGACCCCGTATCTTTATTTCTCCATTCTTCGTTTAAAGGATAGAGAGTGCTGAAGGAGTGATGGTTGTGCAAAGTAAAGTTAGGAAACAGGAGACGGATATTAAGGAACACCCTAGGCTTACACGTGAGGAAGAAATCGAGGAACTTTATTCAAAGCTTCAACGATATTGTCAGTTCATTTCCCAAAATAAATGGGTTGGAGAGGATTTGGCTCAGGAATCGTTCCTGAAAGCTTGGCTTCATTATAAGTATCAGCCGGAAATTTCTGCCGCGCTTGTGAATAAGATTGCTCATAATGAATGGATCGACACCATAAGAAAGCGCAACAAAGAAACTCTCGAAGATATTCCTGAACAATCTCAAAACGAGACAGAACAAATTGTTAACCGCTTTGAAGCCATTCAACAACTGATTCATCAATTAACCCCGAAACAAGCAATTATGTTTGCCTTAAAAGAAGGATTTCAGTTTCAACTTTCGGAAATAGCGGAGCTTTTGGATACTTCTGAAGCGGCTGTAAAGGCGGCCATCTTTCGGGCAAAACAGCGCCTTGGAAAAAAGGACTCAGAAAAAACCAATCCTTTAATTGAACAATATTGGAATGAGGATGAACGCCAACATATCGAGATCATTCTTTATGAATCTTTCAAAGCCCATGATCCGTCACCACTCATTCGTTCCATTCCGAACATTCGCTCGTTACGAAAAGATGATACCCTAACTTGCACGATGAAAAAACCATCACCTCTCTTCAATCGTCCTTCAGGCACTGTCTATATGGCTGCATAATTTTATGCAAGTGAAACGAAGGAGGAAACAAATATGAGTTTAATTCCATATGTTATCGAACAATCAAATCGCGGAGAACGTTCGTACGATATTTACTCTAGACTTTTAAAGGATCGAATTATTATGATCGGTGAGGAGATTAATGATGCTGTAGCTAATAACGTAGTAGCACAGTTATTATTTTTAGCAGCAGATCAACCCGAGAAAGACATTTCTATCTATATTAATAGTCCTGGAGGTTCCACTTCGGCGGGGTTTGCGATATATGATACGATGCAATACATTAAACCAGATGTTAGAACGATCTGTACAGGGATGGCTGCTTCCTTTGGGGCGATGCTCTTACTCGCTGGAACAAAAGGAAAGAGGATGGCACTCCCGAATAGTGAGATCATGATTCATCAGCCTCTTGGGGGAGCGAGGGGCCAAGCAACAGAAATCGAAATCTCAGCCAAACGGATTATCAAACTTCGTGAACATATCAACAAAATTATTTCCGACCGAACTGGCCAGCCTGTGGAGAAGGTAGCGAGGGATACAGATCGAGATTATTTTATGAGTGCAGAAGAAGCGAAGGAATATGGGATTATTGATGAAATTATAAAGTAGTAAAAAGAGGAGTAGCTTCTATTAAAGGCTACTCCTCTTATGATACTAGTTTTAATCCAATCACAGACCCTAACACCATGGCTATGAATAGCATACGTTTCCAATCGTTCGACTCTCCATAAAACATAATCCCGATAATAGCACTACCTACAGTTCCAATTCCTGTCCAAATCGCATAAGCTGTTCCCATCGGTATCGTTTTCATCGAAAATGAGAGTAAAAAGAAACTCACTCCGAATCCAAGAACAATAAAAGCAAGTGAGTACCAATTTCGCTTTAAGTTGAATTGATTGATCAAACTCACACCAACAATTTCAAACATTCCTGCTAATATTAAAGCAAACCACGCCATTAACTTTCCTCTCCTTCAAGAACCTTTTCTCCCGTGACGATCTTAAGCCCAATGATTCCTATTAATAAAATCAGAATTAGTAGCATTTTTTCTATTTTAAAAATGTCTCCAAAAAACAAGATATCTGCCAATACCGTACCGACCGTTCCTAACCCGACAAAGACTGCATATACCGTTCCAACAGGCAGAGCGCGGCTCGCGCGAAGCATCACATAGAAACTAATAGCAATCGAAATTCCAGTTCCTAACCAATCCCACACATTATCGGCATGCTTCAAACCAATCACCCAAAACACTTCAAAAAACGCAGCAATAAATACCATAATCCAATGCTTATTCATGTGAAATCCCTCCGTAAATTATTATTCCCACAAAACAAAAAAACTGTGAGTTTCCTCTCGGTCCAGACCAACTAGCTGTTGCGGAACCCTAGAAAACATTTTCCATATATAACAAAATATATTATACACATATATGAAATTTATGCAAATAGTTTACATATTTTATAGCACTAGTGTTGCATTAATTTAATTTCACTATTAAAAATACTCAAAATGTTCAACTTTATTATATTGTGCAAAGAAAAAGTCCTTTATAATGGATAAGTCAGGTGGTAACCCGTCCAAATCCACTAAAAAGGACACATCTCATGGACAAGATTACACGAAAAACTTCATTTGGACAATGGTTTTCACCAATTAATATTCAATTATTTGAAGAACAGGTGAAAACGATGAAATTAGATTACTATACGAAAAAATTAACGACAGAGTCTTTCCTAAAATTACTACTTTTTGCCCAGCTAGAAGAAATCGAAAGCCTGCATGCGCTAGGTGATTGTCTATTCGATGACCAACTTCAAAAAGGGATTGACCTTGATTCGATCAGTATTTCTCAGCTGTCACGGCGATTAAATGGCATGAACCCAGATCTATTTCAAAGGCTTTTCCTTGATTTGGTCGTACAAATTCATGCCAAGACACACTATACGAAACTGGTCATGCCGTTAAAAATCATTGATTCAAGCACATTGCCACTTAATTTGACCAATCATAAATGGGCAAAGTTCCGTAAGACAAAAGCCGGTGTGAAGTTGCATCTACGCCTTGTGTTTATGGAAAAAGGTGCGTCCTATCCAGAAAAAGCAGTCATAACAACGGCAAACGAACATGATCGTGGTCAACTTGAAATCATGGTCGATGACAAGGAATGCATGTATGTGTTTGACCGTGGCTATCTAGACTACGAGCGCTTTGATCGCATGACAGATGGCGGTTACTTTTTTCTATCAAGGCTAAGAAAAAACGCCGTTATACGGGAGGTTTATGATTTTAAACTACCCGAGGATTCCGCTGTTTTATCAGATCAAATGGTCCTGATTGGTACAACCCAAAACCGTGCTGAAAATTACTTTCGCCTTCTAAAAGTGCTTGATTCCAAAGGAAATGAACTCCATTTAATCACCAATCGCTTTGATTTGAACGCTGAAGAAATTTCAGAGATGTATAAATCAAGGTGGGCCATTGAGTTGTTTTTTAAATGGATCAAACAGCACCTTAGCATCAAAAAGTTCTACGGACAAAGCGAATGGGCCATTCAAAATCAAGTGTTTATCGCACTTATCGTTTTTTGCCTACATGTTCTTGTTCAACTTGAGACAAATAGTAAGCGAAAAACCTTAAAAATTAGCCGTTATCTACGGGCTGCCCTTTGGAAACCAGCCCATATTTGGCTCCGAAAAATTGAAGGAAAAGCCATTCCTTGATAAGAAAGTTGTCGTCGTCACACAGGTCTAATTGTAAATAAATTTCCAAATGGATGGAGCCACCTTTGTTGGGTATTTACTTTTTTGGCTCTAAATAGAGAATATAATTAAACTGAAAATTACGAAATTATTTATGCAACACTAGTGGTTCAATATTATTATTTTGTGCAAAGAAAAAGTCCTTTATAATGGATTAGTCAGGTGGTAACCCGTCCAAATCCACTAAAAAAGGACCATCACATGGACCAGATTACACGAAAAACTTCATTTGGACAATGGTTTTCACCTATAAATCTTCAATTATTTGAAGAAAACGTGAAAACGATGAAATTAGATTACTATACGAAAAAATTAACGACAGAGTCATTTCTAAAATTACTACTTTTTGCGCAGCTACAAGAAATTGAAAGTCTGCATGCGCTGGGTGATTGTCTTTTCGATGACCAGCTTCAAAAAGGGATAGACCTTGATTCTATTAGTATTTCTCAGTTGTCACGGCGGTTAAACGGCATAAACCCTGATCTATTTCAAAGGCTTTTCCTTGATTTAGTGTCACAAATTCATGCCAAAACGCATTACACGAAACTCGTGATGCCGTTAAAAATCATTGATTCAAGCACATTGCCACTTAATTTGACCAATCATAAATGGGCTAAATTCCGCAAAACAAAAGCAGGTGTAAAGTTACATTTGCGCCTTGTGTTTATGGAAAAGGGTATATCCTATCCTGAAAAGGCCGTTATGACAACGGCAAAAGAACATGACCGTGGTCAGCTTGAAATCATGGTGGATGACAAGGAATGCATGTATGTGTTTGACCGTGGTTATCTAGACTACGAGCGCTTTGATCGCATGACTGATGATAGCTACTTCTTTCTTTCACGGCTACGCAAAAATGCAGTCATACGGAACGTATACGATTTTAAGCTACCCAAGGATACAGCTGTTTTATCAGACCAAATGGTGTTGATAGGTACGACTCAAAACCGTGCTGAAAATTACTTTCGGCTTCTAAAAGTGATTGACTCAAAAGGAAATGAACTTCATTTAATTACAAATCGTTTTGATTTAAGCGCCGAAGAAATTTCAGAAATGTATAAATCACGGTGGGCCATTGAGCTGTTTTTTAAATGGATCAAACAACATCTCAGCATCAAAAAGTTCTACGGTCAAAGCGAATGGGCGATTCAAAATCAAGTATTTATCGCACTAATTGTTTTTTGCCTACATGTTCTCGTACAAATCGAGACCAGAAGCAAGCGAAAAACCTTACAGATTAGCCGTTATCTAAGGGCTGCATTGTGGAAACCAGCGAATGTTTGGCTTCGAAAGATTGAAGGAAAAGCCATCCCTTAAATATGCAAATTGTCGTCGTTGCAAAAGTCTAATTGTAAATAAATTTCCAAATGGATAGGGCCACCTTTGATTGGGTATTTACTTTTTTGCCTCTAAACAGGGAAGGTGAGTAAACTGAAAATTATGACACTATTTATGCAACACTAGTGATTTTATAGTTTTATAAATAAGTATGATAGTAAGAACAAATTTACTACCACTTTTGTCGAAATATGATATAATTCTCGAGGGATAATTAAAAAGAGGTTCTAGCTACCCTCTCTAAAAAACTAAGGAAAACAGTACTGCTTTCTTAGTGGTACTGTTTTTTCCGTTAAAAAGGAGCATGCAAATTGAAAAACGATAAAGCCATTGTTGTGTTTAGCGGTGGACAGGATAGCACGACTTGTTTATTTTGGGCACTTAAAAACTTTAAAGAAGTCGAAGCGGTAACGTTTGACTATAATCAACGTCATAGCTTAGAAATACAATGTGCAAAAAATATAGCCAATGAATTAGGTGTCAGACACCATATTTTAGATATGTCATTACTTAACCAATTAGCACCAAATGCGTTAACTCGCTCAGATATTGAAGTAAAAGAAGGGGAAGAAGGAGAACTTCCGTCAACTTTTGTTCCAGGTAGAAACCTCTTATTCCTAACATTTGCTGGTGTATTAGCACGTCAAGTAGGCGCGAAGCATTTAGTAACAGGCGTTTGTGAAACAGATTTTAGCGGGTACCCAGATTGCCGTGACATTTTTATTAAATCATTAAATGTTACCTTAAATCTTTCCATGGATGATCAATTTGTCATCCATACCCCACTTATGTGGTTAAATAAGGCCGAAACATGGGCATTAGCAGATGAGTTAGGCAAGCTTGATTACGTTCGTGAAAATACATTAACTTGCTACAATGGCGTCATCTCTGATGGCTGTGGTGAATGTCCGGCTTGTGTGTTACGTAAAAGAGGCCTTGATGATTTTTACAACGGGAGGTTTTAACACATGTACGGATTTCGCATCGTAGAAAATCTGCAGAAAATTGATCAAGACATCAAACGAAAAGAATTAAAATATCATACTAAGCGCGTACTTGTGAGTAAGGAATTTACGTTTGATGCGGCACACCATCTACATTGTTATGAAGGAAAATGTAAAAACCTCCACGGCCATACGTATAAAGTGATTTTTGGCATTAGCGGCTTTGTTGATGATAGAGGCTTAATGATGGACTTTGGTGACATTAAAGAAATTTGGAAAAATGAAATTGAAATTTTCCTTGATCATAGATATTTAAACGAAACACTACCACTGATGAACACAACGGCGGAAAACATGGTTGTCTGGATTTATGAAAAAATGCAAGAAGCTGTTACAACAGAAGAACGTCAAAAGCTGTATCATGGGGCAAGAGTGGAATTTGTTAAACTCTATGAAACTCCTACTAGCTACGCGGAAGCAAGAAGGGAGTGGATGGAGGAATGAGTAAAATTCCTGTGTTAGAAATTTTTGGTCCTACGATTCAAGGGGAAGGCATGGTCATCGGGCAAAAAACGATGTTTGTTCGCACAGCTGGCTGTGATTATTCGTGCAGCTGGTGCGACTCTGCCTTCACATGGGATGGAAGCGCAAAAGATGATATTCGTATGATGATAGCAGAAGAAATTTGGCACGAGCTTAAGGAAATCGGCGGAGACAATTTTTCATTTGTAACGATCTCTGGTGGAAACCCGGCCCTTTTGAAAAATTTAGATGGATTAATTGGCCAGCTTAAAGAAAATCAAATCAAGATCGGGATTGAAACACAAGGCAGCCGTTGGCAGGATTGGTTTTTACAAATTGACGAACTAACTCTTTCTCCGAAGCCGCCAAGTTCAGGCATGGAAACAAATTTTGAGGTGTTGGACAGCATTTTTGCCAACTTGCAAGCAGGGGAATTTGCGAATCAAGTGAGTATAAAAGTGGTGATATTTGATGATCATGATCTGGAGTACGCGAAAATGGTTCATAAAAGATACGATACCATTCCATTTTACTTGCAGGTAGGGAATGACGACCTCACCAATACTAATAACGACGAGCTTGTGAAAAAGCTTTTACAAAAATACGAATGGTTAGTGGATCGTGCTGTTGCTGATCCCGAGCTTAACGATGTAAAAGTTTTGCCACAATTACATGCGTTTTTATGGGGAAATAAGCGCGGAGTATAAGATAAAATAGAAGCATTCACCTTTTTGGTGGATGTTTTTTTATTTCATCAACCGAATATTTCGAGAGTGAAAATAATCCCGATTTATGTTACAATATTAAGATATAAACCTTGCAAAGTATTAGCGAATGATGAACATTGGAGATGTAAAGGATGGAAACGTGGAAACGAAATTTGTGGGTACTTTGGATTGGCGTCTTTTTTACAGCAGCTAGTTTTTCAATGGTCATTCCGTTCTTACCCATCTTTCTGATCCAAATTGGAGTGCACAACCATACGGAAATGTGGTCAGGATTATTGTTTAGCTCCGCCTTTTTTGCAGGGGCAATCGCCTCACCATTTTGGGGAAGAATAGCCGATAAGTACGGTAGGAAACCAATGATTGTAAGGGCCGGAATTGTCCTGTTCTTTATTTACACTTTAATGGCCTTTGTCACGAACCCCTATCAAATTTTGGTACTTCGAATCCTACAAGGCTTACTAAGTGGCTTTATTCCTGGAGCCATCGCTCTTATCGGAACAAACACCCCCTCCAAGCATGTAGGCTATGCGTTATCACTCATTTCAACTGCTTCGGCTTCTGGTATGATTGCTGGACCCTTAATTGGTGGTGCCATTGCAGAGTGGGTTGGTAACAGATGGGCATTTGCAACAGGTGGGATAATTGTATTCATTGCCACTATACTTATTATCTTATGGGTTAAAGAAGAAAACTTTGTTCCTAGTAAAGAAAGAGGATCGGTTACGAACGATATTAAGTTAGCGATGTCCAACCGTCCACTAATGATGGTCATTGTACTGACCATTATAACTAGTTGTTCCATCATGATCCTTGAGCCTGTTTTACCATTATATGTGGTGAAAATCGGCGGATCCTATGAAAATACTTCGTTATTAGCGGGAATCATTTTCTCTTTGCCTGGAATAGCTAGTGCCTTGTTCGCACCGGTATGGGGCAAATGGGCAGATAAAGTGGGATTTCATAAAGTATTGTTCATCGGCCTTCTCGGTGGAGGAATAGGCATGCTCGCCCAAATCGCTTTTACAGAAATTTGGGGATTCTCAATCGTCCGCTTTTTGTTTGGAATCTTCTTCTGTGCGGTATTCCCAGCATTAAACGGTCTTGTAGTAAGAGCAACGGAAGAGGATTTCCGTGGCAGAGCGTTCGGACTGAACCAAACCGCTAACCAAATAGGCGGGATGATCGGACCGATGCTTGGTGGAGCAATCGGTGGTCTATTTCCAATCCAAACCGTTTTCCTCGTTACCGCAATATTTTTATTTGCAGCAACAGCTGTTGTTTTCTGGAGCGGAAACGGAGTTCAGACATCAACTAAAAGAAGAGTCGCACATAGCAAGTAAAAAGGACGCTACTCTGTAAAATTAAGGGCAAGTGGATGTACCTTTTTATTTGCATTGTAGATGATTGTCTTTAATGTCAGACATTAAATAAAAATTAAGTACATCACTTGTATATAGTGGTGTACTTTTTTAGTTTATTTAGACCTCTAAATGACCTCATTTACAACAACAACAATATATTACATTGACCCAAAGGAATTAAAAGTCGCTATGAATTACTGGTCTTTAATGGAGAAAGGGAGCCATGGAAGAAGGGTTAAGTTTCTTAGATTTAGTAAAGATACTGTGAAATTACTGATGCGATATATCAAAAATGACCGACTCCAATATGACGAATTCCAACGCAATTTTGAAGAATTGCCAAATGAGGCTCCAATATTTATTACGGCTCTAGGGACCCACTCTTATTAAACAAACGAAGCAGTTTTATAATAAGGGTTAATCAAACATATGGTAAAATTAGGGTAGAAGAGGGGGGCATATATGAATATTAGAAACTCAGCAAAAGCCATAATACTTAAAGACAATAAACTCTTACTAACAAAAAATAAGGATGAAGAAGGTTATTTTTATCTTTTTCCTGGTGGAGGGCAAGAGCACGGAGAAACGATTCATAGTACTTTAACTAGAGAGTGTATGGAAGAGATTGGGGAACAAGTAGAAATTAAAGAGCTCCTTCATATTAGAGAGTATATAGGTAAAAACCACGAACATTCTTCTTTCGATTTTAATGTTCATCAAGTTGAATATTACTTCATTTGTAACCTTATTGATGGACTAAATAATAATGGATCACCAACTAATCCTGACAGTCACCAAGTGGGAATTGAATGGGTTCAAATTAACGATTTACTAGATTATAGAATATATCCGAAGGAATTAAGAAGATACATAGTAAGATATTCTAGGAATGAAAAATCTCCTGTTTATTTGGGAGATATAAACTAGATAAAGGGTGATTCTTCCATAATTTTATATAAGGAGTTTAGCAATGGAAAAGTGGGATTTATTTGATAAGCATCGTAATAAAATAGAGAAACAAATAACTCGTGGAGATGAAATGACACCAGACGAGTTTCATTTAGTAGTACACGTATGTATATTTAATTCAAAAGGAGAAATGCTTATTCAGCAGCGTCAACCCTTTAAGCAAGGATGGCCGAACCTTTGGGATATCACCTGTGGTGGTAGTGCAGTTGCAGGCGATACAAGTCAGCACGCTGCTTCAAGAGAGTTATTCGAGGAGTTGGGAATTCATTATAACTTTGAAAGGGTTCGTCCTCAATTTACTATTAACTTTGAACGTGGCTTTGATGATTATTATTTAATTGAATATGACTTGGATTTGAATGATTTGACGTTACAGACTGATGAGGTGCAAGCAGCCAAGTGGGCTTCTAAAGAGGAAATCTTAAAGCTAATAGAACTAAAACAATTTATACCTTATTATGAGAGTATCATTGGGTTTCTTTTTGAGGGTCGACATCATTATGGCTCCATTCGTCTTTAAATGAATGAAACGTGCAAGAAAGTTTGGACACGTACTAAAAGGCTTTCTCTTGTGTCGTTATAAAAAAAGGATTGTTGTATAAGATTTTCTTTTCTTGATGATATGGTCACAATAATAAAGGCTTTTTTTGGAAAAATATAGAATTATACAATATTCTTGTTTAAAAAGGGAGGATTATATTTGTTTAATGCTGAAGTCTTGTCAAAAACTTTTCTGACGTTTGCCGAGAGGGAATGTAAAGGGTCTAGTTTATTATACGAATATTTGTCCAAAAAAATTGCTAGAGATGAAAACCTGCTTGAAATTTGTAGTAGCGCACGTGCGGGACAACCTGTTCCAAACCTTCTGTTTGGTGCAGTTCACTATCTCTTACTAAATGGTAAGGAACACCCATTAAAAGAGTATTACTCGAGCATAGTAAATAATCCAAAATTATTTAATGAGTCGTTTGAAGACTTTAAAGATTTTTGCGATAAATATCGAAATGAAATTGAGTCGATTCTTAAAACTAAGCTTGTTCAAACCAACGAAGTACGAAGATGTGCATACCTTTATCCTGCTTTTTGTACTATTTACGAGAAAGCAAAGAAACCATTAGCACTTGTCGAAATTGGGACAAGTGCGGGGTTACAGCTTCTTTGGGATAAATATTCATATTCCTACGGGCAAAATAACATTTATGGTAATATAGATTCTAAACTTAATATTTCAGCAGAAATAAAAGGAGAAATTATTCCAATCCTCCATTCGACACCGCCGCCAGTTTTAACAAGGGTTGGCTTTGATCTAAATATAGTTGATCTAAAAAATGAGGAAGAGCACTTGTGGCTAAAATCATTAATATGGCCCGAACATAAAGAGAGGTTGTTTATGTTTGAAGAAGCTGCAAGTTATATCAAGGACGGCTCAGTACATTTGGTTGATGGGGATGGGATAAGTCTATTATCAGAATACATTGAAAATATACCAGAGGACAGTGCAATTTGCATATTCCATACTCATGTTGCGAACCAAATATCATTAGAAATGAAAAAACGTTTATTAAAAACTGTTGAAGCTATAGGTAAGGAAAGAGATGTCTTCCATATCTACAATAATGTTCAAGATAGATTTTTACATCTAGATTATTATTTGAATGGCATTGAGAGTCAAAACACTATTGCAGCAACCGATGGGCACGGTAGATGGTTTGAATGGTTTTTGAAAAATGAGCTGCCAATTACACAGTAAATATGGAACTCGGTAAAGCTGCAAATTATAGGCAGCTTTCTTTATTTTGTATAACTTTGTGAAATTTTGCACTTAAACAATAGGGGGCGTTTGCACAACAACATTATATTTTTTTGTTGTAGTAAAAGAGGTCATTTGTTGTACAAAGAGAGGATAGATAGAGCATATTTTCTACTGCTCACCTATCCTCTTTAATTTAACCATCTATAATGTCTGACATTAAATAGAAATTCATTATTGATAAAGGTTTTAAGAAATATATTGACTTTTAATAAAACCCAGATCCTCCTTTTTGTGTTACCCAATTTTAGCAGCAGGAGTGGATTGCTCTGCTGTATTTTTTTGAATAAGGAAAGAAGTTAGTAGAGCTAAAACACTACCAATAAATCCAAACTGGAATAAATGATGAATTCCGTCCATATCGGATGCACCTGTAGTTAACAGATAACCCATAACGGTTACCCCGATAACGGTACCCATGTTTCGGCAAAGCATAAAGAACGCTGTGGAGACTCCTTTTTCGTGCACACCCACGAGTTGTTGTACCCCGATCACTCCCACTGTGGACAGCATTCCAAAAGCGATCCCTTGAATAAGCATGACAAAGAATACAAACCAAAAACCATGACTTGGATCTAGAAGAAGCAACAACAGACCTGATGCGAATAAGAATGCATTACCGATAATCAGCAATCTTCGATATCCGTATTTTAATATCCACTTTCCTGCAGGAACGGCCGCCATCATCCAGCCAATAGCCTGACCAAGGAGCGCAACACCACTGAGAAAAAGGGAAAGACCAGCGATATGTTGTAAAAACAACGGAATATAACTAGCTGTACCAAAAAGAGCCAGATTCCCAATAAAACCATTAAAATTAATTCTCGATATCATTTGATTTTTAAACATAGAAAACGGAACGATCGGTGATGCTTGCTTTTTCTCAAAGAAATAAAACCCTACAAGCAATAATACTCCTACTATGCAAAAGATCCATCTATTTTCTTGAACTACTGTAACAAGAAGCAGACTAGTAATACTAGCACCAAACAGTACCGCACCCATATAATCGACCTTTGCTTTTCTCGGTTCATATTCCTCTTTATAAGCTAATAAAGTGACAAATGAAATCAGACAGATTGGTAGGTTAATATAGAAAATCCATCTCCATGTTAATACTTCCACAAAGAAAGAACCTAAAAGGGGAGCAAGCACAGCCGATAACCCCCACATTCCTGTGAATAATGCTTGGATTTTCCCACGTTTTTCAACTGAGAAAAGGTCACCAGCAATAATGGCTGGAAAGGGCATCATAAAACCGGCACCCATCCCTTGTACAGCACGAAAAATAACCAATTGTATCATATTGGCAGATATGCCACATAGAAGTGATCCAGCTAAGAAAAGTAAGATACCGAAGCCAAATACTTTCTTTCTACCAAACAAATCAGATAATCTTCCAGCCACCGGGGATAATATGGTGCTAGCAATCATATAGGAAGCAAACGACCATGCATACAAATCAAAACGGCCAAGCTCCTCTGCGATGACAGGCATGGTTGTGTTCATGATAGTTGTATCAATGGATGCAACAAGCATCGCGAGTACAATACTAATCATGACGGTTACTCGACTTTTCATAAAAATTCTCCTTTTTACGGCTTGATATATGTATAATACTTCGAATACAGAAGTATCTTGAACTTGAAGTATATTAAAGCAATTGGTGGTTTATGTCAAGAGGTGGTGTTGGACCATAAGTTTCATAGTATTTTGTAAACTTGAGCGCACATATAAAAGACGTGAGTTGGATTTTCTAGTTACTTACTCAATTCTGCTACTTGCTCAGCGGTTAATGCCCCTGATTAATGAAGCGTGAGTTGGATTTTTGTAATATTTGTGTGGTCATATGGAAAAACAAAATAAAATATTTATCGTGCGAATAGGAATTTTGTTCTTAATCACGAATTATTATAAAGAATAAGGAAAAGGGGGAGTAGGTGTTATGAAAATGAAGAGGATAATTTTACGTTCCATGATAATTGGATCACTTTTAGCATCCTTACCAATGACAGCGTTTGCAAAAGGCAGCAAACAAGTCGACTATGTGGCTCTTGGTGATTCATTAGCCGCTGGGGCAACACCTTATCATAAACTAGATAAAGGGTACGCAGATTTTCTGGTTGATCGTTATGAGCAATCACAGTATGAAATCACATTAGATAATTATGGTGTCCCTGGATACAGAACTACCAATATCGTAAGCGAGCTACTCAATCCTAACAATGCCAATTACGCTGAACTACGAAACTCCATTAAAAACGCTGAGCTTGTTACCATTGATATTGGTGCCAATGACTTATTAGCCAATTTAAATACTATAAGGCAAAATCCGTCCACCGCACCTGCTGTATTAAACACCATCGCCGAAAACTTATATCTTATTTTAAGTGAAATCGATAAGATCAATCCAGGAATAAAGGTCTATGTTATGGGCTACTACAATCCATTCCCTCATCTACCAAAGCAAGAGCAGGCTGCCTTACTTCCATTATTAGATGCGCTGAATCAGACCATTGAAAAAGTCGCTTCCGCCAATGGTGATGACTTTGTCCCTACAGCAAAAGTGATTAAAAAATATGAAACATTATATGTGCCAAACCCTAACGACATCCATTTAAGTTTAGAAGGATATAAGGCCGTAGCGAAAGAATTTTGGAAGGCAATTCAAGAAGAGTAAAGTTCCTCACGCCCTATTTCACAATGAAAAAGGGCGTGCAAATTTTCGGAGGAGGTGAAAGAATTGAAGTCCATTCAAAGCATGTATGATCACTTGCATTGGGCAAATGAACGCATCATCAACACCTTGCTTTCACTAAGTGTACCCAATAAGCCAGCAGGAAAATTATTTGCTCACACCTTATTAGCTGAACGAGTGTGGATCACTAGGCTGGCGGGGAATAGCAGCGCACACCTTCCTATATGGTCCGACCTCTCTATAGAAAGTTGTAAGGAACTACTTCACAAGAATCATCATGATTATCAGCTTTTTTTATCAAAATTAACAGAACAAAAGGGCGAACAAACCGTTACATATAAAAATAGCACGGGAACTGAGTTTCAAGACTCGATCAGAGATATCCTCGTTCATGTAGCTCTTCACGGACAGTATCATCGAGGTCAAATCAATCTTCTTCTCCGACAACATGGCGAAGAACCCATTGCCTCGGACTATATCATTTTTAAAAGGGAAAAAGAATAAAGTGGGTGCTTACGGGCTTCACCTTTATTCTTTAAATAATCCCTTCAAAATCTCATCTTCATCTAGCAACTGTTTGGCTTTTTCACGATACCTTTCTTCGTGTAAAAATGTATACCGATTAGGCTTTATGGTAGGCGCCAAATCAATCGCTTGCAGGTATTCTTCTTTATGTAGTGACAATGTTTGTACATAATCAAAAAATCCCGTACGTTCAAACACTTTTCTTACACGTTCGTGTCTGTGATTCTGAACTTTTGCTACGATATACGTTGCAATCCCAACCTGAACACCATGCATTTGTGGTGCATCTGATATTTTATCCAATGCATGTGAGATCAGATGCTCAGAACCGCTAATAGGAGCACTATTTCCACTTATATCGGTCGAAATTCCACCCATCGTCATCGAACTAACCAATTCTTTTAAGAATATTGGATTCTTAATATCGTTCATAGGTGTTCGGATAAAACTGTTCACCGCTTTTTTACTTAGCATCGCCGCAAATGCATTAACATATCCAACCCCATGTTTTTCTTCAAAATCCCAATCATATAGGGCGGTGATATTTGACAGTAAATCACCGATTCCCGCGAGAATCATTTTTGTCGGGGCAGTCTGTATGATATCAAGGTCTACAACGATTCCATAAGGAATTTGTGCTGGAACGGTCGTCTTTTTGCTATTTACCATAATCGAACAGTTAGAGCTTGCAAATCCGTCATTTGACGCAGAAGTAGGGATACTAATAAACGGAAACTTCCGAATAAACGCAACATACTTTCCATAATCGACTAGTGCGCCACCACCCATAGCTAGGACTACATCATAGTTCTTTAGCGAAAAGGCTACTTGAATCAAATCATTGATATCCAATCCGGATTTCAATACCTTTGTATCGAGAGTGAGCCTTGAAAAGGAGGACTCAATGGTTTCAGCAAAAGTTTCATTCGTAAACTCATCAAAAAAGATCATTGCATTGCGAAATCCATGCTTGATTAAGTACGCTTCTAATTGATGAATAACCCCACTATTAATTTCCAGTAAAGAAGGAATCGAGATATTTGTACCTTGCCGCATTATCGTGAAATCAGCCCTTTATTGATTAAATATTTTTCAATTTCTGTGAACTCCTCCACAGCTTTATAAGGGACACCTTTTTCCTCTAGCATATCTTGTAGGGCATCCTTGGCAAAGGTGAGGTCAGCAAACACAGCCGGATGCGAGTCAGGCTCACTGTCTCCAGCAAAATACACCAGCTCGTATTCTTCCTTTAATTTTTGAATTACTTTCGATTTATCAATTCCATATCGCTCAGAGTATTTCCAGTCGTTACTATCAATTTTCATATGAATATTTTTTTCGTGAAAAAATCCTTCGTTTGAAAATACAGTCACGTCTTTTATGTCGTATTTCTTAAGAATATGATGAATGTAATAATCCGTACCTGCACTTAGTATGTAAAAATCTCCACCATTTTCTTGAACATGCTTGATAAATGAAGGAACATACTCGTCAATTGGTATCGTATGTATATCTTCAATAATATGTGCTTCTTCTTGGTGAATTGCTCTAAAGACGGTTGCAAGGAAATCAATATCTTTGATCGTCCCAGCTTTCCATTCGTTAAATAGTTCTTTCCCTTCTGAAAAGTATTTATCAATCACCATCCAGTAAAAGTCTTTCTTTGAAATCGTACCATCAAAATCAGAAACAAATGCCCATTTTTTCATCTTCAAAAATTCCCTTCACTATTATTTAGTTGTTTCCCATATTATAAGCAAAAATTGGTAAGATAACGAAGTGCATTTAAAAGACTCATGGAAAATTCCATGAGTCTTAATTGGACGGTTTATCCGTTTCTTGCTCCGGTTGAAACAACTTCGTGGAAACAGCATTTAGTTTATTTAAAAACCGATTAAAACCAAATCCTACAAAAAAAGCGATGCTGATTTGGGCGTATGGAGTATCTTCATATTCAATAAATTGAATTAATAAAATCCCACTTTGAATGAGGGTAACCGCCACAACGGCTGTCCCTGTAGCAAATATAGGATAAAATATATACATAATCCACTTTCGATAATCGGTTAATTCACCTTTCATATAATGGGAACAAAACATATATAGATGCCGAAGCGAACCACCAATTGCACCCGCAAAGAAATAATAAAGAAAGATTTCTATTTTAGAAACCTCTGGAATCCACTTTTCAATCCTTCCCGTCCATAGCATACCTACAGCGATAAAACTTCCGAAAAAAAGAAGGGATAAATAGGCGAGTATCACGATTTTTAGCCATCTCTTCATAGTTATCACCCCGTTTTACACTGTATGAAAGAGAAGAAGTGGAAATGCCAAAGAGCTACTTCTATTTATCGCGCTATAGTACAATAAATGATATTAGACAATCGGAGGTTTGTATGAACATACATAACATTCTTATAGCAGGGGAGTATCAGAAGGAATTTGAGACATATTTTCCAAACATGGAACAAAAGGAATTTCGCTTTCTACCAGTAGAAGCGATCACCGAACATGACTTAGACTGGGCAGATGCCTACGTTGGTTTTAAACCATGCGTGAATTTTCAAATAGCGAAAATTAAATGGGTTCATTCCTTTAATGCAGGTGTAAATAATTTTTTAGAAATAGAGGGCTGGAATGAAAATCAAACTCTTCTTACCCGTACCATTTGTTCCTTCGGAGAACGAATAAGTGAGTATTGTTTAAGTTATCTATTAACAAACCTACAATATCACGGACAATTTCAGCAAAAACAGCAACAAAAAAAGTGGTGTCAAAGAACGCCAAAGTTGTTAAAGGATGTTACGATCGTTATTTTTGGAACTGGGGCCATTGGCCAAGAAGTAGCTAAGACGTTTACCTATTTTGGTTCAACCGTTATTGGCGTCTCCGAAAGCGGTAAACAAAAAGAATACTTTCATAAAGTTGTTCCGATAAGTTCCGTTTCTTCTATAATTGGAAAAGCCAACTGGATCATCAGTACGCTTCCGCTGACTCATCACACAAAACAATTATTCAATGAAAAACTTTTCTCTCAAACGAAGTCAGTTGGTTTTATTAACGTAGGCAGAGGCGCAACAGTTGATGAAAAAGCACTGATCACTGCGCTCGATTCAGGGAACGTACATACGGCGATCCTAGATGTAGTAGAAATAGAACCACTACCAGAAGAATCGACTCTTTGGTTAAGGAAAGACGTAATCATCACTCCACATATCTCTGCTGTAACCGAACTGAACGAAGCAATTCTTTGCTTTGCTCAAACCTTACAAGCCTTAGAATCAAACCACCCCGTATCGAACTCAGTGGATTTTGATAAAGGATATTAAAAAAAGTCTGTTTCTATCAAGATGATGGAAACAGACTTTTTTAGTTCCTTATTCTTATATAATATTTTTTTGTAAGAAAACTTAACATAATCTTCACAAATGCCGATAAAAAGAATGAAGAATTTTGTCGATTGTTAAAAACAATCACCGAGTTAGGGGGAGTAGTATGCTAAGAAGGGTAAAATGGTCAAACATCAAGATTGGTGGAAAGTACATGGTGATCTTCTCTTTTATGACCATTGCTTTTATCATTTCTGTAGTAGTTACAGGGATTTTTATTAAAGATACGAGCGAAAAAATGGAAGATACAGTGACGAGAAATCAAGTAGCTGTAGATGCTGGAAACTTGGTAACTCTTTACCATGAAAAGTACTTATTAGTTCCGGAGTACATTCTATTGTCTGATGAAACCAAGTTGAATGTGTATTTGGATCATAGTCAAGAGTTTGTCAGTATCGCTAAAAGAATAAAGAAAAATCTAACTACCAATCAATTGGAAACGTTTAATCAGCTCATAGAGAACAATCATAAACTCGACGAGTATTTCTTTTGTACAATCGTACCAAAAGTACAACAAATTAATACAGAAGAGTTTGCCACATTAGAAAGTGAAGCAAGAGAATTAAAAAATGAAACCATTAAATTGGGATATGAGTTAAAAGATTCAGCGACAAAAATTAGTGAAGCTGATTTAGCATCCGCACAAAGTCAACTGGAAAGACTGTATCTTATTCTTATTCTTTCATCATTTGGATCCATCATTCTTTCTTTTGTCATGATTTTTATTCTTAGCCGCAGAATCAAGAGAAATCTGGAAGAAATCGTTGTACAAAGTAACGAGATCGCTAGTGGCAGACTGAACAATGAGAAATTAACCTACAGTGGAAACGATGAAATTGGACAACTCTCTCATTCTATTAATGAAATGGCAACAAGCTTACGAGGAATGATTTCCGAAATCTCAACTTTATCAGCTGAAGTGGACAAACAAAGTGTTACGTTGTTTGAGTCATCTGAGGAAGTAAAGCTGGGTAGCGAACAAGTTTCTATAACGATTGAAGAAATGGCGAAGGGCGCAAGTTCACAAGCGGATAATGCAGCTAATATTGCGTCAAAAACGAAGGAATTTAATGAAGAAATCGTACAATCTAACTCACAAGGGGAAAGATTAGTAGAATTCTCTGGTCAAGTGTTAGATGTGGCCGTTCGCGGGGACAATCAAATGAAAGAATCACTACAACAAATGAAAAAAATTAATCATGTGGTAAGTGAATCTGTTCACCAAGTGAAGAATTTAGAAAGCAAAACACAATCGATCACAGAAATCGTCCATGTGATCAAGTCCATTGCAGACCAAACCAACTTGCTTGCTTTAAATGCGTCCATTGAAGCGGCCAGAGCTGGAGAAGCAGGAAAAAGCTTTACTGTTGTAGCAACGGAAGTAAGAAAATTAGCCGAAGAGGTTTCGCGTTCAGTTGAAGGGATCGCATCCATTGTTTTCAGCATAAAAGAAGAAACATCAAAAATTGCTGAAAATTTAAACGAAGGATACGGTGAGGTAAATAAAGGAACCGTACAAATTGAACTAACCGGCCAACAATTTGCCGACATTAAAGAAAAAGTAGAACATATGTCGATTGGTATAAAAACGATTTCAGAGAGTTTTAATAAAGTTCAACAATCAAGTCAATCCATGAGTGAGAATATCGAGCATATTGCTGCCGTATCAGAAGAAACCGCCGCTGGTTCGGAAGAGATATCAGCTGCAGTTCTTCAACAAAACCAATCACTCGACAATATTTCTGTAAGTGCCAAAATGCTTACAAGCATGGTAGAAAGAATGAACAATTTGATCAAAAAATTTGAACTATAAAGGCTCAAAAGGAAGGAGGATATATATGAAAAATATTCCAAAGATGTCTCTCACAAGCTTGTTTCTAATTATTGTTATGATCGTTACAGCTGGTTGTTCCTCGACAGAGAAAGCATCAAGCACTAACCACTCAAAATTAATCACTGATGATTCAAAACCATATGTCGGATTTTTATTAGATACGCTAAAAGACGAAAGATGGTACAAAGATAAAGCACTGTTTGAAGAAGAAATTAAAAAGTTGGGCGGGCAAGTAAAAACACTAGCCGCCAACGGATTGGATGAAGTTCAAATTAAACAAGCCCAATTATTAATTGAGGAGGGAGTAGATGTATTAGTCGTCGTTCCTCATGATGCTGTGATTTCAGCTGAAATCGTAGAAATTGCTCATGAAGCAGGGGTAAAGGTGGTTTCCTACGACCGATTGATAAAAAATGCTGATGTTGATTACTATATTTCCTTTGATAATGAAAAAGTAGGAGAAATTCAAGCTACAGAAATTTTAAAGAAAGTACCTAATGGAAATTTTGCTTATATTGGTGGAGCAGAATCTGACAACAACGCGATTCTTTTCCGCCAAGGCGCGATGAAAGTATTACAGCCTCTAATCGATAACGGAACCGTGAAGCTCGTTCATGATCAGTATACTGATGATTGGAACCCAGACATTGCAAAAGAAAATATGAAAACGGCACTGAGTAAAAATGGAAATGCTATTAACGCGGTTATTGCTGCAAATGACGGAACGGCTGGTGGAGTAATTGAGTCATTAGCAGGCGTTGGTTTAGCTGGTACCGTTCCTGTTTCTGGTCAGGACGCCGAGCTTGAAGGAGTTCGCCGTGTTGTTCAAGGATTACAAACGATGACCGTATATAAACCGATTAACCTATTAGCGGTAAAGTCTGCCGAAATGGCGATTATGGTAGCAAAGGGAGAAGAAGTAAAGACCGACAAGCAAATTAACAATGGAAAAATCGATGTCCCAGCTGTCTTCTTAGATCCAATTGCCATCACAAATGAAAACGTTCGTGATACCGTGATCAAGGATGGATACTTGAACGAGGCAGACGTGTTTAAATAAATCATAAGTATAGGACCAACTGATGATCGTTGGTCTGTTTTTTTTATATTAAATCGTAAAAATTACGATTTAATATTGACACTATGAATGCAACACATTATAGTTTAGTATTGTAAACTGAAATGATTTCGATTTACCAATATTTATTGTATTTTAATCGTAATGATTTCTGTTTACAAAAATGTTCAAAGGATGGGTTCGATTGAAAAAGTCATTTATTACTTACATACTTCTTGCTTTCGTTATTGTTTTTACAGCTGCTTGCAGTAGTAGCGGAACTTCTTCAAAAGAAAGCGAGGAAAAGAAAACAGTAAAACTATTATTTAGCTTTGCATCAAAAACCTTAGATCCTCACCAGGATTGGATGGGAGTACGTGCAGGAATTGCTGAAACCTTAGTCCAGATTGACGAAAATCTAGAAATACAGCCTTGGTTAGCAGACTCTTGGGAACAATTGGATTCAACTACCTGGAAGTTTCATATTCGAGAAGGGGTTACCTTTCACGATGGATCTACACTAGATGCTGAAGCGGCAAAGAAATCATTTGAAAGACTAATAGAAGTCAATGAGGCAATGAACTCCAATTTGAAAATCGCGTCCATCACAGCTAGTGGCCAAGAAATTACCTTCCAAACCGAGGAGGAATATCCAGCTTTTCTATCGGAACTAGTTCATACAAACGCTTCGATCATTAAGGTGGATTCTGAAGATATTAGTGAGCAACCAATTGGAACTGGACCATTTCAAGTACAAAGTTTCGCACCAGAATCCGAGATTAAACTAGTAAGCTATGAGGATTATTGGGATGGAAAGGCAAAAGTAGATGAAGCAACAGTTACATTTAATTCTGACGGAAATGTACGTGCGTTAGCCCTTCAATCAGGAGAGGCAGATATCGTCTATCACTTGCCTCCCGAAACACTGAAACCTATAGAAGACAATAAGGATCTTCGCATTGAATCTATCATGAGTCTACGAGCTCATTTCCTTCTATATAATTCAGTCAATCCTCAATTACAGGATGAAAATGTCAGAAAAGCGATAGATTTACTGTTAGATCGTACAACCGTTGTGGAAGAAATCATGAATGGTCATGCGACAGAAGCTACTGGTCCCTTTAACCCCATGTTTGCTTTTTCGTCGGATAAAGAAGTGGTAAAGTCTAACCCCGTAAAAGCGGCGGAGCTGTTAGAGGACGCAGGTTATATAAAAAACGCAAGTGGAACACTTGAAAAAGACGGAAAGTCACTTGAATTAACCGTTGCTACGTATCAAGGAAGACCTGAGCTTCCGCTAATTGCTCAATATTTACAAGCAGAAGCAGCTTCTGTCGGCATAAAAATAAACATTGTCACAGTTGAAAATATTGATACGTTTCTATGGGAAAAGCAAGATGACTGGGATATTGCAACGTATTCCAATTTAACGGCTCCTCGTGGTGATGGTGGATTTTTCTTGAACTCTGCGTATGTTCCAGATGGCTCCTTAAACCCTGGACAAATTAACGTGCCGGAACTAACCAATACTATTTTACAACTAAATACTACGAGTAACTTAGAGCAACGCGTAGGATTAGAAAAGGAAGCCGTTAAGCTAATACAGGAAAAAGTTCTTCATTCGTTTGTTGTTCATCCTCATATTATTATAGGTGTGAGCAATCATGTGAAAAACTGGGCTCCCGGTTCAGAAGAATACTATATTTTAACAAACAAATTAGAGGTTGAATAATCAAAAGGTGAAAGTGTCCTTGGCACTTTCACTTTTCTCGTGAGGAAGGTGATTATGTTGAAGAGAATAGGGAAGATGATTGGTTCAAGACTGTCTCAGTTATTAGTTATGGTATTTGTTTTATCCTTTTTAACCTTTCTGTTAATGAAAATTACTCCAGGAGACCCGATACGGTCCATCCTGAAGGTTGATGATGTGTCGGTAACAACAGAGAAAGAAGAAGAGTTGAAGAAGGAATATGGATTTGATAAACCCATTCTACAGCAATACGGTGACTGGATTATTAATGTAGGCCAATTTGATTTAGGTGAATCATTGATCTCAAAGAAACCTGTCTCTGAGCTGATATTTGATAGATTACCTGCAACTTTTGCGTTAGCAATAGGTGGATTAACGGTTCTTTTCCTTATTTCCATACCATTAGGAGTGGTCAGTGCTTTATATGAAAACCGATGGCCCGATTACATAAGTCGCTGGTTTGCGCTCGTTGGTGCTTCTATCCCAAGTTTTTGGTTAGGACTACTGCTTATGTATTTCTTTTCATTAAAATTGCAATGGCTACCGATGATGGGGAGAGGGACATTTGCCCATTATGTTCTGCCTTCAATCACTCTTGGAATGGCGATGGCACCGATCTATATTACCTTGTTAAGAGAACGACTCATCACGATCCTGCAAAGCCCGTTTATTGAAGCAGCGATAGCAAGGGGGATTAGTAGAAGTAGAATCCTTTTCTTCCATGCGTTACGTGGAAGTCTCATTCCACTTGTTACGATGTTTGGCCTTAGTCTCGGAAGTCTACTTGGCGGGATATCAGTCATTGAAATTTTATTTTCTTGGCCAGGCATGGGGGAATTAATTGTTCAAGCTGTTATGCAACGTGATTATCCCCTTATTCAAGGCTTTATTATTGTGATTGGCTTTTTAATCGTACTAACCAATTTGCTCGTTGACTTACTTTATTTGGTGATCAACCCACAAGTTCAGCAAGGAAAGGAGGCAAAATAATGAAAAACAAGAAAAACCTGAGTATGGTGATAGGGATCTCTCTTGCCTCTATTTTAGCCATAGTTTTTTTGGTGGGAAGTTTCTTTGGAACCCAGGATCCGTTTTATATTAATATGACCAACCGTCTAAGCGCTTCATCATCCCATCATTGGCTTGGCACGGATCATATGGGAAGAGATATTTTTGCACGAATTGTATATGGTGCCAAATTAACGATTGGACTAGGACTCCTTATCATCTTGCTAGCAATGTGTATAGGTATTCCTATCGGATTGCTATCAGGATATATTGGTGGGAGGATGGATGCTTTTTTTATGAGAGTCATAGATGGAATCCTCGCTTTTCCAGATTTCATCTTAGCAATTGCGATAGCAGGAATTCTAGGACCAAGCTTAACCAATATTGTGATTGCGATTGTCCTCGTAAAATGGATTGTATACGCTCGTGTTGTTCGAGGCTTGGTTTTAGAAGAGAAACAAAAGGAGTTCGTTCTTGCTTCAAGGCTCTCTTATTCTAGTAACTTTCATACCATACAGTTTCATATCATCCCACAAATATTTTCTGAGATTGTCGTTATGGCTGCTATTGATGTAGGAAAAATTATTTTGCTGATTTCTTCTTTTTCCTACATTGGAATAGGTGCTCAAGCGCCGTTACCCGAATGGGGAGCCATGTTGAATGAAGGAAGAACATTCTTTCAAGTGCATCCATCTCTAATGGTCTATCCAGGCATTGCTATTTTGTTGACTGTTCTATGCTGCAATCTTCTTGGAGAAGGGTTAAAAGGTTATTTTAAGACGGGAAAAAGGAGGAACATACTGTGAAGGAGAGGCTTTTATCTATACAAAACCTATCAATAAAGACGAAAGATGAACAGTTACTTCTAAAAGATATCAACTTAGAATTGAATCAAGGCGAAATGGTCGCACTGATTGGAGAAAGCGGTAGTGGTAAAAGTATAACCGCAAGGACCGTTCAAGGCTTATTGGATTCTACTATGGTAGTTACGGGTCATGTATTTTACGAAGATATGAACCTTCTTTCCTTGGATAAAAGAAACCACCATCGACTGCTAGGAAGCGAGATAGGGAGTATCTTTCAAGACTATCGTGGCAGCTTTACCCCGTTTATAAAAGTAGGAAAGCAAATGGTAGAAGCGATTCGTTCTCACTATTCCATTAGTAAAAAAGAGGCGAAAGAATTATCTCTTCATGTTCTCGAGGAAATACAATTAGATAGCAACCGAATCTTTCAAAGTTATCCCTTCCAATTAAGTGGCGGGCAAGTCCAGCGAGTTGCGATTGGATTAGCATTAGCTTTAAAGCCTAAGTTACTTATTTGTGACGAAATCACAACGGCTTTAGACGTTATGACAGCGGAAGCAGTACTAGATGCGATTGAAAAAGTTAGAAAAGAAACACGCTGTGCAGTTTTATTTATCACACATGATCTCGTACAAGCATACAAACGATCCGACCACATTTTTGTGATGCAAAAAGGGAGAATCGTTGAGGAAGGAACACCGGAACAAATACGTTGTGAACATCAGCATCCATATACAAAAGAATTATGCTCCTGTTTGTTGTCACTACCAGGAGAACGTTACCTTCACACCCATCAAGGAGTTCGAACCGTATGAGTTTACTAAAAGTGGAACAACTATCAAAAGTATATACAAACAATATTGCTGCACTACAAGGGGTTTCTTTCCAAATAGAGAGGGGAGAAATCGTTGGTATTGTTGGGGAAAGCGGCAGTGGAAAAAGTACACTCACGAAACTCATTCTTGGTCTAGAAAGCTATAAACAAGGGTGTATCACATTTAACGAACAACAAATCCCTCCTAAAAAACGAGCAGATGTTCGAGCCTATCGGAAGAATATCCAAATGGTCTTTCAAGACACTAATAGTGCTTTAAATCCAAAACTACCAATTGGGAAAAGTTTACTTGAGCCACTTAACAACTTTACTGATTTTACACCTTCTTATTTGCCACCAGGTAAGCATACCAATCGTGAAAAGGCAGAGAGATTGCTTGAAATGGTTGGACTAGAGAAGGTTATGGTGGATCGCTATCCCGATGAACTGAGTGGCGGTCAAAAACAAAGAGTGTGTATAGCACGTGCTATAAGTATTGAACCTGCTCTTTTAGTTTGTGATGAAGCAACTGCGAGCCTAGATGTGTCCGTTCAAGTACGTATCTTAGAGCTATTAAAAACATTACAGAGAAACTTACAAATGTCCATCTTATTTATTTCTCATGATATACGAACAGTAACCAACTTATGTGATATAATTCTTGTCATGAAAAATGGGTGCTTGGTCGATCATTTTCAACTATCTGACCTTTATGCTCCTGAAAGACATTCGTATACAAAAGCGTTGTTACAAGCTGCTATGCTGTAAGAAAGGGGAGTAAAATGAATTTAGCTTCCGTTAAACAAAAGGTTCACCGCTATTCACATACATGCACTCATCGCGAATACTTAGTATTGGCTTTTCCGTTAATTTTATCTGGAGTGTCTACCCCATTACTAGGGGTGGTAGATACTGCCGTCGTAGGAAGAATTCAAGATCCTACGGCATTAGGCGGGGTCGCGATTGCAGCCGTTATTTTTAACACGCTGTACTGGTTGCTCGGCTTTTTACGTGTGACAACCAGTGGCTTCACTTCACAAGCCGATGGAGCAAAAAACGAAGAAGGTATTATGCTAGCTCTTTATCGTCCAATGATCATTGCTATTCTGATGGGATTGCTATTCATCCTTTTTCAAAAGCCCATCATCCATCTTTCTCTCCTATTAATGGGCGGGAATACAGCAACAAACGCTCTTGCTGAAACCTACTTTCTTATTCGTATCTGGGGAGCACCATTTATTCTACTAAGCTATGTAACCATCGGTTGGTTAGTCGGCTTAGGTAAAGTGAAAATGTCTTTGTTCCTGCAAATTGGTATGAATGTATTAAACATTGTGCTAGATATTGTATTTGTTCTGGGCCTACATATGGGGGTTGCAGGCGTTGCCTATGCTACATTAATTGCTGAAGTGTCCTCCGTTATAGTTGGAATGTTCCTTATTTTTCAAACAAATAAAAGTCGTTTCTTTATTCCTTCTCTTAGTGCATTAATCAAGAAAGATACCTTAACTCAAATGTTTCTTGTTAATCGCGACCATTTTCTCCGAACATTATGTTTGGTTACAATGACTGGAATACTCACCTCAAAAGGAGCAAGTATGGGTGAGCTCACCTTAGCTGCAAATGCGATCCTTTTACAAATTCAGTACGTAATGGCATATCTATTTGGCGGATTCGCTAATGCCTCAAGCATTTTAGTGGGAAGAGCGTTTGGAGGAAAAAACACTTCTCTATATTTTCGAGCCTTGTCGCTTTCTGCAACTTGGGGAATTGCCACAGCTATTCTTTTATCCTTTTTGACTATCCTGTTTGGAGACTTTATCGTGTCATTATTCACGACTATTCATGAGGTAAGAGAAACCACTCATGTATTCTTATTTTGGATGTTATTATTTCCCCTTGTCGGATTTTGGGGATTACAACTAGAAGGTATTTTTTCCGGTGCAACGGACGCGAAATCAGTAAGAAATTCTATTTTTATTGCATTACTTGTATTTTTAGCAGCCATTATAGGTCTTGTACCTGTTTTTGGGAACCACGGAGTATGGATGGCGTTTATCTTATTTAGTCTATCTCGAAGCGTCTTTTTATCACTATATCTCAAAAAACTAACTAATCGATTAGTCGGATAAGGAAATTTGCAGAGAAATGTCATAACCTGCGCTTCCCTAGGAAATACCATGATTTCCTAGGTTTTTTATTCCGAGAATAGTTCTTAAGAATTAGGTATTTAGTTTTATTTTTATACAATACTTACACTTCCTTTACAATTGCTTAATATTCCTTTGCCATAATGAAGTGGACAAACGGGTGAAGGATGTGTAGGGATTGAAGTCTATTGATAAATGGGTTAATAAAATTAAGAATACAAAATGGCGGTTACCAATCATAAGAATACCATTTCAATCACAAAGTATTCGAAAAAAAATCATGCTTAGCTTCGGGCTCGTGTTACTAGTTTCTAGTGGACTAGCTATTTACTCCATGATCAATACCCAAAAGGCAAATGAATTAGCAAAATCACTTATTCTAAAAGAATCACAGCAATTAAACGCCTTACAAGATTTACGATTTTTCATGGCTGAGCGATTAAGACTCGTAAATGAGTACATGCTTGAAGGTTCTCCTCAGGCTAAGGAAAGCTTTGAAAACAATGTACACCTAAGTACCCAATTAGAAGATAGGTTATTGACTAACGTAGCTGGGAACAAAGATGAAGCTGCTGTAAAAAAGGTCATTTCCGACGGTTCCAAATGGAATGAGATGATGATGAAGGAAGCTTTCGACGTGTTTGATAACGGAGAGAAACGCCAAGCCTTACTCAATGTTGGATCTGAAAAGTTTAAAGCCGAACAAACGATGGCAAAATTAAAGGCTTTAGCAGATGAAAAAAATAAAAGTGTAGAACAGCTGGGAGAAGAAATCATTTCAAATGGAAATCAAGTTCAACTTTGGACAATGATCTTTACATTCATCGTTATTTGTATTTCCGTAATAGTTGCCATCGTATTGATGAATTCTATTCATGGCCCGATCCGTCGTTTATCAGAGAGAATTCAAGTAGTTGCAGAAGGTGATTTTAGTCACGCAGATATGAAGGTTACATCAAATGATGAAATTGGTGAGCTAACTACTACTTTCAACCGGATGGTAAAAGAACTGCGAGCCTTAATTTCCCAAGCATATGAGACAACCACCCAGGTTTCTGCCTCTGCGGAGGATTTAACAGCAAGCTCGGAGGAAACCGCACAAGGTTCAGAAAGTATTACTTTTTCCATTCAAGAGGTTGCTGCTGCCTCTCAAAAACAACTAGATAGTGTAAATGAAACCATACATACAATGAACACATTGGCTTCGATTCAAGAAACTCTCACTTTTTCATCAGAAAAACTGGAAGCTTCAGCTAATATGGTCGATGGAGTGTCTAAAAACGGAAACAAGGTCGTAGAGAATGCAATAAAGCAAATGTCACATATACATGACTCTGTAATCGAAGTGGCAGGAGTGATTGGTAACCTTGGAAGACAATCAAAGGAAATCAGTCAAATAACCAAAGTGATCACTGGTATTGCAGATCAAACGAACTTACTCGCTTTAAATGCTGCGATTGAAGCAGCACGAGCCGGGGAGCATGGGAAAGGTTTTTCTGTGGTTGCTGATGAGGTCCGGAAACTTGCCGTACAGTCAAAGAGCTCTTCTAACGAAATTATAGATCTTATTTTGAAAATCCAAACCGGTACAAATCAAGCCGTAAAAGCAATGGAAAAAAATACGCTTGAAGTAGAAAATGGGTCAATCGCTGTAAATGAAGCGGGAAGATCTTTTATACAAATCACTGACTCTATCACAGACATTCGTAAAACGATTCAGTCTATTCATCAATATGTCCAAAAAATGACGGAAAGTTCCAAATGTGTAACTGCCAATATCGAAGTGCTAACAGAAATTGCAAAGGTAAATTCGAACTCCTCTTATGCGGTTGCTGCATCTGCTGAGGCACAGTTGGCAACGATGGAGGAAATCGCTTCTTCTGTTCAGACAGTTAATGAAATGGCGATTAACTTAAAAGAAGTTTTAAGGAAATTTACGATTTAATCGGCTTCCTCCTGTTGGTACAGGGGGAACTTTTTTTACTTTTTAAATAATTTATAGTTGCGTTATGAAAAACCTTCCACTATGATGTAAATATAGTTTCATAGGAAATCTACTAGGGGGGCCCGTATGTTCGGGCTGAGAGAAAACAATTCAGTTTTCGACTCTTGGAACCTGATCTGGCTCATACCAGCGGAGGGAAGTAGTTACTGCGAAGATAAATGTTTATTGTTTCGTAACTATGCCAGGTTCTATAAGAATCTGGCTTTTTTTGTCTTGAAATCGTTTTGCTAATATGAAAGGAGCAGGGAAAAATGAGTCATGAATTTTTAACATTAATTGATAGAGTAAGAGAGCAATCACCGTTAGTTCATAATATGACGAATGTAGTAGTAACTAATTTTGTTGCTAATGGATTGTTAGCTCTTGGCGCTTCACCAGTGATGGCCTATGCCAAAGAAGAAGTAGCTGACATGGTAAGCATCGCGAATTCCCTTGTGCTCAATATCGGCACATTAAGGGAACCTGAAGTAGAAGCGATGATCATTGCTGGTCAAGCAGCGAATGAAAAAGGCGTTCCAGTCGTCCTTGACCCGGTTGGAGCTGGTGCAACACCATACCGCACAAATACTGTAAAACGACTTCTATCTGAAGTGAACATTAGCCTATTACGCGGAAATGCTGCAGAGGTAGCCAACGTAATAGGAGAAGAATGGCAAACACGCGGTGTGGATTCTGGTACAGGTGAAGGGAATATCACAGACCTTGCTCGAATGGCAGCTCAAAAATTACATATGACCGTTGTGGTTACCGGAAAAGACGATGTTGTTTCTAATGGTGAAGAATCGATTATTATTTCAAACGGGCATCCACTTCTAACAAAAGTAACTGGAACTGGTTGCTTATTTTCATCTGTCGTAGGAGCGTTTGCAAGTGTAGAAACCAATTATTTACTCGCAGCGGCAGGAGCATCAGCCTTTTATGGTGCAGTTGCTGAGCGTGCGATTTTAGCGACAGGTGACCAACATGTTGGCACTTTTCAGATGGAATTTCTTAATCAACTCATGCTCACTTCATCCTCTGATGTGGTAGACCTCGCCAAAGTCAGCATTGCAGAAGTAACATCCATATGAGGGAGCAAAAGGAAATGGATTTTCTAAAACTGTATTTTATTATGGGCAGTCAAGACTGCTTGAATCGAACACCTGAAGAGACGTTAGCTCTAGCCATTGAAGGTGGAATTACTTGTTATCAATATCGAGAAAAAGGGATCAGCACTCTCGGAGAAATTGAGAAGTACGAACTTGGAAAAAAACTGCGAGAACTCTGCGGGACACATAAGATCCCATTTATCGTCAATGATGATCTACCACTGGCTATCGCTCTTGATGCTGATGGAGTACATGTTGGCCAGGATGATGAAAATGCAAAATATGTGAGGGAGACAATAGGTCCTAAGAAAATTCTTGGTGTATCCACACACACGGTTGAAGAGGGACTTCAGGCCGTTCTAAACGGAGCTGATTACTTAGGAATTGGGCCGATGTATCCTACCATTTCAAAAGCGGATACCGAAAAGCAACAAAGCTTAGATATCTTCACTGAATTTCGTCATGCAGGAATTTCTTTGCCTCTTGTTGCGATTGGTGGAATGAATTCTACCAACGGAGAAACCGTTATGAAATCAGGAGCTAATGGCCTCGCAATCATTTCCGATATTTGTCGAGCCAGTCATATCCAAGAGCATACCAAGCTTTTACGTAGATTAGTTGATGAATTTTAGGCAAGGAGAGGTTATTCGTTATGGTAAAAAAGGCATTAACCATCGCAGGGTCAGATAGTGGTGGAGGGGCTGGTATACAGGCTGATTTGAAGACATTTCAAGAACTTGATGTATACGGAATGTCTGTGATAACAGCCGTAACTGCACAAAACACAACAGGCGTACAAGGTGTCTATAAGGTTCCTTTGGAAGGGATTCAAGAACAACTTCAATCGATTGCTGAAGATTTGCGTCCAGATGCGATCAAAACCGGAATGTTATTTAACAGTGATACCATTGATGCGGTTTCGAGATTTATAGAATTTTATGAAATGAAACATGTCGTCGTAGATCCCGTAATGATTGCAAAAGGGGGAGCATCACTTTTACAAAACGAAGCGGTTAAAGCTTTAAAAGAAAAATTACTTCCACTTGCGACCATCGTGACACCAAATATTCCAGAAGCAGAGGTGCTTACAGGAATAAAAATTGTGACAATGGATGACCGAAAACAAGTTGCTAAATTGCTCCATATCATGGGTGCAAAAACTGTCATGATCAAAGGCGGACATGATCAGGGTAGGGAAGAAATGATTGATCTTTTATATGACGGTCAACAATTTCACACCTTTAGTTCGAATCGGATTCCCACAAAAAATACTCATGGCACAGGCTGTACCTTTTCCGCTGCCATAACCGCACAACTCGCAAAAGGGAGCTCCGTTGTTCAAGCGGTGAAAGTGGCAAAAGACTTTATTCAGGCAGCCATCGAAGAAGATTTACACATCGGATCCGGCCACGGCCCAACCAATCATTGGGCATACAAACGAAACAAAGTTAAAATCGCAATCAAATAAAATAAAAAATTAGCTAGGGGTGCCTAAAAGCTGAGAGGAATCTTTCCAACCCTTGAACCTGATTTGGTTAGAACCAACGTAGGGAAGCAATCATTTTACATGAGCTCTATTATGAGGAAAAGCTTTATGTAAGAATGTGAAGGCTTGCCAAAATTGGTAAGTCTTTTTTATATTTCCAAAATGAACCAATAGGAGGAACCACAATGACCGACTTATTAACGATTGGGAACACGCAGCTACATAACCGACTACTAACAGGAACTGGAAAATTTTATAATCACAAGCTAATGAAAGAAGCACTAACCCAATCCGGTTCACAAGTCGTCACAGTCGCTTTAAGACGAGTAGACCTGAATGCTACTGGAGAAGAAAACATCTTAGAATACATTCCTAAAGACATGATTCTACTTCCGAATACGTCGGGAGCAAGAACGGCGGACGAAGCGGTTCGAATTGCCCGACTTGCAAGAGCAGCCGGCATGGGGAACTGGATTAAAATTGAGGTCATTTCCGACCAAAAGTACTTGCTTCCTGACAATTACGAAACAGCTAAGGCAACTGATATCTTAGCGAATGAAGGGTTTATCGTTCTACCTTATATGAGCCCAGACTTAATGGCAGCAAAAGCGATGCAAAATGCTGGAGCAGCAGCAATTATGCCACTTGGTTCTCCTATCGGTTCAAATCGAGGTATTCGCACGAAGGAATTGATCCAAATTTTGATAGAAGAGATGGAGCTTCCAATCATTGTTGATGCAGGAATCGGAAAGCCATCTGAAGCAGCGGAAGCGATGGAAATGGGAGCAGCCGCTGTACTGGTAAACACAGCCATTGCTACAGCTAAGGATCCCGTTGAAATGGCCATTGCATTCGACTTAGCAGTCAAGGCTGGAAGGAAAGCTTACTCGAGTGGAGTAGGACAGACAACAACGACAGCACAAGCGTCATCTCCATTAACAGGATTTTTAGGGTAGGTGAGTGGAATGTCATTTTATGATGAGTATGTAAAAGTAAAATATTATCCATTTGACGACTTTTTTTCTACCATCACTACTCAAGACGTAAGAAGGGTTTTGCAAAAAGAGAGACTTCATACAGAAGATTTCTTGATTCTTTTATCTCCAGCTGCTGAAAATTGTCTAGAAGAAATGGCACAAAAGGCACATCAACGTACCGTACAGCATTTTGGCCGTACGATTCAATTATACGCACCACTGTATTTAACCGATTATTGTGTGAACAAATGTACGTACTGCAGCTTTAGTATTGATAATGATTTTCCACGTAGAAAATTGACCCTGGCTGAAATTGAAGAAGAATCAAAGGCACTTGTCAAAATGGGATTACGACATATTATCTTGCTAACGGGAGAATCTCGCCTCCATTCCTCGGTAGATTATTTGTGTGAAACGATTGATGTGATGAAAAAGTATTTTTCTTCTTTATCCATTGAGATACAGCCATTAGATACGGAAGAGTACCAAACGCTCGTTGCCCGTGGAATTGATGGATTAACGGTGTACCAAGAAGTGTACAACGAAGAAATCTATAAAAAGCATCACTTAAAGGGACCGAAACGCAATTATCGCTATCGACTAGATGCACCTGAAAGAGGTGCCAAAGCTGGCATGAGATCCGTCAATATCGGAGCACTACTAGGAATGGATGAGTGGCGTAAGGAGGTCTTTTTCACAGGACTTCATGCTCATTACTTACAAAGAAATTATCTCGAAACGGATATTGCTCTATCCTTTCCTCGAATACGCCCAAACCTTGGTGGTTTCCAACCAAAGGTCGATGTATCTGATAAAAATTTAGTTCAAGCAATGCTGGCATCTCGTTTATTTTTACCACGTGCAGGTATGACTCTATCAACACGAGAAAGCGCGGAACTAAGACGTCATTTACTTCCGTTAGGAGTGACCAAAATGTCTGCTGCCTCATCTACCGTTGTCGGGGGATATGCCAATAAAGAACATACTCATAGTCAATTCGAAATTTCGGACAAAAGAAGTGTGGCAGAGGTAAAGGAATCACTGAGAGAACTTGGATATCAACCTGTCGTAAAAGATTGGGAAATACTAACACATTCATCTTAAGGAGAGTACAACATGCACTACGAAGATATCAAGCAAAGGATACTCACTTTTATTGAAAATGAAGAAAGAGATTCATTTGATTCATTAGCCTTACAGGTCTTCGCCTACCAATACGAAAATAATCGTATTTACCGGAAGTTTTGTCGATCAAGAAAGGTTCACCCATCAATGGTGCAATCCTATCAGCAAATTCCTCCTGTACCTGTTGGTGCTTTTAAGGAGGCGGTCATCGCTTGTACACCGATTGAAGAAGCGGAGACGTATTTTCAAACAAGCGGAACGACCAGTGGAAAGCAAGGGAGAAATTATCACCATGACTTAGAGGTGTGGACTGCTTCGATGAAGTCACATTTTGAAGAAAATATCATGAAAGAGAAATGCCGTGTGAAAATGGCCATTCTATTTCCACATCCAAAGGAAATGCCCAATTCCTCTCTGTCACAGTATTTGTATACAGCCATTCGCGACTACGGCACGGAGGAGAGTGTTTATATCGCCAGTAACGGGACCTATGATTTCGAAAAGCTCGTCTCATTCCTTGTAGAATCTGAACGCACCAACACCCCTGTATATTTGTTAGGGGCTACGTTTTCCTTTATCCATTTTGTTGAGTACATGGAAGGCAAAAACCTTCAATTTCAACTACCAAAAGGAAGCCGGTTAATGGATACAGGAGGGTCTAAGGGTCGAGCCATAGAAATGAGTTCAGATCAATTTAAACAAATGGTAGCAGAAGCGTTTAACTTACCCGTTGAAGATTGTGTGAATATGTATGGAATGACCGAGCTAAGCTCCCAGTTTTACGATCAAAGCGGAAGCGGGCAACAAAAAGCTCCTCATTGGGTAAGAACAGTAGTCATCAATCCTGAAAACGGTTTGTGTGTACAAGACGGTGAGCGGGGAATACTCGTTCATTATGATCTAGCCAACTTCCATTCGGTCCTTGGGGTTATGACGGAGGACTTAGGGATTTCGAAAAAAGGTGAATTTTACTTGTTAGGAAGAAGCGAAGGGGCAGAAGCAAAGGGCTGTTCCCTCGCCGTAGAGCAGTTTCGTAATGGAGTAAGCAAATGGAACTAAAAATTGGATTTGTCCCAAGCATGATCTCCCCATCTTATGAAGAACGAACGTTTGATTCTCTTACTCTTCTTGTACCAAAACTTACGAGTGAGGAACTGAAACAAGTTGTTTTACATCTAAAACAGCAACAAAGAAAACTGCAAGCTCGGAAAACGAATGACATTATTGACTCCCTTGACCAAGCCATTCAACTCTGGCTTGACCCGAACTACCACAATCGAAAACTAGCGGAAGAGCTTCTTCCCATTATAACTGGGTATGACTCGGAAATGATACGCGTGTTTTTACATTCGTATTTACGTTCCTTTCGTAAAGAAAAGCTGCAAAGAATGGTCGAGGTGGATTTCCCTAATCCTTTTGTACTTGACGAGTTTCGTCCACGTTCATCAGGTGGCTTAACAAGAGCCTATGGACCCAAGCTCATTACGAATGTGTTTTCCGGAAATGTTCCTGCCTTGCCGTTATGGAGTTTAGTAAGCGGCCTTTTAGTTAAGTCTAGTACACTTGGGAAGCTCTCTTCCTCCGAGCCTTTGTTTCCCTGTCTGTTTGTTGAAACATTGAGAGAGATTGACAAGGACTTAGCGGAATCCATCAGCATCATTTGGTGGAAAGGTGGAGAAGAAGAATTAGAGCGTATAGCATTCTCTTCATCAGAGGCAGTGATTGCATATGGAAGCGAGAACTCCATTGATTCGATTAGAAAAAAAGTTCCATCTCACGTCAACCTACATGCACATGGACATAAATTGAGTGCTGGATTTATTGCAAAAGACTGTTTACAGCGCGTTCTCGTAACCGAAACTGCTAGGAGGGCTGCAAAGGATGCTTCTCAATTTGATCAACAAGCCTGCCTTTCTCCTCATGTCTTTTTTGTAGAGGAAAAGGGGAATGTATCGGTACGGGAATTTGCTAGTTTGCTAGCGCAGGAAATGAATAATTACGAGGTGAAAATGCCAAGGGCTAGATTAAGTGAACAGGAAAATCAAGCGATCATTCAGGCCCGTTCATCCTTTCAATTTCAAGCTTTTCAAACGAATGATATAACACTTTTCGAAAGCGAAGAAAGTACTTCTTGGACCGTTGTTTACGATAAGAAAACGACTTTGTTTCCCATCTCACCATTAAACCGCTTTGTGTATGTGATTCCCGTTCAGTCCATTGAAGATGTTCCTTGCTATCTACATGAAGTTCGAGGATTATTACAGACCTTTGGGGTCGCCTGCACGCCAAACCATTTTCGTTCCATCATAGAAGTGCTTGGCCAATGTGGAGTCAATCGAGTTACCTTTTTAGGCCGTATGGGAGAACCGGAACCTGGTTGGCATCATGATGGCAGACCTCATTTAGCCGATTTGGTTCGCTGGGTCGACGTGGAGGCTAGCGTAGAAATTGAAATGGATGCGTATGATCCGAATCGAATTTAAGGAGAGAAGGGACATGCAGGCACCATATATACAATTAAAAGAGATTAGGCTTACTTTTGATAAAGATCAAAAGGATACAATCCGTCGATTTTCCCTCAATATTAAGGAAGGCGAATTTATCAGCATCGTTGGAAAAAGTGGCTGCGGAAAAACGAGTCTTTTACAAATGGTTGCAGGAATGAAAAAGCCTACCTCTGGATTGATTACAATAGGTGGACATGAGGTGAAAGAACCGGTTGATGAGCTTTCATACGTGTTTCAAAAACCTATTTTACTAGAATGGAAAACGATCTTGGAGAATGTCTTACTTCCATTACAGTTAAAGCGAAAATTGACTGAAAGAGATACGAATAAGGCAAAGGAAATGCTAGATCGTGTTGGACTAACCGATGCGATTCATAAATTTCCATATGAGTGCTCGGGTGGGATGCAATCAAGAGTGGCAATCGTACGTGCCTTACTTGATAAGCCACAAATCCTTTTGATGGACGAACCATTTTCTGCACTAGATTCTTTTACAAGAGATCAATTGCATGTTCAACTTAATGAATTAATCGATACGTACAAACCAACCGTATTATTTGTCACTCATGATTTGCAAGAAGCATTTTTCCTGTCTGACCGAATTATTCTTCTAGGTGGGGAACCGGGACGAATTCTTCAAGAATACCAAGTACCGTTTACTCGACCACGACAGAAGTCTATTTTATTCGATCAGTCATTTTACAACTTTCAGCAAGATATGAATGAGAGGCTTCAATCATGAAGAAAATCTATCTATATTCGACTCTACTATTTATTTTCCTGCTTATTATGTGGGAGATGATTGTTAAGGTGAAGAAAATATCACCGTTAATTTTACCTAAACCAACAACCATTGCAGAAAATCTTTTCACCCTGTTACAGAGTGGGTATTTTACACCACATATTTTCACAACCCTAGTTGAAATTATTAGTGGATTTTTTGTGGGTGGTCTTATTGGAATCGGACTGGGCCTTTTGGTTTCACAGTCGAACACCCTTCGACTTGTCTTGAAGCCCTATATTATCGCAACACAAGCCATGCCAAAGGTCGCTTTAGCTCCGCTTCTCATTCTATGGTTTGGGTACGGATACACGCCAAAGATTTTGATTGTGGCATTAATTAGCTTCTTTCCTTTGTTCGAGAGTACGATTACAGGCTTGTTAGTAGTCGACAAGGACCGTTTAGCCCTTTTTCAGCTATTAAAAGCTAGCAAATGGCAAACTTTGTGGAGACTGCAATTGCCGACCTCCATCCCTTACTTGCTTTCGGGTATGAGGGTGGCGGTTGTCCTTAGTGTGGTTGGAGCCGTTGTTAGTGAGTTTATTGGTGCGAATAAGGGATTGGGAGCGTTAATTATCGTGGCACAAGGAATGATGGATACGCCATTATTATTTTCAGCCTTTATCCTTTTAACAGCTATTGGCATCCTTTTGTACGCTTCGATATATGCCATCGAACATCTATTTTTAAGAAAATATACAACTTATCGGAGGAAAATTTCGTGAAATTCATTAAAGTAGTTCTACCAATTTTACTAGTTTTAACAGTCATCATAGCAGGCTGTTCAAAGGAAAGTAGTCAAGCAACGGAATCAGAAAATCAAAGGGAAACGATTCGAATGGCCTCATGGAGTAAACCAATTGTTGAACAAAGCAACTTATATGTGGCTGAGGATAAAGGTTTTTTTGAAAAAGAAAACCTTACATTTGAGTACATACCTGGTGCTGGTGGAGGAGATGCAGTTAAGAACATCCTGGCTGGAAATGCTGATATTGCTTTCGCAAACCTAGAGGCCGTATTGTTAGCTGTCGAAAAAGGTGAAAAATTGAAGATCATTTATAATATTTATCCTGAAAACGTATTTAACTTAGTTTCCTTAAAGGAAAGTAATATTCAATCCATAGAGGATTTAAAAGGAAAAAATGTCGGAGTATATAGCTTGGCTAGTGGGACCTATCAAAATTTACAAGTGCTTTTGCATGACGCAGGAGTGAAGGAAGAGGAAATGACGATAACGGCAACCGGCGTTCTTAATTTCGCCCCTTTGATGGAAGGGCAAGTAGCTGCTACCGCTGCTACAGATACCGGTTTGTATGATGCAAAGCAAAAGGGCTTAGGCGAAGTAAATATCATTGAAGTAAAAGATGTGCTAAATACTCCATCTGATGTGTTTGTTGTGACAGAAAAGGTATTTAACGAAAAGAAAGATCTTCTTATCCGCTTTCTTCAGGTCTATAAAGATAGCATAGAGTATACGATGGAGAACCCAGATGAGGCAGCTGATATAGCAACGAAGCATGCAGTGGACGGAACCAATATCACACGAAACAAAGAGATTATTGCGATTAGAAACCAAACTAGTGAGAACAACAACGGTCTGGGTATGTTCGACTTTACCGTTTTAAAAGAGGTTGAAGCGTCTTACGTAGAAATGGGATTACTACAAAAAGCGGTTAATATAGAAGACCTTACCACAAATGAACTTGTTGAACAGCTGAAGTAAGGGGTGTTAATGTGAATCTCTCATTAGCAGGAAGGGTATGCATGATCACGGGTTCAAGCCGAGGCATTGGAGCTGCATTTGCTGAAAGCTTCGCCTCCGAAGGGTGTCATATCGTTATAAATTATTTAAAAAATGCAGAAAAGGCAGAAATACTCGCGGACAAATTACAAAAAGAATACGGAGTGGACTGTCTACCCATTCAAGCGGATGTGACGAATGAAAACGATGTAAAAAGATTGATAAGCATGGTAATTGAAGAGTTTGATCGGATCGATATTGTGGTTAATAATGCCCTCCATAGCTACCTTTTTGATCCTACAGAGAGAAAATGGGCATGGGAAGTAGAGTGGGAAGACTATCAAAAACAAATCGATGGTTCCTTAAAGGGGACCTATCTCCTGAATAAATACGCAATACCGCATATGAAAGATATGAACTTCGGTCGAATCATAAATATGACAACCAATTTATTGTATCGCCCGATTGTACCTTACCATGACTACAACACAGCCAAGGGAGCGGTCATGACCTATTCTCAAAACCTAGCCGCTGACCTAGGAAGATTCGGTATTACCGTTAACTGTATTGCTCCAGGGCTTGTGTATCCGACAGAAGCAAGTAAACGAACAAAAGAGGAAGTGAAATCAGTCATTGTTGCTGAAACACCACTTGGGAGAATTGCCCGACCTGAAGATGTTACAGGAACAGCCCTATATTTAGCTAGTAATTGGGCTCGATTTGTAACAGGTCAAACCATTATCGTTGATGGTGGATATACGATGAAATAAGGAGGGTATGATGAAAAAAGAATTGCATGTCATTTCAACAGGACAGCAAGAAAAAGCAGATGTGATTAAAATTGCCAGAAGCATTCACACATATGTGGATTATATTCATTTACGGGAGAATCATCGGTCACCAGAAGAAATTCTTCACTTCATTCAAGGCATGAAAGAAGCGGATATTCCCCTTTCAAAGGTAATACTAAATGGACCGTCAAGTGTGGCGTTAGCTGGAGGGGTAGCTGGAGTTCAACTTTCCCATAGAGGCGAAGATGTACTCAAAGTAAAAAAGAATTATCCAATGTTACGTGTGGGATGCTCGGTACATTCGCTTAGTGAAGCATTGGAAAAAGAAAAAAAAGGTGCCGACTTCTTATTATTCGGACATGTGTTCGAAAGTAATTCTAAGCCTGGACTCCGTCCTCGTGGTCTGCATGCATTACAGGAAATCACTGCTTACGTATCAATTCCTGTCATTGCTATTGGCGGAATGATTCCTTCGAATGTACAGGAGGTTCTTACGGCAGGTGCTAGTGGAGTGGCTGTCTTATCGGGTATTTTTGGAGCGAATGATCCCGAAAGAGCTGCCTTCAATTATCATAAGGAACTTGAGGTGAAGCAAAATGACCATTTACGTTAACGGTAAAGAAACATTGTTAGGAACAGGAACCAATACGATTATGACACTCATTGAATATTTCGAACTAAATCCAAAGGTTGTTATTGTTGAACGCAATAAAGATATCGTTGCGAAAGAAAATTATGAGTCTACGATCCTTGAAAAAGGTGATCATATTGAACTCGTACATTTTGTTGGGGGAGGTTGATGATTTGAGCGACCGATACTCGAGACAGGAACTTTTTTCACCAATTGGGAAAGAAGGTCAAAAGCAAATACAGCAATCACATGTATTAATTATTGGAGCAGGCGCACTAGGAACAGCACTTGCTGAATCTCTCACACGAGCAGGAATAGGGAAACTGACCATCGTTGATCGTGATTACGTCGAATGGAGCAATCTTCAACGCCAACAGTTATATAGTGAATCTGACGCTCGTGATCGGATCCCGAAGGCTGCAGCAGCAAAAAAACGGCTTCAAGACATCAACTCTGACGTGGAAGTGGTATCACATGTGATGGATGTAAGCATCGAGGAGATGGAGCAGTTAATGGTAGGGGTTGATCTTATTTTAGATGCAACCGATAATTTTGACACGCGACTACTTATCAATGATATGTCACAAAAAGCGAACATTCCATGGATTTATGGAGCATGCGTGGGGAGTTACGGGTTGTCTTTTACCATCATTCCAGGAAAAACTCCGTGTTTGCAGTGTTTATTAGATCATATTCCTCTAGGTGGAATGACCTGTGACACAGCCGGTATCATTTCACCCGCAGTTCATACCGTTGTTGCTCACCAAGTAACAGAAGCACTTAAGCTTCTTACTAGAAATCTAACAGCACTTAGAGGCTCTCTTTATTCGTTTGATCTGTGGCTTAATTCATCGTCATCGATTTCAGTAGATAAAATGAAAAAAGATGATTGTCCGTCTTGTGGAAATACTCCACATTATCCGTATTTAGATAAAACCAACTCAACAAAAACAGCGGTGCTCTGTGGAAGAAATACCGTACAAATTCGACCAGCAACCAACACAAACTTAAATCTTGAAGCACTAGCTGATCGACTGAAACCCTACGGACAAGTGAGTAAAAACCATTATTTACTATCACTGACGAAGGGAGAACACAGACTCGTATTTTTTACAGATGGACGTGTACTTATTCATGGAACAAAGGATATTGCAGAAGCAAAAAAATTGTACTATCAGTTTGTAGGATAAAAGGAGGGTCCTCGTTTTTAGAACAGGACCCCTTTAGCTATTCTTGTCCGGTCACAGTCACATTTCTAACCGAAAATTCCGTTTTCTTCTTCTCTTTTGTTAATACAAATACATCTATTTGTGAGGAGTCACTCTCAAGTATAAAGTCTAGTTGTTTTAGGCTCCAGTTGCTTGTTAATGGGACTTCCAGTTCTTTTTCTTTTAAAAATTTGCCCCTAGCATCTGTTTCTTCAATTTTTAAAATGACCACATCTGACCCTTTGGCTTCCATTTGAAACAAGATGTTTTTGGTTTCAAGATCTTTAGGTGTTGAAACAAAACCTTCTCCGGCCTTCAATCCTTCTGTTTTAATGAGAAATTCACCTTTTTGCGCCTCTTGAACAGTAGCACCTACACCAAGTAACGGAAGGCTTGTCATTTCTTTCGCGGAAATACTTTGACTTTTTACCACAAAAGCCAGCAAGATTACCAAAAACACATGCATCGTTTTTTTCATCGTTTTTCCTCCTATTTGGTTACCATATCTAATTTACTGAGAGTTGCTGGACCTGCAATACCATCAGCTTTTAATTTATATTTCTTTTGAAACGCAATAACGGCATTTCTTGTTGCTGCATCATACACACCAAGTGAATTCCCTCTGTATACGCCATTTTTCTTTAACTTGTTTTGCATATCCACTACAGCCGCACCTTTTGAACCAGAACGTAAGGTAGGGTACTTTTTAACAGAGGTTGTTGCTGGTTTTGATACGGTAGCCACTTTGGTTGGGGCGATTACCGCATCAAGCTTGGATAAAGTTGCAGGTCCTGCGACACCGTCCGCTTTTAGCTTGTATTTTTTCTGAAAGGCAATGACCGCATTACGCGTACTTGTATCGTATTTACCATGCACACTTCCTTTATAAATTCCCGCTTTCTTTAGTTTATTTTGCATATCTGTAACCGCTGAGCCACTCGATCCCACTCGAAGAGTTGGATATTTCTTTGCTGGTGCTGCTACGATAGGAGCCGGTGCTCTTGGTGGAGCTACGGCTGGTTTTGGTGCAGGAGCAGGTGGAGGTACCGGTGTAGTTGGAACAGGAGCAGAGACAGCACCTGGTGTATTAGCAGCTGGTTGACTTGTTATTGGTTGCTGATTAGTAGGTTCGGTTTGCAAAACTTTTACTTTCAAAGCTTGTCCAATAAAGATGGAATCTGTTGTTAATTGGTTCCATGCTTTCAATTCATCAACGGTCATTTTATAAGTGGTCGCAACTTTCCAAAGTGTGTCGCCAGATTGAACGATATGTGTAACAGCAGAAGAAGGAGCCGTGCTTCCTGTTTGCTCCTTTGGCTGAGTTTCATTAACGGTAGAAACTTCTACTTGTCCATCATGTGCTAACCATGTACGATACGATTGCCAAATGGATGAGCTTTCTTGCCCTAAACTCCAACTTCCAGAGCCTTTTAAATTATATTTATGAATTAACTGTAACTTCGCTTTAATTGACTCATGATTTTCATACCAAATATGATATGTACCAGCAGTAAGAGTGTTGCCAGCAATGGTCATAGTTGGGTCTCCTGGTTTAATCGTAATGGTTGCTTTAGGGGATTGTGTCTTCTCATCGTAGGTCACCGTACCGCCGTATTTGGCGAGCATTTCATCAACGCGGTTGTTGGAAATCCCCGCTCCGCCTGTTGCTTCACCTTCTTTCCAGTATCGTCCGTAAAAGGGAACTCCTAGAACAATTTTGTCAGCAGCAACTCCTTGATTCAAAGAGTATTGAATGGAGCGTTCCACCCAGCCATAACTTGCGACAGGGCCTTGAGGTCCTCCGGTATAGCTTTCATCATAAGCCATAATCATTAAATAACTGGCATATTTCGCAAGCTCTTTGTAGTCATAAGACCCATGCCAGCCTTTGTTCCATCCGTTTGGGTTAGCAGCAATAGCTACTGAAATCTCCTTGTTTGCAGGAAGTTTTTCGCGCAACAAGCGAACCAAATCTGTGTAGGCTTCACGGTCGATATCTGTCACATTTTCAATATCCACCTGAACACCATCAAGATTATTTTTTACGATAAAGTCGGCAATTTGAGAAGATAATTTTTCACGGTTGCTAAGCTCCTGGCGTCCGAGCGTTCGGTCCCAATGATTACTTAAAAAGGGTACGACTTTAATTCCACGGGCATGCATTTGAGTAACAAAAGCTGGATCAAATTGAGAACTAATTTTGAGCGATCCATCGGCATTCAAATCAAAATAGCTTGGGGACACTTGATTTAAGTTTCCTTGTGTCTTATCCACTTGAGAAATATAAGAGTTTGTATTTCCAAAATATAAATAACTCATGTTAAAAGTCACTTCGTGAGCGGAAGCTCTTAATGAAGGGAAGTTAGCAAGAATCATGGCACCAGAAACAACAAGAACCCTTGCAATCTTTAAACCAGGGAATTGCTTTTTAACAAAACCTTTTGCTGAGTGCTGGAGAGTATCGTTTCCCTGCCAAATTCCGTACTAAACTCAGTAATTAAACTCATTTTATCTATGTCCATATGTACAATAGCTATAAGCTGCCCGTCTTGTTCTTTTAGTTCAATTTGAGAAAATTCATACATTTTGTTGTTCACTCCCTAGTGTTAGTATGTTCTATCTGTCTGGTCATCATGAAAATTACATAACAGATAAAGGAAGGTTTCTTGGTATAATGAAGCCATAAAGAAATTTATAAAGGGAGAGGAAAGGAATGTTCATTCGTAAAGCCATACCTGCGGATGCAAAGGGCATCGCAAAAGTTCATGTTGATAGCTGGCGAACCACTTATAAGCATATTTTTCCAGATGATTACCTACAATCATTAACGTATGAAAGCCGAGAAGAATTATGGAATGGGGTCATCCCTAACGGACATGTATATGTCGCTGAAAATCATCAAGGGGAGATTGTTGGTTTTTCTTCAGGTGGAAAAGAAAGAACAGGAGACTACCCCGGGTATGAGGGAGAATTATATGCCATATACATTCTGCAGGAATACCAAGGGAAAGGGATTGGGCGCCAACTCGTGAAGCCGTTAATTGAACAGTTCAAAAATGAGGGAATGAATTCAATGACGGTGTTTGTCTTGGAAGAGAATCCTTCAAAGCATTTTTATCAATCACTTGGAGCAACAGAAATCGACCGGCTAAAAGATACCATAGCCGGAAAAGAAGTAATTGAACTGGTATACGGTTGGAAAGACTTTTCAATAATCACATAAAATACACCCATATCTATTACATCCGACTCATTAATTTCATTTATTTCGCCAACAATAAGAAATAAAGTTATAAATGAGAGGACGATAATAGTTGAAAATGCAAATGGATTTAACCGCCAGTGAACAAGGCTATCTCTGGTCGATGTACCAGTCACTTTCCATGAATATGTGTATATTAAAGTATTTTGACCAAATTGCAGAAGATGAAGAGGTTAGGGAGTTAAACAAGGAAATTTTAGCTTGTTGTCTGAACACACAACTTGAAATTACAACAATTATGAATAATGAAGAATTTCCCATTCCTGTTGCCTTTACAGATCAAGATGTGAACTTACAAGCAGGCAAACTATTTACAGAACCACTTATTCTTTATTATCATTGGTTTGTTTCAAAAGGAAACTTAAATTATTCATCCATAGCCTTGAATACGATTGCACGGGAAGATGTATTTGCTTTATTTAAGAGATTTAATACCGAATCATTAGAATTATTGGATAGGGCAAGAATTCTTCTACTCGAAAAAGGATTATGGATTCGATCACCATATATCCCGATACCAAGTGAGGTTCAATTTGTTCAAAAACAAAGCTACTTAACGAAGTGGCTTGGTGAGCATCGTCCATTGACAGGTCAGGAAATTTCAATGATATTTTATAATGTTTTAACGAATGAATTAGGACTCACGGTGATGAAAGGATTTATTCAGGTCACTGATGATGAGCCCTTCAAATCGTATATGATCAAAGGGAAAGAAATAGCTACAAAGCATATGAACACATTAAGTGAGATATTTCAAAAGGAGGAAATCTCGACTCCTGGAGCATGGAGCGTGAGTACGACTTCTTCTAAAACGGCTCCTTTTTCAACAAAACTAATGATTTCGCTTATCAATTTCTTAAACACTCAAGGAATCGCCAACTATGGTGTGGCACTAACAAGTTCAATGAGAAGCGATATTTTCAGAACCTTTACTAGCCTGATGGCTGATGTTGCACGGTATACGGAAGATGGGGCGAATATTATGATTGAACATGGCTGGTTTGAATCTCCACCACAAGCACCAAAATTAACGTAAATTAGAAACGACCACCTATATAAGGATGGTCGTTTCATTAATTAAGAGATAATATGTGTTAGATTATTTGATTCAATAAGTTGTTTCTCTACCCAATTTCGTAATAGCATCTCTAATTCTGGATGAAGGGGAAGGGAAGACTCCGTAATTAAATCTTTCTTAACTGTTAGCATATGAGAGGTCTGAGCTTGAAATTTTAATGAATGACCCATATTCTCCACGATGTGATATTCAGAATCACCTTTAACAAAGCTAGCCAAATTCTCTAAAACCGCAGGGTTTGCTTGCACGTCTCTAGCGCCAGTAATCGCAAGAACGGGACAAGTAACCTTAGCTAAATCCTCCCGTACGTTATAGGCAAAATGTTCACGCATCCATTTTGCATTAATCGTCTGAAATTGAACCTTCATCGTGTCATTTTTAGATTCCATCACTTTTTGCATAAAGGCCTGGGCCTGAGGTTCAATTTTTTTATCAGCTTTAAACAAGCGCAATAGGAACCCAATAAACCCTTTGGCACTCCTCATATCAACAGCTGCTATCTCTCGTTGCCTTTTTAAGGCTTCTTCTAAACGTTCCACGGCACCCGCAAGTAAAATCAATCCAGACATTGGTTCTCTGGCTGCAAGAGCTGTTCCAATCATACAACCTTCACTATGACCAAGGACAATCACTTGATCTGCATCTACAGCAGCATGCATTTTTAAAAACTGGACAGCTGCTTGCGAATCGTCCACGAGATCCCAAAAACCTGTTCGGTTATAATCACCTTCGCTTTTACCAACTCCACGCTTATCATAACGTAAAGTAATAAATCCAAGCTCTGTAAAAAACTGTGCCAACTGTTTGTATAAATTAAGATCTAGCTTTTTATTTACTTTCCCATCACGATTCAGCTTTCCAGTTCCAGGAATAATTAATATGGCTGGAGATTTCTCCTTATCAGAATCAGGCAGACTAAGGCTTCCACTTAATTTAACTTTGCTTTGAATAACAACCTCTGTTTCTCTCATACACATCTCTCCCTACTCATTTGGTTCTGGTATGATGATATTAGCAAATGTTCGTTTCCTTCTATTTGATGCTTGCTTATTCGTTAGAACTTTAGAATACACTTGACCGAGCTCTTGAAGGAGGGAAGTGAACTCTTCGTCAGATAAATAAAGGGAAGCTTGGCGTAATGAAACTCCATCCTTTACAAAGTCTACCTTTTCCTGTGAAACATACCGTTCATATTCAGCCATGATATTAGCGATATACTTCATGAAAAGGGCCATGTATTGTTCTTTACTATAGTTGGCTAAATCGTCAGTCCCTAAGTTCGCTTCTTTAGGTTGAAGGGCATACCATTTTTCTACCGTTCCCCGAATTTGTTGCTCATCTACTACAAAAACAATTTTGGATTCAAATAGTTTTTTTAAATGACGATAAAGGGTCGCTTGAGGAATGTCTGGCATACGTTCCTTCATTTGTTGAACAGTTAAGGGCTCGCTAACAAGCGACTGGATGATTCTCATGCGAACAGGGTGTAAGATGACATCTGCTTTTGATTCACTCATATAAGCTGGCTCCTTTTTTTATATATTATCACTATTGATAATGATAATATAACCGTTTTATTGCCAAAAGTAAAGAGCAATCCAAATATAGAAAGGTGCTACGCCATGCTATCAGAAAGATATCACGCTTCTACATAAGTGCTTCACTAGACAATACTGTATAAGTAGGCTAAGGATGTCCATACTAATATCAGTTTCTAATGAGGAGGAATATTGTGTGAAGCACGATCATGACCATGGAGAAGATTCAATGAATCGAAAAACTCTAAAACAAACTTTAGAAGAAACTCTTGAACTTGAAAATCAGCTTTTACGCACATACGCTATTACCGCAGAAGCGGTCCATGAAGACCATGAACTTAAAATAAGATTACATAATATGGCTGAAGGAAATGCAAAAAGAGTCAATCAAATTGAGTATGAGCTTGATAAGTTATAAAATGGAAAAAGGGTGCAAGATTCGTTGCACCCTTTAACTTCGACTTAGAGGAGAGATGAAGATGAGTGCTTCCTGGTTATTTGTTCTTGCATCCGCAATAGCTGTAGTGGGTATTTCTTTTGCCTTTAACAAAATGATGCAACAGGTCCAAGACAAAGTAGAAAAAGGAGAACACCTAGACCTGAATACGATGCAAGCAGTGCAAACAAAGTTTTTTATTCAAGTGGCAATAGCTGAAGCAATCCCTATTTTGATCATCGTTTATGCATTTACTTTAATTGGTCAGGTAGTTGAGAAAAATATTATCGTTCCACTCGTAGTTATTATTGGAATATTGGTCGTTGCAATGGTTTCTCTTCTTCGTATCAGAAGGGATATAATGGGATCTCCAAGGATGAATCAACAAGCAGTAGGAATGATAAATACATTATTTTTTATCGGTGCAGCGCTGCTTTCTGCCATCCCCATCATTTCAATTGTTGGGATCATGACTGCAAGCTCGTAAAAAAGGACGGATTCATTTTATGCGTAAAACAAATATCGTACCATGGTCGGAAGAATGGGCTAGCGAATTTGAAAAAGAGGCGGGACTTCTCAAACAAATCTTTCAAGATAACGTGATTGACATTCACCACATAGGAAGCACCTCCATTAAAACAATTGGTTACGCTAAACCTATCATCGACATATTGATAGCCGTTCATGACATATCCAGAGTTGACCGTTTAAACACATCCATGCTTGAACTCGGATACGAAGCAAAAGGAGAAAACGGGATACCTGGGAGACGTTTCTTTCAAAAGGGTGGAGACCATCGTACTCATCATGTCCATGTTTTTCAAGAAGGAGATAACCAGATTAATTTCCACCTAGACTTTAAAAGGTATTTACTACAACACCCGAAACAAGCTGCCAGATACAAACAAAAAAAGCTGGAACTAGCTAACCAATATCCCGATGCACATCATCGATACCAAGAAGGAAAACAAGAACTTGTTTCTGAGTTGGCACAACTTGCCACACAATGGGCAGAAGAAATTCGAACATTGCGAGACCAATAGTATTTCAAATATCTCCTATTAATTAATTCAATGAAAAACCCCCACATTTCACAAGTGGGGGTTTACTAATTTCATGACTAATTGTTGTGATTTTAACGCTTCTTCACCATCGACTGAAGGCGTTATATCATGGTCAACACAATGAATAAAATGATGAATAGCATCTTCAAATCCGCGTTGTTTCAAAGTAGAATCCCAAGAGCCTGGGTAAGAAGTAGAGATGGTATCACTAGCTTCCTTCTCAGTCACATTCATATTCTTTACACGTATAATGGCCCCGTTCGTTACAAGCTCCAGTTGCTCCAATCCCGAACCAGCATTTCGATGCATGGCCGTCGTCAATTGAATACCGTCTTTTCTGGAGAACGTATGCTGTCCAAAAACCATCTCGTTTTTTTCATTTTTATGTAAGGCTCCATGCTGAAGAGTAAGATCACCATCAGCCAACCAACGGACTGTATCCACAAGATGCAAGTAATCATCTAACATTGTAAATTCTACATCATGTGGCCCAACACTATTCGCACGATGCTTCTCAAATCTCGCCCATGCAAATTCTTTCGATTGTTCCTTCGCTTTCACATACATAGGTGCAAAACGACGATTAAACCCTACCATTAATTTACAGCCTGTAGTCTGTTGCAACTCCACCAATTTTTCTGCTTGATCAAGAGTAGCCGCTAATGGCTTATCCACGTATACATGCTTGCCTTTTAAAAGTAAAGTAGAGATGATGTCAAAGTGTGTAGCCGTGGAACTATGAACAAACACTGCGTCGCACGCATCAGCCACTGAATGAACACTTGAAAAATCCTCAATTCGATATTGCTTACAAATTAAACCTCTCTTTTCCTTATTCGGGGTGAAAGCACCAACAAACTCCCAATCTGTCTCTCTAGTTAGAATAGGCAAATATGCCTTTTGTGCTATATTTCCAAGCCCAACCATTCCAATTTTTAATTTCAACTTATACCACCCCTTACCATTTATGTACATCTTTCATCATATAGAGGGAAGGGAACATCCGTCAACAAGGATATGATTAACTATTTTATCTAAGAAACAAAAATTTACATGCTATATTTAAAAAAGTGAAACCGATTCGTTAGCTTCTTCGTCTAACGCATGGAAATCAAATAAGTTAGTAGTTTATAAAAAAGGAGGGGCTTATATTTTGAGTTTAGAGAAAGAAATAGAACAAGCCCTTGTAGGAATATATGAACGAGAAAAAATCATTGAAATGGTGATGGATGAATATGGAACCAAGTTAAAACGAATGATCTACTCCTATGTAAAGGACTGGGAGGTTGCCAGTGATCTCACTCAAGAAGTATTTATCACCGTTTTTGAAAAACTATTATCGTTCAAACATCGCTCATCTTTTAAAACATGGATTTACACCATAGCCATCAATAAAAGCAAAGACTACCTAAAAAGCTGGCATTATCGAAATCTTGTAATCAATGAAAAGTTATTCTTTTTTAAACAGAGTGGGGAGAAATCACCCGAGGACCTCCTTTTGCAAAAAGATGTGCGGTCAGAGCTCACAAAAGCCATTATGGCCATGCCTGTGAAATACAGAGAAGTTTTTTTGCTCCACTATTATCAAGATTTTACTTACAGTGAGATTAGTGAAGCACTCGGCCTTCCTTTAGCAACGGTAAAAACAAGACTATTTCGAGGAAAAGAAAGATGTAAACGCTTCTTAACCAATGAAAGGGGAGAACAACATGGCTGATATTCATACACAGGTGAAAGACGCCGTTCATACAACAGCTTCTGAAAAATCCATTTTCACAGAATTAGAAAAACAACGAGTTCTGCGAAAAATACGATCTGGAGATATACAAAGCACAAAAAAGTCTAATCAATTTGTTCCAAAGTTAGTCACTTCTATTGCTGTTGCGGGATTTTTATTATTTATCGGTGGAATCATTGGATCAAATATGGAAAACAACAATAAAACATCACAAAGTAACACTGTTGCAGATGCAGAAAAGTTTTACCCAAACCTCCAAGATGGTGAGGTGTTAAATGGCTGGCGTCTCCTTACTAAAGGACCTTCTGACGGGGCAAAAAGGGAGCAAAACGGATTATTGCATGCTGTTTTTCAAGGCGAAGCCCAAATTACTGGCACTTTAAAATATTATGATAAAGATGATTCAGAACGCCCGGATCAAATTTTGTTTACCCCGGATAAGCTTTCCTTACAATCATTGCCTGTAGAAACGGGGAGACATCCAGACCTTACTTTCGAATCAAATGAGCAACGAAAACTAAAAGCCGTGTTCGGACTTGGTACCAATCGCATGGATATAGGGGAAGTCACACTCGTAGTTGACAACTACACGGCTAGGTATTTAAAAGGAAAAACGCTACCAGATACAGTAGGTATAAAGGAAATTGTCTTGCCGGAAGAACCGGAAGTTCAATCGACACCGTTTCATATTCAAATAAATCAAAGTCAGAAACTGGAACTTCCAACCGTTCTTCTTGATCGCTATGCACAATTCAAAGACACCAAAGATAAACAAATTTTAAATGGATTGTCCCCATCAGAAGTTTTCCAGCTCTTTTTCTATGCGGAGGAACTGAAGGATTACGAAACGCAATATTCGCTTTTTATTGACGATGAAGAATATTTAAGAGTGTTCGAAACGTATGAGGATTATCTAATTGCCAAACAGCAAAACCCTAGCACAAGCTTATTAGAACAAGTAAAAGCAGGAACCTTGTTTGAGCATATTATTGATAAAACTTCTGCAACCGTTAGTATAGAAGCAGAAACCACTGGCTTATCGTTCGGATTATCTAAAAATAAACATGGAATATGGTGCGTAAACTGGCTTCCTATCCAATAATTAAAAAAATGCCACCTATACGAATTGATAGGTGGTCGTTTTTATGTAAAAATAAGATATGTTAAAAAATATTACAAAAATTCAATTTTAGTTAGGTGTGAATGTGTGTGAAATGTGTTGCTCTTGATTTAGATGGTACTTTGCTCAATTCAGAGCATGAGGTATCTGCTGAAAACGAAAAGACGATCCGAAAGCTCCAAGAACAAGGGGTAGAGGTGATCTTGAATACAGGACGAGCTTATGCTGATGTTGTGAAAGTAAATGCGATTCGTGAGCTAAACTGTCCGATCCTAACGTTAAATGGTTCTGCGCTTTATGGGAAGGACGGTACCTTATTATACGAAACAACGATACCTGTTCCTGTCTATAAGGAAATGCTGACTGAATTAAGAAAGCTATCTGTTGGGATATTGGTATATACAAATCACGGAGGATTTCCTTGTACACTTCCTGGGTTAAGAGGTAAAAGTGACGAGGAACTTAAAGAGCTTTTCCTTACATACGATTATGACCATATTTTACAAATCGAGGATTTGAAGATTTTCAAATGTATTGCGGTAGTTTCTTATGAAGAGCTTGAGAGAATTCAAACCGTTAAGGAGCAATTATCCGGTTTTGAAGAATTAACTTTGGCTTCTTCCTTCCCCAATAACGTTGAAATCATGTCAAAAGAAGCTCATAAAGGGAAAGCAATTCAGCGCTATGCTTTGATGCATAATCATGTGTTTACTGAGATTTACGCATTTGGTGATGGAGGTAACGATTTACCGATGTTCGAAATCGCTACTGCATCCATCGCCATGGAGAACGCACCGGATGAAGTAAAGGAAAAAGCTACGTATGTAACTAAATCAAATGATGAGGATGGAGTTTCTCACGCCGTTTATCATATTTTAAAGCTTTTATAAGCAGTTTTTGATCGTTTTCCTCTTGTTCTTGAGCAGGAGGGGACGATTTTTTAAAAATCCTTAAAAATCTTCTTGTTGTTTTCTAATATTTTTGCGATAATCAGAACTTATTTGCGATTATCGGGAAATACTTGCGTTTCAAACAATTTATTTGCGATTAAAAATTTTTATTTGCTATTTTCAGAATTTACTTGCGATTATTAAAATTTATCTGCGATCCACCATTCAATCACAACAAAAAAACAAAGGAGGAGCTTATGCCAATCGTTTCCGAGGAGTACAAAGAGGAGAAAAAAGAACAAATTTTAGACAGTGCGTTTGAGTGCTTTGCGAAAAAAGGCTTTCAAACGGCGACAATGGATGATATTGTGGCCCATTGTGGTATGAGCAAAGGAGCTATCTACAATTACTTTTCAAGTAAGGAGGAAATCTATTTAGACCTCCTAACACGTGCAACAGATAAAAACTTTGCTCAATACCATAAACACTTTGCCAAACATCGAACAGCAAGCAGTAAAATGGATTATCTATTTAACGCTTATTTGTCGGCAAACCCCATTGATCGCAATCGGTTAGAATATATTGTTGTTTTCTACGAATTTAATCTTCACAGTACAAGGGATCCTGATCTTCTTCAACAGTTACATGAAAGAAAAAGAAAATTAGTTACCTTAGTAAATGACATCATTCAAGAAGGACAACAGCTGGGTGAATTCAAATCAAATATTCCATCCCAACTTTATGCTGAAAGATTTTGGACGATCATCGATGGAGTCAATCTTCATGCGGTATATGATGATTTTCCTTATTATGATGTGTTAAGAGAATTAAAAGAGATGTATTTAGATGAATTAAAGTCGGAATAAGGGAGGGTACTATGCCAATCGTATCTGAAGAACATAAGAGACAAAGAAGAAATCATATTTTATTGAGTGCACAGCATTGTTTTGCGAAAAAGGGCTATCATATCACGTCAATGGATCAGCTTGTTCAACACTCAGGCCTTTCAAGAGGAGCGATTTACAACTATTTTAAAAGCAAAGAAGAAATATACCTAGAGCTTATGAAGGGGATTGTCACTCGAGAAATTGATCCGATCGAATCACATATTAAGACCCTTCCTTCAAATCTTGAAAAAATAGCCTATTTGTTTGATCATTATTATCAGCTAGAGCCTATGTGTGAAGAGCAAAAGGAAGCATTTTTTGTACAGCTTGATTTTCAATTGTCCGCTTCTAGAAATCCTGACATGATGACCACCTTAGATGAATTACATAAAAATATGAAATTCGAATTAGTGAAAAGAATTTTACAAGAAGGGAAAGAGTCGGGAGAGCTAAAGTTAAATATCCATGTTGATATATATACACATATGTTTTGGTCATTTATTGATGCGGCAAATATGCAACGAATTCTATTTCCTGAGCTTCCATACCAATCAATCTTAATGGACCAGAAGCAGTCTTTCCTAAAAAAGATCACTAAATAGACTTGTTGGTATCTTAAATAACCACTCTATAAGATTGCGCGTTTTTTCTCGAAAATTGACCGTTTAATTACACTTGATAATATTCAGAATGTTCCATATAATGAAAATAAACCGATTAGTCGGTTAAAAATCATTAAAGGGGTGTTCGGCTATGACTCAATCGGTTCTTCATACGGCTCTTGAAAGATTCCAAGCATTGGACGAAAAAATTTCACACTTAGAAAGTATCTCTGGTCTCCTTTCATGGGATCAAAAAGTGATCGCACCTAAAAAGGGCAGAGCCCAGTTCTCAAAAGCATACGGGTCACTGCAAACGGAAATATTCGATCTTATGATCTCACAGGAAATGGGAGAGCTTTTAGATCAGTTGTCAGAAAGCAATGAGAATTTTGATACCATAACGAAAGCAAAAATCCGTTTGCGAAAACACTTTTACAACCGTTCTAAGAGTATTCCTTCTGATCTATATAAGGAATATTCCGTCTTGTGCAGCGATGCTAATGATGCATGGGAAGAGGCACGAGAAAAAAATAACTACAGACTGTTTCTCCCTTATTTAGAAAAAATCGTTGAAATTAAGAAGAAATTCGTTGAATATTACGGGTACGAGAAGCATCCGTATGACGCATTACTTGACGAATTTGAGCCGGGCTTAACGGTAGAAGCACTTGATCCACTATTTGCTAGCTTAAGAGAAAAGAGCATAGCACTGTTAAATAAAATTAAAGCTGCCTCACATAAGACACCTGTTGAAATCGTGAAACAGCCATTTGCCATAGAGAAGCAAAAAGAGTTTAACCGTTACATGCTTCCACAACTAGGCTTTGATCTAGACGCTGGAAGACTCGATGAAACGGTGCATCCATTCGCCCAAACAGTAAACACTGGAGATGTTCGAATTACGACTCGCTATCTAGAAGACAATGTACTCTCTGCCTTGTTCGGTACGATCCACGAGGCGGGTCATGGGATTTACGAGCAACAAATTAGCTCTAGCTTTGAGGGAACGGTCTTATGCTCGGGTACTTCATTTGGGATTCATGAATCACAATCTCGCTTTTTAGAAAATATGGTGGGACGAAGCGAAGCCTTTTGGCAGTACTTTTTGCCAAAGCTAAAGGAATTTTTCCCTACTCAGCTTCATAACGTTGAATTACAAGAATTTTACGAGGCAATCAATACCGTTCATCCTTCATTTATTCGTGTGGAAGCAGATGAACTTACGTATAATCTTCACATTATGCTTCGGTATGAAATTGAGAAGGAATTATTTGAAGGAAAACTAGAGGTAAGTGAACTCCCAACTGTTTGGAATAAGAAAATGGAAGAGTTTCTAGGAATTGTCCCTCCAACAGATACGCTAGGTGTTCTTCAGGATGTTCACTGGTCATTCGGTGGATTCGGTTACTTCCCGTCGTATTCGTTAGGAAATCTGTATGCCGCACAGCTTTTAAAAACGATGAAAAAAGAACTTCCGGAATTTGACCAATACTTAGAAAATGGTCATTTACAGCCAATCATGAGTTGGTTAAAGGAAAAGATTCATCAACACGGAAGCTTGTATACTCCAAATGAGTTGATTGTTTCTGTGACAGGCGAGCAACTAAATGCCGCTTATTTAGTCGAATATCTTGAAGAAAAATATAGTGGAGTGTATCAGCTGTAAATAATAGAAGGGTGTGCCAAAGTGTTTACAACTTTCTGGCATACCCTCTTTTAAGGAGAGATACCAATGCTTAAAATCAAAAGATTAAAAGATTGTGCGATATCAGAAGCAGTAGAGGCATGGAATATTGGCTTTAAGGGATATTTCTTTGATATGACGATGACCACCGAAAAGTTTATGGCTAGAATGGCTTCCGAGGGACTATCTGATGAAATATCCGTTGTTGCCTACTGGAATGATAAACCAGTCGGATTAATTGTAAATGGAATCCGCGAGTTTCAAGGGGAATTAATCGGCTGGAATGGAGGAACAGCAGTCGACAAGGATTATCGAGGCAAAGGCATCGGTAGAAGAATGCTAGAAGCCACATTAGATATTCTTGAAGAAAAAAACGTGAAAGTGTCGACGCTAGAGGCTATTAGCGATAATAAGGGAGCCATAGCTCTCTATCAATCTCTTGGGTACGACATTATTGACCACCTCGAATGCTTAGAAAAAAAAGAAGGTCAAATTCCAGTCGTCTCATCAAACATTTTTCTAATGAAGAGAGTTTCACTTGAAGAAGTCAGCAATCTATCGTTCTATCAAGGAAAAAACCCTTGGCAAACTCACTGGCAAAGCGTCATGGATGGGGAAGCATTGATTGCTGAAGATGCCTTTGGAAATGCCATTGGTTATGCCTACTTCCGTAAGATTTTATCAGAGGAAGGAATGCATACCAGTACCACCTTGTATCAATGTGAAGCAGATCGAAGTAGAAACGATCAAAAAGAAATCATTCAGGCTCTGTTAGCAGAAGCTTTACATACTACCAGTGACCAGATTCGTCATTATGTACCTAACCTACCGAAATTAAGCAGTTCCACTACTCATGGAGTATTACAAGAGATGGGATTTGAACCCATTGTTCATCTTGTTTATATGAAACAAATCTTAATCTAACTATCCGCGACCTTACTCTGCGAAATGAGTAAGGTTTTTTTATGATCATTAATGAATTGTTCCTCCCTTTTCCTACATTTCGTAAAGGATCGTTAATAGTTTTGACATATCTCCTCGATATGATATTAACAAGCCCAGGATATAGCAGCCTCAGCCAGAAGAGAACCCTTGGAATTCCCCCTCCAATGAATAACTCATAAAAAGAGGCTGCGAATCCGGTTAATAGGGAGAGGAGGTGTAGTTGATTGAAAAAGTTAAAGTGGCTGCTTTTCTTCCTTTTACTTGCAGTTGCTTTTAGTTTAGGAGTCTATGCAGCTCCCTATCTAAACGGAACAACACAATGGGTACAATCTTTGCCAGATGTAAGTAACTGGAATGTAAATTATAATCCACTACCGTTTTTAATGGCACTTAGTATGTCAACGATACTTACAATCATTAAAATGGTTACTGCGTTCATCGGTTGGCTCCTTTGGAGTAAAACGAAAAAACTGAATTTAGTAAAGCTATCAGGTTTACTATTGTTCGCTTTTTCCATCATTTCCTTATTACCCATGTTATTTGCAGTGGCGATTATTGGATTAGCTTTAATTTTAGTAACAAAAAGTAGAAAAAGAACCATAATGGAATGAATCTGAGGAGGAACGATCAAATGGGATTATTTAAACGTTTAAAAACAATTGCAACAGCAGACTTACATGATGTACTCGATAGAATGGAAGATCCAATTGTGATGCTTAAGCAGCATCTACGTGAAATGGAACAGGATATTGATAAAGGGGAACAAGCTTTAGCCAAACAAGTATTTTTCGAGAAGAAACAGGAAGCTCAATTAAATGAAACAAGAGCATTAATTGAAAAAAGAGTGGGACAAGCAGAAATAGCTGTTAAAAAGGGTGACGAAGAAACAGCGAAACAATTAATCTTAGATAAAATTGAACTTGAAAAGAAGCAACAAGTATATGCTTCACAGCTTGAGGCTCTTTCGCAACAAACGAAGAAACTGTTTCACCAAATGGAAGATTATAAGAATAAATATAAGGAATTAAAAAATAAGCAACAGCTTCTAATTTCAAGAGCTCATGTGGCAAAAGTGACTGAATCTATTGAACAATCATTTGCGACTTTTACTCCTGGCAGTGCCGTGAAGGGATTTGAACGTGCTGAGGAGAAAATCCTTGCTCTTGAAGCAAAATCAAAGGCTAGAGAACTGTTTCAACCGTCCGTTGACTTAAATAAAGTATATGATTATGAGCTTGAAGAACAGGTCCAAAAAGAATTAGAGAAGATTAAGAACAACTAATACGAACACTTTGATCACTCCTTAACAAAAAGTATTCCAAAAAAATAAATTATTTAATTATTGAATTTTCAGAAAACAAATGTTATTATAGAAAAAAGGTTAAGGAGTGATTTCCAATGGAAAAGTATTTGCTAAATTCACCACAACAACCAACTGAAGAACAATTGTCGTCAGCCGCAGATATGGTCATCCGTCAAGCACTACTTGATTATCGAAAAGATAAGTTAAGACAGGAAATTGATGATTCCTTAGCCACGAGAAATAAAGATGAGTTTTTCCGACTAACAGACGAATTAAAAAATTTAATGTAAGCAAAAATTAATCGACGACCACACAATTGTGTGGTTTTTGTTTTTTATAGGCTCTTTTCTAAAACATTAGAAAAGAGCTACTCTCCAAATAGACCAATATACCCAGCGTTATTCGGGGAAAAATCAGGCATTTGGGATTTTTCCTGAACAACGATCTTTACGAGAACAGCCTTTTTATACGATTTTCGATTTGTATTGGCGTATAATGGATATAAATAGAAAATATTACATACTTAAGGAGTTGTCTTCGCCTATGACTACCTATACGTCTCGAGAGCAAGTACCAACTCAAGAAAAATGGAATTTAGATGATATTTATTCCGATTTAGCATTATGGGAGAACGATTATAAGCAAGTCGAAGAAATGACGAGTGATTTAAAAGCTTTTGATGGCAAGATCCAAGATGGAGCCAGCCTTTTTCAATTTTTAAAGAAAAAGGAAGAGCTCTCCTACAAATTCAATCATTTATACGCATACAGTATGCTGAAGGTGGATGAGGACACGCGTGTCACTGAGTCTCAAAGCTATCTTGAACGAATGAAGAGCTTAGGTATTAAAGTAAGTTCCTCTACGTCATTTTTTATGCCATATCTATTGAGTTTGGAAGAAAAGGAGTTAAAAGCCTTTATTTCGGAAGAAAAGGGCTTGAGTTACTTTGAAGAGGATTTATATGAATCATTTCGTTACAAGCCTCATGTTCTATCGAAGGAAAAAGAAGAGCTCATTTCCCAGCTTGGGGAGGCTTTTTCTGCGCCAAGTACCATCTATGGAATGATAAACAATGCGGATATAAAGTTTGGAGAAGTGACACAGGAAGACGGCACAAAGGTCGAACTCACTCGTGGATTATATTCAAAATTGATTGAAGATGAGAACCGTGAGAAAAGAAAAGAAGCATATAAAGCTTACTATGAACCTTATATTCAGCTAAAAAACACAATAGCTTCCACTTTATCCAATTCAATAAAAAACAATGTGACGATGTCGAAGCTTCGTAATTATCCTTCTGCACTTGAAAAATCATTGTTTGGAGATAATGTTCCAAAAGAAGTATACGATAATTTAATTATGTCAACAAAACAACATATTGCACCGATGCATCGTTATAATCAAATGCGGAGGGAAAAGTTAAACCTCGATGAACTTCGAGCCTATGACATGAGCGTTCCAATCGTAAGTGGTGTGAAAATGGACATCACTTACGAAGAGGCGTATGAAACGATGCTAAAAGCACTTGCTCCACTTGGAAGTGATTATATTGAAACATTAAAATTATTCAAGGATTCCCGATATATTGACGTTCGGGAGACAAAAGGGAAGCGGTCTGGTGCTTATAATCTTGGAATTTATGGGGTCCACCCGTATATTTTATTAAACCATCAAGATGATTTGGATAGCATGTTTACACTCGTCCATGAATGCGGGCATGGTGTTCATAGTAAATTAAGTGCAGAGCATCAACCGCAAATTTCAGCAAGATACAGTATTTTCGTAGCCGAAGTAGCTTCCACTGTAAACGAAGTACTTTTAATCAATTATTTACTGGAACACGAAACAAAGCCTGATATTCGTAAGCATTTGTTAAATCACTTTATTGATCAATTTAAAGGTACATTTTTCACACAGGTCATGTTTGCAGAATTTGAGAAAAAGACACATGAAATGGCGGAACAGGGAACTCCATTAACCGTTGATGTTTTTAACTCCACCTATGAACAACTATTCCGAGAATACAACGGAGAAGAGCTTATTTTTGACGAGGAAGTAAAATATGGCTGGTCACGAATTCCTCATTTTTATCGTCCGTTTTACGTATACAAATATGCGACTGGCTACGCATCCGCCATCCATATTGCCTCGAACCTTTTGTCTGGCGATGAAAAGATCCTTGAGTCGTATTTGCAATTTTTACAAAGCGGTAGCTCTGATTATCCACTTGAGCTTCTAAAGAAAACGGGTGTGGATCTTACAAATAGTGAACCAATCGAATCAGCGATGAAAAAGTTTTCTGAGCTTGTTGACGAATTTGCTAGCTTATAGTTTATCTAAAAGGACGAACCAAGTCGGTTCGTCCTTGAATATTTATTCAATATTATCAATGGTTAACTTTTTCACTGGGAGGAAGTCCTCGCCCGAATCCAAATACGTGATAGATACTTTGTCTCCACGCTCTAAGTATATCGCTAGAGGATTATTTTCTGATGAAACCGTATAATTCTGTTGATTGTTAAGAAAGAAAGATACAACCGTATAATCTCCGATTCGCTCCTTGTAAACTCGAAGGACTTCGCCGCTCGTTTCCACTTCCTCAGCCTTTGAGCTTCCATCTAGTGTACTACCTTCCCGCTGTAGGGCGACCTTGTATTTTTTTAACGCTTCGTTAGGCGTTTCTGCATAGGATGATATTTCAGGGTTTGCTGCCGAAACGATAAAATAATTTTGAAAGAAACCATTGGAATCAAGAACGGGAGTGAGCCAGCTTGCTTCTCCATAGAAATTGTAAAGAACAGGCATTTCTCCATCCCATTTTTTCTCGATGAATTTTTTATCGATTATTTCAAGTGCTCCTCGAGAATCCATATATGATTCTTCTAAATTTCCTGTATAAAAGGTTGCTTTGCCGGTACGAGCATTTGTTAAGGAGTATCCCAGCATTGAATCTACTCCTTCTTTCGGACTCGTAAAATCAGTAAAGTAATACATCACACCATTCTCATCAAAAATGGGGCTTACATTGGCCTCTGTGCCTTCATCGGAAGGCAACTTCACATCTGATTTTCCAAACAAGCTATTCCAAAACCCATGTACAAAATTGCCGTAATAACTATTTTGTAAACTCACCGCTTCAGGTGAGACAGACCCATCAAGAAACTCTGGTGCGGATTCTAGATCAAAGGCTTCTGTTTTTCCAGAGGAGGGATCGACAAGTACAATTCCTTCCGCTTTAAAACCGTTTCGTGCCGAAACAAAACTACCGTATGTTCGAATATAATAAGGCTTACCTTTATCATCAATTTCAAGCTGCACATCACCGTAGAAAATATTTTTTGGATAGTTAAGACGAATATGACGTTCTAGATTCTTCTGAAAATAGGAAGATGGAGTGTACTTCATGCCTGATTGTACAAATTTAGGATTCGCCGAGGAATCTGTTGCACTTAATGTAAAATAACCAGGTGTTTCCTCGCCCTTAAACCACTTGAAAAAGCCTGAGAACTCAACAGGAGCAATGTAGACAAATTGTCCATTTACTTTCTGTATTTGTAAATTTCCGAGTTCATAGTAACTTGTATTGGGAACCTGTCCAAAAGCCTTTCTCATTTTATTCCTAGCAAATTGGGGCGGAACACTAGCTGGAGTCACACTTTCATCAAAGGCCGGGATCTCTACCTTTTCGTCCATTTTGGAAAGCTCATACTTCTCATCGGCATTGAAAACAAAGACAGATAAAAAATAAATTCCAATACCAAGTGCTCCGAGAGAGATAATTCCTTTCAACTTTCGCTCCATTCCTTTCGAAGCGATCGTTCCTCCAATTGATGCCAAAAGGATTAAAGTCCAAAGAGTACTGAAGTTTTGATCCAGTTTTGTGAGATAAAAGAATCCGAACACCATCAAAACAAGAATCGTTGTAAATGCCAACGCAATACCTGTTACTTTCGTTTCTTTTGTCATTTTAGAAAAAGGGATAAGTAGAATGCTCGAAATAATTCCTGCAAGCAGTGCAAATATAAGAATGTTCCCCATTGGCCAACTCCTTTCGGTGATTATGTATGTTTTACGGGTGTGAAAGGTTTTTTGTTTCAAGTTTTTAAAAATTGTAATAGGCTTGTAATATTTTTACCAAAATCTGAAACTTTTTATCTTCGAAATCGTCTAATAGTTATGGAGTTATTTTTAGGGGGGAGTCATTTGAAAAAGAAAGTATTGACCGTTATTTCGCTGCTCTTCGTTGTAATTGTTGTTAGTTTTTCACGTTTTTTAGATGTTGGTGCAAATGTTACAGGCGATCAGGAATCATCACCAAATGTAAGCCATGATGTTCCAAAAAGAGCAGAGGTCTCCCTAGGAAAAACAATGGATAACGAGTCGGCTTTTTTAGTTGCTTCCGAAGAAGAAGAGGTGATCGAAGTAGTTGCGGTTGTTTCAGAACCAGCTGCAGAAACCACGGAGGTCGTGAGCAAAGGGGAAGAAACACAGGTTCCGGATTCAGTCGAGTTGTTTGGATCAACATATGAGAAAATTACAGATGAAAAGTTTTCTGTTTATATAAATGTAGCGAGTGAATTAGGGGCAGGTTTTTATGCCATCCCAAATAGTGATGTTTTTGCCATGGTAAAGAATGGGGAAGTTGTATTTCAGATGTCTACAGGACTTAAAGCAGTTCCTAAGGCAAATGTAGAATTACTAGTAAGCATTTTTGAAAAAACAGGAGAGTTTAACCTAGTGGGACCTATTGCCGACGATATACGAAAAGCGGCATCCACGGGGGAAACGATTAGTGTGGAAGGTGAGAACTACACCGGATATAGTGTATTTGTTCAGGACGAATGGATTCTCGTATCGTTCTAATATCATAAAAGGGCCGCCTAAATGGGTGGCTTTTTTCATTGGAAAAGGATTTTGCCTCCGCATATCAAGCAGCCTATCCATATCTCATCCAGGGGGGAGTGGATGGGAATAAAATCTTGTTATTCCATTCCTTATATACCCTCACATATTTAAAATAAAACCAAAAAGAAAAATCAATGCAGCACTGTCCACCCCAGACGGACAAAAGCGGCAATTCTGTCCACGAGCGGTGTCAGACACCCTAAAAAGACACTTACCCTACATTTGTCCACGAAGGGTGTCTGACACCCTTTTTTGTCACCCTTTTTTGATTGTTTGTTTGACCATTTGGTGGCCGAGTACGGCAATTCCGGCTGCGATGATCGCGTTAATTACTCCTGTGTAGGAAAAACCCCAAGCAATGACTCCGAATACAAGGGAAAACCCTAATAAGACCCAAATAATTGACCAGTTCGGTACGCTAGGTGTACGTTTAAGTGCAAATCCAAGAACCCAGAGAGCTGGTACTAGCATATAGTAATTTTCATTTAAAAATGATGCTAAGTCCATTATTCTCACCTCCTAATCATGCTACTAACATGATATGAAGGCTTGTCGGTGTTGGTTTGCATTCATGTCCTCCATATGAAAAATTATTATTTCAAAACCTGTCCAAATCACTACATAAAATATATATAGAGAGTAGAAGGATACTAGAGATAAAAAACACCCATACCTTCATATTTAATAAGAAAGGAGCTGAGGCTAGTGGAACAGCTTATTGCGTTCATTAGTGATGTCGGATTTCCGATTGTAGTAACTTTATATTTGCTTCATCGGGTAGAAGCAAAATTAGACGCAGTCGTCCAATCCATCCAAAGTCTACCTGACCGAATTCGCGAAATCACTTAATGTTAATTTTCCTAACTTTCTAAATTTTATAGACAATATAGGTCAAAATTTATTGACAGAAATAGGCGATGATGCTAAATTTAGGGTAACCGTTCTGCACCGTGTTAGAGTTTTTGTACGACTTTGTTCCACGTTTGGATGCGTAATGTTTACAAATGCTATACGTTGTAAATGGTAATTTAAGGCATGGCTTTCAACAGCCAGTAGGGGGATTTTGAGATGAAAAACGGAAAAGTAAAATGGTTCAATGCTGAAAAAGGTTTCGGTTTTATCGAAGCTGAAGACGGTAACGACGTATTCGTTCATTACTCTGCCATCCAAGCTGAAGGCTTCAAAACACTTGAAGAAGGTCAAGAAGTATCATTTGAAGTAGTAGAAGGTGCACGAGGACCTCAAGCTGCTAACGTAACAAAAAAATAATTCCTATAACCTTTCAAGCAGTTTTAACCACTTGCGGTTAAACTGCTTTTTTATTTGCTGAAAATATGAACTTACAAAAATATGTAAAGAAAAACGAATGCACGTTCTGTTATAATAGAAAAATACACTAAACAAACGAGGTGGAAGGTTTGAAATTTATTCATACAGCGGACTGGCATTTAGGAAAGCTCGTCCACGGTATATATATGACGGACGACCAGAAAGAAGTATTAAACCAATTTATCCAAGTGGTTGCTGAGGAGCAGCCCGATGCGGTTGTCATTGCAGGAGACCTATACGATCGTTCTGTTCCACCAACTGAAGCGGTTGAACTGCTCGACCAAGTATTGTTCGAAATGAATGTAGGTCTAAATATTCCCATCGTGGCCATCGCCGGGAATCATGATAGTGCCGAACGTTTATCCTTTGGAACCTCCTGGTATCGAAATAGTCAATTATACTTAACAGGGAAACCTGAAGCAAACTTTCAACCTGTACAAATAAATGGGGTGAACTTTTACTGTGTCCCCTATTCAGAACCTGGAATTATTCGCCAATTATTAAATGAGGAAAGCATTCATAGTCATCAGGAAGCAATGAAGAGGATCATTGGAAAAATAGAAGAGCAGTTAGACCCGAACACACCAAATGTATTCGTCGGACATGCCTTCGTCTTAGGAGGAGAGTCATCGGATTCTGAACGGTCCTTATCTGTAGGAGGATCCGGTTGTGTCTCACAGGATTTATTTACTCCTTTCCATTATACAGCCTTAGGTCATTTGCACAGTCCTGATGCTATTAAACATGATAAAATCTTCTATTCTGGATCTCTATTAAAATATTCCTTCTCAGAAGCGAAGCAGAAGAAATCCATTCAGATCGTAGAGATGGATGAAAAAGGTGATTTTACCATTCGTTACCGTTCCTTAACACCCAAACAGGACATGCGTGAACTCGTTGGATACTTAGATGAACTTTTGGATACGAGCTTTTACGAAAAACAAAAGGTCGATGATTATTTGAGTATTACGTTACTAGACGAAGGGGCATTACTTGATCCGATCGGAAAGCTTCGTCATGTCTATCCAAATGTCCTTCATTTAGAAAGACAGACCGTGTTAAAGGATATGAAGGAAAAGAAATTACTCAATGTGATCGGTCAGGAAAGGAAATCGGAACTTGATCTATTTGAACAGTTTTATAAAGAAATGACTTCAGAAGAATTCTCGCCTGAAAAGAAAAGGATTATGACAGGGGTCATCGAGAGTGTCTTAAAGGAGGAACTATAAAATGAGACCTTTGAAGCTAACCATGCAGGCATTTGGCCCATACTCTCGTACAGAGGTGATTGACTTTTCCGAGCTTGGAAACAGAACGATGTTTGTCATCTCTGGGAAAACAGGGGCAGGAAAAACAACCATTTTTGACGGAATTAGCTATGCCATCTATGGAAAAGCGAGTGGGGAAGATCGAAATGGTCCAGAGCTTCGTAGCCAATTTGCCGACAACGATACATTAACAGAGGTATCATTGGAATTTCTTCTTCGAGGCAAAACGTATGAGATTAGTCGTTCTCCTCAACAAGAAAAGAAAAAGGCACGGGGTGATGGGGTTACCTCAATTGGCGCAAAAGCTGAGCTGTATGTATACGATGAGGATGGAACGAAGCAAATCGTCGCATCTAATGTTCGTGATGTGGATGAAAAAATAAAACAAATCATGCTGATTGACAGCAATCAATTCCGCCAAATTATTATGATCCCACAAGGGGAATTTAGAAAGTTATTAACCTCTGATAGCAAAGAAAAAGAAGCCATCCTGCAACGCTTATTCCATACTCAGCTGTATAAGAAAATTGAGGAAAAGCTAAAAGAAGAAGCCGCTTCTTTAAAAGCAGCTGTAGAAAAACAGCTTGCAGACCGTAACCTTGCGATTCGAAAAATACACGCCTTGTTTACAGAGGATTTAAAAGAGTATATGGAAGCGGGCAGTACAAATGATCTTGTTATTGTACCGGCATTAATAGAAGAAATTCAAGCAATGACAGAGCAAATCTCGTTATTTGAAAAAGAAATATCGGAAAAAAATCAACAGCGTCAAGTAGAGCAAAAAAAGCTTTATGAGGCAGAAATCGTTATAAAACAGTTCGAAGCAAAGGAAAATGCCCTTCAGAACAAGCTGCGCCTTGAAAGCCAAAAGGAAATGTTTGAGAAAAAAAGGCATGACGTAGAATTAGGAAAAAAAGCGATATTCTTGCTACAGCAAGAGCAACTATGTTCTAGGTTAAAAAAAGAACTAACCGCTTACGAAACTCAAGCGAATGACTTGGAAGAAAAGCAAAAGGCATTGTTGGTTCAAGGGCAAAAACTTGAAGAAGCATGGCAAGCCGAAAAGGAAAAAGAACCTCAAAGAAGAGCATTAGAGGAAGGAATACACAAACTGAGATCCTTAAAGGACGATGTACACTCTTATGCGAAACTTGAAGCTGAAATCCGCGACCTTCAACTACAATGTAAAAAACTGGAAGAGGACAAGACAGTAGCGGAAAAAAAGGGAACAGAAATTGAACATCGTCTTAAATTATACGCCCAGAAAAAAGAAGAAATAGATGCAAGCAAACTTGTTTTTCTAGAAAACAAAAACCTCCTTGAAGAGTTAAAGCGTGAAGCAGATCTAATTTCTTCGCTAGAAAAACAGAGGGAAAACCTGTTAACTTTAGAAGAGAAATACAATCGAAAACAAGCGGAGTTTGAGCGAACAATTGCACGCTACTTGGATTCCAAATCTCTCGTGGAAGAACTAGAAAACAGCTGGATGCATGGACAAGCTTCTATACTAGCCAGTAAGCTTCAAAACGGTGCTCCTTGTCCAGTTTGCGGGTCAGAACACCATCCAAAACCGACTCATCTGGAAGATAAAACCATTCCAAATGAAGCCGATTTGAAAGCTGCGAAACAACAGCTTGAAGTATTAGAGAAAGAGAGAAACGAAGGACAGTCACAAAGTTACAAGTTACAATCGAGCGTGGAAGCCTCCACACTATTAGTCTCTCAAACACTAGAGTCTTTACAAGCGAGTAAGCCTGATTTTTCAATTGAGGAACTATCTACTTTCAAAGAGACCGTTTTAAGTAAGAAAAGTGATGTCGAGGCGGAGCAACTAAAATTACAAACAGGTCTTGAACAGCTGGATACAATTGTGGAGGGCCTAAAGAAACTAGAAACAGCAAAGGCGGAATGGACACTGAAGGCCAAAGAGCTAGACGAATCCTACCAGGAAGCTAGACTCTCGTTCGTTGAAAAAAACAGCCATTTTACTAGACTTCAAGAAACAATTCCTGAAGCACTTCGTTCAGTTGATATGTTCGACCTAGAAGTAATCCGTCAGCAAAGCCAGTTACACGAACTCAACACCAAGCTTGAACAGGCACAAATAGCACTACAAAATTCTAAAGTTTCCCTTTCCACGATTGAAGGACAGCTTCAGTCAGTCCATCAGTCAAAGAAGACGAAACAGGACGAGCTTCAAGTGGAGCGAGAAGTGTTTAAGGAAAAACTAGAACAACAAGGCTTTCAAAACTATAAGCAATATGAAACAGCAAAGCGCTCCGAAGTGGAACTTCAACAAATGGAAACAGAGATTACACACTATCGTGAGTCACTTCGCTCAGCAACCGATCGCTACACAGAATTAGAAGGACAATTAAAGGATGTACCCATGCCCCATCTTCAAGAATTAACTGACCTCATTGATAAAATGACTCAGGAAATTAAAGAGATTGATGATCAAAAGAGTGACTTAAGCTTTAAAAAGCGAGAAAACGAACAGATATTAGAAACGATTTATTCCTTGAACAAAGAAATGAAGCAAATGGAAGAACAGTACAAAATAATTGGTAATCTTGCCGATATTTCAAAAGGCAACAATAATCTACGAATCACATTTGAGAGATATGTACTTGGTTCTTTTTTAGACGACATCTTAAGAGAAGCGAATGGACGATTGCAAAAAATGACGAGTGGAAGATTCCAACTTCTTCGAAAAATGGATAAATCAAAAGGGAACACACAAAGCGGACTTGAGCTCCTCGTCATTGATTCATATACGGGTCAAGAACGTCACGTAAAAACATTATCTGGTGGAGAGAGCTTTAAAGCCTCACTTTCTTTAGCACTTGGACTAGCTGATGTTGTCCAGAATTATGCGGGTGGTGTTTCCCTAGAGACGATGTTTATTGATGAAGGCTTTGGTACGTTGGACCCAGAATCACTTGACCAAGCGATTGAGGCACTCATTGACATTCAAAGTAGCGGACGACTAGTTGGGATCATATCACACGTACCTGAGCTAAAGGAACGAATTGATGTGCGACTAGAGGTTGTTGCTAGCCAGAGTGGAAGTACTACTCACTTTCAATTTATTAATTAACCAAAACCAGGAGTAAATTACTTTACTCCTGGTTTTTAGATTATTAGAGGAATAAAATAGTAATAATTGGTATGAATGTTCAGCTTATCCAAGGTGAGCATTGGAATCATTCTATTACAATTCTATTACAATTCTATTACAATTCCATTACAGTTTTATTCCATATCATAATGGGAAACGGCAGGTAACCATACACCAAAAAAGTTGAGCAATTAACATTTTAAAGATAAAGTAAAAGAGTGGAGAACATTAAAGTAGGTGCAAACATGGAAAAACGATATTTTACAATAGGCATGGCTGGTCATATTGACCACGGAAAAACAACACTCACGAAGGCACTGACCAATGTTGATACCGATCGTTTAAAAGAAGAAAAAGAACGACAAATTTCGATAGAACTAGGGTTCGCCCCCTTATATGAGAGTGAAAATATACAAATATCAGTAATTGACGTTCCGGGACATGAGCGATTTATTAGGCAAATGATTGCTGGGGTGGCAGGTATCGATTTGGTCGTTCTTGTCGTCGCAGCAGATGAAGGAGTTATGCCACAAACAAAGGAGCATCTTGAAATACTCGGATTTTTAGGAATACATTCAGGTATTGTTGCGATTACAAAAATGGACAAGGTCGATGAGGAATTTTCAGAATTAGTAAAAGATGATATTTATGAAGAATTAAACGGTACGGTCTTTGAAAACTCTCCTTACGTCCTTGTTGACAGCCTTTCACATAAAGGAATTGACGAACTTAAATTACAAATTATAAAAACGCTAGAACAGCAAGACGTTCGTGATACAAAGGGACCATTTCGCTTGCCAATCGACCAAGTATTCACCGTAAAAGGACAGGGAACGGTTGTAAGAGGGACCCTGTATGAAGGGGCGGTTGAGGAAGGTCAACTTCTTACGATTATGCCTCGAGGAATTGAAGTTAGAGCAAGGCAGCTTCAGGTTCACCACGAACCAGCTAAACAAGCGTTCGCTGGTCAAAGAGTAGCGATTAATTTATCAAACGTATCTAAAGAGGAAATTGAACGCGGCGATGTACTTGTTTCCTCCGAGCATTTTAATATCACTCGTACAGTTGACGTTGCCATCCACATGGTAGAGGACCTTGAATATCTGGTAAAGCAAAGAATGCCGATTAAATGTCATATCGGAACGGCCGAAGTGATGGGAAGAATTGTATTTTTTGACCGTAATGAACTGAAAGCTGAAAGTGGGGAAATCCTTTGTCAATTAAGACTCGAGGAGGAAATCGTCACAAAGCGTGGAGATCGTTTTATTTTACGCAGACCTAGCCCACAGGAAACGATCGGCGGGGGCTGGGTTATCGATCCTAAAGGTGAGAAGTACCGTTTCGGACATCAAACGATTGAAGAGTTGGCGAAAAAGAAAGAAGGGTCACCGGCCGAACGCTTAACTGCCGCGTTAATCGAGGCCAAGAGTTTGTCCATCGATGAACTCATTAAGCGGACCTCTCTCGATCAGGAGGAAGTTTCTCTTGCTCTTGCTGGGGAAGAATTTATCCACTACTCTAGCAAGGAATACACCCTACAAGCCATCATTAAGGATGTTGAGGAAGAATTGTTCGATCGTTTAAATGACTACCATAACCAGTTCCCACTACGCAATGGGGTCAATAAAGCCGAGCTCCTACAAGGCTTACAAAAATGGTATCCGAAGTCGTTAGTCGAATATGTAATTGAACAAGGGTCTGCTACGAATCTGTTTCAGAGAAAGGGACAATTTGTTTCCTTATCCTCTTTTACTCCTCATGTTCCGCCTAGTTGGATGAAACGAACAGACAACCTATTAAATGATTTAAAAAGAGATGGTCTTCAAGTAAAATATTTACAGGAATATATTAAAGGAGCGGGAATTCCAGACGCCTTAGTCGAGGACGTTAAAAGATATTGGATCGAACGAGAAATGATTATTTCTCTTGACGAATCCTATTACTATCATGGAGAGGTTTTTACAGAAGCAGTGAATAGGCTTAAAGCTGAAACGAATATAGAGTTTGATGTAGGGAAAGCAAAAGAAATACTCGGATTATCAAGGAAATACATGATTCCTTTTTTAGAGCGATTAGATGAGAACCAAATCACAAAACGAGTTGAAAACATGCGAGTGTGGTTATAAATGTAGCATCATATTTATGTTGCTACGATCGCGATTACATAGGGGGAAAATGAATGCATAGAAATAAAGAGCTACATAAGTTTTTACTTGATAAATCTTGGCAGCTAACAGAAGACTGGTATGCTTCCTTGGATAAGAGTGATCCTGCCGGAGTGTATTCTTCCAAGGATCCTGAAGTCATTGAAAACTTAAAACAGCAAAACTATCGTTTTCACTTACAGCTTTGCGAAATATTTATTAAAGATGAAGAGCAATTCACACAAGACATACAAAATTGGATACTAGAAATTGTTAAGGATGAACCACATTTCCAAACTCCTAACCATTTTACATTACGAGAGTTTTTTAGAGTACAAGACCAGTATCTAGATTTTCTTCAAGAGTTTGCGACCATCCATGAGGGGACATATGACCGACACTCAATAAATGTATGGAATCGTATGATTATTAAAGCCTTTAAGCTTGTGATGCTACGATTTGTTGAGGAATTAAATGAATATACTGAGAGCCGCCTGCGTGCACAGCAGGAATTAATAAATGAATTAGCCTCTCCCGTTATCGCTATCGATAATAACGCTGCATTATTACCATTAACTGGGGAAATTGATACAAATCGATCCAGGTTTATTATAGAGAATACTTTGTTGCAATGTTCCTCAAAAGGAATAACCGTGTTGTTTATTGACCTTTCTGGGGTCGTAATGATCGACACAATGGTTGCCCACAAGTTATTTCAGCTAATAGAAGCACTTGACTTAATCGGTGTGAATACCGTTCTTTCTGGGTTGCGCCCAGAAATCGCCCAAACGTCAGTCCAACTGGGCCTAAACTTTAATAAAGTCAAAATCGTGTCCACCCTCGCCAAAGCTCTCGCAACCGCTAAGCTGGTGACAGACACCCTTCGTGGACAAATCACAGGTATTTGTCTGCCTGAGATGGACAGTTTCAAAACCACTTCTTCAAAAGGAAGTGGTTTTTTATATGATAATAAAAAGGACGTAATGATATCTAACAAAATAGTTCTCAGTCACTAGGTTGTAAGTATTATAATGGGCTTAATTCAATTTTTGTTACATAATTTCACACAACATATTCCACTATGACAAATACTCTTCTTGTAAAAAATATTCTCTACTACCTTTATAGAACAACTCGTCAAAATATCTCACATACTCCAGTCAAAATTAACAAAGTGACTAGCTATTGGCTAGAAGGATTTTACATAATGTATCATGCGATGGAAAACAAGCAATTGTAAAATTAATTAAAAGTTTAGATTTTTCTGCATTCAGTATAAAAATAGGAGGGATACTGTCCATTTACAAGAAATATAATGTACAAGATGTACATGAAGAATCCATGCTCCTATGCTATTAGTTTTTATATTTCAAGAAAAATAGAAAAGTATTTTTGGGATTAGGGGGAATAAAGAGAATGGCAGATCAAGTAACCATTGGTTTAATTCAGGCAAGCAACGACGTGGATGGAAAAGAGCCCGTTGAGGTTCATAAACAAAAAGCCATCGAAAAACATATCACTCTCGTTCGTGAAGCAAAGGAAAAAGGGGCACAAATTGTTTGTTTACAAGAAATCTTTTACGGACCCTACTTTTGTTCTGAGCAAAATACAAAATGGTATGATGCGGCAGAGGAAATTCCTAATGGTCCCACAACAAAGCTATTTCAGGAACTTGCGAAGGAACTGGGAGTCGTAATTATTCTTCCAATCTATGAGCGTGAGGGCATTGCCACTTATTATAATACGGCAGCTGTCATTGATGCGGACGGTGCTTATTTAGGAAAATACCGCAAACACCATATCCCGCATGTGGCTGTAGGTGATCAGGGTTATGGCTTCTGGGAAAAATACTATTTCAAGCCTGGAAACTTAGGATACCCCGTATTTGATACCGCATTTGCAAAAATCGGAGTGTACATTTGTTATGACCGACATTTTCCAGAAGGTGCTCGAGTACTAGGACTTAATGGAGCAGAGATTGTGTTTAACCCTTCCGCCACAGTTTCTGGAACCTCCGAATACTTGTGGAAGCTTGAGCAACCTGCCCATGCAGTTGCCAACGGTTATTACGTGGCCGCTATCAATCGGGTTGGCTATGAAGGTCCATGGAATATGGGCGAATTTTATGGCCAGTCGTACCTCGTTGATCCAAGAGGAAGCTTTGTGGCCATGGGTAGCCGAGACAAAGATGAAGTAATCATTGGAGTAATGGATAAAAAAATGATTCGAGAAGTAAGAGATGTTTGGCAGTTTTACCGTGATCGACGTCCGGAAACGTATGAGAAAATGACCTCAATTTAGATAGCAAGAAAAAAACAAAAAGCTTAGAGGGGGTATTTACATTTGAGTACGGTAAAACAATCGAGAATTTCCTACGATCATATAGCTGCTAACTTTCAGGAGGTCCATCCCGGACTTTCCAATCGAGAGGCGGTAGAGGAAGCAAATCGCTGCCTTTATTGCTATGATGCACCTTGTATTACAGCCTGTCCAACAGGGATTGATATCCCAACCTTCATTAAAAAAATAGCCTCAGGAAATATAAAAGGTTCCGCAACCACCATCATGTCAGCCAATCCAATTGGCGCAAGCTGCTCCCGTGTCTGCCCAACAGAAGAATTATGTGAAGGCTCATGTGTACTCAACCATTCTACTAAACCAATTATGATTGGAAACCTACAACGATATGCTACCGATTGGGCTATGAAAAATAATCAAATTCTTTTTAAAGCTGGTAAGAAAAACGGTACTAGGGTTGCCATAATCGGTGGTGGACCTGCCGGACTATCTGCTGCGAGAGAGCTCGGTATCCTCGGCTATGACGTTACCATTTTTGAAGCAGCTGAACATGCTGGCGGATTGAATACGTACGGTATTGTCTCGTTCCGACTGCCAAAGGAAGTATCGTTCTGGGAAGTCGAACAAGTGGAAAGTGTCGATGTGAAAATTAAGACAAACACAAAGGTTGGCATCGACATCTCTGTCCAAGAAATTCTAGAAAACTATGATGTGGTTATTTTAGCGATTGGCATGTCTAGTGTTCCTAATATAGGAATTGAGGGTGAAGATTTACAAGGAGTATATGATGCGATTGAGTTTGTAAAACAAACGAAAACAAGTCCTATTACTAATGAGTTCCTTGGAAAAAAAGTCGTTGTTATCGGCGCCGGTAATACGGCAATTGACGGCGCGACTTGTTCTGTTCGACTCGGAGCTGAAAATGTAAAGATCTTATACAGAAGAACTCTCGAGGAAATGACTGCGTATGACTTTGAATATGAATTTGCTAAGCAGGATGGAGTCGAGTTCAGATGGTTAACCGCACCCGTCAGAATTATCGGAGATGAGCTTGGGAATGTAAAAGCCATCGAATGTATTAAGATGGAACTAACCGAAGCAGGTGAGGATGGTCGAAGGAAGCCTGTTCCGGTAAAAGGATCTGAATTTCAATTAGAAGTGGATGCTGTTATAAAAGCGATTGGCCAGTCTAGATACGTAAATCTCATCGAGGAGATGAACCTCGAGCATGATGGTGGAGTCGTTACTATTAACGAAAACACATACCAAACCTCCAACAAAAAAGTATTTGCTTGTGGAGATGTTATTTTCGGAAAAGGTCAAGGAGAAGCGATGGTTGTTTCCGCAGCACAACAAGGAAAGAAAACTGCACACGCCATCCACCAAATGATTAACAAAACCGTATCTGAAACCGCCTAATCAAGGGCTACTCAATTCAAGGAGGTATGATGATGGCAGATTTACGTATCAACTTGGCAGGGATTCAATCCCCGAATCCTTTCTGGCTCGCTTCAGCTCCCCCGACAAACTCTGGATACCAAGTGCAGAGAGCCTTTGAGGCGGGTTGGGGTGGCGCTGTTTGGAAAACGCTTGGAGAACCGATTCTGAATGTTTCATCTCGATTTGCTGCTGTAAGCTTTAATGGGCAAAGAGTGGCAGGCTTTAACAATATTGAACTGATCACCGATCGACCACTTGAGGTGAATCTGAAGGAAATCGCGGAAACCAAAAAGAAATTCCCCAATCACGCAATCATTGCTTCTCTTATGGTAGAGCCCAAACAAGAAAAGTGGCATGAGATTGTCAAAAAGGTAGAAGCAATAGGTGTAGACGGGTTAGAGCTCAATTTTGGTTGCCCGCACGGAATGGCAGAAAGAGGAATGGGATCAGCCTCTGGCCAAGTACCTGAGCTAGTCGAAAAACAAACGTATTGGGTAAAGGAAGTTGCCCAAACACCCGTCATTGTTAAGCTCACGCCGAATATTACCGATATCACCGTTACAGCTGAGGCAGCAACAAGGGGTGGTGCCGATGCCATCAGTATGATCAATACCATCAATAGCTTAGCTGGTGTCGATATTGATACTTGGAACACCATTCCTCATGTTGCTGGTAAAGGAGCGCACGGCGGATATTGCGGACCCGCAGTAAAGCCGATTGCTTTAAATATGGTCGGTGAATGTGCGAGAAATCCCCATATTAATGTTCCGATTTCTGGAATTGGTGGAATCTCAAACTGGAGAGATACCGTGGAATTTTTGTTGATGGGAGCGACAGGCGTCCAAGTGTGTACAGCTGCCATGCATCACGGCTTCCGAATTGTTGAGGATATGATTGAAGGCTTAAACAATTATTTAGATGACAAAGGAATCGCTTCGGTCATGGATATTGTGGGGAAATCTGTGCCAAAATACTCTGATTGGGGAAATCTGGACCTTAATTATAAAATCGTTGCAAGAATTAATAACGATGTATGTATCAATTGCAATAAATGTCATATCGCGTGTGAGGACACTTCTCACCAGTGCATTGATATGTTAAAAGGAGCAAATGGAGAAAGTATCTTACGAGTACGAGAAGAAGATTGTGTAGGTTGTAATTTATGCTCGATTGTTTGTCCTGTTGACGGTGCAATTGACATGGTTGAACTACCAAACGAGCTGCCACCTATGACTTGGAACGAAAGGCAAGCAGCACTAGGTGCCATAGCTTGTGATGCAGACATTATAAAAAGATAGATCATTAAAGGAGGAAACAGACTTGAAAAAAGTAATCAAAAACGGAACGGTCGTAACAGCAACAGATACGTATCAAGCTGACATACTCATTGAAAATGGAACCATTCATCAAATCGGTCATAACCTCCCTTCGAACGACGCAGAAGTGATTGATGCAACAGGAAAATTCGTGTTTCCCGGTGGAATCGATCCTCATACACATCTAGATATGCCATTTGGCGGCACCGTAACAAAAGATGATTTCGAAACAGGGACAATCGCGGCAGCTTTTGGTGGAACGACAACCGTTATCGACTTTTGTTTGACCAATAAGGGGGAACCATTAAAAAATTCCATCAAAGTGTGGCACGATAAGTCAAAAGAAAAAGCGGTAATTGACTACAGCTTCCATCTAATGATCGGTGAAATTAATGACCAAGTACTAGAAGAGCTACCAACAATCATGAAGGAAGAGGGAATCACATCCTTTAAAGTGTTTATGGCATACAAAAATGTATTTCAGGCGGATGACGAGACTTTATTCCGTACCTTATTAGCGGCGAAGGAGCATGGAGCACTCGTGATGGTACATGCCGAAAATGGGGATGTGATTGACTTCTTAACAAAGAAAGCACTTGAGTTGAATCAGACAGACCCTATTTACCATGCATTAACCCGACCACCTGAGGTCGAGGGGGAAGCAACTGGAAGAGCGGCTACTTTAACAGGGCTAGCTGATTCACAACTGTACGTCGTGCATGTTTCTTGTGCAGAGGCAGCTAGGAAAATAGCAGAAGCTCGTTCAAAAGGTATTGATATTTGGGGAGAAACCTGTCCACAATACTTAGTTCTTGATCAGTCCTATCTTGAAAAACCAAATTTCGAGGGAGCCAAATACGTGTGGTCACCGCCATTGCGTGAAAAATGGAACCAAGATGTATTATGGAATGCTCTCAAAACAGGTGAGCTGCAAACGATAGGTTCCGATCAATGCTCCTTTGATTTTGATGGCCAAAAAAGTCTTGGTAAGGGTGACTTTTCAAAAATTCCAAATGGAGGTCCCATCATCGAAGACCGATTATCCATCTTGTTTTCTGAAGGTGTAAAAAAAGGAAGAATCTCTTTAAACCAATTTGTAGATATCACATCTACAAAGGTTGCAAAGCTTTTTGGTCTTTATCCGAAAAAGGGAACTATTGCGGTTGGTACAGATGCGGATATCGTCATATTTGACCCGAATGTTGAGCGCACGATCTCAGCAAAAACGCACCATATGGCGGTTGATTACAATGCCTTTGAAGGAATGGAGGTAATTGGTGAACCCGTGTCGGTTCTCTCTAGAGGAGAATTTGTCATTCGTGACAAAGCTTTTGTCGGAACAATTGGTGGAGGAAAATACATTAAACGAGCAAGGTACGGAAAAACGCTTGAAACGGAAAACAATTCCGTACCAATTTAAATCAAAAAATGCAAATGGGAAGGGATATAAATTTTCTGATAATTCCATTATCAGAAAATTTTATATATTAAAAACTAGAAAAGGAGTGGTTTAATGAAAAAAAGTAGTGGTTATTTAAAGTCTCCAGATTTACTTCCCATTTCCCACAGCGATAAGAAAATTGGATCATTAGGTTTTTCAATTATTTGGGTAGGGATGGCAGTCGTTTTAGCAGCATTTGCGATTGGTGGCTCTGGTGTACAGAGTCTTCCTCTTGGCTGGGTAATTGTAGCAACGATCATTGGTTCAGTCGCAATCGGAATCTTTATGACAATAATTGGAGACATCGGAATCGAACATGGATTATCCTTCCCAGTCTATATGAGAGCCCCTTTTGGAACGATCGGTACTCATATCCCTTCCATCGTTCGTGGAGTAACCGCTGCTTGTTGGTTTGGTATTAATACGTATTTTGGTGCAACTGCAATGAACGGAATACTAAATGCACTTTTTCAATTTGATAATTGGTTTATTTGCTTCGTGTTGTTTGCTACCGTTCAACTAGTAAACACCGCCTTAGGAATTAAAGCAATTGAACGGTTCGCTGACCTTGCCGCTCCGATCATCATTATTATCTCTGCCTGGATGTATACATCCCTTTCTGACAAAGCGATTGAGCAAGGAAGAGACGTTTGGACTTGGGTGGAAAGTCCGGTTACTGGTGGTGCTGCCTTAACCGCATTTATGGTTGTTGTTATGGCAAATATGGGCTTTTGGGCAACTCTTGCCGCAGATATGCCTTCCTTATCTCGTTTTATCAAGGCTCCAAAAAACGAAAGAAATTGGTTTAAACGAAACAAAGCTCAAATTTTTGGGAATATCATTGCCATGCCAATTACAAACACGTTTATGGTCATTATCGGTGCAGTGTCCTATATTGCTGTATTAAATTATGATCCGGTCGTTGCTCTACAGGAAGCAGCTACTGGCTTTATTCTAGGTATTCTTCTCCTTATGATCGTTCTAGCACAATGGTCAACCAATACATCTGCAAATGTTATTCCAGCGGCGACGATTTTTTCCAATGTTGGCGGTCCGAAAGTTCCGTTCTGGGTTGGAGTAATCATCGCCGGTGTCATTGGAATTGTTGTTCAGCCATGGAGCTTATTTGGAGTAATTGTTCCAGCTCTACTCGTGATTGGTGGGATTTTATCAGCCATCGTTGGTATTTTATTTACCGATTATTATGTGATTCGTAAAAGAAGAGTAAACGTGACAGACCTATACGAGGCAGATGGGCAATTCAAATATATGAATGGTGTCAATCTTGCTGGAATGATTTCATGGATCATTGGAGGCGCAGCAGCATACTATTTATCAACGTACTCCTTTATTGTTGGATTCTTGGTAGGGGCCATTATTTACTATTTCTTAGCCAAGTATTGGTGGTTTCAAAAATATGAGCAAGCTGAGCTCGTGGATCCTAGCGATGAAAAATACCTCGGTATCTCCGTCGGACGTGACTGGGATATAGAAGCAGGAAAAGAATCTGTTCTTGTCACAGAGCCAATTAACACACAAGTATAAAAGGGGGACACCTTATGTCCGAATACCAACAATATCTTCAGGAAAGAGATAAGATTGATTTTTTCATTCAAAAAGGATTTACGATAAAAAGTGTCACAGAAACATTAAGCGGATCTTTTGTTGACTTTATGAACGAACAATCTGATGAAAAAGAAACCGTCACCTTACATGTAGCTACAGCTGAAGGGCGTAAGTATTTCTCTGTAATGATCATAAAACTAAAACAGCAAAAAGGAGCTTAACACAAACGCGAGTCACACAGACAATGTCTGAGTGACTCACGTTTTTACAATTGAAGTGGGAAGGGGGCTGTTTCTTGAAATCATATATTACAGTAGGAGATTTATTACAAAGAAAACATTTTGAAGAAATTGAGATTCTCGCAGGTGAAGAGGGACTTATTCGACCAGTCAAGTGGGTACATATTGTAGAGGTAACAAATATTCGCAAGCTTTTGCGTGGAGGAGAATTTATTTTATCCACTTGTGCCTTACTACATGATAACAAGGAGTTATTTTTATCTGTTGTGGAGCAATTAATTGAAGTACATGCTTCCGGATTATGCATTGAACTAGGTACATACACCACGCATATACCAAATGAAGTGATTGATCTTTGTAACCTGCACCAATTTCCCTTACTCATTTTTCACAATGAAGTACCGTTCGTTGAAATCACACAAGATATTCATTCCATCCTTATCAATCGACAATATCAAATGATATCGGAGCTTGAAAGCTACACACAGGAACTAAACAAAAAACTACTTACGTTCGGCCATACAAAGGAAATCCTTCAGTTTACAAAGGAATACTTACAGATTCAAGTAGTGATTGTCTTTAACAATCAAGAAATGCAATTTTCACCAGATGTAAAAACAAGTGAAAAAAAGAAATTTATTCAACTGATTCATGATGAGATTAATCAAGGTGCCGATTTCGCCCCTCAAACGATAACAAAAATCCCCATTCATATTTTAGGAGATACATATGCAGAATTATATCTTCTTGCGGAAAACCGCACTCTTACAGAATTTGATCACTTAATACTCGATCGAACCGCAACCGCACTGGCGCAGCTCCTTTTGAGACAACTATATGTAGAAGAGAAAAAAAGGATTGAGGAATCTGAATGGCTTACAGCTTGGCTCGATGGGGAACATAGCGAAGATGCTATTCATGACTATTTGGGCTATCATTTCCCCAAAATTAAGCCGAAGGGGGCAGTTGTTTGTCAATTTAAGTTAGAATCAATCTCAGACTTTTCCACGCTTGATATTACCTATTTCAATTTATACGTTCGTGCTTTTTTTGAACCTCAAGGATTTACACTCTTTTCCATTGAGAAGAAGCATACGATTACTTTTATCTTCATTAACGAACGAAACGCTTCAACGTGGAAGGTCCGGATGAAGGAAGGGATTCAACGATTAGAAAAATCAGATTTAAGAATGTCTAAGCAAACAACCCCATTTGTACTTGCTATAGGTAAATTTGTCCCACAATTAGCCCATGTTCATGAAAGCTATTTAACCTCCTTAGAAACGATCCGCATCCAAGACCGGTTAACCGTACCTTCTCAATGTCATTTTTATGATGATCTGCATATTTTCCGCCTTATTTCGTTATTAAATAAACATGTTAATCTACAAGAAATTGTCATGGAGTATCTCGAACCCGTTCTAACCTATGACGAGATGTACAATGGAAAGTTATTAGAAACATTAAAAACATATCTAGCCTGTAACGGGTCCAAACAGGAAACCGCTAAGCGCTTATTTATCGTTCGTCAAACGCTCTACCATCGTATTGAAAAATTAGAAAAGCTTCTTGGGGATGATTTTTTACATCATGAAAAAAGGCTTGCCATTGAGTTCATGATTTTGTCTCACGAATTCCTTCTTACTTCCCAGTTGAAGAAAGAGAAAGGAGGACGTCAGTTAGTCCCCAAAGAAGGCAAAATGTAAAGTTTAACACAAGCTTTTTTTCACAAAACGTCTAATGTCACAAGGGGAGCATATCCTTGATAATAATACTAGAAGATAACTATTTATTTATAAGGGGGATGCACGAATGACAGTAATCAAAAAGCATACGGTAAAGTTGAAAAACTATATTAACGGAGAATGGGTTGAGTCTTATAGTTCAGATTCATTGGAAGTGCTTAATCCTGCAACCTCAGAGTTGATTGCAACCGTTCCCCTTTCTTCAAAAGAGGACGTTGATCAAGCAGTAAAAGCAGCAACCATTGCATTTCAAACGTGGAAAAACACTCCCGTGCCAAAAAGAGCAAGGATTCTATATAAATACCATTATTTATTAACAGAAAATCATGAAAAGCTCGCCCGGTTAGTCGTAAAAGAAAATGGCAAAGCGTATAAGGAAGCCTATGGAGAGGTTCAACGTGGAATTGAATGCGTCGAGTTTGCCGCGGGCGCTCCTACGCTGATGATGGGTGAAACTTTATCTAATATTGCAGAAGATATTGATTCCGAAATGTATCGCTATCCGTTAGGGGTAATCGGTGGAATTACACCTTTTAACTTCCCAATGATGGTTCCCCTATGGATGTTCCCACTTGCGATCGCCTGTGGAAACACCTTTGTACTAAAACCGTCGGAACGAACGCCTCTTTTAGCAAGTGAACTAGTTGAGCTATTTACTCAAGCCGGAGCTCCCAAAGGAGTGCTCAATATTGTTCATGGTGCACATGATGTCGTAAATGGGCTGATCGAACATGAGGATGTAAAGGCGATTTCCTTCGTTGGGTCACAACCGGTTGCAAAGTATGTATACGAGCGTGCAGCTGCGCATGGAAAAAGAGTGCAGGCATTATCCGGTGCTAAAAACCATCATGTCGTCATGCCTGATGCCAATATTGAAAAAGCAGTTTCACATATCATTAGCTCTGCTTTTGGAAGCGCAGGCCAACGATGTATGGCATGTAGTGCAGTCGTTGTTGTTGGGGATGGAGAACAATTTGTAGCTGCACTTAAACAGAAGGCAGACGAATTACTGATCGGAAATGGGCTGAATGAGGAAGTATTACTAACACCAGTTATCCGTGATTCTCACCGCGAGAAGGTGTTACAGTACATCGATATCGGTGTAAAAGAAGGGGCCACTCTCGTTCGTGACGGGCGACCAGAGATGGAATTGCATAAGGAAGGTAGTTTTCTTGGACCAACGATTTTCGACCATGTTTCTCCTGATATGAAGATAGCAAAAGATGAAATATTTGCCCCAGTTTTAAGCCTATTACGGGCAAAAGATCTAGATGAAGCGTTATCATTTATTAGCAAGTCCCGATACGGTAATGGAGCAACCATTTATACAAAGGATGCAGCTGCTATTCGTCAATTCCGAGAAGAAGCAGACGCTGGCATGCTAGGAATCAATGTTGGTGTACCTGCAACTATGGCCTTTTTCCCATTCTCTGGCTGGAAGGACTCCTTTTATGGCGATTTACATGTAAATGGAAAGGATGGCGTCAATTTCTTTACAAAAAAGAAAATGATTACATCCCGTTTTGACTATTAAAAACATAACTGGGTGAGAAAGGGGAATTTGCGATGGCTCAAATGAAACAAGGAGAAGATTTTCTAACAAAAGATAAAGACTTTGTATGGCATTCCATGAAACCTTACAATCCAAACGGTACGATGATTGCTGAAAAAGCAGAAGGCGCTTGGGTAACGGATCATGAAGGAAATCGTTTTTTGGATGGAATGGCTGGCCTTTGGTGTGTCAATGTAGGATATGGTCGGACAGAGCTTGCTGATGCTGCGTGTGAGCAGCTAAAGAAAATGGCTTATTTCCCACTCACCCAAAGCCATACCCCTGCGATTCAATTAGCTGAAAAGCTTAATGAACTTTTGGGCGACGAATACGTGATCTTTTTTTCGAACAGCGGTTCAGAAGCGAATGAAACCGCATTTAAAATAGCAAGACAATATCATCAGCAAATGGGGAACCACTCACGATATAAATTCATTTCTCGTTATCGAGCCTACCATGGAAACACAATGGGGTCTCTTGCTGCAACGGGGCAGGCACAGAGAAAGTATAAATATGAACCACTAGCTCCTGGTTTCGTTCATGTGTCACCACCTGATTCTTATCGATCAAATGATCAATTGGACAGTCCAGCCTCAGAACTCGACTCTGTCAAAGATATTGAGCGAGTGATGACATGGGAGCTTAGCGAAACGATTGCTGGAGTTATCATGGAGCCGATCATTACCGGAGGAGGGATACTCATTCCGCCTGATAACTATATGATGGGCGTGAAGGAAGCGTGTGAAAAACACGGAGCACTATTAATTGTTGACGAAGTAATATGTGGATTTGGTCGTACAGGGAAAGCATTCGGCTTCATGAATTATGGAGTGCAGCCTGATATAGTTACGATGGCAAAGGGGATCACAAGCGCCTATCTTCCATTATCAGCAACAGCTGTCAAAAAGGAAATCTATGAAGCTTTTAAAGGTAGTGAAGAATACGAATACTTCCGCCATGTTAATACATTCGGTGGCAATCCGGCTGCTTGTGCTCTTGCATTAAAAAACCTAGAGATCATGGAAACAGAGAAACTATTTGATCGTTCTAAAAATTTAGGAGAACAACTCAAAGAGAGATTAAATACAAGATTACTGAACCATCCGTTCGTAGGGGACGTTCGTGGAAAAGGGTTACTAATAGGAATTGAACTCGTAAAGGATAAAGCTACTAAGGAACCATTAGATGTAGGTTTGGTGAACCAAGTGATTGCTGGCTGTAAGAAAAAAGGACTTATAATTGGGAAGAACGGAGCAACCGTAGCTGGATTTAATAACGTTCTGACCCTATCTCCCCCATTATCCATTAAAGAAGAAGAACTCGACTTCTTATTTACAACCGTCACGTCTGAACTAGAGGAGCTCGTCAAATAAACATAGAGCATCGTGCGTTTTCCAAATGACTAGAAAGGAAGAATGCTATGAAAATCGGAGTACCAAAAGAGATCAAAAGCCAAGAGAACCGCGTTGCTCTTACACCTGCTGGCGTCCTACAATTAAGCACAAAAGGTCATCATGTTTTCGTAGAAAAGGGAGCCGGATTGGCTTCAGGTTTCATTGATGAAGAGTATATAGAAGCGGGAGCGTGTATTGTTGAAACGGCCGCTGAAGCTTGGGCATGCGAAATAGTCATAAAAGTAAAAGAACCCATTCCAAGTGAATATGCTTATTTTTATGAAGGATTAATTTTATTCACCTATTTGCACTTAGCTGCCAATTTTACGTTAACAGAAGCACTCATTCAGAAAAAGGTAGTCGCCATCTCCTATGAAACTGTTCAATTGCCCGATCGCAGTTTGCCATTATTAACACCAATGAGCGAGGTAGCAGGAAGAATGGCTGCTCAAATTGGGGCCACCTATTTAGAAAAAAGTAAGGGTGGAAAAGGGATCCTCCTCGGTGGTGTTCCTGGTGTAAATCGTGGGAAGGTTACGATTATCGGTGGAGGGGTTGTTGGAACCAATGCAGCGAAAATTGCTATTGGTCTTGGTGCGAAGGTATCGATCCTTGATGTTAGTGCAGCAAGATTAAGAGAATTAGACGATATCTTTGGCTCATCTATAACGACACTTATGTCGAATCCATATACGATCGCCCAAGCGGTTGCGGATTCGGACTTAGTAATTGGTGCGGTTCTTCTTCCTGGCATGAAAGCTCCTAAACTAGTAACAGAAGAAATGGTTCGACTCATGGAGGAAGGCTCTGTCATTGTTGATGTGGCCATTGACCAGGGAGGAATTTTTGAAACGGCTACACATGTGACCACCCATGCCGATCCAACCTATATAAAGCATGGTGTCGTCCATTATGCAGTTGGAAATATGCCTGGGGCTGTTCCAAGAACGTCAACCATTGCGCTAACAAATGTCACGGTTCCATATATTATCGAAATAGCTGACAAAGGCTATAAAATAGCATTTGCTGAAAACAAGTCATTATTTAAAGGGTTAAATGTCATTGATGGGAAGGTCGTTTACGAAGGAGTTGCTATGGCACATAATCTTCCGTACGTTTCAACCATTTAAAGGGGAAGGAGGGATATAGATGACACTACGAACACTTTCTATCAATAAAGAGCGACTTGAAAAAAGAATACATGAGCTAGCGGAGATTGGAAAGATTTCCGATACAGGTGTTTGCCGCTTAGCACTCTCTACAGAAGATAAGCAAGCAGTTGAGACAGTTAAAAGGTGGATGGAGGATGCCGGTTTAAAAGCAAGAATTGACCATTTTGGAAACTTAATTGGTAGACTAGAAGGGAAGAATTCTAATGCACCTATATTAATGGTAGGCTCTCACATCGACTCACAGCCTTATGGAGGAAGATTTGATGGAGTAATTGGCGTATTGGGTGCCCTAGAAGTTATCCAAACGATGATAGAAAAAAACATAGTCCCTGATACTCCCATCGAAGTAGTTGCCTTTTGTGATGAGGAAGGATGCCGATTTAACAAAGGTTTATTTGGTGTCAGAGGAATACTTGGCAAGCTAGAAGAGGGAGAGCTTGCGAGGAAGGACAAAAATGGAGTATCAAGAAGAGAAGCACTAATCGAATTCGGCTGTGATCCAACTAAATTTAAGGATTCACAGTATAAGGAAGGGGTGATTGGTGCCTTCTTAGAACTTCACATTGAACAGGGTCCTATTTTAGAAGCAAAGGGGGTTCCTGTTGGAATTGTGACAGGTATATCTGGACCACTTTGGCTTTCTGTTGAGTTCGAAGGTTTTGCCGGTCATGCTGGATCCGTTCCGATGTCCATGCGACAAGACGCGCTAGTTGGTGCTGCGAAAGTAATTGTCGCACTAAACGAGCTGGCTAGCCAGGATCCAAATGCGCCAACCGTCGGAACTGTCGGAAGTCTACAAGTATTCCCAGACTCTCGAAATATAATCCCTGAGAAAGTAACCTTTACTGTCGATTTACGTGATATTGATATTAATCGAAGACATGTGCTTGAAGCTAACCTAAGAAATCAAATCAAAGAAATAGCGGATACTCATGGTTTACGCTATACCATTTCGGAGGATACCAATAGCGAACCAAGGTATTGCTCTGAAAGATTAATGAATATCATGAGGCAACAAAGTGAAGTGATCGGCCTAAATCCAATTGAATTAATGAGTGGTCCTTTTCACGATTCTCTTTCCATGTCATACGTTTGCGAATACGGCATGATTTTTGTGAGATGCAAGGACGGAATCAGCCATAATCCTAAGGAATTTTCAACAATTGAGGATATCTCACTCGGAACCGAGCTCCTCTACCACACCGTCATCAACTACAAAGGGTGAGACACAACCACCATCGTGGTTGAGTTGGATATAACATCTAGTTCCTTTGAGCTAGGTGTTTTTGTTCATTTTACGACATAAAAAGATATTTTTCTCCGAATTATGTAGAATCATATTATAATAAACAGAATCAATGAAGAGTTACATAGCATCTTAGCATATTTTACTCTATCGGTTATTAAAATGAATGGGGAGAAAAAATATGGAGGAATTATTATGACATCAGAGAAGCAATTCGTTCAGAAAAAATATTATCAAACCCTAATTGAACAAGAAACGGATTTTCCCGTACGTTCACTAGGGGAAGCATATTATAGGGAGCAACAAAAGGACGTTCCCGACTTAACACCCATTCGATTCGCACAAGGGGAAGTGTATTTCCTATACAAAGACTTTGAAGCAGCGATCTTTAAGTGGGAAAGTATTCAAAATGAGTTAGCACCATGGGCCAAAAAGAATATCGCAGATGCTTACTTGGAGTTAGAGCAATACTCAACTGCAGAGGAAATCTATAAAAGAGTAAGTACAGAATCGATTGTACTTCATACAGAAGTTTCTTTACAGCTATTTAGACTTTACGTAAAAGACGGTCGTACCCATGAAGCCACGTCTATTATTAGCGAAACCATTAACAACCACCCTGATTATCCTGGAGTCACTGAACTTGCCCGTCTCTTCTTTGAAGAAATTGAAGATTGGGCTAATGCAATTCATCTTGCCATGAAAGAATTTATGCGCACCAACTCTCCAGAATGGATCGATATCATTAAAAAATATTGCGATGAACAACGAACCACCATTTTTAAACCTGAAGAGTATATTCCATTTTTATCATTCATGTTACGCCTTGATCGTATTCGTTTTGAGAAGATTGTTTTTAAGCTTTGGGAAAATTACGAAGAACAATCAGAGCTACTTAATTGGGTACGCGAGCTTAATTCATTACTACTACAATCAGAGCTTCCTGAACAGTTATCCTGGAAGCTTCTATCTCAACAATACTTAAAAACTTTTCAGTTATTTTTAAGTGGAAAGTATACCTTGAATGAGATTCAAGAAATCATTCCATTATTGCTAAAAAATTGGATGCGTTTCGCAGAATCAAATCATTTTGTCTATACTGCTTGTGCAGTACTGGCGTGGAATGAAGTTTTCCCAGGTACGATCGATGAAGATACGGTTTCGGTGGCTAATCATGCACTAACAAATTCTTCATTAAATGGATTAATTGATGTGCACCAAACTAAACAATTGTTCTCAAGTATCGTTACTTGGGCTGAAGAAGAAGATATGCAAGTAAGCAATAAGCTGAAATGGATTATGGAGAATTTACAAAATAAGCAAAGCACCATTACTTTGTTTACAGGAACAAGCAAGCTACAAACAACGATTTTAAGTGATGTGCTTGGACATGAACAAGTAAGCCAATTGTCTTCCAAATTAGCATTATATAGCTACTTGCCTGAACCTGAATTAATAGAAGTCAATTCCGTTGAATCCAAACAAGTAGATAGTCCTTCGGAAATCGGGTCAACTGATCATTACATCCATTCTAAAGGACCTTTTGAACTGTTAAAAGCGGAGAACACTTCATTAATGTCCATTCCACCGTATCGTGGAACAGTTCAAGAAAGAAGCTCACTATCTGTTAATTTACACATGGCTGATAGCATTATTTATGTTTTAAATGAGGAAAATCCATTAAACGAAATGGAAATGAATGTGATAAGACAAATGAACCAACAAGCTAACGATCATACGTTCATTTTTATCCTTCCAATCCCAAAGGTAGCTGAAGAAGAGACTGGCGTTTCTTATTATATGGAAACCGTCAAGAAAAACCTGAATCCAATATTCCCTAATGCTGAGATTTATCCGTACACGACTTCTCAAGCGGTGGACTGGAGTCATGTTTTAGCCGAAGTAAACAGTGAGAGATCCAACGAAAGAAGAACAAGAAAAGAGCTTTACTTTATTAAAGAAACACTACACTATCTACTAGCAAAACGAGCTGATAAAGAAGAAAAATTAATCGATGTGATTCAGTGGAATAAGGAAATGTTAGCTAAGGTTAGTGGAGCTTCCATGCAACTTGGTGATCTAGAACAGGAAGTTGGAGAAAGGCTGAAGCAGAATTATATTTCGATCTTGCAGGAGCTTTCAGCAGAAGTAGAAGCTGACATACCAAGTGTTCTAAAATCAACAGCAGAATCTATTACCGATCAAAGCAATCTTGCTACTATTCATCTTCAATTAAACGAAGAAATGAATAGGCGCATGGAGGAATATTTACAAAACACTACCCTTCCAAAGCTCTACTCTTCTCTTCAAAAATGGATTGGTCTTACAAAAGAGGAACTACAGCAGATTCGTGCTTATTTAGATGAAATGGCTACAAGCTTTAATGGCTTATACGGAATTGAAAAATTCCAGTTCCCTGTAGATGATCAATTACTTCACGACTGGAGAAGAGACACTGGACGGTTAACAAGTGGTGTTCAATTAGAGCACATCAACATTATGTTAAAACATAATCCAACACAATTGTTGCTTAAGGGAGCAGGGAAGCTTTTGGCTGGCATCGGTCAAAATAAAGCGATGCTGCAGCAAAAATACAAGCGCTATGTAGAAACGGAAGATTATTCCGAAGTAGCAAAACACGTAAGTAAACAGTTTTTTGCGCCTTATCATTTTTTTGCAATGGCCATACAAAAAGATTTAGAATCGTTCTTCCAAAAACCTAAGGATGAGTTAACTCACACAGCAGAAGACTTAGTAGAAAAGATTAATCAATTTGAGCTATCTTTAGCAAAGCTTCAGCAAAATCCAACTGCTTTTGAGGATCCAATTAAGCTATTCACGGTCCGTTATAAGCAATACGAATACCTGTTTACTGGAAGTCCTAAAGTCAAACAAGAAGTATAATTAGTTTTCAAGCTGGTGCAATCATGCACCAGCTTTTTTTCATTCTGAAAGCTTCAAAACTTTGAACAAAATGTGAATACATTCACATAGTTCACGAAAGTGTGACAAACTTCACAAGTTTTCAACATAAAAGAAGTTAAAATAGAGCTATCAAATTGATTGTGAAATAACGAGCATAAAGCTCAGGCTGGGGAGGACAAAACAAAATGGAAAAAAAACATTTAGTTCTTATTGGTAACGGGATGGCAGGAGTAAGAGTAATCGAGGAAATTCTAAAACTAACGCCCGATGCTTTTCATATAACAATCTTTGGAAACGAACCATATCCAAACTACAACCGAATTCAATTATCAAATGTATTGCAAGGAAAAACAACGGTAGATGAGATCTTTCTAAATGAATGGGAATGGTACCGTGAAAATAATATCACTTTATATACAAATGAAGCGGTAGCAAAGATCAATCCACAATTAAAGACAGTCGTTTCTTCTACGGGAAGAATCGTTGCTTACGATGAACTAATTATTGCAACAGGTTCAAGCTCTTTCATCCTACCGGTACCCGGTGCGGATAAACAAGGAGTAACGGGCTTCCGTGATATTCAAGATTGTGAAAATATGATGGAAGTAGCTCGTACACATAAAAAAGCGGTAGTTATCGGTGGAGGTCTTCTTGGTCTAGAAGCTGCAAGAGGTTTAATTGACCTAGGAATGGACGTTCATGTGGTTCATTTGATGCCACACCTCATGGAAAGACAGCTAGATGAGACAGCTGCAATTATGCTGAAAGAAGAACTTGAAGCGCAAGGGATGAAGTTCCTTTTTGAAAAACAAACGAGTGTAATTCTTGGAGATGACCGAGTTACAGGTCTTCGATTTAGCGACGGAACAGAAATCGAAACAGATCTAGTCGTTATGGCGGTCGGAATTAAACCAAATACACAGCTTGCAAAAGAAGCTGGCATTAATGTAAACCGTGGGATTGTTGTCAATGACTTGATGGAAACAAATACACCTAATGTATATGCGGTTGGGGAATGTGCAGAACATAGAGAAATCACGTATGGAATGGTCGCCCCTCTCTATGAACAAGGGAAGGTTTTAGCACAGAGAATACTCGGTTTAGAGGTTTCACCATATGAAGGATCTGTAACAGGGACCCAGCTGAAGGTTTCTGATGTTGACCTTTATTCTGCGGGTGAAATAATTGATGATAAATCAACAAAAGCAATTAAAGTACACAATGAATTTGAAGGCATTTATAAAAAAATACTAATAAGAGACAATCGAGTAGTGGGGATTGTTCTATACGGTGACACAAAGGATAGTACAAAATTGTTCCGCATGCTTGTTGATAAAGAAGATGTTAGTGGGAAAACAAGCGCAAGTATCTTAGACTCTGGTTGCTGTGGCGGGGGTCAAGCAGACATGAGCGTTGACTCTATGCCAGATACAGAGATTGTGTGTGGATGTAACGGCGTCTCAAAGGGAACCATAGTGGAAGCCATTCAAACAAAAGGGCTTACAACGGTTGATCAAGTATCTAGCTGTACAAACGCAGGTCGTTCTTGCGGTCGATGTAAAGGTATTGTTGGTGAAATTCTTGCTTATACATTGGGTGATTCATTTGATGCCACAAAAGCTAATAAAAAGACTCTCTGTGGTTGTACAACTTTAAGCCGTGACGAGGTAGTTGCTGAAATTAAAGAAAAAGGCATGATGAGTACGAAAGAAGTCATGAATGTTCTTGGCTGGAACAACGAGGAAGGCTGCAGCAAATGTCGTCCTGCTCTTAACTACTATCTAGGTATGCTTCACCCTGAAGAATACCACGATGAACGTGACTCTCGACTTGTTAACGAGAAAATGCACGCGAACATTCAAAAAGACGGCACATACTCTGTTGTTCCAAGAATGTACGGTGGTGTAACAAATGCTGAGGACTTAAAGAAAATTGCTGAGGTTACCGAGAAATACAATATACCGCTTGTTAAGCTTACTGGTGGACAGCGTATCGCATTACTAGGTGTGAAAAAAGAAGATCTGACAAATGTTTGGGAAGACCTAGGAATGCCTTCTGGTTATGCCTACGGAAAAACATTACGTACAGTAAAAACATGTGTAGGATCTCAATTCTGCCGTTATGGTACACAAGATACCATGCAACTAGGAATTGACCTTGAGAAGAAATTTGAACGTTTAGACACTCCACATAAATTTAAGATGGGCGTATCAGGATGTCCACGTAACTGTGCTGAAGCAGGAATTAAAGATATGGGAATTGTCGGAATTGATGGCGGTTTTGAATTGTATGTAGGCGGTAACGGAGGAACCGATCTTCGTGCCGGTGACCTACTCTGCACGTTAAAGACTGAAGAAGACGTAATGGATATGATTAGTGCTTATATTCAGTACTACCGTGAGACCGCCAATTACCTAGAGCGTACATCAACATGGATTGAACGTGTGGGCCTAGAACATGTAAAAGAAGTACTGCAGAATGCTGAAGTTAGAAAAGAATTAACTGCGAAACTGGATCGTTCATTAACTAGATACACAGAGCCTTGGAATGAAGCACTGAAAAATCAACAAATTCGTGAAAAATACTACAAAACAGAGGAATTTCCAGAAGTTTTAGTCTAGTATCGTAAGTGGAAATTTAATATTTACGAAGACGAAAATGATGGGTAAAATTAGAGGAAAGGTTTTGGTGATTGATATGCCACAAACATTAACAAAGGTTGATGTCGGAAATTATCAAACATTAGCACATCAAGCAGGAAAAGTGATCCGACTTGGCGAAAAAGAAATAGTCCTATTTAAACTATCAACTGGAGAAGTTAAAGCGGTTGAAAACAAAAGTCCTCATCCAAAAGGAGGCACTTTGGCTGATGGCTTAGTAAGTGGAAGCTATGTATACTGTCCACTTTATGACTGGAAAATCTCTTTGAATGATGGGAAGGTCCAAGCACCAGACGAAGGACAAGTAAAAACGTATGAAGTAGAAGTTGAAGATAATCGCATTTTATTACTAATATAAAGGATGGGGGCGACTTCGCCCCCATTTGCCTAGGGGAGGAAGTTTGTATGACAACAGGAAAAGCATATTTAGTTGGAGCAGGACCAGGGGATATCGGACTCATTACAGTAAAAGGCCTAGAAGCCATTCAAAGAGCGGAGGTTATTCTTTATGACCGACTTGCAAACCCAAAGCTTCTGGATTTTGCACCGCCAAATTGTGAGTTTATCTACTGTGGGAAGCTTCCTGATCGTCATACCCTCAGGCAGGAAAAAATAAACGAGCTACTTGTAGAGAAAACAGCTGCAGGAAAAATCGTCGTTCGATTAAAGGGTGGAGACCCTGGAGTGTTCGGACGCGTAGGTGAAGAAGCAGAGGCTTTAGCTAAAAATGGTCTTTCGTTTGAATTGATTCCAGGAATCACTTCCGGAATTGCAGCCCCTCTCTATGCTGGTATTCCAGTAACCCACCGAGAATATGGAGAATCATTTGCCATTGTTACGGCTCATGATAAATCAAAGGACGGGAAATCTACACTCAACTGGGAAGGACTTGCAAAAGGGATCGATACAATTGCTTTTTACATGGGTGTAGGCAATCTTTCGCATATATGTACGAATTTACTTTCACATGGGAAACCCTCATCAACACCAGTCACGCTCATTCAGTGGGGAACATTTGGACGTCAAAAAACACTGGAAGGTACACTTGAAACGATCGTTCAGCGTGTGGAGGAAGAAAAGTTTACGAATCCAGCCATTACGTTGGTTGGAAATATCGCTTCTCTTAGAGAAAAAATCAGCTGGTTTGAGAAAAAACCATTATTTGGTCGCCAGATATTGCTTCCAAGAACAGGGCTGAACACGAGTAATCTAGCAAAGGCATTAGAAGAACAAGGTGCTGACGTGATTGAATTTCCTAAATGGAAACGTGTAAAAATAACACCAGATCGTCTCATACTATCTAAGCTCTCAATGTATTCTTCCATTATATTTACCTCACCTGAGAGCGTAGAAGAGTTCTTTCAAATATTAATAGAAGAGAAAATAGACATTCGTTCAATCCAAGCTGATTTGTACGGTATGTCGCAGAAATCAGTAAATCAACTATTGAATAAAGGGCTGCTCGCTGAACCAACTGAGAAATTAAGAAAAGGAGGGACTATCCTCCTCATTGGAAGTAGTAATAATATAGAAGAAACTAGTCAAAACGTCTTGAATTTTGGGAATTTTGAAACCTTTACAACATCTATAAAAGAAGTGGATGAAACGTATCTGCCTATTTTTAAGCGTATGCTTGACGACTCTAAGCTTAATACAGTAATCTTTCCAAGTTCCGCTTCTGTACCAATATTGATAAAAGCACTTGAGAAAACTGATTCTCTTACAACAGATATGTTAAAAGAACTAGAGATATACTGCTTTGGTAATCAAACAATGAATGCACTACTAGCACACGAAATACTAGGGGCAGAACAAACAAAAGAAGCAACTATCCCGTCGCTTCTATTATCTCTAGCAAAAAAGTCTGATTCCTAAAAAGCAAACGGTGATGAAATGGAAAACTTATATCCTGTCTTTATAAATCTAAAATACAAAAAGGTATGTATTATTGGCGGGGGACGAATTGCTGCTCGTAAACTGGAAGGATTATTGCAATCAGAAGCAGTCATTACGATCATAAGTCCCACTCTCATGGAGTCCATTTTTCCCTACGTAAACAGTGGATTAGTTCATTGGATTCAAAAATCGTTTGAACTAAGTGATATTGAGGATGCTTTCTATATTATCTCTGCCACCAATGATCCACATGTAAGTAGTGAACTACGGAAAGGGGTCAGTCCCTCTCAACTCATCAACTTTGCTGATGATTATTCCTCTTCTAACGTAATCGTACCTTCTGTCGTTAGGAGAGGACGGCTTGCCATTGCAGTTACGACCTCTGGTGCAAGTCCCAGCTTATCGAAAAAAATAAAAAAAGATCTAGAGGCCATTTATAGTAAAGATTATGAGGATTATGTAGAGTTCCTAATGGAAAAGCGCTCCTATATTCAAGAGAGTGTAAATGACACAGATAAAAGAAGAAAATTGCTCTCTCTGCTTGTAGAGGATCCGATATTTCGTACGGAAGAGAGAGAAAAGCGCTTCCAAAAAATTTACAAAAAGATCAACAATAATTGTGAGTAAGGGGTGCCTTACTCCTTTTTTTTATGGTATAATCTGTTTTTGTAAACAGAATGCTAAAAATCATTGGCATTTTTAAAGAGAATATTAAATATTTTTTAAGAAAAGACAAGAGTCGTCACAATTTGTTAATAACTATGTTGTACACTATTGTTTGTTACTCGCTACTATTTAAGATATTGAAAATTACTAAAAATGAGCTATTATAGTTAAGGTTTTAATGATGAAGAGGTGATTAAATATGCTTAACAAAAAATTAACGCACATACAGTTTTATTTTGTGGCAATTATTCTTTTGTGGATTAAGACTTACGGAGCATATCGATTTGAATTTAATTTAGATCTTGATAATGGAATACAGAAGTTTTTGTTATTTATTAACCCAATTAGTTCTGCCATTCTTTTTCTAGGACTTGCTTTATTTTTTAAAGGGAAAAGATCACTAAAAATGCTAGTGACAGTTAATTTCCTTCTTACTTTCTTATTGTTTGCTAATATTGTGTATTACCGCTTTTTCTCCGATTTCATTACGTTGCCAACCTTAACTCAAACAGGTAACGCATCAGATCTTGGAGGAAGTATTTTAGCTTTAATTCGACCAACGGATTCATTGTATTTCCTAGACACAATCATTTTGTTTACACTGTTACTAACTAAGCGAGTAACACCGATGGTTGGAAAATTAAAAGGACGACAACTTGCTCTAGTATTTCTTACTGGTCTTGGTTTCTTCGCAGTCAATCTTGGACTTGCTGAGACAGATCGTCCTCAGCTATTAACAAGAACATTTGACCGTAATTATATTGTTAAATATTTAGGTATGTACAACTTTACCATTTATGACGCGATTCAAAGCACAGGTGTATCTGCTCAACGTGCAATGGCAGACACGGACGATATTACGGAAGTGCAAAACTTCACAAGAGCGCTATACGCTGAGCCAAACCCAGAACTATTTGGGGTAGCAAAAGGGAAGAACGTGATCTATATTCATTTAGAGTCTGTTCAAAATTTCCTAATTGATTACCAATTAAACGGACAAGAAGTTACTCCGTTTATGAATTCTTTAACAAGAGATTCCAATACGTTTTATTTTGATAATTTCTTCCATCAGACTGGTCAAGGGAAAACAGCTGATGCTGAATTTATGTTAGAAAACTCATTATATGGATTACCACAAGGATCTGCATTCTCAACAAGAGGACGTAACACTTACCAAGCAGCACCTGCTATTCTTGGACAACAAGGTTATACATCAGCGGTGTTCCATGGTAACAATCGTACATTCTGGAACCGTGATGAAATTTATAAACGACTGGGCTTCGATAAGTTTTATGATTTAAGCTATTACAATGCAAAAGAAGAAGATGTCCTTAACTACGGCCTTAAAGATAAACCGTTCTTCGAGGAATCTGTTTCATTGCTAGAATCAGTACCGCAGCCTTTCTATGCTAAATTTATTACTTTATCGAACCACTTCCCGTATCCAATGGATCAAGAGGAAGCAACCATCGAAAAGCATACAACTGGAGACACTTCGGTTGATAACTATTTCCAAACCGCACGTTATTTAGATGAAGCTTTAAGCGAATTTTTTACGTATCTGAAGGAAAGTGGTTTATATGAAAATTCAATGATCGTTATGTATGGTGACCATTATGGCATTTCAGAAAACCATAATAAAGCCATGTCGATTGTTCTTGATAAAGAGGTAAATGAATTTGAAAGTGCACAACTTCAAAGAGTACCACTTTTCATACACATTCCGGGTGTTGAAGGTGGAACCATGCATCAATACGGTGGCCAAATTGACTTAATGCCAACTGTTCTACACTTACTTGGTGTAAGTACGAAGGAATATGTACAGCTTGGTACTGATTTATTTTCACCACAGCATGATTCTGTTGTACCATTCCGTAATGGGAACTTCATTAGCGAATCTGTTACTTATATTGATGGTAGACTCTACAATACAGCAACTGGAGAGCGCATAGAGGAAACAGAAGAGATCACTCGTATGAAGGAGCAAACAGAAGAAAAGCTCCGTACATCTGACGTAATTGTAAATAAAGACTTGCTTCGTTTCTACACACCGGATGGTTTTACACCAGTAAATCCTAATGAATATGACTATACAAACAAGGCTGAGGCTGAGACAAAAACAGAAACTGAAATAGAAACCGATGAAACTGAAGAGTCTGAAGTACCAGCCAATGAAGAAGTAAGCCAATAAAAAACTGTAGGGGATATATTCCCTTACAGTTTTTTTATGGTCAATCCCAAAAGCAGATTGACCATATGTTTTTATAATTTAAAAGAACTCTTTAACGAAACGATCTGATTAAATACAATTTGAGATGGCTTGGAATCCTTTGGATCTACATTAAAATAGCCATGACGGAAAAATTGGTATTTATCATGTGCCTTGATATCAGACATATTTGGTTCGATAAATCCGTTAATTTTTTGCAATGAATTTTCATTAACGTTATCAAGGAATGTTTTGTTTTCTGACTCTTCTTCATCCTCGGCCGTGTTGTCTAAGATCAGAGGCTCATACAAACGGAATTCTGCTGGAATCGCTTGTGATACTTCCACCCAATGTAGAGTACCCTTAACCTTTCTTCCCGTAAAGCCCGTTCCGCTCTTTGTTTCCGGGTCATACGAACAGTGGATTTCAACAACATTGCCATCCTCATCCTTGATGACTTCTTCACATTTAATAAAGTAAGCGTGCTTAAGTCTCACTTCATTACCAGGGAAGAGGCGGAAGTATTTACTTGGAGGATTTTCCATAAAGTCATCTTGCTCAATATATATTTCTCTAGAGAACGGGATTTGTCTGATGCCCATTTCAGGATTCTCCGGATTGATCTCCGCATCAAGCATCTCTACTTGGCCTTCAGGATAATTCGTAATAACAACTTTTAACGGTCGAAGTACGCCCATCGTTCTTGGTGCTTTCAACTTTAGATCTTCACGAACAAAATGTTCAAGCATAGCAGAATCTACCACACCTGACCCTTTTGAAATACCTGTTTCTTTTACAAACTCACGAATCGCTTCTGGAGTATAACCTTTTCTTCGTAATCCAGATATCGTTGGCATCCGAGGATCGTCCCAACCATCTACAAAACCTTCGTCAACAAGCTGTTTTAGTTTTCTCTTACTCATTACAGTATTCGTAAGCCCTAGTCGACCAAACTCGATTTGTTGTGGCTGACTCTCCATTTCACATTGCTCAACAACCCAATTATACAGCGGACGTTGATCCTCAAACTCCGTTGTACATAATGAGTGGGTTACACCTTCAATTGCATCCTCTAACGGGTGTGCAAAAGCGTACATAGGGTAGATACACCATTTGTCACCCGTATTATGATGACTTGCATGAGAAACACGATAAATAACTGGATCGCGAAGGTTAATATTAGGTGAACTCATGTCAATTTTTGCACGAAGCACCTTCTGACCGTTCTCAAATTCACCCTTACGCATACGAGCAAATAAATCAAGATTCTCTTCAATTGAGCGAGTTCTAAATGGACTTTCTTTCCCAGGCTCCGTAAGAGTTCCACGATATTCCCGAATCTCATCTGCGGTTAAATCATCCACATAGGCAAGTCCCTTATTAATTAATAATACGGCTCTATCATACATTTCTTCGAAGTAGTCTGAAGCAAATCGAAGCTCTTCCCATTCAAAACCAAGCCACTTTACATCTTCCTTAATAGAATCAACGTACTCTTGATCTTCTTTCAATGGGTTAGTATCATCAAAGCGTAGATTTGTACGTCCATTAAACTCATCTGCTAAACCAAAGTTAATCACAATTGATTTTGCATGACCAATATGTAAGTATCCGTTTGGTTCAGGAGGGAAGCGGGTAATAATCTCTTTATGTTTTCCCGATTCTATATCCTCCTTAATAATTGTCTTAATAAAATTTGAAGTTTCCAACCAGAATCAGCCTTTCTATGTAACTGTTTTAAATATCATTTGTCTTTCATTATAATATATCAGCAACATAATTAAAAACCCTTATTAGTGATTTATTAATAATGTCAAGACTTGTTTTCAGAAAATTATTTCAATAATTATTTTATTGGAAACTTGATTATCATTCATGCAACCATTTTTAATAGTAAGATTGACCAAAATTAAAAAAGTTTTCCAGAAAAATTTCAATCTTGTAATATAGCTGTAATATTTCTATCACAAACAAAAGCAGCAGTGGATTTCATGCTGTAATATACATGAAATATTAAAGGCTCTTTTTTCTAAGATATATTAATAATTCCATACATGGTTGTAAAAAACATTTCCTCCAATTATTAGTTATACCTTTCTAGTAAAATACCAACTATCATTAAGGTAACAACAAGAGCTGGTAGTGTCAAAACTTCTATGAAAAAGTAACCTGAGGGTTTGTTTTTCTCTCTTTTTTGTATTGGAAGTACCCGCAATCGCTCTTGACAAACACGCCAATGGTTTGAGATTCCCTTATCAAGGGCGAAGGGGACAAAAAGAAGGCATGCCAAATAGCCCTTGGTTTTTTCCATTTTAAACCATTGGCAAGTTCGGTTTGTCAAGAGTTCGCTTCGCCGATTGCTGATTTACTCAAGGGCTCTGCTAAACAAAAAAGTTAGGCTGATTGCTCAATGATCCATTCTTGTGCTAAACCAATAAGTTTAGACCATCGTGCTGGCATATTCGGGAGCTGTGATAACTCCGGATTAAGCACGGGCACCTTACCTTCTAATGCAGAGTGAGGCCTTAAAAAGTTAAAGTAAGCCACAAACAATGTGACGAAAGAAACAGAGCCGTGTTCAGATCCGAACCCGTGTGTTGAGCGATAATTACCCTTAAATGTGCGATTGAGTCTTTCAATTACTTGCTTTAGTGGTCGATACTCCGTTGATACAGGATCTTCATTGGTAAGCCCGATAACCTGCTTAATATCGAACTGAATATCGTGTTGGGCAAAAAAGTGTTGAGCTAAAAGATAAATCGGATTGCCGTCCACCACAAACGTAAGGTCTTTAGGAATATCCTTCATCTTCACTAAGACATCATCAATCGCACGGATCGCCGTAGCTGTATCCCGATTTGGTGACACTGGGTAAGAGAGAATAATCTTTTTCACCGCATCAAAGAAGAAAAACAAGTAATGCCAACGGCCGTTCACCCTGATATAGGTTTCGTCCCCGCAGAACTGGTCAGAAAGTTCATACGGGTAGTAATCTACGTAAGGCTTAAGTGTAAGGGCTACTGCATTCTCGTAATTTAAAATGCTTTGATGCGATATAGATACCCCGTGAACATCTTTCATCAGTGCTGCTGTTTTACGGGCCGAAAGGCCATAGTTAACATGGTAGGTTAAAATGAGCCCTAATGTATGTGGCGAAACATATAACCTTGATAAATCTACCTTTGGCTTCTGTGGAGTAGACTTAGACAATGGCTGAAAATCAATTCGAAACTGTCGGTAAATGTATCTAATCTTAAAGGCTTGAGGGTCCTTTTTAAACTGTTTCTTCTCTTTTGAAGACATACCATTCAGTTTTCTTTGGTAATAGGAACAGTCATTATTCTTGCACTTATACACGTCAAAGTCTTTTCGCGCCTTGACTTTCTCAAGTGTTTTAGAACAATGAGGACACTTCAAAATAGCCTCTTTCAAATAGCGGCTCTTTTCGTTAAAAACACAAGTACACACCTTACATTGATACTGTCCTTTGCCTCCATTATTGGCATAGAGATAATCCGATGGAGCACCGCACTTTGGGCAACTCATTGATGTAGACACCGCTGTCTTTACATTAGAACGCCTTTGAACAGGTTTTAAATGCTTACCGTTCTTCTCCAGATATTCTGTAAGAAGAATACGATAATCATGTTTCTGGAGCGCTTCGATGATCGGAAGATCATCCACCTGAAGTTTACGGTAAGGTTTATTTACAGGAGTTTCTTCAGGCTTTTCAAACATGCCCTTCCCAATAAGCAGGGTAAGTAATGTTCGAATTACCTGATCTTGATACTTGATAAATTCCATTAAATAAGTTAATAATTGAGGGTACAAACTTGTCACTTCCTAGCTTTTAGGGATTAAGTGTTCGGTGTCGTAACCTCACTTTTATCCTAAAACTATGGGGGTGGCAAGTTTTTTGCATTTAAACCCCTTTATATCAAGGATTATTAACTTTTTTAATATAAAAGTTTTGACAATACGGTAGAATCGGTAGTGTCAAAAGATTTATGAAAACTACCTAAAGGGTTAGTTTCTCTCCTATTTACTGGATGGAGATGCGCCGCAATCGCTCTTGACAAACACGCCAATGGTTTGAGGATTGTTTAACAAGGGCGAAGGGAACAAAAGAAGGCATACCAAATAAGCCCTTGGTTGTTTCCATTTTAAACCATTGGCAAGTTCGGTTTGTCAAGAGTTCGCTCCGCCGATTGCTGAATTAGCTTAAGGGCTCAGCTAAACAAAAAGTTAGGCTTGTCTTTGCTCTACTATCCATTGTTGTGCTAATCCAATGAGCTTTGTCCAACGTGCTGGCATTGTTGGAAGCCCCTTGAGTTCTGGATTCACTACGGGCACTTTTCCTTCTAAGGCGGCATGCGGACGCAAAAAGTTAAAGTAGGCCGTAAATAAGGTGACGTATGAAATGGAACCATGTTCAGAGCCGAATCCATGAGTGGAGCGATAATTGCCCTTAAAGGTGCGGTTAAGTCTCTCAATTATTTGTTTCAGTGGTCTATATTCGGTCGAAACAGGGTCCTCATTGGTTAATCCAATGACCTGCTTCACATCGAATGAAATCCCATGTTGAGCGAAGAAATGTTGGGCTAAAAGATAGATTGGATTCCCGTCTACCACAAAGGTCAGATTTTCTGGAATCTCTTTCATCTTGATTAAGACCTCATCAATTGCTCGAATGGCTGTTGCTGTGTCTCGATTAGGCGACACCGGATACGAAAGAATAATCTTTTTCACGGCGTCAAAAAAGAAAAATAAATAATGCCATCGACCGTTTACTCTGATATACGTTTCATCACCGCAGAATTGGTCTGAAAGTTCATAGGGATAGTGATCCACATAAGGTTTAAGTAATAAAGCTACGCTATTTTCGTAGTTCAATACAGTCTGATGTGAAATCATCACTCCGTGTACGTCCTGCATAATCGCAGCTGTTTTACGGGCCGAAAGGCCATAGTTTACATGATAGGTTAGGATCAATCCTAATGTATGTGGGGATGCATAAATCTTTGATAAGTCCACGGCCGGCAGTTCTGGTGATTCCTTGGATAACGGCTGGAAATCGATATAAAACTGACGGAAAATGTATCTCAATTTAAATGCTTGAGGGTCCTTTTTGAACCTTTTCTTTTCTTTTGAAGTCATCCCATTGAGCTTCTTTTGATAATAAAAACAGTCATTGTTCTTGCACTTAAACACGTGAAAATCTTTTCTTTCTTTTATTTTCTCGAGAGTCTTGGAACAATGAGGACACTTCAGGATGGCCTCCTTAGAGTAACGGTTCTTTTCACTGAAAAGTTCTGTACACACCTTGCATTGATACTGACCTTTATCTCCATTGTTGGCATAAAGATAATCCGATGGAGCACCACACTTTGGACAGTTCATGGCTTTAGGTACGGAAACTTTTGCATTCTTACGCCTTTGAACAGGTTTAAGTGGTTTCCCGTTCTTCTCTAGATATTCACTAAGAAGAACTCGATAATCAAGCTGTTCCAGAACTTCAATGACCGGAAGGTCGTCCACTTGAAGTTTTCGATATGGTTTATTTACGGGCTGTTCAGTAGGCTTATCAAACATACTCTTACCAATCAATAAAGTAAGCAATGTTCGAATGAGTTGTTCTTGATAGTTTATAAAAGTTAATAAATAGGTTATAATTTGAGGGTACAAATTGTCACTTCCTTTTCTAGGTTGTTGAGAGTGTCGTAACCTCAATTATCCTTAGAATTCAGGGGGTGGCAATTTTTTTGCTTATAAAGCCCTCTTAGATAGGATTTAATAACCTATTTACTATAAAAGTTTTGACAATACGCAAGAGCTAACAGGAGGGAATACATGAAAAAACAACTATTTGCAGCCGCAGTAACAGCAGGTTTACTTTTCACATCCTTCAACGCTACAGCGAGTGCACATGAAAAAACACATAAAGTTTCTTCTGGAGATACTCTCTATCGAATTGCATTAAACAATAATCTATCAGTCTCGCAAATTATGGAGTGGAACAAGCTTTCTACTTCTAGCATATATGTTGGACAAACATTAACATTACTTGCACCACACACACACACAACAACTTCTTCATCTACGTACACAGTAAAAGCTGGTGAAACACTTTGGGGAATTTCAACAAGAAATGGAATGACTGTTGATCAGTTAAAATCTTTAAACAAATTAACAACCAATACATTGTATGTTGGACAAGTATTAAAACTATCTGGGACAGCACCAGCGCCAACAACAACTTCAACTTCAACGATTAATTCTTTAATTGCTGAATCTAAAAAGTATATCGGTGTTCCTTATGTTTGGGGCGGGAGCACACCATCTGGATTCGATTGTAGCGGTTATTTAAATTATGTATTTGCAAAAGTAGGCGTTTCTATTCCTCGAACAGTGGAGACCATTTGGGGAGCAACCAAGTCTGTATCTGCACCAAGAGTAGGGGACTTAGTTTTCTTTACAACGTATAAAGCAGGTCCGTCTCATGCAGGTATTTATCTTGGGAACAATCAGTTTATCCATGCAAGTTCTTCTCAAGGCGTAACGATTTCTGATATGAACAACACTTACTGGAAATCACGTTACCTAGGAGCACGTACTACTTTTTAAAACTGTAAAAGCAAAAGAACCTGTCCACATAGTTCATGATCATCATAACTGGGTGGACGGGTTTTTATTTATTCACAGGCCTATTTCGCTCTGAAACTACATGTTTTCGCTATCGTTGATTTCTTGTTTTAAGTTGGCTCCAAACCGGTTGGAGACACGCAGATCATGACCATCTTCAGCTGATGCCACATGTATGATATCTTCAACCGCACCTCGTTTGCTTGCTCTTCTTATTTCCGATTCACTACTTGTCATCTCTTCTTCTTTCAAGTGACTCACCTCAAAGGATAGTATGTTCATTTAGTAGACATCTATTCTGATAAGAAGGTGAGAGCTTGCTACTTATGATTGCACCATTTGAGATTGAATATAATGATACAAAAGCTTTCCAGTATTCTCAATGGAAGACTCATGAGTACGCTCAAACGCATGAGAAGAATCGATGCCTGGCCCGATTAACCCATGGACGATATCGTGCCCAGACCGAATCGCAGCAGAAGCATCTGAACCGTAATATGGGTAAATATCGAGCTTATATTCAATATTATTTTCTTCAGCTAAACGTACCAAATGTTTTCGAAGTTCATAATGGTACGGACCGCTTGCATCCTTTACACAAATCGAAACCGTATATTCATCTGTTGATTGACCATCGCCCATGGCACCCATATCTACTGCCAAATACTCGATGGTTTCGGGTGTGATATTGGAGTTGCCACCATAACCGATTTCTTCATTATTAGATATGAGAAAATGTGTTGTATATGGAAGTTCAATCGATTGTTGCTTAATCGTTTTTATCAATTGTAATAAAATAGCTACACTTGCTTTATCATCAAGATGCCGTGACTTGATAAAGCCACTTTCTGTTCGCTCCACGCGAGGGTCGAAGGATACAAAATCTCCCACCTCAATGCCTAGTTTCTTAACCTCCTCTTTATTTTTCACAACCTCATCTATTCGGACTTCCATATTTTCTTGATTTCTTTCCGCTTTACCTGCATCCTTGTAAACGTGAACAGACGTTTGTCGCATTAAAATGGTTCCCGTAAATCTCTTTCCACTACTTGTTTCAATTTGGCAATACTCACCCTCAATGGTGTTATATTGAAAGCCACCAATTAAATCGATCTTCAAACGACCGTTTGACTTTATTTCCTTCACCATTGCCCCTAATGTGTCCACATGTGCAGTCAGCATTCTGTGATGACTATCTACACGCCCCTTAATTGTAGCTAGTAAGCCTCCTTTGCGATTTCTTTTTGTTTCCACTCCAATTTCCTCTAAAAACTTCTCTACAAAGGTAATCACATCATTTGTGTTGCCTGAAGGACTTGGAATGGAGACTAACTCGGTTAATAAATCTAGTGTTTCATTCTTATCTATGTATGTCATGCATGATTCCTCCTTTTTAAACTAAATAGTAGCATTCATACCTAAAAAAATACAGCGGCGAGTTTTACAAAAGGATAAATTTGGATATAGATAAAAACAGTAAACAAAGGAGGGAAATGATGTTCAGAGACATTTTTCATCAATCGACACTCCCACAGGTGGTCATAGAACCTGATTTAACATACATTGAAATGAACAACGCATTTTTCCAGTTTCTTGGTTATACCAAAGAAGAGTGTGATTCGCTAACGATTGAAAGTATTTCACATCCCGATGATTTTCTACAGGATTTTCGTCAATTTCAAAGGTTACATAATGGGATTATCAAAGAATACGAAATGGTTAAGCGCTATATTCATAAAAATGGACAAATCAAAACAGGCAGATTAAAGGTTTGTACGATCCGAGACCAAAAAACAAAGAAAAAGTTCTTCCTCGCACAAATTTATGATTTAACTGAATTCACTAAAGTTTATGAGGGATTAAGACAAAGCGAACAAAAATATCGACTGCTCGCAGAAAACAGCTCTGATATTATTTGTCTACATGACTCTCATGGTCACATTCTGTATATTAGTCCGTCCATCAAAGGAGAGCTTGGTTACGAGCCTGAAGAACTAATTGGCTGTTATTCACCGAAACTCGTTCATCCTGAGGACCAAGACTTCGTTACGCTAGAAGAACAAACGATTGCTTTTCGAGCAAAAAAGAAAAATGGTTCGTATATATGGATGGAAACAGCTATAAAAAAAGTCATTGATGATGAATGCCATTCCATGTCGCAATTTATTACCGTCACACGTAATATTCAAAAAAGGAAGGAGACCGACGAGCTCCTAAGAAAGTCGGAAAAATTAGCTGTTGTGGGCCAAATGGCTGCTGCCGTTGCCCACGAAATTCGTAACCCTTTAACCCCCATCAAAGGGTTTATTCAGTTACTGAACTCAGGGGCAGAGGTTTCATCTCATTATTCAGCTATCATATTAAATGAAATCAGTCGGATTGAATCCATTCTTTCTGAATTTCTATCTCTTGCAAAACCAACGGAAAGAAAGAAGGAAGCGATTTGTGTAAATGAACTTTTAGAACAGGTGATTCAGATTTTCACACCACAGGCATTTTTAGCCAACAAGGAAATTCTTTTTCAAAAAAATGGAGAATCAAATAAAAAAATTAATGGCGATAGCAACTCCCTAAAACAAGTATTCTACAACGTGTTACAAAATGCCCTAGACGCCATCGAGGAAAAGGGACGAATCATGGTGAACCTTGAAGAAGGGGGAGAGGTACTTTGTGTACATATCAATGACAACGGATGTGGAATGCCAGATGAACGGATCAAACTTATTGGAGAACCCTTCTACTCTACAAAGGAAAAAGGAACAGGATTAGGGTTGATGACTAGCTACAATATCATAGAAAATCATGATGGTTCTATTAGCTTTGAGAGTAAAGAAGGAGAGGGAACGACGGTTACTATTTCGTTTCCATATGTTGAAAAAGAGGCATAACTAAAAAATGAGAACTCATCAGCTGTGAGCTCTCATTTTTTTCTTATAAAGTTGTTCAAAATATGGGTGCAAATGCTGAACCACATACCCGAGAGTTAACGTGACAATAATCGTCCCTACTCCAATTTCTCCCTTGAATAGAAGGGCAAGAATAAATGCTGAACCCTCGGCGATCACCCTCGCTAACCCAAGTGACAAACCAAAGCGCTCATGAATCGCAACCATTAATACATCCATGGGACTTGATGGTAGCTTGGCTTGTAGATAAATCGATATTCCAAGACCCAATATGAGAATCCCGAAAATAAGCGAGATGACCTTCAATAAAAGTGAACCTGGATGATAGTGATTAAATAAAACAAAAAACCAAAAGTCAATTAATAAACCAATCGATAAAATCGTTAAACCTGCTAAATATTCTGGCTTCTTCTTTTGAAGAATGGAATTAATAATAATTAGGATAATACCATTAATTAATACACATGTACCCATGCTAAGGCCAAATACACGTGCTTCTCCAATCGCCAGTGCATCCCATGCCCCTGCACCAAGACCTGCTTGAATAATCAGGCACACACCGAAGGTAAGTATCAGGATTCCGATAAGAAAAAATACCATTCTGTTCTTCATAAGCTGCTCCTTTTTGAACTAATACAGACTATTATCTCCACACAAAGAATGAACATACAACTTGCCAATTGTACGATAAATGTTATAGAGTAGGCATAAATACTGGAGGTAGTTATTTTGGAAAACAAATGCAAACTTAATCATCCCGTTGAAGACGTTCGAAACAAATACGAATCGCAAAAAGAGTATTTACCTTTAGACATGATTTCTTCTTTTGAAGCATTTTTCACCCATGAACATACTCAGGACATCTTAAATGATGTGTTTCATTTGTTAAAAAAATACGATCTTTCTTCAGAGGAAGAGAGAGAACAAAGAAATAAAAGGTTGTATATGGTTTTACATAATGTATAAAAAAGGAAGCGGACTTCAAGTTCGCTTTTTTTGTAACAGGACAAACCTGTTGTATCGTCTACTCGTATAGAAAGAAAAATCAAAATTTCAAAAATCAAAAAGAGAAGCTATAATGAATATAATGTTTAAAGAATGGGGGGGCGACATGAAAAAAGAAGTAAAGGTAGCGATGATTGGAATTGGTGCAATTGGAGAACGTGTACTGCGAAAGTTCCAGTACCATTCAGGTGTAGAGCTTGTTGCTGTTTGTGATCAGAATGCTGAAAAATTACAAGCGCTCAAAGAAGAATTGGAAGACGTTTCTCTCCACACGGATTATATAGACATGTTACAGAAAAATGAGATTGATTTGGTATATATTGCTGTCCCTCCCAAATATCATCATGAAATTGTTTTATACGTTTTAAAACAAAAAAAGCATGTTTTATGTGAAAAGCCTTTAGCCAATTCATTAAATGAAGCCATCGAAATGATGGAAGCAGCAAGAGAAGCTCGGGTTACACATGCGATGAATTTTCCAATGGTGTATACAAATGTATATCAATTATTTAAAGATAAAGTGTTAACTGGGGAAATCGGAGAGGTAAAAAGGGTAGAGGTTCATTTACATTTTACCGAGTGGCCACGTGCCTGGCAGAAAAATAATTGGATTTCTAGCCGAGAGCAAGGCGGCTTTATAAGGGAAGTTGCACCACACTATATTCACATGATTCACGATATGCTAGGTGAACTACATGACGTAACATCTTTTGTCGATTATCCTGAAAACGAGTCTTTGTGTGAAACTGCATTTGTCACACATATGAAGCTACAAAACGGCGTAACCGTATTATTTAACGGAGTAAGCGGAATTGGCCAGAAGGAACATCTCTCGTTTAAAGTGTTTGGAGAGAAGGGGACGCTTGATTTAACAAATTGGAGCCAACTTTGTATGAGTTCCCCAGATAAACAGACATCCGTTCTGCCGATTGAAAGAACCGAGCAGCATGATATTGTTATGGAGATTCTTAATGCTATTGAAGGAAAAGAAGCTAAAATAGTAACATTCGAACAAGGCTACCAAGTCCAACAAGTGTTAGAAAAAATGTTAAAAAAATAGCACAAAAGACACCTTGCAGGGTGTCTTTTTTCGGTATTCGAAAGATTCCTATTGCAGGGAGAAACCGATTGGGAGTATGATAACTTTTGAATAGTGAAAATGGAAAAAGAAAGAAGCTGAGTGTATGAAACCTTCTTCATATGAGTATAATGAAAAGCTTAGCATTCAAAATGGAATCGCTTCAACGATCGTCACAAACATTACGAATAATTACTTCACTTTATTTGCTATCAGCGCCTTAGGTGCAAGCAATTATCAGATCGGCCTTATGAATTCCCTTCCTCAATTTATCGGTATGTTTGCGATGGTTGCAGGCTCTATCCTATTAGGGCGATTAAATGAGAAAAAGAAGTTTACCGCCTTATCCATTCTCTTTACTAGATTATTTCTTATATTAATGACATTTGTCATATATATTCCAGGTGACTATAAAAGCTGGGTTTTTGTCATACTAGTTGGCTTAATGAATTTCCCAGGCTCGTTTGCTCTCGTAAGCTGGCAATCTTTTATCGGAGATTTGATTCCAGAGTCACGGAGAAGTAATTTCTTTAGTAACCGCAATCGTATTTTAACAATTGTAGGGATGATTTCAACGTTTATTATCGGACTATCATTACAGTATTTTCATCCTTCCAATCCATTGCCATATCAAGTATTATTTTTTCTGGCCTTTTTATTTGGTTTAGTGGAAGTGTATTATTTATTTAAACATAAGGAGCCCAAGCTAGAAAAGAAAGTTGTCACAAAAAGCAAAGGACTCGGATTTCATGTGTATAAGCACAAGCCATTTTTATATTTCTTAGTTTGTGGATTATTCTTTAATTTTGCCTGGCAAATGGCCTGGTCACTTTTTAGCATTTACCAGATAAAATATGCCATGGCAACAGGTCTATGGATTAGCTTATTTGCTGTTGCCAATCAAGTCGCACAAATTGTCAGCTTTAAATGGTGGGGAAGAATGGCAGACAAGCATAGCAATGCGAAAATGATGATTCTTGTCTCGGTTGGAATGGCAACTGCCCCCATTTTAAACGTTTTGTCTACCAATCTCGTATACTTATTAATTGTGAACGGGTTGTCCGGTTTTTTCGTCTCAGGCACGGTCTTGATTTTATTTAATCAACTGCTAGAAGTCACAAAAGAAGACAATCGAAGCTTATGCATCTCACATTACAATGTGTTATTAGCATTTGTAGCTTTTATTGCTCCTCAGTTTGGGGTATATTTACTTGAAACCACATCTATGGACATGGCCATGACAACAGCAACTATATTGCGTGGACTTAATGCTTTTCTTTTCTTAGCGCTTTACGTTTTCATGAAAAAAGAAAAATTCAAGCAAAATACGCTTATTCCGTCTAACTAACCATTGTTCTAGAATGACTCTTTTCGGTCTATACTAACAAAAAGAAGTCGAAAAATAAGTTAACAAGTCATCTTCATCCGAGGGTGACTATTTTCTTTCATAAGAAATACTGCATGCAGATAGTTGGAGGGGGAATCGCTTGTGGAAAGGGAACGAGAACTTGAGCAGAAAAGAGTTAATGAGATCATAAAAATAATTAATCATAAATCAAACAAAATCTTTAAGCATCTTGAGAAAGTCGGTGGAGATGCACTCGAAATTAGGCAAAACTTCTGGAATGACGTAACAGTGAATACGGATGAAGCAGATGATTTAGCAGAAACCTTCTCAAGCATCAAACAACAAGCCCAGCTTCTATTGGAAAGGGAAAGAAGCCAAAGTCAGCTCGATAAACAAATCAATACCTTGTTTCGGTTAAAAAATTCGCCTTATTTTGGTCGCGTAGACTTTTTAGAAAATAACGAACCATCTACCGAATCTATTTACATAGGAATTAGTTCATTGATGGATGAAAAAGATGAAAACTTTCTGATATTTGATTGGAGAGCACCCATATCCAGCCTTTATTATGATTACTCCCCCGGAGAGGCAAAATATACTACTCCAGAGGGGACGATTGAAGGAGTCATTGAGTTAAAGCGTCAATTTCTAATTCGCCATAGCGTGATTCAAGGTATGTTCGATACCGGGATTACAATTGGCGACGAAATGTTACAGGAAGTATTAGGAAATAATGCGAATTCACAAATGAAAAGTATTGTTGCAACGATTCAAAAAGAACAAAATCGAATCATTCGAGATGAAAAAAGCAAACTATTAATTGTTCAAGGTGTTGCTGGAAGTGGAAAAACATCCGCAGCCTTACAGCGTGTAGCCTATTTACTTTACCGATATCGCGGGAAAATCACCTCTCAAAACATTATGCTGTTTTCACCTAATCCATTATTCAATAGCTATGTGTCCACGGTTTTACCAGAGCTTGGTGAAGAGAACATGCAGCAAAGTACGTTTTTAGAATTTCTTTCATCAAGAGTAGGTGCAAGGCTTGAGCTCGAGGATTCTTTTATGCAATTAGAAAGCCTTCTGTCCTCTGAGCAAATCAGTTCGTACGAGCTACGAATGAAGAGTATTAAGTTAAAGTCGAGTCTTGATTATAAAAATATTCTTGATGACTATATTCAAAAATTAAACCATTCCGGCCTTCAGTTTCACCCGATCGTTTTCAAAGGGAAAGTTCTTTTGTCAGCTGAAGACATAACAGAAAAGTTTTATCGTCTAGATAAACAAGCAAGTATCCCAAGTCGGATGGAAGACCTAAAAGAATGGTTATTAAAAGAAATTCGTAGACACAAACGCGCAGAAGCAAAGAAAGACTGGGTAAAGGAAGAAATTCAGTTTCTAGATAAAGAAGATTATTTGGAAAGCTTCAAAAAAATTCAGAAAAAAGAGAATGACGGATTTCAAGATTTTGATGTAGAAGAGAAATTTTTATCAAGTGTAGTCGTTGCTAGATACTTTAAACCTCTCATCAAAAAAATTAAAAGATATCAGTTCATTAATTATGAAGAAATATACCGAAACCTATTCTTCACTTTGTCTGGAGAATGGGAAGAGGTCGTTGGACTAAGCTTAAGGCAATTAGAAGAGGGATTTTTAACCTATGAAGATGCGACCCCATTTGTCTATTTAAAAGAGAAGATCGAGGGGAGCAAATCAAGGCTTTCCATTAAGCATGTCTTTATTGATGAGGCACAGGACTATTCACCATTTCAATTTGCGTATATTCGTGAATTGTTTCCCGTAAGCAAAATCACCTTACTTGGTGATATCAATCAAGGGATTTATGCACATACAGATGACACAAGCTCCATTTTGCTAGGAGAAGAAGTGAAAGATAAAGAAACGATTACTTTAACAAAGAGCTATCGCTCAACCAGACCGATTGTTGAATTTACAAAAGGTTTATTGCCAAACGGCGAAATGATCGAACCATTTAACAGGGATGGAGAGAAACCAACTCTAACGATTTACAAGAAGAAGGAAAGTCATAAACAGGGGTTACAAAGCCTTCTTGACCAACTGGTTGAGGCAGGGCATGAAACGATTGCAGTTATTTGTAAAACAGCGAAAGAAAGTGCAACGGTCTATGCTTCCTTAAAAACCGGTCGCGATGTTCACCTGGTAGAAAAGGGAACCGTCTCCTTTGAAAAAGGGATTACCGTTATCCCAGCGTATTTGGCAAAGGGCATCGAGTTTGATGCAGTTATTATTCACGATGCGTCTCAACATACGTACTTTAGAGAAAACGAACGAAGACTCTTTTATACCGCTTGTACAAGAGCGATGCACGAGCTTCACATACTGTCCCTAGGAGAACCGTCTATGCTTTTAAAAAATAGTATGGAAAAACTACAGGCAGCCCACAAATAGGCTGCCTGTTTTTTCGATTGTTATAACGATTCTGCAAGCTCATACCAGTACGTGCACAGTGTCTCAAGTCCTTTGTCAAAGTTCTCAAGGTGGAAATGCTCGTTCGGAGCGTGGAAGTTTTCCGTAGATAATCCAAAGCCCATCAAGACCACTGGTAGTCCTAATAATTGATCAAAAGCGGCAACGATTGGAATCGACCCACCTCCACGAGTATAAGCAGTAGGAACTCTGTAAATGGCTTCGTATGCCCTGCCAGCTGCTTGGATGGCTGGATGCTCGAGAGGAGTCACATACGGATGACCTTGATCAAATAAGGACACATTTACCGTCACACCCGCGGGTACATTCGCGTAAATATGCTTGGTTAAAAGATCGGCAATTTCAGCTGGATCTTGATTAGGAACCAAACGACAGGTAATTTTCGCAGAGGCCTTAGCAGGAATGACCGTTTTTATGCCCTCTCCTTGAAAGCCTCCGTAAATGCCGTTCACTTCTAAGGTAGGTCGCACGTAGGTACGTTCTCGGGCGGTAAATCCAGGTTCTCCATGCAGTTCAGAAACTCCTAATTGTTCCTTTAGTTCCTCGTCTATGTCACCAAGTGCTGCAAATGCTTCTCGTTCTTCTGGTGTAATCTCTTGAACACTATCATAGAAACCTTCAACTAACACTTTTCCGTCAGGACTGTGGAAGGAATTCACAATCTCTACTAATGCATGAATCGAATTCTGCACCGCACCTCCGTAAAGTCCTGAATGAAGATCACTATTTGCACCAGTTACATCGATCTGAAGTCCGCATAAACCGCGTAGTCCATAACAAATGGCAGGTTTTCCAGGCCCTTGCATGCCGGTGTCTGAAATCACTATCACATCAGCAGCCAACAACTTCTTATTCTCTTCAACAAACTGAGGAAGAGTAGGACTTCCAATTTCTTCTTCTCCTTCGATACAAAACTTGAAATTCACAGGAAGGCTTCCAGTTGTTCGTAAGATCGCCTCCACTGCTTTTATATGCATAAACACTTGACCTTTATCATCGCTTGCCCCTCGAGCGTAAATTTTGTGGTCACGAATATTGGCTTCAAATGGGGGAGTATCCCAAAGTTCAAGCGGATCAACCGGCTGAACATCATAATGGCCATATACGAGTACAGTTGGCTTTCCTTCTTGCTTTAACCAATCACCATACACAACAGGATGGCCCTTCGTTTCATATACTTTTACGTTTTCCATTCCAGCATCCTGTAGCGCTTTTGCCGTCCATTTTGCTGCACTTTTCACATCTTGTTTATGCTCAGGAAGGGAGCTAATACTTGGTATAGCCAAATACTTGGTAAGCTCTTCTAAATGCTTGCTTCGGTTGGAAGCTAAATAATCAAAAATCTCTTTGTTCATCACTCATTCTCCTTTAATTAAAACAGTTCTTATTAGTATTTCGATAGACGAAACGAAAAATCCTTTAAATAAAATCATGCGAATTTTTCATAATATTGGTAGATATAATATGGTGAAAATAGTATAATTGTGTAAAATTACACGAAAAGGAGGATATAACAATGGATTCTGTTACAAAAGAGCAAAGGAAACAGATCTTCAGAGAAGAACTTTATTTGCTAAAAAAAGAGCAACATATTTCATATGCGATCTACGACAAGGTATACGAAGCATACGAAAAGTTCAACTATATAAGCATCCATAAAGAAACGTTAAAAGAAAAAGAGACGACACCTGTTAACATAGTGAATGCCAAACCAGAAAAAAAGAAAGTCGTACGAGAAAACAAAAAGAAAACTCCTGAGCAATTACGTGAAAGAAATATCACTTGGTTGCTTAACTTAGGGGTCATTTTGTTACTGATTGGTGGATTGTATGTAGCGACAAGCAACTGGGAGACCATGTCTAGTTGGATGAAAGCTAGTTCCATCGGTCTGGTTGCATGTTTATTCTATGGAATGGCTTATATATCAAAAAGAATCCTTCACATCAACCAAACAGCGTTTGCTTTTACTGTCTTAGGAAGCCTATTTTTACCCATTTTCCTGTTATCTCTGGGCTGGTTTCAGTTATTAGGCTCTTATTTCTCTTTTACAGGAGAGGGAAGATACTTTCTAGGAATGCTAAGCGGCTACATACTTGTACCCATTTATCTATTATTAGCTAAAAAGATTTCTTCTCGTCTATTTGTTTGGTTTGCGGGAGTTGCTACAACAATCGGCACGGCATTTTTTCTGACGGCACTTCCTATCCAAAGAGATGGTTTTTATTTCGGAATGATTTTGTACCATGCAGGCTTGTTACTCGTCCATTTTTATATGAAAAAGAAACCTTCTTTTACATGGTTTACGAAAGAGGTTCTTCCATTTTTCCAAGCAAGCTTAGTACTGACGACGGCTTTTATGTTACTCCTATTTGATCATCCTGTCTTCTATGGAATGAACATTATATTTACTGCCGTTTTATATTTATCAATGGTGTTTGTGACTGGCCACAAAAACTATCATTTTGTTTTTACTTTATTTTTGGTTTATGGATTGTATCAGCTTGTCGAGAACTCGATTCTTCTAACAGTTGGACCAATCATGTATGCATTGGTAGGGTCGTTTCTACTAGGCATGCCTCTATTTTTACAAGGAGGAGTGGATTGGAAGAAAATCTTCTCACTGACAAGTGCGGTGGTATCGCTTATTGCATTTGTATATATATCCGCCAAAGCCTTCCTCGTCAACTTAGGAGATCCCACAATGGTGATGATGATTTCTTATTTGATTCTTGCCGGTAATTTTTATTACTTAGCTCTTTCTGAAAAAAAGCAGTGGTTTACGTATGTAACTTCAAGTTTTTTAGTTGCGGCTTTATTTGAATTAATGATGCTTGTAAATAAGGTTGCTCTGTTTGATTCCTTTCTGCCATTGTTTTTTATCGGGTTCTTCCTCTTCGTTGTTTTTGGTGTTACGGTACCATCGCTCATTCGCCAAAGCTCTAGAGATGTGGGGATGGGGGTCATGGTTTTACCACTTCTTCCGTCTTGGCTCATGTATGATTGGTGGGAAACAGGCGTGATGTTTGGGTTATTAGCTCTATGCTTTATCCTTGGAAGAAAAGTGGAGGAACGCTCGTTTTATCTGGAAATGATTACTTGGGTCATTCCTATTTGTTATGGGTTAAGTACAGCTGCCATGTTTGAGGAAGGTAAGGAATGGTTCGACTGGAGTAAGGAAGAAGTGGGGCCTGCCCTTAATTTTATCGCAGGAAGCGTACTTCTTCTCTTGATCGAGAAGACAAAGAGACCAGCCTTTTTTATATCACAAGCCTTCTATTTGATAGGAATTCTTTATTCATTTAGTTTGCCAGTTAATGATTTTATCAGAGTCTTTATTCTCTCTGGTGGAATGGCTATCTCATATCTTCTTTATCAACAGACAAAGCAGAAGACCGTCACCTATTATGTGACTCTTTGTTCGCTCATTTCCTATATCACTCTTGTTTATGCGATTCATGAAAGCTCTCGTTTTCCTTTATGGCTAGAGGAGGAGCAATGGGTAATCGGTGGAGCGATTTTAATCATAGTAAGCTATGTATTACGAAGACACGAAATGGAACTGTCTACCAGTTTCTTATATACAGCTCATGTTTATTTACCAGCAGCCTTGCTATTAACATTCTTTGCTTTTAATAATGATGGCATATGGAGCTTTGTGATTGCGACTTTACTGTATGGTTTGAGTGTTAAGCTTGTTAGCAAAGAATGGATCCTAAAAACCCTCCTTTACGGCTGTTATATAAGTTTATTTGTTGCTATCAGTTTATATCTTATTGAATCAGGCTGGAGTGAATACTCGTTTTTCGTGACAAGTATCGTTTTAGCGATTTGGTGGGGAGTTAGCACTAAAGTATGGAAGGAGAGATCCACCCTTTTTCTTATTCCATTTTCAATGATCGGAATGCTCTCCATGCTAACATCGTATCCATTTGGAGGATCCATGTATCTTTGTCTGCTGCTTTATGGCGTGGGAGTCTTGTTCCTTTTACATCAACAAAAATGGGATTTCCTTGTCATACTTCCATTAATGGTTATGCTAGCAGGGAGCATTCAGTTTTCCTATGTTTCAACCTTACTTGATACGGAGGGTACAATGGTTCTTTTCGCCGGTCTCGGTTTATTGTCTCTTTTTGCGGGTAAAAAGATTTATAAAGGACTAACCTTGTTAAATGCTCACATGCCATTTCGCTATTGTGATGCCTATACGGTCACAGCTTTTCTGTATGTATTATTCCTGTATACGGTGGAACCAGTAGGGATTCTTTTGGGAATCTTGCCTGGTATCCTAATATGTATATTTTTGTGGATGCAGCAACCGCGGGTTAGTCCAAAGCTAGCTTGGATTCCAAAATTTTTAGCAGGTAGTTATTTACTAGAGCCTTATTATCAAGTGCTTGATCTACTCACGATCCCTGCCTTGTTCGAGAGGGAGTTATATGTTTTACCTTTCATCGTATTAGGAATTTATTTGGAGCGTTGTTTGAAGGGTGCATATTCTACACTGATTCAAAGAATTCAATGGGGAATATTGATCGGAGTTGCATTATTACTCGTTCAAGATGGTTTACAGAGCAATACTGTATATGATGCGATTATCGTCGGTACACTTTCACTTCTGTCGATATTGACTGGAACGATACTTCGAATCAAATCGTATTTCTTTGTAGGCTCAGGTGTCCTGCTACTCAATGTCGTCTTACAAACAAGACCATATTGGGGCAATCTCCCATGGTGGGCATACTTGCTACTAGCCGGATCCTTGTTAATCTCAGTGGCTAGCTATAACGAATGGAATAAACAAAAGCGGGCAAAAGGAGAGATACCGAAGCTAGAAGAGATCAGAAGAAAGGTTCTGTTGCGACTAAAGACGTGGAAATAAAAATTGTAATGTTTGTTTTTTCTACTAGAGTAGTGATATGATATAAACTGATTTTACATAAGAAGGAGATGTTCTCACAATGGCTAAAAAAGGATATATAGCAATGGAGAATGGGGAAAAGGTAGAATTCGACTTATTCCCAAACGAAGCACCTGGTACAGTTGAAAACTTTGAAAAATTAGCAAATGAAGGTTTCTACGATGGAGTTACTTTCCACCGTGTTATTCCTGGTTTCGTAAGCCAAGGTGGAGACCCAACTGGAACTGGAGCAGGCGGCCCTGGTTATTCTATCAAATGTGAAACAGTAGGAAACCCTCACAAGCATGAAGAAGGTAGCCTTTCTATGGCACATGCTGGAAAAGATACTGGTGGAAGCCAATTCTTTATCGTTCATGAGCCACAACCACACTTAAACGGAGTTCACACTGTTTTCGGTAAAGTAACTTCAGGAATTAGTGCTGTAAAAGCGATGAGAAACGGCGACACAATGAAAGAAGTTCGCGTATTCGACGCTGAATAATACAAAGGAAGAGTCCATTTGGGCTCTTTTTTTGTTGCCCAAACCACACACCGTTCTAATGAATGAACCACACCCCTCTTTCATATATTGGTACAAGCGGGCAAAAGGGAGGGGACAACCATTCATCCCGGTAAAGGAATGTCCCTTCTGTTTGTCTAATATTCCTGCTAAGGCTATACGGTGCCCACAGTGTACCTCACAACTAACGATAGGTGGGGAAGATGAGTTCGGGGAACAAGATAATGATACTCGAGCAAAGATTCACTTTCGGCAAAATAAAAAGCGCTTGAGCTAAATATTCTCAAGTGCTTTTCTATCGTCACCAAAGCAATTCATACAGGCGGCTATTAAATAAATTCGTATCAATTGGACACTGTCGTGCATCGCGGCCATATTGCCAGCCCCATACATTGGCCTTACATGACGGCTTTTTCGGACGGAAGTTAGGAGCGCTTCTTGCTTTTGTCGGACCCGGCCCGGGCTCTGCACTCCACAAAATGAGTTGATTGGCCACTTTATTATCCTTAGCAACAGCGGCACAATACGCCTTGGTAAACTCTCCATGAACGGGGTCGTGGTATAAGCCAGCCTTGTAGCCGCTCGGTTCCATGGCATCAACAAAGCCTCTAATCCATTCTTCATCTACTTTAAAAAACTTCTCAATATTCCCAAATACCACTTTGCCTTTTGGAATACTTAATCGTCTTGCATGATAAATTGCATTTTGTGCCACAACTTTTCCTTCTCGATACCCAACCGCTTCACGAAAATTACTTAATATCGGTAACAGCTTTATGCCCCTACTACGAATAAAACGGACTTCTTCTCTCGTGAGCCCAGCTACTTCTTTTCCTTGAATGGGTGCTACATATCTTCCCCAATAGGATGGCTTCCCAAATTCATTTTCCACAAAACTATACAGGTCCTCCGTTACTTCTGCAGAAGAGTCTACACCCCAATAATAAGCCAATGGCCATTCTCCCTTCAACTTATGTTAACTTTAGATTATATAGGGAGAATCTTGTCCTCATTCCAAAAAAAGCGTGATTACCTAGAAGGATTCCAAGTAATCACGCGCTGTTTATTTATGAGCTTGGCACTAATAATATAGCGTTCAGGTGCATTGCCTAAAAAATAGAAGGGGTAACAGGTTGTCAACGTCAAAGTTGCCCTTGGCTTTGGCGCCATAACAGAATGATCGTCCGCTGTTACAATTCGTATGCGATAGATTTTATAGGTGAAAGCTCCTTCTGGTGTTGTTACGACCAGTTCATCGTCTTCCTTCAAATGACGCAAGCCTCTAAATACAGTATCTCGATGACCTGATAAAATCGTATGATTTTCTTCACCCGGCAAAGCACTTCGGATATAATGTCCAACTCCGGTACGCAATACTTCTGTTCCGGTACCCTCATAAATAGGAAACACTTGCTCTAATCGAGGAATGTACAGTTCAGCAAATTTCTCACCTACAGATGGTTTCACGTCGTACAGTGGCCACTGTTTGTCAGAAGAAGCTTCTGTTACTTTAACAGGCAGAGGCGAGTCCATTTTAACTTGTTGGATGGAAAGAGTTCCTTCTAAGTAATAATACATGTTGACAGCAGCAAGACTAACCCCAATGAGGAGCAAGCCTGCTGCTAGCATGTTTATCTTCATTATTTTATTGCCGATAGGGTTTTCTTTCGTATCAAGAAAAGACCCAGTCCAGAAAAGGCTAGAATGAGACCCAGCAGGATTCCCGTTCCATAAAAGCTTGCTGTATCAGGAAGCTGTGCCACTAGTTCCCCAACATCTGCGACTTTTTCAAAAGCACTCAAAACAAAATCCCCTGAAAGCATGGCATGGGTTAGCTCAACATCTGCGAGCAGCTCACCACTTAAACTATGCAGTTGTACAAGGAGACCGTCACTTGTAAATTCATTCGCCTGTAATAGCTCTTCATATGATATAGCTGTTTGAGCTCCAGCAGAGTCGACTAAATAAAAAGTCGGAACTACCTGCATGGCGTCCATCATCTTAGCAAACAGGGAGGAAAGCTCCTCTTTTTCAGCATCTGTAAACTCTGAATCAGAAGCCATCATGATTTCCTCTATTCTTGTATCGATGGTCACCATTTGATGTTGCATATCATCTGAATCGATTTTCTCGAGGTGTGCAAACAGTTGATCAGCTTCTTCCTCTGAAATGCCAATCGACGCTAGAAATTCTTCTAGATCCTTTAATACTGAGAGGTGATTTAAATAAAAATCCACCGCATCTGCTAATTCTTGCTTTGACTCATGTTCCTCAACCGTTGTACCATACTCGGACAAAATCACATCAAGTTCTTCTCTTGATAAATCGTAGTCTGATAATATTTCATTAACCTCCGTATCCGTCACAGCAGCATGGGCGTTCAGAATTCCCCATTGCGAAAAAATAAGACCGAAGAAGATAAGCGCACTTAATTTTCTCACTATACTAATCCTCCATTTCGAAAGTATCGATAATGGTATTGTTTGTAAATTTATGAAAAAACATACTCGCTTTTCCTAATGAATGTTAATGTTTGCTATTATTGGCATAAAGAAAGAGCACCGCCTAAAAAAGAGGTACTCAAGTTTCTATCATTTGGCTATTTTACGAGAAAGCTCAGATAAAAAGTCCGCCAACCAAACAAGCAATAAATAACAAAAAATAATCAATGTGATATCTGAATAATGGAAATAACTCATGCTAAGCTTGAACTGCTGACCAAGCCCTCCCGCTCCAACAAAACCTACAACAATCGTTGTTCTCATGATTACTTCCCAACGATAGAGGATAAAGCTTAAAAACTTCGGAAGAACGGAGGGAAGAACACCATACAATAAGATTTGTGCGTGACTCGCACCTGAAGAAGAAAGATGCCGAATAGGCCTTTCATCAAGATCTTCAATAACTTCAGCACATAGCTTTCCAAGTATACCAAAGTTATGAAGGGCTAGTGCAACAGCCCCAGGAAGAATACCCGGCTGGAAAATAAAGATGATCATCATAGCCCAAATCAGTTCCGGTACCGCTCTACTCAAAATATAGGACGAGCGTATGAGTAGGAAAGATACCCAATGAAAAGGGGAACGACTCATCGTTAGCTTTCCATTCGCTACGTTACGGGCAGCAGGTACAACTGTGATCAGCATAACGATCGTTGCTATCCCAATAGCCATAATACTCATCATGAGCGTATCATAAGTCAGCTGCAGAATAGGAAGCCAGCTTTGAGCCGAAAAAAAGGCCGGAGACTCTTCGCCAACTCCAAGTAAGCTTAAGAAGAACTTTTTCGCATACTGACCATTTTCGTCTGTAAACAAAGTGAATAAAGAGGCATGCTCGACTACATACAAATACATCCATGATCCAACTACTAAGGCAAAGGATATGAAAAATGATAGCAGGGAAAAGCGTGACGAGCGTTTCGCTAAACGAGAACGCCATTGACTGCTCCATCCATCTATGACGATTACAATGGCCATCAAAAATAATACAAACGTCCACACTTCTTCGTAATTTAGATCATCCAATGAAAGCTGGATCTGATATCCAAGTCCCCCTAAGCCAACAAAGCTCATGACCGCAGAGGAACGAACCGCACATTCAAAACGGTACATGGTATATGAAATCATATTTGCTTTTACCAGTGGAATATAGCCGTAAAATAACAGTTGCCACCTAGACGCACCTGTTGACTGTAACGATTGTATCGGTTCATTATTTACATCTGACAGCATATCAGCGAAGATTCTCCCTAGAATGCCTCCATAAGGAATGGCGATAGCCAAAATAGCAGAGTAAGGCGTTAAACCGAAAGCAGCTACAAACAGCAATGCCCAAACCAGCTCATGAATAGCACGAAGGAAACCAAGAATTGCTCGAAAAAAGCTTTTACTCAATGAAGAAAAAGGCTTCTGAGAGCTTTGTAATACACCTGAAGCCAGAACCCCAAAAACAACAGCAATCACGATGGCAATTGTCATTCCTGCCACTGCATAGGTAATCGTCAACCAAGCAGAATTAAGGGCAAGAAGAAGAATCTCTGGGGAAAGATCAGGGTGTATTATCGCCTCAATGATCTGGAGGAAGGTGGCACCTCCACCCGGATGAAGAAGTGGCTCCTTCCAATCAATCACATGTAAGCTCCATAAAAACACAAGGACTAAAATAATAGTGAGAAGGTTTTTTTGTTGAAATCGGAGACTCTGTTTCATTCGCTCGTCTCCCTCAATTTGTATAACTCTTTGAGGTGACGATCTGTTAATTGGTCAACAGGAAGATCGAAAACCATTCCACCTTCTCTTAGTCCAATGACTCTAGTAAAGTACTTTTTTGCATAATCGACGGAATGAAGGCTTGTAATCAGTGTTTGATTTTCTTCTTGAACAAGCTTTGTCAATATGCCTAACACATCTTCGGCTCGAGCAGGATCGAGAGAGGCCACCGGTTCATCTGCTAGTATAATTTCAGGCTGTTGCACGAGCAATCTGGCAAATGCCACACGCTGCTGCTCACCACCAGACAATGAGCCGGTTTGCTCAAGAATTTTGTGACCCAAACCTACTCGTGAGAGTGCTTGTTCGGCCATTATCTTTTCTTGAGGAATCACTAGGGAAAGAACAGATCTAAATAAACTCCAGTCCGCTAGTTTCCCAGCTAAAACGTTATGTATAACAGGGAGGGCATTTACTAAATCGAACTGCTGACGAATCACACCAATTTTTTTGGCACGTACTTTGCGGTTACGATAAAAGGAAGGAGGTTGCCCATCAATCATGATGTTGCCCGTTCCACTGACATTTGACAAAGATAGTACATTTAAAAGCGTGCTTTTTCCCGCACCACTCGGGCCAATTAAGGCAATTCGTTCACCCTTTTTAATCAATAAAGAAAGGGAAGATAAGGCTATCTTCCCGTCAAAAGAGACTGATACATCGTTTAATTCGATGATGTTTTGACTGGTCTCCACATCTACACCTCTATTTAATAATACCGATTTGTTTGGCCACTTTTTCAATGGCTTCGTAGTTTTCATTTTTTGTTGCAATAAACTTATCCGTTTGGAAAAGATCCAAAATCGTTTGCTGGTCACTACCCATAGAAAGGAGGGCATCTGTTATTTTTTGCTTGACGTCAGAATCGTATCCTTCAAGTGTATTAATTGTCCAGTGATAATCGTAGTAGGCAGGGGTCGTATAAAATACATCCACCTTGTTTGTATCGACTTTTCCTTCAGCAACTGCTGCTTCCCAAACAGCTACGTTTAAAGCACCCGTTTGATAAGCACCTGATTCTACTAGCTTATAAGTTTTATCGTGAGAGCCTGAGTAAGATGGTTTGCCGTTAAAATCTTGGTCGGCATCAATGCCTTCTTCCATTAAATAATATCGAGGCATTAAATGCCCAGAAGTGGAGCTTTCGCTACCAAAAGTAAAGCTTTTTCCTTTTAAATCACTTAACGATGTTAATCCAAGTTCTTTTTGAGCGATAAAAACAGATTTGAATTCTTCATCACGAGGTCTTTGAGCGATAGCTTCCGCGTCAGGAACCAGGCTTCTTGCTTGAACACCTGTTAAACCACCAAACCAAGCTAATTGAATTTCTCCTCTTTCAAAGGCCGTTACTAGCGCTGCATAGTCTACGGATGGGACATACTCAACCTCTAAACCTGTCTCATTAGAAAGATATTCTGCCACTTCGCCCATGCTTCGACTTAGAACCGAAACATCTTGGTCAGGAATCGCACCAATTTTAAGTGTTTGCTTTGTTGTCTCTTCTTGTTCAGATGTCTCTTTATTCTCCTCCGCACAACCGCTTAGAAGACCAAGCAGTAAAACAAACGCAAAAAAAGTGACTAATCTTTTCATTTTAGTTCCCCCAAATCTTAATAAATATTTTTTATGTAGAATAACAATCCTGACTAATACATTTTCCTCACGTTATTTAAGTAATCATAAAAAACCTCATTTTCTAATCATACTAAAATTTTAAGTTTTACACTACTGATTTATTGTAATAGGAATACATTATCAATTTCGAGTAGATAACTCAGGCGAAATTTGTCCACGCACTATGCACAACGTATAAAAATATGCTAAAGTAATAACTATAAAAACCTTTATATTTCAACGATTCAACTACATAACAACTGTCTTTTTCCAGTGGACAGTTGTTTATTCCGAAACAACATTGCAAGGGGGATGAATGGAATGTCAAGTAAGAAGTTAGCCACGTTTTTAGCTGAAAATCTCGAAGATTTAAAGGGGAAGGGTCTTTATAACGTCATCGACCCACTAGAAAGTGCGAACGGTCCCATGATTATAATTAACGGGGAAGAGCTCGTGAATCTTTCCTCTAATAACTATTTGGGACTTGCAACTGATTCTCGTCTAAAAGAAGCTGCAACAGAAGCCATTCAACAGTTTGGAGTAGGAGCGGGAGCTGTCCGGACAATCAACGGAACGTTAAAGCTTCACTTAGAACTTGAGGAGAAATTAGCTCAATTTAAGCAAACAGAAGCTGCCATCGCCTACCAATCAGGCTTTAATTGTAATATGGCTGCTATCTCGGGAATTATGGATAAAAACGATGCGATTCTTTCTGATGAATTAAACCATGCTTCCATTATCGATGGATGCCGCTTATCACGAGCAAAAATCATTCGTTACAATCATTCAGACATGGATGATCTTCATGCAAAAGCAAAGGATGCAACAGAGTCAGGACTCTACAATAAAGTAATGGTAATTACGGACGGGGTATTTTCCATGGATGGTGACATTGCCAAGCTGCCTGAAATCGTTCAAATTGCAGAAGAGTTTGATTTAATTACGTACGTTGATGATGCGCACGGTTCTGGTGTACTTGGAAAGGGTGCAGGAACGGTTAAACACTTTGGACTATCCGACAAAGTAGATCTTCAAATCGGAACTTTATCAAAAGCCATTGGAGTCGTCGGCGGATATGTGGCAGGGAAGAAAGATTTAATCGACTGGTTGAAGGTTCGCAGTAGACCGTTTTTATTCTCCACCTCTTTAACTCCGGCTGATGTGGCTGCAAGTATTCGTGCTGTCGAATTGTTAACGGAAAGCTCGGAACTGAACGAAAAGCTTTGGGAAAATGCAAATTATTTAAAAGCAGGTCTTGTCAAATTAGGTTTTAATATCGGAAACAGTGAAACACCAATTACTCCATGTATCATCGGTGAGGAAGTAAAAACTCAGGAATTTAGCAAGCGTCTGTATAAAGAGGGTGTGTACGCCAAATCGATTGTCTTCCCAACGGTACCAAAAGGGACGGGAAGAGTAAGAAATATGCCTTCCGCAGCTCATACAAAGGAGATGCTAGATCAAGCGCTTGTCATCTATGAAAGAGTAGGGAAAGAGCTAGGAATCATCACTGAGTAAGCATAATTGGAGGAGAAACATGAAACGCATTTTGATAACGGGGGCATTAGGGCAAATCGGTTCAGAGTTAACCGTTAAATTAAGAGAATTATACGGTGCCGACAATGTGGTGGCAACTGATATTCGTAAGAACGAGAGCGAAGCAGCCTTAGCTGGACCTTTTGAGATTGTAGATGTGACAGACGGAGCTAGAATGCTTGATGTTGCGAAGAAGCACAAAACAGATACCGTTATTCATATGGCCGCGCTTCTTTCAGCAACAGCAGAAGCAAACCCTGTGTTTGCTTGGAATTTAAATATGGGCGGCTTAATGAATGCTTTAGAAACCGCTCGCGAGACCAAAAGTCAGTTTTTCACTCCGAGCTCAATAGGAGCTTTTGGTCCAACGACTCCGAAAGTTAATACTCCTCAAGACACCATACATCGTCCAACGACTATGTACGGTGTTAATAAGGTAGTGGGTGAGCTATTATCTGATTATTACTATCATCGTTACGGAGTTGATACGAGAGGTCTCCGTTTTCCTGGATTAATTTCTTACGTAACAGCACCCGGTGGAGGCACGACTGATTATGCTGTAGAAATCTATTACAAGGCTCTAAAATTCGGACAGTATACCTCTTATATAAAAGAAGGAACGTACATGGATATGATGTACATGCCGGATGCTTTGAATGCTATTGTTGATTTGATGGAAGCGGATTCATCCCAGCTTATCCATCGAAATTCCTTTAATGTGACAGCTATGAGCTTTGCACCGGAAGAAATAGCAGCTGAAATAAAAAAGCATATTCCACACTTCACGATGAAATATGATGTAGACCCCATTAGACAAGGGATCGCTGACAGCTGGCCAGATTCAATTGATTGTACGGCTGCAAAGGAAGAATGGGGCTTTACAACTAAGTATAATTTAGAAACGATGACGATTGATATGCTTGAAAAACTAAGAAAGAAAATGATCTAAAGTAGAAAAGGGTCTGACGTTGTTGTCAGACCCTTTTTATGCATATTATTTTACATAAATAAGCTTGTCTTTCTTTTCAATTACACGACCAATAACGATATACGTGGAATCTAGTGAGGTATACTTTTCTGCTTCTTCTTCAGGAAGAGCAATCAATAAGCCTCCTGAAGTTATTGCATCACATAGGACGAGCTGTTGTTGTAAAGTAATATCACTATTATATTCAATATCTTTTTTCAGCCACTCGTGATTAGATTTTGACCCACCAGGAACAATTCCTTGCTCCGCTAACTCATATGTACCTTCAAGAACAGGAACACGATTAAGGTCAATCTCAAGACTCACACTACTGCCTCGAGCCATTTCACTAGCATGACCAAGTAAACCAAACCCTGTTACATCCGTTACGGCGTGAGGAGAAAATTCCTGCAAGTGTTCGCATGCATCCTTGTTCAACTTCGCCATAAGCAAGGTAACAAGTTCCTCTTGTTCTTTCGTTACTACCGAACGCTTAATTCCTGTTGTCATAATTCCAACACCAATTGGCTTCGTTAAAACAAGCACATCACCCGGCTGAGCACCAATGTTTTTCCAGATTTTGTTAGGGTCAACAATACCCGTTACAGACAATCCAAACTTCGGCTCTTGATCATCAATGGAGTGACCCCCAATTGTTAATGCACCAGCTTCAACCACCTTATCGCTTGCACCTTTTAAAATTTCAGCTAACATATCAGGTCCAAGCTTCTTAACAGGATATCCAACAATATTTAATGCTGTTTTCGGTGTTCCACCCATGGCGTACACGTCACTTAACGCATTAGCAGCTGCAATTTGACCAAACATATATGGGTCATCGACAATTGGTGTAAAATAATCAATTGTTTGAATGATGGCTATTGAATCGGTTAACTGATACACCCCTGCATCGTCGGACGTTTCATGTCCCACTAATAACTCAGGTGTTCTTTTTTGTTCAGGTAAAAGGCGCAAAACTTGCGCTAAGTCCTCAGGACCAATTTTACAGCCTCAACCAGCCTTTGTAGAAAGGGAAGTTAGTCGTACGTTTTCTAACTCGCTCATTTATCACTCACCTCCATAAAATAGTATACAACCTAATCGGGGGAAAAGCACTTTTTTGGTCGTTTTCCGACAGGAGATTTCGTAGCCTTGCAAAAACTAGTAACCCTGTAATAAAATAGTTTTATCACAAAGAAATGAAAGTTTTGTGAAATCTTTCTGCTGAAAATGGAGGAAGCGAAAATGTCTTTTGAGGTAAAAGTTGAATTTTGCATGATGTGAAACTACGCACCAAAAGCCGCGAGTTTCGCGGAGGACCTGTTTAATCATTTCCGTAAGGACATTACAAAACTAGAGCTCATACCTTCATCCGGTGGGGTTTTCGAAGTTACGGTAAATGGAGAAAAGATTTATTCTAAAGCTGAAACGGGCGTATTTCCAAAAAGCCCAGACATTATTGCTAAAATGGAAAGCTAAATATAGCAACAAAGCCGTCTTGTAAAAGGCGGCTTTTCATTTTAAAAAAGGCTGTTTTCGTAAAGTTTGTTGTTTTGGAAAAATCCTAGAAGCCGGATTTTTCCCCGTATAATGCTGGTTCTATTGGTTTATTTTGAGAGTAGCTCTTTTCTAAGGTGATAAAATCAAGATTGGATGTTGAACATATAGTTTATTTCCGAAAAAGTGTGTAGATAGCAATAATGTTTTGAAAAGAGCCTTAAAAAAAAGAGAGGCTACCTCTTTATCTCTATTAGACGATCTACTGACGCTAACGTTTTTTCCTTATCAATAGTAATCTCTAGTACTTGATCGATTTGGTATGCACTAACCTCATGTTGTCTCACATCAAATGGCCAATCCACCTTTCTTGTTCGAATCTTTCCGCCACAATTGACAGAAATAACAACCATATTCTCCTGAAGGGAAACGGTTGTTTCAGTGGATGGGTTAGGAATATCTGCTTCGATAATAAACTGAGTCCCTGATTCAAATATATCTATGCGAAAGGCAGTTTCGTCCAAAAAAGTTGTAAGCGGGTCCAAAAATAAGGTTTCTAACCATTTGTCAATTGACTGGGAGTCAGAATTCTTTTTTGAAGATGTCATCGCTGTGTTCCTCTCATGTATTGATAACTGTTATTATCGTATGAGAATTTTTTCTATCGGTGAAACATGTTATACTAAACAGGCAAAATAAGGGCTGGAGGGTTACATTTGAAGGAGTTTGTACGATATATACCACCGATTCATGAGCTTCAAAGAGATGCTCGTTTTTCTACACTCACTCAAACATACGGAATTGACACAACTGAAATGAGTACGATTCTTAAAAATATCGTCAGTACCATTCGCGAGCAATTACTTAATGGTTGCTGGGAAGGAGAAACTCCGGGTTCTCAACCATTTCTAGAGGAACTCTTTCAACAAACAGAATATGAATTAGCACAAGCTTATCAATTTACGATTAAAAGGGTCATCAATGCCACTGGAACCATTTTACATACAAACCTTGGCAGAGCACGCCTCAGCCAAAACGCTATGGATCATGTGATTCAAACCGCCCAAAACTACTCTAACCTCGAATACAAGTTAGCAGAAGGAGAAAGGGGCTCAAGACATGTTCATGTAGAAGAACTGATTAAACGATTAACTGGTGCTGAAGCGGCCATGGTTGTTAACAACAATGCTGCTGCTGTATATCTCATTCTGCGTGCACTAGCCTTTCAAAAAGAAGTGATTGTATCTAGAGGACAATTGGTTGAAATAGGAGGTTCCTTCCGTATTTCATCTATTATGGAAGAAAGCGGGGCAAAGCTCGTAGAAGTGGGAACGACCAATAAAACCCATTTGTATGATTTTGAACATGCTGTTACTGAAGACACAGCCATGATTATGAAGGTACATACTAGTAATTTTAAAGTGATTGGATTTACAAAGTCAGTTGAAACCTCCGATTTGGTGGATCTAGCCAATCAGCATCCGTCTATAATTTTTTACGAGGATTTAGGTAGCGGTGCACTTTACGATTTTAGTCAACACGAAATTGGAGAAGAGCCCGTTGTTTCTGATGTAATTAAACAAGGAGTAGACATTGTTTCTTTTAGCGGAGATAAGCTACTAGGTGGACCACAAGCTGGAATTATTGCCGGTAAGAAGGTTTTAATTGATCAATTGAAAAAACATCAACTTGCTCGTGTGTTGCGTGTAGATAAGATGACATTAGCAGCCCTTGAGGGGACTTTACTAGATTATAGTAAAGGAAAAGATGCGATTCAAACCATTCCAGTGGTACGAGATTTGCTAGCCACAAAAAAAGAGTTACAAATACGAACCGATCAGTTTATCGACCGGCTAACGCAACAATCAAGTGGCTATACAGCAACTAGCAGAGAGGCAACAAGCCAAGTAGGGGGCGGGACGATGCCAGACGTCGAGCTTCCTACAGTAATTGTTCATATCAAAAGTGTGTCCATGTCCGCAGAAACGCTTGCTAACTGTCTACGAACCGAAAATGCCCCTCCTATTGTGGGACGGATTCAAAAGGACGAACTTCTACTGGATTTACGAACGGTGACAGTTGAGGAAGAGGATATGATGATTCATGCACTAGTTTCCATCGATAGGATGATGTCAAAAAAGCTGTAGGAAGTAACCTACAGCTCTTTAATTTTTACATATCATGTCCTGAGTTATGCTTCTGTCTCGTATGGTTACGGTTTTTCACCTTTTTAGAACCTCTTAGTGGCTCAGGTTGGCTACCGTTATTGTGACCTTTTGGTGCATTTTTACGCATGTCTTTTCCGTCATTTTTGTTCATTTTCATCCCTCCTATTGATAGGATGGAATGCGCAAGATTTTTTATACCGAATATTTTTATCGTTACCTGCACAATTTAACCTCAAGCAAAAAAGAAAGGAGAGGCTTACATGCCTTACAAAGAGGATAAACAACATGCATTTTTAGCTGCACAGCAAGGCGTAAATGAAGCGCAGGAGCTGTATAACGATATTGTACAAGACAGTGCTAGTTATGGTCATCAGTTAAAGCACTTGAAAAAAGAGGTTAACGAAGCATATGCACAAATAGAAAATGCACTCGAGGTGGCATCTGAAACCCAAAGAGCGCAGCTGGAAAGATTTCAGCAAGATTTACAATCAATGGTTTCAGAAGTAAATATGACGGAGTAAAATAGATAAGCTGACCCGAGATAATCGAGTCAGCTTTTTTCTTCTATTGATTTTTCTTTCTCTTTTTATTATTTTGCTTTTGCATTTCCGTTAACGGTTCGTTTGAAAACTCCTCATTATAACCTGCGCCAGCTCCTTGAGCGCTAGCCGCGTTCGTGGTTGGGATTACATGGTTTGCCTTTCTTTTTGCCATTTCTATCACCTCCACTGATATTTTCACCAAAATGATATGGATCATACCGATAAAGCTTTCAAAACTCCTAGAGTAAAAATAAGGACAGTATTTTTCCACCATAGCTTTACCTCAAGCCTCTTTAGTTCGAATCATAAGTACCACAAACATTTACTCATGATTTCAATGATACTAAACAAGGCAATAGAAAATAACATAAGCACAACTTATCAAAAACAATAACTTTCTTGTTATTTACTTATGTAAAAGGTTGTATTAAGATAATATTGAAAGAAAAGTCTGAAGAAAATTCATTTTATTCACTTTTCTACTATCAATCTATTGGTATATGAACATTGTAATGGGGGTAATTCATATGTCTAATCAAGATGTATTCCAATCCCGTAAGTCCTTTGAAATCGACGGGAAGCGCTATCACTACTATCATTTAGGAGCTTTAGAAGAAGCAGGAATTGGGAAAGTTTCTAACCTGCCATATTCTATTAAAGTATTGCTAGAGTCAGTACTTCGTCAGTATGATGGCCGTGTTATTACAAAAGAGCATGTTGAAAACTTAGCAAAATGGGGAACAAGTGAAGTGAAAGAAGTAGATGTACCTTTCAAGCCTTCACGTGTTATTCTTCAAGATTTCACTGGAGTACCAGCAGTTGTTGACTTAGCTTCATTAAGAAAAGCAATGGCTGATTTAGGTGGAGATCCAAACAAGATTAACCCTGAAAAACCAGTTGACCTAGTAATTGACCACTCTGTACAGGTTGATAAATACGGAACAGCTGATGCACTTCAAGCAAATATGGATCTTGAATTTGAACGAAACACTGAGCGTTATCAGTTCCTTAGCTGGGCTCAAAAAGCATTTGATAACTACCGTGCAGTTCCACCTGCTACAGGTATCGTTCACCAAGTAAACCTTGAGTTTTTAGCAGGAGTAGTTTTAACAAACGAAAATGCCGATGGTGAAGTTGAAGCGTTCCCAGACACATTAGTAGGAACAGATTCACACACGACGATGATCAACGGTATTGGTGTTCTTGGATGGGGTGTAGGTGGTATTGAAGCAGAAGCAGGAATGCTTGGTCAACCTTCATACTTCCCAGTTCCTGAAGTAGTTGGAGTTAAATTAATTGGAGAACTTCCAAACGGTGCAACAGCTACAGACCTTGCCTTAAAAGTAACACAAGTTCTTCGTAAGCAAGGCGTAGTTAACAAGTTCGTTGAATTCTTTGGACCAGGTGTGGTGTCACTACCATTAGCTGACCGTGCAACGGTTGCTAATATGGCTCCTGAGTACGGCGCAACTTGTGGTTTCTTCCCAGTTGATGGAGAAGCACTAGAATATATGCGTTTAACTGGACGTTCTGAAGAGCAAATCAAGCTTGTTGAAACATATTGCCAAGCAAACGGTTTATTCTTCGATCCAGAATTAAATCCTGTTTATACAGATGTGGTTGAAATTAATCTTGCTGACATTGAAGCGAACCTTTCTGGTCCAAAGCGTCCACAAGACTTAATTCCACTATCTCAAATGAAAAAAGAATTCAATGAAGCGATTACTGCTCCTCAAGGCAACCAAGGTTTCGGTTTAACAGAGTCTGAAAAAGACAAAGAAGTTACCGTTACTTTTGACAATGGCGATACGACTGTAATGAAGACGGGCGCTGTAGCAATCGCTGCGATAACAAGCTGTACAAATACTTCTAACCCATACGTATTAGTAGGGGCTGGCTTAGTGGCGAAAAAAGCTGTTGAACTTGGTATGGAAGTACCTAAATTCGTTAAAACATCTTTAGCACCTGGATCAAAGGTTGTAACAGGTTATCTTTCAGATTCTGGCTTACTTCCTTATCTTGATCAATTAGGCTTCAATCTAGTAGGGTACGGATGTACAACATGTATCGGTAACTCAGGACCCCTTAAGGATGAAATTGAAAAAGCAGTGGCAGAAAATGACCTGCTAATTACATCTGTTCTTTCTGGTAACCGTAACTTTGAAGGACGTATTCATCCACTAGTAAAAGGTAACTACTTAGCATCACCACCACTAGTTGTTGCTTATGCACTTGCTGGTACAGTAGATATCGATCTTCAAAACGAGGCAATTGGAAAAGATCGTAACGGAAACGATGTATTCTTTAAGGACATTTGGCCAACTACTGCAGAAGTAAATGAAGTAGTAAAGCAAACCGTTACACCTGAACTATTCAGAAGAGAATATGAAAATGTATTTGATGATAACGCTCGTTGGAATGAAATCCAAACTAGCAATGACTCTTTATATACGTTTGATAATACTTCAACATATATCCAAAACCCACCGTTCTTCGAAGGCTTAAAGCCAGATCCAGAAGAAGTAAAACCTCTAGCTGGATTAAAAGTAGTAGCGAAGTTCGGAGATTCAGTTACAACTGACCATATTTCTCCTGCTGGTGCTATTGGTAAAAACACACCTGCTGGAAAATACCTACTTGAAAACGGAGTAGAAATTCGTGATTTCAACTCTTACGGATCTCGTCGTGGTAACCACGAAGTAATGATGCGCGGAACATTCGCAAACATCCGTATCCGTAACCAAGTGGCTCCTGGTACAGAAGGTGGATTTACAACTTACTGGCCAACTGGCGAAGTAACATCTATCTATGATGCATGTATGAAGTATAAGCAAGATGGAACAGGCCTAATTGTTCTAGCAGGTAAGGACTATGGAATGGGTTCTTCACGTGACTGGGCAGCAAAAGGTACAAACCTTCTTGGAATCAAAACGGTTTTAGCTGAGAGCTTTGAGCGTATTCACCGTTCAAACCTTGTATTAATGGGTGTTCTTCCACTTCAATTCAAGGATGGAGAAAACGCTGATACACTTGGCCTAACTGGTAAAGAAACAATTGACGTTCAAGTGGACGAAAACGTAAGACCACGTGACCTATTAAAGGTTACGGCTACTGCTGAAGACGGAAGCAAGAAAGAATTCGAAGTTCTTGTTCGTTTCGACTCAGAAGTAGAAATTGATTACTACCGTCACGGTGGAATCCTTCCAATGGTTCTTCGTGATAAGCTACAAAACTAATACAAAAGACCGTACAGCCGTTTAGTGGCTGTACGGTTTTTTTATAAAAAATGTTTGCTCAAATACAGAATATTGTTAAAATATAATAGCAACCAATTACAACATTATGAGGAGCAAAAGATGACTACTAACTTTATTCAATCCGTTACTTTTGACGACCAAGGTCGTTTGCATATCTTAGATCAAACGAAACTTCCACATATTACTGAATTTATTGAAATTGAATCCGTCGAAGATACATGGGATGCCATTAAACAACTAAAGGTAAGAGGAGCACCGGCGATCGGAATTGCAGCCGCATACGGACTGGTATTAGCCGTAAAAGATGCACCGGAAGACAGCTTTGATTCTTTTTATCAAGTGTTTAAAAAGCATTTAGATTATTTAGCTTCATCTAGACCAACAGCAGTCAATCTATTCTGGGCATTAAATCGTTTGGACGAGCTTGTCAAACAACAGCAAACTCAACCAATTAGCGAGATCAAAGCATCTTTAATAAAAGAAGCACATGAAATCCGTAATGAAGACGAAGAACTATGTCGTGCGATTGGAGAGCATGCCTTAACCCTTCTTGAAGATGGAATGACCGTTCTTACACATTGTAACGCAGGAGGAATTGCGACAGCGAAATATGGTACTGCCCTTGCACCTATCTACTTAGCTAAGGAAAAAGGGATGGATATTAAAGTTTTCGCAGATGAAACAAGACCGCTTCTTCAAGGAGCACGCTTAACTACTTGGGAATTAATGCAGGCTGGAGTAGATGTAACCTTGATTGCTGACAATATGGCAGCGATGGTCATGAAAAAGGGAATGGTACAAGCAGTTATTGTTGGTTGCGACCGTGTCGCAGCAAATGGTGATGCCGCTAATAAAATAGGAACATATGGAGTGGCTTTGTTAGCAAAAGCTCACAATATTCCTTTTTATGTCGCAGCACCAACACCAACCATTGACATAGATACACCAACAGGAGAAGATATTCCGATTGAAGAACGCGGTTCAGAAGAAATCACTCAAGCATTCGGGATTGAAACAGCTCCTCAAGGCGTGAATGTATTTAATCCAGCATTTGACGTAACACCACATGACCTCATCACGGCAATTATTACCGAAAAAGGCGTCATTAAAGGTAATTACAGTGAGGAATTAAAGAAATTATTTATTTAGATTGCATAAAGAGAGCCCTGTAGCTCTCTTTTTTTATACTAGTCAGGGTATAATAGTAGAAAAAAGAAGCAAGGAGTTACTCATGGAGACAATGGTTTTTGGTCCGCTAATTATCCCGTTTAAATGGCTATATTTCTTATTAGCGGGTATAACAACATACATTACAGTAAAGATTATTTTAAAAGAGAACAAGGCTTTCTTTAAGATGTTTTTCGATGAAATAATCAATGCTTTATTTTTATGGTTTCTCATTTTTAAATTTAGCACCGTCCTATTTCGACCATCCATTCTATTTGAAAGGCCGATAGAAATTCTATATTTTACAGGCGGTTCGAAAGGACTTTTATTGGGGACTTTTATAGCTGTGATTTTTTTTATTAGAAAGGTTCATAAAAACAAGTGGAGTATCTCTTTCACGCTTCGGACGGCAGTTTATACTCTACTTACATTCGTCATTTCGTATTGGATCATCCACACATTTTTTGTTATATTTCTACATCAATAATCAACATGGAGGGACAACATGCTTAAAAAAGTAACATTTACGCTCTTCCTATTTTCGTTAATGACCATTGCTCTTACTCATACGATGGCGGAAGCAGCCCCTGACAATCTCCCAGGTTTACGGGTAGGGGAGAAAGCTCCCGAATTCGAACTAAAGACCCTTGACGGAAAAACGGTAAAGTTATCGGATTATCGTGGGAAAAAAGTGATTCTCAACTTTTGGGCAACCTGGTGTCCTCCATGCAAAGCGGAAATGCCTGATATTCAAAAGTACTACAATGAAGCTGATGACAACGTTGAGATATTAGCAGTTAATATCGACCCTCAATACGATGTGAAGAAGTTTGTACGCGATGCCAATGTTACATTTCCTGTTTTATTAGACAGTAAGGATGAAGTAAATACCCTATACAAAATTCTCACGATCCCGACTACTTATTTTATCGATGGAGAAGGAATCATACGTAGCAAGCATTTAAGTGTCATGACAACCGAGATTATTCGCGAGCATATCAAAAACATGTAATCTGCCTTTATGAGGCAGATTTTATTTTGCAAAGGCTTGCACTTTATTAAATTTTCAAAAAGTTGTAATAATTTCATGCAATACCGGGCATAATGACTGTTATAATAGTGATAAGGATGGTGAATACGACATGAGAAAACCAAGAAAACGCTCTTTTGAGGAGCTAGTAGCTGAAAACAAACTTCAGTTATTACGCGATCAAGAGGCCTTAGATAAAATTGAAGCAAAGCTTGAGGAAAAGAGACTTGGTAAAGCGGAATAAGGGAAGGATTCCCTTACATGTTTCTCTTTAAAAATGCTGATACTTTTTAAAGAGGAGGGATAGTGATGGGAAATCCAAAAAGAAATTCCAAACCTTTTGTTCCAAGTCACCTCGGAACTCAACCACGTGGGTTCAGTGGCAATAATGGTAAAAAAATGAATGATACATCAGGCAAACATGCCCAAGTCATTCAAACCAAGGGTGAATGACCCAGTCATTCAAACCAAAGATGTATAATCTATGACAAACCCGTCGAAAAGACGGGTTTTATTTTTTGCTAAAAAAGTACAAGAAAACACCATTCGTTTCCTCTTTTATTTCTGATTCAAAAAGGCAACCTATCTTTGTACCGCACTAATATGAATGAAGGAGGAATTGACCATGGTCAAAAACAAGCCAAATCCTGATGACAGAAGCGATAATGTCGAAAACATTCAATCAATAATTGTTCACACAATAGAGAATATGCGAGAAGCTGAAGCAGCTATAGAACATAGCAATTCCAAAGATGCGGCTGAGATTGAAGCAAAGAACGAAAGACGAAGAGAAGCACTTGATGCGTTGCGTTCAGAAGTAAAAGAAGAAGCACAAGCTAGTCAAAATGGATATACTGAATAAGTAGTACAAAGGGGCTGTATTCGCAGCCTCTTTCTTCATGCCTTGAGATAAATATGGTACTATAGAAAAAAATAAAGATAAAAAAGAAGTGATATTATGGAACAACAACTAGAAATACATACCCTAACACCTGAAGTAATCGACGCATGGGAAACTGAACTCCGCGAAACCGGATCTATAGAAGATGAGACAAAGATCATTCATGCCATTCATTCGCTTCATGAACAGAACGATGCCCATTTACTTTCCAAACTACTCTCGATCGCATCCCTATCAAGATCCGCCAAACATGGGAAAGAGAATCACCTGAGCTTTTTATGGATGACCAAAGCATATGAGCTCAATCCAATGAACCAAAGAGCGAGCGAATTTCTTGCACATTTTGAGTGGAAGAAGAAAAAGTCGATCCTCGATTCTCTGAAGTTTCCGGCCATGCGTGAGACAGATAATCGCGCTGCAAAAAAGAAGGTGGCTGTAGATATTATCGCCATTTGCCAACGCTTTTTATCCACAAGTGATGAACATATCGACGAGCTGGAATCTGGCTATCAACTAGCTTACCGGAACCAAACTGGAGAAATAGTGAGTATTTATCGAAACTTGATTGATACGCTTGTTGAAGTACAAGAGGTTATCGGCATGATGTTAAAGGCAGCCGAAGAATACGATGAATCCATATCTGGAGTGTTTCATACAGCCGTTCATTTCCAAGACTTAAAGGGATCACTAGAGGAACTCGATCGCTTAAAACAAACATGGGAACAATTATTTGCCGAAGAAGAGACCGTACCGAAATCACAGCACTCCCTTGATACCCTTCATGAAATGATTGGGATGAATAAGGTGAAAGAACGCATTTCACAGTTATATGAATTTTTAAAATACCAAAAGGAAAGAAAAAAACAGGGATATCAGTCAAAGGATGAACAAAGTCTTCACATGATTATCACAGGAAATCCTGGTACGGGTAAAACCACCCTCGTTCGACTGCTAGCAAAAATTTACCACGAGCTAGGCATCCTTCCACGAGAAGAGGTCATCGAGACGGATCGGACACGACTCGTTGGAGCGTTTGTTGGTCAAACGGAAGAGAATGTACGCCAAGCCGTCGAGCAGGCTATTGGTGGTGTTCTGTTTATCGATGAGGCATATAGCTTAAAAAGGGAAGGCCAGACCGGAAATGATTACGGACAAGTAGCTGTTGATACTTTGGTTTCCTTAATGACTGGAAAGGAATACGGTGGGAAATTCGCAGTTGTACTTGCAGGCTATCCAGAGGAAATGAGGCAATTCCTCGATTCAAATACAGGATTAAAAAGTAGATTTCCTCGGTCCAACCATATACACCTAGATAACTATTCAACGGAAGAACTATTAATGATTGCTGAAAAATTTGCGCAAGATAACGATTATTTGCTCACGTCTGATGCGAGAAAAGAGTTGGAGCACCGCATTGATATGGAAAGGGTCGATGACACGTTTGGAAATGCGAGAACCGTTCAAACACTCGTGCTCGATGCGATTTTTAGAAAAGGATCGAAGAAACAGTCCGAAAGATCTGTCTTGGATTTCACCGTATTAGATAAAGACGATTTTGCCACTAGCACCGAACAGAACGAAAAGAAGGCAGAGGAGCTTTTAGCATTACTCGTCGGATTAGGTCATGTGAAAGATGAAGTGGAGAAGCTCGTTTCGTTTGTAAAAGTTCAAAAACTGAGATTACAAAGTGGCTTACCCATCTTGCCTGTTCAATTGCACTCTGTATTTACAGGAAATCCTGGAACGGGAAAGACAACGGTAGCAAAGGTTTTTTCCAGAGCATTAAAGGAAATTGGTTACTTAAAGCGGGGCCACTTAATTGTCACAAGTAGAGCAGACTTTGTAGCGGGATATGTTGGACAAACAGCCGCCAAAACAAAAAAGAAAATACGCGAGGCGCTTGGAGGGGTATTATTTATTGACGAAGCGTATTCCTTACTTAGTAAATCACCAGGAGATTTTGGGAAGGAAGCGATTGATACTCTCGTTGATGAGATGACGAAGCACAATGAAAACTTAGTTGTTATTCTAGCTGGTTATCCCAATGAAATGAAACAGCTTCTCGAAAGCAACCCAGGCTTACAATCTCGTTTTAAAAAATTTTTTCATTTCCATGATTATCAGGTAGAGGAGCTTATCGAAATCATGGTCTCTTACGCAACAAGCTATCATTATACCCTTGAAGGGGAAGCCTTATCTTTCTTAAAAGAGGAACTTGGTGGATTGTCTGTGAGCGGAAATGGGAGATTTGCAACAAATGTTATTGACGAAGCCATTCAAGTTCAAGCATTACGTATTTCAAAAGAGAACGACTCTGATCTTTCACTTTTAACTAAAGACGATCTTAGAATGGCTTTGCACAAAGTAGGAAAAGGGGAATCTTAATGCTAGTAGGAAAAAAAGAAATAGAGGTACGCTATGCGGAAACGGATCAAATGGGAGTTGTTTACCATGCGAATTACCTTGTTTGGATGGAGCTAGGTCGAACAAGTATCATTGAAGATCTAGGTTTTAAATATGCTGATATGGAGAAAGAAGGCGTAATATCTCCTGTAATTGATATTCAAGCATCGTATAAAAAACCAGTAAGATACGGGGAAAAGGCTATGGTCCATACGTGGATTGAAGAGTACGACGGGTTCCGTGTAACGTATGGCTATGAAATTTTCACAGAAAGTGGAGATACAGCTCTAAAAGGAATGTCCCAGCATGTTTGTGTAATGCAAGACACATTCCGCCCGATTTCCATCAGAAAGAAATTTCCGATTTGGCATGAGGCTTACGAAAAACATAAAAAGCAGCCAGTTGCAACCGAGTAAGAAGGAGAGAACCGATGGCTTTTGGCATTAAAAGAGAAGAATTACGAGCTTGGAAAAAGAAAATTGATCGTGGTGAAATTGCCTTTCTCACCCATTACTGGTTGGACGATCGCTTTCCCGATTGCACTACTGTAACAAAGGTTGGCTGTCGTGATCTTGATCAGTTAGCCAAATGGGGCGAAACCTATAATTTAAAACGAGAGTGGATTCATTATCGAGAAAATGGCTATTCGCACTTTGATTTATTAGGTGAACATCAAAAAAGAGTGCTGCTACATGAGAAAGAAGCAGCAACGAAATTATTGAAAAAATAAAGCTGATCCGCTTTGGATCAGCTTTTTACTCGTATCGAAAGACTGGCTCATTTACTTGTTCGTTAAAATCAACGAATAAATCCTTACCATCAAAATACCATAAATCTTTTTCTTCAATATAGTAATGAATATCATCCTTGACCACTTCAAATCCAATTTGATGCGGTGTTTCAGACGATACTCCTAATGAAAATCCTTGCTGTACCGTACTACAGCCACCATAGCGTGCAAAGAAGCGTACATAATCGCCCTTATTTAACAGCATTTCTTCTTTATACCAAGCCGCAGCAAGATCATTTACAATTATATTCATAATGAAAAACTCCTTCCGTATATCGAGTATTATAATGCAAAAAGGACGAAATTGCTAAAAACAAGCTCGATAAAAGTACATTTCAACTGTGCTTTTCTTTATGTTAGCAGCTAATTTTGATTGAGGGGTATGCTACATTGGACGTTTGGATAGGATGGGAGGGGAAAGAAAAGCAGTGTCCGTAAATAGACACCGCTTATTCATTTAAGATTATTTGTCATATGTGTCAGTATTTCATTGTACTTGCTTTCGGCGTTACTCATTCCAAAATTGCCAGCATTCTGCAATGGGACCACCCGATAATTTTGTAGTCTTTGATTTGATACATATGTTGGAAAGAAACCAGGCTCAGAAAGACGAATTGATGTTCCATCTGAATTTATTTGCTTGGTCACTCGTATAGAAGCCATACCGCCTATGTCTTTATAATCTCTCATTTGTCCAGATAGAAAATTCCCTAACGAATAGACCACTAGAGCTTGTCTTCCATCAGAAGCCTTCAACCATTCCATCGGTTGGAGTACATGGGGATGATGACCAAAGATAATATCTACTCCTTCATCTACAAGAAATTGAGCAAGTTCTTCCTGTTCTTCGGTAGGAAAACGTTGATATTCATTACCCCAGTGAATGCTCATGACAGTAATATCAGCGGCTTCACGTGCGCGGTGGATTTCACTTTTCATGGCTTCCTTATCAATTAAGTTGACTAAATAGTCCTTACCTTCAGGAATCGGCATCCCGTTCGTTCCATATGTGTACGACAGATAGGCGACCTTAATTCCGTTCTTTTCCATCATGGTTAACGTTTGCTGATCCTCGGCACTTGAATATGTTCCAACACTTGGAACTCCAAGTTGATCTAAATTGGTTAGAGAAGTAAGTAGCCCTTTTTCACGTTTATCTAAAGAGTGATTATTTGCTGTGGAGACAATGTCTACTCCTGCATCTTTTATAGCGCTTCCAATTTCTATAGGACTATTAAACATCGGATAGCTAGAAATACCCAACTCAACTCCACCAAGTATCGTTTCCTGATTAGCTAACAAAATATCCGGTTGAGATAGTGTTGCTGCAACTTGCTCAAACATGGGGTGAAAATCATATCCATTGCCAGTCTGAGCATCCTCATACACCCAATCATGAATCAGAATATCTCCAATGGCACCAAGTGTGATCGTTTGTTCATAAGTCTTCGATTCAACCCCAAGTGCACGAGGGGACACATTTTTTTCATTATGTACAACGGGACTCGCATTGGCACTTTCATACATGTTCATAAATAAGAATAAAGACGCGGTGATTAAAGAACCTGAAAGAGCGGCTCCAACCCACATATTGTTTTTCCGCTTTTTCTTTCTAACTTTCCTCATAATAACACCTACTACATACAGTTTATTGGCAATCCATGTACTTTTTCGCTAAGATGGGTATCATAAAGTTGTCTTTTCTTCATTATGTCATAAATGCGTTACAATATGCGACAATTTTCTTGTTAGAGAGGAGCAAAAAATGTTAAAACTTACCCCATCAGCGTATCAAATTTTGCTATCTGCTGTTGAAAAAGAGAAGAAAACAGAAGAGGAAGTACTGTACGTTCGATTAACCATGGGAATAGGCTGAGGAGGTCCACAGTTAAAGCTTTCTCTGGAAGAGAAGCCATTACAGGAGGATCAAGTAATACCTTTTCACGACCTTCATATCGTTATCCATAATCATGATATGGTCTATTTTGAGAACACCAAACTTGACTACCAAACCGATGTACTTGGTAAAGGACGTTTTCAAGTAATCAAGTTATAAAAAAGAGGTGAACCTCTTGGTTTACCTCTTACACCGCTTTTTTAATCAAATATTTAAGCTTTCCTACAACCTCTTTTGTTTTCGTTGATAAAGGAGGTTGATTGATTAATAGAATCAATTGAATAATCACAAGAATTAAAGGGGACTTTTTATAAGCCAAATACTTCGGTTCCCAACTTGAAGTGAATTTGCCTTTAAACTCTTGAAGACCCTTAAATTTATATAAAGTATTACCATGCAAAAAGATAAAACGAATCCATTTTTCAGAAGTAATCGAGTATTTAGTTTGTCCTACATTGGCAAGCGGGGCCATACCTAAGCTGCAGTACTGATATCCATGTTCTTTAACCCATTGAAAGATATGAATAAAAAGTACATCCATTGTCCCGTATGAGGAACTAGTCGATTTTCTCATTAAATCAATCGTTACTGTGTCTTTATAATCTGTTGCTAATGTAGCAAAAGCGACCACTCGACCTTCCGCATTCGTTAATAAAGCAACCGGATATGAAGAAACATATTCCTCACTGAAGGAGACAACCGAAAATCCTTTTTCCTTTTGGTCTCCTAACCACTCTTCAGAAATGGCACGAAGCTCTGCAAGGAATGAATGCGAATAGGGAGGAGTGATGACTCGAAAATGAAAGTTTTCTCTTGTAAACTTATTAAACTTTGTACGAAGTTTCGCTCCTTGTTTTCCAGCAAGAGAGAAGTTTGTCACATCCACAATACCTTCTTCGCCAAGCTTCATAAAGGAAAAACCAGTTTCGTGAAAATAGTGCATGTATTTAGCACTGATTTGATAAAAAACAGGAGTTAAACGTAGTTCATCACAGTATTCATGAAATTCTTTTATTGCATCCACTATATAAGTTTCATCACCGATGGGATCACCTAATACAACCAATTTATTCGCAATTTTTTTATAAGCAATTAACACCTTTTCATCTACAGCCCAAAACAACTCTTTATCGCGCAACAAAATTAAGTGAGAAGCATGATTTCCTCCGTTTTTTTCTAAGAAGGAAAGTACTCGCTCATCCTTATGCTCTGTTTTACTAAGAGAGAACATGTTATTCGTCATATCGTTCGTTCCTCCTGATAAAATTCACCTCCATAAAGATACCATATTCCACTTTGTTAGAGTGATAAAATTTTTACCAAACCATAAAAAACTGGATTTAAATAAATAGGACTGTCATAATTGAGTAATACTTAACTTTCTATGGATCAAAAATTAAAATATAAGACAGGATGAGAGAATGAAAAAGAATTTATATAACAGCGGAGAAGAAGTAAGCATAAAAGTGTCTGGTGAGTCTGTCGTCATCTCTAAATGTCAATATGTTAAAAATATGAAGAGGTATTCGTACATTGTTGAGGAATACCCAAATACCTTTTTCTTTGAAGATGAGTTAATCAAAGAGACCTAACACAAATAAAAGAAAGGCCCGATGAAAGCAGCTACACAAGCTCTTGTCGGGCCTTTCTTTTCTATATTTATTTAGGGGTTATCTATGACAATTAGTCTACATCTGTTGGAATAGGCAGAGCAATTTGAAAAGTGGTTCCTACGTTTTTTTGGCTCTCAACGGTGATTAAGCCATTATGCTTTTCAATCAGCTTTTTGCAAATCGATAATCCCAAGCCTGTACCATAAGATTTTTCGGTATAAAAGGGGGTAAACAGTCGCGCAAGGGTCGCTTGATCCATCCCAGAACCGTTATCTTTTACAACCACATGTATTCTGTTTTCTAGAACATTGGTTTCTAAAGTAATTTTTCGGACTCGGGCATCCTGGACCTCTATTAGTGATTCAACCGCATTTTTCACTAAATTGACGAGCACTTGTTTGAATTCATTACGACAAACATCTACCTTAAGAAGATCGGGATCGAATTGAGTATGAAATTGAATTCTATATACATTTGCTTCTCTTTCAAAAAGCAATTTCATTTCCTCTAATAACCTGTTCACACACACAAGCTTTTGCTGAGGAGAACTGGCTATATTTGAATTAGCATATGCGGTAAGTAACTCATCCGCACGGTTGATTTCACTTATGGCGAGATCCGCATATTGTTCTTTTTCTATCATCACCAAGTATGGTTTTAATAATTGCAGCAAACCTTTCACGGTTGTCAGAGGATTCTTCACTTCATGAACCATTTCAGCAACCATTGTTTCACACTTTTTCATCTCGTCCGTCATTTCTCTTATCTCCCATCTAGCGTAATTTCTACTCCATCTATATGGTGAATTTCATCGTAATATGTATGTTTTTCATTAAAAAAGTCAAAACCTGCAAAATTTTAGTCAAAAAAAAGACCCTTTGTCGGGTCTTACATCCATTTAATCTTTGGTTCTGTTTTATTGATAATTCGCTTGATATTCGCTCGATGTCGATAAATAACAAATAAAGAAAGTAATGAAACGACGATAATTAACAGTGGTTCCTTTGCAATCACTGCATAAATCACTGCTACAATGGATGCAATAATTGAAGAAAGTGATACGAACTTCGTTATGTATAAGCTAAGCAAGAATACAACGACCATCACCAGAAACATCACTGGAGCACATGCTAAAAGAACTCCACCTGACGTAGCCACCGCTTTTCCACCCTTAAAATTAGCGAACACAGGATACATATGCCCAACAACCGCAATCATCCCCGCTATTAAAGGATCAATTTGACCATCCACTCCGAACATAATCGGAAGGGCCGAGGCAAGTGTACCTTTTAAGATATCCGCAGCGGTAACAATCATCCCTGCTTTTTTCCCTAAAGTACGAAACGTATTGGTTCCACCTAAATTTCCACTTCCATGCTCACGGATATCAATACCGTAAAATGCTTTTCCAACAATTAACCCTGAGGGGATGGAACCAAGCAGGTAAGAAACAATAATTATTAATGCAATTTCCATCATACAAAGACTCCTTCACACTTCATATACCGTCTTATTATTGTACCATGTATCGCTTAAAAAACCATGTCCAATTGGTTTTTTCCATTATATTCTCGTAACTTTTTTGTTATTCAATCGTCATATTTAGAGGCTAAAATGAACGAATGTCGAAACCCTCTTTTCAAAAGATCATCTTTTCGGGTACGATGAAGGTAAGGGAGAGTGAAACATGGCACGTCTAGAAACATATAAGAAAAAACCGGTTGTATCAAAGGGATGGACCATCACAGGGCTCATTGCATCAATACTTGTGATTATCTCTAGTATTCTATTATTCTTCTATCCTTTTGCTTCAAGCGAAAAAACAAGCTACTTCACGGGAGAAAATCCTGTTCTATTTCAAGGGAAACAACAAGGAAATGCGATTATAGAAGGCGAAAGCGTCTATGTATCGTTAGACTTTTTGAAGGAGAATATTGATGATAGTATCGCGTTTGATGAAAAATCAAACTCAATCATCATTACTACCTCTAATAAAGTGGTACAAATGCCTACAGAGTCCTTAACCTATTTTATAAATGAGAAGCCGGTTGAACTCCAATTTGCTCCATTAGTAGATGAACAAGGCCAATTATATGTAGCGCTTGACCCAGTCATTCAGTTTTATCCTGTTACGTACCGTGTACTTGAAAACTCAAATGCCGTATGGATTGAAAAGGATGGAGATACTCTTCAAAATGCTGTGGTTACGAATGAGGATGTTCACGAGGAAAAACTTCGACTGCGTACAGACGCAACCTTACAATCTCCTTATGTTGCAGATGTATCAAACGGGGAAAAGATTTGGATTGAAGATGAGAAGGAAGAATTCTATTTTGTTAGAAAAATAGACGGAGTTGCTGGATTTATATCTAAGGACTTAATTGAAACACAGGATAAGGTAACCATCAATGTAGAATATGAAAAGGAAGCTGTAAATACTCCAACCTTTGAAGGACCGATCAACCTTACTTGGGAAGCAGTGTATACGAAAAACCCAGATACTACTATGATTCCTGTAATGAACGGAGTAAACGTTGTTTCACCAACCTGGTTCGAACTAAAGGACGAAACGGGAACCATCGGGAACCTTGCTTCTCTGGAGTACTCGAAATGGGCAAAGGCACAGGGCTATCAAGTCTGGGGACTATTCTCCAACGCGTTTGATCCTGACCTAACTCACGCAGCCTTTAAGGATTACGAGACGAGACAGAAGATGATTCGAGAGCTCCTACATTACAGTCAGTTATACGAGCTGAACGGAATCAATATTGATATTGAAAATGTAAGAGAAGAAGACGGGCCACTTGTGACACAATTTGTCCGAGAGGCAACACCCTACTTACATGAAGCAGGCTTAATTGTTTCCATGGACATTACATTTATGGCAGAAGGTAATTGGTCTGCTTTCTATGAACGTGATAAGCTTGCAGAAATTGTCGACTATCTTGCGATTATGGCCTATGATGAGCATTGGGGTTCCTCGCCAAAAGCCGGGAGCGTAGCAAGCCTACCATGGGTTGAAACCAACCTACAAAAGCTCTTGGAAATCGTTCCAAATGAAAAGCTGATTTTAGGTATTCCGCTTTACACAAGACTATGGGAAATCAAAGACAGCGGTGAAGTTTCCTCCAAATCCAAAAGCATGGCACAAATCAAAGAATGGTTAACCACTAATAACTTAACTCCTATCTATGATGCAGCTAGCGGACAAAATTATGCCGAGCTTTATGTTCCCGATCAGGCAACTACCTACAAGGTATGGCTTGAAGATGAACAGTCTCTTACCGCAAGAACCAATTTAGCGGTAAAGTATGATCTTGCTGGGGTGGCGAGCTGGTCCAGATATTTTGCGGATGAAACAGCGTGGACCGCTCTACAAACTTTTAATCAGCAAATAGTGAAAAAGTAAGGCGCGGCTAGGAGTTTCTCCTAGCCTTTTATCATTCAATTGGCTATGATTAAAGAATGTAAGGGCATACTAAACAAAAATTAAGAGGAGTGAGTTTGATGCCAATCGAGTATCCGGGCCGTGAAGAATTGGGGCAAATCTTAAAAAAGGCAAAGCGAATCGCTGTTGTTGGAATAAGCAATAATCCAGAGCGTACCTCTTACATGGTTTCTGAAGCTATGAAAAATGCTGGATATGAAATTATTCCAGTTAACCCTACCGTAGATGAAGTGTTTGGTATTAAAGCCGTAGCCAAATTGACTGATATTGAAGGACATGTAGACATTGTGAATGTGTTTAGACGATCTGAATTTCTCCCAGAAGTGGCAAGAGAGTTCGATCAAATCGATGCGGATGTATTTTGGGCACAATTAGGATTAGAAAATGAAGAAGCGTACGAATTTTTAAAAAGCAAAGGCTACACGGTGGTTATGAATCGATGCATTAAAGTAGAACATGCTTTGACAAAATAATTTTTTCTCCTTCACTCTAGTCATTAAGATTAGAGTGTTTTTCTTTTTATTATAGGCTTTATAAACATTTCTGTAATCGAAGAATATTCGTCTAAAATACTTTTGTTTTTAAAATATCCATTTGCCAAATCAAAAGAAATATATACAATAAAGCATAGGTGTCTTAAAAAATGTGATAAAATACGAGATAAGAACATTTGTTCTAAAGTCTTCGTTTCATAATATTTAAAGGATAATTTACTTGTAAGAACGAATAGGTATAAAGACGTTCGGGTCCATTACATAGATAGAGACATGTGGCTGGCACGGAAGGAAAGGGGTATTATACGTGGCAAAAAATCAAGGAACGTTTGAATACAACGATGATGCCATTCAGGTACTAGAGGGGTTAGATGCGGTTCGAAAACGCCCAGGAATGTACATTGGTAGTACAGATTCACGAGGGCTTCACCATTTGGTGTATGAAATTGTAGATAACTCTGTTGATGAAGCATTAGCAGGTCATGGAGACCATATAATCGTAAAAATTCACAAAGATAATTCCATTAGTGTGCAGGACAAAGGGCGTGGTATGCCAACGGGTATGCACAAAATGGGAAAACCCACTCCTGAGGTCATCTTAACTGTCCTTCACGCAGGGGGAAAATTCGGTCAAGGTGGGTATAAAACAAGTGGTGGGTTACACGGTGTAGGTGCATCGGTTGTAAATGCCTTGAGCGAGTGGCTCGTGGTAAAGATTAAGCGAGATGGCTTTGTCTACGAGCAGCGTTTTGAAAACGGCGGAAAAGCTGTGACTACTTTAGAGAAAGTAGGAAAAACGAATCAAACCGGAACGACAATTCACTTTAAGCCGGATGCGTCCATTTTTTCGACGACAACCTACAATTATGAAACATTGTGTGAACGCTTGAGAGAATCTGCCTTTCTTTTAAAAGGCATGAAAATAGAAATTATTGATGACCGTAATGACTTTCATGAGATTTTCCATTATGAAAATGGAATTGAGGCGTTTGTTCAATATTTGAACGAGGAAAAGGACGTCTTACACCCAGTTATCAGCTTCGAAGGGACGAGCGGTGGAATTGAAGTGGATTACGCTTTCCAATTCAATGATGGATATTCGGAAAATGTTCTATCCTTCGTCAATAATGTTCGTACAAAAGACGGTGGAACACATGAGGCTGGTGCTAAAACAGCCATGACTCGTGTATTTAACGAATACGCTCGTAAAATCGGCCTGTTAAAAGAAAAGGATAAAAACCTGGATGGAGCGGATATACGAGAAGGATTTGCAGCCATTATTTCCGTGCGTGTTCCAGAAGAACTTCTTCAATTTGAAGGACAAACAAAAGGAAAGCTAGGAACGAGCGAAGCACGTTCTGCTGTAGACTCGGTTGTTTCTGAGTATTTGTCTTACTTTTTAGAAGAAAACCCGGAGACCAGTACGTTATTGATACGTAAAGCAATAAAAGCGTATCAAGCTCGTGAAGCCGCTCGGAAAGCTAGAGAAGAAGCACGAAGCGGGAAGAAAAGGAAACGCTCTGAGGCTGTTTTGTCAGGGAAGTTAACGCCGGCCCAATCTAGAAATCCTCAGAAAAATGAGCTTTACTTAGTTGAGGGTGACTCTGCCGGAGGATCTGCTAAACAAGGTCGTGACCGTCGATTCCAAGCGATCCTTCCACTTCGAGGAAAAGTTATTAATACAGAAAAAGCAAAATTACAGGATATCTTTAAGAATGAAGAGATTAATACGATCATCCATGCTATCGGTGGTGGAATTGGAGCAGATTTTAATATTGACGATATCAACTACGATAAAGTTGTTATTATGACCGATGCCGATACCGACGGTGCTCATATTCAAGTTCTTCTCCTTACATTCTTTTACCGTTACATGAAACCTCTTCTTGAAGCTGGAAGAATATTCATCGCCCTTCCACCGCTTTATAAAGTGAGTAAAGGAACAGGTAAGAAAGAAATTATTGAGTATGCATGGAGCGACGACGATTTACAATCAGCCATTAAAAAGGTTGGTAAGGGTTATATGATTCAACGGTACAAGGGACTAGGTGAGATGAACGCTGACCAGCTTTGGGATACAACGATGAATCCTGATACAAGAACATTAATTCGTGTGCGCATTGATGATGCTGCTCGAGCAGAACGTCGTGTGACTACATTAATGGGCGATAAGGTTGAGCCTCGCCGAAAGTGGATTGAAACACATGTAGCCTTCGGTTTAGAGGAAGACGGAAGTATTTTAGAAAATGAAAATATTTCTGTTGCTGAGGAGGTTACTGAACAGTGAGTTTGACAGAAAAATTTCGCGATTTACCACTTGAAGAGGTCATTGGTGATCGCTTCGGAAGATATAGTAAATATATTATTCAAGACCGTGCCTTGCCTGATGCAAGGGACGGTTTAAAACCAGTACAAAGACGAATTCTCTATGCGATGCATGTTGAAGGAAATACAAACGATAAAGGGTTTCGTAAATCGGCTAAAACAGTCGGTAACGTTATCGGTAACTATCACCCACACGGAGATTCCTCTGTGTACGATGCCATGGTACGTATGAGTCAAGACTGGAAGCTACGTAATCTTCTTGTTGAAATGCATGGAAACAACGGTAGCATCGATGGAGATCCACCAGCTGCGATGCGTTATACAGAGGCCCGTTTAAGTGCAATTTCGTCGGAATTATTGCGTGATATTGACAAAAGAACGGTCGATTTCATACCAAACTTCGATGATACAGCCAATGAACCGACCGTACTTCCAGCGATGTTTCCTAACCTTCTCGTTAATGGTTCTACAGGAATTTCTGCTGGATATGCCACAGAAATCCCTCCGCATCATTTGAATGAGATCATCGATGGTGTCTTCATGAGGATGGATCAGCCGAATTGTACCGTTGATGATTTAATGACTGTGATAAAAGGACCTGACTTTCCAACTGGTGGAATCATTCAAGGGGTAGACGGAATCAAAAAGGCTTACGAAACGGGTAAAGGAAAAATCATTGTTCGCGGAAAAGCAGAAATTGAAACGGTTCGTGGCGGTAAGCAGCAAATCGTTATTACCGAAATTCCTTTTGAAGTAAACAAAGCAAACCTTGTGAAAAAGATGGATGAATTCCGTTTAGACCGTAAAATAGAAGGTATGTCTGAGGTTCGTGACGAAACGGATCGTACAGGACTTCGTATCGTGATTGAATTGAAAAAAGAAGCGGATGCTGAAGGTGTACTAATGTATTTATACAAGAACACAGACCTTCAAATTGCCTACAACTTTAACATGGTTGCTATCCATCATCGTCGTCCGATGCTTATGGGCCTTACACAGCTTCTCGATGCGTATATTGAGCACCAAAAGGAAGTCGTCACTCGTCGCTCTCAATTTGATTTACAAAAGGCGAAAGACCGCCAACATATCGTAGCAGGATTAATGAAAGCTTTATCCATCTTAGATGAAGTTATCCAAACCATTCGTGGATCAAAAGATAAGCGTGATGCAAAAGACAACTTGATTATGAAATTTGGTTTTACCGAAGCACAATCCGAAGCAATCGTTTCTTTACAGCTTTATCGCTTAACAAACACAGATATTACCGCTCTTCAAAATGAAGCAGATGAACTTGCTAAGAAAATTGAGGAACTAACTGCTATTTTAGAAAGTGAAAGCAAGCTTCTTTCTGTGATTAAAAAAGAGTTAAAGGATGTTCGAAAACGCTTTGCCGATCAACGTCGTACCATAATTGAAGCGGAGATTGAGGAAATTAAGATCAATCTTGAGGTTATGGTAGCAAGCGAAGATGTGATTGTCACTGTAACGAAGGAAGGCTATATTAAGCGTACTAGCCCAAGGTCGTATGCTGCATCGAATGGTCAGGATTTCGGGATGAAAGATTCCGACCAATTACTCGCACAGCTTGATATGAACACAACCGATGTGGTTCTGTTATTTACGAATAAAGGGAATTACTTGTACTGTCCAGTGCATGAACTTCCTGATATTCGTTGGAAGGACCTCGGTCAACATATTGCAAATCTTGTTCCAATTGATCGTAACGAAACGATTATTAGGGTACTTCCTGTTAAAGACTTTGAGAAGGAAGCATTCTTGTTATTCATTACGAAAAATGGAATGGTTAAGAAAACCGAACTGAAGGCATATAAAGCTCAAAGATATTCAAAGCCACTCGTCGCCATTAATGTAAAGGATGACGACGAAGTACTTGATGTTCATGAAACGGATGGTACGAAGGAATTGCTATTAACGACTCATTTAGGATACGGTTTACGATTTGCTGAAGACGAGGTCAGTATCGTTGGCGCTAGAGCTGCAGGTGTGAAAGGAATGAACCTAAAGGATGGCGATTATTTAACAGCTGGTAAAATTGTCGATGATCCCCGTTCTCAAAGCATTGTGATTGTGACTCAGCGCGGTGCCATCAAAAAGATGAAGTTAGATGAATTTGAAATTACTTCACGTGCCAAGCGCGGCGTGGTCATGCTAAGAGAATTAAAGGCGAATCCACACCGAGTGATCGGTGCAGTTATCGTTAGCGAAGAAGACCAAATCTTTGTGAGTACAGAAAAAGGTCATGTCGAAGAAGTTCGTGCTTCTGATCTAAGACATAATGACCGTTACTCAAACGGATCCTTTATTATTGATGAAACCGATGCTGGCAAAGCAAAAACTGTATGGTCGGTTGCTCAAAAAGAAGTTAACGAAGCTACAAAAGACTAAAAAAGCTCATCATAAACGTGTAAAAGACCAAATCCCTACGATTTGGTCTTTTACTTTTTAACAAAAAGGGCAGAAAGGTGAATAGGCGGTAGTGATTGAATATATATAAATATGATTTAAGTAATCTTGAGGAGGAGGTAATCGAATGAAAACGGCTTTAGTATTTGGGGGAACTAGATTTTTCGGAGTCAATTTAGTTCAAGAGTTGCTTAACAAAGGGGTAAAAGTTACGGTGGCAACAAGACAAAACAGTGAGGTTCCATTTGAGAACAGAGTTGAAACACTCAAAGTTGACCGATTTGATTTAGATTCTGTGAAGGAAGCTGTTAGTGGGAGAACTTGGGATGTTGTATTTGATCAGATTTGCTTTAACGCTAGAGACGCGAGAATTGCCATTCAAGCACTTACTGACAAAATTCATACATACATTTTCACTTCCACGATGTCCGTTTATCATTTTGCTGAAAATGTGGTAGAAGCAGACTTTGATCCATATTCATATCCAATTTCTGATACACCACCAGACAAAGTTACCTATCAAGAAGGAAAACGACAGGCGGAGGCGGTATTTTTCCAAGAGGCAGATTTTCCTGTGATTGCTGTTAGAATTCCCATTGTTCTCGGAGAGCATGATTACACGGAACGTTTACTTCTACATATTAATCGAACAAAGGAAGGGTCTATGATCGGATTTCCGAACTTACAAGCCAAAATGGGATTCATTCATCAAAAGGAAGCAGGGAACTTTCTTGTCTGGGTAAGTGAGCAAAATTTCAATGGCCCCATCAATGCCTGTGCAAACGAGGAGATATCAATGGCAGAATTGATGATACTTATAGAAGGCGAGGTTGGCAAGAAGGCCATTCTGCCAAGTACTTTTGACTCGTCTGAACACTCACCATATGGTATTGAAAACAACTGGAATATGAGCAACGCTAAGGCAAGCGAGCTTGGGTTTCGTTTTAGTAATCTATCAGATTGGTTACCAGGACTTATTAAACATTTAGCAAACTAATTTTTTGTTATATTTGTTTTTTCTACATCTTTTTTCCACTTATGGGCAAAATAAAATACTGATATTGCTCAGGGAGGAATTATAAATGAAGAAAGAGCTATTGTTTGCTTTTGCTGCCTTCTTTTTTATGTCACTGTCCGCGATCACAGGCGTATATGCAGTAGAGGAAGCTAACATGCTTGAAAGTGTCATCGTAAAAGAACAAATGGATGTTACCGGAGATGGAAAACTTGATACGATATATGTGAAGGGGGAGCCCTTTGAGGAAGGAGCAATCTTCTTACGTTCTATAACATTGGAAATCCTTTCGGCAACTGGAAAAGACCATAAAATCAATCTTGAAGGTGGATACGAACCACGAATAGACTTCAAAGATCTGAACAATGATGGCGTAAAAGACTTATTTCTAGCGGTTAACACGGGCGGAAGTGGCGGATTATCTAATCATTATTTATATACAGTTAAGGATGATCGGTTAACCGATTTAACCGTACCTGCACCACTGGTTATTCAGACTTCTTTTCTAAATGGATATAAAGCCAATATGACTATAGAAAATACCAATGAGTCGTATCAGTTTGACTTAAGAAATAGAGCAAAAGATTACGAGCGGCTTGGATTATATCATAATGGCAAACTAAATGAACCTGCAGAGCTCATGGTCCTTCCGTTTGGAACGCTAAAACCTGTTAAAGTGACTGGGAATCAAATGGGCTTAAAAGGTTCCCAACGAATAAGTGGTGCCTATAATGCCGATTCGATTGCGTATGTGGAGTCATCTTGGGTGTATGAAAACGCACAATGGAAGCTCCTTGATACGAATGTTATGGAATTACGTAGGAATACAACGAAGAAGAAAAAATAGGCTGTTGTCACATTTAACATTCAATCACATAAAATACAGTAGGAAATACTACTTCTTCATCCAGGGGAGTGAGGCTTACATGAGTAAGTTTGATCCGGCTATGTTAAATGTGACATACTTTCCACCAGCAACACCCTTTAAACCTGTAGATGAGAGAAAATATACCTTAACGCATTCAGACGTAACAGGTGAGTTATTTTTAACAATTGGATATTGCTACGATTATGATGCGGTAAATAGCAAATTTCGAGATGAAGTGTTAGCAGAGTGGAAACCAGTTATGGGTCAATACACATTATTAGGGAAAGTGTATGTTACGAACGGAGAATTCGACGAAAATTATGCGTTGATTCGCTTTCATATTTTCCAAAAAGAGCTACCATTAGCACTCACAGCAATGGTATATGGTGACCAAAAATTCTATCAAAATTATCCATGGTTATTAGACTCACCGATATATATACAATTCGAGTCTTCCTACCCACAATATAACCAGTACATGTACTTCGGCACTCCTAGATATTACTTAACAACCGCCCTTAAACAGCGAGTTGTATAGCCTCAAACCTGACATTCCGTTAGGTTTTTTTGTTTTGGGAAGGACTTCTCACCAGTTAATCGAATATATAAGGGAAAGTTTATTGATGGGTGGGATAATGATGGATAAGAACGAGTTAATGCAAACACTTGAGAAGATCAGCATTGAGATTCGGTTAAGTGGTTTGCAAGTGGACTGGATGCTAGTAGGTTCTGCAGGTTCTGTACTTCAAGGCTGTGAATTGGAAGCAAATGATATCGACATATATACAAAAACTGAGAGTGGGGTAGAGCTATTCGCCAAAATCTTTGAAAAGTATGCCCACCAGGTAAAATGCAACCAATCTATAGATGATTTACATTGGAAATCATCTATAGAGGTGCCTACGTTTACGCAAACGTTTCCGTGGGGCTTTTCTTGGAAAAAAGGGAAATGGAAGATAAATGGTTGTGAGGTAGAGGCTGTTCATATCATGAACTCGGCTGGAATACCCGATTCAAAGGATGGAGAAGGAATTTGGGAAGGTGGGCAATATATATGGGAACTGGCAAAACCGATAACGTTAAATGATTTTACGTTTCAAACCGTACCATTAGAAGTTCAGTTAGAATCCAACTTACGCAGAGAACGTACCGATCGTGTAGCAGCTATCATACAGGCTCTAAATCGGAATGGCACAAATCAAACATTTTTACAGCAAGCGTTATCAACCAAGCACTATGAACAAGTTAAAAATCAATTGGAATTATAAGTTGTGTATGATGCGCTTAGTCATTTTTGACTGAGCGTGTATTCAAAAGATAAGTTTTATATAATAATATTATGTAAACTTAATTAATAATATTAAGATCTGGATAGATCGAATATAGATCGTTAGTATTTTGCTTAGAGTTATAAAACACTTAGTAGACGCTAAATAACTAAATCAAATTATTATCTAGATTACTAACAATTTGATTTACTGTAGCGCAGATTAACATTATAACAGTAGTCTCAGATTAAAAATTCAAATTCCGTCTCACTATTTTAAGTATACTTAGTTATTGAGACCCCTTCCGTCTCTCTTCATAGAACTGTGTATAATAGATATTATGTAAACTATAAAAAAACTTAAACAGAACGATATCATCAGGGCTCCCCTTGTCTGGCGACACAAATATACCCTTCTTTGGCGACACAAACTTCCCCGCCATAAGCAAATAAAAAAATGTCCAAACAATTTTTATGAATTATTTGGGCATTTCAACTTCTTAAGTATATTTTCAATAGTTTTGTCTTTGTTTGGCCATATGTGAAATTCGGCAGCTTCATTATCTTTAAATGGATATACAATAGTGTAAAATGGTAAATTCTTGTATTTCATAAATGGTCTAGAATAAAAGTAATGAACACTTTTACCCATATCATTGTGTGCTACTATCAACCAATTTAATAAGTAATTATGTAACAGATGTGCAAAAAGCCTATTGAAAGTATATTTCGTTATAGTCAAATTATCTGGGCTTACATAATGAAGAATGGATGGTTCATTACCATATATCGTTTCATCTTTCTCGTTATACAATCCAGTCATTAATTCAATATAAATATTAAAAAAGTAATCGGAATCAGATCTAGTATAAAAATCCACTTGATTTTCAGCGATTTTTCTTTTTCTATAAGTGTGCACATGCCAATTAATCTCATGGTCTTCTATATGTCCTCTCCAATGGGCATATGCGGAAACAAAAGGACAAATAGATTCACTATACGTAAAGCTTCTATTATAAGATTTTATACATTTTTTGTGATCTTTAAGAATGGTTTTTCTAAAATGTCTTGCAATGGATTTATAGGTAGCCTTTAATGTGAAGTACAATTCTTTATTGGGTCTTTTATGTCGGGGTGTAAATATATATTTAGAAAGCAATTTCTTATCAAGACATTTTATTTTGTTGATATTCTTACTTGACTTATAAACTATATGCTTTGTGTTTTCTTCTTTTGAATTAACAGTGAGGTATAAATATTCAAAGGGATTCTCATAATTCGTTAAATCTATACAATCACTTATATGAATGCGCTTTGTCTTTTCGCTGTGAGCATTTAATTCAAACAATCTGGTAACTAGACTAGAATCTCTTATATCATGTGAATTGGAGCTCCAGGTCTTTGCAAACATTCTAGCCATATCTTCGTTTATGAATAAAAATCCGCACTGACATTGAAAAGGATGCTTGATTTCATTTTTTATGAGATTATATTCATTTTTCCAACCCCCGCCACAACTGGGGCATATTGATGATAGTGGCTTATTATGAAGTGGACAAGTATTAAATAGTTTAAATTGATGAAAAGTACTATGATATCCTATTTTTATACATTCAGGGCAAAACCTAAACGTGTCAATATAGAAAACCTTATAATGATGTTTTTGAATTAAAATTTTTAATATTGTTGCGCTTTCTTCAATTATATTTGCTTTCAAATTAAAACCAAGTATATCTTGTAATCTCTTTTCATCAAAACCTTCTAAAGTAAATAAATCTCCATCTTTTTTACTCCAAACATTGCTTCTTTTATTCTGGATAGATTCTGAACCAAATATCTTAAATAAATCATTAATTGTAACCTTGTTTGCAAACATAAACTTATGAAATATGCTCCAAGCTGATTCATAGGGATGGTACCAACTACTACTCCAGGCAAAAGTTCTCTTGAGATTTTCTTCGGTATGATTGTAAATTAATTTTTTCATCTTAGCCCCCTTTATTTAAAAGATCACTATAAATTTCTGATTCAATGTAACCCGAATATTTCACTGCTTCTTTAAAATGGTTTTTTGTCAAAACCTCTACATTTTTACCATCAACTCCATAGTGAATTAATATATACTCTATAGTCCTTGTAAAATATTGCATAGGAATTTCAAGACCTTTTCGTATATTATGTTTTTGTCGGATTTCAGTAAAAATATCCATTAATTCTTGAGTATAGGTTGATAATCGTAATCCATTCGAAAATGCTTCTGGAAAGTAATATCTAGTAAACGAGAATCCGCTGTTATCAGGAAATTCTGACTCCTCATCATACCCTAAGAGACAAGCATGTATATCGTCATAACTCTTTATTCCAACAAACTTATATTCGTGCACCATAAACCGACCAATGATTTGGGCCTTTTTTAATTTTATAAAAGACGATCTTTGGCCTAATAATTCTTTTTGCCCTACTAATATAACGGTTAAATCTATTTCCGCTCTATCTAATTCATTGTGGATATCCATTAACCAACCATACTGAATCTCATGAAGCTCCTGCGCATCATCAATAATTAAGATTACTCTGTTTTCTTGTGATGTTTGTCCCTTTTCAATTAGATAGCTATACAATCTCTCTCTTTTTGCATTAGTTTTATTACTAAAAGGATCTGAATGTCCAACATCCTTAAGTAAATCTTCAAAAAAAGTATTTTCACTAGCAATTTTTTTATGTCTACAATTGAATTTAAAAACAGGAAGCTTTTCACCCAATTCATCTGGTAAGGCTTTTAATATAAATTGAATTGCTCTTGTTTTTCCAAGCCTGGGCCGTCCATAAACAATTCCACCAGGTGCTCTACTAAAAATCCACCTAGAAATAGTTTCATATAATCGATGTATTTCATTTGTTGCTAGTAAATATCTTCCTGTTTTTATGGGATGGACTTTATTTTGTGTTAAAGGCCTTTTTATAATATTATTTACTTGTTCGGACACATCTTTTTCCCCTCTCTAGTTTTATTTTAGTATGTTATTGTCTTTTTGAACCTTCTGTTAAGATTCTTTTTATTTGATACCAAATTGTTATTATTGATTATTTCTTCATTTTTACCGGTATCTTCATCTCCGTAACTTACATAAACATCTGGTGTTGGAATATCATCTATTTCTCTTCGTAACTGAGCAAGCTTATTTTTGCTACCGTTTTTATTATTAGCTGCTTCTTTTTCGAGGTGTCTAAAATATATCTCTATTGGATTATCGAAGCTTGTAAAATGTAATATCTTTCTATTTTTAAGACTATTGATAGCCTTTCTTGTTTTGAGAGAATGTTTTTGGAGACTCCATTTACCATTTGCGTTTAGAATTCCAAACTCACTGCCATCAGGTAGAAAAGCTCTTACCGTCCTCAAATCCTCTACATCGACAAAAAGATCGAGTTTTGTACCAATTAAACCTGGTGTTCGTGATAATAAGTCACTTCTATACGTTACACCTTCATATTCAATATAAGGTCTTTGGCCAGATACAATATTTCCTCTTACAACACGTTGGGCTTTCATAGTAAAAAACGCTAATTCACTTCTCTTTTCTTCCGACATTTTTCGAATAATAGCTCCTTTCATTATTCTTTGTTGGAGTGCTTCAAGAGGTGTAAGATTGCTGATACCACTATGCGGAGTTCCGTTATATTCAGCAATTAGTGTATCAGCTAATTCGATAATATGTTGTTCAGATATTTTATATTTAATTGCATTACTTTCTGCATTTTTTCGTCTGGGATCATTTGGGTTACTTCCTGTTGTACTTGGAAGACGATGAAATCCATTTTCTTCAAGAATTCCAAAAAACCTCTCTACTAAGCCTCTTCTTTCAGGCATGCTGACTGGACCAGCATTTGTGAAACAACCCACAATTTCACTTAGTCTATCATTTACAATAGTTGACAAGTTAGCTCGAGCGTTATCATATAAAAACTCATCCCAAAGCCCCCATTCACATTCAGGTATAATCTGGGAAGGAAATCCACCAGATGGTGAGTATGAAAGGCCAGAAATAGTAAAGTTAGGTTGTTCCTTTGGGGTTATAGCATTTTTTACACAATGTAATACATCGGTTGAAGAATATTCTCTATTTAGACAAATATGATGTCCTAATATCGCCCTTGTTGCTTCATCAATAATAACCAAAAGCCAAATCCGATCCATTGTCTTTGTTACTTCATATCCTTCAGGAGTCGTAAATGTAATTGCCACAGCAGAATCAATTCTATGACCATCAAATTGTACCCGTTGATATGGTCTGGTAATTACTGGGTTATTTTTATTGCCAATTCCTGTAGAACGGGCATGTTGAGCTGCTTGATCCCCATGCCTTTTTGAAGCTTCTGAAAAGTAGGTAGAATGTAGTTTCTTTACATATCGTTCCAGAGATCGCTTTCCTAAATCTTTTGTAATAAAAGGATATTGATTCAACTTTATTCCAGCTTTTCGGCAGGAATCTATAAACTTTTTGTGTAAGTTTTTAATGCTAATTACGGGTTCCTCTATTGAATATTTATTTCTTTTTAAATAATGGTTATCAATTGTATCTTTAATAGTTGGGTAAGTTTCTAGAAGGAGTTTAAATGCACCGGTCATTTTTGTTGTGTCGTTTAATTGTGGCAAGCTTTTTCTGTGATATCCATTGACTTTTTTATGAGGTATTAAAGCTCTGTAACCATAGATTAATCCGTTATCATCCTCTGTAAGACATCTTCTTACAAAATTGTTTAACTCTTTGGGTTGGATTCTTGTTTTTTCAACAATTGTTTTAATTAAAACTTCTGAATTGAGGTATAGTTCCACAGCCTGTTTTCTTCTATAAAATATCTCCTTATGTTCATCTGTTAGTTGGTCGACATTAACTAAGGGCCAATTTTTAGTATCCAATGATTCTGGTGGAAAATTCTCACTTTCTATGATTTTACGTTTAGTCATTCAACCACACCTCCGTAAAGGGACCAATGATTTCACAATCAATATTAGCATTCACTTTGCCATGATAGATTAAATAAAATAGGCTTGTATATATTTGTTGATTAGAAAGGAAAGATAGTTTTTCAAATAGTTGTTTCACTGTACTCTTCCCACTTTTAAGAACCGCTAATATCGGTTCGTGATCTTGTAAATTATATGAATTAAATTCTCTTGTGTAAGGAATGATTTGTCTCTTATTATCTAATAAGACTTGGTTTTTTCGAATGACCAACTCGGTTAAAACTTCATGTGAGTAACCATTCATTTTGCACCAATCCTCTTGTACTTGAATTTGTTTAAGGGTTCTTTCGTATTTTTTATTTTCTTTGTCAAGTTCTGTTGAATATTTAATCTCGCAAAAGGATTGTTTCCCATCTTTCCATTTAATCCACATATCAAAAACTGACTCAACCTTTTTCCCTTCTAGTAAATATTGAATTCTTAGAGGTTGTTCGCAAAAAGCTTCAACTTCAGGGTTGGTTTCAACTAAGATCCAATTCTCATATTCTAAATCACTATAAAAATGAACATACCTTTGTTGCTTATAACTGAAGCCAACCCAATAATTGCTGCCATACTTCATACTTCTGCGCATTTTGACAGGTGAATACTCCAGCATACATCATCCTTTCAATTTTTATATTTTAAAATCGACACTATTTCCTATTTTTTTATTTTCTTTCTTCTACTTTTGGTGTGTCGAATCCTTTATCGAAAAAGCACTAGTTTTAATAGTTTTTAAATTTATTTAGTTGCATTTGTCGAAAATGGTTTATTAATAGTATCAAAATAAACAAATTTTATTTTAAAACAACCAAATGACGATCGTTTGTTCTATAATAAAAGTAATCACTTAATGACAGGACAACAATATGACAGCATCGCTTCTAGTGTAAATTTAAAGGAGGACTTTGAATGAGACTAAAGTTTAAAGAAAAACACGTAACAGTTCAACCAATGGACCTGGAATTTTTCACTTCACCTTTTACTGGACATCAACTAAAGAGATTCCAAGTAACTGTTTCAGTTACGGAGCAACAATTATCTGTCTTTGAAGATGAATTAGATTATGTAAAAGTATATGGTATAACTGAAGTAGATGGTGATGGAACAGGAATAAGAAAATACAAAATAAGTAATACTTCATACAGCTATAGCAATAATTCTGATGGTAGAATGTATTTCTTTACAATATCTGAAGAAGAAAATGTCAAAATTGATAGGCTTTTGATTAAGGATATAGAACTAACTCCATATGAATACGAAGAGACTTTGAGTGATGATGCTATTATAATAAATGCCAAAGTTATTGTTACTAAAGACATTGCGGATCGAATTGAAGGCTTGAATGAGAATGAAGAGAAATACTTTACGGTCATTCGTGAGGGTATTAACGAGAATCCTATAAAAATGCGTTTTGGTTTAAATATTTGGTCTGAACATGAGGACGGTTCAATTAAGTATCGATTAGTCATTGTGGAAGATAAGTATGATACTGAAGATGATGTTCGAAGACCACTTAATTATCCTGAAGCACAAAATATTCGATCTTTGACTTTGTACCACAAAAGCTATATTGAGTTATTAGCCGATTTATTTGTAGACAAAGGCTTATTGACGAAAGAAGAAATAGAAGGGTTAAAAGAAAAAGCTAAGGTAGAAAAGAATAAAAATCTACGATATATTTATCAAGTTGTGGACGTAGATAAAGAAAGCCTATAGATTATGGCAGGATAGGCATTTTGTACTTACCCTGCTTTTCTTTATTGAAGTTCATCTTTGTGAGATCCGATTTTTTCCCAAAAAGTCATTAAAAATGACTTTCGTATAAAAAGAAGAAAATTGATCACTTGTAAACCGATAAATAGTTGCTCCTTTACCCGTCCCATAATGGGGATTTGCTTCAGCATGTAACGATGAAATTTACACGTATTTCATCCGATGATGTGGTGCTTCCATCTCCCCAATAAGTAGCTAGAGCAAGCTTATGCTGAAAATTTACCAAAGTTGCCTGTTCTCCTATTTATAGAGAAGAAGCACGAAACTTCAGTTTATCCTTATATATCACTCCATCAAGAAGAAAATAGGCCAGATCCATTAATTATCTCGTCACTAGAAAATAAGGTTGTTTCATATATTGTTTTATTTTGCTTTTTCATGAAAGATTGAACAACTTCATAACCTACCGCATAACCAGCACAAAAGGAAAGACCTACAGGTTGATATCCCTCTTGTTTGGCAATCTCATCACCAAACATATAGCTACTTACTTCAGCAAATCCTTTAATTTCTAAAGCTTCTCCAATAACAAAGATCGAATACTCTAAATCGTCTTTGTCCATACTAGTCACCCAAGGTCCAAACTGTTCTGTTCCATACAGTTCTTTCGCAAAAGAATCGGCCAAGCCTTCTATGACAAGATAATCTCCCACTGTTACATTTCCATGATCCCAATCAAAATAAGAAAAACGAATATTGTGATGAAATTCATGAGCAATAACAGCAGGAATTTTAGGTAAATTATAATCATTTGGATAAATATTCACCGTAATAAACCCAGGAATGCCTCCGAATCCTGTATATCCCTTCTGAAGTTTTAATTTATATGGATCTGCAACATACAATCCAAACTTTATTTCATCAGCATTCACTTTCAAACCTGCCTTATTAGCATGTTCTATACAGGTTTTGATAGTATTCTCAGCTACCATATAGGCATTATTATTTTTTAAGATAGATAACCCTTGTTGAATTTGCTTATCGTTAGAAATATCTGCGTAACCTAGCATTTTCGTGGCCATTAAAACGTCATAACCATTTTCTTGCTTTGCCTTTAAAGGAACATTTATTAAATTCCACATTTCCTTAAATGGCGTCATCATCGTATAACGAAAATAATTTATTCTTTCTTCCAAATCCGTAATTGCAAGTAATTCTTCGTATTGTTCTAATGTGTTGATTAATTTATAGGTCATGCTCATTTCAATCACTTCTTTCGCAAATATCTAGTATTGTAATTTTGAAGCCAGTTTATATTCTTCATAAGATTTTCTTTGGAGTCAGTTAAGTCTAAATAAAACAATATATTCTCTAGGTCCGCAATCATTTGAGTTAAATCATTTTTAATAACGCTTAATGAAGGTTGCTGGTTTATTAAATCTTTAAGTTTATAACCTGTTATTTTTGCAGCAAGGATTTGTACAATTTTCTCTAAGTCTGACTCGAATAAAACCAACTGACCGTTGCCATTCTTCTTTGCTTTCAATAGATTTAAATTAGAATAGTATCGTATGGAACGTTCAGTAAGTCCGGTCATTTTGTAAACTTCCCCTGTTGTAAGCAACGTAATTCACCTCCACATTACAAGGTTAAAGTATTACGCTACGTTAATGTCAAGTAAAGATAAGTCTAGCCTTCAGCGTACATTAAAAAAACCGAAATCCCTTAAAGTAGGAAAAATCGGTTTTATCTATGTCGAAATCTGCTTAGCGTATGTTTTCCGCGGTTTGTTGGTATGACCCCTTAATTCGTCCTCTATTCGTTTCTCTATGTCTAAGATGGTTTTCCCATCTGTTCCAGGGGTTTTAGACCCTTTATTTGATTGTTCGATAAGCTAATTGAAATATTATTCCTCGACGTGATAATGTCGTATAGATAATGGAATGTTTCTTTATTTTTAGCCTGTTGATGTAAGTCTGTAAAGATGTCAATCATATCATAATAATCCCAGTATCGTAAAGCTTGCACTGTGGCATCATTCCTTTATGAAATGATGTTCCCACGTTCTTACCCGACCGGTGCAATGCACTTTTAAAAAATATTAAAACTATCGCTAGACTCGGGGTTGTTCCTCCACCTTGATTACTAAGGCTTCACCAGTCATCCCCCTACCCTCATAAGGACAAATGCATTTCGTCATAAACTTTTTCCAGCCCCTCTATTAATTCTTGGGCCTGCTTCAATTCTTCTGTAGCAGCCCTGTTTTTTTCCTGATATTGAACAATAACAGCTTCTTTTTTCTCTAACTTCTCGGTTACTTCTCTTACAGAAGATTCCCTTAAAACAACGGATCGTTGAACCATATTAGTAATTAATTCGTAGATTCTTCTTGTATGTACTTCTAATTCATTTAAGTCTTGTCGATATTCTATTGCATCTTCTTTTACAGAATGTGCTTCGGCTAACGCAATAAGTTTTTCAAACCATGCTTTCTTTGAAGCTTCATCTGATGCTCCAAATAAACTTTCTACTTTATCAAAATACTCGTCACTAATTTTTACACCCCATGTTTTATCTGCCATTTTATTGACCTCTTTTCGACGGTTATCTTATTCAAATCAATTATATTACTATGTTAACTAGGTTAATAAAGTTAACTAAAAAGATATATTTATTTCATTTATTGTATCATTCCAATTCCTCTTCATCTATCGTTACAAACGAGAAGAATAGATTTAATTGTTTCTGTTAAACTAAAACTTTAACCTTTTCTCAATACATTACTAACATCTCATTTTAAAAAAATATTAACCTTTTAAATATTATATTATCGATTGATTAACCATATTAACCTAGTTAACTTTTATAAAAAAATAAAAAACTAATAATAAAATAAAATAGCCACTTATTCATATGAACAGGGGCTATTCAGTGCTTGAGAATCGCATTTAAACGAAGCTATCTTTTATTTTGTGCGTAATTGGTCACTCGATGCAAAATAAACGCATTTATTTTTTCGGTGATATTTCAGAGCTACAGTATTCATTTTAAACTCTTCTTCTTTGGTGAACGCTTTCAAGTGCTTGATTAATTGTTCGTTCTACCCATTGGCTCATGGTGATATTCTCTTGTTCGGCTAATTGCTTTACAGTGTCCAACATCTTTATTGGTAGTTCTAAATTCGTTTTACGATAAGCACTCCGAACAACCAAGAAGCCTTCAGCAATCTCAATCGTTCCCTCTTTTATAAAAGGAATAAGCTGGTCTAGTTTAAAAGGAACAGAATGATGGAGGGATATTTCCCCTGCTTTCATCGAAATATACACACCCTGCTCCTGTTCCCGAATCCCTACATTTTCAATTCCCCAAGATTCATACAAAAAGTCAATAAACGGATATAAAATATCCTCCCCTTTAGGAATCTGGATATGAACGTAGCCTTTATAATCTAGTATATCTTTATGGATTTCATAACAAGGTTCTAGGCCATACTTTTCAATTCCTTCATTATATTCTACCCATTTTTGATAGTATGGAAGATAAAATCCCCAGTTTAGATCCTCGTTTTTCATCACTCTGGCAGCTGTACTATCTTGAGATTGAAAGTACTGAAACAGCGCAATGTCATGAATAGAATCATAATATTCATTTTTCCGAACACGCTCAAATTCCAAAGACTGAAACAATTCTTTTGCTTCTAGGAATGCCTTTTCTGAAATAACATAATTCGTTCGATAATTTCCATCACAAGCTATGTGTTATTTATAATTATCGAACACATCATAATAATATACAAGAAAAGGAGGTTAATCATTATCTCAAATGATTAACCTCCTTTTCTTGTATATTACAAATCTCTCATGAAAACCAGTTTTTTCGGAGTGTCACAGTGACCGGTTTTTTGATTCTAAAAATCTCAATAAACTTCGGGCGGTCACAGTGACAGTACTTTAGATTTAAGATAATGGTATACTCCATCTTCATCGCAGGTGAATTCCGTTACATCATCCGCGATTTCTTTGATATGTTCTGGAGCGTTTTTCATAGCGACAGCATAACTAACAAACTGTAACATTGGTAAATCATTATCGCTGTCCCCAATAGCGAGAGTCTCTCCTCCGGACAAACTAAAATGCTGCAGCATCTGTTTTATCCCTGTTGCTTTATTCACGTTTGCAGCCATTAATTCAACATTGTGTTCAGTAGATGAAGAGGTAGTAAAATCCATTACCTGCTTAATTTTATCAAGTTCATTTTTCCAACTATTTATTTGTTTTTTTGTTCTAGCAAAGAAGTAGAACTTTGAGAATTCATTTCCTTCTATTTTATCCATCCATGCTATTTCTTCTTTAATGGAATGCTTACGAGAAAGCCACTCGTTCATACCGACACTGTTTGGTTTCGGTTCTTTTACTTCATTTAAAACATATTGTTGATCTTGTTTTAATATAACTCGGGATGCTCCATAAGGGTAAAGCTCATAATATACTTTATTTTCTCTAGCTTTGTTAATAATAGTTTCCACCAATCTAAGTGATAGTGAATGTTTAAATATAACTTTTTTCCCTACATACCCTGTCGCACCATTTGAGGTAATTAACCCATCAACTTGAAAACCTTTTGGGACTAATCTTTCTATTTCATCCGCATCTCTACCTGTAGCTAGAATAACGTATATTCCTTGATTACGTAATGCATCAATGATTTCCTTTGTTTGAATTCTCACCTTATTTTGGTGATTTAATATGGTACCATCCATGTCCAAGAAAATAGCCTTAGGTTTTAATACCATAATGATTCCTCCTTATATAATTATGTCTAGATACTTCTTTCAGCCATATTGAAAAATGGTAAAAGCAGAGTAATATCATATACTCTGCTTTACTCAATGAGTTTTTAATTAAATATTTTCTACTTTATCAAACCATGGACTTGCTGTTTCTTTTAAAACGGCATTAAGTTCTTCGATGTTTTGTCTGCCTTCTGATCTTAGCCATTCTCGGCCATCTTGTTCACCTTTTTCACCGAAAACATTAACACCATTCTTCCAGGTTGCTCGTCCGCATAATACACCATTAAAGGTAGATCCCGCCTCTTTTGCAAATGTTAATGTATCTTGGAATAACTGCGCTGAAACACCCGCACTTAAAAAGATGAATGGTAACGTCGTAGCATCACTTTGTTCTTTAAATAATTGAAGCGCTTCTTCCCTAGAATGGATAACTTCATCTCCATATCCTTCTACGAATTTCATATTAACAGGAACCTCGACTTTCAGGACGTCCACTTTGTATTGTGGTTTTGAGAATTCCTTCATTGCATCAATCACTTTATGAGGTTTCACCTTGGCATATTCTTTTCCTTTTACATCATCGTTATTGGCATCATAAGTCACAATTTCTAAAAAGAAGGGGATTTCTTCAGCCTCACATTCTGAACCAATTCGCTCCATATATACATGTTTATACTCATTAATTTTTTCTTCTTCATCTACATCATAGTAGAGTAAAAATTTAATAGCATCGGCACCAAGGTCTTTTAGGCGTTTAACAGACCATTCCTCCAATAAATCAGGCAGGCGTCCTGGCTCTGATGCATCATAGCCTGTTTTTTCATAAGCCATGATGAGTCCGGCATCTTGATGTCTTATTTTCGAAGCGGGTAAGCCATATTCAGGATCAAGTAAGATCGATGAAGCAAAAGGTGTCAGTTCCTCCGATACCAATTTTTTATACGTAATGATTCCTTCATCTCCAATCTCCTGATCACTTGCATTAGCAATCATTTTCTTAAGAGATCCACGTTGGTCAATCGCAAGTGCCCCGATTACTCCGTTTTCATTTGATAATCGTTTCAATGCTTCTAATTTATTCTTTTTTAATGATAGCATAGTAGTAGTCTCCCTTTTTAGTAGATTTCGTTTATCTCAACTAAATTAAAATAGTGCAGAAAGTGGTTCAGATTAACGCTTCCGGTCCCAGCTTCTATTGTGTTCAGCATCCCTGCCGTCATCGAGGTTTTGATGGCGGTTTCAATGGATTCACCTCTATTTAAAGAAACAGCTAACCCCGCAACTGTCGCATCACCTGATCCTACTGGATTTACCACATTAATTTTTGGTATAATTGCGTTATAGAATCGATCCTTATATTTAACCAAAGCACCTTTACTTCCCATTGAAACCATCACGCATTCAATATCGTTAAATAATTCATGCGATAATACTTCTTTTAAGAGATTTCTATCATTATTGACCTCTTTCCCAATAAGCTGAGACAATTCAGTATGGTTTGGTTTAATGGCAAAGGGCTTTTCCTTATGAAGAAGTACTTGTTTTAAGGATTCTCCCGAGGAGTCAAGTATCACAGGAACGTCTTTTTTATGACTGATGACTAGCATTTGATGGTAGAAATCATCGGGTAACCCTTTTGGCAGACTTCCTGAAATCGTAACAAATGAGGTCTTTGATAATAGACCTTCAAATTTATCTAAAAATGCTTTGCCTTCTTTTAGGGATAGGGTTGGACCCGATTCGAGGATCTCTGTTTGCATTCCTTCGTGAAGAATGGCAATACAATTTCGTGATTCTTTTTCAGTCTTTAAAAAGTCATTTTTAATACCAGCTTTTTTTAATTCTTGGTTGATAAAATCACCAAGGGTGCCGCCAATAACACCAGTAGCCAGAACATCTTCTTCTAATTGTGAAATAACCCGTGTAACATTTAATCCTTTTCCGCCTGCGGTTTTACTCACATGTTCTATTCTATTAATCTCATTTAATTTAAATTGTTTAAGAGGGTAAGAAATATCAACTGAGGGATTCATTGTGACTGATAAAATCATTTCACTGCCTCTTTCTCGTGTTTTTTCTTTTTTAGCTCTGTTTATGATGAATGTTGATAAATTGCCTTTGGGCCATGTGATCAGCATTTTTCTGCATAAATGGCTGAACGTATGCCCCGAAGGCAATTGCAGCATCAACAAGGATGTTTAACAAAGCCTTTCATTTCATTGCTTATCATCAATCGTGATATTCGCCCCTATCCCATTTTTCTAGGAACTCGTCAAAAAAGTGAATGTCTCCTGTTTGATGATCATTTTCTGGTTCAAGGGACATAATTTTTTTCACTAATTGGTTGTTTTCCTCTGTTTCATCATATTTTGCTTCGATAAAGTGATCGACAATCTCTAGGATTAAATGTTCTCCAGTAATTTTGCCTCCAACGCCAATGACATTTGCATTTAGTTTTTCTTTAGCATATTTGGCCGTGGCAACGTCTCTTACCAATGCTGCTCTTGCTCCTAGTACTTTAGCGGCTGAATTTGTAATTCCTACACCTGTTCCGCAAATCACTACACCTAAATCAGCTTCTCCGGTCGTAACCGCTTCTGCCACCTTTTTCCCATAGATAGGATAATGTGTTCTTGTAAAATCATACGTCCCCATATCAACAACCGTATGTCCTTTAGATTTTAAATGGTCAGAAACTGCCATTTTTACATCTGTTACAATATGGTCACAACCTAATGAAATAATCATCTTATACTCTCCCTCATTCTTTTAATGTAATCTCTCTAAATGGTTTATACGTTTTACATCATTTTGTTTAACATATCTACTCGGATTTGATGGCGTCCCCCTGAGTACTTTGAGTTAATAAAGGCCATCACAATACTTTCAGCCAAGCCTTTACCTACAACTTCGGCCCCCATCGTAATAATAGAAGTGTTATTATGGTCCCTTGTCATTCTTGCTGATCGTTCATCAGAGACTTCCGCACAAACGATGCCTTTTATTTTGGTTGCTGCCATAAAAGAACCCGCTCCATAGGAATCGATCAGAATAGCAAGTGAATCGCTGCCTTCTTTTACTTCATTTGCGACTAAAACAGTTGAATCTACAAAGTCAACGGCTCCATTTGGTGTTTTATCTATTACATCGATGTTTTTTTCTTCTAAGAAAGTTTTTATATGATTTTTCAACTCTAACCCAGCTTTATCTGATCCTAATAATATGTTCATGTCCATTCACCTCATATTTAATAAATTACTTTTACAAACTCTTCTAGCTTAAGCTTCTTTTCTTCGGGAATTTGATCATCGGTTATTAAAGCAGTTACCCCATCCAAATGATAGAAGCTAAAAAAGTCCTGTCCCCAAATTTTGCTATAATCAGCAACAATGTATTTTTCGTGGGCATTATCTAAAATAATGCTCTGTGTAATTCCTTCCTCTTCATTAGCTGTGTAAACTTCATTCCCATGGACGCCATTTGCGCCTATAAAGGCTTTTTTTACATTAATCTTTTTTAATGTATTATTCGCGAAGCTTCCGACAAAGGCTCCAGTTCGAGCTCGATAGCTTCCAGCAATTAAAATAAGATCATAACCTTCGTTTTTATTAAAACGGTTGAAAACATGAATGGAATTGGTCACGATTCTTGCAGGAAATACCGTCAAGAAGTCATACACATACTCAATCGTTGTACCTGGACCGAGAAAAATTGTGTCATTTTCTTCGATTAAGGAGGCAATCGTTCTAGCAATTTGTTGTTTTTCTTCTATATTGATGCCTTGCTTCTCAATATGAGTCAGCTCTTTATCAGAAAATCCATTGACAGCTTTTGCTCCCCCATGAATTCTCTCAACTTGACCTAAATCCTCAAGCAGCTGTAAATCTCGTCGAACAGTCATTTCTGTTACATTTAATAATTCAGTGATTTCTGAGACGCGCACCATTCCATGAGTATTAATTAACTTTAATATGGTTTCTAGGCGTTGCTCTTTAAGCACACTGTCACTCCCTTCTCGATTTGTTTTAAAATGTTTGATTTTGTTCCTTTTCCTAGAATTTATCACCCGAAACGATAAATGTCAAACAAAAGAATAGTGGTGATACAATTAGCGAATAATATATTAACAGTTAATGAAAACGGTTGACAAAAAAATAATCGCTGATTTATAGTTTAAATGTAAACAAAAATAAACAAAAAGGAAAATAATAGAACATAATACAAACAAAAACAAAGCATTTCTATTATTTTCAGTAAGGAGGATTAGATATGAATAAAGAAGAAGTGAGCATGGTAGGTTTCGAAATTGTTGCATTCGCCGGTGAAGCACGTTCCAAATTATTACAAGCTGTTAATGAAGCAAAAAAAGGCTACCTAGATGCTGCAGAAGGACTAGTGAAAGAGGCGAAGGAAAGCTTAACAGAAGCACATAATTCCCAAACCCAAATACTAGCAGCAGAGGCTGGCGGGGAATCCATTGAGTTAGGCTTTATTATGGTACATGCCCAGGATCATTTAATGACTACCTTACTATTAAGTGATATTGTTGAACATTTAATTGACATTTATACGAAGGGATGATTATTTATGAACTCCATGATGAATTCCTTAATTACACAAATAGAAAAAATGAAACCTTTTTTCGAAAAGGTTTCTCGTAATATCTATTTAAGAGCGGTTAGAGATGGCTTCATTTCTGGAATGCCGATTGTCTTATTCTCAAGTATCTTTTTACTGGTAGCATACGTGCCGAATATTTTTGGTTTTTATTGGAGCAAAGAAATTGAAACAATATTAATGAAACCGTATGCATATTCAATGGGAATATTGGGCTTAGTTGTCGCGGCTACTACAGCAAAACATTTAACTGACTCATTTAATCGGGAATTGCCAAAGAATAATCAGATAAGTAATATATCTACGATGCTAGCGGCTATTGTTGGATTTTTGCTGTTAGCTGCTAATCCAATTGACGGTGGTTTTGCAAGTGGATATATGGGATCAACCGGATTACTTACAGCATTTATTACTGCTTTTACTGTAGCTAATATTTATAAAGTATGTATCAAAAATAACGTGACAATCAAATTACCTGAAGAAGTTCCGCCAAATATTGCCCAAACGTTCAAGGATTTAATTCCATTTGCAGTTACAACGATCCTCTTCTGGCTTTTTGACCTGGCATTTAGAAGCTTTTTCGAAATAAACTTTGCGCAGGCAGTTATAGAATTCTTCAAACCTCTCTTTTCAGCGGCTGATGGTTATTTAGGTCTCACGATTGTTTATGGTGCGATAGCATTATTCTGGTTTATCGGCATACATGGCCCTTCAATTGTAGAACCAGCTGTTGCGGCAATTTATTACGTTAATATTCAAGCAAACCTACAAATGTATCAAAACGGGGAACAAGCAGTAAATATTTTAACACCTGGTGTTCAACAATTCGTTGCTACTTTAGGCGGAACTGGCGCAACTTTAGTTATTACTTTAATGTTCGCTTTCTTAGCAAAGTCAAAACAACTAAAAGCTGTTGGTAAAGCTTCTTCCATCCCGGTTCTTTTTGGTGTCAATGAACCAGTATTATTTGGTGCACCGATCGTTCTAAATCCCGTTTTCTTTGTACCATTTATACTTGCACCGATTGTAAACGTTTGGCTTTTTAAATTCTTTGTTGATGTTTTAGGTATGAATTCATTCATGTATGTCTTGCCTTGGACAACTCCTGGTCCACTTGGAATCATCATGGGTACTGGATTTGCCGGTTTTGCCTTTCTCTTGGCCATTCTATTATTAATAGTAGACTTTCTTATTTATTATCCATTCTTCAAAGTTTACGACAAGCAAAAGGTTCAACAAGAACTTGAAGAAAATAATCATCCTGTCAAAGAAGTAATTGCTCCGAAAAGCGAAACAGTTGTACTTGAAGTTAAACAAGACATAATAACAGATGAGAAAAATGTTTTAGTCCTTTGTGCAGGCGGTGGTACAAGCGGATTATTAGCTAATGCCTTAACAAAGGGTGCAAAAGAATGTAATGTTTCTATTTCAGCTGCGGCAGGAGCCTATGGATCACATAATGATATTTTGAAAGATTATGATTTAGTTATTTTAGCTCCACAGGTTGCATCAAACTATGAAGTGCTAAAAAAGGATACCGATCGTTTAGGAATCAAATTGGTATCTACAGGTGGTAAAGAATATATAGATTTGACTAGGAATCCTGAAAAGGCATTAGCTTTCGTATTAAGCCAATTAGCATCATAAGAGGAGGATATTAAATTGGAACATATCAAAAAACAAGCATTTCCTAAAGACTTTTTATGGGGAGCGGCTTCTGCAGCTTATGAAATAGAAGGTGCATGGAATGAGGATGGGAAAGGTCCTTCAGTTTGGGATGTCTTTTCTCATATTCCCGGCAAAACACTAAAAGGAACAAACGGTGATGTTGCAGTTGACCATTATCACAGATATAAAGAAGATATTCGTTTAATGGCTGAAATGGGTCTGAAAGCGTATCGATTCTCTGTAGCATGGAGCCGGATTTATCCTAAAGGGTACGGTGAAGTGAATGAGAAAGGACTTCAATTTTACGATGATATTATTAATGAATTAATCGCCAATAAAATTGAACCTGTATTAACCATCTATCACTGGGATATCCCTCAAGCTCTAATGGATGAATATGGAGCATGGGAATCAAGAAGGGTCATTGAGGATTTTAAGAACTTCACCATTACCTTATTTAAACGGTATGGAGACCGGGTTAAATATTGGGTTACATTAAACGAACAAAATGTCTTTATTGGTCACGGATATGAGGCCGGCATTCATCCGCCGGGTGTACAGGACAGAAAACGAATGTATCAGGCTAACCATATTGCGAATCTTGCTAGCGCAGCTGCTATTAGTGTATTTCATGATTATGTACCAGATGGAAAGATTGGTCCAAGTTTTGCTTACTCGCCATACTATCCATTAGATTCTAAGCCAGAAAATGTATTAGCAGCAGATGAAGCGAATGATTATAACAATTATTTTTGGATGGATGTCTATGCGTTTGGCAGATATCCTAAGAGAATGTGGCGATACTTGGAGGAAAATGATTTACTGCCTGAAATTGAAGAAAGCGATTGGCAGTTACTTGAGAAAGCGAAACCAGACTTTATGGGAGTAAACTACTACCGGACAGAAACAGTTGTTGCCAATCCACTTGATGGAGTTCAAATGAACCATGCATTTAATAACACGGGTGAAAAGGGAACAACTCCTGAGAAAGGGATTCCTGGCCTGTACAAAATAGTAAAAAATCCGTTTACAGATGCAACAAATTGGGACTGGACCATTGATCCAACTGGTTTACAAGTAGCAATTACCAGAATTACAAGTCGATACAATCTTCCGGTTCTTATTACAGAGAATGGATTAGGGGAATTCGATACGGTTGAAGATGGCAGAATTCATGATGACTATCGAATTAAATATTTGCGTGATCATGCGAAGGCGATTCAAAACGCTATTGCGGATGGTTCCGAGGTGATTGGCTATACACCTTGGTCTTTAACAGATTTACTCAGCTGGTTAAATGGTTATCAAAAACGATATGGATTTGTATATATTGACAGAGATTTTGATGATAACGCATCAATGGAGCGTATAAAAAAGGATAGCTTCTATTGGTATAAAGAAATCATCAAGTCTAACGGGGAAAAATTAACTTCTGATGTTCAAGCATTAATTTCAGAAGGGTTAGCGAAGTAATTTCATTAGAAAATTTTTATAAACAGAAAACAAAAGGACTGGGTTTTTTCTCGCAGTCCTTTTCCTATCCAAGTAGGGTTTTCCAGCTCCTAGATGACGCAAGCAACTAAGTATTTATGATTAATATTCAACGATAGGATGATGAAAATGGAAGGTTTAATCTTTGCAATTGATTTGGGTGGAACATCAACAAAATTGGCTATTCTAACGAATGAAGGAGGTTTTGTGCATAAATGGCAAATTCCAACGGATACAAGTGAAAAGGGTCAAAATATTTTGCCTCATATTAAAGAGGCTTTTTATCACATTTTAATAGAATTAGATCTGAACTTAGAACAATTTATAGGTGCAGGGATTGGTGCTCCTGGTCCTGTAATGAATGAGGGAGTTATAACAAAAGCGGTTAATTTAGGATGGACCAATTTCCCGTTAAAAAGCCAATTAGAAAATCTCCTATCTATTCCTGTCTTTGTAGGCAATGATGCAAATTGTGCTGCCTTAGGAGAGATGTGGAAAGGAGCAGGAGAAGGATTAAAGGAATTAATATGCATCACATTAGGTACCGGTGTCGGTGGTGGTGTTATCACAAAAGGAAATATTGTAGAAGGAATAAAAGGTGCTGCTGGTGAAATTGGTCATATGACAGTAAAATTAGAAAACGGCCAAATGTGTAACTGTGGTAAGACAGGATGCTTAGAAACGATAGTCTCTGCAAATGGAATCTTGCATGTAACCAAAGAAAAGTTAAAATCCTGTAAAACAGAAACGAAACTAAGAAAAATAAAAGATGAAGAGTTAACTGCCAAAGATGTATTTGATTTGGCCGCTCAAGCTGATGAACTAGCATTAAAAATAGTGGATGAGGTTTCTTTTTATTTAGGTTATGCACTAGGAACCTTGAGTACCGTTATAAATCCTGAAGCCATTATCATTGGCGGTGGAGTTTCCAATGCAGGTGAAACATTAATTAAGCCAGTAATAAATTATTATCAAAAGTTTGCATTTCCAGCATCATCTTCGAATACGAAAATATTACGGGCAACTCTTGGAAATGATGCTGGAGTTATTGGTGCAGGTTGGCTAGTTACAAATGCAAGTTCAAGCATTAACCTTTTTACTAGATAATCTCAACTAGATTACTATTGATATAAGAGGAAAAGAAAAAACTTTTCCTCTTATACTGCAAATCTTAACTACTTCGGGTTGACCACTGTGACGGTTCCGGAGAACCTTCCCCCGCATTTCTTCAAAGTGTGAAACAAGGTTTTTCGGGGCGTCACAGCGTATCGAAGGTCCCCCCATTTATGCGTAGAGTTCAGCTCCTGATACAACACCTATACCTTGAATGCTGAAAATGAAGGCTCCTTTTATTTGAACAAATAAACCTTCGATTTTTCTTTTTAAGATTTTAATTTGGTCACTTAAAAAGTGTAATTGGTCTAGTTTTTGAGCCAAAAGGAAGATTTCTGTTTCTACCTTTTCTCTAGGCTTAGAAATGGATGTCTTGGCAAAATCTAATAGAAGTTGAATACATGAATCCCTTAGCTTTAAGTTTTCACGGACCGAAAGGTCTCGTTATTCCTGTTCCCCAAGCTCTAGAATGTCACTAGGATGCGGATAATATCGCATGAGATAACAAGGAGCTTTCCCAAAATTTTTAGAAAAGGGCCGGACATGTTTTCACTTTCCATCTTTCCATATAGATTTACTCTGAAACTTTCGAAAGATATGTATGATCCATATATACAAGAATTAGATTCTCGGTGGAGCTCCTTTCATTGACAAGTTCCCTGCGGGCATGTATTAATTTTTGTAGGTCATGAACCTTCCCTGTAGGCAGTTCATTAAAGGTGCCCCGGCCATTAATCATGGATTGTAGAATAGCCATAAGGTTCACATTATCTGTTTTTGACCAGTTTAAAAGGGCTTTTCTTTCCTCCACAGTAGTACAGCAATAATCGTACGAACATGATATCCTTCTAACTGACAAAGAAGAACTAGGTCCTAATAGTGACCAGTAGTTTCAATTCCTAAAACAATTTCTTTCATGTAATATCGATCTTTTACCGTTTTAATCTGTTGCCTTACCAGATCCAACCCTATCAATGAGTCAAAATTAAAAAAAATGGGACTTGGTCTTGCTTCGACCTAGTTACCACTTTTTCATAGACTTATTAATTGTTTATGACCTATACTTTTAGTAGGGGTAGCGTCAGGAAAATGCGGATTTACAACGTAAAGGATATCAAAATATAAAAAGTCTAATTTCTCGGTGTTATAAGTGAAAAATTAGGCTTTAGTTACTTCATTAAAGCGCTTGATTGTTGAAGACTAAAGTTTATATTCATCAAGAAAATTGATGTGCTCTTATCCTAACAAATTTTATTTAGGACTTACATGTATGCCTTCACTCTCTCGCCAATCTGCATAGAGTATACGCTTTACATTATTATATCCATTAGTAGTTAATTGGTTATCTAACCACTGTTGATCAAATCCGAGTTCATGTAAATTATCCCATAAAATTTCCCCATCTATAATTAACGATGTTGGGACGTCTACTGGACTTTCTGGAAGATTGAGATCTTGCTTGTCTGGTTTTTGATACTTGGAATTTAATAATAGTGTTGTGTAAATAACTATTTATAAAGAGTAAAAAATGAACAAACGCCAACACCTTGAACTTAGGGTTTGGCGTTTTCTCTATACGAATTACAAATAGGCCATTGACCCCTCTCTATTTGGGATGGCTAGACTTCCATTTTATAGTCTAATAAAATTTTCCTTAAATCCTGTCTCGGTATTTCCAAATTAATTGTCACCCGTATAAGTTCGTCCTCTTTATCACTTTCCCGATCCGACAATTCGATTTCGCGATCAGATTGAGTGGACAACTCCACACCTTCCCTCACATCGGAATTAACGTCTTCTTTACCACTTATTGATTCTCCATACAACATTTCCCACTGTTCATATAAGTTTTTTGCTGTGTGATATTCATCAAGATCAGCTTCTGTATCTATCTGTAATTTTTCTTTCAACCCACGACATGACTCTTCCCATTCCTCTAAGGTCTTCAAATCAAATAATTTTGAAAACCTTGGTTTCATTCTTTCCCAATGCAAATAAATGTTATCACACCATTTCAGCAACTCTTCACGATATTGTATTTCTTCTACTTCTTCCACTCCTCTTCATCTCCCGACCATAATTTTCATCCATAATATTCAAAAAACAATCGACATGTTTAAAAGTACAAATAGGTAAATTTCGTTAATGCTTCTGGTTATGAAAAGGTAAGTGGCCTCCGGTAATTGATAATAGACTTATCAAAAGTAAATTATTCAAAATGACACAAACCTTTTATTAAAACATCCTTGTTAGTGATTTTTACCTATTTGATAATAACAATTTCATCATATGCTCCGCGATTGTCCAATGACTAGACAGTTGCCTAATTGTTATTAATTGGAATTACTTGGTCAATAATCATTGCTTTTAAAATTCCAAGTGCAAAGGCTTGTAGTTATTCCACCAGATGAAATAGTTATAGCCGAAAGAAAGAAAGTTTCTGTTGAAACGAATAAACCCCCAAGACAAATAACAAAAACATCCATAATGAGAATGATGATCCCAACATTAATTTTAATGAATTCAGAAAAGTACTGGGCTAATAAATCTGTTCCACCTGTGCTTGTCTCGAAGCGAAGCATAAGACCAATGCCAAAACCAATGAATACACCACCTGTAAATGAACTAAGAATTGGTGAAAATTTTATAGGAACTTGATTAACGTTATGAAAAAGGTCAATAAAAAATGATGATAAAAGCATACCGTGCAAACTATTAAAAAAATATGAACGATACTTAAACCAAGCTAGAGCAAAAATGGGGATGCTCAATACCATTATCGTGAACCCGGCGTTTGTATTTAATAAATAACTAATAATTAAACCTAGGCCAATAATTCCGCCATCTAAAACTTTGTTTGGTATTAAAAAAGTATTTATTCCCAACGCTATTGACATGCTGCCTACAAGAATAGCAACTGCTTTCATAAAATATGGCATTTATTAAGAACTCTCCTGTCTAAATGGACGTGTTCTATGTATATGCCAAAAACGTTAGCATTATAGACAACTTTTACTTCACTGAATATAACTTCTGAAGTGCAAGTAGACGCAACATAAGCGCAAAAAAACGATAACTAATAACCCTAGCCCTTGTAGGTCAAGTAACCCTGTTTAAAGGAAAATGTCTATTAATGATACAAAAAAACTACCCGAGGTGAGGCAGTTTTTGCAGATAGACATTAAATTTATTCAATTATAATATATGATATAGGTGCATTCCCAGTTTACTCCCTTTATTTTACACTAGGCGATAACATAAATACGATTTTGATACTTCTGCTCTTTCCCTACTAACGAATAGGTATCACGACTTCCTTCTAGAGTATTTACATCATTTGTAGCAGAATATTTAGTTGAAAAAATTTCCTAGCGTTTTTAAATTTAACGGCTGAAGAAAAACTTTCTATATATACATATACCCGAATCAATTTTAAAAAAATATTTTTCCAAAGATTTTATTTTCAAGATTCGACTTAATGATATTATATAAAAAAATGGTACTACTTTTTTGTTATGTGTCTTAAGATCATCCAAGATAGCGAAATAAACCATTATCCTTTTAAAATAGGCATCACTTTATCAATAGCTTCTTGTAGTTTTTCACTATTTTTACTATACATTTGCTTAGCTTCTTTTGATTCGGTTCCAAGAGCAAACAGCTCTAAGTCTGCTTGGCACTTTTTCATGGTCGAAAGAATTAAAGGTCTTTCTTGAGTAGATGCGACTTGTAATTGATCGTCAAACAGGTCAACTGTTAACTCTCCATAGGAATTAACTTGTCCAAGAAAAACATTTTCTACCGTTACACCAAGTTTTTCTAATTCAGTGTGTAACCAAGCACGGCTTCGTCCAATCGTCGCAAGTGGTTCATCCATTATCACACCATCCATAATAACAGTCTGAGACTCTTTAATTGAAGCAACCGTCAAGTTTAGATCCTTTGCTGTTAATGGTTGGTTTTCTTTCTTTAACATGACGGATAAATCCCCTGTTGCCTCTAATACAGCGAATTCTACATCAGACACCTGATAAACATCCTTCTTACGAAGTAATTCTAATAATTCATCTGTCGTGTATCTTTCCTTTTTTAAATTATCTTCCATGATTTTCCCATCTTTTATAAAGACAGTTCCTGTTCCTTCTACAAAATCACGGAACTTTTTACTTTTTAAGGAAAGCAAACCAGATAAAAAGGGTATTGTTGCAAAAATGACAATTCCAATGATTCCATGAAAAATGTTCTGTTCCAGTCCCATAGCAACTTCAGCACCTATACTTCCAATGGAAATACCAGTTACATATTCAAAGAAAGATAATTCAGAGATTTGCTTTTTCCCTAACCATTTTGTAATAAAAAATAAAACAACAACAAAGAATATTGACCTTACGGAAATAGTTAATTTTGACCTCATCCTTGCCATTGCTAGCAACATGAATGAAGGTGTTAATTTGTTCTATTTCTTCAATTTCATTCTCATTATCCACACTTTTTTTGGAAATTGCACAAAAATCTCTAAGATCTTTAGTCACCTGTTTACTACCTTTTATGTAAGGAACAAATTTACTGGTGATGAATCCAGCTATTTCATCATGAATTTGTTGGCCGTTTTTTGCGTTTACTACCCATTTTGCAATTAATCTGTTTAAATTAATAACAATTTGCTCGTTTTTCTCCGCTAAGGTCTGTAAAAGTGCTTTTTCAGAAAACCATTTATTGTCCTTCTTTATATCTTCAATTCTGAGTGCATGCAACAGGCAATTGATTATGAGTCTACGATATTCATTGACATCGGGGTTTTCAATCCGATTAATAGCATCTATGTACTCCTGCAGCGAACTATAACTAACTCTTATGTTTTTACTATTTCCTTTATTAAATGATGGATAATAGCTAGGAAGTGTTATTTGCCCTTCTTTATGAATTTTACCAACTCGACCTATAGCTTTAAAGACCTTCCTGTCTTTTTGAAGAAGGTTGTTCTCAATAATCAGTTCAGCGAAAGTTGGCAATACTTTTTCAATGTTATTATCGTTAAGCACTATGATGGTAGGTTCAATATTTTGGATGGCCTCATTACCTGTGATTCTTTGTGGGTCAACGCTTACATTGTCAATACATTTTGCAATTGCTGATGATAATCGCTTACTCTCAGTTAGGGAAAGGGACCTCTTATCTGGCTTCCAACTTGATTCTTCGTTTGGACTTTCAAATATCGCTTGATTTGTATCACCAATCCGTTGAATTATTACTTTATTAATATCAAAGACTTGGTTTAACAATTTCATTTGAATCGGTGAAGTATCTTGCATTTCATCCATAAATAAAAATTTAAATCTTGCTGAAATCACATCACGAATTTCTGGGAATTCTTTTATAAATTTAAATGCCATAACATATGCATCTCGATAGGAAAGGATCCCTTTCTCTAAAAGACCTTTCTTTAAATCTTTTAAATATTGAAAAGTGGGTGTTGTCTCACTATAGACATCTTCTAGTTTTTTCGCTCCCAAATATATAATTCCGTCTTCTTCATATTCAAAAACGAGCTTTTGCAATAGGTCTTCAAGTGGAAATTTACGTTCAATATTTTGTCTGTATCCCCGTGGAATTTTATAAAACAATTTTTTGAAATTTTCAAGATATGTATCCACATCAATACTATAAACATTACCTAGAAAAAAATGTTTGTACGAAGGAATCGCCAAATACTTGTTAACAAACACCTGTATAGTTGAAATATGATTTGGATATTGAAACAACTTGCTTCCCTCTTGTTGTGAACTTCTATTTTTAATTTCATTTACTCCAACATTTGTATGAGTTAATACACAAATGCCCCTATTGTTTTCTAGGGGAAGTTTCTCTTCAAGAATTAAAAGTTTGGCAATTAAAGAAGTCGTTTTCCCACTTCCAGGACAGGCTTTTATATCCACCGTTTCGAGATTTTTTATCACAGTCCTGTGGCTTTCATTAAACGTACTTCCGTTAGGAAAAAGAATTGTTTCAATACAATCTATATCCTCATTCGTAATCTCAACCAATTTTGCCACCTCCTTGGGAAGTCGCATAGTTGATTGCATTAACCAAGTATTCAATATATTTATCTTCCAATATAAGCTTTTTTAACCATTTTTTATCTTTATATTGTTCAAGTAAACTAGCAAAACATTGTCCTATGATTGCTTTAGAGACTTTATTGTTCTTTTTGGTTATGATGTTTTTATAAATATCATAGGCAACTTGAAAATCATTATATCCATTTTCATTCCAGGTGGCTTCAAGGTTTATTATCTCCTCTTCTACTGTTTCGCCTTTCTTATCTGTTAAACCATACTCGTCACTATTTTGAATCTTTTTTGCTTGTAAAACTGCCTTAACCAGCAACGGCCGGAGTCCACTTAGTGCTATATCATGTTCTAATGTCCAAAATGGTGAAATGAATGTTTTAACCATTTGACCATCTATCCGTTGCTTAATACTACTTACTTTTTCTGTCCGTTTCTCATAATAGGCTTCACCTAGTCCTTCATCGCCTATGTACGCTTCAGTATCAATATCCAAATCTGTTATACATGCTACAGGGATCGTAAATTGCCCTTCTTTAATATTCTTACGTCTGAAAATCCTTGAGTACCTTAAAAATGCCGTGCTACCTACATTTAATACGGTTACGCCATACTGTGAAAGAGGTTTGTCTATTACCCTGCTTAATGCTGGAATGATCAGGTTTTCTGCATCTCCCTCAACCATAATCACCCCTTGAGCAAAAAACATATCGGCCTTTGTTGCATCCAAAAATCTTTCTAGAAATAAATAATCTCCTTTTAACAATTCAGTTTCATCTGGTCGCATTGAAAAAATATTGTCATTGTTACAAATAAAGAGATTCTCTAATTTGATTTTAGACGACAATACTGTGCTGTGTGTGGTTAGTAAAAGTTGAATGTTCGAGCTTTCTGCTTCTTCCTGTAAATATTCAATAAGTCTTATTTGAGCTTGGGTATGTAAATGCGCTTCTATTTCCTCAATTAAAGCTATCTTCAATCCATCGAACTCTTCTCTTTTTAACAATAAAAGTTCTGTAGCGATAAACAAAATGTTGTTAGAGCCTAATCCAGGTTTTTCGCTAGAAAACTGTAAACTTAAACGTTCAAGTATATATCTTAGTTTTAGGTCCGAAACTTTAAAACCTGATTCAAGAACATTATTTTTATTAGAGAACTTTTCAAGGTAACTGTTAATTTCCTTTAAAAGATTTTTGCCTTCTTGATCTGGCAGCTCACTTTGGTCCATATTTTTTCCTTTGAAATATAAATCTATTTTATTGTTAGCTTCCTTAAAAGTCTCGACTAAAAAGTGACTATCTTCATCTTCGAAAGCAGAGTGGCTACTCAGTATTTGAGATAATCTTGAGTTTTTTCTTGGTGCAAGTTCGGTATTTGCATCTCTTAAGGGTTTTAAATATGTAGCCTTTATTCGATTTCTAGCCTCGCTGTTTAATAACTTTGCACCCTCGCCCTTTCCTGCTTTAACATCATAAAAAATTTTCTTACCCTGTCTTTTTGCGTTATATGTAAGATGAAGTACATATTCCGTTTTTCCATTATTCTTTTCGAATGACAACCATTCTAAGAGATGTTTGGCTTCATCCAATGATAAATCTCTTATAATACAAGAAATCTCTATAGTAGATGCCCTATTACTTTCGGAGGTGGATCCATTAGGGATATGGAAATCATCGATTTCTATTTTATTGAAATCGTTACTTTGAGTGCCAAGCACTAGTTTAATAGCGTCTATTACCGTTGTTTTCCCAGAATCATTTTCCCCAACAAATAAATTAAATCCCTTATTTAATTTTAAATGAAGACCTGATTTCCCAAACTTACGAAAATTTGTTATCAAAATTTCTGAAAGGTACATTTCTCCTACTCCTTTTAAACTATTATTATTAAGTTTAGCTATAAATAAGAGCCTAGTAAATATTTATCCATTTATAGAATACTTCGGGCTGCTTTCAGATGTCATGCTTCATCATAGTAATTATTACAGTAATAGATGTCGATTAAACTACCTATTACAACAACAAAAGGGAAACCCAGTATCAACTTACAGGCTTCCCTTTTAGTATGATTGACGGAACATGTTTGAACATTTATCTTTCCATGTATATATCTACTATATAGATTTCATATTCATCTTCTTTAAGTATGTACCGAACATTATCAATATCTGTAATAAAATTTGCCTTCATATCAGCCTCTTGTTCTATTATTACGACATTAATCCTAGGGTGCTATGACGGATTTTAGGTTCAGGCACTGGCTCTTTTCTTATTTTTGCCTGTTTAATCTTAGGATTTGATTTTGCAAACTTTAACAAAGATGAGTTAAACATTGTGATATCTACGATCCATTCTTTTTTAGGGTATTTTTGTGTCTGATATAGGTTAACAGGGTAAGTTTGTGTCTAGAATTAAGGACACGAAATCACCCTGCTTTTTTTAATGAATCTTGTTATATCAAGCCTTTAGGACGTATTTTAAATAGGTATATTTGTGTCGTCAGACACCCCTTTTACATCGGGCAATACAAGTCATATATTTTTTATAAAACTGACTGTCTTTTTAAAATGGCTAATGGTTGCTTTATATGTATTAATACTTGCCCTATATATTTTTTCTTTTAAAACACTATCTTCAACAAATAACAAATTAAAGTTTCTTTTATTGGATTTTCCTATGTTAACTAAGGTCCCTTTATGTTTAGAAGTAAATATAGTTAGTAAATCTCCTAAGAAGTTTCTTCCTTCCTGCTCATAAAGATCTAATTGAAATAACGAGGCAATTATTGAAACAGGTTATATAAATGCAGAGGTAATACTGCTTTTTATCAACATCCGCAGTAACAGCACTCGGCTCATCTAAGCTGACTATATCTCTTAACCATGTTCTTACTTGTCTTCTACAGTTCCTAATCTCGGCTGGGAAAAAGTTCTTCATGCATCCAACTAATTAATTCTGATCCATTCTTATAAAAATCTGATTCAGTCCGATCAAATGATCGAATGGCATCAAAAGCCAAGACACGACTTTGAATAATAGAGTATATGGTTACAAAGCATTAATTCCAGGTTATAGAATTAAGGTATATGAAAGGAAAACAAATATAAATAGGTATGCTGAGGATGATAAATTACCAATCTAAAAAGCGATTCTTTTTCAGTAGGGGCTTTTGCACGAGATAATGTTCAATTTTAATAAAACGAAAACCATCTTTATATTTTGATTTGTATAAAAATGGTAATATCTGTATTTGTAATCTTAAGCTTTTTAGTAATACTACACTCATTTTTAAACACAAAAAATCGATAGGACAATCCTATCGACTTAGATAACATTATTACTATTTATTTCTGTGAACAAATTTGATATTTTCCGCTCCCAACAATTTTCTCTTCATTTCCTATTTTTAATTGTGCTGTTACATTAACCGGAATATCAACTTCTGCTATTACCAATTTACCGTCCAGTTTCCACTCGACCGATATTCTGCCATGAACACAATCATAATGGCCCTTAGCCCAATCCAGTCCACAGTCTAAATCAGGGCAGATGGATAGGTGATCATACCCGATGCCTAAATTTCTTATTCCTAGAAGATTACGATACTCCCAGTCTCCAACACATCCAAAAGCATAATGATTAAAAGAACATTCGTCCCTTGTTCCATCTGGCTTTATAGCATTCCAAGATTCCCACATGGTGGTTGCTCCATGTTCTACTTCATACAACCATGAAGGACATTGGTTTTGATATAACAGACGATATGCAATATCGTTTCTACCATTTTCACTCAAAACATCGAGTATGAAGGGTACTGACATAAAACCAGTATCCATACAATTATTGTTATCTTCCACCAGTTCAACCAACCGTTGCAGAATCTGTTCCCGCTTATCGTTAGATACCATATTCATTTGAAGCGCCAGTACATAAATGCCCTGCAGATCATTTTTCAATTTTCCGTCTGTCATTAAGTATTCTTCTTCAAAAGCTTCTCTGATTCGTTTTCCCAACTGATTGTAATATTCAGCACTCTGCTTATAACCCAAAACTTCGTTGACTTCCTTCATAATATCTGTCATGGATGCATATAGGGTCGTAGAGACGGTATGGCCTGTTAGAAAAGAAGATGCTGACCCGTCTGCAAAGCCATCTTCATTCACAACGCTTGGAACCAGCCAGTCTCCAAAATGGAAACCTGTATTTATTAAATAGTGCTGATTTTCGAGTTGACGTCCACTCATGCTTGCTACTTCAGGTGGAAGTTGTTCATCAGCCAATTTTTCTACGAAATTAATCCATTTCGTCATCGCATCATAATTATCTTCAAGAATTTTCTTATCACCATAAACCTGATATAACTGCCAAGGTAGTGTAACGATCACATCTCCCCAGCCTAAAGAGCTCATCATGCTCATATGCACATAGTTCTTAACCATCGGTACAATATTAAGTACTTGTCCATCCTCCAACTGCTCCAATCGGACACTCTTTAACCATTCTTCAAAGAACTTTTTCATATTTTGATTGAAACAAGCCGTTTTACCATAGACTACAACATCCCCGGTCCATCCTGCCTTTTCTCTTGTCGGACAATCTGTTGGAATTCCTATGGTATTTGATAGCTGACTCCAAAGAATGTTCTGCTGCAAGCGGTTCAGTTTATCATTAGAACAAAGGAAGCTTCCACTCATTTCGTTATCTGAACTGATGGCCATTCCTTTAAACTGTTCTTTCTTCCATGTACCTTCTAATCCTCTTATTCTTACATAGCGGAATCCATGATAAGTAAAACGAGGTTCAAATATTTCCTCACCACTCCCCTTTAAAATATACTTATCTTTCTGCTCTCTGGTGCTATTGGAAAAAGGATAAGTAAAATTCCCTTCTTTATTAAGCTCCTCCGTATGCTCAAAGGTTACTTCTGTTCCAGCTTCACCTTGCATGAAGACCCTAAGGTGACCCGCAAAGTTTTGTCCAAAATCTATTACGGTATCTCCTTCAGGAGTGATTAGGATTTCTTTTACATCCAGCTCTGCAACTGTACGGATGGGTTCATTTCTTTGAACCTCTAGGTTATCATATCCGTAATTCATGACGTGAACTGGTTTCCAGTTGGAAATGTCCATATTCACGCCTACATCTAGCAAGTCTTCAAAGATTTGAAGATTGATATTCTTTAATTTTTCATTGAAGCGAACATCATAAATTAACGCCTTTGCTTCTGAATGTGTAAAGATATACTCTACCTCGGGTGTGGTTAATTTCGTATTAACAGGGGTTACTGTAAATCCAGCGATTTGGCAGGCATAGTAGGATAACAAGAAGTAGTCTGAATTATGGAGAAAAAGTGCAATTTTATCTGCTTTTTTATAGCCTTTTCTTTGAAAATAGCCTGCTAAGTTTTTAGCCTGCTGATAAAATTGCTTGTAGGAAAGCTCTCTTCCATGGTAGGAGCTAATGATTTTTTCTGGCTGGAATTTTGCATGTTCAGCTAATTGTTCAAAAACAAACATCGAACCATCCCCTTTATTATTTATTTGATTATTTCACTACTTTTAACAAATAATCTGCATAAACATTTTGGAGCTCTTCAACGTTAAATTTACCGTCTGGTTGATACCACTGCTGAATCCAGTTCATGGAACCCAATAGGATCATTCGCGCAATTTTCAGTTCAGTAATCGTGAACTCTTTCGCTTTCATTCCCTCCTTTATAACCGTGTCAAATTGATGAGCATACTTTTGACGTTTTAATAATATCGGTTTTAATTGTTCGCTAGAAAAGGTTTCATCTGGCTTTAAAATCATATTAAAGGTTTCTTTTTCTTTGATGGCGTAAGCAATATGAGTCTTAATCATATTTCGCAAACGAGTTTCATAGGAAACCGGTTCCTCTAAGTGAGCTTGTAGCTCTTCAATCGCATTTGTTAAAACGAGTTCGTGACACTGGTAGATTAAATCTTCCTTATTTTTAAAATAGTAGTAAAGGGCACCCTTGGTCATCAGTAGCTCTGCCGCTATTTCCTCCATTGTCGCACCATTGTATCCTTTTCGATTCATTATTTTGATAGCAGATAGAATAATTTGTTCCTTCTTTTTCAGTACTCGTTTCTCTGATAGTTTCATAAGCTCTCCTTTCCGGATGCTACAAGTCTAGCTGCTTGGCGATGATGGTCTTCATGATTTCAGTACTGCCGGCATATATGCTTGCTACAGGAATATCACGGTAGCGTCTAGCAATCTCGTATTCTTCCATATAGCCGTAGCCGCCATGAAGCTGTAGGCATTCGGCCGCAACTCTTTTGGCCATTTCACTAATCCACCATTTCGCCATCGACACTTCCTTTGTTAGCTTTTCACCATTCATATGACGTATTGTAATTTGATTAAGGTATGTTCGACCTAATTCTATTTCTGTAGCCATTTCTGCGATTCTGAATTGTGTATTTTGAAATTTGCTTATGGTTTGACCAAACGCTTGCCTTGTCTTTACATAATCGATCGTAATTCGAAGCATTTCTTCTGCCTCAACCTGACATTGAATCGCTACAACGAGACGTTCCTGCTGAAGATTTTCCATTAAGTAATAAAATCCTTTTCCTTCCTCACCTAACAGGTTTTCAACTGGGACCTTTGCATCCTCAAAAATAAGCTCACCAGTCTCACCACTATGCATTCCGATTTTATTTAGCTTTTTTCCTTTCTTAAAGCCTTCTGTACCTTTCTCGACTAAGATCAGACTAATTCCTTTATGTACAGGTGTGATTTGGGTATCTGTTTTGCAAACAACGACAACAAGGTCCGATGAAATAGAATTTGTAATAAATGTCTTTTCACCATTTAAAATATAATAATCTCCTTCACGTCTCGCCGTTGTTTTAATATTAACTAAATCTGATCCCGCTCCAGGCTCTGTCATTGCAATGGCGGTAATTACCTCTCCGCTTAAACACTTTGGCAGCCATTTTTGTTTTTGTTCTTCTGTGCCTATTTTCCGAATGTAAGGGCTTGCAATTTCGGAATGCAAACAAACACCACTTGATAAACCTTGCCCTACTCTTTCAAGTTCCTCATTCAATATAACAGAATACATGAAATCTAATCCGAGCCCACCATACGCTTCATCCATCCATGGACAAAGAAACCCATTGTCTCCCATTTTTATCCAGAACTCTCTTGGAATTTCACGATTCTTTTCCCATTGCTCAAAAAACGGGTACGCTTCCCGCTCCAGCATTTTACGTAACGATTTGCGAAACAGCTCATGCTCATCAGTTAAGAATGTTTCCAATGGTCACCCTCCTATTTCAGATAATTTATAATAGTCTGAAATTTGTTTACTTAAATCTATTATAATCACTGCCCACATATAGTCAATCACTTTTTAAACAAGGTTCAAATTTTAAATAAAAAAAATTTTGTTTGAATGAATGACCCTTAGTTACTACTGTACCAAGATAGAGAAGCAGGTTTAATTTTTGAAAGTATATGCATAATTTATTTTTTACATACCAACTAATGATTCAAATTTACCTCTTTAAAGAAGAGTCCAATTTTAACCAAAGCTACAATTAATCTAACTTTACAAAACCAAATTAGATTGATTTCCCTAGTAGCTTCCATCGTTCAAATAAAAGAAAAGGCAAATAGAGCAATATACATAACACGAGTGCAACTACCTCAAGCGAAATAATATACCAAGGCCATGGACCAAGAAAATCAAGCAAAGAAACAGTGTCAGGTTTTCTGGCTAGAAACATGTAATTTGCTCCTGTTATTGCGTTTACCGGGATCACAACCACCATTAGGATATTTAACCAAAGCATCGTCCTTCCAACTGATCTCCAAGTCGGTCTAAAACCTTCTACAGCAGTCATAAAAATAGCCGTTAACACAATTCCCCCGTGTCCGACAAAAAAGTAAAAATACCAAAAATGAGGAAAAGCAACTTCAAGCACAGGAGTTAATAACGCTTGCAGTGCACCAAGTGTACCTGCAAAAAAGACGAACTCATACAAGTAGAAATTTGGATAAAGTAGCAGCAAAATCGATAAAAGCAGGGTTAATGTACATAGATGAAACGGGAGGGATTGCTCCGGTGTCCAATTACCGGTATTGATGTACCATAAATGTAAACCTATATGTAATAAAAGCATTAGCAAGGCTAATCCGTAACGGAAAATACGATTCCACCCGGGTTTGCGAAAATGTACTCTGAACCAAATGACTGTCCCTACGACCAAGATAATAAACATTAGTGCTATTACATGCTGAAGCGAATACATTTCGAATGAATTGCCATAATGACCAAAGAATGATTTCATTCCATTAGCCCCCCTCCTATTATGTTGTATCGGTAATTTTATGATTTGTAATCGGCTCCCAGAGATTTATTCATTTGGTTCAAACATCTTTAAATGGTAAATAATAAATTCAATTATTGAACGTGTTTTAAGGAGCCAGACATGGAGAGAAACTATTCGATTGACTTGATTAAATTTTTTGCCATATTGTCTGTTTTAGTGATCCATGTATTTCCAAGGGATAACCAAATTGGATTATTTATTCTCGATAACGTTTCAAGGTTCGCGGTTCCATTCTTTTTTACTGCTTCTGGTTATTTTTTCGGTAATAAGATGAAAAACAATAGAGATTCTAAAAGGGCCTTTACAAGGTATATAATAAAACTTTTAAAACTGTATTTATGCTGGCTATTCTTTTATATAGTGATAGATATACTTATGACTTCTATAGGAACTGGTAATCAAAGAAGGGAATTGAAGGATTATATTAATCATTTTTCGTTTCCTGACCTCGTCTATTACGGCAAAGGTACGAGCGGATACCAGTTATGGTTTTTAACCGCATTAATTTGGAGTTTTGTCATCCTTTTTGTTTTTTATAAGTTAAAAAAAATCAACCATCTACTACTTATTAGCTTACTATTAAACATAATAGGTCTTTTCGGACAATCATATTCAGTGTTTTATGCTTTTCCTATAAGTACACGTGATTCTTTATTTATTGGCCTATTTTATACAACACTAGGTTTCTTTTTTGCGTTTAATGAAAGATTAAAAAGGACCATTGGAAAAAGTGTAAAAATTCAATTAATAATCATTTTTTGTCTTCTTACAATTCAAGTGACAGAGGGGTACTTATTAGAAAAAGTACTTTCAGCCGCACACGGGGAATATTTCCTATCTACAATCATCTTAACTTTCGTTCTTTTTTGTTTTGCATTAAATAATAATAATTTAGGAAAGAATTTATTCATTACTGAAATAGGCGGAAGATCCTTGGGTATATATGTAGTTCATGTTTTTTATATTGAAATATATGATCTAAGTTTATCTTATTTAAACATGACTAACCTTGCAGATAGCTTATTAATTAAGCTATTCAAGTTATTTATTATATTTTCTATATCGTATCTAACCTATGATTTCTTACAGTTCTTAAAAAGGCGTTTAGGTCAAAAGAAGTAATTCATCTCTTATGGGGTCCATTCCAAATTCTTAAATGAGGTAGCTGTCATGAAAAAGATAGGACTTGGACATCCTCTAAATGGGAGGTGTCTAGATGATCGTTTATCACGGTTCTATACGGAAATTTCATCATTTCGAAAATGAAACAGTTGTTCAGAAAAAGTTACCCAACGATATTGATACGATTGGCACTTGGTTTACTTCTGATATCCATTCTTCGAAACCTTTTGCCATCGGAACGGAGACAGTTATTGAAAAATCGGATACAGAGTTTTGGGAAGATGGTGAACCGAAAGTCGTTCAATATGACAAGCCTGTCCAAGGATATGTCTATAAAGTATATGTAGGTGAACCACATATAAAGGATTTTGAATCGTATAATTTGTTTATGGAAGAACGTGATAAGTATTGCGATTATCTAGGAAAAAAAAGAAACATTACCTGGCTAGATAAGGCCATTCTTTTAAATAAAGAAGAAGCAAATAAAGCTCTCCGTCAAAAACTTATTAACCATCATTACGATGGTTTTGTTATTCGAAACATGAACCTGGATAGTATAACGACAGACTTATACTGCTTTTTTGGAGAGGATATTCTTCAAATTGCTGATGTTATACCAGTTGACTCAATTGATTAACACGGATGCTTGTACTATTTGATAACAAGATAACCTTCTTCAATCTTTGTTACTTCACCAGTAACACTAAATTCCATTGCATAATTAGAACATCCGATCAATAATAGTTTCAAATTTTAAGTTAAGGGGATTGTTTTATACCGAATTTAATAGCAATGACGCCTTTCCCCTTTTAGGGTTCAAGCGCTTCACCTACTAGCTCTTAATCCCCCCAACCCTTTTCATTAAGAGGCTCAGGGGTTGCTTCTGCAGTACCCAGGCTCCAAGACAAAGTCGTTACACCTCCAAACCTGTGTTTCCAAGTTTTACATAATCCACTTTAACTTCCTCGCTTCCAGAATATTATTTAAGGGTTAATAAGTACTTAAATAGTCAATCTTAAACCTTTTAGTCGAGACCTATCGGGATGCTACATCCTTTGTAATCACTGGCTCGTTATCCCTATTTTTCTGTACCAAAGGATTTACAAAGAGTCTAAATATTACTAATGCACACCCGACAGACACTGCACTAACGATGAATAGTACAGAATAACTTGTGTATTGTGAAATCCAGCCCAACACAATTGATCCAAGTCCAATACCAAGATCCGTAGCAGTAAGTAAAGAAGCATTAGCTACCCCTTTACGCTCTGGACGAGCAAGTCGTACGGTGGCTGCTTGTAAAGCAGGTGATGCTGAACCGAAACCGATCCCGTATAAAACAGCAGAAACGAGTATTCCCATTAATCCTTCCGCAAGACTCAAGGAGATGAGCGCTATGATTGTAATACCAAGAGCTGGTAAAATCACAAACTTCTCTCCATGTCGGTCTGAAAGTTTTCCTGCAATCGGGCGACTAAGTACAAGAGTTGCAGCATACACCAGAAAAAAGGCTCCCGAATTAACAGCAAGAGAATTCGTAAATAACGGAACAAAAGCTGTAATTCCACCATAGGCAATATGTAAAAAGAAGACTGATATGGTGATGGGTAGGACCGATTTTTCAAAAAGCTCTATTTTTTGCATCCCCGTTTTCTTCGGTTGGAAAGGTATCTTGGCAACAAACATCAACAATAGCGCAACTACAGAAAGACCGACCGCAATGAAAAACAACGCTTGATAGGATATATTTTGTGTTATCCATATTCCGCACACGGGCCCGATCGCCATGGCGAGGGTCATGGCTGTGCTAAACCAGCCCATTCCTTCCCCTCTTCGGGTAGATGGTATGATATCTGTAATGGCGGTAAAAATGGCCGTGGTTGAAACCGCCCAACTCAATCCTTGTAAGATCCGTAAGCCAAGTAAAACTAATACTCCGCCAACCCAGCTATAGAAATACATAGCCACTGTAAAAATAAGAAGTCCCCATAAAATAAATGGCCGTCTACCGTAACGATCTAATAGTCCTCCGATGATTGGTCTAAGAATGACAGCAGATAGCATGAACGCACCTACGACCAATCCAACCTGGCTCTCACTTCCGCCAATGTGTTTTATAAACAATGGAAGTGTTGGTAACAACATATAAAATCCAGTAAACAGGAAAAGCATCGCCACGGTGATTAAAATAAAAGGCTTCGTCCATAAACGTTCCAAGTAGTTATCCCCCCTAGAGTATTAGTTAAATAGATTGAACCTTGAGGTAAAGTACCAAACTTATACAACTTTATTATGCAATATATGAAAAAGCTACTGGTAACACTTTTGTATCAAATGTTTGCCTAATCCTATCGCAATCATATATTTACCAAGTATGAGCGGGTAATGAACAAATTTTTCATAAAAAAAAACAGTGTAAAGACACCGCTTTGCATACAAAAGGTTTACCTATAGGTTGTTTAGAAACCTTATAATAACTATAAATGTATAAAAACATAACTACATTCCTACCCTGTAGCAATAGCATTTTCAACTGTTCTACAAAGGTTATTCTCACCAGAAGATAATGCTTCAACTATCGTAGAAACTCCATTTACTATTCCAAAGATGGCTGTAAAACCCTTATCATACAAATCCTCTATTCCATTCCCTACTCGTCCAGCAAAGGCAATGACCGGAATTGGATAGCGGTTTGCTACTGAAGCAACACCAAACGGATAGCTAAAGCAGCTTGATTAGCTGTCATGCTTTCTTTAAAAGAATCCGGAGCTAAAACAAAATTTCATACCCACCCTGTCCTTTTCTCAAATTTTTATTTTTAAAAATAAAAACCACCCGTGATAACGGGTGGTTTTCTCTGCGGCTGAAAGCCTTTGTTACTGACCAAACCCTAAAGGGCTACTGAAGGGTTCGCCAAGTGTACTACTTCTACTGGCCAGACCTCAAAGGCCTTCTTCCCTTTTAACCTCGTTTCTTTTTCCTTACTTCTTCACCCGTGAATGGATCAATGTATTCCATCATTGTTAATTGTTCTGCGACTATATCATCTTGTATTTGATTACGTATATATTCTTCAATTACCTTTTTATTTCTTCCAACTGTATCTACATAATATCCTGTGCACCAAAATTTACGATTACCGTACTTGTATTTCAGGTTTGCATGTCGGTCAAATATCATTAAACTACTCTTTCCCTTTAAATAACCTACAAATGCAGATACACTTAGTTTTGGTGGGATGCTCACTAACATATGTACATGATCCTTACATGCTGTAGCTTCAATAATCTCTACACCTTTTCTTTCACATAATGTGCGTAGTATTTCTCCAATATCCTTTTTGATTTTCCCATAGATAATCTGTCTTCTATACTTTGGTGCAAAGACGATGTGATACTTACAATTCCAGGTAGTGTGTGCTAAACTATTATTGTCTTTAGACATGGGACTTCCTCCGTGCTGGTATTTTGGTTGGCGAACCAAAAATATTTTAGCACCATGGGGAAGTTTTTTTAATACCACGCTGAAAGCTTTTTGGAACCCCGGGCCTAGCCCGGGGTTTTCGTTTCCATAATAATAAGGGTGACCTCGTGTCACCCTAACAATTATCGCACTAGACAAGGACGTTTGTTGCCTTTACATGCATTTTTCTACAAAATATTATTTTCCTTAAACCGTTTTCCATTGCTGCGATAAAAAGCAGCCCCATCTTCTGCACGTTCGATCAAAGTACTTGGTGCTTCTTTCAATACTTTTGCAGGTACACCAGCAGCAAGCATTCTCTCCTCAATCATTTTATTCTCAGTAACAAGGGCTCCTGCTGCAATAAAGGATTGCTTTTTTATGATGGCTCCATTAAGAATGGTACCATTCATACCAATGACAGCACCTTCTTCAATGGTACAACCGTGTATTACACAATTATGTCCTATGGTTACATTTTTCCCAATATATGTTGGATAACCTGGATCAGAATGGATAACCGCCCCATCTTGGACATTTGCCCCTTCATCGATCGTAAGTTTTTCATTATCTCCTCTAATAACTGCATTAAACCAAACTGATGCATTTGCTTTAATTTCTACATTTCCAACTATCTGTGCCCCTGGTGCGATATAGGCAGTTGGATCAATTTTTGGCATAAACTCATCTAATCGATAGATTCCCAACCTAGTAGCCTCCTTCATCTCTATTAGCCTTTTACTCTCCTATCCATATGGGAGAACGCTTTTCTAAATAAGCTGAAACCCCTTCTGCAAAATCACGACTGCCGTATACCATGGCTATGACATCTTCAAATGTATCTTCAGGTGTATTTAACCTTTTGCTCTTATTGATTCGGTTCATGGCTTCCTTCGTTGCATTCACTGTTAAAGGAGCATTCTTAGTGATCTTAGTAGCGATTTCTAACACTTTATCAAAGAAGTTTTCTCCCTCTAAAATGGCTGTTAACGCGCCATATGCAAAAAGTTCTTCAGCTGAAATAACTTGAGCGGTATAAAGCAATTCTTTCGTTCTCATAGGACCAAGTTCAGTAACTAACCTTTGGTAATTGTTTAAACTCAAGCAATTCCCCAGTGTGCGAGCCATTGGTGCTCCAAATCGTGCTTTCGGTGTAGCATATCGCAGGTCACAAGCTAGGGAGAGAAGAAGCCCTCCTCCTACTGCGTATCCATTAACTGCTGCAATCGTAGGCTTTGGAAATTGTGCCAACTTATCTACGATTTTATCGATTCTACTTTCGTAATTAATACCATCCTGTCCAGTAAAGCCATTAAATTGACTAATGTCTGTTCCTGCTGCAAATGCCTTTTCCCCCTCTCCGCGAATAACTAGTACGCGTGTGGCGGTGTCAGTTGCAAGTGCCGTTAAATGTTCTTCAAGCTGTTGATACATCTCCCAGGTCACCGCATTAAGTGAATTTGGTCGAGATAGAGTTAATTGAGCAACAGCACCAAAACGATCAAGTTTGACGCACCCAACCTCAACTGTTTCATTTACTGACATAATTTGACCCCTCCAATTTAAATTGATTTTTCAAAATTCCTATTGGTACATACTATTTTATCGTGTTTTCTTTTTGAATTTGAGTATCAATGATTCCTCTTTGTAAAAATGATTGAATGTCATCATCAGAATAACCAATCTTCTTTAACACTTCTTCTGTATGTTCTCCTAAAAGTGGGGCAGGTGTTTTAATCTCAACCTTTGATTCTGAAAACTTCGTTGGAGATCCAATAGTTTTCATTTTTCCTAATAGTGAATGATCCAATTCCACGACCATTTCTCTTTCGAGATAATGTTCATTGTTAACTGCTTCTGCAAAGTTATTAATTGGTCCTGAAGGTACTCCTGCTTGTTCACACTTATTTATCCAATAGCTCGCATCCCTTGTAGTTGTAATTTCTTCTATTTCTCTTTCAAGCTCTTCAACATGATCATGTCGAAGCGAATTTGTTTTATATCTCTCATCGTTCAGCCATTCAGGTTTGTTTAGAACCTCTAAACAGAATTTTTCCCATGTTCTTTGGTTAGCACATCCTATCATCATATAAGCATCCTTCGCCTTAATAGCCTGATATGGGGCGGATACCCTATGTCTCCATCCAGACGGCTCAGGAATTACTCCGTTAGCAAAATAAGCTGCTGCTTCCCAAGCAAACCAAGGAAGTCCGCACTCTGCAAGTGAAATATCAACTTGTTGACCTTTTCCTGTTTTTAATTTGTGTATATACGCTGCTAAAATTCCATATGCAGCGGTAATTCCTGCTCCTATATCATAAACAGCGACACCTGACTTTAATGGTCTGCCTCCAGGAAGTCCAGTCATGCTCATTAACCCTGTCATTCCTTGAGCAACTAAGTCAAATCCACCTTTATGTGAATATGGTCCAGTTTGACCAAAGCCTGAGATTGAACAATAAACAATCCCTTCATTCAACTTTTTCATAGATTCGTAATCAATTCCTAAAGATTTTGTTACCCCTGGGCGATAATTCTCAACAATAATATCAGCCTCTTTAGCTAACTCATTGAAGATCCTTTTTCCTTCTTCTGTTTTTAAATTTAATGCAACACTTTTCTTGTTTCTGTTGATCTGAAAAAAGCAAGTTGATTCACCGTTAACATATGGCCCCATTTGTCTAGAATCATCGCCGCCATTAATTTTTTCTATTTTAATAACTTCTGCACCTAGATCAGCTAACACCATTGTGCAATAAGGTCCAGCCATGATTTGGGACGCATCTAATACCTTCACTCCTGTTAAAGCAGTCATCTTCTACATCACTCTCGATTCTTTTAAAAATATTAGTTTCCTAGTTTGGAAACTACTTAAAGCCAATCATCAAGTTCCAAATTTCATGACTCTAGGGTCTCTCTCTTGAATGCTTTCCCGCATGTTTCTCTCATACTGAGAACTTCACGCAATTTAGTTAATAAAGCAACATAAAACGAGATTTCGGATTGTATACTGCATATCGTATATTGTATACAGTATACAACATACGATAAGTGTAATTATCTAGTTCAATAAAGTCAATTAATTTTCTGATTATTTAGTAAAAACAAACTTCCTTTCCATACTTTTTTGGATCTACTAATCATCCCCATGGTACCCCAATTAAAACAAATATCAACCAAGCTAGCCCTGGTCCTAAAACAACAACAAATCCAGCAACTGTTACTAGTTTCGTATAATATTCTCTTTCACTCATTCCTTGAGTGTTCGCAACTAATAATGCTCCACTTGTTGAAAATGGACTTAAATCTACAATACTAGAAGCAATGGAGATTGCTGCAATAACTCCAACTGACGAAACGGTTGGATCCTGAAGGATTGGTGCTGCAAGTGGTATAATGGCAGCCAAGAATCCTGTTGTTGACGCAAACGCAGAGATGATTCCCCCCACATATGAAGCTGCTAAAGATGCTACTACTGAACTTTCTACTGAAGCTATAAGGTCTGTCATGTAATCCAATGCTCCGATGCTCTTTAGTACGCCAACATATGTCACGATACCAGTAATCATGAAAATCGCTGTCCATGGTAAGGTACCAATAACCTTTGCATTTTGTTTAGGAGCCATCAATGTAAGAATCAAACCTACAATGAGTGCAGAAAAGCCCATGTCCATTTCTAATACAAGAGCCATTACAATAAGAGCCACAATCCCCAATAGTGTCATTGCTCTATACCAAGTTAACTTCACTTCTTCACTAGCCGCACCGTCTTCTAATGTTGCAGCTGTATATGCCTGAGAGGAGATCTTGTTTTTAAGCAAGCTAATTCCGCCCATTGCTACGTAAATAATGATCGCTGCTAATGTACTATATAGTGTGGTATTTATGAATAAAAGCACTGGTTCATGTGGAATTGCACTTGTTTCCATAACCCCTTTAACAATTAAGCCAAAAAGGTTTAGTGGAGAGAAGGCACCAGCAGTTGAAGCGATAACAACTAAACAACCCATCATAACTGGATTTATGTTGTTCTTTGCTGCAATCCTTAATGCAATTGGAGCTATGATCATTACACAAGCAGTAGCCTGTGTGCCAATCGATGCCAACAGAAGTGTGATAACAAACATTACCCATGGCATCAGTCCAACATTTCCTCTGACTAATTTCATTCCCCACTTGGTGATTAAATCAATCGTTCCGTTGTTCTGTACAATACCAAAGAAGAAGGTAACCCCAGCAAGGAGAATGAAAAGATTTCCAGGATATCCGGAAAATATAGCATCCATTTCCATGCCCGCCACTACTGATCCAACAATAAAAGCTGCCACAAAACCTAAAAGACCTATGTTTATAGGTAAGACCGAGCCAATAACGAACATGAGTAAAAGAATTAAGATTGAGATTAATTCAATGCCCATATGTATACCCCCTAAGTACAAAATGTAATATTGCATTATTAACTTTCGAAATTGCAACAGCATCGGTAAATCATGAAAAAAGCGATACAAAATTGGCTAAGTGATAAGGTCCATCCCCTTTGGAACATTTCACCCTTTTCATAAAATTGCTAACGCTTACATTTTTTCTTACATTCAGTGCAGTAATCTTTTAAAGAAAGGATACGTTCTTGTACTCGTTCACTCGCTACCTTCATGTTTTCAGCCACCTCCTCACTACTGTATCCTGTATACACTAAGTACAACTTAATATTAAGTTCACCTTTTACTGAAGTCAACGAAATTTTCAATCTATTTAGAAAATTTTTTTTATCATGTTAATAGTATTAAACAAAGAGTTTTTCTAGAATAATATAATTCTCTTGTTTATATCCTATGAATTTGTTTTTTGGGGGTTAATCCCTAAAATAATTTTTCGAAATACTTTTCTACATAAAAAAAAGCAACCATAAACTGAACTGACCTAGCCAAATGAGACATATATAAAACACCTATCCATATTAAATTTAACACTTTTTCATTAATTTGATATTGGTTCTTTACTGGAAATAGTTCAGGCACTTTGTCACTTTACTTGGAGCCTCTGCGGGCATAGATTCTTTAGCCAGGAAGCCAGATATCTCAAAGAAAAATCTGGCTTAGCCATAATAGGCTATCATGCCCGCATCTCCAAATAAAGTGCACGTCTTTTCTACATGCAAAGTGGATAACCCCGAATCCTTTAAGCTGCCTTTAATCCAAATTCTATTGGAGTTAAGTAGCCTAATTTTGCTTGAATCCTACCCTCGTTGTAATGATGAATGTACCCATCTATTCTAGAAATAACTTCTAAATTAGATAGGGTATTAAACTTACAATATTGGAATTCCTCTGTCTTTAAATTTGAATGAAATGATTCAATCACCGCATTGTCCCAACAGTTCCCTCGTCTGGACATACTACCTACTAAATGATGTTCCTTCAAATAATTTTGAAAAGTATACGAAGTATACACACTCCCCTGATCGGAGTGTATAATAACTCCTTCTGGCTGATTGCGTTTATCCAAAGCATCCTGCAGTGTATCAATTACTAATGTCGTTTGTTGATGATTATAAATCTTATAAGCTACAATTTCATTATTATACAAATCCATAATCGTAGACAGATATAATGTTTCGCTGCCATACTGGATATACGTAATGTCCGTTACCCACTTCTCATTTGGTTTACTTGCACTAAAATCACGATTAAGAATATTAGGTACAATGACTTCACTTTCTCCCTGCGATTTCCACTTGCGTTTTGGTTTCACCTTACACTGCAAATGATGCTTCTGCATAATGTTTTGAACTGTGTTCCTATTAAGATGAATATGATGTTCTCGCTTTAGAATAGCTCTAATTTTCCTATGACCATTTCTATATTTAGTAGCCTTACAGATTTCAATAATTAAATCTTCATGTTCATTCCGATATTCACCAAACCCTTTAGTCCAACGATAATAGCTAGCACGTGGAATCCCTAAAACTTTTAAAATGGAAGTAACGGTATATTTTTCACGAAATTATTCAACCAATTGTACTACTAGCCCTTTATCGACTCCTTTCTCATCGCCATATACTTTTTTAGAATTTCATTCTCCATTTTTAGGTGAGTTAGTTGATTACTTATTCGCTCGTCCTTACTTAAAGAATCGGGCCCATGCCCAAATGTATATTGTTTACCAATTGGCTGATCAAACCGATACATTTCTCCATTCTTGTACCATCTCATCCAAGTTTCAATTTGAGTTTTATTTTTGATTTTGTATTTGTTCATAATTTCCCGTGTTGTTAATTTTCCTTCAAGCTTATCTCTTACTACCGCCCATTTAATCTCTTTTGTATATACAGTTTTTTTGCCCACGCAAAAACACCTCCGAATAATGTCACAATACTTATCTCAAGTATTGCCATTTTGGAGGTGTTTTATATTGTCTCACTATTTTAGGTTAGTCCAAACACTGGTGTGTTAAACGGTGCTTTTTTTATTTATTCAAAAACGGATTGTCCTCTAATCTGATCATTTTTAAGATGTTCCTCAATAACTTCCACAGCTCTTTCAACATCCCTAGATTTAATTGCATTATAAATTTCTAAATGTTCATGATAAATTTCTTTAGAGTATTGTGGTTTCTGGTTGATATTCGCTCTATAAATTAATAATAAAGATCTAACATGGTTTAATAGATGTGCCAGCTGGTAATTCGAACAGCTCATGATTAACAATTCATGAAATTGTGTATTCAACTCAAGGATTTTGAAGCTATCCCCTACTTCTATCGCATCGTTAGACTCCATTAACACTTCATAAACTTTCTCTAACTTTGCTTCAGTGATTTCCTCTACAATCATTCGAATCACTTCTTTCTCTAAAAGCAACCTACAATGAAAAAGTTCTAAAAAATCAGTTTTATTTAATTCGACAACTTTCATACTTGTATGATCTTGGACAATTAACCCTTCCGTTTGCAATTGTCGTAATGCTTCTCGCAATGGAGTTCGGCTAATGTTATATTGCTCAGCAAGCTTTGACATGACAATTTTCTCACCAGGCGAGATTTGACCCGTTAATATTAATTTTTTAAATTCTCTATATGCCTGTTGGTACAAGGGTTGAACAATGTTGATTTCCAATTTCTTTCCTCATTTCCCATGTATGATATTGCTCTATCTATTTTATAGAATATATAGATTTTTTAATATATGCAACTTAAAAGAAAATCCCCCTTTACATTAGGGGGAAAGATTGCTTTAATTATTAGTTTTCTCTGCACATTCAATGGATTCTAGTAAATAATCTACGATATGAAGAGGCCTGATGGTATCTTCTTTTTTGTCCTTGTAAATTCCCGATTTCATTTGTAAGTAACACCCTGGATTAGTCGTAATCAATACCGCAGGATTCGTTTGATTGACTTTCTCCATTTTTCTTACTAATATATCGCCTGCTAATTGAGGCTGCAGCAGGTTATAGATACCTGCAGATCCGCAACAATGCTTCGAACCAGGTAAATCAACATACTCTGATTCTGAAACGGATTTTAATAGTTTAGTAGGAGCATCCTTTACCTTCATAACATATTGCAGATGGCAGGAAGGCTGATAGGTTACTCGTTCACCTCTACCAACAGCCTTTGGCAGAGATCCTTTTTCTAAAATGACTTCGCTAATATCCCGAACCTTTCTTGAGAATTCTCGTGCACGTGGTAGCCATTCTGGATCATCTCGAAAGAGCTCCTCATATTCACGTAATGCTGCCCCACAGCCACCGGCATTTGACACAATATTTTCTGCACTTGATTTTTCAAATACTTCAATATTTTGTTTTGCTAGTTCAATGGCTTTCTTTCGATTTCCATTATGAATATGCAGAGCGCCACAGCAGGTTTGTTCAGAAGGAGTATGAATTTTAAAACCCGATTTTGAGAGGAGCTGAATCGAGTGTTCATTTGTTTCTCTAAACATCACATCCATAATACATCCACGGAACATTGCTACTTCCTTTGGGTTTTCAATTGTGACATTCACATTATCAGTCCAAACAGGCAATGGCTTTCTTTTACTAGGAGATAAAATTTCCGGCATAATCCTTTCCATATCTGAAAGCTGTGATGGAAAAAGATTAATTATTCCTAGCTTTCTTACGAGCGACTGAACTCCACTTTTTTGGTAGATCCATAACAAATGACCAATTTTATGAAGATGAGACTGATTGGGTAGTATTTTTTCATAGAAAAAAGATTTTACTTTTTTTACAATCGAAGATTCTTTATGTAAATCTTCCACTTTTACTTCGACTTTTTCTCTTGCTTCCTGTATTCTCTCTTTTGCAAGCATGACAATGTCAGGGACAGGTACATCGATTGGACATGCATCGACACAGGCTGAGCAAAGGAGACAGCGGTCTAGCTGATCTTTAATTTCATTATTTACGGGTATTTCTCCTAAAAGTAAGCTTCTTGCCATCAAGACGCGGCCCCTAGGACCATCGGCTTCTCTTCCAGTAATGTCAAGAGTTGGACAAACTTCACGGCATGCTCCGCATCTTACACAAGTCAGCATGGCTTCTTCTGTTGTCAACGCTTTCATAAAACCCTCCTAAAATTATTAGTTTGGCAAAGCCATCTTTCCTGGATTTAAAATATTATTAGGATCCATCGTTCTTTTTATTGCTCTCATCAATTCGAGTGCAGGTCCATGCTCCTTTTCCATATATTCTGCTCTAACAATTCCAACTCCGTGCTCAGCTGTTGTTGTTCCCTCCATCTCAATAGCCAAATGATGGATCTCATCTATCATTTTTTGAACATTTTCAACTTCAACCTTATTATTGAGTTTAATCACTGGACCTGTATGGAGATTTCCATCGCCCACATGGCCATAAATACCGCATATGATTCCGTATTTATCCGCAAGGTTATGAATACTCCTAAGCACTTCAGGCAGCTTCGAAATTGGAACACAAATATCTTCTCCTCCATACACTCTAAACCCACCTGGATTTAGTAGTCCAACCGCTGCACCTACAATTTGTCGTGCTTCCCAAAGCGCCTGACATTCATCAGGTTCATTGCTAAATTTCACATAGTGTGAGTATTCACTGACTACTTGACTCAGCCTCATTACCTGTGATGTCACTTCATCTTGACCTCCATCGACCTCAAAGATGAGTAATGCTTCATTATCATCTGGTAGTTGCAAGACGGGCTTCATCATATTCGCAGCTTTAATGCAATTGACATCCATTATTTCAATGGCAGATGGCTGTAAGCCTGAGCGAAACGTTGCATTTACAGCCATGCCCGCATCCTCTAGCTTCAAAAACGAGGCTAATACAATTCCTCTGGTTTCAGGCAAGGGAAGTATTTTCAAACGTAACTTTGTTACAATTCCTAGGGTACCTTCAGAGCCAATCATAAGGTGTGATAGATCAAATCCCGAAACCGATTTTAATGCTTTTGATTTTTCCCCGCCTGTAACAATCACATCTCCAGTAGGCAATACAACCTCTAACCCTAGTACGTATGTCCGGGTGACACCATATTTAACAGCCCTAAGCCCACTTGAATTATTTGAAACCATCCCACCAATTGTGCACATTTTCGCACTACCTGGATCTGGTGGAAAGCGTAAATTATATTTCTTGAGAGCGTTATTTAAATCCGCTTGTACAACACCAGGTTCAATAATTACTTGCATGTTTTGATGGTCAATTTCCAAGATTCGATTCATTTTGGAAAGGTCCATCACGATACCTCCCTTTACTGGAACAGCTCCTCCTGTTTGGCCGGTTCCCGCTCCTCTTGGATAAAGAGGGACTCTGAATTCGTTTGCCAATTTCACACATTCGCTAACTTCGTCTGTCGTTTGAGGAATCACGACTACTTCTGGTTCACTAGGATTTAACTGAGTAGCAAATGAGGCATCATATGAATAGGTCATTCTATCCGTTCTGCTAGTTAAAACACGGTTTGAATCAAAAATCTGTTTTAATCGCAAGATGATTATTTCATTCATTTTGTACCTCCTTCATTTGTGTTCGATAATTTTCTCCATAGTGTTGATCTTCCGATACCTAGAATTTTCGCTGCTTCCGTTTTGTTCCCATTTACCTGTTTTAAAACACCTAAGATGTATGCCTTTTCATTTTCAATTAATCCTTCTTGATCCTTAATAGTTTTTTCTGGACAGGGCATGTTCTCTTGTAACGAGTATTCAAAAGAGGCTCCTCCCGCCTCTAACACAGTTGCAGAGGATATAATATCTTCACTTGAAAGAATCATAGACCGTTCTACTATATTTCGTAATTCTCGAATATTGCCAGGCCAAGGGTAACTTTGTAGTAATTGAATGGCCTTCTCATCAAAGCCAATTGTATTCTTTTGAATAGTTATGTTTAATTCCTTAATAAAACTCTCACATAATAGAGGAATGTCTTTTTTTCTTTCTCGCAAAGGAGGAATCGAAATATTCAGAATGTTTATCCTGTAGTAAAGATCAGTTCTGAAGTTTCCCGATTTAACAAGTTCTTCTAAATTACGATTTGTCGCTGTGATTACTCGAACGTTTATTCGGATCACGCGGTCATCTCCAAGTCTTCTTACTTCTCCTTCTTGTAGAACTCTCAACAGTCTTGCTTGAAGCTGTTCTTCCATTTCTCCAATTTCATCAAGAAAAATCGTTCCATTATGGGCCATTTCAAAAAGCCCAGATTTCCCTCCCTTTTTCGCACCACTAAAGGCCCCTTCAACATAGCCAAATAACTCACTTTCTAATAGAGTCAATGGAATTGCAGCACAATTCACGGCAACAAACGGGCCGTCAGAACGAGTACTCTGGCTATGAATGATATGGGCAAACACTTCTTTTCCTACACCTGTTTCTCCCGAAAGCAGAATGGTAGAATCAGCCTTTGCATACTTGATAGCTTTTTCGACAGCTCCCTTATATTTTTCACTTTCACCTACCATTTGCTCGATTGAATATTTTGTGATATGTCCGTTATAGGAAAGCTTCTTTCTGATTTCGTGCTCTTTTTGCTGTAGCTTATTGATCTCCTGAAATGTACTTACAATCCCTAACACCTTCTCTCCCTGGTGAATTGGAATGTGATTGGCGATCACTTTCATACCATTAATCTCTTGGATACGATTAATTTCCTCTTTTCCAGACTCTAGAATCCTCGAAATAATAGAGTTCGATAAAAGGTCATCCATTTTTTTACCGATAATATTTTTATAAGGAGTATTCAGCATCTTTTCGAACGCTGGATTACAAACATTTATAACCCCATTATGATCTACTGATATGACTCCATCTGTAATAAAGTCAAGGATTGCCTGCAATTGCTTCGTACGGTTTATTTCTTTTTGTCTAACCTTCAATACGGACTCAGCCTCAGAAATAGCTTGGATTATTGACTCTACTCCTGACCTTATGATTATAGATTTGATTCCTCTTTTTTTGGTTAGTTGTACATAAGAATATCTACCAATTAAAACATCGATACCTTTTTCGATTAATTCATTGATCGCAAGCTCTGCTTCATTTAACGAGTGAACTGCAATTTTTTCTATTTTAGTTTTTAAAATAAGTTCTAAACTTTCCACATTTGTAAGTGTCTCTCTCGAATCAACAATACCTATCCGTTCCCCTATCTCTGATGCTTTCGTAAAAGCTCTTAGCATATCATAACCACTTATAGGAATAGAAACGACGGGAATTCGTACGTCTGACTGCGAGATATTCCATGCGGCTATCCCACGCGAAATGATAACCTCCGCGCCGCTATTTTCCGCCTGCTTCGCAGCATCTACTACTTGATTCATAGGTATATTTATAACAGGTATTTGAGCTCCTATCTTGAGGCAAGCTTCTTTTGAAATATCTGCCAAATCCTTAAAAGGAACAATAATCACAATTGAAGACATTTTTTTCCTCCCAGAATAGAAAAATGAGTATTTTACTCCCATTATACTATTAAAATATTAAATTATATATTTTCTCTAGGAGGTCCAACAGGTTAACAGATTTAGAGCCAAGATATCCAATTAACACCAAGGATTTTCCAGCCAGTATTTTTGTGCAGCGGAAACCCCTGCACCTAGCTGTACATTTACACCATGTCTTACTAAATTTAATTCTAATGAGGCAAACATTTTTAATATATCCGAAGCATCTGTATATCCCATGTGTCCAAGACGTAGTAATTTTCCTTTTAATTGCCCAAGTCCACCACCAATGGCAACATGAAGGTCTTCACGCATCTTTTTTCTAAATTGATCTGCATCCATGAAGTCAAAGACAACAGAGGTTAATGTAGGGCTTGCAATAGAATCTTCAACAAATAGTTTTAATCCTAATGCTCTAACTCCAGCACGGGTCATCTCTTTTAGGCAGGCATGGCGCTTGTATTCTGCTTCCATACCGCCTGATCTTTCAATCATTCGGCATGCCTCTAGTAGACCATTAACCAGTGCGATATTTGGTGTGTATGGAGTATGGCCAATAGGAAGCCATTTCTTATATTTCTTTAAATCAAAATAGTAAGAAGGACATTTATGTTTTTCTACAGCTGTCCATGCTTTCTCACTCAATGTTATTAATGCAATTCCTGGTGGAAGCATTAATGCTTTTTGGCCACCTGTTGCTACGATGTCAATTCCCCACTCATCCATATACAATGGTGTTCCTACAATGGAGCTTACGGCATCCACAACAAAAACTGCTTCTGTTTCTTTTACAACATTAGCAATCTCTTTAATTGGATTAATCGCTCCGGTTGACGTTTCACAATGAGTGGCAAAGACAGCCTTTACTTCTGAATTATTTTTCAACGCCTTTCTCACATCTTCTGGATTTACAATCTTTCCCCATTCAGTTTCAATCTTTATAACCTTAACCCCAATATGCTCAGCGATCTCCGTCAAATACTCCCCGAAATATCCAACCGAACAAATGATAATCGTATCAGATGGGCCGACTAGGTTTACCATCGACGTTTCAAGGGCAGATGCGCCGCTTGAAGTTAAGACATATACAGGGTTTTGCGTTTGAAAAATCATCTTTGCTGCATCGGTTGTTTCTTTAAGGATTTCCTGAAACTCTTCATTACGATAGTCCATCATTGGATGATCAAAGCTCCGTAACATAGCCCGTTGAATTTCTCTAGGTACCTGAACGGGACCTGGTAGTCTTAAATCCATTTTTTCAGAAAACATCTTTATTTCCCCCTATTAATCAAAATGGTATGCACTCTTTTCTTGTATGCAATTTTTGTGCCAATTCATTTTCTGTTTATATTTTCTATAAATCTTTCATTCTCACTTCATTAACATTTCAAAATGACACAATCGAACGTCACAAAACGTTTCATTATGAAACGAATTTGGATTTACAAATAATTCAGGTAAAAAATACTTTTCTTACACAAAGAAAACGTATTAGTATATGAATAGACAAGTAATATACATTTTGGAGAAGTGAATATGATACGACCTTCATTAGCAAAGAACATTATCTCTGAGGTAAAAAAGTTTCTAGAGGAAGATTTAATTGTAGTAGATATATATGGAACAATTATCGCAAGTACCGATGAATATCGCGTGGGTTCCTTTCATGAAGGGGCATTGATTTGCTATCGTGAACGAAAAAAAGTTATTATCACCGAACAAGATCAACTTCTATTAAAAGGTGTGAAAGCAGGTATTAACTTACCCGTCTTCTTTCAGAATCAAATCGTTGGGATTATCGGGATTACAGGCAACCCAAATCAAGTATCACAGTACGGAGAAATAATAAGAAAAATGACAGAATTACTCATCACAGAAAGCTACTATTCGGAGCAAATGGAATGGCAAGCCCGAGTTCTTGAGGCTTTTGTATTTGACTGGGTTCAAAAAAAAGAATGGTCTGGCACATTTCTTAACCAAGCTGAGTTACTAGGAATTGATTTACATATTAATCGACAAGTGATTATTGGTCATTATTTATCGGAGGGTCGAGAAATCATCCAAACAAATATTTGGAAGGATATTATGCCATCTTTTATGATGAATAGCGATGATGTATTTGTTAGATGGGGGAATGAACGTCTTGTTATATTACACGGAGTACATGGAATTGAAAAAAAACAACAAACATTGCAATTCACTGAGAAGTTAAAAAATTTTTTAAATGAACGGATAAACCTCAATATTTCTTTTGGAATTGGGGAAGTTGTTCCTCCTCAAGTTCTCTATCAATCATTCAAACATGCCGAAAGAGCTTTGACAGTAGCTAGACGAACGAGTTCTATTGTTTTCGACGATGATTTAAGACTAGAAATGTGTTTAGAGGATATTAAGAAAGAAACGAGAGTCGAATTCGTTAATCGGACGATTGCACCCATCTTGAATGAAACTGAATTGATTGATACATTAAAAACATTTCTAGGACAGAATCAATCATTTAAAGGAACTTCCGATGCACTGCATATCCATATTAACACTCTACACTACCGGTTGAAACGAATTGAACAACTGACAAATTTAAATCCACGAGATATTCACGATATGACTACTCTGTATCTCGCTCTGACATTTTTGGATGATTATCTAAAAAATTAAATAAAAATTACGTAAACTCTGTATGATTATCCATAGAAAATCATACAGAGTTTTTTTATGATTGGAGTATGCTTACAGAACTTATTATTCGCTACTAATACTAGGAAGGATGTTCGCATTGATAACAAATCAAATAAAGTCAAAACTTTTAAAGATAGTAGGTCCGGAAAATATTGATGATTCAAAGGTGGGGAGGCTTGTTTATTCCTATGATGCAACACCACAATTTCAGTCTCTTCCTGATCTAGTGATTGCTCCTAGAAACACAAGAGAGATATCTGAAATCGTTAAAATTTGTAATGAGCATAGCATCCCGATTGTCCCTAGAGGTTCTGGAACAAATCTCTGTGCAGGAACGTGTCCAACAGAAGGCGGCATTGTCCTTTTATTTAAGCATATGAATTCTATCATAGAAATCGATGAAGAAAACCTTACAGTAACGGTTCAACCAGGGGTAATTACTTTAGATATGATTCAAGCAGTTGAAGAAAAAGGGTTATTCTACCCCCCTGACCCAAGCTCTATGAAAATCTCAACCATTGGCGGAAATATTAATGAAAATTCCGGAGGCTTACGAGGGCTTAAGTACGGGGTCACACGCGATTATGTAATCGCTTTAGAAATCGTATTAGCTAACGGAGACATTATTCGCACGGGGGGCAAGCTTGCAAAGGATGTTGCTGGCTATGATTTTACTCGGCTACTTGTTGGTTCCGAAGGTACACTAGGTATTGTTACTGAGGCGACACTTAAACTCATCCCAATGCCTGAGGCTAAGATGACAATGCTTGCACTATATCAAGACCTTGACGCTGCAGCGAAAACGGTCTCCAAAATCATTGCCAATAAAATCATCCCTACCACCCTTGAATTTCTTGATCAACCAACACTAAAGGTTGTTGAAGCCCATGCGCAAATTGGCTTACCAACAGATGTAAAAGCTGTCCTTCTCATTGAACAAGATGGACCTATCGAAGTCGTAAAGCGCGATATGGATAGAATGGCAAATATATGTGAGCATGAGCAGGCAGTATCCGTAAAAATAGCACATTCCCAAGAAGAAGCCGAGAGTCTTAGAACGGCACGGCGTTCAGCGCTTTCTGCATTGGCCCAGTTAAAGCCAACAACCTACTTAGAGGACGCTACGGTTCCGCGTTCTGAAATAGCTAAAATGGTAAAATCTATTAACGATATAGCCAAAAAGTATAACCTAAATATATGTACATTTGGACATGCCGGTGATGGAAATTTACACCCAACCTGCTTAACCGATGTACGAAATCATGAAGAAATTGAACGTGTTGAAAAAGCCTTTGAAGAAATCTTCGAAAAAGCGATTGAACTTGGCGGGACAATTACAGGTGAACATGGTGTAGGAATGATGAAAGCGCCATATCTCGAATTGAAGCTCGGTGAAGCGGGGATTGCAGCTATGAAGGCAATCAAAGATTCTTTAGATCCAAATAATATAATGAATCCTGGAAAGGTCTTTGCAAAAGATACAAGGAAACGGGTGGTGGTTACGAAATGACAACGCTAAAGGAACGAGAGAATATCCAACAGCAATTTAAGGAACGTATGAATGAAGACGACCTTCTGAACTGTATGCGTTGCGGATTTTGTTTACCTACTTGTCCAACTTATATCGATTCAGGGTTTCAAGAATCCCATTCTCCAAGGGGCCGCTTAGCCGTCATGAAAGCAGTAGTGGATGGGATTATCGAGCCAGACGAGGATGTTGAACGTTCACTTAATATGTGCTTAGGTTGCAGAGCTTGTGAGCCAGTGTGTCCATCGGGAGTAAATTATGGTCATTTACTTGAGGAAGCTCGTGACATTATTAATCAAAACAAGAAACATTCTTTACCTGTAAGAACGGTTCGAAAGGCTGTATTTGAAGGTCTATTTCCCCATCAAAACCGCATTCGTACTTTAACAGGATTAATAGGTTTTTACCAACGCTCAGGTCTACAACGCATGGTTCGGACTAGTGGTATGATGAAACTTTTACCGGAAAGCTTGTCATCAATGGAAAGAGTTCTTCCAGAAATACCAACAATGAAGGAATTGAAAAATCGTCCTACCTCTCTTCAATCAGAAACGACTGTAAAAAAACGTGTTGCATTCTTCTCTGGGTGCCTAATGGATACGATGTTTATGAAAACAAATGATTCTACTATGAAGCTTTTACAGAGAGCAGGCTGCGATATTGTCATACCAACTGAACAGGCTTGCTGTGGTGCCTTACATGGCCATAGCGGAGAAAAGAACGCAGCAAAAGAGCTCGCAAAACGAAATATTAAGGCCTTTGAAGATCTTCAGGTGGATTACATCATTACAAATGCAGGTGGCTGTGGTGCGTTTTTAATAGATTATCATCACCTTCTAAAAGATGAGCCAGAATGGGCAGATCGCGCCATGCAGTTTTCAGAAAAATTAAAAGACATCTCTAGTATTTTAATTGATTTGCAGTTCCATAAAAGAAATTTACAACTACCAGCCCAAGTTATTACATACCAGGATTCATGTCACTTAAGGAATGTAATGAAAACGTCTTCCGAGCCTCGTACCCTATTAAAATCAATTAATAATGCAGAGTATCGTGAAATGAAGAACGCAGATCGATGCTGTGGTTCAGCTGGGATTTATAATATAGTAGAAACGGAAATGTCTATGAAAATACTAGACACAAAAATGAAATCAACAAAAGCAACGAATGCAACAACTATTGTCACCGCTAACCCAGGCTGCTTTCTGCAAATGAAGCTTGGCATTGAGCGAGAGGGTCTAACTAATCATGTACGTGTGGTACATATTGCAGACCTGCTGCTTGAAGCCGATCAATATTCTGACAAAAACCTAGTGGATTTATAAAGAAAAGAGAAAAACTAAACTGTGTTCGTCTGCTTGATCAAGGTAAACGAACACAGTTTTAGTTTTTTTAATTCATTCCGTTGTTAAATCCTACACTAGCGGAGATTTGATTTCACCTTCGAGGTTACAAATGTATTGCGGAGTATCCCAATCCCCTCGATACGGCATTCAATGAATTCTCCCTCGCCTATCAATTCTGCTCCAACAGGACTTCCTGTCAAGATTACGTCACCCGGTTTAAGAGTCATCACCTTTGAAAGATAGGAAACCATTTTTTGAATGGATATAATCATTAAACTGGTTGGGCTGTTTTGTTTTTCGATCCCGTTAACGCTTGCTTGAACATTAATATGAAATGGATTAAGCTCCGTTTCAATAACCGGTCCTAATGGAGTAAATGTATCAAAAGATTTACCTATGGTCCAGTGACCATCCTGATGGAAATACTGAGGGGCTGTAACGTCATTTCCAATGGTATAGCCGAATATGTAATCAAGAACCTCTGATTCCGAAACGTTTCTAGCCTCTCTTCCCATCACAACAGCTAATTCGGACTCAAATTTTACTTGGTCAATTCCTTCAGGTATAATAATTTTTTCTTCAGGTCCTATTACAGATGAGTTAGGCTTAAAGAAAAAAACAGGTATTTCAGGTAGTTCCTCTGGTAAGTCTTCCGCTTTAGCAACATAATTTGCACCAATCCCAATCACTTGATTTGGTTCTAACGGTGCCAGTAAATGAACTTCCTGCAGCGGAAATGTTAGACCTGTAAACTCCCAGTTTTCAAATATATTTCCCTTTATTTCATTGATAGAATCATCACTAATTACTCCTTTATAAATTTTAGAATCCACTGCAAATCGGGCAAATTTCATCATAATTCCTCCTTTGTTTATTAATATCAATATTCCATGTTGTTTGTTATTGCGAAACGATGTTTTATTTTATGTATAAAAAGAATACCATGTAACCATCGATTTCTGCAATAATATTCGCAAAATTAAAACAATTAGCTTCTCTCAAAAAAAATGTGCTACGATATGGTAAATACCTAATATTGGAGTGAATCAATGAACATGTATAAATTGCTTGCTATTGATATTGATGGAACCTTAATTAATGATCGTAAAGAGGTAACAAGAGAAGTAAATGAGGCAATCCAAGAAGCTAAACGAAGAGGAGTTAAAGTGGTCATTTGTACAGGAAGACCGATCGGAGGGGTTCATGAGTTCATTGAAGAGTTAGACCTACATGACCAATATGTGGTTACGTTTAATGGAGCATTAGTCCAACATTCAGAAACAAAAGAAGTCGCGTCAGAAATTTCTTTAACACATGAAGACTTAATGACTCTCTATGGAGTCAGCCAACAACTCCAGACATCCATGCATTTCTTTGATTCACAAAGAATTTATACTCCCAATAAGGACATTAGTCCATATACCGTTGTCGAATCATTTGTAAATGGTGTGCCTTTGCATTATAGAGAAATTGATGAAATACCCTCAGAGATCTTAATACCGAAAGTAATGTTTGTTGGAGAACCTGAACGCTTAGAGAAAACGATAGCTGCAATTCCAGCAACTCTTAAGGAACAATATACGATGGTGCGCAGTGCTCCCTTTTTTTATGAAATTTTACACCCAAGTGTCAGTAAAGGAAATGCTGTAAAACTTCTTGCTGAAAAATTAGGCATAGCTCGTGAAGAAGTCATCTGTATTGGTGATGGCGAGAATGATTTAACCATGATTGAGTATGCAGGTTGTGGCGTAGCTATGGGGAATGCCGAGGAAAGTGTCAAAGAAATCGCTCAATTTCATACACGTTCCAATAATGAACATGGAGTCGCATATGCGATTGAACAATTAATATTAAATACATAGCTAATAAAGGCACTATCCTTCTTTTGAAATAAAGCTCACAATGAAAACCCGCTTCACGAATAAGCGGGTTTTCATTGTTTTATAAACTCAGTCCGTAGACGTAAGACTCGCCTGGACATCTGGAGAGATTGTCGGATAAGGATAGTTAATCTCTTCATCAAATTCTACCCAGTCAAGATTTGCCATCATCAGGAGGTAGCGTTTGCCACTTGTAGGATCACTAATGATGATATGATCACGACCAGCTGTTTCTACTCGCCCGTGATAAACCATCGCGTTCCATTTGCTGTTACCTTGGTAAGTAAAGTAAAAAGTTCCGATTTTACCTTTGTTAAAGCGCAGGATATTTTCAATAAATGATTCTTCCACCGCTCCTGCTAAAAGTTGCTGTCCAGTCCCCATCGGAACTACCGGGACAGAATACGTAGGTCCAGAATGCATGCCTGGTGGGAAACCAGAAGGCATAGCCGCTGGAGCGCCAGCAGGTTGGGTGCCACTTTCCCTAGACATAGAAGATGGATAAAAACTAGAATAGTAGTTCATGGGATAATAATTAAAGTCTTGACAAGACATAAAAATCAACTCCTAAAAATTTTATCTATAAAATTCTGTGCAGTAGCCCGGTACAGCGACATAGAAGCAATGATTTTTGAACGCAAAATCGAACTTCGTCATAGGTGACCTAGGCATAGTAGCGCCACAAGGTGCTCGAAACTTTTTCCCTGGACTTGGGTTATAAAACCACAGATTCATTTTGGCACGAGGTTCCCTATGACCATGTAACAAATTCCTAGCTCTTTGGAGGTCTTCTTCGCTGGGACGTTGTGTATACAATGACCCATTTAAGACGGGTTCGAAATGAGGGACCCCAGTTCCAGGTATCGTTTGGTAAATGGCATGCCTAATATTGCGTAGGTTTTTGAAATCAGGAGCACAGTTAGCCTCTACACGATTGGCTACAACCGTTCCCACTTTGTTCATCCCTTGAACTCCTTCTCCTATCGCTTCAGCCAGCATGAGCCTTGCTAACTCCTCCACGTCACGTGCATTATGTTTTATTCGTCTGCCCATTTTCTCACCCCTTCGGCTTATACAGATAATTTATTAACCGAAGCTGAGTTTGGTAGCTTGCCTATATGCCTATATTTTAAAAATTAAACTTATCGATATAATCACTAACAAAATGGCCAAAAAAAAACCTTGAAATTAAGGTTTCTTTACGTACTTTGTCACTAGTTTTAAAGACTAACACAAAATGGAAGTTGTATGTCTGATTCATTCATATCCTAGTTAATCTGAGGTAAAAGAATAATAACTTCAGTACCCTTATCTTTTTCACTATTCACTTTTATTTTCCCTTTGAAAGAATGGATAATTTGAAAACTTACCATCATTCCTAATCCTGTTCCTTTTTCCTTTAAAGAATAAAACGGAGAGCCAAGTCTGTCTATTTGTTTTTTTGTCATGCCAATTCCTTGGTCCTTAATGATAATTTTTATGAATCCATCATCTGTTGCAGTACAACTAACCCAAACCCTTCCTCCAGTGGGCATAGACTCTACAGCATTTTTCAAAATATTAATTAACGACTGGTTCAATTTTTGGGGGTTAGCAAATATCCAACAGTTATCCTGAATATCCGTTCTAATCTCAACATTATGATTGAGGCTGTAACTTCGTATGATATTTACTACACGTTCTATCTGATAACCTACTTCGATTTTTGCGATGTTATTAATGGACGGTTTTCCAACGGATAAAAAATCTTCAATAATTTCATTTGCACGATCCAGTTCATCAATTGATATTTTTATATATTCTTTTTTTACTTTTGGCAAATCGGGTTCATTTAGAAGTTGTAAAAAACCACGTGTAACTTGCATTGGATTTCTGATTTCATGAGCGAAAACACTTGTTAACTCACTTATCACTCGTAATTTCTCCGTATTTTGAACCTCTAAACGAAGCTGGTGAATCTCCCTGATTTTTTCAATCAGAATGGTAAATAACCAAGTAACAACTACTGCTAAGAAAAGATGAACCATCTGTATTTTGAAAAAATCATAGGAAAAACCTCTCAAAATACAGAAAATAGTAAGGCCACTTAGACAGTAAAACAAGGAAAGACCCACCGCAATTTTTACCCTTTTATCTTTTTTCGAAAGTGAAAACGATCTTTGAAAAAACAATATAAAAGGTAGTGATGTTAATAAGACAAGAACCGTATTATAAAATCCTATACTAATTCCAAAGGATAGGCGAAAAAGGATGATTATTACAGACAAGAAGATCCCCGGCCAAAATCCACCATATAACGTGCCTAATAATAGAGGAATAATTCTTAACTCCAAACGAGAATTATCACCAAAATTCACTGGAAAGGACATGCAAAATATGATTGATATTCCCCATAAAATGGTCATAATGATGTTTTTATTTTTCTGGCTTTTTACCTTTTCTGTAATAAATGTATAGTAAATAAATATAGGGATAACCACTAGCGTCAGTTGAAACAAAAAATCTTTAATTATACTCATCTGTGTACCTTTCGTATGTATAAGCATTTTGAATTTGAGATATTTATATTATCTTTATCGACCTAATTTCACTAAAATATAGTACTTCTGTAAAATTATTTATTAAGTGAAGCAGTTACGTAAAATTCTTATACAAAAACTAAAAAGGACATTAATCTAATGATTAATGCCATTGATTGCTCAAGATTATATATCAGACTCTAACCGTTGCATAAACTCCTCCGCTGCACTGTAACCTTGCTGCTTCAGAAGCCAGTTATTTGCCGCTGCTTCAATTAAACCCGCCACATCGCGACCCGGTTGAAGCTGAATTTCTATATGGGGGATTTGTACTCCCATATATTCGGTATATTTGGCTTCGTGATCCAACTCATTATTGAGTGAATTTTTCTGCCATTTTGTCAATTCAATATCTAGCGCAATCCTCGTCTCATCCTGAAAAGCTTTTCGCCCATATAAGCGGACTACATTTAATAGGCCGATACTCCGAAGCGCTAGAAACTCCTTCGTTTTTCCATCATGGGTCCCGAGAATCGTTCGTGGACTAAGTTTTTTTAACACTACAATATCATCAGCCACAAGCCTGTGACCCCTACCTATCATCGTATGTGCCGTTTCGCTTTTACCGACACCTGAATTTCCCCGAAGTAAAATGCCCATCCCATATACATTGATACAAACCCCGTGTACAGCGATAGCAGGAGCTAATGTTTTTAGCATATAATCATCAAGGTTTGTAATAAATTCAGATGTAGGATGAGGCTCGTTTGTACACAACAATGGAATTCCCTCTTCTAGGCAATACTGAGTTAAATAAGTTAGCCCCTCCTGTCCAGCAGTAACGATAAAGCAAGGTGGATGGTATTTTACAATATTTCCTATACGCATCTGGCGTTCCTCTATACTCAATTTGTGTAAATATGTAATTTCTTTTCTACCAAGAATTTGAACACGTTCCGTTGGAAAAAAATCAAAGTGACCCACAAATTCCAAGCCTGGACGGTGAGATCTTGATTGTTTTATTTGTTGCTTTAACTTATTTTCCCCAGTAAGTACTTTTAATGAAAATTTCCGAACCAAATCTTCAACCGTTAAAATTTTCATATCTATCTCCCTCTCATTCCGTTCTATTTATACTATTGAGAAATGTATGTATGAAACACTAAAGTTATTTATATTGTGACAGAATATATAATATTATATCAATGTATAAATCCAAAGACTATCTTAAACACAAATGACACCTAATATTTGTCAAATAAAAAACCGTAGAAATAAATCTACGGATATACTTACTTTTTCAAGATAAATATGTTCTCTATTTACAGCCAATGTTTCGGGTATTGTCTCTTAGGAAATAGATTATTATATAGCATGGAAACAAACACTAGTAAAAAGATGCCTATGAATACGGGAATAAGATAGCCCCATCCGGTTTCAAAGTTAATCGCAACTAGAGCACTAGCTGCAGCGGGTGGGTGGATGGTTTTTGTAAGAGCCATTAAAATTAACACAATCACTAAGGTAATTATTATAATATACAGACTCTTCCCAAAAATACTCCAAATGAGAAGACCTGTTGCAGTGGAAAGGATGTAGCCCCCAATTACTTGCCTCGGTTGAGATAAAGGACCGTTATGCGCCGCAAATACTAAAATACTGCTCGCTCCTAAAGGACCTATTACCATAGAATAATTTGAGGAAAAAGCTAAAATACAAATGATACTAACAGCTAGAAAGACCCCTACAACACTTATGATAGAATCTATATAATCAAACTTAGCATCGTTTCTAGATTCACCTTTCATTTTATTAAAGTATACCAATAAACGATCAAACGATGGATTTTTTATATTGTCATTCGATTTTTCTAAAGTATTCATTGAATTCCCCTATACTATACTAATTATCTAATATTTTCTAATATAATTATGTTATATATCTTATAGGAATACTATGAATTTTTAAATAGTTTTTTTAAAAATTTAGATTTTATAATAAGGTGATTAAATTAAGCAAGTTCTCGGAACCCTTTTATGTTATATTCACACTAACACATCCATTAGAAAATGCTACATAATAAAACAGCAAAAGCACACGGTTTCTCCGTGTGCTTCTCATTTTTACTTATACTTTTATTTAAACTTGATATTGTACTCTGTCTGGAATGTTTCCCTAGGTTTAAGTGTATTCACGCCAAATTTCTCTTTAAAATCTCCTACCGTATCATAAGTATCAGCCACCCCGTACCATGGCTCAATGCAAACAAATGGAGCAATACTCCCATCTTCCTCTATATATTTCGACCATATTCCAACAAACGGGAAATTTTTAAACATAACTTCTACTCCATAACTGGATTTATTTGAAACCAATGTAATCTTATCGATATTGCTGTAAACGAGAGCATCATTCGCAAAAAGTGAATGTGTTAGTGGAAGCATTCCAATATCATCAACTTTCCCTTTCTCGTGAAGCAAAGAGTTCTGAAGCTCGTACTCCATTACACTCATATCTTCTGCAGGAGTAAAGTGTATATGGTAATCCTCAATGGTTTCACTTTCTAAAAGTGGAATCTTAAAAGCAGGATGAGCACCAATAGAAAAATGCATTTCCTTCTCATTTTCATTCACAATTTCCCAATGTACAATCAGTGAGTCTTCTTGAAGCATATACCGGATAATCGCTTTAAATTCATAAGGATACACATCACTAAAACGTCCAGCAGATTCAAAAACAAAAGCAGCATTAGTTGCTGTTTGCTCTAGTAATTTGAATTCAACATCACGCAAAAAACCATGTTGTGACATCTGATACGTTTGACCATCGATTTGATATTGATCATCTTTTAATCGCCCTACTATCGGAAACAATACTGGAGACACTCTTCCCCAATATTTGTTGTCCCCTGTCCACATATAATCTAGTCCATTTTTCTTGTGCTTAACTCTGCGTAATTCTGCTCCATGACTTTCTATATCTACCTGCAACCATTCATTTTCGACTGTAATCATATTTTCATTCCCTCTTCTTTCTGATCTGATATGTATAAATTCTATACTAAAAGACTCACTCACAAAAAGAAAGGCTTAGTATTTTGATACCAATAATCATTTTTCTTCTAAACAGAACAGATGTTTTGTAGTAGAATAAACAAAGTGTTTTGATTTACTACATAATAGATTCATAGAGGTGGAAAATAATTGAATGGTACATCACATGCAGCAGTAGGTGCAGCAACAGGATTTGTCGTTGCAAATTCATTACAAACATCACCAACAACAACACTTTTGTTAGTCGGTTTGGGAGGAATCTCAGGTTTAATCCCAGACCTAGATATTGACGGAAAGCTTCGTGGAAAAATAACCCTTTCACATAAAGTAATTCGGCTATCTGCTCTAATCATTGGAATAATGATGGTGATCTATAGTTTCTTTGAAAAATCAGAGATGGAAAGATGGCTAGGAGTAGGAATCGGTTTAATGATTATGTTAATCGCATCATTAATAAAGCAAAAGCATATGTTAACTATTACGGGAGTAGCTGTTTTAGTAGGTGGATTATCTGTAGAGGAGCTTTGGATCATTCTACTGGGGATTTATATTATGATAGCTTCTGTATCCTCGCATCGGAGCTATACCCATTCATTAGTAGGAATAGCGTTCTTTGGCTATATTGCTTTCCTTTTTGAATCCTCTCTTGGAATGGATGGTGTGTTCTATGCTTGTCTAGGCGGATATATTAGTCATTTGATTGGAGACCTAAAAATACTTCCATTCAATAAACGAGGAGTGAAGATATTTTTACCCCTATCATCTAAAGAAATTTAGTTTTTTGATCCAAACAAATAACACACCCTGGATCCTTATAACAGGGTGTGTTAACACATTAAAGGATTCTTATAACTGAGCTGTTCTTCTATTAAAATCAAGAACTTATGCGTGGATTCTCTGGTTATAGGTTTCTCTTAGACGCTTAATATCTTCCTTGGGTGGGAAGCCAAACATACGTGAATATTCACGACTGAATTGTGAAGGACTTTCGTATCCCACACGAAAAGCAACATCCGCGGCATCATTTGACTCTGATAACAACAATCGTCGAGCTTCCTGTAATCTTAGTTGCTTTTGGAATTGAATCGGACTCAAACCGGTTACTTCTTTAAAGAGTCTATGAAGGGAAGATACACTCATATTCGCTAATTCTGCAAGTTCCTCCACTCGAAGGGATCTTTCAAAGTTATTAAAGATTTCTTGAATAACATCCCTAATTTGATAAGTGGTGCTTCCCTCTATTGCCATTTGTTCTAGCATTCCCCCGTACGGCCCTTGAAGAACCTTATAAAGAATTTCCTTTGTAAAAAGAGGTGCAAGAACAGGAATATCTTTAGGATTATCTAGTAAACTAACTAGCCTGCGAACTGCATCTAAAAGAGATGTCTCAATTTTACTTACAAACATTCCCCGATTTACCTTTTTCTTCGGTTCGACGGTTGCCTTAAAGTCACTTAAGACCTCTAAGATTTGATTCGGTGTAAATTCAAGTTTTAGAGCTAAATAAGGAGAGTCCGTTGATGCTTTAATTACTTGCCCTGTGACCGGCAAGTTAACAGAGGCAACTAGGTAATCAGCAGGACTGTATTGAAAACGCTCTTCTGCCAGTAATACTTCCTTCTCCCCCTGAACGATCATACAAAAGGAGGGCTTGTAAACTCCATACCGAGGTTCCGTAACATCCGATTCTCTAATAAAAAATAACGACGGGATAGCGGTTGTGTGTACACCATTTTGCGTTGCATACCGTTTAATGAGTTTCGTCAGCTCGGACTGTTGTTGGTAAATTTGCTCAGACATTCATGATTCCCCTCATTCCTCATATCTTTGTAGTTTGATTGTAATGCATAGTGGTCAAATACGTAAATGGTTATGATAGGATTAGGCAATCATTTGCTATGAATAGGTCACTTTTTTTTCATTTTTTAAAACAACAAAATGATAAATAAAAACAAATATACCAGTTTTTCTCATTTCATATAATAGATTAATAGGCTGTCAATGCCTCTTCTGTTGGTCGTTCCCCTCTTTGTAATTCACTAAGACTTAGCCCAAAATCAAGTTGTAGGTGCGGATAATCTTCGAATCCCATCCAATCTCCTCCCCATTCAAACCCGAGTTCCTTAGCTCTCTCAACCACTTCCATCCAATCAGGAGATCCATTTCCATTCCCATCAAATTCCATATCCCAAATAACCTGACCTGCTTCGGTCTTTAGGGCAAAGTCCACTGCAAGTCCAAAATTATGAAGTGATTCTCCTCCTCTAGCATACGTAACAATGCTTCCTTCTGTTGTACGACCTTGCTCATATAGAATATTTTGTTCCTCTACACTACGAAAGCCATCTGTAATAACAACTGTAATTCCCTGATCGGCCATATTTTGAATGAGTTGATTGGTACGCTCCTCTACTACTGGATGAAGAGCGGTAGGCAACGGGACATCCTCTTTTTTAATATATTGGTAGTATATAATAGTTACTATAAGAATCATGCAAACGAACATCCAAAATCTTTTCATGGCTGCCTTTCCTTTCAAAAAGTAAATCATACAGTATATAGACGAACGAGTTTAAGAATAGTTTCATTTTTACATAGGGAATATAAATGATAAAAGAGGGTGAAGCACCCTCTTTTTTTACCCATTCAGCCTTGTCATCACATCTGAGATTGTAAAATCTACTACGAGTGTTCCACCACTATAATCACTGTCTGTGTATAAACCATTCGTTTCAGTTCCTGTAGAAGAACCTCCTGAATATAACGTATAGCTAGAATCTTTCGATAAGTCCGGTGAACTTATATAAAGTGACTGATATTCTTTTTCTGGTGCAAAAGTGGCGATCGTATTTCCTTCACTATCTTCTAAATGAACAAGCGTTCCTGCCGCCTGTGTTTCTGGGAATGTCATCATAATGGCATATTGTCCAGACATCTCGGAGCTAGTTTGTGTTTTCGTACTCCCAGCTGCAACTAGTACTCCTCCAGATATTTCAAATGTCTCCACATAGTCAATTTGACCATTTCCATCATCTGTTGGTCCATTCACAACGACTGTCCCATCCGTCATAACAAATGAACCGTTAGAATCCAGGCCATCACCCAGTGAATTTACAGATACATATCCTCCTGTAATCTGAATAAGATGATCCCCTGCTGCGCTTTCTTCTATGTTGTCACCTGAGGAATCCGCTCCGCCACCCACATTTAGTCCATCATCAGCAGAGGTAATGTCGATCGTACCACCTGCAATGGCCACAATTTTACTTTCGATTCCTTCATAAGTCTTGGTAATTGTAAGATTTCCACCCTTAGTTACTACCGATGAATCGGCGTGAATCCCATCATCTCCTGATGCAATTGTCATTTCCCCGGCTTCTAATAAAACACTATTGCTACTGTGAATGGCATCATCAAATGAATCAATTACAAATGTCCCTCCACCAATCGCAAGCTCCGTTGTCGCCTTCAGACCTTTTGCACTGCTTGTTTCTGTAAAGGTTGTGGAGTCCTCGGAGTGTCCTCCATTAGCATACTCATTTATTCCAATGGTTTCAGGACTTCCACCACCAGTTACAATGTCATAATCTCCGTCTAATACATACAGGGAAGTTTCAGCTTGTATACCATCATTGTCTGCTACAATGGTATATGTTCCACCTTCAAGGGCAATATTTCCTTTTTCAGCATTTTAATCATTAGTTGATTTGATTCCATCACCGCCTGCTGTAAGCGTTAAATTCCCATCCTGGACAGCTATTAGGTCTCGTCCAACAATAGCATCATCTTTAGCTGTTACTACAATATTTCCACCTGTAATTCTTAGCTCATCTTTTCCAATAATTCCATCATTAAAGTTACCCTCTACAGTAAGCTTTCCTTCACCATTAATGGTTAAATGATCTTTACTAAAAATGGCGGAATTGGGTTCCTCTTCTTCTTTATCATCATATACATACTGCGTTCCATCAGAAATGATATTCTCTGTCCCCTCCGGTAAGGATATCACTGTCTTTTCAGCATCCTTCACATAAATAGGAGCGGAAGTACTGCTATGAATGTCTACTCCATTTAAGACGAGTCGAACGGTACTTTTATCCTCCGCTTCTACAACGATTTGTCCATCATCTAATGTTCCACTTATAACATATACACCACCGGTACGGATATAAATAGTGCTTTCAGACACAACGACAGCTCCTGATCCTTCATAAGTGGCTGTCCCCTCATTCAATTGAATATACGTTGGATCCTCATTTTCCCACTCTGTATAAAGGTCATCATCGCTGTAGGTTGCAAGCTCACTTACAAACGTTTGAATATTTCCGTTACCAATTGTACTTAACGTGTCAATATTTACTCCAGAAGAGGTACTAGTTAAAATAACTGACTCCTCACTATTGCTGCATGCAACTAACATGCCAGCACATACTAATGGTGCCACCTACTTTGTAAATCTATTATTTTTTTTCATTATTCGGCTCCTTTTTTACTTGTTGAGCCTATTATGTTGTATTAACCTTAACAAAACCTTAAAGAGTACAAGTTCATGTAAAAAAAACAGGACAGTGAGCACTGTTCCTGCTTATTTCATATATCGGTATTCACGCAAACTATTTAAAATAGATATTTCCTGTAATAACTCTTCTCCAACATTTGTTTCTATAACCTTTTTTCTCTCTAGTTCTTTATCTACCAATCTTTTTACTGATAAAACATCTGTTCCATTACAAAGTACATCTTGTTTTGAATTAAATTGCTTGTGTGCAACAAGCTGCATACCGTAGGAATTATATAATAACGTGTAACCCGCTATCCCTGTTGTTGATTGATATGCTTTGGAGAATCCTCCATCGATGACAAGCATCTTACCGTTGGCTTTAATAGGATTTTCTCCTTCAATTTCTTTTACTGGTGTATGACCATTAATAATGTGACCTTGTTCTGGATTCAAATCAAACTCCTCTAAAATTCTACGGCAGAGGTCCTCGTTTTCCCGTAAATGGTAGTAAGGGTTCTTTTTCTCTTTATGGGTTTCCTTTTCTTTAATAAAGTAGCGCTCAAAGGTGGTCATGGCCCTTTTTCCAAAGAGAGAGGAATACTCTCCTGTCCATAAATACCAGACCATATCTGTCGCCAGGTCATCTGTCTTTTCAGGATGAGCAAAAGCATGACGTAAATAATGTTCAAATTTATCAAGTAATTCCCGACCGGCATAGGTTGTATTTTCAATCACCATTTTCTCCATATTTCCTTCTTCATCTAAAGGAATACAGCCATGGATTAATAAGTTTCCGTTATATCTCAAATAAAGACTGCCTTTTTTCATTAGAAAATTCATATGCCTTGCTAACTTTTCGGAATGCTGGACAGAAAATAGCAGTCTTTCAATCACTTGAGCTTCTTCCTCTAGTAATTGATCAGGTTGTTCTGGATTCACTGTAGCAAAGCAGCTGTTTTCCAGTTGGTATGTTTTCCCATTGATTGTAATTTCATTTTTGTCATAATCAATTTTCTCAAGCAGAAGTCTCTCTGCCATATTAAAGTTCGGGCGTCTCTTTATGATCGGCATCTCTAGTTTAAACTGAATCATGGAAATGGCTTGATGAATTTTTGTAATTTGTAGTCGTTCATGATCTGTCAGTTTCTTATCTGAATGCGCCTTTGGTCTAAAAGCGGGATTGTCATTATAGTATTTCTCAGCCAGATTAAGAAGCGGCCTAAGATTGATTCCATATACATCTTCAATAATATCCAAATTATCGTACCGGGCACAGATACGAATAATATTAGCGAGACAAACCTTTGAACCAGCAAATGCGCCTAGCCATAGAACATCATGATTTCCCCATTGAATATCAACAGAATGATAATTGATGAGAGTTTCCATAATTTTATCTGGTTCAGGTCCACGGTCATAAATATCCCCAACTACATGGAGATGGTCAACTACCAATCTTTGAGTTGTATAAGCTAGACCAGTAATGAGCTTTTCTGCCTGTCCTAAGGAAATAATTTGTTGAACAATCTTCGTATAATATTGTTCCTTATTGTTGGAATCATCTGCTTTATAAAGTAACTCTTCAATTATGTAAACAAACTGATTGGGCAATGCTTTACGTAATTTCGAGCGTGTATATTTAGAAGAAGCATATGATATGAGTTTTATCATACGATAGATGATGACTATATACCATTGGTTAACTTCTTGATCACTTATAAAAGTATTTTTTACTAACTGTAATTTTTCTTCTGGATAATAAATTAATGTAGCAAACTCATTCATCTCTTTTTCAGTTAAAACATCTTGAAACAGATCTTTTATTTTTTCCTTGACATTTCCCGATCCATTTCTTAACACATGTTGAAAAGCTTGATACTCCCCATGTAAATCACTGACAAAATGTTCTGTTCCCTTTGGAAGATTAAGGATCGCTTCAAGATTAATAATTTCCGTTACTACTTTTTCTTCACTATCATATTTTTGGGCCAGTAAATCTAGGTATTTTGGATTCAAGGTATGTATCCCCTTTCATTATTCAACATTATTTTACACTTTAATAGATTTAGAGGAAATACTATATTTTAAAGTCAACCGTATTCTTCAATAAAAAAGCAGTGACCTCCCTCTAGGAGACACCGCTTTCAAGTCACTATTTTTTATGGAAGATACTTCATTTTTTCCTGTATAGACGTTCTTTCTTTTGGTTGACTAATCTCTTCTGGATAACCAATCCCAAACACCCCAATCACATCGTACCCATCTGGAATGCCCATGATTTCACGATTTTTCGCTGCATTCCCCATGGAAGACCAGAAGGTTCCAACACCTTCTGCCCAAGCAGCTAAATTAACGTTTTGGACAAAACAAGCGGTGGCAAGAACATTTTCATACGTCTCTATTTCCGTTGATCCATGTTTGGATAGGATCGCTAGTACAACAGGTGCCTGACAAAAATTTGTTTTATGATTTAATTTTGTTCTTGTTTCTGGTCCAATCATATACACTTCCCATGGCTGGGTCATCTTATGATTAGGAGCCATCGTTCCAGCTTCTAACCATTTGTTGATTTGTTCTGGTTCAACCATGTCTGCTTTAAATTTTTTAATATTTCGTCTAGAATAAATATTTTCTAAAATGTTCAATTTAGTTTCCTCCCCTATGTTCTTTACATTTAACTTACACGTTTAAACTGACTAGTATAAAGCTCATAATAATATCCTTTGTTATCTACTAATTACGTAAATCCATAGATACTACAGGGACCCTAAATAAAGGTGACAATATGGTTGAGATTACTTAGTTTCTTTCTTATATTATATAGCGAACTTAACTAAGTTGCCGGCTATATAGCCCTGTAATAATGTTATTATCATTCTTTACAACGTGAACCATGTAGCTTGAGATTTGTTGTCATTTTCATCATAATTTCAACCAGCGTGTTCTGTTCCTCCTGGGTAAGCTGATTAAATGGACCAGCTATCATCTCCATTCGGGAATGTTTCATTTTAGAAATCATTTCTTTTCCAGCCTCAGTTAATTTTACGATGCGTGTTCTTGCATCATTTTTATCCGGTTCACGGTAAACTGTTCCAGCTAGCTCTAATCGATCAATCATTTGAGACATGGAACTTGAACGAACTTCTAGCCGTTCCGCAAGCTGACCAATTGTACATCCATTCTGTTTCGCTAGAAAACGTAAAATAAGCCATTGTGTCTTCGTAATCTCCGTTCCGTCTTGACTATTCCTTTGACTCCTCTTCATGTGTCGACCAATCGCTTGAACACAATCTACAAATTGCTCTAATTGTTTTTCCTGTGATTCCATTATTTAGTCACCTCACATTTATATAATATAGCGACCCTAAATAACTGTCAATTAAAACACTTGCTACACCTCCTCAGGTACACGAAAAGGACTTAACACTTTCGTCTTAAATATTTCCTTCATAAACTCTTCCATTGAAGATGATTGTCTATTGTTATAGCAACTTTGAATGGTTTCCAAAAGTAAAGACGGTACTGCTTTACCTTCAATCAAAGGATAGTATTCATCATGAGCTTTTTTCAGATCCTCCCATCGATGATCATTTCCTTTGTTCATATACTCAGACACATCAATGACTTTTGCTCGACCATTTTGAAGTAAAATATTTTTCAAATGAATATCACGAGGATTTAAATTATTTTTCCTAGCGTATTCTCTTGCCTTTTCAACATCTTGTATGACTTGTGATGGAATACGAATTCCCTGAATGAGACAATCATACAGTGTAATGCCAGATTCAAAGCTTAAGACTAAATATCGATCATTTGCGGCATAACATTTAGGAAAGTACGATGCCCCCGCTGAAACTTCATATACAGAAGCTTCGATTTGAATTTTTCCTTTTTTATCATCAGCAAACAGTTTAAATGCGTATGTTGGGTTATGAATATACTGAAATACCGCGGCATCTGTCCCCACTCCGATACATCGTAGATCCTTGGCGCTACCGTGAATGGTTACAGGTTTGTTCTCTCTATTTGAAGTTATCTTAATTTGTGACAACAATTGATCTACTATTAATAAATCTCTTTGCATTTTAATCCCCCATAAGTGTATGTCTTATTGTTTTTTAAATCATAACAAAACATTATGTCAGAAAAATGACGACACTATGAAGAAATCATGATAAAAGCGTGTGGACCTACCTATTACGGGTTCACTTTTGAAGTGTAAAAAGTGAAAAAACAGGAATTCATAGGCGGAGAATTTCCGGCTAATGTCTATTGAGGAGGCTTAGAAAGCAGATATAAGCGGAGATATTCCGACTAACTGCTCTGAATATGACAAAATCCAAAGATTTTGATAGTTTAACCGGAAAAACTCCCTTTATTTTTAGGGAAATATCGGTATTTCCCTAATTAACCGGAATTTCTCCGTTTATTTTTCATTTGCAATTTGTTGACGGGTTCTCCTTAAAGGTTCAATGCAATTGGTAAAGGCCCTAACTATAAAAGCAGGCCTAGAAAAACTCATTTTTATAAAACCGCTGTCATCTATGATAAAAGGGCTGTCAATTACTATTAATCTAATCCTAACAAAAAACCGGAACATTTGTCCCGGCTTTCCTCATTATTCTAGTGCTGCTTTTACTTCTTCCGTCATTGCTTGTGTAGAACTAATACCATTCCCAGCAATATACCAGTTAACTGCATCTAGGTATATAATCTTCCCATTTTTATAGGCGTTTGTTTTCATAACAAGTTCGTTTTCAATTGTTTCTTTCGCTCCTACTTCTCCACCGACAGCAGCAGAGCGGTCAATAACAAAAATAACATCTGGATTTTTCTCGAGAATGTATTCAAACGTTATACTTTGACCGTGCTGAGAAACCTCTATATTTTCATCTACTGCCTTAAAGCCAAACACATCATGAACGAAACCGTAACGTGAACCAGGTCCGTACGCACTTACTTTTCCTTCATTAGCTAGTAAAATCAGAGCTTTACTTTCAGACGCAGATGCTTCTTTATTTACCTCATCAATACTTGATTGTAGCTCTTCCATCTTAGATTTTAGTACAGCCTCTTTTTCAAACAGTTCAGCTAAAAGGTTGAAGTTTTCTTCTAGAGAAGGAATGTAATTCGCATAATCAACAGCAACAAATATGGTTGGGGCAATCTCAGCAAATTGATCATATAACTCAGCTTGTCTTCCTGAAATAAAAATCACATCTGGCTGTAATTCATGGATCGCTTCAAAGTCAGGTTCTTTTAAACTACCTACATTTGTATATTCTGAGCCTTTGTACTTTTCTAGACTTTCAGGTACAATCGCTTGCGGAAGTCCAGCTACTTCTACACCTAACGCATCTAATGCATCTAGTATTCCAAAGTCAAAAACAACTACTTTCTCAGGATTTTTCTCAAGTGTTACTTCACCGTATTCATGTGTGAACGTAACTTCCTTTGATTCTTCTACTGCTTCCGTGCTTCCGTTAGTGGTTGTACTCGCTTCCTCCTTACTTCCACAAGCCGCTAGTAGAAACAGCATGGTGAAAATAAGAGAAGATAAACCTAATTTTTTCATTTTTTCATATCTCCTTTTTATGTATTGATAATGATTATCATTTTCATATCCTTATGTTATATGGATACACAAATAATGTCAACAGTAATTGAGAATATTTTTCAACTAGATTGATATTTAAATAAAAAAATAGGACTACCTGGATGGCAGTCCACTCAACAAAGGTCGGATTAATCCTCATTCCAATTTAGAAAAATCCTCCCTTAACAATGAATACATATATAAATCATCAAATTTCCCGCGAGTATACTCATATTTTCTAAGTAAACCTTCTCTAATAAATCCCTGTTTCTCCACTAACCTTTGGGATGAAAGGTTAGGAGGTTCAATTAACGCTTCTATCCTTTGAAACCCAAATTGTTGAAAACCATAGGCAATGATTGTTTTTAATGCCTCTCCAGCTATTCCTTTTCCCCAGTAATCTCTGCTTAACTCAAATCCAATCTCTGTACGGAAATGTTGAGAAACAAAGTTATGAAAACCACAACTACCAATAACAATTCCCTCTTCTTTTAACGTAATTCCCCATCTTAATCCTTTATTGTTCTTTTCAAGGGATTGATACCATGATATCTCGTCCAATGCCTCGTTGATAGATTTAAAGGGTTCCAATCCATAATATTTCATTACTTCGTTATCAGAAAGATAGCTAAGTATATTACTAGCATCGTCTTTTGTAATTTTTCTCAAAACTAATCTATCCGTTTCAAGATTTGGAAATGTATGAATCTCTATAGACATCGTTCCCCCACCCTTCTCAGTTATTTCATTTCAATCATTATACCATTTTTATACAAAACTAATCACGTTTCCAAATTGACAGAAACACCAAATTTCCCTATAATAAAATTATTAATTTCATACTCCTAAAGGGGAGTAGCTTTAACAGCAAGGTCGTCATTACGGAGCATCTAGCTCTCGGCTTTGTTGGCAACTACTGTTGTTAGCAAGACCTTTACCAATTTATTTTGGTAAAGGTCTTTTTTGTTTTTATCCATTAAAAAAGGGAAAGGAAGAAAAAAATGAACCTTTTCACGAAGGATATGCCCAATTATATTAAAAAAGAAATCGAACTCATGCAGGAAAAACTTTCTCCATTAATGAAGAAAGTATCTAGATACGCTTTATGGACCATGCCCTTAATTTGGGTATCACTATTTAATCTTGGATATGTATTATTTTTCGGTGAGATTACTCAGGATACCCTTCCTACCATCCTTATCTACGCTGCAATCGGTGCACTCGGATTCGCTTTATTTCGGGAGCTAAGATTCCACCAAAAAGAAATTCAGAAGCAAAGTTCGGCATACATTATTGATCGAATTAAGAATAGTGAAGTCGCCACTGATTACCATAAGAAAGAATATATTAATCTTATAAAAGAACAGCCAAACGCTCGTGCGATCAATCATTTTATTCAATTTTTAATGGAAGAAAATCAGAGAAAGCATATGCTTCAATAAATAATAAACACCCTGGAGAAATGGATCTTCCAGGGTGTTTATTATATTATTATGATGCATCTTCAAACTGACTATTATATAAATCTGCATAAAATCCGTTTTTCAGAAGCAATTCTTGATGCTTCCCACTTTCGATAATATCTCCATCCTTCATTACTAGAATCAAGTCTGCATTTTTGATTGTCGAAAGTCTATGTGCAATAACAAATGAAGTTTTGCCCACTGTCAGCTTATCCATTGCCTCCTGAATCAATAATTCTGTACGAGTATCAACGGAACTTGTTGCTTCATCAAGGATTAGCAACGGAGCATCCTCCACCATGGCACGAGCGATGGTAATTAACTGTTTTTGCCCCGCTGAAAGATTGGCTTTATCGTCTAATACAGTGTCATACCCATGAGGAAGAGTTGTAATAAAATGATGTAAACCCACTGCTTTACAGGCTTCCTCTACCTGTTCATTTGAAACTCCTTTTCGAGAGTAAACAATATTTTCTCTTATCGTTCCTTCAAACAACCATGTATCTTGAAGTACCATACAGAATAGTTGATGAATATTTTGTCGTGTAAGATTACTTGTTGGAACACCGTCGATTAAAATTTCTCCACCATTCACTTCATAAAAACGCATCAATAGATTAATCAAAGTGGTCTTACCAGCACCTGTTGGGCCGACAATTGCCACTTTTTGTCCTGCCTTTGCCTTTGTGGAAAAATCCTTAATAACCATATTGTCTCGATTATATCCAAAGTTCACATGCTTAAACTCCACATCACCTTTTGCACTTTCGAGTCTGAGTGTTTTGCCACTTTCATTTGCCAGTTCTTCTTCTCCAAGAAATTCGAATACACGTTCACTCGCAGCGGTTGTGGACTGAAGATTTGTAGCTGCTTGTGCAAGCTGTGATAATGGCTGTGTAAAGAGACGAATGTAAATCATAAAGGCAACAATCACCCCAAATGAGATACTACCATTAACAGCAAGCACAGCTCCGACTAAACAAACCACCACATATCCGAAGTTACCAACAAACATCATGAGCGGCATCATTAGACCAGACATGAATTGAGATTTCCATGCACTATTGTATAGGCGTGTGTTAATTTCACGGAACGTTTCCTTTGCTTCTTTCTCTCCGTTATATACCTTCACAACATGATGTCCCGTATAAATCTCTTCAATATGACCATTCAATTTCCCTAGTTCTTTTTGCTGCTGGGCGAAGTATTTTTGAGATTTTGAAATGATGAACGTCATGAGTGCAAACCCTAAAATGGTAGAAAGTACAGCTGAAAGAGCCATAATCCAGTTCGTGTAAAACATCATGATCAGTGAGCCAACAAACATAGTAATAGCTGATACCAATGTACTTAAACTCTGATTCATCGTCTGTCCAATCATGTCAACATCATTTGTTACACGGCTAAGGACATCACCTGTACTTGTTGAGTCAAAATACTTGAGTGGTAATCGATTGATTTTCGTTGAAATCTCTGTACGTAATTTTTTGGACACTCTCTGTGTGACAGTGGCCATAATATACCCTTGGATGTAGTTAAAAATAAACCCTAACCCATATAGAAAAGCAAGAATCGTTGCGATTTTAACCACAGCATCAAGATCAATTTTGGTCATCAAGCCCTCTGTAATGAAATCGGTAATTTGACTAAGCAGTTCTGGTCCAACGATATTGAAAACTGACCCTAGCATAGCAAGGACTAAGGCAACAGTTATGATTGGTATATATGCTCTACAATACGATATGAGTTGCTTTAAGGAGGCCTTATTGATCCCATTTGAAGAGGGTGCTCCCCCGTGTTGAGGATGCTTCATTGCATTAGTTTTATGATTTTTCTTACCCAATTTCAAGCTCCTCCTTTGACAACTGAGAATACGCAATTTCTTGATATACCTCGCAATTGATCATAAGCTCTTGATGCGTTCCCATGCCGACGACTTCCCCATCGTCTAAAACAACAATTCGGTCTGCATCTTTAATCGTACCTATTCGTTGTGCAACGATGATCGTTGTGGCATCCTTAATTTCTTTTTTCAGTAACGAACGCAATATTCGATCTGTCTTATAATCTAATGCAGAAAATGAATCATCGAACAAATAAATTTCAGGTTGTTTGAAAATCGCGCGTGCGATAGACAATCTTTGTTTCTGTCCTCCAGAAATATTTGTACCACCTTGAGCAATCTCACCTTCGTACTGATTCTCCATTTTTTCAACAAACTCTGTTGCTTGTGCAATTTCTATCGCTTTTTTAATACTTGTTTCTTCTGATACGATGTCTATGTTGTGGCCGTATGCTACATTGGAAGACACGGTACCTCTGAATAAAACAGCTTTTTGAGATACATACCCTAGCTTATCGTGTAATGCTTCCTGAGAATAATTTTTTACGTTCACTCCATTAATGAAAATTTCTCCCTCCATAGCATCATAAAATCGTGGGATCAAATTTACTAATGAAGTTTTCCCACTACCGGTTGACCCAATAATTGCCACCGTTTCTCCTTTATGAGCTGAAAAACTGATGTTACGAAGAATATAGTCTTTTGCGTCTGGGTATTTAAAACTAACATTACGGAATTCAATTTCTCCGGAAAGACCTTCCTTTCCATCCGTCAAGTTTCCATCTATAATTTTTGCCTTTGTATTTAGTACTTCGTTAATACGTTTAGCAGAGACAGATGCCCGAGGAAGCATAATAAACACAAACGAAAGCATCATAAAGGCCATGATTACCTGCACTGCATATGACGAGAATACAACCATTTCTGAGAACAAGGATAATCGATCAGGTATGGCAGCCTGGTTGATTAAAAAGGCTCCAATCCAATAAATGACTAGACCGAGACCAGACATGATGAGTCCCATCGTTGGCATCAATATTGCCATCACTCGGCTTGTAAATAAATTCGTATTCGTGAGATCATTGTTCGCTTGTTCAAATTTCTCTTCCTGATAGGCTCCAGCGTTGTAGGCATGAACAACGCGAATCCCGGTCAAGTGTTCCCTTGTTACACGATTAAGGTTATCAGTTAAAGTCTGAATCACTTTAAATTTCGGCAAGGCGACAATAATTATGATTGAAAGCATCACTATAAGAAATAAAACGGCGAACCCTGTGGCAGCTGTCCACTCCCAGCTTTTACCCATAATTTTAAAAACAGCCCAAACCGCTAAAATTGGAGCTTTGACCAGTACTTGAAGTCCAGTAGCGATCAACAATTGAATTTGTGTAATATCGTTGGTTGATCGAGTGATCAAACTAGATGTAGAAAAACCATTGATTTCTTCCATCGAAAAAGACATGGTTTTTTCAAATACCATTCCTCGGAGACGAACAGAAAATCCCGCTGCAACTTTTGCGGCAAAAAAGCCAGTAATCATTGCCGCTATCATACTGCCCACTGCACAAAGAAGCATGTATCCCCCTTGAACGAGAACCTCACTCATTTTACTTCCTTCTGTCTGGACGAGCATGGTTATTTCATACATATAGTCAGGGAGCTTTAAATCAAGCCAAACCTGTGCAATAATAAACACCAAACTACACATAATTAATAACCAGTCTTTGCCCTGAAGATGCTTAAATATTTTTATCATTCATATACCCCCTAACAGTAGATCTCTCTATAAATCTAATAGTGTTAGATACTTTATTAATAAAAAGCAGACGAATACTTTGTGCCTGCATCATGTTTTACTCACTTTCAATAGTAATGTCGGTTATTCTTTTTAAGATACGAACAAATTCTTTCGCATCATGTTCTCCAAGCTTTTCAAGTGTTTGCTCAATCATCATTAACGCCTCTTTGCGTTCTTCCTCCATAAAGTGAGTTCCCTCTTCAGTAATGGTGACAATGACAATGCGTTTATCATTAGCGTCTCTGCTTCGCTGAATAAATCCCTTTTTGGACAAGCTATTCAGTGCCGATGCCACACGAGGAGTCGTAAGATATAATGCCTCACTCAGTTCACCTGAAGTAGCACTGCTCTTGGCAAACGTAAGGAATCCTAAAATTTTCTTCTCTCCATGTGAAATATCTTCTACTTTTTTCTGAAATGGCATCTTAGCTGTTCTCGTCATATTACGTAACAGTTCTTCCGCCAACTCTTTATAATCCATCGTAAGCTCCCTTCTAATTTATCTAACCCTATTAGATAAATTACTCCAGTTAGACCTCTATTGTCAAGTGAAATAGAAAAACCACCAAAAAGTCATTGGTAGTTCAGTATTAGTTTTTATAAAATTTACGTTTGCCACCATATATAGCCACCAAGGGCAATTAATGACAAGACAATAATAACTATATAGATAAGGGAGAGGTTTATAGTATTCCTCTTGACAGAACTCCTATAGTTTTCGTCGCTCTTCCCTGTTATTACTAACGTAAGTATGACCGAAATAATCAGGACAATAAATACTAAAATAATCAGAAATAACATCTTACACCTCTTGTTGACAAATTAATCAAAAATACTCTTATCTCAATTATACAGATCAACCCACTCATTTAACCCATCCAATTTTCCAAATTACTGGCCATCCAATCAGAAGAAACTTTGAAATAAAGGGTAAATATTTTCTTATTCTTCCTTCCTTCGATATAATAAAGTATCTTAAATTCAATGATGGTGAAGACAATGGAATGGAGACCAGACAAACAATTAGATATCCCTATTTATCAACAAATAGCTAATTATATTCAAAAGAGAATTGCCTACGGAGAGTATCCCCCTGGAACCATTCTGCCTTCTGAACGAAAGTTAGCAAAAGAATTAGAAGTGAATCGAGCGACTATTGTAACAGCCTATGATGTATTATATTCGAATGGCATGATTGAACGGATCAAAGGGAGTGGAACAAGGGTACACTCAGATGTTTGGGGGTTAACTCGATCACGGGTCCCAAATTGGGATCTCTATGTTGAACGCGGCTCTTTTTTACCTAATCTACCTTTGTTTCAACAGATCAGGGATGAAGTGTTAGAAAAAAATTTAATTAACTTTGCTAGCGGGGAATTAGCAAGTGATTTAATGCCGACCAAGATGTTCAAAGAAATCTTATCAAAGAATGATTTCCAACAATCATTAGGATATGACCATCCACAAGGAAACCTTGAGCTTCGCAATAGCTTGGTTGCTCATTTAAAAACACATAAACATATCGATTGCTCGAGTCAATCTATTCTTATTACGTCAGGAGCACAACAGGCATTGTATTTAGTTGCTCAATGTTTATTAGAAAAGGGAGATGCTATCGCGTATGAGGATCCTTCTTATGCCCACTCCCTCCCTATCTTTCGAACAATGGGGTTAAAAACCTTTAAACTTCCTGTCAATGAAGATGGGATGAATCCAGAGGATATTATAAAATTGCATCAAAAGCATAATATTAAAATGCTATTTTTAAATCCCATTTTTCAAAATCCAACTGGTACCATTCTGCCTATTGAAAAAAGAAAAAGAGTACTAGAAATTACAAATGAACTAGGGATTCCAGTGGTGGAGGACGATCCTTATAGTCTTATATCCTTTTCAGAAGAAATCGAAACCTCTTCCCTGAAGTCTATTGACGAAACAGGAAGTGTTTTATATATCAGTTCTTTTTCTAAGATTGCAGCTTCTGGATTAAGAATTGGTTGGATTATTGGTCCGGATAAAATTATTCAGCGTCTAGCAGATGCCAAACAACAGATTGATTTTGGACATAGTATTTTCCCACAATGGTTGGCAAGTGAATATATACAGTCACATTACTTTGATCAAAACCTAAAATCTTTAAAAGCACTACTAACAGAGAAAAGAAATATTCTTATTTCTTCCTTAAAAGAAGAGCTTACCAGCGAATTATCTTTCCATGTTCCTGAGGGTGGAATCCATATTTGGTGTAGCTTGCATGGAGATGTAAATGAATTTCATCTGCTTGAAGAATCGTTACGTAATGGGGTGGCTTTCGTTCCTGGTTCTCTTTTTGGATCAGAAAAAGGCTATATTCGGCTTACCTTTGGTCGAGTAGACTCCCATCTCATTTCTGAAGGGGTACAAAGATTAAAACGAGCGTTTGTAAAGCTAAAAAAATAATAAAAAAACGAAAGGCACCTACATTGGTGATTCCTTTCGTTTTTGTTAAAGATTAAATGACTCTCTCACCTTTTGCTATAAAGTACTCTTGTAAATTTTCTGAATGGATATTATATACTATTACCTTTTTCTTGAACTGTTTGACTACATCGATTGAGTTTCTTTCATTATATAGATATAGTCTTACATCGATGTTCCCCATTTTCGCGTCAATAATGATGTGTTTTCCATTCTTTTCTGGTGGTAAAAATGACTGTTCTGTTCCTGGATAAATATAATATTTCTCCATAAAGATCGCTTCATTAAAGTACTTAATAAATACCATCTTCTCTTCATGATCTAAAGAAAAATTATCTATAGTTACTGAAACCTTTTGATCATCAAGCTTCGCATGAGTTGCAAACTTACTCATAATCCATTCCACTGCTCCTAGTGGAAGAACGGTTGGTAATACTTTTACTAGACTTATAAGAATTAAAAACAAAATAGTCCAGACCATGCTTATCATCTCCATAGGTGGTTTAATATAATAATTGTATGTTGGTTTTTTATATTCGAATAATACCATACAATGCATGATTCTTACCCATCCTATTTCAATAAGATCACACCATCCACTTTCCTTAAATGGATTTTCTTCCTTTTTAAACAGAAAAAGGGGGTTGGTAATTCTTTAACTACCAACCCCCTTTAATTTACTTGTACTATTCTAAATTATCATCTACTTCAATAGAACTAAATTCGAGGTCTAACTATCACTTTTATCTGTTGTTTAGGTTATGTTTCATACTGATGTCCGTGATTTTATCATTTCCGTATATATTTCACCCACACTTGCCCCAACCTCTGAAGTAGAAGCATAACCACCCAAATCTGGAGTAAGTATTGAACCCTCTTCTAGTGTTTTCTCCATGGAATGGAGGATCTGCTTCCCAATATCCTCGAAACCAAAGAAGTCAAACATTTGACTGGCAGACCAAATAGCTGCTAGTGGGTTTGCCATGCCCTTTCCAGCAATATCTGGTGCTGATCCATGAATCGGTTCAAACATGGAAGGGTACTTTCTTTCTGGATTAATATTAGCTCCAGCCGCCAATCCTAATCCTCCTGCCAGTGCCGCTCCCAAATCGGTTAGTATATCACCGAATAAGTTCGAAGTTACTACTACTTCAAATCTCTTTGGATCCTTAATCATAAACATAGCTGCTGCATCCACTAAATAGGAGTAGGTTTGAACATTTGGGTATTCCTTACCCACTTCCTCAAACACTTGATCCCAGAATACCATTGAATAGTTCAGGGCATTTCCTTTACTAATACTAGTTAGAGTCTTTCCTTCTCTAGATGCTGTTTCAAATGCATAACGAATAATTCGCTCGGTACCTACTCTTGAAAAGACACCTGTCTGGAGAACCACTTCCTGAGGCTTTCCTTTGAAAAGCCAGTCTCCAGCTCCTGCATACTCTCCCTCACTATTCTCTCTGATGAAGAGCATATCAATCGTATCTTTACTTCCTCCTACTATGGGACAAGGTGCACCGTTTAAAAGAGTAATAGGGCGAATATTTACGTATTGATCAAACTCTTTACGGATTCTTAAAAGGAGATCCCAAAGTGAAATATGATCTGGAACACCTGGATAGCCAACTGCCCCAAGATAGATGGCATCAAAGCTTTTCAACTGTTCAATACCATCCTCATCCATCATCCTCCCATGCTTCAAATAATATTCGCATCCCCATGAGAAATGTGTAAATTGGAATTTCATTCGTCCGTCCAATTCAGCGATTCGAGTCATCAGCTTGATTCCTTCATTAATCACTTCGGGACCGATTCCATCACCTGGGATGACGGCAATCTTAAAGGTTTTCATTTTTAACCAACCCTTCTAAAATATTTATTTATAGATTATATTAATTTTCGAGGTTTACTACGACAGTTACTGTTTCAACAAGTTCCTGAATGGCGTAAGCTGGACCTTCCTTGCCATTCCCACTTTCTTTTACTCCACCATATGGCATCTGATCTGTCCGGAAACAGCAAGTATCGTTGATTACAACTCCACCAACTTCAAGAAGGTATGGAATTTTATAAGAAAGACTTAAATCAGATGTGTAAATACCAGCTTGAAGGCCATATTTTGAATCATTCACCAATTCAATCGCCTCTTCTAAGGTTTCGTACGTGGTCACAGTTACTACTGGAGCGAATGCTTCTTCGTCTGCCACTTTCATTCCCTTTTTTATATTTGTAATGACTGTCGGATAATAAATACTTCCCTCACGTTTTCCGCCTGTTAGTATTTCTGCACCAGCAGATGCAGCTTCCTCTACCCACTGCTCAATTCGCTTCGCTTCTTTTACACTTATCATCGGACCAACAACGGTTTCTGGGTCGAGAGGATCTCCTACCTTTAGGCGAGATACTTCGTTTAAAAATAGTTCAAGAAACTTTTCCTTTACTGAGTTTTGAACAAATATTCTCTGTACTGAAATACATATTTGTCCAGCATGTGCAAATGCCATCTTAGCAAGTTTTGCGGCTGCTTTCGAAATGTCCGCATCTCCATGAACGATCGTAGCAGAGTTTGACCCAAGCTCCAATGTCGCTTTTCTTAAACCAATCGTTTTTTGTATATGCTTTCCTACTGCTGGTGATCCAGTAAATGTATAATGAGAAATTCTTTCATCGTTTAAAAGCTGTTCCCCTACAGTTCCACCGCTTCCTATTACACAGTGTAAGTAACCTTTAGGAACACCGGCTTGTTCTAACAATTCACATAGTTTAATAGCAATGGTGGCTGTGTCGGATGCTGGTTTTAGAATCACTGGATTACCTGCTGCAAGTGCAGGTGCAACTTTATGAACTACTAAATTCAGTGGGAAATTAAACGGTGTAATCGCTGCGACTACTCCGACCGGTTTTTTAATTGTATAAAGAAAGCGGCCTTGTACATTGTAGTTCGGGATGATTTCACCCACTAGCTTTTTTGCTTCATCTGCAGCGATCTGTAGGGTAGAGGCTGAACGTCTCACTTCTGCCTTAGCATCAGTGATCGGCTTTCCCCCTTCCTTCGCAATAATCTCTGCTAAAGCATCAACATCCTGTAACAATAGTTCAGCCGTTTTCATCAATACTTGGTAGCGGAAATCGGCTGGAAACTGCGTATGTTTATGTGCATGGACCGCTGCTTCAACTGCCTGATTTATTCTCAATTCATCAGCTACACAAATTTCTGAAAAAAGCTCACCCGTGAATTTGTTATACACTTTGTGTGTGTTTGACGTTTCGATCCACTTTCCATCTATAAAAAGCTTTTCCGTTACGATACTCGTTTGCATCCTTTCCAGTCCCCTCTCATTTGTTTATTTTTGTTTCTTCTTCAATGCTTCTTTCACTGTTCTTACAATATGTCCTTCAGAAAGCCCATACTTTTCAAGCAAGTCGTCATTATTCGCAGATTCAGAGTTTACATCTCTTACACCTACACGTAACATCGGTACTGGACATTCTTCAACTAGTACCTCTGCCACTGCACTTCCTAATCCACCATAAATACTATGTTCCTCAGCGGTTACAATAACTCCTGTGCTTTTTGCTGCTTTAATAATTGCAGCAGTATCCAAAGGTTTGATCGTAGGCATATGAACAACCGCGACTGAAATCCCTTCTGTATCTAATTGTTCCGCAGCAGCTAATGAACGACATGTTTGTGTCCCCGTCGAAATAATCGTTACATCCTTTCCATCTTTTAAGGTAGCAGCTTTCCCGAATTCAAATTGATATTTACCATCAACAATTACAGGATACGGATCACGTGCGATTCGTATATAGACAGGCCCTTCGTACTTATGTGCAAACTCCATCATTTGCTTCATTTCTATGGCATCTGCAGGTGCAAGAACAACCATATTGGCAAGAGCGCGGAAGATCGCAATATCTTCAAGTGCCTGGTGTGTTTTTCCTGTAACACCAGTTAATAAACCGCTATAAGCACCAATCATTTTTACATCTAGCTTTGGCTGTGCAATTTGAACTTGTATTTGGTCAATTGCCCGTTTGGACAAAAAGGCAGCGAATGTACATGCCCATGGCTGTAAGCCCGTTGTCGCAAGGCCAGCAGCAACACTCATCATATTCTGTTCAGCAATTCCCATTTGTAGAAACTTCTTTGGATTGCCATTAGCCACTGTATCTAGTTTGGTAGAGTTCGCTAAGTCACCATCTATCGCATACACTCGACTGGATTCCAATGAAAATTTAAGCAGTGTATCGCCAAACACGTCTCTCATTGATACATTTTTTTGTGGAACTACACTTTTCATTACAATGCCCCCATTTCAAGTTCTTTTTTCGCCTGTTTTAGCTCAGCATCTGTCGGGATACGCGAATGCCATAGATATTGGTTTTCCATAAATGAAACACCCTTACCTTTTACTGTGTTAGCAATGATCATAACTGGTTTTGTCTTTACCTCTCTTGCTTCATTGAATGCTTTCTCTATTTCCTCTTGGTTATGTCCGTCAATTTCAATCACGTGCCAGCCAAAGGATTCCCATCTTTCTTTTGGGTCATGAATTGGACTCTTTCTAGACTTCTCTTCTCCACACCAACCAAATTGCTGCAACTTGTTATAATCAAGGATGCCAACTAAATTATCGAGTTCATATTTTGAAGCGATATCCGCAGCCTCCCATACTTGCCCTTCTTGAGATTCTCCATCTCCAATCATGCAGAACGTTCGGTACCTTTTACCTTGAAGCTTTGCCCCTAACGCAATTCCAACAGCCGCAGAGATTCCTTGACCTAAAGAACCAGTAGACATGTCAAGACCAGGTAGAGTGTTCATATCTGGATGAGCCTGTAGACGGGAATTTAATGAATCAAAGGTTTGGAGTTCCTCAACTGGTAAATAGCCTCTCAATGCTAAAACTGCATAGAGACCAATCGCTGAATGTCCTTTTGACAATACAAATCGATCTCTTTCCTCACTTTTTGGATCATCTGGATCGATATTCATTTCATGAAAATATAAATTGGTTAGAATATCGGTTGCTGACATTGGACCACCAATATGACCTGCACCTGCATGATGAACGGTCTCGATAATCAGTTTCCTAGCCTCAGATGCTTTCTCTTTTAGAAGCATTATTTTTTCCTTACTTAACGATGAATTCATAATAAAATCCTCCTTTAGTTCAAATGATTATATTTAGTTAAGCGCTTTACCAAATAGAGAAAAATAAACAAGATAAGAAGATGAACTTATCTTGCTTTTTAATCAAACAATCATGCTATTTTAATAAAGATGGCAGCCAAGTAGAAAGTGGCGGGAAGAAAGAAATCACTAGCACGTCTACGATTAATATAAAAATTAATGGAATGACTGCTTTGGCAATTCTTACAATCGATAACTTCGTTAGCTGTGATACCACAAATAAATCAATGCCAACCGGTGGTGTTACTAGGCCAATCGCTAAGTTACACACCATTATGACCCCAAAGTGAACAGGATCAATTCCTAAATTAACTGCAGTACCTAATAATAATGGCACAAATATTAGTATTGCTGCTCCACCCTCTAGGAACATCCCAGCCACAAATAAAATGATATTAACGATAATTAAGAAGATATATTTATTTGTTATGACATCAGATATAGAACTATAAATCATACCCGGTACACCATTCATTTCAATAAAGAACCCAAATAATCCAGCAGTCCCAATTACAATCATAATGACAGAACTGCTTATAGCGGATTTCTTTAATGTATCAGCCACTTGTTGTATGGTCAGATCTCGGTAAACAAAATACCCGACTACAAAAGAATATACAACCGCAACGACCGATGCTTCTGTTGGTGTGAATATTCCTGAATAGATTCCTCCTAAGACGATAATAGGCATTAACAAGGCTAAAATAGATTCCTTAAACGATTTAATTATATCCGGAAAAGTTTTACGTTCTTCTCCAACGTAACCTCTTCGCTTTGCAATTATTAAGGCACTTATCAGTAGAGAAAAAGTAATCAATAATCCTGGAAGAATTCCAGCTATGAAAAGATCGCCAATTGAAACCTCAGCTGCTACTCCATATAATATCATCGCGATACTCGGTGGAATAATAATACCTAGAGCACCAGCTACCGCCTGGTTGGCAGCTGCATATTCAATTTTATAACCTCTGGCTACCATGGCAGGAATCAGTATGGATCCAATAGCCGCCGTAGTTGCTGCTCCCGAACCAGAAATAGCTGCAAAAAACATGGATGTAACAATTGCCACCATGGCTAATCCACCGGTAAAATGGCCAACTAGTGAACTAGCGAAATTAACTAGTCTCTTTGACATACTCCCTGCACCCATTAAATTTCCAGCAAGAATAAAGAAAGGGATCGCCATCAAAGGAAAGGAATTCATAGAAACAAATATTCTTTGAGGAACAATCTCCAAAGGAAGGGTATCATGCATCCACACGCCTAATACAGTTGACAGACCCAAAGAAAACGCGATCGGTACGCTTAAAAATATGAAGACAAATAGAGACACAAAAAATACTGGTAACATCCCATCACTCCTTTCTTCCTAGAAACTGTTCTAAGATACATGTAATCGTATTTAATAGAAGCAGTAAGCCTCCAAGAGGTAAGGAAAGGTAAATAAAAAACATTGAAATTCCTGTTCCAGGGGCGATTTGATTTCCGAAACTTTGCGCTACTTTCCACCCATAGAACATTAAGACGATATAAAAGAAAGTCGATATGGAATGCACTAAGATAATTAGCCATTTTTTAGCTTTTCCTTTTAGAACTTCCGGAAGAATTTCCACGGATATTAACTCGTTATCTCTAAGAGCTAAGGAAGAGCCAATTAAAATCATTAAAATCATCAAGAATCGTGACAGTTCCTCTGACCAAGCCAGCGAGGAGCCTACTACGTATCTTGCAACTACTTGCCAGAAGATAATAATCGTCATAAATGCCAATATGCAGGCTAAGGCATAGCCAAAAAATTTGTTTAACTTATCGATGGTTCGAATATACATTCCACTTATGCTCTTCATTTTTTCAACTCCTTAAAGGGGAGGACAATATTTTCACCGTTCATATTGCCCTCAAGAGGATCTTAATACTTAAAATTCTTTACCTTTTCAATCATTTCCTCACCAATTTTAGGTGCCCATTTCTTATATACAGAATCGGTCTTTGCTTTAAACGATTCCTTATCAGGTTCTGTTAACTCCAAGCCCTGTTCTTTAAGGAAATCAGCTGCTGCATTAATTTTGTCATCGTTTGCTTGTCTTCCAATTGGTTCTGCATGCTCAGCTGCCTTAATAACAGCCTCTTGTTGCTCTGGTGTAAGACTATCAAACGTTTTCTTACTAATAGAAATCGGACCTGGAGAATAGCGGTCTCCTAATAAAGCGACATGGCTTTGAACTTCGAAGATCTTTGATGTTTGAATGGTTGCTAATGAGTTAGAATGACCATCAATAACCCCTTGTTGTAATCCGGTAAACACCTCAGTCCATGCCATTGGTGTAGCATCCGCTCCATATGCTTTCCATGCATCAATCTGCAACTCATTTTCCTGCACACGAACTTTTAAACCTTTTACGTCTTCCACACTATTAATAGGTTTATTTGAAGATGTTGCAACAAAACCATTTTCAACCCAACCAAGTACTTTTACATTTGTTTCTGTTTCAAATTTTTGAGCAAGTTCATCCCCTATTTCACCATCTAATACAGCTCGAGCGTGTTCAAGATTATCAAAAAGGAAAGGAAGATCAAACATATTAAATTCTGAAACCCAGTTACCCATTGGCCCAGCAGATTGAACAGCCATATCCAACGAGCCCATACCCATTAATTCAAACACTTCTCGTTCTCCACCAAGCGAGTTATTATAGTGAATTTTTACGGTTAATTGATCGTCGGTTAATTCTTCTAATTCATCTTTGAAAGCCTTTGCTGCCACATCGAACTTTGCGCCTTCTGGCTCAGGTATACTTAAATCCAATACGATTTGTTTTTTTTCTGAAGCATCAGCATTGGCAGACTGAGTTTCTGCCCCACCCCCACATCCTGCTAACGTCATTGCTAGTACAGCTGCCAGTGTAGTCCCTTTTACCAGTTTCTTCATTTCTATTTCCCCCTTTATTTTAATAAGTAATATTTATTGAAATTTTCTCTTCTCCCCTTGTGCCCACTATCTATTAGTTAAAAAATTAGTTTGGAAAAACAATTACCTTCAAGCTATTACTTCTATTCGCATAAGCTTGATACATTGCCTCGTTTATTTGTTCTAAAGAATATCGATCCGTAATAATGGGCTCGATTTGACTGCCTAAGTCTACCAATATATTAATGGCTAATGGATACGTGTTGGTATATCGGTACACAGAGAAAAGATCTATTTCCTTCTGCAGCATAAGTGTCACATTCAATGGGACTTCCTCTGTATTTGGAAAGCCTATTGTTACAACTGAACCACCTCGCTTGACCATCTCTATAGTAGATTGCAAGGCTCTTACATTACCAGAAGTTTCAAAGACTAGGTCAGCCCCTAACCCTGAGGTTACTTGCATTATCTCTTTAATTGTATCTGTACTTGATATATCAATGACTTGGGTAGCACCAAGCTTTTGAGCGGTCTCTAGTCGTAAGGGCTCCATATCCGTTACAATAATCTCTTTTGCACCATAAGCTTTAGCAGCTACTACCGTCATTAACCCAACGGGCCCCATTCCTGTAATGACTACAGTTGATCCGGGTTTTAACTTCCCTCTGTTGACTGCATGAATGGCTACCGAAAGAGGTTCTGCTAAGGACGCATGTTCAAATGAAAGTGACTCTGGAATAGGAAATAGAAATTCTTCAGGATGCTTTAAAAACTGAACAAATGCCCCTTTTACTGGTGGTGTAGATAAAAACTGTACATCCGGGCAGAGATTATACCTCCCCTCCTTACACCACGAACAAGACATGCAGGCAACACCTGGTTCAACCGCAACACGGTCGCCGACTTTAAACCGAGTCACTTTGTCTCCTGTTGCAACGACAATTCCAGCACATTCATGTCCTTGAATATGCGGATAGGTAACAAGTCTATTTCCAATCCTGCCGTGAGCATAGTAATGCACATCAGATCCGCAAATCCCTACAGCCATCACCTTGACAAGCACTTCTCTCCCAGAGACGGACGGAACATCCTCTTGTTCAATACTCACTTCCAATGGTTTTTGTAGATAAGCTACACTCATAATTTTAGGAATAGCCAAGTCTAGATTATCTGAAGACTCTACTTTTATACTAGACATCCCAACTCTCCTCCTTTATTCCATATTGAATCATAGGATTAATTGCCACTTAATCATGGCTTAGTAATACTTTTCCACATTGTTTATCCTCACATAATTGAAATGCCTCTTCCCATTCAGACAGTGGAAGCTTATGAGTAATAATTGGGGTTAAGTTGACCTTCCTCTGTTCTAAGATTTGGATGACACGATCCCACGTTTTCATCGAATGTGCGAGTGATCCGTATACCTTGATTTGCTTATAAAGAATTAAGTCAAAATCTAAAGTAATTTCTCTACCAGCTATGCCAACTTGTATATGTTTTCCTAACTTTTTTAGTGACTTCAAACAACTCTTTATGGATGGACCAGCACCAGCACACTCAACTGTTACATCTACTCCTAAACCCTTGGTTTCGTCCTCAATAATTTTGTCAAGATTCTGTTCATCAATATTGACGACGACATCAGCACCTAATTCTTTTGCAATCTTCAATCGCAATGCATCCGATGATGTACCTGCTACAATCACCTTGCACCCTTTAACTGCTAGAAGAGATAAGCAAATCAATCCTATTGGACCTGGGCCAGATAGTAAAACGGTATCACCCACTTGAATCGTAGTTAATTCTTCAATAGCCTGCACGGCACAAGCAAGTGGTTCAGACATCGCAGCTTCCACAAGACTCACATGGTCAGGTAACTTGTAAATCATATCTTCCCGAACAACTGCATATTTCGTGAAACTTCCGTCGACCCCATGTCCCATCCCTCTTCGATTGGAGCAAAACATATAATGGCCAGTTTTACAATAGTGACAATCTCCACAGGTTAAGGCAGTGGAACCAAGAACTGTGACTCGATCTCCAACCTTTACCTTGGTAATGTTGGTACCTACCTCGGAAACAATACCAGAGAACTCATGGCCCATAATGACAGGAGGATAGTTTTTAAACGTTTCATGGTAGATATGTAGATCCGTTCCACAAATTCCGGTGTATTTCACCTCTACTTTAACTTTATCTGCTTGACATGGTGGATCATCGATGTCTAATAAAGAAACATTACCTACGCCTGCTTTTACTTTTACTAATGCTTTCAAACTGATCGGCTCCTTTCTTTTCTTCCAGAAAGCGCTTACTCTAATTTTCAAAAAAAATACGTAATATGCTGATATGTATAGTTGCTAAATCAAGTGTGTTAAGCGCTTACTTTTAGAGTCAAAAATAATTCTTTTATTCTATTAGTTTATTAAGCTAACAAAGATACTCATTTTTAGTTAAGCGCTTTATCAAATTCTCGATGGTTAAATTGTATTCAATACTTTATAAAAAATCAACCGTTTTATTAAAAAATTTTGAATATTTTATACTATTATATTACTATACCATTAGCTTGCTACAATGGTGACGTTGAGTTTCTTTCTACAAGCGAAGGCAATAATGTTAAGCGCATTACCTCCTTTTTTTCCCCATTGATCATAGATATAATTAGATCCAAAACCTCTTTTCCCATGTTCTGAATGGGTTGTGCAATGGTAGTTAATGGTGGCTCCACAATAGTTGCAATAAGTGTATTATCAAACCCCATAATAGAAACATCATCAGGAACGCTTTTTCCAAGTTCTTTTACAGCCTGGATAGCACCGATCGCCAATAAATCATTGCAAGCAAAAATAGCCGTAGGAGCATCATCATCTGTAAGGTATTTAAGTGCCATTTTCTTACCTGGCTCCACATGGCTCGGACCATCAATATATTCAAAATTCCCCATAAACTTGATGTTTTTCTCTTCTAATGCTTGTTTAAACCCACGAAGTCTTTCCCTATTACTCCATACATCCCTAGCAATAACAGCAATCTTTTGATGCCCAAGCTTCATCAAATGAGAAGCTGCCAAATACCCCCCCATAAAATCGTCTAGGGCAACTGTATTGATTGAAAACATGGGGAAGTCTCTAGCAACAATGGCCACAGGCACGTGTTCCCTCACCATTTCTTCTACTTTTTCTAAGTTTTCAAAGCCCGACGCTAAAATAAATCCATCTACATTCTTTCTTTTAAGCAGATTAAGGTATTTATTTTCTTTTTCTGGCAAATAATCTGTACTACAGATCACTAAATTGTATCCAAACTCATGGGCACGGTCCTCTATACTTCGTGCAAGCTCAGAAAAAAATGGATTTGCTAAATCAGGAATAAGAAGTCCAATTGTTTTCGTTTGTTTCCCCATTAAAGCAGAAGCCATCATATTGGGTTGATAATCCAACCTCTTCATCACTTCTTCTACTTTTCTTTTTGTTTTTTCTCCTATTCTACCTGTATTGTTAATTACTTTAGAGACAGTTGCGATTGATACGTTTGCCTCCCTGGCAACATCATATATAGTTACTTTCATCGTTCCACTCCTAAATTTAAATCTGAGATGCACTAATTTATTTAGTTAAGCGCTTACTTAATTTTTATATAAATTAGCAATTATTGCAAGAGATTTTTTTATAAACAAGCAAATTATTATTTCAAACAACAAAAAAAGAGGAAGTACTTCAACTCCCTCTCTCACATTCTATTCCTTCTGCTCTTTTATCTTCAACGCAGCCAAACTAGCAAAATCATGCACAATAGTAGCTGCTAATAAAGCGGTGATTTGCGTTTGATCATACTGAGGCAGCACTTCTACTACATCAAATCCAATATAGTTGAATCCAGTAAGAGATCGAATCATTTGTAATGTTTCTCTACTACTGAACCCACCTACCTCTAACGTACCTGTCCCTGGGGCACAGGAGGGGTCAACAAAGTCGATATCAAAGGTTAAAAAGACGGGAGTATCACCAATGACATTTCGCATTTTTGTAAGCACGCTCTCAAATCCCATTTGTTCTAGATCGTGAGTAGTTATGACGTTATATCCTAATTCATAGCTCTCTTGAACGTCGCCAGGATGGTTGAGCGTACCTCTTATCCCGATTTGAAAGACCTTGGACGGATCAACCAAACCTTCCTCATGTGCACGTATAAAAGGAGAACCATGCCAATACTTTTCTTCGTAATACGTATCCCAAGTATCCGTGTGGGAATCAAAGTGAATCAACGCTACGGGTCCATGGACTTTTGCTGCGGCACGTAAACTTGCAAGAGTAATTGAATGATCTCCTCCTAGTCCAATAGGGATGATCCCCTTTTCCATAAGTCCTTTAACTGCTTCTTCCATAAGTTCGTAGCTTTTATGAATATTATGAGGGATGACAGAAACGTCTCCGATATCAATGGCATTTGTTTCATCAAAAGGATACACCTTGTGAATAGGATGGTACGGAAACAAAGTCATAGATGCTTGTCGAATAGCCTGAGGAGCAAAACGCGCTCCTACCCGAAAGGAAGCAGCTGTATCAAAAGGCATGCCAATTATGGCTAGTTTGGCATTCTCTCTTTGTTCTGGTAGTCTCACAAAAGATCCTGTTGTACAAAATTCAGGTTTGACCTCGGGCGATAATGGATATTTCATTTTTTATTTTCCTCCTGTAATTTATTTTGAATGGTTGAGTCACATTCAAAAATAAATCCATTGAAAGGAGTACTGGAATCAAAAAATGTAACATGTTCATTTTATCGCCTCAACTTTCTGTTAAATGTTATGAATGACTGTCATTCATTATTAATCCTAAAAAATAAAATAACACAAAATTATTTTAATAATCTGAATATAAGTGAAAAACAAAAAAAGATCAAGTGAATATCTCCATCTTTTTTCCAATTAGGAAGGGGGGTTGTTATTCCGTGTAGGTGCATGTTGTTCTTCTCGCACCCCTTCTATTTTTTATAAAAGACTTACATCTTTATTAACGTAGTTGGTTCAAGCTCTTCCATTTCATTAAATTCGATATTACTAATCTTTCTAGTAAACATTCTCGTAAGATATATTAGGTACAAAAGTCCGAAGGCAAGCCATGTGGCACCAAGAATAATAGAACTCTTTTCAAGGTTTAACCACAAAACAAAAATTGCTCCCGCACCTAGCAATGGCATAATGACATATGAAAACAAGCCCTTTAATGTTGTGTATTGTTTGTTTTTAAAGGCATAATGTGCAATGACTGATAAATTTACAAATGTAAAAGCAATTAATGCTCCAAAATTAATAAATGAAGCAGCCGTCGCCAGGCTGAAAAAGATCGCAGATAGAGAAGCAATTCCTACTATAATAATGTTTAAAGCTGGAGTCCTAAGCTTGGGATGTACATATCCAAAGATTCTCTCCGGTAGGATTTTATCTCTCCCCATAACATATAACAGTCTCGATACGCTCGCATGTGAAGCAATACCAGACGAAAGTGTGCCAGCTATTCCCCCAGCAATAAAGATAATCTGAAATATAGCTCCTCCGATTGAGGCAGCGATTTCTGGAGATGATGCTTCTAGGTCAGTAAAGTTTTGAGGATTAGGAAAAAGGAGCTGAATAAAATAGGAGGTGACAATAAACATCAATCCACCTAGTAACGCAGTAAGAAAAATGGCCTTTGGAATAGTCTTTTTTGGGTGTGGTGTCTCTTCTGCTAGCATTGCCACCGCATCAAATCCTAAGTATGAAAAACACATTAACGTCGCACCGGCTATTAGAAGTGATGAATCTAACCCTTGTTCAAAAAATGGCTGAATGGAGAATGCTTGTTCTACACCGCCGTCACTTAATAAATATTTAATAGCGACACCAATAAACAATAAAATAATCGTTCCTTGTAGAATAACTAAGAAAGTATTAAAATTTGCCGTTGAATTGATACTCATTAAGTTAAAGAAGGTCACCACAATAACAAATCCTGCCACCCATATCCACTCAGGTACCTCTGGAAAGATAGAAGATAAATAGATTTGAAAAATAAGGGCATTGACCATCGGTAAAAATAAATAGTCCATTAGCGCTGCCCATCCAACTAAAAATCCTAAATGTGGATTAATTGACTTTTGAGTGTACGTATAAGCAGATCCAGCGGTTGGATAAACTTGAATCATCTGTTTATAACTAAGTGCCGTTAACAACATTGCAACCAAGGCTAGGATATATGCTGTAGGAACATGACCTGCTGTAGCTTCGGAAGCAATACCAAAGGTATCGAAAACAACCATAGGTGTCATATACCCAATACCCATTAACACAATATGCGATAGCTTAAGTGACCTTCTTAATTCAATTCTTTCAGCCGGCATGTATCTTCCCCCAAACAGAATATTTTTTCAATATTTAGATAATTTTTTACATGTGCTCTTCTCTACATGTAAAAAATTAATAACCTCCCTTCTATTTACTAAAAATGACTGATCGTCATTCATATAACTGTAAATTCAGAAACCTTCCTTCTTAGTTAATATACTCATACTTTTCTATTCTTTCCACTTCCTCGTTAGATGATCTGACATAAATCGAACAGATATTTAATGAAATCGCTTTCAACTGAGACTATCTTATTTCATGATGGAAGAGAATGCAAGATATTTTTAAACAAGAATCTATTTTTTAAGGTAAATAAAAAACGACAAACACAGTGTGTTGTTTGTCGTTTTTGATAGAATCATTTTCTTATTTTATTGATAATGACCTCTCTAGGAATCGGAATAGTTCTTCTTTCGAGTCTTCTAATTCCATGTCTTGATCTTTAGCTATGTAAAAACGCTCAGCTGCATTTTCGACAAGATTAATAATCATTTTTGATGTCCACTCTACATGGAAATTACTAATAATTTCTTCATGTACGATCGCATTTTGTAAGATCTCCTCGAACCAATGATAATAAGGTGTATAAATCGTTTCCCAGGTTTCTAAAGAATACTCTAATGCAAGACCCGAATAGCAAAGAACAAGCACATCTTTGTATTCATCCGTTATACGATAGGTTTCGTCAATAAACACCTTTATTTTTTCCCAAAAAGTTGTCGTTTCTACTACTCTCTTTTTTATATTGCTGAGTGAATACATAAGTAAGTTTTCAGCAATGGCTGGAATTAGTGCATTTTTTGATCGAAAATAGAGATAAAAAGTCCCCTGTGCAACGCCAGCTTTCTTTACAATATCGGAAATAGATGTTTTGTCTAGACCTTTTTCAGAAATAACTTCAATGGCAGCTTGTAAAATTTTATCATATTTTTCATTGGTGTGACTCATCATTACCACCTCAAATGAATGAACTCCATTCATTTTACTATATTTCATGAGTTACGAGCAAATCAACCTCATTTATAAATTGGGTAACCAACAAATTTAAAATCTTTCCCAATTTGGGTAATCGATGCATCTGAAAGTTCCACAGCATCCTTCATTTTTTCTACACCGCTCCCTCCAAGAAACGATGGAGACATACTCCCACCGATTAACTTTGGAGCCATATAGAGAACAACTTTGTCTATCAGCTGATTTTCAAAGAAGGACGCATTAATTCCTCCTCCACCTTCAATTAGTAGAGAAGATACAAGCTTTTCACCTAATATACTTACCACTTCGGTAGGGTCTACTTGTTTTTTTCCAGATGTATGAAATACATTGATTCCCATACTCTCTAATGTTTGTTTCTTTTCTCTATCGTAGGTGTCACTAGTAAAAATCCATGTTTCTGCCTTTTTATCTGTTACAACCTTTGAATCAAGTGGAAGTTTTAAAGTTGAATCCATTATCACTCGAATTGGATTCCTTCCATTAGGAATACGAGCAGTTAATTCCGGATCATCCTTAATCACTGTATTTACTCCTACTAATATACCCATATTTTGATTTCTGAGATGGTGAACGTCTTCTCTAGCCTCTGCAGAAGTAATCCATTTGCTATCGGAAGTGTGTGTGGCGATCTTTCCATCAAGTGTAATACCTGATTTTAATGTGACAAACGGCTTTTTCTGAACAATAAATTTATTGAACACTTCGTTCATTCGTTGAGATTTTTCCATTCCTACCCCAACAACTACTTCAATACCCGCATCCTTAAGGATTTTTACACCGTTTCCTGAAACTACGGGGTTTGGATCGAGTGTCGCAATAACTACCTTCTTAATACCTGCTTCTACAATCGCTACTGCACAAGGACCCGTTCTCCCGTGATGAGAGCAAGGTTCAAGGGTTACATAGATGGTTCCCTCTCTCGCCTGATCACCAGCCATCCGTATGGCGTGAATTTCCGCATGTGGTTCGCCCGCTTTTAAATGCGCCCCAATTCCTACTACCCGATTATTATTGACGATTACAGACCCGACTAATGGATTTGGATCTGTCTGTCCTTTCATGGCTAAGGCATTATTCAATGCCAAGTCCATATAAAATTCATCATTAGTCATTTGGACAATTCCCTTCTTCTTCTAAATGGCCAGAACGTTTAATTTTTGTTTGAAGATAATTTTCATTGTATTCGGATATATCTCCCCATAATGGTTTTCTATCTGAGACTGTTAGCCCTGCATTTTTTAATGCCTCAAGCTTTTTTGGATTATTTGTCATAAGGGTAACTGGTTTTGAGCGAAGTGCCTTTAGTACTTGAATCGCATCTGAATAATTTCTAGAATCATCTACAAAACCTAGACTTTCGTTTGCATCGACTGTATCGTAGCCATTTTCCTGGAGAATATAGGCCATTGCTTTACTAAATAAACCAATCCCTCTCCCTTCATGATTAGCCAAGTAAAATAATGCACCTGTTCCATGGTCAACAATCATCTTCATCGATTGTTTTAATTGATATCCACAATCACATCTCTTACTTCCAAAAATATCACCTGTATGACAGATAGAATGCATTCGAATAATGGCATCTTCCCCATAAGAAAAATCTCCATATGCTAGAACGCTGGATTGTTGTAGTTCGGCTAAGTTAACAGAAGATAATTTGTTGATAATTTTTTCAAAGTCTTCTGTTACTTCATCACAATTTAACCAACAATACCATTGAAAAACAACTGTTTCACCGTAAAGGTTAACAGGTAGTTTAATTGGACCAACTAAATAGATGGCTCCTTTACCTGTTTTAATTAATTGAATTTTGTCTTCTAAAACAGAAAGAACTTTTGAATCAAATTTTGTCTGTGTCAAAAAGGTAACCTCTTTTCATTATTATTTTCACTTCTACTTACTTATTTCTCTCCTCACGATTGGAGCTATCTTTGTGGCTAATATCTCGATCCCTTCCGCTACTTTTTCGAACGGTAACCCACCAATATCAATTTGCGCTATAAAGCGCTGATGGCCAAAAAGCTCATGTTGACGGAGAATTTTCTCCACGATTTGTTGCGGACTACCCACAAAAAGGGCTGTGTCAGGATCTGTCAATTGATCAAATTCTTCTCTTGATAATTTTCCTGTTTTGCCTAATTGCTGATTGACATATGACTTGTATACAGAATAATAAGGGTAAAATTCATCTCTTGCTTTTTGGCTGGTACTTGCAAAATACCCATGGCCAGTAACTCCTACTCTTAGTTTATCCGATGAGTGTCCTGCCTTACTACCAGCTTGTCGGTACAAATCAACTAATGGCTTAAACCTCATCGAATCTCCACTTAAAATCGCTACAGCCATTCCAACCCCAAGCATACCTGCACGTTCAGCACTTTCTGGTGAACCACCAACACCAACCCAAATGGGTAGCTTATCTTGGAGCGGTCTTGGAGAAATTTCTGCGTTCCATAATGATGATCGAAATTGGCCTTTCCAAGTGATCTTCTCTTGTTGATTTAACTGTAAAAATAGATCCATATTTTCTAAAAATAAATCATTATATTCATTAATATCAAAACCAAAGAGTGGGAACGATTCTAAAAAAGCCCCTCGCCCAGCAATGATTTCTGCTCGTCCATTAGAAAGTAAATCCAATGTTGCAAAATCCTCAAACAAACGAACAGGGTCAACGGTACTTAGAACAGTAGTTGCACTCGTTAATTTGATATTTTTGGTTAGTTGAGCCATTGCTGATAGTACAACTGGCGTAGAAGATATTGCGTAATCTAAACGGTGATGCTCTCCAACCCCAAAGACATCAAGCCCTGCTTCATCAGCAAGCTTTGCTGCCTCGAGTATTTCCTTCAATCTTTTACCTGGACTAATCACTTTTCCTGTATGAGGATCTGGTATAATATCACCAAGCGTATATAGACCAATTTCAATTCCTGCGTTTTTCACCTGCATTACCATATTCTCCTCAATAATTATCACTTAGTTACTTTATGTAAGTAACTATAATGTCACTACAGAGTAGTGTCAAGTAAGTTTTTCTTTTAGAAAAGGACTGTGTATATTTTGATAATGTTACCCTAAAGATATTATTCCAATATTAGAGCTTTTGTCTCGTTTAAAAAATATATAAAAAAAGAGCTATTCGAATGTTCGAATAGCTCTCTTACTATTAGTATACATCACGCTGGTATCGACCCTGCTTTTTTAAATCATTTAAATAACTTTCAGCCTCTTCACGTGAAAGCGAACCTTCTGTTTCGATAATCGTGATCAGTGCTTCATGCACATCTTTAGCCATATAAGTCTTATCTCCACAAACGTAGAAATATCCACCTTTTTCTAGCCACTCATAAATTTCCTTACTGTTTTCAAGCATCTTGTGTTGGACATACACTTTTTGTTCTGAATCACGAGAGAACGCGGTCTCTAATTTTGTTAAAGAACCTTCCTTTACATAGCCCTCTAACTCTTCTTTGTATAAGAAATCTGTTTCCGCATGCTGATCTCCAAAGAACAACCAAGATCTACCTGCTGCTTTACCCACGGCACGTTCTTGAATGAATGAACGGAATGGGGCGATACCTGTTCCAGGTCCAACCATAATGATATCTGCTTCGTCAGATTCAGGAAGATTAAAATGCTTGTTTTGTTGAATAAATACAGGAATGCTATCGCCCTCTTCAAGACGTTCTGAACATTGTACTGAACATACTCCCTTACGATCACGTCCATGGGCTGTATATCGTACGGCACCAATGGTTAAATGTACTTGCCCAGGATGAGCAACAAAGCTGCTTGCGATAGAATACAGACGTGGTGGCAATTTTCTTAAAAGAGATACAATTTCTTGAGCTGATCCGGTCCATGGTCCAAAGTCATGCAACAAGTCAAGTAAATCACGACCATCCACATATTCCTTTAATTCAGCAATATTTTCGGCTGCTACTAGCCTTTTTAACTCCGTGTTCTCAGTTAGTTCAGCAGCTTGTTGTAAAATTTTCTTTGTTAATAACGTAATTTCAAAGTGAGTGGATAAAGCTGCTTTCAGTGGTAAAGTTGTACCAATCTTATCAACAATTACAGGCGTTTCTGCATCCCACTTCATTTCTTCAAGGATAGACGCAACTAAATCAGGATCATTTTGCGGAAAAATCCCAAGGCAATCTCCCGGTACGTATGAAAGGCCGGAATTTTCTAATGACAACTCTATATGTCTTGTTTCTTTATTAGAAGCAGGTCCATTTATATTAATATTTTTAAGAACCTTTGCTTGAAATGGATTTGTTCTAGAATAAGCCATAGTCTCTTCCTTTTTTTGTTCTGATATATTTTCTGCAGTTCGTTGCATGTTCGCCACCTCACAAATTTGTATAACAATAATATTATAACATTTTTCAACTTTTCAGAAACTTATTTTTTAGGCTTGGGTCATTTGTTATTTAAATCAGGATTATTGAATAACTTCATATGTATTGTAATATTTACACTATATCAATTACAAGTATGAAGGCACCGGAAAGAGCCTTACACAAAAGGCTCTCCGGCTTCACCACTATTTAAGCTCTTTTAATTTTCTTGTCAGTTCCTTAAATCTACAATCAAGTTCTTTATATGATTGATCTTTTGGAGTCATAAAGCTGAGTTTCCCTAGAACTTCTTGTCTCTCTGTTTCAAGCTTTAACTGCAATTCTTCTAAATCACTTGATTTTTGTGTAACCTCACTTAGTTGTTTTTGGATAGTCCTATTATCAAGAACAAGTTTTGTATTTGTCGTCTTATCCAAAAAATATCGGTCATGAGAAACAATGATTAACGTGCCATTATACTCTGCCAAAGTCCTTTCTAACTGCTCTCGGGAAGGTAAGTCAAGATGATTGGTAGGTTCATCCAATATGAGCACATCTTTTTCTTCTAAAATATATCTCATCAGTTTACACTTTACTCGTTCACCCATGCTCATATTTTGAAGCGGTTCCTTCCATTGAGAAGCTGTAAAACCTAAATGCTTCATAAGATTTTGAACTTTCCCTCTTGCCTTAAAGGTTTCTTTGTGAAAAAGGTCCCCCGGTGTTTTTTCCAATGGTAAATCAAATACTTCTTGTGTCAAATAACCAATGGTTGCTGTTGGAGAAATCCATACATCTCCATCTGACGGTTCCTGACCAAGTATGATTTTTATCAATGTTGTTTTACCACTTCCATTCGAACCAGTAATAGCGACCTTCTCACCGTGGAGAATGGTAAAATTAACGTTATTAAATAGCACTCGACCATCAAAATTCTTTGACAAATCCTTCACTTCTAGAAATCGTTTCCCCACCTTGTTATGATTTTCAATCGTAAAACGAACATCATACTCTGCTTCAACCCGCTCGACTTTCGCTTTTTCTAACTCTTTTTCAAGACGCTTTCGTTTAGACTGAACTTGAGCATCCATGCGTTTTGCTTTTACACGCCAGTATTCCTTCATTCCTTCTTTTTTGGTTGATTGAGCGTGACCTTTCTGAGACCAAGAAGTGAGCTCATTTATTTGAGCTTCAATACGTTCGACCATTTGTTGTTGCTTCTCATATTCTCGCTGCTGGGAATGTCTTTTCTGTTCACGAGCTAACATATAACTCGAGTAATTTCCATTATGTTCAAAAATTTTAGTCCCTTCAATAGACCAAATTTTTGTTACTACTTTATCTAAAAAATACCGATCATGGGAAACAAGAATAATCGATCCTTTATAAGCTTTTATTTGTTCAATCAATAGTTGTGAGCCTTGTTCATCTAAATGATTGGTAGGTTCATCCAATAACAAGAGATCAGATTGCTCTGAAAAGCCATGTGCTAATCGAAGTTTTAGCCTTTCTCCTCCACTTAAATTGGAAAAATCAATGTGTGTTGGCAATATCCATTTTTTATAAAACACCGGTGACTCTTCCTCCACAGAAAAGACTTCCGTATCCTGTTCGACTAACGACATTTTCACATTTTTTTCAACCCACTGAATATTTCCTTTAGTGGGAACTAACTGGTTGTATATAACATGAAGTAAGGTTGATTTCCCAGCTCCATTTTTTCCTATAATTCCTATGACATCTCCTTCATGAACATGAACATTTACATCTTTAAAAAGGGTTTCGTCATTTATTTCATAGCTAACATCTTTACATTTAAAAAGTTCTCTCATGATTTCAGCCCCTCGGTTTGCAGGGAGAACAAAAAATCCTCCCTGTTGGATAGGAAGGATTAGTCGTTTCATACCATAGTCAAATAAAGCTTTTCCGTAAAAAAGCTAAGAACCGTATAGATAATGGGCAGACTAATCCTATTTTTTGTGATTTGAAATATGAAATTTCAATCGTTTTAAAATAAGATTAGTTCTTCATCGTTCACCCATCATCCCTTTCTAGTTAGTAAAATTAGTATAACACAGCTCCCTCTATATGGTAAATAATTGTTCTGGACTTACTCCGTATAATGACGGTTTCCTTCTTCATCCATTTCCCAATGAGAGAACCAGTTTTCCCATAGTTCCCATACTTCTGACACAATGAAGTTATGGGCTCTATCTTTTGTCTGAGTATATTTGTACATCGGTGTTTCATTGTTATCGTACCAAGTGTATGTCGTATATCTGTCTTTTGTGGTAACAATAGCATCACTCAGCTCACCAAGTTCGTTTCTATCCAATTTCACAGTCGTATTTGTTTGTCCTTTTATCGTGTGGTCCCAGCTCCAAATATCATATTCACCAAAGAGCAGATAAAACGGTACTTTATCATTTTTCCCTTCAACAGGTCTTAAAAGCGGACCCGAAGTAGAACCAAAAGCAGTAAAGTATTCGGGCATGACGGCACTCGCATAGTTCGTGAACATGGAGCCAAGAGATTGACCAGTTAAATATCGCTTCCCAGGATCAATGTTGTAATCTTTGTCAATTTGCTTAACTATTTCCTCTAGGAAAACAAAATCATTTTGCTTATTAGGTGCGTAGTTAACATTCCATGTTACATCTGTTGATGAATTGTATTGTTCACTAGGCATAACAAGCATAAATCCGTGTTTGTCCGCTACCTCCCACCAATGGCTGGCGTCAAAGAATACTCGTGCCGTTTGCGTGTTTCCTGCAAGTACGAAAACTACCGGAATGTTTTCCTCAGGTGCAGAATCCGGGACATAAACTAAATACTCGCGAGTATATCCATCTAATTGCATTTCCTTGATCTCAACACCCATTTTTTCGTAATCAGGTCTTACACCTAGAACATTTCCGTTAACGGTTGTATTGTCATAGCGCGTATAGTAAGAAAGGAAATTATAAATTTTCTTCGTGAAACCCGTTTTATATACTCCGTTTCCGCCTTGATCAAGAACAGCCACTTTAGAGCGTACATCGCTATAAGAAGTGACAATACGATCAGAATCTTCTTTCTGTATATAAACGGTACTTCCCATCAATCCCTCTGTTGATCCTTTCTCTCCCGATGCAACTGTGTCATTAGCACCTTTCCAGTATTCGACTAAGTTTTCTACGGCACTTGGGTTATCATTTACCAACCAAGTAGGAACAGGAACCTCAGAGTAAGAAATCTCTCTATTTTCAGCAAAAGTTTTTTCTCCTGTCTTCTGAATAAATTCTGCATCAAGATCTTCTGTTTCTACAAAAACAGAGCTAATGACAAAGAGCGGATTTTGCATCGCCCAGGCTTGTAGAGCTGTTCCACCGTCACCATATCCGGCTAAATAAAAGACACCAAAAGTATTGTAATACTTCGTATCTTTTAATACTTTTACAGCTTCATTAATATAGGCAAGTTCTTCTTCCGCACTTCCCCAACCATTCACACCAGGCTCTAGTATGAATAATCCTTCTGATTTCTTATCCGCAATATCCAGCCATCCGCTTTTGTGAAGGAACTCTTCAGTCGTCATACCATCCGGAGCCGCTATGACCGTAAAATAATCTCGGACAGTCGTTTCTGGCGCTACATAGATTTTTACCGTACGCGTCTCATCCCCCACAGTAACATTTCGAGTAAAATACCCGTTTAATGGCAACTTGTTACCTAATGTAATATCAATAGCTGGTTTTTCCATTCCATCTAAGGAAGTTGCTTCTAGTTTAAAAGCATTTTTATTATTTATTGATGCAGCTGAAACTGGCATGACAAGGCTTAGTAGCATTAGTGAAATCACCATCAAAAACATGATTTTTTTACCATTCATCCTATTTCACTCCTAACATATGAGTCTCGTAGGAACCATACCTTTACTACATGGTTCCTACGAACTCAGTTAATATTTTTCTACCGTGAAGGTATAGGTACTTGTTGTTACTTTGTCAGGTGCTACGATGTCAATTTTAATAACGGTGCCGTCTTCAACAGAAACCTTATTAGCTGAACGGTAATCTACTTTTTTGCCATTAATTCTGATTGACTTTACTTTAGTAGACATGGTTGTAGGAATTACGGTGCATTTATAGATGAAAATAAAGAGGCTACTCAAAAGTCACAATTTATTGTTTCTACGAGTCTGCCTCTTTATCTATCTAACTATTTTATTTTTCTAGCTCTGGATCAAAAAATTCACCAAATAACTCCGCATCGGTAGGTTTATCTTCTGGAATTGGTTTCGACACCCATGTATAGTTCATATAATGTTTAAGATTCACATTCTCTGAGATGATGTTTCCTCCCCAAGTTCCACAACCAAGACTTGACGTCATTGGCATACCATTCGTAAATGAACCAGCGTTAGCTTTTGACTGGGGTTGGCGAACCATAATCCGACTCACTGGTGCCGCTAGCCCAAGACGGTGAATATGATCATCGTTAAACGAGTAAATACCACATGAATGACCTTTTCCTCCCACTTCATAAATGGCTCTCATCATATCAAGTGCATGTTCAAACTCACCTTCATATTTATACACCGCTAACAATGTGGTTAATTTTTCACCCGAGTAAGGGTATTCTTTTCCGATTTTATCGCCCTTTACAATGATGAATTTTCGATCTTCAGGAATCGAAAAACCCGCTTCCTTAGCTAGGAGTTGCGGAGCAACTGCGACCGTGTTAGGAAGACGATGCCCCTCTGCATCCCACATAACCGAACGAAGGCTAGCTTTTTCGTCATCATTCGCTAAATATCCTCCAACTTTCACCAATTCTTCTAGCACCGCTTCATATACCTTGTCACTAATAATTAAATTTCCATCTGCAGAACAACCAGAACCAAAGTCTGATGTTTTGCTGAGCATAGTGTTTAATGCCGCTTCTTTCACATCAGCTGTATCATCAATGATCATGGTAGAATTACCGGCTCCTACACCGTAGGCCGGTGTCCCTGAACTATACGCACTTTTGACCATATCTTTCCCACCCGTAGCAAGGACTAGATCTGACCTTGACATAAGTGCTTTTGTCATTGGGATATTAACTAATGTTAAACACTGTAGAAGATCAGCTGGTGCCCCTTCCCTTTCAAGCGCTTCCCTCATGAGCCTAACCGTTTCAAAAGTCGTTTTTTTCGAACGAGGATGCGGTGAAAAGATAACCGCATCTCGTGCCTTTATGGCATAAATAGCGGTACCTGCTGGAGTTAGATCAGGATTCGTTGTTGGCACAATCGAACCGATAATACCTACGGGCTTCGCATATTTCACAATTCCTTTTTCAGGTATTTCCTCAATAGCACCCACGCTTTTTTGGCGGAGGGCATCTCGCAAAATCCCTCGAATTTTCATTCGTTTCCCCATTCGACTTACACGGTCACCTAGCTTACTTTCCTCAATTCCCATATCAACTAATTCAGAAAAAGTTTTTTTATTGGATACTGCCCATGCGACTGCCTGGCATAAGCGATCCAGCTTTTCCTGACTATAAGACTCAATGATCTCCATTGCCTTTCTTGCTTTTTCAAACGCGAGATCTAATTCCTTTTGTTGGTCTTCCGTGAGTTCGGTTTGTTTTTTGACTGCATTGGTAGACAATAACATTACCTCCTACAAATTTGATAGCTTAGTAGATCGATCTTATTAATGTTAAATAGAATCATAGAACCCTTACTTTTATTAAACAGAAACGTGGTGGACACTTTTCCCAGGAGAATAGATATCCATGATGTTCCAATGTCCATCGGTAGGTACTGGGTTATTCAGCATCGCTACATCAATAACGACTGGCTTATTCGCTTTGATGGCTTTTTCTAAGGCTGGTTTGAATTCTCCTGCAGACTGAACCTTAATCCCTTCCACCCCGTAAGCTCTAGCAATTGCTGCATAATCTGGAGAGTAAGGTTCTCCATCCTTTTGGAAGACAGTCCCTAAGGTCGTACCAAAATGTGCTTTTTGCAGACCTGCGATCGTGCCAAATGCAAAATTATTCATAATGACCCAAACAACCGGGATGTTTTCCTCTGCTGCTGTTGCTAATACTGCTGGATTTTGACCAAAACCACCGTCACCCACTAATGAAACAACGACTCGATTAGGTGCCGCAATTTTTGCACCGAGTGCTGCTGGTGCTCCAAATCCCATCGTAGCATACCCTCCAGGTGTAAGAATGGACCCAGCCTCATAAATAGGAAACTGCTGTCCTACTCCATTTTTATTCCACCCAACATCCGTTGTAATAAGAGCATCTTTCGGGAGGACTTGACGTACTTCATCAACAATCCGTTGTGGCATCATTGGAAATGATTCATCTTCAATAAACTTTCGATTGCTTTCTTTAAATTCTTTTCGATTTTTCAAAATTTCTTCTTTTAATGTATCAAGAGAATCACGTTGTACCCCATACGGGAACATTTCTTCCGCCACTTTATTTAATACGGTTAAGGCCTGTTTTAGATCAGCGACTACACCAATTTCAACTGGGTAGTTCCTTCCAATTTCGCTCGGATCAATATCTATTTGTATTAATTTCGTTGGAGGGAAGTTGAACGTGTATTCTGGTTCCCATGAACTACTATCTGCCTCGGCAAAGCGAGTACCTAAACCTAAGACGTAATCTGCGGCCTTGCATTTGTCATTAATAAATTTAGTTCCCCAAAAACCTGTCATACCTAGAGTCAATGGATGATCATCAGAAACGGCACCTTTCCCCATTAAGGAATGGGCTACTGGCATATTCAATCGATCTACTAATTCTCTAAGCTGATCTGCTGCATCTGCTAATAAGATCCCTCCACCTACGTAAAAGATCGGATTTTTCGCTTCAGCTAGCGTTTGGATGATTTTCTTTGCTGTTTCGTTGTCAATTGACGGCTTATGAAGATTCTTTGCATTCAGCTTCTGTTTTTCAAAGTAAGAGGTTTCTAACTCTTTTGAAAAAATATCCATTGGAACGGAGATTAAGACTGGACCTGGATTTCCGCTTTCAGCTAGTTGAAAGGCTTTTTCTAAAATCTCTGGAAAGAGATGTGCACTATCGACTCTCCATGCTCTTTTAACAAAAGGACGATAGATTTCATATTGAGTGGCATCCCCATGTAAATTTACTTCTTGATGTGGATGCTTGCCGTAGTAATGAGTTGGCACATCGCCAGCAATAACAACCATTGGTATTGAATCCAAAGCAGCATTCGCCACTCCCGTTGCCGCGTTTGTAAGTCCTGGACCTAAGTGGCTTAAAAGAACGGCTGCTTTTTTCTTTACCCTCGCATAGCCATCAGCCATATGCGCGGCAATTTGCTCATGTCTCACATTCACAAACTTAATTTTGCTATTCTCCAAAGCAGAAAGTACGGCAATATTTGTGTGACCACAAAGTCCAAAAATATGTTCAATGCCTCTTTCTTCTAGATAATTTACCAATTGATAAGATATTAACTGTTTCATATATGGCCTCCTTTGAAATCTAATAATATTTTGCCGCACTGACCTGAGATGGCGTATATATATGCCTTTTTAAACTCTTTAAGAGGGAAAATATTAGAAATAATTGGCTTTACATCAAAATCATCATTAAGCAGATAGTCTACACACTTGGAAAAATCTTCCGGAAAATTATAAATAATAGATCCATGTATCGTAATTTCATTTCTTACAATCTGTACAATTGGCAGAGTTGCTTCTGGAGTTAAACCTATCAAAATAACGGATCCTCCTTGTTTAACCACTCCTACCGCTTGTTCAACAGCCTGTTTTACTCCAGCTGCTTCAATTACAACATCAAACTTTTCGTCCTTCACTTCATGTGCTAAAACAGTATGAACCCCAAAAGCGGCTTTTACTTTTTCTAGCTTTGACTGGTAAATATCTATCGCAGTAACCTTCGCACCAAGAAAGTTGGCTAAAGCGATTGAGAGCATTCCCTCCGTCCCGCACCCAATGACTCCTACCGTTGTACCTTTTGTAATAAAAGCTTTTTCAAAAGCATGAGTTATTACGGCAAACGGTTCAATTAATACTGCTTTTTCATCTTGTAATTCCTCAGGAATTGGAAGGACATACTTTGATGAAATGGTAATCTCTTCTGAAAAAATCCCATCCACATTGACCCCAAGAGATTCCTTAAAAGAACAAATATTTCGATACCCTCTTTGACAATTCTCACATTCGCCACAAAAAGTATTAGGTGTAACAACAACCTTTGTTCCAGTTTTAAGATCGACCTTTTCACCGACCTCAATAACTCTCCCGACTAACTCGTGACCAGGTCGAACCGGGTATTTTGCGTGACCAATCTTTCCCTTATAAACACCAATATCAGAACCACAGATTCCACCATAAATGAGTTTAATTCTAACTTCGTTTTCTTTAAGAGGGGATTCAACTGGAAATTCTTTTAGTTCTAGTTCCCCGGGGTTTTTCAAATGTAATCCCCACATAAAATAACCACCACCCAAAAAATCTTTTAGATCGATCCAAAATAAAGAAAGCGTTAACATAATAGTACCGTTTGTTACAATGAATAGCAATCAAATTTTAACTTTATAACTGAAAATATAAATTAATCAGAAAATTAAAGTCCGATTTTTTTGCGTAACGATTTCTCCTCGGTTGCATGAATAGAAAGAAAGTCTTTTGCAGTTTCCAAGCAGCGTCGCGCGTACTCTTCATAGCCTAGCTCTTTTACTCGTTTAATATTTGGCATTTCAATCGAGCATGGTGTATTCACTGGTATACTGTTTACGATACCAGCAATATCGACTCCCCCTTCGCCAACATAGAGACGTTCCTCCCTAAGGATCCGCTTCATTTCATCCACTGATGTTGGTGCTTGAGAAGGAGCATCGCATAGATGGAAGTAACGAAAGTAAGAACTAGGAATTTTTTGAAGGTCCTCCAGTTGATCTCCTGAACGGTGAAAATGGTGCGTATCGATCATAATTCCCGCGTTCGATCGATTTGCAGAATGAAGAATATTTAGCGTATCTGCAAGACTCCTGACACTTGCTATGGGTACAAATTCAAGTTCAACTGTTAGATCAAATTGCTTAGCAAGATCACATACCTCGCCAAATTTCTCAATCGCATAATTTCGGTTATCTGTCCAAATACTGCTTAGAACATGGCGTCCACCTAACTCTGCAGCAACTTCAAAAGCTGGCAAGTAGTTTAATGGATCCATTCCATCAAAAATTCTAGCTAACTCAATATCTAGTAACCTTAATCCTGTGTCTGCAAATGCAGCCTTTGTATCTCTCATCATTTGTTTATTATTTGCAAGGTCATAATTGGGCTCTCCGGGTAATCCCATATTAATAGGCCGAAGACTCACAAAATCATAACCCGTTCTTGAAGCAATATAAATCATTTCCGCTGGAGTGCAATTAAGTGCAGTAAGATGCGCAATTGAAAATGGTCTGGTCATCATTTCCCTCCCCAACATACAAGACTAATCTTATTTACTCAATTATTTTTCTAATTTTTGTTGACTTGTTACCTTTGTGTGTAAAAGAGCTGATGGACCCGCTTTCAACATATAACTCTCACTTCTGCAACCTAGCTTCTGTTTTACGTCTTTTGCAGTGTGGATAACCTTACTAAGATCCATCCCTGTTTCAACTCCCATTTCATGAAAAGCATAAACCAGATCTTCGGTCGCGACGTTTCCTGTTGCTCCAGGTAAATATGGACAACCTCCTAGTCCGGCTATCGAACTATCAAAATGAACAATTCCCTGTTGCAACGCACTAACCGCATTTGCAATGGCGAGACCTCTTGTATTATGAAGGTGCAAAGTAAATAAAATATCAGGAAAAGCATTACGTAAATGGCCAAGCATTTCATATACTTGCTTTGGATTTGCAGTACCAGTCGAATCCGCCAATGAAATTTCTTTCACACCCATAGATTCGTATTTATATACAATCTGATTTATTCTTTCTTGAGGAACTTTCCCCTCAAACGGGCATCCAAAGGCTACAGATATAGATCCTCCCACTTCTATACCCTTCTTCTGTGCTAATTCAATGATTGGATAAAAGCCATTCTGCGCTTCTTCCGTTATACAATTGGCATTAGAGATACTATGTGAGTCAGTGGCAGATAACATGAGCTTTATCTTTTTTATGCCTGCCTCAATGGCCCTTTCTGCTCCTTTAACGTTTGGTACCAATGCTCTAAATTTAATATTTTTCAAGGCATTACATGATCTAACAACCTCTGTCGCATCCTTTAATTGAGGTATTGCCTTTGGATGAACAAACGACGTAATCTCAATTGTAGTTACTCCTGTTTCTGCTAACGACCGAATGATTGATACTTTATCTTCTGTAGGAATCCATTGATCATTTATCGCTTGGAATCCGTCACGAGGAGCAACTTCGCAAATATACGCCCTTGAAGGTAGCGCGAATACTGTTGGATTGTTCATACATTCACTCCTTTGCCTAATAGTTATTACCGTACATAATCTGTAAATAAGTTATTATATCGATCTAATAAAATATTAAAAAAATATGTTAAGTTAGATCCCCACCTTTTAACCATAGTAATATCAATAAAGAAAGCGTTACCATAATAATACATGATTTCCGATTGTTTGAAAACACTTTTACTGAATTTTCCCAATAATTTAAAGTGAATTGGGTGTTGATGAAGTGTTTTAGCTTGATACATCTTCGGTAGATCGATCTAAAAAAATAATACTTATCACCTACAATTACAATTAAACTTACATATCAAACAGGGAGCGTAAAGGCTCCCTTTCATATTACAACATCAGTTACGAGGACTTTCTTACTACCAGTTCAGGCTGCAAGATAATTCGCTGGGTATCACGTTCTTGATTGACAATTCTTTGGTGAAGCAGAATCGCCGCCTGGGAGCCTATAAGTCTAGCATATGATGAAACGGTAGTTAATGGTGGGTTATATAATGGTGCCTCATTATTATTATCGAAACCAACAACAGCAAGATCTTGCCCTGGTTTTAATCCGGCATCATTTAAACCAAGCATGACACCATGTGCGACTAAGTCATTAAAACAGAAGACAGCCGTAGGTGGATTTGCCTGGAATAACACTTTACGAATTGCTCCCATTCCGCCTTCTCTCGTAACAGGACTTTCTACAATAAGTGTCTCATCGATGTCTAAACCTGCTTGTTTTAACGCACTACAATAACCACTTCGCCTTTCCTTCCAAGCGGTTGAATGGGAAGTTCCACCAAGAAATGCAATCCTTCTATGACCTCTATGAATTAAGTGATTTACAGCCATTTGAGCTCCCACTGCGTAGTCAATTCCTACATAATCACAGGAAACGTTTTCAATTTCTCGTACGGCTAAAACAAGTGGGATGTCGATCGCCTTCACCCGTTCTATACTATTTCCTGAGCTTTCTGAAACAGGACATAGAATGATTCCTCCAACCCGATGTTCGAGCATTCTAGAAATAAGCTGTTCCTGTTTCATATCCGAGTCAAAAGTAGTACCAAGAAATACAGTATAACCCGCTTCCTCTAATGAATGATGAACACCTCTAAGGAGTTCTGCGTAAAATGGATTCGCGATATCGGTTATTATTAATCCAACTGTCGAAGAAGACTGTGAACGCATATTGGCAGCAACTCTGTCATACACGTAGCCTAACTCATGCATTGAATTCAATACCTTCTGTTTGGTCTTTTCTGCAATTTTAGAACTGCCACGAACAATTAATGATGCAGTCGCTCGGGAAACGCCAGCATGATTTGCTACATCTTGCAGAGTTACTCTTTTTTTATGCGTCATCAATAATCACCAGCTCACCAAAAATAATTTAGTCTCTATTCTGTAACTTAAATACTACAATTAAATATTAATATACTATTACTATGTAGTATATAAGTATCAGTGTCAACTTTGTTATTCCATAAACTCAACTAAAAATAAAGACACTTGTGGTATATAAGTTAAAATAAGAAGTGTAATAACCATTGCAACGAAAAATGGCATAACCGCTTTCGCAAGTGATTCAATTGAAATCCCTGAAACACCAGACCCCACAAATAAATTTACTCCTAGCGGGGGAGTAATAAAGCCTATAGCCAAATTAACAACCATTATTAAACCAAAGTGAATAGGGTCTACTCCAATATTCATTGCTACAGGTAATAAAAGTGGAGTTAAAATAATAATAGCAGCAACCGTGTCCATAAAACATCCTACAATTAAAAGTAAAATATTAATTAACAGAAGAATAATAATCGGGTTACTAGAAATAGAAAGTAATCCTTCTGTAATTTGACTCGGAATTTGTTCGACCGTAAGTATTCGGCCGAATGCAGTTGCTGTTCCAACAATAAGCATAATCGTTGCTGTAGTAATACCACTATCGACCAGCATTCGAGGAATATCTTTAATTTTAAGTTCTCGATATAAGAATACACCAGCGATAAACCCGTATACCACGGCAACTCCAGCTGCTTCGGTAGGAGTAAATACCCCTCCATATATTCCCCCTAATATAATAATTGGGACTAAAAGTGCCCATTTTGCATCCCAAGTGGCTTTCAAGAAATCTTTAAAAGTGCTTTTTCCAATTCCTTTGTACCCTTGTTTTCGGGAATATATATACGTCCAAATCATTAAAGCGATACCTACTAATATTCCTGGTAGGATTCCAGAGATGAACAACTTCCCTATAGATTGACTTCCAACTACTCCGTACATAACCATTGGGATACTTGGAGGAATGATTACGCCTATAGAACCCGCCGCACAGACAACTGCTGTTGCAAATTTCTTATCGTATCCTTGTTTAATCATTGCGGGTATCATGATTCCTCCAACAGCAGCTACAGTAGCAGGACCTGACCCTGAAATGGCTGCAAAAAACATACAAGTAATAATTGCTGCAATGGCAATACCACCTGTTTTGTCTCCAACAATCGTATTAGCAACTTTAAATAATCTATCAGATAGCCCGCCCTTCCCCATAATCTCCCCAGCTAAAATAAAAAAGGGAACTGCCAATAGAGGGAATGAATCAATTGAAGTGATTAAACCCTGTGCTAAATATTCTAATGGCATAGAGCCCGTGTATAAAATGGTCACTAATGTTGATAATCCAATTGAAATTCCAATTGGCACGGTAAGTATTAAAAAAAGTGCAAGACTGCCAAATAAGACAAGTGCTGTCATCGTTTTCCCCTCCGTTTCATTACATTTTAAAAATAACAACAGAGCAGTTATTGCTGTGGAGCTTCTTTCCCAATAAGAATTTTTACCTGTTGGATAATTTGCTGAATCAAACGAATAGCTGTTAATCCCATTCCAATTGGTCCAGCTAAGTAAACAAAACCAACTGGCAAACTAAGGGCAGGTGACAATTGCCCCCATGTAAGAAGCTTCATTGTAATTTGGTATCCATAAATCAGGCCAAAAAGGGCAAATACCAAAAACAATAAATTCCCTACTATCCTCAAGGTCGCTTGTGATTTTCCTTTTAGGGCTAAATAAAGTACATCTACACTCATATGTTTTTGTTTTTTCACTCCATAGCTGATACCTAAGTACACTAACCAAATAAAGCAGTACCTAGCTAGTTCCTCTGACCAAGGTAATGAATTCTCTAGGACATATCTCATAAATACCTGAACAGCAATAACAACTACCATAACAAAAGAAAAAATGCCTATAAATAACTCTTCAAAATGCTCGTCAAGCCAATGCAACAATTTCATCATCCATTCACCTCTTTCTAAAGGTAGAATAATCTTTAAGTGATTTCATTTATTATGTATTACGAGAGATAAGATTAGAGCTTAAGGGGATTTCCCCCCTTAAGCTCGGTGTAGCTTATTTTTTCAAGTTATTTATTTCTGCTAATAATTCGTCTACAAATTCCTCTCCAATACTAGCAGAATACTTTTCATAAACTGGTTTAACCTTTTCAAGGAACGCTTCCTTTTCTTCGTCTGTAATATCAGTAACCGTCATACCATTTTCAGTTAGGAATTTATATCCATCTTCATCTTCTTTTTGGTTCAACTCTCTTTGATGATCTCGAGCTTCATCAGCGGCTTCTTGTACTGCCTTCTTTTCCTCATCACTTAATGTATTCCAGAAATCTTTACTAATTAAGAATGGGCTAGCATTATATACATGGCCGGTCTTTGATAAGTATTTTTGTACTTCATAAAATTTATTAGCTGTAACATTTCCTACTGGATTTTCTTGGCCATCGACTACCCCTTGCTGTAATCCTGCAAATAATTCTGTGAACGCCATTGGAGTTGGGTTAGCACCTAATTCAGACCAAATATCCATATGGAGATCATTTTCAAGAGTTCTAATCTTCAAACCTTTTACATCCTCTGGTGTTTTTACTTCCTTAACACCATTTGTTAAATGTCTAAAACCATTCTCCCAATAGTTTAACCCTATTACATTCTGACTCTCCAACTCTGCTAATAAATCAGACCCAATCTTTCCATCTAATACTTCATAGGCAACTTCAGAATTTGGAAATAAGAACGGTAAGTCAAATACATTAAACTTAGGAACAAACTGAGCGATTGGTCCAGTTGACATGGTAGTTCCTTGAATGGAACCAAATTGTAACGATTCAAATACCTCACGATCGCCACCTAGTTGACCATTTGGATATACTTCTACTTTTATGGATCCATTTGTTTTACTTTCTACTAATTCCCCAAACTTTACTAACCCTTTTGTAAGCGATCGATCTTCTGATGTTACAACTGCTAATTTCATTAATTTTTCACTGGTATTAGCATTTGAGTCGTTTGGTTCCTCATTTTTCTCATTATTTGTAGATTGTTGTGAACACGCACCTAGAATCATTAAACATAAGACTAATAATAAAGATAGAGCTCTTTTCATTTCTCATTCACTCCTTATTGATAGTTTTAGAAACTGAACATTAACATATCTTGAACCCACTTAAAAAGATAACGCTTTCAAAAATGTAATGAAGTAACTCAGACCCCTCTTTGTTTGTGTGAAAAATTTAGATAGTTTAGCCATTTAGAATGCGTTTTCATTAATGAGATCGATTTAATTAAATCTCATTTCAGCTGAATCTCCCCCTCTCTTACCTTCTTCATCTAACTTTTAGGATATAGTTAGAAAAAATTAAATCGATCTAATTTATATCCATAATTTCTCTGTGTTTATAGTATATAACAGATAAATTGAGTAAAACAACTATTTTTTAAAAGATTCTCAATTGTGTGTTAATTAAAGTTGCGCTAGTTCTTATTAAAATAAAGCATTATCAACCATTTTTTTACTTTCTTTTTGGATTCTAACACTAATTTGATTCATTACTGGACACTGGAAACATATCGTTAATTATTATATCGATCTAATTTAATTCCTATATACAAAATAAAAAAAAACCATTCGAAGGTTTCATCCTTACAAATGGTTCATAATTCTTTTCAGTTATTTATTAGCATTGGTTAGCTCCAATATCCCTTCTCTTGGAATGACCTTAAATGCATCAGCTAAACTTTGAAGTTGTTTATCAGAAATGGTTTGTTTCTTGCCGCCTTGTGAACAAACAATTGTGTATACCTCTGCTGCTTTTTCAGCGGTTTCGATTAATCCGAACGTTTCGTCTATTGTCGTTCCTGCTCCAAATACCCCGTGGTGAGGCCATAGTATAAGTCTTGTATGTTCCATTTTCACAGCTGTCTCTTCACCAATTGCATCTGTTCCTGGAACCATCCAAGGGATAATAGAAACACCATCTGGGAAAACAACGATACATTCTGTACACATTTCCCAAAGAGTTTTTGTAAAATCTTTTTCGTCGAGACTGTGTGTAAAAGTCATTGCTAGCAAATGAGTAGCATGGCAGTGCATGATTACTCGATGGTTTGGGTCTACAGCTAAGCGTTTCATATGGTTCATTAAGTGTGTAGGTAATTCACTCGTTGCTACGCCTCCATCTTCAAAGCCCCATAGAATGTCATAATTTCGGCCATCCTCGGTGATTCGGATCAGCCCAAGATTTACGGCTGGATCATTCGTTACGTTTTTAAAATATTTTCCTGAACCAGTTACAATAAAATATCGCCCAGCTAGAGAAGAAGCATTAAAATTCATTGGTATAGTACGGACCTTTTTATTTCCATCTAGATATGGATATACTTCTTCCATTGTTAATAAATAACTAATGTTACCACCATTTCTTTCATCCCAGCCTAGACGATATAAATTAGCTGTAGCATCTTTCATTTCCTTAACAAATTTAGATTGTAAAATATCTTTATTCATTATACTCACCTGATTCTTTGTTTTTGTTTTTGTTTGTTTATACCATTATAATACACTCAGACAAAAGATAAATCAACAAAACCAAACAATATATATTTGTTTATTTTTGTTTTGTTCATAATTCTGTCAAAAACCCATACAAAAACAATCAAGTAAGAATGTACGCACGGAGGTTAGAAAGCTAATGGAAGTGCCTCCTGCTGAATCAACAGGGACACTCCCACTCCGTTTAGTATTTTTTTAATTCCTTAACAATCTCATTAATACGTTTTTCCACTTCATAAAGGTTCTTCTGCATCCTTTCACGCCGACCAGACAAGACCTGCAATTCCTGTTTCAATTCTTCTGCTTTGCTCATGACTTTCCCCTCCAGATAATGATAGAACATGACCGTTTTATTATGTGATTAACCAAGAATCCTATTAATTTGATTTGTATTCTGCCAGATAGGAATTTGGACCAGCATGCTTATATACGGTTATATATTAAATGGTTTCATTAGCACACCCTTTCAATCACACAAAAGATGGAATTAAACCACATTCATTTGGGAAACTTAGAGTTGGAGGAGGTGGTACATATGCCAAGAGTTGGAGTTGAAGAATCATTATCGAATATCACGAGCGCCCTTCGTGAAAAAGGATACGATGTAATTGAACTAAAACAAGAATCTGATGTACAAGGCTGTGAATGCTGTGTAGTTACTGGGATTGACTCAAACGTAATGGGAATGTCTGATACTAGCATTCAAGGGCCAGTAATTGAAGCAAACGGTCTTTCTGCTGATGAGGTATGTCGTCAGGTTGAGCAAAGAATGGGAAAATAAGCAGAAAACAATAGAAATCGGTTGGGAAAACCCAACCGATTTCATATTTTAACAGCTTGTTTTGTAAATAATGGGGTTAAGGCTCTTGTTTCATCCACATGTATAAAACAATCGTACCGGTCTGAAACTCTAGTTGGAACATAATTCCCTAAATGCTCTACTTCAGGATTATATACTACCCCGATGGCACGATGGCCTATGACATCATTAAACAGCTCTCTGTTATGATCATCAAACAGAAAGTATTTATTAAAAGGACCAGCTTCATGGAGTAAATACTCCCAGCTTCCCATTCTGGCATTTGGAACAGGGAGCACCTCAACCGTTCCTCCCCACTCGCGTGCAGCAATTACCGTTCCACGATGTGTACCAAAACCAACTGAATATACACTATTTCCATGTTTCTCTCTTAACAATTGGCCAACATTTACTAATCCTTCCTCCGCCATATCTGTAGCACGTGCATCTCCTAAATGGGTATTATGCTCCCACACTACGCATTTCGCCTTTTTGGGGTGTGTTGCTATGATTTTTTCAAGTGCGGTTACCATATGACCATCTCGTATATTCCAGTCATCTGGTCCCCTTTTAGCCATGGCCCGATAATATCGCTCCGCATTTAACATCACCAAGCTGTTTATATCGATATTTAACCCTTGCTCATTACTCCCATCATATTTAAACTTATTTTGTTGAAGCGTTACTAAAACATTTAGCACTTCCTCTGTACAACCTTCACCATAAAATGCGGCAGACACCGCATAGTCTTCCGCTTTTCGGTTAAATGGTTCAAAGCATTCGAAAGCTTTTTTCGCTGGTTCCACTAGAGAAGGTGACACTTTTTCTAGCTGGAAAATGATCTCATCCATCGACTCCCAAAGACTGTACACATCAATTCCATAAAAACCAACTTGGGAATGAGTCCTTTCGTTATGCTGCTTTAACCAATTGATAAAATCCAAAACTTCTTCATTTGCCCACATCCATGTCGGCCAGCGGTTAAAATGAGAAAAAGCTTCTTTTACTTCACCATCACGATAGCCCTTTACATACTCATTGACCGTAAAACAAGACGGCCAATCTCCCTCGATAGCAACAAAGGAGAAGCCCTTTTCTACTATTAATTTCTTTGTGATTTCAGCTCGAATTTTATAAAATTCACTGGTACCATGGGTTGCCTCTCCTAATAAAACATAGTCTGCTTCCCCAGCTACCTCAATTATTTCGGATAAATCTTCATAGGTGTCAAAACGAACGGAATGATTTTGAATATCCTTAATTCTTTTGTCATTAATGCGCATATGTCCCCTCCTATTATAGCTTTATATTTTCCATACAAAGATGAATAAAGCATGGAAATTCCTGCAGAACACCTATCGCATAAACAAGAGAAAATTGTCAAAGCCTATAAAAAAGGAGATGATAAGGTTGAAAAAAAATAACGAATACTTAACCAATGCAGCCAGGCAAAACCAAGTGACCATCCAAAATGGCGGTGGTTTTCCTAATTTAAAAAATATTCCTGGCGATTCCGTTGATGAGCACAAAGATCAAGAATTAGCAAACCAAATCATTACGGGAGATGAAATTAAACAACAAAACGAAAACTTATAAAAAAGCACCCCATAAGGGTGCTTTAACGAAGAGGTCAGCCCATACCTGGCTGGTGGCTTTTTAATTGCTTGTTAATTAGATCATCTCTTTCCCCGCCATCTGCTAGTTCTTCTGAAAATTCATGGGTGTTTAAACTCTTCTGTCCCACAAGCTTTGATGTACGAATGGTTTTAGGAGAAAGATTATTGTTTGGTGCCGCTTGTTCATTCCAGTCACTCATTTTCATACCTCCTTACTATTTTGTACATTTTAGGTTTCTGCGCTACACTAAAACTATGCACGAAAAATTAGAAAGAGGTGTAAATTCATGACCAATCAAGAAATTGAACAAAAGATTTCAGAACTTAAAGTGGAATATGTACAAATTCAAAACGATATTGAAAAGCTTGAAACCTTTAATCAATCTGTTGAAAAACTTGAGGGAAGGCTACAGGAAATTGAGAAAGAATTAGCCTACTATCATTCGATGGAAAAATAAGAAAAAAGTGGCTCTTTTTAAAAGCCACTTTTTTAATTTACATAAAATTATTATTGTAAACATTTAAAAGAGAAAACGACAGCCTTCGCTGCCCGTTTCTTTTAACGACGGTGTTGCACTAAGTCAATGACCCCTAAAACGACATGTGCTAAGCCGAAACCAAAAACCGTATTTGCAACCATTTTGTTGGATCCACGTTTTTGTTTCAATGCATAACCAGTAGCAGTCACAGCAGAACCTAATGCAGTTGGAATTAATCCTTCGCGTATATTCATCGCTCAAATCCCTCCACACATCGTTATTGGGTGATGTTACACCCTCCTTATTGTTCACTTATCGGATAGGTTGTTATGCTAGCAACTTTATTTTATCCAACCCTCGAAAAATTTTTCATATCCTTTTTTCATTACAGTACTAGAGAATGCACTAAACGCATAGTCTCGATTGGCGCTTGATGTTTGGCTAGGAGAATGTAATGCCATATTTACCAGCTCAAACCAATTTTTCTCATTACCAGCAAAGGAATGTGGTGCACTAATATGGTTGTAGCAAGGATGTTCAGGCTTAACTACAATCTTTCCCATAGATAGTGCCTCGGTTAAAGGCATGGCAAATGTGTCAAACTTTGAACTGCTCCAGTACACTTTGGAAGAATTCATCAAAGTAAAAACTTCGTCTTGTGAAAGAGCAAATTGTAGTTTCACATTAGAAGGGATGTCATATTTTTTCATACTTTCCCTGTATCGCTCACCCCCAAAAACCATAAATACTTCCGTTTGAGGATTTTGCTTTGCATACTCAATTACTAGATCGGGACGCCTGTTTTCTTCATCTCTTCCAATCCACAGGAGTCGATTGTTTACTACTTGGGAGGGGTCATAATATTTGGTTGCCATCTCTTCATTAAAGCCAATGGGTATAACAGTCACATCGTGAACACCAAAGTTTCTCGCCATTTCCCCTTTTAAAAATTCTGTTTGAACGATGGCCTTGTCCACAATAGAGTAAAACGGCTTCATCATTTCATATCCTGTTAATGCTGGATCTGGGAAGCTATGTGGAAATAAAACACTATTCTTTAAAAACATATTTAAAAAAGTAAAACCAGAGACTGTATAAATCACATGGTCTATATTTTGGGAATAGATTTGGTCTAAGACGATATCATAATTGACAAGGTCTCCTTTTTCATGTTCATAACCTGGAAGCCAATCATATCCACTTACATGTCTTTCAGGAGAAATAAATACGATTTCTATCCCCAGTTCTCTTGAGATATCTTTTAAACGTTCAGCAAATATTCGAGGACCTTGTGCCTCACTAAACTGTATCTTTCTCATAACTAAACCGACTTTTGTCATTTATTCCAACCCCAATACATCATTCAATAAAATGATTTTAACATATTTATAAGGCAAATTATTTTGATAAGTATCAATTACTTGCTAAAATACAACTGTTCATTATTTAGGAAAACGAAAGAAGATGATAAGTATGATTGAAAATAAAAATATCCCTCTTTCTGTATTGGATTTAGTTCCCATTGTACAAGGAGGATCTGCATCACAAGCGTTGCGTAATTCAGCCGCTCTAGCTCAGCATGTCGAATCATTAGGTTACCATCGCTATTGGTTAGCAGAGCATCACAATATGCCAGGAATAGCTAGTGCAGCCACCTCAGTCGTTATCTCTCATGTGGCTGGTCATACGTCAAAAATCCGTGTTGGTTCAGGAGGAATTATGCTGCCTAACCATGCTCCTCTTGTTATCGCAGAACAGTTTGGCACACTTGAAGCATTGTTTCCTGGCCGAATTGATTTAGGACTTGGCCGTGCTCCTGGAACCGACCAAATCACGGCTCATGCATTAAGAAGAGAGAGAAGAAGTGATGGAAACGATTTTCCTGAGCAACTAGAGGAATTACAATCCTATTTCATACCGAGTGATGATAAAAGGGTCCGTGCCTTTCCTGGAGAAGGTCAAACGGTTCCTATTTGGCTTCTTGGGTCAAGCGGTTTTAGTGCGCAACTTGCCGGACAACTAGGGCTTCCTTTCGCCTTTGCTAGCCATTTTTCTCCTTTATACACTTTACCTGCTTTGCAATTATACCGCCAACATTTCCGTCCTTCTGAAGTGTTAGACAAACCATACGCAATGGTTGCGGCAAATGTCGTTGCGGCAGATACTGGTGAAGAAGCGAAAAAACTAGCAACCAGCATGCAGCAACAATTTCTTAATCTGATTAGAGGTAACCCTGGTCAGCTTCCACCACCTGTTGATAACATGGATGAGATTTGGAGTCCGTATGAAAAGCAAACACTCATTCAGCAGTTTGGTGAACCAATAGTCGGGGACCGTGACACGGTAAAAGCAAAGCTCGAGGACTTTTTACATGACACACAAGCAGACGAATTAATGATTCATACACAAATATTTGACCACGAAGCAAGACTGAACTCATACGAGATTGTCGCAGATGCTTTAAGAAAATAATAGAAAAGGAGTAGCTATTTGAAAAGCTACTCCTTTTCTATTATATAAACCTTACAAATACATAAACTTCAGCATTGTATAGGCAGCAAGTCTTGTTGTCATATCACGAATATCTTTAGATGGATCAACTTCAACAATATCCATTGCTTTCAAATCGTACATCGTAATCACCTTTCTCTGAAAATATCATTTTTTCTGACGGAGCATCGGAATATCCACGTCTTTTTCTTTTGCCACTTCTATAGCCTTTTCATATCCCGCGTCAGCATGGCGGACAATTCCCATACCAGGATCCGTCGTTAACACACGTTGTAGTCTTTCCTCTGCTAGTTCTGTCCCGTCAGCTACAACAACCATTCCGGCATGCAGAGAATAGCCCATGCCAACACCGCCTCCATGATGAACAGAAATCCAAGAACCGCCTGCAGCCACATTGATTAATGCATTTAAAATAGCCCAATCACCTACAGTATCACTTCCATCTTTCATTGCTTCTGTCTCTCTGTTTGGAGATGCCACTGAGCCGCAATCTAAATGATCACGCCCAATAACGATTGGTGCGTTTAGCTCTCTTTTCTTCACCAACTCATTAATCGCAAGGCCCATTTTCACTCGTTCACCATATCTTAACCAGCAAATACGAGACGGAAGGCCTTGGAAACTCACCTTTTCTTGAGCCATGGTAATCCATCTTTGCAATGGTTCATTTTCAGGAAAAAGCTCTCTGATTAACTGATCAGTACGGTAAATATCATTGGGGTCCCCTGATAAAGCTGCCCAGCGAAACGGACCTTTTCCTTCACAGAACAATGGTCGAATAAAAGCAGGTACAAAGCCTGGAAAATCAAATGCGTTTGGTTCCCCTTCATCAAACGCCACCTGTCGAATATTATTACCGTAGTCAAAAGTAATGGAGCCAACTCTTTGAAACTCAAGCATTGCTTGAACATGTGACATCATAGATTTTTTTGACAAACTAATATATTTACCAGGATCCGAATTTCGAAGTTTTTGAGCATTCTCTAATGAAAGACCACTAGGAATATAACCATTAAGCGGATCATGCGCGGATGTTTGATCGGTCACTATGTCTATAGGAATCTTCTTTTGTAACAGTTTGTGATGAACATCAGCAGCGTTACCAACGAGAGCAACGGAAAGTGGTAAGCCCTTTAACTTCGCCTCCAGTGCCCAGGCAATTGCCTCATCTATGGAGTGTGTAACTCGATCACAATATTTCGTTTTGATTCTTTTTTGTATCCGCTCTACGTCAACCTCAACCGCGATACAGACTCCTCGGTTCATCGTAACTGCCAAAGGCTGAGCGCCTCCCATTCCACCCAAACCTGCAGTTAAGGTGATGGTACCCTGTAAGGAACCACCAAAATGCTGCCTAGCTAACTCAGCAAACGTTTCATACGTACCTTGTAAAATCCCTTGCGTTCCAATGTAGATCCAACTACCTGCCGTCATTTGTCCATACATCATGAGTCCCTTTTGATCCAACTCGTGAAAATGTTCCCAGTTTGCCCACTTTGGAACAATGACGGAATTGGATAAAAGAACACGAGGTGCAGCCGCATGTGTTTTGAAAACGGCTACAGGTTTCCCGGATTGAATGAGCAACGTTTCATCGTTTTCAAGCCTTTTTAACGTTTCAACGATTGCGTCAAATGCCTCCCAATTTCGAGCAGCTTTTCCAATTCCACCATACACGACAAGCTCCTCCGGTTTCTCCGCCACATCAGGATCTAAATTATTACAAAGCATGCGAAGTGCCGCTTCCTGTTCCCAACCTTTGCACTCCATTTCATTTCCTCTTTTGGCTATAACTACACGATTTTGATTAGTATTCATTGAACATATCCTCCTTTTTTGACTCAGTGTGTGGTGGTTATTTTGGAATTATTGTTCATCTTATATCCCTTTTCTTCAACCAGGCAGCCATTTCCTCAATATCTTTTGAATACACTCGATCACTATCAATTGATGGGACGATTTTTCTTACTTCTTTATAAAAAGCTAGGGTGACTGGTGCCATTTTTTCAATCCCTCTGTATTGAACGGCCTGAAGGGCACATATGCATTCAATGGCTAGGACACGTCGCACATTTTGAATAATCATATAAGCGTGCCTTGAAGCGATAGTTCCCATACTTACGTGGTCTTCTTGATTGGCAGAGGATGGTATAGAGTCTACACTTGCTGGATGGGCTAGAGTTTTGTTTTCAGAAACGAGGGAAGCTGCACAATACTGCATAATCATTGCTCCAGACTGTAATCCAGGTTGAGGACTTAAAAACGGTGGAAGGTCATTTAATCCCGGGTTTACGAGCCGTTCAATTCGACGCTCTGAAATATTAGCGAGTTCAGCCATGGCAATTTTCATAAAATCCATAGCAAACGCGATTGGTTGACCGTGGAAATTCCCACCTGATATGACCATCTGACCACCATTAAAGATTAGCGGGTTATCGGTTGCTGCATTCATTTCAATTTCGAGCTTTTCCTTTACATAATCAAGCGCTTGTAACGTCGCACCATGTACCTGAGGAATGCATCGTAAAGAATACGCATCTTGAACTCTCTTTTCACCTTGATTTGTGATAAGCTTACTTTCTTTAAGTAGCTCACACATTCTTGCAGCAACTTCTGTTTGTTGCACATATCCACGAGCCTCATGAATAGCTGGATGAAAGGCATCAATGATTCCTTCTAAACCTTCAAACGTCATAGCTGCAATCATTTCACTTTGGTAAAACAATCTCATTGATTCAATCCAATTAATAACGCCCTGCGCTGTCATTGCTTGTGTTCCATTAATTAAGGCCAAACCCTCCTTTGCCTTTAAAGAAATAGGTTGAATTCCTTTTTCTTTTAGAACGAGGTTCGCTTCATATATTCCACCTTCAAAATGCACTTGTCCTTCACCAATAAGTACGAGTGCTAAATGTGATAAAGGAGCTAGGTCTCCTGATGCGCCCAACGAGCCTTGCTGGGGTACAACCGGATGGATTCGCTCATTTAATAGGGTTTGAAGCTGTTTAATGATCTCTACCCTTACTCCTGAAAATCCTTTGAGAAGAGCATTTAGACGGAGGAGCACCATTGCACGTGAGACAATTTCTGGAAATGGATCACCCACTCCACATGCGTGAGAGCGGATTAAATTTAACTGCAAATCATTCACATCTGTTTCCGCAATCATGACATCACTAAATTTCCCAAAGCCGGTAGTAATTCCATAGATCGTTTTCTTTCTTGATACAATTTCCTCGACAGAGTATCGAGATTCCTCAACTTTCCTCATACTTGCTTCTTCTATCTCTACCGTCGCAAAGCCATAGCAAACATCCTTTACTTGCGCAAGCGTTAAGGATTGACCTGTTAACACAACCTTCATGATGCTCCCTCCACCTTCACCTCTTTAAGTGACTAACATTCAAATAATATATTCTGAAAGTTTTTATAATTCTATTGTAAGTTGGTGTTTTTAGAAAGGTCAATAGAAAATTGGTAAATTTTAGTATATTAGAATGGTAGTTTACTACTCTGATAAAGGGACAGAGCATGAAAAAACAAGAGATGCCAGCTTTACTTTTCACCTGGAATCTCTTGTTTTATTATTTTAAAATATCTTTTTTCGATCTCTTTCTTCCTTCAATAGCTCAACAGCCTCACGAAATCTTTGCGAATGAATGACCTCCCTTTCCCTTAAAAAGCGGAGTGAATCATTTAAATCAGGATCATCTGACATATCTATAATCCATTGATACGTAGCTCTTGCCTTTTCTTCTGCTGCGATATCCTCGTAGAGATCGGCAATAGGATCACCCTTTGCTTGAATATACGAAGCAGTAAAAGGAACCCCAGCAGCATTATGATAAAAGATAGCCGAATCATGATTGGCGTAATGATCTGATATACCGGCAGCCTTTAATTGCTCGGGTGTCGCATCCTTTGTTAACTTATAAATCATCGTTGCAATCATTTCTAAGTGGGCAAATTCCTCTGTTCCTATGTCTGTTAACAGACCAACCACTTTATCTGGAATGGTATATCTTTGGTTTAAGTATCTTAACGCAGCAGCCAATTCCCCATCTGCTCCACCATATTGTTCGATCAAGAATTTTGCTAAGGTTGGATTACAGGTTGTTACTTTTACCGGATATTGCAGTTTCTTTTCGTAAATCCACATGTTTATCCTCCCTTTCTACACCTGCCACGGCCAAGGAGATGTTCCCCAACTCCAATTTGCATCAGTATAACTATTTCCATATTGAAGTAGTGGACCGAACTCTGCTTCAAACTGTTGTTTAAGCTGTTTACTGTATTGTGCGAATTGATTAAATTGCTGCATCGCTTGTTGATCGGTTTGATGAGTATCAAGGTATAACGTGAGTTCTACTAGAACAAAGTCGGCGGCTTGAATTTCCTCCATTAATTGGTAGTATCTTTCAGGCAACTGCTTCACTTCTCCTGCCCCCTTTTTGCTTCATAAGGGTTTTCATAATAATCGTAAAAAATAGGCCAAAGGGTGCCTTTTAATAGCGCTTCTTTTGGTGAAAATTGCTGAAGATTAGGGGGTTGAAATCCTACATATAGATTTGGAGGCGTTGAGTAAAACTTAACCCCAATCGGACGACAAGGATCAAATGGACTATGGTAGGGTTGGTACGTTTTCATGTGAGTAAATACTTGTTTCGGCTGGTTAGCCATAATTCCCACCTCTTTTTACCCAGTTTATAAAGTATACTCGAATACCGCTTGTCACTATGTCTAAAAAGTTCTTTCCATTCAAATCGTATGTTTTCTTATCTAGCTTCATATTTTTAACTGACAATCTCGAACAGAGGTGTGGTGCTAATGAGAAGTGAAAAAATAATGAAGACGAAAGATCATTTAATCGCAAGCCTGAGAGATAAGCAGAAAAGAGATGGTTCGTGGAAGTTTTGTTTTGAAGGTAGTTTAATGACAAATGCCTATATGATCATATTGTTACGGTCATTGGACATCCAATCAGAGGAGGCGCTTATAAAACGACTGGTGCATGAGATATGTAAAAAGCAAGAGAATAACGGCTCATGGAAACTTTATTATGATGAAAGATTTGGTAACTTATCTAATACAATCGAATGTTATTTTGCACTACTTTATTCTGGTTACTTACCAAAGGATTCGGATGTTCTGCAGAGGGCAAAATCATTTATTATCAAAAATGGTGGACTTCAAAAATCTGAGTGGTTAACAAAATCCATGTTAGCTATTACGGGGCAGATCCCCTGGCCAACCATTATTAAACTCATCCCTATAGAAATCATGCTTTTACCCCCTTGGTCGCCCACGTATTGTCAAAACTTTTATAGTAAATAGGTTATTAAATCCTATCTAAGAGGGCTTTATAAGCAAAAAAATTGCCACCCCCTGAATTCTAAGGATAATTGAGGTTACGACACTCTCAACAACCTAGAAAAGGAAGTGACAATTTGTACCCTCAAATTATAACCTATTTATTAACTTTTATAAACTATCAAGAACAACTCATTCGAACATTGCTTACTTTATTGATTGGTAAGAGTATGTTTGATAAGCCTACTGAACAGCCCGTAAATAAACCATATCGAAAACTTCAAGTGGACGACCTTCCGGTCATTGAAGTTCTGGAACAGCTTGATTATCGAGTTCTTCTTAGTGAATATCTAGAGAAGAACGGGAAACCACTTAAACCTGTTCAAAGGCGTAAGAATGCAAAAGTTTCCGTACCTAAAGCCATGAACTGTCCAAAGTGTGGTGCTCCATCGGATTATCTTTATGCCAACAATGGAGATAAAGGTCAGTATCAATGCAAGGTGTGTACAGAACTTTTCAGTGAAAAGAACCGTTACTCTAAGGAGGCCATCCTGAAGTGTCCTCATTGTTCCAAGACTCTCGAGAAAATAAAAGAAAGAAAAGATTTTCACGTGTTTAAGTGCAAGAACAATGACTGTTTTTATTATCAAAAGAAGCTCAATGGGATGACTTCAAAAGAAAAGAAAAGGTTCAAAAAGGACCCTCAAGCATTTAAATTGAGATACATTTTCCGTCAGTTTTATATCGATTTCCAGCCGTTATCCAAGGAATCACCAGAACTGCCGGCCGTGGACTTATCAAAGATTTATGCATCCCCACATACATTAGGATTGATCCTAACCTATCATGTAAACTATGGCCTTTCGGCCCGTAAAACAGCTGCGATTATGCAGGACGTACACGGAGTGATGATTTCACATCAGACTGTATTGAACTACGAAAATAGCGTAGCTTTATTACTTAAACCTTATGTGGATCACTATCCCTATGAACTTTCAGACCAATTCTGCGGTGATGAAACGTATATCAGAGTAAACGGTCGATGGCATTATTTATTTTTCTTTTTTGACGCCGTGAAAAAGATTATTCTTTCGTATCCGGTGTCGCCTAATCGAGACACAGCAACAGCCATTCGAGCAATTGATGAGGTCTTAATCAAGATGAAAGAGATTCCAGAAAATCTGACCTTTGTGGTAGACGGGAATCCAATCTATCTTTTAGCCCAACATTTCTTCGCTCAACATGGGATTTCATTCGATGTGAAGCAGGTCATTGGATTAACCAATGAGGACCCTGTTTCGACCGAATATAGACCACTGAAACAAATAATTGAGAGACTTAACCGCACCTTTAAGGGCAATTATCGCTCCACTCATGGATTCGGCTCTGAACATGGTTCCATTTCATACGTCACCTTATTTACGGCCTACTTTAACTTTTTGCGTCCGCATGCCGCCTTAGAAGGAAAAGTGCCCGTAGTGAATCCAGAACTCAAGGGGCTTCCAACAATGCCAGCACGTTGGACAAAGCTCATTGGATTAGCACAACAATGGATAGTAGAGCAAAGACAAGCCTAACTTTTTGTTTAGCTGAGCCCTTAAGCTAATTCAGCAATCGGCGGAGCGAACTCTTGACAAACCGAACTTGCCAATGGTTTAAAATGGAAACAACCAAGGGCTTATTTGGTATGCCTTCTTTTGTTCCCTTCGCCCTTGTTAAACAATCCTCAAACCATTGGCGTGTTTGTCAAGAGCGATTGCGGCGCATCTCCATCCAGTAAATAGGAGAGAAACTAACCCTTTAGGTAGTTTTCATAAATCTTTTGACACTACCGTCGCCCACGTATTGTCAAAACTTTTATAGTAAATAGGCTATAAAATACCTTGATAGAGGGCTTTTTGAGCAAAAAAATTGCCACCCCCTGAATTTTAGGAAATAGTGAGGTTACCACACCAAACACCAACCTAAAAAGGAAGTGACAAGTTGTACCCTCAAATTATAACCTATTTATTAACTTTTATTAAGTACCAAGAACAAATCATTCGAACATTGCTTACCCTACTTATCGGAAAAAACATGTTTGAAAAACCAACAGAGCAACCTGTGAATAAACCCTATCGAAAACTCCAGGTAGATGATCTTCCGATAATCGAACCACTGGAAAAACTTGATTACAAAACTCTTTTGAAGGAGTATTTCAACGAACACGGTAAGTCACTAAAACCTGTTCAAAGGCGATCTAATTCCAAGACTGTTGTACCTAAATCAATGAATTGTCCTAAGTGTGGTGCTCCGTCGGACTATCTTTATGCCAATAACGGAGATAAAGGTCAATTTCAGTGTAAGGTGTGTTCGTGTCTTTTCAGTGATAAAAATCGTTTTTCAAAAGAGGCCATTTTAAAGTGTCCTCATTGTTCAAAATCACTCGATAAAATTAAGGATAGAAAAGACTTTTTCGTCTACAAATGCAAAAACAACAACTGTTCTTTTTACCAAAGAAACCTTAAAGCGATGTCCTCCAAAGAGAAGACACGATTTAAGAAAGATCCTCAAGCATTTAAAATAAGATATATCTTTCGGCAGTTTCATATTGATTTTCTACCTTTGGCCAAGCAAACGCCTGAACTACCAGCAGTAGATTTGTCTAGGATTTATGCTTCACCACATACATTAGGTTTGATATTAACCTACCATGTTAACTACGGCCTTTCGGCCCGTAGGACAGCTGCCATTATGCAGGATGTTCATGGTGTGGCTATTTCCCACCAAACGATATTGAACTACGAAAATAGCGTGGCTCTTATGCTTAAGCCATATGTGGATTACTATCCGTATGAGCTTTCCGACCAATTCTGTGGTGACGAAACTTATATTCGAGTCGGTGGACGCTGGCATTATTTATTTTTCTTTTTTGATGCGGTTAAAAAGATCATTCTTTCCTATCCGGTGTCTCCTAATCGAGATACAGCGTCAGCCATTCGTGCGATAGATGAAGTGTTAGTAAAGATGAAGGAGATCCCGAAAGACCTAACTTTCGTAGTAGATGGAAATCCAATCTACCTACTAGCTCAACACTTTTTCGCACAACATGACATTTCGTTTGATGTGAAGCAAGTAATCGGGCTTACAAATGATGACCCAGTTTCAACTGAATATAGACCTTTAAAACAGGTAATCGAGAGACTGAATCGAACATTTAAAGGCAATTATCGCTCCACTCATGGCTTTGGCTCGCAACAAGGGTCGGTTTCTTTTGTCACCTTATTTGTGGCTTACTTTAACTTTTTAAGGCCGCACGCCACCTTGGAAGGTAAGGTACCTGTCGTGAACCCAGAATTATCAGGGCTTCCGACAATGCCAGCACGTTGGACAAAACTGATTGAGTTAGCACAAAACTGGATTATCGAGCAGCAAACCGCCTAACTTTTTGTTTAGCTGAGCCCCTTGGGCTATTCAGTAATCGGCGAAGCGAACTCTTGACAAACCGAATGGAGAAAAAGGTTAAAATTGGTAATGGTCAAGGGTTATTTGTCATGCCTACTTTTGTTCCCATCGCCCTTGATACTTTTATCGCAACCTTTTTCGACTGTTTGTCAAGAGCGATTGCGGGGCCTCACGTCCCCCCAATGGAAGTGATCTAATACTTTACATAGTTTTCATAGAACTTTTGACACTACCTATTTTTGCCTAATTGATTCTATACAATTTTCAATATTCTATAATTTTATTTTAACATAAAAATAAGATTCTCCTATTTTATATTGAAATAGAGAACTATCTAAGATAAATAATATCTTTCAAATCAAAGACTTTATTGGTTACACCCAATCTTTGTGCAGGAGTAAGTTCTTTACCATCGGCAGATTTATAAGTTTCACAAAAGTTGTAAAATGTTCTAAGAATGGTCAAGGCGTATTGAGCATACTTTGGATTGAAGTTGGCGTAAATATAACTCTTTCCATCGCCCCTTGCAGTCATTAACGGTCTTTCAAGGATAGATAATCTTCTACGAATTTGTTGGATAAAACTATTCGTGGCGTTATCATTCACATTGATTACTATTTTCGCTATGTCTTTCGGTTCAAGAGAAGATAAATCAGTTGTGCAATCCACTCTATGAAATCCTTTATCTCTTAATGCTAATGGGTGTGTAATCGGATTTTTAGCCCAAACATTATACGATTGTTTTGGTGTTTTAATTTCACTATGAAATTGATGCGTTTCAAATAGTTCTTTTAATGAAAGGTAAGCCAATTTTCGCAAGTTCTTCGTTTCATATCCTCGATGAAATCCCCAATCTAATAAATCGGATTTTGCATCGTCAAACTCTTCCAAGCATTGTTTTCTACTCTTGTTCTTATCAATTGAACACAGAAAGTGGTGAGCATCGTATGTTCTTACTTCCTTTGAGAACACTCTAAAAAACGCCGTTATGATTGAAGAATCATTATCGCTTATCATTCTCCATTCAGATGCCTTTACAAGCTGTTTAATGAGCCAATAATGGGCGATTGTCGTATAGGTAGGATTAACGTGAAGACCATCTACATACTGCATTCTTTTATTGAAATTATTTAGTTCAGCTCGATATTCGTGTGGCTGTTGTGTATCTTTCGGTGAAGGTTCTTGTGGGTAATAGGAAAAGTCCAAACGATTATTCTTCTTGCTAAAATCATTCAAATGGTCTTCTTTATATATGACAGTATCGTATTTTAAATCCTCTACTGTCATTTCCCAATCATAAGCAACATCAGACCGAAATACATATCGTGAGAGTGCATCTGCTGATACAACTACATATGTCTGTACTTGGCTGTCTTCTAAGCCAAAATACTTTTGACCGCCTTGCCCCTTTTTACGAACATTATTGAGGTTATAGTGCATTTTATCGGTATTTAGCCACATTTCTTTAAATGACATATTATCCAAAGGAGTTGTTTCATACTTCTCTAAAAATTCCAAACAACAACGGTATAGCCATTCTAATTTTTGGTAGTAAGTGCCGACTCCGATTTCTAAAATATCACAAGTACGACTGATTGGCATTTTGTTTAAAAGCAGTTTCGCAAACATTGGAAGAATATCATTTCTCTTTTGGCGATAAGTTGTGGATTGTCGCTTGTTTGGTAGAATGCTTGTCTTTTTCTTACAAACTTTGCATTGCCATCTTTGAGAATTATTCAATGTTTTGCCTTGCTTATAAAAACCATCAGGCTTGTCAAAAGGCGTTAAATGATTAGCGGTACAACCTTCTTTATGGAAAGTGTAATCAGGTTCAACATCTTGGGTTATTTCCACTTATTTCTGTAGTAATAGTTATAGCTAATGAAAAATTATTTTTTATGCCGTGTTCAAACGCATTGTTTACTGCTTCTCGAATAGAGTACATCATCAAATGTACATTTTCCGGTGCAAACTCTACTATAAATTCTTCCAATTCCTGTTCAAGGATTTCGTACTCTTTGTAGGATGAAATTCGTATTGATTTTTGCATGTTTTCTATTTCACTTCCCTATATACATACAATATAATACCTCCTTCTATTATGAACCAACAATAACCTTTGTTAGTCAATCTGTCTAAAAATATAAAGAAGAGAACTTCTATAATTAACTATTCCAATGAAGCCAAACAGCTTGGTCTATTTATAACAACACTGCATATAGTTTAATAGATATAGTGAGAAGGAGTTATTCATTTATGAAAAAATATATGTATATATTAAGTATAATTGCTCTCATAACACTTGTGGCTTATTTGGAATCTCCAAACTCTCCACTTGCTCATCCAAATGAGGGAACAAATATGTATTCTACAATTCCTTCCGTGGAGGATTCTGACTCCCCCGGAGCAACAGAAGCGAATTCTAATGTAGAGAACGCAGAGGAAGAGGCTGTTCTTACTTCTTTAGAGCTTAAACTAGAAAAAACCGAACTCGTGGATGGTTACATCATTGAAACTTATAGGGAATATGAGATCTATAATAATGAAGCTGGCGAAGTAATTGAATCTGTAGCTACAGAGCATTATGAGTACTTAAAGTATTTAGATGAATAACTTCAAAAGTCATGTATCTAAACATACCTAATCACTCACCCTACTAATGGGAGGTGAAGAAGATGGCAGATGAAAGACCAATCGAATATAGTGGAAAAGCTCTTGACCAAAGAAACACATTAACCGGACCAGATCAGGGGAAAAATGGCTTTCCAAAAGCACCGAAGAATGTCCCCATACGCAATAATCAAAAACAAAACTAACAAAGAGCAACGGGAAAAGACTGTTTAATGCAGTCTTTTTCTGTTAGCTTCTTTGACACCCATTCTTGTCTTATACTGAAGATTTTCTACCTTCTCTTCATAGTCCCTGTCTACTCCTCATTGGTAGGGTATGTAGCTTGTAAAAAGTCAATCGACTTCACAATCATTGTTTTAATATGCCAACATTCACATCATCAAGTTTATTGAGGTTCGTGCATGTTCCCCCCTTCTTTTAAACATTTACCTCTAATTATTAGGAAAAGTGAATTCTCCAAAAATTTGGAATGTTATGGTATTATATAAGAATTATATATTATAATGTGTATATGTTTGAGGGGATGTGCTCATATGAAAGAAATTACCTTAGGAATATTAGCTTCTTTGTTTTTTGCTGTTACCTTTATTTTGAATCGTTCCATGGAGCTATCAGGAGGTAGCTGGCTATGGAGTTCCTCTTTAAGATACATTTTTATGGTACCCTTTTTATTAATCATCGTCATGTATAGAAGGAACCTAAAACAGATGTGGAAAGAAATGCTTTCCAATCCAATTCCTTGGATTTTATGGAGCTTTGTAGGATTTGTTTTGTTTTATGCCCCTATAACCTTTGCTGCTGCATTCGGACCAGGCTGGCTCGTCGCTGGTACTTGGCCTCTTACCATTGTGGCAGGTGTACTTCTTGGACCCCTTTTTTATAAGACAGTGGAATCAAACAGTGGGCCGAGCAAGGTTCGACAGCAAATACCAATCCAAGCCTTATTCATTTCGTTTTTCATTCTAATAGGTGTGGTACTGATTCAATGGCAGCACGCTCAAAGTTTAACCTTCGAAATGGTGATAGCCAGCACTTTTCCTGTCCTCGTGGCAGCTTTTTGCTACCCACTGGGAAATAGAAAAATGATGGAGATTTGTGGGGGGAAATTGGATACGTTTCAGAGGGTATTTGGTATGACCCTTGCAAGTCTTCCATTTTGGCTGTTACTCGCTGGAATTGGTTATGTTCAGGTTGGTCCGCCTTCGACAGAGCAAATCACCCAGTCATTCATAGTCGCGATCTCCTCAGGAGTGATTGCCACTACATTATTCTTCATCGCTACAGATCGTGTGAGGGATAACCAAGAGAAACTCGCAGCTGTTGAAGCAACACAGTCTACCCAAGTCATTTTTGTTATTGTAGGGGAAGTCCTTCTTCTAGCCACTCCATTACCGAGTACACTCGCAACCATAGGACTATTTATTGTTATGTTCGGTATGCTATTGCATAGTTTTTCATCGAAAAAAGGAGAAAAATCTAATATAAGTGTTAAAAAAGAGACATTTTCTTAAAGAAACTCAGCTTAAACAACCAATTCAGCCAGGTAGAAACCTACCTGGCAATCTTTTTTTCAAAACATGTAAGTGACAACTGCTCATTTACTTGTACCACCTTTTTAACCGTGAACCCCCTTTTTAAGTAAAAGTCGACAGCTGGTTTATTTTTTGACCCAGTAGATACAAGGAGCTTTTCGATGCCCACCACTTGCTCTTCAATAAAGTCTAAAAGTTGATTGGCAATCCCTTTTCGAAAATGATTGGGGTTTACGGTCAGCCTGTGTATATCCAAAGTCTTTCCTTCCTGTTTAAAAGATATAGCACCACAAAGCTCATTCTCTTCAAAGTAACCAAAAAATTTCTCTCCACATTTTTGAAGCGTTTCCACCGTGTCCTTAAGAGGAGGGATGTCATAAAAGTTGATCAACTTTGCCTCCACCATATAGGCGGGGATTTGTAACTTGAGTATAATTTCAGCTACTTCTTTGTCTCTTACATTCAAAGATCTTATCTGTGATCCTCTTGATTCCACTATATTGTTTCTCCTTTTACACCTATTTCAACAATGTCACCATACTTTTCCACTACCCCGTCAGTAACAATTATTCCACTTCCATCCAAACAAGCATAAATCTTTTTTCCAGCAAGACTCGAATAGTCTTTAAATTGGGCTAGTTGAGATTGATGATTGCCCCAATGTGGCATAAACTCAAACGGTACCAATTGCAAGGCTCGTAAATCTTCCAATCCAACAGCATTGTTATCAATATAATCTGCCATGTGAATTGAGCCACTCATCATGATAGCGCCGGCACTCACTCCTATCAGTGGTTTCCCAGCTTCCACCATCCTTCGAATAACTTCAATCATCCCACGCGACTTTAGGCGTTCTAGGAACAAAAAGGTATTTCCGCCCGACAAGTAAACTCCGTCACAGCGTAACAACTCATCCATACGACGCTCATCGTATTCCTCATCCACATCAAAATAGACAAAGCTGTGGATTCCAATGGATGAAAAGAAAGGCTTGCTTTTGTTAAAGTAGATACGATCACTATCCGTTTGAGAAGGAATGTAACCTAAAGTGAATGACTTCCCACCCAATAGTTCTCTCAGACGAGATGCTAATAATGGATGGAGTTGATTGATATCACTAAGTAATACTAACCTTTTCATCCTCCACCACCTCATCTTCCTTCTGTCTCAAATATGTTTCTAACTCATGGTCGTCACGAATGATAATGACTTTATCATCGAATTCTTTTAACAGCTCGATAATCTCTCGTTTACTTACTTTTTCAAAATATGTATTCCAACGAAACATTCGCATAAACATAGAAAAAGTAGACTTGTAATTGCTTTTTTCTAGACCTAGTTGTTGGAGAAAGTATCTCTTTATGATTCTGTACGTTCGCTTAGAAAAGCGAGTATCTAAAAATATTATAAGGTCCGCATTGACAAAACTCTCCGTCACCCACTGATAATGGACCCCTTCGTTGATCCACGCGTCACTATTTACAATATTTCTTAAAAAGGCATCTCTTTCCTTTTCTGATCTTCTTATATCCCCTGTTTGGAACCTTTTCCATACGACATTATCTAATTCATAATGCGGAATGTTTAAATCTTTTGAAAGTCTTTTAGCAAGAAATGTTTTTCCACTCCCGACAGAACCGACTATATGTATTTTCTTAACCTGCATGTGAATCACTCCGCTGTCCCTTTGTCAAAAACTACTGATCTTAGTCACATTATAATACGAAAAGATGATGGTTAATAGATAAAAAGATTTCGATACAGCTTTCCATTTATCAATTAATAAAGAAGAGATAATGCGCTTACATCATCTCTTCTAGTCTATTATTATTACCTGACGGTTTGGTTCGTTAGCGTAATCGAAAACCCTTCATACCCATTAGCGGCGATCTCCTCACATTTTTTTCGGTAGGCACCAACCCCACCTAAATAAATCAAGAATCCACGTGGTTTTCCAGGTATGTTAGCTCCTGTGTACCAGGAGTCTGTTTTTGTAAAGAGCGTTGCTTCTGCTACCTCGCGGCAATGCTTGCTCCATGCCTCTTCAGCCTCAACCGCTGCTTCAATCGTTTCAACACCTTGCTTCTCAAAGTGCTCGATGCAGTCACCGATCCATTCTACATGCTGCTCAATCGATACAGGCATATTACTCAACACAGACGGACTTTCAGGACCGGTAATCATAAAGAAGTTAGGAAAACCTGCGTTAGCTACTCCTAAATAGGTTTGAGTAGAAGCCCCTCCATTCCATTTTTCCTTTAAGGAAATACCGTCCTTTCCACGAATGTCAATCTTGAGAAGAGGTCCAGTCATCCCATCGTAAGGCGGGATATCTCGAAGTCCATGTCCATTCATTATATAGCTCTTCCGAAAACGTATAATTATTGTAAATGCTCTCGGAATCACAGCGAGCACCAGGATAGCACCGCTCACATGCAGTGGGAAAATTATTTCGAACGGTTATTCTTTCATAAATTTTATTTGAAGTATAGCGCCTTTAAATCTTCTCCAATATAAGTATTGCCTATTTTCATGGCGCGAGGATCACTTCCAATCATCTTAAAACCAATAGATTCATACAAATTTTTAGCAGCTATATTATTAGATGAAACTGTTAAATAAACTTGCTCCACTCCACCGATTTCTTTTGCCTTCTCTATCGCAGCATTCATTAATTGTTTCCCTACTCCATGCCTCCTTACTTGAGGAGTGACATACATGGCAAAAATATCAGAGCGATGCTTAAGTTTCCGTTTGATTTCAGTAACAAGGGTAACTACACCAACAAGTTTGTCTTCTTCAAAAGCACCAAATGTATATGCATTGACTGCACGAAGTCTAGAAGCATGAACTTCTAAGGAGTACTCCAATTCCTCTTCCACACTCGAGCTAAACGCCTCTGGGTGATTTTGTAGTGCTTCTATTCTTTTTTCTTTGTATTCTTCTGCATCGTTTTCATTAAGTAAGCGAATCTTAATCATTTCTCATCTCCCTCACCTTTTTGTTATCACTCATATTATACATAGAAATAAATGTTTGCGATATGAGATATGAAGTTTCTACTATTGCTGACTAAAGAGAAGAAATTATAGCAAAAATAATGAAATGGTGGGGGAACGAAAAAAAGGTTCCTCCACCATGTTTTTACTTGTAAGTCAAGCTGAAAACTTCGCTTACATCTATTTTTTTTGATTGAAGTGTTTCATAATCTTTTGTATCTTATGTAAGTATGTTTGTAAATTAGGAGGAACATTTCAACATGAATCAAAATCAAACACAAAAAATCCAAGTTGTTACAGCTGATCCCTCTGCCCTAGGTTTGTTTGGACTAGCTATGGTAACCTTGGTTGCTTCATCACAAAAGCTTGGCTGGACAGACGGAGTATCCTTCGTTCTACCTTGGGCCATTTTCCTTGGTGGTTTTGCACAACTATTCGCCGCAATCAATGATGCGAAACATAATAATACATTCGGCACAACTGCGTTCGGTGCATTTGCCCTTTTCTGGTTCGGTGTAGGTGCCTCATGGTTAATCAACCTTGGTGTTTTTGGAGAAAATGCGGCACTTGCTGTTGATCCAAAGCAATTAGGAATTGCATTTATTGGCTATTTATTGTTTAGCGTATACATGACGATTGGTGCGATGGAAACACATAAAGTATTATTTATTATCTTTGTTCTTATTGATTTTTTATTTATCGGTCTTTCATTATCGACTCTCGGTGTGGCACCTGAATTTTTCCATGAAGTAGCTGCGATCTCTGAATTACTAATTGCCATTATGTCTTTTTATGGATCAGCCGCAGCTGTATTAAACAATCATTTCGGAAAAGTGTTCATTCCAGTCGGAAAACCATTTGGGATTTTCAAATAATTTTAACGTAAGGGAAGTAGTGACCACACTGCTTCCCTTTCATTCCTGCAACTTGGATCAAAAGGGCCCGCACTTTTCAGTTGAGGGATCCTCTTAAGCATCCGAGTTGATTAATAGACGGAAAAATTCCGCTTAATTTGAAAATTCGATAAAAAATAGCCGATATAGACGGAGAAATTCCGCCTATTGATTCAAAAAAGGTGAAAATGGGCAGATTTTCCTTGCTTAAACGGAAAATCTCCCCTTATTCACCCCCTAAACGGGCTTCATTCTGCATCTAACCGGAAAACCTCCGCTTATTTCTTTTGCTGGTTACTCGAATAAGGAAAAGTTTCTTATTTAAATGAGTTTTTTATACCAATTACGATGCCAAGACGACTGTCATTTCGGCACGTATTATAAGAAAAGCACCTCAAAACGGTATCCTATACAAATAAACCTTCTTCTATCATTTTATCCCTCAAATATCACTTAGTTATGTAAGAGGTCCTCATTCACATACTTCCCTTTGAATAGTAATAATAACCCACCTATATATGGGAACACTATTCCTAAACTATACATTGGTAAAAGGAGGTTTTCATATGAATCAAAATAGATTATCCATTTTTGCTCTTGGTGGAGTAAATGAAATTGGTAAGAATATGTATGTCGTTCAATATGGAGATGACATGATTGTCATTGATTGTGGAGGAAAATTCCCTGATGAAACCTTATTAGGAATTGATTTAATCATCCCTGACATTACTTATTTAGAGGAAAACAGAGACAAAATCCGTGCCTTGATCGTTACACACGGACATGAAGATCATATTGGTGGAATTCCTTATTTTCTTAAAAAACTGAATGTTCCTATTTACGCAACCCGTTTTACGTTGGGGTTAATTGAATTGAAGTTAGACGAACACCGCTTAACTGGTGATACCCAACTTGTCGAGGTTCACGCAGAATCAAATCTTACTTTTGGAAAAGTCGGAGTTTCCTTTTTTAGAGTTAGTCATAGTATTCCAGATTGCCTTGGAATTGTTTTGCACACTCCTGAGGGCAATGTGGTACATACCGGTGATTTTAAATTCGATTTAACTCCGGCTAACCACCAGCATTCTGACATACACAAAATGGCCGAAATCGGTAAAAAAGGTGTACTCGCTTTAATTTCCGAAAGTACAAATGCTGAAAGAAAAGGATTAACTCCTTCAGAAGAAATGGTAGGAAATCATATGGATGAGGCTTTTCTGCGTGCAGATGGAAAGATCTTCGTCTCCACCTTCGCATCCAATGTAAATCGTGTTCAACAAGTGGTAGATGCAGCTATTAAAACGAACCGCAAACTTGCATTAATTGGACGTAGCATGGTGAATGTTGTGCAGGTGGCAATGGAACGAGGATATGTAACTATTCCTGAGGGGATGATCATTGATGCTAGATCGGCAAACGAATTGGCGCCAGAAAAAGTAGCTGTTCTTTGTACCGGTAGCCAAGGTGAACCAATGGCTGCCCTCTCCAGATTATCTACTGGGAATTATCGAGATATGGTGATCTATCCTGGAGATACAGTCATATTAGCCGCTTCTCCAATTCCTGGAAACGAAAAGGATGTCTCGCGAATTATTGATAATCTATTCCAACTCGGAGCAAAGGTGATTTATGGATCTGGAAGCACAACCGGAATGCATGTGTCAGGACATGGATATCAAGAGGATCTTAAACTCATGCTTACCTTAATGAAGCCTACTTATTTTATCCCTATCCATGGGGAATACCGCATGCTTCACCATCACCGATTATTAGCCGAGTCCGTTGGTGTAGAAAAAGGAAACAGTTTTATTATAAAAAATGGTGATGTTGTTGATATTGAGAATGGAGTTGCAGTTCAAACACGTAGCATACCAAACGGGGATACGTATGTTGATGGAGTAAGTGTGGGAGATGTAGGAGAAATTGTCCTTAGAGACCGAAGACAGCTGTCTGAAGATGGAATGGTCGTTATTGTCATTACCCTAAGTAAAGCAGATCGAAAAATCATCCAAGGTCCTGACACCATCACCAGAGGTTTTGTATATGTTAAGGATTCCGAAGATTTAATTAGAGAAATCAATCGTTTGACCAAAAAAACGATTAATGATTTACAAGCAGAAAACGTTCGACAGTGGAATGTTATGAAACAAAACATCAAAAAATCAGTTGGCCATTACTTGTTTACTCAAACAAAGAGAAAACCGATGATTTTACCGGTTATTATTGAAATTTAAATACCTTGGAAAAACAATAAGTAACCACCTATTCAATATAGGTGGTTACTCTTGTTAGTAGCCCTTTGGATTGGGTCCATATTTATTTTCACCTGGCTGGCTGTCAAAAACTGCAAATACTAGAAGTACAATTAATCCGATTACAGGAATAAAGGAGAGCAGCATCCACCACCCTGTCCTTCCTATATCATGCAGGCGGCGTACACTAACAGCTAGTGACGGTAGCAAAACAGCTAATCCGTATATCCCGGAAAGAATTCCTCCCAGACCGAGCATCATTTCAATCATTGAGAACAACATGGTAAAGAGAAAATTAAATAGGAAAAACATCCAGTACTCTTTTCTCCTAGCTCTTCCTTGAAATCCAACGTAATTTTTTAAAACTTTCATATACCATTGCATTTTATTACCCTCCAGAAGTGTGCTAAACAGGTATAGATTATATTGCACAATCCTTATTAGAGTTATTCACCATGTATTTTCTGGAATGTTAGACAATTCAAAAACCTTCTTCCACAAATATGAATATATATATCCTAAGGGGAAATTTAGGGAGGGTTGAAGGTGAATATTCGGTATTTAGGCGCTCTAGGCTTCGGAATAGGCGGATTAATTGTTGGACTGTCAGGTGACTATTTCATCTTTGCGATCTTTTTTATGGGGTTGATCGGTAGTGCTATTCTAAGTATTCCCACTCGGAGTATGAAATTTACGATTTTTACTACCTTAATAGGAATCTTTGGTTTTGTTATTGGATTCACCAATATTTTCAGACCCATTTACGAGAATATCCCACCTGCTTTTATTACTCTGACCGCTGCTGCTGTTGCTGGAATCATATTAGGTCACGCCGCCCTTTTATCTAGAAAAGTTCAAAAATAATGTAGGGAATATATACATTGCTATCATAACTAAAAAACTGACTTTGGTATCAAACCAAAAGTCAGTTTTTCCTTTTTTATAGCTCTTCACCATTTGTAGCAATAACATTTTTATACCAGTCAAAAGACTTTTTCTTGGATCTTGCTAACGTTCCGTTACCTTCGTTGTCTTTGTCAACGTAGATAAAACCGTAGCGCTTTTTCATTTCACCTGTTGTAAAAGATACACAATCAATACAGCCCCATGGAGTGTAACCCATTAACTCAACTCCATCTAGTGTGATGGCTTTCTCCATTTCTTGAATATGTGTGCGTAGGTAGTCAATACGATAGTCATCATTGACACTTCCATCTTCTTCCTTCACATCAACAGCACCGAAGCCATTTTCAACGATAAATAATGGAAGTTCATATCTTTCCCATAATTGATTTAGAGAATATCTTAAACCAACTGGGTCAATTTGCCAGCCCCAATCGGATGCTTTAACGAATGGGTTTTTAACACTTGAGCTAGAGCCCACCACTTCATTTTCATCTACCTGATTTACACCGCTTTTTACTGCATCAGACATATAGTAACTGAATCCGATATAATCCACTGTTCCTTCGGCAAGAATTTGTGCATCCTCAGGCTCCATTTTAATGTTATAACCTTTTCTTTCCCACTCTTTTAGGGCATAGGCACCGTAATGTCCTCTTGCATGTACATCCGCAAAGAACCAACGGTCATGCATCGATTCAACTTGCAGCATCATATCGTCAGGATGACATGAAAATGGGTAAATAGGTACGAACGAAACCATACACCCAATTTGGAAGTCAGGGTTAATCTTGTGTCCTTCTTTCACCACTAGTGCACTTGCAACAAGCTCGTGGTGAACCGCTTGGTACATGACTTCCTCTCTGTTTTCGCCTTCCTTGTATTGAACACCAGAGCAGGTCCAAACAAATAGAGGATTGGCTGTATTTTTTTGGTTATTGATTTCGTTAAAAGTCATCCAGTATTTCACTTTGTTTTTGTAACGTTCCATGACCGTTTTCGAATAGTGTACAAAGAATTCAATCACTTTACGGTTACGCCAACCACCGTATTCCTTCACTAAATGATAAGGCATTTCAAAGTGACTTAATGTAATGACAGGTTCAATTCCGTGCTTTAATAGCTCATCAAACATATCATCATAAAATTGTAAGCCTTCCTCATTTGGCTCCACTTCGTCACCCTTTGGAAAAATACGTGTCCAAGCAATACTTGTACGGAAGCATTTGAAGCCCATTTCTGCAAATAAAGCAATATCTTCTTTATAATTGCCGTGGAAATCAATGGCTTCATGGTTAGGATAAAACTTTCCTTCTAAAACTCCATCCGTAATTTGTCTTGGGACACCGTGTGCTCCAGCAGTCATCACGTCAGCCACACTCGGGCCTTTTCCACCTTTATTCCATCCACCTTCTACTTGATGGGCTGCAACTGCTCCGCCCCATAAAAAGTTCTCTTGAAATGCCATGATCTGTTCCTCCGTTTTCTATTAAAAATCACTTCGCTTATCATGCCCGAAACTAAACAGCCTATAAGCTCTATGTTTATTTCATTCTCTAACTTATAGTGATATAGTATAGGAAGAATATTTGGAGTAAAAGACTTTCCAAGCAGATTAGAATGGCATTCTATTTTTTTCTACCTTTTTTAATCAAATAATGAAATGCCTTTTTAAAAAGGAGTAAAGTAATCACATTATGATCATCTCAAATAAGCTTGAATCAATGGACACTTTATCAAAGTCCGAAGAAATACTTGCCACATACATATTAAAAGAAAAAGAAAATATCCAGCACTTGTCAACGAAGGATTTAGCTCAAGCTACCTTCACTTCCCCTTCCACTGTTGTTCGCTTGTCACAAAAATTAGGTTTTAGTGGCTGGAATGAGTTAAAAGAGAAATACATTGAGGAGATCCACTATTTAAACCAGCATTTTTCAAATATTGATCCCAATTTCCCTTTTGAACCAGAAGATAGCTTAATGAGCATCGCTTCAAAAATTGGCCATTTAGCAACTGAAACGGTTGAAGATACATTGGCACTTTTAAAAAATGAGGAATTAAGAAAAGCGACGGAGCTACTAGCTAAGGCTGATACCATTAATATATATGGAATAAGCAATTCACTTTTAATGGCGTTTGATTTCAAGCACAAAATGCTGCGTATTAATCGTCATGTGGAAATAATGAATGTTCCTGAAGAACAAATTTTTGTTGCAAACAATTCTACCACTAAAAACACAGCGATTTTAATCTCGTATTCTGGTGAATCGGACGAGGTTATAAAAATTGCCAAGGTATTGAGGGACAGAAAAACACCTATTATTTCTTTAACAAGTCTTAGCGAAAACAGTTTAAAAAACTATTCAGATTGTATGTTATACATTTCTACTCGTGAAAAAATGTATTCAAAAATTGGTTACTATTCAACCAACAACTCTATTCACTTGATTTTGGATATCCTTTATTCTTGTATTTTCAAAATGAACTATCACGAAAATCTAGAATACAAAACGAAGATTGCCAAGGATACAGAAGAAAGAGTGGTAAGCAGTATCGTTTTAGAAGAAAATTAAAAAGCCTGCTTTAGCGAACATCCGTTAAAGCAGGCCCCTATTTACAAAGTAACTTATGATTCCATCGTTACTTGAATCTCTTTCTCTTTTAAAACACCAAACAGCTCTGCGATATGCTCATTGTTTTTTGTTTCAACCGATAAATCGAGTTGTGCATAGCCAGGATAAATATTCTTCCCCATATGATGAAGATGAACATCTTGAATATTGGCGTCTAATTCCGTTATTGAGCTGACCACCCGTTGAAGCTCTCCAGGTTTATCCTTTAAGATAATAGAAAAGTTCGCAAACCTTCCTGACTCAACAAGTCCCCGTTCAATAATCCTAGATATAAAATGAACGTTGACGTTACCTCCACTTAAAACAGCAGCTACTTTTTTATTGGTTATACTTATTTTTTTATATATTAATGCCGCAAGTGAACTAGCCCCTGACCCCTCAACTAGTAATTTATTTCTTTCTAAAAGTAAGAGCATCGTACGTGCAATTTCCATTTCGTCTACACACACAATATCATCGACATATTTCTTCACAATTTCAAAATTTTTTGCACCCGGTTTTTGTACAGCAATACCATCTGCCATAGTTGGTGCAGATTTTAGGGCAACAGGCTTCTGTTCCAATAAAGATTGCTTCATACTAGGACATGCTATGGTTTGAACACCATATACAGCAATATTAGGATTTTTTTCCTTCACAGCCATAGCGACACCAGCAATCAGCCCCCCACCGCCAACTGGACAAATAACCGCCTCTACTTCAGAAAGCTGATCAAGAATCTCTAGCCCCACTGTTCCTTGACCTGTGATAACTGACTCATCATCAAAGGCGTGAATGAATGTCGCACCTCTTTTTTCGTTCAGCTCTAAAGCGTAAGCAAGGGCTTCATCAAACACATTTCCCTCTAATATTACCTCAGCGCCGTATTGCCTTGTTGCAAGCACTTTGCTGAGCGGTGCACCCTTTGGCATGACAATCGTACATGGAATCCCAAGCATTTGACTAGAATAGGCAACACCCTGAGCGTGGTTACCAGCAGATGCAGCTACCACTCCTTTTTTTAATTCCTCTTCTGATAAAGAAATGAGCTTATTATAAGAGCCCCTTACCTTAAAGGATCCTGTCTTTTGAAGATTCTCTAACTTTAAATACACTTCATTTTGAGCAAGTTCACTAAACGTTTTGGAGTAATCCAAAGGAGTTTCATGCACAATGCCCTTCATCTTCTCTCGGGCAATAATGATGTTATCTAGGTTCACTGTAACTCCTCCTAGTTCCTATTATTTAGTAGTAGGATGTACATCATTATTGGAAATATGTAGTGACTGCAGCGCATCAAAATTCCATCACATATTCTTATAAGAAAGTATTAGATTATATTATAATTAATTTATTTTTCACTAAAATTAGTCTATAATATAGGGAGATCATCCATATATTAAAAATAAGCATGTGCTATAAACACACGCTTACCTTTAACAATGCATAATCGCAGAATGTGCGATTGGCAATCAACAATACGGTTTCTTTACAAAGTAAAGCCCACCTGTTCCGGCCAAAGATACAGGGTGGGTTTTACTTTTTTATTTTTTCAATTAAAAGTACGATTAGAGTTACCAATGCGATAACGAACATTGCTGAATCTAAATCCACGCTTGTCACCTCCCATAAGGAAGGCTCAACCGCCCCACCCTGCAACTATGCTATTGTCTATTCTATTATACCATACCGAACATACGTTTTCTTCCTGTGTTGTTAAATTTTTGTAGGTCCATTTATTCAATTAAATAAAGAAACGCTACGTGCGATTAATTAAAAAGAACCTCTAATCAAAATAGATTAGAGATTCAGTATAGATTTATTAACTAAAAACTGGTTCTTTCTCAGTTAGACCCAGTGTTTCTGCAGTTGAATGATGAATTCTTCTTAATAGGTCTGGGTTTTCCATTAGTGACAGACCATAAGAAGGGATCATTTCTTTGATTTTTGGTTCCCATTCATTTATATGTTGTGGGAAGCATTTTTTCATGATCTCTAACATGACGTGAACGGCCGTTGAAGCACCAGGTGAAGCTCCAAGTAATGCTGCAATAGAGCCATCTTCTGCAGTAATCACTTCTGTACCAAATTGGAGCGTTCCTTTGCCTCCAACTTCTGTGTCCTTTATTACTTGTACACGCTGGCCTGCAACTACCAAGTCCCAATCTTCACTCTTGGCATTTGGAATAAACTCACGTAACTCTTCCATACGTTGTTCCTTTGATAACATTACTTGCTGAATCAGGTACTTTGTCAAAGACATTTCTTTTGCCCCTGCAGCCAACATCGTTAAGAGATTATCCGGCTTAACAGAAGTGACTAAATCAAATACAGAACCTGTTTTTAAAAACTTAGGTGAGAAGCCAGCAAACGGTCCAAATAATAGAGATTTTTTATTGTCAATAAACCTTGTATCTAAGTGCGGTACAGACATTGGCGGAGCCCCAACCTTCGCTTTTCCGTACACTTTTGCATGATGTTGCTCTACAACAGCTGGATTATTACAGACCATAAAAATTCCACTTACAGGAAAACCTCCAATATGTTTTCCTTCTGGAATACCGGATTTCTGAAGTAAATGCAGGCTTCCTCCTCCGCCCCCAATAAAGACGAATTTGGCTGTATGATGTTCAACCATGCCACTTTCGAGATTGCGGACTTTTAACTTCCACAATCCATCGTTCGTACGTTTTATATCAAGTACACTATGGTTATGGTTTAATTGCACATCTTTACTCTCTAAATGGGCAAACAGCATGCGTGTTAACGCTCCAAAGTTAACATCGGTACCAGAGTCAATCTTTGTAGCGGCTATAGGCTCATCGGTTGAGCGATCTTGCATGATTAGAGGAATCCATTCCATTAGTTTTTTTGGATCCTCAGAAAACTCCATTCCTTGGAATAATGGATTATTTATCAGCGCTTCAAATCGCTTTTTTAAAAACTCTATATTTTGTTCTCCTTGCACTAAACTCATATGAGGTAGTGGCATGATAAAATCCTGTGGATTATGTATCAGCCTGTTTTTTACAAGATAAGACCAAAACTGCATAGAAATCTGAAACTGCTCATTAATCTTTATGGCTTTACTAATATCTACAGATCCATCCGGCTTTTCAACCGTATAGTTTAGCTCACAAAGGGCGGCATGTCCTGTACCCGCATTATTCCATTCATTTGAGCTTTCCTCTCCAGTTTTCGAGAGCTTTTCAAACACTGTAATTTTCCATTCTGGTACTAATTCTTTCAGAAGTGTTCCCAATGTAGCGCTCATGATTCCGGCACCAATTAAGAAAACGTCTGATGTAGTTTCTCTTTTTCTCATTTTTACCTTCCTTATCTATATCCTAAATTCACAGAAAGGATGTGAGCGCTACTTATGAACACACCTAGTCTGATTAATTATTAATCCTATTATAGTCTATTATAATGAATTATAGATTAAAATATCTAGTATTATCTGATAATTATAAATTATTTCAGGCAAAAAAAATGAAAACACCTACGCCTAAAGCCTTTTATTACGCAAAAATCCAGCTTAATTTTGCATCTTTCAATATAGTTAATTCGCATACTTATACAGGAAAGAAATCGTTAATGTTTGAACATATCATTATTTCAAGATACTGGTTAATTTATATGATTTTTTATCTTTCTCAAAAAATTTGTTTAAAGCTAAGTAAAACCCCCTAATCTTCTTTTTTCCCTCCACCACGAAACGATAGCCGATGAAAGGTATTGATATACGTAAACAGTTCTTCCCCAGTTACTATTCTTGAGTCACCATTGAGTGGAGCATACATGGCGTGGTATGTTTCCGGCACCCAGATGTAATGATGGACATACTCTGTGAGGAAAAAGCCGCATGATTGCCAAAAGTGGATCCTTCTTCTATTAGCTGGTGTAGCCTCTGATTCTGCTTCAATAATTAATTTCTCATACCCCTCAGCAGCTGTTTTCGCACGTAGGTAATCGACAAAGTGTTTACCAAACCCATTACCTCTTTCTTTTTTAGATACAGTTAGATAATCGATGATCATCACCTTATCAGATAATAACTTCCCTGTAAGTGCCATAGAAACCGCTCTTGACTCGTTGTACCCTACATGAAGCTCGGCAATTCCTTGTGCAAACATATTTCTAATAATATGAACCGGTTTGGCTCCCTTTTCTCCGAATGCCTCCGAATAAAGAGGCCTTGCGTCCTGCCAAAGTTCATCGTCCCACGTACCAACAGTTCTAATTCTCATATGGATGATTCCCACCTAACTTAATTTTCCATTGTAAATACCCATACATAATTTACTACAGGATGAAAAAAAATATATTATTACTTCTTTCGGGAGTTGTTAGGATATGGCATTTAAGAATGGGCTCGATTAATCAGAAAAAGCTTATAACGAGTTCACTGAGATTAGTTCTTTATTTGCAAAAATAGTATCGGAAGAATTTGTCTCTACTTGGCAATGGTGGTTAGGTATCGCCCTATTTATTATTCCATGGATTGCTTGGTTTGCTTTCAGGAAGAAAGATAGTAGTGGCCGCTTGCTTTTAGGTGGTTTGTTGACGATCATATTGTCACTAACAATTGACCTTGCTGCTTTATCTTTAGGCCTCTGGTCGTATCCAATGGTCATCCTCCCTTTAGCACCTTTTTTATTCTTGCCCTACCACTTTTCTTTAGCACCTGTTGGGGTTATGTTTGCACTACAAATCAAACCAAAAATGAATCCACTATTAAAGGGAGCTCTTTTCTCAGCCCTTGCTGCTTTTGGAGGAATGAATTTCTTTAATGCTATTGATTTTTATAACCCTAAAAATTGGTCCACTTTGTATGATTTTATTATTTTTTTAACACTTTACTATACTGCTTATTGGCTTACAAAGATGGAAAGCTATAATACATTAGATAATGAATAAAAATTTCACCATATCGTAAAAAGACTAAAAAAGAGGTTTTGATCATGAACTTTATACTATCCATTCAGTTGCTATTCGGCTTATTCTTGTTTGGAGAATATCCTTCTGAAACTAATGAGGTGGCATTAGCACAACAACAAGCTCCTCCTTATGCTAAATGGGGTCAGGTAGCCATGAAGAAGACAAAAGAAAAATATCCTCAAGCTAATATTATTGATTATCTTCACATCGGCAGAGAAAAGGGACCTAAATACTCAACAGAAAAATTCAAACTTTGGTTAAAAACAGACAATAAAGAATTCGGTGTGTTTGTTGATATTACCTTTGATAATAAAACCGAACAAATTAAAGATATAAAATATAGGGAAACAACTAGATAACAGTGACTATGCCCAACGATTTATTGTTGGGCTCTTTAGTATTTTATAATCCGAAGTGTCTATCATAAAAAAATATATTAGACGAAATAAGAAAGTATATATAGTTTTCCTTGAGAAAAAATAAGTCTAACTTTAATAAGGAGTATATAAAATGCAGAAAATTATTGAGAATTTAGATTTTGGAGCAAAGGGCTTATGGTTTCCTGTAATTATAAGCATTTCATTGGAGATATTCTCAGTTATACCTTTATACCCACCTCACTTTCCATTCTTTACTTAAATTACCTAACAAAGAAAAATAAATGGAAATTGACGATTGGTTTTACTTTTCTATCACTCTTAATAGAATTTGGGATGATCCATTCTGGATATATGAAATACAAAGGATGGCATTGGTCTATTTCCATTTTCGTTTTCCTTCTAACTTTCGGTTTTTTATTACCCAAGCATATATCGATTATTAGGAATGATGGCAAGTAATGTCATTACTAGTAAAAAAAGGGGACATCTATCTTGTTACTATTTCTCTTACATGATGATCAACCAATCCCCTTTTTTTTTTAATAAATAGATGAATAGTTAGTATTCTAAAATCCTTCATATCTTACACTAATGCTTCTATAAAAAAAGGCATTAATCCTCTTGGACCAATACCCCTTCAATTTGAATTTAACGTTTCATCCTGTCCGTAACTTTTTCCTATTTTATTGAGATTATCTCTATCAACAGCTTTTGGGGGTAGTTCCATCCATCCCTTTTCAATCATGATTCTTGCAGCACTTTCTACAAATGTTGAAATTTTCATTAAAGATTTTGTATAAAGAAGCCCTACGTCATGTCTGCCATTAACGGCTACCGAATTTCCAAATGCTCTCATTTTCATTGAAAACATATCCATCTTGTGAAATAACATTAGCTTATCTGAAAAAGGAGAGAATGTAGATGTTGTCACTAAATGATCTAGGAAAGAAGGTGAAGGTAAATTTTCATGATGTAACATTTTCATATAGCTCTCAATATTGTTTGTCGTCATGTCTCTACCTTTTTGAAACAATTCACGAATTTTTTCGTCTTTTACTACTTGTGCAAATGCTGCAATCAATGCCTTACTGGTTACATTATTTTCAATATTATCGTAAAAATGGGTGATTTCTAATGCGTGTAAAGGTCGTACATGTCCTAAGTAGCCGTTTAAAAAATCCTTATGCGCAAATTCAACTTTTTCAGGTACGGGATTAAGGGTGGCTTAAAAATAAATCCTTTATTCATTAGTACTTCTTTGATTTGGTTCATAAAATCGATTGTTGCTTTCAACGAGTAAGTAAAAAACTCATTAACATCGTCTCTATAAACAAGTGGGATGGCAACATTATATATACTCATCCCTGCTTTTGCAGCATATTTCAAATAATGAACATAAAATTCATCTTCAAATAATCTTGGAGCCCCCAAATTCACATCTTCTTTGCTAAACCCAATAGGCAACGGAAAGCCTTCTTTATCTAAAATCTCTTTACTTGCTCTCATAAAATCTTCACACAAGTTTAGTGCATTCTCTAATAAGACTTTAATATCTTTGTCGTCAACATGTTGGAGATAATAGCTTATTATGCATTTTGACATACTGTTACCAGAATATGTTGCCCAAAGTTTCCCCATTTCTGCAGATGTTAATTTTTCCTTTGCACTCGTTTTAGTTGACCCCAATTTAATCGGCTTAATCGTCTTCAAGGTAAGAGCTCCTTCACACACATTTTTTTTAGTTTTTTCTACCATTTGAATTTTATTCCTAACTAAGTGGTAATAAAAAAGAGCCTGTCTAGTTATGACGGCTCAGAATAATTTTTCACTTGTTATACGTTTAGAAACCAATGGTCTACCGTTCTTCCAAAACACTTCTACATCCAAACTAAGAAACTGAGACAATTTAGAACTTGAAATCATTTCATTCGTATCTCCTGCTGAAAAAACAGTCCCTTCTTTTAATAGCAATGTTTTATTAAATGCAGGCAAAATTTCTTCAATATGGTGAGTGACATAAACCATCGTTGGTGCATTTTCTTTTTTAGCAATTTCCTCAATTGTTTCTAAAAATTCTTCTCTTGCAATGAAGTCTAAGCCATTCGTAGGTTCATCCAGGATTAATAGAGACGGATTTGACATTAAAGAACGTGCGATAAGAACTCTTTGCTTTTCACCTTGTGAGAGATTCTCATAGTTACGATTCGCATAATGGATGCAACCAAGCTCCTTTAATAAAGTGATGGCTTTTTCTCTAATTTCATCTGATGGTGTTTCGTAAAGACCAATAGAGGCATACGCACCACTTAATACGACTTCAAAGGCATTATCCCCAGGATGGAATTTTTGTTGTAAAGAAGAAGATACAAAACCAATATGCCTTCGTAGTTCACCACCAATAGGATCTCTCCCGAATTCTCTTCCTAGCACGCTGACTTTCCCTTTTGTTGGATAATAATAACCATTTATTATATTAAGCAATGCGGTTTTTCCAGCTCCATTTAACCCAAATAAAACCCAGTTCTCCCCTTCATGAATGTTCCAATTTATATGCTGTAATATCCATTTTTCCCCTCTAATAAACGAAACATCTTTCATATGTAATACCATCTTGTTTCTCCCTTCACTTACTCAATTACCGTTATATTATCACATTATTAGAAATTTTCATTAATTAATAAATAGGAAGGTTCTCAACCTTAGATTGAGAACCTTCCTGTTTATGTTTCTATTCTCTATCTCTTCCTTTTTCAAAGAAGGACGGTTCAACTTGTTTGTTCTTCTTAGTAACTTTATCCTTCACAGAGCCTTTACCCTTCTTCGCAACCTCGGATCCAACCGAAGCAAAAATGCTGTTAGCTAAGAGACGGAAGCTATGCTGTGTATGTGCTCTAAAAGCTAAATCATTTGCAAATAAGGTGATGTTCGTGTCTTCAAGATTTTGTGTAAAGGCAAGTGTTTGCCCCCTTGCCTCTTCATGTCCTGGCCACCAGCCAGCAACGTAGAAATCATCACTGCTACTTACAGTTGCAAGTACCTCTGCCTCTTTAGGAACGGAAGTAATCCACGCTCCATTGGTTGTATATAGTAGCTCATCGGACTGATAACCAGAAGTTAATAGATGATCATTTACTTTTGCTTTTAACAGTCCTTCGTGACCTGCACTTGTGTAATCCCACTCATAGCCTGATAGCAAACCGCTATTTTTCACCGCATTGAGCGCATTAATACCCATACCAACATACGCTTTCCCTGCAAGGCTATTAGCATTAAAGGCACCACTATCACTTACAATTACATCTGCTTCCGCTTGACTAACTAGTTCAAATCCTAATTCCTTCAATGAGAAGATTAATTGGGATGACCCTGTAACAGCCACTTTAGGAAGTGTTAATTTTTCTGTTTTTACATTTTGAGTCGTACCAACTGGTGAAGCTTCGTAGTAATAGTCAGCATATCCAGCTAAATCTTTTGTGCTCACAATATAATCGCCTTTATTCACCTTGCCCTTTGTTTCCATTGCTTTTTCTACGACTTTACCGTCTCTTAATAGCTCATTTATTAGTTTCACAGTATCATTATTCGTGTTTGATAATACTTGCTTTGGTGTTTTACCAACCACTTCACCTGTTGGTAATGTAAGATTTTCTACTTCTGTCGTTTTGTTTTCAAAAGCATTGGACACTCGAACTTCATTAATATCAAACCCTCTTAAAGCCGGGAAGTTTACAACGATTGGATCGTACATCGCTCCCCAGTCCGATACATCATCACCTTTATAAAGCATCGCATTGGCCAATCCACGTTTTGCTTGGTCCATTGGAACGACAAACGTTCCTTTTGGATAAGTAACACCATTTACTTCTGTATTTGTTGTCGTTTGTTCGACCTTTACACCGTTACGAAGTAAATACTCTACCATTTTCGTTGCTTCCAAAGTATTTTTTTGCCCTGCAATATCAACTGGGATTACATAATATTCTGGGAAAAAGTTAACATTATCTCCTCTTACACGACCTATAGATTCTCCGTTAGCATTGACAAAGTATTCATCCACAGCACGATTGTCTTCCCCATTTACACCACGCTTAAAAATTTCAAGCTGGTTTTTGTACAATTCATCTTTGTTTTCAGTAACATAAAGCGTTGCTCCAAGACCTGTCCCATACATCGCATCATATCCATTTTGACTTAATGCTGGGGTTTCAATAGTGTGGCCAAGTGAACCGTGTAGCATCGCATACATCGCAGTATAGGCTGGAGTCATATCGTCCCAACCATCACCGTAGTCTAGAGCTGGAATTTCATAAGAGTTATATGCAGAATTACTAATCCCTGCTTTCCCCATCGCGTGGGCTTGCTCAATCATATTGCCGTAAAGTAAATCATACTCAAAGTTCGGGTTATGTGGAGGAGTAGTTGGTTCAATTAAGAAGCCACTTACATATCCATGCATATCAAGGAATGAAAGTGGAGTCCACTTCGCAATCTCTTGTGTTACTTCCTGTGTTTCGATTTGAGTTTGATAGTGATTATCACGGTTCAAGTCAAGTCCATTAGCGTTAGCTCTTGTGTTAAGAACTCTGCCATCAGGGTTATTTGTAAACATATAAAGGAAGATAACATCATCAAGAACCTCATCCACATTCAAAGTCACAGGTTGTTCCAGATCGTCAACAACCGTATTAAAAGTGACTTCCTCTTCAAGGGCAAATTTCTTAAATAACTCAACCTGTGCATCCACACCCTCCACTTCATCAGGGTGAATATTGTTTATCCACACAGGAACTTGATAGTCTCCCATTGTTCCATTTTCAAGCTTTTCTAATAATGAATCAGGATTTTCTAAGGCCGTAGGTAAAGTTTCGTTTAAATACTTATCAACTGCGGCTTGATCTCTTGCTAAAATAACAAAATGAAGGTCACGACCTTGTACGGTTTTACCTAAACTTTGGTATTCAAGATAACGGTCATTTGCTGCATTTGCTTCCTCAAATACTTGGTCAATAGTTGGCTTTAATTCTTCATAGAAATGAAATTGATCATATACATTTAGTTTGACGGTTTTAGCGGCCTTTGTTTGGCTAGCAGGATTTATTAACGCTAACTCATATTCTCCAATAAATTGTTGATATTGCGTACGAATCGTACGGTTCGAGAGATTGTCTCTATTATAAAGAAGACCAAACTCTAATGTTGCCTTGATGGTTGTTGTGCCATCAACAAAATGTGGCTCTTCGATCACCTTAATAAAAGGATCTTCATTATAAGTTGTCCCACTTGTCCACTTTTTCCATTCAGAGAGGCTCTTCCCTCCAAATTGAAACTCTAGTTGACTTAAATCAACATTCTCTCCAAAATCCGCTTGAACTTCTACTGTTCTAACCTCTGTGAGTGAGAATAAAGACCTAGTAGTCTCTAACTCTATCACATCGTAGGCTTCGACTGTTTCAGTAGCCAGAACAGGAAAAGCAGCCTGTGTGAATAGGGCTAAAACTAGTAAGAATCCTAGTAAAGCCGTAAATCGCTTCTTCATAAAATCATCCCTTCTATGTATATAATAGACTACCAAGTTAACATAACAGAATATTCGGATAACAAACAGGGAATTTAGTTCGATATACGAAGGAAATTGTTCGACAAATTCCGCTATTCACCATGGATATATTATTAAACTACTAGTCCATAAGTCTCTCCTGCCCATAAATAAACTCTTCCCATTTTAGGAAGAGGGTTCATATCAATCTATCTCTCTACAATATACACTCGTTCAGGACGACCCACTGTTCCGTAGGCTAAATCAGCTTCAATTCTTTCTACTGATACTAGATGCTCTAAATAACGGCGGGCTGTGGTTCTACTAACTCCAATTTCTTTTGCCACGCTTTCTGCTGTTAGTCCCACTCCTACTTTTCCTAATACTTCAAGTACTTTTTCAAGGGTTAATGGGTCGATTCCCTTTGGCAAATACGAGCGATCATTGTTACTTGTTACTTCTACTTCTTTCCGTAATAGACTGTCAACCTCCTGCTGTGTAATAAGCGTATTTTCTTTTCCTAACAAAAGTAGTTTATTGTGGAAATCTTGATATCGTTGCAACGCCTGTTTAAAACGATCAAAGACGACAGGTTTAATCATATAATCGAACACACCAATACTAATTGCCTCTTGCACTTTATCTAACTCTTTTGTCGCGGTAATCATGATCACATCTGTGTGCTTTTCAAGCTGTTTCGTTTCTTTCAGCAAGTCCAATCCATTCATATCTGGAAAATAAACATCTAACAGGAGTAAATCTGGCTTCAAAATATCAATCAATGTTCTCGCTTCTATATAACTTGCAGCAATCCCTACGACCTGAAACCCTTGAATTTGTTCTATATACCGCTGCTGTATCTCAGCAATTCTACGATCATCTTCGACAATTAACACTTCGATCTCACGGTTCCTCATTTCTCACTCCCCCTGTTTTTCGGTATCGCAACGGTAAAAATCGTACCCTCTCCTATTTGAGATGAATAAGTAATGGTTCCACCAAGTGCTTCCATTTCCCTATGAATGAGACTAAGACCGATACCCGCATTACTCTTTTTGTTCTTGGTTGAATACCCTTCACGAAAAATCAAATCACTTTTGCTGCTTTCAATACCATTTCCGTTGTCTTCGACTTCAATAATTAGATCTTTCCCAAGATCGGTTAGAAACAGGGTTACATTTTTTTCTCCTTTTTCATTATCCCTTACTGCTTCAAAAGCATTGTTGATTAAGTTCCCAATAATCGTAACTAGCGAATCTCGATTCATCTCAACAGGAATATCTTTAAAGCTACTTTCTCTATCAACAAGGAAATTCACTTTCCATTCACTCGCCAAGCTTGTTTTCCCAAGGATAAATCCAGCAAGTATAGGGTCAGGAATTTCTTTCATCAGAAATTGAACGAACCCTTGAGCAACATCTACTTCATGTGAAATAAAATCAATTGCTTCCTTATATGACCCTAACTGTATTAGCCCTAACAAAGTATAAAGACGGTTCGAGTACTCATGTGTTTGTGCTCGTAATCCCTCTGCATAAGCCTTTACATGGGATAATTCCTGTAGTAAATGTGCTAGTTCAGACTTGTTCCGCAAACTAGCAACCGCTCCAATAACGTTCCCTTTTTTATTATGAATAGGAATTCGATTTGCCAAATAGACCGAATCAAATATCATCATTTCCTGATCATATTCCGCCTTCCCTGTCTGAACCACACTTAGAAGCTTTGTGTTCTCTAACACCTCTTCAATTCTCTTCCCCCGAAGTAAGACCTCATTGGGTACTCGTAAAATTTTATGAGCGGTTTCATTTACAACTGTGATCCTGCCATCTGTACCTATTGCTATAATTCCTTCATGAATTGATTCTAAAATGGCATGTTTCTCCTGATACATCCAGGCGATTTCTTTTGGTTCTAATCCAAACATAGCTTTTTTAATATTTAAAGAGATTAAAAGAGCCGCTAGTAGTCCCCCTATTAATATCAGAAAGGTAACCACAAATATTTTTTTCTGTATTTTTGCCACCTTCAACTCTATATCCGTCTGGAGATACCCAACTGATACTACACCAATGACTTCTCCATTATGAAAAATAGGAGTTTTTCCCCTGAGTGAAGGTCCTAATGTCCCCGTTGACTCTGAGATAATTGATTCCCCTTTAAAAACACGGCTATTATCTCCTCCAACCATTTTCTGCCCTAAACGAATAGGGTTCGGATGGGAATATCTAATTTCATCTAAGTTCCCAATTACAATAAATTCTGCCACCACTTGCTTTCGGATTTTTTCTGCAATGGGCTGTATAATAGTAGCCGGATCTTTTGTCTCAAAGGCTTCTTGAATTTCTGGTATATTTGCAACAGTTTGAGCCACTGATAACGCTTTAGAGCCCATTTCATTTTTCAGATTTGATTCCATGATTTGTTTAAAGGTGTACCCAAATATGCCTCCAATCACAACTATGACAATAAAAATTCCGAGCATTAACTTTGTATGTAAACGCATCCAAACACCTCTATTCTCATTATAGTAAAAAAACTCCTTATGAAAAGGAGTTTTCGAACTATTTCAAATAAATTATCCTTCCACGTTAATAATAACTTCTTTCCCTCTTCTTTTCATTAGGAAAGGAATGATTAGCCAAAGGAGTGTAATGAGTAGAAAAGCTAGGGAAACCGGCCTTGTCAAAAATACACTGAAATCTCCATTAGAAATCGTTAGTGCTCTTCGAAGGTTATTTTCAACCATCGGTCCTAATACCAACCCTAGTACTATGGGTGCGATCGGATAATCATTCTTGCTTAAAAAGTATCCAAGAATCCCACAACCTAGTAACAACAATAAATCATATGTGGAAACTTGAACCGCATACACACCAAAAATGGAGATAGCGATAATAATAGGAATTAAGAATTGCTTAGGTGTTTGAATTATTTTCGCAAACACTTTTACCAATGGAAGATTTAAAACTAAAAGCATGATATTCCCGATAAACATACTAGCAATCAGTCCCCAGGCTACCTGTGGGTGATCTTCAAACAATAACGGCCCTGGTTGGACGTTATACATCATCAGTGCACCCATTAATATCGCTGTGGTGCCTGAACCTGGAATACCAAGCGTTAATAACGGAATCATTGCACCACCCGATGCTGCATTATTTGCAGACTCCGGCGCTGCAACCCCTGCAATGGATCCGGTACCGAATTTGGAAGGGTTCTTAGAAATCTTTTTTTCTAGAATATAAGAAAAGAAGGAAGCGAGTGTCGCACCAGCACCTGGTAATATTCCTACAAAAAAACCTAGTATCGAACCTCTAGCAATCGGTCCAGCAGATTCCTTGAATTCATCCTTGGAAGGAAGTAAATTATTAATTTTTGCAATATTTACCTCATCTTCTTCTTTTTCTAAGATGGTCTTGAAAACTTCACCAAGAGCAAACAATCCAACTGCTATCGTTAAAAATTCAATTCCCTGGTAGAGCCAAGGAACATCAAACGTAAATCTAGCAATACCTGAGACACTATCAATACCAATCGTCCCAAGCAGTAACCCGCAAATGGTCATAATCAATGCCTTCGTAACAGATTTTCCTGCTAAACCACTAACAGCCCCTAGACCTAATAACATGAGAGAAAAATATTCTGCAGGACCGAACTTGAGAGCAACTGCTGACAATGGTTTGGCCAACATAATGAGTGCAACAAGAGTCACGATACCAGCAACAAAAGAACCGATCGCTGCAATCGATAACGCACTTCCCGCCCTCCCCTTTTTCGCCATTTGATACCCATCCAAGGTTGTCACAACCGATGATGATTCCCCTGGTGTATTTAATAGAATGGAAGTGGTTGAACCACCATACATCGCTCCATAATATACCCCAGCAAGCAGAATGATTGCACTTGTAGCTGCTTGCTCCGGAGGAAGTCCACCCGTAATGGATGCAGTGACTGGAATCAGCAGTGCTACCCCACTCATCGGACCAATGCCAGGCAGCACACCAACAGCTGTACCGATTAACACTCCAACAAAAGCAAACGCGATATTATACCAGATTAGCGCCGTTCCGAAACCTTGAAATAAATAATCAAGTGTGTCCATACTTCCCTTCTCCTCTCTACAACCCTTTCAAGCTAAAACCAAATTGGCCAGCCAGGAAGAGTTCCCTTTAACACTTGTACATATGAAAAATACACAACGCCTGAAAAACAAGCAGAAATGATGAGGGACTTCACCCATTTTGTACGTTCCATTGTCTGAAAACAAACAAATAAAAAGATAAAAGTGGTAATGACGTACCCAATGGTTTCTAATGTCAAAATATAAAAAAGAGTAGCAACAAAGATGATAAGAAATGGCTTGTATTGGAGTTTCTCCTTTTCACCGTGATGACCCATCTTCACAAAAGTTTCGTAAAATAAACGAATACTTAAAAGGACAAGTAAGGCACCGAGAATGGAAGGGAAAATATCTGGCCCTACAGAACTTCCATACGAAGTGCTAGCGAGATTTCGGCTACCGATAATAAACAAAACTCCAATTGCGAGAAACAGCACAGATGCAATACGATCGAACTTAATATCCATTTGTACTCCCCTTTCAAAAAAAATTAGGGGGAGAAGGACAACTCCTCCCCTAAATCCATTTATTTCTCCATGCCTAAAGCCGTTAACAATTGTTGAACCTGTGTTTCCTGTTCTTCTAAGAACTTTGTAAAATCTGAGGTGTTTTTATATTCCATTTCCCAGCCTTGTGTTTCTACTTCCTTCTCCCACTCTGGAGAATTTACAAGTTTTTCTAAAGTTGACTCCCAATACGCTTTTGCTTCCTCTGACATCTTTTCAGGACCAAATACCCCACGCCAAATAGTAAACTCAGCTTCGACTCCTTGTTCAATCGCTGTCGGCACATCCTTGAAATCACCGCCAATACGCTCGGTTGAAGTAACAGCTAACACTCGAACATCACCTGATCTTAAAAATTCCTTCACACTAGAAGCGTCCGTCCCAATTACATCTGCATTTCCACCAAGCAATGCCGTGATCGCTTCTCCCCCGCCATCATAGGACACGTACTTTACTTTTGTCGGATCCACACCATATTTATAAGCGGGAAGAATAGAAATTAAGTGATCCATGGAGCCTGGTGCAGAACCGCCTGCAAATGTTAGTTTACTAGGATCCTTTTTTACCTCTTCCAAAACGGATGTTAAGTCTGTAAACTTTGAATCTGCTTTTACAACAATCGCTCCATAATCCTTCGTTAATTGTGCGAGAGGTGTTGTATTTTTGTAACCGAATGGACTATTTCCTTCTTTTTTCAAATTATTAATAATAATCGGTGGAGAATTAACAAATAGCATGTCATTATTTTCAACTTGTTGGGTAGCGTATTCAGCCATAAAAACAGCACCGCCTCCACCCGGCTTATTTTCTACCGTTAACGGTTGTTCGACAATCTTTGTCGCTGCTAACACCTTCGTTAACGAGCGGGCCGTTAAGTCCCATCCACCACCTGCTCCTGATGGTGCTACTACTGAAATAGCTTTTGTAGGGTACCCTGAGCTCTTTTCCTTATTGTCAGATCCTGCTGTTTGTTCACCACTACTGCATGCACCAAGGCTTAGCGCTAATACTCCTGCACAAAAACAAGCTGATATTTTTTTAAAAGAAAACATTTTGAATCCCCCTTTGTAAGCGTTTTCTTAATTTTACAAAACTTTTGAACATTTTTTGAATTATACATTTAAACAACATTAAAAACTTATTAATCATTTTGTTCATTTTGTTCACGAGGAAAAACAACACAAAAAAACCAGTTTCGTCATGGAAACTGGTTAGGTTTATTACACTTCTACCGTAAGAATTTCTTCTATTTCTTCTTGAATTTCTTTACTTACGGATAACAAACGTTTTTTTCTTAATTCTAGATCCGTTTCTTTATCAATAAATTGATTGGTATGTTGGTCAAAGCAAGGGAAGCAGATTGAATAGAAGGTTTTTTTCTCCTTCTTTAGAAACTCAAACTCCCAAGTTTCTAACTCTAAATAACTAACTCTGTTATTTGTTTCTTTTTTACATATCTCGCATTGTGTTGTCATTATTTTATCCTTCCTTACCTCTTGCTATTATTTTTTCGCTAATTGACGTTCTTTAATTCGCTTTAATCGCCCATGATATTTCATAATATTTGCTTGGGATTGTTTCGCTTCTTCCGTAGTAGGCTGAAGGTTTTCAATATCCCAATACGTTACAACCACATCTAAGACTTGATCAAAATATTGTAATGGACCATAATTCGCTTCTAGCGCGATTGTTTTCATTCTCTCATTAAAATCTGGCATAACGGCACCTGGCATAGAGAAATTGATAATGACATCTTCGAAAAATACAAGGAAATTAGGATCAAGTTCCAGATGTGCTTTCACCGTATCACGATAGAACGCATAATGAAGAGCTTCGTCTTTCGCTAATCTTCTTAGCAAGGTTGCCAAATCTTTATCGTGAGGACTAGCAATTTTTGCGACATTATTATAAAACACTAGAGTAGCTAACTCTTGCAGAGAAGTATAAGCCATCGTTGCTAATGGGTTAGTGAAGTCAGGGAACCAACCACTTTCAACCATTCGCTTTCTTAGTTCATGTAATCGTTTCGGATCCACGTTACGAGTCACCAATAAATAGGTTTCGAGTAAACTAGAGTGTTGGTCTTCTTCTGCCGTCCATGTGCGAACGAAATCATTAATTACTTCCATAGAGTTTTTAAAAGTATAATCCAGATGAGATGTATACCAAGGCAAATTCACTTCAGTAAGCAATGCTGTCTCAATCGCCACAATAACTGCTTCTGGTAGAGTCACTTGGCTTTTATCCCAAGGCACTCTCTTAAAGGACATTGCCTTGTCCCACGGAATAAACTCATGGTAACTCCAGTCAATATTAGCCGATCGTTCCTTATGTAACTGATATAATTCTTTAATTTTTGGTTCTAAGCGTGTATCCAAATCTGAATTTAACATCGATTAACCCCTTACATTATTTACTTTGTAGCTTTAATAAGTGATTTTAACAGAATTTTTCGATAAGATAAAGAGATATGAAAAATAAAAAACTGTAGACACAAAGGGATGTCTACAGTTTTTGGAAAATTAGAAAGGAACTTTTTTATAGTATCTTCTTGTCGTGAGAGGATGGTTTCTGACTTCTTCCAAATGACAGCTTATTCTTTCTAGTAAAGTTGCCAACACAATTGGCGATACAAACGGTCTAAATGGCTCTGATATTCCATCGAGTGGATAATCAACTCCTGTCTCTTATACATTAGCCGAAAGGCAATGAGGAAAGATTGAAGATAGAATGATTCACAAGATGTGTCATCCTCTGCAAAGTTAACAAACGAATAATCTGTCACTTCAGTAAGTGCTGTATTCGCATGACCTACCAAGCAAATAGTGGTGGCACCCTTTTCCTTACAAAAATTTGCCACTTCCACCGTTTCTTTCATTGTTCCTGATAAAGACGGAAGAATAACTAAAGATTGTTCGCCTAAATGCTGGTGATTCGTAACCATTAATTCAGAGGATATTTCTGTAAAAGCCGGTAAGGTTGAGCGATTCTTTAAGATATGTTCTGCCGCATACATTATGATAGCGGCTCCACCTGTACCAACAAAAAATACATTTTTTATTCCTTTTGTGACTACTTCATCTATCACTACGTCTAATTCATCTTTTAAACCGATCGCCCCATTTTGAATTCGTAGAAATCTATCTCTGTCAAAGTTAAACATGTTTTCCACCCCTTAGTACTCCATTTTGCGGTAATATCTTCTTAGCTCTAGAGGATGGTTTCTTTCCCTTTCCAAATACACACTAATCTGACCAGTTAATGCCCAGTTTACATTGACAGCAAAAAACTTTCGAAACTTTTCACTAATTCCTTCTAACGGATAATCCTTTGTATCAATGATAAATAACTCTTTTGTTATTTTTTCAGCAAATCTTTCTACTCGATCTACCAACGGCCTTGTTTCATCTTCCCCTTTAAACAAGATGACACTTGTATCTTCCTCCACGAGCTCCAATGTTCCGTGGAAAAACTCTGCTGCATGAATCGATTTTGATTTAATCCATTGCATTTCTTCTAAGATACACATAGCGTAGGAGTAAGTATTGCCCCAAAGATTCCCTGCTCCGACTAACATATGGTATTGGGTATCTTTGTGCTTAATGGCAAATTGCTCTGCACGAGGATCAAATTCTTCAACAGCTTGAACGATTCCTTGTGGGAGAAGTGCTAATTCTTTTGTAAATTGTTCATAGTCAGGAAATTCTCCATGATTATGAATAAACCGAGCAGTAAGTAGCTGGAGGTGAACCTTTTAAGTACTCAAGGATAAAAGCCGTGAAAAAAGAATCTCCTGGGCCAAGAGTATCCACTGGTTTGACATAATGGGGCTTCTGTTCAAAAAAGTTTGTCCCGTTAAACACCATTGCTCCTCTAGAACCCATCGTCCCAATAGCCATCGAACTTCCTAAAGAACACACGAGTGTTAACAAGTCTTTTATTTCATTTGTTTGTAATTGACCACACGAGAGAAGGCTAATATCTACATGAGGGCAAATCTCATTTAAAACGCTTTCATTATAATCAGTCGAAAAATCGAAAGATACTCGAATACCAGTTTCCTTTAACTTGTGTAGTTCTCCCTCCATTCCGCTATAAATGCTGCTATGAGCCAATTCAAATGTTTGGATATAATTCAAATCTTCTTGTGTGAGAATGATAGGATGAGAATTTTGCACACCTCCATCATTCCCTCCGATAAATACTCTGTCCCCGTCGACAAGATCGACCGCAGCAAAGCCATTTTCCCCAGAATGCTGTCGGCAATGAGAAATATCGATTTCCAAATCATTAAGCGTGTGAATAATATGATTTGCAGCTTTGTCATCTCCAAAAACACCTAGATAAGATGCCTCTACTCCAAGTTGCTTAGCATAAACGCTAAAGTTAAGTGCATTTCCTCCTGGATACATGATTCTCTTATACATATACTTATCCACTACATTATCTCCAACCCCAATGACTCTCATTACTTTCCCTCCCCTTGTCTTTTAATGGTATATACCATTTTTATTAACCTGAAATGAATCTCATTTCAGATGTAACTCGGAATAAAATCTAACAATGTCACTTCTAGTTAGTGATGTTGAAAATTCAATTGATTGGCCTTTGTCATCGTAGGCAACAGCTTCACGTAACACACATGGACTCTCGGATCGAATTCTAAGTAATTTACTATCACTTTCTTCTGCTAGTTTCACCTTCATATATTCTTTGGCCTTTACTAGCGTAATACCATATTCACTTTCTAACATTTGATAAAGCGAATGATTGTTTGTAATTCGGAGATCAATGCCTGGACAGAATTTATAGGGAATAAAGGATTCTTCAATAGAAATGGGGATTCCATTCACATTCCGCAAACGCTTAATGATCACAATTTCTTCACCTACTGAAATATGTAGCTTATTAGCTATACCTGGTTTTACAGGACTTCTTTTAATAGAAAGTACTTGAGTACTTGGTGTTAACCCCCTGCCCAACATCGTTCTTGTAAAGCTATTAAAAGTAATAAAATCCATTTCAATTTTATAATTAGAAATAAAGGTTCCCGCACCAACTCTTCGTTCCACTACTCCTTCTCTTTCTAAAATGGAAAGCGTATGTCTTGCTGTCATCCGACTGATCCCATATTGTTCAGCCAACTCCCTCTCGGATGGGAGCTTATCTCCATGCTTTAGTTTCCCGCTTTCAATATCATCAATGATTTTATCTTTTAATTGTTGATAAAAAGGTGTTTCTTCTTCCCCTTTATACATTCCCTCACCTGCTTCAAATGGTTAAAATACTTTGAAAAATATATTTACATTATATAGGAAAATTCAATGCTCTGTCCTTAGCTTTTCAAAAGTCAATTTGGTATATACCATTTAAAGTAAGTAGGAAATACAAGCTCTGTAGAAGAAGTAATGCATATTAATTGGTAGGATTCGATTGTAGGATTTCTTTGAAAGCGATTACACTCTTGTTAAATTTAGAATAGTTCAAATATTCAGTGTTGTCAACAAAACCATAGAATCTTTTTTGATTTTTCCATCAACAATTTCCAACATTATTTTTAAAACGAACTCAAAACTCATTTTTTTTGCATAACAGAAAAGGCGTGATCAATAGAATCACGACCTAAAAAATGATTGCCTAACAACCACATTATTATTTTCCATCTCCTAATTTAATTTCCTCTTCATCCCATTAATTTTATTAGATTAGTTTAAAATTTGCTGGTTGAATTCCAATCCTTTAAACTCCATTGGCAAACCAACATAATTTTCGGCCAAACTTCTTGCAGCCGCCTTGGAAGATGTAACATAGTCAAGCTCAGCGATTTGAATTCCATATTCGTACGGTGTCTGTTCAACATTTCTATGAAGCATCGTTGTCATCCACCAGGAGAATCGCTGGGCTTTCCATACTCTTTGCAAACAAATAGAAGAGTAACGTTCCAAAGTTTCTTCGTTTCCTGCATGATAAAACTCACTGATTCCTTTTGCTAATACTTGAATATCAGCCACGGCTAGATTCAGCCCCTTCGCACCAGTTGGCGGTACAATATGTGCGGAATCACCAGCTAGAAATAATCTTCCATACTGCATCGTTTCACAAACAAAGCTTCTCATTGCAACAATATTTTTCTGAATAATCGGTCCATCAATCATTTTCCATCCATCTGAAGTATCCACCCTTGCATGTAGCTCGGACCAAATTCTGTCATCTGACCAATTCGCAATATCGTCTTTTGGATCAACTTGAAGGTAGTGGCGTTGAATCTTAGGGGTACGAGTACTTAATAGTGCAAAGCCTCGGTCGTGGTGAACATAGATAAGTTCTGGATGTACTGGTGGAGTTTCGGTAAGAATTCCTAGCCAACCAAAGGGATAGATTTTTTGTTTTTCCACTCTTTCTTCTTTTGGTATCGCTTGGCGGCTTGGTCCATGAAACCCATCACAGCCTGCAATGAAATCGCATTCAATTTGTTCTACCTCAGTCCCATTTTCCTGTATGAAGCTAATAGTTGGAGAGTTCGTCTCAACATTGTGGAATTGAACATCTTTTACGTTAAAGTAGATCTTTCCACCAGCCTTTAGGCGAGCTTCAAGCAAGTCCTTAATCACCTCATGTTGAGGATAAAGCATAATTTTCTTTCCATCGGTCAATTCATTCATATCAATTCTATGTCTGCGGCCATTAAACTGAAGTTCAATTCCATGGTGAATATGTCCTTCTCTCATCATCCTACTTCCAATTCCTGTACTATTAAGCAAATCAACTGTACCTTGCTCGAGCACTCCTGCACGAATCGTCCCCTCAATTTCTTCCTTCGATCGATTTTCAAGAATAATCGAGTCAATTCCTTGAAGATGCAGGAGATGGGACAGCATTAATCCAGCTGGCCCCGCTCCAATGATACCTACTTTCGTTCGCATAAAATCACCTTCCTTTTGTTGTTAACGCTTACACAACTACTAATTAAAAGACATTTATTTCTTTACCGCTTTACTATCTTCCATTGCTTCCAAGCCTACGACCTTTTTGGAATCAAAGGTTAATAATACGTTCCAACTTCCAGACGATTGCCCATCTGCTAAGTATGCAACCTCATCATCCTTTTGAAGCATGCTAAACAACATAGCTAGATGGCGTCCGCCAGACTCAACCCTAGCCATCCTTGCATATTCAGGTAACATTTCGTAAGCAGATTGATAGTCTTTGCTCATTACGAACTCGATGAATTGCTTATCTAGAGAGTGTTCCGCAACGGTTGGCTTATTATGTCGGCCGCGCACTAAATTATGAGATAAAGCGCCACTCGATACAAAAACGACCTTTTTTTCGGTTGCATGCAAGACTTTAGCAATCTCTTGACCCCATTTATATGTTTCTTCGATACTAGCAGCAAGAGTAACTGATAAATTAATGATAGGAATATCTTCTTTCGGTACAAGATACCTTAGTGGGACAACTGTTCCGTAATCCCAAATATAATAGGGATCATTTACTCCTTGTACTTGTAAACCAGCATTCACTCCAGCTTTCACAAGCTGGTTTGCCAAATCAGCATCTCCTGGATAATAATATGGAATATCCTTAATTAGATCGGGAGCTTCATAGGCTGTTAAAATCCCTTTATGCTCAGGTGTGCAATCTACATAATGGAAGAAAGTAGATGGCCAATGGCAGGATACTAACACAATGACATCGGGAGCAATTCTTTCAATATCTTTTGCCACCTCTTTTAATCCTTCTACCATATTTCTTTGAAAATCCGGTACTGCTTCCTCATGGCAGATACTTGGAACATGTGGAACTAATGTACATAACTCAATAGTCATAGTGAACCTCCCTCTATAAATGTTGATCTATCAACGGTTTACCCCGTTGGTGGGGTGTCAAAAAAATATTTTTCGACACGTTCCCTAACAATATTTTTATATTATGTTAATCTATCCCAACACATGGGTACGCTACGCGGTCACTACTGGATAATAGTGGTAAGTAGTGTTGGAGAATTATGTGATGCACAATGGATCTCTGCGTAGCTTATGATGACGTACCCTCCCATGTCTCTGGGCATCAATGTGCCTACATTCCTTCGTTCGGTCTAGTCATAAGGCAGAGGCTAGCGAAGCTCCTATAGGGACTCAAGGTCGAATGGAAAAAATATTGCCAGCTTCTCCGTGTCATCCTGTTGTCTAGGTCTGTTAAGGGGATGTAGAACTTTACATAGCCTCTGCGAGACTAGGAATATCCTTCATCATTCGCTGAGCGTCAAACGCTTTGTGCTTTGTACATATTCCATGTAACACTTTTAATAGTTTTCCGCATAGTACCACGATAGATTGCTTCTTGCGTAACGGATTATCCTTACGGCTTGTGTAATACTCATGTAGTTTTCTAAAGGCTTCATTATGGCGAATCATCGGCATCATTACCCGGAAAAGGAGGGCGCGAAGCCTTCTTCTGCCTCTTTTGGAAATGCGTTTTTGTCCTTTATGCTGCCCAGAGGAATTTTCACGTAATGTTAGTCCCGCAAGTTTAATGATTTGGCGTGGATCTCTATAGTGTGAAAAGCTACCGATTTCAGCTAATAAATCGACAATTGTGATATCTCCAAGTGCTTGAACCGTTGAGAGCCATTCGTACTCTACGGATGTTTGTGTAAGTTCAACTAAGTGCTGTGTAATACTTTCAATATCTTGTTCCAACTGGTGGTAACGGCGAACGAGTGTGGCGATTTCAATACGGGCCATCTCACGTCCCTCTGTTACTCCTATGGAGTTAGCAGCGACTTCAATGAGACGCATTGCTTTCGGTCTCTGGGGGGATTTGAGTCCCTCAACCTGACGATAAAGAGTTAAAACTTCATCGGGTTGTTTCTGATGAAGATCACTTGGAAATGGGGTACATTCAAGTACAGCCATAGCCATTTTTCCGAATGACGGAAACACCTGGGTAAACTCAGGAAAATAGCGATCTAACCAGCGAATCATCATATTTTTGACAGCTCCAAGTTCCTCTGTCAACTTACTTCTAAAGGTTGCGCCCACACGGAGTTCGGCTTCCATGTCTTTCAATATACGTGGATAACTGAAGCGTCCATCTTTTATAAGACGAGCGATTACTAGCGCATCTTTACGATCATGTTTGGTTGGTAGATTGTCGTCTAACTCTTTTGATCGCTTGACGTGCATAGGGTTGGCCATAACTAGGGGGATGCCTCGTTCTTCTAGAAAATAGGCTAAATTGAGCCAGTAATGGCCAGTAGGTTCAATCCCGACGATAACTTCCGTTTTCTCTTGTTCTTTCATTTCACTTAGAACACATTGATAGAAAAGCTCAAACCCATCTCGAGATTGAGAAACAGAGAATGACTTTCGGAGCACCCGTCCACGATCATCCACAAAGCATGCGTAATGTGTACGTTTGGCAATGTCGATTCCAACAACAAGTGTTTTTTCGGTGACTTGATTTATCTTCTGGTTTTGTTTAAAATTCATATGGAGTCCTCCTTGGTTTACTAAGTTAGGGGTCATTTCGGTACACGATTTGACACCCCGTATCATACCAAGAGGGCTCTTTTTTGTTCAAGTCCCCGAAAATCCTTCTAACAGGAATGCTCCTATTATAGTCTTTACGATTTTGACTTTGGCACTCCTGCTACTCCCCAATGAGTTTTCGGAATCTCTGTGACTAATACTCGAATACTCTCTTTTGGAGCGTCCAATGTTTCAGCAACCGCATTTGTAATATTCTGAATCACTTCCGCAATTTTCTCCTCTGGTCTGCCTTCCATCATTTGAACTTGAATGATTGGCATAAGATGCCTCCTTTCTCATATATAGACTCTCGGCATTCGCCGAGTTAGATGGTACAAGGATTTTCTTGTACCATTTTTATTTGATTCCTCCTACTTTTAGTAGGGGGATGTTTCACGTTTTATAAGAAGAATTGGAAATTCCTCAGTGAAATTTTGTTGATTTTTTTGTCGAAAATACTTGACTTTTTGAAAACACCACAATAATCGCCGGCGAAGGGATTTATTTCCTTATAAACCGTGAATTGGGGTGTTGAGGTGAAGCCAACTGTCGTTAGTCATGAAGATTACCAAAACTTCGTTTTAGAACAATTAAGAAAGCATTACTCTGGTAACGTCCTTACTATTGTAAATAATGATTGGCCCATTATTTACAAGTTATGGATCACTGACCTTTCTCAGATTACCTCGTGGCTTCGGAGCTCTTATTCGAATAAAGGTCCGGAGCCTCGTGATCCGTCTTCTATGATGCGCTCTTACCTTTTGCTTCTTTTGGCTAAACCAACTCTCAGTATTACTGAATGGGTTGATGAATTGTATCGAGTGCCTTTCTATGCCATCATGAGTGGCTTTGAACCGGGGAAAGTTCCTGGTATAGGGACTTTCTACGATTTTTTCCACCGTTTATGGGGAAGGGATAACGCTAATATAAAACCCAATATCAAACCGAAACGCCAAAAAAAGAAAAAGAAGAAACCCAAGAAAGGCGAAAAAGCGTCCCCATCAAGTCCAGGTATAGTTAGAAAGTTAATCGATCGTTTTTTTCGTTATGATGCTAAGAAAAAAGTGCTGCCAAGCGATCGATTATTTGAATTATTTCAATCTCAATTTCTCCATGTATCAGCGAACCTAGGCTTACTCGGAGACTTGGACGCTCTAGGGGTTGTCGGAGACGGTACCCCGATTGAAACGGCTAGATTTCCAAGAAGCAAGCGTACTTGTGAATGCAGTGCCCAAGGACTAACGAATTGTAACCATCCTCGTCATTATTCCCAACCTGACATCGACTCAGGGTGGGACAGTTCACGGGAACGCTACTTCAACGGATACCATCTCTACATGTTATCCACTAGCGACAGTCGATACGACCTACCCTTGTATCCAAGACTTCAACCAGCTTCCCGGCATGATTCTGTCAGTCTTGTTGCCAGTTCTATTGAATTTTCGCAACGCACTACCTTGGGCACAATTGGTAAGATTCTCTTGGATGCTGCTCATGATGCGGAACCTATTTATGAATTGCTAGATCATTATAATATCGAGCCTTTCATTGATCTGAATGTTCGAACCAAGAAAAATTTCAGCACTGAAAGCGATATACAAATATCTCCCGAAGGGACACCAATTTGTTCTGCAGGGTTAAAAATGAAGCCCAATGGTTTTGATAAATCCAAAAACCGGCAGAAATGGAGATGTCCACTCGCATGCGGCACAAAAATTACTTGTGAGAATCCCTGTTCTAAAGCTAAATACGGTCGAACATTTCATACATTCCGGAAGGACAACCTTCGGTTGTTTACTAAGACTCCGAGAACGTCTGAAAAGTGGAAGCTAACTTATAAGCGTCGTACATCTGTAGAACGGTCGAACAAACGTGAAAAGGTTGATTATCATTTAGAATTAGGTCGTCATCGTTCCACGAAAATGTGGTACATTCGGACTTATGCCATTATGATGTGCCAACATATTGATGCTTGGTACGACGTTAAAAAAGAAAAGCTGAATCTCGAAAATGTCATTTTTAAAAAGTCTGCTTAATCATTTTTAAAAATTTTATAAGCAAGGCTTATTTGGTATGCATTTTTTTGAAAAAGGAAATGAAAAAAAGGAATTTTCATCGAATCGAAGCTAATTTCCAGTTATTTTTTTACAAATCCCATAAAAATGACTTAGTTATTCCGAGAGTCTATATATGTTATAACTAATCTGTCACCACGAAAGATACTTCACCTAATCCATCGAACCGACCAGTGACAACATCTCCTTTTTCTAGCAAAATAGCACTGGTTATCGCTCCAGATAAAATCACATCGCCCTTGCGAACCTTTTCGCCTTTACGTGAAAGCATATTAGCTAGCATCGCAATCGCTTCCGCTGGGTGTCCAAGTACAGCCGCTCCTGCACCTAGTTCCTTTATTTCACCATTAATAGAAAGTGTCACTCCTACTAAATCAAGATCAAATTTGTCCGGCTTATGAAAAGATGTTCCGAAAACGACTCTAGATGTGGAAGCATTATCAGCAATGACATCTGGTAAAGTAAATTGAAAATTAACATACCGACTGTCAATCAGTTCAAGAGCTGGAATAACATATTCTGTTTTTGACAACACATCTGCTGCTGTCACGTTTGGTCCTTCAATGTCTTCTCCAATTACAAAAGCAATCTCTGCTTCTACTTTTGGGTGAATCATGTCCTGTAGATGAACCTTTCCACCATTTTCAATCAACATATAATCAAACACATATCCATAGATGGGCTCATTTACATTCATTTGCTGCATTTTTGCTTTGCTAGTTAAACCCATTTTAGGTCCGACAATTCTTCTCCCTTCTTCTAGCTTAATATTGACGAGCTCCTGTTGGACGAGATATCCTTCTTCCACGGAAAGATCCGGTTTGATATTCTCTGTTACTTTTACGACCTCGCGTTTCTCTTCTTCACCAGCAATCAAATATTTAGCAATCTCTTTATATTCCACTGTCGCCATCACATTTCCTCCTTATAATCCCGCCGTTTGTAGTTTTTTGGCAAGTTCTGCCGCTACATCAAGAATCATATCCTCCTGACCGCCAACCACTTTCATTTTTCCAAGCTCAACGAGAATATCACGGGAATCAATTCCAAATTTTCTGGCTGCTGCTTGTGCGTGTAATAGAAAGCTAGAGTAGACGCCCGCATACCCCAGCACCAAACCGTCTTTTGTGATTTCTTGTGGTTTTTCTAAGATAGGAGCAACGATTTCCTCCGCTACATCCATCATTTTGTAAAGATCTACTCCTGTTTGAATTCCTAAGCGGTCAAGCACTGCTACGAGTACTTCAGTCTGAGTATTTCCTGCACCAGCACCAAGACAGCGAATACTTCCATCAATCCGTCTGGCACCTTCTTCAATCGCGGTAATACTGTTTGCCACTGCTAATGATAAGTTGTTATGGGCATGAAACCCAATATCAATCGAAAGACTTTGTCTAAGCGCACGGATTCGCTCCTTCACTTCATGTGGTAAAAGAGCTCCTGCAGAATCAACCACATACACACTATCCGCACCGTAACTTTCCATAAGCTTCGCTTGCTCTACTAACTTTTCCGTTGGAGCCATATGAGACATCATTAAGAAGCCTACCGTTTCAAGACCTAAGTCTTTTGCAAGAGCAATATGCTGTGGGGCCACGTCGGCCTCTGTCACATGAGTCGCCACCCTCACCATCTTGGCACCAAGCTGTGCCGCATGCTTTAATTCTTGCTTCGTTCCAATTCCGGGAATAAGGAGAACAGAGATTTTAGCCTGCTTTACTGTTGCCGCTGCCGCTTCAATTAATTCCATTTCATTCGTTCGAGAAAATCCATATTGCAATGAGGATCCACCTAAACCATCTCCGTGTGAAACTTCAATATAAGGAACATTTGCTTCGTCTAACCCCTTTGCCACTTGAGTGACCTGTTCCACTGTGAATTGATGCCTAATGGCATGACTACCATCCCTTAATGCAACCTCTGTCAGTATTACATCACGTTTTTCTTCCATTTTAGCTCCTCCTTTCTCTTATACAATGGCTTGTGAAATTTTACGTTTTGCCCATTCTTCCGCAACTTTCACAGCAGCTGCCGTCATAATATCAAGATTTCCAGAATACTTCGGCAAATAATCTCCTGCGCCTTCTACCTCAATAAATACAGTCACATGGTTTCCGTTGAAGATGGGTTCCTGTCTTAACTTATACCCAGGTACATATTCTTGCACTTGTTTTTCCATTTCTTTAATGGAACGAGTAATCCCAACTTCATCCACGTGATCCCCTTTTACTAAAACATGGATAGTGTCTCTCATCATGATCGGAGGCTCGGCTGGATTCAGGATAATGATTGCTTTTCCTACTCTGGCACCACCAATTTTTTCAATTCCACGAGCGGTCGTTTCTGTGAACTCATCAATATTTGCCCTTGTTCCCGGACCCGCACTTTTACTAGAAATGGTTGCAACAATTTCCGCATATTCCACTGGTTGGACAGCGTGTATCGCATGAACCATTGGAATCGTCGCCTGGCCCCCACACGTAATCAGATTAATATTATCTGCGTCTACATGCTCTTTTATATTTACAGGCGGGACAACAAGTGGCCCAACCGCTGCTGGTGTTAAATCAAGAACCTGTTTTCCTGCCTCTCGCAAAAGCTTTGCATGCCTTATATGTGCTTTCGCTGACGTTGCATCAAACACAATATCTGCGAGTTCCGGACGTTCTAAGAATCCTTTTAATCCACTATCAATCGTTTCATATCCAAGCTCTCTCGCTTTTTTTAACCCGTCAGAATTAGGATCAATTCCAATTACCGTCGTTAACTCTAGAACCTCTGACCGCCCAAGCTTCACCATGAGATCTGTACCAATATTCCCTGATCCAAGAATGGCCACCTTCACTTTGCCCATAACACCCATCCTTTCCTATTAAAAATGAACTTTTACTTCCCCAAGATGTGCAAATCTAGCAGAGAATGAATCTCCAGCTTTCGCATCTGCAGCTGCCGATAGTGCGCCAGATAAAATGATTTCTCCTGCTTTAAGAGGAATTCCAAATTCAGATAATTTATTTGCTAGCCAAGCAACACATGTAGCTGGGTTTCCAAGAGCAGCAGCTCCCACTCCGGTATTGACGATTTCATTGTTTCTCGAAAGCACCATGCCAAGCAATTCTAGATTGATTTCGTCCACCTTGGCTTTTCTGTCTCCAAGTACGTAGAAACCGGAAGAGGCATTATCTGCAATCGTATCAGGAAGCTTAATCTTCCAATCCTTCACTCTACTATCTACAATTTCAAGTGCGGGGACAATATAATCTGTTGCTTGTAGGACATCGAGCGTCGTAATATTTGGCCCTATTAAGTCCTTTTTTAGAACAAAGGCGAGTTCAGCTTCGACCTTTGGTTGCAAGACTTTCTCGATCGAAATCGTACCCCCATTTGTTACTTCCATACTGTCTAGCAAATGACCATAGTCTGGTTCATCCACCCCGAGAAGCTTTTGCATAGCAAGTGAGGTAAGTCCGATTTTCTTCCCAATAATTTTCTGTCCTTGTTCCACTTTCATTTGAATGTTTTCTAGTTGAATATGATAAGCTTCCGTTACTGATAGATTTGGATCTAAAATCGTAAGCGGATTGGTTCCAACTCCCGTTTTTTCCGCATCAGATAAAAGGGCAGCATATTCTTTGATTTTATTGGTTACAATAGACATTTCCTTCCCCCACCTTTCCTATAGTTTGATCGTAATATTAGACAATTCAGAGTAGAAATCAAGGCTATGCATTCCTCCGGTTCTACCAATTCCACTATTTTTCATTCCACCAAATGGGGTTCTTAGATCTCTCAGGAACCATGTGTTTACCCAAATAATACCCGCTTCAATTTCGTGTGCCACTCGGTGTGCACGTCGCAGATCATTTGTCCAGATCGTTGCACTTAACCCGTAATGTGTATCATTTGCCTGCATGATCACTTCTTCTTCCATATCAAATGGCATAACCGTTACAACAGGTCCAAATATTTCTTCACGAACACAACGAGAAGTGCGATCAAGACCTGTGATAATTGTTGGTTCAAGGAAATAACCTTTTTCTATTCCTTCTGGTCGCTTTCCACCGGTGAGAATATTCGCGCCATCATTACGAGCAATCTCTATATAGCTATTTACTCTCTCGTAGTGCTCCTTGCTAACTAACGCACCTACATTGGTCGCTTCGGCAAGAGGATCACCCACTCTTAATTCTCTTACTTTTTCAGCGAATTTATTGATAAATTCATTGTAAATTGGTCTTTCAACATAAATGCGAGATCCGCAAAGGCACACTTCCCCTTGATTGATGAAGCTAGATTTAATCGTTGTTTCAATCACTTCATCAAGATCAGAATCAGCAAAAATGATATTTGGATTTTTACCGCCTAACTCATAAGACAGCTTTTTCAACGAGTCAGCTGCAGCTTTCATAATACTAGCCCCAGTACTTGGTTCTCCTATGAAGGAAATGGCATCAATATCTGGATGTTCAGAGATTGCTCCACCTGCAGAATTTGGACCAAACCCGTGTACTAGATTTACGACTCCATCTGGAACGCCTGCCTCTTTACAAATCTCCATAAGTACCGTTGCTGTCATCGGAGTCCATTCTGCTGGTTTAATAACCGCCGTGTTCCCCATACCAAGGCAAGGAGCCAGTTTCCAGGTGAGAAGTAATAATGGTAGATTCCATGGCTTAATAATTCCAACAACCCCTACTGGTCGACGGTAGGCATAATGAATCGCTTGATCATCCTGTTGGTATGCATCTGTTCCAACAGACGTAATATAATCAGCGAAAAAGTGAAAATTATACGCTGCACGCGGAACATCGATTTTGTTTGCTAAGGAAAATGGCTTCCCTGTGTCCAATGATTCGAGCATCGCCAATTCTTCTTGCCTTTCAAGAATCAAATCACCAATGCGGCGAAGGATTTTGGAGCGTTCAACCAGGGTCATCTTTTTCCATGGTCCATTCAATGCTCTTCTTGCTGCACGAACGGCAAAGTCTACCTCCTCTTTTCCTCCTTCTGCCACTGTGCCTAATACTTCTTCTGTTGCTGGATTGATATTTTCAAAGGTTTTATGATTTTGTGATTCAACAAATTGACCATTAATAAAATGTAAGCAATTGATCGCTTTCACTTTCGTTTCTACCTGCATGCTGTATGTCCTCCTAATAATAAATTATTTTTTATTAACTACATGGTAACGCTTACTATCAGCACCAACAACGCCCTTGTTGCTCTATACGCAACAATCTTTATTTTTTTGAAAATTTAATTAAAATACCTCCTTTTTATCAGGAGGCAGTGTATTAGTTACTACTATTTTTATAGAAACATACTCATATTCATCGTCGTGATTACCGATTGATCTGGGAAAATCGTACGTGAGGAGATTTTCCACACACCATTTACTTTTCGAATGATATCATTTCGCTCCCCAAACATTTGTTCAATATCGGTCGTAGAGGCTCTGCTTCTCATAAATAAGAAATAGCTTCTTACCTTGAACTCATCTTCCTTTTCCGTTCCCTCTACAGTTACATTAGTAATAAAATGCCGCTGCCTAGTTGCCGGGTTTTCTACCCAAGCAGATTTTGTATACAAGCGATTGGCTCTAGTAGTTAGAGAGACTTTCGTTTCTTCAAAGAAAGCCATATCTTTAGAAATATCATCCACCCCTACACCTTCTACCGTTTCTCTCAATGGCATTCTGTATACGAGGTCATCCGTGAGTAATTCCAACCATTCCTTGTACTTACGATTGTCGAGGAAATACGCTTCTCTATTTAGTAATGTCGTGATCTCAAGATGGAGCTCGGGTGTCACCTTTCTCTGAATATCTAGATTCATTGCTTAACCTCCTCCTTAAAGAGCCCCTTGGAGATCAGTTCGAGCCATTGTTCGTGCATCCGTCTTGATAAAGCATCTATATACGTCGTTGGATAAGCAGTCCCCGGTCCAGGGAAATTCTCATCCGGTTCCACGTGCGAGTACCCCATTAAATAATTACTCACACTATTGTAGTTCAGTTCTTTGTCTCTCATCATTAAGCCTTTACTTACTTCAACAATTCGGGCCCATGTTTCGGTATCATCTTGTTCTAGTGTTCCACTTGGACCGAATGAACCTAGATACCCTCGATAGGCAGCTTCCTTATATTCCTCTGGTGCTGCCTTATCAATTAAAAACCAGCACCAAACCTCAACCTTTTCTGGCCCAAGCGGTCTCCACATTCGAAAGTTCAAGTAATTATGTAAGTGCCCTTCCGTTCCGTGAATGGGACTTACAAACGATAGGTTGGGATAAACTCCCCCCACGAAAACAGTGACTTTTGATTGAACCTCTAGTTGTTCAGGAGTTAAATGCTTTTCAAACAATGGCCACATAGATTCGGGCATTCCTTGGAACGGTACTCTTGCTTTTCCTGTCTTCGAGGTGATCACATTAATACCATGAGCATTTTTCATCACCACTTGATGTCCATAGCCAGCATATAGAGGGTCTTCCGGACTAATTCCCATTTCAACCGTAGAGCGGTGAGTCGTTTGCACATGATACGGATCAGCAGCAAAGTTTTCTGCAGTCGCCTTCCAATTCGCTTTCGCTACCCAGCGCTGTGGGAGACCTCGCACTTCCATCCCGCCACTTCTTCCAAGAAGAATATCTAAGTACCACTTCATCTCCCCAAGATAATCCTCTAAAGGTTCTGAATTTTTATCAAGATTTCCAAAGATCATTCCTTGATACATTTCAACTTGAGGGATCGGTCTTAACCCCCACTCTGATTTATCCATTTCTTCTCCATACACTTTGTTTCCGGCTACAATCCCTACTAATTCACCGTTCAAATTATAACTCCACCCATGGTAGGGACATGTGAAGGTTTTTTTATTTCCACGATCAGCGGTACATAGCTGTGTTCCTCGATGGGTACATGAATTTAAAAATGCTTTAATATCACCTTCTCGGGTTCTAACTAAGAGTACCGGATCATTGACCATCCAGCGTGTCACATAACTCCCTGGTTCTTTGATTTCCGATTCATGGCCAAGAAACTGCCAGGAATGCCCATAAATTTTTTCAATTTCAAGCTCAAAGATATCTGGATCCGTTAACACCCATTGTGGAAGCAGGCCTTCCTCCATTTTTTCTTTTAATAAGTGAAATGCTTTTTCATCTAATGTTTTCTTGATCATCTGGATTAACTCCTCCTTTAGACTCCCTATTCAATCAGTCCTGGTAAATAGGTGACGATTTCTGGGAAGATAATTAGAACAATGGTAAATGCAACCATGGTAACAATTGCTGGGATAACTCCTTTGAAAATTTGTTGAATGGGGACATCTTTTACCACTCCACTAATAATGTAAACGCTTAACCCAAGAGGAGGTGTAAGAACTCCAATATTAAGCACCATTACCATAATGATTCCGAACCATAATCCATCAAATCCTAATTGAGTAATCAATGGATAAACAATAGGAAGAGTGAGGACCATGATGGCAATTCCCTCTAAAAACATTCCTAAAATAAAGTAGACTACAAGAATCATTGCCATGATGAGATAAGGAGAAACGTCTAGTGATCCAACAGTTGTTGTTAAATACATCGGAATTTGGCTTAACGCTAAGAACTTTCCGAATAACGATGCTCCGATCAGAATTAAAAACAGCATAACCGTCAATCGGATCGATTCATCTAAGGATGAAATGAGCCCTTTAAAACTCAATCGTTTTGTTAATAGAGTTAGGAAAAAGGCACCAATGGCTCCAATTCCACCAGCCTCACTTGGAGTGAAAACACCAAAGTAAATTCCCCCGATACTAATCGCAAATATCAAAAGAAAAGGCCAAACACTTTTTAAAGAGGAGAATTTCTCCTCGATGGTCGCCTTCTCCATTTTAGTTGGGGCAATAGAAGGGTCTAAACGGACTTGAATGTTGATCATCAGCATAAAAAGAAGAGTCATGATGATCCCCGGTACTAATCCCCCAATTAATAGAGGACCGATTGGTTCAGACGTTAATGCTCCATATAATATTAAGATAACACTAGGAGGAATTAATATCCCCAGAGTGCCACCTGCTGCAACTGCTGCCGTAGAAAAGGTCGTCCGGTAATTGTATTCTTTCATTTCAGGAATCGTGATCTTCGCCAAAGTAGCTGTCGTTGCATTGGAAGAGCCAGATATCGCTGCAAAAATGGAGGCTGCACCGACTGTTGCAATCGCAAGACCACCACGAAAATGGCCAATCCACTTATCAACCGCATTAAACAGATCCTTCCCTAGACCTGTGTTAGACATAAACATTCCCATTAATATAAATAGTGGAATAACACTTAACCCATAGTTATTAGAAGTACCAAAAGCAGAGGACCCAAGCTGTGACAATCCGACCTGCCAGTCAGAAAGCCAAGATACACCTAAAAACCCTACTAAAAATAAAGAAAGTCCTACAGAAACCCTTAATAAGATGAGAACCAAGAGTAACACAATTCCTAGTACCCCTATCATTTCTGGACTCATTTCTTCACCACCCTTAGGAAGGATTTTAACGAATCGACTAGATACGTTAATGTAAAACAAACCGCACCAACTATCGCAAGTGTAACGAACAAATAAAGAGGTAGTCCAAGATCTCCGCTTAATTCATTTCCGAAATAAATCCTCTTCGTATATTCGAATAATTGCCAAGAAGTTAGGGACATTAGGATAAATAATATGAGGGAAGTAAAGGCATAAAGTGCGTGTTGGACCTTAACAGGCATCATATTCGTTAAAAAGTCAATTTCAATATGGTCTTTTTTGAGTTGTGCTGAACCAAGGCTAAAGAAAATGATTATGGCTAGCGCCAATCCAGTTAGTTCGTACGTTCCTGTAATTGGCTTATTAAAAAAATATCGACCGAACACATCTGCCGTCGTAAGAAACATTAATAGAAACAAAATGATACTTGAAACTTTATGAAGAACATTATTTAAAGTAGAAACAACTTTCTCGAATGGATGAATAACTTTTTCTAAAAAGGAAACTTCGTCAAGAGCCGAAGCTCTCAACGAAACATCCTTTCTTACTTCTTGTTCCATTACCTACACCTCCAAATTGGAAGACTATCATTCTTCAATAAGCTTTACTGTTTCATCGTAAATCTTCTGACCATCTACCCCTTTTGATTTCATATCAGATAACCATTTTTCCTTTACATCCTCAGAGTTATCCTTAAATTTTTGAAGTTCACTCTCTTCCAGACTAATAAATTCTACACCTGCATCTTTCGCTTCTGTTTCCGCTAAGCCCTTTTGATAATCAAACGCTGCCCCTGCCATTTTCGCCATTGGCTCACCAAGCAGTTCTTCTTCAATGAGCTTTTGATCTTCTGGAGAAATCTTATTCCAGCTATCTTTGTTCATAGCAACGTAGAAAATACTAGTGTTGAAGTTTCCTAATGTAACGTAATCAACCAAATCGGTTAGGTTAAAATCTTTAATAGCTGCAACAGGTAAGACTCCCCCATCAATCACACCCTTTTGAAGTGCATCATAAATTTCTGGTGCTGGTAAGGAAACGGGAGTTGCTCCCCATGACTTAATCATTTCACCTGCTTCAACAGACGGAGTTCGAAGCTTTAAACCTTTCACGTCCTCAAAGCTTCTGACTGCTTTTCCTTTTGTGATAATCGCGTACGGATCAGCTGCGTGAACCCATAACAACTTTAAATCGTCATATTCCTTTTGGATTTCAGGGAACGTATCATAAAGCTTTTGAGCAACAGCACTTAACTCTTCTCCCGTCCCGTTTGCAAGGAATGGAAGTTGAAGAACTGAGTGGGTTGGAAACTTTCCAGCATTATACCCATGTAACCCCCAACCCGCATCCATGATTCCAGTTGTAATATTGTCTAACGTATCCTTAGGACCACCAAGAGCTCCACCCGGATAGATTTGAAATTTCACTCGACCATCGGTAAGCTTTTCTACTTCTTCACTGAACGGTTTCATTGCCTTCGAATCTTGTACATGGTCAGGAGAGTTCATGTGCCCCATCTTAAAGGTAATTGATTTTGTATCCGAAGCAGCTTCGTCTCCCCCAGAGCTTTTCGAACAAGCTGACACAAATACTAGTAAAATCAAGGTTAACATAGTAAAACTAAGCTTCATCCCTCTTTTCAACATCTTACATCCCCCTCTTCGCTTGGTTAAAACGCTTACATTTTGTTGTTTAGAAAAATCTTTTCTCTTAAGTTGGAAAGGATTCTCCTAAAATTTATCAATCTTCACATTTTTTATCTTACCACTACTTTTTACGCTATCAACATTAAAGTTGCTCTATGCGCAACAAAACTCAAAAAAATTATTTTATTTTAAACTTTATAAATATTCACTTTATTTATTTGAATTTATTTGCTATATTCTCCACTATAGAGAAACAAACTGCGTTCTGTTTCAAATGATGAAAAAAGGAGGATACTAGATGGTTACGGAAAAACAGGAAGACCAGCATTTATCATCTGTAAAAAATGCTTTGCGAATATTACGAAGCTTTACGATGGAAGAGCCTGAAAAGAAGATTAGCGATTTATCTACTACTCTTGGTATTAATAAAAGCACGGTGAGCAGGACCATGGCCACGTTAGCTTCTGAGGGATTTGTCTATAAAGATCCAGAGTCAAGAAAGTATCGACTCGGCCTATCCATCCTTTCCTTAAGCGGAATCGTTAATAGTCATATGGACATTTATAAAGAATCACAGTCCGTACTAAACCGTCTGGTAGAAAGTATAGGTGAAACCGCCCATATTTCTGTACTCGATAGTGATGAAGTCATCTATCTTCAAAAGGTCGATTGCCACCACCCTGTTCGTGTATTAACGAATGTTGGAAAAAGAAATCCTCCTTATTGCACGAGCTCAGGCAAGGTGTTATTAGCCTACGCGGATGATCAACTAGTCGATAGAGTCATTGAAAAAGGCTTAACAAGATATACGAAAAACACCATTACCGATCCTAGTAAACTTCGAGCCCATTTAAAACAAATAAAAGAAAACGGTTACACTTTTAGCAGTGAAGAAATTCTCGAAGGGGTAAACTCGATCGCTGCACCTGTCTATGATTATCGTGGAAAGGTCATCGCAGCACTAGCAGTTGTAGGACCAAAACAAAGGATTCAAGCAAATAAAGTTCCAGGCTACACAAAGAAAGTGATTCAAGCCGCCACGGAAATATCAAACCGTATGGGTTATTGGTAAAATTCTATTAAAATAATAAAGGAGAATCTCAATATGCATGATTTTCACACTCATTTTATCCCACATGATGTTCTTGCTTGGTTAAAAGACAATAAAAATATTGTCAATGCAAAATGGATTAAGAAGGAAGAAAATAAAGATGATTTTTTAGTTGTTAATGAAAAATGGGGCTTTGAATTAAAACCATCGTTTATTGACGCAGACTTATATCTTCAAAACCAAAAAGAAGCTGGTGTTTCTCACTCCTTGATTTCACCTATACCACAGCTTTTTATGTATGACTTCCCACATGACATCACCACAGACATTTCCCAAGTATATAATCAATCTTTATCACAATTCGTTACACAATCGAAAGGACACTTATCCGCTCTTGGCACCGTTCCTCTTAGCCATCCTGAGCGAGCTGCACAAATTTTACATGATGCAATGAATCTAGGACTTAAAGGGGCAATCATTGGAACGTCAGCAGCTGGAAAAATGCTTTCAGACGACTTTTTCATTCCATTTTTTAAAGAAGCAAACCGGTTGAAAGCGATTCTCTTCATCCATCCATTGCTAAGCGAAGATCCACGATTAAAAAAATGGATGATGCCCAATCTCATTGGCGTCCCATGGGAAACAACCGTTTGTGCAACTGATATTCTATTAAGTGGTATGATCGACAAATATCCTAACATAAAAATTTTATTTGCTCATGGAGGAGGGTTTCTTCCATATCAAATCGGCAGACTTGATAAAGGATATGAACAATGGGGAGCAGTGTCTTCCAACCTTCAAGGAAAGCCATCAGAGTACTTAAAACGATTCTGGTATGATACCGTCTTATGGAATCCAGCAAGCATTGATTTTCTAGTGGAAACAGTTGGTGAAGATCGAGTCGTACCAGGTTCTGATTTTCCTTTCGATCTTTGTGTGTGGCCGCCAGAGTCTTCAATTACTACAAAAGGAAAACAATCTTTACTAGATTAAAAAAACCGCCACACAGAAAGTAAGGGGTCCGTTTTCTGGTGCTATCCTATTAAAAGACACAAGAAAAGACGTATGAATACGTCTTTTCTTTATTTAGTACCAATTTACTTGACTAAATAGGCTGGTCAATAAAAACCTGCTGATTACCAAATATAGGTCAAGAGGGTCTGCACTTATCGGTTGGGGATCAGGATAAACAACCGAACTGATAAATAGACGGAGAATTTCCGTTTAATTAGTCATTGGATATTAAAACAAGCTAAAATAAACGGAGACATTCCGCCTATTGGGTCAAAAAAGGTGAAAATGTGGTGTTTTGCTTTGCATAACCGGAAAATCTCCGCTTAAATACCCCGAAACGAGCTTCATTCTGTATTTAACCGGAAAGTCTCCGCTTGTTTTCGTTTTCTCGTTACTGAATTAAGGACATAACATCTTATTTAAAAGGGAGTGAGTTTTATCTCAAAAATTCAAGAGAACCTCATTTTGATACATTAACCGTATCGCAAATAACTGAGGTTATTCACTTAGGAGCTCATAAACTTCAGTGTCCAATTTAATAGCTAAGTCTTTATTATACGTTTTCTCAAAAGCTAATCAAGGAAACCATCGTTTCTCCCTGCAAAGAAGAAATCAGGTCAGCCGTCAACTTGTCTGCACTTCCCAATATTTAGTGGAATGCATGAACTAAGTTAGCTTTTCTAGATGTAATTTGCGAGAATTTTTTCTAGATTAAATAATAAAAGGTTGCCAGAGCAACCTTTTTTACTTTCATTAAAATAGCGTCTTTAATTCTTCCCTATTTTGCAGCAAATCTTCTAATGTATATCCGTCTAAAACTTTCATATAGGAGTTTAGTGCCTCATTCAATACAAATTTCAATTTACAAGCCGGACTTAATTTGCAAGTGTTTCTCGTCTCGTCAAAGCATTCAACCAAATTAATAGGGCTCTCTGTATGACGAACAATCGCACCAATATTGATTTGAGTTGGCTCTTTTGCTAGCTTAATACCTCCATTTCTTCCCCTAACGGTTTCAATCATCCCGAGCTTTCCTAATTCATACACCACTTTACTTAAATGGTTATTAGAGATGTTATAAAAACTTGAAATTTCTTTAATATTTGATTTTACACCGTTCGTCTGCATTCCCAAATAGATCAGTACACGTAATGTATAGTCTGTATATGTGGTTAATTGCATAGTAATCACCCTTGTTCTCAATTACATTTCAGTAATTTAAATATAACATAAAGCATCTTTTCACATCATAAATGTGAACATTCTGTTAAACATGTATTTAAAATATTGCTTTAATTAATCACCAAAGTCTAAAATAAACATGTATTTAAAATATATCTTTAACACCGTGAGAATATTATTAAGGGGAGATTAGCATGACAACAGCCACAAGTCCATTAGATACGAAAACGATTGAAATTATTAAATCTACTGTTCCTGTCCTAGCACAACATGGAGAAGCCATTACTAAGAGATTCTACGAAATGATGTTTACAAACCATCCCGAGTTGTTAAATATCTTCAACCATGCCAATCAAAAACAAGGAAGACAGCCTAAAGCATTGGCGAATACGGTCTATGCTGCCGCTGCTTATATTGATAATTTAGAAGCCATTCTACCAGTTGTTAGACAAATTGCCCATAAACATAGAAGTTTACAAGTCAAAGCTGAGCATTATCCAATCGTCGGTAAACATTTATTATTGGCAATAAAAGATGTACTTGGCGATGCTGCGACCGATGACATTATTGATGCTTGGGGGAAAGCGTATGGAGTCATTGCTGATGTATTTATTCAAGTAGAGAAAGAAATGTATGAGGAAACAGTATCTCAATCTGGTGGCTGGAATGATTTCAGAGACTTCACTGTTGCTAAAAAAGTAAAAGAAAGTGAAGTAATTACCTCTTTCTACTTACAGCCGAAAGATGGTAAGGGAATTCCTACTTTTACTCCTGGCCAGTATATTAGCATTCGTGTAAAAATTGCCGGAGAAGAGTACACTCATATTCGCCAGTATAGCTTATCTGATAGCCCTGAAAAAGAGTACTACCGTATTAGTGTAAAAAAAGAAACCTCTTCTTCTGAACATATCCCAAACGGGAAAGTATCTACTTACTTACACGATACCATCCAAGAAGGAGATACTCTAGAAGTGACAGCCCCTGCCGGTGACTTTGTTCTAGATGTAGAATCTACCGAACCTGTTGTATTCTTGAGCGGTGGTGTTGGTATAACACCGATGATCAGTATGCTAAATACGATTGCTACTCAACAACCAAATCGAAAAGTCACATTTATTCACGCCGCAATTAACGGAACGACCCATGCTATGCATGAGCATGTTAAAGAACTTTCTAATCAATCGGAGAATATCGAGTATTATCTTTGCTATGAAAAGCCAACCGAAAAGGATTTATTAAATAAAGAGTATACTAAAGAAGGATATATGGATCTGCCATGGATTGATTCCATCGTTAAAGATAAAAACGCTTCTTTCTACTTCTGTGGTCCGATTCCATTCATGAAAACAGTAAATAACACATTAAAAGAGTTAGGTATTTCTTCTGATAAGATTCATTTTGAATTCTTCGGTCCTGCTGATCAGTTAAATTAAGTGTTAAGTGAAAAAGCCATTCTAGCTGATATATAGCTAAATGGCTTTTTCACACTCAAAATTCTTTCAACAATTGATCGACCTGAGAAACAATACCATTGATGAGTTCATGAACAGTTTGCCGTTGACTCATCCTAACCCCTTGACCCGACCAAAGAGACATAAACTCAGGATTATTTTGTCTTGCAGCTTCTTTTCTAATAGGACTAGTTAAGTAATGTTGGATGGGATAAGCTGCTATTAAGTGTTCACTGTGCTTCAGCCCTTTCATAAACTGGTTATTAATTCCTCTAGCAGGTTTTCCTGAAAATACGGTAGTTAACATCGTCTCGTCTTCGGTTGCTTGTAGAATAGCATTTTTGTGCTCTTCATGTGCTCCACTCTCTATCGTAGTGAGGAAAGCTGTCCCCATTTGAACTGCTTTTGAGCCTAAAAACATAGAAGCTATCAAACCTCTACCATCCATCACTCCGCCGGAAGCAATGACGGGAATACTGACACGATCCACAACCTGAGGCACTAAAGCCATTAAGCCTATTAGACTTTCTTGCGTATCTTTTATAAAAGTTCCCCGATGCCCCCCAGCTTCACTTCCTTGAACTACAACAGCATCCATCCCCATATTTTCATTGATTACAGCTTCATTCACAGTTGTAGCTGTTCCAATGACAATGATCTTATGTTTCTTTAATTCTCTTATTACATCCTCTGATGGGATACCAAAAGTAAAAGAGCACACAGGCACCTTTTCTTCAATGATTATTTTTACTTTTTCTTCAAATGTAGAGCCGTTTTCGTATGTAGGTAATTCACCTTTTATCCCTAATGTGTTTCTAAGAGGTTGTAAGAGTTCGTTTGCTTCATTAATACCTTCTTCTGATATCTCGGGTTGTTCTGGTATAAATAAGTTAACCCCAAATGTTCTGGTAGTTAAAGATTTTATTTCCCTTATCTGAAGACGTAATTCATCGGGCTGCATATATCCAGCACCAATCATCCCTAAGGCCCCTGCGTTTGACACCGTAGAGACAAACCTGGAAGTCGTAACACCACCTGCCATAGGTGCTTGAATGATCGGATAATCCAATCCTAGTAGTTCCGTTAATTTATTTTGATACCACATCAATATCACCCTTCCATCCACTTTGACAATTTCTTTTATTTCCTCTTTAAATTCGTTACAATATCTCACTTTCCTTCAGGCAAGGATAGTTTATTGAATAGCCAGATTGACAATATAACAATAAATCTATATATTCGAATTTATTGTGACTACTAAAATATGTTTGTAATATAGTAGTTTAATCAAAAAAACATCTAGAAGGAGTTTCAACATGCAACAGAAAATACCGTTTTCCACTTATGCATTGATCGGTACAATGCTATTCGGTCTTTACTTTGGTGCAGGAAATTTAATTTTTCCTATCCAATTAGGCCAACTTGCAGGTACAAACTTTTGGCCAGCACTTATTGGATTTTTAGTCACAGCCATTGGCCTCCCCTTTTTAGGTATTCTTGCAATTGGATTATCAGGAAGTACAGGCCTTCGTGATTTAGCAAGTCGGGTGCATCCACTTTTTGGTGTCGTATTTGCGATGGCCCTTTACTTAACGATTGGACCGTTCTTCGCGATCCCACGAACGGCAACAGTACCATTCGTTGTTGGCTTCGAACCGTATATCAATCCAGATTCAGCAAGTTTATGGCTCGGACTATTTAGCCTTGTATTTTTTGCCATTGTTTATTATTTCTCTTTAAACCCAGCAAAGATTATGGACTACGTTGGAAAGTATTTAACACCGGCCTTTTTACTATTTTTATTTATTTTAATTGTGACTGCGATTTTGAAGCCGATGGGTAACTTTGGTGAACCAACTGGTGAGTATAAAAACTTAGCCTTTATGACTGGCTTTAAAGAAGGCTATAACACGATGGATGCCCTTGCCTCCCTTGCCTTCGGAATTGTTGTTATCAACGCGATTAAGAGTCAGGGAATTACCGAAACGAAAGCCATTGCTAAAGCGACTTGGCAGTCAGGTGTATTTGCGATGGGACTTATGACGCTCATTTATGGTCTTATTACGTTTATGGGTGCATCTAGTATAACCGCAGTTGGAACGTTTACGAATGGCGGGGAGATATTTGCTGCCGTTTCTCAGCATTACTTCGGATCATTCGGTAATATTTTATTAGCGATTATTATTGTTCTCGCTTGTTTAAAAACGAGTATTGGACTTATTACGGCGTGTAGTGAATTTTTCCATAATGTATTTCCAAAAGTAAGTTACCGTTGGTTTGTGCTTATGTTATGTATCGTTTCTTTTGCCATTGCTAATTTCGGTTTGAACAATATCATTTTGTTTTCTATCCCAGTATTAATGTTCCTATATCCGTTAGCGATTGTTCTAATTTTATTGGCTTTATTTTCACCGCTATTTAAAGGCAAACAAAGCGTTTTCGCTGCTTCGATGCTACTCACATTCTTTGTCAGTATCATTGATGGGTATAGCACATTAGCAACTTATTTACCTGGAGCGACTGTAGGATTGTTTGAGAGTGTTAAAACTTTTTATGTGAATTATTTACCACTATATCAAATTGGCCTTGGGTGGATGCTGCCCGCTTTTATTGGCGTGATCATTGGGTTGATTTGGCCGAGTAAAACGAAATAGAGAGCAATAGAAAGGAGGAAGTTCCAACGAACTTCCTCCTTTCTATCTATTTAGAGCGAAATCTTATTATACTGAGCTCTGGTGGCCATAAAAACCACTACTTCCCCTCCAGCTCCACTGGAACATTCACATCATCTAGATTAATATGCCCCCATCCTCCTGTATGTTTATCAACAACTTGAATATACAGCTTTCTACCGATAAACTCTGAAGCGTCCCATCTAACTCTTCTGTAGGCTTCGCCGTTATGGCCAGTTGCTTTCATTAATATTTCGTTCGTTTCTGCGTCAACAAGTGCTACATATAGAAGCTGTTCATCTGCTCCACCTGAAGTTAAGAAGTCAATTTGACCATCTCCTCCGAGGACAAAGTCTGCAGATTTCAACACACCCGTTGCCGCATCTCCCCCGTGATCAGGATGAAATCCCCATAGATGAAATTTATTGGGGTCAGTCGAAGTTGTTGCCTGACCGAAAGGACCCCCCCATCCCCAATCGTTCTTATTGGTCACATGGTCATTTGTAAAAGTATTTCCTTCTACAATCGTCCATCCGGTTAAATCTCCTGTTTGAAAGTCATGATTCATTAATTCGCCATGTGGAATTTCCTCTTTAGGGGTATCATCCCCATAATACGCTTGTACGACTGTGTCACTATAGGCAGATCCCATCTCATATACTTTCATTGAGACAATATTTGCCTTTCCGTTCTTACTCCAAAGTTCAAGTCCTAATGCATCCGCTTTTGTTGGGTAGGCTCTTGTGGTAATGCTTTTTTGCCCATTCGCATACGTTTCAATCATCGATCGGTCTAGGAAAATATGAAGCTTCACATTTTCTCCTTCTGTGGAAAGAGTTCCAGAACTGCTAGTTTTCGCAACATCAGGGTCTACACTCATTTTGCTAGCGTCTACTCCAAATTGCTCGTTTGTTTCGTCAAAATAGAGGTTGACTTCTTCTGATGAATCTCCTGATTGACGAACTTTAATACCATATTTCTCATCCGATTTTGCTTTAATTTCAAGGATGATTTCTAACATATCTCCTTTCACTTTCTCAAGCTTCTTATTTGCCTTTGATAGACTCGAATTTCTAATATTAATCAGTTGTTTGCCTCGGAGAGTTTCTAATTCTTTAATCGGCTCAACACCAAGCTCTCCATTCTTTAATAGAGACAATTCTAATGGTAAACCAGCGTTATGTGCCCAACCTGCATCATAATGCTCCTGGTCCGTTCTTCGGTCTTGAGCAATACTAAATAGGATCGAACGTCCTTTATCATCAATCATTCCACTTGGTCCAGTAAAATGAACACCGTAATCAAATAGTTTCGGCTCCTCATGGTCTGGGATAAATTTATTCTTTTCTTTATCCCATGAGCCCACCCAATGGAACACGTATTTTACATTATGTTCACTATAGCTCTTAAACCAAGGATTGATAAAAAACGCATACTTTTGTTCTCCGTTTGCATCCTTCCCAATAGGTAAAAACACTGGTAATTCCCATACATCTCCAGTTTTTGGATAGGCTTTGGAATTCCCTGTAAAGAATGGACCGTTATACTCCCAATTTTCCAGGTCTTTTGAAGTGTAAAGGAGTGCGGATCCACCAACATTCTCAATACCCGAACCAACAATTTGATACCAAGTATCACCATCTTGCCAGACAAATGGATCACGGAACTGACCATACATTACCTTCCCTTCCTCTGCTGGAAGATCAGGTGCTTGAACTGTAACCGGATGTTCTAACATATCCCACATCTTCAGCATTGGATCTTGGACATCCATCGGTTTCGCCAAACCTGTCATTTGGTTCGGTGTTTTACTGTCATCTCCCGCTGTAAAAAATAACACCGGCTCTCCATTTTCATCAAAGCTTGCAGAGCCAGACCATACTCCGTCTGGTGACACACCTGATGGAGCTAACGCAACTGGCGCATCTTCCCAATGAACCATATCATCACTTACCGCGTGACCCCAATGGATTTGATGCCAATAAGGTCCTTGAGGATTATGCTGATAGAAGAGATGATATTTTCCGTTATAATAAAACGGCGCATGAGGTTCATTCATCCAGTGACCTGGTGAGAGAAAATGATATTGTGGGCGATAGCGATCCCCATCATACACACTGCGGTCAAAAGATAAATCCGGAAGAGGTAACTGTTCATTTTCATGGCTTGTAATCACTTGTTGATAGTGGCTTTTAATCTCCTCTTCAGATAATGCTTTATTGTAGATTTTCAGATCATCAATCATCCCGTTAAACATATTTGCTGTAAACGAGCTTAATACGGCGGCTGAATTATGCTTACCAATTAAAAGATTATTCTCGGTCGCTGTAATCGTGGCATTTCTAGGAGTATCTACTTCCCCAACCAGGTCACCATTTAAAAATAACTTCATCTTTTTTTCATCTTGGTCAAAAGTGGCTACAATATAGGACCACTGATCTTTTTCAAGCGGTTTGTCTTCTTTTGCCCACACTTCTTTCCATTCGCCATTCATCCCGGCTTGGAATGACCATTTTCCATGTCGACCCATTCCTAAAATATAGCCTTCGCCTTGAGCTTTATTGTGCTGATTAACAATCGCTGACAGCTGACCAAGATCTCCCCATTCATACGATCGTGGTGCTACCCATGCTTCTATTGTCAATGCATCACTTGGCTGTGCTGCCTTTTTAATAGGTTGATTGATATAAGTGGAATAGCCATCAAATAGAAGTGCCTGACCCACGACCCCTTTTCTCCAAAGCGGATCGGTAGAAGGCTTATACTTTGCTTCATTAAAAACATATTCTACCTTTAGCTGTTCGTTTTTGACTGATTCAAGAGCGGTATGGCCCTTTTGTTCATCAAAACTCCAGTGACTTAACATCCCGCGACCTTTCACTTGAAAATCATCCACATTCAGATGTCCAAACCCTCCTATATGTTGATCGACCACTTTGATATATACTTTTTCACCTACATATTCCGAAGCCTTCCAGGTAACACGTTTATATGACTCTGATTCAGGTCCTGTTGCTTTGAACAACTCTTTTCCATCGGAAGCACGAACCAAGGCAACATATAAATCGTACTTTTTCTCCCCATCCATCTCATCTCCCCCTCCTACTAGGAAAGAGACGTCACCATTTCCTGATAGTTCAAAGATATTAGAAGTGAGGGTTCCAGTTCTTTGATCCGCTCCATTGGGATCCGCACCGTTAAAGCCCCATAGATGATACTTCCCTTGATGTTCAAACGGAATTTGTGTATCCCAATAAGTGGCTTGGTCAGTTACCGTTCCATTGAATGCATTTCCTTCTGCTGTCCATCCAGTTAAATCTCCTGTTTCAAAGCCAGGGTTAATGAGATCATCTTGCTTTCCTACGTCTTCGTTAAAAACATGAAAATCATCCACATTGATATGACCAAAACCACCAGAATGATAATCTACTACTTTTATAAAGAGTGCTTCTCCCAAGTACTCGGAAGCATCCCACTTGACTCGCCGGTATTTTTCTGTATTTGCTCCTGTCGCCTTCATCAGCTCTTCACCGGTTGAAGCATTTACTAGTGCTACATACAGGGTATTTAGGTCCTGACCTCCACCTACTAAAAAGTCAATAACTCCATTTCCTTCCAGCACAAAATTGCTAGACTTCATTACACCGGTTCGTAAATCTGATTTATCATCACTCTTCGCTCCGAGGAATCCCCATGAATGATAGATACCTTCATGCTCAAATGGCCCACCCCAAAAGCTTTTCACATCGGAGACAGGTGCCCTAAACGCCGAGCCCGTTGTTGTCCAGCCAGTTAAATCACCTGTTTCAAAATTAGGATTTTCAATCGTATTTGGAAGGTTTTCTACATCCACGTCTTCTACAAATTTCGTAAATGATGCTTCTTTTAATGGATAGAAGGATAAGGAACGTAATGATACCTCTCCGTCTTTTGCATATAATTCAATTTTTTTGCTTGTTTCACTCGGGAAGATTTGATTCGTAAACACGGCGGTTCCTTCTTCTGCAAACACCTCAACCGAAGAACGGTCAACTAACAGTTTTACGTGTAAGATTCCATCATTTACTGTTAGATTCGTATACTGAATGGAAGGAAAATCCTTATGAAAATCGGTCTCTCCTGATTGTGTCCGGTTTACTGATAATTTTCCGTCTGCCACTTGATAGGAAATGGTAGTTCCTTCATTGTCCCCTTTACGTACTTGAAATCCAAACTCAGATGCTGATGTTTCATTCAGGTTAAACTCAGCTTCAAGCTCAAACATATCAGCGGTTACATTTTCTAATACATTTATAGTTGAAAATTTTTGATTCGCGATTTTCACTTCATTCGCTGTATCTCGTAAACTAATTAATTCCTTGACTGGTTGCTGCTTTAATCTAACCCCTTCATTTGTTTCCACTAATGAAAGCTCACGCGGCACAGTTGTGGCACCTCTCCAGGTGGAAGTTGGAATTTGCCCTGCGTATTGTGCAGGATTATTCATCCAGCCTAACCAGATTCTTCGACCATCTTCTGGCTGCTCAACAGTGTTACTCCATGTAACTGCTGCGTAAAAATCGGCCCCGTAATCTGCCCAATTTAATGGTTTGGAGTTGTCATCTGGAGTAAATGTTGTACCATTAAATTCCCCCACATAATAGTGCATCCCTGTTCCACCCGTTGGTGTTGGATTTATACTTACCGTTAGCACCCATTTCGAACCTGTTTGGTTTCCATTCGTATCATACAGGGGCAACTCGAATAAATCTGGACATTCCCAAAGACCAAGTTCTGCTGCTTTAGGATCTGAAAATTCGCTTACCTTTTTCCAGTCTAATAGATTAGTTGATGAGTAAATATCGATGCGCTTTCCACTAGTGATGACAAACATCCATTGCTTCGTTTGTTCATGCCAAAATACCTTTGGATCTCGGAACACACCTGATCCTCCATTACTTGCTTTTAACTCATTCGGCATGGAGATGATTGGATTTTGTTCAAGCGTGGACCATGTTCTTCCGCTATCTCCACTATAAGAAACACTCACATGTTGATTATCGCCGCCAAGTTCACTCGTATATAGAGCAACCATGGGTGGATTTTCTTTTGTTCCTAAACCAGATGTATTTTCATAATCCACCACCGCACTCCCAGACCATGCAAACCCATTTTCATCTGGATAAACCGATATTGGATAGTGCTCCCAGTTTACGAGATCTTTACTAATTGCATGACCCCAATACATCGGCCCCCATACTTTATCAGTAGGATTATGCTGATAAAACAAATGATACTCCCCATTGTAATAAACCATACCATTAGGATCGTTCATCCAATTTTTCTCTGGAGTAAAATGATACCCTGGACGGTAGATTTCATCTTTCACTACTGGTAGGGAAGCTGAGTGAACAGGCACTGAAAATGGTATAAATGATTGATACATAAGTACTAAAATTAAAAGCACTGAGAAAACCTTTTTCCACTTTAGTTTTCTAATCATGACATCACCTTTTTAGAAAAGTATTTTCACTTTCTGTCCATCCGTGGTGTCTTCAACTGGTTGCAAGAAAAAGGGGAGAGAAGCAGCATTGCTTTAATCTCCCGATTTCTTAAATTATCGCCAAGTAGATTTTAATGTATAAAACTCTAGCGATTGTAAAATTACATCTCCCTCTTTTACATACAGTTCTATTTCCTTATGTTCTTCGCTTGGAAAAATTAAATCTGTGATAACCACTTGTCCTTGATTTCCAAACACCTCTACTGACGACTGATCTACAAAGATGTGTAAAGTAATTTTGTTGTTTTCAGGTACAAGTTTACTTTCGTGTTTGCCAGCGAAAGCGTTATGAAAAGCAGCCTCTCCTGAATGGCTTCGATCCACAAAAACCCTTTGATTTTTCACATCGTATCCGACAATCGTTTCTTCATTTGCTCCCTTACATACCTTGAATCCAAATTCTGTTGCCTTTGTCAGTTCAAATTCTGCAATGATTTCAAATGTATTACTTTTTACATTTTCTAAGAGATTTGCCCCTGGCTTTACCTCTTCCTTTTGAAAAGATTTATGGTCCACCCGTAAACATTGCATTTCCTGTACAGGTTTCTGAACAAGTCGAATTCCTTCTTCTGTTGATTGTAATTCTACTACTCTTGGAAGTGTCAACGCACTGCGCCATTCCTTAGTTGGAGTGACATTTGCATAACGCCAATTGCTCATCCAGCCAATATATATTCTTCTACCATCTTTGTTGGGAACATCTGACCAGCTAACACCCGCATAGTTATCACGGCCATGGTCAATCCACAAGACCGTTTCTGGAGAGTTATCATTCACAAAGGTCTTTCCATCAAACTCCCCTGTAAAATATTGTGTTCGAGAACCTTCTGGTAAGCTGGGATCATCACCAATACTAACGAATAACACCCACTTTTTCTGATTTGGATCCTTATCAACAGGCAATTCAAAAAGATCAGGACACTCCCAAACTCCCTGGTGAGAGCCCTCTTCTTCTCCAAATTCACTAGCAAACTCCCAAGATGTTATATTTCTAGAAGTATATATTCGGATCGATTGTCCAGATGCAACGACCATAACCCATCGGTTCGTTTCACCATGCCAGAATACCTTCGGATCTCGGAAATCGGAAATATATTCTTCCTGAAGGACTGGATTGCCCACATACTTTATCCAGGTTCGACCATGATCCTTACTATAGGCAAGACTCTGCCTTTGTCTCGCACGATTGGTTTCTGGGTATGTGTCCGCGTGAGTAAATATCGCTACTAACCCTGATTTCCCCTCAAAAAAACCACTTGAATCGTTCCAATCAACGATTGCGCTACCCGAAAAAATCATCCCATGCTCATCCGGAGCCAGACCAATCGGCAGATGTTCCCAAGACACGAGATCTTTACTAACTGCATGCCCCCAATGCATGGGTCCCCATGTCGTTCCATGTGGATGGTATTGATAAAACAAATGATACTCTCCTTCATAAAACACCATGCCATTCGGATCGTTCATCCAATTCTTCTCGGGTGAGAAGTGATATTGTGGACGATATTTCTCTGTATAATACTGTTGCTTTTCTAAGACGTTATTCATAGTATTGGCCTGCCTCTCATTCGAAATCTTTCAGTTCAATCTTTGGTATGAATTGAAAAGCCAGACGAAAACACTGTCTGGCTTTATATGGCTTATTGCTTGTTATAGCGATCCAGACCCGTCTGGTACACTTCCATTAATTGATCAAGTCCCATATCTTTTAATTGCTGTACATAGTCATCCCATTCATCCTCAATGCCACCATCAACTAACCACTGAGCCTCTTTTTGTTTTACAAATGTTTTAATTTCTGGCTCAATGGTGTTAATGACTTCAAGCTCCTCTGGACTAAAGAAGATAGACGGGTAATTCTCTGATACCATATGCGGTCTATAATACTCATCAAGAATTTCTAGCCTTTCCTTCGCTCTTGGCTCCATATCTACCACACTACCGAAGTGTTCCTTTAAAACGACAAATGGACCACCTGGTGCCACTTTCTGACGCAGCTCACCCATCGCTACTCCCTCTGGAAGCTCTTTATTTACTAACATTCCATTTGCATCTTCTTCATATATCTCGCCAATCGGACCCCAGTTGATTTGTGCAGACATTTTCGGTTCATACAATTCATCAACCCAACGCATCGTCACTTCAGGATTCTTATTGGCAGATGTAATCACAAATGCATCCCTTCCATACTCAGAATAGTTGGATCGGCCAATGACAATATTCCCGTCTTTCCCTTTTAATGGTGGTAACACAACATAGTCATCTACTCGATCCGTTCCCACTACTTCCGTACTCTCCCACCAAATGAATGACCCTAGAGTTGGATCTTCTGTTTTTCCTTTAGCAAATATTTGTTCTGTCTTTTGCGTCACTACTTCAGAATCAATTAATCCTTCTTTGACCCATCCATTATAGTAATTGATCGCCTCTTTAAATTCCGGCTGAACAGCAGCGTATATCACTTTTCCATTTCTTACAACACGATGGTCCGCTTCAAAAGGTGAATCTGGTAATCCAAATAAACCAATCAAGTCTCCTTCATTCCCACACCAGCCGTTATACCAGAAAGTCAAACCAATTTCATCTTGCTTTCCGTTTCCATTTGGATCCTTTTCCTTAAAAGCTTTTAACACATCATGGTATTCTTCAAGAGTGGTAGGCATATCGAGGCCTAGTTTATCTAGCCATACTTTATTTATAAACATTATATTAGGCATACCAATTAGATCCATTTCCTCTGCACGAGGCAAGGAATAAATATGTCCATCAGGAGCAGTAACCACTTTTTTCAAGTCTGGTCTTTGCTCAAATAGTTTCTTTAAATTTGGTGCATATTTATCTATTAAATCCTCTAATGGGATAATCGTACCGTTTTGACCATATTGTACAAGGTCATGATCACTAAATCCTGATGAGTAGAACGCATCTGGCAGGTCACCACTTGCCAGCATTAAATTTTTCTTTTCCTGATAACCATCGCCAGGGATATTATTCCATTTAATTTTGACGTTTGTTGCTTCTTGAAGTCGATCAAAAATGACCATTTCGGAATAGTCAGGTGCTAATGCTGCCTTTGATGAAACGATGTTTAGCGTTACTTGTTTGTCAACAATAGGTAAACCTGTTTTGTTAAAGGCAACTTTTTCTGCACTATCAGAGCTAGCTGAATCATTGTTTGTGCAACCCGTCAACGCAAGTGTCGCTGTTAGTCCTAATACCAAAATCGTTGACGCTTTACTCTTCTTCATTCTTTTTCTCATTGATTTAAGCATTTCTTTTCCCCCTCATTTTTGATCATTTTTTTGTATTAACCTTTAATTCCGCCAATCATTACACCCTTTACAAAATACTTTTGAACAAAAGGATAGACGATTAGTAACGGAACAGAAGCAACAATTATGACACCATACTTGATTAACTCAGAAACTCTTTGCTTCGCAGCTAATGACTCTAGGTCGCTTATCATCATGGTAGACGCCTCATTTTGAATTAATATATTTCGTAAAATGAGCTGCAGTGGATATAAGTTTTCGTTATTCAAGTAGATGAGTGCATCAAAGTAGGAGTTCCAGTGTCCGACCGCGTAAAATAACACCATGACAGCAACAATCGGTTTGGACAAAGGTAAGACTATTTTCCAAAAAAACTTCGCGTCGGAACATCCATCCATTTTGGCAGCCTCTAAAAGTTCATTGGGTATGGAACTCTCGAAATATGTTTTTGCTACAATCACATTCCACACAGCTACTGCCTTTGGTAAAATAAGTGCCCACATGGTGTTCAACAGTCCTAAATTTTTTACAACTAAATACGTTGGAATTAATCCACCTGAGAAAAACATCGTCATTAGGAACAAGAACATGATCACATTTCTTCCATATAAATCCTTTCTTGATAAAGCATAAGCAGCCATTAATGTGAACGATACATTTACAATCGTCCCAACCACTGTATAAATGAGAGAGTTTTTATACCCCAACCAAATCTTGCTATCTCTGAAAATTCGTTCGTATCCTTCAAAAGTGATTTCCTTTGGTAGCAACCACACCTTACCTTCGTAAATCATATTAGGATCACTAAAGGAAGCAATAACAATAAAGTACAAAGGATAAATAACTAATATCACAATGAGCGCCACTAGGAACACGTTAATGGCATCAAACACTCGATCTTCCTTCGATCTTCTAGTAATCTTTTTATTCTTTAATGTTAGTAAACTCATCTTTGGCACCCCCTACCATAATCCTGTACCTGATAATCTCTTTGCGAACTTGTTTACAGCTACTAGTAAAATCAAATTAATCACTGCATTAAATAAGCCAACCGCAGCAGCAAAGCTATATTGAGCTTGCTGTAAACCCATTTTGTATACATAAGTAGGAATGATTTCTGCCGACGGCTGATTCATCGGTGTCTGCAATAAGTAAGCCTTTTCAAAACCAATGTTCATAATGCTTCCCACTGACAAGATTAATAAAATAACTGCAGTAGGCATGATAGCTGGTATATCCACATGGAAGATTCGCTGCCACTTATTTGCACCGTCCATAACCGCTGCTTCATGTAACTCAGGACTTACTCCTGCAAGAGCTGCTAGATAGATGATGGCAGCCCAGCCTGTCTCCTGCCATACTCCAGATGCAATATATAATGGTTTAAACCATTCAGGTTTTGCCATAAAGGAGATAGGATCTCCACCGAACATTAGGATCATATTATTGATCAATCCGTTATTGGAAAAGAACACATATATCATACCGGCTAAAACAACAACGGAAATAAAATGCGGTGCATAAACGACTGTTTGGACAAACCGTTTCGATTTCTCACTTCTCATTTGGTTTAACATAAGAGCGAGGAAAATCGGAAGAGGAAATCCAACGACTAGTTGTGTAACACTCAGTCCAAGAGTATTTTTTATCAAAGACCAAAATTGGTAGGAATCAAAAAACCTCTCAAAATGTTTAAATCCAACCCATGGACTTCCCATAATCCCTTTTGTAGCCACAAAATCTTTAAATGCAATCAACACTCCATACATAGGTACATAATGGAAAACTATAAAATAGATTAATGCGGGTAAAAGAAATAAATAAAGCTGATAATTTGTTAAGATTTTTTTGAGCTTCAATCCTTTTTTCACTGTGGTAGTTGAGTTGATTACTGGATCTGCCTTTCTAGCTATTTCCATGCTATCCCCCACTTATATGTGTTTTTTTGAGATGAATCTCTCCGTTGAAACGTTTCCAATCTGTTTTAAAATTTTTTATGCATCTCATAATTATTTTTGAAACGTTTCAATTTGTTAGTAAAGTAATCCCCAACCCCTTTAAGCTTAATAGGGAGTTGAGTACAACCTTTTTGAAACGTTTCATTCTAAAGACTAAAAAAACTTACGTTGTTTCTCCTTCTCTATACATAACCGGAACTCGATAAATATCTTGGTCTAACGTTTCTCCTTCAATCTTTCTTAATAGGAGCTCCACAGACATCCTTGCCATTTCTTCGACTGGTTGCCGTATCGTTGATAAAAATGGACGAAACAGCTTATTATCTTGAATGCCGTCATAACCGATCACTTTTACATCCTTAGGAATAAGAATTCCCTTTTGTTTTGCTTTATCTATATATTTAGCTGCAAGCAGATCAGTATTGGCAAAAATGCCATTTACATCTTCGTGTTCTTTTTTGCTAAAGAAATCATAAAAGAAGGTGTCATCATCATAAACAGCATCGTGCTCTTCGTAAGTCACGTATTCAATTCCTTGTGCCTCCGCTTCATCCATAAATCCTTTCTTGCGAAGCAAAACTTCACTATATACAGAACTAGTAATTCCAAGATAGGCAACCTTGGTTACCCCCGCCTTTACAAGCTCCTTTACGGCCATTCGACCACCGGTATAGTTATCTGAAGTGACACATGTAATCTTTTTCCCGAAATGTCGGTCCAAGCTGATGATCGGAATATCCGTACTCACACTATCTTCAATCTCATTGTAGGTAATCCCTATAATGCCAGCTACTTTGTTTTGATTAAGCATATCAAGATAGTAGATTTCTTTATCCGGTCTCCCCCCGCTATTACAAAGCATTAACTTATATCCTTCTTTATCGAGTGCATCTTCAATGTAATAAGCGAACTCTGAAAAAAACGGATGCCATATACTTGGGAGCAATAACGCCACCATCGTTGATTTTTGCATCTTAAAGTTTCGTGCTACTTCATTTGGTATGTAGTTCAATTTTTTAATAGCTGCATTTACTTTTTCCCTTGTTTCAGGCTTTACAGTGGGATTCTTATTTATGACACGTGAAACAGTGCCAACCCCAACTCCTGCTAAGTCTGCAACATCTTTTATACTTGGCACTAATAATACCCCCAAAACAATTAAAGCGTTTTCATAAATTCATCATAACATCTTAATTGAAACGTTTCAACGGTTTTTTAAAAAGAATTTTCAAAATAAAAAAGAAGACACCGCCTCTCTGCATAGCCATTATTTTCAGCAACAAACTCCACAGGAAGCCGCTTCCATATTGCAGCTAATTAATTTTTTTATTCCCTTTTCTATGTATAAAAATAATCGCACTAGTGAAAGCTCACCGTGCGATTACATTTACTTCTTTTCAGATTAAATATTTTTATAACCTCTCCCAAATCGTAGCGATTCCTTGTCCCCCACCTATGCAGACAGCAGATGCACCATATTTTCCACCACGTCTTTGTAACTCATAAGCTAGAGAAAGAGTAATTCTCGTCCCACTTGCCGCTAGTGGGTGTCCTAGAGCAATCGCACCACCATTTACGTTTCCAATTTCAGGATCAAACCCCAGCTCTTTTTGACAAGCAAGATACTGTGCCGAGAATGCCTCATTAATTTCGATTAAGTCCAAATCCTTCAGTGTAAGGTTTGCTTTTTGCAATGCACTTTGAATCGCCGGAACCGGTCCAATCCCCATATATTTTGGGTCAACTCCCACCACTGCCCACGATACTAGTCTTGCGATTGGCTTTAATCCTTTTTCAGCGGCAAACCCACTAGAAGTGATAATAACTGATGCTGCCCCATCGACCATCCCACTTGCATTTCCCGGAGTAACAATTCCATTCTCTCTAAAACGAGGCTTTAACTTCGCAAGCTTCTCCAGGCTGGTTTTTCGGACATGTTCATCCTGATTAACGATTTTACTTGCTTTCCTTTCTTTTACTTCAACTGGAACAATTTCCTCTGCCATATATCCCCTTTCTATTGCGGCTAGAGCCCGTTCATGACTGGTAAGTGCATGAATGTCAGCCTCATGACGAGAAATGCCATATTTTTCGGCTAAATTTTCTGCTGTATCAGCCATCGTGCAGTCACCGACGGTATCGTATAATCCGTCCCATACCCAGTCTTCAATAGCAGGTCCACCAAGCGGACTACCCCACCTCATCCCTGGAATAACATGAGGAACATTACTCATACTTTCTGTTCCACCAGCAAGTACCGCATTTGCTTCACTCGTCAAAATATACCTTGCTGCTGTGATAATTGCTTCAACACCGCTACCGCATAAGCGATTGATTGTTAAAGCTGGAACATCTACAGGTAGACCAGCCTTTAAACCAATATGACGAGCTAAAATATGTGCATCCTTACTTGATTGTTGAACATTTGCAAAGACGACGTGATTAATATCTTCGGGATTAATATTCGCTTTTAGAATCGCTCCTCGTGCAGCTTCCACCCCTAAATCGGTAGCTGAAATCCCTCTAAAGGTACCTGAAATTTCTGTAAATGCCGTTCGTGCCCCATCCACCAAAACAATATTGCTCATGTTTCCCCCACTCCTTATAAAACGCTCAGATGAAAGCGATCAAATTAACAATAATAACGTTCTTTCTCTAATACAACATCAGCAATTCTTCGTTTGATTAACACATTATTTTCTGAACTGCTCATAATCAATCGACTAGCAAATCGTGAGAAGATTTCTTCATCACCAAAATGGTTAATCATGTTTAATGCCCTGAGTGCAATCTGTTGTGAAGCTTCATGAGTATATACTTTAGTACAATCAAGCTTCTGCCTGTTTTTTTCCTCCCCCCATCTCATGATTAATTTTTCCGTTCTTAAAATAGCGCTTTCAATAGCGTAAATAGTAATAACCATATCAGCAAGTAATGCGGCAATTTCTTGCTCTATTTGAAAATTACTAAGGCTATTCTTATTTATAGACTGAATAGCAGCATGAAATAATTTTTTTATTAGTTGAAGAATCTGTCTTTCATGTTGAAGTAACCCATTTTTCCACTCTTCGCCTTCAGATAAATCTGCATGGTTTTTAAAGACAGTGGTGGCAATGAGTAGTCTATTAATTTCATTTGTTCCCTCAAAGATTCGATTAATTCTAGAATCACGATACAGGGTTTCAATTTCATACTCTCTCATATAACCGTAACCACCGTGAATTTGAACCGCTTCATCAACAATTTCATCTAAAGCTTCTGTAGACATGACTTTATTAATGGAACACTCTACTGCATAAGGTGCAATTGTAGTAGCAAAATCATCCCCAGTTTTTTTCATATAATCGAAGCCTTCTTCCATCATTCCCGCTGTTCTATAGATAGCACTTTCATTGACATAAGTTTTAATTACCATATCAGCCACTTTATTCTTAATTAGATTAAAGGAAGAAAGACACTGACCAAATTGCATTCGTTGGTTGGCATATTTTACTCCCAGTTCAATAGCTCGTTTAGCTGTACCGAGTGATGTTGCAGAAATCTTATGACGGCCAATGTTCAATACATTAAAAGCAATTTTATGTCCCCTACCTACTTCTCCAATAACATTTTCTATAGGAACCCGTACATTTTCTAAAATAAGTGATCGAGTAGAAGACCCTTTAAGCCCCATCTTCTTTTCTTCTGCACTTGTAGACACACCTTTAAAGCTCTTTTCAACAATAAAGGCGGTAAACTGTGTCCCATCCACTTTCGCATACACGATAAAAATATCAGCGAACGCAGAATTTGTAATCCATTGTTTTTCCCCATTTAATACATAATAATTTCCGCACTTAGATAAGACGGCTATTGTTTTCACACTCATTGCATCTGTTCCTGAAGATGGTTCTGTCAAAGCATATGCAGCAATTTTTTCTCCACTCAAGATTTCTGGAAGATACGTATCTTTTTGGGTATTCGTTCCAAAATAAGCAATAGGTAATGCTCCAATCCCGGTTTGACCCCCAAAAGTAATAGCAAACGAACGACCAAGTGCCATCTTTTCAGAAATAATGGTTGCACTAACCTTCCCTAATCCAAGACCACCATCCTCTTCAGGGATATCTGCACGTATAAGACCTAGTTCACCAGTTTTTTTCATTAATGAAACGGTTTCCTCAAACTCCTGATTTTCAATTTTTTCTAACTTTGGATAAACCTCGTTCATCACAAATTTACTTGCCAAATCTGCTATCATTTGATGTTCATCATGAAAGTCCTCTGGTGTAAGAATGTCCCCTAGTAATCTACCAGTATATAAAAATGGATGATTTTGCCTTTTTTCAATAAGCATGTAACTATCCCTCCATTGCTTTGACTTGAGATTCCATCTTTTCACGAATATAGTCTGGGATAGTTTGGGCTTTTGGTTTACCAGCAAAAGAGGCCCATGCACGGACTCCATAACCTTCGGCAACGATTTGGCCTTCTTTTATAAAAACATGCTTAATTTTAAAGACTTTGTTATGCAACTCTTCTATTGAGCTTTGTACAACAATATGGTCTTCAAACACGAGGGGGCTCTTGAATGCACAATTCGCCTCTAACAGAGGTACCCCAATTTGCTGTTCTGCAAAAAGCTTTGAAGAAGGATAACCTATTTTTGTAAAAAAAGCATGTGTTGCTTCATCCATCCATTTAAAGAAATTTGGATAATAAACGATACCTGCCGCGTCCGTATCTCCCCACCGTACTTGAAAATGATATTCCGATTTCATTTTTCTTACCTCCTTTAACTTTGAATAGTAGAATTAGTATTACTTATTTCTTCGCGAAGCCTTATTTTTTGAATTTTCCCACTTGCTGTTACCGGGAATTTACTTGTGAAAGTTACTTTTTGAGGGACCTTATATAAGGCAATATGGTTCTTTATATAATTGATGATTTCTTCCTCTGTACACTCTTCGCCACTTTTCAATTGAACAACCGCACACACTAACTCTCCTAGGGTCTCATCAGGCAAACCTACTACAGCAGACTCTACTATTTTGGGATGCCTTGCGAGTACAGACTCAATTTCTTGTGGATAAATATTAAGTCCACCCCGAATAATCATTTCTTTTTTTCTACCGACAAATGTTAAATAGCCTTGATCATTAAGAGTGCCAAGGTCACCAGTATAGTACCAATTCTCATGATCGATCACTGCTGCTGTATGCTCTGGCATTTTATAATATCCCCTCATTGTGCCAAAACTCTTAATCGCGATTTCCCCTTTTTCTCCAGGAGCTAACGCGTTACGATTACTATCAACAATTTTTAACTCTACTCCAGGAATTGGCTTTCCTAGGGTTTCTGTAATATTCTTTTCGTTATCATCGTAAGGAGTCATTGTAACGGTAACCGTCTCAGTAATTCCAAATGATTGGCAAAGGTTAATTCCCATGCGATACCGAATTTCTTTCACCTTTGATGGCGGAATCGGGGATGCTCCTACAACACCAGTTCGTAGCGTAGACAAATTATATTGATCGAAGTTTTCCACTTCTAGTAGTTTAATAAACATGGTAGGTACGCCATTTAAAATCGTTACTTTTTCCTGTTCAATTAAACGTAGCATTTCAGTTGGTTGGAACTTCTCCAATAACACGATACGAGAACCTGTGAAGGCAGCGCAAAACAAATTAACTGCCATACCAAATATATGAAATAAAGGAGCAGGAAGAATTAGTACATCTTTTTCAGAAAAAAAGAGTTCCACACCCATTGTATTAGCAGATTGTACGACACTACGATGAGTAACCATGACGCCTTTTGGAACACCCGTCGTACCAGAGGTATATAAAATGCAAAATACGTCCTGATCTACATCTATTGGTACTTCGTCCAGATAGACAGATTCCTCGTCCATGATTTCGTGAAAGGATAAGAGTCCTTCCCAACAAAAACGGACAGTAATAACCTCTTCTACTAAAAACAGTACCTCTTTCAACCCAAAATTATGGTTAAATTCTTCAGAGACAATAATTACTTTTGGCTCAGAATTGGTTAGTATATGGTTCACTTCATGAGCTTTATATTTAGGATTAAACGGGACAAGGATAGCACCAATTTTTGCTACAGCAAAAAAAATAACAACTGTTTCGTACCAATTGGGTAAGGATACTGCAACTCGGTCCCCCTTATTTATCCCTCGTTTCGTTAAAGCCACTGCGAATTTATCAACATCACTTTTTAACTGTGAGTAAGTAACTGCTCTTTTCAAATCAAATAATGCTTCATTTTGACCATAATTTTTTGATGAAGACTCCAAAATTCCATATACCGAAAATAGATTTCGATCTTTTCCCACTCTTTTCATCACCCCTCGAAAAAAACATTTTTATTTAATGAAGTACCCATATTGTTTATGGATACTTCATTTGATAAAAACTTTCCCTACTTTCCTGCAAAAATTGGTTTTCTCTTTTCTATAAATGCTTGTAACCCTTCCTTTCGATCCTCTGTAGAGAAGGCGTTTGCAAAACAAGCACTTTCAATAATTAAGCCAGATTCTAGATCCGTGTTCCCTCCAGTATTAACGGCTAATTTTAACATTTGTAGAGCCACTGGTGGTTTTTGGGCTAACTTTAGAGCCCATTCCTGTGCTGTATCAAGTAAATCTTCAAGAGGGACTACTTTGTTAACCATATTTAATTCTAAGGCACGGTAGGCATCAAACATCTCGCCAAAGTAAAGAAGTTCCTTCGCTACTCCCTGGCCAACCATTTTTTGCAAACGCTGTGTGCCGCCCCCGCCAGGTATAATACCAAGTCCTACTTCAGGGAATGCAAACTTAGCTTTACTTGAACTAATCCGTAAATCGCAAGCAAGTGCTAGTTCTAATCCCCCACCAAGAGCTAGACCATTTATTGCTGCAATAACAGGCTTTGTTAAATTTTCAACTTTTGAAAAAACCGTTCTTGAAATTTTGTTCATCTTATTAATTCCAACAAGTCCAAGGTTAGCCATTTCATTGATATCAGCACCTGCAACAAATGCTTTTTCTCCACTTCCAGTAAGGATAATTGCCCGCACCTCATCATTTGCCTCAAGCTCACCAAATATAGTATTTAATTCTTGAAAAACTTTTGTATTCAAGGGATTTACAGGTGGGCGGTTAATTGTAACAACAGCCACATTTTTGTTAATCTCACATAATAAAAATTCATAACTCATTCGCTTTTCCTCCAATCATTATTCATATTCGTAAAATCCTGCACCTGTTTTCTTCCCATATCTTCCTGCTCGAATAACTTCCTTTAAAAGAAGTGGCGGTGCATAAAAGTTGTTATTAAACTCTTTTTTAAAATACTCCATTACATGGTAACCAATATCTACTCCAGCAAAATCTTGAAGCTCAAAAGGGCCCATTGGGTAATTCAATCCCAGTTTCACTGCTTTATCAATATCTTCATAAGAGGCCACTCCCTCTTGAACTAGTTTGATCGCTTCGATAAACTGTGGAAGCATAATACGATTAACAATAAATCCTGGTGAGTCTTTTTTAACTTCAACTGGTTCTTTTGCTAGCTTTATAGATAGCGCTTTCAATTCTTCTACCGTTTCATCACTAGTCTTATATCCACGTACCACTTCTACTAGCTTCATGATTTGTGCAGGATTAAAAAAATGCATTCCTGCTACTCGTTCAGGACGAGTGGTTGCCGAAGCAATCTCAGTGATTGACATAGAGGATGTGTTTGTCGCGATAATGACACCTTCACGGACAATCTGATCGAGGCTTGAGAATACTTCCTTTTTTAATGTTAAATCCTCGATAACCGCTTCAATTACGATATCAACATCCCTCAAATCCTCTAATTGAGTGGTTGTTTGTATACGACTTAATGCTTCTTGTTTCTGTTCTTCTGTTAATTTTCCTCTTGAAACACTTTTATCCATAAACTTACTCATTCGATTTAAAGCGTTTTCTAAAAATTGCTCCTCAATATCTCTTAATACAACATTGAATCCATTAATTGCAGCTAGGTTTGCAATACCCGTCCCCATGGATCCAGCTCCTACAACACCGATTGTTTGAGTGGTCATTGTCGCAACTCCTTTTTTGAATTTTTAATAATTTCTGTAAATTCATTATAACTAATAATGAATGTTTCCTTGTACCTACACTATGTAGGAAAATACTTATGATTTTTCGTCGTATTATAGTAAAGAAATTATCTTCTTATAAGACTTATAGATTTTTTTTGGTGTAACCCGTAATACTATAATGTCAACTATCAATTTATACGAAAAACTACTTTTTTTTCCCTCTTTAATGAGCTTATTTTTCAAGATAAATACACTTATATTTAGCATAAAGTTCCTAATCCTATAACGATCTACAATTTCTTCATAAGGAAAGGAGAATGTTATTAAATTCACCAAAATCGAAAGCGTTTTAATGATAGATTTAATAACTAGGGGGTATTACTAATGAAATTTAAGAAAAGGACCTTTTTCATTACGGTTTTATTAACACTTCTTCTTTCTACTTCAGTTATTGCAGGTGCCTTAAACAGCACCAGTAAACAGCTAGAGGTACCCATTCAAAAATTATCTGTTAGCTTGATTTCTGATGTTGTTTATTCTCAACCATCTATTTTTGGATATCCAAACTATCCATTAAAAATGGATATTTTAAAACCTAATAGTAAAGATCTACTCCCAGCAGTTGTATTTATTACTGGTGGAGGGTTTATGGCAGCTAACAAAGACAACTATTTGCAGCAAAGAATGGATATTTCTGAAGCAGGTTATGTTGTAACTAGTATTGAATATAGGGTAACTCCTCAGAGTACTTTCCCAGCACCACTCGAAGATGTTAAGTCTGCTATTCGCTATTTACGTGCCAACTCTGCAAAGTATGGAATCGATCCTAATCAAATTGCTGTCATGGGTTCTTCTGCGGGAGGATATCTTGCTGCATTAGCAGGTACAACAAATAATATAAAAGAGTATGACAAGGGTGATTTCCTCGATGTAAGCAGTAAAGTCAATGCCGTTATAGATTTGTACGGACTTTCAGATTTAACAAAAGTAGGGGAAGGTTATTCGAAAGAAGTGCAAGAAATTCATAAGTCTCCTTCAGCACCTGAAGCTATGTGGGTTAATGGGGCAGCAGTATTTGGACCGGGCGGTTCCATTCTTGACCATCCTGACAAGGCTGCAAAAGCAAATCCAATTACTTATGTAACAAATGATGACCCTCCTTTCCTGCTAATGCATGGCGATCAAGACACGCTAGTTTCACCGAATCAAACACAAATTCTCCATGAAGCATTAATAAATAAAGGGGTAGATTCAACTCGTTATGTTGTAAAGGGTGCTGGTCACGGTGGAGATGTTTGGGCTCAGCCAAAAATTGTTAATCTTATCATTGACTTTTTAGATTCACATTTAAAGGGAAAAGAAAATAAATAATTAGAAAAATGGCCAAAAATCTTATTTAAAGATAATTGGCCATTTTTTAAGATTGCTACTTTCATCTTAATAAGAGGTTTCTCTCTATTTCTTGGCCGTACATATCATGAAGTTTTAAAGCTAGCATTAAATTAAATCTCACTTCTGCATCACTTAACTGAACATCTAATAGAGATTCTATTCTTTCAAGGCGATATAGCAAAGAACTTCTATGTATATAAAGCTCTTCAGCTGTATTTTTAACATTCCCATTATTTTGTAGAAACGTATGAAGAGTATTGCAAAGATCGGTATTTTTCCCTTCTGAATAAGATAGAAGCCGTCCAAGTTGATTACTTACAAACAGGGCAACTTCCATGGAGTAGTTTAAGTGATGAAGGATCGCATATGAACCAAGTTCATCAAATAGCATATAACCTTTTTGACGTAAGCGACTATTGACAATATTTAGTGCCTGAATGGCTTGCTGATAACTTAAAAAGTAGTCTTGTATGTTACTAGTCATTCCTCCAATCCCCATAAACACTTTGCACCTTATATTGGTTTCCCCCACCCACTTGTTGATCTTCGTATAAAGTAATTGCCAATATTTTTTCGATTGTGTCCCTTCATTTTCACATGGAATTATTAACACATTTTTCTCCTCATGGGTTGCCGTTATGATGGCATAATCTTTTTCTGGTAAATGTGATTTAATATAATCCCATATAAGGTTCCTTTTTGACTGTTGTTCAAAAAGATTGGATCCTTTTACTTCATCTTCATCCAAAATGATAGACAAAACACATAGTTGATGGCTTTGAAATAGGTCCCATTGAAAAACATTTGCAAACTGTAAAATTCCCTCTTTATCTTCTACTTGTTTAGATAATAATTTACTAATAAAACTATCTTTTGTCTGTTCTTTTGCATCTAGTATGATTTTTTGCTTAATAAATTGGAGTGAATATATATTACGAGCAAGTTCAATTGTTAAACGATCGATCTCATCCATTTCTTGGCCCATTCTGCGTACGGCAAGATATCCTAGTAAACTTCCTCCCCCATGTACCATCAAGAACGAAAAAAAGGCGGAGGGATCACCTGAATCCTTAATTAAAAAGTAGTCTGGACTCTTTAATTTTCCCTTTTCTCTTTGTACAATTTCGGTAAGTTGATCGAGAAGCTGACCCTGATTGACTCTATTATTCATATGGACTGAAATTGGCTGCAAAAAACGGTCAAATAAAATCACTGGATTTTGAAATAGATTCGAAAGCATCGAGGTAATGCCATCAAAACCATCCACTTCTATTGTTTCTTTTACAAGCGCTTGTTGGAAATCTAAAAGAAATTGGAGGCGATTTTTATGCTCCTTCTCACTGTTAAATAGTCGTGCATTTTCTAACATGGTCGCTACATGATTAGACAATAGCTCTAATAGTCTCAAGTCATTTTCTGTAAATACATCTTCATTATTGTTCTCGATATGCAATACGCCAATTGTACGTAATTCTATGATTAAAGGGATGGTTAGTTGAGTGCCTCCTGGCTTCTCGAGAAATGGAAAATATTTATTCAGCTTATAATTATCTTCAATCATAATTGAATCAGGATGTTGTTTCTCTCCATAGGAAGGCGGTTGGAATATAAAACAATTTTCCTTTTCGTCATATAAATAAATACAAGCCAAATCAGCATTTGTTCCTTTTCCAGCCCTTAATGTTAACTCTTCAATGTGCTTTTCAATAGGAGCATTAAGAGAAAGGTTTTTGCCAATCCATTCAATCCCTTCGATCTTTTTTAACTGTGATTTCTTTTCTCTAGCCATTTCCATTGCCACAGCAATATCTTTACCGAATTCTTCAAAAGGAGCCTCCATTTCTAATAGTGGAACATAATTTAGGAATCCAATGATACAAAAACCTAAATCGGAATCGCTTTCATATAAAGGAACAGTAAACCATGTTTTTATTTTTGCCTCTTTAAGTACTCTAGATAAATTACAGGTTTCAGGAGGATCAGCGTTTTCATTCGTTAGGCTTTGTCGGAGAAGTCTGCTGGAGCAATATTTTTGTTCAAGGGGAAAATAGTTGGTGAGTTCTGGTACGTTTCCACTCCAAGCTTTAGTCACGAAGTTTCCTGTTTGATTTAAGATAACCCCTACAAAATCACAATAAAGTTCACTTTGAAACGAAGCTGTCAAATATTGTAGTACTTCCTCTTCCGTATCAAACTTTACTAGTTGTCTGGCAGTTGATCGTAAATGATTTTCTAATTTTTTCATAAGGTGATCTTTTACTGTATTTGGCATAGCTCATTCCCCTCGTTTTTGAATTTGATTTTTGAAAACAAAAAATATTCAAAATTTACTAACTAAAAATACTATACTCTTTTTTTAGTAAACAGTAAAATCCCATAGATTACTCTTTGGGATTAATAGCTGAAACTTTTCTATATATTTATTTATCTACTATTTGTCGTTTTTTATGCTCCAGCTGATTTAATGCCAAGATAAGCTGAGATCACCTGAGGATTAGAGCTTATTTCGTCTCTTGTTCCATTTATAATCATTCTTCCCTGATCAATGACATAGGCTTGATCACACACTTTAAGTGCAGCTTTCACATTCTGTTCTACTAATATGACCATTGTTCCTAAATCCTCTTTAATGATCATTAATGTATCAAGTATTTCATTTACTATTTTCGGTGCAAGCCCCATGGAAGGTTCATCTAGAAGGATGATTTTAGGATTTGACATCAAACCCCTACCAATGGCTAACATTTGCTGTTCTCCACCACTTAAATTTCCACCAAGGTTTTTCAAATGTTTCTTTAATCCAGGGAACATATCAAGTATTTTCGTTAAATTTTCTTCTGCTAGCTTCTTCTCCTTATAATATTTTGAAAAGATTCCAAGCAATAAATTTTCCTTTACAGTTAGGTTAGTAAAGATTTGTCTGCCTTCCGGAACGAGACTTAAGCCTTTTTCAACTACCTTATTAGCTGGATAGCCGCTTATAACTTCATTCTCAAGAGTAATCGTTCCAGATGTTGGCCGATAAAGTCCAGCAAGCGTATTTAACAGCGTACTTTTCCCAGCACCGTTTGCACCGATGATTGAGACAATTTGTCCTTTTTCCACCTGAAAATAGATCTCATGGAGAATTTTTATTTTCCCAATATGGGTACTTACGCCATCAACCTTTAGCATTAGACAACCTCCTCTCCTAGATAGGCAGCAATTACCTTTGCATTTTGTTGTATTTCGTCAGGAGTTCCTTCCGCAATCTTCTTTCCAAAGTCAAGGACAATTATACGATCTGCAAGCTCCATCACCGTCGCCATTTTATGTTCAACAAATAAAAAGGAACTACCTTCTGATTTTAATTTTTTAATATAATCTGCCATTCTATTGGTTTCGTAATCATTCAAACCTGCCATTGGTTCATCTAACATAATTAAATCTGGTTTATAAACAATCGCTCTTGCAAACTCCAACTGCTTTTGAAGGCCATATGATAACTGGCCTGCCTGTTCGAACATTAATTCTTCTAGGCCAACTAAATGAATTGCATCTAACGCTAGGTCATAGGCAATTCTTTCATCCTTTAAAATCCTTGGGAGTCGGAAGGCAGCATTCACCACATTGGTTTTCAACTTGACATGAGCACCCATCATTACATTTTCAAGGACAGTCAAGTTGTGAAATATTTGTAAATTCTGGAATGTCCTAGATATCCCTAAGTGAGCTAGTTGGGGAATCTTTTGTCCTGTTAATTTATTACCTTTGAAGTATACTTCTCCATTTGTCGGAGAAAGAAAACAAGAAATCATATTAAATAAAGTTGTTTTGCCTGCACCGTTTGGTCCAATGACTGCTACGATTTCTCCAGCCCCTACATCATAACTGATATCAGAGACCGCTGTAACTCCACCAAATCGTTTTGTTAATCCCCTTACTTCAAGTAGTTTTGACATGACCTATTAAACTCCTTTTTGAGAAATCATATCTTTATGAGCCTTTACACTTACTTTCTTTTTGGGCTTAATCTTTTGAATCGGTTTTGAAATAACATGTATCAGCCCTTTTGGTAAGAACATCATAATCAAAATAATAATTAATCCGTAAACAACAATCTCCACTTCTCCACTAATACCAAAATAAGTGTGTCCTACAAAGCGAATGATCTCATTCAAAAACATAATAACTGTTGTTCCTAGAATCGCACCCCAAACGGAGCTTGCCCCTCCAACCATTACCATAATTAAAAACAAGATTGATTTTGTTATATAAAATGTAGGTGGAGCAACAAAGGTAATATAGTGAGCATACATACTTCCTGCTAGCGATGCAAAAGCAGCACTTAATGCAAAAATAGCAACTTTATAATTCTCCACTTTCACTCCAAGTGTCTCTGTTGCTATTTCGCTATCATGAATGCTTCTTAACACTCTCCCTACATGAGAGCGGACGATATTTAGTGATAATAATAGAACAAGAACAGCAGCCGTCCAAACAAAGAAGTAGAAAAATAATTTATCTGTAAGCGGTACTCCAAATAAAGACAAGGAGGGTATCCCTATTAAACCTGCGGCTCCACCTGTTAACTGATTAAGACCTAAAATTAAAATATAAAATATGATGTTAATTCCAAGTGTTGCAAGAGCTAAAAAATGACCTTTCAATTTTAAAATAGGTATTCCAATTATATAAGCGATAAAAAAAGTAGTAACCATTCCTATAGTAAGTGCTATCCAGGGTGAAAGCTCAAAACTAGTAGTTAACACACCCGACGTGTAAGCTCCTATTCCAAAGAAAGCTGCATGCCCGAGGGATATTTGTCCTGCATAACCAATTAACAGACATAAACCTAGAGAGACGATTGAATAGATTCCTATTAAGATTAAAATGGTAAAAATATACGGAGATTTTACTACGAGAGGTAAAATCAAAATAAGTCCCACTAAAAATAGGATAGGTTTCAATCGATTTCCATACAAGATTTTTTCCAGCTTCGACATCTATATTCCCCCCCCTACTAAACTCTCTCACCTGAAGCTCTTGCAAATATTCCATTCGGTTTAAAAAATAAAACAAGGATCAGTACGAGAAATGTTATCGCATCACTATAAAACGTGGAGATAAAACCTCCAGAAAAAGTTTCCAACAAACCGACAATTAAAGCGCCTGCTACTGCCCCTGGAATACTATGCATACCTCCAATGACCATCCCAACAAATCCTTTTACACCAATTAGAAATCCCATTTCATACGTTGCGTCAGTAATAGGGGTAATCAAAATTCCAGCAATAGCTCCTAATGCGGCAGCCAAAGTGAAAGCCAAGGCTGACATGGTACTTGTATTGATCCCCATAAGTTTCGCGGCACGTTGATTCTTTTCACATGCTCGTAATGCAGAACCGATATAGGTTTTTTCAAAGAATACGTATAGCACAGCTAACAGGATTAACAAAACGATGAAAATAAAAATACTTTGAGGGTTAATAACTGCACCCATAAAATGAATGGGTTCCATTTTAATTAAGGGAGCAAGTTGCTTCGGATTGGTCCCCCATATAATTAATCCCATCCCCTTTAAGAAGGTGGAAACTCCTATTGTAATAATGATTAAGATAATGACTGTAGTATTTCTAGCATGTCGAATAGCCGTACGTTCTACTATTAACCCTATGGTAGCTGAGATAAGAATAGCTAAAATAATAGATGCAGATATTGGTAGTCCTGCATTCGCAAAAGTAATACAAGTCAGCGCACCAATCATCGCAAATTCACCCTGGGCAAAGTTTAATATGCCGGTAATGTTATAGATAGTCACAAAACCGATGGCTAATAAAGCATAGATACTTCCAACTGTTAGCCCCGTTACGATATATTGCATGAGTAATTCCATGGAGGTACTCCTTTCTTAATACCAATGGCAGAGCCTATGTTTCTGCCATTGGTCCTTTTTATTCTTACCATCTAGATACTCTTAAAAACACAACGATGGAACTAATTCTACTCATAATACTTCCATTCATTATTCTCAATACCAAGAACTGAGAATCCATCTTCGTAAGGTCCTACATAATCCGATTGTAATTCGAAGGAACCCGTTAACCCAGAATACTTATTGACTTCTGTCTTTAAGTAATTATGAATATCTTCAGAGGTGGTATTTCCTGCTTTAATCGCCTCAATTAGTAGATGGAACCCATCCGCTGCATGTGCGGTAAAATTATCAGGATCACTATTAAACATTGCACGATAATCTTCACGGAACTTTTCTAATCTGTCTTTTTGCTCTCCATTTGGTAATTGATCAACAACACTTAATTTACTGCCAATTACGTAGATATTTTCATTATTATCTTTCACTTGGTCTAAGAACCCTTTATTAGCAGATGCAGAAGATTGAATCATAGGAATATCAAACCCGAGTGCTTTAAAATTACGTGCTACGATTCCAGCACCTGGTGTTCTTGACCAAACGATTACTGCCTCTGGATTCTCTTTCCGAATATTTGTTAATTGAACCGTCATATCCGTAGCAGTTGCATCAAATTCCTCATGTGCCACGATTTTTATGTCATTTTCTTTTGCTACCTTTTCAAAGGAAGGGAGACCTTCTACTCCAAACCCATCACGAGCATTAATCCAGGCTACTTTTGAAATATTATTTTCTTTTAAGAATTCAATTATTAAGTTAGCATTCGTTAAGTTACTTGGTGCCATTTGATAAATATCCTTCGCTTCAGGATTAACAGGAGCCACAGTCATTAATGGTATTCCCTCGCTAGAGATTTTGGGTAAGATTGCCATTGAGGTACTAGCTTGAGTGGCACCAACAACCGCAACTACCCCTTCTGAAATTAATTTGTCTGCAGCAATCACAGCTTTTGTATCGTCCGTTTCATAGTCTTGCATAATAATTTCAATTTTCTTTCCATTTATAGATCCTTCTTCATCTAATTGTTGCTGGATGAGCTTCACATAATTCGCCTGAGTTTTTCCTAAAGTAGAAGCAGGACCGGTTTCGGCAAAAATAGCTCCAATTTTTATAACCTCTTTATCACCGTCACCATCATTTTTATCATTACTACTAGAAGTTTCCGTGTTACAAGCAGACAAAGCTATGACTAAAATTAACATCAAACTAAACGAACAAATAGATTTCCAAAACTTTTTCATTTTAAGTCCCCCTTTTAACCATGTTTAATTGCAACATTCGCATCTTCTAAACCCTGAAAGTAAAAATTAGTTCGTAACAATTTGTGTCATTAAATAATAAAAATAAACCTTTCACCTCCACTAAAAAACCTATTGTATCCGCTTTCAAAACATAAGAGATAAATAACCAAGAAGCTTTTTAGAATGGAGTCAAAATAAGCGGAGAAATAATATTCAAGAATGTTCAGAAATATCTGTAATTAGATTATAATTGATGGGTATTTTTAAAAATACCTACACCATATACTAAAAAACAAGATCATTTTCGTCATTTTTGTGGAGAAACTATGATTTATAAACTTTTTATAGTAGTAGAATTCTGAAACTCTCCTAATATTAATAATTTGACTTAAAGAACTTCGATCCAGTTTCTTTCATAAAAAATAAGAAAGCAGGGGACTATACATCAAGCCCCCTGCTCCTCACATATTCAAATATACAAAATAATGCCCCTGCCAAGGAATTTCATTTTAACACATACTTCGGGTTAACCAAACACTTTCACATTTTTTCTCAGATTATTTAAAAGACCTATTGAACTGAAAAGAATCGCTAAAATTCTTAAGTGTGTACAGTCTAGCCGTCAATATAAACAAATCATTATAGTTATGTTGGACATATTCATCAATAGTGGTGAGTCCTTTTTGAAAACTATCAACTAAATAGTAAGTGTACTTTTCATCCCATTCAAACTGATTGATTCGATGAAGTTCATCCGCAATAATCTTAAACTTATATTCGCTAATAAATAGTTTTACTTGGTATATTTTATCTGACTCGACCATGAAACTGTTTTTATGTTTTTCAACAAATTGAATAAAACCCTTTATAGCATCAGCAAGTAAAAGTGCCTTCTGCATCTCATGATTCATACACTTCATCTCCTTAGAAATACTATTAAGAAAAGTGTATGAGCGGAAACGTTCTTGTAACACAGATAATCATCACTTATTATCCTCAAGTTAGTATTTATATAATTTTCTGAACATTTAATTTTTCTTCATTGCCCTAATATAGGTAAATTGAACAAAAATTCAAATATTTCAATATAATAATTTATTTCACAATTTATAATATTCGTGTTAAACTATCTGATATTAACGTAGCAAAGCAAAATAGCTTTGTTTTCAGTCTTTATTTTTAATTTATAAAATTGGAGGGTAAAATGAAAAATCTATTTCTTAAGTGGAATGAAGTGAGCCTTGTTAAACGTATCCTCGTAGGCATGATTATCGGAATCATCTTTGCTTTAGCGATTCCGGATGCAACAAAATGGGTATCTATTTTCGGTTCATTATTCGTAGGAGCACTAAAGGCTGTTGCCCCAGTGTTAGTTCTTTTCCTAGTTATGCACGCCATTTCTAAGCACAGAACTGGTCAACAAACCAATATGAAATCTATTATCGGGTTATATGCAGCCAGTACCTTTTTAGCAGGACTTGTTGCGGTTGTGGCAAGCTTTATCTTCCCGGTTAGTTTAACTCTTACATCCGGAGCTGATGACCTAACTCCTCCTGGAGGAATTGTTGAAGTCCTTAGAACATTATTATTTAATATTGTTGATAATCCAGTAAATGCTCTAATCAATGCAAATTATATTGGTATTCTCACTTGGGCTATCCTTCTTGGAATCGCCCTTCGCAGTGCTAATGACTCAACTAAAAACCTGTTAGAAAGCTTTTCAAATGCGATTTCTCAACTTGTTAAATGGGTAATCAGCTTAGCACCAATTGGAATTATGGGTCTTGTGTATGATGCAATCGTAACAAACGGATTATCTGCATTATTAGACTATGGAAAACTACTTCTTGTACTAGTAGGTTGTATGTTCTTTGTTGCTCTTGTGGTGAATCCAATCATCGTTTATGTAAACATTCGTACAAACCCTTATCCATTAGTATTTAAATGCTTAAAAGAAAGTGGAATTACGGCCTTCTTTACTCGTAGTTCAGCAGCAAATATTCCAGTTAATATGACATTATGCGAAAAACTAGATCTAGATAAGGACACCTATTCTGTCTCTATCCCTCTAGGGGCAACGATTAACATGGCTGGTGCAGCGATTACGATTTCTGTTCTGACTCTAGCAGCTGTTCACACCCTAGGTATTCAAGTTGATATTGGTACTGCCCTAATCCTTAGTGTTTTAGCAGCTGTCTCTGCTGCGGGTGCCTCAGGTGTTGCTGGTGGTTCACTCCTGCTTATTCCTTTAGCTTGTAGCTTATTTGGAATTTCTAATGATGTGGCCATGCAAGTAGTTGCAGTTGGTTTCATCATCGGTGTGGTACAGGACTCTTGTGAAACGGCTCTTAATTCATCATCTGACGTACTTTATACAGCTACTGCTGAATACGCAAAGAAGCGTAAAGAAGGTAAAGCAGTTAAGATTAGTGCTTCTAAGAAAAACCGGGCATAGCCCGGTCCTTTTCATGGTTAGAGAATATCCGATAATTTGTACTCTATGCCATGTACCCCTTTATAATACTCAGGATACATTTCACCCCCACATTTTTCACATGCAAACATAGGAGGAGTTGTCGGATCTCCATCATCCATTAAATCGAAATCCCTTACCACGTTAATAGGAATCTCTTCTTTCTCATGACACGCCAAACAAACATAGTTGACGCTCTGTTGCTTGGACTGGTTTAGGCTTATGTTTTTCTTCTTTTTCTTTCCCTTTTTGCGGGTTTTTGATACCGGTGAGATCGTTAATCATCCTTTCTAAATAAGCTCTTGTAGTTTTGCATAAGGCTACCTTTATTTCTAATTTACCATTTTCAAGGCAGACTTCTCCCTTGTATTCATAGTAACATTCACACCTCTGACAAACGAGAGGGTCTTTCTTGCCACTGGCTACTATTCTTTCACGCCACGTCTGGCGACGTAAGGTTTTCTTAACTTTTACAACCCAACGTCTTGCTTTTTGTTGCCAAGTACTCAACACTTTTTTACACAAGTTTTTTGATCTTCTAGAATACATACCGTAATGCCGAATAGTTTTAAATTGCTCGTCTGGGATATGGCGAATTAAACGTGAAATAAATTCTTCGACACTTACGGTTTCGGATTTGTCTTTTCCGTCAGTTTTATCCTTATATTTGAACGTAACGAATTGCCCATCATATGCCTCAATCCGATTGATTCCAATCGCTGGTCGACGAATATAACGGCCAATATAACGAAGTTGTTCTTTTATTTTTCCCCTCTGTTTAGGTGCATACACATAGAAGCCTTCGCCATTATTGGTGAACGCCTTTTGAAGTCTTGGTTGGATTCTTTTCTTTTCTCTTGGTGAAACTCCGTTTCTAATTAATTTTAATACGACCGTTTGCCATTGTTTACGAAGCATCGTAAATGGCAAGAAATCATACTGCTTCCATTCTCCTTTTTCTGTTAATCCACCCATTGTAACTAACATATGTACGTGAGGATTGAAGTTGACCCTTGAACCAAAAGTGTGGAGTCCAGCAATAATCCCAGGTGTTACCTTTGCTTTCTTTTTGAAAAAGTCAGTAAGTAGTCTTGCAGAAGCATCCATTAAATCTTTTAATAGATGTCGGTGAAGGAGAAATACATCTCTTAGTCCTTCATCAATCGTAAAAATTACGTGCCGATGATTAACCTGAAGAACATCTTCAGTAAGTAACCTACTCCATTCTTCACTTTCTCCAACAGAGCACGTGGTACAAAATCGACCTTTACATCGGTAAGGAACCTTTCGCACATCATGACAACCTTCACACACAAATAACTTAAATCCATTTTTGATATCCCCACAATCTCGAAATTTCTCAACCTCCTTAATTACGATAGGGCGGATTTTAGCACCGTGTTTTCTTTTGAAAGCTTCCCAATGTTGGTGTTTATCAAAAAATATTCTTCTCAATATATTGGTCTCCATAAAATGAAAATACCACAGCTTAAATGACTGTGGTAGACCCAAATTTTTATACTTTCTTATCTTTAAATAAATACTAACCCCCATTCATTTAGCTGAATGGGGGTTGTTTTTTACCTGATTTACCTTTTCTTTATGATATTCAAATTTTTCTATTAGCTTACTTCTCAAGTCATCATCCAAACAGCTTTCCACTAATAAAAAATGATAATTCATTCGAAAATTGTGCCAACTATACAGTATCTTAGATATTAACGTCATATGTACCGCTCCTATCCTAGATTAACGTGTTGGACTTTACCCGAATCTAATGAATCTTAAACACAACAATCATTACTTTGAAATGAATTTAATAACACCAATAATACCTATCCATATCGGAAGACTAATCACCATAGCCCACGTAAATCCTTTAGCAAAATTCCCTTCATGTTCTTCCATTGTCATCACATCCACTTTTTTATTCTTTATGACCAAAATAGTGGATGATTAAACAAAGTGATGTCCAAGACTTCATCCAAAAAATTTTTAAATCGTTTAATATATAGCAACAACCTTCTTTTCAACATCAGAAGAATCTAATATACTCACATTAATAATCGAATTCCTATTACAAAAATCATTGTAAGCGTTATCAAATGGTGAGAGGAGACTAAACATGCAATCAACACAGGTATTAAACAAGAGTTATATTAACGGCGAATGGACGGAAGGAAAAAGTGAACGAACCTATGATATTTTAAATCCATATGATCATTCTGCGATTACCTCAGTACATCTTGCTACCAAAGAACAGCTAACTGAAGCATTCAATCATGCCCAAAGAGCTCAAAAAGAATGGGCCAAGTCTACCGTTGAAGATAGAAGAGCGGTTCTACATAAGGCTGCAGAATATTTAACTATGAATCGTGAAGAAATAGTTTCTATCATCGTACGAGAAACGGGTGGCACTTTTTTAAAGGCCAATGTGGAGTTACATCTTACCCTAGAATTTTTAGAGGAATCCATAAAATATGCTGATGAAATTTATAAATTAAAAGAAGTACCTGGATCACCTGAGAAATTACATCATATTTACCGTCTCCCACTGGGAGTTATTTCTTCTATTTCACCTTTTAATTTTCCAATGAATCTGTCTATGAGAACGATTGCTCCAGCAATTGCTTTAGGAAATAGCGTTGTTCATAAGCCAGATATCCAAGTGGGACTTTCAGGCGGGATCATCATTGCAAAAGCATTTGAATATGCCGGGCTGCCAAAAGGTGTTTTAAATGTGATTTTGTCTGATATTGAAGAAATTGGAGATGAGATGTTAACCAACCCTCAATCCAAGCTAATAAGCTTTACTGGCTCTTCTGCTGTCGGAAGACGTATTGGTGCCATCGCAGGACAAAATTTAAAACGTGTAGCTCTTGAATTAGGTGGAAACAGTCCATTTGTTGTCCTGTCAGATGCCGATGTCGAACAAGCTGTGAATGCTGCTATCTTTGGAAAGTTTATTCACCAAGGACAAATTTGTATGATTATTAACCGAATCATTGTTCATAAAGATAAATATGATGAGTTTGTTGATAAATTTGTAGCTAGAGCGAGAGAACTTCCGTTTGGAGATCCAAGTGATCCAAAGACAGTTATTGGGCCATTGGTTAACGAGCGCCAATTGGAAAAAGCCCTTCAATACATTGAAGAAGCGAAACTTGAAGGAGCAACTGTTGCTTTAGAAGGGAAACGAGTGGGTAACGTCCTTACTCCATTTGTTTTCACGAATGTCAATAATTCTAGTAAATTGGCACAAACCGAGTTATTTGCTCCTATTGCTACTATTATTAAGGCACAAACAGATAGTGAGGCCATTGAAATCGCTAACGATACTGATTATGGACTAAGTTCAGCCATATTTACAAAGGACTTAGCCCGGGGAGAAGAATTAGCCCTCCAAATTGATAGCGGGATGACACATATTAATGACCAAACCGTAAATGATGCTCCAAATATTCCATTCGGAGGAAATAAAGCTAGTGGATTAGGTCGATTCGGAAATCCATGGGTGGTCGAAGAATTCACAGTAACGAAATGGGTATCTATTCAAACAACAAACAGACAGTATCCATTCTAAATATTAATCAAAACTTGAAAGCACATGAGAATACAATTCGCTCTCATGTGCTTTCAAATTTCCACTTTTCTATTAATTTTTACTGCGCATTCGATCAAGCAGAACAGCAATGACAATGACTATCCCTTTTACGACTTGTTGCCAATAATAATCTACGTTAAGCAAGGTCATCCCATTTGTTAGTACAGCCACAATTAACACGCCAATGATGGTTCCTTGTATTCTTCCTCGTCCTCCTACAAAACTAGTACCACCAAGAACGACTGCTGCAATCGCATCCAGTTCAAACGCGATACCCACCATCGGCTGTCCAGAGAATAAGCGCCCTGCCATCACCACTCCACTAATACCTGCAAGCAAACCACTGATCGAGTAGACATTAATTAATGTACGATTCACTTTAATTCCGGTTAGATGGGCAGCCTCTTCGTTGCCGCCAATCGCATAGACATGGCGTCCAAACATCGTGTATTTCAATACGACAAACATGATGAGATAAACTATGGCCATGATATAGATCGGAGTAGGTATTCCAAATATTTCACCCGCTCCAATAAACTTGAACTTCTCTGATGCTAAAACTACGGGATAACCACCTGTAATGACATAAGCCAATCCTCTTAAATAGGTCATACTACCAAGTGTGACGATAAACGCCGGAAGCTTGGGTACTGCTGTTAAATAACCGTTAATCGCCCCAGCCACATATCCAACACCAGCTCCAGCTAACATCGCTAAACCAACAGGAGCACCAGCATTTGAAAGTAAAACAGATATAACACCGCTTAAAGCGAGAGTCGAACCAACTGATAAATCTATCCCACCTGTTAGAATCACTACCGTCATTCCAGCAGCCAGGATTGCTGTAATCGAGCTTTGCTTCAATACGTTTAATATATTACTTGAATCTGTGAAATTTGGTGCTATTACACTCATAACTACGATTAACAAAGCAAGAATGATTAACATGCCCAGCTGATTAAATATTTGTTTGGAACGATCCTTGAACGTAACTACTGTTGGATTAGTAGATTGTACATTTATATTCATCATTTAACCTCTCCTGTAGCATAGTACATGATTTTTTCCTGTGTTGCTTCCTCATGAGACAGTTCAACTTTTAATTTACCTTCGTGCATTACTAATATGCGATCACTCACTCCAAGAATTTCGGGTAATTCAGAAGAAATCATCAATACAGCAAGCCCTTTCTCAGCTAGTTGATTAATAATTTTATGAATCTCTGTTTTCGCACCTATATCTACCCCACGTGTTGGCTCGTCGAGTAACAATACTTTTGGACCAATAGAAAGCCATTTTGCAATAACGACTTTTTGCTGATTTCCACCGCTAAGGCCCATTACGTTATGTTCTTTAGATGCCGTTCTGACTCCAAGTTCCTCAATATAACGATCCGCTTCACGGTTGATTTTCTTGTACTGCAAGAACTTAAATTTACGGTACATAGGAAACTGTACCATCATGATATTTTCTTTAACAGATAGATTGGGTAATAAACCCTGTTCTTTCCTGCTTTCAGGTACATGGGCTATTCCTAGCTTTATTGCATCAATTGGATTTTTTATTTGAACCAAGTTACCTTCTATGATGATTTCGCCCTCAGACAATTCTGATAATCCAAAGATGGTTCTTACAAGCTCTGTTCGACCAGCTCCAACAAGTCCTGCTAAACCAACAATTTCCCCAGGATAAATTTTCAAAGAGACATTTTTCACGATCTTTTTGTCTGAGACACCTTTCAACTCGAGTACTGGTTGATTCTTCGTTCCTATATTATTTTCCTTTCTCTCTCTTACAAACAGCTCATTTAATTCTCGTCCTACCATAAGTTTTACTAGGTGCGTAGGATTTGTTTCAGATATTGGACCGCTTGTGACCAATCGACCGTCTCGAAGTACGGTAAAACGATTGGAAATTTTAAAAATTTCATCCATTCGGTGGGAAATATAAACAATCGCAACACCTTTTCTTTTTAATTCATCTATGATTGTAAAAAGCTTCTCTATTTCTTTGTCTGTTAAAGAGGCGGTTGGTTCATCCATGATTAATATTTCTGAGTTAAGTGATAGTGCACGAGCTATTTCTACCATTTGTTGTTGAGCGACACTTAATGAACTAACATCTGCTCGAGGATCCAATGTAGAACCAATCGATGTTAAAATTTTCTCTGCCTTCTCATAAATATCATTCCAGCTGATTAAACCCATTCTATTTTTCTTTAAACTGGTACCCATTAATATATTTTCTCCAATCGATAAGTTGGGAGATAAGCTTATCTCTTGATGAATCACACTAATGCCTTTACTTCTAGCATCCATGGGATGATTCCACCGCACTTCTTCACCTTTATAGACGATCGATCCACCATCCGGCTGGTACACACCTGCCATTATTTTCATTAAAGTAGATTTCCCTGCACCATTCTCACCCATTAATGCATGAACTTCCCCTTTAAAAAGATCAATTTCAACATTATGTAACACCTTCACACCAGAAAACTGCTTTGATACGTCCTTCATACTCATAATAGGTTGTATATTTATAGATTGATGCTTCGTTTGTTGCTCTTTCGTTACATTCATTCCTGCCCCTCCTTACTTTACATTTGGTGTAAACATAGTGCTCGATATTGAGCACTATGTTTATCTTTTCATTCCGAGGGGTATGGATTACCACCCACTATATGAATCAACATTTTCTTGAGTAATGAATTCAGTAGGGATAAGAACTTCTGAGTCAACTTTCTCTCCATCTATTATTTTTAATGCTAAAGCTACACCATCAATTACCATTTGATTAGGGAACTGTGCTGAAGTTCCGGCAAAGCTACCACCTTTATTTAGTGCATCAACAGCAGCTGGAGCACCATCAACACTTACGAGGAAGAACTCATCTTCTCTACCAGCTTGTTCTTGAGCAATTTGTACTCCAACCGCTTCTTCGTCGTTGATCGTGAAAACGGCATCAATTTTCTTATTTGCAGATAATATTCCTTCCATTACAGTTAGCGCCTTCTCACGGTTACCTTCACCGTTTTGGTTAGCAACCACTTTAATGTCAGGATATTTGCTTATCACTTCATTAAAGCCCTTAATTCGGTCTGTAACCGCTGATACAGGAGGTCCATCAATAATGACAATATTTCCTTTTTCATTCAATTGCTCTACTAGGTACTCAGCAGCTAATCTCCCCGCTTGAACATTATCTGACATCACCACTGTATCGATTCCACCTTCTGCAAAACCGTCAAGAGCAACAACCGGAATTCCTGCTGCTTTTGCTTGACTAACTGCACCTGCAATTCCAGCTGAATCAAATGGACTTAATAAAATAAGATCCACTTTCTTTGTAATAAAGTCTTCAATTTGAGCCGTTTGCTTTGCCAGATCATGATCGGCACTCACTGTAATGACTTCAGCATCATACTTAGCAGCAACTTCTTCAGCTCCTTTGGACATGGCTACGAAGAATGGATTCCCCAAAGTTGGAACCGTCAACCCGATCTTCAGTTGCTTTTCTTTATCTTCAGTATTATTTTCATCCGTAGCATTCGTAGAAGAACTCTCTCCACTGCTACAAGCATTTAATAAAGTTAAAAGTAATACGAATAATATAATGTGAAATCTCTTCATAATTTTCATGGTATCAAAACCTCCAAATAATAATTTCCTAGAATAATAGTCGTTTTTTTAAAATACTTGAAAAAAAGTCTGTTTTGCCATACCATAAAAATGAGTTCTAAAATTCTATATAATTTTAGGCATACTCAAATAGAGGTATGATTTAGGGGTTTTTTCCATTTGGCCGTGGGTCCCCCTGAATCGTACTTTTTTCTTGCTTTTTTCTGTAAAGTAAAATAAAAATTCACTATCTAATAGATTTTCCTTTATTATGTATAAGCCTCACCTCCAAAAATAGAGCGCTTTCATAAATCATTTGCATTCATTCATAAACGTGGATGTTTTTGATCGTTTATGCTCATTTTTGATTATATGTTCTTTTTTACCATTTTTCAATAACAATTTTCAGAAAAGTCAAAATTGATATAGTCTTTTTTTATTTTTCTCAAATTTTAATTGACTGAATTATTATTTATTGATAATATCTAACTTAATTCAATACAGCCGCCATGATGGTAGTGGATCAAACTATTACCGGAGCAGCTTCTGGAGAGACCGTATGCATACGGCGCCGAAGGATTCACAATCTCAGGCAAAAGGACAGAAGAGAATGTTTGCATAATAATATTTTTGCACACTCTTCTTACCCGAGATTGGAGATACTCCAATCTTTTTTTATTTCAAAAAAATAATGAGGTGGAACAAATGGAAAGAAGACGTGCAGTGGTAAGTGTGATCGGAAAGGACAAGGTTGGCATTATTTCTAAAGTAACAACGATTCTTGCTGATAATAACATGAATATTTTGGATATCAGCCAAACTATTTTACAAGACTTTTTTACGATGATGATGATTATTGATGTGACCGGTAACGAAAATTTGTCACAACTCCGTGACCAACTGGATTTAGTTGGGGAGGAAATGGACTTAAAAATAAACATTCAGCTTGAAGAGATTTTTCAAGCGATGCACAGAATTTAGTTAGGTGGGGACAGACTATGACAATTGCAATGGATGAAATCCTTCAAACTATACGAATGGTTCAGATGGAAAACCTAGATATTCGAACCGTAACAATGGGAATCAGTCTCCGTGATTGTGCGGATTCCGATTTCCATAAAATGCAGCAAAATGTATTTCATAAAATTACTACTTATGCTAAGGATTTAACGAAAGTAGCAGTAGAAACAGAAAAAGAATTTGGCGTGCCGATTATTAATAAGCGTATATCTATTACGCCCATTGCTGAAATCCTAGGAAACGCAACCGTTGAACAAACGGTAGAGCTTGCAAAAACACTTGATCTAGCGGCAAAGCAATTAGGTGTGGATTTTATCGGAGGATTCTCTGCCCTAGTTCACAAAGGTTTTTCTAAAGGTGATGAGACCTTACTTAAAGCCTTGCCAGAAGCACTTAGTGTAACAGAAAGAGTTTGCGCCTCTGTTTCAGTGGCGACTACTCGTACCGGTATTAATATGGATGCGGTTAAGCAATTAGGTTTTGTTATCAAAGAAGCAGCCGAGCGGACAAAGGATCAAAATGGAATTGCTTGTGCTAAGCTCGTTGTGTTTTGTAATCCTGTTGAAGATAATCCATTTATGGCTGGAGCTTTTCATGGAGCTGGAGAAGGCGAAGCGGTTATTAACGTTGGTGTTAGTGGCCCTGGTGTCGTATTGAACGCGTTAAAAAAACACCCACATGCTGACCTTGGAGAAGTATCTGATATTATCAAAAAAACAGCGTTCAAAATTACACGTGCAGGTGAGCTTATTGGTAGAGTGGTAGCCGAGAGGCTCGATATTCCGTTTGGGATTATGGACCTCTCTTTGGCTCCTACCAATGCCATTAATGATAGTGTTGCAGAAATCTTAGAGGAAATTGGCCTTGAGCGCGTGGGTACTCATGGAACAATCGCAGCCTTGGCCCTCATGAATGACGCGGTGAAAAAAGGTGGAGCCATGGCCAGTTCTTATGTTGGTGGATTAAGTGGAGCTTTTATTCCGGTCAGTGAAGATAATGGAATGATTCGAGGAATTATCGACGGTGCTTTAAGTTTATCAAAACTTGAAGCAATGACATGCGTCTGTTCAGTTGGACTTGATATGATTGCTATAACAGGAGATGTTACGCCTGCTACCCTATCCGCAATGATTGCAGATGAAGCAGCTATCGGAATGATAAACAAAAAAACAACAGCAGTAAGGGTCATCCCTGTACCTGGAAAGCAAGAAGGAGAAATGGTTGAATTTGGAGGACTACTTGGGAGAGCACCCGTTATGGGGGTAAATCCATTCAGCTCACAGAATATGATTAATCGCGGCGGAAGAATTCCCGCACCCCTACAAGCACTGATTAATTAATTTTAGAATTAAGAAAAAAACAGTGTTTTCAAATTTTCCATACGTCGAGATTCTCTACTAGAAAAAATCCCACCTTCCTATATAGAAGGTGGATTTTTTCATTATGTTCCTATTGAAGGACTTCTTCTCCTTGAAATATCCGATAGGCTGGAACGATGGTGTCGGAGACTATTTCTTTTCCTTTTTCACGAATGAAGTCCAGTTTATAGTAGGAGTCAAATCGTTGGCTGATTTCTGTTTTCACGAGCTCGGGCGGAGTGACAACGATAAATTGGAACTTTAACTTATCGGCAACTGCAAAGATTGGGTCAAGGACATGTGTGGATGCAGCTTGTCCGAACGGATTATCGCAGACTAAAGGAACCCAGCTTTGATCGGTTTCGCTTTTAACTGATAATAACATCATCATCATCACCATGCGAGCTGATAACTTTTGTCCACCACTGCCATCCGATTTTGTCTTAGAACCTTGATTAATGGTCTGCCAAGTGGAGTAATGCTCTCTTTGCGGTTTCCCATACATAAAGGCATTATCCGTTCTCATATTATAGACAAGTAGCTCAGGATATCGATTTCTCAGTGATACAAACAAAATTTGCTCGTCACTAATAAGCTGTTTAATTTCCTGGTCTAATAATCGATTATGATCATCAATCATATCAAATTGCTTTGTAATTTTATTTATCGCTGAAACAAAGTGCTGCTTTAATAACGGTTCAATATCTTCCGCCTTTTTAGGCAGGATGTCTTCTTTTAATTGGACGAGAGGGAAAGATCCTCGTTCATTTTTCAACTTCATTTTCACAATCATGGAACGAATGGCTTCTGAAATACTCATCACTTTCATACTAGCACGGCTAGCCCAGAAGTTTTGAGCCTTTTCTGCCCTTTCTTTGTCTCGTTCTAATTGTTCTAAACCACTTTGTGAGAATCGCTTCATATTTTTCACAATGCTTTGAATATGCGAGTAATGCCTTGTATCCATATGGTCTAATGTCGTTAACACTTCATTCTTAAAACGAATCTCCCAATCTTTTCCTTCAATTGCAAGCTTTAAGTTACGCAAGGATTGATCAATTTTTGCATGCTTTTCTTGTCCTTCTTCTAAAATCTCTTGATGTTTTTCGCACCAGGATAAGATACATGCTTTCCCTTGAGTCTTAATTAACTCTAGCTCATGTTCGGTAAAGACTGCTGCATCTTCCTTTAAGATCACGGATAGAGTTAACAAGTCCCCTTCATAACTAGCAATATTGGTTTCTGTTTCTTTCTGACGTTTTTCCGTCTTCTTTACTTCATCCTTCGTTATCTTCGTTTGGTCTTTTATTTCTACTTCCTTTACTTCTAAGTCAAGATCTGCCCATTCTTCAGGCTGTCTTTCATGCTTAGCTATCTTTTTTCCAGTCTTTTCACGCTGTTCAGTCGCATGCTGCAACGATGTTTCAGCCACCGTTACAGCCGTTCCTTGTTCACGTTCTTCCTTTTCCGCAGCCTTTGCTTCCTTCTGTGCCGTTTGCAGCATATTTTCTAAGATACTAATAGGTTCGTCAGGTGCAGAGGCCTTTTCCCACTCCTCATTTGCTGCTTTGAGTTTTTTCTCTAATTTTGTTTGCTGCTTTTGTTCGGTTTCTTTCTTTGCTTGAATAACGAGCAACTCTCTAGCTTGTTCTTCCTTTGATTTTTGAAGCTGTTTCAACTCTTCCATTCTCCCATTTATCTCTTCTAATAAATGAGTGGATAGGCGTGGAACTTCTTCACTTTGGTCGACTTTTTCATCAGGTGGAAAAGCTGCTCCTTCCATAAAGAACGCAATCTCCTTTATATTCTGTTCGGTTGTCAGCTTCCATTCTACATACGTATGATTCCACTTGGTTTGCAGCTCCACAATCTGTTGGTGCTCTTTTCCTAATTCTTGTTGCTGTAGGACCAAGGCTTCCTTTAGTTTCTCTTTTTCTTCTTTCACCCGTTTATTTTCTTGATGAAGTGTTTTTTCTTTTTCAAACTCCTCTAATGTTTCCACATCTTTTGTAAGCTTTTCTATTTTTCGCTTTGTGTGTTCCAATTGCTCTTTTAACTGAAGCTGAAATTCCTTTTCCTTTTCTTGTTGAATGATGATTTCCTGCAAATTAGCTTTCTTAGTAAGAAGAGCGTTCTGTTCCTGATTAAGTTTTTTTACGATATCACTAGATAATTCGCCTGATAAAAACCGATCGATTTCTTTTAACATACGACGTAAGGAGTTTTCTGTTTTTTCAATCTCAATCAGTGTATCTTTCTTTTCTTCTATTTGTTTAGCCATACTAATTTTCCAGTGGGTGAATTGATTCTTATCCGATAACAACTCTTTTTCGGTTCCGTTAATGATGACAAAGGAAGATGGGTGATTGTCGCTGTTCATTTCCTCACGCATGAAAATCGGAACCGGACTTTTAAACATTCTTCCTGATAGAACCTGCTGATTAATTTTTTGCCACTGATGCTGACTTACGACTAAACCGTACGGAAGGAGCGGATATGTTAAGCAATAATTCGCCATATCTTCTGCACGTAATGATTGAAGAAACTGTGTACCATAAAACACATCAATGCCTGTCTTCTCGTCGATCCATTCTTTTAATTCTTTTACATCTTTATTAGCAATCCAAAACCCCTCATCATTTAAGGAATGATCAAGCTGCGTTTCCCAAAGTTCTTTTTTAATTTGTTCCCCTTGTTGTCTGTTACCCGCCAGAAGTTCTTCTATCTGTAACGCATACTTTGATAAAAGAGAGTGAGTAAACGGTGCTGTGACATCATCTAATAAACCATGAAGCTTATCTAATAGTTTTGATTCTCTTTGCTCTTGCTCGTTATTTGCTACCTTTAATTCCGTGCACTTTTCTTCTGAAAACTGAATGGATTGGACGAGCGTACCATGGGAAGAGGCAAGTGAATTTTGCTTTTCACTAGATTCTTTATCTTTTGCTTGTATCTCTTCTAAGCTCGTGTTTTTGTCCTCAATTTGTTTTGAGAAAGACTCGATCAAGCCCTTTAAGTCATACGTTAAGCGGTCACCAAATTCTTTGATGAGTGCCTCATCTTTTGATTCAAAAGCATGTATTTGTGTATAAAGAAAATCCATTTCCGTACTAATTTGCGCGATTTCTTTTGTCTTCTGCTTATCCTGTTGCGAGAGCTCCGTTTCTTTTTTCTTTAAGAACTTCTGATAGCCCAAGTACTGCCTTACACCTTCTTGTATGGTTAGATAAGAATGCTCCCATTGTTGTGCTACTTCTTTTTTGATTTCATCCATTCTTTGATTCACTTGCTCTAAGCCACTATTTTGCTCTAAGATGGCAATCTGCTGTGACAGGGAACGAATCGTTTGTTCGTTCTCACTCCACTCTTTCAATAATAACTGAAAGACGAGCTGTTCTTTTCGTTCCAGTTTCTCTTTCACTATTTCTTGAGAGGAGGTGTGTTTTTTTCTTTCTTCTACTAATTTCTTATCCCACGCCATTACCTCTCGATGAGCTTTTGCATACTCCAAATTATCTTTTTGATAGCGTAGGTCTTCTTGCTTGAGTGTTAACTTCTCTAGGTCTTTTTCTAAAGTAAGTAACATTTCCGTTTCTGTTGTCTTCAAAAGTTCTAATGCACCAAGAAGTTGTCTTCCGACCTTGATACTTTCCTGAACAATTTCTTTATGTTCGACCCCTTTAGCTAAATGCTCTTCAAAGGGAACAATATCTTCTAAAAATTCTTTATGGGCTTGCTCTCTTTTTAAAAGAACAGGCAGATCCTTGGCAATACTAGCCTGACTCTTAAAAATCTCGACCAGATCATTCTTTTGGTGTTCCGTTCGATGCAAGACTTGACTAACGGTAGGAATAATTCGTTTTTGGAAAAGGGAATGATCATCTTCAGCTCCCTCAAAATATTTTCCTACTCCACCTTCATCCTTGTTGATATCCTTCATAATGTCCCAATCTTTACGGTTAATTCCGTATGTATCAAGGATGCGATAGTGCTTCTTTATATCTTTATAAACGTCATATCCATTCCATTTCAGATAATCTTTCAAACTTTCACTGTCAGCAACCTCGTCATTTTCATAAAGTGGAATATGCTCAACGGCGGCCTCTTCTTTCCGTTCAAATTCTCTCGTGTAAAATGTAATATTAGGGAGAATCTTTGCTTCCTGCTCTAAAGATTTACTTTCATTTCCACCTTCTTCACTCATCGAAATTCTCTGTTCAGCAGAGAACATTCCTCCAGTGATTAGATGTCTGCGATCGGCACCGTCTAGTTCCCATTGAATGAGAACATGAAAGGTATAAGGAATAAACTGCTCTTTATTATTAAAGAAAAATTGCTGATAATAACGATTGTTTTGTTTTCCCCAAGATGTTCCAGGTTTGAGAATTTGGAAGACCGTTTGCAGAAACACCCCTTTTCCGCCCCCGTTCATCATAGCGATGAGACCATTAGTTGACGTTTCTTCATTATGGAAGTTAAAGGTCGTATCTTTATATTGCTTTTGCATGCCATCATATTTCAGGCCAACAATTCTAATTCGATGGATTTTCGGCATGCTCATTCTCCTCTGATGTCATTAATTTTTTTAAAACTTCGTAACGGTCATAATCATGATACAAGTATTCAATTCTCTCAAATAGCTCCTGTTTTGGAATCACCTTTGGAATATCATCCCGATCCAGAATGACGATTAACCCTTCTGTCTCTAATAACCGCATAGCGCTGGCAATTAATCCGATTCTCGTTCTTCTATTGCCTTTTTTCAATCCATAATCCTCGGTGTCGACCTCCATGTATTTCCATGTAGTCACCATTTCCTTCATATCCAGTCGTTCTTCTTCTCCGAAATTAGGTTTCACTTTAAGAATCTTCTCCCAATTCATCATCAAGTCATTAACATACCGTTCTAAGGCATAGTAGCTAATGCCTTCCCGTTTCGTTCGAATTTTTGCCGCCTGGTTGCGGTCTATCGATGCTAAGAATGACATGATGATCACGCTGATCAGGTGAAAATGTTTTTTCGTTTCGATCTGGCGATGCTTCTCTTTCATATGAGTGAAATTCGTTGCAAACACCGAGCCAGTTGGCTGAACGACTAAATGGATGCGTTTGGGCGATTCAATGATATACGTACCTGATTCGTCTGCTAATAATAAAACCGTCTGTCTGACTTCCGGGTCAAAGAAGGTTTGGAAGTGTTCACTATTTTCTTCGATGACTTTATCTTTTAATAACGTAAAATAGACCGCTGACGCTTTTTTGATCGTTTCAGCATTCATCGTTTCTCCTCCTCTATACATAATTTAAAAGGGGTGATTTTTGTTTGGTACCAAACGATAGGGTCGGCTTCAGGATCAAACATGGTAAAGATTTTTGATCCTTCAAACACTTGAAATTGTGGATATTCTTTCATTAATTTATGGAGAAGAATTTCTCTTTCATCGCTCAGTGTTTCTTCCTTCCGGTGCAGCACTTGAACCTTTAACGGCTTTTTATCAAACATCATCCATAAATCAATCGTTTCAGATTCCTCGAACCACAAATCCTGCACTTCTAATGGCATGGTTGCAAGATCGGATAATGAAAACTCTCTATTTGTTTGTAAAAATTGAAACACATAACTCCACGCACTTATTACCGAATCCCAGTTCGTCACCCGTGGACGAGTTTCGTTTTCTTCTGCTTCTTCTATCACTTCAACATCCGATAATTGTTGTTCATCAAATTCTTGTTCTCCCCAAATCCAATCAAGAGGCAAAATAAACTCATTTCTCGGTGAAAATAACGAAGAGATTACGTTTTCAATGGCTTTAAAATCCTGAACGCCTTCTTTAAATAACCAATTTTCATACACATGCTCGCGAAAGGAAACCATGCTCTTTTCCCAAAACAATGACGGATTTTCTGCTTTTAATTTTAGTTCATACGATATATTTTGAATAACGAGCTTTGCAAAACGATCATGCAATTGCCTTGTATGACCTATTTTTTCTTGAAGAAGAATCAATTCCCTCTGAATATAATCATCTGCTTCATTTCTACGTTTCGTTTTTTCTATCATACTAGTAATCGTACGAAAGTGATTTTTTTCCTCTTCAAATTGCTTTTCTATTTCCACACGATTGTCTGCTCTTTGCCTTTCCTCTTCAACCAATAAAATTTTGGGATTGTTGATCATTTCCTTTTGGAAGGTGAATTCATTTGCCATTAAGCGGTTTACTCGTGAAATGAGGTGATCGAGGTTTCGAGTAGCTTTTCTAAAATTACCGTTTTTTATCAACTGCATACTATAGAGCTGTTCAATCGTTATCGAGAATTCCTCAGCCATTTCTCGGCTCATAAATATCATTTCCTGAGCGACATCTGTTAATTTATAGACAATTGAGCCGCCTATTTCTAGATTCGTATATAATTCATCCATTGTGACGTATCGGAAAGTTTGCGTTTCCCAAGATTGCCTTATTTCGTCGTAATATAAGGCTTCAAATGGTCTACTATATTCCTCTTTCCCCTGATATAAAAGACCACTCGTGATTCGTTCAATGTGTTTGTCATCTGCTAAAAGTCTCATTTGTTTAATCGAATCTTCGACCATATACTTGATATCTGATTTGCTTCGATGATCATCATCATTTAGTTCTCTATAAAAAATGGTGAGGAGCACTTGCATGAGGATGGTTTGGATATGAGGTTTCAATTCCCCTACTTCCATTCCTCTCCCAAGCTCAAATAGAGGATTTAATCGCTGCATTCGCTGGGCGAAGCCTTCCCATGATTCGTTCACATCCATCTCCTCCATGTTTCGATTGTTAACACTTCTTGCGGGATCCGCTTATTTTCCTGCCACAATTCTAGCAATAATGCTTGTTCCTCTTCAGTGAACCATTGGAAAAAGGAATCGCGGTATTTGCTATTTTGCGTCTGACCAGATTTCTGGTCATTTCTTTGTTCTGTACATTCAAGCATTTTCCGATAGATCTTTAAGGCAGGCTGAATACAGCATTCAGGATACTTTTCAATAAGCCGAACCAAGATTCCATATCCTGAGGCATCTAGATCTCCTGCGTAATAGAACAGATAGGATTTGGGCGGAAACATTCGAAAGAAAAAGGAAAAACTACGTTCAATTTTTGTCCCTTCCCCATAAATAATTAGTTCAGGTTCATAATCCAGTACGTTGTCCTCCAATAATTTAATGGAAGTATGAAAGAAAGATAGATTCTCAACAATTAGAACCCTCTGAATATCTTTTATTTCTTTTCCTTGTTTCATCCAAAATACAAAAGGCTCCCCGTAGCTCACCATTTTCAGTTGCTCTTCTGACACTCCAATTCTAGCTAAAAAGCCTTTGCCTTCGGGGAAACTGTCACCATCTAATAAAAATTTTTCATAACCAAACAGTTCCAAGCTTCTTTCTTCAAATGAAACGATTTCCCGTTCCTGATTGCTTTGGAGAAAAGTATAAACATTATGGATTCGTTTCCATTCCTCAACCGTTTGCCATTCAGGATGACGTTCATAATAAGAAAAATCAAACTGATCACTTAACTTCATCATCTCCAAACGATCCCACTTGGTAGACTGAACTTTGATATTCACCCAGTAATATAAGGGGAGCGCCGGTGTTCTTCCGTTATATTGATTATTTTGAATAGGAATCAATTGTCCTTCTGCTTGCAATGTTTCAATGGAATGATAAAACAACGAATAACCATCCATCTCAAAATAATCCTCCATCAGCTTACGCAACTGAAACTCTAAATCGTTAATATTAATCTTCTTTTTTTGTTTAGGGTGTTGAATATCTCCAATAAAACCTCTCACCCGTGTTTCAATGATATCTATAGTAATCACCTACTTACTTTACTTCGTGTCAAAGTCCTACTGTTATCCTATTTGGACATCCTTTTATTATAAACTAGTTGGTCTGTTGTTTGTAAGTGAATTGTTGGTTAAAAAAAAAGGACATGGTTGATTTTAGAAAACATGTCCTTAAGCTATTAGTTTACATATAAAACGAGAACATTTATTTAATTGACCGATAATGTGACAAATCAACCAGCTTGATTTCTGTTTCGGAAGGAATAATCTGTTAAGCATTCTTTTTATTCACATTCAAGATGTGAATAAGGTATTCATTCCTCATCCGGTGTTCAGCAATAGATCCCATCAGTCAAAACTTTATTAAATAACAGTGCATAACCAGCTAATCTCACGACATCACTAGCGTATAATTATTTAATAAATACCGTAGATACCGGTCCTAATCTACTAGTAGAAAAACTGTTCAATTCCAATGATTCGGTTCCTAAAATTGTCAATTTCTTTTAAGTTAGACCATATTACCCAGTCCTTTTTTCATGTATAATTAACCTATCAAAATAGAAAAGAGGAAGTATATTGGAAAAAGTATTAGTTTTTTTTAAAAAAAGATGGAAATATGTATTAACTGGATTAGTTGCTTTTGCTATTGGAGCGTCCGCCGGGCCATCGCAAGAGCAACTGGATAAGGTACAAGGCAAAGTTAATTCTTTGAATAAAAAACTATTAGTAAAAGAGGAAACAGTAGCAAGTTTAGAAGTTACTAACAAAGAATTACAAGCGAAGGTAGATGAAGCTGCTCCTTGGTTTCAAATGAAAGACGACGAGCGTAAACAAAAAGAAGCGGAAGCTAAGGCAGCCGAAGAAAAACGCTTAGCAGAAGAAAAGGCAAAGGCTGAGGCTGAGGCGGCAGCTAAAGCAAAGGCTGAAGCAGATGCAGCAGCTAGGGCTGAAGCAGAAGCAAAGAAAGGCTATGATACAGGGATTACCTATGACCAGTTGGCAAGAACACCAGATGATTTCATTACTCAAAAAGTTAAATTTCGTGGAAAAGTAGTTCAAGTAATGGAAGGCGATGGCACGACTCAAATAAGATTGGCTGTTAATGAAAATTACGACACCATTCTTTTTGCAGAATTTGATTCTTCTGTTGTTTCATCCAGAGTCTTGGAAGATGACATTATAACGATCATGGGTTTGTCTAGTGGTTTAATCACTTACGAATCTACAATGGGCGGCCAAATATCAATACCAGGTGTTTTAGTTGATAAAATAGAACAGTAAATGTATTTTTTTTCATTAGTATAAGAACATTAGCAATGTTTTTAGGTGGCCGATCAATTAACCGGTCTACCAGCGGGTAATCTTTGGAATGTAGAATCCGGAGATTACTTTTTTATTTCTAATCTTCTTTCTAATGTAAGTTAACCATGCTAACAAGATAAACCACCAGTAACCATTGTACCTATATCGATATTAGCTACGTCTCACACCGATATAGGTGTGGACTGACCGATTACCCTCTCTATCACACTCTTAAGCTATACTATAAAACATTGAAATCATACGTATATTTCCCCAAAAACACATACTATATAATTGTATTTAGGTCATTTGTTATAAAAATTTATCAATTAAGTTAAACCACGAAAAGCATTAAAATAATTATATCCTACATACTATAGGCTACGAGGAAATATATTATACCTAAGATTTTGGCTACTCCTATTTTTCACTAGAATAAGGTAACTTAAGCAAAGCACCTTCATTGGTTATTCTTACTGACATTCTGTTTGCTTGTAATATATGAACCTTTGAACATTACAAAAAAGTTATATGTTTTCCTAAAATAACAACCTATAAAAAAATCCACTATTCCTTTTAAAGAATTAGCGGATTATGCACCCTATTAACATAATTCGGTCACACTAGGTCTATGTAGTTTACCGAAAAAATGCAAGTGACTTTTTTGAAGACATATCATCGTTAACCAGAAACTGATTAAAACATTTCATAACTTTAGCTTTTTGGCGGGACTGCCTGGGAATCGAACCCAGCTATCCTGGCACGCAGGACACAAGCGGTTTTGAAGACCGTGGAGGACACCAGTACCCCAATCAGCCCCGTAAGAAGAACCGTGTTCAAAGTTGTTTATTTATAGACAACAGTTTAAGACACGGTTTCTATTATGGAGCACTTAACTCTATTTTTCAAGTAGTTTATCCTAATATACCACGTGCAAACTACCTTTCTGTTAGTGCTAATTCAAAAGCAAGTCGATTATGGATATTATCCCAATCTGCATTAGTGTTGTTTATAATCAATGATCTTATCGGTACACCTCGGAGAAACTCGTTCTCAGACTGCTTCCTCTCTTCCAAGAAATGCAGAACTCCACTTACCCCTGACAGTCCCCTTTCTTTCCCATACTCCTGACCTGTGTAATACCAGGTTATAAAATCAAACCATTCCACAGGACGTTCCTGCCGAATTTTCTCTAGGTTTTCTGCTACATTATCCTGTTCAAAATAAACGATTACTGGATCGAGCTCCGTAATTACATTGGTTATCTGATTTAAGAAATTGAAAATAATCTCTTTTGAACAATTATGTTTTGCTAGTAAAAACGTAAAAGGATTTTGTAAATAACAGCATTCTAGTATGTACTCATGTGCTCCTGATTTTGCTTTTTCAACAAATTCCTTCCACTTTTCCAAAGCAACCTCTACGTAATCTTCTACTGGAAGCTCATATACATCGAACGCTTTTAATCTCTCAAATAACTCTGGATCTTTTTCATACAAACTCGCGTACGAAATGTAATATCTCTCGCCTTTTCGAGTTGCCATCCCCCGTACCGAAGGACACTCTTGTTCAACCACATTCAATTGCTCCTCAGTTAGACAAGCGACAGACTCATGATCAGCCGGATGTTCTCGATTACCCTCCAAATATAGTTTTGCATTATCTCCTAATCTATTTGCTAACCATTTGGCACTGGTCGTTTTTCCTGAACCAGGGACTCCTTCGAATATATATAGTTTCGTCATACTGTTCTCCTTCTCCCATTTTTAAATCGCTTTTAAAACGTTTGCTTGTCTCCCTGCTAGAAGTTTGGCTATAATAATAGTATTAATCATGTTTTGTAGGTGAGTTTATGTTAAGTGGATGGTTTTCAATATTTATTATTTTTTGGGTGTTAATACTAGTCGGTTCGTTTGCAATCGGTGGATTTTTTATGTTTCGTAAGTTTTTAAAAAGAATGCCTCTTGAAGACGGCAAGTCTGTCCTCGATTGGGAAGAGCACTTTGTGAATGAGACTCGTGATCTTTGGCAACAGCCGGAAAAGGATCTTCTTGAAGATCTTGTGAGCCCTGTACCAGAACTTTTTCGCGATGTGGCTCGACAAAAAATCGCTGGAAAAATTGGTGAGCTAGCCGTAGAGGAAAAACGTCCGTCGATTACCGAAGAGCTCGTGATTCGAGGATATATTTTAGCCACTCCAAAACGGGACCATAAATTTTTGAAAAAGAAGCTTGCTGAAAACAAAATAGACATGTCACCCTATCAACACTTATTTTAAAAGACTGCTTTACATGAAGCGGTCTTTTATTTTTTAAAAAACGCCAAATCCATTATGATTTGACGTTCAAAACCTCATAATTTTGTCAGTTTTTCCTGGAATCTTCTAAATTGAAGATACATAGCAATTCTCCACGGAAGGATCATGGAAAAAGCTAATATAAAGAACATTCCGCTTAGTTCCCCATAGTCAATTGAAGAGCTTAATAGTAACTTTAGAATGATTCGTAACACGAGGAGTCCGAACAAAATAAACACAAAAGCACGTGAACGTTTTAGGTATATTTCATTCTCACGTATCTCAAACTTTGAAGTTTTTATTAACAAAATAGAAAAGACTAGTCCAACAGCCATCGCTTCAAACAATTCTAAATATGTCACTCGAAACATCGGAACAACAAACATTAGTGCACCTGTACTCATAAACACAGGTGGTAGTATAATTTTCCTTGCAGTGGCAGGTTTTTTCGCCGCTTTCATACGGACGAACATGGCCAAAATCGCCATTCCAATGGCCCCTATTGAAGAAGCAATAACAACCATGTTGTTCATATACTTTCATTCCAATCTAAGAAATATATTTTCCCTATAATTATAGCGGATACACTTCCAATATTATAATATTTTTTAAAATAAAGAATGCTGACTATCAACGACTAGTCAGCATCTATTATATTTAGGTTAAAACACGATTCACGGCTTCAATTACCCTTCCTTCATCAAAGGGTTTTACAATGAAGTCTTTAGCTCCGGCTTCAATCGCTTCTACGACCATACGCTGTTGGCCCATTGCAGAACACATGATCACTTTTGCTTGTGGGTAGTTCTGTCTAATTTCTTTCATGGCCTCTAAGCCACTCATCTCAGGCATTGTAATGTCCATTGTAACCAAATCTGGTTGTCGCTCATGAAAAAGAGCGATTGCTTCTCTGCCATTTTCAGCCTCTCCCACGATCTCGTGGTTATTTCGAATTAGAATGTCTGAAAGGGTCATTCTCATAAATTTTGCATCATCTACGATTAATATTTTTGCCATCGCTGGTACCCCCTCAACACTACAACAGAATCATATCTCTAAAATACATATTTAAATATAACGAAAATTACATTCAATGACAAAAAGAATATTTCGACTATTTTTGACAGTTGTATCAAAATGACTTAAGACTATTTTCCTATATTATAACAGAAAGATAGCTAAATCAAAAGCCTGTAAAACCACCAAACATATTGGTAAAAATGATAATAATCTTTGTCATCCAATCAAAAAATAGGACAATTCCCATTACTATCATAATATAGCCACCAATTTTCATTATTAAAACATTGTGGCGCTTGATCCATTGTAATTTCCCTATAAAGAAAGATAGGATAAAAAATGGAATGGCAAAACCAAGTATATAAGCAACCATGTATACCATACCTGAACCAGGATTTGTCGCAGCTAGGGCAATTACTGACATTAAGATAGGACCCGTACAAGGTGTCCAGCCAGCCGCAAAAGCAATTCCTATTAAAACCGAACCAAAATATCCTGACGGACGGTGTTTAAACTCATATCTTTTTTCCCTCATCAACGAATCCGGTTTCAGAATACCAACGACCACGAAACCAAAAAAGACGATCACAATGGCGCCTAATTGACGAATGAGATCCTGATAGCCAGCAAAAATTTCACCAATAAAGGAGCTTCCAAAGCCGATCGCAATAAAGATAATGGAAAATCCAACTAAGAAAAACAAGGTATGTAATAAGCTGCGTCTTTGTAGCATGGCATTATCCGTCTTCAGTTCTCCTACTGACATACCAGTAATATACGAGAGGAACGCAGGATATAAAGGAAGACAGCAAGGAGAAATAAAGCTCAAAAAGCCGGCTCCAAGTGCAATTAATACGTTTACATCGGTCAAATGTAACCACTCCTAAAAAAATCATTCTTATTAATTTTATCAAAAGATAAATAGAAAAGATAATAATTAATATTTGAACATTCTGTGACAGCAACAAAAATCGGGCAAGCTCCAGACTCCATATAACTGTATGTAAGAACCCTGAAAAAATGTTAATCACCAAACAAAATTGTCTATTTCTAGATTTTTTCTTTTGAAATTCTCCTATTTCTTGGGTATACTATGTATATAGTTTCACGAAAGATTTTGGATATTATTTGGAAGGGACTAAACAGAATTGTCAAAACAGGAATTTTTAGCACTCATTGAAAAGAAACGAGCGGAGCTAATCGAGATCGCTATGATCAGTGGACTGAATTCTTCTACTGCCCTTCATTACAGTCAGGAATTGGACAATCTTTTAAATGAATATAACCGTATCTTTTTAAAAAAGGTTCCCACCTATTAAAAACAGCTTGAGCCGAAAGCAACTCAAGCTGTTTATTTTTTAGCTGACAACATCCTCTATTCTATCGGCTAAATTATTTTGGAGAAGATACATCTTATAGTACAAACCTCTTAGTGATAGCAGTTCCTGATGACTACCCCTCTCGACGATTTCCCCTTGATGCAACACTAAGATCAGTTCGGCATCTTGAATGGTCGACAATCGGTGGGCAATGGCAATCGTTGTTCGACCTTTTCGCATACGTGAAAGCGCCTCTTGAATCGCTTCTTCAGTCTCTGTATCAATATTGGCGGTTGCTTCGTCCAAAATTAATATTTTTGGACTAGCTGCTACCGTCCGAGCAAAGGCAATCAGTTGCCGTTGCCCACTTGATAGCGTAGACCCTCTCTCCACCATTTGATGCTCGTATCCTCCCTCAAGCTTCTCAATAAATGGATGTGCTTGAACAAACTTCGCAGCTGCTTCTACCTCTTCCATGCTCATCTTCTCATTATGCAAACGAATATTGTCTGCGACGGTTCCAAAAAACAAGAAAGGATCTTGAAGAACCAGACCCATCTTTGTCCGAAGTTCTTTTTCGGGATATTCTTTAATGGAATGCCCATCCACTAAAATTTCTCCTCTTTCAAATTCATAAAATCTCATCATTAAATTAATAATCGAGCTCTTGCCACTTCCGGTGTGACCAACCAGGGCGACTGTTTCACCTGGTTTTGCAGTGAAGGAAATATTTTTTAATACATCTCTTTTCCCATCATATGAAAAACTGACATCACGAAATTCTATTTCGCCTTCTTGAATCCTATTGGCTGTTTCTTTTTGTGAAGGTGATACCTCCTGTTCATCAAGAACATTGAATACCCTAGAAGCTGCGACAATTGCTTGTTGGTATAAAGATAAGCGCATCATCATATTGTTCACCGGCTCAAAGAATCGATCTAGATAGTTAACAAACGCATACAACACTCCGATTTGGATAGGACTTTCAAATGACGAAACACCAAAATAGCTAAGAACGATAATCAAGGCTCCCACATAAACCAGGTCAATCGCAGGACGCAAAAGCAAACCATCTACTTTTATATTCCTCATACCGGCAGTATAATGCTTCTCATTGGTCACTCCAAATTCTTCACGCATTCTTTTTTCCTGACGAAATACTTGAATGATTCCCATCCCTTGAATCGATTCACTAAGCTTTGCATTCAGCTGGCTTAGTCGCTCCCTCATATCATGGTAAAATTTCGAGCTTAGTTTTCGGTACAAGTTCATAATAAAAAAAATCACTGGTAGAATGACTAAACAAAACAATGCTAGTTTAACATCCAAAATAAACATTGCGATAAAAATACCCGTAATGAGGAACCCGCTTTGGATAAACGTTACTAACACCGTCACAAACATATCTTTAATCGCTTCGGTATCATTCGTCACTCTTGATACAATGCTTCCAGCAGGTGTTTTGTCAAAAAATTTCAATCCAAGTGATTGAACCTTTGAGAAGACATCAATACGAATCTCTTGAATAATTTTCAAGGCAATTTCTTGGAATTTTAAGAGCTGAAAATAGGAGATAATGACGTTTAAAATTTGAATACCTAAATACGCGGCACCTAGCATGAATAACGGTTCAAACGAAAGATTTCTAGGCTTTAAGTAATCATCTATAAATACTTTGACTAAAATGGGTCCAAGTATATCACCAACTGTTGTAAGAATTAGGAGACAAAAAGCCAACCCTATCGTTTTCGAGTGAGGCTTCGCATAGGCTAGGAGCCGAACTAATACTTTCCACTGTTGTTTCCCTTCTGATAATTGCTGATTTTCCATCATTTATCCTCCATGCTCCACAAGATCTTCCAGCTGTTGCCTTAGGTACATTTCCTTGTACCATCCCTCTTGATCCATTAACGTATCATGTGTACCCGATTGCGCGATCTGTCCATTATCAATGACTATAATAAGATCAGCATGCTGAATGGCACTTAGTCGGTGAGAGGTAATGATTGTTGTTTTCCCCTCTCGGTTTTCTTTAAGTGATGTTAAAATCGCCTCTTCTGTTTTAGCATCGACCGCTGAAAGAGAATCATCTAGAATGAGCACTTCCGGATTTAATAATAGAGCACGAGCAATGGAAATACGCTGTTTTTGCCCACCAGATAACGAAACGCCTCGTTCTCCGACGACCGTATCATACCCATCAGTAAACTGAGTTATATCATCATGAATATTAGCTATTTTCGCTGCCTCGTGGATCTCTTCTTTTTCACATAGAGACTTGGCGAAAGAGATATTTTCACCGATCGTAGCAGAAAATAGGAAATGGTCCTGTGGAACATAGCCGACTGCCTCTCTTAATTTGTCGATTTTATATCGTGTAATGTGCTGACCACCGAATATGATTTGACCATCGGTAACATCATATTCCCTGATCAATAGCTTTAATAATGTCGTCTTCCCGGCACCTGTTTTCCCTACAATTCCAAGTGTTTGTCCCCTTTTCAACTCAAAATGAATATCATGTAGGATGGGTTCTGCTTCGTTCGGATAAGTAAATTGCTGAATCTCATATTGAATATCTCCGCTTGGAGTCACATTTAACGCTGCTTCTTCATCGACAATATCCGCTTTTTCATTTAATAGTGAGATAACGCGATCATAAGAAGCTCTACCTCTTTCAACGATATTAAACAACCACCCGAAGGCAAGCATAGGCCAAATTAATAAGCCTAAATAGGTTGTAAAAGAAACCAACTGTCCAATCGTTAACTCACCATTTATTACATATCTAGCACCAAATGTAAGAGAAAGAAAAAATGAAATTCCTACAATAATAGAAATCGTCGGATCAAACAAGGAGTCCACCCGTGCAACGGAAATATTTTTATCTACTACATCATTGGATTGCTTTCGAAAATCTTCTATATCTTCTTTTTCCTGACCAAAGGTTTTTATCACTTTTATTCCTGTGATACTTTCCTGTGTTTTATCGTTTAACGATGAAAAGGCCTCCTGCGCGAGATGAAAACGCCTGTGTAGTAACGTTCCGTACCAACTGGTTAAAATCGCCATAAACGGCATCGGAATCAAGCTAATTAACGTAAGCTTCCAGCTGATGGTAAAAGCCATGGCAAGAATGACAAAGCCACCTGTAGAAAGGGAATCGACAAAGGTGAGTACCCCTACACCTGCCGTCTGCTGTATCGCTTGAATATCATTGGTCGCATGTGCCATCAAGTCTCCCGTTCTTCTTCTTTGGTAAAAGGATTGTGACATTGAAGTAAAATGATGAAACAATCGATTTCGTAATTGCATGGAGAGCTTAACTGCTGAACCAAAAATCATGATTCTCCAATAATACCTAAGTATGTACATCATTAGAGCAGCCCCTACAAGTAGGAGCAAATATGTCCCTAATATCTTCATCGTTAAGGACCCTTGCTCAATATGATCGACTACAAGCCCAATCACTTTTGGAGGAACAAGCTGCAAAAATGCAACAATTAACAACAGAAGAACCCCAGTAATATATGCTTTTTTCTCCTGCTTGAAAAACCACATCAAATCAATAAAAACTTTCATTCCCCACAACCCCCAACCCTAAAAAACAATTCCTGTAACTAGAATAGTTTACCAAATCTTGTGAAAATAAGGAAGATACTTGCAGTGTTTTGGTATTGTAGTTTAATGAATGGGTGAAGTATTGGTATTTCAACTTCATAATTTAGTTCCTTCGTCCCACTAATTCCTGGAAATCATAGGCTTTAAAATCAAATTTAGTTCCCTCATTCCACTAATTCCTGGAATTCATAGGTCTTAAAATCAAATTTAGTTCCCTCATTCCACTAAATACTGGAATTCATAGGTCTTAAAATCAAATTTAGTTCCCTCATTCCACTAAATACTGGAATTCATAGGTCTCAAAATCAAATTTAGTTCCCTCATTCCACTAATTCCTGGAATTCATAGGTCTTAAAATCAAATTTAGTTCCCTCATTCCACTAATTCTTGGAATTCATAGGTCTTAAAATCAAATTTAGTTCCCTCTTTCCACTAAATACTGGTAACCATAGGCGCTAAATTAGTCCTTCACAATAAAAAACGCCATGATGGCGTTTTCATTGCGTACTATTATTGTTTTTATCGTCACCCTTACCTGGATGAACGGCCTGGTAAATAGCATTTGAAAATTGGTCGACTTCTTCCATCGTTCCACCATGCATCTGGTTGTCTGCACCTAGCTTACTTTTATCCCCTTTAACTGGGTTATGAATGCGTACCATATTTCCCACCTCCTCCTCTATAGGATGGACATTTCCCATCATACTTATCAATATTTAGATAGTGATGGACGAAATCACAATGTCCTGTATAATAGATGAGATAATAATTACAGGGTGAGTGTGATTAGGTGGTTAATGCAATAGGATATGTCACGTTTTTAACATATGAACTAAATCAAAAATTTTCTATTCGAAAGAACCATAATGTAATTAAACTACATAGCTGAATGAATTTCATAATTATGAGCCCTACGGGCTCAAGGTTTTTTAGATACTAAAAAAGGAGTACCTCCCCAAATGTCGAAATGAGTAAGTGACCAAACCAACTCTAACGACTGGAGGAAGACTCCCTATGCCTATTATAAGACAAGGAAGCCTATTTAGCATTCAAGATTTATTCGATCTAGAACCTACCCAACGATATAATGCCATTTTCTCAACTATTGACATGGACACTGCTGTTTTTGCCGTCTCAAAAAAATCCTGGTTAGGTGCTCCAACAGAGTTGAATTACTCTGCGATGATCTATTCTTTGGTGGCTAGATTTATCGAGCGTATTCCTACAATCAAGGATCTTATTAAAAGACTTAAACATGATTTTATCTTTCGTCTTGAATGCGGATTTTTAGTTTCGGATCAGATTCCTTCTGAAGCTTCATATTCCCGTTTAATTGAGAAGCTATCAGAAACAAACGCCATTGAGAAAACTAAGGAATCCATTCTTCTTCATGCCATTGAAGAAGGTTTTGTTAATGATGAAAACATAGCGATTGATGCCACACATTTTGAAGCAAGGGATCATGCACCTGCCCAAGAAAAAAAACCAAAACCAGAACCGAAAAAGCGTGGCCGTAAAAAGAAAGAAGAAAAAGAACAATTTGATCAACAAAAACTCGAAGAACAGCTGAATATGACTCTTTACGAAAAGCCTATTTCCGCCCAACTTGATGTTTCCCTAGAAGAGCTCCGCTCAGAAATGCCTGTAGAACCCGCATGGGGGATTAAGAAAAACAGCGAAGGAAAAAACGAGTTCTGGTATGGATACAAAGCCCACCTTGCGGTTGGCTCGAAGAGTCAATATATTCTTCAATCCATTATGAGTTCTGGTAACTTGAATGATGGCAAGGCTGCGATACCTCTTTTAAAGGGTATTCAACAACTTCCGCTTTCTATTCAGTATGGCTCCATGGATGCAGGCTATGATTTTGTTCCAATCTATCAACAACTTTTTCGGATGGATGCTCACTCCATTATCGCTTATAACAAACGTGGTGAAGGTGAAATAGTTGGTTATGATCAACATTTCGCTCCTACTTGCGTCAGAGAGCACTCGTACCGCTATGATAGCTATGACAAGACATATAAATCTTTAAAATTTGTTCGGCCAAAAGAGTGTAAAGATTGTCCTTTAGCAAAAGACTCGTTATGTCAAAAAGTCTATAAAGTCAGAATCGAAACAGACCTCAGAAAATACACAGCACCAGCACGAGGTTCAGAAAAATGGAAAACCCTTTTCGCAGAAAGAACAGCTGTTGAACGGGTAAATGCGTATTTGAAAGAATTTTTCCAATTAGGTAATGTCCGTCATCGAAAGGGAAAAAAAGCAAAACTTCATTTTGATTTTGTCACACTTGTTTACAATGCTTCAAAATTAGCTGTAGACCGTATTAGAAAACAAATGGAAATCCAACAAAAACAAGTAGCTTAATTTTAAAAAAGTACAATTTCTCATTAGGGATTTTCTCGACTTTTTTAAAAGAAGGCAATTATGAAATTGATTCAGCTACAAAGAAATTGCTGATCAATATAATAGACCCGCATATGAGGTTACATGTAAATATAGTGTCTACCTACCTGCACATTATGAATGTAAATCATTAGAGGACTATACAGGTAGAGTCTATCCCTTCTTAGAGCATTTTCTTAAAAACATTATTCGAACTGAAGTCCATAGCTTAACTTATAAAGAACCTCCGATAAGGAAGAGGCGAAAAAAGGAAAAAAATTCAGCAGAATAAAAAAACACCTTTTCTGTTTGTTTGTGCAGAAAAGGTGGTCTTTATTTGGGATTGAGTCAATCAAAACATAAGCCTATGTACAGGGCTTGTCCGTGACAAATTACTTGCCCGTTTGCTTGTTCATTGCTGACATCATTTGATTGATTTTCTTCTGAGATGGTTTCATTCCCATTTGCATCATCATCATTTTTAGCATTTGTTCATTGATTGGTGGGTTTTTCTTTAAGTAGCTCATCATGTAACGGCGAGCAATGAAAAAACCTAGTGCAACACCTGCTGCTAAAGCAAGTACGCCTACTAGAATATGCGTCCACATACTAAACTTCCTCCTTCATGTTGTCTATCATACAGTGTACTAAACCAAATGCTATTATACAATATTTGCTGTGCAATTTCTCCTATTTTAAATTAACTTTCTTTCCTTAATTGGTCTGAGCCACCCGTAACGCTCATGTCCGAGGTCAATTGCCAAAAATGAGCTTTCACTTTTACGTAAAACTTCGAAGAAAAGTGTCTCCGCATCGTAACTACCAAATGCATGAATAGTAATATGCTTTTCGAATATCTCTAGTTTGGCAGAGCTTACATGTCCATTTTGAATATAGTATATCCCCTGTTTGTGTTCAAAATCCTGATTTTTTCCTAGTTGTTGAAGAATATATTGTTGAAGGCGAAGTGTCGATAGAGGTTTTGTAATAAACTGGATTTGTTTTTTTAATATATTTTTCAGTTCACCGAAGGATTCATTATACTCAGCAAACAGATCAAAGAACATCTTTTCTCTACCAAAATAATGAGAGGCAAATTCATCATCGATTAAATACAACTGATATGTTCTCACCAAGCTCCTCCTCGTCTGACCAAATAATGTTATTTCTCTCTATTATAAAGAAGTAGAAATAGAACGTTTGTCTTACGTCGTCAAAAACTTCCACTATTTTTGTCGGAAAAAGTCGTAGATCTTGATGCATGAAAAAAAGGCTGTTCTATTTCTAGAACAACCTTTTCAAACTTATAATAGAGCCTTAACTCTAGCAACTACATTTTCTACTGTAAATCCGTATTCTGCCATGATTTTTTCACCAGGAGCAGAAGCACCGAATGTATCAATTCCTAATACTTCCCCTTCATCTCCTGCATAACGATGCCATCCTAGAGATGATCCCATTTCAATAGCTAAACGCTTCTTAACAGTTGGAGGAATAACACTTTGCTTATATTCACGAGATTGCTTTTCGAAGCGATCCCATGAAGGCATACTTACTACTGAAGCTGAAATTCCTTCTGCATCAAGTGCTTTTTGTGCTTCAACAGCTAAACCTACTTCTGAACCAGCAGCAAGCAATAATACATCTGCTTGTTCTTTAGATGCTGGTGAAATAACATAAGCACCTTTCTTAACGCCTTCATATGCATTTTTATCTGTGTCTTTAATGGTAGGTAAATCCTGTCTTGTTAACACTAAAGCTGTTGGAAGATCAGTTGATTCAAGTGCAAGCTTCCAAGCTGCTGCTGTTTCATTACCATCAGCCGGACGAATAACACCTAAGTTTGGCATTGCACGTAATGCAGCAAGCTGTTCAACTGGCTCATGTGTTGGTCCATCTTCCCCAACTGCAATTGAGTCATGAGTGAACACATACGTTACAGGAAGACCCATTAATGCAGCTAATCTAATAGCTGGACGTAAGTAGTCAGAGAATACAAAGAAAGTTCCTCCAAATACCTTTACTCCACCATGTAGAGCCATACCATTTAACGCAGCACCCATCGCAAATTCACGAACGCCAAACCAAATGTTCTTACCTTCAAACGATTCAGGAGTAAAATCACCTACACCTTTAATCATTGTTTTGTTAGAACCAGCAAGGTCAGCTGAACCCCCGATAAATGAAGGCGTGTTCTTAGCGATTGCATTAAGAGCTTCACCTGATGATGCACGGCTAGCAAGTGCTTTTCCTTCAGGATATACAGGAAGATCCTTGTCCCAACCTTCTGGAAGCTCACCTTTAATAGCAGCTGATAACTGTTGAGCAAGCTCTGGGTAGTCATTTTTATAAGAAGCGAACATGTCGTTCCACTCGTTTTCTTTCTTTACACCAGTTTCCACAATGTATTTATTAAATGTATCATATACTTCTGTGGGAACATGGAAATCTTCTTCAAACGTCCATTGGTAAGCTTCTTTCGTTAGCTTTAATTCATTTGCTCCAAGTGGGGCACCATGAACATCTGATTTACCAGATTTGTTTGGTGAACCATAACCGATTACAGTTTTTACTTCAATTAGTGTAGGACGGTGTTGATCACCTTGAGCATCTTCAATTGCTTTTGCAATTTCCTCAAGGTTATTTCCATCCTCTACACGAATGTATTGCCATCCATATGAATCAAAACGTTTTTCAACACTTTCAGAGAATGAACGGTCTAAGTCACCATCAAGAGAGATATCATTTGAATCATATAATACAACTAGACGACCAAGTTTTAAATGTCCTGCAAGTGAAGCAGCTTCAGCAGAAACACCTTCCATTAAGTCTCCGTCACCACAAATGCTATATGTATAATGATCTACTACATTGTAGTTACCTTTGTTATAAGTAGCAGCTAAATGTCTTTCAGCCATCGCCATACCAACTGCCATTGCAATTCCTTGCCCTAGTGGTCCAGTGGTTGCATCTATACCTGGTGTATGTCCAAATTCAGGATGACCTGGAGTTTTACTTCCCCATTGACGGAAGCTCTTAAGATCATCCATCGTTACGTCATAGCCTGATAAGTGAAGAAGACTATACAGCAATGCAGAACCATGCCCTGCAGATAAAACAAAACGATCACGGTTAAACCACTCTGGGTTTTTAGGATTATGATTCATAAAGCGCGACCATAATGTATAAGCCATTGGAGCAGCACCCATCGGCATACCCGGATGACCGGAATTAGCTTTTTCAATCGCATCAATTGATAAAGTACGTATTGCGTTTATTGCTAGTACATCATTTTGTTCAAACATTTTTTCAACCCTTCCTATTCTTTATCTAATAATCCCACTTTTTAATATTATATCTGCTCTACTATTTATACAACAGATTGGCTAAATAAATTTTGAAAAAAACACATATTTTATAATTTTCTGTGTATTCTATCATTTCCTGGTGAATAAATTTAGAAATTAATGTAGTTTTTTGCTATTTTTTAGTTTCTTAAGCTTTTCAGGTGTTACATCCTCGCCCAAAGGATCAATAATTTTTACACCTTCGAGCGTTCCTAGCATAGATGATCGAAATATTTGTAAATATTCACTACGAAGCTTTGACTGCTCCTTTGCTTCCGCTTCTGTTAACCCTTCAGCTTTTGCTTTTTTTGCTAGTTCATTAATTCTAGCGATTCTTTCCTTCGGTAGCATCTCTTTGCTCCTTCACTTTTAGTTTTACCAATAGAAATCATGTTACTAAAAGATATAGTCTTTGACAAGGAAGAAGCGTAAAGAGGTACGAATAACAAAAAATGCCAACAATTTTTATGACTTGTTAGCATTTGGTGAGATATTTTTTAGATGTTTTTCCTCTTCTATGTATTCAAGATATCTTCGATTTACTGTAGCTTTTGAGATTTCATAGCCGAAACCTCTTAAAGTTGCAGCGATTTCCGAAAATGTTAAATCATTGTCTCGTAACCGTACAATCTCTGTTATCGGTACTTCAATACGCTCTCTCCCTGCATGAACACCGTTATTTTTCAGATTTTTCTCTGGTCTGTAACCGTTTTGAACAGCTCGGTTCATTCCTCTTTTAATTTTACTATTATGAAGCTTTCGCTGATATTCCTCTACCATACTTACAATTTGCAATACCATAGAATCCGATTCAGATAATTGTAACTCACCGTTATGTGAGACACTGAAAAGTTTGATGTTATCCTTTAGTATACAATGAAGCAAAGCGATTTTGGCATTTCCTCTACCAAGTCTCGTTTCATCTTGAATAAGGACTGCATCTACTTTCTCATTCTTTAATCGTGAAAGTAGGAGCAAAATACCCTCTCTGTCAAAGTCATAACCACTTGCCTGTTCCTTTATCACTTCAACAACTTCCATGTCGTGTTGTTTTGACAGCTTCAATAACTCTTCTTCCTGTCTTTTTAGAGAAGAGTACTGTGATTCTTTTTCAGTACTTACTCTACAATAGATAATTGCCTTCATATTTCCTCCTAATTCGAAGCAAGCTCTCTAACAGCGGAATCGTTTAATTCTACAGGTATATAGATTTCATCACCTACTAACAATACGTTCCCATTAATATCATTAATTTCTTCTACCCAGGATACAAACTCTGTTTCAGACAAAGCATGCTTATCAGCGTAGTTTTGACAAAGGTCCCAAAGAGTTTCTCCTTCATTAATCGTTACAGACATATATTTTTCCTCAACTGATTCACCACTAGAAATTACTAAAATAATCGACGCTAGGATAGATAAGATAACTAGAATAATAGCATATGAATATTTGTTCCATAAAGTTTTCATGTAAAACACCTCTATTAGAATGTATGTTCGTATTTATGTTATTATTATAGACCGAACATTTGTTTTGTGTCAACAATTATTCGAACTTATGTTTGTATGCACTGGTAGAACATGCTATAATATAGTCAAGATTAACCAATGAGGGGCGGTAAGTATGACAAAACTATCAAAACGTCAGGTCGATATACTAGAATATATAAAAGAAGAAGTTAAGCAAAAGGGCTATCCGCCTTCCGTTCGTGAAATTGGGGAAGCGGTTGGTTTAGCTTCAAGCTCAACCGTACACGGCCATTTAGCTAGACTTGAAAGCAAAGGGTATATTCGAAGAGATCCAACAAAGCCAAGAGCTATTGAGATTCTGGATCTTGATGAGGTGGTAAGCAATATACCAAAATATAATATCGTTAACGTTCCTGTAGTCGGAAAAGTAACAGCTGGTATACCTATAACTGCTATTGAAAATGTTGAAGAGTATTTTCCTCTCCCGGAACGCCTTGCCCCCGCGGATGAACAAGTATTTATGCTTGAGGTTATGGGAGACAGTATGATTGAAGCTGGAATCCTTGATGGAGATTACGTGATCGTGAAGCAGCAGCAAACAGCGAATAACGGAGACATCGTTGTTGCCATGACCGAGGAAGATGAGGCGACAGTTAAGAGATTCTTCAAAGAAAAAGATTATGTTCGTTTACAGCCGGAGAACTCTTCTCTAACACCAATTATCCTACGAAATGTGTCTATCCTAGGAAAAGTTATCGGAGTATATCGTCATATTCATTAATAAAGGAAAGCAAGCATCAATAAATGCTTGCTTTCTTTTTTTACATACAATGGATCAAAGCTCTTTCTTCGACTGAACATTGAGATTATTATTCATAAACGCCACCTCACCATTTACATTCAATCATACAAAGAACCCTCAACACCAGAAAGTGTTGAGGGTTTCTTTATAAGGATTAATACATTGACATGTATTGCTCACGCTCCCATGGATGTACTTGTGTACGGAACATATCCCACTCGATCTCTTTTGCTTCCACGAAGTGTTCGAAGATATGCTCTCCAAGAGCGGTAATCATTGTTTCGTCTGATTTTAAGTTATCTAAAGCAGCAGCAAGTGTAGCTGGTAGATCTTCGATACCAACAGCTTGACGCTCTTCTTTGTTCATAACGTAGATGTTACGGTCAACTGGAGCTGGCGGTGTTAAAGAGTTCTTCACTCCGTCAAGACCAGCAGCAAGTAATACAGCCATTGCTAAGTAAGGGTTAGCAGCAGGGTCAACGCTACGTACTTCTACACGAGTGGAAATTCCACGAGATGCAGGGATACGGATTAGCGGTGAACGGTTTCTAGCAGACCATGCAACGTAGCAAGGTGCTTCGTAACCAGGTACTAAACGCTTATAAGAGTTTACAGTTGGGTTCGTTACAGCTGTAAAGTTAGGAGCGTGCTTAATGATACCAGCGATGAACTGACGAGCAGTGTCGCTTAGTTCTAGGTTTCCAGTTGGATCAAAGAATGCGTTCTTGCCTTCTTTGAATAATGAAACGTTACAGTGCATTCCAGAACCGTTTACTCCGAATAATGGCTTCGGCATGAATGTTGCATGTAGACCGTGCTTACGTGCAATTGTTTTAACAACAAGCTTGAACGTTTGGATTTGGTCACAAGCGCTTAATGCATCAGCATATTTGAAGTCGATTTCGTGTTGTCCTGGAGCAACCTCATGGTGTGATGCTTCAATTTCAAAGCCCATTTCTTCAAGCTCTAACACGATATCACGACGGCAGTTTTCACCAAGGTCCGTTGGAGCAAGGTCGAAATATCCACCGTTGTCGTTTAATTCAAGTGTAGGTTCTCCAGCTTGGTCAAGCTTGAATAAGAAAAATTCTGGCTCAGGTCCAAGATTGAAATCAGAAAATCCTAAGTCTTGCATTTCTTTAATAATTCTTCTTAAGTTGTTACGTGGGTCACCTGCAAATGGAGTTCCATCTGGATTGTAGATGTCACAGATTAAACGTGCCACTTTACCTTTTTCAGCTGTCCAAGGGAAAACCACCCATGTGTCTAAGTCTGGATATAAGTACATGTCTGACTCTTCAATACGAACAAAACCTTCGATAGAAGAACCGTCAAACATCATTTTGTTGTCTAAAGCTTTTTCAAGCTGACTGATAGGAATCTCCACGTTTTTGATAGTTCCTAAGATGTCAGTGAATTGCAAACGAATAAACTTTACATTTTGTTCTTCTGCCATTCTTGTAATATCATCTCTTGTAAACTTAGCCATTTTGTTTCCTCCCTTGAATAGTAAATCTCTTTTTATTAGTGGAAAAAGCGTGACATATCACCTTGGCGCAATGACGAACGATTAAAGCGGCCAGCATGCATAAGCTCTGAGCGCAACATTTTTCGTAACTCATCATCGGACAGATCACGTCTTGCTTTCTCTGCTTCCTTCACCATTTCTTCTGAAAGCACCTGTTGCTCTTTCACAGAAAAAATTTGCTTAATTCCTGCAAGATTCACACCTTGCTCGATCAGATCTTTTATTTCTAAAAGTTGATCAATGTCATTCAAAGAAAACATTCTTCTGTTTCCCTCTGTTCTAGCCGGAGAGATCAATTGGTGCTCTTCATAATATCGAATTTGTCTTGCAGATAGTTCTGTAAGCTGCATCACAATTCCAATTGGAAATAATGGCATGGAACGACGGATATCACTTCCGCTCATTTGTAGTCCCTCCATTTCTCTCTTTCATATTTTCATTATATGAAATGTCAGTTTTTCTGTCAACATAATGTTAGTTTATATAACATGGAATTTTTGTAGAAAAAGAGAAATATTAAAATACCCTACATAATCTACTTAGTTGAGACTAATTAGTTGTTTTTCTGCTAATCGGTTCAACGCAATCAGTATGGCCAATTTCACATGAGAATAAGTTAGTCCCCCTTGTACATAAGCAACGTACGGTGGTCGAATCGGTCCATCGGCGCTCAGTTCAATGCTCGCTCCTTGAATAAATGTTCCCGCAGCCATAATCACATCATCTTCATAACCAGGCATATAAGCCGGGTATGCCGTTACATGTGAATTAATAGGAGAAGCAAATTGAATAGCTTGACAAAAGGCAATCATTTTCTCTTTGTCATCAAACTGAACCGATTGAATTAAATCTGTCCGTTCTGCGTCCCAGGACGGATTTGTGTTCATTCCTAATCTATCAAGAATAGCTGATGTAAAAACCGCACCCTTTAATGCTTGTCCAACCACATGCGGAGCTAAAAAGAAACCTTGGTACATTTCTTGAAGGCTATAAAGAGAGGCACCCGCTTCTGCTCCGATACCTGGTGAGGTCATCCTATAGGCGCATGCTTCTACATATTTTTCTTTTCCAACGATATACCCACCGGTTTTGGCAAGTCCCCCACCAGGGTTCTTAATTAAGGAGCCTGCCATTAAGTCAGCTCCTACATGACAAGGCTCCATTAACTCCACAAATTCACCATAACAATTATCAACAAATACGACAACATCTTCTTTTATATTTTTAACAAATTCAATCATTTCTCTAATTTGATCAATGGTAAAAGAAGGTCGATTTGCATACCCTTTAGAACGCTGAATACCGATCATTTTTGTATTTGGTTTGATCATGGTTTTTACATATTCGTAATTGACCTGTCCATCCTCTTTTAAGTCCACACTTTGATAGGATATCCCAAATTCCTTTAATGAACCTACACCATTCCCACGAATCCCTACTATTTCCTCCAATGTATCATACGGTTTTCCCGTTATGTACAAGAGCTCATCTCCTGGTCTTAACACACCAAATAAAGCGATGGAAATGGCATGCGTCCCGGAGATGATTTGCGGACGAACAAGCCCTGCTTCTCCACCAAACACATCGGCATAAATTTTCTCTAAAGTATCTCTACCAATATCATCATAGCCATACCCTGTTGAAGGGATAAAGTGTGAATCACTTACTTGATGACGTTGATAGCTTTCTAAAACGCGAAACTGATTCGCTTCCACCGTCAGGTCAATTTGTTGATGCTTCATAAAAATTTGCTCTTCGACCTGCCGAACAATCGGCTTTAATGCTTCCCCAAATGTGAAATGCTGATACATGATGTTCTCCTAACTAAATGCTGTATTGATTTATTTGTCCTAATATTTGGTGATCATTGAGTACATATCCTTTGCATAGATACATATCCTTTTCTTCTTCGAATGCTAGCTCCCTTAGTATCGTATCATTTTTTAATTGAGCTAACAGCTTTCCTTCTGTGGAAGGAACCTCAACTTGGTAAAATTTCATTTCTGAAATAATCACCTGTTCCATTTTTTGCTTTAATAAAAAGCGATCTTCTTCACTAAATGCAGAAATCTGCAAAGTTTCCGTTTTGGCAGTTGGAACAAAGTCAGGATTTTTCATATCTCTCTTATTATAAACGGTCAATTGTGGGATTTGCTGAATATCTAAATCCTCGAGTAACTTATGTACGGTTTGTTCATGCTGATATGAGTCCGCACTCGACATATCCACGACGTGTAAAAGAAGATCTGCTTCTCGTACTTCCTCCAAGGTAGAACGAAAGGCAGCAACCAAAGTTGTTGGAAGGTCTTGAATAAATCCAACCGTGTCTGTTAGTAATGTACTAAAACCGCTTGGAAGAATCATTTTTCTCGTCATAGGGTCAAGTGTGGCAAACAGCTGATTTTCCTCGAACGAATCTGCTTCCGTTAAGCGATTGAAAATTGTCGATTTCCCCGCATTCGTATATCCAACAAGCGCCACTTGAAAGGCTTTATTCTTTTTCCGACGCTCACGATATCGATCACGATGCTGCACGATTACTGCGAGCTGGGCTTTAATATCGTCAATTCGTCTTCGAATATGTCTTCGGTCGGTCTCAAGCTGGGTTTCCCCCGGACCTCTCGTCCCTATTCCAGCACCCAGTCGAGAAAGCTGTGTTCCTTGCCCACCCAATCTGGGAAGTAGATATTGAAGCTGGGCCAATTCGACTTGAAGCTTCCCTTCTTTCGAACGTGCACGTTGGGCAAAAATATCCAAAATCAACTGCGTTCGATCAATAATTCTCGCAGAGATGTCTTTTGATAGATTTCGTACCTGACTCGGCGAAAGCTCATCATTAAATATGATAATATTTGCTTCTGTTTCCTCCTCTAACGCTCTTAACTCTTCAACTTTCCCTTTACCTATGTATGTAGATGGATGGATTCTGTCTCTCTTTTGAGATAATGTTGCTTGTACTGTACCTTTCGCGGTCTCCGTTAAAGAAGCGAGTTCCTCCATCGAATAGTGAAATCTTTCGTCATCCTCAATCGTTTGACAACCAACGAGAATCACCTTTTCATATTCATGCTTTTGATCCAAGAAATCACCTCATTATCCTTTTTTCATATCATACCAAATAATTGTTTTTAATACTAATTTGCTAATAACAAATAAAGCAGGCTACTTGTAGCCTGCCCCCTTTTTACTCATCTTCTTCAAATATAAGATCATTGCTTCGTATGGTCATTAAATCATGCCGATCGAAGTTGTTTATCATTAACAACCTCATTGCCTGGGCACGAATCGATTTTTCAAGTACATTTCTTACGTATCGTCCATTCGAGAAACCAGCTGGACTAAACGCAGATTTCACCCAAATGAGATGTTCTCGAAGCTTTCTTTCTGCTTCATGGCTCAAGGTGTATTCCTTTTCCTTCAGCATTCTTTGCCCAATTTCCATAAGTTGCTCAATGCTGTAATCCGGAAAATCGATAACAAGCGGAAATCGAGAATGCAATCCAGGATTGAGTGTGAGAAACTCATCCATTTCTCTCGAATACCCTGCCAAAATTAAAATGAATTCATGTTGCTTATCCTCCATATGTTTGACGAGTGTATCAATGGCTTCTTTACCAAAGTCTTTCTCCCCACCCCTACCAAGAGAGTAGGCTTCATCAACAAAAAGAATCCCTCCGAGAGCCTTCTTTACGAGATCTCTTGTTTTTTGGGCAGTATGTCCGATGTATTCACCGACTAGATCAGCCCGTTCCGCTTCAATTAAATGACCTTTCGTTAGGACATTCATTCGTAGAAATAACTTCCCAATCAACCTAGCAACCGTCGTTTTCCCTGTTCCAGGATTGCCTTTAAACATCATATGGAGCGCTTGTTTTCCTGCTTTTAATCCAGCAGCTTCTCTTTTTTTGTTCACATATATCCATGCGTAAATTTCCTTTATCATTCGCTTCATTTCTTCCATTCCAACAAGCGCACCAAGTTCTTCCTCAATCTCCTTTAATGCTGCATGCTCAGGGGGAATGGCCTTTGGAGCCACATATGGTTCGGTAACAGTGGGTTTTCGTTTCTGTGAATTTAAGACAATGCTGATTTGTCCATTGTTTTTCATTCGAATTGGTTGGTCCAAAGCTTTCACCTCACATAATAAAACAGTATACGCGCTTGGTGCATGATTTGTGACAAATGCCTATAATCAGCTATATTCATGGTCTCAAAGTAGTCATGCTTTTCCCATTATTTAAGCGATTACTCTATATGTATTCAAAAATATTTATTTTAGAAATCAAAGACCCGCTTCCGTGAAGAAAGCGGGTCTTGAATGAAGTTCCATTATTGATTTTGACCATCTAAATCAATTTGCACATTACGCAATGGAGAGAATGTGGAAATGGCATGCTTATATACAAGCTGTTGCTTCCCTTCACATTCAAATAGAATCGTAAAGTTATCAAAGCCTTTAATTGTTCCTCTTAATTGGAAGCCATTCAACAAAAACACCGTACAATTTGTACTGTCTTTGCGAAGTTGATTTAAAAATTGATCCTGGATATTAATGGCTTGCTTCATAATAAATCCTCCTCTTTTATCTCTATTTCATATGTATTCGATTTTATTTTTAGCTTTCCTTCAATATACGTAGAAATTTCCTTAATTTTTTTTCGAATCTGTTGCTCATTTGTCACATGTGTCATATCAAACCAAGTAACATCCATTTTATTTCTGAACCATGTGAGCTGACGTTTTGCATATCGTCGAGAGTTCTGCTTTAATTGTTCGATCGTTGATTCAAGCGATTGTTCTTTTGAAAAATAATGAAACCATTCCTTATAACCAATGGCTTGTAAAGCCTGTGTATGCATAAGCCCTTTGTCATACAATTTTCTCACTTCTTCTTCTAAACCTTCAGTTATCATTTCATCAACTCTTGCATTAATACGATCGTACAGACGCTCACGTTCCATGGTTAACCCAATGATGGAAATATCATACAACGGTTCAATCACTTGCTCCGATTGTATTTCTGTTAATGTTTGCCCTGTTGTTAAATAAACCTCTAATGCACGGATGACACGACGTACGTTATTTGGATGTATACGCCTAGCACTTATTGGATCTACTTCAGACAACTTCTTATGAAGAACTTCCACCCCATCTGTCTTCACTTGCTCTTCCAGCTTTTGTCTCAGTTCCTCATTATTGGGAGCATCAGAAAATTGGTAGTCATAGATGGCTGATTGAATGTACAACCCCGTTCCACCAACAATCATTGGTAGCTTTCCTCGATTGGTGATTTCCGTAATTTTCAGTCGTACAAGCTCTTGAAACTCCGCTACTGAAAACGTCTCTTCTGGATCCTTAATATCAATGAGATGATGAGTAATTCCTTCCATTTCTTCTTGCTTAATCTTGGCTGTTCCTATATTCATTTCTTTATATATTTGCATTGAGTCGCCACTAATTATTTCACCATTAAACCGCTTAGCTAATTCAATGCTCGTCTTCGTTTTCCCAACGGCTGTTGGTCCAATGAGGACGACGACTTTTTCCTTCTCCTGTTTCATGTTGACACTGCCTTTACAAATTTCTTTAGATGCTTTGTAGTATAACATGTAACTCCATTAACATAAAACTAGAAGCAGGTTAGCCTCTATGCATTATAACCAGATTTCAACCCGTTATACCTTTGTCATACACTTCCATTTCTTTCTTTTTTCATTACAATTATATAACGATTCGATAACAATCGACAGAGAACCCCCAAATTCGTGCTACTTTATATGAAGAGTGTAAAGAGACTTAAAATGAATTGGTGGGATAGATATGTTTGGAACGTTAGAGATTGGAATTGATTTAGGTACAGCAAACGTACTTGTATATAGTAAAAATAAAGGAATTGTCTTTAATGAGCCTTCTGTTGTCGCTCTAGATACTACAACGAATAAAGTCGTTGCGGTGGGACTAGAAGCAAAAGCAATGATTGGAAAAACTCCTGGTAAAATTACAGCGATTCGTCCTCTAAAAAACGGAGTGATTGCCGATTATGATATCACTTCGGAATTATTAAAGTACATTATTACAAAAGCATCAACCAGAATGGGGTTAACGATTCGAAAACCGAATGTGGTCATTTGTACACCAGCTGGCTCTACGAGTGTGGACAAGAGAGCCATCCAGGATGCCGCAAGAAACGCAGGTGCCAAAAAGGTCTTTCTTATTGAAGAACCAGTGGCCGCAGCGATCGGAGCCGGACTTCCCGTGGACGAACCTGTAGCCAATGTGGTAGTAGATATTGGCGGAGGTTCTACTGAAGTTGCGATCATATCATTCGGAGGCGTCGTTGCCTGCCACTCTATTCGCATTGGTGGCGATCATTTGGATGACGATATTATTCAGTATGTAAGAAAAGAATACAATGTTCTAATTGGAGAGCCCACTGCCGAGCAAATTAAGATGGAAATCGGTTATGCCCTAGTGGACCATGAAAAAGAAGTGCTTGAAGTTCGAGGAAGAGACCTGCTAACCGGTTTACCAAAAACGATCGAACTACATTCCTACGAAGTTCGTGATGCTATTAAAGAATCACTACTTCATATACTAGAAGCAGTTCGTGCTACGTTAGAAGACAGTCCAGCCGAGTTAAGCGGTGATATTGTAGACCGAGGAGTCATTTTAACTGGTGGTGGATCTTTATTAAAAGGCATGGAGCAGTGGCTAAGCGAGCAAATCTTCGTTCCCGTTCATTTAGCAAATGAACCCTTAGAATCAGTAGCCATCGGTACGGGTAGGGCACTTGATTTTCTTCACAAGTTACCTTCTGTTGCAAGGTAAGATACCCACAATCTTCGAAAAAGTCCCACGGTCTACCCGTTGGGACTTTTTCGTTTCAATAATACCATCTACCTTTATTATCAAAAAGGGCTCCACCGAGCAACCCCGCACCAAATCCTAGTAACCCTGCACCGAGCGGACTAATTCCTCCGCCATATCCCACTCCAGGACCACCGCCATAACCTAAGCCGAATCCCCCTCCAAACCCAGGAGTAAATCCAGGTCCTCCATAAGGAGAAGGGTATCCATAGCCTGAATGACCAAACTTGGGTGCTCCATAGCCAAAAAAGGGACTATATTTTGAACCTCCAACACCGACCGTACTTGGTACCTGGTCTTCAAATCCATAGTATTTAGCATCAGGATAACCAAAACTATCAAATTGGGAAAACGGGTTGTAGTTTGGATATCCACCAAGATTCCCCATACCGAAAGGGAAAGGTCTTCTCATTCCTCGTTTCAATTGGCATTCCCCTTTTTTCTAGGTTGTATACAAAATACTATATGTACTTATCCTAAAAACGGGTATATATCACGGATAAATAGGCTCATAAAAAAAGCCCCCAAAGAAAAGGAGCTCTACTCAATATGCTTTCTTCTCAATCTGTTAAAATAAATAAATATAGGTAGAGGAATGACGATAAATCCTAAGCTTTTAATCATTTGATTTTTGGCATTTTCTCTAATTCTTGCTTTTTCATCTTCTACCAACTGTTCATAATCAGCTCGTAGCTCTTCCTCGCTAATTTGCGTGTTTCCTCCTACCTTTTCACTCTCACGCATCATCTCGTAATCGGAAAAACTTTGATAATACCCTGATGGACTCACTAAGTCAGCAGTAACCATAAATATGGAAATCCCACCACCGATGACCATCATTAATGTCGCGAATAATACTAAATATGTGTATAAGTGCCGTATCATGGTTTCATCATCCTCCTTGTTTTTGTTTTTCGCAATATAAGCAATGGCAAAAATAACGATTACAGCAGGAAGAATTGTCGTTAGCAAACCAAAAACAAACATTGATCCTCCCCCTTTCTACCTTCAATATATAGGATTAATGATGCGCATGCTATACAATTTGTTCGACACTTTTCTCGATTTTACCCTTTTTGTGTAAAATTACTCTAATAATAAAAAAAAGAAGAACTGGATTCTATTGAATCCAGTTCTTACATTACACGTTTAAACATTTTTTCCATCTCATAGGTAGAATAATGAATAATAATTGGCCTTCCATGCGGACAGGTAAACGGATCTGAAGTAGACCGCAACTCATCTAAAAGTGCCTGTATTTCATCCTGCCGCAAATGATGGTTTGCTTTTATGGATGCCTTACAGCTCATCATAATTGCCGCTTCTTCACGAAGTTTATGAATATCGACCTTTTTCATTTGTAGAAGCTGCTCGATCATTTCCTCCATAAGTTCTTTCTCTTCCCCTTTCGGAAGCCACTGTGGATGTGAGCGAAGAATAAAGCTGTTGTGACCAAACGGCTCTAAAAACACACCCACTTTCTCTAACTCGTGTTGATGTTCTAGAATCTTTAACGCTTCGTCAGAAGAATACTCAAGCGTTATCGGCACAAGTAACTCTTGAAGCTCATTTTGAACATCTCCCACCTTTTCACGGAAGTACTCATATTTAATTCTTTCCTGTGCCGCATGCTGATCAATAATATAAAGCCCTTTTTCATTTTGAGCTAGAATATACGTCCCATGCATTTGACCGATTGGATAAAATGGAGGAACTCTCATTTTGGTCTCTTGTAGATGATCCCTTTCATCTACAATTTCTTCTATCTCAATCTCCGCAACCGTTTCCGTCCTAACCGGTGCCAAGGTTTCTTCTTTAACAATGCTAACAGGCCTTTGAATCACTTCGACTCTTTCCGTTGTAATAGGTTCTCTTAAAATGGACTCTGTAAAAACGGTTCTCTCAACAGGGAGCTCTTTTTCCACCACATGATCCAGCTCGAAAAAGGTTTGCTCTGATTGTGGCTTTTCTTTTTTCTCCTGTTGAATAAAACCGGATGGAATCAGCTCTTGGCTTTTAAATACCTTTTTAATGGCATCTGTGACGAGTTGGTTTAACTCTTGTTCCTTACTTAAACGGACCTCCATCTTAGACGGATGCACATTTACGTCTACTAAAATAGGATCCATTTCGACTGACAATAAGACAATCGGATAACGACCAATGGGTAATAAGGTATGATAACCTTCCTGCACCGCTTTTACGAGGGGATAGTTTTTAATAAATCGTCCATTAATCATGGTAGAAATATAGTTCCTTGACGCTCTCGTAATCTCAGGAAGAGCGATCCAACCTTTTACCTGATAATCTAGTGAAGTAGCTGAAATAGGTACCATTTTCTTCACGATGTTTACTCCATAAATGGCAGCTAATACTTGCCGGACATCACCGTTTCCCGTAGTGTGAAGGAGCTTTCGATCATTATGAATCAGGCGAAACGAAATTTCAGGATGGCTGAGCGCAAGACGGTTCATAATATCCGTAATATTCCCAAGCTCTGTGTGAACGGTCTTCAAATATTTCAAGCGGGCAGGCGTGTTGAAGAATAGGTCCGTAACAATAATATCGGTTCCTTTTCTGGCAGCCGCTGCCTCATGAACCTGCAAAACTCCGCCCTCAAACACGACTCTTGAACCCACATCACCGGTTGATGTTTTCATTTCAAAATGACTTACCGAAGCGATACTGGGCAATGCTTCTCCACGAAACCCTAGTGTTCGGATTCGAAACAAGTCATCATCATTTTTTATTTTACTAGTAGCGTGACGCTGAAACGCCATTAGCACATCCTCTTCCGAAATACCGTCACCGTTGTCGAGTATTCTGATCTTACCTAATCCCGCTTCCTCAACCTCTACTTCAATGACAGTACTACCTGCATCAATTGCATTTTCTACCAGTTCCTTTACAACAGATGCCGGTCGTTCAACCACTTCTCCGGCAGCAATTTTATTCGATAGTCGGTCATCTAATTGAATGATTTTCCCCATCGTCTCACCTCCCTGAGATGTTTAGCTCTTTGCTTGCTTATGAAGATCAAATAAAATATTAAAGGCCTGCATAGGAGTCATTTCTAATATATTTAGTGATTTCAAAGACTCTAGTGTCTTCTTTTCCTTTGATGATAGGTTTGCTTTTACTTCCACCTTTGGTTCAGCAAAAAAGGACAGTTGTGCATCTTCTGACACCTTATTCGGTACTACTTTCTTTTCTTCTTTGGAACTGGTGTTGTCACCTGACTCTAATGCTTGTAAAATTTCATTCGCTCGAGCAATCAGTTCCTTTGGCAGCTCCGCTAGCTCTGCCACGTGAATTCCATAGCTCTTATCAGCTGCTCCTTCTTTGATTTTATGAAGGAACACCACTTTACCATTTTGTTCAATCGCGCTTACATGGACGTTATTTAACATCGAAAGCTGCTCTCCCAGAACGGTTAATTCATGGTAATGAGTTGAGAATAATGTTTTCGCCTCAATTCGTTCATGAATATATTCAATGATTGACTGCGCTAACGCCATTCCGTCATAAGTTGAAGTTCCTCTCCCGATTTCATCAAATAGAATTAAGCTATTTCTGGTGGCATTTACAATGGCATTTTTTGCTTCAAGCATTTCCACCATAAAGGTACTTTGTCCAGAAATTAAATCATCTGCTGCTCCAATTCTCGTAAACACTTGGTCAAAGATTGGGAGTTTGGCCTCATCTGCTGGTACATAACAGCCAATTTGTGCAAGGATTGAGGTAAGGGCAACTTGTCTCATGTACGTACTTTTCCCTGACATATTGGGTCCAGTAATTAACAGAATCTCTCGCTCATCCCCCATATGGCAGTCATTTGGTACGTATTCCTGAGCATTCATAACTTTTTCAACTACTGGATGACGACCATTTTTTATTACCAATCGTCTGTCAGTCGTAAAGCTTGGCTTCGTGTAATGACGTGCTTCACTAATTTCAGCAAAGCATTGTAAAACGTCTAGCTCACTTACGACCTTAGCTAATCTCTGTATCTGCGGAATATATTCCTTTACGTACTCACGAATAGTTGTAAATAACTCATACTCAAGCTCTGTGCTTTTTTCTTCCGCTTCTAAAATCAATGTCTCTTTTTCTTTTAAATCCGGAGTTATAAACCGTTCAGCGTTTGCTAGAGTTTGCTTTCTTTCGTACTGACCTTCTTTTAATAAGGAAAGATTCGCGCGAGTCACTTCAATATAATAACCAAACACACGGTTGTATCCGATTTTTAGCGATTTGATTCCCGTTTTTTCACGCTCTTCTTTTTCAAGCTCAGCAATCCACTGCTTTCCATTACGACTTGCATAACGATAGCGATCAAGTTCTTCGTTATATCCATCGGAAATGATATTTCCCTCTTTAATAGAGAGAGGTGGATTATCAACAATTGCTCTTTCTAATAAGTCGGTTATTTCCTCGCATGGTTCAAGCTTGTCGGCTAATTGTTTTGTTGCTTCATTTGGTAAATTCTCTACCATACTTTTCAACAATGGAATTTGCAGAAGGGATTTCTTTAACTGAATGAGATCTCTTGCATTCACATTGCCAAATGCAATTCGTCCTGCAAGACGCTCTAAGTCATACACTTCCGTTAACTTTTCACGGATTTCTTGGCGTTCAAAGTAGCAGCTAAAAAGAGTATCTACAACAGAATGGCGAAGTTCAATTTGTTGCTGATTGATAAGAGGACGATCTACCCATGACTTGAGCATTCTGCTTCCCATTGCTGTTTTTGTTTCATCCAATAGCCAAAGAAGAGAGCCTTTTTTCCCTTTCGAGCGAATCGTTTCTGTTAACTCGAGATTACGTTTTGAGTAATAATCTATTTTCATATACTGATCTACTGTATAAAAACGAACGGCTTGAAGGTGATCCAGCGATCTTTTTTGTGTTCGATATAAGTAATTAAATAATCTTGCGGCCGTCTGCTTAATCTCAACATTGGTTAAGTGTGACAAAAGAGCTTCAAAAGATACATAACTTTGAATATCTTCTTCCATTGAAAGGGTCACTTGACCTCGCTCACGAATTTTCTTCTGTAGCTCGTCCGTATGCGAAGCAGAGATGACCACCTCACGTGCACCAGAAGTTGCAAGTTCATTTAAAACTTCATCCATGCTCTTTGTAATCGTTACTTGAGATTCCCCTGTAGTCAAATCACTCACCGCAAACCCATACTGATCATCGGCGAACCGAGAGATGGATGCTAAATAATTGTTTTCTCTTTCGTTCAGTCCTTTTCCTTCCATCATCGTTCCAGGTGTGATTAACTGAACTACTTCTCTCCGAACCACACCTTTTGCCTGCTTCGGATCTTCTGTTTGTTCGCAAATTGCGACTTTAAAGCCTTTTTCAATTAACTGTTCAATATATTGAGGAGCAGCATGGTAAGGAACCCCACACATTGGGATACGGTCTTCTGAACCACCATCTCTGCTAGTTAGTGTAATTTCTAATACTTGCGACGCCTTCACGGCATCATCAAAAAACATCTCATAAAAATCCCCAAGACGAAAAAATAAAAAGGCATCCTGATACTCTGCCTTTACCTTTAAATATTGCTGTATCATCGGCGTATATGTAGCCATACAATCCTCCAAAACACTAATTCTTTCTTTCATTCCGTTCATTATTATAACATAAAGAAAGAAGGGAAAGGTTTTTTGAAAGCTGTAAATATCAGCCACAAAGAAAAACTAGGAAGTGAAACCTTCCTAGTTCACCATTACTCTTCTTCGTCACAGATTAGGAAATCTGGATTTAAATCTTCAAACTCTTCGTCTTCGACATCTAATCCCCAGTCGTCGTCGCAGTCACAATCATCGTAAACTGCTACACAAACCACTGTTTCTCCAATTACTTCAACAAGAAACTCTCTTTCTGCATGAACGATAATTGCATTACCGTTTGGTGAGATAACAGCTTCTATGCAGTTTGGCTGCTGAACGACACGAGCAATAACATCGTTGTCATCATGGCAATCTGGATCGCGGTACTTTAACTTAATGACGTCAACATAGTCAACTCGTGCAGTTACTACTTCAGTTCTTGTATTATCATTATAGGAGTACCAAACGTTAGTGTCATAGTAGCCGTGAATTTCGACTTTTTTTCCAACCTTTTTAGCTTCATACGTATGATTGATAATCCAGCAACCAAGGATGCTAGTCGGTTGGTGATCCGGGCGAATCGTATCGTTAGACTGTGTAAACTTACGTCCTTTCGCTACGACCGCTTTTGTAATAATCTCTCTGTAATCTGCCATTGCGAGCGAACCCTCCTCATTCATTTTCACTTCATCCTATGCGGGACATTAGACTAGTGTGATAATATTTTTCATGTTTGTATTTCCTTCGGCATTCGGTGGCGGATATAGTGCATTCTATGCGAATACCTAGGAAAGGTGAGAAATTATATGGGAGAATGGGAATGATTTTGATGCATAGAAAAAACCCCCGTTTCCACGAGGGTCTTTCCATTCTCACATCTTAGTGATGTGAACAGCTTTGATTTTTATTATTAACCTCTGCACCTGTTTCTCCACTTAGGACATTTCCACCCGTTGATAAGATGACTTCATCTGTTACTTTGTTGGAGATGGTGTTAGCCACCAATTGTAGTAATTCATTTACGTCTATTTGTGATTGCTTAAATTCCTGTACGACAGGGATAGAATCTAGCTCCTCTTCAATAGAAGCAATTTTATCTTCTGTTTTCTTTAGAGCTTCTGCTTTTCCATAGTGTTGTAAATTAACGGCTTGCTTTTGCAACCCTTTTATTTGCGAAATAAGTGAACTTACTTTTTCATTACTATGAATTTGCGCTTCCGCTTTCTTGAAAAAATCTACTTCTTCCGTGCTCGCAATCATGGAAGCTAGTTCTTTTGCACGCGCTATAATATCGTCTTTTGTGTACTTTTCCATTTATTTCACCTCTACACTTTGAGTTTCTTCCACCATTTCCCCGTTTAATGACCATGTTTTTGCTTCTGTGATTTTTACTTTTACAAGCTTACCGATTGCCGTTTTTGGCCCAACAAAGTTTACTAACTTGCTTTTGCGTGTGTAACCAGCAAGAACATCAGGGTTATTTTTACTTTCCCCTTCAACTAATACTTCCACTACTTCCCCTTGATACTTCTTCATCGCTTCTGCAGACATTTCATTTACCAAAGCGTTTAATCGCTGTAGACGTTCCTTCTTCACTTCCATTGGAACGTTATCCTGTATTTTAGCCGCTGGCGTCCCTTCACGTGGAGAATAGATGAATGTATATGCAGATTCATATCCAACTTCACGATATAAGGAAAGTGTTTCTTCGAATTGTTCTTCCGTTTCATTCGGATACCCTACTATGATATCTGTAGTGAAAGAAGCATTAGGAATAGCTGCTTTAATTTTACGAACAAGCTCAAGGTATTGTTCTCTTGTATACTTACGAGCCATGATTTTTAGTACTTCTGTAGAACCAGACTGAACTGGAAGGTGAATATGCTCAACTAAGTTACCACCCTTAGCAAGAACATCAATTAAGTGATCGTCAAAATCACGCGGATGACTCGTTGTAAAACGGATACGTGGAATATCAATCTTTCGGATTTCATCCATTAAGTCACCTAAACCATACTTCATGTCTTCAAAGTCTTTTCCGTAAGCATTAACGTTTTGTCCAAGAAGAGTAATTTCCTGATATCCTTGCGCTGCTAGCTGACGAACTTCTTGAATGATATCGTCAGGACGACGACTGCGCTCTTTTCCGCGAGTAAATGGAACGATACAATACGTACAGAACTTATCACAGCCGTACATAATATTTACCCATGCTTTAATATTTCCACGACGGATCTTCGGAAGGTTCTCAATAACATCTCCTTCTTTAGACCACACTTCTACAACCATTTCCTTGGACATGTATGCTTCGTGCAGGATGTTTGGTAAACGGTGAATATTATGCGTTCCAAAGATCATATCCACTTGATGGTATGTTTTAAGAATTTTATTAACAACCGATTCCTCTTGAGACATACAGCCACAAACTCCGATTAATACATCTGGGTTTTGCTGCTTCAAATGTTTAAGATGACCTAGCTCACCAAACACTTTGTTTTCAGCATTCTCACGGATCGCACAAGTATTTAATAAAATAACATTTGCATCATCAACAGAGTCTGTCGGCTCATAACCTAGCCCCATGAAAATACCAGCCATTACTTCTGTATCATGCTCATTCATTTGACAGCCGTACGTACGAATATAAAACTTACGACCTTGTCCCATCCCTTTAAATTCTTCAGGAAGTGAGAAATCCTTATGGTACTTTACTTCTTCTTTCCCACGCTTTTTCGCGTCTTTTAGCGATGGTGGAGTATATACTGTTTCAAAATATTTACTGTAATCCTTACCGGATTTTTTGTCCGAAGAATTACCTTCCTGCACTGCTTGTTGGCTTTCTAATCGTTGCTTTTCGTTCATAAATGTTTCTCCTTTCACTGCAATAATCAAACATTTAAACATACAACCAAACTCACAAGTGTTGCATAAATAATTTCGTAATTTTCAGTTTAATTATATTCTCTATTTAGAGCCAAAAAAGTAAATACCCAACAAAGGTGGCTCCATCCATTTGGAAATTTATTTACAATTAGACCTGTGTGACGACGACAACTTTCTTATCAAGGAATGGCTTTTCCTTCAATTTTTCGGAGCCAAATATGGGCTGGTTTCCAAAGGGCAGCCCGTAGATAACGGCTAATTTTTAAGGTTTTTCGCTTACTATTTGTCTCAAGTTGAACAAGAACATGTAGGCAAAAAACGATAAGTGCGATAAACACTTGATTTTGAATGGCCCATTCGCTTTGTCCGTAGAACTTTTTGATGCTAAGGTGCTGTTTGATCCATTTAAAAAACAACTCAATGGCCCACCTTGATTTATACATCTCTGAAATTTCTTCAGCGTTCAAATCAAAGCGATTGGTGATTAAATGGAGTTCATTTCCTTTGGAATCAAGCACTTTTAGAAGGCGAAAGTAATTTTCAGCACGGTTTTGGGTTGTACCAATCAGGACCATTTGATCTGATAAAACAGCGGAATCCTCGGGTAGTTTAAAATCATAAACCTCCCGTATAACGGCGTTTTTTCTTAGCCTTGATAGAAAAAAGTAACCATCATCTGTCATGCGATCAAAGCGCTCGTAGTCTAGATAGCCACGGTCAAACACATACATGCATTCCTTGTCATCGACCATGATTTCAAGTTGACCACGATCATGTTCGTTTGCCGTTGTTATGACTGCTTTTTCGGGATAGGACGCACCTTTTTCCATAAACACAAGGCGTAGATGCAACTTCACACCGGCTTTTGTCTTACGGAACTTTGCCCATTTATGATTGGTCAAATTAAGTGGCAATGTGCTTGAATCAATGATTTTTAACGGCATGACCAGTTTCGTATAGTGTGTCTTGGCATGAATTTGTACGACCAAATCAAGGAAAAGCCTTTGAAATAGATCTGGGTTCATGCCATTTAATCGCCGTGACAGCTGAGAAATACTGATCGAATCAAGGTCAATCCCTTTTTGAAGTTGGTCATCGAATAGACAATCACCTAGCGCATGCAGGCTTTCGATTTCTTCTAGCTGGGCAAAAAGTAGTAATTTTAGGAAAGACTCTGTCGTTAATTTTTTCGTATAGTAATCTAATTTCATCGTTTTCACCTGTTCTTCAAATAATTGAATATTAATTGGTGAAAACCATTGTCCAAATGAAGTTTTTCGTGTAATCTTGTCCATGAGATGTGTCCTTTTTAGTGGATTTGGACGGGTTACCACCTGACTTATCCATTATAAAGGACTTTTTCTTTGCACAATATAATAAAGTTGAACATTTTGAGTATTTTTAATAGTGAAATTAAATTAATGCAACACTAGTGAACCAAACTAAAATAATATTATTTTCGTATAGTTAGTACTTTGATAGTAGAATGAATCACATTAGTTAAGTATAAATGCTTGAACAACTGAACACAATATAAAAAACTTAACCAATCGATAGCGGTTTCATTCATTACAGCAAATAATTTTACTCCTTATCACGTTCATTGAAAGTGATAGTTATCACAAGTATTTAGAAATATACTCATAGAGAAACCCCGAGATGTACTCGGGGTTTCTTGTTCGTTCTAGCTTACATAAACTCGGAAACTAATTTATTAAAATGAGCTTCATCTAATTGAAGATCATGCTGAGATAACGGGGTTTCAGAGTAACCGTTTATTAGTTCCTGGTAAGATTTACGTTCTGTATCTTGATAAATCAAGCCTGTTACTAATCCGTTATGCTGCATTAGAGTTTGCATCGCCATTTCACGATTAGATGAATCATAGCCTTCCACATCAGCAAGCTTTGTTAGGTTTTCCTTAAACCAGTCGTATGTGTTGATTTTATTGTATGTTACACATGGACTGAACACGTTGATTAAAGAGAAACCTTTATGCTTGATACCAGCTTCAATAATCGCTGTTAAGTCTTTTAAGTCTGTAGAGAAGCTTTGTGCCACAAACGTTGCACCAGCAGTTAATGCCATTTCCATTGGAGAAATCGGCTGTTCGATTGATCCTTGTGGCGTAGACTTCGTTTTGAAGCCTGCTGCCGATCTCGGGGATGTTTGGCCCTTTGTTAAACCATAAATTTGGTTATCCATTACGATGTAAGTGATATCGATGTTTCGACGGATAGAGTGAATGGTATGACCCATTCCGATCGCGAAACCATCTCCATCTCCCCCAGATGCAATAACTGTTAAATCACGATTCGCCATTTTTACTCCTTGGGCAATCGGTAAAGAACGTCCGTGAATGGAATGGAATCCGTAAGAGTTAATATATCCTGAAATACGTCCAGAGCAACCGATACCAGAAATAACCGCTAAATTATCTGGCTCTAACCCTACATTCGCAGCAGCACGTTGAATTGCCGCTTGAACAGAGAAATCGCCGCAGCCTGGACACCAGTTAGGCTTCACGTTGTTTCGAAAATCTTTAAACGTCGCCATAATTTAGAACAACTCCTTGATCTTTGAATGGATTTCATGTGGTAGGAATGGATTTCCGTCATACTTTAAATGCTTTACTACTTTCTCAGCATGTCCTACATTCATCTTAAGGATGTTTGCTAACTGTCCAGTTGCGTTATTTTCAACAACTACAACCTTTTTAGCTGATTTGACTAGTGGAAGCATTTCGTCAGTAGGGAACGGATGAATCAAACGTACATGCGCATGATTCACTTTCACTCCATCCTTCTCAAGGCGTGTCATTGCTTCTTCAATTGCTCCTCTAGTTGAGTTAAAACCAACAACTAGTACATCCGCATCCTCATGTGGAGCATGAACGTGAATTGGTGTATTAAATTTGATGTTCTCAACTTTACGGAAACGTTTATCCATTTGTGCATTACGGTTTAATGCTGATTCAGACGGTTTACCTGTTTCATCATGTTCTACACCTGTTACGTGGTGAATTCCACCCTTTACCCCAGGAATTACACGAGGAGAGATACCATCTTCAGTCACTTCGTAACGTTTAAAGTAATCTTTAGAATCTGATTCTGGTAGTTCAGTTACAAGTTTTCCGCGTCGAATTTCTACCTTACTAAAGTCTAAAGGCTCAACTGTTTGCTTTCCTAAAGAAAGTTGAAGGTCAGATAAGACGATAACAGGTACTTGGTACTCTTCAGCAAGGTTAAATGCCTCAGCTGTATCGTAGAACGCTTCTTGTACAGTACTTGGAGCCATTACGATCTTTGGAATTTCTCCGTGAGTACCATAGATCATGGCCATTAAATCAGATTGTTCTTGCTTGGTTGGTAGACCGGTAGACGGACCACCACGCTGTGTATCGACAATTACAATTGGTGTTTCGGTAATTCCTGAAAGACCGATTGCTTCCATCTTCAACGATAATCCCGGACCAGCTGATGCAGTGATCGCACGAACGCCTGCATAGTTTGCACCGATCGCCATTGTACATGCCGCAATTTCATCTTCAGTTTGAATTACTGTTCCACCAAGAGCAGGTAGTTTTTTAATTAGATACTCCATGATTTCAGAAGCAGGAGTAATTGGATAAGCTGCCATAAAGCGACATCCGCCAGCTAAGGCCCCTAGCGCAATCGCATCGTTACCAATCATGAACAACCGTTGTTTTCCATCTGCCTTTGCTAATACCATGGTAGCGGCTTCTTGAGCTTGTTCTTTCATTGCTGTATAACCAGCTTGGATCGCTTCCATGTTCTTATCAACCACAGACTGTCCTTTACGCCCAAAAATCTCTTGAACTACCGTCTCAAAAACGTTAATATCTAAATCTAGTACTGCACAAGTAGCCCCAACTGCCACCATGTTTTTCATTAATGATGTACCTAATTCAGTTGCAATATCTGTAAATGGAACCGCATACAAAGTTGCATTTGTATCCGTAGGTTTCACAGGATTAAACTTCGCATCTGCAATCATCACACCATTGTCATGTAGTTCTTTGTAATTTAAGTCAAGCGTTTCCTGATCAAATGCCACTAAGATGTCTAAGTCGTCTGAAATAGAGCGAACCTGTGACGTGCTTACACGGATTTTGTTATTAGTGTGTCCACCTTTAATACGAGATGAAAAGTGGCGGTACCCATATAAATAGTAACCTAATCGATTCAAAGCAATAGAGAAAATCTCCCCAGTACTTTCAATCCCTTCCCCTTGCTGCCCGCCAACTTTCCAAGAAAGTTGATTGATCATGTCTTACACCCCTTTGGATACGTTAAGAAATATGTAAAAACGTTTATTTTACCAATAGTGTAGCACTTTTCCGATTGTAACACGAAGATTTTGACTCTAATATTCATAGAGTAAAAATGTGAGAAATGGAAGGGTACTAAACGCTTTCAATTCTAGACCTATGTGAAAAAAAAAGCAACCCTTTACGCCCAAATAATGGCGAAAATATGAATATTTTTTTATTTTTGCGAAAATAATAGTTTTATCTGTCTTTTTTCAACCTGTTTAGTCTAAATAAAAATGAAAACGCTTTATTCACTCTTCTTTATTTCGGAAATCTTTTCGCCATATTTTTGTACAAAAACTTCTCAACCTGTATACTGGAATAATATTTTCCTAGTTCATTTACAAGATTGCTATAATTTTCTACCCGCTCAAGCCCTGTAACACAATGTTCGGTTCCATCAAAATCAGAACCAAATCCAACAAAATCCTCACCTCCAAGAGAGCAAATATGGTCAAGATGACGAAGTACGTCAGTAATAGTTGCTGTTGTTTTCCCAGAGAGGAATTGCGTAACAAAGGTTAACCCCATGACTGTTTCTCTTTCTATTAATGCCACAATCTGTTCATCTCGTAAGTTCCTCGGATGTGGACAAAGAGAATACGCATTAGAGTGTGAAGCAAAGGGATAATCTCCAAGCTCCAGCACATCCCAAAACCCGCTTTCTGATAGATGCGATACATCACACCATACCCTCTCCTTATTAAGAGTTGATACGACTCTTTTCCCGAACCTGGATAGACCCGCGCCCCGCTCTTCAAGTGCCCCATCAGAAACTGCATTAGAAAAATTCCACGTTAAACCAACAGATGTAACCCCAAGACGAAGCAGCGTTTTTAACTTCAGCAAATCGGAACCGATACAATCACACCCCTCAAGTGTAAGAATCGCTCCGAATTCACCATCTTTAAGATTAGCTAAATCACTTTGACTTGTAATCAACTTAATTTCTTTATATGGTTTGATAATTTTTTCATAGAAAAGGTCTATCATATGCAAAGCAGCATGGAAGGAAAGATCAGGGTGAATATTCTCTGGTACATAGATGGCAAAGCATTGTACTTTAACGCCACTTTTCTTCATACCCGCGAGCGTAACTTGAAGCTCCTTTGAATCTAAAAAGCTTGAAAGCTTCGGATTCATAAACATTTTGTATAATACATCACAATGCCCATCAAAAATTTTCATGATTTATACCCCTTCCATAGTCGTTGTATATAAAGCATAGACCAAAACTGACAAAAAAAGAACCTGTTTGCAATAAGAATGCAAACAGGAAAAAGATACTCCCTCATCTTGGCTCAATGATTAATTTGATCGCTGTGCGCTCTTCCCCATCAATTAATATGTCTGTGAATGCTGGGATACAAATCAAATCGACTCCGCTAGGTGCTACAAATCCTCGTGCAATGGCTACTGCCTTTACCGCTTGATTTAATGCACCCGCACCTATGGCCTGAATTTCTGCAGCACCTCTTTCGCGCAGAACTCCTGCGAGCGCACCAGCTACAGAATTGGGATTAGATTTTGCTGAAACTTTTAATATTTCCATTCCTAGCTCCTCCTTGTTTAATCCCCCCTGATGTTCTTGTTATTGAACAACTCAGGTATATATGATTCCATTGCTACTATATTCGCAAAAGCTTTAACATATTCCGGCTTGGACAAAAAAGTAAGATTAAAAGAAAAGTGTATATGTTTTCACCTGCAATCAAGCTTACATAAAAAAACACCTGCGTCTATTTTGCAGGTGCTAGTCGGCTATATGGTTTACAATTCTAGGAGAAAAATGGATGATCGTCATTGATGAGAATACGATCGATTTTTTTGGCTTTTCCCGTCTTTTTATCCAGTTCAATATGTACGGCACCAAGCTGTGTTTTATCTGTATCTGGAACTTCAAATCTTGCTGGTAAGTTGGATAGGAATCGTCTAATAACAATTTCTCTGTCCATTCCCAGTATCCCGTCATATGGACCTGTCATTCCAACATCCGAAATATAGGCTGTTCCTTGGGGCAATATTCGATTGTCAGCTGTTTGTACATGTGTATGAGTACCAACTACCGCTGTTACTCTTCCATCTAAATACCAGCCCATAGCGAGCTTCTCACTTGTTGCCTCAGCATGGAAATCAACAAAGATAATAGGTGTTCGTTTCCTTGCTTCTTCGATCAGTTCATCCGCTTTTCGGAAGGGACAATTATTCGGTTGCATAAAGGTACGCCCCTGCAGACTGATGATTGCTATTTCATCTTGATTCATTTTTAAATACACAATTCCCTTACCAGGGTTATCTTCAGGAAAGTTTGCTGGTCTAACCATGTATTTTGCATCATCGATAAATTCAAAAATATCACGGTTATCCCATGTGTGGTTTCCTAATGTAACAGCCTGCGCACCGACCTCTAAAAAACCTCTATAGATTTTTTCTGTAATCCCTTTTCCTCCTGCAGCATTTTCACCATTTATAATGGTAATGTGTGGACGATATTTTTCCTTTAATCTTGGGACGTATTCCTTCACCATATCTCTTCCTGGTGAACCAACGACATCTCCAACAAATAATATGTTCATCAATTAAACCCTTCTTTTTCCGTATTTCTTTTCATTTTATCATATGTAATGAGCAAAAATAAAAGCGGTGCTAAAGCACCGCTTTATTTTGCGTATTCAACTGCTCTCGTTTCCCTAATTACCGTGACCTTTATATGGCCTGGATAATCAAGTTCCTCTTCGATTTTTTTACGAATATCGCGAGCTAAACGATGAGCCTCTAAGTCGTCAATTTGCTCTGGCTTCACTAGGATACGAACTTCACGTCCAGCCTGGATGGCAAATGACTTTTCCACTCCATCATACGATTCTGAGATTTCCTCAAGCTTTTCTAAACGTCGAATATAGTTTTCAAGCGTCTCACGTCTTGCACCAGGTCTTGCTGCGGATAGTGCATCTGCCGCTGCAACAAGAACAGCAATAACGGAAGTAGGCTCGGAATCGCCATGGTGAGAAGCAATCGAGTTAATAACCACCGGATGCTCCTTATATTTAGTAGCCAGTTCGACACCGATTTCTACGTGGCTTCCTTCAACTTCATGGTCAATTGCCTTACCAATATCGTGTAGTAGGCCTGCACGACGAGCAAGTGTTTCATCTTCTCCAAGTTCTGCAGCTAGCAATCCAGCTAATTGAGAAACTTCAGTAGAGTGCTTCAACACATTTTGACCATAGCTAGTTCGGAATTTCAATCGACCGAGAATTTTAATTAAATCTGGGTGCAGTCCATGTACTCCAACCTCAAAAGTTGTTTGCTCACCAATTTCACGAATATGTTCATCCACTTCACGGCGTGCCTTATCAACCATTTCTTCGATTCGAGCAGGATGGATACGACCATCTTGAACAAGCTTTTCAAGCGCTAAGCGGGCTGTTTCTCTTCGAATCGGATCAAACCCAGATAAAATAACTGCTTCTGGAGTATCATCAATAATGAGATCAATTCCAGTAAGAGTTTCAAGTGTACGGATGTTTCGTCCTTCACGACCAATGATTCGACCTTTCATCTCATCATTTGGAAGAGTGACTACCGAAACGGTCGTTTCTGCTACGTGATCAGCCGCACAACGTTGAATAGCTAACGACAAAATTTCCTTTGCTTTTTTGTCTGCTTCCTCTTTTGCTCTATTTTCACTCTCTTTTATCATTAAAGCGATGTCATGGGATAACTCCTGTTCCATACGCTCTAAAATGATGGATTTCGCCTCATCACGAGTTAAGCCCGAGATGCGTTCAAGCTCTGCCTGTTGCATTTTTACGATCTCGTCCACTTTGCTTTCCATCTCTTCAATATGCTGTTGTTTTTTGTTAAGAGAATCGTCCCTCTTCTCTAAAAGTGCTTCACGTTTGTCTAACGATTCGTCTTTTCGATCAAGATTTTCCTCTTTTTGAAGTAAGCGGTTTTCCTGCTTTTGCAGCTCGCTTCTACGATCACGAACTTCACGTTCTGCTTCTGTACGAAGCTTATGAATCTCATCCTTTGCTTCAAGCAGCGACTCCTTTTTTAAAGCTTCTGCTTCACGTTTTGCATCTTCTAGAATTTGCTCTGCAGCACCTCTAGCTCCAGCAATTTTTGCTTCAGAAAAAGATTTACGAACAAAATAGCCAACAACTGCACCGACGGGTAAAGCAAGCAAAATGGAGATGATCATTGTAAAAAGATCCATCATTTCACCTCCTCTTGCTATTAACTTGTGTTACGTTTTCTAAAATGTCGGCATGTACATTGTTTTGTCAATATACAGCACAAAGGCTTTTACACGTCTTCATTCATCATTAAAAAACATAAAATATACATATTAATTGTAAATGTGTGAATTTTTATTGTCAAGGGTTTGTCCGGCTTGGTTGTAATATTTCGTTTATATTGGTAGATAATGGTGAACTTTGTCAAACCCAGTGTTGTTAAAGCATTCATAAATCGAGTTCACTTTTCAAATTTCGAACCGTCAATTTGACTAATAATATAAAAAACAGCAGACCAAATAGTAGTCTGCTGTTTAATCTGTATTAATCTACTAAATCAAATTGTTCTTGATCTTCTTCATGGTCTTCCGGAAGAGTCTTCACTCCATCTAAACCGTAGTGTTCACGAATCTTATTTTGGATCTCTGCTAATAAATCTTTATTTTCCTTCAAGAACAACTTCGCATTCTCACGACCTTGCCCAAGACGCTCATCATTATAAGAATACCAAGATCCACTCTTTTGTACGATATCAAGTTCTGATCCCATATCAAGAGCTTCTCCCTCTTTCGAAATTCCTTCTCCGTACATAATATCTACTTCAGCCGTACGGAATGGAGGAGCTACTTTATTCTTCACGACTTTAATTTTCGTTTTGTTACCAACCATATCATTGCCTTGCTTCAACGTTTCTGCACGGCGAACCTCTAAACGAACAGAAGAATAGAATTTAAGCGCACGTCCACCAGGAGTTGTCTCCGGGTTACCAAACATAACTCCTACCTTCTCACGAATCTGGTTAATAAAGATAGCAATTGTTTTAGACTTATTGATCGCACCAGAAAGTTTACGAAGAGCCTGTGACATTAGACGCGCTTGTAGTCCAACGTGAGAGTCTCCCATTTCTCCTTCGATCTCTGCCTTTGGAACAAGGGCAGCAACTGAGTCGATGACTAGAATATCAACTGCTCCACTTCGTACCAATGCTTCTGCAATTTCAAGGGCTTGTTCACCAGTGTCTGGCTGTGATAACAGCAACTCATCAATGTTCACACCAAGTTTTTGTGCATAATCAGGGTCAAGTGCATGCTCGGCATCAATAAATGCTGCTTGTCCACCTGCTGCTTGTACCTCAGCAATTGCATGAAGGGCAACTGTTGTTTTACCCGAGCTTTCAGGACCATAGATTTCAATGATACGGCCTTTTGGATATCCACCTATTCCTAATGCTGTATCAAGAGCTAAAGATCCACTTTTCGAAGTAGAAATTTGACGATCTGTTTGCTCTCCTAACTTCATGATAGAGCCTTTACCAAATTGTTTTTCTATTTGTTTTAATGCCATTTCAAGGGCTGCTTGACGATCATTTGCCACTACTATTTCCTCCTTATTTAAAACGAATATATCTATCTATCATTCGTTGCATGTTCATTTCACTATCTTTACTATACTCGTTTTATTTCTGTTTGTCGAGCAAAAAATCGAACATTCATTCGATTTTTTTCACTACCAAATATAGTTGTAAAATTCTATTTTCCTCTTAACAAAATAGGTTTTTCGTCGATGTTCATAGCAGAAAAATATTATTTTAAATCAATTTCTAAATTTGGTAAAGAGAAAAAAAACAGAGCAAAATGATATGCTCTGTTAATCTTTCAAGCTATTGATTAGTGAGAAACAGCCGTACTTCACACTTCTCACTCGATTGCCTTCTCTTGTACCAGCAAAAAGAAATTTTTCGACTTTTACTGGAGATCCTTTTTTTGAAATTCCAATATACACCGTTCCTACCGGTTTCTCCTCAACAGCACCAGGCCCTGCTACACCAGTAAAGCTAATTCCAATATCAGCGTTAAGTAATGAAGCCACATTTTCAGCTAATTCCCTTGCACACTCTTCACTTACTGCTCCATATTTTTCCAGAGTTTCCTTTTTAACACCAAGGACCTTTTCCTTAACGTCATTCGTATAGCAAACGACCCCGCCTTTTACTACCGCACTAGAACCTGGAATAGCTGTCAGCTCCTGCTGAAACATCCCTCCAGTTAAGCTCTCTGCACAAGCAATGGTTAAATCGTTCTTTTGTAGCAGGGTAAATAACTCATTCATTAACGAGGTTTCATTATACCCGTAGAAGAACTCACCAACACGTGTACGTATCTTCTCTTCCGTTTCATTAATGAGTTCATTTGCAACGTCGGTTTGTTGGTGTTTAGCAGTAAGCCTCAACGTCACTTCCCCGTCGCTAGCAAGGGGCGCAATCGTAGGATTCGATTGCGCATCAATTAAATCCTCAATCTTTGTTTCTAATGCAGCCTCTCCTATCCCAAAGAAACGCAACACTCGTGAAACAATCGTCTCAGAGACGTCTGGTTCTTTTTGTAATAGTGGGAGTGCATAATGTAAAAACATGGGTTCCATTTCCTTCGGTGGCCCTGGTAAAAGCATATAACGGTGAGTATTAGTAGTTAAAAGCATGCCAGGAGCCATTCCGTTATCATTTGGCAAAACAGTAGAATCAGCAAGAACCAATGCTTGCTTCTTATTATTCTCTGTCATGACACGGTTTGTACGAATAAAGTACTGAGAGATAGAGTCAAGAGCAGCTTGATCAAATTCAAGCTCCTTACCGAGGTGTTTGGCAATTGTTTCCTTTGTCAAATCATCCTTTGTCGGACCTAATCCACCTGTAAAGATAATTAAGTTTGAACGACCTTCTGCCACAGCAATCGCTTGTTGCAAACGGGTCGGATTATCACCAACTACCGTATGATAAAACACATTGGTTCCAATACTAGCTAGTTGTTTGGAAATGAAACGAGCGTTTGTATTAACAATTTGGCCAAGCAACAACTCTGAGCCCACTGCAATGATTTCAGCATTCATGAAAAACAATCACCTAGCCTCTGTTTTATTTAGAATTAATAAATACCTGCTTATTTTTCGCAAAGTAGTCCCAACCAGACCAAATCGTGAAGAACGTTGCAACCCATAAAGCAATGTCAGCAAACGGAAGGGACACAAGTTCAAAAATCGTGTTATGTAATAACAATGCTGAAATGGCAACGATTTGTGTCCAAGTCTTAATTTTACCCAGCATATTTGCGGCAACTACCTCTCCGCCTCCCGCTAGGATGGCTCGTAGACCCGTTACAGCAAACTCTCGGCAAATAATGATGATAACTAACCACGAAGCCGCAAGTCCAAATTCAACTAAAACAATTAATGCTGCTGATACGAGCAACTTATCTGCTAACGGGTCAAGGAACTTCCCAAGATTGGTTACCAAATTATACTTTCTGGCATAATAGCCATCAACCCAGTCGGTAGCAGAAGCAAAAATAAAGATTAAAGCGGCGATAAAGTGAGCAACCGGAAGCTCCGCCCCAATGAACTGCATATCCCCCCAATGAAAAGGATCGTATACAATTACTAAAAATAGTGGAATTAATAAAATTCGTGAGACTGTAATTTTATTAGGCAAATTCAATTTAAAGACCTCCATTTTAACCTATAAAGAAAATTCCTTATTGTTACTTTCTTCTTTTAATAAAACAAGCATACAACAAAATAGAAAAGAAAGCGAAAAAATAGTCACCATACGATGACTATTCGTTCACTGTTGGTACATAACGAATTGTGATATCCTGTCTAACTTGATCATCTGGAGGTGTAGCATATTCTAGCTTTTGATCATTCACATATATTTCAGTGGCTGTAGAATTCCCAATCACTAGAACAGCTTCTTGCTCTTTTGAATAATCAACTACTTTATTATCCTCAGCACCTGTTTTTAAGATCCCTTGCCAAAAAGAATGTCCTTTTCCATTTAGCATATTCACCCAAGTTTCACCGGTAGACACAAGCTTTACTTCAAATTTTTCTGCATTCTTTACTTCATATACGGTTTCTTTCCCTTTTGATTCGGCAACTGTAACCTCTTGTGTAGGGGAAGTTTCTTCTTCAGTCGCTTCTTCCTCTGTTACTTCATTGGCACCAGATGTTTGATTCTCCTCACCCTCAGATGCTTCCGTTTTATTTTCCTCATCCGCTTCCTTCTCAGATAAGTTGTCATTGTACTGTATTTGTTCGCTATCAGTTGTTGCTGGTTCCTCTGCCGATTCACCATCTTCTTTAATATTAACTACTAAAAAGTAGGCTAGGGCCACCGCACCAATAACGAAAACACCAATTAGCAACCTGGGTAAAACGGAAAAAATCTTCGAATTACTTGGTGCAACATCCTTCCTAGTTTGCACCCTTGAAAGCTTTTCTGGAAAGTCATCTCCATGAGTAGATGGGATTTCAGACTTATACTCTGCGAATAGCTCTTCTGGATCGAGCTGTACAGCTTCCGCATATTGCTTAATAAAAGCACGAACATAAAACGGACCAGGTATAATACTATAATTCCCCTCTTCTAACGCTTGCAAATACCGTTTTTGAATTTTGGTTGTTATTTGTAAGTCATCCAAGCTCAAGCCGAGTGAAAGTCGAGCTTCTCTAAGTTTGTTACTTAATTCTGTCAATTTCTAACACCTTCCAATGCTATTAAAGGCGCTTTCGTAAGTTTTATGCATAAACGAAAACGACTTTTTTAAAAATCAAATCCCCCAAAATCAGAATCTGAAAACATCGTATTTCTTACAATATCATACTTGATTTCCTCTTCTGGATCGTTTCTAAGCTCAATAATATAATCAAAATCATCGAGTGTGTACTCTGTATTCTGGACAAATACGTCCGGATGCTCAACAACCTTCACAGCCGGAAGTCGCATAATTTCTCGAACTAATTGCCAATGTCGCTCGTTTGCTCTTCTTGTTGAAACGATGCCGTCAATAATAAAGAGATTGTTCTCGTTATATTCGTCCTCAATGAGTTGATTACGAATGGTTTGCTTTAAGAGTGTAGAGGAAACAAACAGCCATCTTTTGTTCGCACAGACGCTTGAAGCAACAATAGACTCAGTCTTTCCTACACGCGGCATTCCACGGATACCGATGAGCTTATGACCTTCCTGCTTAAATAATTCTGCCATAAAATCTACTAAAAGCCCTAGTTCATCGCGTACAAATCGAAAGGTCTTTTTGTCATCAGCATCTCTTTGTATGTATCTACCATGCCTCACAGCTAATCGGTCTCTTAACTTAGGTTCTCTAAGCTTGATTATCTTAATCGTATCCATTGTCTTTAAAATAGATTCGAGTCGCTCGATTTGTTCATAGTCCTGTGCAAGAATGAGCAATCCTCGTCTTCCTTCATCAACCCCATTAATGGTTACAATATTAATGGAGAGCATTCCTAATAAAGAAGAAATATCCCCTAGCAACCCTGGCCGATTTTTCTGAATTTCATACTCCAAGTACCATTCTGTTTTGTTCATCTTTTCCATAGAATACCTCCAAGGGAAGCGCCATATTTGACCAGTATTGGTGCAAATTAATCATCTTCTATCATATATGATTTTCTATTAAGATGAAAGGAAAAACAAGATCAAGTCGTAATTTGGAGCTTTATTTGTATGATATGAAAAAAAGAGAGGATGATTGCCTCTCTTTTTTATTACCTATTTAATCCATCTTAATGGGATCCATTATTTTTGAACAAGCTTAACCATAATATTCGCAATAGCATGCTGTTCTTCTGGTGTAGCAACAGACCAAAGGTCAGCTAAAATGCGCTCTTGTTCATTTTTCGGATCGACTTGCTTCGCTAAATAGTCTCCGATTTGGAAAGCAAGATCACCAACTACTTGCTTGTTCATACCTTCATTCTGAGCATGTTGTAGGCGATCACCTAAAAAGTCTTTCCACTGCTCCCAATTATCAAGTACAGACATTGTATAACCTCCTTTTTTTTACTACGACCTTATTTTGCTTTGAAAAGGACGGAATTATTCATTTAGGTACCGTGAACGTTTTGTGAATTATGTATACCATCCACCATTAACCGCAAGTGTTTGTCCTGTAATATACCTAGATCCAGAAGAGAGCAGAAAGGAAACTGAATCAGCCACATCCTCACCTGAACCTAGTCTACCAATAGGAATTTCATCCTTAAGCATCTGCAATTCGTCAGCAGAGAAATTTTCTAACATCGGCGTTTGAATGGCACCAGGCGCCACCGCGTTAACGGTAATTCCACTTAATGCAACTTCTTTACTTAACGCTTTAACAAACGCGATCTGAGCACCCTTTGCAGCAGAATATGCGACTTCACACGCAGCACCCGTCTGTCCCCAGATAGAGGAAATAACAACAATTTGGCCATTGTGTTGAGCCATTAATTTCGGAAGCAAACGTTTCGTTATTAAAATCGGTGCCGTAACTTGGAGCTTCATGATTTCCTCAAGGTCATCCTCCTTCAAGTCAACCAATAACCCATAATGACTCTGACCACAATTATGTATGATTGCATTTAATGCAAAAATATTTTCGCAAAGCTTTTTAATCCCATTTTTCTCAGTCAAATCCGCCTGTATTGGAATGTATTCATTTTCAAAAATTGAAAGTTCACGGAGCAAACGTTCCATTCCCTCTATATTCTTATGATAGTGCAAGTATAAAGAAAACCCATCCTTTGCAAGCTTCTTCGCAACGCATGAGCCGATCCCCCCGCTTGCTCCAGTAATTAACGCATATTTTTTCACTAGCTTCTCCTCACTTCAACAAAAAGGCGCCGTTAAACGACGCCTCACTTTAATTAGCTTTTTGGCACTACTTGGCAAATGGCCATTCGATTTTCAGAAATTAAGTTTTTACCTACTTCCTGAATATCCTCAATTTTAATTGCTTCTAATACAGGTACCACATCAAATAAATTCATGTCGTTAAATGCATATCGTGTAAATTGATTTGCAATGTACTCAGGTGAATTAACGGCACGTAGAAACGCACCAATTTTTTTCTTCTTTGTACGCTCTAAGCTCTCTACCGTTATGTTACTTGAGCTTTTTTCTTCCTTTAGGATTCTTTTTATTTCATCCGCTAATTGATCTGGGCTATTGGTATCTCCGCCAATCATCGCAAAACCAAACCCTTTCTCCTGCGTATAATCAAAAGAGAAGGTATCATCGATAAGTCCACTGCTGTACAGCTTATCATAATTTTCGCTACTTCTTCCAAACAATATTTCCAACAACACATTGGTTGTTAGTTCCTGTTTAAGCATTTCCTCGCCTTGTTTTTCCGTGTCAGTAGCTTTTATACTAACCAAGCATTTAGAAGAATGCACATTCATAGGCAGGACTAATTTCTTTTCGGATACATCTTCCTTTTCACTTTCGAATTTACGCTCAATTTCTACTTGTGTAGGAAACGACTTCTTTGCCTGGTTATCTTTAATCTGCTTCATAATTTCCTCTACTTGAACAGGGCCAACGATAAACAAGAGCATATTGCTTGGATGATAAAAGGTATGATAGCACTCATACAACATATCCTTTGTGATTTCAGCTATCGATTCTTTTGTCCCTGCTATATCAATTTTCACTGGGTGGTTTTCAAATAGGTTTTGAATCGCACCAAAATATAAACGCCAGTCTGGATTATCATCATACATATCAATTTCTTGGCCAATTATTCCTTTTTCTTTTTCAACCGTTTTTTCAGAAAAATAAGGATACTGGACAAAATCGATTAATGTTTCTAAATTTTTCTCGACGTCTGATGTACTAGAAAAAAGATATGCGGTTCTTGTAAAAGATGTAAAGGCATTCGCTGATGCTCCTTGGCGACTAAATTGCTGGAACACATCACCATCTTCTTTTTCAAAAAGCTTGTGCTCTAAAAAGTGAGCAATCCCATCCGGAACCTTAACAAGCTCTTTTTTCCCTGCAGGTACAAAATGGTTATCTATGGACCCATATTTGGTTGTAAAAGTCGCATAGGTTTTGTTAAACCCTTTTTTCGGAAGAATGTATACCTCTAAACCATTTTCTAGCTTCTCGTGGTACAGTTCCTCTTGAAGCTGATCAAATGAGATCTTCTCCATTACTTCGTCGCCCCCGTTCCCGTTAAGAAATAAATCGTATCGAGTTGGATTTTATTAGCAACCTGTACGACCTCTTCCTTCGTTACAGCATCGATTCGTTGTAACCATTCATCTAGCTGAATTTGTTGTCCTGCAACTACATTATGATAAAGTATTTCAACGATTCCACGTGCTGTATCAAGCGTTTCAAGCAGTTGATTTTTTATCACTGCCTTCGTTTGAATCAAATCCTCATCTGAAAAGTCTCCATTTTTCATAGCTTGCATTTGTTCCTTAATAATTGAAACTGCTTTTTCAAAATTACTATTATCTATTCCGGACATAACCATCAGCAACCCTTTATGGCTTTCCACCCGACTCGCAGCGTAATAAGCTAGACTTGCTTTCTCGCGTACATTAATAAATAACTTGGAATGTGAAAATCCACCGTACACTCCATTAAATACTTGAAGAGCAAAATAATCAGGATCTCCATACGTAACATTCGTTCGGTACCCAATATTTAATTTTCCCTGCTTTACATCTTGTTCTTCCTTAATAACGTTTTCTTCAACCTGCGCTGGTTGTTTTTTCTCCAAAGCATGAGGAGTTCTAGATGAGAAGGTAAATCTTTCATTCACCATCTGTTCTACTTCTTGTTCTTCTATATCACCGATTATATATAAACTGAGTTCATCTTCAGCTAATGCTTTTTGATAATAATCATAAAGATCTTTACCGTTAATGGAATCCACTTCTGATTCTTTTCCGTGAACGTGTAGGGAGTACGGCTCTTCCTTACACATTTCTTCAATTAACCGATTGTTTGAATACTTCATTTTATCATCATAGATCGATTGTATTCTTTGCTTTAAGCTACGCTTTTCCTTCTCCAGTGTTTCTTTATGAAATTCACCGCCATCGGCATTTGGATTGGTTAACACCTCTACCAGAAAATCAATAGCCGTTTTTAATAGTGGAGTAGGATCAGAAAGGAATCGCTCATTGGCTACTTCCATCGCAAAACTTATTGTATGATACTCACCTTTTTTTCCTAAATCAATATAAAAAGTCGCCCCATACAATTCATCCAAATACCCTCGAAGCTTACCAGTAGTAGGAAATTTTTTCGAATTACTTTGAAGAACATTTGGTAGCAATGCTCGTTTCGTTACAGTCTCTTTTTGTAAAGGTGCCTTCATTTTAAAAATAATGGTGTTTGTCTTGAATTTATCTGTTTTCACCATATGTAGCTTGAAACCGCTCAATTCTTTAATCGTTTCGGAAACCACTGCCATATTTCCATCCTCCTTTACATCATGTGCTCTTAAATAGCTTTCCCATCTTGTGATACGGAATGTATTTAGATATACTATACCCTTTTGGACAAACCGTTATCAACTTTTGGTATTAAAGGAAAACATATGCAAAAAAACCTCCATACTTGGAGGTTTAAATAAGTGAAGAAATTTGGCGAGGAGGATAGGAGTTTCGGTAAACAACTCCCGTATCAAATATCGCTTGGTTCTTTCCTTTTTTCTTCGCTTCATACAAGAGGCAATCTGCAATGGCTAGTAAATCTTCATCCTCTCGATGGTGCTCGGAATAAGCCACACCAAAGCTCATGGTTACATTGCTCATACAGGTATTAAACGTTAATGCATTCATCTTTGCATATAAATCTGTAAAAAATACATTCATTTCATGTTCATCAAGGTTTGGTAGAATAATAGCGAATTCCTCGCCACCATATCGGAAAGCCTCTCCGCAAGCTTGATTCGAACACTCTTTAAAAAGCTTTCCAATTTCCGCTAGAACTTCGTCTCCAGCAATATGGCCATAGCGGTCATTGATTCTTTTAAAATGATCAATATCTGACATAACTAATATAAACGGTTCCTTCTCTTTTTTCTGGTTTTTCATTTCTTCCTGAAAACTACGATGATTATATAAACCCGTTAAGTAATCGGTGATCATAAGCTCATAATAAATTTCTTTTTGCTTCAAGTGTTTTCTTTCACGTAAAACTAGCATGGAACCAAATAAACCAACAATCCAAATAAATGCGACATTAAGAGCAAAAACGGTCAGAATAAGTGGGGTGATGTTTTGTTCCGTTAACAAAATAATCGTATACCCTATAGTAGAACTAGCTGATGAAATAAATGCTCCTTTTGTGTACCAATAGATGGTCGCGTGCATGATAATCAAATAAAATATAGGAAATAAGGGACTTGTTACACCACCAGACAAGACTAGAAGCCAAATCACAGCTATGTAGTCAAAGATAATACCCGCTTTTGTTAATAAATGAAAATAAGGATTCTGAGGTTTAAGTTTCAAAAATGCTATTTGAGTACAAATCATATAGGTAATTCCCACTACCAGTAGGATAGGGAATGTGCGATGTTCGAGCTCTAGTAACTCTGAAAAAAATGGTGAATAAAATAAGATTACAGCTACAACTAAAAAAATCCAACGTAAGTAAGAAAAAACCTTTTCCGTCTCATAATCGTCTAAGTATAATGACAACCTCATATTCAAACCTCTTCTATCGAATGGATTACCCCAATTTTACCATATTCTTGTAGACAGAACATTAAAATTATACAAATGTTCGAAAATTTAACAAAAGTTAGTAGATTAGAGAAAATAAAAAAAATCCCCGTAAAAACGGAGATTTATCTATTTCCTTTAATATATGGTGTTCCAAGTGCCTTTGGTCCTTCTGCTCTTCCAATGAATCCAGTTAATGCTAGGATTGTTAAGATATATGGTGCGATCAACAAGTAGACATTCGGGATATTTTCTAATAATGGTAAGCTAGAACCAATGATACTTAAGCTTTGTGCGAATCCAAAGAATAACGCTGCGCCCATTGCTCCAAGCGGATGCCATTTACCAAAGATTAATGCCGCAAGCGCCATGAAACCTTGTCCCGAAATCGTCGCGTGACTGAAGTCAGAAGAAATGGACTGAGCATAAATTCCCCCACCAATACCTCCTAATGCACCTGAGATGATCACTCCAATATATCTCATTTTTGTCACGTTAATCCCCATGGTATCCGCTGCCATTGGATGCTCACCTACAGCGCGAAGTCGAAGGCCGAACGGTGTTTTAAACATAACAAACCATGCGATAAATGCAACGATAATTGCCACATATGAAGTGTAGTACGTATTGGAAAAGAATAGCTTTCCTAGAACAGGGATATCACTTAAAACAGGGATATCTATTTTACTAAAGCCTTTTTGAATAATGTCTGTTTGACCTTTTCCGTAAAAAAGCTTAACAAGGAAAAGTGCTGCACCAACTGCTAAAAGATTGATTGCCACCCCAGAAACGGTCTGGTCAGCTCGGAATGTGATCGATGCAACGGCATGTAAAACGGATAATAGCGCACCTACAACCATAGCTACTAATAATGAAACCCAAGGAGTCAAGTTACCGAGTGTCTGGTCAAAAGCAAGATTAAACACGATTGCTGAAAATGCACCGATTACCATTAAACCCTCTAGTCCAATGTTAACGATACCTGAACGCTCTGAAAAGTTACCGCCTAACGCAGTGAAAATAAGTGGCGCTGCCCAAAGTAAAGTAGAAGGTATTACGATATATAAAATATCCATGAATCCCACTTACTTCACCCCCTTTTTACTAATACGATCAATGAACAGACGAATCATATAACTTGCTGCTACAAAGAACACGATTAAAGCGATAATTATATCAACAAGCTCATTAGGAACTCCCGCCTCAAGAGGCATATTTAAAGCTCCAACCTTTAATGCTCCGAAAAGTAACGCTGCTAGAATAACACCAATAGGTCCGTTTCCACCGAGAAGTGCAACGGCAATTCCATCAAAACCAACTCCAGTGAAACCACCTTTAATGGATGCATAACCAAATGTCCCTAGTCCCTCCATTGCACCAGCTAGACCAGCAAAAGCACCTGAGATGACCATAGAAAGAATAATATTTTTATCCACATTCATACCAGCGTAGTGAGAAGCATGCTGGTTGAATCCAACTGAACGTAATTCGTATCCACGAGTTGTCTTTTCAAGTAGGAACCACATAATAAATACAGCAATTAATGCAATTACAATTCCCCAATGCAAACGTGAATAGTCGGTTAATCCTTCTAAAAATGATGAACGTAATGTTGCAGTTTCTTTAATCATTTCCGTACGATCGCTTTTTTCAGATAGAACTGAACGGATAATATAGTTTGTCACATGAAGTGCCGTATAATTTAACATGATGGTTACGATAACTTCATGTACACGGAATTTTGCTTTTAATAGACCAGGAATAAATGCCCAAAGAGCACCTGCAACCCCCGCTGCAATAACTGCAACGAGCGTATGTATAACAGCTGGAAGTTCAAACGCAACCCCTACCCAAACAGCTGCCAACCAACCTACGATTAACTGTCCTTCAACTCCAATATTGAAAAGACCTGTACGGAAGGCAAATGCGACGGATAACCCGGCTAATATTAACGGAGTTACCTGTCGGATAACTTCCCCAGTGTAATAAATCTCTCCAAATGCACCGTTCCAAAGTGCGGTAAAGGCAGCTAATGCATCGTAGCCTGTCACAATCATAATAATAGTTCCTACTAGCATCCCTAATATTACAGCCATGATAGGAACAATAATATTTTTCACACGATTAGACATTTGTTTGTTCACCTACTTCCTTCTGTTTGGAACCAGCCATTAATAATCCAAGTTCCTGTTCCGTTGTTTCCTTTGGATTGACAATAGCAACGATTTCCCCTTCGTAGATAACCGCAATTCGGTCACTCACATTAAGAATTTCATCAAGTTCAAAGGAAAGCAATAATACGGCTTTTCCATTGTCTCGCTGTTCAATTAGTCTTTTATGAATAAACTCAATGGCCCCAACATCAAGTCCACGTGTTGGCTGAGCTGCGATGAGCAAATCCGGATTTCGATCTACTTCACGACCGATGATCGCCTTTTGTTGGTTCCCCCCTGATAAAGCTCTTGCAAGAGTAAATTCACTTGGTGTACGAACATCAAACTCTTGAATAAGTGATTTTGCTTTTTGATAGATTTGTTTGAAGTTTAAAACACCAGTTTTTGAAAATGGTGTTTTATAGTATGTTTGCAGCACCATGTTTTCCCCAATAGGAAAATCTAAAACCAGTCCGTGCTTATGACGGTCCTGTGGAATATGCCCTGTACCAGCCTCGGTAATTTTACGAGGAGGAAGATTTCGAATCTCTTTCCCATTCAGCTGGATTGAACCACTTTCTGATTTACGCAATCCAGAAATCGCTTCAATTAACTCTGTTTGCCCATTCCCATCAACACCTGCAATACCCAGGATTTCTCCTGCCTTCACATCAAGATTCAGGCTATTTACTGCTGTTAATCCCCTAGAGTCTTTCACTATCAAACCATTTATCTCTAGAACACTTTGAGCAGGCTTTGCATCTGCCTTTTCTGTTTTAAACGTAACTTCTCGACCAACCATCAAGCTTGCCAGTTCATTTGGATTCGTTTCACTTACATTTACTGTACCAATCCCAACACCCTTACGGATAACAGTACAACGGTCACATACTTCCATAATTTCCTTAAGCTTATGAGTAATTAGAATGATTGACTTACCCTCTTTAATAAGCGTTTTCATAATTTGTATAAGCTCTTTGATTTCCTGTGGAGTCAATACAGCTGTTGGCTCATCAAAAATCAAGATCTCGGCTCCTCTATAGAGCGTTTTCAATATTTCTACTCTTTGTTGCATTCCAACAGAAATATCAGCGATTTTTGCTTGTGGATCAACCGCTAGCCCATAGCGCTCGGAAATTTCTCTTACTTCTTGCTCAGCCTTTTTTAAATCGATTTTCAACCCTGATTTGGTTTCCTTACCAAGAATAATATTTTCTGTTACCGTAAACTTGTCTACTAGCATAAAATGCTGATGAACCATTCCAATTCCTAAATCATTAGCAATATTTGGGTTAGTGATTTTCACCGCTTTGCCTCGAACACGAATTTCCCCTTGTTCCGGCTGATATAAACCAAACAGCACATTCATTAATGTTGATTTTCCTGCCCCGTTTTCACCAAGCAATGCATGAATTTCCCCTTGCTTTAGTTGCAAAGTAATATTATCGTTTGCGACGATTCCTGGGAATTCTTTACGAATACCTAGCATCTCAATAACATATTCCATTTCTTTTCTCACTCCTTGCTCAAAGTTTAAGCAAATTATTCGTAAAAGTAAGAGGTCAGACCTTTAGCAATTTTTAAAAAACTTGGTATCCCAAGCGTGTAGAATGACCTATTATTTTTGGGGTATATTCCCTTTTAATAAAAATGCAAATGAAACGTAGAATCATTTCTACCCTTCAGTTCCATTTCTACTTATTCCTTAAAAAAGGAATAAGAGGTAGGAAAGATCCTCTTATTCCTTTGTCCAAACATTATTGTACAGAGAAAGATTTTAACTCTTCTAAAGTAGAAGGGATCACTAGATCGCCGTTCTTAATTTTTTCAGAGAAATCTGCAACTGCTGTTTCAATGTCAGCTTTAGCTGCAACTTCTTCGTTAATTGGAGCTAGACCAACACCATCTTCAGACAGACCGTAAGTAATTGTTTCTCCACCAGGGAAGTCTCCATCTTTAGCTTTTAAAGAAAGGTCTTTAACAGCGTTGTCAACACGCTTAAGTGCTGAAGTAATGATTACGTTATGCTCTTTGCCATCGATTTCTACTACACCCTCAGCTGTTTGGTCAGAGTCAACACCGATTGCCCAAACTTGTCTTTCAGGCTCTTTCTTCTTAAGGTCACGAGCTTCTTTGAATAAACCGTTACCAGTTCCACCAGCTGCATGGAAAATTACGTCAATACCTTTAGAATACATGCTAGAAGCAATTGTTTGACCAACTTCCGCTTTGTCGAAAGCACCAGCATATTGTACGTCAACCGTAATATCAGGGTTTACAGCAGCAACGCCAGCTTTAAATCCAGTTTCAAAACGCTCGATAACAGGAATTTCCATTCCGCCAAGGAAACCGATTTTATTAGAAGTAGTAGCTTTTGCCGCAGCTACACCAGCTAAGAAAGCTGCTTCTTGTTCTTTAAACATAATGCTTACAACATTTGGCTCTTCAACAAGAGCATCAACGATTCCGAAGTTGCTTTCTTTTTGTTGTGCAGCGATTTCTTTAATTGCACCTTCCATAAGGAAACCAATACCGAATACTAGATCAAAACCTTGACGAGCAAGAGTGTTTAAGTTTGTAGAATAATCAGCATCTGATTGTGATTGTAGGTAGTCAAAACCATCTTTACCTTTTTCAAGGCCCACTTCTTCACCATATGCTTGAAGACCTTCCCATGCAGATTGGTTGAATGACTTGTCATCCACTCCACCTACGTCAGTAACCATTGCTACAGTAAATGCGTCTTCTGTTGTTTCTGTGTTGCCACCTTCAGCTGCATTGTTTTCTTCTTCTGCTTTTCCACATGCGCCTAAAATAGTTCCAGCAGCAAGAACCAATGATAGAGCTAAACCGAATTTACGCTTTTTCATGGTTTTAAACCCCCTATGAATTTTTGTTGGATTTAGCAAGAATGCTTAGCAATCCGATGAAACATTAGCTTCATTCTCTTTTAAGAACATTATATTCTTTTTCGAAGTACATGAAAACTAAATTTATCGGCTCTAAAGTAGTTTACCGAAAAAAGGATTGGTTCATCGATTTCGTCAAAATGCATTTGCTTTAAAACAAGCAAAGCAGTTTCAGGGTCACATTCTAAGATGGGGGAAACTTTTTCATGATAACCGATTGGTTCGATTTGAGCCACAGCATATGTAATATTTCGATTTGCTTCCTCTTCTAGTATGTTGAAGATTGATTCCTCTCCATGTGAAAAGGTCTCAGGCAAAATTTTGTTAGGAACTTTGTCGATACAATATACAACTGGTTCTCCATTGGCTGTTCGAACTCTCTCCATTACCACAATTTCATCATCTGCAGAACATGAGAAACGACGGATGTCCTCTTCGGTAGCTCCTTGAGTTGATGAGCTCAAGAAAATGGTACCTGGTTTCATACCTGCTTGAACAATCATGTTCGTTACACTATTTAGTTGTTCAATTCCCGACGTAAATAGCGGCTTAGCATGGACAAACGTCCCTACCCCATGACGACGAATGATGACGTTTTCCTCTTCAAGAATTCGCAGTGCTTCTCGAAGCGTCGCCCTGCTCACACCGAGCTGCTTAGCAAGGTCAAATTCAGACGGGAGTTTTTCTTTCTCTTTGTATACCCCCGACTCAATATCCTTTTTTAGCCGATCGATGACCTGTAAATACAAATGTCGGTTATCTGACTTAATAGACATGCAAGCATCCTCCAACCATTTCTAAAGACATCAGACCTCTGATGTTCAATCATTCCTACTAATCGAAAATACTATAACACTTTTTTAGGTATAAATAAATAGAGTTTAGAAATTTTGTCGAAAAAACGTGTTAACTTATTTTACACGTTTATCTTAACGTACTCTGCGATAAATTATGCCACACTAAACACGATGTAAACGTTTCCAATATGTTCTAATTAGAAAGGCGATGTGAATCGCCCTTCCTAGTCTATTTTTCCTACTGAGGAATCTTCAGCAGGCTTCGTCATTAACACCGTTCGTGGTTTACTTCCTTCGTATGGTCCTACCACTCCTCTTAGCTCCATTTCATCAATAAGACGTGCTGCACGAGAATAACCAATACGAAATCTTCGTTGTAGCATAGAGACGGAGGCCGTTTGCATTTCAAGAATGAGATCAACAGCGTCATCATATAAATCATCATCCACTTCAGAGGTAGGCTCAGGAATATCATCTGGAATCATTTCCTGTTGATACTGTGCCTTTTGTTGACCAATAACAAAATCGACTATCTCTTCTACTTCTTCGTCCGATAAAAATGCACCCTGTACGCGTATAGGCTTTGACGCACCTACTGGCATAAAGAGCATATCCCCGCGGCCAAGCAGTTTTTCTGCTCCTCCGGAATCCAAGATTGTCCGTGAGTCGATTTGTGAGGAAACGGCAAAAGCAATTCTTGATGGAATATTTGCTTTAATAACACCGGTAATAACATCAACTGATGGACGCTGAGTAGCAATAATTAAATGAATACCCGCTGCACGAGCCATTTGAGCTAATCTTGTAATAGCATCCTCCACATCTGATGAGGCCACCATCATTAAGTCAGCAAGCTCGTCCACAATAACAACAATATACGGAAGAAGTGGTTGCTTTGTATCTTCCTCCAAATTAATTCGGCGAATATAATCATTATATCCTTCAATATTACGAGTTCCTGTATGGGAAAAGAGCTCATACCGTCTTTCCATCTCACTTACTACTTTTTTCAATGCCTGTGATGCCTTCTTTGGATCGGTTACAACAGGGGCTAATAAATGTGGGACCCCATTATAAACATTCAACTCTACCATCTTCGGGTCGATCATCATTAATTTTACTTCATGCGGTTTTGCCCTCATTAAGATACTCGTAATAATTCCATTAATACATACACTCTTACCACTTCCAGTTGCACCAGCAACAAGTAAGTGTGGCATTTTGTTTAATTCAGCTAAAACTGCTTCGCCCGTAATATCACGCCCAAGTCCAATCATAAGCTTTGATTCTGGTCGGTCGTTCTTCTTAGACTCTAAAACTTCACGTAGAGATACCATAGCAACCTCGGAGTTAGGCACTTCTATTCCAATCGCAGATTTGCCTGGGATTGGTGCTTCCATTCGGATATCCTTAGCCGCTAAAGCAAGTGCTAAATCATCACTTAAATTAACAATTTTACTAACCTTCACACCTACATCTGGATGAACTTCATACTTAGTAACAGCAGGACCTAAATGAACTTGTGTTACTTTCGCTTTTACTCCAAAGCTTAAGAACGTTCGTTCAAGCTTTGCTGCATTCGCATGGATAAGCTCATATTCGCCACTTTGATCCGTATGACGAGGTGCTTTTAACAAATGAATCGAAGGAAGCTCATAATCTTTATTCTCCACTTCCGTAAACGTAATTGGCGGAACACTATCGTCTTCCGTTTGTGACTGAGACTTCCCTTTTTTTGTCGTTTGTTCCACAGGTGGTTCCGAATAAGCTCTCTCTGTAAAGCTTGAAATGATTGGTTCAACGACTCTTTCTTCTTCTGGAGGCGTCATTGCACTTGAAATAGGAATGACTCTTTCTTCTTGTTCCTTTTTTTCTATTGCTTTTCGTTTTTCTTCTTTCTTTTTCTTGTTTTTTTCCGAACGCTCATTTCTCCAACCTTTCATATCATCGCCAAAAGCATGAATCTGTTTCTTTAGAAACTGACCAAATGCAATGATGGCTCTTCCTAGCGGTTCACCTAAGGTTCTACCAGTGAGCAAAATGAAGCCAATAATAAAAAATAAAGCAGCTATAATTTTTGTTCCTGCTTCAGCAAACAAATAATAGGACATGGCAAATAAAAGTGCACCAATCATTCCCCCGCCTAAATCGGTGGTACTCGTTTCTCCTCTAACTTCCATCCAATAAAGCTCGAACGTATTTTTTATTACACTTGGGCTTTCTGTTCTCCCATCATTTGCAAGAAGTTCAAACAATGTAACATGGCTCAGAAGTAATAGAGCAGAAACAATAAAATACATTCCTATCCATTTACTCTGGAAAAAGGATGGAATTTCACGTTTCCACATAAAATACGCACCAATGACTGCCAAACTAATTAAATTCACCATATACCATTCGCCCGAAAAGAAGCGAAAGAACATAACAACAGCATGTCCAACCGCACCAAGTCTGGCAATGGAAATAGTCGCTAATGCAATAAGTATAAGTCCAATGAGTTCGAATTTAACCGTTCGCTTAAAACCATCCTTGCTTCTTGTTTGTCGTCTTTTTTTCTTTGCCATTTTATCACCTTACTGTTGAATTATTACTACTATCTTAGTCTTTTGTTTTATGTACTAAACCCTTTAATAAAGACAAGAAAAGCAGCCTCAGTTGGCTGCCTACCTGATACAACTTTATTATAGCATAACTTATCCGTCCTGAAAGACACGCTTTACAAGAAAGATATTTTTGCTCCTGGTGTACATCTTTCATCTAAATAATGAGCCGGGTCACTACTCATAACACGAACCACTCGATAAGCACCTTCTGCGTCAGATTCGACTAATAAGGGAATCCCATCAAGATCATACATTTTCAGTTGAGTAACATCCGAATTGGCATTCGGATAAATCATTTCTGGTGGGGTGAGGGTATAAAGGATCATTGAACCAACCCCTCTGTTCCCTCACTGTTAATCGCAATGAGTTCATTTAATTTCTTCATTGCTTGGCCAATCCCGCCAACCTCATCAATTAAGCCGTATTTTACAGCATCCGTCCCCACTACATTTGTACCGATATCTCTTGTGAGGTTTCCTTTTTCAAACATTAATTCTTTAAACTTCTCTTCTGTAATCTTAGAGTGCTTTGTCACAAAAGTAACCACTCGATCCTGCATCTTATCTAAATACTCAAAAGTTTGAGGCACACCGATAAATAAACCGGTCAAACGGATTGGATGAATCGTCATCGTTGCTGTCTCTGCAATATACGAGTAATCACATGACACCGCGATCGGTACTCCTATGGAGTGGCCACCACCCAACACAATAGACACAGTTGGCTTAGATAAGGAGGCAAGCATCTCAGATATCGCTAACCCCGCTTCCACATCGCCACCTACTGTGTTTAAGACCACAAGTAACCCCTCAATCTTCGGATTTTGCTCAATTGCTACGAGTTGCGGAATGAGATGTTCGTATTTCGTCGTTTTGTTTTGCGGTGGAAGGGTCATATGACCTTCAATCTGACCGACAATCGTTAAGCAATGTATTTTTGAATCCTGCGCTAACTGTGGAACATTCGTTTGTCCTAACTGTTGGATTTTTTCAATTAAACTTGATGATTTTTCTTCCTTTGGGGTTTCTTGTTCGTTCCCCCCTCCATCATCCGGTTTATTATATTTAATTGGGTCCATACCAAATCTCCCTTCAGACATGATACCGTTAGTATGAAACCCTTGATGGTTTTTCATGCGAGAAATGGAAATTTGAAAAAGCTCACGAATTTTTCTAAAGAGTTTGAGTTAAAACTCATTACTTTATAAATAAGATGTTTTGTCCTTAATCGATTACGTAGCAAAAGTGAAATAAGCGGAGAATTTCCGGTTAGATGCAAATGATGCCTCGTTTTGGGGGTAAATAAGTGGAGTTTTTCCGCTTATGCAAAGTAAAACCGCCTATTTTCAAATTTTTTGAGCCAATAGGCGGAATCCCTCCGCCTATTGGAGCCTTTTTTAATAAGAATTACTAATTAAGTGGAATTTCTCCGTCTATTTATCAGCTCCGGGTGCTTAACCTGATCCCCAACCGAAAAGTGCGGATCCTCTTGAACATAGATATGGAAAACAGCAGCTTTTTATCAACACGCTTATAAATAAAGAAAAGAAAAGACGTATTCATACGTCTTTTCTTGTGTATTTTAATTAAGAAAGTACCCGAAAACAGAACCCTTTAAAATGTTTCATGAGCTTTTTCATCTTATATTTCCATAATAATCGGGAGAATCATTGGTCGACGTTTTGTTTTGTCGTACAGAAATTGATTTAATTCATCTCTCATACTTTGCTTCATCGTTCCCCAATCAAATGACTCTCTGGTTGTGTTTCTTTCAACAATACTTCTAACAAGCTGTGTAGATTCTTCCATCAGCTTTTCTGACTCTCTTACATAAACAAAACCACGTGATATGATCTCTGGACCAGCAGTGATTTTCTTTTCTGCTCTGCTTAGTGTGACAACAACGATTAAAATACCATCCTGAGACAATAAACGTCGATCCCTCAGAACGATGTTACCAACATCTCCTACGCCGCTGCCATCGATAAGAACATTTCCAGCAGGTACTTTTCCAGCGGGTTTAAAACGCTCATTTTTAATTTCTAAAACTTCTCCTCTTTCAGGAATGAAAATACGATCCGTTGTAATTCCACATTGGACAGCCACTTTGCTATGAGCCTTAAGCATTCGAAATTCCCCATGAACAGGAATAAACAACTTAGGGTTCATCAAGTTGATCATAAACTTCAGCTCTTCTTGGCTACCATGGCTAGAAGTAGTCACCATTCTTTTTCCGGAGATCACATGAGCTCCTGCGCGGAACAACATATCAATTGTTTTATAAATAAACACTTCACTCCCTCTAAGAGGAGAGGCAGCAATAAGGACCGTGTCACCTTTTTTGATATTTACTTGTCGATGAATTTGTTTTGCCATTTTTTGGAGGGCTTCAATCGGTTCACCTTGTGTTCCTGTTATTAATACTACAATCTCATCGTCTGGATAATTATCAATTTCTTCAATTGGGATGATTAGTTCATCGTGAACTTGCAAGTAATGTAAATCCAATGCAATGTGAAAGATCTTTTCCAAACTTTTTCCAACTACAGCAATCTTTCTTCTGCTTTCATATGCTGCATCAAACACATGCTGAATACGATTAATGTCAGATGCAAATGATGCTGCAATAATTCTTCCTTTCGCATTATAAAATGCATCAGACATTTCCCTTACAACAATTGATTCAGAAGGTGTGTAACCAGGCCTTTCCGCTTCCGTGCTATCAGATAATAAGCAAAGAACCCCGTTTTCCCCAATTTGGGCCATTTTGCCAATTTCAGGTTTATAAAGATCTGTCGCTGCCTGATCAAATTTAAAATCTCCTGTATATACAATTGCCCCTTCAGATGTATGAACACAGATTCCAACAGAGTCTGGGATACTATGATTTGTTTTGAAGAAAGATACTTCACACGTATCAAAATTCACAACAGTATCTGAAGTAACGATGCGGAAATCCGTTTTTCCTCTGTATTCCTGCTCGTCCAATTTTGCTTTTGCAAGTGCAAGCGTTAGCTTCGTTCCATATACAGGAACATGTAACTCTCTTAATGTATAAGATAATGCCCCAATATGATCCTCATGCCCATGTGTTAGAAAAATAGCTTTTACTCGATCTTTATTTTGAGCTAAATATGTAATGTCCGGAATAACAATATCAATTCCTAGCATTTCATTTTCAGGAAACATTAATCCTGCATCTAATACAAATAAATCACCGTCCACGTCAACCACATACATATTTTTCCCGAACTCTCCGACTCCCCCCAGAGCCACAAGCTTAATACTTTCATTCTTTCTCTTATTCAAAGTAGAATCCTCCTATGCTGTCATTTCATCCGACCCAAGATCAGTTATGATTATTATACTTGAATGATGAAATCCTTTACAACCAAAATTAAACTTGTTTGATTAGGAAGTGGATAAATCTGTATTTACATCCTAAACTTCGTCAAATACGGTCAAATTCCCACATAATAAAAGGCCAACCCACACGTGGTTGACCTAATTGGTTTTCATCTTAGCGAAATAACGAGATTATCTGTGCTCTTTCTTCTTCATTCAATGGTACTAAAGGAAGTCTTACAGAGCCCACATCAAGACCTTTAATTTGAAGAGCTGTTTTTACAGGAGCTGGGCTCGGTGCTTTAAACAATCCTTCCATTTTTGGTAGGAGCTGTTGATGCTTCTTTGCTGCCGCTTGAATATCTCCATTTACAAAAGCTGACACCATTTCTTGCATCTCATTTCCGATCACATGTGAGGCTACTGACACAATCCCTACCCCACCAATTGAAAGAACTGGAATTGTTAGCCCATCATCACCACTGTACAACAAGAAGTCATCATCTGTACCAGCAATAATTGCTGTCATGGCATTTAAATTGCCACTAGCCTCTTTAACGGCTACAATATTAGCGATTTTAGATAAGCGAATGATTGTTTCTGGTAAGATATTGACAACTGATCTACCTGGGATATTGTACACCATGACAGGAAGAGATGTTGCCTCAGCAGCTGCCTTAAAATGCTGATACAAGCCTTCTTGATTTGGTTTATTATAATAAGGAGCAACGATCATCACAGCGTCTACGCCAATTTCCTCTGCTTTCTTTGTTAGCTCAATGGTAGCATATGTGTTATTGCTTCCCGTTCCTGCAATAACAGGAATACGCTTATCAACAACCTTCACCACATGTTGAAACAAAGCGATTTTCTCTTCCTTCGATAACGTTGGAGACTCACCAGTTGTCCCAGCAATAACAAGTGAATCTGAACCATTTTCAATCAAGTGATTGATTAATAATGTTGTTTTTGCAAAATCAATATGCCCTTTGCTATCAAAAGGCGTAACCATCGCCGTAGAAACTCGACCAAATAAAACCATATTGCCACTCCTTTAAATCTAATCCTTAGAAAAAATCTTAGTTCTCTTCATCAAGGTTAAAGGCATCATGCAACGAATTAACAGCTGTTACAAGATCATCTTCCTTAACAAGAACCCATATCGTTGTATGACTATCAGCCGATTGAAGAATACGAATTCCATTTTCAGAAAGTGCTGAAACAATCTTTGAAGTTACTCCAGGAACACCTGCTATTCCTGCACCCACAACAGAGACCTTTGCACAATTTTTCTCAAACTCAGGCTCATGACCCAAATCACGAAGAACTGTTAGTGCTTTATCTGTCATTTCACTGGATACCGTGTAAACCACTCCATTAGGTGAAATGTTTATAAAATCAACACTAATCTTCTCATTGGCCATTGACTTAAACACTTCAGCTTGAAGGTTATACTGACCTTTTTTTGCAAGTACCTTTATTTGAGTAACTGGTGACAGATGGGCAATTCCCGTAACCGTCCGTTCTTTTATATCACTTCCACGATGATCATTCGAAATAGAAGTTACAAGCGTCCCTTCACCATCCGAATAGGTAGAGCGAATCCTGATTGGTACCTTCGCTTGCATAGCAATTTCAACCGCTCTTGGGTGAATAACTTTGGCGCCCTGATACGCCATATTACATACTTCTGTATACGTAACAACCGAAAGTGGTCTAGCATTTTCAGCAATTCTAGGGTCTGCTGTCATAATTCCTTCGACATCTGTAAATATGTCGATAACCTCTGCTTTTAAGGCTGCTCCAAGTGCTGCAGCTGACGTGTCACTTCCTCCACGTCCAATCGTTGTAATGTCACCATTTTGAGCGGCACCCTGAAAGCCTGCAACTACTACTACATCATGTTGTTCCAGTTCTTCAATCACACGCTCACACTTCATCTTAATAATCTTTGCATTTGTATGGTCATCAGTAGTTAGAAAACCTGCTTGCGCACCAGTTAACGAAGTCGCGTTAACCCCTGCTTCAAGCAGTAAGTTGGAGAAGACCACACTCGAAATGGCTTCCCCACATGATAGTAATAAGTCTTGTTCACGTTTAGATATTAGACTCTGTGCACCGCCGATTAAGGATAGCAAAGTGTCTGTTGCATATGGATCACCTTTTCGACCCATAGCCGATACCACAACCACTACTTTATACCCTTCAGCTAATGCATTTTTAATATGTCCAATTGCAAGATTTCGACTTTTTTCATCTTTTACTGAAGTGCCACCGAATTTTTGAACAATCATTCTCATTGTTACACCTCTAGTTATACAGCTTTAAATTTCTATTTTACAATACCTAACTTCACTAAACTTTCTGCGATTTGGACTGAGTTCCATGCAGCTCCTTTAAGGAGATTATCTGATACAACCCACATATGGAAGCCTTTTTCATTGTCCAAATCCTTACGAATACGGCCAACAAACACATCATTTTTACCAACACAATTTGCAGGCATTGGATATAATTGGTTTTCTGGGTCATCTTGAAGTACGACTCCTGGTGCATTTTCAAGTAAGTTCTTCACATCCTGAGCCGTTACACCCGCTTGGTCTACTTCAACAAACAATGACTCAGAGTGACCTGTTGCAACTGGGAGACGGACGCAAGTAGCTGCTACTTGGATTTCTGGTAAGTGCATAATTTTCTTTGTTTCATTGATCATTTTCATCTCTTCATACGTAAATCCGTTTTCTTGGAATTTATCAATTTGTGGAATCGCATTAAAAGCAATTTGATAATGTTTCTTATCAGATTTTACTGGTAAGATTTTTGGTTCGTAATTTTCATTAGATACAATTGCTTTTGTTTGCTCGTACAACTCTTCCACTGCTGCCGCACCCGATCCAGAAACGGCTTGATACGTTGAAACGATAATTTTATTTAAACCATATTGCTTACGAAGTGGTTCTAGTGCTACGACCATTTGGATCGTAGAACAATTCGGATTAGCAATAATTCCTTTATGTTCATGTAAATCCATTTCATTGACTTCAGGTACAACAAGAGGAACATTTTCATCCATGCGGAATGCACTTGTGTTATCTACAACAATAGCACCATGCTTAACCGCTTCTGGTGCTAGTTCAAGTGATACGCTTCCACCTGCACTAAATAACGCAATATCGACCCCTTCAAAGCTCTCTGGCTTTGCTACTTGAACCGTATGTTCTGCACCTCTAAAAAGGACTTTACTACCTGCTGAACGTGGTGATGATAATAACGTTAATTTTGAGATTGGGAATTCTCTATTTTCAAGAGTTTGAATCATTTGTTGACCTACTGCTCCTGTTGCTCCCACAACAGCTACATGAAATCCTTTTTCTGATAATGCCATTTCGTTATTCCCCTTCCAGTATCTCTAAAGATCGATATGAATTCTAGTAAAACATTTATCACATTATTAAAAACATCAACATGTAATAAATGTCCTTTTTACCGCCATTCTGTTCCATGGCTATATAATAACATCTATTTTAACATATTCATGCATTAATGAAGTACATTTTTTATTTAAGCCGTGCAAAGGAATCTATTTTTCCTTGTAACACGGCTTTTAGTCTATTGCTAGAATTGGATGAGGGCATATTACCTCTATTGTCTATTGTGCATCTTTATACCTTTCAACGAGTACTGGTTGAATTTGTCGGCCAGAAAGAGCAGCCTCCACTGTATCAGCTAGCATAGTCATACGCGCGACTAATGAATTTGGCTTTTTAATTGGGTCATCTTGACCGTATGGAATAAAATATATATTTTTGGTCGCCATCAATCTCATTAAATTGACGCCATTTAAGCCAAGTGCATCATTTGTGGAAATCCCTAATACAACGGGTTTTCCATTTCTTAACGTCGCTTTTGCAGCCATTAACACTGGAGAATCAGTCATCGCATTAGCAAATTTACTCATTGAATTTCCAGTTAGTGGAGCAATAATCATGCAGTCCAATGGAATCTTTGGTCCTAACGGCTCTGCACCAACAATGGAATCAATGGCTTTATTTCCAGTTAACTTTTCAATTCTTTCAATCCAATCCTCACCTTTTCCAAAGCGAGTAGTTGTATTTTTCACGGTGTTTGTTACCACCGGTAATACTTCTGCACCAGCATTGATAAGATTCTCGATTTCTGGATACACAGCATCATACGTACAGTGAGAACCCGTTAAACCGAAGCCGATTTTTTTCCCTTGTAAGCTCATGTTACTTCCCCTTTCTTGATTGCATATCATCTAACAGCAGTTGAGAAAGAACGTTTGCTAAAATTTGACCTGCCGTTTTTGGAGCAACGATGCCTGGAAGTCCTGGGGCCAAAAGCGCTTTTATTCCCCTTTTTTCAGCATATCGAAAGTCGGTTCCACCAGGCTTTGAAGCTAAATCAATGATCAGTGTATGAGTAGGCATTCTTGAGATAACGGAAGCCGTTACGACTAGATCAGGAATCGTATTGATACAAATATCAACATCCTTCACCTCTTGCGTTAGTTCGTCAAGGTGAAATGGTGTTAAAGCCATTTCAGTGATTCGAGCAATATGCTCTCCTTTTCTCGCTCCCACTTTCACTTTTGCCCCTAAAGCAGAGAATGTGCGTGCCACACTCATTCCTACTCTTCCTAAGCCAAGCACCATAATCGTTGATCCATGTATAGTAAAGTCGGTGTGCTGAATCGCCATCATAATCGTACCTTCAACTGTCGGTATCGAATTATAGATAGCTACATCGTCCCGTTCGAACAATTTCACGAGTCTTCGATTGGAATCATCCGTGATTTTATTCAAGTATGCATTGGAAATTCCAGAATAAATCGTACAATGTTCTGGTGTTTGCTCCAAGTGTTCTGTAGTTAAAACTACTTTTTCATTCGAGAAGATCGTTTCTACTTGACCTTCCATATTCGTTCCAGCTACCGGCAAAATGATCGCATCTATATCTGAAAATACTACTTCATCCAATTTCTCCTTTACTGCACCAGTAAAGGCATGGTCGAGTTGCTCAAAGCCAATCAAAGAGAGCTTCGCATCGAGCTCTGTTAGCTTTCGGACGATTTCGAGCTGTCTTGCGTCTCCGCCTATGACTGCTATTTGAATCCCTGTTAGCATGAAACACTCACCTTCTTTTTAAATGATCCAAATCCTAATCTTACTGCATTACTCCAACATACTATGTATTCACCCCGAAATCGGTGAGTTTTCCTAGAAAAAAAGCCTAATGAAAACAAAAAAAAGAACTGATGCCAACGCACAGTTCTTTACTCTTCTTGAATATCAATAATAATCATATCCGTCCCAATTGTTTTTATATGCTTCCACGGTACCCTTACCTCTCCACCTTGCCTTTTAAAACCAAACCATTTAACTGAGGGAATTAAAAGAGCCTGTATTTGTCCGTTGCTTTCATTAATCTCTAAATCTGTCTGACCAAGTATCCCAAGTCTTTCTGCTTTTTTGACATCGACAATTTCCTTCCCACTCAATTCACTAAGTCTCATTTTCAACTCTCCCCCTTTTGTCCTCTCTATATCCTAGTATTAGATTGATAAATATATACGTAGGAAAAATAAGAAATAGCAAAAAAGCCTGAGCAGAAAAACTCAGGCTTAAAAAACTAAATATTCTTTGGAAGAACTCCGTCAGGACTAATTAGGGACACTGAATACTTGTCATTGAAGATTTTATTAGCCATAGCATCTACACCATCTTTTGAAACGGCATCAATTTGCTCAACAATTTCATCAAGCGTACGATGTCTTCCTAACAGAAGCTCGTTCTTTCCGTTACGGCTCATCCGACTATTGGTACTTTCAAGGCTAAGCATTAGACTACCTTTTAGCTGTTCCTTACTATTTCGAAGCTCCTTATCTGTAATACCTTCAGCCTTTAGCTTTGATAACGTTTCTTGAATCGTATCAAACAATACATCTAACTGCTTCGCACCTGTTCCACCATAGAGCGTGATCACTCCGGAATCCTGGAACGATGAATGATAAGAGTACACAGAATAAGCAAGACCGCGCTGTTCACGAACTTCTTGGAACAATCTACTACTCATACTTCCACCTAGTATATTGTTTAGAGTGATCAAGTTATAGATTTCTTCATCTCCAACCTGTAATCCTTCATATCCAATACATAAATGGGCTTGTTCCGTTTCTTTCTTTCTAGAAAGTCGGTTTGTATGAAACTGTGGCTTTTCAAATTGATTATTCGATTTTCCAGCCTCATATGACCCAAACAACTTTTCCACTTCTTGAATAAAGACTTCAGAAATATTTCCTGCAACCGAAATAACCACATTTTCCGGTGTATATGTATCATGCATATATTGCTTTAACGTATCACCTGTAAAAGTTGCTAACGTATCTTCCGTTCCGAGTATCGGAAACCCAAGAGAATGGTTTTCATAAATCGCTTTACTTAACAGATCATGAACGATGTCATCTGGTGTGTCATCATACATTTTAATTTCTTCATATACCACATTCTTTTCTTTATCTAATTCTTCCGCAACAAATGTCGAGTGGAAAAACATATCAGATAAGACATCAAGAGCAAAGCTAGCATGGGTATCAAGAACCTTCGCATAATAGCAAGTATATTCCTTGGATGTAAAGGCGTTCACTTGTCCACCAATGCTATCGAAGCTTTCAGCAATCTCCCTAGCAGTTCTTGTTTTTGTTCCTTTAAAGAACATATGCTCAAGAAAATGCGAAATTCCGTTATTTTCAGGTGTTTCATTTCGAGAGCCTGTTCCGATCCAAACACCGATTGCAACGGAACGAACCGTAGGGATATTTTCTAAAACAATTCTAACCCCATTTTGGCATGTATATCTCTTTATCACGTGAACTCCTCCTGTTCTACAGCGTAATGCTACGATCATTATACGTCTTTTGGTGTGACTATCAATTATTCTTGCTCATTTATTACCGATTTCTTCATAATTCGATCTTCACTCAATAACTCAGACACTGTATTAATTTCATATTTCTCAAGCTTAATTCGTTTAATAAGCTCATCTAGAGCTTTTGCCGTTGAATCGGTTGGATGCATAAGAATCATGGCCCCTTTATGCACTTTCCCCATCACACGATTGATAAGTTGCTGTGGTGTTGGCTTTTGCCAGTCAATCGTATCAACACTCCACATGAGTGTTCCAAGCTTATACTCTGCTGCAATTTTTACTACTTCATCACGGTAGCTTCCGCTTGGTGGAGCGAGCCATTCAACTTCCTCTCCCGTTGTAGCATTAATTACTTCGTTTGTTTTTACAATTTCTTCTCGAATTTTTGCTGAAGATATTTCCTTCATATTGGGATGAGTGTAAGAATGGTTACCTACTTCATGACCGGCCTCTACAATCATTTTTGCAAGCTCTGGATTTTCTTTTACCCATCTTCCTTCAAGAAAGAAGCTTGCATGAACATTATTCTTTTTTAACGTTTCCAAAATTGGTCCAAGGTACTCATTTCCCCAGGCGACATTTATAATAAACGAAACCATTGGCTTATCAGGGTGGCCTTTATAAATGGCGGTCGGGGGCAGATCCTTTAAATGAACTGCTGGTGATGTCTGTATGTATACGAGTTTGTCTGGATCGAATTTCCCGTCCTTTTTCATCTTAGCATAACTTGCAGAAATGTCGACTTTTAAACCATTATATCCAGGGATGGCCTTCCAAACAGGATCAACCTTTGCATCTTGAGCTGGTTTTTCATATTCTTTTGCCTTCTCTTCAATCTCCATATACAAAGTACTTTTTTGACCTGAAGCAGGAATGTTTAGCACCTTTAATCCATGGACGTATTGATCCGTAAGTGGATTGTTTACTAACATAATTGAGAGCATCCCAATCATAGAAATAGTCATTAGTTTCTTCATTCTTATTCTCCTCCTTCACTTGTACATTATGTAAAGAAAGGACAAGGTAGAACAATCAAGGGACATTTCTTTCTATGCACTAAAAACCCGCTGTTTGTAAGCGTTATCATTATGTTGTATGGGAAAAGCCAGGGTAAAGCCCTGGCTTTTCGTTGTGTTCTTTATTTTTGGGCTTGTTCTTTTTGTTCACGTTGTTCTTTAAGAACGACTTTACGTGACAAGTTTACACGGCCCTGCTTATCGATTTCCATAACTCTTACTAAGATTTCATCGCCAATAGCAACTACATCTTCTACTTTGCCCACTCTTTCTTCAGCCAGTTCAGAAATGTGAACTAACCCATCTTTACCGCTAAATAGCTCAACAAATGCTCCGAATTTTTCAATTCGTTTAACTTTACCTAAATACATTTGTCCAACTTCTACTTCACGAACGATATCTTCAATAATCTTCTTTGCTTTCTGGTTCATTTCTTCATCCGTAGATGAGATGAAAACTGTACCATCTTGTTCGATATCAATTTTCACGCCAGTTTCTTCAATAATCTTATTGATTTGCTTTCCGCTTGGTCCGATAACATCACGAATTTTATCAGGGTTGATATAAATAGTAATAATCTTTGGTGCATACTTAGACAGCTGTTCTTTCGGAGTTGAAATCGTTGCAAGCATAGAATCAAGGATTTGCATACGACCTTTCTTCGCTTGTTGCAATGCTTCCTCAAGAATTTGTCTTGATAAGCCTTCGATTTTAATATCCATTTGTAATGCTGTTACACCTTTTGACGTACCAGCTACTTTAAAGTCCATATCGCCCAGATGGTCTTCCATGCCTTGAATATCTGTAAGGATTGTATAATGCTCACCGGATTTTACAAGGCCCATAGCAATACCTGCTACAGGAGCTTTAATTGGAACCCCAGCGTCCATCATAGCTAAAGTACTCGCACAAATACTTGCTTGAGAGGTAGAACCATTTGACTCTAATACTTCTGATACAAGACGGATCGTGTATGGGAAGTCTTTTTCAGAAGGAATAATTGGCTCTAGAGCACGTTCACCTAACGCACCATGACCAATTTCACGACGCCCAGGCCCACGCATCGGACCCGTTTCTCCAACTGAGAAATTCGGAAAGTTATAATGGTGCATGAAACGTTTTTCTTCTTCAATTCCTAATCCATCTAAGATTTGTACATCTCCTAAGGCCCCAAGTGTACAAATACTCAATGCTTGAGTTTGTCCACGTGTGAACAGACCTGAACCATGTGTACGTGGAAGCAAATCTACCTCTGATGATAGCGGGCGAATCTCTTCTGGATTACGTCCATCAGGTCTTACCTTTTCTTCTGTAATCAAACGGCGAACTTCACCTTTAACCATCTTATCTAAAATCTGTTTCACTTGTTTTAAGTCATCGTCTGCTGCTTCTTCTTCCTCGTATTTTGCAATAACCGTATCCTTTACAGCACGGATAGCATCTTCACGAGCGTGCTTTTCTTGAACTTGAATAGCTTTAATCATATCCGCTTCACACATTCCACGAATTTCCGCTTCAAGATCAGCATCAAGTTGATATAAAACAACCTCTGTCTTTTCTTTTCCGATTTCAGCTGCAATTTCTTCTTGGAATGCGATTAATCTTTTGATTTCTTCATGTCCAAACATTATCGCTTCAAGCATCGTTTCTTCTGGTACTTCTTCTGCACCAGCTTCAACCATGTTAATGGCATCTTTTGTTCCAGCTACAACTAAGTGCATATCGCTCTTTTCTGTTTCTGCAACAGAAGGATTGATAATAAATTGACCATTGATGCGGCCAACTGTAACACCTGCAATTGGACCTTCAAAAGGAATATCTGAAACAGAAAGTGCAAGAGATGAACCAAACATAGCTGCCATTTCAGATGAGCAGTCTTGATCCACACTCATTACCATACTAACTACTTGAACTTCATTACGAAATCCATCAGCAAACAATGGACGGATCGGTCTGTCAATTAAGCGACTAGCTAGTATTGCCTTCTCACTCGGACGTCCTTCACGTTTAATAAATCCACCAGGAATTTTTCCAACCGCGTATAGACGCTCCTCATAGTTTACTGTTAATGGAAAGAAATCGAGTTTCTTCGGTTCCTTCGATGCTGTAGCCGTACTAAGTACTGCTGTATCGCCATAGCGAACGAGCACAGCGCCGTTTGCTTGTTTAGCAAGCTGTCCAATTTCCACGGAAAGCTTACGACCAGCCCAATCTATTGAATAGATTTTCTTGTCTTGTCCCATTTTTTACCCCTCTCTACCAATTCTCTTTGGTATGTTAACGTGTAATTACATGTATATAAATTGTTCTAACCCGTAATGGAGAACAAATATAAGAATATAGGCGAATATTCTATAGTATGTACATAATTATGAATACTTAAAAAGCTTATTGATAGAAATTTATTGCTAACAAAAAAGCGGGAAAGAATCCCGCTTTAAAGATTAGCGACGTAAGCCAAGCTTCGTGATTAATTCACGGTAACGAGTAACATCCTTGTTACGAAGGTATGTTAATAAGTTACGACGTCTACCTACCATTTTTAAAAGACCGCGACGTGAGTGGTGGTCCTTCTTATGAGTACGTAAGTGTTCATTTAAGTTGTTGATTTCCTCAGTAAGGACAGCGATTTGAACTTCTGGAGATCCAGTGTCGCTTTCATGAGTTTTGTACTCATTAATAAGTTCATTTTTACGTTCTTTAGTGATTGCCATCCGTTTCACCTCCTATTATTTCAAATCCCCTGTTACTGAGCCAGCGTCGGTGACTCGACTAGCCAAGCAAAGGTTCATTTCGTACGTTTCTTAGAATACACTTTTTTATGACAAATTGCAAGGCTTAGTCTTTGAATTTTCAAAGTAGAGCAGTGAATTTTGTTTATCTCGCTCGATTTGTGCCACAAGTTCATCAATTCCTGTGAATTTCTGTTCTGAACGAAGGTATTTATGCCATTCAATCGTTACATACTCTCCATATATTTGATCATTAAAGTCAAAAATATGGACTTCTACACTCGGCTTATTCGATTTTTCCTTATTAAAAGTTGGTTTAAACCCGATATTACAAACACCTTCTTGCCATTTCCCATTTACAAGCATTCTTACAGCGTGAACACCAAGTGGTGGCAGGATATATTCCTCATTTAAGTCAATATTTGCTGTAGGGAACCCAATCGTTCTTCCTCTTTTGTCACCGTGTACAACTATTCCTGTTGTCGTATAGTAACGGCCGAGTAATTCCGGAAGTGTGTCAAGTTGACCTTCTTTTATATGGTTTCTGATTAAAGTTGAACTAATTTTTTCATCGTGACTTTCAAGCTTAGGCACAACCGTAAAGGTGAATGCTTGTCTTGAATGAAACGGTAGAGTTTCCATCGTACCCTTACCAAGCTTTCCGTAAGAATAATCAAACCCAGCGACAACGTGAACAGCACCTAGATCTATCAAGTATTGGTCGACAAACTCCTGTGGCAGAAGATTGGCAAATTCACTAGTAAAATTCACAACAAACAGGTAATCAACCTGTTGTTCAGAAATAATTTTGATCTTTTCTTCTAACGGGGTAATATATTCAACCTTTTCCACCTTTTTGAGTACAACGGATGGATGTGGAGTAAATGTCATTACCGCACTTTTTATTCCCTTTTCCTTGGCTATTTTTGCAGCCGTATCGATCACTCTTTTATGGCCTAAATGAACCCCATCAAAATAACCAAGAGCAACGACCATTGGTTGAAACATATCCTTTGAGAATTGATGAGGATGTGTAATATTTAAAACTTCCACAAGCTTTCTCCCTTTCTTTACCAACCTAATTCTCTATATGTAGTACCTTTGTTGGCTTCATTAGATTAGGCTTATGAGGATGGTGCATGTATATAGCCAGCGCTTTATGATCCATCGTTTCAAGAACGACGGGTTGTTTAATATCTTGAAGTATTTCAGGAGTTTCAAGAACTGCACCATTTTTCACTTTCTCAACTAATTTATCACTTATTTGATATTTCGGCAAATGAATAAGTGCTCTTTCAATAGGATATAAAGCGTTTAATATCGTTCCGTTATTTACCATTTCCTCTACTTCCGATAGCGTCTTACAGTCATCAAGAGAAAATGACGCTGACTCGGTGCGTCTTAAGTCAGACATATGAGCAGGGTAACCTAATCGTTCTCCAATCATAACAGCTAATGTCCTAATATATGTTCCCTTGCTACAAGCAACACGAAATTTAAAGGAAATGGTTTCTCCTTCAAACACTTCACGGTCATCTAAAAGCTCAATCGAATAGATCGTCACTTGTCTCGTAGGGCGTTCCACTTCAATGCCTTTTCTTGCATACTCATACAAACGTTTTCCATTCACCTTGACTGCTGAGTACATAGGTGGAGTCTGAGAAATCTCACCTGTTAGTTCCGATAACACAGCTTTCACTTGCTCGCGAGTAATCAGTGTTTCAATGTCTTTCCTTTCAATCACCTCACCCGTCGCATCCTCGGTTGTTGTAGCAAAGCCAATTGTTACTTCACCCTCGTATACTTTTCCTGCATCTGTTATGTATTCAGCCACCTTGGTTGCTCGTCCAAGGCAAATCGGTAACACTCCATCTACTTCAGGATCAAGCGTACCTGTATGTCCGATCCGCTTCATTCGCAGTATTTTTCTAAGCTTAAAGACACAATCGTGAGATGTCATTCCTTTAGGCTTAAATAATGGCAAAATCCCTTCCATTTCTGTTCCTCCTGGTCTTTCAATTAGAAAAAAGGATAGACATGATGTCTATCCTCTTTGATCAATCTTCTCGTTCGGTCTGTTCTTCCTTCGTCTCTTCCTTAATTTGATACAGAAGATTTTCGATTCGATTTCCATAGTCAATCGATTCATCGAATTCAAATGTAATTTCAGGAGTCTTTCTAAGACGAATTCTCTGCCCAATTTCCGAACGAATAAATCCTTTTGCTTTAGCTAAACCCTTCAGTGTATTCTCTCTTTGAAGGTCATCACCTAACACAGAAATAAACACCTTTGCTTGTTGAAGATCACCTGTTACTTGTACATCTGTAACAGTCACAAAGCCGATACGTGGGTCCTTTATTTTTCGTCCAATAATTTCCCCAAGTTCTTTCTTCATCTGTTCTCCAACTCGATTAGATCTAAGGCTCATGGTAGTCACCTCTTTGTCATCCTTTGAAAACAATGCTTTTAAAATAGCACTGTTTTTAGGGAACGATTTATCTATTTGTTTTACGCATGATACACATGCATATAGAGAGGAGAGAATCTCCCCTCGTTTATGTTATTATATCCATTCCAAGTCCGTTATTGTGCGTTCGATTTCTGGAAATGAATCAATTAACTTTAATGAATGCTGCAGTTCTCTTTCAACGGCTACTTTTGAGGATGCAACTGACACAATAGCGATTTTGGTACGTTGCCATGTATCTTGATAATCAACCTCTGCAACAGACAAATTGTATCGTTGTCTGAGCCTTGTGATAATCCGTTGAAGGACAGCTCTTTTGTCTTTTAAAGAATGGGCATCATAAATGAGGCATTCACAGGCGGCTAAGCCAATGATCATTTACGGTCCACTTCTTGCATAACGAAGGCTTCGATTACGTCCCCTTCTTTTACATCGTTGTAGTTTTTGATGGTAATTCCGCACTCATACCCTTGAGATACTTCCTTAGCATCATCCTTGAAACGCTTAAGGGCGTCGATTTCACCTTCAAATACCACGATTCCATCACGAATGACACGGATTCCACTGCCACGAGCGATTTTTCCATCCGTAACATAAGATCCTGCAATCGTACCAACCTTCGATACTTTGAATGTTTGACGAACTTCAGCTTGCCCGGTGATCTTCTCTTCGAATTCAGGATCAAGCATCCCTTTCATCGCTGCTTCAATTTCTTCAATTACTTTATAAATGATACGGTGCAAGCGAACATCTACTTCTTCCGCTTCTGCCGCGCGCTTTGCATTATTATCTGGACGAACGTTAAATCCAATAACAATCGCATTTGATGCCGCTGCTAAAGTAATATCTGATTCATTGATCGCACCAACACCAGTGTGGATGATTTTTACATTTATACCCTCAACTTCAATCTTTTGAAGTGCAGCAGCAAGTGCTTCAACCGAACCTTGAACGTCAGCTTTCACAATAAGGTTAATATCCTTCATTTCGCCTTGCTTCATATGTTCAAATAAGTTATCAAGACTTACACGTGTCTTTTCAGAACGAGATGCTTGGATAGCAAGCTGTGAACGTGCTTCACCCACTTGACGAGCTGTCTTTTCATCTTCAAACACTACAAAGCGATCTCCTGCATGCGGAACATCATTTAAACCTGTAATTTCCACAGGAGTAGATGGACCAGCTTCTTTCACACGACGACCAAGGTCATTAACCATTGCACGAACACGTCCAAAAGTTGTACCTACAACGATTGGATCTCCAATTCGTAATGTACCGTTTTGAACTAGAAGTGTAGCAACCGAACCTCTACCTTTATCTAGCTGAGCTTCAATAACTGTACCGATTGCCTTACGATTTGGATTCGCTTTATATTCCTCTACTTCTCCAACAAGAAGGATCATTTCTAATAAATTGTCGATTCCTTCTCCTTTTAAGGCTGATAGTGGAACGAAAATTGTGTCTCCACCCCATGCTTCAGGAACTAAACCATATTCTGTTAACTCCTGCATAACACGATCAGGGTTTGCACTTTCTTTATCCATTTTGTTCACAGCAACAATAATCGGAACCTCAGCGGCTTTTGCGTGATTAATCGCTTCAATCGTTTGTGGCATAACCCCGTCATCTGCTGCAACTACTAAAATCGTAATATCCGTAATTTTTGCCCCACGCGCACGCATCGTTGTGAAAGCAGCGTGACCTGGTGTATCAAGGAATGTAATTTTCTTACCATTTTCTTCTACTTGGTAAGCACCGATATGCTGAGTGATACCGCCTGCTTCTCCAGCAGTAACCTTTGTGTTACGGATTGAATCAAGCAAAGTTGTTTTTCCGTGGTCAACGTGACCCATAATGGTTACAACAGAAGGTCTTTCCACTAACTCCGCTTCGTTATCTTCTGTGAAGTATACTTCAAGATCAGTAACATCAATCTTGATTTCTTCTTCCACTTCCACACCATATTCAGCTGCAATTAGTTCAATTGCATCCTTATCAAGTGATTGGTTAATGGTAGCCATTACACCTAGTAAGAACAATTTCTTAATGAGTTCAGATGGTTCACGGTGAAGCTTTTTAGCTAATTCAGCCACTGTAAGTGATTCTGTAAAGGTGATTTTTGCAGGTAATTCTTTCTTTTTTGGAGGCTGTGGTGGCTGTGACTGGTGTTGTACACGACCTCTTTGTTGGTTTTTACCCTTTTTACCATTAAAAGCTTTTGTTTCTTTTGATTGGTTTTCTTGGGTACCTTTTTTCCCTTGAACTGCCTTTGGAGCTGTTTTTACTTTTACTTTCGAAGGAGCCACATTACGGTCGTCGTCCTCATCAAAAGCACTAGCCTTTGCTTTTGATTGTACTTGAGCTGCAACAGGCTTTTGTTGTTGTGCTTGAGTCTGCTCTGGAGCTTCCTTCTTTTCTTCTTTACTACCCTTAGCATATTGTTCATCTAGCTTTTTAACAGTATCATCTTCAATCATTGTCATATGGTTAGAAACCTCGATATTCATATCTTTTAATTTTGTAATGAGTTCCTTACTCGAAACATTATGTTTTTTTGCATATTCATACACTCGCATTTTACTCATGTTTACACCCCCGCTAGAATTAATCGAGCAACGTCTTTAGCTTCTTGGCAAATCCTTCATCTAGAACGGCCACGACTACACGGGCTTCTTTTCCGATCGCTTGACCGAGTAAAAAGCGGTTCTCAACTATTTTACAAGGAATGTTATAGGATTTGCATTTATCTGTCACTTTTTTCTGTGTGTTTTGGGATGCATCTGCTGAAAGCAAAACTAACTTCGCTTTATTGCTACGAACTTCCTTAATAGAAAGTTCCTCCCCAGAAATCACTTTACGCGCTCGATTGGCTAAGCCAAGCAATGACATCCACTGATTTTGCTTCATTCGGATTGTCAATTCTCCTTCTCAACAAGCTTCAATAATTCTTCGTACACAGAATCGTTTACTTGAACTTGCAATTGATTCGATAATATATTCTTTTTCTTCGCTAAAAGAATAGCTTCTTTTTCTTTCGTAAGGTAGGCACCTCGACCCGACTTTTTACCGGTTAAGTCGATGGAGACCTCGCCTTCCTTCGAGCGAACGATGCGAACAAGTTCTTTCTTCGGTCGCATTTCTCCGGTAGCAACACATTTTCTTAATGGAACCTTCCTATTTCTGTTCAACCATCATCCACCCCTTTCTTACTCCTGCTCTTCTACGTACTCTAAATGTAAATCGGTATCTGCGTGTGCATCTTCCTCTTCATCATCAAACGAAAGAATTCCTTCTTCACGAGGGAAAATACCAGCTTCTCTTGCATCTGTTTCTGATTTAATATCAATTTTCCAACCGGTCAACTTAGCCGCTAAACGCGCATTTTGGCCTCTTTTACCAATTGCGAGTGACAGTTGATAATCGGGAACAACTACTGTTGTTGCCTTTTCATCTTCATTGACGATTACGTCAAGAACTTTAGATGGGCTGAGAGCATTTGCTACAAATACAAAAGGATCATCCGACCATTTCACAATATCGATTTTTTCTCCCTTTAACTCGTTGACAATTGCTTGAACACGAGCACCTTTTGGACCCACGCATGCTCCTACTGGATCAACTTCTGGATTATCAGAATGAACAGAGATTTTTGAGCGGTCACCTGCTTCACGAGAAACTGATTTGATTTCAACTGTTCCATCATAGATTTCTGGAACTTCAATCTCAAATAGTCTCTTTAAAAGACCTGGATGTGTTCTTGAAACAAAAATTTGTGGGCCTTTGGTAGTTTTTTCTACTTTTGTAATAAACACCTTAATACGATCATGAGGCTTGTAACGCTCATTAGGCATTTGTTCGTTTGCTGGTAAAATTGCTTCAATTTTCCCTAAGCTCACATAGATAAACTTGGAGTCCAAACGTTGGACAATACCTGTCATAATATCTTCTTCACGGTCGATAAATTCAGAGTAAATAATTCCTCTTTCTGCTTCACGAACTCGTTGCGTAACCACTTGCTTTGCTGTTTGTGCAGCAATGCGTCCAAAATCCTTAGGTGTTACCTCAAGCTCTACCACATCTTCAATCATGTAATTTGGATTGATTCGTCTAGCTTCCTCTAAAGAAATTTCAAGTCTTGGGTCGAATACTTCATCTACGACTTCTTTACGAGCAAAAACACGCATCGTTCCAACACCTAAATTTAAATCGATTCGAACGTTTTGCGCTTGATTGAAATTTCTACGATAAGCAGAGATAAGCGCTGCTTCAATTGCCTCAATTATCACATCTCGTGAAATTCCTTTTTCCTTTTCAAGCAAAATAAGAGCATCTAATAATTCACTGCTCATGAAAATGGTCCCCCTTTAACACTCTAAATGTCTCTCATGTGAATTTGTTATATGAATTATGAGAAAGTCACCGCTAGGCGAGCACTTGCAACCTTTTCAAAAGGTATTTCAATCGTTTTCTTTCTCGTCTTAATCTTCACTTCAACTGTTACGGTGTCTCCCGTAAAGTTCGTTAGCACGCCTTCAAATACTTTTTCACCATCGATAGGCTCGTACGTTTTAATATGTACATTTTTCCCAACCGCTTTTTCATAGTCCTTCTGTTTCTTCAATGGACGCTCTGCACCAGGAGAAGAAACTTCAAGGAAATAGTTATAAGGAATAGGATCAAGCTCATCAAGCTTTTCGCTTAATTTTTCACTTACCATTCCACACTCTTCAATGTCAATGCCTTGCTCTTTATCTATAAACACGCGAAGAAACCAGCTTTTTCCTTCCTTCACATATTCAATATCAACTAATTCAAGGTTGAGGTCATTAACAATTGGTTCTACGATTTGTTCAACTACTTCAATTACCTTGCTCATTTTATTCCTCCTAACCAACCTAAAGTAGTTAATCTCCTAAAATAGAGTCCATACAACACGAAAGAGCGGGGAAGGCCCCACTCTTGTAAACGAGAGTTATTCTTAGTATTTCCAATAAAACTATACCATAACCATACCGTTTATGCAAATGCAATACCGGTTTTCACTAGGGAGACACCAACTTTCATACCATTTCTAAAACAATGAAAGTTGGTTTTGATCAGGTAAGGATTCCAGACATCCGTGGTTATCGAGATACTCAATAATTGTCTTTGAAACCTTTCCTCTTTGCTGAAGATCTTCTTTAGATAAGAATTCTCCATCTTCACGAGCCTTTACGATGTTAAGTGCCGCATTCGTACCTAGACCAGGAATGGCATTAAATGGAGGAATTAGCTTATTTCCTTCAATAATGAATTCCGTGGCACTCGAACGGTACAAATCTACCTTTGCAAAAGAGAAGCCTCGTTCATTCATCTCTAATGCCAATTCAAGGACGGTTAAGGTGTTTTTTTCCTTGGTTGACGCATCTAATCCTTTTGAATTAATTTCTTCAATTACTGCTCGGATCGCTGAAGAACCTTTTACCATCGCATCAATATCAAAATCCTCAGCTCTAACAGTAAAATAGGCTGCGTAATAAAGGATTGGATGGTGCACTTTGAAGTAAGCAATCCTTACGGCCATTAGAACGTAAGCTGCTGCGTGGGCCTTCGGGAACATGTATTTGATCTTTTTACAAGAATCAATATACCATTCCGGCACTTCGTTCTTTCGCATCTCTTCTTCCATCTCATCACTTAAGCCTTTTCCTTTACGAACGGACTCCATAATCTTAAAAGCAAATGATGGCTCTAATCCTTGATAGATTAGATAAACCATGATGTCGTCACGACAGCCGATAACTTCACTCAGGTTACAGATACTGTTGTGGATTAGCTCTTGCGCATTTCCTAACCATACATCCGTTCCGTGAGAAAGTCCCGAAATCTGGACCAACTCTGAGAAAGTAGTCGGCTTTGTATCTTCGAGCATTTGTCTTACGAAACGTGTTCCGAACTCGGGAATACCAAGCGTTCCAGTTTTACACATGATTTGTTCTTCCGTTACTCCTAGCGCTTCCGTTCCACTGAATATTTTCATTACTTCAGGATCATCGGTTGGAATGGTCTTTGGATCAATTCCACTCAAGTCCTGAAGCATACGAATTACGGTCGGATCATCGTGCCCTAGAATATCGAGTTTTAATAAGTTATCGTGAATCGAGTGGAAGTCAAAGTGGGTGGTTTTCCATTCAGACGTTTTATCATCTGCAGGGAATTGGATTGGGCTAAAATCGTATATGTCCATATAATCTGGTACAACGATAATACCCCCTGGATGCTGACCCGTTGTTCTTTTTACACCCGTACAACCCATGGCTAATCTTTCCACCTCAGCCCCACGTATTTGCAAATTATTATCTTGCTGGTAAGCCTTCACGTATCCGAAAGCAGTTTTATCAGCAACCGTACCGATTGTCCCGGCACGATATACATAATCTTCACCGAACAGCACCTTCGTATAGTTATGCGCACGTGGTTGATACTCTCCGGAGAAGTTCAAATCGATATCGGGAACTTTATCACCTTTGAAACCTAAGAAGGTCTCAAACGGAATATCGTGTCCATCTTTTTTGTATTTGCTTCCGCAATTTGGACAGTCCTTATCCGGCAAGTCAAAACCAGAACCAACTGAACCGTCATTGAAGAACTCCGAATGCTTGCATGTTGGACAAACATAATGTGGTGGTAATGGATTCACTTCCGTTATCTCTGTCATCGTAGCAACAAGAGAAGAACCAACCGATCCACGCGAACCTACTAGGTACCCATCATCAAGTGATTTTTTCACGAGCTTATGCGAAATCAAATAGATAACAGCAAACCCGTGACCAATAATACTCTTCAGTTCTTTCTCCAGTCTTGCCTCCACTATTTCTGGAAGTTCATCACCATAAATTCTTCTTGCCATATCGTAACTCATTTGACGCATTTCTTCGTCTGCACCCTTAATTTTCGGTGTATACAAGTCGTCTTTAATCGGCTTAATCGTATCTATCATATCAGCAATTTTATTTGTATTCGTAATAACTATCTCACGTGCTTTTTCTTTTCCTAAAAACGAAAATGCATCTAGCATCTCATTAGTTGTACGGAAATGAACATCAGGTAGATTATGTCGATTAAGCGGATTTGCTCCACCTTGAGAGTTTACTAAGATTTTTCGATAAATTTTATCATTCGGGTTAAGGTAATGTACATTTCCAGTTGCGACAACAGGAATCTCTAGCTTTTCACCAAGTTTCACAATATTTGCTATAATATCCTCTAATGATTTTTCATCATTAACTAGCTCTAACTCTAATAAATGAGCATATACCGCTTTTGGATGTACCTCGATGTAATCGTAGAAACGTGCTGGCTCTTCTACTTCTTCTGGAGCCTTTTGCATCATACCCTCGAATACTTCACCCTTGTCACAGCCAGAACCAATCAAAATTCCTTCACGATGCTTCTGTAATACAGAGCGCGGGATCCTCGGAACTCGATAAAAATAATTTAGATGAGAAATAGAAATGAGCTTAAATAAGTTCTTTAACCCCACATCATTTTGTGCTAAAAGCGTACAGTGATATGGTCTTGCCCGTTGATAGGCATTACCTTGACCCATATTGTCATTCAGTTGATTATGATACTGAATTCCTTTTTCCATTACATCCTTAAGCATCGTTAAGAGCAGATAACCAGTAGCTTCTGTGTCGTATATCGCACGGTGATGCTGTGTTAATTCGATATTAAATTTCTTTGCTAACGTATTCAAACGGTGATTCTTCATGTCAGGGTATAAGAAACGTGCAAGCTCTAACGTATCGATGACTGGGTTCTCAGCTCGTCCGAGACCGTACTTCTTGTAACCAACATTCAAAAATCCCATATCGAAAGATGCGTTGTGAGCAACAAGTATGTCATCGCCTGTCCACTCTTTAAATTTCCCAAGAACCTCTTCTACCTCTGGAGCTTCCTTTAGCATATCATCGGTAATTCCCGTTAAATTCATTATTGTTGCAGATAATGGATGATGCGGGTTAGCGAACGATTCAAATCGGTCAATGATTTCTCCATTTTTAATCTTCACCGCAGCAAGTTCGATAATGGTATTATAAACGGCTGATAAACCCGTTGTCTCAACGTCAAATACGACATACGTCTCTTCTGCTAACAGTCTCTCCGCTTCGTTATAAGCAATCGGTACACCATCATTTACGAGATTCACTTCCACCCCGTAAAGAATTTTAATATCGTTCTTTTTCCCGGCTCCAAATGCTTCCGGAAAGGATTGCCCTACCGCATGGTCTGTAATGGCAATTGCTTTATGTCCCCATTTTTTTGCTTGAGACACTAATGCACTAACTGGTGACACAGCATCCATTTGGCTCATTGGTGTGTGGAGATGAAGCTCTACACGCTTTTCAGAAGAAGTGTCCTGTCGTTCAATTGGCTTAATTTCATTAATATCGTTTCCAATCATAACTAGATCACGTACGAATGTATCGTTTTGGATACTTCCTCTTACTTTCACCCACATGCCCTTTTTCACGTTTTGGAAATTAGCGGCATCCTCTTTATCACGAGAGAACATTTTCACCATGATCGAGCTTGTATAATCAGTAACTTTAAAGGTTAATAGAGTTCTCCCACTCCGAAGCTCTCTTGTTTCAGCAGCAAAAATATACCCTTCGACAACGACTCTGCGTTCTTCATCAACAATTTCTTCGATTTTTCTAAAATCAGAATCATCTTTAATCGTTAATCCAATGGTTAATGGACCGGTGTATTCACCCGTACCTCCGGCAGCCTCTTTCTCTGCTTCCTGCTTGTCCATCTCGATCGCTGCCTGCATACCTCTTTCTTTGTCTTCCCTCATTTTCGCCTCAATAAATTGCTCATATTGTTCCGTAGAGGCTTCAGTGTTGATCTCAGTATCAATCACCACTTGGGGAAATCCGAAAAAGCCGTAGGCATCGGAAATAAAGCTTGCATATTTCCTTTTTATGGCTAAGCCTTCGAGTTCATTGCCAACAAAGATGGTGATTTTTGAGCCTTGGACTTTTGGCTTTTGTTCATTTAGTAGCTTAATTAATGGAGGTGAAATACCATCAATTTGCTGGATGCAACTGTTCCAATATTCAAGTATTAAATCCTCAGTCACCTGCTGATCCCTTACCTGTATGTTGTAAGAAATTGAGGCAATATGTGAGAAGGTTGTTTGTAATTTATTTGTAAACGTTTGATAGACGTTAATAGGTAAAATCTTCTCAAAAGAAAAATAAAAACTCCATTGTTTTTTAGATTTTTCAATTAATACTTTGTCAATTATAGCATCTTGAAAATACGGCATGATCCTGTCATCCGTTAGTTGTAGCTGCTGGAGCAATAGTTGGAATCGTTCCTTACCAGATGATCCGTTCATCAACTCTCTCCTCTCCATTTCATCTCTAGTCAAACTAGTAGTTATTATAACATAAAGAAATTATTGAAAGCCTTTTTAACATATAACCAATCAATGGGAAAAAAATCGGATCCGTGGTTAGCGGATCCGATACCTAATTATTTATTTTAATAACCCTGCAACTGTTTGTAGAAGGTCGTCTTTGTGAACTTCTAGCATTTCACCCGTTTTGCGGACTTTAAGTTCTACAATTCCTTCAGCAGCTTTTTTACCAACGGTAACACGTACAGGTAGACCTATAAGATCGGAATCAGCAAACTTAACTCCTGGTCTTTCAGCACGGTCGTCCATAAGAACTTCTAACGCCTGAGCTTTTAATTGTTCATATAACTCTGATGCTAGTTTCGCCTGAGCTTCATCTTTTAAGTTGATTGGAATCAAATGTACTTCAAAAGGTGCAATTTGTGCTGGCCATACGAGTCCATTTTCATCATTGAATTGCTCGGCCACAGCAGCTAATGTTCTAGATACACCAATACCATAACAACCCATAATCATTGGCTGTGATTTTCCGTTCTCGTCTAAATAGGTAGCATTCATCGCTTCACTATAACGAGTTCCAAGTTTAAATACATGCCCTACTTCTATTCCCTTGGCGAAAACAATTTTGCCTTGACCATCTGGAGATAGATCTCCTTCTTGAATAAAACGAATATCCGCGTACTTTGTTACCGAAAAATCTTTATCTGCATTCACGTTGATGAAGTGATGGTGTTCTTCGTTTGCTCCGCATACTCCGTTAACAATTGCTTGAACGGCTGAATCTGCAACAATCTCCACTTTATTTACGCCAACTGGCCCTAGTGAACCAATTGAACAACCAAGGATTTCCTTCGTCTCTTCTGGAGTGGCTAGTTCAACGATGCTCGCTGCATATAAGTTCTTTAACTTAATATCATTCACTTCGTGGTCGCCACGAACAAGCACCAGTACATGTTGATCATCCACTTTAAACAGTAAAGATTTAATGCACTTTGATGCGTCAATATTTAAAAATGATACTACTTCTTCAATTGATTTCTTATTTTCAGTCAGAACCTTTTCCATCTCTTTTTGTGGCTCATCGGATTTTTCGTATGTGTTGACTACCGGAGCCATTTCGATATTAGCGGCATAGTTTGACGTATCTGAATAGGCAATCGTATCTTCTCCTACATCAGATAACGCCATAAACTCGTGCGTATCTTTTCCACCCATGGCTCCAGAATCCGCTATAACAGCCCGGAAGTCCAAACCGCAACGGCTAAAAATATTTGAGTAGGCAGAAAATAAACGATCATATACTTGGTCAAGACTTTCTTGAGAAGAGTGGAAAGAGTAAGCATCCTTCATGATAAACTCTCTCCCACGAAGTAAACCAAAACGTGGTCTTTTCTCATCTCTAAACTTTGTTTGAATTTGGTAAAGCGCTAACGGCAGTCGCTTATAAGATTTTACTTCGTCTCTTACTAAACTAGTGATGACTTCCTCATGAGTTGCCCCAAGAGCAAACTCTCTATCATGGCGGTCATTCAATCTCATCAATTCAGGTCCATAGGTGTACCAACGACCTGATTCTTGCCAAAGTTCTGCTTGTTGCATCGCAGGCATAAGCAGTTCCACAGCTCCTGCGTTATCCATCTCTTCACGAACAATTGTCTCAATCTTTTTTAGTACTCGCTGGGCCATTGGTAAATAACTATATATCCCACTAGCATTTTGTCTAACAAAACCAGCTCTTAATAGTAGCTGATGACTTTTAATTTCGGCATCTGCTGGAACTTCCCTTAAAGTTGGGATTAGCGTCATACTCTGTTTCATCTACTAGCACCTCTTCGACCAATTCATTTTATTAAATTAATATTTTAAGGCTGCCCCTTGAAGTGTCTGACACCTCTTTATGGGACAGCCTCATGTCAGATTAAAGGAATATCCTTTGTATATCATTCCAAGTAACTACTAGCATTAGGAGCATCAAAAGAGCAAATCCAATAAAGTGTACCATGCCTTCTTTTTGGCGATCAATCGGCTTTCCTCTCAATGCTTCTACTGCAAAGAACATCAATCTTCCACCGTCTAAAGCAGGAATTGGAAGCAAGTTCATAATCCCAAGATTAATGCTCAAAATACCAGCCCACTTCATTAGATACATAACTCCAGATTTAGCAACGGTAGCAGTTGACTCATAAATTCCAACCGGACCAGATAGTGCATCAATTGAAAATTGCCCAACGATTAATTTTCCAAGCATAGAGAAAATTTCAACTGTCCAATAGTATACTTCTTTAAACCCGTACGTAACGGACTTAATAGGTGACTTTTCCATTGGATTATACACACCTATGATTCCGATTTCTGTACCATCCACATCTTGTGCTTTTGGTGTAACTGGAATTTCAAGCTCCTCCCCGTTTCTAGAAACCAAAAACTCTAATTCATTTTCAGGGTTTTGACGAATAATTTCAACTACATCTTCCCATGTAGAGATTTCACCGCCTTCAATACTTTGAACCTTATCGCCTTCTTGTAAACCCGATTGCATAGCCATTCCATCAGGAGTTAACTTCCCTAAGATGGGCTCATTTGTCGGTACTCCTTGCCATAAAGCAATAACAACAAAAATTAAAAAGGCTAAGACAAAATTCATCATTGGTCCAGCGAATATGGCCATTGTTCTTTGACCTAATGTTTTAGAAACAAATTGACGATCGTAGGGAGCAATCAGTGTTTCTGTACCGTTCTCCACTAAATAGGCATTTCGACTAATAGAGAAGGTTTTTAAAATATCTTCTTCTCCCTCTTCATAGCCTTTTATTTGTAATTTTTGTTCAATATCGGCATATTCCACTTCAATGATCCTAGCATCCGGATACTTTTCTTTGTTGTTTAGTATGATCTTTTCAATCACTTCGTTCTTGTCCAGTATTAGTCCAACCCTGTAGCCTGGTTTAATTTCAGCCATCTCGGGATCTTCTCCAGCCATGCGAACATATCCGCCAATCGGCAATAAACGAATCGTGTAGAGTGTCTCTCCTTTTTGATAAGAAAAGACTTTCGGACCCATTCCAATTGCGAATTCACGACAAAGTATACCTGCTCGTTTTGCAAAGATGAAATGTCCTAATTCATGGAAAAATACGAGTGCCCCAAAAATAATGATAAAGGCTATGACTGTGTTCAAATTATAACCACCCTTTTTTATAGAAGTGAATTTACATACTTGCGTGTCTCATCGTCAACCGCTTTAATTTCTGCTAAACTTGGCTCCATTATTGATTGATGGTTCGTTAACGCATTTTCGATTAAATCTTCAATTTGCAAAAAGGTGATCTTTCCTTTTAGAAATGCCTCAACCGCTATTTCATTTGCAGCATTAAGAACGGTCGGAAGCGTGCCTCCAGCAATTCCTGCATCATAAGCAAATTTTAGGCAGCGAAATCTTTCGAAGTCCATTTCTGCAAAATGGAGTTGACCGACTTTCGCTAAGTTTAATGTTTGAGCTGTTTTTAATGGTAACCGATCAGGATAAGTTAATGCATATTGGATCGGAACTCTCATATCCGGAGTCCCTAATTGTGCCATGACACTACTATCATGAAATTCAATCATAGAGTGAATGATACTCTCCTTATGTAAAACAACATCAATCTTTTCATAGGGAATATCAAATAGCCAATGTGCTTCAATGACTTCTAATCCTTTGTTCATCATAGTAGCAGAGTCAATCGTGATTTTTGCTCCCATAGACCAATTTGGGTGATTGAGGGCATCTTGTACCGTTACATTCTCCAACTCCCGCCGTTTACGGTCTCGGAAGCTTCCACCCGATGCGGTTAAAATTAACTTCCCTATATTTTTTTCAAATTCTCCTTGAAGCGCTTGAAAAATAGCAGAATGCTCACTATCTACTGGCAATAAAGGGACCTGATTTCGACGAACAGCATTCATTACGATATGACCCGCTGTAACTAGAGTCTCCTTATTGGCTAAGGCAATCGCTTTTCCAGCTTCAATCGCATGCAATGTAGGTTCTAGACCCACACTACCCATTACTGCATTTACCAAAATAGTAGATTTCTTATATACAGCTACTTCACTCAACCCTTCGAACCCATAGGTAAACTTAATTTTCGGAAATTCGAGCCTTAAAGAATCAGCATCTTCTTTATTTAACACACAAACTAATTCAGGATGAAATTCTGCTATAAGCTTTCTAGCTAAATCAATATTTCTCCCTACTGACATTGCTGCCAATACGAATTCTGTAGGGTGCTCTTTTATTATATCAAGAGTTTGTGTTCCGATAGAACCAGTTGCACCTAATAAACTTATGTACTTCATTTTTCCAACTCCGATTCAAAAGCGAGAACCTACTAGAAGATTCCCGTATATGTTGTTACGGTAACAAAATAAAATATAAGACCGGCCAAACGAACAGCAAGCTATCAAATCGATCTAGGATCCCACCATGTCCAGGCATTATATTGCCTGAATCTTTTACATTATAGTGTCGTTTCAATGCGGATTCGACGAGATCGCCAACCTGTCCAAAAATAGATAAAAAAACTGTTACTATAACAAGTCTTATTGTAGATACCGTTTCAAGCGAGAATAAGGCAAAAAAGATAGCTACTATTACCGCACATACGATGCCGCCGATAAATCCTTCAACTGTTTTATTTGGGCTTATGTCAGGCCAGAGTTTATTTTTCCCCATTGCTCGACCGATAAAATACGCCCCGGAATCTGTTGCCCACACGATAAATAAGGAATAAAAAATAAACATCAGTCCTGCCGTTTCTCTAATTTCAATAAAATAGAAAAATCCCATTCCTATATATAGAGTGGCCATTATCGAAAAGGAAACATCATCGAAAGTAAAACGATTTTTTGTTACAACTGTGTAAGTTAAGAGCAGCAAAACTGCTAAGAGGGCAAATTCAACCTTGGTATAGTGCATAGGTCCAAAAATATTTTGCAACTGCTTCGGTATTAAAAAGATCCAAAGGACAAGCATTGATATAATCCCCGGAATGGAGACTAATTGGATGCTTCTCATTTTTAACAATTCATACAGTGCAACAGTTGCTAGAACATACACTAATAAAACAAAGGGTAATTTACCCAAAATTACTAGAGGTATAAATATCGCCCCAAATATAATTGCCGAAATAATTCTTTGTTTCATCTTATTGTGTCAACACCTTTATTATACTCCCCCAAACCGCCTTTGACGGTTTTGGAATACTTCGATTGCTTCGACTAAGTGTTCTTCTGAGAAGTCTGGCCAGAGCACGTCTGTAAACCAAAACTCCGTATAAGCTAATTGCCAGAGCATAAAGTTACTTAACCGTATTTCACCACTTGTACGAATGAGTAAATCCGGATCACTTAATTCACTCGTCATTAAGTAGTTTGAAAATACTTCTTCATTTATATTATTCTCTGTCAGTATACCACTTTTGTGGTCTTTTAAGACGTTCTTTACTGCTTCTAAAATTTCTGCTCTGCTTCCATAGTTAAGAGCAAAATTTAATATTAAACCATCATTGTCCTTCGTGTCTTCAATCGCTCGATTAATTGCATTAAGCGTATGAGCAGGTAGACTTTCCTTATATCCAATCATACGTACTTGGACATTTTCCTCGATTAATTCAGGGAGAAAAGTTCCTAAAAACTCCTCAGGTAACTTCATCAAGTAATCAACTTCCATTTTTGGTCGTTTCCAGTTTTCTGTTGAAAATGCATATAAAGTTAACGTGGACACTCCCAATGCATTTGCAAGCTTCGTTATCTTACGGACAACCTTCATCCCTTCATGATGCCCCGCGATTCTAGGCAACGCCCGTTTTTTCGCCCAACGGCCATTTCCATCCATAATAATAGCAATATGAGCAGGAACGGATTGATTTTTTATTGTTGTTATCCGACGCTCGAGTTCAGAAGAAGGTTTATTCTTCCAAAGCTTTATTTTCTCTAACATAAGACGGCTCCTCCAAAATGTAATCATGTGGCTAAAAGACTACATTTAGTTGTAATAATGCTTCTTCTCTAGTCACAATGTATTTATTTTTTTAATGATTGTACACTGTAGCGCTAGAAAAGAGCGTAATGAAAAAAGCAGGTACCTAATTTTGCCTGCTTTTATCATACCAAAAAAGAGAAGAGATATCTCTAAAAAACTAAAGCACTACTTGGAAAAGAAATCAAATTCATTAGAACAGAAAAACCCCCTATAAATAGAGGGTATTCTCTCGGTTCATTAAACCTCTAAAATTTCCTTCTCTTTGTCTTTTGTTAGCTGGTCAACCTTTGTAATATACTCATCTGTTAATTTTTGAATGTCATCAGAATAACCACGTTGGTCATCTTCAGTGATTTCACCATTCTTTTCAAGCTTTTTCAACTCGTCATTCGCATCACGACGGATATTTCTGACAGCAACTTTTGCCTCTTCTGATTCCTTCTTGACTACTTTCACCAATTCCTTACGTCTTTCTTCTGTTAGTTGAGGAATCGCAAGACGAATGATGCTCCCATCATTTGAAGGAGTAATACCGATATCTGATTTTAAAATTGCTTTTTCAATATCGCCTAAAATAGATTTATCGTACGGTTGAATCACAAGCATACGTGCTTCTGGAACGGAAACACCTGCAAGTTGGTTAATCGGAGTTGGCGCTCCGTAATAGTCGACCGTAATTCGATCGAGCATAGATGCATTCGCACGTCCTGCACGAATTCCAGCAAGCTCACGAGTGTAAGCACCGATAGCTTTATTCATACGTTCTTTTGCATTTGCAACGATTTGTTTCGGCATTATTTTTTCCCCCTCACAATAGTCCCAATGGATTCGCCCATTACGGCACGTTTGATATTTCCTTGCTCCATAATAGAGAAAACAAGAAGTGGTATATCATTATCCATACATAAAGAAGAAGCAGTTGAATCCATAACAGCTAATCCTTCCTTAAGTACATCTAAATAAGAAAGCTCATCATATTTCTTTGCTGTTTTATCAATACGTGGGTCAGCAGAGTATACTCCATCTACATTATTCTTCGCCATTAAAATGACTTCTGCTTCGATTTCTGCAGCACGTAATGCAGCTGTTGTGTCTGTTGAGAAATAAGGATTTCCAGTACCTGCTGCAAAAATAACCACTCGCTTCTTCTCAAGATGACGAATGGCTCGTCTACGAATATAAGGTTCCGCTACTTGTCGCATCTCAATAGAGGATTGTACACGCGTTTCCACACCTGACTGTTCGAGACTATCTTGAAGCGCTAATGAGTTCATGACTGTGGCTAGCATACCCATATAGTCAGCATTCGCACGATCCATACCCATTTCTTCACCAATTTTACCTCGCCAGATATTTCCTCCACCAACAACAACGGCTACTTCAACACCTAAATCCGCAATTTCCTTTACTTGATCGGCAACCGATTTAATTACTTTCGGATTAATTCCGAATCCTTGCTCACCAGCAAGTGCTTCACCACTTAGTTTTAGTACGACGCGTTTATATTTCGGACTGGTCATAGAAACCTCCATATGTATATTGCTACTTTAAGCTTTCTTTAAAAATAGGGAACACAGGTGTGTTCCCTAGGAATAGAGTTGACGCTCTAGATATCCAGCTGCGACAGCTCAGAACTAGCTGTCTCCGCTTTTATTAGTTACCTTTAACTTGGTTCATTACTTCTTCAGCGAAGTTATCAGCACGCTTTTCGATACCTTCTCCTACTTCGTAACGAGTGAATTCGCGAATCTTTCCACCTTTTGATTCTACGAAAGCTTTTACTTTTTGATCTGGGTCTTTAACGAATGCTTGGTCGTTCACACATACGTCTTGGAAGTATTTGCTTAGACGGCCTTCAACCATTTTAGCTACGATGTTTTCTGGCTTACCTTCGTTAAGCGCTTGTTGAGTAAGAACTTGACGCTCACGCTCAATTTCTTCAGCAGAAACTTCGTCACGAGATACATACTTAGGGTTTAATGCAGCGATGTGCATTGAAACATCCTTAGCAGCAGCGTCGTCAGCTGTTCCTTCTAATACTGTTAACACACCAATGCGTCCACCCATGTGTAGGTAAGCACCGAATGCATCGTTGTCGCCTTTAGACTTGATTTCAAAACGACGTAGAGAGATTTTCTCACCAATTTTTGCGATAGCTGCGTTTACGTATGACTCAACTGTTGCGCCGTTAGCCATTGTTTGTGCATTTACTTCCTCTACTGAAGCTGGCTTGTTAGCTAGGATATGCTCAGCAAGTTCCTTAACTAGCACTTGGAAACCTTCGTTCTTTGCAACGAAATCTGTTTCAGAGTTAACTTCTAGAATAACTGCTTCGTTTCCTTGAGTAAGGATATAAGTAGTTCCTTCAGCCGCTACACGGTCTGCCTTCTTCGCAGCGCTAGCCATACCTTTTTCACGTAAGAAGTCGATTGCTTGTTCCATATCCCCTTCAGTTGCTTGAAGTGCTTTTTTGCAATCTAACATACCTGCGCCTGTTCTTTCACGTAATTCTTTTACCATTTGAGCCGTTACTGCCATGTGAGTTTCCTCCTTAAAAGCTATGTATTTTAGTGTTAGCTAGCTTTAAAAAAGCTAGTCAAAGATTGTGTTATTCTTTAAAAAAAGGTGATAAAGGGGGTCCCTCTTATCACCTTTTAGTAACTAGTGTTTCCTCAGGTCAAAACGTATTACGCTGTAACTTCTTCGCCTTGCTTCGCTTCTAAAATAGCATCTGCCATCTTAGCAGTTAATAGCTTAACAGCACGAATAGCGTCGTCGTTTGCAGGGATAACAACATCAATTTCGTCTGGATCACAGTTTGTATCAACGATACCAACGATAGGGATGTTTAATTTATGTGCTTCAGCAACTGCAATACGCTCTTTACGAGGGTCGATAATGAATAAAGCATCAGGAAGTTGCTTCATATCTTTAATTCCGCCTAAGAACTTTTCTAAGCGCTCTTGCTCTTTTTTCAGTTGAACAACTTCTTTCTTAGGAAGTACATCAAATGTACCATCTTCAGCCATTCTTTCGATATCTTTAAGGCGTGCAATACGCTTTTGGATTGTTTCGAAGTTTGTTAAAGTACCACCTAACCAACGTTGGTTAACATAGTACTGACCTGAACGGATCGCTTCTTCTTTTACAGAGTCTTGAGCTTGCTTCTTTGTACCAACGAAAAGAACTGTTCCACCGTTACCAGCTAGTTCTTTTACCCAGTTATAAGCTTCTTCAACCTTCTTAACTGTTTTTTGAAGATCGATGATGTAGATGCCGTTACGCTCAGTGAAGATATATTTCTTCATTTTTGGGTTCCAGCGGCGAGTTTGGTGTCCGAAGTGTACACCAGCTTCAAGTAATTGCTTCATTGAAATTACTGACATGTTTGTTTCCTCCTAATGGTTTTTATATTCCTCCGCCCATTTCAACTTTAGACAAAACTGTCGAAACAGCACCCTTTGTCCAAATCCATGAACGTGTGTATTAACACCAAGAGTTACTATAGCATAATCAAATGCTACATTCAAGTTTATTCTTGATTATTTTGGCGAAATTTGAGTAAAAGTTCTATCTCTGTCTGACCTTTATGGAGTTTTTTCGCAATTTCTTCATAGGTAAGGCCTTGCTCTTGTAAATGTACCACTTCTTCTAGCAGGCTCTTTTCTTTTGGTGCAGTCTTTACTTCTTGTACTGTTTCCTCTACTTCCTTTTCCACTTTGAGGTCGTTAGCAGGGTCTTCTGGCTCATTAAAGTCTGGAAGAAGCACCTCTACATCTTCGTCTGTTAATGACTGTGTAGCGCCTAACTTGTAAGCTTTAACAGCTTGGCTCTTTGAACTTTTAACCGGAAACCGGACCTTCTCTTCCTCTGCACTCGGAAGTATTGATTCTATGCTAGCTTCTTTCTTTCTTTTTTCCTGCTTGTTGGACTGATTATTAGCTGCCCTTGTCATTCTCTCAATAAAGCTTTCGTTTTCTTCTTTCATCTCAGCTAAATATGTTGAAATGACATCTTCCATTTCCTCAATCATTCTTTGTTGTTTTTTCTCTACTTCAAAAAGCTTTGACTGACGAAGGTATAAAATCACAATGGAAAACAAAGCAAAAATATTTAATAAGATACTAATAAACAAAAATACACTCGTCATATCATCCCTCTATCCGGAAAAGTCAAAAAAGTTTCCTTTATATGGATGAACTTCTTTCACTGGCTGACTCTCTTTATTTTTTCTATTTCTCTTCCCCTGTTGGTTGTCATTCTTATCTCTTTGATGATCCTTTAGGCGAACCTGTTCCTTTTGCTCATGTTTATTAACTGAGATTCTATTTTTTTCTACTTCTTTAGCAACGGTGTTTGCAGCAACATCATTTTGTTGCTGACCCCGCTGCTGTAATTGTTCTTGTAGCTTGCTAGCATCTTGCATCCTAGGAAGAGCAATTTGCATTTCGATTGCTTTTAAACTCATACCCGGTTGCCCTCTCCCTATTTATTATGTATGGATGAAAATAACCTCTGTTAAACGATTTTTTGTAATGTTTGTCTTAGCTTAAAAATGGCTTTTGAATGTATTTGCGATATTCTTGACGTTGATAAATCCATCACTTGTCCAATCTCAGTTAATGTCAACTCTTCCTGATAGAATAAGCTTAATACAAGCTGTTCTTTATCATTCAAATGAGAAATCATTGATGATAACTCAGAGATTAACTCATTTTTAATAATGGTCTCCTCTGGAATTTCTGCGCGTTCGTCCTTTAACGAGAATCCAGCTCCTTCTTTTTCCTCGCCATCCGGTTGCTCGTCAATTGATAATACATTAGCAAAAAAATGCTCGTTCATTGTATTGTGAACATCGTCTTCGCTCATATTTAGCTCTTCTGCGATTTCTTTAGAAGTCACATTTCTCATTAGTTTTTGTTCTAACTTTTCAATGGTTTGCTCAATTCGTTTGGCTTTATCTCTTGTATTTCTAGAGAGCCAATCTTCCTTTCTTAACCCATCAATGATGGCTCCGCGAATACGAAAGGACGCATATGTATCAAATTTCAAGTCCCTTGTAGGGTCAAATTTTTCAAGCGCATCGTATAAACCAATCATTCCTAAGCTCTTTAAATCATCTCGTGAAACATTCTTCGGTAAACCAACGGAAATCCTTTGGACATGATAGCTTACAAGCGGCAAATATTTTCTTACTAAAAAATCACCTGCATCACTGTCTCTTTTGGAAGTCCATTTTTCCCATATGTTTTGTTCCTCGATCGAAGGTGCCTGTCCCATGGTTTCCTCCTCCAAACGACATTGTTCAAATCAATCGTTAAATTAAATACTTTCTTAATATAAACAGTCCTTATTTCTTTCAAACAATAATCGATTTTTTAATTGCAAAAAAAATCAGCCATTCCAATAAAAGGCTGATCGTTCATTGCTTTCTATTCTACCATTCCTGAGTGCCTTTGTTAACCGTTCGGATGTGTAAGATTTTTGACTTCGGACAAAACTCAATCGTTCGCCCACTATTACCTCCAACATCCTCTGCTATGATAGCAATTTTCAACTCAGCCAACTCTCTTTTAACTGCTTCTACATTTCTTGGACCTATTCTCATCAGGTCACTTGTATTGCTAAATTGAAACATTTGCGCTCCACCAGCAATTTTTGCTTTTAGCATGGAAGGTCTTGCGCCTAATTGCACGAGCTTTTTTACAAGCTCCTTCACCCCGGTATCAGCATATTTTGCAAGATTCATCGTACCAGCTTTAGAAAGGGATGAATCAGGGAGCATAATATGAACAAGGCCTGCAATCTCTTTTACTTGATCATATATGACCACTCCCACGCATGATCCAAGTCCAGATGTTCGAATTCGGTTAGGAGCAGATACTACATTCATATCTGCTATGCCTACCTTAATAATTTCAACTTTTTCATCCATTAACCCTAACTCCTAAAGATTCAAAGATAATATGAAAGGAGTCCGGGTCAGGTAACAAGAAGAAGTGCCCTCGTACACTTTCACTTATTTCAACATCATCTTCATTTAGCGCTGTATCAATAACAATTGCATAATCACTCACCTGCGAAAGTTCAATCAATCCAAAACTTATAATTGCGCCGACCATATCCACGCTTAATGCAGGAACAGATGGATACAAGGCCAGTCCAGTAAAGTCGGATAATGAAGACAAATAGGAGCCAGATAAGATATTTCCAAGTTCCTGCAAGGCGGAGGTAGCTATTTCATTCTCAGCTAGTTGATCAAAGGTAAATTCTTCATCACCTATCATCTGCTTAATGAAGACCGTTGCTTGTTCAGGAGGTAAGACAAAAAACATACTGCCAGGTGCTTCTCCTTCAATACGGAGAAACACCGCTGCCACCACATGATCCGCACCACCCGATAGTTCCATCATTTCATCAAAGCTTACAATTTTCATGAGGAACTTGCATATCTATCTTTTTATTTAAAAGTTTAGAAAGCGCAGTTGCTGCGTGGCCCGCACCAATATTGCCGATTTCTTTTAATATGTCCAAATGAATAGAAGAAAGATTACTAATAAACCCCATTTGGTTATCCTTCAATTCCTTGAGATGCTCTAACTTCGTCTGGATTTAAGACCATTTCAAGGTCAAGTAAGATCATTAAACGTTTATCGACCTTTACCACTCCACTAATATAGTTTGTCTCTTCGGTCCCAACCACTTCTGGCTGAGGTTCTATTGCTTCTGTTTGGACATCTAGAACGTCGTTGGCTGCGTCTACGATTAAGCCAACCTCCATATCTTCTAAAGTAACAATAATAACTCTTGTACTGTCAGAATAAGATTCCTCTTCAATTCCAAAGCGACTTCTCAAATCAATAATAGGAGTGACAACTCCTCTTAAATTAATAACACCCTTTACAAAATGTGAGCTACTAGGGACTCTAGTAATATGCTGTACCTTTTCAATAGAACGAACCTTACTTACAGGAATGGCATATTCTTTTCCTTTTAATTTGGAAGATTATAAGTTTTAAATCTGCTACTGATGTCTCACTCATGAGACTTCCCCCTCTTTCCTAACATGCTAGACACACTTTTAGTTGTTATTTAATTAGTGCATTGCAATCTACAATGAGTGCCACTTGTCCGTCTCCAAGAATTGTTGCTCCTGAAATAGCAAATACATTTGTTAAATAGTTTCCTAGCGACTTTAACACTACTTCTTGCTGTCCAATAAAGGAATCAACCACAAGACCTGCCATCTTGTCGCCTTTTCTTACTATAATCACAGAGTAAAACTCATCCTCTTCTTCAAAAACAGGAACTTCAAAAATATCCTTTAAAAATAAGAGTGGAACTACTTTCCCTCTGAAATCAATTACCTTTTGGTTGTGTGCATTCAGAATATCTTCCTTTTTAACAATGGCTGTCTCAATAATTGAAGAAAGCGGGATTGCATATTTTTCCTTCTGAATTTCTACTAACATAACAGAAATAATAGAAAGAGTAAGCGGAAGTTGAACGGAGAATATAGAACCTTCTCCTTCTTTCGAATCAATTGACACGGTACCGCCGAGTGATTCTATTGTGTTTTTCACAACATCAAGGCCTACACCACGTCCAGATACATCAGAGATTTTTTCTGCTGTTGAGAAACCTGATGCAAAGATCAATTCATATACTTGCTTGTCTGTTAGCGTGGCAGCCGTTTGTTCTGAAATAATTCCGTTCTTTAGTGCCTTATTTAACACTCGATCACGGTTAATTCCAGCACCATCATCCGATAATTCAATAAACACATGGTTTCCACTATGGAAAGCCTTTAAGATAACAGTTCCTTCTTCACTCTTGCCCTTCGCTTTTCTTACCTCAGGTGTTTCCACTCCATGGTCTAACGCGTTTCGAATGAGGTGGACAAGAGGGTCACCGATTTCATCTATTACGGTACGATCTAGTTCCGTTTCTGCACCAACAATTTCTAAATTAATCTTTTTCCCAAGATCCCGCGCTAATTGTCGTACCATTCTTGGGAATCGGTTAAATACCGTCTCCACTGGTACCATTCGCATATTTAAGATAATATTTTGAAGATCTCCAGAAATTCGACTCATTCGCTCCACGGTTTCATGAAGCTCGGAATTATTTAAATCTCTTGAGATTTGCTCTAATCTACCTCGGTCAATGACAAGCTCTTCAAACAAATTCATTAAAATATCTAGTCTCTCAATATTTACACGAATCGTTTTATTACTAGCCTGTTTCACCGATGTTTGCTTTTTCTGTTCCTCTTGTTGAGCAGGTTCTTCTATTATTACTTCTTCTGCAATGATTACTTCCTGTTTAATTGGTTCAAGAGTTGTTTCTGCGGTTGGACGAAGTTGTTCAATGGATAGAGAGTGAATGTCAACTCTATCAACCTCGGATACTTTCATCACCTTGCTTTGAATATCAGACATTGGTTCCCTTGATACAATCGTTACGGTGAACTCTTGATCAAATTGTTCCTCTTCTAGCTGATCTACGGAAGGTGTTGATTTAATGACTTCTCCTAACTTCTCAATCACTTCGAATACCATGAAAACTCTTGCCGCTTTCAACAAGCAGTCCTCTCTCAGCGCAATCGTAATTTCATACGTTTGAAAGCCTTGTTCGATCGATTGTTGTAGTACCGTATACTCAAACTCATCGTATTCACCTTTTAATGCACGAGGAGCATCTGGAGTTAATGTGGCAGCTACCTCCTTTGCACTCTGAGATACAGCTGGACTTTCTCCCTTTTCAATCAACTTAAGCTTTTCCACTACAATAGCAACATCACGTTTTCCGTCGCCTCCGTCAGCAATCGAAAACACCATTGCCTCTAAATCATCTGTAGCTTCAAACACAACATCAAGAGTTTCAGGTGTAACAGATATTTTTTGGTTTCGGATCGCGTCCAAAACGTTTTCCATTTGATGAGTAAGACTAGCTAAGTCTTCGTAACCCATCGTTGCTGACATTCCTTTTAACGTGTGTGCGGAGCGAAAAATATCATTAACAATGCTAAGATCACTTGGATTTTTTTCAAGATCAAGTAATCGTTCATTACAGTTCTGAAGATGCTCTTTACTTTCCTCTATAAAAACCTCTAAATATTGGCTCATTTCCATGCCCAACAGCTCCTTGGAGTTATACATATTTCATTATTGTTTCTGCAATATTATCAACGTTTTTAACTTCATCCACTAGCTTTGTTGCAATAGCTGCTTTCGGCATTCCAAAAACGATGGATGTTTCCTCTGATTCCGCGATAGCCAACTACATTCCCTAACTCTTTTAGCTTTATAAGCCCTTTTGTACCATCCGACCCCATCCCAGTCATGATGACGGAGATCTTTGCATAGGCAGATAACTCACTACAGGATTCAAACATCACATCTACAGCGGGACGATGGCCGTTTCTTGGTGGAGATTGATCTAATTGGATCGCTAAATTAGCTCCTACCCATTTTAGTTTTAGATGAAGACCACCTGGTGCAATATAGACTGTTCCTTTTTGAATGATGTCTCCTTCTTCAGCTTCTTTGACATGAACCTCGGAGATCGAGTCTAATCTTACAGCGAGACTTTTCGTAAATCCTGCTGGCATATGCTGTACTACTAAAACAGGGGCATCAATCGTCTTTGGCAGCTTAGTAATTACTTGTTGAAGTGCACGCGGTCCACCCGTCGATGTACCTATACACACTAGTTTTTTTCCTGACAAAGCATTGAATTGATTCTTTTTACTTGGTTCTATTTTACTATAACCCATACGCTTTTTTACAGTGTTTTTTTCTTGACTGTTCAGCTTCACAAGCTGCTTAATATTAGCTTTACTCGCAGAAACTACCTTTTCTACCAACTCTTCTTTCACTTTATACAAGTCAAGAGAAATCGCACCTGATGGCTTTGTAATAAAATCAGTTGCACCATATTGAATCGCTAATATCGTGTTTTCTGCTCCCTGTTTTGTTGTACTCGAGAGCATAACGACTGGAGTTGGTTTCTCAGACATGATTCGTTTTAATGCCTCAATCCCATTTAATATCGGCATTTCAACGTCCAATGTTACTACATCTGGCTCGAGTTCTATCACTTTTTTTATTGCGTCCTCACCATTTCTTGCTGAGCCAACAACAGTCATTCTAGGATCCTCAGTTAAAAAGTCTTGAATGAGCTTTCTCATAAATGCCGAATCATCCACAATAAGCACTTTAATTTTGCTCATAAACAAGCACTACCTTTCAAACAAAAATCGCTTTAATTTCGAAACAAAATGCGTCTTAGGTTTATCTGAAATTACTTCAAATTGTCTTTCCTCAAAACGACTCGTCATTTGTTGTAACGCTTTAGCAGCTGGTGCTTTCTCGTTAAAAATAAATGGCGTCTGTTTCGTGACCGCTTGATGAACCTGGCGATCATCCGGTATCATACCGAACTCAATAATTTCTCGGTTTAAAAAACGATTAACTACTGTTCGTAATCGTTTAAATGTTTCCATTCCTTCTTTATCAGAATGTACTCTATTGACAATTAGCAAAAATGGCAGATCCGAATCATGCAAATGAATATGCTTCATCATTGCATAAGCATCTGTAATTGATGTTGGCTCTGGTGTTGTAACCACTAGAACTTCATCAACCGAGAGGATAAAAGGCACCGTTTCTTTTGTGGCACCTGCCCCCATATCAAAAAGGATGTATTCATAATCTGAAAATAGATGAGACAAGTCCTCTGTAAACTTCATGTGAACCGGCTTGTCCATATTAACAAAATGAGATAGTCCTGTTCCTCCGGCAACATAATGCAATCCATGAGGTCCTGTAGAAACAATTTCGGACAGTGTTTTTCGCCCTTCAAAATAGTCTACGATTGAGTATGATGCAGACTGACCAATTAGAATATCAATATTGCCCATACCCACATCCATATCAAATAGGAGAACTTTGTATCCTCGGCTTGCTAAAGAAAGAGAAAAATTTAAAGAGAAATTTGATTTCCCTACCCCTCCCTTTCCACTCACGACTGCAAGTGTTTTTGGAGATGGCTTCCCACTCATTTGTTGGATTCTTTGTCTTAACATTTCTGCTTGATCTTTCATGGCTTATTCGACCCCAAGTATCAAATTCGTTACTTGCTCACGATTAGCTGAAATCATATCGTCTGGTACATTTTGACCGTTTGTAATATAGGCCACACCGATATGACTAGTTTTCATCATATGGAGCATAGCACCATATGTAGATGTTTCATCAGCTTTTGTAAAAATAAATTTATTAATTTTTATTAATGAAAATTGTTCGTATATATCCATCATGTCTTTTTGTTTGGCTGTTAAAGCTAACACAAGAAATGTTTCCATATCATGTTCAAAATCAACAACCTTTTTTAAGTCCTCAACATATTGTTGATTTCTAAAGTTTCTGCCTGCGGTATCAATTAATATAATGTCGTAATCCTTAAACGCTTCACATGCTTGTTTGTAATCCTCCAAGCTGTAGCAAACCTCTAATGGAACATTTAATATTTTCGCATACGTTTTCAACTGATCAATGGCAGCAATTCGATACGTATCGGTTGTGATTAACGCTACCCTTTTTTTATACTTCAGGGCACATTCAGCAGCAATTTTGGCTAATGTTGTCGTCTTACCAACACCCGTTGGTCCCACAAGGTTTATATATTTTTTCGTAAAGGTAATTCTACCAAATGAAAGAGTGCTCAAACGATCATATAATTCTTGTCGCAACCACTTTTTTACTTCTCTTTCGTTTGCACCCGAACCATTTGAATACCATTTTTGTAGAAGTGATGTTAGGAGTTCATCCCTTATGTCCTTTGGAACTTCCTGATCCAATAAGCGCTGAACACAATTTTGTATGGGCTCAGGAAGCGGAAGATCCGTTTGCTGTTCTGTGATTGTTTGTAACATCTTTTTTAAACCTGCAATTTCAGCAAGCATGTCCACATCAGGCTTTTTATTGCCTTCGTTTGTCTGTTGTTTAGGTAGGGGGTTGGGAATAGACGGTGCTACATTCCTACTCGTAAGTGGAACCACTTCTCTATTTTCCATTGTAGGCATCGGTTTCACTATAGGCTTCACCTTCACCTTGGGCTGTTCAAATTGCATTTTTCTTTCTGCTTGAACCACTTCATCTATGGCCGCAATCACTTCAATATTTTCTTTTTTAAATAACCCTAAGAATCCGCCTGTTGTGACAATCTTAGAATTTAATATTACTGCATCGTTTCCAAGCTCCGCTCGAATCTGCTTCATTGCTTCAGGCATAGTCGGAGCTGTATATTTTTTTACCTTCAATCTATATTCACCACCCCAACGCTTTGTACTTCTACATTCGCTTCAAGCTCATTGTATGAGAGAATCGGTATCTGTGGAAAATATCGCTCTGTTAACTGTCGAACGTACATTCTTACAGCTGGTGAACATAACACAATTGGCGATTGTTCCATAATAGATAGCTGTTCTACTTGAGTAGCCAGAGACTCTAAAATAGATTGTGAAACAGAAGGGTCAAGTGCTAAGTAGTTCCCATGCTCCGTTTGTTGAATATTATCGACAATCAACTTTTCAATTTTCCCCGAAACAGTCACCACTCGAATCGTTTGACCACCGGCACGGTATTGATTAGTAATCTGTCGTGCTAGTGCTTGTCGAACGTATTCTGTTAGCAAATCGGTATCGATAGTTACCTTTCCAAAGTCGGCAAGTGTTTCAAATATAATTGGTAAGTTTCTAACAGATACATTTTCACGAAGAAGCTTCCCAAGTACTTTTTGGATTTCACCTACTGTTAAAGGATTAGGTGTTACCTCTTCTACTAAAATCGGGTAGCTTTCTTTTAAATGATCGATTAACTGCTTTGTTTCCTGTCGACCCAGTAGCTCATGTGCATTGTTTTTTATGACTTCAGTAATATGAGTCGATACAACAGACGGCGGATCGACGACTGTATATCCGAAAATTTCCGCTTGCTCTTTTACTTCTTCAGTAATCCATTTCGCTGGTAAGCCAAACGAAGGTTCAACTGTATCAATTCCCTCGATACTATCATCGTCAATTCCAGGGCTCATCGCTAAGTAATGATCCAATAACAACTCACCTCTAGCCATTTCGCTCCCTTTAATTTTCAAACGATACTCATTGGGTTGAAGCTGAATATTGTCCCGGATTCGAACAACAGGTATCACAAGACCTAATTCGATAGCAAGCTGTCTACGGATCATGACAATCCGATCAAGTAAATCTCCGCCCTGATTAGAATCAGCTAGTGGGATTAACCCGTAACCAAATTCAAATTCAATTGGATCTACATTCAGAAGACTGACCACACTTTCTGGCTTCTTCATTTCATCTGTCTGAATTTCTTCTTCCATTTCTTGAATCTCTGTCATGTCCTGCTTAGGAACTCTAGAAAACATGTACCCACCTAATACTAATAGTCCTGCGATTGGAATGGTTAATATATCTTCTATCGGCGTAAATAGACCAAGTATGAAGATTGTTCCACCGGTAATATATAGCATTTTTGGATAAGCCATTAATTGTCCAGTAATATCCGTTCCTAAATTCCCCTCTGAGGCAGCTCTTGTTACAACAATACCTGTCGCAGTTGAAATTAATAATGCAGGCAACTGACTAACAATACCATCTCCTACGGTTAGCAAAGAAAAATGTTTTGCAGCTTCAGCTATTGGTAAACCAAGTTGTGTCACACCAACAATAATCCCGAAAATCAAGTTGATCATCACAATAATGATCCCTGCAATGGCATCTCCCTTAACAAACTTACTTGCTCCGTCCATCGCTCCGTAAAAATCAGCTTCCCTGCTAACCTTCTCACGACGCTCCTTTGCTTCGTGCTCAGAAATCATTCCTGCATTTAAGTCTGCATCTATACTCATTTGCTTACCAGGCATCGCATCGAGTGTAAATCTCGCTGCAACCTCAGATACACGCTCTGATCCTTTTGTAATAACAATGAATTGGATAATAACAAGAATAACAAAAATTACAATCCCAACAATTACATTTCCCCCTACAACGAAATGGCCAAATGTTTCAACCACTCCACCCGCTTCCCCATGTGTAAGGATTGCTCTTGTTGTTGATACGTTAAGCCCCAACCTATAAAGGGTTAACAGTAATAACAGTGATGGGAAAACCGAAAATTGTAAAGGTTCCTTCATATTCATACTATTTAACAGCACAAGAAGAGCCAATGAAATATTCAGCATAATTAATATGCTTAATAACCAGGTTGGGAAAGGAATAATGAGCATCGCGACAATTAATATTACGCCTACTACAACCGATAAGTCTCGTCCAGACATCACTATCTCTCCTCAAGTAATACAATAATATCTTTATATCTTTTGCTTTGTTTTATAAACAAATGCTAGAATTTCTGCAACTGCCTTAAAAAACTCCTCTGGAATGGCTTCTCCAATTTCTGCTTGACTGTATAACGCTCTAGCTAACGGGCGATTTTCCATCATAACAACATCATGCTCTTTAGCGATCATCTTAATTTTTTGAGCCATAAAATCTACGCCCTTGGCAACTACGTAAGGAGCATCCTGCTTGGCTTCATCATATTTTAAGCAAATAGCATAATGAGTTGGATTCGTAATGACAACGTCCGCAGTAGGAACATCTTGCATCATTCTTCGCATGGCCATTTCACGTTGTTTTTGCTTGATTTTCCCTTTTATTTCGGGATTTCCTTCGATATTTTTATACTCATCCTTTATATCTTGTTTAGACATTCGAATCTTTTTTTCGAAGTCATATTTTTGATACATATAATCCAGGATGGAAAGAAATAAAAGGGCTGCAGACGCAATCAGTCCCATTTGTACAGTTAACCCTGCTAACGTAATCATGGAAGCGCCTATAGACTTTTGAGACAGAATTAAGATATCTTCTTTCCGATTCCATAAAACAGCAAAGGTGACTCCACCGACAAAACTAATTTTAAGCATGGACTTTAGCAGCTCTACAATCGCACGCATTGAAAAGATATTCTTTGCTCCCTTTATCGGATCAAGCTTTTCAAGCTTAGGTTGAATCGCTTCTGTTGAGAAAAGAAATCCAAACTGAGCAAAATTCGATGCGACACCTGCTACCATAGCTACTGCCATAATTGGTGCTAAAATAAGAACGATTTCACTAAGTATTTCAAGAAACATCATTTGAATATTGCTCTCGGTTATCTCCAGTTTCATATATTCTTGGAATGAATGTTGGAATAATCGAAAAATGATATCCTTTATATATCCACCTGCAAAGAAAAGGAACAAGAAAACAGCAAGTAAGACGACGGCTGTATTCACATCCTGACTTTTTGCAACCTGACCTTTCTTCCGTGATTCCTGCCGTTTCTTTGGGGTAGCTTTTTCTGTTTTTTCCCCTGAAAAGAACTGTAAATCCAAACGTAGGGTTTTCAAGTTACAGACCCCCAATCAATTCCATTAACCCTCTCATCATTGTTAACATCGTTTCAAATAGTGTTGCAACAGCTCCTAGTAATATACTCATAACAGCAATAAGAACAATAAAACCAACACCTAATTTTAGAGGCAGACCCACCACAAAAATATTTAGCTGGGGTACGGTTCTTGCTACAATTCCGAGGGCAACATCAACCAAAAATAGGCTTCCAACAATCGGTATTGATAATTGGAGGGCAACACCAAACATTTTTGAAATAGATGAAAGTATGTAATTAGGTATGCTTGCATCTCCTAGTGGAATCCAAGCTTGTTCCAAAGGAATAAATTGATAACTAAAATAAATTCCATCTAGTAAAAGATGATGTCCATTTAATGCTAATAAAAAAAACAAAGATATCGTATATAAATATTGTCCCATTAATGGACTTTGCGTTCCTGTCTGAGGGTCAATCACATTTGCAATCGCTAACCCCATTTGGAAATCAATAAAACCGCCTGCTATTTGGATGGCCGCCATAATGACATAAGCAATAAAACCCAACATAATACCAATCATCGCTTCTTTTATTATCAATAAAAAGTAAGCACCGTTTATTTCTAAAACCGGTGCATCAAATGTAAAAATCATAATCCATGATAAGAAAAATCCAAGTCCAACCTTATGAGTTGTCGGAATTGAACGATAAGAAAATAATGGCATTAATAAGAAAAAAGATGTAACCCGAACAAACACTAATAAAAATGCTGGAAATGTTGGAAGGAAATCTACCATTGGTTATCCCACATACCTTGTTAAATTAGTAAAGATTTCGTTTGCATAGGAGAGCATATGACTTAGCATCCAAGGTCCAAAAAATACTATTCCTAGCAAAACTGCAACAATTTTTGGAACGAAAGCTAGCGTTTGTTCCTGAATTTGTGTCGTCGCTTGGAATATACTTACAATTAACCCTACTATTAAAGCCAATGCTAGCAAGGGGCCACTAATCAGTATGACCATCCAAATCCCCTGTTCAGCAATGGTAATTACACTATCTGGAGTCAATCCAATCACCTTCTTAGAAGCTATCTAGTAGTGATTTAACCACTAAGTACCAACCGTCTACTAAAACAAATAGCAATATTTTAAATGGTAAAGAAATCATAACCGGTGGAAGCATCATCATACCCATGGACATTAAGACACTTGCAACAATCATATCGATTACTAGAAATGGGATAAAAATCATAAAACCAATTTGAAACGCTGTCTTTATCTCACTGATTGCAAACGCTGGTACAAGAGTGGTTAAAGGAATATCAGCCACCGTTTCTGGTCGCTCAGCCTTTGAATATTCAAGAAAAAGAGCCAAATCCTTTTGCCTCGTATGAGCACTCATAAACTCTTTTAGTGGCAAGGAAGCTCTTGTATAGGCTTCTTCAAGATTGATTTCTTCATTAAATAACGGTGTTAACGCTTGATCATTGACTTCTTGAAAGGTTGGCGCCATGATAAAAAAGCTTAAAAATAAAGCTAATCCAATTAACACTTGATTGGGTGGCATTTGTTGAGTAGCAAGCGCCGTTCTGACAAAGGAAAGAACGATTACAATTCGGACAAAGGAAGTCATTAGAACCAAAATACTAGGAGCCAAGGAAAGAACGGTAAGCATTAACAGTAGCCTTACTGAGGTAGACACATTTTCAGGATCGCTGCCGTTAAAAAACTCCATAAATTCATTCATCGCTTGTCTGACCCTTTCTTATCCATTTCATCAAAAAGCTTTTTCCTCCCTTTTGAGAGTTCCTCAAGCTGAGCTTTTAAAGTAGAGGAAAATGAGGTTTCTTCCTTACTAGTACCTTGCTTTATATTTCGTGTTCTTTCAATTAGCTTTGTCACAATATCGCTTGGTTGAACAAGCTGGTCCATACGATTGTTATAATCATTAATGATTTGGCGCGCTTCATCCTCATCATCGATTTCTTTTAGTAGCTTTACATCTTCGCCTACCCCAACTACTAACACACGATTGCCTATTTTCACAATTTGAATGGAGCGATTTGTTCCTAGTGCTGTTCCACCTAAGTTCTCCACAAGTTGATTACTAGAGAAGGAACGACTTCTTTTATTGATAAATTTTAATACTGCATACAATAATGCAATAACAAAAATAGTTGCAAAAACCATTTTAATGAAATCCCAAAAGGTCAAACCAACTGTTGGTGTATTTTCATTATTGTCAGTCGCAGGTTCCTCATTATTTTCTACTTCTTTCAATTGATCCTCACTACATTTGCTTTCGTCCTCTAAGCAGTCCTTAATACTGTTAAATTGCTCTGCCAAGGCTCCTTGATTGGAGCCCAGCAAAGCAATAAGTACTAGAAGCAACACTTTGAAGAATAACTTTCCTTTTTGCAATGCGCTGCACCTCTAACTTAAATTATTAACCAAGTGTTTTTGAGATTGCTTCAATTACACGATCCGCTTGGAAAGGTTTTACAATAAAGTCCTTTGCTCCCGCTTGGATTGCATCAATAACCATTGCTTGCTGACCCATTGCAGAACACATAATGACCTTAGCATTTGGATTAATTTTCTTAATTTCCTTTAATGCAGTGATTCCATCCATTTCTGGCATCGTGATATCCATTGTCACTAGGTCCGGGCTTGTCTCTTTGAATTTTTCAACTGCTTGAGCCCCATCTGCCGCTTCTCCAACAACTTCATATCCATTCTTGGATAGTATGTCCTTTATCATCATTCGCATAAATGCAGCATCGTCAACAATTAGAATTTTATGTGCCATGAAAATTTAACCCCCAAAAATTATCTTAATTTTTTTATTCGATCACTCTGACTAATGATGTCTGTTACGCGAACACCAAAGTTTTCATCAATCACAACTACCTCACCTTTGGCAATCAGACGATTATTTACAAGAATATCCACTGGTTCTCCTGCTAGTTTGTCCAATTCAATTATTGAACCTGCTGATAACTCAAGAATTTCTTTAACTGACCGTCTTGTACGACCAAGTTCAACCGTAACCTGAAGAGGAATATCTAACAGCATGTCAAGGTTTTTAGACTCTGATTGCTGAAGTGGCGGATATTGCTCAAAGCTTGAAAAACTTGCTGGTTGAACATTTGGCTGTGCACCCATTGACGCATAAGGTGAACCAAAATGCTGTGGACCTTGTGGATACACTTGAGTTGGTGGGGCTTGGTAGTAGCCAGGTGGCGGTACTTGGCCCCATTGCTCTTGGTTCGGATGAGTTTGTGTTGGTGGTTGCATTTGTCCACCATAGCCTCCTTGCATTGGAGGTTGCTGCCCTGCACTTGGAATTGGTGTAGGCTCCACTAGGTCATTAGCCCTATGAGCACTCGTATCCTCTATTTTACCTGATTCCTTTTCATTTGTGGGACTTGGATTTAATAATTCTTCCACTAGTCCTTTTGCAAACTCTAATGGTACCAATTGCATGATACTAGAGTCGATTAATTCACCCACTTTTAGTCGGAAAGAAATTTTCACTAACATATCATCGACTGGAAGTCTGTCTGTCCCTTCCCCTTCAAGTACATTTAACATGTCAATCGAAGGCGGTGAAATATCTACCTTTTTACTAAAAATGGTCGACATCGAAGTGGCTGAAGAGCCCATCATTTGATTCATTGCTTCTTGCACTGCACTTAATTGGATTTCTCCCATTAGGTCGGCTGGTTGTATCCCATCCCCGCCTAACATTAAATCAGCTATGATTGCTGCATCAGACTGCTGGATAACTAACAGATTGGTTCCTGAAAATCCTTCCGTATAACTCACTTGTATCGCAACATATGGTTGTGGGAATTCCTCTGCTAGTCTATTCTTTGGTATGACAACTACAGTAGGTGTGGTAATATCTACTTTTTGATTTAGAAGAGTTGATAGTGCTGTTGCTGAACTACCAAATGAAATATTACCAATCTCCCCAAGAGCATCTTGTTCCATCGAAGAAAGATAATCTTCCACATTAATGGCTTCTTCTGTTGCCATGTCATTATCAGGTTCATCTGTTCCTCTTAGAAGAGCATCTATTTCATCTTGTGAAAGCATGCCATCACTCACCATCATCGTCTCCTCCCTTCAATGTCTCTAATACTTGCACTGCAAGCTTTTTATTTACCTTTCCTGGTTGGGCCAAGAATTTAGGTATATCTCCAACTTTAATTGTTAATGCTCTATCGATTGCTTGATTCAACTCAATAACATCACCAATATCTAGCAATAGGAAATCTTGAATAGAAATTTCCGAATGTCCAAGCTCTGCAGAAATAGGAACAGTAGCTGTTTGAATTCTTTTTTCTAATTGAGCAATCTCCTGCGGTTCTCTTTCCTTCTTTTCTGTTTGCATCCAATAGTGAACAGAAAGCTTTGGAATGATCGGTTCTAACACAACATGAGGAATACAAATATTGATCATTCCAGTTGTTTCCCCAATCACGGTATTAAGAGAGATTACGACAACCGTCTCATTCGGAGATACCATTTGCAGAAATTGAGGATTGACCTCAAACGCAGCTAAATACGGATCAATTTCTGAAATCGTTGACCAAGCTTCCTGTAAGTTATCAAAGGATTTTTCAAATGTATTGGACATGATCTTTGTTTCAATTTCTGTTAAATTCTCTACCTTATTAATACTGGAACCTCTACCACCCATAAGGCGGTCTAGCATGGCATAAGCGATATTTGGATTCACTTCCATCAGGATTCTTCCTTCAAGTGGCGGAACCTCGAAAACGTTTAAAATTGTCATTTTCGGAATGGAGCGAATGAATTCCTCATAAGGAATTTGGTCTGCTGATGCAACAGAAATTTGCACATACGTACGTAATTGAGCTGAGAAATACGTGGTCAACAATCGAGCAAAATTCTCGTGTATTCGCGTTAGACTACGGATTTGATCCTTCGAGAATCTTAGTGCCCTTTTAAAATCATACACACGAACTTTCTTCTCAGATTGCTCCTTTTTTAACTCATCCGCATCCATTTCTCCAGTTGAGAGTGCCGATAAGAGAGCATCTATTTCACTCTGTGAGAGTACTTCACCTGACAAATGTCCTCACCTCCGTTCTTCCTCTCTAAGGTTGCTATCTTACTGGAGGAGTGATTCTGTAATATACACATGCTCTACTTTTCCTTCTTGCATGATCTCAGAAATCTTCGTTTTTAAGTCATTCTCTAGCTTTTGCTGACCTTCTTTTCCTTTTAAATCCTCAGCAGTTTTTTCAGATAACTCTAAAATGATGATGTTTTTCACCTGGAAATCTCTTTTTTCTAATTCTTCTTTTGCTTTTACACTATCAGTTTGAATTTTGAATGAGATACGAATAAAGTCATTACTAGCAAGGTTTGCTGTCATTTGTGGAATATCTACTGATGCTTCTAGCACTTCATCAATGGTTAATTCCTTTTCTTTATCTTCCCCAGTAACCTTAAGAATCACTACAACCGCTATGGCACCAACCAGTGTTATTGCGACTAGCAAGATTGCCATAATCATGACTAGCTTATTTTTCTTCATTTTCTTTATCCTCCACCTGAAGCCGTCCTAAAAGGTTGACAGATTGATAAAACTTCTGTATTGCTTCATAAACTTGATCCTCTGCCTCTTTTACGACATATTTCCGCCCATTTGAAAGCGTGATGGTCGTATCGGGAAAAGATTCGATTGTTTCAATATAAACAGCATTTAACATGAATGACTTGCCATTTAGACGGGTTACTTTAATCACGGCTATTATTAGGGTTGAGTGTTTGGCTCAACCCTATCCCTCCCTTAGCTTATCGTTTTAAGTTTACAAGCTCTTGTAAGATTTCATCTGATGTTGTAATAATACGTGTATTTGCTTGGAATCCTCTTTGTGCAGAGATCATTTCAGTAAATTCTTCAGATAAGTCAACGTTTGACATTTCTAATGTACCAGCTGCGATTGAACCTCTACCTTCACCTGCTACATTAATATTTGCCACACCAGAGTTAATGGACTCTTGGAAAAGGTTTCCTCCAGCCTTTGTTAAACCTGATGAGTTGCTGAATTTAGCTAGAGCAAGTACACCAAGAGTTCTTACTAAACCGTTTGAATATACTCCATTGATTTCACCAGAAGAACCGATGTTAAAGCTCTCTAGAGCTCCTTCTGTGTTTCCGTTAGGATTAACTAGTGCACTTGTGCTTCCAGCTACTTGAGTTAACTCACTAAAGTTAAATGTAACACCATTGATTGACGATGAATCAGTAGTAATGTTACCAGTAAATTCTTGTGGTGTTACAGTACCATTCTCAAAATCAAGCGTAGTCAGAAGTGTATCATTTACACTCACTTCCCAAAGATCTTCATCTGTTTTTGTAAATTTGACATCAACTCTGTGTGCTTGGCCAGAATTATCAATTACTTGAACCTGTTGTGTGAATGGTGTTCCATCGCTCACTGAATTACTTGCAAGGTTCCCCGAGATTGAAATAATATCAGTTGTAACCGGAGGTAATACTGCATTTACGTTTACAGCCACATCACCGAACTGGTTAGATACATTTCCTGTATTTGGATCTATAGTAAAGGCCTGTACTTTGTACCCATCGCCGTTTACTAAAGAACCATTATCATCTAAGTAGAAGTTACCAGCTCTTGTATAGAACTGTGCATCTCCTTGTTTAACCATAAAGTAACCATCACCTGAGATCGCTAAGTCAAGTGAGCGACCCGTAGTTTGCAAACTTGATTGTGTATGAATGGTATCAATGGTTGCTAATGTAGAACCGAGACCAACCTGTGTAGGGTTTTTCCCTCCTCGGTTATCTTGTGATGCACTTGCCCCTGACACCATTTGGTTCATTGTGTCTTTAAATGTTACACGACCTTTTTTGAAGCCATACGTATTTACGTTTGCAATATTGTTACCAATAACATCTAATTTAGTTTGGAAGTTTTTCATTCCACTAATACCTGAGTACATTGAACGTAGCATGATTTCGTTTCCCCTTTCATAGTAAGCTACTTCTATCGGTCCGTAGCTTGTTGGCCTCCAGTTGGTCCAGCCAAAACAATTATTCTAAAATGATCGTTCCATTAATATTTGTAAAAATTTGTGCAGTAGCTTCCTGCCGATCCATAGCCGTTATCACTGTATTATTTTTTGCACTGACAATAAGGGCTGCATCCTGTAACAATACGAGCGAATCTTTAACACCCATTTTCTTCGCTTCATTTACTTTCTCTTGAATTTGGCCCCACTTGGCCTCATCGATTTGAATACCCCTTTGGGACATTCGCTCTTTTGCATGTTTACTTAATGTTAGTTTTTCTGGTTGTAATGCTTTCTGTAAATGCTGAGAGAAAGAGTCCGTGCTCGTAGGTTTAGATGTAACCGATCTTAGTTGATGGTTACTAATCGGCTGCGAATGAATCGGTCTAAACATAGACTTGTCCATTCAAACCATTCCTTTACGCTTCTATTTTTGTAATACTTGTGCTTGACACACTCTCTCCATTTTCTAACTGAAAGAATGATTTCCCATCTTTTAAGGAAACGGATATTACCTTGGCTTCTTTTACTTCATTGTTTTCAGAAGAATAAGTGACCGTTTTTCCAATCATCATACTGGCTTGTAAAAGCATGGTGTCGCCTTTGGTGTCATTGATTTGCGAGATGTTCCCAGATGTTAAACTTGTTCCGTCCTCTAACAAGAAGGTCGCTACTCCATCTGTAAATTTCAAAGATACAATCTTTCCTGTACCTTGTTCAATTTCAGAACTTCCATCATCTGATTCCGTTAGCTTATGCCAACTAACTTCTTTCCCGATGAACTGACTGTATGAAATTAATTGGTTTTGTTCTTGAGCACTGACTAATGATGTAATGGACTTATTCATATTGGTCATTTGTTCAAGGCTTGTAAAGGTAGCCATTTGCGCAATAAAGTCTTTATCTTGCATTGGGTTTAAAGGGTCTTGATTTTGCAACTGTGTCATTAAGATTTTTAAGAAATCATCTTTTCCTAATGTATCTGAACCAGTACTACGTTGAGTAGTTTGATAGTTTGATAGTAAAAGAGATGAATTAATTGTGTTTGCCATTTTTTTCACCTACACTTCCGTATTTAAGAGTGCTTCTTCAAAGGATGAGGTAAAAACTTGATCAGATGTTTGTTCTTCCTTTTGTTCAGCTTGTTCCTGCCTTGCTTGTTGTTGTTCACCGTCTCGGTTTAAGAATCGCTCTTGACCTGATGTGTGTTGAGAAATCTCGACGCGTTCAACCTGAATGTTTTGAGAATTAAAGGCTTGCTTTAAATGATTAAGTTGACCTTCAATTGCCTCCTTTGCCGCCTGCGTTGATGTGACAATTTTCGCAACCATGACAGAATCCTGTTGAATAATCTCAATGCGTAGCGATCCTAAATTTCCTGGATTTAGCTGTAAAAACAATCTTTGAACGCCATTAACATTTGAAAATTGGCTTCTAGCTAAAATATTTTCAAACTGCTTTATTAATTGTTCCGATTGGACTTGCTTTGATCCATTTGAAAGAGTTAGCGTTAATTGTTCAGGTCTTGACATCTGCATAAATTGTACAGAACCAGAAATCATATCTGATTTTGATGAAGGCGTACTCGTTAATTCTTCTCTTGAAGAGGAACTTGTCATAATACTAGAGAAAGTTTGTTTTAAAAAGGCTAGTCTCGAAGCAGTTTGCTCACTTTTAAACATGTTTCCCTCAAGGATGATTGTTAATTTTGCACTTAATGACTTAAAATCAAGTTTATTAGATTCTCCATTTAATGAGTCTTGATTTTTCGCCATTAGTTCATAAAGCTTTGTTACCTTTATTAGTTTTAAAGAGTCCTTATCTAAAACATTACCTAGCTGGTTCGCTGTTAATTCACTCATTTTTTCTACGACTTGAAGCAGCTTTGCTAAATCACTTTGCCCTTCCCCACCTTCAACTTGGAGCTTCTCCACTACGTTAGATAGCAAATTTTGAAATTGGGTATGGCTCATTCCTAGATAATTCTCAATCATTGCAAGTAAATCTTCGTTACTATTCGATATCAATTGATCCAGCAGCTGTAAACCCTCTTCCACTTCTATGAGATCCTCTTTAGATAAAAGGGATAAAAGTTCTTTTACGTCTGTAGCAGTTATTTTCACTGTCGTGTGTTCATTCGATGACTCTTCTACAGGAGCAGTAGCTGATTGGAGAAGATTTGAAAAGGATGATTTCTCCTGGCTCGTAGAAGCCTTGTTCAACTGTGAAGCAAGCTTTTGAGTGAAACCTAAGCTCTCGATTTGCATATTTTCAATATCACCTCCTTCTTATGAACAAAACCGTTACTCTTGGTTGTTTTCAGCGGTAAGAAGCTCTGTATATTTTGCAGCGTCCTCTGCTGTCATATTTTCCATAATCGCCGCGAGTTGATCTGATTTTATAGTTGTTAGAATTTTTAGTGCTTCTTGTTCACTCATGGCTGTAATAATTGGCGCCGCCTTTTTTGCCGACATCGATTCATACGTTTTAATAATATCTTTAAACGCACGCTTGTTTTCTTCTTGAATGGCCAAGAGTTCATCAATTTGCTGCTGCAATTGTTCTTTTTCTAGATTTGATCGCTCTACTTGAGTATCTTTGCTTTCGATTTCGGATTCCAACTTTTCAATCTTGGCCTCTCGATCCTTAATCTCACCTTCTAATGCGATTATGCTCTTTTCCCACTCTTCTTCCGTTTGTGTTCCTTCTTCTGAAATTAGCGAGGAAACAAATGGAATCTGTGCACTAAGCTCTTTGGACTTTTCAAATACGTTTACCCCAGCAAAGCTTAAAACAACTAACGCAACTGTAACTAAAAACAAGAAGGGAATAAGAAAGACAAAAATAAACATTTGAAATTTATTTGATTTCTTTTCTTCTATTTCTTCAATTTCCTTTGCCATTCAATCACCTAACCTTCTCGATTCATGTACATTTGTATCGAGATATCGTCCATCTGTTTACCTTCGAATACTTTTAAATCCTCGGTAAATTTCAAGTAATCCTTTTCTCGGATTTTTTCATATTTTTTTACTTCTATATTTTTTTCTAACAATTTCTCCTGAAATAGAAGCATTCTGTTTCTGGCGTTGATAACCATCTTTTGATAATGTTCAATCATCTTTTCGATATTACTAATGAACTGTTGGTGATGACGAATTTCTTGAATAGATAGTCCCCCATGTAGGCGTTCGGACTGATATACTTCAAGATCCTCTTTCCTTTTTAACAGTTCATAAAGCTTTTCTGCCACTTCTTCAAATTTTCGAACTGAATCTTGGTAGATAGAAACGGCTTCGTCTTTTTCACGTTCTTTTACAGCGAGGATTTTATGAAACTTGAACTCATATCTCATTATTAGTCACTTCTTCCAAGTAATTCATATAACGATTGGACACCTTGTTCAAAGGATACCTTTTCATCAGTTGCTTGCTTAATAAACGAAATAATCTTAGGATACGAAGCAATGGCATCATCTATTTCTTTAGAAGATCCACGTTTATAGGCCCCGATATTTATCAAATCCTCAGAATTGATATAGGTACTTAATAACTCTCTCAGTTTTTCAGCAGATTTTTTATGGGCTTCAGGTACTATATTGTTCATAATTCTACTCACGCTTTTCAGCACATTAACAGCCGGATACTGGCCCTTATTAGCTAATGATCGATCAAGAACAAAGTGTCCGTCCAATATCCCACGTACGGTATCGGCGATCGGTTCGTTCATGTCATCTCCATCAACTAGTACCGTATAAAATGCAGTAATTGATCCATGTTCATTCGTACCTGTTCTTTCTAACAATCTAGGTAGTATCGCAAATACAGAGGGTGTATATCCTTTCGTTGTCGGTGGCTCTCCGATAGCCAACCCTACCTCACGTTGGGCCATTGCAACCCTTGTTACTGAATCCATCATCATCATGACGTTTAAACCCCGATCACGAAAATACTCCGCTATCGCGGTTGCTGTAAAAGCACCCTTTATTCGCATTAGTGCTGGCTGATCAGAAGTTGCGACAATAACGATTGACCTTGCTAAACCCTCTGGTCCTAAATCCTTCTCGATAAACTCTCGAACCTCACGACCACGTTCACCAATTAATGCGATCACATTCAAATCAGCATTTGTATTACGAGCAATCATTCCAAGCAATGTACTTTTCCCTACACCACTTCCGGCAAAAATCCCTACACGCTGACCCATACCGACTGTGAGAAGACTATCGATTAATCGAACCCCTACTTCTACAGGTTCAGATATCGGTGGTCTTGTCATAGGATTCGGTGGATCCTGGTCTGTTCCTACTGATCCAAGTCCTTTTGGAAGCTGACTCCCGTCGAGAGGTTGCCCTAAAGAATCTAGTACGCTACCGATTAAAGCTGGACCTATCTTCACCTCTAAAGGCTTCAATGTTGCCTCTACCAAACAGCCTGGTGAGATTTCATTTAAGCTTGTATAGGGCATAAGCAGTATATTTTCATCCTTAAATCCAACAACCTCAGCTTGAATTTTCCGGTTGTTTTTGCCGATATGAATGTAACAAACATCACCGATTGAGCTTTCTGGTCCTTGCGATTCAATCATTAGACCCACGACACGCTTTACTCTTCCATAGCGTTTAAACGTTTTCATCTGATCAATTTGTCCCAACAAATCGGCAGCTAGCACTCTATTCACTCTCCAATAGCTCGTAAAGTTTTCTTTTGATTTCATCGAGTTGTTGATCCACACTTGCATCAATACGACCATTTGCAGATTCAATAATACAGCTCTGTTCTGTTAGCTCACTATCTGGAAAAATATATAATTCTGTCTCCTTTGGGAAAATCCGAATTAGATCTTCCTTTTGGACAAGTAAAAATTCGTAATGTGATGGATGAACGTGAAGCTGAATTTCACGATATTCTCTTGCTTCTTTTAATGCTTTTTTCACTATTGGTAAAAACTGCTCCGAGTCACCTGTTAGTGTGTCAGCAATAATTTTCTCAGCCACTTTAAGTGCAAGAGACAAAATGGTTCGTTCGCTTGATTCAATCTTCTTCTCATAGTCATACTTTGCCAAGGTAACTGTTTCCTTTGCCTGGTGAATGATGGCTTGTGCTTCGTTGTATCCAAGCTGTTTTCCTTCTTCATGACCTTGTACAAACCCTGCATTTTGAGCTTGTTCTGCCATCGTTTGTAACTCCAACTGAAACGATTGTTGCTCAAGCTCCATCTGTTCACGAACACCCGCTGCATATTCCCTTGCTTCTTGGACGATTCTGTCAGCTTCACTTTGCGCTGCTGCAACAATCCTCTCTCTCTCTTGATAACTTACAAAAGACGACTCTTCTTCTGTATCATCGGTGTGATTCTTAATTGATTTAATCGAAATCACTTTGTTTTCATTGGAAAATTCTTGTGGAACCCACGTGGATTTAATCAGCCTAGACAATGATGTCGTCACCTCCGCCACGAGCAACCACAATTTCTCCTGCTTCCTCTAGACGACGAATGATGGCAACGATTCTTGACTGTGCTTCCTCTACATCACGAAGACGAACTGGTCCCATAAACTCCATTTCATCCTTAAAGCTTTCAACCATACGTTTCGACATATTTCCAAACACGATATCCTTGACTTCGTCGCTTGATACTTTTAGTGACAGCTTTAGATCTTCATTATCACAGTCACGAATAATCCTTTGAATTGCACGGCTATCCAGTGTAACAATATCTTCAAAGACAAACATTCTTTTCTTAATTTCTTCCGCTAACTCTGGGTCTTGAATTTCGAGTGCATCTAGAATCGTTCTTTCGGTTGCACGGTCGACTCCATTTAACACTTCCACAACAGCCTCAATACCGCCTGTTTGCGTGTAGTCCTGTGTCACAGATGCAGACAGCTTTCGTTCTAAAATTTGCTCAACTTCATTGATTATTTCAGGAGAGGTACTATCCATTACTGCAATTCTTCTAGCAATATCAGCTTGAACTTCCTGAGGAAGCTCAGATAAAATTTGACCTGCTTGGGCCGAATCCAAATAAGATAAAATAAGTGCGATCGTCTGCGGATGCTCATTTTGAATAAAATTAAAAATTTGTCCTGGATCCGCTTTTCTAGCAAAATCAAAAGGTCGAACTTGAAGGGATGAAGTTAAACGGTTAATGATAACAGCAGCCTGCTCAGTCCCTAGTGCTTTTTCAAGAACCGTTTTTGCATACCCAATACCGCCTTGTGATATATAGTCCTGAGCTAGTGCAATATTATGAAACTCTTCAAGAATTTCTTCTTTTGCAGTAGATTCCACTTTTTTTACCCCGGAAATTTCTAGCGTTAATTTTTCTATCTCTTCTTCACTTAAGTGTTTATATACTGATGCAGACACATCCGGCCCAAGTGAAATGAGAAGAATGGCTGCTTTTTGTTTACCTGTTAATTCCTTTTGATCTCTTTTTGCCACCTTCACGCACTCCTCCTAGTCTTCAGCAATCCATGAACGCAATAGTTTTGCGAAATCCTCTGGCTTTTCTTTCGCCATTTTTTCTAGTTGTTTCTTTCTCAACGATCCTTCTGTTTCTTCCTTATCTTCATCAATGTCACGAATAGAAATAGGTGTGTAATGATCAAATGCTACATCTTCTTGCTCTTGTGCCTTCTTCTTTCTTGCTCTCATAAACAGAATAATTAACACGATTATAGTAGCTAGAAGGACTCCACCGATTGCGTATACCCACCATGGAATAGATGCCGTCTGAGTATCTTCAAGCTCTACCTTCCCGTTAAATGGTTGAACCGATACAAGAATCTTTTCCTGTATTGCCTCATCCGTTAGTTCACCATCAACCGTTGTTTTATCAATAGAAGTACGAACAATTGATGCCAACATTTGCGTAATATCATCCACACGTTCTTGAGGTAAAGTAGTAGGATCATCCGCCGTTGGAGGTTCTACCATTACCTGAATACCTAAGTCTCTAATTTTATAAGGACTTTCAACAATTTCTTTACGGATTTTATTCACTTCATAGTTGATTGTCTCTTCAATTCTTTCATAATCACCCGTTCCAGTTGCTCCCTCAAGGTAACCTGTTCCAAGAGAGTCTGCTGCATCTTCTGTAACTGGTTCGCCACCCACATCAGCTGCATCACCTGTAAAGGTTTCAGTGATTTTTTGGGCACTTGCTGCAATACCTTCCATGTTCTCTTCATCTACAGGAGTAACAAGATTTTCTTCGCGATTTTCTTGTGTAAAGTCAACATCTGCAGTAACAATTACTGCTACTTTGTCTTGTCCCATTAAGGTACCAAGCATACTTTGTACTTGGCGTTGAACATCACGTTCAATTTGTTTTTTGATATCATTTTGAGCAGCAAAAGTCGAACCTGAAGAATTTTCTTCATTATTTAAGTCAAAGTACTCAAAGTTTTGGTTCGTAATGACGATATTATCTGTAGGGAGGTTGGGAACACTCTTTGATACTAGATGGTACAACGCTTTGATCTGGCTTTCCTCAAATTCATAACCAGGTTTCGTGTTCAGTACAATAGAAGCACTGGCCGCTTCTGATGCATCTGTTACAAAGATCCCTTTCTCTGGAAGATTAATCATAACCTTCGCATCATTAATCCCTTCTATACCCTTCATTAAGTTCGCTAACTCTGTTTGCATTGCGTCAAGCTTCATGACATTAAACTCGTTCTCAGTCATTCCAATTCCTGCATTTTGACTAAAAAATGAATAATCAATGCTTCCTGAATTAGGTATTCCTTCCGCAGCAAGTTCAACCTTCAACGTATCAATGCTCTCTTTAGGCGCCAATATCGTCGTTCCATTATCAGCAATCTCAGATACAATTCCTCTTGCATCTAAGCTTTCTTTAATAGCCCCCGTTTCGGCTGGCGACAAATTACTATATAAAGGTTCTAAAGTCATTCTAGTTGCAAAAAACGTTACTAATGAAATTAGTGTCACTAAAGACACTAAACCGCCAACAAAGAACATTTTTTGCTTTTTAGAACGACTTGTCCAATATTCTTTTATTGCATGTAATTGTTTTTGCAATTGGTTCATCACGTTCCTCCGGTTCAGTGTGTCATGCCAAAAGGTGCCAAAAGCACCTTTCCAACACAAAAGCTATTAAACTTGCATTCTCATTACTTCTTGATATGCTTCAATGACTTTATTTCTCACTTCAATCGTTGCTGACATGGTAATGCTTGCTTTTTGACTTGCAATCATCACTTGGTGAAGATCTACATTTTCGCCTCTTGCCAATTTCTCTGTCATCACATCTGATTGGTTTTGTGCTTCATTAACTTTTTCAATTGAATCCTTTAATACGGACGCAAAACTCTTTTGTGCTTCGTATGGTGTAGTAGATGGAGTAGAAATTGCTGCATTTGATTGAAAAACTTTAGATACAGATGGAATAGATATAGTCATTATTTATTCTCCCTTTTATTTACCGATCTCTAATGCTTTCATAAGCATTCCTTTAGATGCGTTCATTACAGTCACGTTTGCTTCATATGATCTAGTCGCGCTAATTAAATCCACCATTTCACGTAGTGGATCAACATTCGGTAGTTCTACATAGCCATTTTCATCCGAATCAGGATGTTCAGGGTCATACACAAGTTTAAAAGGAGTTTCTGTGTCTTCAACAATTTTAGAAACTTTTACTCCGTTTCCAACACCTGTCGTTTGTTTTGACATTGCTTGGCTCATAAAAGAAGAAAAGTTTCCTTCCTTGGGCTGAAGCACAACTGATTTCCTTCTATAACCCGCTGTGTCTACGTTTGCCATATTGGAAGAGATAACATCCATGCGCAATCTTTGTGCCGTTAAAGCAGATGCTGAAGTATTGATGCTATGAAAAATAGACATGGTTATCTTCCTCCTTTTATGACTGTTTGTAGCGAGTTGAATTTCCCACTAATTCGTTCAATCATGGCATTATAATAAATTTGATTGGTTGCAAGGTCAGACATTTCTTTATCAATATCAACATTGTTTCCCGTGTGATTGTATGATGTGGTACGATCTGTAGTTATTGTTACTCCTGCCCGTCCTGAGCTTTGAATGGCAATATGCTTACTGTTCGTTTGATTCCCCGTAACAGTCGACATGGCATCGTTGAGTTCTGACTTAAAACTAACGTTTTTAGCCTTATACCCCGGAGTATCGGCATTCGATATATTTTGTGCGATCACTTTTTGTTTTGTAGAAGAATAATTCAACGCATTTTCAAGCGTATTAATTGTATTTGAAAAGAGCTTCAAGTTCTCCACCTCATATATAAATATATATATTTGTTGATTGGTGCAGAAACTTGTAGTTTTACGTCGGATTCTGCAAAACAATCATACTACTAATTTTAATAAATCGCATATAGGATGTCTATCTCAATACGGGCGAAATACTTAATCTATAAGTCCTATTTTAATCGATTTGTCCTATAAGCAAAAACTGAAAAGATTGGATTCATGTACATATTTTTTACATTTTTCAGTTCATCAGGTCCATTTGTTTACTAAGAACAAGGAACTAGTAGGAATGTCTTATTTTTGTAATTGTGTATTTAGAATAAGCGAACACATTTTCATTGTAAAGAAAAAGTAGAATTCTGTCGAAATGTACCATAAAAAAACTCCTTATTTCTAATCGAAATAAGGAGTTCTTCATTAGTTAGATTTTAATTTACTTAATTCTATTAAGAACTTGTCGTTTAGAACTTTAATATATGTTCCTTTCATACCTAACGAACGTGATTCAATAACACCAGCACTTTCTAGTTTTCTAAGTGCGTTTACAATCACAGATCTTGTAATTCCTACACGATCAGCAATTTTTGAAGCAACTAATAACCCTTCTTTTCCACTAAGTTCTTCAAAAATATGCTCGATTGCTTCTAGCTCACTATAAGATAACGAGCTAATTGCCATTTGTACTACTGCCTTACTTCTAGCTTCTTCTTCAATTTCTTCTGCCTTTTCTCTTAGAATCTCCATCCCTACAACTGTAGAGCCATATTCTGCAAGAATTAGATCATCATCATGGAATTGCTCTTGCGTTCTAGCTAGGATTAATGTTCCTAGTCTTTCTCCGCCACCAATGATTGGAACGATCGTTGTTAAACCATTTTTGAATAGATCTTTGTTTTCCACTGGAAAAGCTGTGTATTCACTATTAACATCTAGGTTAGGTGATGTTTCATTGATGTTAAATAGGTTGTTTGTATACTCTTCAGGGAATTGACGATCTTCTAGCATTTTCTTAATACGTTCATTTTCAATCTGTTGGTTTACCGCAAAGCCTAATAATTTCCCACGGCGACTTACGATAAAAATATTAGCTTCGATGACTTCACTTAGTGTTTCTGACATTTCTTTAAAGTTAACCGGTTTTCCTGCTGCCTTTTGAAGTAAGGCATTAATCTTTCTTGTTTTTGACAGTAAATCCATTTGTTCTTCCTCCTAATTAGCTAAAACCATTGAGTAGCACTTACTCTGAATTCTGCATATGTATTGAACTGTTATGTGTCACATAATATACGTTTGATTCCCCCAACACGAGGGAATCAAACTCATGAATTACAAAATAAATTGACTTAAGTCTTTATTACGCGAAATGGCTCCGAGCTTTTCTTCTACGTATTGTGGTGTGATTGTGATTTTTTCCATTGTGATATCCGGTGCTTCAAAAGACAAGTCCTCTAGAAGCTTTTCTAAAATGGTATGCAATCTTCTTGCTCCAATGTTATCCGTATTTTGATTTACATCATAAGCAACTTCTGCAATCTTACGAATAGCATCGTCAGAAAATTCAATTTCTATACCTTCCGTCACTAACAATGCTTGATATTGCTTAATAAGTGCATTATCAGGTTCAATTAGTATCTTATAAAAATCGTCTACCGTTAATTTTGTTAATTCTACTCTAATTGGAAAACGTCCCTGAAGCTCCGGTATTAAATCAGACGGCTTCGCGATATGGAATGCTCCCGCTGCCATAAATAGAATATGGTCTGTCTTCACTGATCCATACTTCGTAACGACAGTCGAACCTTCAACAACTGGAAGAATATCTCGTTGTACGCCCTCTCGAGAAACGTCAGCAGATGATCCTCCTCCGTTTTTGCTAGCAATTTTATCAATTTCATCAATGAAGATGATTCCTGTTTGCTCAGCACGGAAAACAGCCTCAGACGTTACTTCATCCATATCAATCAGCTTTGAGGCTTCCTCATTTGTTAACACTTTTCTTGCATCGCGAACCGAAAGCTTCCGTTTTTTTCGTTTCTTCGGCATTAAGCCACTTAAAGCATCCTGCATATTCATTCCCATTTGCTCCATGCCTGAACCTTGAAGCATATCAAACATAGATGGTTGCTGTTCTTCTACTTCAACAGAAACCATTTCATTTTCAAGCTCTCCTTTAGAAAGCTTTTCGGCAACAACCTTCCTTTTTTCAACGATATTCATGTCTTCAGTAGGTGTTGGTTCTTGTTCCTGTGCACCACCTCCACCGAATAGCATCTCTAAAGGATTTTTATAGCCTGTTGCTTTTTTCGCAGAAGGTACTAACAAATCAACTAGTCGTTTATTTGCATTTTCCTCTGCTCGTTCTTTCACTTTTTGCATTTTTTCTTCTTTTACAAGTCTAACTGCGGTTTCTACGAGATCTCTTACCATGGATTCAACATCACGGCCCACGTAGCCCACTTCCGTAAACTTTGTCGCTTCAACCTTCACAAACGGAGCTGATACAAGCTTTGCCATTCGTCTAGCAATTTCTGTCTTTCCGACACCCGTAGGTCCGATCATTAATATATTCTTAGGACTGATTTCATCCCTTAAACCTTCGTCAAGCAAACTACGTCGATAACGGTTTCTCAGTGCAACCGCTACTGCTTTCTTTGCATCCTTCTGCCCAATGATATACTGATCCAATCGTTCAACAATCTGACGTGGGGTTAGATTTGTCCCTTTAGTGACCATTCGATCCCTCCTAAAGCTCTTCAACGATAATATTGTGATTTGTATATACGCAAATTTCAGCGGCAATCTCAAGGGAAGCCTTTGCGATTTCCTTTGCCGTTAGATGCTCTCCGGAATACTTCTTTAATGCTCTTCCGGCAGATAGTGCATAATTTCCACCAGATCCAATCGCAAGGATTCCATCATCTGGTTCAATAATCTCTCCTGTACCAGAAACCAATAGCATATCCGTATCGTTCATTACGATTAGCATGGCTTCAAGACGTCGTAGAACTTTATCGCTTCTCCACTGTTTTGCAAGTTCAACAGATGCTCGTTGTAGATTGCCATTATACTCTTCTAACTTACTTTCAAACATTTCAAAAAGAGTAAAGGCATCCGCAACAGATCCGGCAAATCCTGCTAAAACCCTCCCGTTAAATAACTTTCTAACCTTACGAGCTGTATGTTTCATCACAACAGCATTGCCAAAGGTTACTTGACCATCTCCAGACATAGCACATTGACCATTATGACGAACAGCAAAAATAGTTGTTGCATGAAATTGCGTCATATTATTCCTCCTAAAGCTTAAGCCCGGGGGTGGTGGGCCATATATGTTTTTCGCAAGTAATCATTTGTAACATGTGAATAAATTTGTGTAGAAGACAAAAACGAATGCCCTAACAACTCTTGAACACTCCTCATATCTGCTCCGTTATTAAGGAGATGTGTCGCAAAGGAATGCCTTAGTTTATGCGGATGGATGGACCCGTTTAAAGATGATTTTTTTATCATTCGATCCAGAATATGTCTCACTCCGTTTGTTGTAAGTGGTTCTCCACGAAAGTTAACAAACAAGGAATCATGTGAATGCTTTTCTCCAAGAAGTGCTTTTCTGCCATTGTTGATATATGTATCAATCGCTTCTTGAGCAAAGCTACCAAATGGAATGTATCGATCCTTTTGGCCTTTCCCATGAACAAGTACCGTTCCAATGTATAAATCAATATCTTTTAATCGAAGCTGACAACATTCACTAACTCGCATTCCTGTAGCATATAAAATTTCAAGCAAGGCAAGATCTCTTTGGCCGACAGGGGTATTAGCATCACAACTCAAAAATAATGCTTTAAGCTCCTCTTCATAAAAAAAATCGGGCAATCTCTTTTCTTGCTTTGGCATAATCACTTGTGCAAAAGGATTATTCTGAACGAGATTATCTCGTAATAAAAACCGGTAAAAGCTTCTCATACTAGATATTTTTCTCGCCACAGATTTTCTTGCTAGATTCTTCTCAAAAAGCTTCGTTAAATACAGCCTAACATCGGAGTACTCGACATTAGCATAATCAGCTAACGATTGCTCCTTCATAAAAAGAGTAAAATCCCTAACATCCACTTGATAATGCTCAATTGTATATTGTGAATAATTTCTTTCTATTTGTAAATATTCAAAAAATAACTTTGCTGAATCGTTCACATCTTCTGACAATATTCGTCACCTCACAAAGGCTCCTAAATCGTATCACACTTCACATACCCTTGCAAGCAATTTACAAATTTTTCACAAAGTTCTGAATTGTTTCTAATGCTCGGTTTGCATGATGCTCTGCTCTTTCCTTTTTTCCTCTGATTTTAGTCGGTAACTCTGGGAACAAACCAAAGTTCGCATTCATCGGCTGAAAATTCTTTGCGCTTGCACTCGTGATGTATCTTGCCATACTCCCGATCGCAGTTTCTTCCGGAAACACAACAAGCTCTTCTCCTTGTACAAGTTTGGCTGCATTAAGCCCAGCAACTAATCCACTTGCTGCAGACTCCACATAGCCCTCTACTCCTGTCATTTGACCAGCAAAGAATAAATCCTTACGATTTTTGAATTGATAGGTCGGTTCGAGTACTTTAGGTGAATTAATAAAGGTATTTCTGTGCATAACACCATACCTTACGATTTCAGCATTTTCTAATCCAGGGATTAATTGAAGAACCTCCTTTTGTGGTCCCCACTTCAAATGTGTCTGAAATCCAACAATATTATAGAGTGTTCCTGCAGCATCATCCTGTCTAAGCTGAACTACAGCAAACGGACGCTTTCCTGTTTTTGGGTCCTCAAGGCCAACTGGCTTCATTGGACCAAAAAGCATGGTTTTCTTTCCGCGACTAGCCATTACCTCAATCGGCATACATCCTTCAAAGAAAATTTCTTTTTCAAACTCTTTCAATGGAACCGTTTCTGCTGAAACAAGTGCCTCGTAAAAACGATCAAACTCTTCTTCGGTCATAGGGCAGTTTAAATATGCTGCCTCCCCTTTATCGTAACGGGATTTTAAATACACCTTCTCCATATCAATGCTATCTTTTTCAATGATAGGAGCTGCAGCGTCATAAAAGTATAAATATTCCTCGCCAGTCAGTTCTTGCAGCTTAGCTGAAAGCGCCGGACTTGTTAAAGGTCCCGTTGCAATAACAGTAAGCCCCTCTGGAATTTCTGTTATTTCCTCATTGATCACTGTTACATTGGGATGATTTTTCACCTTATCTGTTACATGAGCAGCAAACTCATGACGATCCACGGCAAGCGCACCTCCTGCTGGAACTGCACAAGCATCTGCAGAAGCGATAATAACAGAATCTAGCTTTCGCATTTCTTCCTTCAGGACTCCAACTGCATTTGTTAAATTATTTGCGCGAAGGGAGTTACTGCAAACTAACTCAGCAAATTTATCTGTGTGATGCGCAGGAGTTTGCTTCACTGGTCTCATTTCGTACAAGCGAACCTTTATTCCCCTCTTTGCAAGTTGCCAAGCGGCTTCACTTCCAGCTAAACCTGCTCCTATTACATTCACTGTTGCATCTATCATTTTATGAACCTCCAATAGCTCGTATGTATCTTTTTTGATATTAGCTTTTCCATATTCCATCTGCATTTTACACTACGTTTGAGAAACTTAAAAGTTTCAGGCATTTTGTCTTCACTGACAAGCGCAATAAAAAGAGTGAGCATAGTGCTCACCCTTAGCTTTGTGGCTCTTCCTTGTAGTCACAACTAATGCATTGAACTTGGACACCTTTTTTAAGCTTCTTCTCGATCAATAGTGATTCACATTTCGGGCAATTTCTAGGCAGCGGTTTATCCCATGAAATGAATTCACATTCTGGGAATGTATCACAGCCATAGAAAATTCGACGCTTTTTACTTTTTCTTTCTATAATATTTCCAGTCTTACAATTTGGGCATTTAACACCTATATCCTTTACGATTGCTTTTGTGTTTCGACAATCCGGGAAATTACTGCATGCCATGAACTTTCCATAGCGACCCATTTTATAGACCATCTCATTTCCACACTGCTCACAATCCTCACCAGCAGGCTCATCTTTAATTTCTACCTGCTCCATTTCCTTTTCGGCCTTTTCTAAATGTTTTTCAAACCCTCGATAAAACTCATCGATGATTCGTACCCATTTTGTTTTTCCTTCTTCTACATTATCTAATTCTTGTTCCATTTTTGCGGTAAACTCGACATCTAAGATATCTGGGAAGAATTCTACCATGAGTTCATGAACAATTTCTCCAAGTTCGGTTGGAATGAATCGCTTATTATCAAGAGTAACATATCCACGTTTTTGGATGGTATCTAGTGTTGGAGCAAATGTCGACGGTCGACCAATCCCCAGTTCCTCCAACGTCTTAACTAATCTAGCTTCCGTATACCTAGGAGGAGGTTGGGTAAAGTGTTGTTTTGGTTCGATGTCCTTTTTGAGGACTGTATCGCCTTCCTTTAGATCCGGAAGCATTTTGTTCTTGTCCTCTGTTTGATCATCTGTCCCCTCAACGTACACCTTCATAAAACCTGGAAACTTCACCTTGGATCCGGTTGCTCTAAAAATTACTTCTCCATTCTTCAAATCCACACTCATTGTGTCCATAACAGCCGGTGCCATTTGACTAGATACGAAACGCTCCCAAATTAACTTATATAGTCTCAATTGATCTCTAGACAGAAATTCTTTCATACTAGAAGGATCACGTAGCGTACTCGTTGGTCTGATCGCTTCATGAGCATCTTGTGTGTTCGCACCTTTTTTTTCTTTACGCTTTTCCTCAGGTAAAAAGTTGGCACCGTAAGTTGACTCAATATACTGATTTGCTTCTGCTTGGGCTACTTCAGAAATTCTAGTTGAATCTGTTCTCATGTATGTAATTAACCCGACGGTTCCTTCTTTTCCTAAATTGATTCCTTCATACAGCTGTTGAGCTAGCATCATTGTCTTTTTTGCTCGGAAGTTTAATTTTCTAGCTGCCTCTTGTTGAAGGGAAGAAGTCGTAAATGGAACAGCTGGATTTCTTTTACGTTCTTTTTTGGTCACAGAGGTTACTTCAAACTGGTTGCCTTTCATTTTAGCTAAAATCGATTTTACCTCATCTTCTGATTTTAGCTCCATACGCTGATTTACTAATCCGAAGAAATCAGCCTCAAAACTCGTTGTCCCCTTTAAGAATTCGCCTTCTATCGTCCAGTATTCTTCAGGGATAAACGCTTTAATTTCGTTTTCTCGGTCAATAATTAATCGTACAGCTACGGATTGAACTCGACCAGCACTCAGCCCTTTTTTCACCTTTTTCCAAAACAACGGACTAATATTGTATCCAACCAAACGGTCTAAAATTCTACGTGCTTGCTGGGCATCTACTAAATCCATGTTAATGGGTCTAGGATGCTTAAAAGACTCTTTAATCGCATCCTTCGTAATTTCGTTAAATACTACCCGACAATCTGAGTGGATATCCACATCCAGTGTGTGAGCAAGATGCCAAGCGATCGCTTCCCCTTCACGATCCGGGTCAGCCGCTAGATATATTTTCTTTGCTTTTTTTGCAGCTGTTTTTAATTCCTTTAGAACAGGTCCTTTTCCGCGTATAGTAATATACTTTGGTTCGAACTCATGATCAACGTCGACTCCCATCTGACTTTTTGGAAGATCACGTACGTGTCCCATCGACGCCTTAACTTTATATTTTTTTCCTAAGTATCTCTCTATCGTCTTCGCCTTTGCAGGTGACTCAACGATTACTAAAAACTCCGACATCTATTGTCCTCCTCAAGAGGGATTATATAAAAATTCACTTATTGAATGTTTATTGTAAATATTCATTATTATTAAACTTTTTATTGAAACTTGTCAAATATATCGTAAACGGTTTCAGCTTGCTTACTTTAAAATTTGTATTTTTATTTTCGAACGTCTGTTGCAAAATGTATAACAGTTTGAGCGATATTTCAACCTTTTTCATAAAAATATATTAAAATTTGGTGAAAAAGTATGGTAAATCGATGACATTTCCCTATTCCGTACCTTTTTGTCATCATATGTGATGTTCAACCGGATTACAAACATTATGCATAAAATAATTCATTGAGTATATCTTCATGGCTTCTAACAAGCTTCGCTCCCTGCTGAATTAAGTCATTTGTCCCTGTCGAATGCTGACTGAAAATATTTCCTGGGAGGGCAAACACCTCTCGACCCTCATGAACGGCAAAATTTGCTGTGATTAAAGAGCCACTCTTTCTTTTTGCTTCTATTATAAATGTACCTTTAGAAACACCACTAATAATTCTATTTCTCATAGGAAATTGCCAGCGCGAAGGAGTCGTATTTGGAGGATACTCGGAGATCACAAGATGGTGCTTCATAATATTTAGAGCAAGCTTTTGATTGGTTTGTGGGTAAATATGGTAGATACCTCCAGCGATGACCGCTATCGTCTTCCCGCCTAGTCGAATGGCAGCTTCATGAGCAAGCGTATCAACCCCTAAGGCTAAGCCGCTAACGATAATAACCCCCTTTTCAATCAGTGGTGGAAACAACCGATCAATGGCTCTTTTACCATACTCTGTTGCCTGTCTAGAACCGACCACAGCAAGCTTGGTTTGCTTCCCAAGCAAAGAAATGTCCCCCTTTGCATACAATACCCACGGCGGCTGATACGTTTCTTTTAATAATTCAGGATAAGCTGAGTCAAAGTAAGTAATTATTTTAATATCATTTTGTTGATAATGGCGGATTTGTTCCAATAAAACCGGTGAATGAAGATCTTCGAATAAGGTTTGAATGATAGATGATGGAAGTTCAGGGAATTGGTAGAGGAAAGTTGGGGAATATAGCTCTTTAAGCTCGGGATCATGCTTTAAAATATGATAAACCATTTTCCAGCCCGCTCCACGACAATGAAGCAAATGACACAAACGTAATGAAAAAGATTCCAAAATAGATAACCTCCTTTAGGAATAGTATTTTAATAATATCACAAATAGCCCCTCTAAAAAGAGGGACTATTTGAATTTTTAGTGAGTTTTACATTGATCGTAAAGATCTTTTTCTTTTAGTACTTTAATTAATGTTTCTCCCATAACTGAAGGTGTATCAGCTACTTGGATTCCACATTCATTCATCACACGAATCTTTTCGTCAGCTGTTCCTTTTCCACCGGAAATAATCGCACCAGCATGCCCCATACGCTTTCCTGGAGGGGCAGTACGACCACCGATGAAACCAACTACCGGCTTAGTCATGTTTGCTTTTACCCACTCTGCTGCTTCTTCTTCAGCCGTACCACCAATTTCACCGATCATAATAACGGCGTACGTTTCTGGGTCTTCATTAAATGCTTTAAGTACATCGATGAAGTTTGTTCCGTTAACGGGATCTCCACCAATTCCAACTGCTGTAGATTGGCCAATACCTGCTTGTGATAATTGATGAACCGCTTCGTACGTAAGGGTTCCAGAACGTGATACCACGCCAACATGGCCCTTTGTATGAATATAACCTGGCATAATACCAATCTTACACTCATCAGGAGTAATAACACCTGGGCAGTTAGGACCAACTAGGCGAGTCTTTTTCCCTTCCATGTAGCGTTTTACTTTAACCATATCTAATACTGGAATATGCTCAGTAATACAAATCGCTAAATCAAGATCCGCATCAACCGCTTCTAAAATAGCATCTGCCGCAAATGGTGCAGGTACGTAAATGACAGAAGCATTCGCTCCAGTAGCCTTTACAGCATCTGCAACCGTGTTAAATACAGGTACACCCTCTACTTCTGTCCCACCTTTACCAGGTGTTACACCAGCAACAATTTGCGTGCCATATTCTAACATTTGTTTTGTATGGAAAAGGGCTGTAGAACCAGTAATCCCTTGAACTATCACTTTAGTATCTTTATTAATAAATACGCTCACATCAATTCCCCTTCCTTATACTAATGAAACGATTTTTTGTGCGCCGTCAGCCATAGATTCAGCAGCAATAATGTTGATATCTGATTCAGCAAGAATCTTCTTACCAAGCTCAACATTTGTTCCTTCCAAACGAACGACTAAAGGTACGTTTAGACCAACCTGCTTAGCAGCTTCTACAACACCAGTAGCAATAACGTCACACTTCATTATTCCGCCAAAGATATTTACAAAAATACCTTTTACATTTTTATCAGAAAGGATGATTTTGAATGCTTCTGTTACTTTTTCTGCAGTTGCTCCGCCCCCAACATCAAGGAAGTTTGCAGGGTCTCCACCGTAATGCTTTACAATGTCCATTGTAGCCATAGCAAGACCAGCACCATTTACCATGCAGCCAATATTTCCATCTAAAGAAATATAGCTTAGGTCGTATTTCGATGCTTCAATTTCCTTTGCATCTTCCTCGTCAAGGTCACGATACTCTAACACTTCTTTTTGACGATATAATGCATTTGAATCAAAGTTTAGCTTTGCGTCTAACGCCATTACATTTCCATCACCTGTTACAACAAGCGGGTTAATTTCAGCGATCGAGCAATCTTTTTCAACAAACGCTTGATATAATCCCATCATAAACTTCACTGCTTTATTTACTAATTCTTTTGGAATATTAATGTTAAATGCAATACGACGAGCTTGGTAGCCTGTTAAACCAACAACTGGGTCAATTACTTCTTTGAAGATTTTCTCAGGAGTTTTTTCTGCTACCTCCTCGATTTCTGTCCCACCTTCTTCTGAAGCCATTAATACAACACGTGAAGTAGCACGGTCTAGTACTAAACCAATATAGTACTCTTTCTTAATGTCACAGCCTTCTTCAATTAAAAGGCGCTTTACTTCTTTTCCTTCAGGACCCGTTTGGTGAGTGATGAGTGTTTTTCCGAGAATTTCGCTCGCATATGTACGGACTTCATCCAAGTTTTTGGCAACCTTAACCCCACCTGCTTTTCCACGTCCACCTGCATGGATTTGGGCTTTTACTACACAAACTTGTGTTCCAAGTTCCTTTGCAGCTTCCACCGCTTCTTCAACTGTAAATGCTACCTTCCCATTTGGAACAGCAACCCCGTATTTTCTGAGGATTTCTTTTCCTTGGTACTCATGGATATTCATTTCCCATCCTCCTTCTAATCTTGCTTTTGGCTATTGCAGCAATAAAGATATTCTACACTTTTTCCTGCAATCCTGCCTGCATTCATTTTTCCCTTTGATCGTTTTATATCTAAAAAAACAAGACTGCGCTTTCATTTTATATAACAACACATACCTTGTCTACTATTTCACACAAAATATTAAATTATTCAGAAATAAAAAAATAAAAGAAGTAGATTTTAAGATTTCCTTTTACCTACTTCTTTATCTGTACGATAAACAAATGCAAACACTTCAGCCACTGCTTGATATAACTCTTCTGGGATGCTGTCATTTATATTTAATTTACTTAGTAACTCAATTAGCGTTGGATCTTCTTGGATTGGAATATTATTCTCTTTTGCCTTCTCGAGAATATTATCAGCTACTATTCCTTTTCCTTTCGCAATCACCTTTGGCGCGTCATTTTTCGTTGCTTCATAACTTAGAGCAACCGCTTCTTTTCTTTTTAGCTTTTCATTTATCATATTTTAATATCCACTCCACTATAAGATGAGGTCAATGGACTAGGAATGGCTGCTTTTTTCGTTTGGACAACGGCTCTATCAGCCTGGGTTTGAAAACTAACATTCGAAAGCTGGTAATCTAGCGTTTGTAAGCTATCTTTTAAACTAGCTAAAAAAGGGGTGGAAAGGTGTTTTATATTGTCATGATCATTGATAATCGTAATTTTCATAATGCGATTCTGAATTTGCATATCGATGATCGTTTCATTCATGTGCTCTAAATCTAAGTAAAAAAGAACACGACAATAGCTTGGATCAATTTTTCCATTGGCGTCCTTTCTACCATTCCACTGAATGGTAAGATCGGTTTGCTTATTCATTAGAACAAGTGGAATCTGCATGACAATTTGCTGGACTGGAGTTGTATCCGATGACATGAGTTGTATCCCTGTTAATCGGTTCAGTAAAGCTTCTGCTGAATCCTTTACCTTACTCGGAATATCTTCATTCAGTAACTGAATCAATAACGATTTCACATTCTCCACTCTTACACCTTCATCAGACACTTTTCCTTTTATCATATCAAGTGACTCAGATTCATGAGAAAGACCTAGCGTTTGAATACCTGATTTTAACAATGATTTAAACTCTTCTACTGGCTCTCTGTCTACCTGTGAAAGTACCGCTTGTAGATGCTGTGTCACTTCTTTATTAAGAGTTTTATTAGCGTCTATTCCGTCCTTACTCACTAGAGAGGCAACCGCTTCGTCAAATGTGGCCGAATCTAATTTTGGTGATAATAAGTGGAACAATTGCTTTATCGTTTGATTGCTTACATGAGAATCATTGATGATACTACCGATCCAGTTTTTCAATACTGACGATACATCCTCTGTTCTTCCTGCTGCTAGTAGTGCCGATACTTGTTTTGCCGTTTGATCCATTCCAGGTAATTGGACCTGTGCTCTTTCTTCTGTAAGTCCAGTGAGCCTTTTAGCGGCTTGTTGCAAGATATTTTGTTCATTCTCAATAGGCAAGAAGCCCAATTGCTGCAAAGCTTTCAATGCCTGTTGTGAGGTGAACGGATCCTTGGTCTGAGTCCAACCCCTAACTGTCTCCCTTAGCACTTCTGCTGAAAGGTTTTCTTTCCCTGTTTGGATATACGGCACTATCGTCTCTTTTAAACGTGTACCTGCTTGAGGCAGTGTTTCTAGAGAGTCTAGCTCATTCTTGAAGGTAGCCATGACAGCATGAAACGAAGGGCTTTTTATTGTTGATCTCACTGCATCAAATGTGGTCTTTGATAATGGCAGATCGCGAGTGATTAACTGCTTAATTGCCTCTAAGTCCTCCTTCGTCATTGTTTTCCCTTGAAATAGGCTATTAGCTATAGAAATGGATTCTTTTGTGATTGGGAGCTGTTCACTTAGAAAAAAACGTAATAACGAAATACTTGTTTTTGTTTCAGGGATGGAGAACTGCTTTAACAGTCCCTCTAAATGAGCATTCCCCGTCCCTCTTCCTTCCGTTAGTACCTTCAGATGAACTTGCCCTTCTCCTTGTTGTACTTGAAACCAATATCGTTCCCCGGCTGAAAGTGGGATTTCTAACTGGGCGATTACCTTTTGAGAACCCACTTGTACTTCTGCAGTTTGATTGGGAAAAAGCTTCAATACCTTTCCTTGAAATACTTGTCCAGTCCGAAAACTTAGCTTGTTTCCTTCTATTGACTCTGGCCGATTACTAATTGTATGAACAAGATTAGCTTGTAACAAGTGAGTTCCCTCCCTTATTGTTTGTTTAATTCTTTAATAGGAGCAAATGATCTTCGATGATATGGAGTCGCTCCGTAAAGCTGTAGAGCATCGATATGTTCCTTTGTACCATAGCCCATATTTTGTTCAAAACGATATTCTGGAAAGCTTTGAGCAAGTTCCTTCATCATTCGGTCTCTCGTGACTTTAGCGATGATGCTAGCCGCTGCAATAGAGATACTTTTGCTATCCCCTTTAATAATAGCTTCTGATGGGATTGGGGTTGTTAGCTTCATGGCATCCACAAGTAAAAAATCAGGACTAATATGTAATTCGTTTAAGGCCACATACATCGCCTTTTTAGTGGCTTCATAAATATTGATTGTATCGATTTCCTTGGCTTCAATAATTCCTACACCGATGGAGAGAGCCGTTGAACGAATCAATTCATAAAGCTCCTCACGCTTTGTTTCCGTTAGTTTTTTTGAGTCATCAATTCCTAAAATTTGAAAATCATCTGGTAAGATTACAGCCGCAGCTACGACTGGGCCAGCTAGCGGGCCTCTTCCAACTTCATCAATTCCAGCGATTAAAGTAAATCCTTGGCTTTTATATAATCTCTCATATTCGCTCATTTCCAACAGCTTAAGCCTAGCCTGTTCTTGAGCCTCTTTTCTCTGCAACCATCTCTTTACTAATTGCTGTACACCTTTTCTACTATCTTTTTGAATTTCTATAAAAAAAGGATCTTTTACATCCTCAACTGTTTTTAACTTCGTCTGAATATCATCAATAGTTAATTTGTTCAAAACTAGTACTTCCCTTCGGACTTATATCTTGTATATCGGCATGTAACAAAAAAAATAAAGCCTTCTCAAAAAGAAGGCTTTCCTATTTACTCTTCTACATCACTAGCAACTAGGTCAGATGGTTTCTCAAGCGTGATAGGACCAAATAGTTCAGAGCGAAACTCTCGGATAACCAATTCAGCTACCTTGTCATAATCTACCACGCCACCGCCCATTAGACAGCCCCTACGCTTTCCGATTTGATCGAAGAAGTCCACTATGTCCTCAGGAATATATTCAAGCTGAAAACGCTCCTTTAAGCGCTCTGGATATTCACGCTCTAAAAAACGAAGCGCATATACACATATATCCTGTAAGTTAAGAATGGTATCCTTTATGGCCCCTGTTAAAGCAAGCTTTGATCCTACTTCTTGATCTTCGAATTTTGGCCATAATATACCCGGTGTATCTAAGAGTTCTAACTCTTTGCCTACTTTGATCCACTGTTGGGCTTTTGTTACACCTGGTGTATTCCCAGTCTTTGCAATGTTCTTTTTCGCTAGACGATTGATAAGCGTTGATTTCCCTGCATTTGGAATCCCGACAATCATTGCTCGGATCGCTCGTGGTCTCACAACACCTTTTGCTTTCATACGATCAAATTTTTCTTTTAAAATTAATTCGGATGCAGAGACTATTTCTTTCATCCCTACGCCAGCTTGAGAATTAATCGCAAGTGCTTTTATCCCTTTTTTGTCAAAAAACTGAATCCAATCTTTTGTAATCCTTGGATCTGCCATATCCGCCTTATTTAGCAGCACTAACCTTGGCTTGTGCTGAATAATTTCATCTATCATTGGATTTCTAGAAGAATACGGTATTCTTGCATCCACTAATTCGAATATGATGTCAACAAGTTTTAGCTTCTCCGTGACCTGCCTTCGTGCTTTGGCCATATGCCCCGGAAACCATTGAATCGTCATGGGTGCAGCCCTCCTTCTATTTCACTATTTTCACGTCTTCAATCGGCCAGTAAATCACGCTCGTATTTCCTAACACCTTCTCCATTGGGACGGTACCAATATGACGACTATCCTTACTGAATCTTCGGTTATCTCCCATCACAAATAAGTGTCCATCAGGAACGGTTTCTTGACCGATAATTTCTTCTAATGTAAACGGCTCAGTTAAAGGACCATCTACTACTTGCTCTTTAAATTCATCAAGGTACGACTCTTCATAAGCTTTCCCATTTACATAGAGTGTATCATCCTTGTATTCAATTTTATCTCCAGGTAAACCAATCACTCTTTTTATGTAATCTTTATCTTCAGGGGCATGAAACACGATAATATCAAAACGTTCTGGTTCCCCAATTTGATAACTAAACTTATTAACGATCATACGGTCTTGATCTCGTAATGTTGGCATCATGGATAACCCATCCACTACGATCGGTGCAAATAAGAAATATCGAATAATTGCTGCTAATAACACCGCAATGATTAGTGCCTTTGTCCATTCCCATAGTTCATTTTTGCTCTTTGCCATAACACATCCCACCAATCACTGTTCTTTTCGTTTATTTCTCGCCGTACAGCTTTATTTTACAGTATCGGTATTTATTATACACGTAATAACTACTAGATAGACTACGAAAAAGGAGCTTGTATGACAAGCTCCTTTCGCATTTGTCCAGCAACTTTTCCATTTATCATGAAAAAGTCGCTTTTCTTTTTTATCGGATTTCTTTAATACGAGCTTTCTTACCACGTAGGTTACGTAGGTAGTAAAGTTTCGCACGGCGAACTTTACCGCGACGGATCACTTCAAGCTTCGCAATTTTAGGTGTGTGTACTGGGAATGTACGCTCAACGCCTACACCATAAGAAACTTTACGTACTGTGAAAGTTTCGCTAATTCCACCACCACGACGCTTAATCACAACACCTTCATACACCTGAATACGCTCACGCGTACCCTCGATAACTTTAACGTGTACACGTACAGTATCACCAGGACGGAAAGCAGGAAGATCAGCGCGAAGTTGTTCTTTTGTGATTTCTTCGATTAATTTTTGCATCGTTTTCAACTCCTTCCAACAGACGCTCATGCATAACTGAAGCATATACTGACTGCAGCGGAACATCGTTATAAGACTGAACTATTTGTCACAGTCACAAAAAATATCATAACATATATATCAATGAACTTCAATACTATTTCTTTTGATTTTCAAACTCTAGCAACCATTTCTTCTGCTTTTCTGTAAGGTCAAAAGCCTCTAATAAATCTGGACGCCTTTCAAAGGTACGCTTTAGAGACTCTTTTTCTCTCCACTCATCTATTAAGCGGTGGTTTCCTGATGTTAAAACATCCGGTACCTTTAACCCACGAAAATCGGCTGGTCTCGTATAATGGGGATGCTCTAATAAACCTGTGCTAAAAGAATCTTGCAAATGAGACTCCTCTTTCCCTAATACATTCGGAAGCAGACGAACCACACTATCAATAATAACCATAGCACCGAGCTCTCCACCCGTTAACACGAAATCACCAATCGAGATCTCATCTGTCACTACATGCTGCCTGATTCGCTCATCATAACCCTCGTAATGGCCGCAAACAAAGATTATATGTTCTTCCTTGGATAGCTCTTCCGCCTTCTTCTGGTTATAACGTTCACCTTGTGGACAGAGCAACACCACTCGTGGGGGTTTCGTCGTTTTGGCATGTTCTTGACAGCTCTTTACCGCATCAAAAATGGGTTGCGGCTTCAAGACCATTCCCGCTCCCCCACCATAAGGGTAATCATCCACCGTCTGGTGTTTATTATCAGCAAATTCTCTAAAGTTGACAATATTGTACCGGGCAGCCTGCTGTTCAGCCGCTTTTTTTAAGATCGATTGTCCGAACACCCCATGGAACATCTCAGGAAACAGGGTTAGTACATCAATATTCATCATGATAGCAGACCTTCCATAGGCTCAATTAAAACGATCTTTTCCTTCACATCAACCTTCTTCACAATCTGCTCGATATAAGGAATGAGAATATCCTTTCCACCCTTTCCCTTTACGACCCATACATCATTCGCTCCAGGTGTTAAGATCTCACGGATCTTTCCAATTTCTTCCCCATGCGTGGTGAACACAAGACAGCCAATAATTTGGTGAAAGTAAAATTCATTTTCCTCCAACTCACCTTGTTGTTCTTCTGTGATTTTCAGAATTCCACCCTTCATCGGCTCCACATCATTCACATTTGGGTACCCATTAAAGGTTAATAAATCAAATGATTTATGCTTCCGGTGAGATTCAACCGTCAGCTTCATTGGATCCTTTGAGTTAGGCATAAACAAATACAAGTGATTCCCTGGCTTATACCGTTCATCAGCAAAGTCAGTCTGCGAAACCACTCGAACTTCCCCTTTGATACCATGCGTATTCACAATCTTTCCGACATTAAACCATTTTTCCATCATCTTCACCTCAAACTACCGAATTTCATCAACGACTCCGTCCTTGATGATAATCGTTTTTTCAGTCTGAATAACCTCCCAAGCGTCACCTACATTCACTTCCACGATCGCTTGGCATTCCTTTTCCTTTAATTCGCTTCCTAAAGGTAGCATATGTAATTGTTCTATTTTAAAATCAAGCAGCTTAATCTTTTCTAATCTAGTATGAATCTCATTTTCGAAACGATTCTTAAATGAGTTAACGGTCATTTTCTTTGCTTTTTCAAGCTTTCTCATTTCAAAGCGAAGCTGTTCTGATTCCTTCTGAAGTTGGCTTTTCTCAAGTTCAAACTTGCTTAGCAATACTTGTTTGCTAGTTTCCGTTAATACTTGCTTTACCACGACGGTTTGAAGAATGTTCACGGACCACATCTCCCTTCAGAAATAACTACGAAAAAAGGAGGGTTGTCCCCTCCTTCTTCAGTAGCATTTATTCAATAATTTCTAGGTAGACTTTCTTCTGCTGTGATGCTCCTGCTGAATAGACAACAGTTCGAATAGCTTTTGCAACACGGCCTTGTTTTCCGATTACTTTCCCCATATCTGTTTTGTGAACAGCTAGTTGAAAAGTTATTTTATCCGATTCTTCTAGCTCAGTTACACGAACTTCGTCTGGAAGATCAACAAGTGCCTTGACAATGGTTTCGATGAGCTCTTTCATTATATGCAGATTACTTGCTTAATTTTGCGTTATGGAATTTTTCCATAAGGCCTTGTTTTGAGAACAAGTTACGAACTGTGTCAGATGGCTTAGCGCCGTCTTTTAACCATTTTAAAGCTAAGTCTTCGTTGATTTCAACGATTGCTGGCTCAGCAACTGGATTGTAAGTTCCAACTGTTTCAATGAAACGTCCATCACGTGGTGAACGAGAATCTGCTACTACAATACGATAAAAAGGAGATTTTTTTGCTCCCATACGCTTTAAACGAATTTTAACTGCCATTTTAAATAAGCACCTCCGAATAGTTTCACACAAGATAGTATAATATCAATTGTTTTTTAGTTTGTAAAGTCTTTTTTCTTGTCACTATTATTTTCCTGTAATTTCGGCGTCAAAAAGGGTTAAACGGAAGCTTAAATCCGCCCTTTTTCTTAGCCTTGCCCTGCATACCCGACATCTGCTTCATCATTTTCTTCATGTCTTCAAATTGCTTTAAAAGACGGTTTACTTCAGGTACTGAAGTTCCACTTCCCTTTGCAATCCGCTTTCTGCGACCAGCATTAATGATTTCTGGATGAGTTTTTTCTTCCTTTGTCATAGACTGGATGATCGCTTCTACATGAGAAATTTGCTTTTCATCGATTTGCAGATTATTCAGGCCTTTAATTTTGTTCGCACCAGGCATCATCTTTAATAGTTCATCAAGAGGTCCCATATTACGAACTTGTCCAAGCTGATCTAAAAAGTCATCAAATGTAAACGAAGCTGTACGCATTTTTTGTTCAAGTTCTTTTGCCTTCGCTTCATCGACATTGGCCTGAGCTTTTTCGATTAACGTTAAAACATCGCCCATTCCGAGGATTCTTGAAGCCATTCGTTCTGGATGGAACGGCTCAATCGCATCCATTTTCTCTCCTAAACCGATAAATTTAATCGGCGTATTCGTTACGGAACGGATTGAGAGGGCGGCTCCTCCTCGAGTGTCTCCGTCGAGCTTCGTTAAGACGACCCCTGTAAGCCCAAGCTGTTCATTAAAGCTTGAAGCTACATTTACTGCGTCTTGACCAGTCATCGCATCGACAACAAGAAAGATTTCATCAGGATTTGCGAGTTCTTTAATATCTTTTAATTCTCCCATAAGGGCTTCATCGACGTGCAAACGACCAGCTGTGTCAATTAGAACGTAGTCATGATGGTCCTCTTTCGCCTTTTGAATCGCTTGTTTCGCTATTTCAACCGGACTTACTTGGTCTCCAAGTGAAAATACCGGCATGCTGAGCTGCTTTCCAAGCGTCTCTAGCTGCTTAATGGCAGCAGGACGATAAATATCAGCCGCAACTAACAATGGGTTGCGGTTATATTTTTTTCGAATCAGGTTGGCAAGCTTCCCCGTGGTTGTCGTTTTCCCTGCCCCTTGCAATCCAACCATCATAATAACGGTTGGCGGGCGATTAGAGACAGCAATTTTGCTTTGCTCACCGCCCATCAAGGTTGTCAGTTCTTCTTTAACCACTTTAATGACCTGTTGTCCAGGTGTTAAGCTTTGCATGACTTCCTGACCAACAGCACGCTCGCTTACTTTTTTGACGAACTCTTTAACAACCTTAAAGTTAACGTCCGCCTCTAAAAGGGCTAAGCGCACCTCGCGCATCATTTCTTTAACATCGGCCTCATTGACTTTCCCTTTGCCGCGAATTTTTTGGATCGTATTTTGCAGTCGGTCGGCTAATCCTTCAAATGCCATCTTAGGCCGCCTCCTAGTCTAATTTCTCAAGCTGTGCAACTAGCTCTAGCAGTGTGTCGTCTGATAAAGAACCCTTTAGCTGTACTAGCAGCTTGTTGCGCTCCTGAAATTTATGGAATAATAATAGCTTTTCCTCGTATTCCTCAAGCATCGCTTCTGTTCGTTTAATATTATCATAGACCGCTTGTCGGCTGACATGGTACTCTTCAGCAATTTCGCCTAGCGAATAGTCGTCCAAATAATACAGGGACATATAGCTTTGCTGCTTAGGAGTAAGTAATGACTGATAAAAGTCATACAAATAATTCATCCTATTTGTTTTCTCCAGCATCGCTCATCCCCCTTTGTTAAGTGAAAAGCCTTTACATACTTTAGTTTACACAGAGAGACGTTTAATGTCAAGATAGACCACGTGTCTCAACAAAAAAGCCCGGGTATTTTTATCCCGGACTTCTCTCGTTTACTCTTGTACTTCTAGATCTACTAAGTCTGCAAACAATCCATACACGTATTGTTCGGCATCGAATTGTTGGAGGTCGTCCATTTTTTCACCTAGACCTACAAACTTCACTGGAATTTTCAGCTCATTACGTATCGCTAACACAATTCCACCCTTTGCTGTTCCATCAAGCTTGGTTAGAACAATTCCGCTAACATCTGTCGCTTCTTTGAACGTTTTTGCTTGGACCATCGCGTTTTGACCCGTCGTAGCATCAAGGACAAGTAATACTTCATGTGGGGCACCAGGAATTTCCCGTTCTATCACTCGCTTTACCTTCTCAAGCTCCTTCATCAGGTTCACTTTATTTTGAAGTCTTCCAGCTGTGTCGCACAATAGAATATCTGCATTTCTTGATTTGGCTGCTTGAACGGCATCATACATAACCGCAGCAGGATCTGAGCCGGCACTTTGCTTAATCACTTCCACTCCGACTCTGTCCCCCCAAACCTCAAGCTGTTCAATTGCCCCTGCACGGAAGGTGTCTCCCGCAGCTAACAACACTTTCTTGCCTTCATTTTTATATTTATGTGCAAGTTTTCCGATTGTCGTTGTTTTTCCAACACCATTTACTCCAACAAACAAAATAACCGTTAAGCCATCTTGGATATTAATCGTATTAACTTCTTCTTCCTCATCACCCTTATAGATATCAACAAGCTTCTCAGAGATAACGGCCTGAACAGCTGCTGGGTCTTGAATGTTTTTACGCTTAACTTCCATTTTCAGCTCATCGATGAGTTCCATAACGGTATCAAAACCTACATCAGCGCCGATTAGGATCTCTTCAAGCTCCTCGAAAAAGTCTTCGTCGACTTTCCGATAACGAGCAACAAGATCATTAACTTTCCCCGAAAAATTGTCTCTTGTTTTCGTTAAGCCATCCTTAAACTTTTCAGTTACTGCATCCGTTTGCTTTGTAATTTTTTCTTTTAGCTTTTTAAAAAAACTCAAAACTCACACGTCCTTTACGTTTCAATCAATTCTTTTGTTTCTTCCAATCTAACAGAAACAAGCTTTGAAACCCCCGACTCCTGCATCGTTACCCCGTAAAGCACATCCGCTTCTTCCATTGTGCCTTTTCGGTGCGTAATAACGATAAACTGCGTTTCAGCACTGTATCGTTTTAAATATTGACTAAAACGATACACATTGGCTTCATCTAACGCAGCTTCTACTTCGTCGAGAATACAAAATGGTACAGGTCTAACCTTTAAAATGGAGAACAATAGAGCAATTGCTGTAAGAGATCGCTCTCCACCGGATAAAAGCCCTAAATTCTGGAGCTTTTTCCCTGGTGGTTGTGCAACGATTTCAACCCCTGTATTTAATAAGTCCTCTGGGTTCGTTAACTTCAAGTCTGCTCTTCCACCGCCAAACAGTGCTTGGAAAACAAATTCAAAATGTGAACGAATTCCGTAGAAGGTTTTTTCAAATCGCTTCTTCATTTCTTCGTCCATTTCATCGATGACTTGGAATAATGTATCTTTTGCTTCCTGCAGATCATTTTTCTGCTCGAGTAAGAATTCGTAACGTTCGGAGACACGCTCATACTCTTCAATAGCACCAATGTTTACTACTCCGAGCTCTTCAATTGCAAGACGAATCAGCTTTACTTTTTTACGAGCCTCCTCAACCGGTAAAAAAAGAGGATACTCCTCTTTCGCCGCTTCAAATGACAGCAGGTACTCTTCTCGGAGATGAGAAAGTCTATTTTCTAACTCCACATCGAGACGACCTAGCTTTACTTCTTCATCCTTAAGCGCAAGAGTTAAACCCTTATGTTGTCTTAATAGCTCTCTTAATTCAAGCTCAGAATCTTCCAAGGTACTGTGAAGCTTCAAACGTTCTTCACGTCGTTGGGAAATCATAGAGATCGTTTCATTTTTATCTTGTAGCTTTTTGGAAGCCTCTTGTTCCAATAACTGTTCCCCTGAACTACTAGAGTTCATCTCCGTTGATAACAAGGATAGATCCTCTTCATACGTTTCATGTCTCTTCGAATGTTCTAATAGAGAAGCTCTTGTCGCTTCAAGCTTTTCGAACAACCCATGATGCTGCTCCATTAGTGCTGCGAGCTTCACCTTCAGTTCCCCAATTTCATTGGCCACTGATTCTTTTGAACTATTTTGGAAAGATTTCTTTTCTGATAGTGCTTGAATTTGCCTATCAAGTTCAGCTAGTTCCATAGCATACGTTGATAGCAATTCATTTAACTCCACTTTACGTGAAGACAATTGCTGTTGGTCTTGTAAAAATTGAGACATATCGAGATCATAGATTTTTAGCTTTTCATTGATATTTTTTTCTTCAAGCTCAATTTCTCTAAGGTCACCTTTTTTTGATTGCTCGAGAAGGCGAAGATCTTCCCCTTGCTTTCGGATATCCTCAAGCTTTCGCTCTTGGACTGTAATAGAAGATTTAAGCTCCTTCACCTGAGCTTCTAGCTCATGTGTTTGAGCTTCCATACCCGCTAGTCTACCTTTAAGCTCTTCAAGCTCACCTTTACGGCTCAGTAGCGAAGATGTATTTGCCTTTACTGCACCACCAGTCATCGAACCACCTGGGTTTACGATATCTCCATCTGTCGTAACAAATCGACATCGATACTGTAGAAGCTTAGCAAGTTCATTCGCACCCTTTAAGTCCTTCGTAATGACTACCGTACCTAAAAGATTTGAAAATATTTCTTCATATTTTTGATCAAACCCAATTAAATCCTTTGCTACGCCTACATATGACGAATGTCCTTTTAGTGACTGAAGCTGATTACTGGAAAGACTCTTCCCTCTAATGACACTAAGAGGCAGAAAAGTTGCTCGTCCAAAAGAGTTTTGCTTTAAATAGAGAATCGCTTTTCTTCCGTTCTCCTCATTCGCAACGACAACATGCTGCATCGCAGCACCTAAAGCAGTCTCAATCGCCACTTCATAAGATTTCGGAACTTGGATAAGCTCTGCTACAGCCCCTTCAATCCCAGAAAGCTTGCCATCTCTAGCCTTTAATACTTCCTTTACTCCTTGGAAAAAACCAGAATAGTCATCTTCCATCTCTTCTAGCATATCTTTTCTAGACTTTGCTTTTTGTAAAAATTGATACGCTTGATAAAGCTGTGTTTCTTGCTTTTGGTACTTATTCTTCAAGTTCTCAAGCTTTTTCTGCTCTTCTCTAAATACATGTACCTGTTCTTCAAGATTATTTTGAACACTAGCAATACCCGCTTCAATTTCCTGTTTACGGGCTGAGATTCTCTGTCTTTCTTGAAGATATTTTTCGTTATCAGCTTCTAATCTTGTGTTTTTTACACCTTGCTGTCCAAGCTGCTTTTCTGTGTTTTGAAGTTCGTTTTTACTTGATGCTTGTTTGTTTAGAATTTCAATATAATCACTTTTTAATGACTCGATTCGCTCTTCCATATTCTCACTAAACGAAGCGAGAACTTCCTGCTTTTCTTTTAGCAGTTTTTTAAGAGATAATACCTCATCATTCATACGCTGATAGCTTTCCTCTTGCTCCAGTTGAAGCGAGGTTAACTCTTGAATTTTAAGAGAAACTTCCTCGATGCTTTTTCTAAGCTGCTCTTTGTTTTGAGTAGCATTTTTCTTTCTCTCTTTTAGAACCTCTTTTCTGCCTTCAACCTTTTCAAGTTCCTCACTTACACGCAGTAGAACGTCCTGTAAATCGGTAATCGATTCATCGAGGGCAGCCATATGATCTCTCATTTCAACAATCTTAGCTTCCTTTGATTGAAGAACGGTAGACAGCTTTATTTCGTCTTCTTTATGCTGTTCAATCTGTCTAGTTAGCTTTTCCCACTTTTCATGAAGCTCCTCAATTTCGTGCACCGTTACCGCAACTTCTATCTTTTCAAGCTCTTCTTTTTGCTGAAGAAAATCCTTTGCAATCGACGCTTGAATTTTAAGTGGCTCTACTTGTGTTTCTAATTCATGCAAGATATCACTCACACGATTTAAGTTATCTTGGGTTTCTGTTAGCTTTGACTCTGCTTTCTTTTTACGATTTTTGTATTTTAGAACACCAGCAGCCTCTTCAAAGATCGTTCTTCTTTCTTCGGCCTTGCTGTTTAATATTTCTTCTACTTTTCCTTGGCTAATGATCGAAAACGCTTCTCTCCCTAATCCAGAGTCCATAAACAAATCAACGATATCTTTTAGCCTGCATGTTTGCTTATTGATTTGAAATTCACTATCTCCAGAGCGATACACACGTCTAGTGACACTTACCTCATTGTATTCAATCGGTAATGCTTGATCTTCGTTATCCAGCGTCAATGTTACTTCAGCAAAATTTAATGCTTTTCGTGAATCACTACCAGCAAAGATGATATCCTCCATCTTTGCCCCACGAAGCGATTTCGCTGATTGTTCTCCTAACACCCAACGAATCGCATCAGTGATATTACTTTTTCCACTTCCATTTGGACCAACCACTGCTGTGACACCCGGGACAAAATCGACCCCAATTCTCTCAGCAAACGACTTGAATCCGACTACATCCAAACGTTTGAGATACACAGCTTTTCCCCCTTTATCTCTACTCCTGTTGTTTTTCTTCTAGCTGTTCTTTTGCTCCATTAAGGTGCGATTTGATCTTTTCTAAAGCCATTTGTGCAGCATGCTGCTCCGCTTCTTTCTTTGATCTCCCTGTACCTTGTCCAAGCTCTTCGTTGTTCAAACAAACCTTTGAGACAAACTCCCTATTATGGGCAGGTCCTCGCTCTAGTAAAATTTTGTATTCGATTGTACCAATTCCATCTCTTTGTACAAGCTCTTGCAGCTGACTTTTAAAATCCATCACATGAGAAAAAGCACCTTCGTTAATTTTAGGAAATACTACTCTTTCTAAAAATCCAATCACTGTTTCAATTCCTTTATCTAAAAAGAGAGCTCCAATAAATGCTTCAAACACATCCGCTAACAGGGCTGGACGCTCACGGCCTCCTGTCATTTCTTCCCCTTTTCCAAGAAGGACTAGCTTCCCAAAAGAAAGTTCGTTTGCAAACCTTACTAAAGAGGGCTCACAAACAACGGCTGCACGAAGCTTCGTCAACTCTCCTTCGCTCATCATCGGGTATTTCTTGTAAAGGAATTGTGAAACGGTTAATTCTAATACAGCGTCTCCTAAAAATTCAAGCCTCTCATTATCTTCATAGGGCTTTCTACGATGCTCATTCACATATGATGAATGGGTAAATGCTTGTTTTAATAGCTTCTCATCTGTAAAGGAAATTCCTTGTTCTGCTTGAAATTCTTTAAATAATTTATCATAAGAGCGAAAGCTACGTTTCTCTCTTTCTTTTCCGTACTTGCTCATTTTGCCTCCACCTTGCTAATAGTTTACATACCATATCAAGTTTACGTAAAAGTTCTTAAAAACGCAAAGGAAGATTGAAGGTTTTTAATCAAATTTTTATACTTTCTAATCATCATGAAGAAAGCCCCGCATAGCTGCGGAGCTTTTTCATAAATTCTAACGATTATTGAGTACTTTTTATGTAATTCACAGCGTCACCCACTGTAGAAATCTTTTCAGCATCATCGTCAGAGATTTCCATATCAAACTCGTCTTCTAATTCCATAACTAGTTCTACTACGTCAAGGGAATCAGCACCAAGATCATCCTTGAAAGAAGCTTCAAGAGTCACTTGATTTTCTTCTACTCCAAGTCTGTCAACGATAATCTTCGTTACGCGCTCTAATACATCTGCCATGCGTTTCACCTCCCCTCAAGGGACATTATAGTGTATTTCCGACAATTAATAAATGTTGAATTTTGATTACATGACCATTCCGCCGTTTACATGGATGGTTTGTCCTGTAATGTAGCGGCTGTCATCAGATGCTAAAAACGTAACTGCATTGGCAATATCTTTCGGTTCGCCAAATTTAGCTAGTGGAATCATCTTTAACATTCCCTCTTTAATCTCATCAGTTAACTTATCTGTCATATCAGTCGTAATAAAACCAGGTGCAACTGCATTAACCGTGATCCCACGAGGAGCAAGTTCCTTAGCTGTCGTCTTCGTTAAACCAATTACTCCAGCCTTTGCTGCCACATAATTGGCTTGACCAGCGTTCCCGCTTTCACCTACAACGGAAGAAATATTAATAATTCTTCCACTCTTCTGCTTCATCATTTGGCGAGTAACGGCCTTTGTACAAAGGAACACACCTTTAAGGTTGGTATTAATAACATCGTCCCATTCGTCTTCCTTCATACGCATAATCAAGTTATCTCTTGTGATACCTGCATTATTGACAAGGATATCTAGGCTTCCCCAACGTTCTATCGTTTGCTTAACCATCTCTGCCACGGAATCTCCATTAGCAACATCGCATTGAACGGCAAATGCTTCTCTTCCAAGACTTTGAATTTCTTGAACCACTTCATTTGCACGAGCTTCACTTCCAGCGTAGTTAACCGCTACATTGGCTCCCGCTTTTGCTAGTTCAATAGCAATGTCTCTTCCTATTCCACGTGAAGCACCTGTAACAAGTGCCACTTTCCCTAAAAGTTTCATACGGTTCTCTCCTTTAATGCATGAATTGTTGCTAGTAGTGTTTCTTCGTCTGAAATGGAATAAGTTTGAACGGAACGATCCACTTTCTTTACTAAACCAGATAATACTTTTCCAGGACCGATTTCAACAAAAGTATCTACACCAAGTTCAATCATATGTTTCACGCTATCTTCCCATAATACAGGAGAGTATAGCTGCTCAAGCAACCGCTCCTTAATTTCCTCAGCACCTGTCATTTCTTGTGCGTTCACATTGGCGATAACAGGAACAGCCGCTTCACTAATTGAAATTTCATCCAACACTTCTCCCAAACGACCAGATGCTGGCTTCATTAACTGTGAATGAAATGGTCCACTAACTTCAAGTGGAAGAACTCGTTTTGCTCCTGCTTCCTTTGCAAGCTGGGAAGCAAGTTCCACTCCTTTTCTTGAGCCTGAAATGACAATTTGGCCAGGACAATTCATATTCGCAAGGCCTACTACGTCTCCTTCAGCCGCTGCTTTTTCTACCGCTTCTGCCAAAGTATCGCGTTCTAGGCCTAATACTGCAGCCATCGCTCCTTCTCGATTAGGAACAGCTTCTTCCATAAACTCACCACGTCTACGAACCGCATACACTCCATCCTCAAAACCAATCGCTCCAGCAGCTACCAAAGCTGTGTATTCACCTAAGCTGTGACCAGCCATATAGTCTGCTTTTATCTCAGCTTTCTTGAATTGCTCAAACAGCGCAATCGATGTAGTTAAGAGCGCAGGTTGAGTGTTCGTAGTTTTCGTTAGCTCCTCTTGTGGGCCTTCAAAAATAAGATTGGATAGAGAAAATCCTAATTTTTTGTCCGCTTGTTCAAAAACAGATTGAACTTCCACATTTGTCTCTGCAAAGGCTTTTCCCATTCCAACTGTTTGTGATCCTTGTCCAGGAAAGATAATCGCTAATTTACCCATAGTTACTCCTCTCTTGCTTCTGTGTATTTTAATATCGCGTCTTTAATCGTAGGCGCAACCTTCTTTTCGACCATGTCCCTCGTTTGTCTAATTGCATTGTAAACGGAGTTTGCATCAGATGATCCATGAGCTTTAATAACGGGTGCCTTTAGTCCGAACAATCCCGCACCACCATACTCTGAATAATCCATCTTTGCTTTTAATTGCATAAGGTCTGGCTTTAAAACAGCCGCTGCTAGCTTCGTCTTCAAAGAGCTATACAGCGTTGTCTTTAGCATTTTAAATACAGATAAAGCCGTTCCTTCAATCGTCTTTAATACCATATTGCCAGTGAATCCATCGGTGACCACAACATCTGCCACCCCATCAAGCAAATCCCTTGCTTCCACGTTTCCAATAAAGTTAACAGGCGCTTCTTTTAGAAGATCAAAAGCAAGCTTGGATAGCTCATTTCCTTTTTTCTCTTCTGTTCCAATATTCAAAAGCCCCACTCTTGGATTCTTTACCCCTCTTACGTTTTCAGCATAGATGGAACCCATGATGGCATTTTGCAATAAGTGTTCAGGCTTTGAGTCAACATTTGCACCAACATCAAGCAAAAGAAACCCTTCCCCACCAATCGTCGGTAGGGTTGGTGCTAAGGCTGGTCTTTCAATCCCTTCAATACGACCTACTACGAACAAACCAGTCGCCATTAATGCCCCTGTATTACCTGCAGAAATACATCCATCAGCCTCTCCGTCAGCAACCAACTTTGCAGCTAGAACCATGGATGAATCTTTCTTTCGTCTTACCGCTTTGACAGGCTCATCCGTGCCTAAAATGACCTCTTCCGTATGTAAAATCGATATTCTTTCGTGAGTTGTGAGATGCTCCTTAATTTTCGCTTCATCACCAACTAAACATATATGTAAATCATCAAAAGCTTGAACGGCCTTCATCGCTCCTAGAACGATCTCTTTTGGAGCATGGTCGCCTCCCATTGCATCAAGGGCCAATTTCATTGTTATTCATTCCTTATATCATTTTTTATACCGGTACATTTCAAATTCACCAGTAAATACTAGTTCATTATTCACAAAACTTTTTACTTCCACAAGAGTTCTACCTTTTTCTTCATCAATTCGTAACACTTTTGCTTTTGCAATAACTCGTTCATTTTCCTTAACTGATCTGGTAAATTGAATATTTGCCTTTGCCGTTAAAGCCAATTCATCATTGATCACTGCAACCGCTAATGAATTAGCCTGAGCAAAAACGTGGTGACCCCTTGCGATTTGGTTTCTCTTAAACACATGTTCATGCTTGACATCAAAAATAGAAATAGCCGTTTGGTCAAGCTCAATATCAATAATTTCACCAATCACTTCATCGATTGGTAAAGAACGTACTTCATCGTCGAACCGCTTTTCAGCGACATTCTTTATTCTTTCCCGTAGCTCAGGAATCGATAACTCTAACCGGTCTAACCGGATGGTTTGTACGCTAACCGTAAATTGGTAAGCAAGCTCCTCATCGGTAATAAACGGGTTTTCTTTTATTGTTTCTATTAAAAGTCGTTGACGTTCTTTTTTACTTTTTTTCATATGTAAACCACCGTCCGAAGTATTAAGACTAGGTACTAATAGTAGTATATAAAACTAAAAAGCAGATTGCAACAAACTTTTTTGGGCAATCTACTTTTTGATCAAGGTACTTCCGCTTTTTTATCAATCTAGTTTTTCATTTTCTAAGACACCAGAATCTGCAAGCTTTGAACGCAACTTCGCATATTCATCACCGTTCCAAAATTCTTCAGATTCTATTAGGACCATTGCGTCGTTTCGAGCGGTTTCTAACGCCCGGTAATCATGAACCATATCAGCTACCTTAAACTCAGGAAGGCCACTTTGCTTTCGACCAAAGAAATCTCCAGGTCCTCGAAGCTCAAGATCTTTCTCACTGACTACGAAGCCATCATTTGTTTCGGTCATTATTTTCATTCGCTCTTTCCCAACCTCTGTTTTTGGATCGGCCAGAAGTACACAATAGGATTGTTCGCTTCCTCTTCCCACTCGTCCCCGTAGCTGATGAAGCTGTGCCAAACCAAATCTTTCTGCATCATAGATGACCATCATCGTCGCATTTGGAACATTTACTCCCACTTCTACAACCGTAGTAGAAACAAGTACTTGATTTTCATTTGAACTAAATGCCTTCATCACTTCATCTTTCTCATCAGAGCTAAGTCTTCCATGCATCAAACCAACTTGATACCGATTGTGAAAATATGTTTGTAAGGCTACATGAACATCAATTGCATTTTGTACATCAAGCTTGTCCGACTCCTCAATGAGTGGACAAATCACATATGCCTGTCGTCCTTTTGCAAGCTCTTTTTCCATAAAGGAAAGAACACGATCAAGCATATCTGCCTTTGCCCAATACGTTTCAATCGCTTTACGGCCAGCAGGCATTTCATCAATGATTGACACATCCATTTCCCCGAAAACTGTAATCGCGAGTGTACGAGGAATGGGAGTCGCTGTCATAAAGAGCACATCCGGGTTCTCTCCTTTTTCACGTAAAACCCTTCTTTGCTCCACACCGAATCGATGCTGTTCATCAGTAATAACAAGGCCAAGTTTGGAAAATACAACTTCATCTTGAATTAATGCGTGTGTCCCAATTAATATATGAATTTCACCGTTTTTTAATCGTTCTAACACTTCACGACGCCTTTTTCCCTTTACCGAACTTGTTAACAGCTCGACTGATAATCCAACAGGCTCAAGTAGTCCCTTTAACGATTCCGCATGTTGTTCTGCTAAAATTTCTGTTGGTACCATTAAAGCTCCTTGATATCCGGCTGTATAACTAGAAAAGAGAGCAATAGCAGCAACAACTGTTTTTCCAGAACCTACATCTCCTTGCAGCAAACGATTCATCCGGTATGGAGATTTCAGATCCTTCAATACCTCGTTTACCACTCGCTTCTGCGCATTAGTAAGCGGGAATGGTAGATGATCAATGAATTCCTTAACCTTAACTAAGTCATAGTTTTGAGCAAGTCCCTTAGAATTCTCCCTTTCAAACTTTCGTAACGCTTGCATCTTTAACTGAAAATGTAAAAATTCTTCATACACAAATCTTCGACGAGCTTTCTTAACATCTTCTTCGTTTAGAGGATTGTGCATGGAAAGCAAGGATTCCTTCCGATTTCCCAACTTATATTTGCTTATCATTTTTTCTGGAAGGGTCTCTGTAATATCCTTTCCATACTGGGAGAATGCTAGATTAATAAATCTCCTAAGACCTTTAACCGTCACATCTCCTTTCACACTATAAACGGGAACAAACTTTTTTTCTGATTCATTTGAACCCATTTTTGCTTGAGAGGCTGTAATCATTTGACGATGCTGATCCCATTTTCCGGTGACGGTAACCATTTCATTTACTTGAAACTTATTTTTTAAATAAGCCTGATTAAAAAATACCACTTGAATTAAATATCTTTCTACTAACAAACGGATGGTTAGTCTTGACCGCTTTTTTCCATAATACATAAGAGAAGGCTCACTATGAACCTTCCCTTCTACGGTAATCCTCTCGTCATGTTTCACTTCTGTTAAGTCGCGAAGGCGATAATCTTCATAACGATATGGAAAATATTCAAGTAAATCTTCTATAGTCACTATTCTCATTTCAGCTAGAATTTGTGCTGTCTCAGCACCGATCCCTTTTACAGCTGTTACGGATTGCTTTAAATTACTGTTGTTGTTCTCCATGAACATGCGGTATTCCGAAAATTTTCGCTTCCAGTCTGCGACCTGTCGGAGTTGCCGCCAACCCTCCCTGCGCCGTTTCTTTAAGTGCGATAGGCATCGTTTGACCGATTTTATACATCGCATCAATTACTTCATCACATGGAATTCGACTAGTGATTCCTGCTAATGCCATATCCGCTGCCACCATTGCGTTTGCAGCTCCCATTGCGTTACGTTTTACACAAGGGACTTCTACTAAACCCGCAACGGGGTCACACACTAATCCTAACATATTTTTTAATGTGATCGCCATAGCTTCTGCACATTGAGCAGGAGTTCCACCAGCCATTTCTACAATAGCAGCCGCAGCCATTCCAGCTGCAGACCCAACCTCTGCTTGACAGCCTCCAGCAGCCCCAGAGATCGAAGCATTGTTGGCAACAACAAATCCAAATGCTCCCGATGTAAATAAAAAGGCTATCATCTGTTCTCTTGTAGGTTGCAGTTTATCTCTTACGGCAAATAAGGTTCCAGGAACCACACCAGCTGATCCTGCTGTAGGGGTTGCACAAATCGTCCCCATTGCCGCATTCACTTCGTTTGTAGCAACAGCCTTCGAGACGGCATCAAGGATCGTGTCTCCACATAATGACTTTCCTGACTGAATATATTTTTGAAGGAGCACGGCATCTCCACCAGTGAGACCCGAGTGGGATTTTACCCCATTTAGGCCACGTTCAACCGCTTGCTCCATCACGGTCAAATTCACATCCATCTGCTTCAGGATTTGTTTTCGTGTCCGACCGGTAACTTCCATTTCTTGCTCAATCATAATCTCTGATATTTTTTTATTTTGTGTATCAGCGAGCTCAACTAGCTCTGCGACATTGCGAAACATGATGTACACTCTCCCTGTATTCTAGTAATCTATTTTTGTAAGCGCTACCATAAAAACCCTTTGCTATTCCACGATTTTGGCAACTTTTACCACATGATCAAGAGCTTCTAATTCTTTAATAACTGAGTCGTCAATATTCTGATCCACTTCAATCGTCATTAACGCAAGCATTCCTTTTTCTTTCCTTGAAACTTCCATATGTCCGATATTTAGTTCGTGTGAAGCTAGTATATTAGAAACACTAGCAATCGCACCAAAACGGTCATTATGAACGACTAAAATGGCCGGGTGATGACCTGATAACCTTAGCTCAAAACCATTTAACTCTGTGATTTCGATTTTGCCACCGCCAATGGAGATGCCTACTAACTCTAACTCTCCTTGATCGTCACCAATGACTACTTTAGCTGTATTCGGATGATCGGGAATCGCTTCTTCCTCAATAAATGTGATTTCCATTCCGTTTGATTGTGCAATAGTAATGGACCCAATAATTCGTTCATCAAATGTATCAAAGTCTAATAGTCCGCCAATAATCGCTACATCTGTTCCATGTCCCTTATATGTTTGGGCAAAAGAGCCGTAAAGGGAAATCTTTGCCCACTTTGGTTCACGCCCAAAAAGGCTTCTTGCTACTCTTCCAATTCGTGCAGCCCCTGCTGTATGTGAGCTGGAAGGACCAATCATTACAGGGCCTATAATATCAAAAACACTTTTGTACTTCATCACTTTTCCCCCTTGTGGAGAATATTCTATTTTACTTTTAACGGTTTCCCACATTGTATTATACAATATTGTATGAAAAAAACATTGTAGTTTCTTCTATTTCCACTATATACAAAGTGGATTTTTTCAAATGAAAGGAAGCACAGCTTTGAGCCATGCTTCCATAAATATTATTCAACTGAAAAAATGAATGCATATAACGGTTGTTTTCCATCATGAATCTCGATTTCAACATCGCCGTAATTTGCTTCTACAAACTCGACTATCGCATCTACATCCGTGTCTGTTGCATCTTCACCTTTTAAGATTGTCAAAATCTCCGAGTCTTCATCAAGAAGCTGATCTAGGAGTTTCGTTGCAGAGACCACTTTATCTTTATCCTTTACAACTATTTTCCCCTCGGCAATTCCCATGAAATCATCTTTTTCAATCTCAAGACTATCGATACTTGTGTCACGCACAGCATAAGTAATTTGACCTGTTTTAACATTTTGTAGAGCTTCCGTCATGCCCGCTTTATTGCCTTCTAGGTCTGCACCTGGGTTAAAGGCGAGTAAAGCAGACATTCCTTGTGGTACAGTTTTAGAAGGGATAACAATCGCATCTTCTTCAGTTACTTCTGCTGCTTGTTCAGCTGCCATGATGATGTTTTTGTTGTTCGGCAAAATAATTACTTTTTTTGCATTCACTTCTTTAATGGCCTTAACGATATCCTCCGTACTTGGATTCATCGTTTGTCCACCCTCTATAACTGCATGTGCACCGATACTCTTAAACAATTCTGCAATGCCTGAACCCATTGAAACGGTTACAATCCCGTACTCTAGCTTTTCCTTTGGCTTTGCAGGAGCACTTGCTTTCTCATTGGAATCGGACAACAAATTCGTATGCTGCTCACGCATATTTTCTATTTTAAGGTTCACTAAGCTTCCATAGGTTTGTGCATACGTTAGCACATTTCCTGGATACTCTGCATGAATATGTACTTTGACAAGCTGGTCATCAGATATTACCAATAGTGAATCACCGTGCTGACTTAAATCTTGACGGAAGGTTTGCTCGCTAAATGGTTTAGAGTGAAGTTTCTCTTCGTCCAACTTGACCATAAATTCTGTACAATAGCCAAACTCGATGTCTTCCGTGTTCATATGGCTTTGTACACTCTTGTGATGTTCTGCATTGACTAGGTCATCCATTGAGGATGCTAGTGTAGGACCTTCAGGTAATTTTTCTCCCTTTAGTACCGCTAGGAAGCCTTCATACACAAACACAAGTCCTTGACCGCCACTATCAACCACTCCTACTTCCTTTAAAACCGGTAGAAGATCAGGTGTACGCTTTAAGGATGCCTTTGCTTCTGCAACGACTGCCTCCATAATTGTAACGATATCATCTGATTTTTTCGCTGCTTCAATTGCTTGCTTCGCAGAGTCTTTTGCAACCGTTAAAATAGTTCCTTCGACAGGCTTCATCACCGCTTTATAAGCAGTAATCACTCCTGCATCAAGAGAAGCGGCAAATTCAAATGCATTGATGCTAGCTTTTGTTTCGATTGCTTTTGAAAAGCCTCGGAAAAGCTGAGATAAAATAACGCCTGAGTTTCCTCTTGCACCCATCAGCAATCCTTTGGAAAGCGCAATACCAACCTTTCCAATATGGTCTTGAACATTATTTCTAACTTCTTTTGCTCCAGAAGTCATTGATAAGTTCATATTTGTTCCAGTATCACCATCTGGAACGGGAAACACGTTCAGTGCATCCACATATTTTGCATTAGAGGACAAGTGATTCGCTCCTTGTAACACCATTTCAGCGAAACGTTTTCCATCTAAAGATTTAATTGACACAAGTCTTTCCTCCTCACTAATGTTCGTCACTACGAACGCACTGCCCAAGGAAGCCTAAGCTTCTTCGGGCAACGCATTTTACTTACGGGTTCGTGACGCGAACACCTTGAACGTAAATATTAACTGAGTCAACGGCAAGGCCAACTGTTTTGTCTAAGGTATATTTCACTTTTGATTGTACATTATGTGCAATCTCAGAAATTTTTGTACCATAGCTAACAATTATATACATATCAATATGTACTTCATCATTTTCCTGACGAACAATTACACCTCTAGTAAAATTCTCTCTTCTTAATATTTCCGTAAGGCCATCTTTTAGTTGATGTTTTGAAGCCATTCCTACTATACCGTAGCAATCAACAGCTGCTCCTCCAGCGATTGTTGCAATTACTTCATTTGAGATATCAATTTGTCCGAAATTTGTTTTCAGTTCGATGGACATAAATGCTTCCCCCTTTGGAATTTGCTCCTTAACTACAGTCATTTTACTATAAGGACATCAAATTTAAAAGTCATATTCCCCGCACTTATAATAGAGCCCTAAGATTTTATCTATGTCAAGGAAATTTTCTTGAAACCTTTTGTTACAACTGTTGCATTCCTAATGGTTGTATGATAAATTATTAAAGTATCTTTTAATGCTTGAAAAACGGACAATCCGCTATTTTCACATTAAATAAAACTTGAAAGCAATTTTACATTGCATTTTAAAGATGAACAAATAATGCTTCACCTTTGATAGTAAGGAGGGAAATGTATATGCCACGTAAATGTGTTGTAACTGGTAAAGGAACTCGTTCAGGTAACGCACGTTCTCATGCTATGAACGCTAACAAGCGTACTTGGGGTGCTAACCTTCAAAAGGTACGTATTCTTGTAGACGGAAAGCCAAAGCGTGTTTGGGTTTCTGCAAGAGCACTTAAATCAGGTAAAGTTGAACGCGTATAATGTGTAAAGAGTATCCATTTGGATGCTCTTTTTCATTTCCTTTTAAAACTAGCCTTCCCATTAAACTTTAGAAATAGACTTTTAATTATGAACAAAAAAATACACCGATGTGATTCCTTTACATCGGTGTACATTGGTTTTTTAAGGTTGTCTTTCTTGAAAACGTGTTACACATACCACCTTGGTTTAGCCCTTTTTAAACGTACCCAGCATCGCGCGGACAATGCCGCCTAAGAATTTCGGCAATTTAATCGTGTAAAATCTCATAATGTCCCTCCTCACCATCTCACGCATGAACAAGTTTCAGAACTCTCATTATCATATTCAAAATATAAAGATAAGTACTCAATATAAGGAAGTTTAATCGCGACTCCTTATCACCATTAATATGCCTTCCGAAAAAGATATAGTACCAATATCAGAAATTAGTTCATTGCTAATACATAGAGTGGAATGAATCGGAATATGTCGAAGCGTTAATGGATACTTAAAACCAATAAGGGTTAATCCCTTCACTTCGCCATGAAAAGGAATAAAAGAAATATATTTGTACTCATCATTTCTCTCTATTATATGTGTACCTGCTTGGATTAATGAAATGATATTTTGACGGTCAATGATCTCAATCGGGACTGTATTATGAAAAGCCATCGGTTTGAAAAGCAACTGAATATTAGCAAAAAAATGATCCAGCCTTCCACCCGTAGCCCCAAAGATTCGAATTTTTTCCGGCCTTTGCTTTATCGCCCATGATATCGCAAGTTCCATATCTGTTTCATCTTTTTCTGGTGGAAACGTTTGTAATTCATCCACATGTTTTTTTATAAACGCAAGTTCTTCTTCCATCACAGAATCAAAATCACCAAAGGCTTTATCCACAAAGATTCCTTCTTTTATTAGTGTTAGGACTCCTCGATCCACACCAACCCACTCTCCACTGAATGAGTGAAGAGAAGGGATATGCTCTAGTGGACCACCTGCTAATATATTGATCTCCATTTTTGATCCTCCTTGTAATCAAGGAAAGGCTAGCTTCTAAAAAGCTAGCCTACATTCTTATCCTCTTATTTTTTCAATCGCTTTTTTTCTATCTCTTTCGTTGTATATAGCCGATCCAGCTACAAGAACATTCGCACCAGCTTCTACACATTTCCTTGCCGTTTCTTCGTTCACTCCACCATCTACTTCGATTTCTACAGATAACCCTTTTTTATCAACAAGTTCTTTTACCTGTCTTATTTTCGGTAGCACTTGCTCAATAAATTTTTGCCCTCCAAAACCAGGATTAACCGTCATCAATAGAACCATATCAATATCATCAATCACATGCTCAATGGTTTGAACAGGTGTTGCAGGATTTAGAACAACCCCCGCTTTGACTCCAAATGATTTAATATAGTGGATAGTCCGATGTAGATGCTTACAAGCTTCTACATGAACAGTAAGATAATCGGCTCCTGCATTAGCAAATGCCTCAATATACTGATCCGGATTTTCGATCATTAAATGTACATCAAGCGGAAGTTTCGTGATTGGACGAATCGCTTCTACAATCAGAGGACCAATCGTAATATTGGGAACAAAATGACCATCCATGACATCAACATGGATATAATCTGCTCCCCCTCGTTCTACATCTTTAATTTCTTCTCCCAGTTTTGAAAAATCAGCTGATAGTATGGAGGGCGCAACTTTCACCATAATTAATACCTCGGCTTTCTCTCTTTAATTTCTTGTACAAAAAGCTCATAATGCTCATATCGATACTCAGGAAGCTCTCCGTTACTCACCGCTTCCTTTACCGCACATTTTGGTTCCTTTAAGTGAAGACAGCCCCGAAACTTACAGTCTTCACTTAACTTTTCAATATCAGGGAAGCAATAGTTTAAGTCCTCCACCTCAATATCCGTGAATTCCAGTGAACTGAAACCAGGAGTATCTGCAACTAACCCTTCCCCAATTTTTATTAATTCAACATGTCTTGTTGTATGTTTTCCTCGACCGAGATGTGAGGATATATCGTTTGTCTTAAGTTCTAAATCTGGTCTGATTGCATTTAATAGCGAAGATTTTCCAACCCCAGACTGACCGGCGAATACGGATATAACTCCTTTTAAATGAGGAAGCAGCTGCTCTAACCCACCCTCGGTTTCTGATGAGGTTAAAATCACTTCATAGCCCGCGTTCGTATATTGATTACGGTATGTTTCCATCATTGCTTTTTCATCGGAACTAGTTAAATCCATCTTTGTAATACAAATAATTGGCTTGATACGGTTAAATTCAACTAAAACTAAAAAGCGGTCGAGCAACGCGGTGCTAAAATCAGGCTCAACAGCCGAAAATACTAATATCGCTTGATCGACATTAGATATCGGGGGTCTTACCAGTTCATTTTTTCGATCCTTTACTTCTAAAATATAGCCCTCAGTTTCATTTTCTGCTTGGAAAACGACTTCATCGCCTACAAGAGGGGTCACTTTATTTAAGCGAAATACCCCTCTTCCTCTGCACTGAATCACTTGATTATCATCTGTGAGAACATAATAGAACCCACTAAGTGCTTTTATAATTTTGCCTTCTGGCATACATACACTCCTTTAACAGAATGTGAACGATTAGTTCCTAAACCTATTTTAATTTGTCGGGTATGGTACCGGTTGTTCATCGATAACATCACCATCCCTTTGCACTCTGTATGCGCCCTGTTGATTAGGAGCAATAATTAACTGTATAGTCCGAGTCTCAGTTTGTGTAATTTCAAAGGTTTGTACCGGTTCTGATATATTGTGATCCATATCCTCTATATAAATTTGGACAACTTGCGGAGTCCCTTCCACTAAAGGTTCATAAGGAATGGTAATTTCCTTTTGTACGGTTTTCGGAATCGCTTCTTTTCCTTTAGAAAGGACTACGGTTACTGTAGACCCTTTTCGTAAATCTGTACCTGCAGAAGGATTTTGGGAGACAACTAATCCTTCAGCCACCGTATCGCTATATTCGCCGTCACTTGCGATCTGAATATTTAATCCAGAGGAATGTGCGTACTCTTGAATTCCTTTTTCATTATAATCTGAAAGATCCTTGAGCTTTATTAGCTGCGGCCCCTTACTAACGGTAAATTCCAGTTCCGTTTCTGCAGGAATAATTTCTTCCCCGCTAGATGGATTCTGAGAGATGATTTGTCCCACAGGGGCTGAATCATCGTAAACTTCTGTTTTTGTAATGTCTTTAAAGCCCCTTGCTTCTAATAAATCAATTACATCATCATATTGACGTCCGGTATAATCTAGCAATGTCCATTTCTCTTTACCAATACTTAAATAAAGGTCCACTTCCTGCCCTTCTTTTACCGTTTTCCCTTCCTTAGGGTTTGTTTTTATGATGAGGCCTTCCTCTACCTCTTCATCTGTAACTTCAATTGTTTCACCAATTTTTAACCCTTGCTCCTGAAGGACTTCCATAGCTTCATCTAACTCTTTACCAGATACATCAGGAACAAGCACATCTTTTGGTCCTAATAATTTTGGTAAAACCGTTACAGTTAATACGGCAAGGATAACCAATATGAGAAAGATAGATACGAGTACAATAGGCCATTTTCTCTTCTTTTTCTTCTTTTTATCTCCGTCTTTGTCAGTAGTGTGTTGAAGAACAGGATGCTCTTTACTATGTACAAGTGTCTCATCAAATGTTTGGTATTGATCCGCGGTAATGACTGGAATTGCCTTGGTAGCATCATCATCGATCGGAAGAGCAAACTTCGGCTCATCGATTCGATCAGGATCAAGTGCGGTTACTAAATCCATCTCCATATCTTCTACACTATCATATCGATGAAAAGGATCCTTTGCCGTCGCCTTCAATACAATATTTTCCACACTTTGTGGAATTTTTGGATTCCATCTTCTTAATGAAGGTGTTTCCGATTGTAAATGTTTCAAAGCAATTGAAACGGCTGATTCACCTGAAAATGGAAGCCTTCCTGTTAACAACTCAAACATGACAATTCCAAGAGAATAGATATCCGATTTACGGTTTGCCATTCCACCTCTTGCTTGTTCTGGAGATAAATAATGGACGGAGCCAAGCACTGAATTGGTTTGCGTTATACTGGTTGCACTCATTGCCATAGCAATGCCAAAATCCGTAATTTTCACATTTCCTTCGCGATCAATTAATATATTATGTGGTTTAATATCTCTGTGAACAATATGATTTTGATGAGCATGAGAAATAGCGGAGGTTAACTGCTTCATAATATTAATGGCATCAGCTACGTGTAACGATAGCTGCTGTTGTATGTATTGTTTGAGAGTTTGGCCCTCCACATACTCCATAACAATATAATAGATAGAATCTTCTTCACCAACATCGTATATACTAACAATGTTCGGATGGGCCAAGCTAGTTGCTGATTGTGCTTCTCGGTGAAAACGTCGAATAAATTCCTCGTCATTTGAAAAATCAAGTCTTAGTACCTTAACAGCCACGTCTCGATCTAAGATCATATCATGAGCAAGATAAACATTGGCCATTCCGCCGCCACCTATCATCTCAAGCACTTTGTAGCGGCCGCTTAAACGCTTCCCAATTAGCATGTATCCCCACCCCAATCATCGCCAACGTCAAATTGTAAAATGACTAAGGTAATATTGTCCTCACCACCATGCTCGTTTGCAAGGTTGATGAGAGTGGTTGCCTTTTCCTCTAATTTTTCTTCATTTTTTAATATACTATCCATTTCATCGGTTGATACTTTATTAGATAAACCATCTGAGCATAAAAGGAGAACATCTCCTTCTTCAAACATGATGGTGCGAATATCCATTTTTATATCTGGCTCCGTTCCAAGTGCACGTAAAATGACATTTTTACGTGGATGATGTTCGGCATCCTCCCTTGAAATTTGCCCCGTTCGAACAAGCTCATTCACAAGTGTATGATCTTCTGTTAACTGCTGAAAACCTGTATCATTTAAAATATAACAACGACTATCTCCAATATTCAGCACAGTCGAAAATAATGGAGTAACAATGGCAGCAACAACTGTTGTTCCCATCCCTTCACACTCGGCGTGTTGCTGTGAATGCTGGAATACTACTTGATTGATAAGTGGAATACTGTTTCTTAACCAATCCTCTGCATGAGAGGCCGTTTCGATTCCACTTGAATCCTTCCACATCTCTTCTAAATGCTTGATCGCCATGGAACTGGCGACATCGCCTGCTCGATGTCCACCCATTCCATCTGCAACCACACATAGATGCTGCCCATCCCGGTTGATAAAGATTCCCCCACTGTCCTCATTATGCTGGCGAATCCGACCTCGGTCTGTTTTAAATACCGCTTTCACCTATTGTCACCTCGTCTCTTCTTTTCGTTCCTTTGCACGAAGCTGTCCACATGCTGCATCAATATCATGACCATGCTCTCTTCGAATCGTTACGTTTACTCCGTGATTTTTTAACGTTTTTTCAAATGCAAAAATTTGATCTTTAGGTGTACGAACGTAATCTCTTTCTGGCACATAGTTTACCGGAATTAAGTTCACATGACATTTGACACCCTTAATAAGCTTCGCTAGTTCTTCCGCATGTTCTACCTGATCATTTACTCCACCAAATAACCCGTATTCAAAGCTTACTCGTCTTCCTGTCTTCTCAATATAATATCGTACCGCATCCATTAAATCAGGGAGCTTATACGCACGGTTAATAGGCATTAAACGACTGCGAATCTCTGTATTTGGTGCATGAAGTGAAATGGCAAAGTTAATTTGCATATTTTCATCGGCAAACTGATAAATCTTCGGGATAATTCCACTTGTTGATACCGTAATATGTCTAGCTCCAATATTCAGTCCCTTATCATGATTGATAATCTTCAAAAATGAAAGCATATCATCGTAGTTATCAAAAGGTTCGCCTATTCCCATAATAACGACAGAGCTTACTCTTTCATCTGTTTCATCTAAGGCTTGCTGTACCTTTACTACTTGAGCGACGATTTCCCCTGCCTCTAGATTTCTTTTCAGTCCACCTAAAGTTGATGCACAGAACGTACATCCAATTCGACAGCCAACCTGTGTAGTTACACACACCGAATTCCCATATTCATGTCTCATCAAAACTGTTTCAATGGAGTAACCATCATGTAATTCAAATAAAAACTTAATCGTCCCGTCTGATGATTGTTGTTGAATAAGTGTATTTAATGTAGTTAGTGAATAATGCTTTTCTAACGTTTCACGTAAAGTTTTTGAAAGATTAGACATGTCTTCAAAACTTGTCACTCTCTTTTTGTATAACCAATCAAAGATTTGCTCGGCACGAAATGCCTTTTCATTATGTTCAACTAACCATGCTTTTAAATCGTGTAATTCTATAGAGTAAATGGATGGCTTTTGCACGGATGTTTGTTCTTTTTCAATAGTTGTCTGTTCCATTTCTTTACACCTTCTTCCTTAAACTTGCAATATAAAATCCATCTGAACCAAAATCTTGAGGGAAAATCTGTAGCTGAAAGTCCGACATAAGCGGCTGAATCGCCTTAGGCATTCTCTCAATAACCGACGGGTCACCTTCAAAGTCCGTATGCTTCTGTAAAAACGCTGTTACTACCTCTTCATTTTCAGAGCGGTCGATTGTACATGTACTGTACACCAACGTTCCACCTGGCTTTAACAGTGGAGTAACAGAATCTAATAGCTGCAACTGAATGCTCTGAAGACGATCTAAATCTTCTTCTTTTTTTGTGTATTTCATATCTGGCTTTCTTCTCATTACACCAAGACCAGAGCACGGGGCATCAAGCAAAATCCGATCGAACGTGCTACCTTCAAACGCCTCTTGTACCCTACGGCTATCCATAGCTTTCGTTTCGATATTTTTCAGTCCAAGTCGGGCAGCATTTTCATTAATCAACTTCACTTTATGCTCGTGAAGATCTAATGAAATAACTTGTCCTGTTTCTTCTAGCTTTTCAGCGATATGAGTCGACTTTCCACCAGGAGCTGCGCACGCATCTAAAATCGTTTCATTTTGTTCGATACCTAATGCATATGCTACAAGCATAGAGCTTTCATCCTGGATCGTAATCAAGCCTTCTTTAAAACTTTCCGAATGGGCAAGATTTCCTTTTAAGCATTTAATTGCTTCAGGAACAACCACACTTTCCTCAACTTGATAGCCTTCTTCTGAAAGCCTTTTGATGCAAGCTTCTCTGTCGATTTTATTTGTATTGATTCGTGCGGTTTGCATGGGTGCAGTTAAATTGATCTCACACATCTCTTTTGCTTTATTATACCCAAATTGCTCGGTCCATCTTCTAACAAGCCAAGTAGGATGACTCGTTTCTATGGACAAACGCTCGACTTCATCCTTAATGTCATTCATATCTCTTATGCCTTCACGTTGTATAGAGCGAAGAACTCCATTAACCATCCCAGATATCCCTTTATGACCTCTCTTTTTAGCAATTTCCACGGCCTCATGAATGGCTGCACGGTCAGGAATTTTATCTAAATAAAGCATTTGATATAACGTCATTCGCAGTAGCTGCTTCACCCAGTTTTCAAGCTTTTTAGGGTTTTTAATAAAAGGCTCTAAGTAATAATCAAGAGTCATTTTTCTTTGTAATGTTCCGTAGGTTAATTCCGTTAACAATCCAATGTCCTTCGTGGCAATTTGATTCTTTTTAATCACATTGTTTAAAAGTAGATTGCTATATGATTGATTTTTTTCGATTTGCTCTAGAATGGTTACAACACTTTCTCGAACATTTGATTTTTCTGTCATTCGTTAACTCCTATACGATCTCCAACCTTTAAAAACGAACCTGCCCCTCGTAAAAATTGATCAGCTGTCATTTTCTTTTTACCAGAAGGCTGGAGCTCAGTCACTTTAATCGCTGTATCATTTCCAGTAGCAACGACAAATCCATCTTCCTCAATTGCAATTATTTCTCCTGGAACTGCCTTTTTCACTGCCTTAACTTTCGTCGCCCACCAAAGTTTCATCACTGAGTCAGAAAGATGAGTGTAAGCGACTGGCCATGGGTTCATACCCCTAATATGGTTGTAAATATCTTCGCCTGGTTTAGACCAAACAATTTTCTCTTCCTCGCGCTTTATATTATAAGCAAATGTTGCTTCTTTTTCATTTTGGGGAATTGGATCTAATTCTCCCTTAATCAGTCTTGGCAATGTGTCTAACAATAACTTAGAACCTGCCTCACTTAGCTTATCATGCAAAGAACCAACCGTATCTATTTCTGCAATTTCAACTTCTACTTGCGTCAAAATATCCCCTGCATCCAGCTTTTCAGCCATATACATGATCGTAATTCCCGTTTTCTCTTTTCCTTGTATGATGGAGTAGTGAATGGGAGCCCCACCACGTAATTCTGGTAACAGAGAAGCATGAACATTTATGCATCCGAGTGGTGGCACTTCTAAGAGTTCCTTCGGTAAAATTTGACCGAACGCCGCCGTTACGACTAAGTCAGGCTTTAAGCTCAATACTTGATCCAAGTCCTCTCTTACACGAATCTTTTCAGGTTGAAGAACAGGAATACCATGTTTTTCCGCTTCCACTTTCACAGGAGGTGGAGTGAGTACTCTTTTTCTTCCAACTGGGCGATCCGGTTGTGTCACAACACCGATCACTTCATATCCAGCTTCTATCACACTTCTTAATATGGGAACAGAAAAATCAGGAGTACCCATAAACACTATTTTTGTCATTCGCTTTCGACTCCCTCTAACTCTTCTTCAGTCAAATATCTTGTCACTTTTGATGTAAATAGGATGCCATGAAGATGATCGATTTCATGAAGAATCGCACGTGCTAAAAAGTCTTCTGCTTCGATCACAAATGCTTTTCCTTTTCGGTTTCGGGCTTTCACTTTTACAAAATATGGTCTGGTTACTTCTCCGTAAACCCCTGGAAAACTAAGACAACCTTCCGGGCCTGTTTGTTCGCCGGACACTTCTAATATTTCAGGGTTAATTAGTTCAATCGTGCCTGATTCATCGTCTATATCAACGATGGCAATCTGTCTTGCTATGCCAATTTGAGGGGCTGCAAGACCTACCCCATCGAATTCAATCATCGTATCGTACATATCGTTTAGTAGCTTTTCTAGTTTTTTATCAAATACCGTTACTCTCTCACATTCTTGTTCAAGTACCTCTGCAGGATGAGTAACTAGCTTCTTTACCGTCAAAATACTTCCTCCGATTTTTTCATATTTATCACTATTCTCTACGAAAACAACCCGCTTCATAACCAGCTACATGAGAATATAAGGATTCACGTCTGTAGAAATGGTTAACCCGGTTGTTGCAGATTCATGCTGATATTGATCAAGTACCGTTTTAATGGCACGACCTAACTGTGGCTCACGTTTGTATTTTATCAAACATTGGTACCTATATCTATTTTTGATTCGAGGAATTGGTGAAGCGACAGGTCCTAGAACAATCGCTTCTGGAGAAAGACTATTCCGAATGTATCCGGTAATCTTCTCTGTCACCGACACTACCTTCATCAAATTCTCATGGCTTACTGTGATCAGGGATATATAGTAGAAAGGTGGATAATGATGAAGCTTTCTTATTTGCATTTCCCTTTCATAATACAGATCATAGTCCTGTTGAGAGGCAAACTGAATGCTGTAATGCTCTGGTGTATAGGTTTGTACAATGACTTCCCCTGATAGCTCATGTCTTCCAGCTCTTCCACTTACCTGTGTTAGCAGCTGAAAGGTTTTCTCAGATGAACGGAAATCAGGGATATGCAGCATCGTATCAGCTGAAAGAACTCCTACGAGCGTAATCTTAGGAAAATCTAATCCTTTTGCAATCATTTGCGTTCCTAACAGAATATCTGCTTTTCCTTCACCAAAATCAGTTAACAGCTTTTCATGCGCCCCTTTTTTTGAAGTTGTATCCACATCCATCCGGATCACTCTTGCCTCTGGCAACACTTTGCCTAGTTCTTCTTCAATCTTCTGAGTACCTGTTCCAAAATAACGAATATACTCTGATTGGCATTCCGGGCATTGTGTTGGAACATGCGACTCATAACCACAATAATGACACTTCATTCGCTCGCTGAATTTATGATAGGTTAATGAAATATCACAATCTGGACAGTTCACAACATATCCGCAGTCTCTACACATCACAAAGGAGGAATGTCCTCGCTTGTTTAAAAACAATACCGTTTGCTCCTGTTTATCGAGTCTATCTTTCAATTTTTCCATTAATGCTCTTGAAAACATGGATCGATTTCCTTCACGAAGCTCTTCTCTCATATCCACAACTTCAACATGAGGCATCGGTCCACTATTCATCCGGCTCGGCAAATTTAAAAGCTCAAACACACCTTTTTTTGCACGAGCAAATGATTCAAGTGCTGGAGTAGCACTTCCTAATACAACCGGGCAGCCATATTTTTTGGCACGTTGTATCGCCACATCTCTCGCATGATATCTTGGATTTTCCTCTTGCTTATAACTTGTTTCGTGCTCTTCATCAATGATGATAATTCCAAGGTTTTCAAAGGGAGCAAAAATGGCAGACCTTGCCCCTACCACCACTTTTACTTCTTTTCTCTGGATCTTTCGCCACTCATCGTATTTTTCTCCATTAGAAAGTCCGCTGTGCATGACAGCCACTTCATCTCCAAATCTCCCTTTAAACCGTTTCACCATTTGTGGAGTTAAGGAGATTTCTGGGACGAGTACGATTGCTTCCTTTCCCTTCTCTAACACTCGTTGAATTGATTGTAAATATACTTCCGTTTTACCACTACCTGTTACCCCATACAGTAAGAACACTTGATGGAGATTTTCTTCAATGGTTTGTAAAACGGGGGAAATGGCTCTTTTCTGCTCAGAAGTTAAGGGTAAAGCCTCTGTCCGTTCAAATACACGATTCTCGTACGGATCTCGGTACACTTCTACTTCTTCTTCCCTTAAGATCCCCTTATTAACAAGACCCTTTATAGCAGAGGAAGAAGTGTTTAAAAGGTTTATTAAATTTTGCAGTGGAACGGGAGCTGGGTTAGCTAGGAAAAACTCTATAATTTCCCTTTGTTTCGTTGCCTGAATGGATAGTAGCTTGAGTGAATCAGATAGCCCCTTTTCATTCACATGTGGCATTACATACCTGCGCTTTTTCTTATTCACCCGTTCCTTTACTTCATATATAAATTCAACATGACCATTTGCGATTTCTTTTTGCAATACTCTCCATGCATCCTTTTCAATCGTATCAAAGGGAACCATTTGAGTTTTCTCGAATACTCTTTGTAGGACTGGAGGTAACAGATTCACATCGATCGTCACTCGGATTTTCTTTTCGTATTTCGCTTTAAGTGCTGCCGGTAGCATCACCTGATAGGCAGATATTCGATAACAAAGTGTTTCTTCTGATAACCAATCCCCAAGCTGTAAAAGTTCGTTATTTAATACTGGAACAATATCCATAGGAGCAATAATATCTCTAAGCTTTTCAAACTCTGAGCTAGGCTGAATGGAAATGACAAACCCTTGAATTTTCCGAGGTCCAAATGGAACAACCACCCTCATTCCTGGGGTGATGACCCCTTCTAGATGCTCTGGGATACGATAATCAAACGGTCTGTCGGTTTGCTTAGCTGGGACATCCACAATTACACTCGCAATCATTCAGCTTCCTCTTTTGGGAGGAGCTTTAAAGCCTCTAAAAGAAGGGTTTTGGCCGCTTCTTGCTTAGTCATTAATGGTAACGAGATAGATTGTCCATCGCGCTTATAAATGGTTATTTTATTTGTATCGGTCCCAAATCCAGATCCTTCTTCTGCAACATTGTTTGCCACGATCATATCAGCGTTTTTCTTCTCAAGCTTTCTCATCGCATACTCTTCCACATGATCAGTTTCCGCAGCGAAACCAACCAATACTTGGTGCTTTTTGTTTTTACCAAGCTCAAATAATATGTCCTTGGTTCTTTCTAATTCAATCCTTGCGTCGCCTTCCTGCTTTTTAATTTTTCGATCTGAAACTATTTTTGGCTTATAATCAGCAACCGCAGCCGTTTTTACCACCAAATCACTAGATTCATATTGAGCGATCGTCTCATTAAGCATGTCCTGAGCACTTTCCACATGAATTACCTTCACTCCTGGTGGTGGTTCAATGGAAACAGGTCCTGTTATGAGTGTAACCTCCGCTCCAAGATTCCTAGCTTGTTCAGCAATGGCATATCCCATTTTTCCAGACGAAAAGTTCGTAATATAACGCACAGGATCAATTTTCTCTCTTGTTGGACCTGCTGTTACAAGTACCTTTTTACTTTTTAAAGGAGCTTGCACCGGTTGGAAAAATTCGGTGATTTTCTCTACGATTGTCTCAGGCTCTTCCATTCTTCCTTTCCCCACATACCCACACGCTAAATAACCCTCTCCAGGCTCGATAAACCCATATCCATAGCTTCGTAATGTTTCTAAATTCTTTCTCACGGCAGGATGGTCATACATATGAACATTCATTGCAGGAGCAATCCAAACCGGAGCGGTTGCAGCAAGCAATGTCGTAGTGATCATATTATCAGCAATTCCGTTGGCTAGCTTGCCAATGATATTCGCTGTGGCCGGTGCAACGACGATCAAATCAGCCCAATCCGCCAAATCAATATGTGCAATCACTTTTGAATTCTTTTCATCAAACGTGTCAATATGAACATCGTTTCTTGAAAGTGCCTGAAAGGTTAAGGGGGTCACAAATTTTGAAGCCGATTCACTCAAAATCACCTTTACGTCAAGCCCAGCTTGAGTGAGCTTACTAGTTAGTGCAGCTGCTTTAAAAACCGCAATTCCTCCAGAAACACATAGTAGGATTTTCTTTCCTTTCACAGACAAAACCTCCGTTCGATAAATATCTTTCTTCCATTATGCAAGAACCTATCTGCAATTGCATCTTTAAAACAAAAAACAACCTAAATATTTAGGTTGTTCCCCGTCTTTATTCAGCTGATTCGTCTTTTACGATACGGTAAGTGAGCTTATCGGCGTGAATTTCTTCTAACGCTTTTCCAACCTGCTTATGAGAAACATACTTATCTAAGTGCAGGTTTTCTCCTTGTTGTAGCTTTCGTGCTCTTTTTGCAGCAACGGAAACTAGTGAATACTTCGAATCAATTTTTGTCATTAATGAATCAATTGATGGATATAACATAGGATTAATCTACCTCCAAAATTCTTTTGTATCTAGGTTCTACTCGCTCACGACGTAAATGCTCCGCAATGACTATTGCATTAATGCGTTCAACTGCTCTGTCAACTTGGTCGTTTTCTACAACATAATCATAGAGATGCATCATTTCTAATTCTTCTCTTGCTGCATTCATACGATTGTTGATAACATCCTCAGTTTCCGTACCTCGTGTGACAATCCGGTTTTTCAACTCTGATAAACTTGGTGGAACGAGGAAAATGAAAAGACCATCCGGAAACTTCTTCCGAACCTGTCGCGCACCTTGTACTTCAATTTCCAAGAATACGTCTTTTCCACTATCTAATGTTTGTCTAACATAATCAACTGGAGTGCCGTAGTAGTTGCCCACAAATTCAGCGTACTCTAGAAGCTTTTCCTCTTTTATCAGTTGTTCAAATTCTTCTCTAGACTTAAAGAAGTAATCAACTCCATCAACTTCCCCTTCTCTTGGAGCACGGGTAGTCATTGAAATAGAGTATTCAAAGGCGGTATCAGGCTGTGAAAATACCTCTTTCCTTACCGTTCCTTTTCCTACTCCAGAGGGTCCAGATAATACAATTAATAACCCTTTCTCCTGCATGAATCTTTTCCTACCCTTCATCAATAATATCATCTTTATCATTTAAGCGGGCTGCAACCGTTTCTGGCTGTACCGCTGAAAGAATAACATGGTCACTATCCATCACAATTACTGCGCGAGTTCTTCTTCCATATGTAGCATCTATTAACGAACCACGATCCCTAGCATCTTGAATAATTCTCTTTATCGGAGCTGATTCGGGACTAACGATTGAAATAATTCGATTTGCAGAAACGATGTTTCCAAAACCGATATTTATTAGTTTAATTGACATGATTGTCCTCCAATCATAAGAATTATTTTTACCTTCCTAAAGCTTTTCTAAACCAAGAGCTATTCAATATTTTGAATCTGCTCCTTAATCTTTTCAATAGAGCTTTTTAACTCCACCACTTCGGTAGCAATTTTTGCATCATTTGCCTTTGATCCGATTGTATTAGTCTCTCTATTCATCTCTTGGACAAGGAAATCAAGCTTTCTTCCAATAGACTCCCGATCATTGAGGAAAGTTTTAAATTGTACAACATGACTATCTAGTCTTGTAAGCTCTTCATTGATATCTGCTTTATCTGCAAAAATAGCAATTTCAGTCACGATTCTCGCTTCATCGAGCTGCTGGTCTACATATTCTTGAATTCTCTTTTTTAACCGATTTGCATATTGCTCAACTACAGTCGGCGCATATTTTCTAAGCGCTTGGACAGTCGATTGTATTTTTTCAATATGGGATAAAATATCCTGCTGCAATGCCTTTCCTTCCACTTCACGCATATTCACACAATTTTGAGCAGCATCAAGCAAAGCATCTAACACAAGCTCTTCGATACACTCGATGCCAGATTCTTGCTCTTCAATACTAAATATCTCGTCTCGATTAAGTATATCTTTTATGGAAACACCCTCTTTAATTTGAAAGCGTTCCTGAATTTCCTTTATGTTCTGAAGATAGTCCTCTATGAGACTCCAATCGACTAAGAGTTTTCGAGTGGTCAGTCCTTCACCATCAATGGTGATAAAGACCTCGATTCTTCCTCTTTTTATGTATTCATTTAGCGTCTTTTTTAGCTTATCCTCGAGGCTAGAAAGACTTCTAGGTATTCGGAAGTGATATTCAGCAAATCGGTGATTCACCGTTTTAACCTCAACAGTTACCTTGATATGTTCGTTGCTGCGGATGCTCCTACCAAAGCCTGTCATGCTTTTTACCAAAGCCAACACCCCATAACTATTTGTGTATAGAAAAAGGTAATAGAGCTTTCTCTATCACCTTTTGGATTATAACATACTTTATTTATTTTTACTTGCCAAAAATGAACCTGCTAGTAAAAAAGTTGGGATGGAAGCAAAACCAATGACTAATAACCAATCACGAAGAGCCAGTGGGACGGTATGGAAGATTGGTTGTAATGGCGGATAGTACATAACTACTAGCATTAAAGCTAATGAAGAAATGACCGCCCATACTAGATACATGTTTCCGAATGGATTTCTTGAGAAAACTGATTTTTCACTGCGGCAATCGAAAACGTGAATCAATTGAGCTAAAACAAGAGTAGCAAAAGCAACTGTTTGAGCATGGATGAGATCATTAGGGTTTTCATTATATGAAATGATAAACGCAAGCAAAGTGGAAGTTCCAATTAAAAAGCCGCGTGAGATGACCTTCCAGCCTAACCCTCTTGCAAAAACTCCTTCTTTAGGACTCCGCGGACCGCGCTTCATTACATTTTCCTCTGGTTTATCAAGACCTAACGCCATTGCTGGTAAACCATCTGTAACAAGATTGACCCAAAGAATTTGAATCGGCACTAGAGGCAGCGGGAGCGCTAGCAACATAGCGAACAGCATCACTAATATTTCACCAACATTGGAAGCAAGTAGATAACGAATGAATTTACGTATGTTCTCGTAAATATTCCTACCCTCTTTAATCGCTGCTTTTATCGTTGCAAAATTATCATCAAGAAGAACTAAGGCAGATGCTTCCTTCGCCACATCTGTACCGGTAATTCCCATTGCTACACCAATATCTGCTGCTTTAATAGCCGGCGCATCATTGACTCCATCACCAGTCATCGCAACGATGTGTCCTCTGCTTTGTAATGCTTTTACAATCTTTAACTTATGCTCTGGAGAAACACGCGCGAATACTGAAACGTCATCCACCACTTCTTCAAGATCTTCTACAGACATTTCATTAAGTGCATTACCATCTAGCACCTTACTTTTTGGTGTTAATATACCTAGCTGTTTGGCAATTGCCTTCGCCGTTATTATATGATCCCCTGTAATCATGACGGTCTTAATGCCTGCTTCTTTACATTCTTTTACTGCATGCTTCACTTCTGGTCGCGGTGGATCAATCATTCCTTGTAATCCGATAAAAGTAAGATCCTTCTCTGCTTCTCTTTCATCAAGAATGAGCGTTCCAGGCGATACCTCTCGGTAAGCAATCGCAATCGTTCGTAATGCTTGAGATGCTAACCCTTCAATGGCATCCTTTACTTTTCCCTCCATATCACGAGACATAAACTGTCGACGATTTTCCCAAAGAATTGATTCACTTTTTGAAATTAAGACGTCTGGTGCACCTTTAGTGACAATAAATTGTCTTCCGTTCGTATCCTTCACTACAACACTCATCATTTTCCGGGCTGAGTCAAACGGAAATTCTTTTACTAACTCAAACTGTTTGTGAAGTTGGTCTCTTGTAAATCCTGCTTTTAGTGCAGATACTAGAAGCGCACCTTCTGTAGGGTCTCCATCAATAACATACTCACTGCCTTTTTGAGTGATTTCTGAATGGTTACAGAGCATACCAAACATCAGCATTTGCTGAAGTGCTTTTTCTTCTTTTATGGAAACCTTATGATCTCCCCGGTAGAATTCGCCTCTAGGCTCATAACCAACTCCACCAACTTGGGAAACCTCTCCCCCGCTCCATAAATGAGTTACGGTCATTTTATTCTGTGTCAACGTTCCTGTTTTATCAGAGCAAATAACAGAGGCACAACCTAACGTTTCAACAGCAGGAAGCTTACGAACGATAGCTTTTTGCTTAATCATTCGCTGAACGCCAAGGGATAATGCAACTGTTACAATTGCAGGTAGACCTTCAGGAATCGCAGCTACCGCTAGAGATACCCCAGCTAAAAACATGGTATATAAATCATGTCCGCCAAATACCCCTGCAATCACAACTAAGACCGTTAAAAGAAGGGCTGCAGTAATTAAAATTTTCCCTAATTGCTCAAGTCTTCTTTGGAGTGGTGTTTCCATTGTTTCCGCATTTTGTAGCAGGTCAGCAATTTGGCCCATCGCTGTTTTCATTCCGGTTCCAACGACAACTCCAACACCGCTTCCCCTCGTGACCATCGTCCCCATAAAGGCCATGTTTTGCATATCACCAAGGCCAAGGTTTTCTTCTTGCAATTTGTTATCTGTTTTTTGTACAGGTAACGATTCTCCCGTTAATGCTGATTCCTCGATTTCTAAACTATTGATTTCTATTAATCTTACATCTGCCCCGATTCGGTCGCCGCTTGTAAAGCGTAAAATATCTCCTGGTACAACCTCTCTTGAGGCGGTTTTTATCCAATTCCCGTCTCTTAAAACATATACTTGTGGTGCTGATAATTCCTTTAGTGCATGAAGCGAACGTTCGGCTTTACGTTCTTGGAAAAAACCTAAAAATCCATTAATAATGACAATCGCGATGATAGCAATCGCATCTATATACTCCCCTAACAGTCCCGAAATTAACGTCGCTGCTAATAAAACAAGAACCATGAAGTCTTTGAATTGACTAAAGAATAAGATTAAAGCGGACTGCTTTTCTCCTTCTTCTAGCTCGTTGAATCCATGTTGTTTTATACGATTTACTGCATCAGCCTCAGATAAACCGACCATGTAATCAGTATTTAAGGCTTTTTCCACTTCCTTTTTTTCCATTCCATGGAATTTCATCCGGCAATCCCTTCCTCCTTTTATTTTCAACAGAGTTGTCCCAACTCACTCTAAACTAAGCTTATTCAGCCTCGTCCAAAAAAATGATATAATTATTACAAAAGTGGGCGACCGCTTTTATTGAAAGGCACTATATAGAAAAGGATGTTCTCTTATGTCATTTGACGGACTGTTTACGCGTGCTATCACTAAAGAGCTCTCTGAGGCTTTACGTGGTGGGCGTATTAATAAAATTCATCAACCATTTAAAAATGAAATCGTGCTTGTTATTCGTGCAGGGGGAAAGAATCATAAGCTTTTGCTATCTGTCCACCCAAGTTACGCGAGAGCACAATTAACCACAGAGACTTATGAAAATCCAAATGAACCACCCATGTTTTGTATGTTATTAAGAAAGCATTTAGAAGGATACATACTGGAGGATATTCACCAGGTTGGTCTTGAAAGAATGATTGTCTTAGATGTAAAAGGAAGAAACGAGCTCGGTGATCTGTCCAGCAAACAACTTATAATTGAAATCATGGGCCGTCATAGCAATATTATCTTAATTGATAAAACACGAAACATGATTTTAGATAGCATTAAGCACGTTTCCTATGCTCTTAACAGCCATCGTGCGATTCTACCTGGTCAGGAGTATAAACTTCCTCCTGCTCAAAATAAAATTAATCCTCTAGAAGCTACAGAAGAGGATGTGTTAAGGAGCTTAGACTTTAATGCAGGGAAGATGGATAAGCAGCTGGTTGAGCATTTTGCTGGTTTATCTCCATTATTAGCAAGAGAAATCGTCCATGAAGCCGGAGTTGCCAATCGCAATACCATGCCTAAAGCATTTATCCGTCACATGGAAAAAATTCATACCCATCAATATGATCCATCGATTATGAATGACCAAGGAAAAGAAATGTTTTATCTATTTCCGATGACTCATATATCAGGTGAAGTTCAGTCGTTTTCCAAGATTAGTGAAATGCTCGACCGTTTTTATTTTGGGAAAGCCGAAAGAGACCGTGTGAAGCAGCAAGGGAATGACCTGGAACGGTTGATTGTTAATGAACGGGATAAAAACAAGAAGAAAATCGATAAGCTTCAAAAAACGCTAGTAGACGCACAAAATGCGGAGGAATATCAATTATTTGGGGAGTTATTAACAGCCAATCTTTATGCAGTTGAAAGAGGAATGACATCCGTTGAGGTGATTAATTATTATGATGAGAATGCTGGAGTGGTTACCATTCCACTCGATCCTCAGAAATCACCTTCAGACAATGCGCAGCGATACTTTACAAAGTATCAAAAAGCAAAAACAGCACGTAGGATTGTACAAGAACAAATTGAAAAAGCGAACGAAGAAGTGCTGTATTTTGAGACATTAATTCAGCAAATGGAGACCGCTTCTATTAAAGATATTGAGGAAATTCGTCAAGAGTTAGTTGAAGAAGGTTATATTCGAGACCGACAAAAAAATAAATCGAAAAAACAAGTTCTTGCAAAACCTGTGCTCGATCAATATGTGTCCTCTGACGGAACAGACATCCTCGTCGGTAAAAACAATAAGCAAAACGATTATTTAACAAACAAAGTAGCTAGTCGTGACGATATTTGGCTTCATACAAAGGATATTCCTGGATCACATGTTGTTATACGAAGCAAAAACCCTAGTGATTCGGCCATACTAGAAGCAGCCAATATCGCTTCCTACTTTAGTAAAGCACGAAGCTCAAGCTCTGTTCCCGTTGACTTTACACAAGTAAGACATGTAAAGAAACCAAATGGAGCAAAACCCGGTTTCGTCATATATGACAACCAACAAACAGTTTACGTTACACCTGACGAAAACCTTATCATTCAGTTAAAAAAGTAAAAAGCACAAAAAAAGGGTGTCAGACACCCCAAATGGACAGATTTGCTGTTTTTGTCCGTCTGGGGTGGACACTCTTTTTTCTGCATTTTATTTTATGCTTTTACTACCGGTTTCCAAGCGGTTGGGTCTTGGCTCCAGCTGCGAAGACTTGCTACTGCATCCTCTTCGATACTTCCAGCAGCTAAGGCAACGTCTACTAATGTTGAGAAATCTGTTAGTGAATATGTCTTAATATTAGCTTCCTCTAACAGCTTCTTCCCTTTTTCCAGTTCATACGTAAAGATAGACACGACACCTAATACTTCACACCCTGCTTCCCTTAATGCATCAACTGCTGTAATTACACTTCCACCTGTTGAGATTAAGTCTTCCACTACTACTACCTTTTGTCCTGCAAGAACACGGCCTTCAATTTGATTTCCTTTGCCATGTCCTTTTGCTGATGAACGGACATAGCTCATCGGTAAATCAAGCAGTTCACTTACCCATGCCGCATGAGGAATTCCAGCTGTTGCTGTTCCAGCTACCATTTCTGTCTCAGGGAAGTTCTTAAGTATAAGTTCCTTTAGTCCAGCTGCAATCTCTCTTCTTGCTTCAGGAAAAGATAAAGTTAGTCTGTTATCACAATAAATAGGTGATTTAATTCCTGATGTCCAAGTAAAAGGATGATGGGGTTGTAACGAGACTGCACCGATTTCTAAAAGTGTGTTAGCTATTTTTTGTTTCATATACTTTTCCCTCCCAGGCGTTTTTGTAAAGTTGATAAGCTAGTTCCGGATCTTCGGCTCTTGTAATGGAGCGACCTACAACAATCATGGATACACCTGCGTTCCTAGCAAACTCAGGGGTAGCTACTCTCTTTTGGTCACCAACTGATTCCGAACTCATTCGAATTCCTGGTGTAACAGTTAAGAACTGTTCACCTAATTGCTCACGGATAAGCTTCACTTCATTTGAGGAGCAAACCACACCATCAAGTCCTGCATCCTTTGTAACCTTTGCGTAATGAAGAACGGATTGTTCGAGGCTCACTGAAATTAATTGTTCACCCTTCATTTGTTCCTCTGAAGTACTTGTTAGCTGTGTTACTGCGATGATATTTGGTCTTTTCGCACCTAAAGCCGTGCCAGCCTCAAGTCCTTCTAGAGCTGCCATCATCATTTCTTTTCCGCCCGCCGCATGAACATTCACTAAATCACAGCCTAGGCTAGCTAGATTTCTCATCGCACGACCCACTGTATTTGGAATATCGTGCAATTTTAAATCTAAGAAAATATCGTGACCCATTTCCTTTAGTTCTTGAACCATTGCAGGGCCTTCTTTATAAAAAAGTTCCATGCCAACTTTAACGAATAGTTGCTCGTTATTAAATTTCTTTAAAAAACCGTACACATCATTTTTATCTGGAAAATCAAGCGCGATGATAAGCGAGTTTTTCATTCTTCTTCCAGCTCCTTCCCGTACGTATTGTCAAAACTTTTATAAGAAATAGGTTATAAAATCCTATGATAGAGGGCTTTTTAAGCAAAAAAATTGCCACCCCCTGAATTCTGGAGATAATTGAGGTTACCACACACTCAATTCCCAGAAAGGAAGTGACAAGTTGTACCCTCAAATTATAACCTATTTATTAACTTTTATAAACTATCAAGAACAACTCATTCGAACATTGCTTACTTTATTGATTGGTAAAAGCATGTTCGATAAACCTACTGAACAGCCCGTAAATAAACCTTATCGAAAACTTCAAGTGGATGACCTTCCAGTCATTGAAGTTCTAGAACAGCTTGATTATCGAGTTCTTCTTAGTGAATATCAAGAGAAGAACGGGAAAGCTCTCAAACCTGTTCAAAGGCGTAAGAATGCAAAAGTTTCCGTACCTAAAGCCATGAACTGTCCAAAGTGTGGTGCTCCATCGGATTATCTTTATGCCAACAATGGAGATAAAGGTCAGTATCAATGCAAGGTGTGTACAGAACTTTTCAGTGAAAAGAACCGTTACTCTAAGGAGGCCATCCTGAAGTGTCCTCATTGTTCCAAGACTCTCGAGAAAATAAAAGAAAGAAAAGATTTTCACGTGTTTAAGTGCAAGAACAATGACTGTTTTTATTATCAAAAGAAGCTCAATGGGATGACTTCAAAAGAAAAGAAAAGGTTCAAAAAGGACCCTCAAGCATTTAAATTGAGATACATTTTCCGTCAGTTTTATATCGATTTCCAGCCGTTATCCAAGGAATCACCAGAACTGCCGGCCGTGGACTTATCAAAGATTTATGCATCCCCACATACATTAGGATTGATCCTAACCTATCATGTAAACTATGGCCTTTCGGCCCGTAAAACAGCTGCGATTATGCAGGACGTACACGGAGTGATGATTTCACATCAGACTGTATTGAACTACGAAAATAGCGTAGCTTTATTACTTAAACCTTATGTGGATCACTATCCCTATGAACTTTCAGACCAATTCTGCGGTGATGAAACGTATATCAGAGTAAACGGTCGATGGCATTATTTATTTTTCTTTTTTGACGCCGTGAAAAAGATTATTCTTTCGTATCCGGTGTCGCCTAATCGAGACACAGCAACAGCCATTCGAGCAATTGATGAGGTCTTAATCAAGATGAAAGAGATTCCAGAAAATCTGACCTTTGTGGTAGACGGGAATCCAATCTATCTTTTAGCCCAACATTTCTTCGCTCAACATGGGATTTCATTCGATGTGAAGCAGGTCATTGGATTAACCAATGAGGACCCTGTTTCGACCGAATATAGACCACTGAAACAAATAATTGAGAGACTTAACCGCACCTTTAAGGGCAATTATCGCTCCACTCATGGATTCGGCTCTGAACATGGTTCCATTTCATACGTCACCTTATTTACGGCCTACTTTAACTTTTTGCGTCCGCATGCCGCCTTAGAAGGAAAAGTGCCCGTAGTGAATCCAGAACTCAAGGGGCTTCCAACAATGCCAGCACGTTGGACAAAGCTCATTGGATTAGCACAACAATGGATAGTAGAGCAAAGACAAGCCTAACTTTTTGTTTAGCTGAGCCCTTAAGCTAATTCAGCAATCGGCGGAGCGAACTCTTGACAAACCGAACTTGCCAATGGTTTAAAATGGAAACAACCAAGGGCTTATTTGGTATGCCTTCTTTTGTTCCCTTCGCCCTTGTTAAACAATCCTCAAACCATTGGCGTGTTTGTCAAGAGCGATTGCGGCGCATCTCCATCCAGTAAATAGGAGAGAAACTAACCCTTTAGGTAGTTTTCATAAATCTTTTGACACTACCTTCCCGTACATTCTGAAATATGATCAAATCCAAGTTCATTTAATAACACTGGAAGTTGTTCAATGATTTTCGGACATACGAGTGGATCCACAAAATTAGCTGTACCAACTGCAACCGCACTCGCTCCGGCATAAAAAAATTCAATCACATCTTCTGCCGATTGAACGCCACCCATCCCAATAATAGGAATATTTACGTGCTGACTTACTTCATAAATCATTCGAATCGCAACCGGTTTAATTGCAGGACCTGAAAGTCCACCTGTATTATTAGCAAGCACAGGCTTACCTGTCTTCAAATCAAGCCTCATGCCAATTAAAGTATTAATCATGGTTAACCCGTCCGCACCGCCTGCTTCAACCGCCTTGGCCATCTCAACAATATTCGATACATTTGGTGATAACTTGACATAAACAGGTACACTGGACACTTCTTTCACTTTTTTCGTTAATTCCTTTGCCACCTCAGGAATCGTTCCAAAAGCAATACCACCTGTTTTTACATTTGGGCAAGAGATATTCAGTTCAAGAGCATGAACATTACTTACATTTGAAATCTCACGTGCAACCTCAATATAGTCCTCTTCAAGTGAGCCAGCCACATTTGCGATGATCGGTACATCAAATTGGTCTAACCAAGCAAGCTCCTCATTAATCACCTTTTTAAGGCCAGGATTTTGCAAGCCAATCGCATTTAACATCCCCGCAGTTGTCTCTGCTACCCGTGGAGTTGGATTTCCAAACCGTGGTTCTACTGTTGTTGCTTTAATCATGATGGAACCTAATGTACTTAAATCATAAAACTGACTATATTCTCTACCAAATCCAAAGCATCCTGATGCAGGCATAATTGGGTTTTTTAATTGTAAACCAGGTAGGTTCACTGCTAGTTGACTCATATAAGAACCTCCCCTCCTTTAAACACTGGCCCATCCGTACAAACCTTTTTATACGTATATCCTGTAGGATCGTCCTGTGTTCTACATACGCATGCAAAGCAAGCTCCAATTCCACAGCCCATTCGCTCTTCTAGAGAAAGATATACATTTTTCTCAGGATACGCAGCCTCTAATGCTCGTAACATCGGGGTAGGACCACATGTGTATAATGTTTCAAACGAAAGATTCTGTGCGGAGATCACATCCGTTACAAATCCCTTCTCTCCATGAGTTCCATCCACCGTTACAATATACGTTTCTCCTAATTCGGCAAATTTCTCTTCGTAAAAAACTGCATCTTTTGTTGCGAAGCCTAACACATGAATGACATTTACGCCTTTTTCTTTTAGCCTTAGAGATAATTCATATAGTGGAGGCACACCAATTCCGCCACCTACTAAAAGGGCGGTTGATCCAGATGCAGCTTCCTCTACTGGAAATCCATTTCCTAATGGCCCAAGAACGTCTACAACATCTCCGACTTTTTTCTGTCCAAGCAGCTTCGTTCCAGTTCCTTCTGCCCGGAAAATCATCGTAAACATGTTATTTACTTGGTCGATTTTTGCAATACTAATCGGTCTACGCAAAAGTGGATCTACACTATCACTAACTTTTAGATGTACAAATTGACCTGGTTCATTCATCTGTTGGACGAGCTCACCCTTAAGGGTGAGCTCAAAAATATTGTGAGCTATTTCTTGATTGGAAAGTACGATACATTCCTCATTGCGAATCATAATAGTACTGCCTCCCTGCTGTTTGCGGGACTTTTCTCCATCGCCTCAGCTGAAAAATTCATTGATTCAATTACGCGTAAAATGGCCTCTGCTGTATCTAATGAAGTTAAGCAAGGAACACCGTTTTCCACTGATTCTCTACGAATTCTAAAACCATCACGTTCTGGCTGCTTTCCTTTTGTTAATGTGTTAATCACAAATTGCGCTTGGCCGTTACGGATTACATCAACGATATCTGGGTGGCCTCCACCAATTTTCTCAACAACCTTCACTGGAATTCCTTGTTCTTGGAAGAACTTCGCTGTCCCTTCCGTTGCCATTACCCGGAACCCGATTGAGAAGAAACGCTTCGCGATCCCTAAAGCTTCTTGCTTATCTTTGTCAGCAATCGTCATAAGAACCGATCCAAATCCTTGAATTTTCATTCCTGAAGCAACTAATCCTTTGTAAAGGGCTTTTTCAAGCGTGTGGTCTTTCCCCATAACCTCACCAGTCGATTTCATTTCTGGTCCTAATGTAATATCAACTCTTCTTAGCTTAGCAAAAGAGAATACTGGTACTTTAACGAATACACCTTGCTTTTCTTCTACCAGTCCAGTCTCATAACCTTGCTCTTTCAGTGATAGGCCCAGAATCGCTTTTGTTGCCAGATTAGCCATAGGTACGTTTGTGATTTTACTTAAGAACGGCACCGTACGACTTGAACGAGGATTTACTTCCAACACATACACTTCTTCTTTTGAAACAACATATTGAATGTTGAAAAGTCCAATGATTCCTAATCCTTTAGCTAAACGAATCGTATAATCAACAAGCTTGTCTTTTACCGCTTGTGAGATGCTTTGTGGCGGGTACACTGCGATTGAGTCACCAGAGTGAACTCCTGCTCTTTCAATATGCTCCATGATCCCTGGAATAATTACTGTTTCGCCATCGCAAATCGCATCTACTTCTATTTCTTTTCCTGTTAGGTAACGGTCAATTAAAATCGGATGCTCTGGATTAATCTTTACTGCTTCCTTCATGTATTGCAATAACTCAGCTTCTTGGTATACGATTTGCATCGCTCTACCGCCAAGTACATATGATGGACGAACCAATACCGGATATCCAATTGAGTTAGCAATTACAGCAGCTTCAGCCGCTGTTCTTGCCGTTTTTCCTAACGGCTGTGGAATTCCTAGCTCTTGCAATGCAGCTTCAAAGCGGTCGCGATTTTCCGCACGGTCAAGATCATCCAAGCTCGTACCTAGAATCTTCACTCCTCTTTCTACAAGCTTTGAAGCTAGGTTAATTGCTGTTTGCCCACCGAATTGGACAACAACTCCAACTGGCTTTTCTAAATCAATAACATGCATAACATCTTCGATTGTTAAAGGCTCAAAGTAGAGCTTATCAGAGATACTGAAGTCAGTAGATACAGTTTCAGGATTATTGTTAATGATGATGGCTTCATAGCCAGCTTCTTGAATCGCCCAAACTGCATGAACCGTTGAGTAGTCAAATTCGATTCCTTGACCGATTCGGATTGGACCAGAACCAAGTACGATTACACTCTCACGGTCAGTTACAATCGATTCATTTTCATCTTCATAAGTTCCGTAGAAATAAGGAGTTTCAGACTCGAACTCTGCTGCACATGTATCAACCATTTTATAAACTGGAACAAGCCCCTTTTCTACTCTCCAATCGTAAACAGCACGCTCATTTGTTGCCCATAACTTAGCAAGGGTACTATCAGCAAATCCAAATTCCTTTGCTTCTCTCGCAATCTCCTCATCAAATGGAAGAGCTTGTAACTTTGCTTCGAACTCAACAATTTTAGCGAATTTTGAAAGGAAGAATAAATCAATCTTGCTCCAAGCATGAATCGTTTGGATCGTAACGCCACGTCTTAACGCTTCCCCGATATAGAACAAGCGCTCATCACCAGCTTTACGAATACGTTTCTCAAGCAACTCATCAGATATTTCATCTGCATCGTTTAGTGAAAAATGGAACACATTCGCTTCTAGTGAACGAATGGCTTTTAGTAATGATTCCTCAAAAGTACGACCGATCGCCATAACTTCACCAGTAGCCTTCATTTGTGTACCAAGGGTGCGGTTAGCACTTTCGAACTTATCAAACGGCCATCTTGGAATTTTTGAAACGATATAATCAAGTGCAGGTTCGAAACTTGCATAGGTTTTTCCTGTTACAGGGTTCATCATTTCATCGAGTGTTAACCCAACCGCGATTTTTGCAGCAAGCTTAGCAATCGGATATCCTGTTGCTTTTGATGCAAGAGCAGAAGATCTACTTACACGTGGATTTACCTCAATAATGTAATAATCATAGCTATCAGGATCTAATGCCAATTGGACGTTACATCCACCCTCAATCCCAAGGGCACGGATAATTTTTAATGATGTGTTTCTAAGCATTTGATACTCGCGATCGCTAAGCGTTTGACTCGGTGCCACAACGATTGAATCCCCTGTATGAACACCTACTGGATCGATGTTTTCCATATTACAAACAACGATTGCATTGTCATTAGCATCTCTCATCACTTCGTATTCAATTTCTTTGAATCCAGCGATACTTTTTTCTAATAAACATTGTGTAACCGGGCTATTTTTCAACCCACTTGTTACGGTTTCAACCAATTCCTCTTCGTTATGACAGATGCCTCCACCCGTTCCGCCAAGTGTAAACGCTGGACGAACGATGACTGGGTAACCAATTTGTGCAACGAAGTCATACGCTTCTTCAAGTGTATGAATAATTTCACTTTCAGGCACTGGCTCGCCTAAGTCATTCATTAATGTACGGAATAAATCACGATCCTCGGCTTGCTCAATGGCTGAAAGCTTAGTACCTAAAATTTCCACATTACATTCTTCAAGAACTCCAGAGTTAGCTAACTCTACTGCTAGGTTTAATCCTGTTTGTCCTCCAAGTGTTGGGACAAGTGCATCTGGACGTTCTTTTCGGATGATTGTGCTAACGAACTCCAAAGTAAGTGGCTCAATATACACAGCATCTGCCATCGTAGTATCTGTCATGATTGTTGCTGGGTTTGAGTTTACTAGGATAACACGGTATCCTTCCTCTTTTAATGCGATACACGCTTGTGTACCTGCATAATCAAATTCTGCTGCTTGTCCAATGACGATCGGACCTGATCCGATAACTAGTATGCTTTTTATATCTGTACGCTTTGGCATTCGATTGCACCTTCCCCTTTTTCTGTCTCAATCAACTGTAAAAACTGTTCGAATAAATAATTTGCATCCTCTGGTCCTGGTGATGCTTCCGGATGATACTGGACTGTAAATGCTTTTGCTTCTTTATGTTTTAATCCTTCAACCGTACCGTCATTTAAGGCGATATGTGTCACCTCTAATGAAGTTCCTTGAAGCGATTCTTCTTCAACAGTGTATCCGTGGTTTTGTGAAGTAAGAGCAACTTTTCCTGTTGCTAGATCCTTAACTGGATGGTTTGATCCTCTATGACCAAATTTCAACTTAACCGTATTTGCTCCACATGCTAAGGCAAAAAGCTGATGACCCAAACAAATTCCAAACAGAGGAACATGTCCAATAATTTCTTTAATCATTTCAATTGCTTCTGGAACATCCTTAGGGTCCCCAGGTCCATTCGATAGCATCACACCGTCTGGATTCAAACGTTTAATTTCTTCAGCTGTTGTGTTATAAGGAACAACGATTACGTCACAATCACGCTTATTTAATTCGCGTAAAATTCCATGCTTCATACCAAAGTCAACAAGAACGATTCTTCTTCCTCTACCTGGGCTTGCATAAGCAGATTTTGTGGAAACTTGCTTTACTTGATCGTTTCTAAATGGTGATTTTAATTCTTCAAGTACTTCCTCAACACTTGCATCAATTGAACAGATGGCTCCCTTTAGTGCTCCATATTGTCGAATAATTCTTGTAAGCTTTCTTGTATCTACACCTGAAATTCCAGGAATATTCTTTTCTTTTAATAATTCATCTAATGTTTTTTCATTTCTCCAGTTCGATGGAAACTCTGCCGCTTCCTTAACCACCATTCCATGAACAGAAGGAGAAATTGACTCAAAATCATCTCGATTTATTCCGTAATTTCCAACAAGCGGATACGTAAAAGTAACGATTTGTCCACAGTATGATGGGTCAGAGAGAATTTCCTGATAACCAGTCATTCCGGTGTTAAACACCACTTCTCCCATTTTTTCTGTGTCACTTCCAAAAGCTTTTCCGATAAAAACTGTCCCGTTTTCTAGTATTAATTGCCTTTTCATACTGTTACATACCCTCTTTTCCATGCGATTTTCCCAGCTGCGATTGTTACTACTGGCCATCCTTTGCACTCCCAGCCACCAAACGGAGTGTTTCTACCTTTTGATAAGAATGTATTTGGATCAATGCTTTCTTCTTTCGCAAGATCTACAAGCACTAGATCAGCGACTGCTCCAACTTCAATCTTTCCATATGGTAAATTGAAACTTTGAGCCGGCTTCACTGTTAAGAAATCTACTAACTGCTTTTCTGTTAAAATACCTTTTTCAACAAGATTTGTATATAAAAGCGGGAATGCTGTTTCTAACCCAACGATTCCAAATGGTGCAAGAGCCATTCCCTCAGCTTTTTCTTCCGCTGTATGTGGGGCATGGTCTGTGGCGATAAAATCAATCGTTCCATCAAGTAGTCCTTCAATCAATGCCTCACGATCCGTTTTTCCTCTTAACGGAGGATTCATTTTATAGTTCGTATCTAATCCTGGAATATCCTCCTCACATAATAAAAGGTGGTGAGGTGTTACTTCTGCTGTTACCTTGATGCCTGCACGCTTAGCGTCTCGTACTACGCGAACCGATTCTTTCGTACTAATATGGCACACATGATAATGACAGTTTGCTGCTTCTGCTAATAATACGTCTCTTGCAATATGAACCGATTCACATACAGAAGGAATTCCGTTCAACCCATGTTTTTTTGAAAATTCACCTTCATGGACAGATCCCTTATGAATTAACGTGTTTTCTTCGCAATGTGCTACGATTGACATATCTACACTTGCTGCAAGTTGCATTGCTTGAAGCATCATATCTGCTGATTGGACCCCTACTCCGTCATCTGTGAAGGCAAATGCACCTTCTTCTTTTAATGCTGCAAAATCAGTAAGTTCATTTCCTAGCTCTCTTATGGTAATCGAAGCATATGGCAGCACTCGAACAGCACCTGTTTCTGCAATTCGTTTATTTAAGTTTTGAAGAGTTTCGACTGAATCTGGAACCGGTCTTGTATTTGGCATAGCTGCAATCGTTGTGAAACCTCCACGAGCTGCCGCTAGTGTACCAGTAGCAATCGTTTCCTTCTTCTCTCCTCCAGGCTCACGTAAATGAACATGCAAGTCAACAAATCCAGGAGATACAAGCAATCCTGTCGCATCAATGATCTCTGCATCCTCCGCTTGAAGATCTGGACCAATCGCAGCAATCTTTTCGTCTTTTATTAAAATATCGACTGCCTCTTTTTGTCCTTTATCAGTAAGCCATTGACCATTTTTGATGAGAATTGTCATTGTTTTTTCCCCCTTCAGATTGTTGTAATGCTCTTTTTAATACTGCCATACGAACGTAGACGCCATTTTCCATTTGCTTAAAGATTCTTGAACGCTCGCATTCGACTAAGCTATCGGCGATTTCTACATCTCGGTTTACTGGCGCAGGATGCATAATAATGCTTCCTTTCTTCATTCGCTTCTCTCTTTCTACTGTTAAACCAAAAGCTTGATGATAATCAACTGTTTTCCCACCAACTTGATGTCTTTCGTGTTGAATACGAAGGAGCATAAGCACATCGACGGTTTCTGTTAATGTATCAATATCTTCATATCTTCCGTATTGTAGAAGTTCTTGGTCAATCCATTCTTTTGGTCCTGAGAACACGATTTCTGCTCCTAATCGGTGAAGAGCAACCGCATTTGACCTTGCCACACGGCTGTGTATTAGATCTCCAACAATTCCTACCTTAAGACCTTGGAAATGTTCGAATTCTTCGTAAATCGTTAATAAGTCGAGCAACGATTGAGTTGGATGATGACCGCATCCATCTCCAGCGTTAATAATTTTAACGTTCGTTTTGCCAACTAGCTGCTTGAAGTACTCGTCTTCTGTATGGCGAATGACGACCGCCTGAACTCCAATGGATTCTAAAGTTCGAACCGTATCATATAGTGTTTCACCTTTAGTGATACTGGATGAGTGTGTTTCGAATGGAATAATGTTTAAGCCCAGTCTTCTTTCAGCTATTTCAAAACTACATTTTGTTCTAGTACTCGGTTCAAAAAACAAATTTGCTACAAAGGAAGATTGATTAGGCTGCCACGCAGCACCCTCAGAAAATTTTTTCGCCTCTGCAAGGATGTCGTAAATCTCGGTAACGGAAAGCTCTGAAGTAGTAAGCAGATTCATGATCAAACACTCCTTTTGTGGTTTATGTAAAAAATAGCACCCTTGACTTTTTTGTCAGGGTGCTATGCGGTAGGCAGAAGTAGAACACACCAACTATGGTATATCCACTTCTCCTATGCACCCTTTCAAGCCTCTCTGGACTTTCTTTAAAAGGTGAAACTATGCTACTTCATTTTCCTTATCACTTTCAAACATATCTTCGGCAGCTTCCGGTCTACCTGGAAGGATTAAATTGATCAAGATCCCTAAGATAGCTGCTAATGCCATTCCATGAATTTCAAATCCTTCTGATACTTTAATAACTGCTCCTCCAATACCTACTACTAAGATTACAGAGGAAATCACAAGGTTTCGTTTGTCTCCAAAGTCGATTTTGCTATCAACTAGCATGCGTAATCCTGATGATGCGATAATTCCGAAAAGGAGGATGGATACTCCACCCATTACTGGTGTTGGAATTGAACTTATCAGTGCTGTTACTTTACCTATGAAACCAAATACTGTTGCAACAACTGCTGCTCCAAGAAGTACATATACACTGTATACTCTTGTAATGGCTAGGACTCCGATGTTTTCCCCGTATGTTGTTTTCGGAGGGCCACCGATTAAGGCAGAAATCATAGTGGCTGTTCCATCTCCCAAGATCGAGCGATGTAAGCCAGGGTTTTTAATATAATCACGACCCACCACTTTACCTAATACCAGCTGGTGACCAATATGTTCTGACAATGTTACGATGGCAACTGGCGCCATTAATAATACTAAATCAAGTGTGACTTTCACTTCATAATCAACGAATGGTACAAAGAAGTTTGGCATTTCGAACCATTTTGCCGCGGCTACTGGGGCAAAATCCACGATTCCTACGACTAACGAGTATACATATCCGATAATGATACCTGCTAAGATCGGAATCATGCTCAATGTTCCTTTTCCGTAGATGGAGAAAATAATGGTTGCTACTAATGTTACAAGTGCTGCTGAGAAATGCAGTAAGCTGTACTCTCCAGCTGGATTATTCATTGCCATACTAACTGCGGTTCCTGCTAAAGCCAATCCGATTACTATAATGATTGGTCCAACTACGATTGGTGGTAGGAGATTCATAATCCATCGGTAACCTGCTTTTTTTATAATTAGTGCAACAATTCCGTACACTAAACCAGCAATAAAGCTTCCAATCATGGCACCTGCTGGACCGCCTGCTGCTTTTGCAGCAATGATTGGTGTAATGAAAGCGAATGATGATCCTAAATAAGCAGGTACTTGCCATTTTGTTATCATAAGGAACGCGATCGTTCCCAATCCACTGGAGATAAGTGCAATCGCTGGATCAAGTCCAACTAAGAATGGTACTAATATGGTAGCTCCAAACATAGCGAATAAGTGCTGTAGGCTAAGTGTTAGCCAATGGACTGGTTTCGGTATATCGTGTACGTCTAGGATTGGTTTGTTATTCATGTATGTTTCTCTCCTCTTGGTTGTTAAAATAAAAACCCTCTTTTGCACAAGAGGGTTTAGTTGCAGGTCAAGGTATATATTTCTCCCCTCGAGTCTACATTTCCCCTTGAAAGCCTCTCTGTGCTTTTTTAAAAGGTTATATTTATTTTTCGTGGATACTTACGGTATCATGTTTGTCAACTTCTGCTAGTTGAACAACAATCTTTTCCGAACTAGAGGTTGGGATGTTTTTCCCAACATAATCAGCTCGTATGGGCAATTCCCTATGGCCTCTGTCTACAAGTACTGCCAGCTGTACAGAAGCAGGTCTACCTATATCGACTAATGCATCTAACGCAGCGCGTACAGTTCTTCCTGTGTATAATACATCGTCGACTAAGATGACAATTTTGTTAGTTATATCGTGAGGAATATCTGACCCTTTAACTAAAGGTTCCTGATCATTTGTTTTCTTTGTTAGATCGTCCCGATACAAAGTAATATCTAATTCTCCTACTGGAACCCCTGTGCCTTCAATTTCTTTAATTCTTTCAGCAAGTCGCTCAGCGAGAAATATTCCTCTTGTTCGAATTCCAATGAGAACAATTCGTTCTACACCTTTATTTTTTTCAATAATTTCGTGAGCAACCCTTGTCAATGCTCTTCTAATGGCTTGTTCGTCAAGTACGACTGCTTTTTGTGACAAGGTCTTCCCTCCTCATTTATCCATAAAAAAAACCTCTAGCCTAGTGGGTTAGAGGGGACACGAATTACGATTGTAGGCATACTTTTGCCTTACAAATTCCGTCTCCTTCTCAGCCTCACAGGACCGTCTTTAAAGGACTTATTCAACTAAAGAAATCATAAATCAGATGTAGAACTTTGTCAACGATTATTTCTCAAGAACTCGAGAAGCTCTACAAAGTACTCTGGTACAGGTGCTTCAAATTCTAAGTATTCATTGGTTCGAGGGTGATTAAAACCTAACACACCCGCATGCAGAGCTTGTCCGCCTATATCTAACGTCTTTCTTGGTCCGTATTTGGGGTCTCCTGCTAATGGAAAACCAATATACTTCATATGAACCCTGATTTGATGAGTACGTCCTGTCTCTAACTGACACTCGACAAGTGTAAAATCTTTAAAACGCTCCATTACCTGGAAATGAGTCACCGCATGCTTTCCATTATCAACAACAGTCATGCTTTGTCGATCTTTAGGGTCTCTAGCAAGAGGAGCATCAATCGTACCGTAATCATGGGGTATTACACCATGGACAATTGCTTGGTATTTTCGAGTCACTGTTTTTGCAACGAGTTGATTCACTAGGCTTTCATGTGCTAAATCATTTTTAGCAACCATCAATAAGCCGGAGGTGTCCTTATCAATTCGATGAACGATACCTGGTCGAAGAACTCCATTGATTCCCGACAGATCTTTACAATGAGCCATTAATCCATTCACAAGTGTCCCTGTAGTATGACCAGGTGCAGGGTGTACGACCATTCCTTTGGGCTTGTTTACAACTAATACATCACTATCCTCATAAAAAATCTCAAGGTCCATAGTCTCTGGAACCACATCAAGCTCCTCTGGGTCAGGAATGCTGATTTCGATTACATCTCCAACCGAACATTTATAGCTACTTTTTACTTTTTGACCGTTAACAACAACATTGCCCTCTTGCATCCATAGCTGGACTTGAGACCTCGACCATTCATTATTAACACTTGAAAGAACCTTATCTAGTCTTTCACCTTTATGCTCTTCATTAATTGTTTGTATTACTTTTTCCATTTGCTATCTCCTTAGATTGTCGCTCTTCTTGCCACATTTGTATCATTAATAAACCTACTCCAATAACTAAGGCTGAATCAGCAATATTAAAGATAGGGAAATTATAGTTAAAAATATACGTATGAATAAAGTCAACCACTTCTTTATGTACTACTCGATCATAGAAGTTACCAATTGCCCCTCCTAGCATTAATCCGAGAGCCACTCCAAGAAGCATTTTACCCTTTGCTGCCTTTTGAATATAATATACAATCCCGATAATCACAATCACAGTAATTAAGTAAAAAAACCACATTTGTCCTTGTAAAATACCCCAAGCAGCGCCTCTGTTGCGGTGGGAGGTAATATAAAACCAGTTTTCAATAACGGTTATGCTTTCTCCAAGCTCCATTCTTTTCACAACTAACCATTTGGTCCATTGATCAAGAATAATGACAATTAATGCGATTATGTAATAAAACACAAAGGAAACCTCCAAACCTTTTCTTAATATTCCCTTTGCATTTTAGCACATTCTCTATAAAAACGACAGTAAACGCTTCTGATTAAAAAAGCGGCTTACATAAATAATGTTCAAGCTTCCCACAGTCCTCCACCGTTTTTAAGGTTGGAACCATTTGAAGTAGTTCATGAGGTAATAATTCACCTGATATTTCGCATCTGCCAAACGTACCATTCTCCAATTTTTCAATGGCACTATTAATGTCTCTTAATTCTTCCTCAATAAGTGGTTTTACTAAGGGAGATCCTTTCGAATTTGATAATTGCATCATTAATTCAGTACGCGATTTCCGGAGTTCCAAATAGAGCTTTTGTTCAAATGCTTCCATTTTATTCTACCTCCGTTTTCAGATGTTTTCCGTTAGTATATCGCGATGGACACGATTCGACACGAACAACATTTAACAACGAAAACAATCATTAACGAAAGTGGAATAATTACTCATACATATTCCCGTAACAAAGAAAAAACTCCCCGGAAATCCAGAGAGTTCTTCCATTATTTATACAAGATGGCTGTAGTTTTCTTTTACTACATCCGCACAACGTGGACAAAGGGTTGGATGATCCTCTACTTTGCCAACTTCTGTTGTTACCGTCCAGCAACGTTCACAAGTTTCACCTTCAGCTTTTGATACGACAATTGCAGCTGTTTCAAGCTTTACAGCTTCTGCAGGCGCAGAATCGATATCTCCAGCTAATTCAAAACCAGACACGATAAACAATTGTTGAAGATTTTCTTTAACTGATTGTAAAAGTTCCTTTGTTTCACTAGTCGGATACAAGCTAATTTTTGCTGTTAATGACTTCCCGATTACCTTTGCATTACGTGCTTCTTCTAAAGCTTTTAGGACATCATCACGAACCTTCATAAATTTCGTCCATTTTTCTTCAAGCTGCTTGGCATTAGGAAGGTCAACATGTGAAGGCATATCAGTTAATTGAACGCTATCTTCCTCCACATTAGGAATGTATGCCCATACCTCATCAGCTGTATGAGAAAGAATCGGAGCTGATAATTTTGTTAATGCTAATAAGCTTTCATATAAAACCGTTTGGATGGCACGGCGCTCATAGTGATTCTTTGCCTCAATATATAGAACGTCCTTTGCAAAGTCAAGGTAGAATGCACTTAAGTCTAGCGTACAGAAGTTATTGATCGCATGGTAAATGCTCGCAAATTCATATTCTTCATAAGACTTTGTCACAGATTTAATTAGCTTGTTTAGCTTCACCAGCATGAACTGATCTACTTCACGAAGCTTATCAAACTCTACTTTATCAGTAGCAGGATTAAAGTCTGCTAAATTTCCTAATAAGAATCGGTATGTGTTACGGATCTTACGGTATACTTCAGCTACTTGCTTTAAGATAGCGTCAGACACACGAACATCTGATTGATAATCCACAGATGCTACCCATAAGCGTAAAATATCTGCACCTAGCTGATCCATTACCTTAGCAGGAACAACAACATTCCCAATTGATTTACTCATCTTTCTACCTTCACCATCAAGAGCGAAACCATGGCTTAGTACTCCCTTATACGGAGCCTTACCTGTTACAGCTACCCCTGTAGATAATGAAGAGTTAAACCATCCACGGTATTGGTCAGAACCTTCGAGATATAGATCCGCTGGTCTTTGTAAATCGCTTCTCTCTTCAAGAACCGCTTGGTGAGAAGAACCAGAATCAAACCAAACGTCCATAATATCCGTTTCTTTTGTAAATTTACCATTCGGGCTTGATGGATGTGTAAAGCCTTCAGGTAACAGATCTTTAGCTTCTCTTTCAAACCAAACATTTGACCCATTTTCACGGAATAACCCGGATACATGTTCAATGGTTTCATCCGTGATAATTGGTTCGCCGTCTTCCCCATAAAATACAGGAATTGGAACACCCCATACACGTTGACGAGAAATACACCAATCTCCACGGTCACGTACCATATTGAATAGACGAGTCTCTCCCCAAGCAGGAACCCACTTCGTTTCCTTAACAGCCTCCAACAAGTCTTCACGGAAATCTTTGATAGATGCGAACCACTGAGCTGTTGCACGGAAAATAACAGGCTTCTTCGTTCTCCAGTCATGCGGGTATGAGTGAGTAATAAATGTTAGTTTTAATAAAGCGCCCACTTCTTGAAGCTTTTCCGTAATCGGCTTATTGGCTGTATCATAGAAAAGTCCTTCGAAACCAACGGCTTCCTTCGTCATAACTCCTTTATCATCAACCGGACAAAGAACGTCTAAACCGTATTTTTGACCTACGTAGAAATCGTCTTCCCCGTGTCCTGGAGCCGTATGAACACACCCCGTACCTGCGTCTGTTGTGACATGTTCGCCAAGCATGACTAAAGATGTGCGTTCATATAACGGATGCTTCGCTAAAATATGTTCTAGCTCTTGGCCTTTCACCGTCTTTACTACCGTTACTTCTTCCCAACCAATTTCGTTTGTTACTGCTTCTAAAAGCTCTTCAGCCACAAGGTACTTTTTATTATTCACCTGAGCAACAACATAATTTAAAGTTGGATGAACAGAAATTCCAAGATTAGCTGGAATGGTCCATGGAGTTGTTGTCCAAATAACAATCTCCGTATCCGTATCAAGTACACCCTTACCGTCTTGGACAGGGAAACCAACATAAATAGAAGCTGACTTTTTGTCCTGATACTCAATTTCAGCTTCTGCTAGAGCCGATTCACTAGAAGGTGACCAGTATACAGGCTTCAAACCTTTATAAATATAGCCTTTCTTTGCCATTTCTCCGAAAACCTTGATTTGCTGTGCTTCATATGCTGGATCAAGAGTGATATAAGGATTCTCCCAATCTCCACGAACACCTAAACGCTTAAATTGAGTACGTTGGGAATCAATTTGACCTAAAGCATACTCTTCACAAAGCTTACGAAACTCTGCAACTGTAAGTTCCTTACGCTTAACACCTTTATTTGTTAAAGCTTGCTCGATTGGCAGCCCGTGTGTATCCCAACCGGGTACATATGGTGCGTTGTATCCACTCATTGACTTATAACGCACAATAAAGTCCTTAAGGATTTTATTTAATGCATGCCCCATGTGTATATCTCCGTTTGCGTACGGTGGCCCATCGTGAAGAACAAACATCGGACGATCCTTCGTACGATCTTGAACTCTAGAATAAATATCCATTTGGTTCCATTTTTCTTGAATATCTGGTTCACGCTTTGGCAAATTCCCTCGCATCGGGAATTCCGTCTGAGGCATCAATAACGTATCTTTATAATCCATTTGTAAACTTCCTCCTAAATCTTCCTCTTCTAGCTTCATTGTTACCCGTTTTAGTAAAAGTAAATACAAAAAAGCCCTCTCATCCCAAAAAGGGACGAGAAGGCTTATATTCCCGCGGTACCACCCTAGTAGATAGGCAAATAACCTATCCGCTCAAAAATTCGTAACGTGAATTTAAACGCCAAAGCTTACTATTCCTTCTGGTCGTTCAGCTTGGTACTCAAGGGTGATATTCAAACTTATCGCTTTTGTTAACCTCTCACCAACTGTTAACTCGCTAGAAAAAGCATTGATAAATTCTACTATCCCTGTCATCGCAACTTGCAATTTTTACTTGTTAAAAAATTATATTCGAAGAAACTGCTTTTCGTCAAGCCAATGAATCTTCTTCTTTTAAATTTGCAGATTTTAATTCTGCTGAATCAAGCTCGTATTGTAATAGATGATCCCAATCATCGTTATTCAGCATATCCAGCTGTGCTTCAATAAGCATTTTAAAACGAGTTCTAAACACTTTGGATTGCTTTTTCAGATCCTCAATTTCTAGAGCTATTTTACGAGCTTTAGAAAGGGACTCATTTACGATGCGATCCGCATTTTTCTCTGCTTCTCTGATAATTAGCTTAGCTTCTTTTTGAGCATTTCGCTTTAGCTCTTCAGCTGCTTCTTGAGCTACAACGATGGATTTATTTAAGGTTTCTTCAATATTCGAAAAATGAGTTAAACGCTCATTCATATCCTTTAATCGTTCATCAAGTTCTTTCTTTTCTCGAATAATCAATTCATAGTCCTTAATGACTTGGTCAAGGAACTCATTTACTTCATCTTCATCGTAACCACGGAATCCTTTTGTAAATTCCTTGTTATGTATGTCTAACGGTGTTAATGGCATTATAAGCCACCTCCAATTGCTTAATAGTATATACTATTCATTGTAACAGATATTCGACAAGTACTTTTAAATTCCTGCAATTTTTTTATAAATTATTGATGTTTTTCTACAACAATTCGCCATTTATCTTTCTTTGTTTTCCCATCAATGGAAGATAGTTTTGCTCTTCCGTATCCTCGTACAGATAAGACATCGTCTTCTTTACATTCAAAAGAGGGATTTTCAATGGTCATCCAATTCACTTTTACTACTCCACCTGCTATTAATGTTTGAGATTTCTGACGAGAGATATTATGAGCAGCAGCTACCATAGTGTCTAACCTTAGGGAAGAAACGGTTGTTGTGAACTCATTCCATTGTTCCTTCATTTGAATGGCTTCTTCGAGACGACGCTCTTTTAAACTTACTTTCGAACGTCCTACCGACTCAAGTTGCATCGAAATATAATCGCTAACTTCATTGGCGACAAAGAGTTGAATGATTTCCCCTTCCATAAGGATGTCTCCAAATTTCCCTCTTTTTAGTCCTAGTGACATCATGCTACCTAAAATTTGTCGATGCTCAATTGATACAAACTTATTTGGGTAAACCAGTTCATATAAGGAAATTTGGAAATCCTCTTTCTCTACAGAATAATAATCTGGATAAATGAAGGCTCTCTTTCTTTCCACCAACTCTGCTCCTCCAAAAAATTGAACCTTTACCTCCGAATTCGCTCCTATAATCATCTCGACAATCTTCTGCTCTCTCGGGTCAAGAAAATCAGTCAGTTTTGGAGCGTAATTACTTTCCACCTGCTCCTTCCAACTCATTACTTGATCGACAAAACTATGCTCTTCACGTCGGAAGTGCTGATGCAAATCCATATTAATTCAATCTCCAATCCAATATAAAGATATGAAAGTGCAAAAAAGGGGCATTTATGCCCCTTTTAGCTAAAACCAACCAAATAGCGTATACAAGCCTGTTGATGCCAATTTTAATACAAAAATACCAACAATCGGAGAAATATCAATCATTCCACCGATCGGAGGAATAATTCTTCGGAACGGCTCTAAATAAGGTTCACAAATTCTTGTTAAAAATTGACCGATAGCAGTTTCCCTTGCATTAGGAAACCAAGACATAAGAATATAAATAATCAATGCCCAAGAATAGATATCAATCACTCGAATTAATATTGATAGAAGTAAATCCATTTACGTATTACCACCTCGTATCTTCGTATTCTGTTTCTTGCATTAGCTGTGAGATATTGCCTGATACCTCCACATTGTCAGGTGTACATAAGAAAATTTCTGCACCAATCTTTTGAATATCTCCACCGATGGCATACACAGTACCACTTAAAAAATCAACAATCCGTTTCGCTTGGTCCCGTTCAATTCTGTGTAAATTCACAACAACTGCTCGACGATTTTTTAATTGATCTGCAATTTCCTGAGCTTCTGCATACACTCTTGGTTCAATTAAAACAACCTTTGAAGATTTTTGAACACTCTGTAAGCTTACCACATTCTGTTTAGGAGACACACTTTGTTGCTGTTGCTGTGGTTGTCTTTGTGTCTTTGTTGCTGGAGCCTCGTACTCCTCTTCTTCATTCTCATATTCATCATCTAGGAAAAAAAATGTTTTAAATTTTGATTTAATACTCATTCATTACACCTCCCACACTATTCGCCCACCAATGCGGTGCCGATTCGTATCATCGTAGATCCTTCTTCAATGGCAATCTCAAAATCATTAGACATTCCCATTGAAAGCTCCATACATGGAGCATATGGTAAATCCATATGTTGAATTTCAAGTTGAAGATTTTTTAACGATTGAAAGCTTTGTCTAATGATCGTATCGTCCTCAGTAAAAGGCGCCATCGTCATTAGCCCTTCTACCCTTATTTTAGGGTATTTTTCTAATTCCTTTATAAATGGTACCACCATTTCTGGAGTTAATCCATGCTTTGATTCTTCACCAGACGCATTCACCTGAACAAAACAAGAAATCGTTCTATCACCAGCTCTTGCATTAATTTCCTTTGCCAAGGATACACGATCTAATGAGTGAATATAATCCACTTTATCTATGATATTTTTTACCTTTCTTGTTTGTAGAGTTCCGATAAAATGCCAGGTAGGCTTGTCCCCTATAGTGCTCCACTTTTCAAGAAGGCCTTCATCACGATTTTCACCAAGATGTGTTACCCCACATTCTAATGCCTCTGATGCTCTTTCTGTTGTTACATATTTCGTTACAGCTATGATTTTTATTTCTTCTGGATCTCGATTGCTCCTTTGACTCGCTTCTTTTACCTTTTCCTGGAGCACACGTAGATTTTCACTTACTTTCATTCTCTCGATTGCTCCTCCTTCCAACCAATAAAACTCATCATCCGACCCGTTTTCCCCTTGTCTCTTCGGTGGGAGAAAAAATAATCGGAATCACAACTCGTACATAAATCAGTTACCTGAATATTTGATTCAATCATACCTGCTTTGATGAGAATTTGTTTATTTAACTTCTTTAAGTCTAAGTGGTATTGGTTTTCTTTGATTCGATTATATGTTTTTTTTTCGACATCTTCCACTAAATTTTCCACATATGAAATGACTTTATCATCTACAATATAACATTTTTCGCAAATGGAAGGGCCAATTACTGCAAAAATTTCCGAAACAGGAATATTTTCGTCCTTAAATACTGTTATCACACTTTTCGCGATCCCTCCAACTGTCCCTTTCCACCCCGCATGAGCAATCGCAATTGCTTCGTATTTTGGAGCAATAAAATAGAGCGGAACACAGTCAGCAAAGCATAATGTTAAAAGCAGATTTTTATCATAGGTAAAGAAAGCATCGGTATCCCTGAGCGCATTCGCGTATGAATTTGAACCAAGTCCACGATCATGTACCGAGACTTTTTTCACATGTACATCATGCGTCTGCTCGGCACCTACCCAATTAGATAAAGGGATACCAGTACTTTTTGATAAGACTTTTCGATTTAAGCAAACGTCCTGTTCCTGATCTCCAACGTGAAATCCAGTATTCAACGTTGAAAAAGAGTTCTTGCTATGGCCTCCGTTTTTCGTAGTAAAACCCGCAACAAGTCCGTTGAAACGATCTGTCCACTCTTTTATGATGAAATGAGACGTTTCTTTTAGAATAAATGGTTCCATTATATAAACCTCAATTGTTTGTTGATTTTTCTATAGTTTACCATAATTCGCAGTATACTCCCAGTGAATTCAGGCTTACTTGGCTTCTGCTTCATCATATTGTCCTTCATTAACCCCTCTGTAACGAACTAAAATAACATCCTCACCAATTTTAAGTATGTTTCTCCAAGAAATAATGATCTCCTCTTCTTTACCAAAGAAGCCTAACATCCGTCCGTTACCACTTACAATAATGGCCTCAATTTTTCCGTTTGATAGATTTATTTCTATATCACTAATATTCCCTAACTTTTTTCCATCTGCAACATTGACCACATCTTTAATTTGAAATTCTGAAATTTTCACCATCATATTTCACTCCCGACTATTCGATAATTAAATATATGAAGATGGGAGGAGTATTCATGATTGTTTTATACAAAAAAAACTACCGAGATTAGTCGGTAGTTTATGTTTGTATGTTCTTATTCATTTGTTTAATCGCAGCTTTTTCTAGTCTGGACACTTGGGCTTGTGAGATTCCTATCTCTTCAGCTACTTCCATTTGAGTTTTTCCTTGGAAGAATCGCTTTCTTAGGATGAGCTTTTCTCTATCGTTGAGTCGTCTCATTCCTTCTTTTAAAGCAATTTCTTCAATCCATTGAATATCCTTGTTACGTTCATCGCTTAATTGATCCATCACATAAATAGGATCTCCTCCGTCATTATAGATAGGTTCAAATAACGAAACGGGATCTTGAATGGCATCTAAAGCAAAAACAATTTCTTCATGAGAAACATCTAGTACTTTTGCAATTTCTTCAGCAGTTGGCTCCTTTGACGTCTCACTCATTAGTTTTTCTCGAACTTGTAATGCCTTGTAAGCAATATCCCTTAAAGAACGGGATACTCGAATCGGGTTGTTATCTCTTAAGTATCGTCGGATTTCTCCGATTATCATCGGAACAGCATAAGTAGAGAATTTCACGTTTTGACCTAGGTCAAAATTATCAATTGATTTCATCAACCCGATGCACCCTACCTGAAACAGGTCATCAACAAACTCACCACGATTGTTAAATCGCTGAATGACACTTAACACAAGGCGTAAGTTTCCATTCACGAGCTTTTCTCGGGCTGTTATATCCCCGGCTTGCATTTCTTTAAATAGTAAACGCATTTCTTCATTTTTCAAAACAGGTAACTTAGATGTATCAACACCGCAAATTTCAACTTTATTACGAGTCAATTCTTTTCCCTCCTCACAGGAGCTGTTGTACAAAAAACAGTATCTCCCCGAGAAGGAAAAATATGCACATCCAAAATGGACATGCATACTAAGAATTTCCTATAAATGTCTTTAGGACAAGGTATTACACATATTATTTTATTCTAAAAAATTTTTCTTTCTTCAAAGAAACGAACTAAACCATTTTATTAAACTCTTTCTTCAGTCTTTTAATAATCCTTTTTTCCAGTCTTGAAATATACGATTGTGATATACCAAGCATATCAGCAACGTCTTTCTGGGTTTTTTCTTCTCCCGTACCTAATCCAAAACGCAACTCCATGATTTGTTTTTCACGGTCATTCAGCTGATGTAATGCTTTTAATAAAAGCTTTTTATCAACATTTGCTTCCAGGTCTTTTGTAATAATATCTTCTTCTGTTCCTAATACATCTGACAATAACAACTCGTTACCGTCCCAATCAATATTCAATGGTTCATCAAAGGAAACTTCTGAGCGAATTTTATTATTTCTCCGTAAGTACATGAGTATTTCATTTTCAATACATCTTGATGCGTATGTAGCAAGCTTTATTTTCTTTTCAGGATTAAACGTGTTAACTGCCTTTATTAAACCGATCGTTCCGATACTAATTAAATCTTCAATATTAATTCCTGTATTTTCAAACTTTCTAGCTATATAAACAACAAGTCGTAAATTTCTCTCAATAAGGATGGACCTCGCTGCTTTATCCCCACTCGGAAGTTTTTGAAGCAACACTTCTTCTTCTTCTTTTGATAACGGAGGAGGCAATGCCTCACTTCCACCTATATAGAAGACCTCATCTGTCTTGAGTCCTAGCTTGATTAATAATTTATACCAGTAATAAGATAGTCGAAGTTTTATATTTTTCATGAGTTGTCCTCCTTCTAATTTATGTTTTTCTGAGTATAGTAATATTAACTTACCTTTACATCTGATTTCACCTTTGCGACACCTGTTACCATCTTTGGATGAACAATACACTGAAACGTATCTTCAGAGGAAAGCTGCTGGGTTGTAAAGGAAACTAATCCTTTGTCTACTTGAATTATTTTTTCTTCCATCTCTATTTGAAGTTGGTCAGGCTTAACAGCAATGATAAGCTGATGCTCTTGTCCAACTACTTTATACGGGATAATTCGGAGCTTATTTTCCCATTCAGTTGGAAGAGAGGCTTTTCCATAAATGATCTCATCCTTTTCACTTGAAAGTATCCTAATGGATTCAGGGATCGTTTCTAATTGGTTATAGACAGAGACAAACATGACAGGCATTTTAGTGAGAGGATCATAAAGTTGATTCCCACTATCCACCAGACCTTTACATGTGAATTGACTTTCTCCAATCTGAATGCGAATAGAAACCATTTGATCAAATTGTATTTTCGTCATTTCAAATTGTTCAATATTTGATCTGGAGAAATGCCATGCAATCGGAAAACCTATGAGAACAAAAAACCAGCTAATCGGATCACCAAATCCCTTTACACTTCCTATTAAAACAGAGGAGGTCAATTGGTTATCAAACTGAATGAAATAATGAACCCCAATAAGCGCTCCACCTACTAAAAAGGTAACGAAATAGAAGGTCATCGTTGTACGGATAAAGGTACGTAATCTTTTGTATCCAAAGGTAACTAGAACCATCACTAAAGAAAAGGCTAATTTCACGACAGGATGACCAGAATAATTCTGAAAAGGAGTAAAAGCCAATATAATAATGAAGGATCCTATAAGTCCTCCACAAAACAGTCTCCAAATCTTATACTCTCTTTTTACTATTATGGCAGTTAAATAAAGAAGTAACGTATCGAAAAGGAGATTTAGCAGCCAAATCACATCTAAATAAAGTGTCAAAGATTATCCTCCTTGCTCGTTTCTCCTTATTCAATCTATTATTCTGTTATGAAAAAGTATAACGTACATAGATGTTGGAAGTGTGTCACTTTATGTACATAAAAAAGAAGAGATTTTCACAAATCTCTCCGTTTTTTGTCAAAATTTCTCATCTCAGGTTGGGAAAACTGATTTTCCTCTTAAAACAAAATAAAAAGCAGAATTCTGGTCGAATTCTGCTTTTTGTATTGATAGGGTTTACCTATCGTCTTCTATTGCGATTACGTAAGAAAGTAGGTATATCTAACGTATCGTCACTGCTGTGTGAAGTATTTGAACGTACAGGTTCATTGTACTCCTCTTCACGAATGATTTCTCTTTGTGGCTTTGTAGGTGCAACAGATTGTTTTTGTTGCCCAAAACCTGGACGACTTGTTGGCTTCGGTTGAGAAATATCTTCATTAAAACCGGTCGCAATCACTGTTACTAGGATCTCATCCTTCAAGTTATCATTGATAACCGATCCAAAAATCATGTTCACTTCTTGGTCAGATGCAGAAGCAACGATATCTGCTGCTTCCTGAACTTCATATAGGCTTAAGTTTGATCCACCAGTAATGTTCATCAAGACTCCTTGTGCTCCATCAATGGACTTTTCTAGAAGCGGTGAAGAAATGGCTTTCTTTGCTGCTTCTGTTGCACGGTTTTCTCCTGCAGCTACACCAATCCCCATAAGAGCAGAGCCTTTGTTAGACATAATTGTCTTTACATCTGCAAAGTCTAAGTTGATAAGACCAGGTGTTGCAATAAGGTCCGATATACCTTGAACCCCTTGACGTAGAACATTGTCAGCCTCACGGAATGCTTCAAGCATTGGTGTACTCTTATCCACAATTTCAAGAAGACGATCATTTGGAATAACGATTAGTGTATCAACCGCTTCCTTCATGGAAGAGATGCCACCTTGAGCTTGAGTCGAACGCTTTCTACCTTCAAACGTAAACGGTCTTGTTACAACTCCGACTGTTAATGCCCCTAACTCGCGAGCGATTTGAGCAATAACGGGTGCAGCCCCTGTTCCAGTTCCGCCACCCATACCAGCTGTAACGAAAACCATATCGGCCCCAGCTAACACTTCTTCAATTTGTTCTCTACTTTCTTCAGCTGCTTTTTTCCCTACTTCAGGGTTTGCTCCTGCTCCAAGTCCACGAGTAAGCTTTCCCCCAATTTGCATTCTTGTTTCTGCCTTCGATAAATTTAATGCCTGCGCATCTGTATTTACCGCGATAAATTCGACACCTTGGACGCCATGCTCAATCATCCGATTAACAGCATTGTTTCCGCCTCCACCTACGCCGATTACTTTTATAGTTGCCAATGAATCTAAATTTGTATCAAATTCCAACATGACAAATCCTCCTAATTCGTCGATATTCCCGGTAGCGATCGATTGAATACTATTCAAAAAAGTAACCAAGGAATTTTTTCACTCGTGATGTCATTTTTTCTTCCGGCTGCTTGTCCGGCTTTGCCTTTGGTTGAGGCTGCTTTTGAACTCTCTTTTCCTTTGATTCGCCAGCAGCCGTACTGTTACCAATAGACCTACCTTGTATTTTAGCATTTTTGTAAGCGAATTTTATTAAACCGACAGCAGTCGTGTATTGCGGTTCACGTACTCCAATATAATCCGGAATGGCGATGCGAACTCGGTTTTGGAAAACCACTTGCGCTAATTCAAGAATTCCTTGAGTGTTTGCTACTCCACCTGATAAAACATAACCACCAGGTAAATCACGAATGCCCAAACGTCTAATTTCATTTTGTATAAGGTCAAAAATTTCTTCCGTTCTTGCTTCAATAATATCAGAAACTTCAAGCTGGTTAAATTGTTGATGCTGATCACTTCCGATAATCGGTACGCTAAACACTTCTTCTTCGGAAGCATGGTCATAGTATGCATGTCCATGTTTTGTTTTTATTTTCTCAGCATCTTCAGTAGATGTCCGAAGACCAATCGATATATCTTTTGTTATATGGTCTCCACCAACTGGAAGTACACTTGCTGCTCGTAAGAATCCATGTTCAAAAACACTAATTGTTGTTGATCCCCCACCAATATCAACGAGTGCCACACCTAAGTTTTTTTCATCCTTTGAGAGTGCAAAGGCACCAGAAGCAAGTGGTTGTAAAGTAATATCAAGGATTTCTAATCCAGAACGTTCTACGCATCGAAGAGTATTATGTAAAATCGTCTTAGAACCTGTAATAATCGTTCCTTCCATTTCAAGCCTTACACCTATCATTCCCCGTGGGTCATTAATTTCATCTAATCCATCAACAATAAATTGCTTCGGAATGACATCAATAATCTCACGCTCAGGTGGAATGGATATTACTTGTGCTGCATCAATTACTCTAGCAACATCCTCATTGGTAATTTCACGATTTTCACTTGATACAGCTACTACACCATGACATGGCTGTAACATCACATGATTTCCAGTTACACCAACAATTACCTTATTAATTTCCATGCCTATCATTCTCTCAGCTTGTTCGATTGCCTTTCTAATAGAATGAACGGTTTCATCTATATCAACAATGGATCCTTTTCTTAGTCCTTCGGATTTAACATTGCCAACACCAATAATATTCAAAGAGTCATTGACCATTTCTCCAATGATCACTTTTACGCTGGATGTACCGATGTCAAGACTTACATATATTTCATTGCTGTTCATTCTTTGGCACCTCCTTTAACAATTCAAAAAATTGAACAACAATTCCTATTTTTTCATACCGTATAATAATGTATCTATAAGATTATTCGGCAAATTTAATATATTCCCTTTTAAAATATACAAATTTTTTCTATTTTTCTTTATTTGTAGACCATTTTGTTAGCAGAATTCTTCGAATCACGGCTATATTTTGAAATAGTCTTACCCCAAACGCAAAAACTGCTGCTAAATACAAGTCTACACCAAGATGAACACCTAGAAAAGCTAAACTTGCAGCAAGAATAATATTAAAGAAAAAACCGGAAACAAAAACCTTTTCGTCATATATATTTTGCAGATGTGCCCTGATTCCACCGAATAAAGTATCAAGGGCAGCTAGTACGGCAATGGATAGATAATTGGAATATTCCTCAGGGACAGATATATCTGTTAATAATCCAAGGACGACTCCAATGATCAATCCTAAAAGGGGAAGCCACATGATTAACTATCTCCTTTGTCAGATTTTACTTGCTCCATACCTCTAATTCGAATAGAATCTTCAAAGGCTGGGACAGCAATGGAAAGCTCAGGCTTCTTTATGGTGACGGTTAAATTATCAATAAAGAATTCTTCTGCTGATTTAGAAACCTGCATTTGATTGTACAGCTTTTCCGCAACGGTAAAATCCTCCGTCAAAACGATAATTTCAATTGGAAATTTTGTTAAGGAACGTCCGTTTATTTTCGTTTCGCCATTTATATCACGGATTACAGTAGTATTGATCACCCTTTGACCTGCGACCGAAACATGTTTTGCACCATACATATTTATCTCATTTAGCAGTCGTTCTAATAGGTCCGGTGAAAGTGTAGCACCAGAAGTCCCTAAGATCAATTCTTCATTCAGTTGTTCTATGTATATCGTCAAACCTGGGCCAGTCAACTCTGTTAGTCCTGCTTCTTGCTTTAATTCCTCTAGAGTATTCCTTAACGTGTTTCCTTTTCCCTGTTCTCTTTCCGTTTCGTATTCGTTCAATTTTTCTTCAATGGAACGAATTTCTTTAATCAGTCGGGATTGAAGTTCCTTTTCCTTCAGTAAATCCTCACGAAGCTGCCAGGTATCCCTTGTGTCTCGTACCTCTGGTTTAGAGACCGTTTGAAATTGGATAGCAAGCATGAATCCAACAATGACCCCGATGATTACCAAGCTGTTTATTTTCTTTCTGTCCACGTAAAAATCACCTAGCTTTCTTCATTATTGTGGACAAAACATTCAAAAAGAGTTAAGTGCCTAATAACGGATCTAATATAACTTCTTCTTTTTTCTGGATCGTTACTTCAATATTGTCATTTACCAGCATATCTTTAATTCCTCCTGTTAAATTCAAAGCAGAGGTCATCACATCAGGATCACCAATAGCCGTAATAACAAAAGGAGCAGGATGTTGATATCCATCCACTTCAATCACTGGACCATTACAAAGAATATAGGAATTATGTGTGAGCCTTTGCCCATTAATCGCAATTGCCGAAGCACCCGAAATATATAACTCATTAATCACTTTAAAGACATGGTGCTCATGAACAATATAGTTATTTATGTTTTCTTCATTAGGATTGTAGTCACCATCAGCAAGGGACACTTCTACTCCCTTCCCTTTTACCTTGACTTTACCTACAAACATACGATATTTTTCCGCGTCTTCCGCGAGATTGAAGAAAACTTGTTCTTCTTTCGCTAATTCTTCTTCAATCTCTACAATTTTATCTTGTTTTTCCTTTAATTCATTCTGAAGCTCTCGGTTTCTTTCTTCCTGTGAAATCAACTGATTTCGCAATTCTAAATCACGATTCCACTGCTTGTCCGTTATCGTATTTTGTGCTTTTTCCTGCTTAGTTAAATGGTAAGAAAAAGACACCATATAACCTAATACAAGGAAAACTAACGAGAGGATAACATGTTTACCCTTCACCCTCTTCTTCACTTGTTTCAACTCCTCCTGGGTCGTATGATTTAAAATACGAACCCACCTCTAAATCAATGACACCCTTTTGTGACGGATCTAACTGACTAACGATGGAAGGGTAGTGTATCATTTTTTTTGAGAAACTCCTTAAAGATGCACTGACTTCATTTCCATCATTCATATATAAAGAAATATGGAAACGATCCGTTTCTTTCGGTGTGTAGTTCACTTCTGAAATGGAGTAAAGAATTTCAAACGGGAGCTCTTTCAGGCTATTAACCATCTCTTCAAGGATCTCACCTTCTGTAAAACCAATTAATATCGGGGCATTAGAAGGGGAGCTTGTAATCCCTTCATCCTCTAGTATTTCACCATTCTCTAACACGGGAATAAACGAATTTTCATTTGCAATAACGGCAATCCGATCATATTCCTCTACAGTAATTAATACACTATTAGGAAATGACCATTTTACAGTTGCTGATTTTATTTCCGGAAGCTTCTCTATTTTCGTTTCCACTTCTTTCTTATCAAGCTTCCAAATATTCATTCCAGTGGACAAGCCACTGTTTTTCACAAGAAGTTCAGCCTTATATAAGTCATTACCACTAACACTTATTTTTTTAATATGACTGAGCGGTGATTGGAAATAAACGACACAAACGATTAACAAGAAGAATAAACTTAATAAGGTTACAAGTCTTCTATTTGCCTTTTTTCGTCTTTGTTGTTTCAATTTGGGAATCCGTTCTTCAATCGAGACTATTTTCCCCTGATCCAATCCAATCACCTCACTATCGCTAATATATTTTGTGTAAAAAACAGAGAATCCAATAATTTTTTATAAGTGAAAACAACGGCACGAGAAATCATGCCGTTATTTTTAGGTAATAAGTAATTTCCCAAGTATTTATTATATCACATACTGATACTTTGTAAGGGGGACAATCATCCTATTTTATTCCTATTATTTCAACTTCTGTTTCCATTTTTACTTCATACAAATCATATATCGTATCCTTAACATGCTGAATTAACTGTAAAACATCGTCAGCTTTTGCGTTTCCTGTATTTACGATGAAATTCCCATGCATTTCTGATATTTTAGCCCCACCGATTTGGTATCCCTTTAAGCCAGCAACCTCAATTAACTTACCTGCATAATTTGGCAGTGGATTACGAAAAATGCTACCCGCACACGGGAAATTCCATGGCTGGGTTTCTTTGCGGTAGTCTTTGTTCTTTTGCATTTCACCAAAAATAGAATCCTTGTTTCCTTCTTTCAATGAAAAAACAGCTTCAACAACAACACCTGGACGCTTTTTTTGCAACACAGAGGTTCGGTAAGAAAACTCCATTTCCTCATTAGCTACCCATTCTAATGTGCCGTCTTCAAAAAGCACAAGAGCTTTTTCGAGTATCTTTGATATATCAGAGCCATGTGCCCCCGCGTTCATAAACACTGCACCACCGACAGACCCAGGAATCCCACTAGCAAACTCTAATCCGGATAACCCTTTTCTACTGATGGAAGTTGCCAAGCTTACAAGTGAATGTCCACCACCAACCGTAAGTGTAGTTCCATTAATTTCAACCTTATCTACCCCTGCACCAAGCTTAATTACCACACCGGAAATTCCTCGATCAGACACGAGTAAGTTTGACCCTCTTCCAATAGCAATCCACTGTACTCTATACTTGCGGATCAAATTCATGGTCGCTTCTAAGTTTTCTACTGATGAGGGCTCTACAAAAAGTTCTGCAGGTCCACCAATCTTAATCGTTGTATGATTCGCCATTGGCTCATTTTCTTTTACCGTTCCAATCTTAGACTGCTTTAATTCTTCAGCTAATCCAATCATTCCTACCTCCCCTTTCAGTCGGAGTTATTTTATCTTATGCATCGTGTCAAACCTAGGCTACAAACCTAGGAATCATTATTATCGACCGTTTCTTTTTGTTAGTAACGTCTCCATTAATCGATACAGTCTCTGGGCCGCATCACGAATCCCTAATTTATAGGCTGCTTTCTTCATTTCTTTTAAGCTCTCTTTATTAAGTAAGAGAGAATCCATTTGCTCTACTAATTTAGTAGCCGTTAGGTCTTTTTCAAGCATTAAAATGGCAGCACCATGATCACTTAAGGCGCGAGCATTTTTTTCCTGATGATTGTTTGTCACATATGGGCTAGGAACAAGTATGCTAGGTACGCCTAAAGATGTCAATTCAGCTAATGTCGTTGCACCTGCTCGAGCAACAATTAGATCCATTCCTGCAAGCACTTCTGGCATATTATGAATAAAAGGCTTTACTATGACGTTATCAGGGTTCCCGACTAATTCCACTTCTTTGAGTACTTCATCATAGTGAACCTCTCCGGTTACATATAATACTTGATAAGGTTTTTCACTAAGCACTGACAATGATTTTAAAATGGCTTCATTTATAGGCCGTGCTCCACGACTTCCACCTACTACTAATACAGATGGAACATTTGTTTTTAAACCAACAGACAGTTTCCCCTTAATCCCATCCTTATTTAATACTTCAGATGCTCTGGGATTTCCTGTAAGTTCAACCTTTTCTTGAGGAAAATAGCTTTTCGCTTCTTCAAAACAAATAGCAACTTTATCGACATATCGACTTAAAAACTTATTCGTTAATCCCGGTACACTGTTTTGTTCATGTATGATTGTTGGAATTCCAAGCTTAGAAGCAGCATACACAACAGGACCGCATACGTACCCGCCCGTTCCTATGACTACATCTGCTTTAAATTCTTTTAAATATTGCTTACTTTTCTGAACACCCTTTAAGAATCTAATCACCGTTTTCACATTATCTATTGAAAGTTTACGTTTAAACCCAGTAATATGTATGGATTGAAAAGGAATGTTTTCTCTTTTAACAATGGTATTTTCTAATCCTTTTTCAGTACCGATATATAAAAACTCAGCATTATTATGTTCCTTTTGTATCTCTCTAATAAGCGCAAGAGCCGGATAAATATGACCACCGGTTCCACCACCACTTACAACTATACGCAATTCTTTCCACTCTCCTTAACGTTGAAAAATCAACTATTCATAGGTGATAGTCATGATGTCTTCTGAAAAAAATCACCCTCACGTTTTACCCCATTTTACTATATTTCAAACGACAAATCGAAAAACAACGAACGATTGTCATCTAAATGTAATAATAAACAGAAGAGAACCCTGCATGAATAACAGGGTTCTTAAACTTACCTATCTCATAATTTCGAGTGTTTACTAATATTCAGTAGCACCCCAATGGCCATAAGCATGAGTGTTAAGGAAGAACCTCCATAGCTTAGAAACGGGAGAGTAATTCCAGTTACCGGCATAAGCCCTGTAACCACACCCACATTGATCATTACTTGAATAGCAACCATTGCCACAATTCCAACAGCTAAGAAACTTCCATATAAATCTGGAGCACCCAGTGCAATACGAATTCCACGCCATAATAATAAAGCGAAAAGAAGTAGTACAAAGGAGCCTCCAATGAAACCTAATTCTTCTGCCAAGATAGCAAAGATAAAATCGGTTTGTGGTTCAGGTAGATAAAAGAATTTTTGCCTACTTTGTCCTAATCCTAAACCAAATAACCCGCCTGGTCCAATCGCATATAGTGACTGAATGATTTGAAAACCACTTCCGAGTGGATCCTCCCATGGATCTAAAAAGGAGGTAATCCTTTTGATTCGGTAAGGAGCTGAGATAACTAAGCCAACAAACCCAATTACCCCAAGCAGCCCTAAGCCGACAAAATGACCAATCCTCGCACCAGCAATAAAAATCATGACAACCGATGTTCCAACCATCACCGTTCCAGTCCCTAAGTCAGGCTGTAGCATAATCATCCCGAAGGCAAGAAATACTAAACCAAGGGATGGCATTAAACCTTTTCTGAACGAAGTGATCTTTTTTTGATTTTCTGAAAGAAACTTAGCTAAAAACGCAATCATTGCAAGCTTCATAAACTCTGAAGGCTGAATTGAAAACGCACCTACCCCAATCCAGCTTCGGGAACCATTTCTTACATTTCCTATCCCTGGGATGAGTACAAGAATAAGAAGCACAAAGCAGATGATTATGATCATTTTTGCAAAAGTTCGCCACGTCCAATAATCGACATTCATAATGAAGAACATGGTCACAATGCCGACCCCTGCAAACAACATTTGTCGTTTAGCAAAATAAAAAGAATCATCAAATTTATAGTCAGCCCAAATGGCACTCGCACTATAAACCATAATTAATCCGGTCGCTAATAGGGTAAATGTTACAATCAATAATATCAGATCTGGAGTAGCTTTTTTAGTCGGCAAAAGAACACACCTCGAATGCAAGTTTTAGGGCTTACAGTGAGGATTAAACCTTAATTAGAAACGATTATGTTAAAATTGTCTCCATAAGACAAGCCCTTACTTAAGCTTATGCACCGCATTGATAAAAATGTCTCCTCTAACCTCAAAAGTTTTGTATTGATCCCAGCTAGCACATGCAGGTGATAAAAGGATCACATCTCCTGCATTTGAGTGTGTAAAGGCAACAGGTACGGCTTTTTCCACATTATCGACACGGAGAATTGTTTTTATTCCTGCCTTCTGTGCTACTTCCTCAATTTTACGAGCCGTTTGTCCAAACGTGACAACAGTTTTCACATTGTGCAAGAATGGAATTAACTCGTCAAATCCGTTTCCACGATCCAATCCTCCGGCAAGTAACACAATAGGTGTCTTGAATGCAGTCAAAGCTTTTTCTGTCGCTAATATATTTGTTGCTTTTGAATCATTATAAAACTTACGTCCTTCGATCTCTCCTATATATTGAAGACGATGCTTAACACCTGTAAAGGTCGTCAAAACCTCAACAATGGCTTCGTTTGAAACATTTGTAAGCTTCGCTGCAGCTACTGCTGAAAGGATATTTTCAAGGTTATGCGCTCCAGGTAAAACAATATCAGAGATTTCAATAATCTTTTCATCTTTAAAATACAAATAATCATCTAATACATAAGCACCATTTGATTGGAATTCTCTTGTAGAAAAAGGAACACAGTCTGCCTTGCTTTTTTGACCAATTTCGAAAGTGCTCTCTTGATCTCCATTAACGATAAAGTAATCCTCTTCTGTTTGGTACTTAGTTATATTTGCTTTCGCGCTCCAATACTCTCCTTTGGTACCATGATAGTCTAAATGGGCCTCATACAGATTAGTGAGTATAGCAATCCTCGGCTTGAATGTTGTAATTCCCATTAGCTGAAACGATGATAGTTCAATAACAATTGTATTTTCAGATGTAGCTTGCTGAGCCACCTCTGATGCGACTGTTCCAATGTTCCCCGCAATCAAAGGAGCCTTATTTCCCGCCTTTAACATTTCAAAGATAAGAGTGGTTGTTGTAGTTTTTCCATTTGTACCTGTTATAGCAATAAAAGGAGCTTCAGAAATTTGATACGCAAGCTCAACTTCAGTAATAATGGGAATCCCTTTTTCAATGGCCGCTTGGATCATCTCATTATGATAAGGAATACCTGGGTTCTTTACGATAAGCTCGAAGCCATCATCTAAAAGCTCGACGGGATGACTTCCGCAAATAACTGTAATCCCTTGTTCAAGCAATCCTTGAGCTTCTGGATTCTCAAACAATGGTTTGTTATCATTTACAGTGACAAACGCACCTAAACGGTGCAACAAATTTGCTGCACCGACCCCACTCTTCGCTAAACCTAGTACAAGTACTTTTTTATGAACATAATCTTTAATATCTCTCAATTACAACCACACCTCAATATAGATTCCTAATACTGCACATAATAACCCAACTGTCCAGAATGTGACAACTACTCTCCATTCGGACCAACCGATTAACTCATAATGATGGTGCAAAGGACTCATACGGAATATCCTTTTACCAGTTGTTTTAAAAGAAATCACCTGCAGAATGACAGACAGGGTTTCAACAACAAATATTCCTCCGATAATGATAAGCAGAATTTCTAGTTTAGTTAAGATGGCAATAGTTGCAATCGCTCCCCCTAAAGCAAGAGATCCAGTATCTCCCATAAATACTTTAGCGGGATGGGCATTAAAAACAAGAAATCCTAGGACTGCACCAACAACTGCTAAAGAGAAAATGGCTACATCATATGCCTCTTGGTTCCAAGACAATACTGCAAAAGCTCCAAAAGCAATAGCCGCTGTCCCCGAAACAAGACCATCTAGACCATCTGTTAAATTGACAGCATTCGAAAATCCGACCAACCAGAAAATGATAAAAAATACATACAGCCATCCAAGGTCAAAAGAAATGTCAGTTAGTGGAATGGAGACTGTTGTTGAAAATTCATTTTGTCTTAAAATAAAATAAAAAATAAACGAAATAACGATTTGTCCAAATAGTTTTTGTTTTGAGGTTAATCCTAAATTTCTCTTCATGACTACTTTAATAAAGTCATCTAAAAATCCTAATAAACCAAATCCAATGGTTACAAAAAGTAGTAAATATGTTTGTACGGAAAGCTCTGAATACTTCGATGTCATCACAATAGTTGTAACAACGATAGATAATAAAATCATTGTTCCGCCCATCGTCGGAGTACCTGATTTCTTTTGATGCGATTTAGGTCCTTCTTCTCTAATGCTTTGTCCGAATTTCAACCTTCTTAAAAACGGAATCAAAATTGGGGATAGGATGACCGAAATAAGAAATCCCACTAATATTGTGAATAAAATAACTTGCTCCATCACTTTCCCCCCACTTTTTCCATCACGGAAACACTAGTATGAATAAGCTGTTTATGTAGTACAGCAATATCATATGTTTGTTCCTCTGTATTCAGAAGTTTTTCATGTGAAAATTTGTATAATATCATGTAAATTCTAGCCTTCCTTGCTTTACGCTTTATTTTTTTAATATGGCATCCTTTGCAACAAGTCTGTCGTCAAAATGGTGGATATCTTTTCCTACTTGCTGATAGGTTTCATGACCTTTACCAGCAATGAGAATAATATCATTTTCTTCGGCTTGGCTAATCGCCTCGAAAATCGCCTGCTTTCGATCTTCGATGACTTTATATTCTCTTCCTTCAACCCCTGTTTCCATCTCTTTTAAAATCGCAAATGGATCTTCACTTCTCGGATTATCAGAAGTAAAAATGGCTTCATCGGCAAAATCACAAGCAATTCTCGCCATCAATGGTCTCTTTGTACGGTCACGGTCACCGCCGCAGCCAACAACCACATGCGTCTTCCCTACAGCAAATTCTTGAATGGTCTCAAGTGCATTCTGTAGACTATCTGGTGTATGCGAGTAATCAACAATAACCGTAAAGTTTTGCCCTGCGTCGACGAGTTCAAATCTTCCTGCTACCCCTTCCATTATACTTAAAGCGTCCGTTATGACGGATAATGGAATTCCAAGTGCCATTGCTGCACCTATAGCCGCGAGTACATTGTATACATTAAATTTCCCAACGAGTTTGATCGTCACGTTAGAGGTACCGAATGGAGTAACTAATAAAAAAGTAGTCCCTTTAGCTGACATGGAAATACCAGATGCTTTAATATCTGCATCATTCTGAATTCCATATGTTAGGATATGTGCTGAAGTGGAATGTGCGTACTGCTCACTAGCCTCGTCATCTGCATTTAGTACAGCATATTTTGGTTGATTGAGTGTAAACTTATTCCCTAGCTGGGCAAACAATAAACCTTTTGCTCTCTTATACTCCTCCATCGAACCATGAAAATCTAAATGATCCTGTGATAAATTGGTAAATACAGCAACATCAAAGTCCGTTCCGTGTACTCTTCCTTCCACTAGCGCATGAGAGGAAACCTCCATAACCGCACTATCAACAAGATTTTCAATCATTTGATGAAAAATGTTCTGTAAAGTTAAGCTTTCAGGAGTCGTATTTTTTGTTTCAAGAACATCCTCACCAATTTTTGTATACATGGTCCCAATTAGCCCAGTTTTTTTTCCTGCCTCTTTCAGAATATGTTCGATAATATGACTCGTTGTTGTTTTCCCGTTTGTCCCGGTGATTCCAACAACTTTCATTTTCTGACTTGGCTGCCCATAGAATGCATCTGCTATAACCGCCATTGCACGTTTTGTATCTTTTACAATTACAACAGGTACATCCACTTGTAAAGGTCTTTCTGCTATAACGGCTACCGCACCAGACTTAACTGCATTCTCAGCAAAGTCATGACCATCGACAGTAAAACCTTTTATACAAATAAATAAACTTCCATCTGTTACTTTACGATTATCATTATGTATGTGTAATATGTCTGGATTCTCACCCTTAAAAGGAACAAACGGTTGAAGGTAATTGACCAGTGTATGTAGTTTCATTTCCTCAAATCCTCTCATAATTTAACCTACTTCCCAAAAAAAGCATGCGCCTATCTATTTTACATGAAGTTACTCTATTTCGCTATTCTATAATGTAGCATTTTGAAAAGACGGCGAAAAAATTTCGCCGCCTGCTCACTGAATCAGTCTATTCTTCTTTCTCTTTCTCTTTCTCGTCTTCTTTCTGTTCCACATTATCAAAATACAATCGAATGGTTGATCCTTCTTTTAACTTTACCCCTGCTTCCGGAGTTTGTTTTACAACTACATTCCCCTCTCCGGAGGTTTCAATTTTTAGATTAACAAATAGATCACCAAGTTCTGTTTTTGTCATCCCAACAACATCAGGAACCTCAATCAATGGTACATCAGGCCACTTGTATTCTTTTTCTAGCTGCCCCTTCCTTGGTTCAACTCCTAAAGCCCTCAAACTATCACCCATAATGCTACCTACAATTGGTGCGGAAACCACTCCCCCAAACTGCGTGGTTCCCTTAGGATTGTCAACAGCCACATACACAACGAGTTGCGGGTCGTCCGCTGGAGCAAATCCAATAAAAGACACGATATGATTGTTTTCCATATACCTTCCGTCCTTTACCTTTTGCGCTGTTCCTGTTTTACCACCTACTCGGTAACCTTCAACAAAAGCCCTTCCACCTGACCCTTGTGCCACTACACTTTCAAGAGCGTATCGAATTTTCTCTGACGTTTCTTCTGAAATTACCTTTCGTTTCGCTACTGGTGATTTTTTCATTACAATTTCACCCGTTCGCGGGTCAACTAATTCCTTCGCAATATAAGGGGTGTATAACGTTCCACCGTTAATTGCTGCCGATATCGCAGCCACCTGTTGAATAGGCGTAACTGAAACCCCTTGACCAAATGCAGTCGTAGCTAACTCCACTGGTCCAACTCGATCTAGATTAAATAAGATTCCTTTTCCTTCTCCTTGCAAGTCAATTCCTGTTTTCTGTCCAAATCCAAAATCTTTAATATACTTAAATAATGTATCTTTTCCGAGACTTTCACCTAATTGGACAAAACCTGGGTTACAGGAATTTTGCACAACCTCCAAATAGGTTTGCGACCCATGTCCCCCTCGTTTCCAGCATCTTAGTGTCGCTCCACCAACCTTGACCGATCCAGAATCATGAAAGTGATCATTCTCTAAATCTACTTTCCCCTCTTCAAGTGCAGCTGCTAGTGTAATAACCTTAAAGGTTGATCCTGGTTCATACGTACTCCAAACAGGGAGATTTCGGTTATATACTTCAGGATCTACCTCTTGGAACTCAGCTGGATCAAACCCTGGCCGGCTTGACATAGCCAAAATCTCTCCTGTATTCGGGTCCATAGCTATAGCGATCATACCGTCAGGATTATATTGTGCTTGCGCATTATCTAACTCTCGTTCAACGATTGTTTGTACTTTAGAATCTATTGTTAGTTTTAAATCTAATCCATCAACAGGAGCCTCATAGTCATCTGCCATATCATTCATTCTTTGCCCTTTGGCATTTGCATAGAATTTTACAGATCCTTCTTCCCCCATGAGCTCTTTGTCATAATACGCTTCAAGTCCTGTTAATCCCTGATTATCACTTCCAGTGAAACCGAGAACATGAGATAAATAGTTACCAAACGGGTAGTGGCGTTTCGAATCTTCTCCGATATATACACCTTCTAAGTTCAAATCACGAACTTCATTCGCCTTTTCATGGGTAATTTTTCGCCCCTCATTAATTCTCACGATCGACGCTGACTTTGTTACATATTGGTACGCTTTCTCTTTTGAAAAGTTTAAAACGGCAGCTAGCTGCTCTGCTGTTTTCGCAGGATCCTTCACCTGTCTTGGCACTACATAAACGGTCGGTGCACTTTTATTTGTAGCGAGTGCAACACCGTTACGATCAACAATTTCACCCCGCTCGGGTTCAAAAGGAATATTCCGACTCCAAAGATCCTTCGCTCCGTCAGTTAAAATATTTCCTAAGGCAAATTGTACATACCCTAGCCTTACATCAATAATAAAGAAAATGAGAAACCCTACTAAAAGTGAGATCGTTAGTCTTTTTCGTACTGTAACATTTGACACTCGCATCTTCGTTAGAACCTCCTAACAACATATATGGCTCGTTCCACTATATGCTTGTACAAAAAAAAATAGAACGCACAAGCATCACTTGTACGTTCTAAGATTATTCTGATTCCACTTCTTCTGTTTGCTCTTCTGTTTACTCTTCTGTTTGCTCTTCTGTTCCTTCCTCTGTTTCCGTTTCCTCAGAGGCATCATCACCGAGCTTCGTTTCTTCGTCTGTCGGTGCCTTCAAGTGAATCACTAAATGATCACCCGCTGCTATAACACTACCTACACTGATATTTTGCTTTGTCACATAGCCGCTTCCAGTTGTATTTAGTTGTAAATTTGCAAGTGAAGCAATCTTAACAACATCCCTTAAGGACCAGCCTGTAACATCCGGCATCGTTAAGTCTCCATCTGTTACAAGGAATACTTTTTCTCCGGCGAGTATTTTCTCTCCCGCTTGTGGAGATTGTGCAATTACGCTCGTTCCATTCCCTATAACAATACTGTGCGCTCCAAAGCCAGTTATTTGCTCTCCAGCTTCTCCAATATTTTTATTTAAGAAATCTGGAACAGTAATTGGCTCTACTTCCTTTTGTTCAGCTGGCTCAATATTTAAATACTGAAGACTGTTTTTCATCACAGGATTAAAAATCATAGAAACCGGTATAGATCCTTCTGAATAATGTTCTACCTTCGGCTGCTGTACGGCAACATAAATAATTAATCTCGGATCATCTGCTGGTGCCATTCCTAAAAACGAAAACACATAATCATTTTTCCCATTTAAGTACACACCATTTTGGGTCATGCTTGCAGTACCTGTTTTCCCAGCAACCTGATAGCCTTCAATATTATATCGGTTATACCCTGTTCCCTTCGGCGAACTAACCACGGTCTCTAGATACTCAAGAACCTGGTTGGCGGTTTCCTCGGAGATCGGTGTTCCGACAACTTCTGTTTCTGTTTGCTTAATCGTCTTTCCTGACGCTGGATCAACAATCTTATCAATCACATGGGGTTTTACCATCTTACCGCCGTTTGCAATGGCAGTGGCTGCTTGAATTTGCTGAATGGGTGTGATGGCTGTACCTTGGCCATACCCTGTTGTAATTTTATCGATTGGGTATTGGTAGACAATTTTTCCACTCGTTTCGTTTGGAAGGTCAATCCCAGTTGGCTGATCAAATCCAAACTTCGTTAAATACTCTCGAAACGTATCATACCCGATCTTTTCCTTCACAAGTTTAGCAAACGCTACATTTGAAGATCTTTGTAATCCTTCTAAGTAGGAAATTGTCCCCCACCCGCTACCATTATGGTCGTGAATCCTTTGCGAATTTTCCGTTGGTTTATATGAACCTGATTGGTACCCTTCGTTGGGATTGAAAACCCCTTCCTGAACGGCAGCCGCAAGAGTGAAGATTTTCATTGTTGATCCTGGTTCAAATGAGTTTTCGATCACTTCATTATGCCAGGTATCAGAAATTCCTTCTCTTGTTGTTGGATGGAACGTTGGTCTTTGCGCCATCGCTAAAATTTCACCTGTCTTCGGATCAGCTACCACCGCAACCATTTTAGCTGGATCATACTCCTCTTCCACTTTGTTCAAAGCATCTTCAAGAAGACTCTGGATCTTTTTATCGAGTGTTAAATAAATATCATATCCATCCTTAGCCGCTGTTACATTTTCTTCACCGCCGGGTAGGATATCCCCCCAAAAGTCACCAGGGTAGTTTACTTTCCCGTTAATACCGGTTAATTCCTCATTCATGGATTTTTCGATCCCAAGCTGCCCAACCGTTTGATTCGTTTCTTCATCCACATCAACATAGCCTACGACGTGAGAGGAAAAAATGCCGTTTGGATAAAAACGCTTTGATCCACGTATAAATGTAATTCCTGGAAGTTTCAGATTCTCAATTTCCTTCTTAACTTGAATTGAAATATCTCTCCCCTTCGTTCCGAACTCTACCTGCTTAGCACCTTCTTTAGAAAGAATTCTATAAATCTCTGATTCTTCTAAATCAATCACTTTTGACAACTCTCTGGCCGTCTTTTCTTTGTCAACAACATGTCTTGGATTTTTAGGATTAGTAGTTAATGTTTCATCCAGAATCGCAACTAACTTGAAGGAAGCTGTATCTTCTGCAATCACTTCACCATTGTTGTCATAGATCGTTCCTCTTGTAGCCTCAATCGTTGCCTCTTTCTCATATTTTTGCTGAGCGATAGCAGACAAGTTCTGCCCGTGCACTTCTCCTGTTGCCAAAATCGTTACATACCGAAAAATTAAGACAAAAAAGAGCAGGCTAAATATTATAAATAATATCGCTGCTCCCACATTCATATTGGGCTGTTTCTTTGTCATTACTCCTGCACAACCTTAACATTATTGTCATTAAGCTTTAATCCAAGCTTTTCTGCCATGCTGCGGATTCGATCTGGAGTGCTTAACTCTCCTACTTGCATACTCAAATCATTATTAATCTTTTGTTGATCCTCTAACTTGACAGAGGTATTTTGAATATCCTTATTCAATTCATAAATTGCCGCTTGATTTGAGATAATATGTACGGCACCAAAGCATAGAGCGGCACAAAAAGTGACACCAAGGATTTTCTCTCCAGGAGACAACCATGAGTTGGTCTTTCTTACCTTTTGAGGTGCTTGTACGGTTTGTTGCTGCTGTTCCTGCTGAAGCTTCCTTGCTAAGTTACTCATCCTATTCCCTCCTAGATAGGTTTACAGCTTTTCGGCAACACGTAGTTTTGCCGAACGTGCTCGATTGTTATGTTCTAATTCTTCTTCTGATGGCACAATTGGTTTTCTCGTAATTAACTTTAGTTCTGGTTTGTATTCATCCGGGATAATAGGCAATCCTTTTGGAAGGTCTGGTGTTTCACTGCCCTTCTTAAATATCACCTTACATATCCGATCCTCTAATGAGTGGAAAGTAATGACACTAATTCTTCCACCAGGATTCAGTAAATCAATTGCTTGATTTAACGAATCTTCAAATACACCTAATTCGTCATTAACTGCAATTCGGATGGCTTGAAAAATTCGTTTAGCTGGATGTCCACCTTTTCTTCGAGCCGGAGCCGGTATTCCCTCTTTGATTAAGTCTACTAGCTCTCCTGTTGTTGAAATTGGCTTTATTTCCCTTGCCGCCTCAATTTTCCTAGCAATTTGTTTGGAGAATTTCTCTTCTCCATACTTAAAAAATATTTTCACTAATTCTTCAAAACTCCAGGAATTAATAACATCGTATGCGGAGAGATCTGCCTGTTGATCCATTCTCATGTCTAAAGGGGCATCATGGTGATAACTAAATCCTCGTTCCGGTGTGTCTAATTGTGGGGAGGAAACGCCTAAATCATAAAGAACTCCATCAACCTTTTCAATCCCTCGCTTGTTTAATTCCTCTTGAAGGTATCGAAAATTACTTTTTACAATAATTAATTGCCCTTCATATGCTGCTAATTTTTCCTTTGCATTTTCAATAGCTACGTCATCTTGGTCAAAGGCAAATAATCTTCCTTCCTTTGACAACTTGGATAGGATAAGCCCACTATGCCCCGCTCCACCCATTGTACAGTCCACATATATACCATCAGGTTTAATATTGAGTCCATCAACCGTTTCGTGCAAAAGCACGGTAGTATGTTCAAACATTGTTGTCCACCTTTCGAATTACGCCCATGAATAGAATACTTAAATATCAAACCCAATCATATTCTCTGCAATTTCAGCAAAAGATTGCTCAGATTCTGTAAAGTATTCTTCCCATAATGTCTTACTCCAAATTTCAATTCGGTTTGAGACTCCGAGAACGACGCATTCTTTTTCAAGCTTTGCGTATTGCATTAGTGGAGTAGCAATGTTTATTCTTCCTTGTTTATCCACTTCACATTCAGTCGCACCTGAGAAGAAAAAACGGGTAAATGCACGAGCGTCTTTTTTAGTTAATGGTAACCCTTTGAGCTTTTCCTCAATCAGATCCCATTCACTAAGAGGATAACCAAATAAACATTGATCTAAGCCGCGTGTTAACACAAAGGTTTCTCCTAAGTGTTCACGGAACTTTGCAGGCACAATTAAGCGTCCCTTCGTATCAACATTATGATGGTATTCACCCATAAACATGCCCGCTACCCCCACTCTCTACCCTAAATGTACCACAATCCCCCACTTTCCTCCACATGTTTTTATAAATTCTCCCCACACTGATATTTTCCTGCAAAAATAGAATGAGAATGATTCCCCTTTTTCTTATAAAAACCTTTAAAATCATATAAAAATTTATAAAAACCGACAAAAAAGACCTTATCATAACGACAAGGTCTTTCCTAGTTTATAATTTTACCACTTGGTGACTACCATCAAACAAATACGATTGTGTTATTAATTCATCGATAAACGACAATCCGTACTGGTTAAGGAAATAAAAGAGGTTCCAAATTCTTTCTTGCGGTGAACCAGATGGCTTAAGTCTACGTTCGATTCGATTATATTTTTCTATAACCACTTCATGCTTTTGTAGCAACGCAAGTTCAAGTCGATTTTCCATAAAATCAATTTGCTTTAATAATAAGCTCTCATTTTTTTTCAACAATGGTAGCATGCCTTTATAATGCTGCTCTGTCTTTTTCTCAATTTCCAGGTAGTTCTTAACTAACTGGTCTTTTGTTTGAGCAAACAATGCTTGGAAACTACTGTCACGGTTGGTATCTAGAAATAATTCCTTTTGCTTTCCTGTTCCCGCAGTTAATACGTCTTCTAGCTTTAACCCTAATTCTTCCATGTCTGAGCTCACATTTCGTTCAATCAAACTAATGTTTAACCGCGGAACAATCGGAGGCATTTTCATATCAAAATGCTCAAACACTTCCTTTAACTCAGCCCAGTAAGCAATCTCTCCAGGTCCTGCAATAAAGGCTAATGTTGGAAACAGGCATTCTTGCATTAGAGGTCTTGTCACGACATTATTGCTTAAGCGTTCAGGAAACTCACTAGCAATCTCTAGCATTTCATCATATGAAAAAGAGATAGAACCAGACGCACCAACAAATTGTTTTTGTTCCGGAATATAATCTAATAAAATCCTCTCATGAGAAACTTCATCGTAATAAAAAAGGTTCGCACAAGAATCATTGATCACAATCGTTTGTGACATTCCTATACCTTCAAGCTCTTGCTGCTTCTTTTTTACTTTTTCAGTGATCTCTTTCGTACTTTTAATTTGATTAATAAAATATTCTTTTTCCAGTTTTCTTAATCCCTTATCACCGGAGTCAACGATTAGTAAACCATATTCTTTAAACAAACTCATCGTAATATGTGCAAAAAAGTCAACAAACGTTACTGAATTTTCAATAGCAGCATCAGCAAATTGAAGCAGGGATTTCGTGTGTTCCGTCTCCCCATAGGAGGAGATGATGTCAATAACCCAATTCTTTAAAACATCCTTCTTGATTTCAATATGGCTAACCATTCGTTTATCAAGAACTTTCTCAGGGTAGATTGACTTTTCAAGTTGATTTTCTTTTTCTACAAAAATATGATTCACTTCATCATAGTCGTGGTCTTCACCTGCTATCCAGAAAACCGGAACCACCGGGACAGATAGTTCAGCTTCCTGCTTCTTAGCAAATAAAATAATAGAGAGGATTTTATGTATACTGTATAGAGGTCCAGTTAAGATACCTGCTTGTTGTCCCCCGATGACCACCACGCTATCCGGGTTCCTTAGTTTAGAAATGGATGCAACAACTTCATTCGAACTCGGGAAATTACTCATATACTCCCCAATATAGTCAGCAAGCTCTTCCCTTTTAAAGCTTATATTTTCTAGATCTTTTACTCTTTCCTGATAGCTCGCTGTTTCTTGAAATTGATAATGAAATAACGGACGTATGAATGAATTCCCAGTACTATAATCGGTAGCAAACTGATTCGTTGATGGGAGAAAGAGATTAACCATCTCCATTTATGTACTTCCTTTCTCTTTACAGTATTTCTAATCTTCAGTATAGCACTGTGTTAATGGAAAATAAAAACCTTTGCATTTTCATTAAGCAATCAATTACGAAATCGATCTTGTCACACTTAAAAAGATACCTACGCATATTAATATGATATAGGCAGAGAAAAACAATAAGAAATTAAATCTCCAAAATCCCCGAAATACTTTTTTCAAATCAACTTCTTCATTTAATTTATACTGAAGGAGCAAAGATAGAATAGCCATGACAATCATTAAAATAAGAATAAGCCAGAATAATGAAAAGTCCCAGATCGTAACAATAAGATAATGAACAGAAAGGATAAAAAGTACTGTAGAGAAATCCAACGCAATATGAACTGCTTTTCTATGTTTTTTTGTCATTTGTTTAGCAATAACAAAAACAATAAAATAACCTATAATTGGAACAGTCACTAATGTGGCAAACACTGTAGCAAAAAAGCTTCCCATTTTACATCCTCTCCCCCTTTATTTCTTTTCCTTTAATACAATGATAAAAGGCTAAAGTGAGCGGCGCTTCTATGTCCTTTCTTTTTGCTTCCTCAAGCACGTACCCGAGAATGGCATCAATTTCTGTCCTTCTATCATTTTTTACATCCTTCAGCATAGAAGACTCGTTTTTTGCTGTATTTTTACACACGTGAACAAGATTTTCATAATATGCATGAGGGTCTAAACTCAGTGCCAGACAAACCTCATCAAACAACTGTTCAAATAGCATTTGATAGTATTTATTTGTTAATAGACTTCCATTGGTAACACCTAAAATAGCGGTTAAAGGATTAATTACTGCATTCACAACGAGCTTTTTTGTCAGCATGAACATGTAATCCTGTTCGAATTGAGCCGGAAAATTCTTGATGGACTGTAAGACAAGCTCATCAAGAATCCACAGGTCTCCTTCAACCGAACGAAGAATTGCTAGTTTTGTTACCCCTATCCCTGTATGACTCACGGAATGGTTATTTATTCTTAATGCTCCATGCTCAACGGAACCTATAAATAGGGACCTTGTATTTATTTTGTTCAAAAGAGATAAATGTCCCATTCCATTCTGAACAAACAATAGTGGTAAATTCTTAGGAAACGATAGATCCTTTACTATTTCTTCTAACATATATTCCTTCACACAAAGAATCACAAGTTCAATTTCATTTTCGTCCCATTCACTAATCGGTCGAACGTTAATGGGCAAACAGATAGATTCTTCACCGTTTTTCCTTACTATACCATTCGTACGTATACTTTCACTCTGATCCTCTGACCTCGTGTAAAGGATTACATCATTTTCTTCTTGTAAGTAAGAAGAAAACAAAAGACCTACTGCTCCACCGCCAATGATCGCAATTTTCATTCTATCTCCCTCGATGCGTCAATATTACTATTAGTTTACCAGAAGAAATTGAAAGAAGGTATTAGAAAGGTCATTCGTATCAAAAAAGACCTCCAAAAAGAGGTCTTTACTCACACCGGATACACCGGATGCTTTCTATTACTAAATACAACATCCTTTGTTTCATACATTGAAAATCTCTGAATCAATACATGACGTAAATCATTTGCTCCTACAACGTCATCCACGATTAATTCAGAAGCTAATTTATAAATATCAATATGCTCTTTATATTCTTCATGCTTCTGTTTCACAAAAGCTAAACGCTCCTTTGGATCAGAGATTTCATTAATTTTATTCGAGTACACTGCGTTTACCGCAGCCTCCGGACCCATGACAGCAATTTGAGCTGTTGGTAACGCAACACAATAATCAGGTTCAAATGCGGGGCCAGCCATCGCGTATAGTCCCGCACCATAAGCTTTTCTAACAATGACGGAGATTTTTGGAACGGTAGCTGAACTCATAGCAGCAATCAATTTTGCTCCGTGACGAATAATTCCAGCCCTTTCTACTTTTGTACCTATCATAAAGCCTGGAACATCTGCTAAAAACAATAACGGGATATGAAAGGCGTCGCATAATTGAATGAACTTTGCTCCTTTATCAGCTGAATCAATAAACAAGACACCACCTTTTACCTTTGGCTGATTGGCTATAATCCCTATAACCCTACCATTCATCCTAGCCAATCCGGTAATAAGTTCGCTTGCAAACAGCTTTTTAATTTCAAAAAAGCTTCCTTCATCCACCAATGTATTGATACAGTCATACATATTAAATGGTGCATTTTGATTTGAGGGTATGATCTCCTCCAGATGCTTTTCAAATTTCACATCCACGGCTTTGATTATACTTGGCGCCGCTTGATAGTTTTGAGGGAAGTATTGTAAATAGGTGATAGCTTTTTCAATGGCATCCTCTTCACTTTGAGCGAGTACATCCCCACAGCCACTGACTGAACAATGCATCCTTGCTCCACCCATCTCTTCTAATGTGACCTTTTCACCAATAACCTTTTCTGCCATACGCGGTGATCCAAGGTACATCGAGGCGTTACCATCGACCATAATCACAATATCACAAAAAGCAGGAATATAAGCCCCACCTGCTGCAGATGGACCAAACAAAATACAAATTTGAGGGATCATCCCTGATAACTTTACTTGATTGTGGAATATTTTCCCTGCTCCACGACGATTTGGGAACATCTCAAGTTGATCAGTAATCCGAGCCCCTGCGGAATCGACCAAGTATAGAAGTGGAACCTTTAATTTCTCAGCCACTTCCTGAATTCGAATAATCTTTTCTACCGTTCTAGCTCCCCATGAACCAGCTTTCACCGTGGAGTCATTGGCCATGACACAAACCGTTCGCCCTTTAATCTTCCCTAGAGCTGTAATGACACCATCTGCCGGAAGTTCCTCCTTTTGACAATTGGCAAACTTCCCATCCTCTTCATATAGGCCATCATCGAATAATAGCTCTAATCTTTTTCTGACAAAAAGCTTTTTTTGTTCCTCAAGTTTCTCATGATATTTCCTTTGACCACCTTCTTCAATCTTCCTAATTCTTTTCCCTAATTGTTCCGAAAAATGCTTCTCCATCTTTATCCCTCCTCGGCTGGTTCATGGAATTTACCCTTTATTCCAATACGATTAAGACGTCCCCTTCATTAACAAAATCACCCTCAGAAACCTTTATTTCCTTCACTATCCCTGCTTCTTGACTTTCCACAGGAATTTCCATTTTCATTGATTCCAGGATAACCATTTCTTGATTTCTTTCTACTTGATCCCCAACTGATATGTTGATTTGAAGAATAGTCCCAGCCATTGTTGAAGTAATTTGTAACATAAAAACTCCCCCTTGTTAGTTAAATTTTTTCACTGATAGGTAATTAGTAAAATACTTTCCAGTTTTAAAATCAGCATCGTTTATAATATGCTTAAATAATGGAGCATTGGTTTTAATTCCTTGAATTTGAAGTTGGTTAAAAAAACCAGATGCTTTCTCAATAGCCTCATTTCTGTTTTCCCCATGAACAATACATTTCGCGATCATTGGATCATAAAATGGAGTTACCACTACACCCTCTTTATATCCAGAGTCCACTCTCGTATCACCTTTCCCCCAATCCAATACCTCAATATGCCCCGGTGAAGGCAAAAAGCTCACAGGGTCTTCTGCATATAATCGAAACTCAATGGCATGCCCTTTTGATTCAAGCTCCTCCTGCTTATACGGCAATATTTCTCCCCTCGCTACGAGAATTTGCCATTCTACAAGATCCATGCCAGTAATAGCTTCTGTAACCGGATGCTCTACTTGTAATCTCGTATTCATCTCAAGGAAATAAAAATTCTCTTCCTCATCGACGATAAATTCCACAGTTCCAGCATTCTCATACCCTACTGCTTTTGCTGCCCGGACAGCCGCCTGTAGCATTTTCTCTTTAGCACCCTCTGTTAAAAATGGAGAAGGTGATTCTTCTACCACCTTTTGATGGCGACGCTGAATCGAACAATCCCTTTCAAATAAATGAACGATGTTACCAAGCTTATCACCAAAGATCTGGACTTCTATATGTCGTGCATATTGTATGTACTTTTCAACATAAACTTTTTCATTTGCAAAATATGTTTTTGCTCTTTTTTTGGTAGTTTCTAAGTTTTTACGTAGAGTTTTTTCATCCTCGCACCGAACCATTCCGATCCCACCACCACCTCCACTTGCTTTTAAGATCACAGGATAACCTATAGAATTAGCTGCTGCTACTGCCTCTTCTTCTGTCGTAAGCTCTTCATTACTGCCAGGTACAACAGGAATTCCTGCTTCCAACATCTTTTTACGTGAAAGAAGCTTATCTCCCATCATTTGTATAGTTTTGGAATTTGGACCAATAAAAATAGTACCCTCTTTTCGAATGATTTCAGCAAAGCTAGCATTTTCAGATAAGAATCCATACCCAGGATGAACAGCGTCAACCTTCTCTTTTTTAACAACATCTAATATTGCTTTCTGATTCATATAAGACTTTCCGACAGGAGCTTCACCTATTCGATAGGAGGTGGTTGCCTCAGATACAAAAGGTAAATCCTTGTCGGCATCTGAATAAATAGCAATGGTTTGTATACCCATTTTGTTGCATGTTTTAATTATTCTTGAAGCTATTTCTCCCCGATTAGCAATTAGAATCTTTTGCATCATTGTTCCCCTTTCTAATTGGACATTTAGGCATCTAAAATCATTTCTTCATGAGCAAGCCAATATCCTTCAAATTTTGAAAGCGTTTTCGTAAATAATAAAGCAGAATTTTTTGTTAATTTGTTATATAATTAAAGCAAGTCTAGTTCATATGCAGTAGTGAAGATTCCATTCATGTTTATTCAAGGGGAAATAAACTTATACAAAATAAAACGAATTTCACTGCAACAAGACAAGGGGGAAGCTATATGGGGTACAAGGTTGAAAAACTAAAAGTAAATTATAAAACGCTAGAAGAGTTTAAAAAGTTTAAGGAATATGGATTACAAGAGCTCTCGATGGTAGAAGATTTAGAGGCAAATATTATAGAGAACGATAGTGAATCTCCTTTTTACGGAATTTATTTTGGAGATAAGCTTGTAGCTCGTATGAGCTTATATCAAGTGGATGCAAAATACAACCGCTACTTTGTTCCACCGTGTGACTATTTAGAGCTTTGGAAGCTTGAAGTTTTACCAGATTACCAACACAAAGGGTACGGTTCTGCATTAGTAGCATTTGCGAAAAATATCGGTCTTCCAATCAAGACAAACCCAAGAGTAAATTCAAGAGAATTTTGGATTCATATGGGCTTTCAACCAGTTGAGTACGATCTCGGACGTGACTTTGGAGAAAATCCATTAATATGGTCAACCGATCTGGAAAAGGAATAGTAGCGAACAAATAGAAAAGCGGACATTTGTCCGCTTTATCTGTTTGTTCTTTATTTTTTCTGCCGGTCTTCTTCGTGTAATACTACCATCTTTCTAGCTCTCTCCATAATATCGATAAGCGCTTTATAATCTTGTTCCATGAGCTTTAGTTCCTTTTCAAGCTTCTCATTTTCTGCCGCTAAATAATAAAGCTGTTTTTCTAATTCTTGAATGTGCTTTTTATAGTTATCATGCTCTTCCTTTTGACTTGAATCTGCTTTCTCGTACAGTTCCTTTAAAAATGTAACAAGATCATTGAACTCTATTTGAAAGGAGCTAGTCTGTGTTACTTCTACAGCAGGTTGCTCATTCAATTCATTTTCTTCCAATTCCTCAAACTCACTTGGAGCAATAGCATTCTTCTTAAGTTCTTTTCTCTGTCTTTTTGCTATTTCAATTCCAGATTTGTATTGCTTACGTACGTATGAATTCCATCTGAATCCACAAGCAGCAGCGGTTCTTGAAAGTTGTTTTCCTACTTCCTCGAATGCTTGTAGCTGTGTTCCACCTCCTCTAATATTACGTAAAACTACTTCTGCAAGTAGCAAATCTTCATCTTGTGACCAAGCATCTTGACGATTTGTTGGCATTGTCAAATCCCTCCTAGTGTTTTTTATTCATTCATATGCTTCTACTAGGAAAGATAGACTGATAATGTAAGAGGTTTCGTAACAATTTCTCTTTTAAACGTAAAAAATGTTTATATATTACTATTTTTTCTGTTAATGAAACGGTTCACCTTCTCATGGTGGGCATCCTTTTCCCATAGAATGGAACATTGACGAACTTCCCTTAACACTTGCTCCTTCAACTTAAGTGGGTCTCTTCTACTAAGAACAATTTGCTTATAGGCTTGAAGCACATCTGTCTCTATGGACGGCATCGTCTCTAATCCAGACCGTAGGCCCTCCAAATGACTTCCTTCATACATAAAATCAATAAATCCCATTTCTTTTAATTCCGAAGCTTCGTATATTTTTGCTTTCATTAGCATTGATAGAGCTTGACTAGAAGACATCCTCTCAAGGAGCATCGTCCCCCCACCCCACCCCGTCGTAATGGCTAGATTTCCTTGTACAAATCCAGCTCTGGCACCAGAATGAGCAAATCGAAAATCACATGCGGCAGCAATTTCACACCCGCCACCGATTGCTATTCCGTTTATTAATGCAATGGTCGGCTTAGGAAGCATAAATAAGTCATACAGTATGTTTGCCATTCGAGAGAGCATCGCATATGCTTCTTCCTCAGTCTTTAATTTATGAAAAACAGACAAATCTCCACCAGAACAAAAGGCTTTATCTCCTTCACCTGTTACAACCAGTCCTAGATGGTTGGATTTCTTCACGGTATCGATAGCTTTTTGAAGCCCATCCATCACTTCAAAATTCACTGCATTTCTTCTTTCATGCCTCTTGATAACAAATTGTAAAAATCCTTCTTTTAATTCAATAATCTCATAAACCAAAAGAATCCCTCCAGCAGATAAAAGAGTAAAAAATAAAAAAATGCAAAAAGCGCCTTACTATTAAGTAAGACGCTTACGCCAATCAAATTAGTCGTTTACAACTTCTTTTCCTTTGTATGTTCCACAAGCTTTACATACACGGTGAGCAAGTTTCATTTCACCACAGTTTGGGCATGCTACCATACCAGGTACTTGTAGTTTAAAGTGAGTACGACGCTTTCTTTTCGCAGTTTTAGATGTTCTTCTAAAAGGTACAGCCATTCTTCCCACCTCCTTAAAGAGTATTAAGAAAGTTATGAAGTCCAAGTTTCCTCGAGCTTCAAATGTTTCTTGTCTTCTTCACATTCATTGTGAAGAAGGATCATTTTGATCCAGTAATTTCGCAAGTCCTGCTAGACGAGGATCAATCTTATCCTGCTTCTCCTGTTCATGAATAACTTCCCAATCTTTACCCGATTGAGGAGCACCATCCGTCCCAGTGTAGTCTTCACAAAATACTTGCATAGGCACTTCTAGCAAAAGGATTTCTTGTATGACCGGTAAAAGATCAATCACTTCACCTTTTACTTGATGAACTTCCTCTTCAAGCTCATAATCGAGTCCTTTTAAGAGGAAAGTTTCTGTTGTTTCGACATCAATTGGAAAATTCACGTCAACTAACGTACGAGAACAAGGCAACACGAGATAACCCTTTATTTTTAAATGAAAGGTTACTTTTGACGAATCTATATCAGCTCGTCCCGTCACACGAATTGGTGATACGCGACGTATGGTTGGATCAATCTTTATAATCTCTTCCATATTAACTGTTTCATCGACAGGAAAGTCCTTGCTTCGATATTTTTGTAACTGACTTAATGTCCATTTCATACGAATCACCTCAAGGCAACAAAGGTAATTATAGCTTTCATATAATTATTTGTCAATATTTTTTCTTTACACTATAATGTAGACATTAAACACTGTTTTTAATCGTAAAAAAGCATTATTTGCTTATTATCTTTATTTTTCACAATAAAATCAAGGAGTTTTTTATGAAGGCTGTTGGAGTAGTAGTTGAGTACAACCCATTTCATAACGGACATTTCTACCATGTAGAACAATCAAAGATATTGTCAGGTGCTGATGTGGTCATTGCTGTCATGAGCGGTCCCTTTTTACAACGTGGAGAACCTGCCCTATTATCAAAGTGGCAACGCGCTAAGATGGCTTTATTAGGTGGAGTTGATATTGTCTTTGAACTTCCTTACGCTTTTGCCACACAAAAGGCAGAGATTTTTGCTCGTGGAGCGATTGACATTTTAGCTGCTTCAGGTTGTGATTATGTCTGCTTTGGTAGCGAATCGGGTCATTTAGAAGACTTTTATTCTACACTAAATTTTATAAATACCCATCAAGAAACGTTTGACCATCATATCAAAAAGAATATGGATGAGGGAATGAGCTATCCAAGAGCAACTTCTTCCGCTTTCCAAGAGCTTAGACCCTCCAGTCAGATGATGGACCTTTCAAAACCAAACAATATTCTTGGCTTTCAATATATTCGAGCAATTGAAGAATTAAACCTAAGCTTAACACCGCTTACGGTAGCCAGAAAAAATGCGGATTATCATGATCAAGAATTATCGTCCACCCATATTGCAAGTGCAACAAGCATTCGTAAATCTATCTTTACGAATAATGGACAATTGGATGAACTTTCTTCTTATGTCCCTAACACAACCTACACTGAACTTGTGGACTATAAAAGACAGTTCGGGCAATTTCTTCAATGGGAAAACTTTTGGCCACTTCTTCAGTATCGTTTATTAACAACTGATCAAAATGATCTTGCTAAAATTTACGAAGTAGAAGAAGGCATTGAAAATCGAATCTTACAACTGGTTGAAAAAGCTAGTTCATTTTCTGAGTTTATGACGTTGCTAAAAACAAAAAGATATACATGGACACGTTTGCAACGGCTTTGCGTTCATATTCTAACAAATACAAGTAAAGAGCAAATACGAGACCTGAGCGACCGTGCTAGCTATCTATGCCTACTCGGGATGACAGATTTGGGAAGGCAGTATTTAAACAAGTGGAAAAAGCACAGTAGCCTACCAATTGTCTCAAGACTTGCCTCCTACAAAGGAAAAGAGATTGAGCTTGATATTAAGGCGGCTAAAACATATGCACTCGGATTCGAGAAAGCCTATCGTCACATTGCTTTATCCTTAGACTATAAGAGTGCGCCTATGTTCATTACAAAAAAAGAAGAATAGCTCGGGAGGCTATTCTTCTTTTTGCTTTAATGCTTCTAAATACGTTATTGCATCTTCAAATGTATTAATTGGAACGATTTTCATCTTTGTATCAATATCCTTTGCCGTTTGGACAGCTGCTAAGTAGTTTGAATTCGCAGCCCCATCTTCATTTGGGGCAAAGAAAATTTCAGCATCTGCTTTATCTGCAGCAATTACCTTTTGTTCAATGCCTCCGATACGTCCGACTGTTCCGTTTACATCGATTGTTCCTGTCCCTGCGATATTGTATCCTTTAGTTAAATCCTCTTTTACCAATTGATTATATATTTCTAGAGAGAACATGAGTCCCGCTGAAGGGCCTCCAATATCACTCGTCTCAACTGTAACCTCTGGATCCACAATAATTTCTTTATCATCCACTAAACCAATTCCTACACCAACCTTTGTTTGATCAGCTTCAAATGCTTTTAATGGAAGAGTAACATTTTCTTCTTTCTCATTACGTTCAAAATATAAAGTGATTGTATCCCCTGCTTGTTTATCACCTACATAGGTAATAAACTCTTCTGAAGATTTAAAGTTAAGTTCATCTACTTGAAAAATACGATCACCAGGCTCTAATTGCCCCATCGCAGGCATTCCATCCATTACACTTAATACATAAACTCCATTATATTCAAATGAAATCGGTTTATTCGCTTTTTTATAAGCTACCTCAATAGCTGCAAGCTTAGAGGTTGACATTGAATGCAACTGCCTAACTTTATATTCTTCATCGCTTTCTTCTTCCGCTCGAATGGCTGATAGAGGATAGATTTCTTGGTACTCACTGATTTTTGCTAACAAATACGTATATATATTTGCTTGCCCCATGACAACCGTAGTAAGCATGAAGCTCCCTTCTTCCTTGTACCCACCTTCCACCTCAATAATAGGTTCGAGTTCCTTTGCCATTCCGGGCTTTGTTATATAATAGGGTAGTGAAAAAAAGGCGCCGACTAGTAAAGCGATGGCTATTGTATATAGTACAGCACGCCCGATCCATTTTTTGTTCATTTTATTCTAGTACCCCTTCCAATTACTTAGCAGCTCTTTTATCTTCGGTACGGTTTTTAGAGCCTCTTCTTCACCAATTGCAATAATCTCTTCGATATTTGTAAACGCGCGAGAATTAAACATTTGTACAGGAGGACGAATCATAATATCAGACTTTACTTCCCGATTTGAAACGAGCTCCATTTGCATAATGTCAATACTTTGCATAATCACATCATAAATTGTTGTAATTTCTGCTGTGGATTTTACTGGACTAACATCAACCGCAACAATAATATCTGCACCCATATCTTCCACGACAGAAACCGGAATTCGATCAACAACGCCCCCGTCTACAAGTAAGCGACCATTATGCTTTTCTGGCACAAAGATTCCAGGAATAGAGATGCTAGCCCGTACTGCATCAGCTATTGGGCCCTGCCTGAAAACGACCTTTTCACCAGTCATTAAATCAGTCGCTATCACTGCAACAGGGATGTCTAATTCTTCAATATTTTTTCCATGAGTAAATACTCGGATAAGCTCCTTTACTCGTTTTCCAGCAACAAAGCCCATCTTGGGTACAGTATAATCTAAATAATATTTTCTTTTAAATGCTTTAGAAAGCTTATATAGCCTCTCTACATCTAATCCTGCACCATAAAAACAGCCGACAAGTGCCCCCATGCTGCTTCCAGCAACAAAATCGATAGGGATTCCTTCAGCTTGTAACACTTTAATTACACCTAAATGGGCAAAGCCTCTTGCCCCACCAGAACCAAGTGCTAATCCAATTTTCGGACGAGACAAGTACTCCTCCCCCTTTAAAAAGATTGTGTTACACATTCTAATCTTATGGTCTATTTTCATTTTGTATGAGTATATTGATTTATGAGGACAAGACCTATTAAAGAAATCCGTATTTGTAACCTTCCATGTAGGGGTCCCCACTTTTCTCATATTTTATCACTTCTTTCCATACTTGCACAGTAAGTTCACCTTCAAGGGAGGATATAGGTGTGTTTCGATCGAGACTAAAAACCGTAGTATTAGCACTATCCGTAACATTAATGGCCATTTCGTTGATAGCATTCCCACAAGAATCTGTTGATGCATCAATTCGTGGCTTAGACATGTGGTGGGAGATTGTCTTTCCTTCTTTGCTTCCTTTTTTTATCGTTTCAGAAATGCTTATAGGTTTTGGAGTTGTTAAGTTTATCGGAGTATTATTAGAGCCCCTGATGCGCCCACTATTTAAAGTACCTGGTGTAGGAGGCTTTGTTTGGGCAATGGGGATGGCATCTGGATACCCTTCAGGAGCTAAACTCACTGCTAGATTAAGACAGGAAGGACAATTAACTAAAATAGAAGCAGAAAGATTAGTTTCCTTTACGAATTGCTCTAACCCCCTCTTTATATTTGGAGCTGTTTCCATTGGTTTTTTTGGAAATGCAAAACTCGGCTTTCTATTGGCATTAGCGCACTATTTAGGCAATATTACGGTTGGGTTAATTATGAGATTTTACGGAAATGACACGGAGGAGAAAAAACGTACCAAGGAGCAAAAATTCTCTATTACTCTCGCATTAAGAGAATTGCATCGTACAAGATTGAAAGAACAGAGACCTTTAGGCCGTATGCTCGGTGATGCCGTTATGTCATCTGTGCAGACATTACTTATGATTGGCGGATTTATCATATTATTTTCAGTGATAAACAAGCTTTTGTTCCATCTACACATCACCGCTTTTTTAGGACAGTTTGTTGAATTTATCCTTGTAAGCTTGCATTTACCCGATGTATTAAGCATTCCATATATTTCTGGATTGTTTGAGATTACCTTGGGAAGTCAGCTAACTAGTCAGGTTCAGGAAGCAACCCTTATGCAACAAGCGGTTATTACTAGTTTTATACTTGCCTTTAGCGGATTTAGTGTACAGGCACAAGTAGCAAGTATCACCTCTCAAACCGATATTGCGTTTAAGCCTTTTTTTATTGCTCGTATTATGCATGGTTTTTTTGCTGCAATATATGCCTTTTTGCTATGGGGAACCGTTTATGAAGGACTGGCAAAAAGTGATCAGCCCTCAAACGCCATACCCGTGTCTGTCCTAGAAACAGGATCTTGGGCTTTAAACACGTACTCTTACCTAGCACAAATCGGTCCACTCGTGACCATTGTTTCTCTAGTAATCTATATTTTTGTTTATACAAGAAGATTAAATGTAAAATGAAAACGAGCACTTCTAGGTGCTCGTTTTCTTATGTATTTATTTGACTGTGTTCTTCTCCATTAGTGCTTTTTCTACTAGAGGTGGAACCAATTCAGATATTTTCCCTTTGTATTTTGCTACTTCTTTTACAATGCTTGAGCTTAAGAAAGAATACTGACTATTCGTCATGATAAAGAATGTCTCAATTTGGTCATTTAAAACTCTATTCATACTAGTGATTTGCATTTCATATTCAAAGTCCGAAACGGCTCGTAATCCACGAATAATGGCACTTGCCCCGACTGAACTAGCATAATCCACAAGTAACCCCTGAAATGAGTCGACCTTCACATTCGGCAAGTGCTTTGTGACTTCTCGGATCATTTCCGTACGTTCTTCAACTGAAAATAAAGGTTTTTTAGATGAATTACTTAAGACTACGACAAAAACCTCGTCAAATACTTTAGCACCTCGTGTAATAATATCTAGATGGCCGTATGTAATCGGGTCAAAACTCCCTGGACAAACAGCAATACTTGCCATAAGATGTCACTCCCTATTCTTCTTCCGATTTAAGTGCATAAATTGAAATAGATATGATCCCATAATTCTCAAATTTCATTTGCTGCAAACTTCCAACCTCAACAGGAAGGACAACATCCTTTGAGTGTTCACAAACAATAATTCCATTATTCGTAAGGAGTTTTTCATTTTGTATGGTTTCAAGCAAGTGCTCAAGTTGTTGTTTCTTATATGGAGGATCAAGAAAAATATAGTCAAACTTGATCTCCCTTTTCATTATTGCTTTTAAAGCTCGATCCGCATCGTTTCTATATACTTCTGATTGATCTAATAACCCACATGTTTGTAGGTTCTCCTTAATTGTAGCTATTGCCTTTCCATCACGATCGACAAAAATTACGTTTTCTACTCCGCGACTCAGCGCTTCAATCCCAAGACTACCGCTACCAGCAAATAAATCCAGTCCTATTCCACCATTGAAATAAGGCCCTATGATATTAAAAATCGATTCTTTCACTTTATCTGTAGTAGGTCTTGTTGAGTTTCCAGGAACCGCTTTCAATGCTATCCCTTTATATTCACCAGATACAACCCTCATTGTCTCACCACTATCAATTCATAATCATGTAAATTTCCTTCTTATCCTATCATAATGTCCTTATGAAGCCAATAGTTGTAACTTATAAAGAAAATATCGTTTTTTCGTGTATATCCATCCAAGGAGTGGAAATAATGTAAATAACAACATCTATTCGAGATGTTGTTGCCAACCGCGGAGAAGACTTACGTTTCCCCATAAGTTCTTCCTCCGGTTTCTCCTCTCCCTTTGCCTTCTATCCAGTAGGATATAGAAGGACCCTGCAGAAAATTTTCTGCAGGGTTTTCTTTTTTTAATGGGTTGATTCCTTCAGATAAACCGTATTCTCATCCTCATCAATCTGTATGTTAAACAATGAGGTTAACCATTGATAATCAATATAAATGGTATCATTAATCATCGTCAGTGGATTTTCTAACAGTCCATAGTCTTCTTCATTATAAATAAAGATATTTTGATTAACGTAAAAGCGATAACTATTTAGTCCCTTTGTAAGCAATAAGGTCTCATGATCAGAAAGAACCTTTACTTGAAAACCTAGGGATGATAACGTCTCCTCAAATGGGAAAAGTTTTTGATCTCCCATATAAATAATGTGAAGATTCTTCTGAACTTTACCCTTTACAGAAATATTTCTCTTTTCTAAGAAATATAACGGAATCAATTTCGTGTCTTCATTTTTATTTTCATCAAAGAAGCTTGTTCGTTTCCCCATTACACCTGCAAGTACTTCATCTAAATATGGAGGAGTATAAAGTGTTTCCTCTGACAAAAACGTTTGGAGATAGCTCTCTAACTCCTTTTCAGTCAGCTTCGATTTTAATTCTTGGATTGCTTGATTACTTTTAGAAATTTGGCTTTCCATGTTTAATAACAAGGACACATGAAGATCAACTAACCAGCTTTGTTCCATCGGAAGATTCTCAAACTTTAATTTTAATAATGAGTAAAGTAGTTTCTTTTCTATCATTTCTGGTTTTATGTTTGGACGAGTAATCATTATTCCGTTGCCATTGCCCTCTTGTAGCTCGTTGGTTATTATCACAGATACATGAGGTCTGTTAGAGATCTGCTTTAAGGAGTTAAATATTGGGTGAAGATTTCCCTCCTCCTCGGAGTAAAATAGACTCTCGGCATTCGCCGAGTTAGATGGTACAAGGATTTTCTTGTACCATTTTTATTTGATTCCTCCTACTTTTAGTAGGGGGATGTTTCACGTTTTATAAGAAGAATTGGAAATTCCTCAGTGAAATTTTGTTGATTTTTTTGTCGAAAATACTTGACTTTTTGAAAACACCACAATAATCGCCGGCGAAGGGATTTATTTCCTTATAAACCGTGAATTGGGGTGTTGAGGTGAAGCCAACTGTCGTTAGTCATGAAGATTACCAAAACTTCGTTTTAGAACAATTAAGAAAGCATTACTCTGGTAACGTCCTTACTATTGTAAATAATGATTGGCCCATTATTTACAAGTTATGGATCACTGACCTTTCTCAGATTACCTCGTGGCTTCGGAGCTCTTATTCGAATAAAGGTCCGGAGCCTCGTGATCCGTCTTCTATGATGCGCTCTTACCTTTTGCTTCTTTTGGCTAAACCAACTCTCAGTATTACTGAATGGGTTGATGAATTGTATCGAGTGCCTTTCTATGCCATCATGAGTGGCTTTGAACCGGGGAAAGTTCCTGGTATAGGGACTTTCTACGATTTTTTCCACCGTTTATGGGGAAGGGATAACGCTAATATAAAACCCAATATCAAACCGAAACGCCAAAAAAAGAAAAAGAAGAAACCCAAGAAAGGCGAAAAAGCGTCCCCATCAAGTCCAGGTATAGTTAGAAAGTTAATCGATCGTTTTTTTCGTTATGATGCTAAGAAAAAAGTGCTGCCAAGCGATCGATTATTTGAATTATTTCAATCTCAATTTCTCCATGTATCAGCGAACCTAGGCTTACTCGGAGACTTGGACGCTCTAGGGGTTGTCGGAGACGGTACCCCGATTGAAACGGCTAGATTTCCAAGAAGCAAGCGTACTTGTGAATGCAGTGCCCAAGGACTAACGAATTGTAACCATCCTCGTCATTATTCCCAACCTGACATCGACTCAGGGTGGGACAGTTCACGGGAACGCTACTTCAACGGATACCATCTCTACATGTTATCCACTAGCGACAGTCGATACGACCTACCCTTGTATCCAAGACTTCAACCAGCTTCCCGGCATGATTCTGTCAGTCTTGTTGCCAGTTCTATTGAATTTTCGCAACGCACTACCTTGGGCACAATTGGTAAGATTCTCTTGGATGCTGCTCATGATGCGGAACCTATTTATGAATTGCTAGATCATTATAATATCGAGCCTTTCATTGATCTGAATGTTCGAACCAAGAAAAATTTCAGCACTGAAAGCGATATACAAATATCTCCCGAAGGGACACCAATTTGTTCTGCAGGGTTAAAAATGAAGCCCAATGGTTTTGATAAATCCAAAAACCGGCAGAAATGGAGATGTCCACTCGCATGCGGCACAAAAATTACTTGTGAGAATCCCTGTTCTAAAGCTAAATACGGTCGAACATTTCATACATTCCGGAAGGACAACCTTCGGTTGTTTACTAAGACTCCGAGAACGTCTGAAAAGTGGAAGCTAACTTATAAGCGTCGTACATCTGTAGAACGGTCGAACAAACGTGAAAAGGTTGATTATCATTTAGAATTAGGTCGTCATCGTTCCACGAAAATGTGGTACATTCGGACTTATGCCATTATGATGTGCCAACATATTGATGCTTGGTACGACGTTAAAAAAGAAAAGCTGAATCTCGAAAATGTCATTTTTAAAAAGTCTGCTTAATCATTTTTAAAAATTTTATAAGCAAGGCTTATTTGGTATGCATTTTTTTGAAAAAGGAAATGAAAAAAAGGAATTTTCATCGAATCGAAGCTAATTTCCAGTTATTTTTTTACAAATCCCATAAAAATGACTTAGTTATTCCGAGAGTCTATTAAATCATAAGCTTGCTGTCGACTTCTTCTTGTAATAAAGAATCAGCCTGCCAATAAAGGGAGGGATTAGCTAATTGGCCCTCAAATACATAATAATCAATAAGATCAAGCTTTTTGTTTCCTTTTAAGGGAATACCCATTACCCATGTTCCATTTCTTTTTGTTGAATCGATAAGCTCGACCTTTGTTTCAGTCACTTGTACATTTGAAAACGAAGCTAACCATTGATTAAAAAGAAAGGCTTTTTCATTTACTTTTATCGGTAGTGTGAATTGTATTTGGATATTTCCTTTACTATCAGGTTTAAGTGATGTTTCACTTTCTTCCTGTCTTCCACATTCACTTCCATCCTCAAGAAGACATTTCCAGGAAATTACTTCACTAGGAAGTACAAAAGGAATTTCCTTTTTTCCTGTAAGACCACTTAGCTTTTGCGTGATTACTAATATGTCTGTTTCTGTTTGAATAGAAATCCTTTGATTCGCATTCTCCATGTCAGCAGGCTGTTCAAGTTCTTTTGAATAGGCATCCCATTGCCAAAATAACAAGCCACTGATAACAGCTGATAATATGATAAAAAATGTGAACGGTATCTTCCACATATCCATTCCCCTTGTTAAAATCTCTTAAATCTCTTACCATTACAATAGCAGATAGAGAGAATCACGTCACACAGTATTTTTGAAAGAAATACGAAATTTGACTTAGTTCGACACCACTCTGCAAGTCCATATACAAAAAAAGGAGGTCATTTCATTGATCCAGAGGTTTATTGAATTAGGAGAGGGCTATTCAGATATATACGAGTTACTAGAAATTGCTAAAGCAAATAAACATCGACTCATGCATTTCATGGCGTTACATACAGAAATAAATAAAAGATCAGTCACTTCATTAGTCGTTGTTTTAAAGCCCACTGATCCTGGCAACTTCCAACCACTGTATGTTTGTCGTGAAGGAATTCCGAATCCACATGTGACAAAAAACAAGCGTTTTGAGTTATTTGAAAAGTTAGCTAGTGAATATAGGAAAGAAATTATTCAATTTGATGTAAAACCTTCTACTGATTTTTCGGAAAAGGAATTATTCTATCAATATATAATAGGCATCTTGCGTTTAAATCATTATATCGCTCCACTACAATAAAAGATCAGGAGGTTATCCCCTCCTGATCTTTTATATTCCCATTTTATAGTCGTATTCCTTTGCCTTATCTGGTCTCGAATTCTCGTATTCAACCTTTAAGAAAGGTTTAAAGGATGGCTCGACTTTTTTAACAAAGGAGTAGCTTTTTATTTTTTCCATGACTGTTTCCGTTTCATCTTGATTGCAATATAAGACCACGTACTTCAATCTTTTTGATACGTAATGAACATTCCCAAATTTGCGAAGCATTTTCGCTTGCTTAAGAGAAAATAGCCATACAATAATTCCTTGACGTTGACCTAGCATCGCTTTACTCCTTTTTAATTACACAATTGTCTTTTTATTCTAACACATACATGGGCATAAAAAAAGCATAGGAATTCTCCTATGCTTACAGTTAATTTATGAACATCCACAGCTACCGCCTGTGCTGCAACCTCCACCACAACTTGATTCAAAGAAAGGATTTCCGGTTGGAACTTTAATAAAGTCAGAAACTGACCGACCTATAAGTACACTTATTTCATCAAGAAGTGCTTGTAGATCATTCTCCGCTTTTTTGAATTCAGCTACATTAAGGTCGAGATCGACTTCTCTCTTCAAGTTGCGGATTTCCATCATGACAGTTTTATAGTCAGGATGGTATCTTCCAAAACGTTCCACCTCTTCATAACGATCCTTCATTTGTATGAACGCTTTAATTTTGTTTTGTGTTTCTCTATCTTTTTTTACATTATTCAAGCATATATTATAAGCCTCAACGACGGTTGACTCTAGCACCATTGAAGCCAATTCCTCTGCATACTCTAGAATTTCTATAGTTTCTGATGTAGCAAGCAATCCGCTCACCTCCGATTCATATTTTACCATGAATGAGCGAAGAAATGAACTTTTTACATCCTACCTTATGAGAACTTCAAAATCTTTTATCATATCTTCTTGTTTTTGATTTTTTTCAACTACTTGTAATTGAATTTGGTGAGAGCCTTTTGAAAGCCCTTTAATAATAAAGGCAGCTGTTGTTACTACTTTTTTCTGTTTCCCATCCACAGAGACAATTAAGCTCGTATTACGATTGGTAAATGAAATATCAGGAATAAAACACTCAACGTAAACATTATTTCTCTTCACATGATGCTGAACTGTAAATGAATGTTCCGATTTCATTCCTAATACGACCACATCATTTTCTGCTCGTACAGTGTGCATAGGAACAATAGATATTTCTTTTTTCACTTCAGGATCTGGGATATCTTTATGACAAGCATTTAACATAAGTCCAATCAGAAAAACACATACCATTTTCTTTACCAACTTTGCTGCCCCCAATCACACAATTTTACATATTTTGTGCAATTATCAGCAAGCTTAGTCAAAAATCCAACCAAAAAGCCTTCAAACTCTTGTAAAGTGAAGGCTGCTTATTGGTTACTATTCATGGCTTGAAACATGCTCATCATCATATTCGCCATTTGCACACTATGATTGAGTTGCTCCACACGATGAGGAATGGTCTTTTTATAATGGTGTAATGCTGAAATTTCAAAGCTTTGTATGTCATGTGGATTTCTTCCTAGCTTTCTGTACCAAATGGGCTGTTCCCTTAAGAATTGTTTTAATTGCGGTTGCATACGTAAATACTCATTAATTTCTTCTCTCATCTAATAGCCCCCTTCTAATCTTGTCTAAAGTGAAACGGATGTGACGGTGGGCTTACATTTTTTTTAGGTGGATTTGGGCTACTATTCCCTCCTTGTAGGGAGGAAATCACACCTTGAATCGCACCTAAGGCAGAACTAATACTCACGATATGATGTTGAAGCTGGTTTGGATCCATATTCCTTACAGCACCTAGTACCGTTGACATCCAGTCCTTTTTAGATGATTCTTCCGTTGAAGTTTCTTTTGTAGATTCCGTTGATTGGCTACGATGATCATCAGTTCCATCTTCTTTAGAATCCTCCTCACCGAATAGATACCATTCCTCGTATAACTCTTGCCAAGTATTTGTCCCGCTTCTAACCTGCTTAATAAGTTCAGGGTGGGCTCGAACATACTCCTTGAACTTTTGTACGGAAGGATGTAGTTGCTTTTTGGCCATTTTATTTCACCTCAACATAAACGAATGCCTATAATACGATATGAAAAAAAGAAAAATATGTGCACCAAAGATTTCATGATAAAATGGAAAGGATAGGAAAGATAAAGGGAGGGATATAATGGGATAACACCACGTTTATCTCTAGCCTTTTGCAAATGGAACGGAAAATATCGGATGATGATTGTGAAATAACCATTCCTATTTCTCCACTTTTATATAATACTTTGCATATTGTACATGGAGGAATGACCGCAACTTTGCTTGATACAGCAATGGGTGTATTAGCAAATTCACTTGTCCCTGAAGGGTATGGTGCCGTCACAACTCAGTTGAATATAAATTATATTGCCGCTGGAATTGGAGAACATATGGTCTGTACAGCGAAAATGGAACATAAAGGCTCAAAAACACTCGTATTATCCGCAGAAATTCACCGTTCAGATGGTGTTAAGATAGCCATTGGGACAGGTAGTTTTCTTGTCATTGAAAAAAAAATATAGGGTGAACCCACTTGGTAACTGCCATTGTAATACCTATCATTATTATTTATTTTTATCTTATTTCAAAGCGTGAGTTACAATCTCATACGGAGCAATGGTTAGCATTAGAGCAAGTATATGAAGAAGCAATTGTAACAGGAAAGATTCATCAAATAAATATAACAAAAGAACGTTTTTATTATCATCGATATATACATATAGTCAAACTCACACTTATTCATAACGGGACAACAACTGTTGTCTCAAAGATTACTCCAATTGTAAAAGGGAAAGTCCTTACCAATGATTTCGAGATCGGAGTTGAAGTGCGAGTGTACGGTAATTGGAAGGAAGGTCATTTTCGATTTGGTAGATATGATATACTTTAAAGTAAAAAAAGGAGCACTCAGCTCCTTTTTGTCATTCTTTCCAAGCTTGGATAAAGTTTTGCGTGTAATACTTTTTATACACACCTACTCCGATATGGGTAAAGTCTTCGTTTAATAAGCTTTCCCGGTGACCTTTACTATTTAACCAGCCTTCCATAACTGCTGGAGCATCCGCATAGTTTGCGGCAATATTCTCACCAGCTACCTGATAAAAAACTTCCCCGGCCTCTAAGCGATCGGTGAGCTCGCCGAACTTTTCAGATGTATGCGAAAAAGTATTGCTTTCTTCCATATCCTTGCTATGTCCATAGGCTACTGTTGCCGTTTTCTCGTCCCACTGTAAGCTAGCCAGTCCAAATCTCATTCTCATAATATTTGTAATATCATATATTTGTTTTTCATTTGCATCCTCTACTTTTTCATCTGGTACCATCTCATCTGGTTCAATCTCTTGCAACTCACCAAAATAAACCAGTTCATATGGTCTTAGCTTCAATAAAGTTTCTGCATCCATTACCCTAAAACTAGATAATGTAGCCGTAAATTTATCAATATAGAGTTGAACGAAAATATCCCCCATTTTCAACAATGGCCTTGTATTTAGATCCGATTCTGATAATTCAAATTGATAGGAACTCCCCTCAAAATCTAACCCTATTTCTGTTTCTACATAACTAGAAGAAAAGATTTCATCTACATGTTGGCCTATCTTAAAGGGACTTATATTCACTTCCGAACCGATGGCATAAACGGTTACTACCTTCCCGTCTTTCACACCAATCTGAGAATAATTTGCAGGGTCTGCATTATAAATCCACCAATCAAACCCATAATAAGTCTGATCTACTCTGTTAGGTTGGCCTAGGTTTTCCTCTAAGGTTTCTTTAGACATTCCGATATAAGTAGAAACTCCGTCCGTTGGTCTTTCAGAGTTTGTTCCTTCATCGCTCGAATTATTTGAAATGTCCTGGTTACTTCCTTTCTTTTGCGTACCGTCTTCTACGAGTATCTCCTCGTCACCATTTTGAATATTTAAATAAAATACAATTCCTAAGATTGCAGTAATCAATATCAATATTCTTCCTAAACTTCTCAGAGGCCATCCTCCTCTCTATCATTCTTTCTATCATTGTATGCAAGCATTATATAAATAGTATAGTATTTCATAGAAAATAAAATAGGATAATAAAGTAGTTATTATCTTATTATACTCTACCAGGCTCTGTACATAAATAAAATAAAGACACCAAAAGGTGCCTTTATTAATGCATGTCAGAAGAAGTATGTTCGGAAATGTCAGATAAGGCCTTACCGGCTTGATAGTCGGTGATCTTTTCAACAGCCAAATCCCCTAGAGCTACTATTCCAACTAGTTTTTTTCCTTCTGTTACTGGAAGACGTCGAATTTGATGCTTGGCCATTAATTCAGCTGCCTCTCTAGCAGTTGTTTCAGGTGATACCGTTATAATCTGCTTACTCATGATATCTTCGACTTTTGTCGAACCAGGATGTTTTTCAGCAACACCTCTAACGACAATATCACGATCGGTAATCATTCCGATTAACTTATCACCATCGACAATTGGAATCGCACCTACGTTTAGCTCTTTCATTTTAAGTGCGACCTCGTACACATTATCAAGAAGCGTGCAGCATTCGACTTCCTTAGTCATCAACTCATTTATGGTCTTCATCCTGAGCCCTCCTAAAAAATATCATCAGTTTTATCGTTCCCTTTTGTATGGTCAACTATTCCGCAGTGTATATGAGAAAACATATGTTACTTTTGTGAACGTTCTCATTGCAACTTCCTATAATTTCTACTATTATTAAAAATGAAGAATTTATCGTTACATATTGAACATTTCAGTTTCAAGTAGACGGGGATCGTGTTTGTAGGAGGGAAAATAATGAAGTTTGAAAATGTAGGTCTTGAGAGCGTAAAAGCAGATTTAAATCGTTTAGACGAAGTGATGCTTGATCATGGGTTAGTTCGTGAAGGACAATGGGACTATGAAAGAGTAACATACGACCGTAAGTTTATCCTAAAAGAAGGAACTTTCTATCTTCGTGTATTCGGATATGCTGTAGAAGGTGATGTTGGAGCACACAAAGCAACCGTTCAATTAATGACACCGCTATTAGGAAAGCATTATTATCCACACGGTGTAGAATACGGTGAAGGTGAAACTTTTCCAAAAGGACTTGTCAGCCAATGCGAAAAGCTTCTAAACGAAGTAAAAGTAGAAGTGGAGAAATTTTCTAAATAAAAAAGACGCATTTTGCGTCTTTTTTATTATCTAAGTTTCACGTCAATATAACTTACTTTATACCCCGTCAACAGGTATACTTCCTCTTGAATTGCAGCCTGTAAATTTTCTATTTTACCGATAATTCCCCTATAATTAATGGCACTTATTCTTAATATAATCCCAACAACACTTTCTTTCAAAATCACTTCATACGTTTGACTTTTTTTGGAATGAAATGGTCCTTGGAAGCAATCAATAATAGGTCCTCTTTTTTTGAATAGGACATAGTCATCGCTTTCATTTATATTAGACTCGACTATTGCTGAAATAATGTTGTGAACGGCTCGATTGCTTTCATTTTGCTCAAACATACTTACCAACATAATCCCTCCTTTTAGGCTCGTCTAATAAACACAACAAACTATTTAAATTCATATTTTTATTATTTTCATTGGTTATTTTATTAAATGCATACTATAATTTAAGTGTTCCGAAATTAACAAATATTTTTTATTTATGGAAGGAGAACAACTTTGTTACTCAGCTTTTTTAAGAAACGGTATTTATTAATTTTTATAGGTGTCTGTATAGCAGCCCTGTTGTTATATCTTATTCTGCCCGTATCTATTCCTTTGATCACTGCATTTATAACAGCATTATTCCTTGACCCTCTCGTACGAATGTTACAAAATCGCACCAAACTTAATCGGAAAGTATCTGTTTTAGTTGTATTTTTGGGCTTCTTACTCTTCGTGGGGGTGACCGGCTATTTCATTGTTACAAAAGTCATTACAGAAGCCATACAAGTTGTTGAATACGCTCCTCAGCTAATAAATGAGATCAATCGGGCTTGGCTAGATACTGAAGAGAAATTAACCTCTGCTGCTAAGGAATTACCGAAGGAAGTAGTAGATGGAATTAGCAACCAGGTACAAACCTTTCTTAATGGAACGAAAAACGATTTAGTAGCTTACGTAAACATCGATAATGTTCGGTCATTGCTTACAAATATACCCAGCTATCTTGTCAGCTTCTTAGTGTATTTGATTGCACTATTTCTTTTCCTATTAGATTTACAAAGGTTAAAAATTTCTTTATATAGCCATTTAACTGAGAAAACAGCTGATAAAGTTAATTTTATGACCTCCCGTCTATCCTTTGTTGTAATCGGATTTTTTAAGGCTCAATTTCTTGTTTCTGTACTCATTTTCTTAGTTACACTAATTGGGTTATTCATTATTACTCCAAAAGTAGCTTTATTAATGGCCACTATCATTTGGATTATAGATTTTATCCCCATCATTGGGTCTATAGTGATCATGGCACCATGGGCATTATTTCATTTCATAACTGGAGATGTAGTGTTAGGTACAAAACTATCTATTTTAGCAGCTATATTGTTAATTATCCGTCGGACGGTCGAGCCGAAAGTGATGGGAACACATATTGGTCTCTCACCATTATCTACTTTAATAGCAATGTACCTTGGTCTTAAGTTGCTAGGAATTCTAGGGTTTATTATTGGCCCTTTACTATTAATCGCATTCAATTCGGCAAAAGAAGCTGGCATTATTAAGCTGAATTTTAAAATTTAAAAAAGCGCAGTCTTCATATTTGAAGTCTGCGCATTTTACATGCATTAAAAGAAATCCGGAAAATATGGACGTAATCTTGGAATTTTCCTTTTAAGCTTCTGTAGATCATCTATGCTTCCTGTAATTTCTCCAAGGTGATACAGCTCATCAGCAGTTTTGTATCCTAACAATAGCGTAGACAATGTTCCTATGCCCATTTGCAACCCAACCTTAGGTGGATGTGCACAAACACTTCCTTCTTTCTCCTTGTAAGCTGTAAAAGAATCATCAGAAAGTAAATACGAACCAATATTCCAACTACAGTATTCATCATTTACATGAATAAATACCTTTTCACCAGTTAACTCGAAGGAGTAGGATTTTAAAAACCCTTCTACATTAACAATTCTAGCCATAAAGTATGGGTGAACATCCGTCTTTTGTTTTGGTTGTTTTAAGTAGTATGGAAATAGGTCATGAGTCGAAGTGGTAACTACTACCTTGTCAATCATGGAGTCATGCTGACAGATAAAATTCCATAGTCCAATGGCTGCCTGATGAGTACAAGTAATAATTTCAATGATTTCCATCTCTTTATTTTTCACTGAATAGACGAGATAACCTTCGTAATCACCATTGTCATTCACATACGCAGCCAAATGGTCCTCACTGTATACGTGGTCTTTCCACCATTTTTGTGTTCGAACAAGCATACCACTATGAGATGCTGCATAAGTCTCATATACTCTTTCAATTTGTGCTCTTTCATCCTTAGGAATGTCTCTTAAAATTTTCCCTTGGTTTGAAGGCAACATATCTAAATCTTTCTTCTCAATCGTTACCTTTTTGTTATCTGCAAAAAGCTCCCAACCGAATCTACGATAAAACTGGACATCAAAAGGGTGAAGAAAGGATATGTATTGCTGTTTCTGATTCATATGTTGTAAGGCTTCAGTAATAAGTTGTTTCACATAGCCGTGACGCCGGTATTCTGGATACGTTGACACTCCAGCTATGCCTCCCATTTGAAATTTGTTATCGTTTATATAAATAGAAAACGGGATAATATGTAATTTTGCAACAAGTTTTTCTCCATCCTTGACCGCAAGAATGTCGTGGGATTTTAGCATCTGTTTTCTTTTAGGGATATCATCCGCACTTACCTTATATTGAAAGGCATACATTGACAATTTCATGGCTTCCTCATAATCATTTTCTGTTAATACAACAAATTCCATCATTCTCACCCCATATCACAACTTCTGTAAAACATATTCAAAAAAAAGCGCCACAATTACTTGTAGCGCTTTTATGCATCATTAAAACCCTAGTATTGCTTTAATAACAGAGGTGGTTTCTCCTCCGTGGTATATGACGTACAATAGCAGGTATACCGCTACACCTGTAATAGCAGTAAAAAACCACACGATGCTAGTAATGGGCCCAAGTTTTCTATGCTTTTCTAGTTGCTTTTTATAGCCTGTATACAACGAAATGATCCCTAATACTGCTCCAACCGTTGCTAATGTAATATGAAAGATCAAAAAGATTGTATAGTAAATTTTAATATCATCTGGTCCACCAAACGCTGTATTACCAATAAAGATGGTTCGGCTAGCATAGATGACAAAGAAGATAATAGCGAATATTCCTGCTAAAAACATCGTTTTTTGATGGGCCTCTATTTTACGTTGCTTGATTTGCCACCATCCAATCGCAACAGTTAGACCACTTAGCACAATAAAGGTTGTACTAATTGTAGGTAAAATAGGTAATGTGAAATCCATTTGTTTCTCCTCTTAAAAACTTATTTTATTTAGTAGGCTCTGGTTGAAAGGTAGTTTGATTTACAGGTAACTCATCAATCGTTTGTTCCTTTCTGAACCAATTAAAGAACACCTGTGCTAAGATCACACCATACACAACCTCTTGTATGACCTTCATGAGCACTCCACCCGTTTGTTGATCCTCAAGCAGCGACATTGAATTAAACATCTCTGGCCCACTTAAATTTAATGAAGCTAGCGTCGTTGATGGAACACATAATTCAAGTGCGCTTGCCCATGCGTTTGGATCAGAAAAAGTAGTATACATCGGTGTATCTGCAAAGATAATTAAAGCACATGCTGGTGTTAATAAAATTCCATCTGCAAAGATATAACCTACCTTTTTCAACCCGTTTAATGTTTCATACTCTTCTAACTCGTTCACTAGTGGCCACCACATACAAATCGCTAATAAAAATAATGCCGAAGTATAGATGGCATGCAACCACATATCTGTTTTTACAATATCAAAAATATTAGGAACGTGGTAGAAAGAAAACACTCCATTAAAAAGAATAAGTGCAATTAGAGGTTTTGTGAAAAATCCAAACAATGGTTTGATGATTGGTTTAGATAATACCGATCTCCACATCCATGGAGGAATTCCATAAATAAATAGAATAGGAATCACTAAGTATAGAATGGCCATTTGGATCATATGAACGTAAAACATTATATGTCCTAACAAATCAATGGGAGATCCCTTCACCACATACAAAAGTACCATAGCTGATGTAAAGCTAATCCATTGTTTTTTAGTTAATACCTCAGATTTTGAAAAGAGAGATCGGTACTTCGTAGTTACGAGAAAATAGGTAGCTAAAAACACAAGTAAAAGGATTAGGAAAAATGGACTCCACAATGCCCTAAATCCAAATATATCAAGCGACAATGACGATCACCTCGTTATTTTTAAGTCAGTTATATTATACCTGATTTGTCTTGCATACTACAACGATTGAGGTTTTCTTCCTATATTTAGCGCAAAAAGAAAATCGGCTCAGGAAGCCGATTTTCTTTCATACACTTACCACCAAATAATGGTCATAAAAGCTAATATTGTTATTAACCCAACTAATAAACCTGAATATAGGAAAAGCGCTGGCGCTTCATGTCCCTTATGACTCATATGCATGAAGTAATATAATTGAAAGACTACTTGCACGACAGCTAGCAAAAGAATGAAAGGAACGATAAACCATGCCGAAAAATCACCATAGCCTACAGCAATAAATGCTACAAATGTCAAAAAGATCATCATAGAAAATGATACAATTTGATAGCGCATTTCCTCTGCACTTTTCTTTTTACGATATTCAATGTCTACTCTAGGGTTACCTGAATGTGTTTGTTCACTTGCCATCAGTTTATCCCACCATTCCCATTAAATATACTACCGTGAAAATAAATACCCACACCACGTCAATAAAGTGCCAGTAAAGACTTGCAACATAGAACTTTGGCGCATTGTACAAATCTAACCCACGCTTTGCATTTCTCACCATTAAAGTGACGATCCATAGAAGACCGAAAGCAACGTGACCCCCGTGGAAACCAACAAGAGTATAAAAGGCAGATCCAAATGCACTACTAGTAAATGTATGATGATATTCATGTACATAGTGATTGAACTCGTAAATTTCAAGAAGCAAGAATGCAAATCCTAGCAGCACAGTTAAGCCTAACCATAGCTGCATCTTTTTGAAATTGAAGTTTTTCATGTGGTACATTGCATATACACTTGTTAACGAACTAGTTAAAAGTAGCATCGTTGCTACAAATACTAGCGGTAATTCGAAAAGATCCTTTGCTAGAGCGTGTTCAGCATTTGGAACCTTATCCTTTAAGGCTAAGTAAGTTGCAAAAAGTGATGCAAAGAGAACCGTTTCTCCACCTAAAAATAACCAAAAACCTAAAAACTTATTTTTTCCTTCAAGGGTTTGCTTTTCAGGTGCGGCAGGCCATGTTTCAGCAGTAAACTTATCTTCTACATGCATTATGCCTTCCCCCCCTTATCATCATCGTTTAATAAATCTTCCTTGTGAATATGGAAGCCATGGTCATCCTTAACAGAACGAACAAACATTGATAAAAGTGTGATACCCATTCCTGCGATCAGAACCAATACACCCCAATTATAATCTTCACGGTATAGCGCACCAAATGCGGCCACAAATAATCCTAGTGAAATCATAAATGGAGTAAATGAGTTGTTTGGCATATGAATGTCACCAAGCGGCTCAGCAGGTGTCATACCTTTTTTGCCTTCCATTTTTTCAATCCATAGTGGATCTAATCCACGAACAAGCGGAAGCTGTTTAAAGTTGTAGAAAGGTGGTGGTGATGGAATTGCCCACTCAAGTGTACGTCCATCTTCCCAAGGATCATTTCCAACCTTTTCATTTTTCACACTTGTAATCACAATGTTGATTAACAAGATTAATGTAGCAATCGCCATAAAGAATGCACCAATTGTACTTATTAAGTTCCCAGCATCCAAACCTTGGTTAGGTAAGAATGTAAAAATACGTCTTGGCATCCCCATTAATCCAAGGAAATGCTGGATAAAGAATGTTAAGTGGAATCCAATTAAGAATAACCAGAAAGTGATTTTTCCTAATGCTTCGTTTAACATTGTTCCAAACATTTTTGGCCAATAGAAATGGGTTGCTGCTAAAAGACCAAATACAACTCCACCAACAATAACATAGTGGAAATGGGCAACTACGAAATAAGAATCATGGTATTGGTAGTCAGCTGCTGCTGAAGCAAGCATAACCCCTGTTACCCCTCCACCTACGAAAGATGGAATGAATGCAACGGCATAAAGCATAGGTGTTGTGAACTTGATGCTTCCTCCCCACATAGTGAAGAGCCAGTTAAAGATTTTTATACCAGTTGGAACAGCAATTGCCATCGTTGCAACAGCAAAGATTGCATTAGCAATTGGACCTAATCCAGTTGTAAACATATGGTGAGCCCAAACCATGAATCCTAAGAATCCAATAAGAACCGTAGCGAACACCATAGATGAGTATCCAAACAGACGCTTTCTCGAGAAAGTAGCAAAAATTTCCGAGAAAATACCGAATGCCGGTAAGACTAAAATATACACTTCTGGGTGTCCAAAGATCCAGAATAAATGCTCCCAAATGACTGTATTTCCACCATTTGCAACATCAAAGAAGTTTGAACCAAACATACGGTCAAAAATCAGCAAGAATAGTCCCACTGTAAGCGGAGGAAATGCAAATAGGATAAGTGCTGATGCCACGAACGTAGACCATGTAAACAATGGCATTCTCATGTATGTCATACCAGGTGCACGCATATTGATAATCGTTACTAGAAAGTTAATTCCCCCCATTAACGTTCCCGCACCAGAAATCTGTAACCCTAGTGCATAAAAATCTATCCCGTGTCCTTCAGATGCCATCGATAGAGATGCATAAGAGGTCCAACCTGCATCTGGTGCTCCTCCTAAAAACCAAGATAGATTTAAGAAGATACCACCAAAAAAGAATAACCAGAATCCAAGTGCATTGACAAATGGAAACGCAACGTCACGAGCTCCGATTTGTAATGGCATAATGGCATTCATAAAAGCAAATAACAGTGGCATAGCTGCTAAGAAAATCATTGTTGTTCCATGCATGGTTAAAATTTCATTATATAATCCAGCGCTTACAAAATCATTGTTTGGTACAGCTAGCTGGATACGAATAAACATTGCTTCTAGACCACCTAGAACGAAGAATAGTCCACCAGCAATTAAGTAAAGGATAGCGATCTTTTTATGGTCTACTGTAGTTAAGTATTCCCACAAAGTCGCACCGAACCCCTTTTTCTGAGCATAGGTACTCACAATTCTGCCTCCCTTTCAAACAAAGTCCCCTATTAATCCTGTACCTTTAAGTTCATTAAGTATTCTGATACAGCATCTAGTTCTTCTGGAGTTAATGTGTTGTATGCATTTGTCATTTTGTTCCCTGGCTTATAAGCTTCAGGATCAGAAATCCAGTTTTTAAGTTCTTCTTCTGTATGGTCTAATACACCTGCAATACGAGATCTTTCACCAAAGTTTGTTAGATTTGGTCCAAGACGAGCAGCTTCTGGAGCACCAGTTGCTGGTGTTACAGCATGACAACCAATACAGCTGTTATTAAAGACTTCTTGACCTTGTTGAGCTAAAGGAGTTTCAGCCGTTTCAGGTTCCTTGACAGATTGCATATCAGCAACCCACTGGTCAAACTCATCTGGTGAAATCGCTTTAACTTTAAAGTCCATTAGAGCGTGAGATGGTCCGCAAAGCTCCGCACATTTCCCGTAAAATAAATCTCCAGCTTCATTTGCTTTTTGTTCATCAAATTGCAAATAAAATCGGTTCACGTTATCAGTGTTTGTATCCATCTTTCCACCAACCGCTGGAATCCAGAAAGAGTGCTTTACATCAGACGCCTTTAAGTTAAAGTACACCTTTTGTCCTGTAGGAACAACCAAGTCCTGACTCGTAATAATTTCTTCGTTTGGATACTCAAATTCCCACCAATAAAGGCTAGCACGGACATTGATAACTAATGCATCCGTTTTACCCTCTTCATTTTTCTTATCCATCTCAGAAACATCAGCAAACTTAAATGTAGAAGCTACTGTTGGAACAGCAAGAATAAGAAGTAGAATAATTGGGATAACAGTCCAAATGATTTCTAGCTTATGACTTCCTTCCACCTGTTTTGGAATGCTATCATCCTTGCGGCGGAATTTTACAACCACGATCGCGAAGATCAAGGTTACGACGATAATTACCCCTACCATTATCGCCACAGATAACATCATTAAATCGAATTGCTCTTTAGCAACCTCACCGGCTGGCTGTAGCGTTGACAAGAACGGTTCACCACATCCGGAAAGTAGTAGCGTTATGATTGCAATCATTGAAATCATTCGCCATTTCGCAAGCCTTTTCATAGCTTAATCAAACCCCTCTTTCGTAAAATATTTCTTCCCTGAAATGTTTGATCAGTAAAAAAATTTATAGACAACCTCTCCCTAATGACAGTAGGGAAAGGTTTTTCTAACAAAACATATTTTATATTAGTGTGACAATTACCATAGCTACAAAAAGAATAGTTAGATATTGTAGAGAATAGACAAACATGATCTTTGCCCATTTCATATCGTCCTTTTTCTTATAGCCATATAAACCAGTAACTAACCATCCTACATTTAAAGCTGACGCTAGGATTAGGAATGGTATACCTAAGCTGGTCAATAAGAATGGAAGCGGCAACAAGGAAACAATCCATAAAATGATATGTTTTTTTGTTGTTTCAAAGCCTTTTACTACTGGTAACATAGGAATGTTAGCAGCCCTATACTCTTCTACTCTTCTCATCGCTAGGGCATAAAAATGCGGTGGTTGCCAAGCAAACATGATTAGGAATAAACTCCATGCCATGATACTCAAATCCCCATCAACCGCTGACCAACCAATCAGTGGTGGTACGGCACCTGATATACTTCCTATGATGGTATTTGAAACAAGTTGGCGTTTTGACCACATTGTATAAAGGACAACATAGCTAAACACTCCTACAAGTCCAATTACAACAGCTGTTAATGTGGTTAATGCGAGAAAAATAGTACCTATAGTTATAAGAGTTAACCCCATTATAATCACTTTTCGTGGTTGAACATTTCCCGTTACTGTTGGTCTATCCTTAGTACGTTCCATAAGAGGATCAATATCTCTATCAATGTAGTTATTTATGGCACAGGAACCTGCTATAATGAGCGACGATCCTATCAACGTATAAAAAACAATATCTAGATTTGAAAAGAAGCTTTTTTCTCCAAAGTGAAGCGCTAACCAAAGTCCAGTAAAGGTAGTAATTAAATTGGAGTTTACAATGCCAATTTTAATTAGTGCAAGGAAATCCTTCCATGCATTTGTCTTTGGTAGATCAATGCCGTTATCATCGCCGTTTATCGTTGCTTCACTTATTGATCTTGAGCCCGCCATTTCATCTCCTCCTTTCCATGAACACAAATCCGGTCTCACGACACTACAATAACTATAGTACATTATTAGCTTTAATGCTATATTGTAATGAAAAACGACTATCACCGATTTTAGTCAATATTCTGCCAATAGTTTTCATTATCTTAATAGTGGAAATAATGTTAAATATTTGTGTAGAAAAATAACATTTCCTCAATCTATTAAATCATACTTCGTTCCATTTTTGTGAACTTTTTTTGAATTATTTTTGAATAATTTGTGTCTCGGTTTCTTTATTAAAACAGCCCATTTATTTTGTTAATATAACTTTTTCGCAGTTATATTAAGTGTGTATTTCCTTTAAAACAAATTAAAATATGTATTCCATCCATACCTATAATTATATTTCGAAAACAACCTATTAGTTTCCAATTCATTCATATTGTTAAATACATAATATATATTGTAAAAATTAAGTAGTTTGTGTAGTATCAAAAATGCAGTATTTCTCATATTAACTTCTATTTTTTTTTCTACTTATTCGTTATGATAAAGATATATTAAAATGTGGTTATTATTATACTGTTCATTATACATGTCAATAGAAACTTATGACAAATTTGTGAACTTGGAATGAGAAGGTGATTTTTTTGAACAGGGCCTTAAAATGGTTTTCTGTCCTTACAACGATTGGTATGTTATTCATTCTCTTAGGAGGAGCACTTGTTACAAAAACAGAGTCCGGGATGGGTTGTGGCCGTTCTTGGCCGTTATGTAATGGTCAACTTATTCCAACTGACATATCACTCGAGTTAATTATTGAACTTGCTCACCGTGTTGTTTCTGGTGTAGTTGGCTTAATGGTATTGGTATTATCCATTTGGTCATGGAAAACGATTGGTCATATCCGTGAGACAAAATTTTTATCGGCATTATCTTTTTTCTTCCTCGTATTACAAGGATTAATCGGTGCTGCCGCAGTTGTTTGGGGACAGTCAGATTTTGTACTAGCTTTACATTTTGGTATCTCTTTGATTTCATTCGCTGCTGTTTTACTTTTAACACTTCTTATTTTTGAGATAGACAAGCGTTTTGAAGCTCATAAATTAATCATTGATTCACGTTTGCGTAAGCATATTATAGGAGTTAGCGTATACAGTTATGTAGTCGTTTACACTGGCGCACTAGTAAGGCATGTGAATGCTAGCCTCGTATGTAGAGACTGGCCTTTCTGTTTGAATAACGCAATTGGCTTACCTACGAATTTTTTTGAATGGGTACAGATGGGACATAGATTCGCAGCTGGTTTAATTTTCCTTTGGATTGGTTATATTACTGTATTAGCTTATAAACATTACAAAAATGAGAAGGTTATTGTTTGGGGTTGGACAATAGCATTTATTCTAGTATCACTCCAAGTAATGACTGGAGCCTTAATCGTTTTCACTCGACTGAACTTAACAGTCGCATTAGCTCACGCATTTTTTATCTCTTGCTTATTCGGAGTATTAAGCTATTTTATCCTCCTCGTTACTCGAAGTAAAAAGAATCAGATTGCTCTTAATAAGAAAAATAATCACGCTCTATAAAAAAGGTGTTGCACATATGTGCAACACCTTTTTTCTGTTTATTTCTGTAACTCGATTAGTAGGTCACCCGTTTGAATGGCTTCACCATTTGAAACATAAATATCTTTAACAAAGCCTGAGAACGGAGCTTGAACGGTCGTTTCCATTTTCATAGCTTCTGTAATCATCAAGTGATCACCTTTTTCGACCTTTTCGTCTTTAGAGACTAACACTTTAATCACTGTCCCTGGCATTGAAGCTCCGATATGAGTTTCTTTCTTCGGATCAGCTTTAATCTTAGTGGCAACTGTGGATTTAATACTTTCATCCTTAATAACTACTTCTCTCGGCTGTCCATTTAACTCAAAGTAGACGATACGAGTACCATCAGCTTGAGGCTGACCAATAGAGATAAGCTTCACGATTAATGTTTTACCTGTTTCAATTTCGACTTCTATTTCCTCTCCTAGTCTCATCCCGTATAGGAAAGTAGGTGTATCTAACACCGAAATTTCGCCAAACTGCTCCACCATAGCCGTATAGTCTTTAAATACCTTTGGATATAATGCATAAGCAATGGCATCAAAGCTCGTTACAGGTCTTCCTAATTCTTTGAATAACTTTTCTTTTAAAGCTGTAAAATCAACATCCTCCAATAGTTCTCCAGGTCTTACCGTGATTGGCTCGCGACCTTTTAGGATCACTTTTTGAAGTTCTTCTGGGAAGCCTCCAACAGGCTGTCCTAAATATCCTTCAAATAATTCTACAACCGAATTAGGGAAATCAAGACTATCTCCTTTAGAAAGGACATCTTCTTCCGTTAGATCGTTTTGAACCATATACAATGCCATATCACCTACGACTTTTGAAGACGGAGTAACTTTAACGATATCACCAAACATATGATTTACTCGCGCGTACATTTCTTTCACATCTTCCCACTGGTCAGCAAGGCCAACTGCTTTAGCTTGTTGTTGAAGATTGCTATATTGACCACCTGGCATTTCGTGCTGATACACTTCTGTATGTGGAGACATCATTCCACTTTCGAAATCGTGGTAGTACTTTCTCACATCTTCCCAGTAGTAAGAAAGCTGTTCTAACGCTTTAATATCTACCTTCGGCTTACGATCATTGCCTTCAAGTGCATAGTACAATGTATTTGCACTTGGCTGTGATGTTAATCCTGCCATTGTGCTTAATGCTGTATCTACAATATCAACACCAGCCTCGATGGCTTTTGCATACGTAAATATTCCATTTCCACTTGTATCATGAGTGTGTAGGTGAATCGGAATATCAATGGTTTCTTTTAATTCAGAAATTAATTGATATGCAGCTTCTGGTTTTAATAAACCTGCCATATCCTTAATAGCTAAAATATGTGCCCCTTGATTTTGGAGTTCTTTAGCCAAATCCTTATAGTAGTTTAAGTTATACTTCGGTCTCGATGTATCAAGGATGTCTCCTGTATAACAAATGGCCGCTTCAGCTATTTTCCCCGTATCTCTTACGGCTTGAATAGCTACTTCCATCCCTTTAACCCAGTTCAGACTATCAAAAATACGGAATACGTCGATACCTGCATATGCAGATTTCTCCACAAACTCACGAATCACATTGTCTGGATAATTTTTATATCCAACAGCATTTGAAGCTCGGAGTAGCATTTGGAATAATACATTTGGAATCTGCTTTCTTAAAGTTAAAAGTCTATCCCATGGATCTTCCTTTAAGAAATTGTACGCCACATCAAATGTAGCTCCACCCCACATCTCCAAAGAAAACATATCAGGTAGTAATAACGATGTCGGCTCTGCGATATGCTTTAAATCTGTCGTACGAACACGAGTAGCTAGTAATGACTGATGTGCATCTCTAAAAGTAGTATCTGTTAAAAGAACTTCAGGTTGCTCTTTAATCCACTTTACTAAGCCCTCGGCTCCTCTTTCATCAAGAATTTGCTTTGTTCCACTTTGAACACTAAATGAATCTGTTACTGGGATTCTTGGCTTATCAAAAACAGGCTTTTTCTTTCTCTCAATTCCCGGGAAACCGTTAATGGTTACATTCCCGATATAAGAAAGCATTTTTGTACCTCTGTCTTTACGAACAGGGAACATAAATAACTCTGGTGAAGAATCAATAAATGACGTATCATAATTCCCACTGCGGAAATCTTTGTGCTTTACAACATTCTCCAAGAAAGGAATATTCGTTTTAATTCCTCGAATACGGAACTCTTGTAAATTTCTTACCATTTTTGCACAAGCTTGTTCATACGTTAAGGCATGTGTTGATAACTTAACAAGCAAGGAATCATAATATGGAGTAATAATAGCTCCTTGGAAACCGTTACCTGCATCCAATCTAACTCCAAAACCACCACCTGAACGGTACGTCATTAACCTTCCTGTATCCGGCATAAAATTGTTCAACGGATCCTCCGTTGTCACACGAGATTGAATGGCATATCCCATAATTCGAATATCTTCTTGCTTTGGAATACCTACCGTTTCATCATGTAGCTCATGACCTTCTGCAACCAATATTTGTGTTTGAACAATATCAACACCAGTGATCATCTCTGTAATGGTATGTTCAACCTGTACACGCGGGTTTACTTCAATAAAGTAGAAATCTTCTCCTGAAACAAGGAATTCTACTGTTCCAGCATTTAAATAATCTACATTTTTCATTAAATCAACAGCAGCAGCACAAATTCTATCTCTAAGATCTTCTGAAATAGAGATACACGGTGCAACCTCTACTACTTTTTGATGACGACGTTGGACTGAACAATCTCTTTCATAAAGATGGACAATATTACCAAACTGATCCCCAATAATTTGAACCTCAATATGCTTTGGCTTTTCAATATATTTTTCAACATATACTTCGTCATTTCCAAACGCTGCTTTCGCTTCAGATTTTGCTCGCTCGTAGGCTTCTTTTACTTCTTCTAAATGCCTAACGATACGCATACCTCTTCCACCACCACCGAGTGATGCTTTAATGATAATCGGATAGTGATATTCTTTCCCGAAAGCAATAACTTCCTCTAAGCTATTTACAGGACCATCGCTACCAGGAATGACTGGAATCTTTGCAGCTTGGGCTTGCGTCCTTGCTTTTACTTTGTCACCAAACATGTCAAGATGCCTTGATTTTGGACCAATAAAGATAATCCCTTCCTCTTCACATCTTCTTGCAAAATGGATGTTTTCTGAAAGAAATCCATAACCTGGGTGAATAGCATCTACATCACTGTGTTTTGCTATGTTAATAATTCCTTCAATGTCTAAATAAGCATCAATTGGTTTTTTACCTTCTCCAACGAGGTATGCTTCATCAGCTTTATAACGATGATATGCACCGGAATCTTCCTTTGAATATATAGCAACTGTTCGTATATTAAGCTCTGTACAAGCTCTAAACACACGTATAGCTATTTCTCCTCGATTTGCAACTAACACCTTATTAATCTTTCTTTGCAAGTAAAACACCCCATTCTGTATATTTATACTAGTTTGTATTTATAAAAAGCGCTTGGTCAAGTAACCAAGAGCGCTTATTTTTTTATTTGAAAGCCTTCAAAACGGTTATTAGTAGGAATCGTTTCTACTTTTTTATCGTTCGTTTCTTTAAACTTTTTCTCATAATTAACGAACATAGAAACATTTACCAAGATACCCATTGCAATGGAAAGTTGCAGAATAGATGAGCCTCCATAACTAATAAATGGCAATGGAACCCCTGTTAACGGAATGACTCCCGAAACACCTGCTAAATTTACAAATGATTGAATTCCTACCATCCCTGAGATACCTATAGCTAGTAAACTACCAAAAGCATCCTTTCCTTTTAAACCAATATAGATTCCTTTTAAGACGATAAAACCCAAGCTGAATAATACAAATGCAACACCAAATATTCCAAGTTCCTCGGATATTACAGCCATTATAAAATCGGTATGTGGCTCAGGTAAATACCCTAATTTTTGGACACTTTGTCCCAATCCAAGACCTTTAATGCCACCAGCACCTAATGCAAGGAACGAATTAACCATATGATAGCCTTCCTTTTGGGCTATCTCTTCAGCAAAAGGATTGAAAAATGCTTCAAACCTTCCGACACGTACGGAGGAAAATATTTTATCCTTAAATAATATAAGCAGTGGAATAGAAGGAATTGCACCTAACATAACTAATTTGCCTATATTTTTTAAATTCATTCCAGACGAAAGGATGATCACACCTGAAATAGCAACAATGAGTGCAGCTGTTCCAAAGTCTGGCTGAAGTGCAATTAAAAAACAAACAATGATAATAAAAGCGAGAGGTGGAAGTACACCATGATTAAACTGATTAATATACGATTGTTTTTTTGCATACACAGCCGATAAGTAAACGATAGCACTTACCTTTACAAATTCAGATGGTTGCAGGCTTAGTGGGCCTATCTTATACCAACTTTGAGCATTTCCCGCGGAATGACCGAAGGGAAAAATAAATATGAGCAACGTAAAAGAAAATATCACAATTGGAATTAAAAAACGATTGCTTAGCATAATTTTGTATGGAAATGCAGAAAAGAAAAGAAATAAAACAGCCCCAACAATTAAAAATATTTTTTGGCGATCATAAAAATGATCACTTTCATATCCATACCTTTGAATAGCTGTAACCATACTTGAGCTATATATCATAACAAGTCCAAATATCGATAACAATACCACAACTAGGATTAATGAATAATCATATGATTTTAGTATTTTTTTAAACATGTAACCCTCTTCCCCATCTTCTTAGTCGTAATATGTATTATATTATAACATTGAATTTCCTGCATTTGATGTGAAGAAAAGTTCAACTGAAAATTATTATCTTAATAATATCAAATTTTCAGAATAAATACTTTATAAAAAAACTCAAACAGTCTCTCTTGAGAAAGTTTGAGCTTTCGAAAGTACGTTATTTTCTTTGCGATGCTTCATGAAGGGCTGATAGTTCTCTTTCTAGTTCTCCTAAAATCGCCTTACCTTCTTTTTCTTCAATCAAGCCAAGGCGAACAGCAAAATCTATTTCACGAGATAGACCAAACATTTGTGTATCCAGAACCTCTTCATATAATGGACACTGAGGCATCGTTAAGTTATCCATTTGTACTTTAATTAACTTTAGAATTTTATCAGCGTCAGCCTTTAATAAGGCATTTGCTCTTTCTTTATGATCTAATACCATGTCAGACGCCAACTTAGTCCCCCCGTTTCCGAGCGTTTATCCTATCTATAAATTTTATACGTTTAAGAGGAAAATTGCAAGGATAATCAAGAGAACCCGTAGAAAGATTCAGCAAATTTTGAATATCCTCCAAAAATGACTTTTATTGGTTTTACGTCTATACTAAGGATACAAAGGGGGAACAGTTATGGAAAATATTATACCAATCAAAGGGAAAGTAAATTTTACAATCACCTTAGACCCTGGAGTTTGGATCTTTGACGATCGTAGAGTGGATTTGACTACCTATTTTGAGAGAAGTCAAGAAGAAGTAGATGATTTAGAAGAATATAAAAAGAGCATGTCTAAGCATTGGGATCGTGAAATAATGGAGGGAGCTGTTTTTCCACCGACTTTAAAGACCGAGAAGAAATTTGAAAAAGAAAAAGTTCTTACAGGAACATTTGGGATGCCACTAAAGCCATTTTTAAAAAATGCAGATATTAAAACTGGTGCTAAAAGCTTAACACTAGTGACAACAGATGGCGAAGTATCTATGCCTCTAGAGTTAGGACAAGAGTTAATCTTGGGTTTTTCAAAGGATGGTAAGCCATTAAAAGAAGATGGCCCCGTGTATGCCTTTTACGGAGATGGATCTAATAAACATCAACCAATAAAAAATATTCGTGCGGTGGCTATCGAATAAAAGAAGGGCGCGCCTTCTTTTATTCGATAGCTTGTTAATGCTTGTGCTACTTAAGGGTAAAAAAAATCACTATTCTTATAAAAGGTCAGCTGCTAGTTGTGCAAGACCAGACCTCTCTCCCTTAAATAACTTCACATGGCCGGATATCGATTGGTCCTTAAATCTCTCGACTACATATGTAAGGCCATTGTTATATGCGTCAAGATAAGGATGATCAATTTGCTCAGGGTCCCCCATCAATACAATTTTGCTTTTTTCGCCAACTCTCGTAAGAATGGTCTTCACTTCATGTTTTGTTAAATTTTGAGCTTCATCAATAATAATAAATTGTTCCGGTATACTTCTTCCCCTAATATAAGTTAGAGCCTCTACTTCAATTGAACCCATGCCTGCTAGAATCGCATCAAGCTCCCCAGGCTTTTTCACATTAAACAGATATTCTAAATTGTCATAAATTGGCTGCATCCATGGCCGAAGTTTTTCTTCCTTTTCACCAGGTAAGAATCCAAGATCCTTCCCTACAGGAACAATCGGTCTAGCCACCAATAACTTCTTATACTCCCCATAATCCTCGGTTTGCATCAACCCTGCTGCAAGAGCAAGAAGAGTCTTCCCTGTTCCCGCCTTACCAATTAAAGTCACTAGCGGAAGGTCTTTTCTCAAAAGCAACTCAATCGCCATAGTCTGTTGAACATTTCTTGACCGAATTCCCCATATATGATCATGATCGAATACAAGCTTTTTTATCTTCTGTCTCTTTGAATCGACCATACCAAGTGCGGATTGAGAAGATCCCATTGCATCCTTAAGGACTAAGAACTGATTTGGATAAAAAGAATAAGTAGAAAATAATGATATAGGAATTTCTCCCTTTTCGTAAAACTGATTTAATACTTCTACGGCTACAAATAACTCTGCATACCCAGTATAAATGGCATCATTTTCAATTACACGATCACTTAAAAAATCCTCTGAATTCAAACCGATTGCATCAGCTTTCACTCGTACTAATGCATCTTTACTGACCAAGATCACTAAGCGGCCGTTTTCTTTTGTTTCCTCTTCTAACGATAAATTTTTGGCTACTGCGAGTATTCTGTTATCATTTGTTTTCTCAACAAAAATATCCTGGAGTTGATGAAAGGATCGGTGATTCAATTCAATTCTCATCACTCCACCATTTTCTAGTGGAATTTTTTCATGTAATTTTCCAGTTTGTCTTAAATTATCAATGAGCCTTGATACTTGTCTTGCGTTTCTTCCAATTTCATCCATATACCTTTTTTTCGAATCCACTTCCTCTAGAACTACGGCTGGTATTACTACCTCATTGTCCTCAAAGGAAAAAATGGAATATGGGTCTTGTAACAAGACATTGGTATCTAATACGTAAATTTTACTCAAACTGATGCCTCCTGCTCCTCTTAATTCTATAGTAATTTGAATTAACCACATGTCCTTGCCAAAATTTCTGCTTAAGAAAAGAGCTTTGGTAAACTATATGTTTTCTTGTATAAAGATAGAAGAATTTTTGCACAATAAACGGTAACCAAACATTATTCGGAGGTGTACTTTATGAAGAAAACCCTTGTTATACTGACATTCAGCTTATTACTTTCCGCGTGCGGTACTCAAGATAATACGACATCTAAAGCAAACCAGAACGAAGAACCACGTACCATAAATGTCAAAAATAGTACCATACCTAATATTGATCGTGAAACAGGCCAAGAAGTTTCAAAACACTTAGTTGATTTAGCTACTTCCATTCCAAGTGTGAATGATGCAACTGCAGTTGTTTTGGGAAGATATTCGATTGTTGGTATCGATGTAAATGAAGACATTGACAGATCAGAAGTAGGATCGATTAAATATACTGTTGCTGAAAGTTTAAAGAATGATCCTCATGGTGCAAGAGCAGTGGTTATCGCCGATCCGGACATGACCGCGCGATTAAGAGAAATACAAGAAGACATACAGAGTGGTGCGCCTATTCAAGGCATTGTAAATGAATTAGCTGATATATCCGGACGCTTAATGCCAGAGGTTCCAGCAGATATTATCGATCCAAATGCAAATAAAGCGACCGAAAAATCAAAACGTAAGCTGGATGAAGGAGAAACGAAAGAATTAGATAAAACACAGGAAAAACAATCACATGGCCATAAGGACTAAAAAAACAACAAAAGCTTAGCCCATTAGGCTAAGCTTTTCTCATTGCATCCATTACTTGATTATCTAGACGTGTTGCTGCCGCTTTATCATAGGTTTTATCGTATTCTGGCTCTACAGTTATTTTTGAACCGTAGAACATAACATCACGCACTTCTTTAATGGAGATTTCAATTAAAGCAAGCTTTAGGGGTACATCGTTTAGCTTTTCCATCTTAACACTTGCTTCTCCACTTATTGAATAAGTCGATTCATTCACAATTAGGTTTACAACGACCTGATTGTTTTTTTGAATGTTTTGCACAATTCTCGAGCGATTATCCACAGCAAAATAGATTTTTTCATCCGTCTTTGCTAAAATCCAAGAGATAGCACTTACATTCGGTCCCCCTGTTTCAAAGTCTACTGTTGAAAGAGTCACAAAACGCTCTTTTTGCAAAGCATCAAAAAGTGGCTGAATTAATTTTTGTTCAACTTGGTTAGGCATACCATTCCCTCCTTATATTTCTATCTTATAACTACTTAATGGTAGTTTCAACCTTGAAGCCTATTTTGTACTGCTGGTCCTATCCATATAGATAATTTTACTATACAATATAGAGAGAAGATAAACTTTGAGGTGTACGATTATGAGAGTAAAATGTGTAATTTGCGATAAAATTGAATCATTACCAGGCGACTCCTTTCAAGCAAAAAGACTTCGAAATCGTCCGATACATACCTTTATGTGTAAAGAATGTGAAGAAAGAATTGCTACTCGAACTAAAGAAAGAATAGCTACCGGAAACTTTAGGTTATATAAACCGAAGGATGAAGAGGATGATTGGTAAAAAAAGTTAATATCACGAAAAAATCCGCCCCGTTATTAGTAACGGAGCGGATTTTTTATTCTGGGTAATTGGCGTATCTTTCTGGAGACTCATTGATTTGGTTAAGCATGACTTCAATGAGCTCTCTTGGGAAGCGGTTTGACTTTCTTTCCCCATCTAAATCGTAATGAACGTAATACATAACTGCATCAGTCGTAACCTCAATATTTTGTATACCTTGGTCTTCAACAAGCATATCATAAAACATTTTCTCTGTATCAACTGCAGCAGAGTCGTCCGGACGTTCATCAACCACAACTTTAATCGTTAGCCAGTTATAGAGTGTATCTTGTAATGATTTCATCTGATTACTCCTCTACATCCACTTGAGTATGCTTTTTCTCTTGATGAAGGCGGATTTTATATATGATGAGAATGAGCGCTGCTACAGCTAATCCCTCCACAATTGGAAGCCCGTAGGAGAATATCAACAAAACAAAGCAGCCTAAAACTAAACAAGTGTAAATGACAACATTTTTTAAAATTGACAATTTCTTTGCAAAACCTAATTTGTAAACAATAATTGTCAAAATAATTAATGTCACAAACTGAAGCCATGTACCCGTTTTTACATCAGTTAGTTCGATAAAAAATCTAAGACTAGGTGAAAACCCTTGTAGTTCTTCCACGCTACCCCTCTCCTTTAATAGCTTAGCTCATTTCCGCCATTTTTTTCTTTTTAGCGATTCTTTCTCTCTCGTTCTTATCAAGAATCTTTTTGCGGAGACGAATTGATTCAGGAGTTACTTCACAATACTCGTCTTCATTTAGGTATTCAAGTGATTCTTCAAGTGTCATTATTCTTGGCTTCTTCATTGTTGTTGTTTGATCTTTATTGGCAGAACGAATATTTGTTGCTTGCTTTACTTTCGTGATATTAACCGTAATGTCATTTTCACGAGTATGCTCACCTACAATCATTCCTTCATAAATTTCCGTACCTGGTTCAACGAAAATTGTACCACGGTCTTCAACACCCATAATACCGTAAGAAGATGCTTTACCTGATTCCATAGAAACAAGTACTCCTTGACGTCTTCCACCTACTTGACCTTGTGCCATTGGTTGATAGCTGTCAAAGCTATGGTTGATGATTCCGTAACCGCGAGTTAATGTTAAGAATTCAGTTGTATAACCGATTAATCCTCTAGCAGGAACCATAAATATTAAACGTACTTGTCCGCTACCATTGTTAATCATGTCTACCATTTCACCTTTACGAGCACCCATTGATTCCATAATCGCACCAGTATGTTCCTCAGGTACGTCAATTTGAACACGTTCTACCGGTTCACAACGGACACCATCTATGTCTCTTACGATTACCTCAGGCTTTGATACTTGTAGCTCATAGCCTTCACGACGCATGTTTTCAATCAGAATAGAAAGGTGAAGCTCCCCACGACCAGAAACAACCCATGCATCAGGTGAATCGGTGTTGTCTACTCGTAAGCTCACATCTGTTTGAAGTTGTGCACGAAGTCTTTCTTCAATTTTACGAGCAGTAACGAATTTCCCTTCTTTTCCAGCAAATGGACTATTATTTACAAGGAAAGTCATTTGAAGTGTTGGCTCGTCTATTCGTAACACAGGAAGTGGCTCTTGATGCTCTACTGGACATACCGTTTCTCCGACGTTAATATCTTCCATACCTGAAACAGCGATCAGATCTCCTGCGAAAGCTTCTTGGATTTCCTGACGCTTTAGCCCGAAGAAACCAAAGATTTTTGTAACGCGGAATTGCTTTACTGAACCATCAAGCTTCATAAGTGCTACCTGTTGTCCAACCTTCATCGTCCCACGGAACACACGGCCGATACCAATTCTTCCAACATAGTCATTGTAATCTAATAGTGCTACCTGGAATTGAAGAGGTTCCTCACGGTTGTCAACTGGAGCAGGAATATTCTCAACAATTGCCTCATATAAAGATTCCATGTTCTCATCCTGCTTGTCAGGATTTACACTTGCTGTTCCATTAATGGCTGAAGCGTAAATAACAGGGAATTCTAATTGTTCTTCTGTAGCTTCTAATTCAATAAATAAATCAATTACTTCGTCAATAACTTCAGCTGGACGAGCGAAATCACGGTCAATCTTATTAACAACTACAATTGGTGTAAGATTTTGCTCTAATGCTTTTTTCAATACAAAACGTGTTTGCGGCATACAACCTTCATATGCGTCAACAACAAGTAGTACACCATCAACCATTTTCATGATACGTTCTACTTCTCCACCAAAGTCAGCATGTCCTGGTGTATCAAGGATATTGATTCGAGTATCTTTATATTGGATTGCTGTATTTTTAGCAAGGATCGTAATACCACGTTCTCTTTCTAAGTCATTTGAATCCATCGCACGCTCTTCCACGTGCTCATTTGTACGGAACGTTCCTGATTGTTTTAATAATTGGTCAACCAGTGTTGTTTTCCCGTGGTCAACGTGGGCAATAATCGCAATATTTCTAATGTCTGTTCTTAAATTCAACATGTTCACTCCTACATTTTTATATAAACTTTATTTAGCTTTTTAAGTCATAACTGAAACATTATATCATATTCGAAGTGGAAACCTAGTAATATTTTGTGTAAAATAATGAATGGAGCGTATATCTTTTATTTTTTACAAAACAAATACATTCTAATACCTCGCCCGAGGAGGTTTTATCTTGAAATCAATTAAGTGGCCCTTATTATTTTTTGCTTTAGCTTCAGCAGCCTGCATGATGGGGACAGGAATAGCGATCAGTTACCGTAGTATAGGGGGTATCCTTGCTTCGTTAGCTGCACTTGTAATCGTAATGGGATTTGGATTTACGACAAAGAAAAAAATGCGAGAACAAGGAAAACTTTAAAAGGGCTGGCATATTTTGCCACCCCTCCTTTTTTATTGCAACGGAGAAACCATAATTAAGAACATTTGATTTTGGTCGTCTTTTTCAATCTTGAATTGCTCGAAATAACAATCGGACATAAATTGAATCCAAATATCAGCCTCAACTGGTACTCCAGCAAAAATTGCCTTATGGCCTTTTTCTCGCAATTCTTTTTTTAAATGTTTTACTACTTGTGTACCTAAACCTTGCCTTCGCTCGTTTGGGTTAATAATAACCGTACCTAACCATGGTTTATTGTTTGATGGTGCATGATCCAAATGATAAGTAATTGCTACATCCTTATTATTTTGCTGCCAAACTCTCCATTCCCCGAGAATATATTTGTTTATATATTCTTTTGCTGTCAATGCATCCATTTCAATTGATTTCCATAAGGAATCAAACGTTGTAAAAGCCTTTAATAATGAAACATCCGATTCAATCATTTTTCGGTATTGAAGATTACCAGTTGCCATTATGCAAAAAATCCTTTAGCACCGCATCGTGGAAGCTTGCATTCGCTATAAAAACAGAATTTTCTCCGAGCAAGTTAAGCTTTTCTCCCTTTAAAGTCGTACACACTCCTCCAACCTCTTCTACCAATATAATACCTGCTGCGAAATCCCAGGGAGATAACCGAAGAGTCATATATGAATCCAGTCTCCCAGCAGCCACATAAGCCATCTCTAACGCTGCTGAACCGTATGATCTCGTTCCTCTCACCGCTCTGACAAGTGGAGACAGAATACTGCTATCAATTCTTCGGTTCTGAGTGACCCACGTACTATTTATCCCAATGACTGCCTCCTCTACCTTCACATGTGGAAGGGGAGAAAGTGGTTTATCATTAATGTAGGCACCTTGCCCCTTCTTAGCATGATACAATTCGTCATGGACAACATCATATATGAGCCCAATCTTACCCACACCATCTTCATAAATACCAACAGATATAGCAAAGTTTCTTTGTTGATGAATAAAATTCATCGTACCATCAATCGGATCAATGATCCAAACGACACCAGAGAGTTCTTTTGGATTACTGCCTACTCCCTCTTCTCCTAATACACGATGGTCTGGAAAATGACTATTAAGCTTATGTATGAAATATTCTTCGATCTCCTTATCCATATTTGTAACTAGATCGTTTGCATGCGATTTGGTTTCAATGTTTAATACTTTAGAGAACGATTTTTTTATGATTTCACCGGCTTCTTTAACCAACTCTTTTGCAAATATATCTACTGCATTAATATCCATTTTAATCATCTCTTTCCTATGTAAATATCTTATTCTTATAGAGTAAAACAATTACTTTCAACAAACAACTGATAAGAATGTGAGAAATAAAATAGGCGATCACAAGTATGCACTTAATGTTCGCCTTTATGATTCCCATAGTATTTTTTTAAATCCATCCATCTATACCGTCCTTACAAAATTACAATGCCTTTAACTTTACCAGTTCCATTCTAATTCTTTCTAGTTTTTCTTTCACTTGGGTTTTCTTTTTTTCATTTTTCTCCGTCATTGCTTCAAATAATGTAGCAAGTTCATAATCCATTTCCAAACGTAGAACAGCCGTTCTTTCTCTTTCTGCGTTATTCTTTTTCGCTGAGCCAATCAGCTGTTTCATAGTAATACACCCCTTTTGTTAATGATAATTTTCAGATAATTTTTACTATTATAATATGAACAAAATGCTTTTGATGCAACTAATTTGCGCTTTTACCTATCTTTTTTTATTTTTCACACAAAAGTCAACATATTTCTCGTTTTTTCTACCATATGCTACAATTATCTACAGAGAGATTTATTTATGGGAGGAAAAACAATGGAATTTACTGGATTTACTGAAGAGGACTTTGAAGTTTTTACCATAGATGGTTTAGATGCAAGAATGGATGCTTTAAAGACCACAATTAGACCAAAACTTGAAGCGCTAGGAGAACATTTTTCTCCTACATTATCTGCTTTAACCGGAAATGAAATGTTCCCACATGTAGCAAAGCATGCAAGGAGAACGATTAATCCTCCTAAAGATACGTGGGTAGCCATTTCAAGTAGTTCAAGAGGGTATAAAATGCTTCCACATTTTCAAATTGGTCTCTGGGAATCTCATGTTTTTGTTTGGTTTGCCATGATTTATGAAGCGCCAAATAAAGCTGATTTCGGAAAGACATTAGAGAAAAAACTGTCTTCCATTTACAAAAATACTCCTAAACATTTTGTTTGGTCTGAGGACCATATGAAGCCCGGTGCTATTACACATAAGCAACTAAAAAAAGAAGACCTCCGACTATTGTTCGAGCGATTACAGACGGTCAAAAAGGCAGAAATACTATGTGGTATCCATATAGAGAAAAATGATGCGATTAACATGTCAGCTAACGAGTTCCTAACAGAAGTTGAGGGCGTCTTTAACACATTATTACCCCTGTATAAATTAGCGTAAACAGCTTCAGGAAAAATGGGCAAGTTTCATTAAAAAGGGAGCCATGAATGAGTTGATTTCTCCTCAATGGCTCCCTTTGCTTATTTCATTCTTATTTTTTCTGAGTTGCCCTCTTTTGCTTTTTTTACCGTTAAATATGTAGAATATCCACTTGACTCGGCAAATTCATCACAAATCTTCTTTTCTTCTGATTTACTCGGAACAATCTCCTTAAACCTACGATACGATTTCATAAATTCGTCTCGATCTACTCCTTTTTCATATGCAGCCTCAACGAACTCAAAAAATTTAATCACATCGATAATTTCATCAGTTGACCATGTATGGTCAATCGGGTATTGATATTCCAAAATACATTCACTCCGTTACATTTAATTTCTCTTAAAGTGTAACCTAAAAATAAGTTACTTAGCAATCTGACATAATAATGAAAGAAGGATAGGTTTTTCTATGCAACGAAAGTGAATAATGCTATAATTTCACTTGTTTTACAGGTGAAAAAACCTAACTATTAATTAAAGAGGTGTGGAAATACGTTGTCTCAATACGAAACACCGTTATTTAGCGGACTTATAGAGCATGCAAAAAAGGATCCAGTTCAATTCCATATTCCTGGACATAAAAAAGGAACAGGGATTGATCCGGAATTTAGAAATTTTATAGGTGATAATGCGTTGTCGATTGACCTAATAAATATCGGTCCACTCGATGACCTACATCAACCAAAAGGAATGATTAAGCAAGCACAAGACCTCGCCGCTGAAGCATTTGATGCGGATCAAACATTCTTTTCCGTTCAAGGTACCAGCGGAGCTATTATGACAATGGTCATGACGGTTTGTGGCCCTGGAGATAAAATTATTGTACCTAGAAACGTTCATAAATCTGTTATGTCAGCGATTGTTTTCTCTGGTGCAACACCAATTTTTATCCATCCAGCGATCGATGAGAAGCTAGGGATCTCACATGGTATTACAACAGATTCGGTTGCACGTGCGCTAGAAGAGCACCCCGATGCAAAAGGTGTTTTGGTTATTAACCCAACCTACTTTGGAATGGCTGCGGATCTTAGGAAAATTGTTGAAATAGCACATTCATACCATGTACCAGTGCTTGTGGATGAAGCCCATGGGGTACATATCCACTTCCATGATGAGCTTCCTTTATCAGCCATGCAGGCAGGCGCGGATATGGCTGCAACGAGTGTTCATAAGCTCGGAGGTTCCATGACACAAAGCTCTATTCTGAATATAAAAGGTAATCTTATTAATCCAAAACGAGTGCAATCTATTTTAAGTATGTTGACGACTACTTCAACTTCTTATTTATTGTTAGCATCCCTAGACGTAGCGCGTAAAAGACTTGCTACCGAAGGCAATGAGTTGATCAGCCAAACAATTGAGTTGGCTCAATATATTCGTCGAGAAGTCAATACGATCGAACATCTTTTATGCGTTGGAGAAGAAATTCTTCAATTGGATGCTGTGTATGATTACGACCCTACAAAGCTAATTATCTCTGTTAAGGAGCTCGGGCTATCTGGTTTTGATGTAGAAAAATGGCTTCGCGAAAACCATAATATAGAAGTGGAAATGTCTGACTTATACAATATTCTCTGTATTGTCACACCTGGTGACACGAAAAGAGAAGCCGATCTATTGATAAACGCATTAAGAGATCTGGCATCTCAACCAATTAAGAATAATGACTTGGTAAAAGCAGAAGTATTATTACCAGATATACCCTTATTAGCATTGACACCACGTGATGCTTTTTACGCAAAAACAGAGCTAGTACCTTTTGACGATTCAGAAGGTAGAATTATCGCCGAATTTATCATGGTCTATCCACCTGGTATTCCAATCTTTATTCCGGGTGAAATCATTACCGAGGATAACCTAACATATATCCGAAAAAATATGGAAGTAGGTCTTCCAGTACAAGGGCCCGAAGATTTTGACCTTCGATATTTACGAGTAATTAAGGAACAGAAGGCAATTAAATAATATGAAAAGAGAGCGAGGGATTATCCCATCGCTCTTTATTTAATATCACATATTCTTGTGTGTTTTGACATATACTTTACTTCTCTTCTTCCCCTTGAGTATGACAGCAATCTCTACAATGTGACTTCGCATAAAGAACGGTTACTTTTTCATCCTCAAAATGATCAATCGTTGAATTACAAGCCTGACATACGATAATTCCCATTTTCCCATTCCCCTTTATTCGTAATTAATCACAAGTATTGAAAACGCTTTAGTATCTTTATATTCATAATAATATAACATTATTAATTTATCAACCCCAAATTGTATAACACATTAAAAATTTATGTTGAATATATAAACAAAAAAATTACAGACCTAACTGGTCTGTACAAGTCCATTTATTCATATTGTGTTTGAAAAGGGGTTTCTGGCAAAGCCTCAGAAAAGAATTCAACCAAATCTTTTGCTTGTTGGAGATCTTTTATTCTAAATGCTGACTGAATGTATTCGATATCATCGAGGTCTTTAGGGTCGAGGAGTGTTGAGCGGCCAGTTTGCATACAAATCACGAGAGGCTTACCAAAAAACATATCTGTGTAAACAATTCCAAAGTCATAGCGCGTTTGTTCTGTAGCAAAACCGACAAATCGAACTCTGACCTTTTCGTGCTCATCATAGAGCTTATCAAAAAAGTCCATTATTGCCACCTCCAATATTTTCTTAATATTTAGAATTTTATTATATCTTAGCCACCCAGAGAAAAGCAACCACAACTTAATATCTTGTTGTACTTTAATTTTATACAATGCTAGAATGAAGATGAGCAAAGAAATATGTATATTTTCGTACAAATAATGGGGGGATTATGGTGGCTACTAACGCATACATAAAGCTCGTGCCAGCATCATTAAAAGAAAACGTTACCACTGATGAAATAAAGGAGCTCTTTCACTATTATAAGGACATTACTGCAAAGACAGGGAAGCAACTTGATTGGCAGTACGAGGCATCAGCCTTCCCTTATGAAATAAAGGAAGAGCCATCAGGTAAAGGAACTTGGTTTTATTTGTATTCCAATCAGGACAGGTATCATGCCATATTATTAGGAGTTGACCACGAAACCTTAGTAGATTCTGATGGAAATGAGAACATACAAACTTATATTCAAATAACTCTCCCAGAATCATCAACTTTTGGTGATAAAGGAAAAGCAAATGAGTTTTGTAAATTCTTAGCTAAAAAGCTTCAGGCAGAACTTCATTTGTTTAATGGTCGAATCATGTATTATTACCCAAGAAAATAAGAGAAAATGTAAGAGCAAGTAGCTATCCAATTAGCCACTTGCTTTTTAATCATTAATAGACGAAAAAAGACATAGTCAAATGGAAAGAACTATATAGCATCAAGCTAATCATCGTTACAATCATTGTCTTTTTAGGTGAACGAATAATATGGTTTCCAGTTGAAATTGCTATGTAGAAAAAGACAAAAAACATTAAGATATTGTAAATCAGTTGATCATGCTTTGAAAGCCATTCAGTAAGAGTATATCCACTCCAAATCATCAATTGTATGATGATTACAACGTAAATCTTCATACTATTCACCACCGAATCTATTCTTCTAAGCTTACTTGTCCTACCTTATCTTATGTTTAAACTTCTTATTCTATTTTTCATTTCTGTAACAAATAGATAACATTGAATAAAATTTCCCAAATCCATGGTAAAATATGTACGAAAATTACTAAAGAAAATGGAGGCGATAAAATGAAAGGGTTCTCAACGCTAATAGTAATTATGCTCTTACTGATTATCGTCTCCTGTGATTCTTTAAAATCTAGTGATGTTTTACCCTTTGATAAAAATGTCAAACAACTCATTTTTCTTTCTGATGAATCAGAGTATCAATATGAGGCCGCCTATTATGATGCGTTAATAGAATTGAAAAAGACCTACCCTGAGGCCGTAAAAAACATGAAGACGATTAATCCAAATCGCTCTGGAGAGTATCTCGACTTTCTAACCATAAAAGAAAATCCAGCCATAATCGTAGTTTATAATAATGAAATAGTAGCCACTGTGAATGGGGAAGAAACTGTTGAAGAAATTGTCCAGCCCATAGCAAAAGTTCTGGAGGATCAATAAGACCTGCATCCCAATGGAAGCAGGTCTTATTTTTTATTTTACAATATGAATTGGATTTCCAAGTGCCACTTCAGCAGCTTCCATCGTAATCTCACCTAATGTTGGATGAGCGTGGATCGTCATTGCTAAATCTTCTGCGGTCATTCCAGCTTCAATAGCAAGACCTAATTCAGCAATCATATCAGAAGCGCTAGGTCCAGCGATTTGCGCTCCGATAACTAAACCATCTTCCTTACGAGTTACAAGCTTTAAGAAGCCTTCTGCAGCTTCAAGTGCAAGTGCACGACCGTTTGCAGCGAATGGGAATTTCGCAGCAATAATATCGATTCCCTCATCCTTAGCTTGCTTTTCTGTATAACCAACAGAAGCTAATTCAGGATCAGAGAATACTACAGCCGGAATTCCAAGGTAGTCAATCTCAGATGGATGACCAGCAATTGCTTCTGCAGCAATCTTCGCTTCGTATGATGCTTTATGCGCTAAAGGTGGTCCTGGAACAACATCACCAATTGCATAAATATTGCTTACATTTGTACGACATTGCTTGTCAATATTAATGATTCCTCTTTCACCAATTTCAACACCAGCTTGTTCTAACCCAAGCTCATCAGTGTTAGGACGACGACCAACCATTACGAACACATAGTCCGCTTCAACTGATTGCTCTTCTCCTTTTACTTCGTAAGTAACTGTTACGCTGTTTTCTGTTTCCTGTACACCTTTTGCAAGTGCCTTTGTAATAATTTCCGCACCCTTTTTCTTTAGGTTGCGCTTTACGATAGCCGACATTTGCTTTTCGAAACCATTCAGGATTTCGTCTGTACCTTCTAAGATCGTTACTTTTGTACCAAAGTTAGCGTATGCCCCACCAAGTTCTGTACCGATGTATCCTCCACCGATAACAACGATATGGTTAGGGATTTCTTCTAGAGCAAGAGCTCCCGTTGAGTCAAGTACACGCTTTGTGTATTTAAATTGTGGTAACTCAATTGGGCGTGAACCAGTTGCAATAATTGCATTTTTAAACTTATATGTTTGTGCTGAATTTTCATCCATTACACGAACCGTTTCGTTGTCTACAAAGTATGCTTCACCACGAACGATTTCAACTTTGTTTCCTTTTAAAAGCCCTTCAACACCGCCAGTAAGCTTTTTAACAACTCCAGCTTTCCATGCTTGAACTTTAGAAAAGTCAACTTTTACATTATCTGCTGTAATCCCCATTGCATCAGAGTGCTTTGCTGTTTCATAACGGTGACCAGCTGCAATTAATGCTTTTGATGGGATACATCCAACATTCAAACAAACTCCACCAAGAGTTCCTTTTTCTACAATTGTTACTTTTTGTCCTAATTGCGCCGCACGAATAGCTGCTACATAACCACCAGGGCCAGCCCCTACGACAAGAGTATCTGTTTCAATCGCGAAATCTCCAACTACCATTTTTTTACGCCTCCATTAACAATAGTTCTGGATCGTTCAACAAGCGCTTAATATGGTTAAGTGCGTGCTGAGCTGTTGCTCCATCAATCATACGATGGTCAAAGCTTAAAGATAATGCTAATACTGGTGCAGCAACAATCTCACCATTTACAACGATTGCTTTTTCTGCGATACGACCAATTCCTAGAATTGCTACCTCAGGGTGGTTAATTACAGGAGTAAACCATTGTCCACCAGCTGAACCGATATTTGTGATTGTGCAAGATGCACCTTTCATTTCATCAGGAGCAAGTTTTCCATCACGTGCTTTTCCAGCAAGTTCATTAATATCATTTGAAATCGTGAAAAGTGATTTACGATCTGCATCCTTCACAACAGGAACAAGTAATCCTTTTTCTGTATCTGCTGCGATTCCAATATTGTAGTAGTGCTTGTGAATGATTTCGCTTGTTGCATCATCAATTGATGTGTTTAAAGCAGGGAATTCGCGTAATGCACTTGTTAATGCTTTAACTACATAAGGTAAGAATGTTAATTTAATTCCTTTATTTGCTGCCACATCTTTATACTTCTTACGGTGTGCAACAAGTTTCGCTACATCAATTTCATCCATTAATGTCACGTGTGGAGCTGTGTGTTTAGAGTTAACCATAGCTTTTGCAATTGCTTTACGAATTCCACTCATCTTCTCACGAGTTTCTGGATATTGACCTTGTGGAATTGGTGTTGCTGCTTGTTTAGCTGTTTCTTTAGCTGCTTCAGTTGCAACTTCAGTAGCTGCCGCCGGTGCAGTTTCTACTGCAGCTGGTGCTGCTCCACCATTTAAGAATGCTTCGATATCGTCTTTTACTACGCGGCCGTTTTTACCAGAACCAGCAACTAAAGCAATATTTACACCTTTTTCACGAGCATATTTTCTAACTGATGGCATGGCAACCACACGACGATTAGGGTCAACTGAGGCCTGCGTTTCTGCTACACCATTGTTCGTTGTGCTAGCTTCTGCAACAGGAGCTTGCTCTTCTTGCTTTGGTGCTTCCTCTTCGTGATCGTCACCTTTAAATTTAAGGTTTTCATATCCAGGAGCATCAAATGTAATAAGCACTTGACCTACTGTTGCAACTGTTCCTTCACCTACTAGTACTTCTTCAACTGTACCAGCAACTGGTGATGGAATTTCTACTACTGCTTTATCGTTTTGCACTTCACAAAGTACATCATCTTCTTGAACTTTATCGCCAGCTTTTACAAACCACTTAACGATTTCACCTTCATGGATACCTTCACCGATGTCAGGTAATTTAAATTGGAATGACATGTATTCACCCTCCTATAGATACGAGCTTATTCAGATCTTTTCAAATAAGGAAAGGGAAAATGGTGACCCATTCCCCTCTTTTATTAATAATTTTAGAAGCTTAAAACTTTCTTAGCTGTTTCAATTACATCTTTGTAATTTGGTAACCATACTGTTTCCGCTTGAGAGAATGGGTACACAGTGTCAGGACCTGCAACACGTAATACAGGAGCTTCTAAGCTAAGAATTGCACGGTCGTTAATTTCAGCAACCACTTGAGCAGCAATTCCTGCTTGCTTTTGTGCTTCCTGAACAACAATAGCACGTCCAGTTTTCTCTACAGATGCGACGATAGCGTCAATATCTAATGGTGCAAGTGTACGTAAGTCAACTACTTCAACTGAGAAACCTTCTTTTTCAAGCTCTTCTGCAGCTTTTAATGATTCGTGTACCATTGCTCCGTAAGTAATAATAGATAAGTCTTTCCCTTCACGCTTCACGTCAGCTTTTCCTAATGGAATTGTGTACTCCTCTTCAGGAACCTCTTGACGGAATGAACGGTATAGCTTCATATGCTCAAGGAAAATAACTGGGTCATTATCACGAATAGCTGATAATAATAAACCTTTTGCATCATAAGGAGTAGCTGGGATAACAACTTTTAATCCTGGTTGTTGTGTCATTAAACCCTCTAAACTATCAGCATGCAGTTCAGGGGTATGAACGCCACCACCAAATGGAGAACGGATCGTAACTGGAGAATTGTAACGTCCACCTGAACGATAACGCATACGAGCCATTTGACCAGAAATAGAGTCAATTACTTCATAGACGAAACCGAAGAATTGGATTTCCATAATAGGACGGAAACCTTGTAAACCAAGACCGATTGCTAAACCACCGATACCAGATTCAGCAAGTGGTGTATCGAATACGCGCTCTTCTCCGAATTCCTTTTGAAGACCCTCAGTTGCACGGAATACTCCTCCGTTATTTCCTACGTCTTCACCGAATAGTAACACGTTCGGATCATTGCGCAATTCAATACGTAACGCATCCGTGATTGCTTGAATCAATGTCATTTGCGCCATGGCTTACTTCGACTCCTTTTCTTTATAAATAGCATATTGTTCTTCAAGGTTCTTAGGCATTTGCTCGTACATATTTTCCATTAGGTCTGTAACCTTCTGTTTAGGTGCCTCGTCTGCCTTTTTGATTGCTTCTTTAATATCTTCTTTTGCTCTTTCGATTACTTCGTTTTCTTTCTCTTCGTTCCAGATTCCTTTTTTCTCAAGGAATTTACGGAAGCGTACGAGTGGATCCTTTTTCTCCCACTCATTATCTAGATCAGAAGTACGGTATCTTGTTGGATCGTCTCCTGCCATTGTGTGTGGACCGTAACGATATGTTAATGTTTCGATAAGTGTTGGACCTTCACCGTTAATTGCTCTTTCACGAGCCTCTTTTACTGCAGAATAAACAGCAAGTGGATCCATACCGTCTACTTGCACCCCAGGAATACCAGCTGCTACTGCCTTTTGAGCAATTGTCTTAGCTGCTGATTGCTTTTCAACTGGTGTAGAAATTGCAAAACGGTTATTTTGAACAACGAAGATAGCTGGTGCCTTGAATGCACCTGCAAAGTTAATTCCTTCATAGAAATCACCTTGAGAAGCTCCACCGTCACCTGTGTAAGTAATCGCAACAGATTTAGCTCCACGCTTTTTCATACCTAAAGCTACACCAGCAGCTTGGATAATTTGCGCACCGATAATGATTTGTGGAGAAATTACATTTACACCTTCTGGAATTTGATTTCCGTGGAAGTGCCCACGAGAGAATAAGAATGCTTGATACAATGGAAGTCCGTGCCAAATCATTTGAGGAACATCACGATAACCTGGAAGGATGAAATCTTCCTTTTCTAATGCAAATTGTGAAGCAAGTTGTGATGCTTCTTGCCCAGCTGTTGGAGCATAAAATCCTAGACGTCCTTGTCTATTTAAAGAAATGGAACGCTGATCAAGAATTCTTGTATACACCATACGGCTCATTAATTCTTGTAGCTGCTCGTCAGATAGATCTGGCATCGCAGCTTCATTAACTACTTCCCCTTCTTCGTTTAACACTTGAATAGTTTGAAACTGCTCAGAGATTTGCTCGAGTTGCTTCGTTGCATCGAACCCTTGATTCTTCGTTTTAGAAGCCATCGGAGTCACCAATCCTTTCTTTGGTAGAAAAATAATAATAAAAGCTAAAAATACGCACAAAAATTAGGATACCCAAAATCAAATCATCTTAGAAATAATCATCATTCTAAGATTTGACCTGTTCTAAACAGAGAGAAGCTATTATTTATTAAGTAGTTTCCCACAAATCTCGTTTTAAAAAACAAAAATTGTAGATTCAATGCTTATGATATTCTGTATCACTAACTTATGCAACTAAATTGATACAATAAATTGACTCGTTTCTTAGTTTACATCATTAAAAATACCCGCGTCAAATATAAAATCTGTAAGTTTTTAAATATATCCATAGTAATTATTATTTAAATCACATTCACTTTCTGTATCATTCAATAATCCTATCTGTACTATATAACATCTTCCTTTTAACCATCCTGTTATAAAGCAAAAAAGCCGACCTTATTTGGTCGACTCTTCTATATCAAGTCCTGAAAGCTCGTAAAAGGAATGCTTCGTAACATTATACTCCTTAGTAAGCTCATTAAATTTTTCATTTGCTGCGATAACCTGTTCATATATTTGATTTATTTTAACAATTTGTTGCTCTAGTTCTCCTAAAGACCGTTCCTCTGCTTTTAGCATATTATATAGATTTTTGTCCTGCTCGAGGCCTTGAGTATATGCATGATAAAGCTCATCATGGGTCCGATATCTTTCAGTCATTACCGAGTATAATTTATCTGCTTTACTTTTTACTTGTTTCTCATCAATTTTCTCAATTAAAGGTTTCAGACGTTTAAATTCTTCTTCTGATTCCTCAAGGCTTTTTTGTTCATTTTCCATGTGAACTTTTCTTTTGTCTACTGTTTCTATAGCTTCATTAGCCTTATTTACAATATCCTCAATATTCTTAGTTCCAAGTTCCATAATCTCTCCATATATTCGTTGTTCATCCTTTTCTAACTGGACTAATGGTTCCTGCTGTTCTTCAAACAAAGCTTCTTTTTCTACCACATCTTCTAATACTTCGTGAATTTTTTCGGGAGTTGATTGAAAAGGACTACAGCCTGACAAAAATAAGATAAAAGCAAAACAAAAAAGACCTAATAATCGTTGATTTATACGCACAATTTAGCCCTCCTATATCAAATTAACTATATCTAGTAGTGGGATGAATGACAATACTAATACAATGTTTTGTGTTAAAAATGGCTACGCTTGTCCGTTATATTACATCATATTTCTAAACATTCATAAATATGTATTAAATAAGCAAAATCCTGAATCGAATGATTAACTTTTGTTTCAATCTTTGATAGACTATTATCGATAACAAAGGACGAGTGAAAGTCTTGTAACTTAGGAGCGTGTATTTATGATTACAATGGATGATATCATACGGGATGGACATCCAACCTTACGTAAAGTAGCTGAGGAAGTTTCCATGCCTCCCTCTCAAGAAGATATTGAACTGTTAACAAGTATGCATGAATACTTAGTAAACAGCCAAAATCCAGAAACGGCAATGAAATATCAGCTACGAGCTGGAATAGGCATTGCAGCACCACAAATAAACGTTTCTAAAAGAATGATTGCCATTCATGCAAAAGATGAAAAGGACCAACAGCATAGCTATACATTATTTAACCCGAAAATTATTAGTCATTCAGTAGAAAAGGCCTACCTTACTTCTGGCGAGGGATGTCTTTCTGTAGATGAAGCATTCCCTGGGTTTGTGCCAAGATATTCAAAAATTACTGTTAAGGCAATGGATCTTCAAGGAAAAGAAGTTAAGCTTCGATTAAAAGGGATTATGGCAATTGTTTTCCAACATGAAATCGACCACCTTAACGGAGTGATGTTTTATGATCATATTAACAAAAAAGACCCCTATTATGTACCTGACCATTCAATTGCGGTAGAGAGATAAAGTAGCTGCTGGTAAAACTACCAGCACTTTTTTTATGAATTCACTAAAATTCCAACTTTATCCACGAGAAATATTGTAAAAACATCATATAATATAAATAGAAGAAATGCTTCCGGGACAAATTTTCTTTACTTTGGACAAGGATCGTTTAAATATTATTTGTAAGGAGATGATCCACCATGTTAAAGAAGCTTAGAAAAAAGCTTGTTAGGCAGTGGAACGAATTATTACGTAAAAAAACAATTGCTTAGTTTTTAACCTTCCTGGCTTGGGGCTTCCCCAAGCCAGCTCTTATACTGAATATTTTTTCTCAGGAGAAAGCCCTTCTAAACTTGCGAAGGGCTACTTCTTTATTGTAAAGTTAATCATTGTCACTACATATTCTTTTGCAATAATGTAAAAGAATGGTTAATTACACATAATCCTACTATTTAATGAGAAAAAACATGAAATACATGTTATTTTTAGATATAATAGAAAAAGTTACTATCGGAACAAGGAGAGATTTTAAATGATATTTAAAGTTTATTTTCAAGAAGACAAATTACAGGTACCTGTAAGAGAAAAAACTAAAACGGTTTATGTTAAAGCGGATTCAGAACGAGAAGTCCGTACAAAATTGGCAGACCGACCATACAATATCGAGTTTGTTACACCAGTAACGGGTGCTTTCTTAGAGTATGAACAACAAAATGAAGATTTTAATGTATTGGAGATTGATTAATTTATGAAATTCGTTAAAAACGATCAAACGGCCGTGTTCGCCCTTGGCGGCCTTGGGGAAATCGGAAAGAATACGTATGCAGTTCAATTTCAAGATGAAATTATCTTGATTGACGCCGGTATTAAGTTTCCAGAGGACGAGCTACTTGGAATTGACTACGTTATTCCTGATTACACCTACCTGGTGAAAAATGTAGACAAAATTAAAGGCCTTTTCGTTACACATGGACACGAGGACCATATTGGTGGTATTCCTTACTTACTAAGAGAAGTAAATATTCCTATTTATGGTGGAAAACTTGCACTTGGCCTAATTAAAAATAAACTTGAAGAACATGGATTACTTCGCACGGCAAAATTAATCGAGATTAAAGAAGATGACATCATCAAGTTCAGAAAGACATCGGTTACTTTCTTTAGAACTACTCATAGTATTCCGGATTCATATGGAATAGTCGTGAAAACCCCGCCAGGACAAATTGTCCACACAGGAGATTTTAAATTCGATTTCACTCCAGTTGGGGAACCAGCTAATTTAACAAAAATGGCTGAGATCGGTAAAGATGGCGTACTCTGTTTGTTGTCTGATAGTACCAACAGTGAAGTCCCTGATTTTACCATGTCAGAGCGACGTGTGGGTGAAAGCATTCAGGATATTTTTAGAAAGGTAGAAGGGCGTGTTATTTTTGCCACCTTCGCATCTAATATCCACCGCCTTCAACAAGTAACAGAAGCTGCTGTTGCACAAGGCAGAAAAATCGCTGTATTTGGTAGAAGTATGGAAGCAGCGATTCGTATTGGACAAGAATTAGGTTATATTCGTGCACCGAAAGATACATTTATTGAGCCACAACAAATTAATCGAATTCCAGCTAACCAAGTAACGATACTTTGTACAGGAAGTCAAGGGGAGCCTATGGCAGCTCTTTCACGTATTGCCAATGGAACTCACCGTCAAATTCAAATCATTCCTGGAGACACTGTTGTGTTCTCATCTTCGCCAATTCCAGGAAACACGGTTAGTGTAAGTCGTACGATCAACATGCTTTTCCGAGCAGGAGCAGATGTGATTCATGGATCATTAAATGATATTCATACTTCTGGTCATGGTGGACAACAGGAACAAAAGCTAATGTTACGACTGATTAAACCTAAGTTCTTTATGCCAATCCACGGGGAATATCGCATGCAAAAAATGCATGCAAAACTTGCAGTAGATTGTGGAGTAGAAGAAGAAAACTGCTTTATTATGGATAATGGTGAGGTTCTAGCTTTAAGTGAAGATACTGCACAAGTTGCTGGAAAGATTCCATCAGGTAATGTTTATATTGATGGAAGTGGAATCGGTGATATCGGTAATATCGTTTTAAGAGACCGTCGAATCCTATCTGAAGAAGGACTAGTCGTTGTTGTTGTAAGCATTAATATGAAGGACTTTAAAATTGCTGCTGGTCCTGATATCATCTCACGCGGGTTTGTGTATATGAGAGAGTCCGGTGATCTGATTAACGATGCTCAATCACTCATTTCTAAGCACTTAAATAAAGTAATGGAAAGAAAAACAACACAATGGTCGGAAATTAAAAATGAAATTACCGACACCTTATCTCCTTTCCTATATGAAAAAACAAAACGCCGCCCTATGATTTTACCGATCATAATGGAGGTATAAAACATAAAGCCACTCTAAAAATAGAGTGGCTTTTATTTGTATCATTGGATGACTTTCTTCTCAAAACGATTGATATCAACATCCGCCCCAATAACGATTAGGACGTCATTTTCTGCAATGGGTTCATTTGCTTGTGGTGATACAATGATATTATTTCCTCGCTTAATAGCAACAATGTTAATACCGTATTTCGCACGAATATCCAAATCGATAATAGTATTCCCGACAAGACGATCACTTGCAACAATTTCGACAATACTATGTTCATCTGAAAGCTCCAGATAATCTAATACACTGTTCGATATGATATTATGAGCAATTCTTTTCCCCATGTCTCTCTCAGGATGAACCACATGGTCTGCACCAATTTTTCTAAGTACCTTCTCGTGATAATCATTTTGTGCTTTTACCGTAATATTATTTACGCCAAGCTCTTTTAGTATAAGCGTAGTTAAAATACTTGCTTGAATATTATCCCCAATGGCAACAATCACGTGGTCAAAATTACGTATACCAAGACTTTTTAATACTGATTCATCAGTTGAATCCCCTACTACGGCATGAGAAGCAATCATTGAAAACTCATTCACACGGTCCTCACTATTATCAATTGCCATAACCTCCATACCCTCTTCAGCAAGAGCACGGCAAATACTTCCTCCAAAACGACCGAGTCCAATGACAGCAAATTCTTTTTTCATAAAAAGGTTCCTCCGAATACTATTGAAGTATTTTACCATTTTAGCACAAAGGACTAAAAGGAAAAAGCCCCCATCTCAGGGTAAAGAGTTCCGTTTTGAAGTACTTTTCTTAAAATACGTACCGAAATGACGGTCGTATTGGAAAATAAGCGGAGAATTTCCGGTTATTAGTGAAATGGAGCCTTGTTTGGGGGTAAGTAAGGGGAGTTTTTCCGCTTATGCAAAGCAAAATCTCCTATTTTCGAAGTTTTTTAGCCGATAGGCGGAATCTCTCCGTCTATTTAAGCCTTTTTTATTAAAAATTACTAATTAAGCGGAATATCTCCGTCTATTTTGCAGCTCGGGTACTTAACCTGATCCCCAACAGATAAGTGCTTAACCCTCTTGAACCTAGATGTGGAAAACAGTAGCTTTTTATCGAAACGCTTATTTAGATAATAAAATCGGTACTTAAAACGGCACTGCAAATGACATAAGTTTTGAACCTTATTTTTAATTGTACAATACTTATTGTCCATCTTAATAGTGTTGTCAATTGCTAGGTAAAAGTTAATGGGATTTTGTAGAAACGCTAATAAATAAAGAAAGACGTATGCAATTCATACGTCAATTCTTGTGTTTTAATAAGAAAGTACCCGAAAACAGAACCCTTTAATCTCAGGGTGAGCGATAACTAACTCCATTAACTCGCTGTGTTCATGGTAAATTGTGCTCTTACAAGAGAATAGTATTCCCCTTGTAAATTCATTAATTGTTCATGATTACCTTGTTCAATGATTTCACCATGGTCAAGTACAAAGATTTGATCAGCTTCACGTATCGTAGATAAACGGTGAGCGATAATAACAGCTGTACGGTTTTTTAATAAAGTCTTTAGGGCATTTTGAATCTTCTGTTCAGATTCTGTATCTATACTTGCCGTAGCTTCGTCTAGTATAAGAATTTTAGGGTCTGCAAGCAAGGCTCTGGCAAAGGAAATTAACTGTCTCTCCCCTACTGAAAGGACATTTCCTCTCTCTTCTACCTCAGTTTCATACCCATTTGGAAGTCTTTCAATAAACCCATTAGCACCAACAGCCCTTGCAGCTTCTTTTGCCTCTTCCTCCGATGCCTCGGGGTTTCCAAACAATATATTTTCCATAATCGTACCGGAAAATATGAATGTGTCTTGTAGCACTACACCTATTTGTTTTCTTAAGCTCTTTAGCGAAACGTCCTTTAAATCAGTCCCATCAATAGATATAGTGCCACTTGTCGGGTCGTAAAACCGGCTAATTAAGTTTGCAATCGTTGTTTTTCCTGAGCCAGTATGGCCTACAAGGGCAACAGTCTGACCGGCTCTCATTTCCAAGGATATGCCTTTAAGGGCTTTACGATTTGAATCATAGGCAAACTCAACTTGATCAAACTCAATTTGTCCTTGAATATTTTCGAGTTCAATGGCTGTCTCCTTCTGAGACACAATCGGCTTTTCGTCCAAGAATTCAAAAATACGCTCAGAAGATGCCATTCCCATTAACAATTGATTATAAACTTGACCAAGCCTTGAAATGGGCTCCCAAAACATTCCTAGATAAAAGGCAAAGGACACAAACTCACCGATCGTTATTGATTCGTTTTGAATCAAACTTGCTCCAAACCAAATGAGAACCGCAGTCCCTACTGCATTCGTTAATTCGACCATCGGACGGAACATCGCATTTTTTCGAGAAGCTTCTCTCCAACTTTGAAAATTCTCTGTGTTCACACCATCAAAAAACGCCATGTTTTCCTGTTCCTGTGTAAAGGACTGAGTGACTCTTATTCCTTGTATACTTTCATTCAGATGAGAATTTAGTTTTGACTGCTTGAGTCGTACTACCTGCCATGATTTTCTAATATTCCTTCTAAGACTTGTAGAAATAAAGAACATGATTGGTAAAATAACCATAATAGCTAATGTTAATTCTGGACTTAATGTAAATAATATAATCATTACACCTATCAAAAGAATAACATCCATTAATAGATTAATAACTCCATTCGTAAATAGCTCCTGAAGAGAATTGATATCATTCATAATTCTCACAAGAATGGAACCTGCTGATCTCTGGTCAAAGAAGCGATGTGAAAGATTTTGCACATGGGTAAAGAGGTGTTTTCTTAGGTCATATATGACATTTTGTCCAAGCTGATTCATCCATTTTATCCGGAAGAAATTCGCTATGTAAGAAGCCACATATAAACCAGAAATAATAACTACAAGTGTAGTTAGGAGTTTCGCATCCTTATTAACGATTGCTCGATCTAACGTGTACACCCCTATCAACAATGGGATAATGAGTCGTACAGCTGTGTTAATCAGTACCATAATCATGGAAAAGGGAAGTAAATTTTTCCGATATGGTTTCATATAACTGAACAATCGCAGCATCTGACCCCAGTTAAACGGTTTATCAATTATCTGGTCTTGTGAATACTCAAATCTTTTTATTGCATTTTCACTAACACGTGGTTGTTTCTTACTCATATGATCCCCCCTATCCGATATGCGATTGCATAATTTGCTTCTGATCTTGGTATTGAATATCATATACGCGTTGATAAAGTCCGTTTTGATTTACTAGTTGTTCATGGACTCCGCGTTCTACAATTTTCCCTCTATCTAGAACTAGTACTTCATCAGCATGCTTAAGCGATGAAATTCTATGGGCAATGATAAATGTTGTTCTCCCTTTCATAACCTCATGAAGCGCTTGCTGTATTTTATATTCGGTTTCCATATCAACAGCACTTGTCGCATCGTCTAAGATAAGAATACTTGGATTCACACAAATCGCCCTTGCAATAGCAATTCGCTGTTTTTGACCTCCTGATAATCCCATTCCACGTTCTCCAAGCATGGTGTCGTAGCCATCGGGAAGCTCCATAATAAATTCATGTGCTTGAGCCCTTTTCGCTGCTTCAATGATCTCTTCCATTGTTGCCTCAGGTCTTCCATAGGAGATATTTGCTTTAATGGAAGACGAAAACAGAAAGGATTCCTGTAACACAAACCCTATATTGCTTCTTAAAGATTTAAGTGCGTAATTGTTTACCTTCTCACCGTCAATTATTACTTCTCCTTCTGTAACGTCATAAAATCTTGTGATAAGCTGTGTAATGGTGGTTTTACCTGACCCAGTAGCTCCTAGAAGCCCTATTTTCTTTCCAGGCTCAGCCACAAAAGAAACATCGTATAATGCCTCAGAATCATCCACAGTATATTTAAAGGTAACGTTCTTAAATTCTACCTTTCCTAGCAATCTATCAACCATTAATTGCCCATCATTCTCCTCAATCTCTCCCTCTTCTTCAAGGATCTCCAATAGCCTTTCTCCAGAAGCTTTCGATTGAGAAAATAAATTAATCACAAACCCAAGGTTCATAATTGGCCACATAATGTACCAAACCAAACTGTAAAAAGCCACCAACTCTCCAGGTTTAAGCTCCTCCTGAATGACGAGATATCCCCCGTAAGATAGCAATAGGACAACGCTAATATTTCCAAGCAACTCCATTAGAGGAAAATACTTTGCCCAAATATTGGAAGTGAAAATATATTTATCCTTATAGTCACCATTTGAATGGTTAAACTTTCCGATTTCAAAGTCCTCTCTTGACAATGACTTCACCGTATTAATACCACTAATATTTTCTTGAACTTTTGTGTTTAATTTCCCAAAGGATTTTCGAATTCCTCTAAATGCAGGATGAACTGCTTGATCGAATTTATAAACAACAATCGCTAAAAACGGAAGTGTGATCAAAGTAACAATGGTTAGTGGAACAGAGTAGTAAAACATGACACCAAAAGTGATACCAATTAAAACAATAAAGCGAATTAATTCTGAAAACCCAAATGAAAGAAAAAAACGAAACCCTTCTACATCTGCAGTTAACCTCGACATAAGATCTCCCGTTTTAGCATTATCGTAATAGCGGAACGGTAAATACTGCAGCTTCTCGTAAAGACGATTTCTCAATTTATAAACGGAGGTTATTCCAAACAAGTCTCCTGTATATTGGTGAATATACGTTCCAACCCCCTTGATCACCATCACACCAACAAATCCTAAACTAACGATTGGAATCCATTCGTACCTTCCCCCCAGCACAATGTCGTCAATCGTTATTTGAAGAATAATTGGGTATATTACAGTGATCCCTGTAATAAGTAATAGAAATGACATTGACCATAAGAAATAGCTTTTATAAGGCCAGTAAAATTCTTTCAGCTTTTTAAAAACCTCCATGAAAATCCCCCTTCATTTGTCAGAATTTCTAAAATATTCATGAGCATAGTAATAAATATATCGGTTTTCGAAATAAATTTCCACCCTTTTACAACATTTTTTCATATTAAAAAAGACTAGGGAAAATCCCTAGTCTACTAAAAAATCTACTCTGCTTTTTCCATTTCATCTAAAACACGATTGACGCGTTTTTCTAACATTTTCATTCCGCTTCCACCAGCTTGGAAATGACGAAGATTTCCATCTTTATCAAACACATAGTATGCAGGTACATACTGATTTTCAAATGCTTCGGTTAATTTATGTTCACTGTCAACAAAAATTGGTTGTGTAATACCGTGTTCGTCAGCCGTTTTCTTGATTGCTTCAAGATCTAGATCTTCTTCGCTTCTTGGCATATGAACAGCGATAACATTTAATTTATCTTTATAATCATCACGGAATTGATTTACTTGTGGCATTGCCTCTTTACATAAGTAGCAGCTTACTGACCAAAAGTGAATTAGTGTAGGTTTTTCCCCAACTAAATCAGCTTTCGTGATTTCACCATTTAACCATTCGGTTGCACCAGTTAATTCTGGCATTGGCGCTCTAAGTTTCATTTTACAACTCTCCCTGCTCATAAATTTCATAACTTAAAGAAAAGACCTAACTTTACGTTAAGGCCTTTTCCACTTTATTGATTAAAGAGTTTTTTGACCTGGTTTCCAGTTTGCTGGGCAAAGACCACCAGTTTGTAGTGCTTGAAGTACACGTAATGTTTCATCTACGTCACGACCGATATTGTTATGGTTAACAACTGAGTACATCATTTCACCTTCTGGGCTGATGATGAATAGACCACGTAATGCAATACCTTCTTCTTCAATTAAAACTCCATATTCGCGTGAAACAACATGGTTTGTATCAGCAGCTAAAGGATACTTAAGGTCACCAAGTCCGTTTTCTTTACGGTCTGTATTGATCCATGCTAAGTGAGTGTGAATGGTGTCAGTAGATACACCAATTACTTCTGCATCAAGATCTTCGAACTCATCATAACGATCAGACAATGCAGTGATTTCTGTAGGACATACGAAAGTGAAATCCATTGGATAAAAGAAAAGGACAGTCCACTTATCGTTTTTCATGTTTTCTTCAAGACTTACTTTTCCGAATTCCTTATTTGGAAGTACAGCATCCATCGCAAAGCGTGGAGCTTGTTTTCCTACCATACGTTCTGCCATTATAAATCCCTCCGTGTAAAAATATGTAGATATTGTGAAAAAAAATACAAATACAATTATAGTAGTAACTTAATGCTAGAGTCAATTGTTATGAAGGAATAGATGTTAAAAAAGAGTTATTATTAAAATAACACCTAACCCACTATATGGTTTGCCCTTTTTTTTCGTAAAATAAACTCTGTTATTTTAATTTCCTTTATAATTTAAGTAAGCGGTTAGAAGCATAATCGCTTTCTCAATTGCATCTTCATTAGGATTTAATTTTGAATGATGAAGTCCAAACTCAGACTCAACTCCTAGCCAAAACATGAAGCCAGGTATCTTTTCTAACATGTATCCGAAATCTTCTCCTGTCATCGCTTCCTTACATTCAATCACGCGAACTAAGGATTGTTCCTCAACATAATTCATAAATTCTCTTGTTAACGAGTGGTCATTGTATACTTGATGATACATACTACCGTAATCGATCTTTACCTCGCATTCGTATCCAGTAGCTATCCCTTGTACGATAGACTCGATTCTATTCTTTACTTTTTTCATCGAATCAACCGAGAGGGTCCGTATCGTGCCTTCTAGTCTAGCCTTCTCAGCAATAACATTTTGAACGGTGCCTCCAGTAATTTTCCCAATTGTTATAACGGCGCTATCCAATGGGTCAATATTTCTACTGATAACCGTTTGTAGTTGACTTACAAGGCTGCAAGCAGCTATGACCATATCATTCGTTTGGTGAGGATAGGCGGCATGTCCACCTTTACCGACTAAGTCAATAAAGAGTTCAGATGTATTAGCAAATAATAGACCTTCTCTTGTCGCAATTGTACCAACAGGATACTCAGGCGCAATATGAAGGGCAATAATCATATCAGGCTTCCACTCTTCCATTTCCCTAGACTTCAGCATAGGTTCTGCTCCGCCGGGGCCTTCTTCAGCAGGTTGAAATATAAACAGCATGTCATCCTGTATGGGGTGGTGGACGATGTGAGTTAATACTCCTAATCCAATACTCATATGAAAGTCATGGCCACAGGCATGCATTTGTTCCGCGTGAGTAGAGTGAAAAGGAAGCTCAGTTTCTTCTTTTATTGGTAACCCGTCAATGTCAGCACGATAACCTATTATTTTTCTTGGATTTAACCCATGTACCTTTACGAACAAACCCGTTTCCCATTTTCTTACTTCTAATCGTTCTTTTGGTAACGATTCAATATATGATAATAAATATTTCTGCGTTTTAAACTCCTGAAAGCCAAGCTCTGGGATTTGATGCAAGTCTCTCCGAATTTGAACAAACGGATTACTCATTACTTCTCCCCCTTTATTAAGGAGAAAGCGTGGATAGAAATCCACGCTTTCAAAAAATGTATTATAGTTGACGTAATGCTTGGATTACTTCCGTTTTTGATAATGTCTTCTCGTCTGCTTGTTTAATGACACGAGCAGGAACACCGGCAACTACTGCACCAGCGGGAACGTCCTCGATAACAACTGCACCAGCAGCTACACGAGCACCTTTACCCACACGAATTCCTTCAAGTACAACAACGTTTGCGCCAATAACAACATCATCTTCAATTACTACAGGGCTAGCAGAAGGTGGTTCAATAACGCCTGCTAACACAGATCCAGCACCGATGTGACAGTTTTTACCTACAGTAGCTCGTCCACCTAAAACAACGTTCATGTCAATCATTGTTCCTTCACCAACTACTGCACCAATGTTAATAGATGCGCCCATCATGATAACGGCATTGTCACCAATCTCAACCTGATCACGAATGACAGCACCTGGCTCAATACGCGCTTTAATATTTTTCATATCTAAAAGTGGAATGGCTGAGTTTCTTCTGTCATTTTCAACAACATAGTCCTCAATTTTTCCTTTGTTTGCTTCTAACGCTTCACTAACTTCGCTCCACTCACCAAATACAACTCCTGTATTTCCAGTGATAAAGGCCTTTGCACTTGCACCAAAGTCAATTCCTTCAAGATCACCTTTTATGTATACCTTAACTGGTGTCGCTTTTTTGCTATTTTGAATAAACGAAATGATTTCGTTTGCATCCATCATTTTCATATGTTTCCCTCCAATTTATACAATCTAAAAATTACTTTAACAAACAACCGCATTCAAGACAAGTGGGAACCCTTTAGCTTTCGTTAATAAATTCTTTAATAATTTCCACAAATGCTTGAACCTGTTTTAACTTAAAGGATGATTCATATCCCATAAGCCAAGTGTCCCGTTTTAAAGGCATTCCAGCTTCGTCAAGTAACGGAATTTTAAAGATATCCTTATCCATTTGATTCAAAGTAATAGCAGGTAATATCGCAAAACCAATCCCATTCAAGGCCATTTGTTTACATGTTTCAATTTGATCCACGACTAAAGTTCTCTTTGGTGAGGTTTGAAAATTCCGATACCACCAATCTTGGATTTCCTGAAAATAATTGGAATCGCTTTTAAACTGTATAAAAGGGCGATCTGTTTTCAATACCTGCTCCGGGCTAGTGATCACCTTGTCGACTAAATAAAGGCTATCTTCGAACAAGTGCATCTTTACACCCTTCCATTCAGGAGTTCCGCGAATAATTCCAATATGTGCTTGATCTTCATAAAGCGCCTTAGAAATCTCACTGCTCCAGCCAGTTATTAGAGCGATTTTTGCATGAGGATATCTGTTCATGTACTTCTTTAGTACTTTGGGAAGCCAGTTTTGACCTACTATGGAAGCTACAGCGATCTTTAATGTGCCATATACCTCTAAATCAAGACCGTGAATCGCTTCTTTTACTTTTTCTTCTTTCCCTAATACTTCGTTGGCAAACTCAATAACAAGTTCTCCTGCTGGAGTAAGTGTTAATCCCTTTTGTGAACGAATAAATAGCTTAGTTCCCCACTCTTTCTCTATCGTTTGTAATCTTTGGGAAAGAGCAGGCTGAGAAACAAATAATCGCTCTGCGGCTTTTCTCATATTCATTTCAGTTGCTAGTACGGACAATAATTGAAACTCTGATAGTGTAGACACAACATCCCTCAGTTAATAAGTTTTACTTATATTATAATTGAAAAAAGCCCCCAAAAGGGAGCATATCTTTATTTATTTAATTTTTTTACATGCTTATTTAAGTGAAACAACACCGTTCTACGAGTTAAAATTCCTTCAAAAATCCCATCTGCACTTTCAATACAAATAAACGGGTGATCGATAAGAGTTTCAAGAGAGCTTTTGATACTAGCATCAATTGATATCCGAGGAACCTCTTTATTCATGACCTCTTCAACCTTCTTTTCCTCAAGTTTCTCAAACTCAATCCGCTCTAAACCTAATATGGACTCCATAATAATTGGCGTACTTATTAATCCATGAAGCTTATAATGTGGATCCAGAACAGGTATAGCCGTATATCCACTTTTCGTTAACACCAATAAAGCATGCTCTAAATTGTTTTGAACTTGCACATGTGCCACGCGTTCGGATGGTATCATCAAATCTCTAATATTAATTTCTAAAAATTCCCCACTGTGAAGACTTATCATGTCGAAAACTCCTCATCTCTTGTTTTCAGCTATATTTATTTTATCACAGTTTGAAAGGGTTTGCTCTTTTTAACTTCTTTACATACAAAAGGGACCAATAAATGGTCCCTCTATGTATAGGTGGTTACTGTATGAGATCAAAGATTTCAATAGTAATCATATCGATGTTGTCGAATTGGTATCTCTTCGATTTTTCTTTGTCATTGTATACTTCTAGTTCAAATGTTTCTGTTTTTGGGTGAAAAGTAACCTGACACTTTCTTTCTCCATTAACTTCAAAAAAGCGTTGAGCTGGCTCACCTGAACTCGCTTGCTCTTGAAGATTTTTTAAACGTGTAATGATTCCTTGAAGCTGCGACATACTCTCTCTCCTTTCGAAACAAACCTATTGATACTCCTAGGTTTCTCTTTTGACATGTTTCTATACGAAAAAAGAAATCAGAAAATTCTTGCCATCCTTCTTTACATGCCAATATTAACAGCATAAAATAATGATGGGTGTTTGTACAAGGAAAAGTATAAAAAAGGAGGTTTTTTTTTGAAAAATGTAGTGAAACTCCTCGAAAATTTGTACATTATTGACGGTCATGACTTAGGACTTGATAATAGAACGGGTAGCTACCTGCTCGTTGCCGACCAACTTACTATTATCGAAACAAGCGCTAGCCCTTCTGTCCCATTCATCCTTGCTGGATTACAGGAATTAGGATTCACTCCTATTCAGGTCAAGAACATTATTGTAACACATATCCATCTTGATCATGCTGGTGGTGCTGGACTTTTACTACAATCCTGTCCGAATGCAACTGTATACGTCCACCCTGCCGGTAAAAGGCATTTAATTGATCCTACAAGGTTAATTGCGGGAGCAAAAGCGGTGTATGGAGATCGATTCGATAATCTATTTGATCCAATTGTTCCTATCCCTGAAGATCGCATAAGGTCGATGGAGCATGAAGAAAAGCTTCAAATAGGTCCATATCATGTACTTACCTTCTATCACTCACCGGGACATGCGAATCATCATGTTAGTATTTTTGATGAATCCACTAAGGCTCTCTTTACGGGAGATACTGCCGGTATCTGCTATCCGGACTTAGAGGGTACAGGGGTTAAGCTTTATTTGCCATCAACTTCGCCAAATCAATTTCATCCTGACAAAATGCGTCAGTCTCTTAAAATGTTCAAGGAGCTAAAACCTCATTTCCTCTGTTTTGGACATTATGGAATGACTGAGCAACCAAATGAAGTGTTTATACAAGTCTATAGCTGGCTCGATCGTTTTGTAGAGCAGGGAAATAAAGCATATGGAGCCCGTACTTCTTTTGAAGACAGAGTTCAATTAGCCATTAAATACTTATCTGAAATGATACAAGATCATTTAGAATCTTATTCTATTTCAAGAAACCATAAAGTAAATGAGGTCATTTCTTTAGACTTGAGCATATGCGCTATGGGATTAATTGATTTTATCGACAAACAAAAATATACCTAGAATAGAGGAATACAATGAACAAAGTTACCTTATACACCCAGCCAGGCTGTCCCCCTTGTGAGTTTACGAAAAACTTTTTTAATGAACAAAATATCTCTTATGAACTTAAGGATATTAAAAAAGATTCTTCCGCTCGAGATGAATTAATTAAGCTTGGTTCATACTCTACGCCAACCATTGTTATTAATGGAGATGTGATTATTGGATTTGAACAAGAGCGAATTATAGAAGCACTTGGTCTATCAAACAAAAACGAGTAGAGTTTTGTTTCACTCTACTCGTTTCCAAATGCTATATAATGGTTAAAAAAACTCGCGGTCAGTTTTATATGATGAAGAGTGCTAATCATTAATGTTAGAAGAGGATTGTTTTTTTCTAGACTATTCTTTTTTTCCTCTTCTCTTTCAGGAGCAATATCTGTGGATGGATTAAAGTCGTATACATATTCACTTATTTTCCAATCCCTTGTATGCTCTTTTTTCAAAATGATCGCTTCATAATGGTCTTTGTATATGACAGGTCCCTCATTTACCCCTTTAAAAAATTCATACACATAAATATTGTTTTTATTTATGACTATTTCTGTTTGGTCAGAAAATTGAAAAAAAGGAATGTAGTAAGGTGCAAAATCCGTTCCATAGGTAAACTGTAATCCATTCTCTTCCACCATATTTTCCTTTTTAAAAAGCTGATTATAGGAATTCGTAAAGTAAGGCTTTAAAATCGAATTTATTTCTTCTTCTGTTCTTCCTACTTCACTTAACGACACCTGCGCCTGAAACGCTTCATGTAAAAAACCAAGAACATCCTCTCTGGTTTCCATCGTTGTAACAGGGGCAGCTTGTCCAATTAAAGGAAAAAAGAATAGAATGGAAAATACCAATAATAGCATACGTTTGTTTCGACCCATAAGCTCACTTTCCTTTCCTCGTAATAATTTTCATTTTAACAACAATTCAATTCCTTGATGCACGCATTCGTTCGTAAAATAACGTGCTAATCTGACATTTATATTGATGAAGTTACCCTTTATGACAACCGATATAACAATTTATGAAGAAAAAGGCGAAAAAATAAGGAAAAATACCTACACATTTACAAAAAATGATTTTACAAAAAAAAAACCTCTAGCAAGAGGTTTTTACGATAAGTTATAAAATAAAATAATGAGAATCACCAGCAAGAAGAATATCCCATATGTTAGAAAAATAGGGTTTCGCAAATAGATATGCGATTGGACCTTTGTCGGAAGAGGTGTGTCTGCTTCTGGTTTTAATTGCTTTGGTCTTCTTGTTACGGCTAATGTATACCCCAATGAAAAAACGAGGACACCCATGGAAATAAATAATAGGATTGACATATAGGTACTCAAGGAGAACTCCTCCTTTATATTTTGTCATATCTATACGATTCCACAATAGTCCTCGTTTATTCTTTTTATGATTAGGGCAAATTATAACAAACCGTCATTGTCATATAGAAAAGCATACGAAAGGTCAATAAATAGGTAATGCTTTGCACTCAACGGGTAAGAGAAGGTTCGAATGTTATCACCGATTTCGATATCGCTGTATACATCCGATAAAATGCCTTTTTTCTCTAAGCGCATTTTATGAATATTTTCTAAGAAATATGGTCTCCAGCTCCAGTTTTTATTCATATATTCAACTTGGCTAACCCATTCGTTATCCCCTTTAAATAAGTTCGGTGAAACTTGGAACCCATCTTCATCACATATGTATAAGCGAAAAGCGATTGAATCTAATTCCTTCGTTAAGGATCCTAAAAATTCCTCATACTTTTCTTGCTTTTTATATTTGGAAACCAAATCCTGCATTCGGATTTGAAAAGATTCTGTGATTTGATGTAAGGTTTCAATACGTTTTTTCTCGAAAGCAATAAAACGGTGAAATTCTTCCTTTAGTTTATCTTTTAAAATGTTGCGATCCACAAAATCTTTTGCTGGTTTATGCAAGTAAAATCCTTGATAGTATCTTCCTCCATTTTTCCAAGCAAATTGTAGTTGGTAGACCATTTCAATGTTTTCAAAGAGTAAAGTTGCACCAATTTTTCGTGCTAATAGAGAAAGTGAGTACAAGATATCTTGAAACCCTTGCGAAGCACGGTTAGAACGAAGGGCACGCAAGTCCACTTTCAAAATATTAGGAGATAGCTGACCAATTCGATCCAAGTGACTGCTTTCATGTCCAAGTTTATCTATTGCAATTTTTATTCCTAACGTCTTTAAATAATTAAGAAAATGATCTAGTTGATCTAGCTCACCTTTATAATTAGCTTCTGAAATTTCGAGCACATATCTATTTAGCGACAACCCAAGCTCTTCGTATTCGTGCAGAACTTCTAGAAAAGGATCATCTGCTCCCTTCATCAACAAATCCGCATCTCTGTTAATAAAGATTAAGAGGTGTTCATCAACCTCTAGAAAACGATCTAGCGCTTTTTTTAATACCACTTGGTCAACTTCCGTTCGGTATTCTTCGGGAATATTTGAGTCATGGAAAAACGGACCAAGACTTATGTATTCCGAGCCATTATAGTACCTTCCTAATACTTCATAACCAATAACCTGGTGTTCATCCGCACTGAATATCGGTTGAAAAAAAGGCAGTACATTTTCAAGATCTGTTAAGATATCCAATGCATCCAATTACGATCGCTCCTTACATCCATCATTTCATTGATTATACCATAAAAAGGCTTAATATTCCTTTTCCATGAACCTCTTCCAAAAACCTTATCTTATATTTACCTTTCCTTTTTTGCATTCTAAACTTAACCACCGAAAGGAAGGTACCAAATGAAAATAAAAACATTGTTTCTATCCATTCTTTTTGTGATGAGCATACCTTTTTCAACATTCGCACAAAGCAACGCATTGCTAGATGTTCCTTTGATCCATCAAAATCCAGAATTAAGGTATGGTTGTGAGGTTACAAGCCTCGCCATGATGCTGCAATTTGCTGGAGTGAATACAAATAAAATGGATCTATATAATAAAATAAAAAAAGACAATGATCCCTTGGTAAAACAAAATGGTGATATTATTCGTTGGGGAGATCCAGATGTAGGATTTGTTGGTGATATGACTGGGAGAAAAGCTGGATATGCAGTCTTTGATGGACCAATGATCGACTTAATTAATACTTACCTGCCAGGGAAAGCCGTCAATCTTACTAATAGACCGTTTCATGAAATCGAAGCTCATGTTGCAAAGGGCTTTCCTGTTGTAGTGTGGACAACAGGTGATTACCGTTTACCAGACCGTCCAGAATCTTGGATGCATGGCAATAAAAAAATAGTTACACCTCTTGATCTTCATGCGGTCGTTTTAGTTGGCTATGATCCATCGTTTGTTTATTTGAATGATCCTTTATCAGGTAGAAAACAGGTAAAAGTGAATAAGCAACAATTTCTACAGTCTTGGAACGCTTTAAAAAATAGAGCCGTTAGCTATCAATAAGAATCAGCAGGCTAGCTTATTGACTAGCCTGTCTTTATTCTTAAAATGGATGCTGATTAAGCCATTGCCCGCCATCCATCGTAATACATTCTCCGTTAATATAAAGTGCACCTTCTGAGCATAAAAAGAAGGCCAATTCAGCAATTTCTTCAGGGGTACCTAACCTTCCTAGCGGCACGCTTGAAAGCGTTCGATTGGCGGCCTCTTGGGACTCCCATAACCGTTGTGCACCACCTGTTCGTTCAATCGGTCCAGGTGCAATTGCATTCACTCTTATTCCGTATCTCTGCCCCCATTCAACAGCGAGCGTTCTTGTCATGGATAGTACTCCCGCTTTTGCAGCTGCTGAATGAATCACTCCCGCACCTGCATTCCAGGCATATGTAGCAACCATATTGATGATATTCCCCTTTATCCCTTTACTAATCCAATACTTTCCTACCTCGCTACTACAATAAAACGTACCGTTTAGCACAATATTTATCACGGAATTCCATCCATTCACTGATAGCTTTTCAGCTGGACATATAAAGTTTCCGGCTGCATTATTAATAAGAATATCAATCCGACCGAATGTTTCATCCGTCAGCTCGACCATTCTCTTTACATCCTCCACTTCTCTAACATCCATTTTTACAGGTAGAACCTGATTATTTTCTTTCTCAATTTCATTTTTGGCCGCTCGTAGTTTTTCCTCATCTCTTCCTGTAATCACCACATAAAAGCCACTTTCAGCAAACTTTTTTGCCATTGCTTTCCCCATCCCAGATGAACCACCTGTTATGATAACCACTTTCCTCTCCATCTTCCATCCCCCTCATCAAAAAAGAATGAATATTCATTCATTTATATTGTATCATTTTTTATTCTACATCTGTATACATATATTTCATGGACAAGATTTAAATCACGCCTTTTTAGTTCTCATATGTCCCTGATTTTGTTAGTATAGAGTGGATTGTCCTAAATTTAGAAATGAGAATAGGTTGATTAGTAATGAAAACAAAAATGTCGAGAAGACGATTTTTGAAAAGAGGATTGGGCACTTTTATAACGGGAATTGTTGCTGTCTGTGGAGGGGGCTTTTATGCTCGAGAAATTGAGCCAAAGCTATTAACAGTTAAGAAGCACACTATTTCTCACCCGATGATTCCCAATGGTTTCGACGGCTTTAAAATACTTCAATTCAGCGATACGCATATTGGATTTCAATATGATTTATCCCAACTTCAAGAATTGGTCAATAAAATAAATGAACAAAAGCCCGACATGATTCTTTTTACCGGTGATTTAATGGATACGCCTAATCAGTACGCAGATATTCACTCTATTGCACCGATTTTGAAAAATCTCGAAGCTCCGTTTGGTTCGTTTGCTATATATGGGAACCATGATCACGGAGGCTATGGTTCGGATTTATATCAAAATGTTATGACAGAAGCTGGTTTTACCCTTCTTTTGAATGAAGCTCATCAAGTCTCTCTCCTTACAAACGAGAGTTTGTATATCGCTGGGATTGATGATGCCATGTTAGGTAGACCAGATATTCAAGCGACATTGGAAAGCATACCTAATGAGGCATATACCATCCTTTTATCTCATGCACCTGACTTAGCCGATAAGGCTGCTAGCATAGGAAATGTTCAACTCCAATTAAGCGGACACAGTCATGGAGGACAAATTCAAATTCCTTTTTTAGGAGCTATTATAAAGCCCCCGTTTGCCAAAAAATATTTTGAAGGATTTTATCAAATTGATCAGGCAGGTGATCCTTTGACTCTTTATGTAAATAGAGGCTTAGGTACAACAAGGCTTCCCTTTCGGTTTCTCTCTCCGCCCGAAATTACCGTATTTACTCTTCAAACCCTACAAAAATAAAACAGACCGTCCATTATGATTTGGTCGGTCTGTTAAAAATGGTTTGTTCAATATCAATTTTACTCAACGGTTTTGAATAAAAGTAACCCTGCCCTTTATCACAGTTCGTATTTAAAAGAAACTTTGCCTGTGCTTTTTCTTCAATCCCTTCAGCTACTACCGTCATTCCGAGGCTATTTGCTAGGTGGATAATCGTTGTTGTAATGGCAGCATCCTTATCGTTATTATGAATTCCTCGGATAAATGATTGATCTACTTTGAGAACATCAATAGGAAAACTTTTTAAATAGTTTAACGAGGAGTATCCAGTACCAAAATCGTCTATCGCAATGCTAATTCCTAAATCCTTTAAACTTTTAAGTATTGGAGCTGTTTCAGCCGTATCCTGCATTACTCCCTCTGTTATCTCAATTTCGAGCAAGGAGGGATTAATTTGAAACTTCTGAATCGCTTTTTTAATCGTACTGACAAGAGTCCGTTGTTGAAATTGTTTGGCAGATATATTTATCGCAATTGTAATTTCTTCTCCGCGAAGATCATTCCATTCCTTTATTTGCATACAAGCTTGTTCAATCACCCAATTACCGATAGGAATAATCAAGCCCGTATCTTCCGAAAGAGGAATAAATTCTGACGGTGGGACCAACCCAAACTCTATGGAATTCCATCTAATTAACGCTTCAAAGCTTTTGATTTTCCCGCTTCTTAGCTCTACCTGTGGTTGATACAACAGGATAAATTCATCACGCTCTAGAGCTTTTCTAAGTTGAGTTTCTAATGAAACGATATTGGCAAACGATTGCGTTTTATCACTTCGATAAAACTGATAATGAGCTTTTCCTTTCTCTTTTACACGAAACAATGCTTCATCAGCATTTTTGATTAAAGTTTCCGCATCTTTTCCATCCTGAGGATACATGCTTAACCCTATGCTTGGTGAGATATAATATTCATGTGAATCCAAATAAAAGGACTTAGCAAATCGGTTCAAAATTTGTTGCGCCAGTTGGTTAGCACTTTGACGATTTCCTTTTAAAAGAACGATAAACTCATCTCCACCCTGGCGGTATACCTTATATTCATCTGTTCTATCGACACTTAATCGTTCAGCGATCTTTATTAAAATTTGATCACCAGCAAAATGACCTAAAGAGTCATTTAATTGTTTAAATCGGTCAATATCAATGGAAAGAAGACAAAAAGGTTCTTCTTTATTACTTTCTGAATGATTTAAAAGAAGATCTAAATCGCGTAATAAAGCCCTTCTATTATACAACCCTGTTAACTGATCATGAAATGCCATGAACTTTATCGTCTCAGCATTTTGCGACTGCTCTGTAAGATCTCGAAAAATCAAATATATACCTGTAATTTTATTATGAATGGTAAAAGGAACTGTTTTTAATTGGACCGTAATTTTTCTTTTACTGCTGTTAACAATTCGGAAGTCTAGAGTTTCTAAAGATATACCTGAGAGTGAATGCTCGATAAATTCTCGAAATTTATCGACATCGAATTCATCAACAAAATCAAAAATTGATTTCTTCTTTAACTCATCAACTGTATATCCTGATAAAATTTCACTAGCTGGATTGGCGTCTATAATATCTCCTGCTTGAGTCGCGAGAATAACTCCATCAAGATTATGGTCCACAATAGAGCGATAACGCTGTTCCGTCACTTCCAGTCGGCTTTTTTCCGCCTCTAACTCTGTAATATCACGAGTTACAGAAACAACAAATCGGACTTCTTTATTTTCATTAAGGACTGGAGTTAAAATTGACTGCCCATGAACTAGCTTTCCATCCTCTAATGTTGATTGATCAAAAAGCACTTGAAGTTCTTTAGATTCTACTACTTCCATATATGCAGCTTGCAGTCTTTTAGCTGTCTCAACAGGCATTACCTCAAATAAGGTTTTTCCCATCGTTTCCACTGTCAGCCTTGCATGTTTCGCACCAGATTTATTGGCAAAAACGTATCGAAACTGATCTCCATCCACCTTCATAATAAATACCATATCATTGATATGGTTAAGAATAATGTCAAAGATCATCCCTTCAATTTCACGTCTATTTTTATCATTTATCACTTCTCGAGAGATTACCTTTTTAAACTGCTCCATCCCATCATCCTCGTTTGTACCTGAGCATTGGTTGTGTTAAAAACTTCTTAACTTATATTATCCTTAAATATCGATAGAATCGTCAAGTTGTTTTGAAAAGTGTACAACAATATAAAAAGCAAAAAAGAGACACCTAGCGTATCTCTTTATTCTTCATCTTCTCTTAATTGATAGGTTTCTTTCATTAGTTCGACTTGATGATTTAGTAAATTTCCATGGTTTGACGAAATATAAGAGTATTTCCCATCTTGATGCTGTTCTCTTGCTTTTACATTGTCCGAAAGCTGGAGTTTCAATATATGGTTGATTCTGTCTTTGTGATGATTTTCAAAGATTGGAAATAAAATTTCTACTCGTTTCTCCATATTTCTAGTCATCATATCGGCAGAGGACAAATATACCTGCTCCTCCCCGTTATGGTAGAAATAATAAATACGACTATGCTCCAAAAAGCGACCAACAATACTTATAACCCGAATATTTTCACTAACCCTTGGAATTTTTGGTTTTAAGCAGCATATGCCTCGAATAATTAAATCGATTTTCACTCCAGAAGACGACGCTTCATAAAGTTTCATGATTAATTCCTTATCAGTTAGGGAGTTCATCTTGGCTATAATTCGTCCATTTTTGTATTGCTTATGATAGGTGATTTCCTGGTCAATTAATTCAATAAACTTTCCTCTTATATCATACGGTGCAACCACGATATGATTATACTTTGGCTTCTCTGTATATCCGCTCAAAAAATTAAAAAAATTGGTTGCATCGATACCAAATTTTCGTTTGGAAGTTAAATAGCCTAAGTCTGTATAATAATTGGCTGTTTGGTCATTGTAGTTACCCGTCCCTAAATGAACAAATCTTTCTATCGTTTGATTTCTTCTTCTAACTACTAATGTAATCTTACTATGCGTCTTTAAGTGGGTCATACCATATATAACATGACAGCCAGCTTTCTCTAGTTCTTTTGCCCAATGAACATTGTTTTCCTCATCAAATCTAGCTTTTAACTCGACTAGAACAGTCACCTGCTTTCCATTTTCGGCAGCATTCTTAAGAGCCTTAATAATAGGGGAATCACCACTTACACGATACAATGTTTGTTTAATCGCTAAAACATCCGGGTCACTGGCGGCTTCGGTAACAAAGTCGACAACAGGTTGAAACGATTCGTATGGGTGATGCAATAAAACATCTTGTTCAAGTAACTTTGAAAATAGATCTTCGTCAAAATTAAGATCTACTGGCTTTTGAGGAATAAAAGCTTCAAAGCTCAAATGCTCTCTTTTTCTTGATAAATGTTTTGAAAAATTCGCCAAAAATGTATGGTCGAGAGGACCAATAATTTTGTATACATCCTCATCATCTAACTCCAGTTCTTTTGTTAAATGCTCAACTACAGAGTTATCAAAATGGTCATCACTCACTTCTAAACGAACAGCCGCTCCCCACTTCCGTTTTTTTAGGACTTTTTCAATTTCTAATAACAGGTCTCTAGACCCCTCTTCATGAATTGTTAAATCAGCATTTCTCGTTATCCGAAAAGGAGTAACTGATACTACTTTATATCCTTTAAACAACTTATGTATAAAGTAGCAAATCACATTTTCTAATAGAACAAATGAGCTTCCTTCGTCACTAGGTATACTTATAAAACGATTAAGAACTGCTGGAACCTGAACAAAAGCTAGACGGTTACTCACTTGGCTCTCTATGTTTTCTTCTAGTAAAACGGCAAGGTTTAAACTTTTGTTTGATAGCATCGGGAATGGACGATAAGCGTCAATAGCCATCGGAGTTAATACAGGAAAGATTTGTTCTTCAAAATAGTCTTCTAAAAAAGAAAGTTGATTTTTTTCCAAACTAGTAATGGCAAGAAGGTAAATAGATTCCTTTTTAAGTTCCGGGAGCAGAACATTGGTAAAGGTTTCACATTGAGTGTTCACCAGCTTATGAGTAAGCTTAGAAATTTCGTCCAGCTGTTGTTTCGGAGTTAATCCTGCCTTATTTTCTGGCCTATTATATCCTGCATCCACTTGATCCTGTAAACCAGCCACTCTTACCATAAAAAACTCATCAAGATTAGAACTAAATATCGATAGAAATTTAAGCCTCTCAAGAAGTGGATTACTCGTATCAAGTGCCTCTTCTAGTACCCTTTCATTAAAAGCTAACCAACTTAATTCACGATTATTATAATAGGAAGGTAGATTGTATTGCCTTTCACCATTCATTTGGTCTCCCATCCTTATCTATCTGATATGAATTCAAGAATAATTTTATATTTTAAAGACTTCTCTAAATGACGAATCTGCTTTTCCGCTTGATACTGTTCAACAAATGTATTACCCACACAAGATAGTTGAAAAACGAGCTCATCCTGCCTTTTTTGTACTTTTATTTTCTTCACCAGCATACGTTTGGATGAGTCCAATGCAGAAGCAAGCTTCACCATTGAACCAGCTATGCGAATATCCTTTAATTCTCCTTTTGAAAACCATTCGATAAAAGGTGTGGAATATTGCTTTAATAGTGCCCAGTTTTTATACGAAGCAATCAAGGCAAGAATCAGTCTTTCCTTATGTGTAATTCCGTCAATTGATTGATGAGCTAGGAGGTTAAAAGTATGCTGGCTACTAACATCTGAATCGACGTATTGTCCGATATAATAGATACGTGCACTTTGTTCAATTAGACGATCACTATATTCATTTGTTTTATTCCCGAAAACATTAGAAAGTTCGAAGTAAATTTGTTTTGCTAACCAGGCCACATGATCAGAATGGCCCTCCTCAATCCCATAATCTCTAACCAGGTGATCAATACTGTTTTCTAAAATAAAATCAGATGGATTCTTTCCACCGGCTTTTTCTTTGTAGAGGATTCCTTCTCTTAGACCTCTTTTACTAAAAATAAAACGTGTTGCTTGAACATACTTACAAAGCATATCGAATACTTCAATGGCTGGGAGGATAATGTCTGCTCTGTCTTTTGAAAGTCCCTCCAATTTTTCGATCTCAGTAACCTCCATACTCTCCATCATTTGCAATATATTATGTAAATCATCAGGGCTCATACCATACTGATGAATTCCTGCTAATGGATAATTTTTTAAATGTTGATGGACTTGAGCGATGTTTCTCGCGCTACCCCCAATGGCGACAATTGGAATCTGTTTGTTTTTTAGCCAAGGTAATGATTCAAAAGCTTCCAAAACCATTTTTTGCAGAGCCATCCTTTCATCATTAGTCATCCGGCTCCCACCCATAAATTTTTCCTTTAAAGACACGACACCAAATGGAAAACTATGGAATTGAACAAGCTTCTTATTCTCATAATACGTAATTTCTGTGCTTCCCCCACCAATGTCAATGGTCACACCATCTTTTACGGCTGTTGTGTTCACTACGGCTAAAAAACCAAGATAAGCTTCTTCCTCTTCACTTAAAATTTGGATATCAAAACCTAGTACTCCCTTTACCCTTTCTAGAACATCAGACTTATTCACTGCCTGTCGGATCGTTGCCGTGGCCACGCATTTCACTTCATTTATTCCATTAAAGTCAATAATTTCTTTAAAGCCTTTTAAGATCGTTAAACATTTCTGAACTCCTTCATTGGAGAGAACATTCTCTTCATTTAAGTACTTTCTTAGCCTTGCAACAGCCTTAATATTTTCAACTTCCTTGTAGAAATGATTGATGGTTTCTATATAAATCACTAATCGTATCGTGTTCGATCCAATATCGATAACAGCCCATTTTTTCATTTATTCAAAACTCCTTTACTATTCACTATTATATTTATTCTATTCCACGTTTGACATTCCTCTAACCACCCAACCAGCTCAAGTACCTTGTTTTTTTATCATCAATCATTTCAGAACCATTTTCTTTCCAACTAAAAAAAGGTATAATAACCTTACAGTAGTTTGAACGATTGAAAGGAGCTCAAAACCTTGAGTCAGGAAAAATCACATCATCCTCCCTTAAAACCAACGATAGAAAACCTCTCACAGGCAATCTTCATTGTGAATCGTCATGCAAAAACCGCTCCAAATCCAAAATTTTTATACGAATTGAAGCGAAATGCCTTACAAAAGCTTATTAAAGAAGGAAAAGCGAGAAAGGAAGGTTTACACTTCTCAAACAATCCTAAATACAGTCAACAACAATCCGATGTACTCGTTATATGTGGAAACTACTCCTTTCATCTCCCTCCCTCAAAACAGGACTTTGAGAGTCTTCCACACCTAGGTAAATTAGATAATAATATACGAAATCCAAGAGCTGTTCTATCGCTCAATCAGGCAAAGAAGCTTCTATCTAAATACACTGGATTGAAAGAAGAAACGAGAGTTACTTATAAGAAAAAAGAATATGAGAAACCAGTCTTTAAAAAGCTAGGTGAAAGCTATTTTTAAAAAAAGGGTGTCCCTAAACTTAGGAACACCCTTTTGTCATTATAGAATATGCTTGTCAATCAATTGAACTAATTCAGCTATTTCAGGTTTACTAACCTGTGCGTTTGCACCAACCATTTGCCCTTTATGACGAAGATCATCGGTAATTAACGAAGAAAAGATAATAACTGGCAATTTAGCCGTTTGACTATTTTCTTTTATTCTTCTTGTAAAATGATGTCCATCCATTTGTGGCATTTCAATATCTGTGATAACGAGTTGAACTTCATCTGTTATGCTTTTCCCTTGAGAAGTGATGGCTTCTAAATATTGAAGGGCATCTTTTCCATTTTCAAAAAACTCAATATTGGTAAACCCTGCTTCATTTAGTGTGTCATGAAGAAGCTTTCTTAATAGTGGTGAATCCTCTGCAACTACCAATTTCTTTGTTGATCTCTCTCTTTGACCAAGCTTTTTAACTTGTTGTACGTTAATCCCTGTTTCTGGGTTAATTTCAACTACAATCTTTTCAAAATCAAGTAGTAAGATCATTTCACCATGAAGCTTTACAACTCCAATTATTTGACTCTCAGGACCTTGATACATTTCTGAAGGCTTTTCAATTTGGTCCCAAGAAATACGGTGAATTTGTGTAACAGTATGAACATGAAAGACAATTTTTTGTTTGTTAAATTCAGCAACAATAAACTTATCCTGTTCGGGAGATTGTGAAGGAGGGAAACCTAATGCATTAGCCACATTCACTACTGGTAATACTTCCCCTCTTAGCTCAATGATTCCTTCTACATGGGGATGGGAATGAGGTACTTGGGTAACTTGAACGGCATTTATTATTTCTTTCACTTTAATCACATTAATCCCAAATTTATTTTTGCCAATACTAAATTCAACAATTTCTAGTTCATTTGTTCCACTTTCTAATAAAATTCCCTTTTTATTATCCATTAACGGTTCGACCCCTTTTGGCTAGCATTATATCTGTGTTAGCATACAAATACTATACCACGAAACGGTCTAATTAACAGTTAACTTTCATATAAAATATGTTACTTTTCTACCATCTTTAGACAACTAGCATACTATGAAAGTAACACGTCTATTTGATTTTTATGATGATAGTCATGCTGAATGAAGTCTACAAAATATTCACGTATTAATATGAAAATTCAGAGGAATTTTTCACTCTTCTTCCTTCACATGATAAAATAAACCCATAGGAGAGTGATCACTTGGAACATTTGATTAATTCAAAAGTAAAAAACATTGAAATATCAGGAATTCGTAAGTTTTTTAATATGGTTGCAGGTACAAAGGATATGATTTCGCTTACGCTTGGCCAACCAGACTTCCCAACCCCAGAGCATGTGAAAGAAGCAGGAAAAAAAGCAATTGATGAAAATTTCACTACATATACTCATAATGCTGGATACATAGAACTGCGAACAGCAGCTGCCCAATTTGTTCAAACTAAATACGATTTATCTTACAATCCGAACGATGAAATTATTATTACCTCGGGAGCTAGCGAAGCGATAGATATTACGTTTCGGACCATTTTAGAAGAAGGCGTGGAGGTTATTTTACCAGGACCCGTATATCCTGGCTATGAACCAATTATCAAATTATGCGGAGCTCGGCCTGTATATGCGGATACAAGAGAAAACAACTTTCGAATGACCGCGGACATTATTAATAACTACATAACAGATAAAACTCGTTGTATCGTCTTACCTTATCCGTCTAACCCTACTGGAGTGAGCTTAACTAAGGAAGAATTAAGCGCTATTGCAGAATTACTAAAAGACAAAGAAATCTTTGTATTAGCAGACGAAATCTACAGTGAATTAGTATTTGACCATAAACATTTCTCAATTGGCACGATTTTAAAAGAAAAAACGATCGTTATCAATGGTCTTTCAAAATCACATTCGATGACCGGTTGGAGAATCGGTATGCTTTTTGCTCCTAGTTCTATAACTGAACATATTTTAAAAGTACATCAATATAATGTCTCTTGTGCTTCCTCTGTTTCTCAAATGGCTGCACTAGAGGCACTTACTGCGGGCATAAATGATGCTGTTGAGATGAAACAATCCTATATGGAACGAAGAGAATATGTATTTGAGAGATTAACCACCATGGATTTGTCAGTTGTGAAACCAGATGGAGCCTTTTATTTCTTTGTGAAGCTTCCAGAACCGTTTACCAATTCGTTTGACTTTGCCCTACAATTAGTTCGAGAACGAGGCGTAGCTGTCGTACCCGGAAGCGCATTTTCACCCCTTGGTGAGGGCTATATACGAATCTCATTTGCTTACTCAATGGATGTACTTACTGAGGCATTGAATAGGCTCGAGGCATTTTTAAAGGATCATCAGTCATAAAAGTGAAACCCAAGCTCTAATTCAAGCTTGGGTCTCATTTATTTCCAGTTTTTATATAGAGCCTGTGTGCCACTATTTTCCTCGCCTTGTTCCGCTAATTTTTCGTATAGCGATTTGGCAAGAGATAAACCAGGAGTCATCATTCCCATTTGTTCCGCTTCACTTAATGCAATGGTCATATCTTTAATAAAGTGTTTGATATAAAACCCTGGAGAAAAATCCCCTTCTATAATTCTTGGTGCAAGATTTGAAAGAGACCAGCTTCCTGCTGCTCCAGATGAAATACTTTTAAGTACCGTTGTCGGGTCAAGCCCAGCCTTTTCCGCGTATACCACTGCCTCACAAACACCTAGCATATTAGATGCAATCGCAATCTGATTACACATTTTAGTATGCTGACCAGCTCCAGCACTTCCTTGATACACGATATTACTTCCTAACACCTGAAAAATAGGGTTTAATGCTTCAAAAACCTCTTGATCTCCTCCAACCATTATGGAAAGCTTGCCTTCTCTCGCACCAATATCTCCACCTGATACAGGAGCGTCTACAGCATAGATTCCCTTTTTCTTAGACTCGTTATTTATTTTTTTAGCTAATGTAGGTGTGGAGGTCGTCATATCTATTAAGAAAGAACCGGGTCTCGCTGTATGTACAATTCCTTTTTCTCCGAGATATATTTGTTCAACATCTGATGGATAACCCACCATTGTTATGATAATATCAGCCTTTTTAGTCATAGCTTCTGGTGATTCAATCCAAACTACATTATCATCTAAAATATCTAGCGCTTTTTCTTTTGTACGGGTATAGGCAACAACCTCGTAACCTGCTTTTACTAGATTTCTCGCCATACTTTTCCCCATGACACCTAAACCAATAAATCCGATTGTGCTATTTGCCTTCAGTTCCATACTCACTTCTCCCCGTTAGAAATAAGTAGTATTTTATCACTTATTACCAATTTGATCAAAGAAATGACTATAGCTGAGTTTGAAAGTTCTGGACATACCCTGAAACGATCATATCCTCTTCATTAAAAATCTGTACCTTGACTGCATTTTTTTGCTGAATCATCTCTTCTAATACAAATGTATGTAAGTCAATTTGTAAAGGGATAGGATCCATTGATAAATAAATTTCCTCCTGATTTCCTAAATGCAGTAGTTTTCCATCATGAACATATTGGTCACCGTAATATATTTCTGTTGTTCCTAACGCTTTTGCCAACTGTTTATTTTCGATTAAGACCTTTACTTTGTACATTTCTTCTTTAGAAAATAATCGTTCATCAAATTTAAACCGAAACTGAAGTTCATTATTTTTTGTAAGTAATACATCTGCATAATGATTAATAAACGATTGTTTTTGGCTTCCATCACATCCTACTAAAATAAGTGAACAACACAATACGAAAATGGCTTTCTTCATGATCGTCCTCCTTTATCACCTACCATTGCCTAGAAAGGTAATATATAAACGGGTAATAATTAAAGTTTACAATTCATCCTTATTTGACTGCAGAACTCCATTCATTTTACAATCAAGGAAGAAGGGAGAGATATTATGTATTATAAAGAACTGTATGTTTTTAACTCCTCCAAACCAACCAAAGCAATTATTCGCACGTATACAAAAGACGACTTTCAAGAATTAATTCGGATTCAACAGGAGGCGTTTCCTCCCCCCTTTCCTTCTGAGCTTTGGTGGAATGAAGAGCAGTTAACCAATCATGTCGAACTGTTTCCTGAAGGAGCATTATGTGTAGAAGTAGAAGGTGTGATATGCGGTTCGATCACAGGATTGATTACCAATTTTGATAAAAACCATCCAAGCCATACTTGGGAGGAAGCAACTGATAATGGATACATTACTAACCATGCTGAAAGTGGTAATTCCTTGACATAGTCGATATCTGCATTTCACCCTCTTATCGAAAACTAGGGTTAGGAAAATGGCTTATGCAGTCCATGTATGAAACAGTGGTTCAACTTAAGCTCGAGCGATTGCTAGGAGGAGGACGGATGCCCGGGTATCATAAGCATGCGGATCAACTTTCGGTAGAGGAATATGTTGAGAAGTTGATAATAGGAGAATTTCAGGACCCTGTTATCACCTTTTTATTGAGATGTGGAAGAACACCTGTCGTAGCTGTAAAGGATTATTTAGAGGATGAACATTCGTTGAATTACGGACTTCTGATGGAATGGAACAATCCTTTCTTATCAAAAAGACCCAACTGATATGAATCAGTTGGGTCTCTTTTTTTAGCGTTGAGTTGCTTTCGCTACTGCTTCTAACACTTCTTCCGTCGTGCTCATTTGAAGCACTTCTGAAGCTAATGTTTCCATATCTGATTTTGACAGGTTACGGATTTGAGAACGTGCTTTTAGGATAGATGTTGCACTCATAGAGAACTCATCTAAACCTAAGCCGAGAAGAACAGGGATCGCTTGCTCGTCGCCCGCCATTTCTCCACACATTCCAGCCCACTTGCCTTCTTTGTGTGCAGCGTCAATAACCATTTTTACTAAGCGTAAAATAGCTGGATTGTATGGCTGATACAAGTAAGATACTCTCTCGTTCATACGGTCTGCAGCCATTGTGTATTGAATTAAGTCATTTGTTCCAATACTGAAGAAATCAACTTCCTTAGCAAATTGATCTGCAATAACAGCAGTAGAAGGGATTTCTACCATGATTCCAAGTTCAATTTTCTCAGAAACAGCTACTCCTTCAGCTTGAAGCTTTTGACGTTCTTCTTCAAGAATGGCTTTTCCTTGACGGAATTCAGAAAGTGTTGCAATCATTGGGAACATAATTTTTAGGTTTCCATATACACTTGCACGAAGAAGTGCGCGAAGTTGCGTACGGAACATGTCTTGCTCTTCAAGACATAAACGGATCGCACGGAATCCTAAGAATGGATTCATTTCCTTCGGTAAGTTTAAGTAAGGAAGCTCTTTGTCTCCACCAATGTCTAATGTACGAACAACAACTGGCTTTCCATCCATTCCTTCTAGAACAGCTTTGTACGATTCAAACTGCTCTTCTTCAGTTGGAAGTTGGTCACGACCCATGTAAAGGAATTCAGTACGGTAAAGTCCCACACCTTCGCCACCATTGTTAATAACACCTTTAAGATCTTTAGGTGTTCCAATATTTGCAGCAAGCTCCACATGGTGACCATCAGAAGTAACCGTTTGCTCGTTAACAAGCTTTGCCCACTCAGCTTTTTGTGCTTCAAAAGCAGCGTGCTCAGACTTGAAACGTTCAACTTCCTCAGCAGTCGGATTAATATAGACTTGTCCATTTAATCCATCTACAATTACAAGATCGCCGTTTTGGATTTCTTCTGTTGCAGTTTTAGTACCTACAACTGCAGGAATTTCCATAGAGCGGGCCATAATTGCAGAGTGAGAAGTTCTACCTCCGATGTCAGTTGTAAAGCCTTTCACAAATTGACGGTTTAGCTGTGCAGTATCTGATGGTGTAAGATCTTCAGCAACGATAATAACTTCTTCTGAAATCATACTAGGGTTAACAAGTTGTACACCTAGTAAATGAGAAAGAACGCGCTTTGTTACGTCGCGAATATCAGCAGCTCTTTCCTTCATGTATTCATTGTCCATTGACTCAAACATCGCTACAAACATATCCGCTGTTTCTTTTAAAGCAAATTCAGCATTTACTTTATCTGTTTTAATTTTATCTTCAATTGGAGAAACAAGCTCTGGATCACTTAGTACGAGCAAATGCGCTTCAAAAATAGCTGCCTTATCAGCACCTAATTCTACTTTTGCCTTGTCTCTAATACCTTCAAGTTCAACCTTTGATTGATCAAGTGCCGCACGGAAACGATCAATTTCAACTGTATCGTTGTCGATTGACTTTTTTGTAAAGGTTAAATCAGGTTCTACCAAACGGTATGCTTTTGCGATTGCTATTCCGCTAGATGCAGCAATTCCATTTAAAAAGTTCATTTTTATGCTAAACCTTCTTTTTTCAAAGTTTCTTCAAGACTAGCTAGTGCTTCTTGCTCATCTCCACCTACTGCAGAAATAGTAATGTCAGCTCCTTGTCCAACTCCTAGAGACATAACACCCATGATTGACTTAAGGTTTACTTTTTTCCCTTTGTACTCAAGGTTAATATCAGCATCGAACTTGCTAGCTGCTTGTACTAATAATGTTGCAGGACGAGCGTGAATTCCTGTTTCAGCTATAATTTTAAATTGTTTTTCTGCCATGGTTAATCAAACTCCTTTTTCCTATACATATATTTGCTAAGATGTTTCTCGTTAATTGTCTAATTCCTTCACTTTACCTATTCAATCCGACATTGAAAAATATACAGCATACTTTAGTATTTTTTCCACTGTCGTTTTTATTCATTAAATATAGATAGTTAACGCCGACTAAAGTTCTTAGGGTTATCAGACAATCGACATCTCAAAAAAAAGAATAGCATTTCCTTAGCGTGTATACAATGAAAAAGCCACAATTGTAGAGGAAATTTCACAGTTTTTTTATTTAACCGCTTACATTTTTACTCATAATATTCAAATTTTCCAACATGAGTTAGAATGGTAAATATTATCCAATAAAGTGGGTGTTTGATAAAAATCGTGGAAATAAAATACTTGTAATCAATAAATGGTAAATGTATGATTTTAGTAATCAGTTATTTGTTACATTTTCTTACAAGGTGATAAACGTGATTTATAAAAGACAAGAGGCCTTTAGATTTCAATTTCAACAGCCTATTCATGGAACATTTAAAATTGTAAGCATAAATGGAAAGCAAGGGGATGTTAAATCCGCAATTGCTTATATAGTAGATATTAGCCCAAATGGGATCAAATTCAGATCACCGATTAATTTACCCATTGATCAAAATGATTTTTTGCTAGAGATTTCATTTTTATTAGCTGAGCGATTCATTAATGTTCTTGGAAAGCCAAAATGGAAAAAGACCGAAGGCAAAATGTGGGTATACGGATTTACTGGTTTAGATGATAAGGAAACCAAAAAAGAAATCGTCAACGTCCTTAAAATTTACACAAAAATGGTTCACAATGAATCAAAAAATCTAGACTAAAAAGCTACCTAACTTTGGTAGCTTTTTACTTACTCCTCGTAAATCATCTTTTTCGTCATTCCTCCATCAATGGTCATATTTGTACCAGTAATGAAATCATTATTCGGGTCACATAAGAATAAACATCCTCGCGCAATGTCACTTGGCTTACCAACCCTTCTAGAAAAATGCTGTGAATGGTCGATTTCACGAAGCTCATCGTAATGATTCGTTTCTATCCAACCTGGACTTATGCAATTGACTCTCACTTTCTTTTCAGATAATGTAGCTGCTAATGCATGGGTCAATGCTACAATTCCACCTTTTGATGCTGCATATGCTTCCGAATGTGGTTCGGACATATTGGCCCTAGTTGAAGAGATATTAACGATCGATCCTCCTTCTTCAATCACCTTGGCAACCTCCCTCGAACAGAGGAAAACACCCTTTAAATTGGTATTTATTACTCTATCCCATTGTTCCACGGTCATTTCGTAGAAATTTGAAAAAGAGGAAATACCTGCATTATTAATCAGAATATCCACTCGACCGTATCTCTCCATTACAAAAGTAACCAAAGAAACAACTGATTGCTCGTTTGAAACATCAGTTTCAAAAAAACTTACCCTCTCACAGTTATATTTCTTCTCTGCTTGCTTACCATTTTCTGTATTGTAATCAGCAATAACTACCTTTGCACCAGCTTCATAAAAAGCATGAACAATTCCAGCACCAATACCACTGGCACCACCTGTAATAATTACGATTTTTTCATTATACATATTTGTCCACCTTCCCTAGCTTCTAGGTTCTTGTAAGTACTGATAAATCACACCCCCACTTCTTTGGGCAATCCCTCTGAAATGTTTAAAATCTTCCAAAGCTACAATCACAGCCCTTACATCTAGGAATACTTCTTTATCTACATTCCACTCATTTATTTGTCCACTTCTTAATTTTTCAATCATTTCTAAAATCAAATCTTTTTCCAAATACAATCCCTCCCTTATAGATTTATTATATATAAAAGATAAAGGGTTTCAAAATCGACTATACATTCTCTTAAAAACTATTAATATAATAAATAATTATTAAAATTTACAAAAAATTCTTTACGTACAGGAAAAAGTAGTGCAAAATGTTTATAATATCGTCATCTGGAAAGAAAAGGAGAGAGCGACATTGAAAAGAGCTGAAGTGGGGAACGTGATCGAATTTAGAGACGGGTTACAGGGAATTGTTGAAAAAGTAAACGAAAATTCAGTAATTGTAGACCTTACTTATATGGACAATTATCGGGATCTTGAATTAGACCAAAGAACTGTTGTAAATCATAAAAACTATAAGGTTATTAAAGAATCTTCATTTTAGAAACGAACTAATTGGAAGCGCATTCTACATGTTTAGTAGCATCCTTTTTTGTCTCGAAAATAAAAATAGGTTATAATGTGGGAAACCTCTTATGTAAGAGGTTTCTTCTTTTTTTCAATAAATGTAAGACCATGCTTTAGGAAAGGAGCCATAATATGCTTCAGAAAAAATTGGATGCAAGAATAATTTTCGGTATTTTACTTGCCCATGTATTGTTATTCATTACTTTTCAAGAAAAAAATGTGTTTTGGTACCTATTCACAGCTTCGATGCTGTTTCTAATTACTTACACCATTCTTCAAGAGGAAATGGATGACCAGCAACCCATTCAAATTTATTTGACGTATGGTGTGTTATCAGGAGTAAGTTTATTTGGCTTATTTTACCTAGGTAATATCATCATACATATCATTGATCTTCCGTTAAAAGGATCGGTTGCTAAGCTTTATAAACAAATGTCTCCTACTCAAATATGGCAATACATCGTCTTATTTCTTATCATCATTCCTGGGGAAGAAATCTTCTGGCGAGGATTTATTTTAAAACGACTTATTGGACGGTTAAAAATCCTACCCAGTATTTTGCTATCAACTTTATTATATACTTCTGTCAACATATACTCAGGGTCAAGCCACCTGATCCTCGCTTCAATTGTTGCCGGTCTAGTTTGGTCAAGCCTCTACGTTTGGAAGAGGAGCATTCCTTTACTAATTGTTTCACACCTTGTATTTGATTTATTTTTGTTAGTCCTGCTTCCATTAAGTTAGATTGGCTATGTAACCTTTCTAAACCACTTCCGTCTATTATGATAAGACTCTCAAATAAACAATTAGGAGGATATGTAAGTGAAATTTATTAATTTGTATATAACCATTGGCTTACTCGCTGCAGTGTTAACAGCCTGTGGAACTGGAGAAACCAGCCTAGAGGAAGCCAAAAATGGGACATCCCCACAACAGGAAAACGTAGAACCGGAAGAAGGTTCGGTTCAAGAGGATAATAATGAAGAAACTGATCCATCGGATACAATGATTCGCCTTCTTGAAAATAATTTAACCTATACACTAAATGGAGAAACAAAAGAACAAACAGCATTTTTAAAACATAGTGATAATCAAGGATATTCAATGTATATCCTTCCAGATTATGAACTAACAGCAGAAGAACCAAATAAGGACGTAGTCATGCTTTCAAATGATGGTGAAATTTTTATGAGGGTCGAACTCTTACCAAAGGATGTGGACTGGGATTCTACTGAACAGACGGCGGTCGAACAGTTACAGGCTGTAGCTTCTGAAGTAAATGAAATCAACCCACCGGAGCTTGAGTTTTTTGCAAATAGTAAGGTGTATGAAGCTAGGATAAATGAAGAGGTTATTACTTCTTACCTGGTTAAAAACAATGAAGGAGTAATCAAACTAACCTCTTTCACAAAAGAATCTTTAGATTATCGCGACTCATTTATAAAAATGGCAGAAACCATAGTTAACGAAGCCAAATAAGACTCGGAGATTTTTTCCGAGTCTTATTTTTTGACGGAATCCAGAGGCTTCATCCACAAAAGAACAATAAATATGATCGTGACGTAACCAAATATCGGGTATAGGTAGGAAAGCAATGTTCCATAATTTACAAAACTACCTAAGTATGAAATGACAAAAATAATGCATACCCAAACAATGCTAGGAAGTTTTAAGTAATGATTGAGTTGCTTCTCAAGACCATATACATTACCAATAACGGATGTAAAAATCTCTCCATAAATAATCAGTACATAAATCCAATAAAAACCATAAGCTAGATCTTTCATAATAGCAGCCATTGGTATCTCGTATATTTCTAAATTAGGGAGCATGATTAATGTCGCATGACTAGAAAGCAGAATAAGCGTTAACGCAGCACCCCCAATAATTCCCCCCCACTTTACCGTATCTTCATCTTCTATTTCTGCTGCAACTGGGACAAGCACCGCTTGGGCAAGCCCAATATTAAAAGCCGTATAGGAAAACGGGTTAACAACAGACTTCCATCCATCGTCAGCCGGAGGAATAAACAAAAGCTGTTCAAGAAAATGAGGTTGCTGAATCGTAACCAAAAATAACATAAAACTAAAACAAATCATCATCGGTACCACAAAAGTATTAACGGCAAATAAACCTTTGGTTCCAACAATCATGACGATAAAAGAAAGAGCTATCGTTAGCATGATTCCTAAACTTCTCGAAAGACCTAGCTGCTCCTGAAAAACGGCACCGGCACCGCTTAACATAACAGCACTCACTCCGAGTAACATGAATAACATTAAAATATTTATAGCCCCGCCTAAATAAGGGCCGAACAAAAATGTATTTAACTCCTGATATGATTTAGCTCGCATTCTTGCTGCTAGCCGCATGAGTTTAGAGCCTAAAAAGATAAAAATATAACCACTAATTAAAATCCCTATTAGTCCAATAAAACCAAATCGGGAGAAAAACTCTACGATTTCCTTTCCTGTGGCAAACCCAGCACCTACAACAGTTCCTACGTAAACTGCAGCAAGCTGAAGCGCTGCCCCCCACTTCTTTTTCACCCCATCTCCCCCCTTCCTTTTAATTATATGAAAAGAAGGACAAACAATGACGAGCTTTTTCAGGATGAAAAGAATATCAACCATCCTTGGAACAATCTTACAAAAAAAATGTAATCAAAATACTTGAAAGTCAAAAAAGGTCAAAGTATAATCAAAATACAAAAGGTCAAAGTTAGTCAAAGTCAACTTTAAAAATAGGAGGAGAAATGTATGCTTTGTCAAACATGTCAAATAACAGAAGCAACTATTGCTGTAAGAATGACGATTAATGGGAATGAAAATCAACTACATCTTTGTCAAAGCTGCTTCCAGAAGGAGCGCGACAAGATGTTATCAACTTTGGGACCAAACCTATCTGGTTTTCAACCTTTCCCCCCTTTCGAATCATTCTTTCAACCTATGAATATGAATCAAAAAGGCAAACCACAAAGAAATATGGAGACTCCACAGAAAAACACTGGGAACGGGGGCTTCATTGATCAATTCGGACGAAACTTAACGACAATGGCACAGGCTGGTTTAATTGATCCAGTGATTGGCCGTGAAGAAGAGGTTAACCGTGTCATTGAAATCTTAAATAGAAGAAATAAAAATAATCCTGTCTTAATAGGTGAACCTGGTGTTGGTAAAACAGCCATTGCAGAGCACCTGGCAGTTAAGATTGCTGAAGGAAATGTTCCAAACAAACTTAAAAACAGCCAAGTTTACCTTTTGGATGTAGCTTCTTTAGTATCAAACACAGGTATCCGTGGCCAATTTGAAGAGAGAATGAAAGAAATAATCCTTGAGCTTCAGCAAAAGAAAAATATTATCCTATTTATTGACGAAATTCATCAGTTAGTTGGTGCCGGGAGTGCAGAAGGCTCGATGGACGCTGGGAATATATTAAAGCCAGCATTAGCACGTGGCGAACTTCAACTTATTGGCGCAACAACTTTAAAAGAGTATAGAAAAATTGAGAAGGACGCCGCTCTTGAAAGACGTTTCCAACCGGTTCAAGTACAAGAACCAACAATATCCGAGGCGATTGAAATCCTTAAAGGTTTAAAAAGGAAATACGAGGACTATCATGAGGTAGTATTTACAGACGAGGCAATCGTAGCATGTGTGAATTTATCCCATCGATACATTCAAGATCGATTTCTTCCTGATAAAGCGATTGATTTACTTGATGAAGCCGGTTCAAAGCTGAACTTAATATCTAATTATTCTAATAAGGAAGGCATTGAAAATCGCTTGAAGGAAATCGCTATAGAAAAAGAAAAAGTTTTAAAGGAAGAAAAATATGAGCTCGCTGCCAAGCTACGTGAAGAAGAAAAAGAACTTGAGCAACAGTTTTCTCAAGTAGACCTTGATCATAGACCAATGGTAAAAGTAGAGCATATCCATGAATTAATTGAAAAGAAAACTAGAATTCCTGTAGGTAAACTTGAGCAATCTGAACAAGAAAAGCTACAAAAACTTGAAGGTTACTTATCAAATAAGGTAATTGGACAGCAGGAAGCTGTGAAAAAAGTAGTAAAAGCTATTCGTCGAAGTCGAGCTGGTTTAAAAGCAAAAGGACGTCCTATTGGATCCTTCCTTTTCGTTGGTCCAACCGGTGTCGGAAAAACAGAATTGTCCAAGTCATTAGCTGAAGAACTATTTGGTTCAAAAAACTCTATGATTCGCTTAGATATGAGTGAATACATGGAAAAGCACAGCGTATCTAAACTAATTGGTTCTCCTCCTGGTTATGTGGGACATGAGGAATCTGGACAGTTAACGGAACAAGTGAGACGAAATCCTTATAACATTATTTTGCTAGATGAGATTGAAAAAGCACATCCAGACGTTCTAAATATGTTCCTTCAAATCCTTGAAGACGGTAGATTAACGGATAGCCAAGGCAGAACAGTCAGTTTTAAAGATACGGTTATTATTATGACTTCCAATGCAGGTGTCGGCCATAAGACGGTAAAGGTTGGCTTTGGAAATGATCATCACGAACTCGAAAGCAATTTATTAGCTACATTAGGATCATACTTTAAGCCTGAGTTCCTCAATCGTTTTGATGCTATTATCGAATTCTCATCATTAAAAGAAGAGGATTTACTTCAAATTGTTGATATTATGATTAAAGACTTAAATAGTATGCTTAAAGAGCAACAGATGGCTGTAACAGTAACTGATGAAGTGAAAAGAAAACTTGCTACCTTAGGTTACTCTCCTTCTTTCGGAGCACGTCCGTTAAGAAGAGTGATTCAAGACCAAATTGAAGATCAAATTTCGGACTTTATTATAAACGATCCTGATTGTAAAGAATTAATCGCGGTTGTAGAGGATGATAAGGTTATTATTAAGAAAGCATAGAAATAGAAAGAGCGGAGCCACATTATGTTGGCTTCGCTCTTTTTCTTATAACTTTTGATCTTCGATTGAGTTTAACCAAGCCTCAATTTCACCTACAACAGATTGTACGCAACCATCTTCAAAAGGTGAAATTAAGTTTGCTGCTTTTACAAGCTCAGTAAAAGGCATGCTACCGCCTAAAGTACAGAGATGTAGATAATCATTCCATGCTTTTTTATGATCCTCTCCAGAACGTTTCCAGAATTGGAATGCACAAATTTGTGCCAAAGTGTAATCAATATAATAGAACGGAGTCGTATAAATATGCCCCTGACGCTGCCAGAATCCGCCCCCCTCTAAGTATTCATTACCATCGTAATCTTTGTGAGGCATGTATTTCTTTTCAATCTCACGCCAAGCTAACTTTCTTTCTTTTGGTGTAGCGGTAGGGTTTTCATACACCCAATGCTGGAATTCGTCCACACTTACCCCATATGGAAGGAATAAAAGGGCTGAGCTTAAATGAGCAAATTTATATTTATCCGTATCTTCCTTAAAAAATAGCTCCATCCATGGCCATGTGAAAAATTCCATACTCATCGAATGAATTTCAGCTGCTTCATATGTCGGCCAATTGTATTCAGGAATTTCAAAATGACTGCTTGAGTACACCTGGAATGCATGCCCTGCCTCATGGGTTAAAACATCAATATCTCCTGACGTTCCATTAAAATTTGAAAAGATAAATGGAGACTTGTAGTTTTCAATATACGTACAATATCCGCCACCAGCTTTTCCTTTCTTTGCCACCAAGTCCATTAAATGATTCTCTACCATATAATGAAAGAACTCGCCTGTTTCCTTTGATAGTTCATCATACATCTTTTGTCCATTTTGAATAATCCATTCAGGATCACCCTTCGGTACCGCATTCCCTGACTTAAACTTGAAGTTTTCGTCATAATACTTGAGAGTATCAACATCAATTCTTTGTCTTTGTCGTTCCTTTAGTTTTGTAGCAATCGGTACAATATAATCTTCCACTTGTTTTCTAAACCCTGCGACCATTTCCGCGTTATAGTCGGTACGATACATACGGTAATATGCTAGTTCAACAAAGTTTTTATATCCAAGTTTTTGAGAAATCTCTGTACGTACCTTGACCAAGTCGTCATAAATACGATCTAACTCACTTTCGTTTTCTGAAAAATAATTAAAACGAGCTTCACTTGCCTTTTTTCTCATACCTCGATCCTTCGATTCTGTAAACGGTTCCATTTGTGCTAATGTCCGTTCTTCTCCCTCGAAGGGAATTTTTGCAGCAGCAAGTAGCTTTGTATATTCCGTCGTAAGTTTATTCTCTTGTTGAAGCAAAGGAATGATTGCAGGAGAGAAAACCTTTAGCTGTGCTTCTGCTAAGGCAAAAAGCTGTTTTCCCCACTTTTCTTCTAGCTCGAGCTTAAAAGGTGAATTTACAAGCGCTTCGTAATACTTTGTAACTAATCCCTCAACACTTGGTTGAATTTCATCCGTATAATCTTGTTCCGCCTTGTAAAACTCATCATTCGTATCGATCGAATGGCGAATATAAACGAGGTTAAACATCGTGCCTAAATCATTACGTATTTTATTTATTTCTTTCATTGCCTCATTTTGCTCGTTTGCAGAGGCTGCTTTTGAAAAAACCTCTAATGCATCTAAAAATTTCTTTTCAACAACCTCAAAATTAGGTCTCTCATATGTATACTGTTCAAATTGCAAAGTAAATCCCCCTTTGTTTAAAAATTTCGAAAAAATCTCTCTTTTATTATAACTCAGGCGACAAAGAAGCACAAAAAAACAAGGCACCCCAGTCGATGCCTTTGCTTACTATTATTTCTTATTTTCTATAGATAATCCTAATTTCTTCAGGAGCTCTGTTGCTTGATCTTTTTCATCAGCTGTAAGCTCTTTCATTAATTCATGTATTTTTTGGGCATGGTCAGGAAAAATATCTTCGATAAATTTCTTCCCTTGTTCAGTGATTTGAGCATATGTTACTCTTCGATCACTAGGACAAGCGACTCTAGCAAGTAAAGACTTTTGCTCTAATTTATCCACCACGTACGTAATACTTCCACTCGCAAGGAGGATTTTTTCACCTATTTGTTGTAACGGCTGATCTCCTTTGTGGTATAAAAGTTCAAGAACAGCAAACTCTGTTGGATTAAGTCCATATGTTTGAATAAGTTTATTTACATTTTCATTGACTGACCGATATGCTCTAGATAGCACAATAAAAAGTTTTAAAGATTGACTGATTTCAGCTTCCATGATTCTCATCCCTTTAATATCCAATATTTTTACCTTTTTTGATAAAATATTTTTAATTAAGACTATTATAGAAAAACTATCTTTGTTCTGTCAAATTCCCGTTTAATCCGTAATTCCTATAAAAAGCTTACTAATATAGTGATATAATAAGCGAAGCTATGGAAAAAAATTATGTGCTTGGAGTCATTACATGAAAAGACACTTACAAAACCTACTTTTATATAGCCTCATCGTAGTACTACCAACACTAGGTGGCAGTTATATTTTTTCGCAGATTGAAAAAGAAAAAAACCTGTTAGAGCAAGTTCAACATGCAGAATGGATTGCTTCTATTCATAAATCACATTGGGATCAATTTATAAGTGAAACAGTCACTTCTATTCAAACTCTGTCTCTCACGTCAGAGATATACGTTAACAGCCCAGAAAAAATGGCCCCATTGCTTCAAAAGGCGTTTCAGACAGATCCTAGATACAGTGGCTTATTTTTATTAAACGAAGAAGGACGATTGATTGTTGGCTCTAACAATCTACTAGACGACAATCTGTACAAAAACTCGTATATTCAAGAAGTCATACGTACGAAAGATATCATTATATCTGCACAGGTGAATACATTAAAAAATAACCAAAAGGTGATCGGACTTGCTTCACCTGTGTTGGATGAGCATAGTCAACTGACATTTATCACGCTTGCACTACTGAGGGTTGACCATGTTCAAAACATAATGAAAATACTTACACCCGAAACACCTATAGTCATCCTCAACCAAGAAGATCAGGTGATCATTGATTTCGATTCCAAACATTTATATAAACAAGGTGGTCATTGGGTATCAACTCCTATGAATCAGCTACCCTGGACGATTAAAGTAAAGGTAGATGAAAACGCAGCACGTACAAATATTTCTCATTTAGTGGGAACAATCACTTTGTTCTTTATTTTGACGCATATCCTGTTTCTTTTAGTTAAATATATTTTACTAAAAAGACAATCCATTAAGGAAAGAAAACAAAATGAGGCCCAAAAACTTGAGCTGGTAGGTACATTAGCTGCTGGCACCGCACATGAAATTCGAAATCCATTAACTGGAATTAACGGCCTTATCCAGTTGCTAAGTGAAAAGCATAAAGGTGAAGAAGATCAATTTTATTTTTCGGTTATCAATAACGAAATTAAGCGAATTAATCAAATTGTGAGCGAGTTTCTAATTCTCGGAAAACCGACAGCCATGAAAAATGAGCCGATCGATATAAAAATGATTATTCAAGAGCTACAACCACTTATTTCATCTGAAGCAAACTTAAACAATGTGATATGCCATTATTCATTTCCTGAAGAACCGGTTGTTGTTTCATGTACAAAGGATCAAATGAAGCAAGTCATTTTAAATATTACGAGAAATGCATTTGAATCCATGCCCACAGGTGGTACACTTGGCATCCGTATTTCAAAAGAAAGGGAAAAATGTGTTCTTACGATCTCTGATTCGGGAGTTGGGATTGGAAAAGATGAGCTTGAGAAGATTTTCCACCCTTTTTATACGTCAAAGGCGTCAGGTACTGGCTTAGGTCTAGTTGTTTGCAAAAGAATCGTCCAATCGTTTCATGGAGAAATTGATATTACAAGTATCGAAAACAAAGGAACAACAGTGCTTGTTACATTTCCGTTAATGAGAAAATAGAGAGCTTGTTTGGCTCTCTATTTTTTTATGAGCACTATTGGAAATTATATACTTATCTACTTCTATATCATATACTTTGCCTCACGAAATAAACCATTTCATAATCACTGGAAATTTAGTAAGATATTTTTATACCATTCTTCAAAATCAAAGGAGATCTTTTTATTATGGCACAGACTGCTACTGTTCAAGAATTTAAAAAAACTGACAGTGCAACAACTTATAAAATCTTATTCATCATCGCATTATGTCACTTATTAAACGATTCGATTCAGTCGGTTGTACCCGCTATGTTCCCTATCCTTGAACAATCAATGGGTCTAAGCTTTACTCAATTAGGAATCATTGGTTTTTCACTAAATATTGTATCCTCGATCATGCAGCCCTTTGTTGGAATGATTACAGATCGTAAGCCTATGCCATTTGCTTTACCCATCGGCTTGATGTTTACTTTAATAGGAGTTCTAGGGCTAGCTTTTGCCCCTAGCTTCTTACTAATTGTCATATCGGTGGTCTTTATTGGCTTAGGATCAGCTGTTTTCCATCCTGAAGGTTCAAGGGTTGCCTATATGGCAGCAGGACCAAGAAGAGGGCTTGCACAGTCCATATATCAAGTTGGGGGTAATTCCGGGCAAGCACTAGCTCCATTAATTACGGCTCTTATACTCGTTCCTTTTGGTCAAAAAGGGGCAGGCTGGTTTACAATTGTCGCAGCAGTTGCAGTGGGGTTACTGGTTTATATTGCTTTTTGGTACGCGAACAAGCTAAAGATAGATGGTCATAAACCAAAAGAAATGAAGAAAATAGCGCCTGCATCATTTTCATTTCAACGACAAATTCGCTTCTATTTGCTTGTGATCTTATTCTTAATCTTCGCTCGTTCCTGGTATATTTCAGGAATCACTAATTACTACGCGTTTTATGCAATTGATAAGTACAGCTTTTCTATACAGCAAGCTCAGCTTTATTTATTTGTGTTTCTAGTTGCAGGAGCATTAGGTACTTTTTTCGGTGGACCGTTAGCTGACAGGTTTGGGAAAAAAACCATCATCTTGTTATCCATGATTAGTTCTGCTCCAATCACCATTTTGCTTCCCTTCGTGCCTCATTATTTCGCAGTCGTTTTACTGGCAATAGCGGGCTTCATACTTATGTCTAGTTTTTCAGTAACCGTTGTTTATGCCCAAGAACTCGTTCCCGGGAAGATAGGGACAATGGCAGGTTTGACAGTAGGATTAGCTTTTGGAATGGGAGCTTTAGGATCGGTATTTTTAGGTATATTAGCAGATACAATTGGATTGACTTTAACAATTATATCAACCGGTTTTCTCCCATTACTTGGGTTTCTAACACTTCTGCTTCCATCTGACAAACAAATTGCAGATATATACAAATAAAACGGAAGAGGCACCCTCTTCCGTTTTATTTTTTAATTCTTTCTTTCAATTGTTCTTTTTCATCTTCTGTAAAGAAGTTTTGTATTATGGGGAATAGTTCATATTGTTACTTTGATTATAAGAAAGTAAGTGCTTTTCTGTTGTGATGCTTATCACAGAGAAAATAATGTAAACGCTTTTAAAATTCTAAAAATTTTAACAATTTAGGAGGTAATTTTTTTGTAAAGCTCATATAATAAAAATATAAGAAGTTTCTATTGTAAACACGAGAGGTTAGGAGGGGTTAAAATGTATCAATGTAATCTACAAGAATTTTACCCAACCGCATTTATTCGAATTGGAGAGAATGACCAGTCCATGCTAAAAGGAAGTCGATTCATGTCTGAGGCTTCTGTACACTGGCTAGTCGCATTAGACGGTCATCCTAAAAATGGAACAGAAGATTTTTATGTTTGGAATGTTCTTGTTTACCTTGCAGACCATCATGGAAACTTTGAGTTAAGTCAACCACATTATTGTTCTGAAAGTTATTCCTGCTTTGAACAGGCTTGCAATACAGCTAAAGATCTTATGGTTAGTGGACTTAACGACGAGATGATGAAATACACGGTAAGAGTAAGAATAAGCTAAATAGATTTTAATCAATACTTTTGGCTTTTCCTTTTTAGGCTACTATGTGAAAATTTATACATAACGATAAATAGGATGGAATTCATAGAGGTCTATCGAAGAAGTAAATCTATAATTGGTAGCTATATAAGTAGTTTTCAACAAACTGAACAATTTCTAAATGTTGCTTATCGGTTTTGTTCTTTTCAAGTTCCTTTAGCCGCTTTTTCGCCTTCAGAACATAGGGCTGCAAAGTAGGACGAGTCCCCGCCTCTTTCACTGTTAATTCTCCATTTAATATATCAATGGCTGCCTCCTGAACTTGTACATCACAAGTTAAATAGTAGAGTATTCCAGCTAAATACGATGTTCGATCCATACTGTCTCCTCCTATCTATTAATAGAACCTATTTTAATAGTAACGGAATGTTTGTTCGTTTTCAACCATATTATCGGAATCTTTAAATAATTCACATTTTATACACAATATTCAGGACATAACAAAACAAAGACACCAATCATATCCATGAAGGTGTCTTTTGCTCAACTATTTATTTGCTGTTACGCTAATCGAAACACAATTCCATGGCCGCCTTTTGGATATTCCCATTTAATATTTTGGTATGGGCAACCAATGCGGCAGCTTCCACATTCGTGGCAGCCCTCGTACCCTACTTGCATTCTCGTGCCTTCCCACTTGTATACTTCTGCTGGACAGAATACGGTACAAATTTTATCAGGACATTTTGTCATACAAATATCGTGGTCAAGCACTGTTAGATGAGATTTCGTGTCACACTTAAAACGCAATAAGTACTGTTTTTCCTCGATAGTTTTCGTTGACATTATTTCACCGCCTTCCAAGCACGATAGACATCTTGAATGACTTTAAACGTTCCTTTGGTCCCAGTTACACTTCTCATGATTTGTTTTTGTTTTTCACGCTTTGGTGTTCCGTCGACTGTAAAGAATTTACTCATTGCCTGATTCATCATTGGAATATACTCTTTAAAATACTGAGGATGATGCTCAAATGTGTGGGCAGCATCTTTATATTTTTCTAAGTCCTTCATAATAAAGCTATTATATAAAGCTTCACGGTAACTATTTAAACTTGCCTCACTAAAATCATTTCTTTCCTTTGCACGAATAATGGCTTCAGCTGCCATCTTTCTTGATGACATCGCCATATTTGAGCCTTCTCGATGGATAGCGTTTACTAATTGGGCCGCATCTCCGACAACTACAACCCCATTACCTGCCACTTTGGGTACCGAATGATATCCTCCTTCTGGAATTAAATGCGCCAAATACTCCGCAGACTCCCCACCCGCAAGTAGTGGTTTTACCATGGCATGATTTTTCAAGTAATCTAGCAAATCATATGGCTTGAGCTTTGCCTTTATCATGCTGGATAGAGTTGTACCTACACCTATATTAATACTTTCTTTATTCGTATATATAAAGGCTGTACCAAGGTTCCCCTTTGTTGAATCACCAAAGATTTCAATCGTACAACCTTGGTTCTCCTCAAGGTTAAAGCGGTCGTTAATCTTTTCTTTTGATAGATTAATAACCTCCATTACCGTAAGAGCAACTTCATCAGGACGAAATTCTTTATGAAAGCCAAGCTGCTTGCCTAACAGAGAGTTTACACCATCAGCTAATACGACTACATCCGCATACACATCTCCATCAGGACGATCGGTCCGAACCCCTACCACTTTTCCATTTTCTACAATACACTCATTGGCTACTGTTTCATTGATGAGCAATACCCCTTGTTCCACCCCTTTTGCCGCAAACCATTGATCAAACGGAGCTCTTAATACGGTAAAGTTATTATAAGGTTCCTTTCCCCACTCTAATCCTTTGTAGCCAAAAGAGACGGTAGACTCCTTATCCATCATCCAGAAGCGTTGTTCAATAACAGGTCTTTCTAATGGCGCTTCCTTCCAAAACTCAGGAATAATCTCCTCCATTTGTTTCCTGTATAATACGCCACCCATTACGTTTTTACTTCCTGGATATTCCCCACGCTCGAGTTGGAGCACCTTCAATCCGTTCTTTGCACATGTATAGGCACATGAAGTTCCTGCAGGTCCAGCACCAACAACAATGACGTCAAATTTTTCAGGCATAACTGATTTCACCACCCTTTTCTGTACGTATTTCTTTAAATTGTTGGATGAGTTTCGGGAGAATGTCCAAAGCATCCCCTACAATTCCATAGGTTGCTATATCAAAAATAGGTGCACTTGCATCCTTGTTAATGGCGATAATAATTTCTGAATTCTTCATACCGACTACGTGTTGAATAGCACCTGAGATACCGACTGCGAAGTATATTTTTGGTGTTACCGTTTCACCCGTTTGCCCAATTTGCAACTCATGTGGGAGCCAGCCAGCTTCTACCACATCCCTCGTTCCACCAACACTTGCACCAATCACTTCTGCAAGCTCATAGATTAATGAAAAATTTTGCTGATCCCCTAATCCCTTTCCACCGCAAACAATGATATGTGCATCCGCAAGATTGGCTCTTTTCGTTACATCCTTCACAACTTTGAGCACTTTTGTTCTCATATCGTCCTCATACAATTCGATATTTTCTTCAATGATTACTCCCTGCCGCTCTTTATCTCGTTCAAGAGCTTTCATTACTTTCGGTCGAACGGTTGCCATTTGAGGTCGATGCTTTTTACATAAAATCGTAGCCATAATATTTCCACCAAAGGCGGGTCTACTTGCCTCCAATAACCTTTTATCAAGATCCACATCTAACATGGTTGTATCTGCAGTCAAACCCGTACTTAAATCAGTTGCTACAGCACTGGCAAGGTCCTTACCGTTTGGTGTGGCTCCGTATAAAAATATCTCAGGACTGTATTTTTCAGCGAGAAGAACCACGCCCTTCATATAGGATTCTGTCCGGTACTCTTCTAATACTGGATGATCAATCACATACACCTTATCCGCCCCGTAGGAGATGACTTGATTACATAGGGCTTTAACATCTTTACCTAGCAGGACTCCACAAAGCGAAACACTTAACTTATCTGCTAACTTTCTTCCTGCTCCAAGCAATTCTAACGAAACACCTTCAATTTCGCCTTCATTCTGTTCAATGAATACCCACACGCCACGGTATTCTTTACTCATTTTAGGCACCCCCATCATCACGTATTAATGTGTATCACTTCACATGAAAAAGTTCTTTTTTCTCTTCAAGTAAGCATTTGATCAGCTCTCTTACTTGTTCATCTGAAGAGCCCTCTAAACGCTTCCCACCCTCATGCTTTGGAGGAGTAAACATTTTACCAACGATGGTAGGTGATCCTTTAAGTCCTAGCTGTGTTCGGTCCACGTCTCCTAGATCGTTTACCGTCCAAACAACGGGTTCGTACCTTGCAGCTTTTAACATATTAGGAAGAGGGGAATATTCTATCGCATTGATTTCTTTTTCGACAGTCAATAAGCATGGCATTTGGATTTGAAGCAACTGGTACCCTCCTGACAGCTTTCTCTTAACAACTACGTTTTGCTCCTTTTCATTAAGTTCTGTCACTTCGATCACGTTTGTAACTGGAGGAATATCCAATCTTCTTGCAATTCCAGGTCCCACTTGCCCAGTGTCTCCATCAATCGCATGCTTTCCACAAAGAATCATATCAATCGGTCTGATACTGGCGATTTTATCTAAAGCCTTCGATAATGCATAGCTTGTTGCTAATGTATCTGCACCTGCAAATGCGCGGTCAGAAATCAAATATCCCTCGTCAGCACCAATTTCAACGCTTTTTTTAATAATCGCATTTGCTTGTGGTGGCCCCATCGATAAAACAGAAATATATACTTCTTTGATGAAACGCTTCATCCGAACGGCTTCTTGGACAGCATGTGCATCGTAAGGATTTAAAATTGCTGGGGCACTTCGACGATCAAGCGTATTCGTCTTAGGATTAATCTTAATGATCTTCGTGTCTGGTACCTGCTTGACACAAACTACAATGTGCATACAAATCCCCTCCTTAATGACTAAAGGCTAAATCAGCTATATATATTTTGCAAAGCTTCGTAATAACGATATATGTATCGGTTTACGAGCATAGTACAAACAAATTAGATGATATTTTTTGTGTATAATAATTTTTGTATGCGTTTTCATTAAAGTGTAGTTAGTTAGAAGTGAATGGCTTACGGAATCTTCATTTTTGTATATCTACATATTTAAATGGTGGGGTTTATCCACTAGGATGGAATAACATTTATTTTTTGAAGGGAATGGTCCAGTACTTACCATTCTAGTTATTATATTAAAAGAAATTCAACTTTTCCCATATGATAAAAATCACAGATGTCATTCAAATTTCATATATGTAATTGTGTGAGCAATCGCTCATATAGATTTACAGCATACGACTCAAAAATACGAAATGGAATTTGATGAAAAAGCGATGTTGATTATTGCAGCGATTACGCTCCATAATATTCCCGAAGGATTATCAGTTGGAGTTAGTTATGCTACAACTGCTGAAGCGAATACAGGAAATCTAATCGCTTTTGCCATCGGACTCCAAAACGCTCCTGAAGGATTTTTAGTAGCCCTATTTTTAGTGAATCAAAAAATTGAAAAAAGCAAGGCGTTTGTAGTAGCTACTTTAACAGGTGCAATCGAAATTGTTACAAGTTTACTAGGTTTCTATTTAACTTCCTATGTTGCAAGTCTCGTCCCCTATGGTCTAGCCTTTGCAGCTGGAGCTATGCTGTTCATTATATATAAAGAGTTAATACCTGAAAGTCATGGGGATGGCAATGAACGTACATCCACTTACTCCTTTATTTTTGGTTTACTATTTATGATATTGCTAATTGACCTCTTTTCATAATATGAATTCGGCATGTGTATACATGCCGCTTTTTTATTTCCTTTGAATGATTAAGTTCCAGATTTACTTACATAGAAACGATTTATTGTATAATAAATAACAAGGATCGATACAAATGGAGGTGACTTAATGGAAAAACAACTTATTCACGAAGCCATTCAAATGAATTTAGAGAACCAAATACAGCACCGAAAATTACCGAAAAAAAGTATTATTAAAAGAGCTGTTTTTATTTTTATTGGCGCTATCCTAATGGCTGTAGGATTAGAAATTTTCCTCATACCCAATCAAATTATGGATGGTGGAATCGTTGGGATATCAATTATTCTCTCTCATATTACTGCGATTAAAATTGGTCTAATCATCTTCATTTTAAATGTTCCATTCTTTTTCATCGGATATAAACAAATTGGAAAAACCTTCGCACTATCTACACTCTTCGCTATCACCATATTATCAATTACAACCGTATATCTTCATCCCGTTCCTGCTTTTACTGATGACATCCTGTTAGCAACCGTATTTGGGGGAATTGCCTTAGGGTCAGGGGTAGGACTAGTCATCCGGTATGGAGGCTCACTGGACGGTACAGAAATCCTTGCCATATTGATCAATAAAAAGATTCCTTTTTCCGTTGGAGAAGTGATTATGTTTTTTAATATTTTTATTTTTGGTACCGGGGGATTTGTATTTGGATGGGACCGAGCGATGTATTCGGTTTTAGCCTATTTTATTGCTTTTAAAACCATTGATATCGTTATTGAAGGTTTAGATCAATCAAAATCTGCATGGATCATTAGCGATAAGCATAAAGAAATTGGTGAGGCGATTTTGGCCCGTCTCGGTCGGGGTGTCACCTTCCTCTCAGGAGAAGGAGCCTATACAGGAGAGGATAAAAAAGTTATTTTCTGTGTCATTACCCGCCTAGAAGAAGCAAAGCTCAAGCTCATTATAGAAGATTTAGATAGCAATGCCTTTCTCGCCGTTGCAGACATAGCCGAAGTTAGAGGTGGGAGATTTAAAAAGCGAGCGATCCATTAGAATATCCACAAAAAAGGAAGGAGCGCTAACGACTCCTTCCTTTTCAATCTATTTATACGCATATGATGTTATTTTGCCATACAAACATAGCTTGTTTTCTGGTTATCTTTATTTCTCTTTTGCTTTTTCTTTTCTCTTGTGATAAGCATTGATATTCAAAAATCAACTTATCAAGCTCCTGACTACATTCGATCGTCTCTTCTCCACCTAAACCATTTGCTTGTGCAGATTCAATCATTTTCTCTCTCATTTGTTGAATCGTGGCAAGCATTTCACTGCTATTCTGCTGCACCCCGCTAACCTCCTAATACTCCCTTAAATCCCCTAAAAAAAATGATCACTTGATGAATTATTGCAAGAATTCGAATAAAAGTAAATAGAATCGCAAAATAAGACAAATTTTTCTAAATATTTCGGAATACGACAAAAAACCACCCTAAAACTCCTATTACTTTTCGACAATTATCGATTTTATCCACCAAAAGTAATAAAGACACTAGGAGTATAGACTCTAGTGCCTTGATAACTATTATTAAGCTTCTACTTCATTCTTTTCGTAGATTGGAACCCATCCTTCAGTAGTTACAAAAATACGGATAGCTACTACTTTTCTATCCTCTTGAAGAGTAAAATAATGTCTAACATTCGGAGGAACTGAAATAAGATCACCAGGATTTAGAAATACCTCAAAAAATTCTCCGTCTAACCCTTGAATAATAAATACCCCGTGTCCACTAACGATAAAGCGTACCTCATCGTCTGTATGGTGGTGTTCTTGTTGGAAGTTCTTTAATAGTTGCTCTAGGTTTGGAGTGTGTTCAGCAAGAGAAATAACATCCTGTGCCTTGTATCCACGCTTCTCTGAAATTTCAGCAATTTCAGTTGAGAATGCGGATAAGATTTCTGCTTTCTCTGCATCTGTTAAAATATATTTCTCTTGAAGATTGCTAGGTAGTTTTGTAATATCCCAATTCTCATAGATTACCTCTTGTGATTGTAAAAACGCTGCTACTTCTTTTTGATCTCTAATCTCTTCTTTTGTACTTTGAAAAACGATATGTGCCATTTTTTCATACTCCTTTATATTTTATTTTTTATATTCTAAAAGTCTTAGATGATAACGAAATAAAAATTCGGATGCTTCTAGTAGTTTTTTTGCCTCGAATGCATTTTTCCCCCACACTGTTATTCCATGGTTTCTGATTAACACAACGCCTTTGTCCTCTTTTACATGTTCACTAAACTCCTGTGCTAGTGTCGGAATATGAGCTGGATTACTGATAATAGGAACTCGAAGTACGGCATCTTCTTCCCATAAATCAAATGCTTTAATAAGCTCCTGGCCAGTAAAAGTGATTTCTCCTTGATCGCCATATAATTCAGATATGATATTATTATCAATTGTATGAACGTGTAAACTACACCCAGCAGCTGTTTTATTATAGATTTCCACATGTAATAAGGTTTCAGCAGATGGCTTCAAATGCGTCTCATTTACTGGTTTTCCATTCTCATCGACGAGCAGAAAATCCTCTGACGTTCGCTTCCTCTTATCCTTGCCACTTGCTGTTACTAAGAATTGTAAAGGATTGTCGCTAACCTTTATGGCTAAATTCCCGCTCGTTCCCATAAACCAATCTCGAACAGCAAGTTCATCCTTCACATCAGCAAGCTCTTCCCAACGTTCAGTTAACTGACTCATCCAATCAACTCCTCTACTTGCGACATATGCTTGATCACATCATAGAAATCAACAAACTCTCTATGATTCAATCCATACTCTATTGATTTTTCTAATAGCAGTTCTCTTGCAATCACTAGATCAGCTTGCTTAGCTGCTTGCAAATCGGTTACTGAATCACCGATAACGACTTTGTAGAAATCTTCTTTAAGTCCACGAATAATAGTAGGTTTACAGCAGCCACAATCGTTCTGACAATGCTCATCACATGCATTTGGCCAAAGAATATTGATATACTCTCCACTAAAATCGGAAGCATTACAATAGACTCCTGAAAAAGGACCATAAGCTTGTAGAATAGGATAAACGAAGAAATCAATACCTCCACTAACAACATACAAAGGAATATTCTTCTCCTTCAAAAACTTCACAAAATCAGCAAATCCTTCACGTATTTTCACATTTTCAATTGCATACGTAATGATTTCTTCCTTTTTAGATGAAGGAAGCAACGAGAATAGCTTACCAACTCCTTCCCGAATGGAAATACGCTCTGACAAAATGTCGTCTTTTAGTGCTTCCCATTCAGGTGGAGCAAATCTTTTCATAATGGCAATAATGTTATCCTTCTCGGTGATTGTGCCATCGAAATCACAAAATACAGCTATCTTCTTGCTCATGATGGTTTTGCCACCTCAGTAACTCCCCACAGTTCAATCGCTTTTGCAAGTTCAGGATATTGCTGTGAATTTTCTCTCAATGGCAGACCTTTTTGACTTAAATCAATAGCTTGGCGGAAAGCTAGACCTCCACCTTTCGCACCAGCTGGATGACCATGTACACCACCACCAGCATTAATGACACTATCTAAGCCAAAATCTTGTAGTAAAAGTGGAACAAGTCCAGGATGAATACCAGCTGAAGGCACTGGGAAACTCTTATTCATAGATTCTGACTGATCTGTTAACGCTTTAGCAATTGATAATGCTGCATTCTTTTCCAAAGCCACAGAACCGTATGGAGACGGGAATAAAGACAAGTCAGCTCCAGCGTAACGCAACAATTTCCCAAGTAGTAGGGAATGAGAAATTCCGTACACATCAGATGAAGTGAGCGCTCCACTCACAGCTGGATGTGCCATAATCGGAAGATCGACATTCTCTTCTTCGCGTAATTCCTGAAGAACATCAAGTCCATACGCAAACACATTAAACAATAGTAAGTCCGCACCAAGTTCTTTTGCTTTTTTAGCTTTGTCAATTAATTGAGACGTACGTCCTGTCAAGTTCACAGCATACAAAGTACGATGTCCAGTTTCTTCATAGACCTGTTGTAGAACTTCTCTTCCTCCAGTAATTCTTTGTTCAAATGGAGTTAATGGGTTTTCAAACAATATTTCATCATCTTTTACAAAATCGACTCCACCCAATGCTTGTTCGCGCAATTGGCTGATGAGGAATGGAAGATCTCTACCAAGAATTCCTTTAAAAATACTCATTAATAACGGACGATCATATACACCCAGCTTGTCTCTTAGGCCATTGATACCAAACTTAGGACCTGGAAAAGCTGTTTTTAACTCTTCTGAAAAATCAAGATCTAATAGCTTAATCTTCCCGTCAAGTGAAAGCTTTCCAAACACTGTTGTTAAAATAGCTGGAAGATCTAGCGAAAAGTTATTTGAAGGATAAGCGATTTTTAACACCGCTACCGTTTCATTTGTATGTTCATCTATGTGTAATTTTTCTGCGGAAATAACTCTACCTTTATATTTTTTCAATTGCTCTTGCTCAAGCTTTTGTAATTGAGTCCATGAACCAACCGTTAAACCAAGCGCAATTTCCTCTGCTTTTTTCTCTGGGTTGTGTTTGGCGTCATGTACTAAGTACGTTGCGATGATCTCACTCATTTGCTTTCGTCCTTTCTCTCCGACACGGGTATACATAAAAAACCTCTTCTGGTCATCAGAAGAGGTTAGTATCGTAAACTAACATCTCCTTATCTATCAGCCTTTGCTGCAAGAATTAGCACCGTGCTTACAAAACTGTAAGTCGGTTGCCGGGCTTCGTCGGGCTCGTCCCTCCACCTGCTCTTGATAAGAAAACGAATGTTTTCATTATGGTATTATTGTTTATACTTTCAATTGATTTTGATTATTCCAGAATTTAATTCGACTGTCAATACATTAACTAAAAATTTGGAGCTTTGAAATTCTTTCAACCGCTTCTTGCAAACGAGCTTCCGAAGTTAGTAACCCCACTCGAACATAACCCTCTCCCCAGTTTCCAAATCCAATTCCAGGGGCAACTGCAATATGTGCTTTTTCTAGTAATAAATCTGAAAATTGCTCAGATGTATAACCATTAGGAACCTTCAGCCATGCAAAAAATGAACCCTCCGGTGCTTCGACATTCCAACCTAATTCTTGAAGTCCTCCGATAAACACGTTTCTTCTAGATTCGTACAATGCATTTAACTCACGTACACAACTTTGAGAATCTGTTAATGCTGCCACTGCCGCCTCTTGGACAGCTCCAAAAAGACTTACATATAAATGGTCTTGCAACAAATTAAGAGCTGAAATGACACTCTCATTGCCAACGGCAAAGCCTACTCTCCAACCAGCCATGTTATACGTCTTCGATAAAGTATATATTTCAATTCCCACGTCTTTTGCACCTTCTGTTTCAAGAAAACTAATCGGTTTATGACCATTAAAGCCTATCGCTCCGTATGCAAAATCATGTACAACACAAATCTCGTGTTCTTTAGCTAGTGCAACCGTATCTTCAAAAAATTCAGCGTTTGCTATTGCGCCTGTCGGGTTATTCGGATAATTTAAGAACATAAGCTTCGCTTTTTCAAGCTCGCTATCTGAAAGAGCCGTATAATCGGGAAGAAAATGATTTTCCTCTTTCAAGGGCATTGTAATCATTTCTGCTTGTGCAAGTGCTACCCCTGACCAATAGTCTGGATAGCCCGGATCCGGGACGAGAACATGTTCACCTGGGTTTAATAAACATTGTGGGATTTCAACAAGCCCAGCTTTTCCTCCGAAAAGAATGGCAACTTCTTTCTCAGGATTGATATCTACGTTATATTCTCTTTTATAAAAGGTCGCAGCAGCTTCTTTTAATGATGCAAAGCCTTGAAAAGGAGAGTATTTGTGATTATTCGGATTCTCTGCTGCCACTTGCAGGGCTTTTACGATATGTGTTGCTGTCGGTTGATCAGGGTTTCCCTGTCCCAGGTTTATCACATCATGGCCATCACTGATTTGCTTATTTACTTTAGCAACAAGTGAAGCAAAGAATTGTTTAGGTAAGCTTTTTAATAATTTTGATTGAGGATATATCATCTTTTTTCCACCTACTTTAAATATTCGGGTAATTGGCAATTTTTATATTGAAAAACTAGTCACAAATGTATATCGTAAATGACAACTTGTAAAGTATTTTTACTAATATTTTTTAGAAAAGGTGGTTTCTTATGAGAGTTTCATGTATTCAGATGGATATAAGCTTTGGGAATGTAGAAGAAAACTTTCAAAAAGCGGAAAGATTAATAGAGTTAGCAATGGCTGAAAAACCTGATTTAGTCATTCTTCCAGAGCTATGGACCACAGGCTATGATTTAACTCGCCTCGATGTTCTTGCTGACTTAGAAGCAAAAAAGAGCATTGAATTTTTGCAGAAATTAGCTAAAAAACATCATGTGCACATAGTTGGTGGATCTGTTGCTTCTCAAGAAAATAACGGTGTATACAACACCATGCTGGTCATTAGTAACGAAGGAGAACTTGTTTCCACATACAGTAAAGCGCATCTTTTTAAGCTAATGAATGAGCATGAACATCTTCAATCAGGCAGTACAAACGGGATATTTGCTCTAGACAAGTATTTATTTGCAGGATTCATATGCTATGATATTCGCTTTCCTGAATGGATTCGTGCTCATACGACAGAAGGAGCGGAAACCATCGTTGTTGTTGCTGAGTGGCCTCTCCCTCGATTGAACCATTGGAGATCTTTATTAATTGCTAGAGCGATTGAAAATCAATGCTTTGTCATAGCATGCAATCGTTCAGGCTCAGATCCCGACAATGTGTTTGCTGGGCATTCATTGATTATTAATCCTTGGGGAGAAGTAATTGCTGAGGGAGACGAACTTGAATCTATTGTAACTGGTCAAATCGATTTGGCAGAAGTAAAGAAAGTCCGCAACACGATTCCGATATTTTCAGACCGTCGGACAGACTTATATTAAAAACTGTTGACAACTTTAACACTATGCTGATATGATTCTGATCAGTGAATATTAACTGAAAATTACATCTCTTATCAAGAGTAGGCAGAGGGATTTGGCCCGATGAAGCCCAGCAACCGACCGTAATTCCATTGTGAAATGGGGCGCTATCAATTTAGCGCCGGATAAATCCGTAAGGCACGGTGCTAATTCCAACAGAAAGAAATTTCCTTTCTGGTAGATAAGAGGTTTGTTGACTAAAGCCTCAAACCTCTTTCTAGTAGAAAGAGGTTTTTTTATGCAATAGGAGGATAATCATTATGTCAACAGTAATACAAGAAACTTATCAACCATTAACAGAAGAAACAGCCATCTTATTAGCAAAAGAGAGAAATTTATTCTCCGAAAATAGTACTCTATCGTGTACAGAAATAGGAGATGGCAATTTAAATTTAGTTTTTCATATTAAAGATCAAGATGGAAAAGGCATCATCATAAAACAAGCTCTTCCATATGCAAAAGTAGTAGGTGAGTCATGGCCACTCACTTTAAAACGTGCCACTATTGAAGCAGAAGCATTAAAACTATTTAAAAAGCATGCTCCAGAATTCGTGCCTGACGTGTATTATACGAATGAAGTATTAGCTATTACGATTATGGAAGATTTATCACATTTGACTATCTCTAGAAAAGGGTTAATTGACGGAAACGAATATCCCCTGCTTGCAAGTCATCTTGGCACATACTTAGCCAATACAACCTTTTTCACATCAGAGTTCGGGGTGGATAAGGGACAAAAGAAAGAGCTTGTTGGAAAATTTATCAACCCAGAATTATGTAAAATTACTGAGGACCTAATTTTCTCCGATCCTTACTTTGATGCAGAGACCAATGATTTTGAACCACAGCTCACTTCAACCGTTGAAAAACTATGGAAGGATACAGAGTTAAAACTTCAGGTAGCCTTACTGAGAAAAAGCTTCTTAACGGAAGCGGAAGCACTTTTACATGGTGATCTTCATACAGGCAGCTTATTTGTTTCGAAGGAAGAAACAAAAGTAATTGACCCAGAATTTGCATACTTTGGTCCTGTAGGTTTTGATATTGGTCAAGTCATTGCCAATTTATTGTTCCAAGCAATTGCCTTCGAAGAAAAATCCGATTCGATATACTCACAGGTAAGAACATTTTGGAATGTGTATCAAAATCAATTTTCAATCCTATGGGAACATGACAATTTAGAACCATTTGCTCGTATTGACGGTTTCCTTTCTTCTACTCTACAAAAATACTTTCAGGATGCAGTTGGTTTTGCTGGATGCGAACTAATAAGAAGAACAATCGGTCTTGCCCATGTAGCAGACTTGGATGGTCTTCCAGATGAAAAGGAACGAATTGCAGCGAAGGAAAAATCATTAGCGTTAGGTAGAGAATTAATTCTCAAGCGCAATGAATTCACATCCATTGAAGAGTTAGTTACATTTTTACAAACAAAAAAATACGAGTAGAATGATTCTCTACTCGTAATCTTACTATCGTTTAAAGCCAGCTCCTTCTAATGTAAGGAGCTTTTCCTTTATATCTGTACGTGTTCCTGCATAACCTGTCAGCTTCTGATTTTTCCCTATTACTCTATGGCATGGAATAATAATAGGAAGACGATTTGCTTTATTCGCCTGTCCGATTGCACGAACCGCCTTACTATTTCCTATCTTTTCTGCTACTTCTTGATAGCTGTAAGTTGTTCCAAATGGAATCGAGTGGAGGACGTTCCAAACAGATTGTTGAAACTCAGTACCTTCCAACTGAAGTGGCAAATCAAAGTCCTGTCTTCTCTTTGAAAAATAGTCCTTCATTTGCTGCACTGCTTCTTTTACCAGTTCATTATCAAGTGAAAAAATCGGCTGGTGAACTCTTTCACGCCTCTTAAAATCTTCAACTCCAATATGAACGGCCGATACCAGTCCATCTTCAACTACTATATAAATGGTCCCTAACTCCGATTCAACCGTTCCATACAATCTGTTCATACATGACTCCACCTTTATTTTCCGACTGGTAAATACACATGAAATACCGTCCCTTTTCCAACTTCACTTTCGACTTTAATCGTACCCTCATGCTCCTCTATAATCCGATAAGAAACCATTAGACCTAGGCCTGTTCCCCTCTCCTTTGTCGTATAGAATGGCTGACCAAGTTTCTTTAACTTTTCCTCTGGAATACCATAACCCTCATCCTTTATCGAAATATGGATCCGATTATCTGTAGTTTGATTCATTGTAATCGTGATAAATCCACCGCTCGGCATAACTTCTATTCCATTTTTAATCATATTTATAAAAACCTTTTTCAACTGATTAGGCTCACAGATTAACGATGGTAAATCATCATCATAATGAAGGAGGAACTGAACATTGTACAAAACAGCTTGTGCACCTAATAGATTAACCGTTTCAGACATGATTTGAGTAATACTATGCTCCACAAATTTAATCGCTTGTGGTTTGGCTAAAATTAAAAATTCATTTATTATCGCGTCAATACGATTCAGTTCTGTTGAAATTACATCAAAATACATCGAATGCTTTCCTTCACTGGAGTCTTCTAAAAGCTGAATAAACCCTTTCAACGCAGTCATAGGATTACGAATTTCATGTGCAACTCCAGCTGCCAACTGACCGATTACACTAAGGGTATCAGATTTATGAAGATTAGCCTCCATTTCAAGCTTTTCCGTAACATCCCTAAAAGTTGTTAAACTTAGGTTACTTACATAGACTCTCGGAATAACTAAGTCATTTTTATGGGATTTGTAAAAAAATAACTGGAAATTAGCTTCGATTCGATGAAAATTCCTTTTTTTCATTTCCTTTTTCAAAAAAATGCATACCAAATAAGCCTTGCTTATAAAATTTTTAAAAATGATTAAGCAGACTTTTTAAAAATGACATTTTCGAGATTCAGCTTTTCTTTTTTAACGTCGTACCAAGCATCAATATGTTGGCACATCATAATGGCATAAGTCCGAATGTACCACATTTTCGTGGAACGATGACGACCTAATTCTAAATGATAATCAACCTTTTCACGTTTGTTCGACCGTTCTACAGATGTACGACGCTTATAAGTTAGCTTCCACTTTTCAGACGTTCTCGGAGTCTTAGTAAACAACCGAAGGTTGTCCTTCCGGAATGTATGAAATGTTCGACCGTATTTAGCTTTAGAACAGGGATTCTCACAAGTAATTTTTGTGCCGCATGCGAGTGGACATCTCCATTTCTGCCGGTTTTTGGATTTATCAAAACCATTGGGCTTCATTTTTAACCCTGCAGAACAAATTGGTGTCCCTTCGGGAGATATTTGTATATCGCTTTCAGTGCTGAAATTTTTCTTGGTTCGAACATTCAGATCAATGAAAGGCTCGATATTATAATGATCTAGCAATTCATAAATAGGTTCCGCATCATGAGCAGCATCCAAGAGAATCTTACCAATTGTGCCCAAGGTAGTGCGTTGCGAAAATTCAATAGAACTGGCAACAAGACTGACAGAATCATGCCGGGAAGCTGGTTGAAGTCTTGGATACAAGGGTAGGTCGTATCGACTGTCGCTAGTGGATAACATGTAGAGATGGTATCCGTTGAAGTAGCGTTCCCGTGAACTGTCCCACCCTGAGTCGATGTCAGGTTGGGAATAATGACGAGGATGGTTACAATTCGTTAGTCCTTGGGCACTGCATTCACAAGTACGCTTGCTTCTTGGAAATCTAGCCGTTTCAATCGGGGTACCGTCTCCGACAACCCCTAGAGCGTCCAAGTCTCCGAGTAAGCCTAGGTTCGCTGATACATGGAGAAATTGAGATTGAAATAATTCAAATAATCGATCGCTTGGCAGCACTTTTTTCTTAGCATCATAACGAAAAAAACGATCGATTAACTTTCTAACTATACCTGGACTTGATGGGGACGCTTTTTCGCCTTTCTTGGGTTTCTTCTTTTTCTTTTTTTGGCGTTTCGGTTTGATATTGGGTTTTATATTAGCGTTATCCCTTCCCCATAAACGGTGGAAAAAATCGTAGAAAGTCCCTATACCAGGAACTTTCCCCGGTTCAAAGCCACTCATGATGGCATAGAAAGGCACTCGATACAATTCATCAACCCATTCAGTAATACTGAGAGTTGGTTTAGCCAAAAGAAGCAAAAGGTAAGAGCGCATCATAGAAGACGGATCACGAGGCTCCGGACCTTTATTCGAATAAGAGCTCCGAAGCCACGAGGTAATCTGAGAAAGGTCAGTGATCCATAACTTGTAAATAATGGGCCAATCATTATTTACAATAGTAAGGACGTTACCAGAGTAATGCTTTCTTAATTGTTCTAAAACGAAGTTTTGGTAATCTTCATGACTAACGACAGTTGGCTTCACCTCAACACCCCAATTCACGGTTTATAAGGAAATAAATCCCTTCGCCGGCGATTATTGTGGTGTTTTCAAAAAGTCAAGTATTTTCGACAAAAAAATCAACAAAATTTCACTGAGGAATTTCCAATTCTTCTTATAAAACGTGAAACATCCCCCTACTAAAAGTAGGAGGAATCAAATAAAAATGGTACAAGAAAATCCTTGTACCATCTAACTCGGCGAATGCCGAGAGTCTATTTACTACATTTTGCTTGGTGGAATACTCATAATGTAAAGTCTTGCCACTTCTTGTCGTTAATGTTATCGTACCTGTTGCATGACCTTCAATCATGAGATTTTTCATAACTTCATTTAACTCGTCATCCGGAAAATGACAATTGATCAGCAAATCACGCATTGTTTTTCCGACAACTTCATATTTAGATACTTTCAAGTACTTTTCACCGGCTGGATTCACATCTATGATTCTTTGATTTTCATCCCATAATAACATTCCGTCAAGGGAGCCTTCAAAAATCTTTCGAAATTTTTGCTCACTCTCTCTTAGCTTTTTTTCCATTTGGTACCGTTCAGTCACATTTCTAAAAATGGTCATATGATATCCATCAACGACATAAAGCTTGGTTGAAAACTCAAGATATTTCATTTGACCATTGTACATTTGAAATAGCAATTCGTCACGAACGGAACCTCTTCTGTTTAAGTCTTGAATGATCGCATGATATTTTTCATCCTTTTCGTACACAAAAGCATCTATTGGATATTGCTTTAATATATCAAGGCTACATTCGAATAAGCGACAGGCGGCATCGTTTGCATTAATGACGCTCATATTTTCATTCCAAAAAATAATCGCATCAAGAGACTCTATAAAAAATGATTTAAAGAGGTCTGCAATGGGTATCTCTATATTATTTTTCTTCATTTGATTGATTCGCACATTCTCTATACCTATACTTGAAAGGAACGTATTCACGGTATCTCTCCTTATAAAGGAACTTCTTAATTATGAATTCTACACTATTCCCAAAACTCCTCTATTGGAAAAAAGAACGTTTTCTAATGAAAAATATTTCAAACCCAAAAGTAAAAGGAGCAAAGTAGTTAACTTTGCTCCTTCCTATTATAATAATGGATTTTCGTGCTTTGCCTTCAAACGTTGCCATCTTGCCTCTATTTCCTTACCAAACTCATCTAGCATTGGCTTGTTTTCTTCCTTTAGTAAGTGTTTGGTTTTACCCATGTAGGCTAACCAATCTGCTAAAGGTATACGCTTTTTCTTGTCTTCCGGATTGTACGTAATGGTCGTTTCCCCTTGTTCCACTTCATACAGTGGGAAGAAACATGAATTAACAGCTGCTTCCATAATAGTTTGACCAAATCTTTCCTCTGACTTCCAGTTTAAGGGGCAAGTAATTAAGATCTTCCCGTAAACTGTTCCCACGTTTTGGGCATACCACTGAGCTTTTGCTGCTTTTTTAATCAAGTCTTGTGGAAATGCTTCTGTACCCGTAAACACATACGGGATATTTGTAGAAGCCATTATTTGTGCTGTATCTTTATGATGGAATGCCTTTCCTTGTTGTGCTTTCCCTACATTTGTTGTGCTTGTCATATGACCCAATGGCGTAGAATATGACATTTGTGATCCGGTGTTCATATACCCTTCATTATCATACTCAAGCATAATCAGCTTATGATTTCTTAAAGCCGTTCCAATGGCAGAACCCATACCAATGTCCATCCCACCATCACCTGTAATCATTACATATGTGACATCGTCTGAAACCGGTACTTCTCCTCTTTCCTTTAACTCTAAAAATGCTTCTAGTGTTCCCGATAGAGTTGCAGGACCATTTTGGAATAAGTTATGAATCATCGTTTGCTTATGAGATGAATGTGGATAAGCAGTTGTGACTACATACGCACAACCTGTTTGGAATAGAACGACCACGTCTCCTTCAATTCCTTTAAAGAATAACTCAAGGCCTGGGAAGATTCCACAACCGGGACATGCACCATGACCTGATGCTAGTCTCTTTGGCTTTGTCGTCAAAGCTCGTAAAGGTGGAATTTTCACCTTGAGCTTTTTCGTCTCTTCATCTTGGTTCACTTCAATTAACCCCGTTTTGAATGCATCGCCAGACTGAGGTTCAATAACTGGTTTCAGCACATTTTCAACTTCACCAGGTACATGACCATAGTAATCAAATGCCTTCTCAACATAGCCTTTTTCCTTTGCATCAAGGGTCATCTCAAAAAACTTGGTGGCATCATCCGCGAAAAAATCCTTTCCTCCCAGTCCGAAAACACGACTTAATACAAGTGTTTGATTTTCTTTATCCTCCTGTAAAGCAGATTTCACCTCATGAGTGAGGTTTGGTCCGTTTGCTCCATATGAATCTGCTCGTTCCCCAACAAGAAGTGCTTTTATATTTTTCAGTGCATCACGAATCTGTTCGGAAGGGAATGGACGAATAATATTTGGGCTGATTACTCCAGCTTTTATTCCTTTAGCTCGGAACTGGTCTACTACATCTTTTGCAGACTCTGCCGCAGAATTTAATAAGAATAAAGCAACTTCTGCATCTTCCATTCCGTACAAGTCAAGTACCGGATATTCCCTTCCAGATATCTTTTGGTACTGCTCTGCTACCTCTTTAAAAACCTCGCCAGCTGCATACATGGCTTCCGATTGCTGGAAATGGTTGTTTAATAGATCGTCACCATTCATATGAGCACCGATAGTGACTGGTTTTTTAGGGTCTCGAGCAAAATGATAATTAGTTGGACATTCGCCCACAAAATTTTGTACAACTTTTCGATCTTTAAAATAGTTTACCTTACGCTTTTGATGAGAGGTAAAGAAGCCATCATAAGCGACAATCACCGGCAATCTGACCTTTGAGTGTTCAGCTATTTTTAAAGCCATTATGTTCATATCATAAACTGCCTGGGGTGTTCTTGCTGTTAAGATCACCCAACCCGTATTTAACGCAAAATATAAATCAGAGTGATCTCCTCTTATATCTAGCGGTCCACTAATAGACCTTGTAACGAGATTCATAACCATCGGGAATCTAGTGCCGGATTGAACGGGGAGCTGTTCAAGCATATACATTAATCCATTTGCGCTTGTCGCATTAAACACACGTGCACCTGTCACAGCTGCTCCGTAACAAATGCCCGCAGAACCATGCTCTCCATCGGCTGCTATTAATTTAATAGTATGCTCTCCACGAGCTTTCATCTGATCTAAATACTGCGCCACCTCTGTTGATGGGGTAATAGGAAAATATCCCATTAAATGATAGTTGATTTGAGCTGCAGCCATAGCGGCCATTTCATTTCCAGATTCAAATGTAGCTAATTGTTCAGGCAAACCCATTGCTTGTAATTCTTTTTCTAAAGTTGCCATTACCTTACACCCCCTACAAATGGAAAGTATTGTTTTACTGAATGTTCTTTTGCATAACCAATCACTTCTCGAAGGTCATTTAATGCATCTGTCGGACATGCCTCTACACACTTTAAGCACCCCTTACAATATTGATAGTCAATTCCTTTAAGGAACGTCTGCTTTCGACCTCGTTTATCTTCTCCTTCTTCCCAAACAAAGCAGTAGTCAGGACAAACTGTATCGCAAGCAGCACAATTAATACATTTTTCTTGATGAAATTCAGGGACAAACCCTTGTCTAGACCCACTTAAGTCCTTCAAAATACTATTCGCTTGAGAAATCATTACTCCCCCAATAGCCTGTGTGTTATATCCGAGCTGCGGTACAGGTCTAGTAAAGGATCGTCCTTCCGCATGATCTGGTACCTCATAAGTTTTGAATTGTACTTCATTATATCCACGATCAAATGTGCGAATGTTTGGTTCTACTAAGTGCGGATATTTCTTTTCAAACGTCTTTCGTATAACATTCCTCATGGTTTCCGGGTTTAAAAAACTACAAATGCGGAATAAGGCACCAAGCATCGCAGTATTCACTTTTGTTTTTTCTTCAACAGCAATGCCGAGAGCATCAACGATGGCCAGTGTACCATAGTTTAGTTTCAAGTCTTTTTTCACGTCATCAAAATCTCTAGTTGAATTAACCAGTACAATACCGTCACCCGTTAAACCACTTACCACATCAACCGTTTTATATAAAGCCTCGTGAAAAACTCCAATTACATGAGGCTGTTCTATTGGGCTATGGTCCCTGATGGCAACTTCAGCATCGCAAAACCGGATAAAACTCTTTACTGGTGAACCTTTCTTTTCTGATCCATAGGATGAAAAGTTTGAACCATTCAATCCGTGCCCAAGCACCCCAGATTCAGCAAGCATTTTTCCGGCTAGGTTTGCACCTAATCCTCCAATAGATTCCAATCGTATTTCAAAAAAACCTAACTCATTTCTAACAGGTAAAATTGACATAAGCTCCCCCCAAAACGAAAGTTAATTGTTTAAATTTTAAGGTAATGAGCCACTTTACGCTGTGATAAATATCAAACAATAGAGATTTTTTTATGAAACAGCTGCTTTTTTTTGTTATTTTCCCAATAAAACCAAACAAAAACCATTATATAACAGGCGTTTATATGTATTAAAACAGCCGGAAGGGAGAGGTTGGAAGAAAGTGTAAGGTTTTATGACTAGAAAAAGAGGGTAAGAAATAGTAGACTTTCGGAAGGAGGATATGATGAAAAAACGAGACTTTTACTTTGATAATGCAAAATTTATATTAATCTTTTTTGTTGTGTTTGGTCACTTAATCCAATCATTTATTCAAGACCACTATACGGTCTATACTTTATATAAAACGATTTACACCTTTCATATGCCAGCTTTCATTCTCATATCAGGATACTTTGCCAAAGGATTTCAGAAGGAAGGCTATTTGAGGAAAATTTCCTTTAAACTAATTATCCCATATTTAATTTTTCAGCTGATCTATTCAGTATTCTATTTCTTTTTAGATTCAAAAGAGACCTTTGTGATGGACCCATTTGATCCCCATTGGTCACTTTGGTTTTTAATCAGTCTATTCTTTTGGAATCTATTTTTATTTGCTTTTACAAAAGTGAATAGGAAAATTGCCCTGATGCTTGCTGTTATTCTCAGTTTACTTGTTGGGTATGTAGATTGGATGACAAATTATTTAAGTCTATCAAGGACATTTGTATTTTTCCCACTCTTTTTACTTGGGTTTTATTTAAAAAAGGAGCATTTTAAAACTCTTTCAAGTACACCTTACCGAGTTGCATCACTTATACTGTTCGCTATCGTCTTCACTGGTTTTTTTGTAGCACCTGATATGAACTATCAATGGCTATTTGGATCAAAACCATACGAAGCATTAGGTGCAGAAATCTATACTGCACCTATTATGAGGTTTGGACTACTTTTGCTTAGTACTATACTGGTTCTAGCCTTTTTCTCACTCATTCCTAAGAGGCAGTTGTTCTTTACTCCGTTTGGTAAAAATACACTTTACGTCTATTTGCTACACGGATTTATTGTTCAGCCATTTAGGCATAGTGATGTACAGGATTATTTTTATAATGTGGAAACCTTCTTTCTGCTTCTATTAATTTCATTTGTAATTACAGTGTTACTATCGAGTAAGCTTTTTACGACTTTTGCACAGCCATTGATAGAACTAAAGATGTCACGCCTGAGGCAATTCGTTACAAGATTTCAAAAATATATAGAAAAAAGGAAGCTCAGTCATTAGACTTCGGCTTCCTTTTTTCTATGTTTTGTATGTTATGTTGTATGAGTAAAATGTTTGTGGGAGATGTTGTACCCTGTTTCTCAATGGATGGGGCGTAGACCCATCCATTGAGAAACAGGTCACCAAACGGAAGTGCGGTAGATGGAAAATAAAATCAAATGAAAAAAGGACTCTCTTCTTGTATAGTAAAGTCTGCGAAAACCACAAATACAAGGAAGAGGAGTCCTATGAAAAAAGATACCATACAATTACCCACATTAAAAGAACTGGAAAAAGATTTATTTGTTATGCTTCAAAAGACATTTGGTGAAGTTCTCACGAAGCAACTCGAAGAAATGGATCAACAGATTGCAGAAAATAGAGATAAAAAGAGATTTTACCTTCAGGATAAGCGAGCCGTAGAGATGGATACTTCATTCGGTTCTATTATCATCAATCGGAATTACTATAGGGACAGGGAAAAGGGTGGATACGTTTATCTCCTTGATCACTATTTAGAGTTTGAGGGGTCAAAAGGTTTCAGTCCCCTAGTTGAAACGATGGCAATGGAAATGGCAGTTCAAGGTACATCCTATCGTCATGCTTCCTCCATGATTGAGAAACTACTAGGTTACAAAGTAATCAGCCATGAGACTATTCGTCAACACCTTCTACAAACAGAAGTTACTTTCGTCAAGCCGACCGACCAATTGAGGAAAGTGCTCTTTGTAGAAGTAGACGGACTATATGTGAAAAGGCAACGTGGAAAACGACGTGGGCGGGAAGAAAAGATTGCTTCCGTACATGAGGGCTGGATAGTCAACGGGAAACGAACATCCTTAATCGCAAAACGTCACTATGTCCACAAAGGTAAAGAAGCGTTCTGGGAAGGATTTGAGCAGTTCTTAATAGATAATTACAACTACAATCCGAGTGAACATCACCTCGTAATTAATGGGGATGGAGCCCAGTGGATTACGGCTTGTCAGGATCACTATAAGAATGCATTCTTTGTCATCGACCGATTCCATGTAGCTCGTGAGGTTAAAACGCTTTTCAAAGGCCATAAGAGATATAGAGTCATTCGTAAGAAACTGGCTCAATATGATGCGAAAGGATTCCTAGTGGAACTTAATAGTGCAGTTGGTACTCTTGAAAACGAAAAGAAAGAAGAACGGTTAGAAGAGTTCATACAACAGCTGTCAAAATATCCTCAGGCCCTTGGAGATTATCGCGAATGGTTGAAGGAAAAAGACATAGACACCAGCCACTATCGTCCAATGGGAAGTGCGGAAGGAACGATGAGTGTATTCGCTAAACGGCTTAAAAACGGCCGCAGCTGGTGCGATAAAGGAATACAAGCATTTATTGACTTTATGGTTGGTATGAAGGATGAATTAGAAATCAAGACGATTTTAGGACGAATTAACCCTAACGATCAAACCGCTTCTGTTTCTCAGCCAAAATATTATGTGGAAAAGTTAAAGAGTTCAGTCGGAGAGCTAACAAGAAATAATTTATCATATTTAAATCGGCAAAAAGGAAAGCCGATATACCATGCTTTACAAGCCTTACGAGGTTTTTAAAAAATGAAGGAAATGAACAAAAACAAAACTAAATTGTTTAGATAACGCTTTCATTTAGGTGGGAAATATAACTAAATAAGAGGGGAGTTTTTCTATCCAAAAAAACCTCCCACAAAAACTTGACTCAATCTGTTATGTTTTCCCTTCTCTATATTTGGAGAAAATATGATAAAATATACTGATTGTATAAAGAAACACAAAAGGAGCAAAAAATGAAAGTTATTGCAGCAACACTTAACGCAAAATATATTCATACAAATATAGCTATTCGCTATCTTAAAGCTTATGCTGAACCTGAATTTGAGATCGAGCTTTCTGAATATACGATTAAGGATCCAACAATGAATATAGTAACCGATCTTGTCCAAAGAAAGCCGGATATTATTGGGTTTAGCTGTTATATATGGAATATTGAAGAAACAATCAAAGTTGTTAGTATGATCAAAAAGATTAATCCTATGATTCAAATAGTCGTAGGTGGTCCCGAAGTTACTTATGATGTGATGGAATGGATGGAAAAAGTGCCTCAATTTGATTTTATTGTCATTGGTGAAGGTGAGGAAACATTTAAAAATCTTCTTCAGCAGCTAGACTCTGAGAAAGATTTTCATCAAGTGGCTGGAATTTCCTACCGTACCGAAACAGGAGAAATCAAATTAAATCCACAGCGTCATAAGCTTGATTTACGTGAACTTCCTTCTCCATACCGTTTTAAAGAAGATATGGAGCACCTAGGAAAGCGTGTGTCGTATATTGAAACTAGCCGAGGATGTCCTTTCAGTTGTCAATTTTGCCTTTCTTCTATTGAAGTAGGTGTACGTTATTTTGATCGTGAAAAAATTAAAGAAGATATCCGTTACTTAATGAAAAACGGTGCAAAAACGATCAAGTTTGTTGACCGTACCTTTAATATTAGCCGTAGTTATGCTCTAGAAATGTTCCGTTTTCTAATAGACGAACATTTACCTGGGACAGTCTTTCAATTCGAAATAACTGCCGATATCATGCGACCTGAGGTTATCGAATTTCTAAACCAAGAAGCACCTCCAGGCTTATTCCGCTTTGAAATTGGTGTTCAGTCTACAAATGATTATACAAATGAGCTTGTGATGAGAAAACAAAACTTTGAGAAGCTTACTCGAACGGTAACAATGGTTAAAGACGGTAAGAAAATAGATCAACATCTTGACTTAATCGCGGGTCTCCCTGAAGAAGATTATGATACGTTCAAAAAGACCTTTAACGATGTATTTGAGATGAGACCTGAAGAACTACAATTAGGATTTTTAAAAATGCTTAGAGGTACTGGCTTGCGTTTACGAGCCGATGACCACCAATACATTTATATGGACCAGTCACCGTATGAAATTCTAGGTAATAATGTTCTGTCCTTTGATGATATTATTAAAATCAAGCAAGTGGAAGATGTGCTAGAGAAGTATTGGAATGATCATCGTATGGACCATACGATTGAATATTTAGTTACGAACTCCTTCTCTTCTCCTTTTGAATTTTTCCAAAAATTTGGTTCTTATTGGGAAGATAGAGGTTGGTCTAGAATTGGTCACCAGCTTGAAGATTTATTTAAGCGTTTGTTTGAATTCATCAAATCCATAGATCTTCCTGACCAAGATGTTATCTTAAGCTTAATGAAGATTGACTATTTGGAGAACGCAAAATTCAAACCACGAAAATCGTGGTGGGAGGATCGTCTTGAGAAGGATGAGAGGTCTGCTCTATATCACATGATCCTTGAGGAACCTCGCCTATTAGGAGAAGATTTTGCTGCTTTAGAGATTAAAGAAAAAGAGCTTTACAAGCATTCCATCGTAGAAGAGCTTTCTTTTGACTATCAAGAGTATATGCATTCAGGAATATTTTCACGAGGAAAAACGAGTCTTTTAGCCTATTTTGAACCGACAAAGCAACAATCGCAATTATTTGGAACAAAAAAATGATAAGAAAAACTAAGGAGGGCTTTATAAGCTCCTCCTTAGTTTTTCTTATTTTGCTTTTTCTTATTGCCTTGCTTTTTATCACCATTCATCAGTGGGACTTCATAATGTTTGGCTGCATTGATATCACCAAACTCACTTCCAAATTCAACGTTTGGGGTTTGTTTTTTCTTTTTCATTAGGATCTACCTTTTCTTCCTTGTTTAGAGTTTCGATTAAATCCCTTCATCGTGTTCTCATCAGAAGTAAATTCCGCTGAAAATTCAGATTCATTTACATTTTTCTTAGGTGTTTTGCTATATTTTACGGCAGCATCTCGCTCTGCTTTTCTTTTAGCCATTTTTCATTCCTCCTTAATGGAACTACATATATGTTTCACTTTTCTTTTATGTTTCACTCTTCCTTTTTTTGTCTTCATTTTCTACTTATAAAAATCCATGGACAACAAAATATAAAAGAAAAAGGGATGATTGTTATGAGCAAAAAGAGAAAAAAATTGGAAGAAAATTATTCAATCGACGGTACTCTACCTCATCAAATAAACTCTCCAGATTTTAAGGGAACAGGCATTACCATAGAACCACCATTTATTAACTCTCAAGGCGTTGTTATTGGAGATAGCCTGTATGCTTCACCTAATTCCCCATTAGAACAATGGAGTGAAGATACGGATCCAGCCGTTATGTCCGGTGACGAATGGGTACATCCGACAAATGATATTGGTTGGAACACAAGTGAAAATAGAGACCTTGTGGAAAGCAAGAAAAAACCGAAGGGATACCCTTTTATGCACCCAACAAAAGATGTTAGTCATGGAAAAGATTAATACGACTTTTCCCTAAAATACGAAAACTTACCACTTATGTTAACAAGTCAATGCTTGCATACTACACATACAGAGAAGATTTCTCTGTAAATACAAAAAAAGGAGCTGATATTATGGCAAGAAATAGTAACAAGCTTTTAGTTCCAGGCGTGGAACAATTTTTAGATCAAGTTAAGTACGAAATCGCTCAAGAATTCGGTGTTACGTTAAGTGGAGATACAGTATCAAGAGGGAACGGTTCAGTTGGCGGAGAAATTACAAAGCGACTTGTAAAACAAGCACAAGCACAAATGTCAGGTCGTAATTTTTAATAAAACTTCATATCAAATGGCAAAAAGCCTCCGCATTAGTTGCGGGGCTTTTCTTCATTATTACTATGAACTTCGTTATTCTTTACTTCTTGTTTTTTTCCTAAGTTACTATTTTGTTTAGCTTGCCGATTCATTTCTTGTTTTCTTCCTGAGTTACCATTTTGTTTAGCTTGCCAATCAACTTCTTTTTTTAGTTGTCCAGGATTGTTATTTTTAGAATTGCCATTCCCTGAATTTTGTTTATTTAAATCTTTTTTTTGAGCATTTGAGTTAGGGTTGGCCTTTCCATTACCGTTATTATTCTTTGCAGGTATATCAGTAGAGTTGTTAACTGGATTATTCACGCTAGGTGCAGGTGTTTCTACTGATGGTTCCTCTTGTTTCGCGTTATCTTCTTTCTTTTCCTTTGCTTTCTCTTTTGCTTGCTGAGCTTTGTATTTACCAACAGAAACGCCTTGTTCTTTTGCCTCTTTTCTTTCTTCAGCAGTCGCTTGAACATCAGCAATTTCCACTTCTGTCTCTTTCTTTAAGGAATCAATCACTTGATGAAGTTTTTCATCCGTTTTGTTTACTTGAGTACCAGCCAAGACCGTACCAACGACGATTTCCTGTGTATCAGAATGTACTTCTTGGTTTTCAATACTAGATAAAATTGCCGTTGATACTTTATCAACTTGCTCATTTTCCCAATCAATGTCAGCAATAACTTCTTTTCCACTCTCGTTATAAGCAATTACGTCTATAACTTCGAGATCTTTATTTACAGCAAGTTCAATGCTTGATTCTCCATCTATTGACATGTAAGCATACACTTCATTATCCACTCTAGATGGAACGAAAGAAAATATTAGAAGAAGAGATGCCGCGACAAGTACCCCTGCTGTTTTTTTATGAAGAACTTTGCCCCAACCACTCAAGAAACTTTCTTTCTCAAACGGAACAAATGAGATTTCTTGTCCTATTTGATAATTTCTACTTTGATTACGGGCCTTTAAAAATTCACCTTCGGGGGTTAATAATGTTAAAAAACGATCATTAACTTCCATTATGATTCCTTGTTTCACGTTTCCAACACCCCTTTTATATACTCCTGTAAATATAGATAGTCATTCATTAATATAAGAGCAATAGCAATAATATATTTTCGATTCCGTTCGATCGTCTTCCTGCTAACACTTACAGAATTCTCAATTTGTTTGATTGGAAGTCTCTTTTTCTCTACTAAAAATTGCTTAATTTCTTCATTAGAAACAATTTCCCTTGCAACTAGCATGGCATTTTTTCTAGCATCTGCATGCTTTGGAGAATTCTCTACCAAGTCTTTAAAAGTTAGATCAAACTCCGTTAAAAGTTTTGAAAAACGGATAATTTCTTGTTTTCTTAATTCATCATCTGTTTGCTTATGATATTCCTCAAGTGACATATTCGCTTCAAGACTAGACTGAGAAACCTCATCCTCGTTTTCTTCAAAGCCATTTGCATCCATTGACAGATTTTGGTGCTTAATTTGCTGCCGGATATAATCAATCACTCTTCTTTTTATAATAACTTCTGCAAAACTAAGCAGGGAGCTGCCTTTATCCGAACTATATTTTTGTATTGCTTCATTAAATGCAATTAAACCAATGCTAAATTCATCGTCTGTTTCACTAATATATCTTTTACAAACGGAAGATACCGTTTTTGCAATAAAGGGTTTATATTGATAGATAAGTTCATTTTGAAGGGCTTGGTCTCCATTTTGGATGGCTAATACCGTCTCTTCTAATGAACGTTTCTTCTTTTTAGGTAAAAACAATAAACCTAACAACAGCTTCACCTCACTTATCACCATATATCATACGATACTTTGTTGTGATTTTTAAGGGTAAGCTATTGGAAAAAAGAGAGCCATTCTAGTAAGAAGCGGCCGCTATCTTCTAGTCACTAAATACCTACGAGCAACTTGTGAATGCTATGGGGGTGTAAAAGTCGAAAAAAACAAAAAAAGTTCTAACAAAAAGTTAGAACTTCACTTTTGGTACCTTTGCTCTTAAAATTAAGTATCTGATTATAAAACCAATAAGCAAACCAGGCACCAAAAACATCATAGGAAGAAAGATTGGCCCAAATACGACACCAAAAATCTTTACTTTCTTAGATAACATCAACCCGACTGTAATAAAATAGGCTCCGAAGGCAAAAGGAAGATAAGAATATTCCTCCGTTTCGGGCATTGCAGATCGATATGCATCCCACATAGCGAACATATAAAGACAAGGGTAAAACATCAGCCATTGATAATCAAGTACTGCAAACGCTTGATCTATCTCCCATAAAAAACTTAACATTATGGCCTCATTAAAGTTACTCATTACATTAACTACAAACTCAAGAAGTACGAATAGTACCCCTTTCACGTAGCTTCCCCTAAGAAGCTGACTAAATCCAGGCAGCGCAATACTCCACAATACAGCTTCTAACTTCCCTTGTTTTTTCATTGTTTTTGACATCTTTAAATTTCCTAAAGTTGACGGTATTGCCTGTCCAGAATTAGTCGATTATAATGTCCGTATATAATTCGAAACATTTCGACATTTATTTTGGGGAAAGGAAAAGACGTCCCCCATAATGTATAACTGCGCCAACAGTTATACAGGAGACGTCCCACAAAAAAAGTATATGATTATTGTATCAGATTATCAGCTGATTGAAAACATACTTACTGGAGTTTTTAGTTAGGGGTGCGGGGAGGATTCCTTCCCCATGCTGCGGGAAAGACATGTTGGTTAGAGGTACAAAGAATCGAAAAGCCAAGGATCATACAGGTCAGAGTAAGACATATAACATCCGAAGATTGCAGTGCACCAATTGTCAGACCATTCATCATGAACTTCCAGATTTATTGATTCCTTATAAACGCTATGAGGCTGAATGTATCGAAGACGTTCTTACGAACCCGTCCACCCACATTGTTCCCGCCGATGATTCCACTCTTTCGAGATGGTACGGCTGGTTTCATCAATTTGTGGATTATTGGATAGGCTGTTTGAATTCCATCATGATCAGAACCAACCAAGGAAATATCCCCCTGGATGTCACGTCCAAATGTTCAGGGACCGCACTTCAAAGGATAGGACGCTTGGCAGGAGATGCCAATGGATGGCTAACAAGAATTGTCCGGCCCATCGTAAATATTAATTTATGGATACACACCCGTTCTGCATTCATTGTCCAATAACACCTGATTTACACTCGTGATAGACACAGAGAGGAGAGTGTATCATGAGGGAACATAAGAAATCAGAGGAATTGGCAGTGCAGCGTTTTCAGCTGATATCCCCTTTATTGGCAGAGGGGCTTGACGCTGGGAAGGTAAAGGAATTAAGAGACCAAATAGTGAAGGCCAGCGGTCTTTCAGAAAGAACCATCAGGCGATATTTGGCTCAATTTCAGGAAGATGGGTTTGGGGGACTAAAGCCACAAGGAAGAAAAGGTGCTCGTAAGTCTGAAGCTATCCCTCCTCATTTATTGGAACAGGCAATCCTTCTGCGTAAGGAAGTGCCAAGCCGGAGCGTAGCACAAATCATACAGATACTCGAGTGGGAAGGGTTGGCTGAGCCAGGACAGATCAAAAGGTCAACGCTCCAGGAAAAGCTCACTGAAAAAGGTTACAGCACACGGCATATGCGACTTTATTCCCAGACAGGAGTAGCTGCCAGGAGATTTCAGAAGCGACATCGCAACCAACTATGGCAATCAGATATCAAGTATGGCCCTTACCTGCCGATTGGTCCCAATGGAATGAAGAAACAAGTGTATCTTGTCGCCTTTATCGACGACGCAACCAGGTTTGTGCTTCATGCAGCTTTCTACCCTACATTGGATTCAAGGATCATTGAGGATTCCTTCCGTCAGGCCATCCAGAAGTATGGTGTTCCAGAGGCTGTCTATTTTGATAATGGAAAGCAATATCGAACCAAATGGATGTCGCGTACCTGCTCAAAAATAGGCACCCGCCTTACTTACACACGGCCGTACTCAGCTGAATCAAAAGGGAAAATTGAACGCTTCAATAGAATCATAGATTCATTCATCAGTGAGGCTGTCATCGAAAAACCCAATACACTTGATCGTCTGAATGAGCTTTTCCAAGTGTGGCTGACAGAGTGTTATCAGAATAAGCCTCATTCTGCACTTGGGGAGAAAATTAGCCCGGAAACGGCATTTCGTTCAGATAAGAAAGCGATTCGGTTCATCGATCCGGATACGTTGAGTAATGCATTTCTCCATTGTGAAACGAGAAAAGTCGATAAATCAGGATGTATCAGCTTCATGGATCAAAAATATGAGGTGGGCCTGGCATTCATTGGACGACAGGTTGAGGTTGTTTATGACCCTGCGAATATCAAGGAGCTGACCATTGAGTTCGAGGATCATACTCCTTGGAAGGCCAAAAAGCTTGTCATAGGGGAAAGAGCTGGGAAGCGTCCTGCATTACCTGAGCACCTACAGGTGCAGGATGTAGAATCTTCAAGACTATTAAAGGCAGCTGAACGAAAGAACCAAAAACGTCAAACTGAACAGAAACCTGCCGTGACCTTCCGTGCCGTTTGGAAGGAGGATGATTCTCGTGTTTGAAGCCTTCTATGAAATGGATAACACCCCTTTCGCCAGAGATCTTCCGACTGATCAATTGTATGATTCCTCCATGATGCAAGAAATCCTTGGAAGGCTGAAGTACACAGCTGAAAGACAGCTTTTTGCCGTTTTGAGTGGGGATAGTGGTACTGGAAAGACCACGACCATCCGTAAGTTTGTGGACAAATTGGATAAAGGGAAATTCCATATCCTTTACCTGTCCGACTCTAAATTAACACCTCGTCATTTTTACAAAGGTCTTTTGGAACAGTTAGGCTCCGAAGCGAAGTTTTATCGAGGAGATGCAAAACGGCAGCTTCATCGTGAGATTGAATTAATGAAAGGCATACGAGGGCTACAACCTGTGGTGGTAGTGGACGAAGCCCATCTTCTGGACCGGGAAATGCTTGAAGAGGTTCGTTTCTTACTGAACTTCAAAATGGATTCGCAAAGTCCGATGGCACTCATTCTCGTCGGTCAAAGTGAATTGTGGGATCGTCTTCGACTCCAATCCTACGCAGCGATACGCCAAAGAATCGATATCCAATTCCAGTTAGGACATCTCGATCGTGCCCAGGTTGAGGAATATGTTTCTAGGCATCTTCGTTATGCTGGAGTTGATCAACCAATTTTCTCTGACGGGGCGCTCGACGAAATCCATCGGTTTTCTGGTGGTGCCGCAAGGCTGATAAATAAACTCTGCACACATAGTCTACTCTATGGCTCACAAAATGGCCGAAGGATCATTGACGACCATATGATCAAGCAAGTCATACAGGGTGAGCTTTCATGAAAAGTCGCTGGAAAGAAATGAATTACAATGAAGAGTTGGATTGTTGGGTCGTGTTTTGGGGAGACAATTCTGGTTATAAGATGAGATGTGGTGAATGGTTTGATCTACATCTGGGAAGTGGGAAGACTCTTTCCTGCCGCTTGGAATTGGGCAGAGACTGGTATATCCTTACGGGTCGAAATGATGTTAGGTTCTACCTTAAGAAAAATGAGACGTATCAAGTTGATTTGTAAATCATTAGGGAAGCATGTGAACTGCTTCCCTTTCATTTTTGGACAGTGAATCCGTCAGTTTTAGGACAATCAACACCGTCAAGTTCTGGACATTGGAGAACGTCATTAACATTTCATCCTAATCACCAGCTAATTTTCATTACTTATAGGTTGTACGAAATAAAGAAGAATTATCACTTGAACATGCAAGACTTTTCCTACATTTTTCGACATTAGTTTTTTTTTCCAGACCACTCTTCCTAATGAATATAAAATAAAGAAGCCCTCAATCTTGAGGACTCCCTTATACTTATTGATAATCATCCATAGGATTATAAAGTGTAATATCTGGATTTTTTTCTTGGAACCAGCGAAGGGCAAAGTCGTTTTCGAAAAGAAATACTTTCTTATCGTAGCGATCCTTTACTAAAAGACTTCGACTGCTAGAAAGATTTTCGTTAATTTCTTCATTTTCGACCCAACGGACAATTTTTGAGCCTAATCTTTCCATTAATACCTCAGCATTGTACTCGTTTCTCATTCGATGCTCAAACACTTCAAATTGAAGTTGACCTACGGCCCCTAGCAAATAATCATCTGTTCGAACCGTACGGAAGAGCTGAATGGCTCCCTCTTGTACAAGTTGCTGAATTCCTTTATGAAAAGACTTTTGCTTCATTACGTTTTTAGCTGAAACTCGAACAAAGAGTTCAGGTGTAAACTGTGGAAGCTTTTCATATTGAAAGTTGTTTTTTCCAACAGTCAATGTATCTCCAATTTGATACGTACCTGGATCGTACAAACCAATAATATCTCCACTAACCGCTTCATCAACCGTGTTTCGGTCATCCGCCATAAACTGTGTTGATTGAGAAAGCTTCATTGACTTTCCTAAGCGTGGGATATTGACTGTCATCCCTCTTTCGAATTTTCCTGAACATACACGTAAAAAGGCAATTCTATCCCTATGAGCAGGATTCATATTAGCTTGAATCTTAAAAATAAAGCCTGAGAAATCCTCTGATAATGGATCGATTTTTCCTTCTGTAGATTCCCGTGCTTGAGGTGCAGGTGCAAATTGAAGATAGGTTTCTAGAAAAGTTTGAACACCAAAGTTCGCTAGGGCGCTACCAAAGAATACAGGTGTTAGTTCCCCATTTGCTATTCTTTCACGAGAAAACTCATTCCCCGCTTCATTTAATAGCATGATTTCTTCCAACGTCTGGTCATATAAGGAGTATTGCTTTAATTTATGATCTCCTTCTATTTCTCCATCTTCATTTAACCCAACAAAACGTTCTTCCTCATCTACTCGGAATTGTTCAATTCGCTTGTAAAAACGGTCATATATACCGAGAAATTCTTTCCCCATTCCAATCGGCCAGTTCATCGGATATGATTCTATTCCCATAACCTCTTCTAGTTCAGCTAAAAGTTCTAATGGAGATTTCCCCTGACGATCAAGCTTATTAATAAAGGTAAAAATCGGAATGCCTCTCATTCGACATACTTTAAATAGCTTTAAGGTCTGCTCCTCAATCCCTTTTGCTGAATCGATTATCATGACCGCACTATCAACAGCTGTAAGAGTACGATACGTATCTTCACTGAAGTCTTGGTGACCTGGTGTATCAAGAATATTTACTCGACAGTCATTATAATCAAATTGCATCACACTCGACGTAACGGAAATACCACGTTGTTTTTCAATTTCCATCCAATCGCTCGTAGCAAACTTACCCGTTTTCTTTCCTTTAACTGTTCCCGCATCACGAATGGCTCCACCAAATAACAATAACTTCTCAGTTAATGTCGTTTTCCCAGCATCTGGGTGGGAAATGATCGCAAATGTGCGACGCGATTGTACATCATCTTTAAAATTTTTTGCCATTATAGAAATTCCTTTCTTTCCTTACACAAATTCATCCATAACTTCAATCTTATCGTGACTGTTTAAAGTTTGCAATGTGTTCTTTACAAAAGCAACAACAAACATATCATTATGTTCATTTTCCAAGAAAGTTCTTCCTTTTCAAGAAAATAATTTCTGCTATAATGAGATAGAAATGAAACTAAATAGGTAAGAATTGTAGGGGAACCGATGAAGACCGGTTGAGAGTGCATCCCATTGATGCTGACCCTTTGAACCTGATCTGGATGAAACCAGCGTAGGGAACATATTCTTTAGACAATCATATTGTTTAAACATATGCGCCCGGTTCAAAAACTGCGGCGCTTTTTGTCGTCTATGGGGCCAGGTCATGTTCCTACTTATACCATTGGAGGAGAAAGTAATGAAAAAATGGATAGCTGCAATAACAGCTTCTGTATTACTCGCAGGTTGTTCAGAAACAAATGAACAGCAAACAGAACAAGAGGAGTCAAGCGCTGACTTAAAAAAAGTGACTGTCGTTCTTGATTGGACTCCAAATACGAATCACACAGGACTATATGTTGCAAAAGAAAAGGGCTTTTTTGAAGAGGAAGGTCTTGATGTGACCATTCAGATGCCTGGAGAAGCTGGTGCTGACCAACTTGTTGCTTCTGAGAAAGCTGATTTTGGTGTAGGTTATCAAGAAGGAATTACACAGGCAAGAGTACAAGGAGTACCGCTTGTTTCTATAGCTGCGGTTATTCAACACAACACTTCTGGTTTCGCATCACCGGCATCTAAAAATATTCAATCCCCTAAAGATTTTGAGGGAAAAACATACGGTGGTTGGGGTTCACCTGTTGAAGAATCCGTCATCGACTCACTTATGAAGCAAGAACAAGCAGATGTAGAAAAGGTGAATATTGTAAACATAGGCGATGCGGACTTCTTTACCGCTGTTAAACGTGATATTGACTTTGCTTGGATATACTACGGTTGGACAGGCGTAGAAGCGGAATTACGAGGAGAAGACATTAATATGGTCTACTTAACCGATTACTCCGAAAAGTTAGACTACTATACACCTGTTTTAACCACTAGCGAAAACATGATTAACAACGATCCTGAAACAGTAAGAGCTTTTGTTAATGCCGCTTCAAAAGGCTATGAATTTGCTATCGACAATCCTTCCGATGCCGCTGACGTCTTAATCAAAGCTGCTCCAGAACTTGACGCAGAGCTTGTAAAGAAAAGTCAGGAATGGCTTGCTACCAAATATCAAGACGATGCAGACCAATGGGGTGAGCAAAGTTTAGAAGTATGGGAAAACTATGCTTCTTGGATGCTTGAGAACGGGTTGCTAGAATCAGAGTTAGATGCAGAAAAAGCCTTTACTAATGAATTTTTACCACAATAGGAGTTGTTCATATGGCAAACGCACTTGTTAGTATACAAATTATCCCTAAGACAAAAAACGGTGAAAATGTGATTCCTTACGTAGATGAAGCAATAGCCGTTATTGATGCGTCAGGAGTAAAGTATGAGGTTCATCCCTTAGAAACAACTATGGAGGGTGATCTTCAGGAACTATTTTCAGTGATTACGAAAATGAATGAAAAGATGATTGAAATGGGAAGCAGTAATGTTATTTCACAGGTGAAGATTCTTTACCAGCCAACTGGTATAACAATGGATACTCTTACGGAGAAATATCGTTCATGATACAAAAATTACAAAAAGGGTGGAGACCAACTTTTGTTCTCCTCCTTTTATTCCTTGTTTGGGAATTCACTGCAAGAATCACTGAGATTCCAACTTGGCTGCTCCCAACTCCCTCACAAATTTTTAATGAACTTATCAATGGCTGGAGCAGTGTTTCTGTACATCTTTCTTCCACCATTCGGCTTATTTTACTAGGCTTTGTTTCTGGAGTTACCGTAGGTCTGTTAACTGCCTTTATATTACATAATATTCCTTTTTTAAAAGAATCTTTATATCCGCTTCTTATATTATCGCAAAATATACCTATTATTGTACTTGCTCCACTTCTGGTTATATGGTTCGGCTTTGGCCTATTACCAAAACTAATTGTTATTACTCTGGTTTGTTTCTTTCCTATTACGATTTCAGCCATGGATGGATTTCGCCAGGTTGCTCCTGAGCTTTTTCATTATATGCAAATGGCAGGAGCAACCAAACGTCAGTTATTTTGGAAACTCGAGTTTCCGTTTGCCCTGCCCTCCATCTTTTCAGGGCTGAAAATTTCAGCGACATATAGTGTAATGGGTGCTGTAATATCTGAATGGTTAGGATCAGAAAATGGGATTGGAGTCTATATGACACTCTCTTCCTCATCATTTCGAACAGATCGTGTCTTTGTTGCCATATTTCTCATTATGGCTTTAAGTTTGTTATTTTTTATCATGATCAATTGGTTAGAGAGATTTATTATTCGTTGGAAAGCAGAGGGGAAAAATCGTGGAGCATCTTGAATTACATAATGTGTCTTTTTCTTATAGAGATAAACCAATATTACAGAATCTCAACCTCTCTATTAAGAACGGGGAATTCGTAACCGTTCTTGGTCCCTCTGGAAGTGGAAAAAGTACGATTTTCCAGTTAATCGGCGGTCTCCGGGCTCCTCTTACAGGGTCTATTATCCTCGAAGGAAACAACATTACAGGTAACAGAGGACATATTAGTTATATGCCCCAAATCCCTTCCTTATTTCCATGGCGAACAATTATTCAAAATGTTGTTCTTGGACAAGAGCTACAAGCTAAAAAAGATTACGAAATGGCTATGGAGATGCTGCGAAGAGCGGGGCTATTAGAATATAGAAATGCTTTTCCTCACGAACTTTCAGGAGGTATGAAGCAAAGGGTGGCATTTTTACGGGCACTTCTTAGTCCCCAGCCCATCATCTGTTTAGATGAGCCATTTTCAGCTTTAGACGAATTAACTCGTCAGGAAATGCAGTTATGGCTACTTTCGATTTGGGAACAGTACAAAAAAACAATTGTTTTTGTTACCCATAATATCGAGGAAGCACTCTTTCTTTCCGACCGCATACTTGTATTATCCGATAAACCCGCAAGAATCAAACAGGAGGTCACTGTTCCCTTCTCACGACCTAGAAACGAGGAAATAATGTTCTCTGAAGAATTTCTCGGTTACAAAAAAAGGATTCATGATTTTTTAAAAGTAAAGGTTGGTCAAAAATGAGGAAAATAATTGACAGCCACATCCATCTAGATAAGTACCTAGATGAGGAAATTCATACGATGATGGAGACACTTGACGAAGTTGAAATGCTCATAAGCGTTTCCTATGACTTAGAATCCTGTAAAAGAAACTCTCATATTTCAAAGGTATACCCGCAGGTCAAAACAGCGTTTGGATTTCACCCTGAACAAGCAATAGGCTCAGACAAAGAAATGGCAGACCTTTTTCAATGGGTGTACTCACATTTTGATGAGATGATAGCGGTTGGAGAGGTTGGCCTCCCCTTTTATTTACGGACTTCAACTTCCTGGAACTCCTCTCTGGAACCGTATCTAGAACTACTTGAAGAGTGGGTAAAGCTGGCTAGCAAGAAAAACTTGCCTATCTCGCTTCATGCCATTTATGATGACGTGCCAACTGTTTGCTCTCTATTAGAAAGACATAGTATTGAACATGCTCATTTCCACTGGTTTAAAGGAGCAGACACAGATATGGATCGCATCATTCAAAATGGACATTTCATATCACTTACTCCTGACCTTTTTTACGAAGAAGAAATTCAACATATCGCTAAGCATTTTCCTCTTTCACAGATCATGGTGGAAACAGACGGTCCCTGGCCCTTTGAAGGACCATTTCGTGGCAGAATGACGCATCCTAATATGATTCATCAAACAATCAAACAGCTTTCTGAATTGAAAGCTATCTCTATGGAAAAGACATATGAAACACTGTATGTAAATACAAAACAATTCTTCCGATTATAAAGGAATGAAGGTGAGAAATCCCACCTTCATTCTTTTTTTTTACCACTTAAAGCATGCAGCACCAACAATGATTAATAGGATGAAAAGTACAACGATTAGAGCGAAGCCACCACCGTATCCAACTCCACCAACTGCTGGATAACCGCAACCGCTGTAAGGATATCCATATCCGTACATTTAAATTCCTCCCTTTTAAGGTTTAGTTTAGTTAATTATTAATAACCGTAACCATAGCCCCAAGAAGCACCAATGATAATTAAAAGGATAAATAAAACTACTAGCAGAGCGAAACCTCCGCCGTATCCACCAAATGTTTCTGACATTTAAATTACCTCCTTAGTTGTAAGTCACTATATCCTATGTAAGAAACCCAAAATGTGCGAATAGTCAATCGCCCTTTTTTAGGTAAAAAGCGGAGGCGGCTTGTACAGTGGTTTTTATGAATAATAAACAAGAGCCTCCCAAAATTGGGACGCTCTTGTTTTCTACATGATCGGTCTCACTTCATAATTATTAATAATAGATTCTTTCATTTCTGCAAAATTATATTCGTATTGAATTTGATTTGGCAGGGGAAGTTCAATCCAGCGATACAGACCATATTTAGTGATTTGTTCTTTGTAAACTGGTCGACAATTTTCTAATACACTTACATTAAAGGATTCAAAACCATCTAATTGAACTACTTCTTTGAGTAATTCCCTTTTCATTTCAAGACTCGTTACTTCCCTCTCCGGTTTGGAAGGAAGATGAATAACAATTTTTTCGTCCTTCATTTGCTCTAATATCATTAATTTCGATTTAGAAAGCTTCTTTAGCATTCTATTAATTTTCCAAAGAGAAACACCATCAATTGTTTTAAAAATCAATTCCATATTTTTTTTCATTTTTTCAGATCCTTTATTTCCTCATTTTCGTATGTATGCATAACATATCACAATTTGTCGAATAAAAAAATTGGACAATTGACCTAACGAATACACGTACATTTCTTTTTCTCATTCAATATCAGGACGTTTGTTGTATGTTTCTATCATTCATTCCCAATATTGATGTAAATTCACCATTTGCTTTCAAAAATACCATTCTAAAGTAGTTTAATAGATTTTATGAAAAAAGGAAACTTCCATCTTATTCCTGCATAGATTTAGAGGTAGATTGAAGTAAAGGCGGAGAAAGTGTGAGTCGATTAAAGCGATACATGACTTGGGTAAGTTTGAGGATTGTTTTTTTACTAGTTTGTCTTATCGTACTTTTCCTTTTAGTAGCAAAGCTTTACGATAATAATACTATCGTCCCTGTTCAACCTAAGGAGGACGAACCAGGGGAAAAGATTATTATCATCTTACCAAGTGGGAAAAAAGTTTATACGTATGAAAACTTGATTGTATCTGAAAATGGAAAGCTGTACTACAAAGGAGATCGATCAGAGCTTGATTTGACAGGCGGAATTGTCAAATATGAAGATTGGGAATAAAAATGAAAAGCCATCCTTCGATGGCTTCATTTTTATATTTTATAGTTTACTTTAATAACATTTGCCTTTTTTAACGTATCGTAAACAATTACGATAGCCGGACCTAAAAATAAGCCAAGAAAACCAATAAGTTTAAAGCCTATGTATAGACTTACTAAGGATGCTAGAGGTGAAATCCCTAGACTGCTCGAATATACCTTCGGCTCAATGATCCTTCTAATTATGGTGATTAACCCAAATAAAATAATTAAGCCCACACCTAATAATTGATTCTCCTGTAATATGGCCACAATTCCCCAAGGGACTAAAACGGAGCCTGTTCCCAAAATAGGTAATATATCAACAATGACTATTAATAATGATAATAGAGTTTTATTTGTAACTCCTAAAATCCATAATCCTGTGAATGCCATCACAAAGGTAATTACACTTAAAAATAGCTGAGCCTTTATAAACCCAACTCCTGCCCAGGTTAGTTGGTTAATGACAAGGGATGCTTTCTTTAAACTTCCCTCTGTTAGATGTCTTTTAATATTTTCTTTTAGTCTAGGTAGCTCTAGGGAAAACAGGAATAAAGCAACCAAGTACACTAAAAATTCAATTAAAAAACCAGGGATGGCTGTTAATAAAGATATGATCGTTTCAAATAGAGTTTGTAAGAAGGCATCTAAGGACGCGATACTTGACTCTATGGTGTTTTCCATCGAGTTTAATACTTCTTCTGGTAGTGTTTGTAAATATCTCTCTAAGCTACCCATTATTGGTAAAATAGTACTTCGATAGAAATCCTTTACAAAAGTTGGTGTACTCTCTGACAAACGAAGAGTTTGTTGAATGATTAAAGTAAAAAAGTGATAGCCAATGATTACTAAACCTAATATGTACGTTAAGAATGATGCTAAAACAGCATGCACTCGTGCAATCCTAAGTTTATTTTTATAAAACTCAACTAAACCTTCTAAAAATAGAGCGGTAACTAAAGCAAAAACCAATGGCAAACTATAAGGCAGTAAAAAAAAGCCAATACTGCACAAAACGATAACGATAATAAGCTTTTTTAGCATGTATTTCTCTCCTACTTTCCTTCCATAGTATTAGTATACAGCGATTTTCATAAGGAAAAAAGAGTGAACATGAAATAAATATAAAAGGACAATGATCTTTTCTGACAAATGGATCAATTGTCCTTTTCCAATGATTTAATTTTGCTTAGAAAACTGTGATAAATACTTAAAATTTAAGCGACTATGCTGATGTATTAAGTGAGCAGATCTCGTTGCACCTTCTTTTCGCAAAGTATTAAGGGCTTTAATCATTTCTTCCTCTGTACCAATTCCAATTCCATGACCAAAATATTTATCTTCACCTAAAAATACAACATTTTCTCCTATCCAAACCGGATTATCATAATCTGGATTGTAAAAATACATCACATCTCCCGGAATAAAATCCGAGCCGATTCTAGTAATAATTCCTAGGTCCTCATCATAGCTCCAATCCCAAACGAGAAGATGATTAAAAAGCCAATTAAAAGCTCTCTCGTCAATAGATTGAAGAACAGCATAATAAAAAATGACAACAATGGCCGTCGTACATTCAAAACCGTACTCTTTCCCATTAAGAAAAATATCTTTTATTGCATCGGAGGGCAATACATTTGGCTTAAGAATATAACCTCTTGATGTTTTCAACCAATACATGGAGTTGAACTTTGATGTATGAAATATGGAAAATTCCACTTCACTTTCGTTCATTTCAATAGCACTATTGATCATGTTTTTTCGTAATATCAATTCAAACAACAGCTCTCTACTATGAACATACCTATGCACTTCCTTGCTGTTCTTTAAGAAGTGGAAAATTTCTGCTTGTTTGCTGGATAATTGAAAAGGGGGTATCTCTAAATTCATTCCCGCAACGATAATCACAAATCCTTGACCTCCTTTCTCCATTACTACATGCTATGCTCCAATGGGAAAAGAGGCATCCATAATACGCAAAAAGAGAGCATCAGCCCCCTCTTGACTTCCGATTACAATAACCGTATCACCAGGCTTAACATCTGCATTGCTTACTCCCCAGTAGGCAGTTGGGACCGCATCAGCTAGTAGAACTAATGCATTTAAGTTCTTCTAAGGGAATTAATTTATTGCTCGTTGCAAATGCTCCCGGAATTTGAACAGGATTATTATGTAAATCAATGGTCGTGTCATTACTGCCTGTGGGCCATTTGATAATCTCTGCATCCACGAATTTCTCAAACTTTTCAATATCAGGTAAGAATTCTTTCCCACCTGTTGATGTTTCTATTTGTGTTGAACTTTGACTAATATAGTCTTTAATATCCTCTAATTCTGTATGAGTAAAATAGGAAGCGGTATTAGTTCCCATGGCAAGCGCAAGACCAATTTGCAAATCCGTATTGGGGACACCCTCCATAATTTTCCCTTTAGCATCAACAGTGGCGTGACAGGCAGCACAGCTTACTCCAGCTTTTAATCTTCCTTCATCAAATACAACCTTAATACCAACCGGTGTTTTAGCCCCTTTAGCCACATCAAGACATGTATCAATTAAGTCACCTTTTTTATGTGAAAATCACCAGCAGAAAAATCTTTATACGCTTCGACCTGAAGATTATTCGTACTTTCCTCATTTAATTTTAAGATTGCCTTTCCTATATTACCTAAGGTTAAGGCCCCATTAAACATTCCTAAAATATCTGAAAAAAAACACTTCATTCCCAAAGGTCTCCTCATAAAATAATTTTCGTCCTAACTCAATCTGTTCTGATGTCCCCATCTCCTCCCCGTTTGACACAGAAGCTATTTTCGATTTCTTTTCTGATTTTCTTACATCCTCTGCTTCCGGAACAAATGCGTAATCAAAGGAAACATTTGTTAATGTATAGATAACAACACCAAAGATAAGCATAATAACTCCAAACAAGATTAAAAGTTTTCTCATACTACACCTCCATAGCAAACATATTATTTGCCCTATGGAGCTTTACAATACAAAAAAAGACGCAATCATTATGCGTCTTCCCTAGAAACTATTAACTACATTCAATTGATCTCTTTTTAGACCGATAGGTGATACAGGGTAACGTTTAAATAAGACAGGTAGCTTCACACTCTCTAGCTCACCTTCGTATAAGAAACTTCCGTATATACTACCACCAAGCTCTTTAACCACTTCTTGAAGTATATTTACATGCTTTGAATTTTCATTTATAACCGCTTTTAAGCGTAGCCATTCCTCCTTGTTTTGCAGTGGAAATACAGCTAATTGAATACTTGCATTATTCTCCTTTTCATTTTGATTTTGATAGCTATATCGATGTACTTTTTGCAAGGGCTGTTTTTGTTGTTCAATTTGTACCAAATCTTCAATCATAGCACTTGCAGTAGCCTTTGAACCAGCTCCTGGTCCTTGAAGCATAAGAGTTCCAACCAAATCCGTTTTTATAACTATGCCATTGTCTACCCCCTCCACATTGTAAAGAGGATGTTCAGAGCTTACAAACGTAGGCTTTACGGTTGCCTTGATTCCCTCGTCCACTCTTTTCAAAGAGGCCAGCAGCTTTAGCCTTAATCCATGTACCTCACCTAAGGCTAGATCTTCTAAAGCGACTTGTTCAATCCCAATTCTTTCAACCTTTTCCCAGTCGGGTTGCTCATGGTAGATTAAACTACTTAAAATCATTTGCTTATAGAAAGCATCTCTACCAGAAATATCACTTTCCGGATTAGCCTCTGCGTATCCGAGTTGCTGTGCCTCTTGCAGGCATTCTCCAAAGCTCAATTTCTCATTTCTCATTTTCGATAGAATGTAGTTACTCGTTCCATTTAATATACCCTCTAGAACTAAAATTCCATTCACTTGAAGAAGCTGAATAATCGTTCTAAGTAAAGGAATCCCTCCTGCAACAGCTGCCTCAAAAGTTAAAAACTTACCTTTATTTAAAGCATAATCCGTGAGCTCCTCACCACGATTGGCAAGCAATTCCTTGTTTGCACTTATCACATGACAGCCCCGATCTAAAAATAACTTTGTATAGGAATACGCTGGTTCAATACCAACAATCGCTTCGAACACATAGTCTATTTTGGGGAGAGCTAAGATTTCGTCAATCTTTGTAGTTACAATAATATTTCGAGGAAGTTGCCGTTCCTTTTCCGACTTCACTAATATACCGACAATTTCAACCTTCTTACCAATAACATGTTCCAGCTTCTCCTGATGTGTATGAAGGATGGAATCATACACACCTGATCCAACCGTACCAAACCCTAAAAGAACAACTTTCACCGTTTCCATCATGTTTTCCTCCTCTGATAAAATAAAAAACCCTCTTCTAAAGAAGAGGGTTTATGGTTATCATCTCTTCTTATCTGTCAAAGCACGATTGCTTTGCAGGAATTGGCACCGTGTTTTCTATAAAAAGAAAATCGGTTGCCGGGTATCATCGGGCCAGCCCCTCCACCACTCTGGATAAGAAATCCAATATTCAGTTCATTTATGGATAATAATAGCACAAACTTTTTTAATAAGTAAAGAAAGAATTATAGTATCTTACAATTTTGCCATAAGATTATATATATCTTGAAGAGTCTCATATCCCTTTTCCTGAACGTTTTCAATAAAAATACACCACAGTACAGCGGTCAATTTAGCATCTCCCAGCGCATGATGTCTATCCACTACTTCTATCCCATACCGCTCGCAAATATCCTCAAGCTTGTTTTGAGTTAATTCTGGATCGGCAATTCTTGATAGGAATGACGTATCAATGATGCGATGTTTTTGAGGAGCTTTGAATTGTTTCCAATTCGCTGCTTGCAAGAAGTTTTTTTCATGATTTGAATGGTGTGCAACAAGTGGCGTTCCTCTAGCAAAGTGATAAAAATCCAGTAGAACATTTGACAAAGGAGGCGCACTCCTTAGTTCCTCTTCTGAAAGCCCTGTTAACTCTTTCACCAGGATCGGAAGTTCTTTATCGTATTGAACTAAAGAATAAAAGGAATCAGCTTCTTTCACATGCGCTCCTTTTGTCTTTATAGCACCAATAGACAAAATTTCATCCCCTTTTTCAGGAAAGAAACCTGTTGTTTCAAGGTCAAAAACTGTCACCTCTAACTCCGACAACGGAATCAGTAAGGCATTGTCTGAATTTAATTCTTTTTGCATCTGACGCAAAAAGGCAACATGCTGACCGTTTTGTCCCTGTAAGCCACTATATACATTTGTCCCCAGTTTCCCCTGGATTCCTCTCACAAAATGAATAAATGGTTCAAACGCCATGATTTCCACCCTTTTCAATCATTCTCTGAACGTATTGCTGCAGCTTCTTTCCATCTTTCAGTATCTTTTTAATTAGTTTTTGATTGTCTTTCGTAAGTTTTTTTACATACAAGTAGTGGGAATCATCATATGAAGCTGTAGAAGAAAGGTGTTCTAAGCGAAACTGAAGAAGCTGCGAATAGTTCTCCTGATAATGAGATAACTCCTCATACCCTAATTTATTAAGCTCTTTTAATCTACCTATTGTACTAGTCTCGGTTATCCCTTCTTTCCATGCTAATAGCCGAACTGCATTCACATATGGTATAAAAGCAGAATACTTCAAATCAATAGCTCCAGCATGTATTCCCTTCTCCTCAACAATGATCTGTCCTAGTGGACCAATCGTCTTTTTAACATGTTTTACATTTTCTAATAATCGTCCTAAAAATTGAGGATGGGATCGACTGTATTCGTGGATAATGTTTTTAAGATCGAATAGAAGTTCATGCTTACCTACAAGTTTCCTAGCATCATAGAAAATCTGCAAATTGCGAATCGACACCCAACTGCTCTCCTCCATCCAATTTACCACCTGTTTATTCCAACTAACAGCCGTTTGACACCATAATGGGTTTGAACTCATTACCTTACCATCGCACAATGGGTATCCAACTATTTGTAATCCCATTGATAATTCCTTACCTAACTCACTAAAATAATTACCTGCCTCTGGACTATCATCTTGAAAAATAATCCCATGATCTTGGTCACTTATTAATCCTTGTTCAAATCGTCCCCCGCTACCAGTAATAAACCATACAAAAGCACATGGAGGTTCAATATTCATTCGGGCACTTGCAGTCTTAAATACCTTCATCATAATCTCGTCGTGGAATTCATTTAAAGATTCTGAATTGGATATATACTCTTCAACATGAGTTTCTTTCCATAATTTTATTGACTCATATGAACTCAATTCTTACACGCCCTTTAAGTAGATAAGGAAAGCCCCATAAAATGAGGCTCTCCTTATTAATTATGAAGAAACTTTTTGATTTTCACTAGTTAAAAATACTTCTGGGTATCCGTAGCTACCATGTTCACTTACATCTAGACCCATAATTTCTTCCTCTTCAGTTACACGAAGGCCACCGATTACTTTTTTAACAATCGCAAGGATGGCGAATGATACTACAAAAGCGTATAGCCCAGATACACCCACACCCATTGCTTGAACCCCAAGTTGCTCTAATCCACCGCCATAGAATAAACCAGGCTTACCAACTGTCGCTAATTCTGGTGTTGCAAAGAACCCTGTTGAAAGTGTTCCCCATACCCCTGCAGCACCGTGAACAGATAGGGCAAAGATTGGGTCATCAATTTTACGCTTTTCAAAGAATCTCGCGCTATAGAATACTAGAATACCAGCTACAAATCCGATAACAACCGCTGCCCATGTATCAACGAATGCACATGATGCTGTAATAGCAACCAGTCCTGCAAGTGCACCATTTAAGATAGTAGGAATATCTGATTTTCCTAATACTACCCAAGAAATAATTAACGCTGCCACTGCACCAGCACCTGCTGCCAGGTTCGTATTAAGTGCTACAAATCCAAAGAATCCTGCATCAACTGATACGGTACTACCAGCGTTGAATCCGAACCAACCAACCCAAAGAATAAGAACACCTAACGCTGTAAATACTTGATTGTGTCCATAAATATTGTTTGCAGAGCCATCTTTGTTATATTTGCCAATACGAGGCTTTAATAGAATAGTAGCTGCAAATGCTGCCATCGCTCCTGTTAAGTGAACAACCGTTGAGCCAGCAAAGTCTTGCTTACCATGTTCTGCTAACCAGCCACCGCCCCAGATCCAATGAGCAACTACCGGATAAACTAATGCTGAGAACAATACTGTAAAGATTAAATATACAGATAATTTTGCACGTTCAGCAAATCCACCAAGAGCAATTGTTATGGCAATTCCTGAAAAAGCTAATTGGAATAAGAAGAATACCGAGGAATTTAGTGCTAAATCTAATTCTGCTCCACCATAGAAAAAGTTCGATAGACCTACAAAGAAATTAGCATTGTCACCAAAAATAAATCCAAAACCTACTGCCCAGAATACTAATGAAGCTAAACCGAATGTAAAAATGGTTTTACCTGCAATATGACCAGCGTTCTTCATACGAGTGGAACCAGCTTCTAGCATGATGAATCCACCAATCATGAAGATAACTAACACTGCCGACACCATTACCCATAGACTATTCATTAAGTAGTTTACATCCATTTTTCTTTTCCCCCTTAATTTTTGTTGTGTAACTTTACTTAACGGTATAATGTCATAAAATATAACATTAGTTCGAATAAGTTTATTTTAAACGATATCCACAAAGAGTCAATATTATTTACAAACATTCTGAAAATACCATGTAAGATAATCTAACAATCGCCAGATGTAAACCCTTTCTTTTTGATTTGACAACAAAAAACACCATCTTCCAGAAGGAAAACGGTGTTATTTTATGCTTATTTCATCAACAAGTTTTTCAGCTACTCGTCGATAATGATTGCTAATATTAATTAATGAGGCGACCAGGAGAACTTTTTTTAAATAAAGATTATCTTCTTCAGTGGTACCTTCCATCTCTTCCATCACATCTTGCCAATGTGATTTTACCTCTTCATTAAAGGATGTAACATTCTTCATAGCCAAATTTAGATAGGATGTATAGAATTTTTCTAAATCCAGATTATCTGATTGGATACCGTCGTTCAAACCAACTAATGTTGTCTTAATATCATTAATGGACAAGCCACCCTTAAGCTGGAATATGAGACTAATGAGTATGAGGTGTTCCTTTGAATACTTCTTATTTTTTATCGGAATAAACAATTTATCCTTAGCGTAATTGTTTATCATAGTTTTTGTTAATAATTTCTCATCTTTATTTCTTTTCGTATCATTGAATTTCTGATCAAACAATTGGATAACTTGATCCATATATAAATCAATCGCTGGAATGTCATCCATTGTAATTTGTTGTTGCAATCCTAGTTCGTCAATCAACTCGTCAAGATGTTTCATAATTCTCTCCTTTTTTCTTCTATATACATATCAATTTTACTTCACAAATCTTTATAAGTAAATGTTGACTAGTTGTCGTAATGCGTATACTATAATAAGTAGTTATAAAAACTACATAAAGAAAAAAGGAGAGAAGCATATGCTTTCTTATATTAGAGAACCTATCAACGGTCTAACCCATTTAGCAGGAGCCATCCTTTCGTTTATCGCCCTCTTAGCGTTGGTAATTAAAGCTTCCATAACCACAAGCTCTGCTTTGGCGATTACGTCTGTTATCATTTTTGGGTTAAGTATGATATTACTTTATTCAGCTTCAGCCACCTACCACATGGTTGTTGCAAAAGATTCAGTCATTGCTTTTCTACGTAGGCTTGATCACTCGATGATTTTTATTCTCATTGCAGGAACATATACTCCTTTTTGTTTAATTAGTTTGAACGGTTTAACCGGCTGGGTCCTGTTTTCTATTATCGTATTTGCTGCTCTTTGCGGTGTGTTATTTAAAATGATTTGGTTTAGTTGTCCTCGTTGGTTATCAACAATCATCTATATTGTGATGGGTTGGATGGTTATCTTTGTTGCTTCTCCTCTTGCAGAGATTTTGAGCAGCACTGGTTTATTTCTGCTCGTTTTAGGAGGAATTTTTTATACAGTAGGTGGTATTATTTACGGAGCAAAACCTAAATTTCTTCAATCGCGTTTTATGGGGTTTCATGAAATTTTTCATATTTTCATCATGCTCGGATCCACCTCCCACTTCCTATGCGTATATATGTATGTACTATAAAATCAGCTCAACAAAGGCCATTATCCATACACGGATAATGGCCTTTTATTAAAATTTTTACATCATATTTGGGGGAATCTTTCCCGCTGTATCTTTAAGTACAGCAGGTGGTGTATCATGAATATATGGTGGTGCAGGGTTTAATTTGGGCTTTTTCGCAAGAGGAACTGGGTTTTCTACATATTGGAAAACACCCTCCCCATCCATACTTGGTCCACTCGCCCATCGACCACTGGCACTTTCATTCCCAGCGGACAGATTAAATAACACATGTGACACTTCTCTTTTTTCCAAATTACGAGGGAATGTGCTTGGAACAACAATATTTTCTTTAGCTTCTAGTTCCTTAATAGCTGCAATCCACTGGTTTTGATGCATCGTGTCACGAGCAATTAACCAAGAAAGCATATCCTTGACCCCTCGATCATTGGTCATCTCATACAATCTTACTACCTGTAATCTCCCCTGTGACTCAGCATTTAAATTAGCTCTAAAGTCAGCTAACAAATTGCCGCTAGCAATTATATAATCCGCTGTCCATCTATTCCCTACGCTATCCGCTGGCATTGCGCCCAGACCTGAAACAATTGCGTGTTGCGGGTTCATTCCTCCTAAAATTGCACCAATAACGGGATCTTTGGCAGCTTCCTCTAAATCACCGACCGGAGCTCCATCTAGCAATCTAGCAATCATAGTTGCTAACATTTCAATATGAGCTAATTCCTCTGCTCCCGTATCCATTAATAAATCCTTATATTTTCCGTTCCCTCGAACATTCCATCCTTGGAATAAATATTGCAAAGCTACAGATATCTCACCGAATTGTCCACCTAACACTTCTTGCAGATTTTTAGCGAACAGCGGATCCGGTCTTTCTGGGTTAGCCTGGTATTGAAGTTCTTTAACATGATAAAACATCGAGCCACCCTCCGACTTTTATGAATATCTATAAATTTCGCTTTTTAACCGCAATGACATTGTATGATGTCACTTGGAATTGGGTGACTGTCCATGGAATAAGCATTCAAGGAAAACAGAAAAAAGCTCAAAACCTTAAAATAAAAGGTTTCGAGCTTTTCGTATGACCTGTGAGGGACTTGAACCCCCGACCCCCACCCTGTCAAGGTGATGCTCTCCCAGCTGAGCTAACAGATCTCTTATAAAGTACATATTTTATTATACTTGAAATAAGAGAATTGTCAATATGATCCCACAGACAATCGAAGTATTTAATTTTCTTAGAGACATCCAACATCCCTTTGTATTTTCATAAAATTTTCCCAACATCCTAACTCTACAAGTCTATTGATTTCGATTAAAAATTATTACTATACTTACCTTACAACCTCGTAGGTTGAACCTATAAGTCGTGAAGGAGTTCATACATGAAAAAAAGAACTTTAGGATCGGTGCTTATTAGCGCAGCAATGGGACTATCATTATTTGCAAGCGGTGCGCTAGGTGCCCAGCAGGAAAGTGCTTCAAAAGATACTTATCGAGTGTACATCCAAGGGCCTCAGAGCGAAAAGGGTAAAGCAAAAGAAACGTACGGATCGCGCTGGGACTTTGGAAATGATGGGTTTACAACAACGGTAAACGAAAATCAGTACAATGCTTTACTTAAAAACAAGAATCTCACCATTCAACTGGTGGATGAGGTAAGCCTTGAAGCTCGTACAGACGCAAACGCGAAACCCAAGTAGGGGGAAATTATGAAAAAACTTATCTATTCCTTTATTGCGATCGCTTTTATCCTATCAGCTTCAACAGGTGTCACTTATGTTTTTTCAAGTTCTGATGTTCCTCAAGGCCACCCAATCTTACCTCCTGTAAAAGAAGCATAAAAAGTTCGGCGATCTGAAAAAATTCAGATCGTCGTTTTTAATTCCTATCAATTCAAGCATTCCATTTTCTATTAATAACTAACTAAAAATAGATATCAATTTAAAATAATTATAAAAAAGTATTGATTTTCGAATGAGAAATGTTATCATTATTTATATACTCAACTTGAACTTCCCAAACTTTTAATCTACCAGTAAAGAGGTTCTATTTTATGACTAACGAATTTGATTTCGATAAACTTATTCCTTTTTTAAAAGAACGCGGACTACGGATTACACCACAAAGAATATTAATATTACGAACAATTGCTTCAATAAAAGGTCATCCAACTGTCGATGATATCCATTTACAACTCCCTACTATTAGTATCGCAACCATCTACAATAATGTAAAAATGTTTGTGAAATTAAAAATTTTAAATGAATTACCCTACGGCAATGGATTTAGCAAATATGAATTTAATATAGATGAACATTATCATGTGATATGTCATATATGTGGTATAATCGAGGACTTCAAATATCCATTGTTAAATGAAGTAGAGGCTGTAGCAAATAAGTTAACGAAGTTTCGTATTCGTTCTCATCAGCTTGAGCTTTATGGAGTATGTAAAAATTGTAATGAAAACAATGAAATGACTAAATAAAAAGTAGGCGATTATTATGCATAACAGTATATGCCCTAAGTGTCAAACTCCCATTAAGCAATTGAAACATAGTGTGATTTGTAAATGTGGAAGTAAGTTTAAAATAAGAAAAAATTAACCTGGTAAAAATTAAATATTGGTTGTTTTTTAGTTTGAATGTATGTTCTTCGCGCTTTTATCAAAAAATAAGTTTGAATCTTTATGGAAAAAGATGAAAAGGCGGGAATGCAATGAAAAAAAACAACTCATCAAAAATTGCTGGTAAATCATTTGAACCCTCTGATTACAACAGTAAAAACCAACTCGAAATGGGCTTAGCCCAAACACATGAACAAGCAAGTGATGGTTATTATGAAGGAACGATTGACCAAGAACTTGAAAAGAACGACTGATTTTATAAAAGTGTGGAATTTTTTCCACACTTTTTTCATTTATTGAATAAAGAACATTTGTTCGTATATAATAGGAATATCAACCTAAATTGCGAGGGATGCATATGCAGAGAGCTTTATTAAAGGCATTAAATGAGAAGCAACCTCTAGAGATCATCTATCTTTCCGACAAACAAAAAATTACTCAACGAACAATCATTGTAAATGAAATCAATCCACATACGATCCGGGCTTATTGCTTTTTACGAAAGCAAAGGAGATTGTTTAAAATTAATAATATATTGTCTATTTTCCCAATAAAACAAAAAGAGCCTAACATTAGCTAGGCTCTTAAATAAATTACTTACCTAAAGCTGTTGATGGCTCAGGTCTTTTTAAGAATACTTGTAGTGCAACTAATACGGCAAATGTCACCAAGCCAATGATGTCAGTAACCCCTTCTGGATAGATAAGAAGAATTCCACCAACAATACCAAGAATTCGTTCCCACCAGAATAACTTTCTCATCCAATACCCGATGACACCTGCACCTATCGCCATCATCCCTGCAAGCGCCGAGAAGATGACCCAAATAAGGTACGTCCATGTTGTATCAATCATTAACAACTCTGGAGATAAAACAAACATATATGGAATGATAAATGCTGCAATGGCCAACTTCGCAGATTGGACACCAGTACGAATTGGCTCACCACCAGAAACACCCGCTGCCGCAAATGCAGCTAAAGCAACTGGAGGTGTAATGTCAGCAATGATTCCGAAATAAAATACAAATAAATGTGCCGACAAATCAGGTACGCCAAGCAATATGATCGCTGGTGCTGCAATCGTAGACGTAATAACATAGTTAGCTGTTGTCGGAGATCCCATTCCTAGCACAATCGCTGCGAGCATGGTTAACATTAATGTTGGTATTAACGCCCCACCAGCAAGATCTAGTAACCCATTAGCAAGCTTTAATCCTAGTCCTGTCTTTGTTACAACTCCTACTATGATACCTGCCGCTGCCGTTGCAGCTGCCACTCCAAGCGCCGTTCTTGCACCATCCACTAGCGCTTCAATAATCCCTCTAATACCTATACGGGTCTCTTTATTAATTGCTCCTACAATAATAGCTACAAGAATGGAAAATAGTGCAGCTCTTGTAACTGTCATACCAGATGTCATTAACACGATAACTGCGATAATCGGTGTTAATAAATAGAACTTTTTAAGCACCTCTTTACGGTTAGGCATTTCCTCATCTTTTAAGCCTCTTAGTCCAAGTCGCTTGGCTTCGAAGTGAGTCATAATCCAAATTCCAGCAAAATATAACAATGCTGGAATGGCTGCAGCTTTTGCGATCTCCCAATACGTAATTCCACCTATGAATTCAACCATTAGGAAGGCAGCCGCTCCCATAATTGGTGGCATTAATTGTCCACCTGTTGATGCAGCTGCCTCTACTGCACCAGCAAAATCCTTTTTATACCCAAGCTTTTTCATCATAGGGATTGTAAATGAACCAGACGTAACAACGTTAGCAACTGAGCTCCCACTAATGGTTCCCTGTAAAGCACTTGAGAAAATAGCCACTTTCGCAGGCCCACCAACTCTTTTACCAGCAATGGATACTGCTAAGTCATTGAAATACTGACCAACACCTGTTTTTACAAGGAAGGCACCAAAGAGTAAGAATAAGAAGATATACGTTGAAGAAACGCCTAATGGTGTACCTAGGATTCCTTCAGTTGTATAAAACATTGTTTGAACAAGTCGTTCAAGTGATAACCCCCGATGCGCTAAGAAGCTCGGCATATACGGCCCGTATACAGCATAGGCAAGAAATAGACCTGCGATAATTGTAATCGGTAGCCCCACTGCCCTTCTTGTTGCTTCAAGCACTAGGACAATGGCAAGAAGCCCAATATAAAAATCCATATCATTCAACATACCAACTCGTAATACTAACTCATCGATCATGAGAGGCCAATAGGCACCCACCGCAACAGAAGCAATCGATAATATAACATCATACCAAGCAACCTTATGTTTTTTCCCTTTCGTTTTTCTAGCAGGAAAAAGTAAAAATATAAGAGCTAGCGCAAATCCCAAATGAATAGAACGTTGCAGTTGGGCTGTTAGAATACCAAATATACCTGTATAAAGTTGAAATAATGAAAATGATAATAATCCCAGAAATACAATCCAACCAAAGATTCCTGTTAACTTTCTCGAACCTGCTTCCGGATCATATTTTTCTAAAAGTTCTTCTTGCTGTTCTTGTGATAGAGATTCGAATTTATCCGTCAATGAGATTCACTCCTTTCCATTGTTGATAAAGGTTTATCTTAATTACCTTTATTCTTACCAAAGTACCTGGTTCTACGTATTTATTTAAAGGGTACTCTTTGTTTCTATATATTATTGTATGATTGGCACGAACCTTTCCTGTTCTTAAATCAAAGTATGGAAAAATTCGATTCATATTTTTTATATAATATTTCCCATTCCTCTGCTCGAAAACCTCACCACTCGAGGCATTTTCCGGCATCCCTATGGAAAAGTCAGAATATTCGAGTTCAAACTGCTTAATTTCTCCATTGCTATTAACTTGGTAACTCTCAATAACGTCTGATAGATGAATCGAATGTGTATATTTTATTTTGAATTCTGGATGGTCTCCAAGTGGAATATACACAAGAACCTCACCAGAGTTTTCTAACTGAAAAGTTAATGCTTTTTTATATGGAATGATTGATAGACAAATGATGAGTAACATACTGAGGAATAAACTTAGAAAGGATTTGCTTTTAATCACTTTCCCCATGGTAACACGTCCATTTTCTAGTACATTTTTATCTCTAAAAGCGAAAAATTGACCGACCATAATAACCCTTAATTGGTTATAAAAGCCGGCCGGTCTCATTTTCACCAAACTACTTTATTATTCAGCTTTAATACCTTTTTCATCGTAATACTTCTGTGCACCTGGATGGATGTCAATTCCTACACCATTTACAGCATTTTCAGCTGAGATCAATTTTCCTTTAGCATGTGTCACTTTATCAAGGTTTTCAAAGATAGCCTTTGTAACATCATATACAACTTCTTCAGAAAGGTCTGATTTTACGACTAACATTGCTTGAACAGCAACAGTTGCTACTTTATCAGTTAATCCGTAAGTACCAGCAGGAACTTCATCCTCAACATAGTATGGATATGCTTCAATTAATTCTGCAATTTTTTCAGCTGCAATTGGTACAATCACAATATCCTCTGTTGCAGATAACCCTTCTACTGCCCCTGTTGGTGTACCAGCAGTAACGAATGCAGCATCAATGGTTCCATCTTGAATACCAGCAGTAGACTCATCAAACGATAGGTCTTGCTTCTGGATATCATCGAATGATAAACCATGAACCTCTAAAATTTGTTCTGCATTAGCAGCTGTACCTGAACCAGGTGCTCCTACAGAAACTTTTTTCCCTTTTAAATCTTCAACAGAGCTAATACCTGACTTTGCTGTAGTAACAATTTGAATGGTTTCTGGATATAATGTTCCAATTGCTTGAACATTATCAACGGCATTCCCTTCAAACATTAACTTTCCGTCTTTAGCGTATGAAGCGATATCAGTTTGTGAAAAGGCAATTTCTGCATCACCAGCTTTAAGTGTGGTCATGTTTTCAGCAGAAGCACCTGATGTTTCAGCGTTTGTTTCAATACCAGTTGCATCCGAGATGATCGAAGCAAATGATCCACCTAGCGGGTAGTATGTACCACCAGTTCCACCTGTTACGATACTAATGAACTTTGGCTTTTCAGCACCTGAATCACCGCTATCCTCAGCACCATTTCCCTCGTCATTGTTTGCTCCACAAGCAGCAAGCACAAGTGACAGTACCAACATCAGAACGGTTGAGAGAAGAAAACGTTTCTTTTTCATTGGAATTCCCCCTTTTATATTTTTCCAGTTTTTCGTAATAATTTTATCATAACTCTTCATCAGTTTGTCAAACAATTTGGTACAACTAGCATATCACCTACAATTTTTCTATCTTTCACTTTTATATACATATTTATTTATGTATTTCTATACAGGATTTATACACTAAGTAAAATAAATTTATTTCCATACAATATTTATGATAGAATTTTTAGTAGTACCTTTATATTCCAGTAAAGGGGAAATGCTCAGTGAATACCCTAAAAGGAACCATTCAAGACTTGTTGGTTTATAGTTACGAACTTAAAGAAGAAATAAACCTTTTGGTATATAAGCCAGCCAATTATTCACCTTTATATAAGTACCATCTCCTTGTTACAGCTGATGGGAAGGATTATTTCCAATTAGGTAGACTAGCCAGGCTTTGTGATGAACTTCTTTCCGAAAAAGAAATAGAAAATATTATTGTAGTTGGAGTTCCATATCTCACAATTGAAGACCGCTGGGAAAAATATCATCCAAAAGGAAAAAAACATGAAGCATACATCCGCTTTTTGGCACATGAGCTTATCCCATTTTTGGATCAAGAGTTTCCAACCTTTCAAATGGGGATGGGACGGGCATTAATGGGTGATTCCCTAGGAGCTACTATTTCCCTACTCGCTGCAATAAAATATCCAAACACATTTGGAAAGGTTATACTTCAATCTCCATACATAAACAGCAACGTTTTGGAAAAAGTGGTCAATAAAAACACAACTAGTCTTCTCTCTATTTACCATAGCATTGGAAAAAATGAGACAGCCGTAAAAATGACAAAGGATGAAGTGTATGATTTTCTAACACCTAACCGAGAACTGAACAAATACTTAAAAAATCATTCTCTTTCCTATGTTTATCATGAATTTGATGGAGATCATACATGGACATATTGGCAAGGAGACTTGAAGTCGTCCTTAAAAGCGATGTTTGGCTCATAATACAAAGGGTATTGCGGGCCTTGTATGGGTATAATTATATAAATGATTTTGAAAATTTGTTATAATATTTAATATTCAACGCTTCTATATTACATAGCTTATCGGAGGTCATATAATGAAATTTGGAATTGTTATTTTCCCTGGAAAAACACTTCAAGATTTAGCTAACTCTTACAGAAAGCGCTATGATCCTCATTACTCACTCATTCCACCGCATATCACGTTAAAAGCGCCGTTTGAAGCTAACGAGGATGAGGCAAAAACATTAGCTAATAAGCTTGAAGATATCTCAAAAAGATTTTCTCCTTTACATATTCACATACCGAAATTTAGTTCTTTTCATCCTGTAAACAATGTTATTTATTTTAAAGTAGAACCTTCAACTGAGATGACAGATCTTCATGAGGCGATTGATGCCCTTGGGTATGGAGAGGCTACAGAATATTCCTTTGTTCCTCATATAACGTTAGGACAAAGATTATCCGATGATGAGCATTCGGATGTTTTCGGATCATTAAAAATGCAGAAGATGAATCACGATGAATACGTAGATCGTTTTCATCTTTTATATCAATTAGAAAATGGCTCATGGACTGTTTTTGAGACGTTTAGGCTTGGAAAGGAATAGATATTAGTGAATGTAGACATCGTTACAACAAAAGAACAGCAACAGGATGCCTTTAAAGTTCGAAGACTCGTATTTGTGGAGGAACAACAAGTACCGGAGGAAGAAGAGATTGATCAGTACGACGATGAATGCACTCACTTCGTACTTTATGATCAGGAAACACCTATTGGTGCTGGTCGCTTTCGAGATTTAGAAGGCATTGGAAAAGTGGAAAGAATTTGTGTATTATTTAGTGCTAGAGGCACCGGTGCTGGGAAACTAATAATGGATAAAATTGAACAATATGCCAAACAAAATGATTATGCTGCATTAAAATTAAATGCTCAAACACAAGCCATTCCATTTTACAGCAAATTAGGATATGAAATCATATCTGAAGAGTTTATGGATGCTGGCATTCCACATCGAACAATGAAAAAATATATATAAAAAAATGCCTCATTAGAGGCATTTTTTTATACGCTTATATCAAGGTACTTTCCTTTTCCTGTAATTTCATATATATGAGCTAACGCCTCATTAGTAGGTCTTACTACTTTTCTTTCTTCTCTTTGAAGCAATTTCTTAGAAAAAGAAGATTGCTGGTGCTGATTACCCTCTGAAGTTCCACTTTTTATCGGAGTAACTCTATTTACCGATTCATATTTATATGGATCTCTGGATGTTATTAAGTTTCTCTCTAAATACTGGTTCGATTGAAAATTAACTACTGGAATAATATAGCCCATCTTCTTCACCTCTTTCATAAATCTCCTCAAACTTTTGGAAAATAAATCTTTTATTTTTTCTTCTTTATGTAGGAGTAATTGTTTTGTTATGATAGAGTTCGATTGAGTTTTTGATTTTAAGGGGTTAATTATGAAAATTGCTATGAAAAATAATGAAACAGTTAATTTAAACATTATGGATAGAGAGAATTATCAATTTGTATATGATGAAGCTAAAAAAGGAAAACTTCATTGTCCCACTTGTAAAGAACAGGTCCGTCTTTATTTAGGAATACAAGAGGAGCCCTATTTTTATCATATGCTCCGGAAGCAATCTGAATGCAAAGGTTTAGATATCGAATCCGCTGAAATGAGTATTGAGCCTATCGAATATGTTGAACGAAATGGCTTCAGAATACCAGTTACTCGTATGATTGTTTCTCCATCCAAACAATATACGTTTCAGCCATCAATACATGTAAAAGCTTCTCCCTCCTTTCAACCAACCGTTCGGCAAGAATCAACCATAACCTCACACTATATAAAACGATTATTTAACAGCGGTTTCCAACTTGATGATCAACAAATAAAGGCAGTCACAACGGTAAACGGCTCTGTCCTAGTTGTTGCTGGTGCTGGTAGTGGTAAGACAAGAGTGTTAACTACAAGAGCGGCATATATGCTTCATGAGTTAAAAATAGATCCAAAATCAATTATGCTTGTTACGTTCACAGCGAAAGCAGCCACAGAAATGAAAGAAAGGCTTAACCAATATCCTCTCCTTTCACCTACAGACATTAATAGGCTTTTAACTGGTACATTTCATAGTATTTTTTATAGAATACTAGCTTACCATGAGCCAGAAAGATGGCATCCATCTAAATTAATAAAAAAGGATTGGCAAAAGGATCAAATCCTTAAAGAAGGTGGAAAAACAATTTCTCTTGATGAGAAGGTGTTTGCATACGATTTAGCTCTTCAACAAATTGGATATTGGAAAAATACGTTTCTACTTCCACAGGATATACAAACAGCTAGTCGTTGGGAGGAGCAAGTATTACAGTTATACAAACATTATGAACAAGAAAAGGAAAAGAAGAATCTATTCGATTTTGATGATATGCTTATCGGATGCTATAAATATCTAACCGATCATCAAGATGTTTTAGAGATGTACCAAAATCGCTTTCAATATTTTTTAATTGATGAGTTTCAAGATATTAACAAAGTTCAATATGAGCTGATTAAATTGCTATCCCGTAAAACAGCAAACTTATTTGCCGTTGGAGATGATGATCAGTCTATTTATGCATTTCGAGGTAGTGACCCTAAATACCTTCTATCTTTCGAAAAAGATTTTCCAAATAGTAAAATGATTATCCTAAACGAAAATTACCGTTCCTCACATGAGATTATTTCAACTGCCAACCGGATCATTGAAAAAAATACAACTCGTAGAAAAAAAACGATGCAAGCTCAATATCAACATTCTCTTTCACCTTTGTTGTTTTATCCTTTTGATGAAGAAGAGGAAGCAACCATGATTGTTCAGGATATAAACGAAAAACTACAAAACGGGTATGCTCCAAATGATATTGCTATTTTATACCGTACGAATACCGGGAGCCGAGCAGTTTTTGAAAGACTAGCGACAACTAGCTTTCCTTTTAGGATCGATCTGGATTCCGAAAACTTTTATGAACGTTATTTAGTAAAATCCATGTTGTCCTTTCTACGTCTCATTATTAATGAAGATGACCAGCAGGCAATCAGTCAGATTCTCCCAGTTCTCTTTATTAGACAAGCTGTTATGAGTGATTTAAAAGCGAACAGTATTTTGAATGATTGCTCCATGCTTGAATGCTTATCCAATATTACAACCGGTCATGCCTTTCAGGAAAGAAAGATAAAGAAGCTATTACCTTCTATTAGAAGCTTGAAAGGAAGCAAGCCACTAGACTGCATTGAATTCATTGAAAAGGAAGTAGGCTTTGGTGATTATTTAAAAAAGCGTGGCAGTGAAGGAAATAGTCTTGAAAAAGGTTCTGACGATATTCGCGATTTGAAGGTTGCAGCAAAAAATTTTCAAACAATTATCGACTTCCTAGACCATACGAAGCATATGAGTGCTATGAATAAAGAAATAAAACAACTTAGTAAACAACTTGAACAGGCAATTACGCTTAGCACTATTCATCGAGCAAAGGGGTTAGAATACCGAGTCGTGTATATTCTTGATGTTGTTGACGGAGGAATTCCTCACGATTACGCACTAGACTCCTTGAGGAATGGTGAGTCGGCACCAATTGAAGAAGAACGTCGTCTACTATATGTAGCTATCACTCGCGCTAAAGAAGAATGCTATATAGCGATACCTCATAAAAGAAGAGGCAAAAATGCTAAGACCTCTAGATTTTTGGCTCCCATCCTTCCAAAATAACAGAGAAAAAGAAGAGAGAAGCTTCCCAATTTTTGGAGGCTTCTCTTTTTTTTTTTATTTCTTATTAATCATTTTAGATAACGTATTAAAATCAAGTTGTTTTCCATCAGCAACAATAGAAGAAACAATTTTATCTTCCATTTCCTTTGTGACTGGTTTGTTTGCAATTTGAGATACACGTTTGATTACATTGCGAACTGTTTTTTCATCTTTAAAGTTTGCATTTTGTAATGAACCAGCCAGTTCAAGAATGTCTTTCATATTAACGCCAGTTTTCTTTTCAACATTTTTGAAAAATTGATTATCCATTCTTAAAACCACGCCTCCTTTTTAAGCTACTCTCATCTTATGAAGAAAACATAAAAAGGGTGATTTTAAGACAGGAAAAAGACCGTTTCTTTGTACAGAAACGATCTTTCTTCCTACACTTCTTTTTGGAGATTAGTTGTAAAAGCTAGCTCCAACAATAATTAACAAGATGAATAATACAACGATTAATACGAAAGTTGATCCGTATCCACCAACGTTGCCACCATAGCCGTAACCGCAATAGCCGTAACCCATATCAAGTCACCTCACTTTTCCTTGACTTACTATAACGTATGTAAGTGACCTGAAAACGTGTAGGCTTTGTCCTATATCAAAAAAAGTTTTAGCCTTTTGGCTTAAATATTAGAGCACCGATAAATGCAAAAACGATTGCTGCTGAAATACCCGAGCTTGTAATTTCAAACATGCCAGTTAATACCCCGATAATTCCATGCTGTTCAGCCTCTTGAAGGGCACCATGAACAAGTGTATTACCAAAATTTGTAATAGGTACAGTTACTCCAGCACCTGCAAAATCGGCTAATGGTTCGTATAATCCAAACCCATCTAATACCGCTCCAATAACAACAAGTGTACTTAATGTATGTGCAGGGGTAAGCCGTGCTACATCAAACATAAGCTGTCCAATTACACAAATGGCACCTCCAACAACAAATGCCCAAAAAAACATAGCCAGCATTTTTTCTTCCCTCCCTTATTCGTTCATTTCAATAGAAACAGCATGGGCAATACACGGAATGGTTTCATTTTGCTGAACAGTAAGCGGCGATAGAAGTGCTCCTGTTGCAACAACTAAAATTCGCTTGTATGTCCCCTTTTTCATTTCATTTAACAGATGTCCATATAATACCGTTGCTGAACAGCCTGCCCCGCTTCCTCCGGATTGAACAGGTTGATCTTCATGGTAAATTAACATGCCACAATCCTTAAATTGCTCTTTTTTTATTGGCAAGCCTTCCTTTTGCAATAATCCAAATGTGGTTTCATGTCCAATTTTTCCAAGATCACCTGTTACGATTAAGTCGTAATATGAAGGATCAATTTCCAAATCCTTAAAATGAGCTAAGATCGTATCAGCTGCAGCAGGAGACATGGCTCCTCCCATATTAAAAGGATCTGTTAAACCAAGATCAATGACTTTTCCAATGGTAGCTGATGTTGTAACCGGCTTCCCACTTTCATTCCCCTGATTTGCTTTGACCAGTGCCACACCCGAACCTGTTACGGTCCATTGAGCAGTAGGCGGCTTTTGTCCGCCGTACTCAGTTGGGTAACGAAATTGCTTCTCCACAGCCGCATTATGGCTCGTTGCACCTGTCAGAATATAATTTCCTCCCCCATAATTTACAAAAAAAGAGGCAAGTGCTAGTCCCTCCATCGATGTTGAACAAGCACCAAATATACCAAGATACGGTAGTTTTAACTGTCTGGCAGCAATGCTAGTTGGAGTAATCTGATTAATAAGGTCTCCAGCAATCATGAACTGTACATCCTCTACCGTCACACCCTCTTTTTCAAACGCTGTATTCGTTGCAACTTCGAGTAAGTGACGGTGGGCTTTCTCATAGGAATCTTCTCCCATCCATAAATCATCAAACAGAACATCAAAATCACCTGATAATCTGCTATTGGCTTCGAATGGACCACCAGTCACACCTGTAGCAGTAATAACGGGGCGATTATTAAATACCCATGATTGTTTTCCTTTCAGCATTATATTGCCCCCAGTTTGATTAATATCGTTTTAATTAACGCAACCACAAACGCTGAAAAAACCCCAAATAAAACAACTGAACCAGCTAGTTTAAATAAATTCCCACCAACACCGAGAACAAACCCCTCTGTTCTATGTTCAATTGCAGCAGAAATGACGGCATTCCCAAAACCCGTTACAGGTACTGCACTACCTGCCCCTGCAAATTGGCCTAACCGATCGTAAACCCCGAAGCCTGTTAAAAGCATGGAAATAAACACCATCGTTGCAACAGTTGGATTACCTGCTGTTTGCTCTGTAAAGCTGAAAAAATAAATATAAAAATAGGTGATAGCTTGACCAATCATACAGATGAATCCTCCAACTAAAAAAGCCTTTAAACAATTCTTAAAGAGCGGTCTTTTTGTTTCAAAATTTTTCTCAAATTGCTTATATTGTTCTACCTCTTTTGATTCTGGCTTTTTATTCCCCACCTTTGCATGCTCCCTTCTATGTTAGTTCTTTTTTCAACTTGATAATTTCTTCTAGCTTTTTCTTTGCATCCTTTTCGGAAAAATCAGGATCTTTCATTTTATCGTTTAACTCAACGGCTTCTAAAAATATTTTATAATCACTAGAGACAATGAAATTTTCCTTCGGGTACTTTTCTTCAAGCATTTTATTAATTTCCCCTTCAATTTTGACCATATGAAAACGTTGCATATGCTTCACTTTATAAGCAACTAATATTTCCTCCTCACCTTTAATAACAGCAACATCATAAAGTTCATCAAATTTAGCGACATCCTTTTTTATGGAGGCCACTAGTTTATGATCTTTCTCTGTTTTCTCATCAAGAATGATGGGGTCAGGATCACTTTTTTGAATTAAGGACATCCCACTGTGCTGTGTAGCGTCAGTATTACAAGAAGTAAGCAAGGCGGTTAATGCAGTTATTAAGGTGAGAGTGAGTGATTTTTTCATATATTTCCATCCTTTTATTCTTATTCTTGTATTTATGTTTTCAAAAAAATGAAGATTTTATGTTGGTATCTATTTGTATATTTATTCCATATAAGACTGCGTTAATGATCAACAAAAGATCCTGCTTCTAAAAGAAGCAGGATCTTTTTATTATCTAGATAGTAAGTGGTAGCCAGAATCTACATGTAGATTCTCACCTGTCATTCCTCGTGACAGGTCACTAAATAAGAATAATGCAGTATCCCCTACCTCTTCCTGTGTTGTTGCATGTCTTAGAGGAGAGTTCTCTTCAATTTCCTTAAGAATCAAATTAAAATCACTGATTCCCTTAGCTGATAACGTTCTAATCGGACCAGCTGAGATAGAGTTTACTCGGATATTGTTTGGTCCTAAATCATTGGCTAGGTATCTTACACTTGCTTCTAGAGACGCTTTAGCCACACCCATTACATTATAATTTTTAATTACACGTTCTCCACCTAGATAAGTTAGCGTGACAATGCTTCCGCCTTCTGTCATTAACTCCCTAGCTTCTTTCGCAACAGCCGTTAAGGAATAAGAACTAATGTTATGAGCAAGTAGGAATCCATCTCTAGTTGTATTCATGTACTCCCCTTGCAGTTCTTCCTTATTCGCAAACGCGATACAGTGAGCAATACCATGAACGGTTCCGACTTGTTCTTTTATTGAAGAGAAGCATTTTGCAATATCCTCATCAGAAGTAACATCACACGGAATAAGAAGAGATTGTTGTCCTTCTAGAGTTTCAACCAATTTACGAACTTCGTTTTCAAACCTTTCCCCAGCATAGGTGAAGATTAAGTTCGCTCCCGCATCATGTAAAGAGCGGGCAATCCCCCATGCGATACTACGCTTATTAGCAACGCCCATAACCACTATATTTTTTCCTTTTAAAGAAAGGTTCATTATGTATATCCTCCTAAATAAGAATCTGTTATTAGTACCTAGTACTAATATTACATGATTTTTTTCAAAAAGAAAAGTCTTAATGATAAAGGCAGCCTGCTGGGAGCTTCCAGCAGACCTAATTTTACATAAGGAATTCTAACTCTCTCCTCAACTCTTCCACATACTCTTTAGAACCAGTTACAATTAAACGGTCATGTAAATGAAGCTCCGTATCTCCGTGAGGAACGATGTTTTCTTTTCCACGGAAAATCCGTACAAAAATGACGTCTCCCGTAAACGGGAACTTTCTTAGTGTCATTCCTTCATATTGTACGTTCATTAACTGGATTTCATATAAGGCAGTTTCCTGATTTGTAAGGATATTCAATACACTCGGAGTTTCAATTAATGCGCGTAACAATGCCTTTGTGGAAAGGAAGATAGAGAATACCTCAACGTCTTGTGCTTTTAATTCCTCCTCTAAATCTTGTGTTTCAATTCTAGCAATTACCCTTTCTACTCCTTTTTCTTTGCATGCTAATGCTAAATGAGCATTGATCTCATCACTACCCGTTGAAACAACGATAATATCAGCATGAAGCACATTTTCCTTTTCGAGTGTTTCAAGCTCAAAATCTGGTATTTCCACAATGTTAAACAGTGAGTCCGCAATTTTATATGTCGCTTTTTCTTGCTTTGTATGATAAATAGTTGGTTCATAAAGACTAGATTCTAGCTGTCTAGAGACTGGCATGGTTAATTGATTGGCTCCAATGAAGGCAATTTTTAATTTTTTCACTTGAACCGATTCCTTTGGTAACAGCTTTTTAAACACAATCGGTGTAAATATACATGTTAAAACTGCTACTAAAATAAGCATTCCACTCATTTCATTCGTAATAACGCCCATTCTCTCCCCAATGGTGGCAGCTGCTATCACTAGAGAAAGGGTTGACGTTAAAATAAACCCTGATGCCATAACGGTTTTGAAATCATACCATTTCTTTAAGACCAGAGCAGGAATAATTTTTGATAATAATAAAGCAATTAACAAAAGAGGGACAAGTATGATAAGCTTCGGATCACTAAATAACTCCCAAATATTTAGACCAACACCTACCATTACAAAGAATATCGGAATTAAAAACCCGTAGCCAAAGGAATCAAGCTTATGAACTAATTCTTGGTTCGGAGATAATAATGACACGAGTACACCTGCTAAAAACGCTCCAAGAATATTCTCTGCTCCAACCGTTTCAGAAAGTCCAACAAGTACAATTATGAGAGTAAATACCCCTCTTGTACCAATTTGAATAGTTCCTGTGGATAGTGCTTCTAGAATTTTATTGTTTTTAAATCTTTTTGCAACAAAGAATAAACCAACTCCTACAGCAAAAAGAACGAGTAATAACCATGTATTGCTATCTCCACCTCCATATAAGGAAACGAAAACTGCAAGCAAAATCATTGTAACTAAATCAGCAATTACGGCCACAAGGAGGATAATTTGACCAATATTGGTCTTCATTAAATTTCCTTCCTTTAATGTTGGAACCACAACCCCTAAAGAAATCGTTGAAATAATTAACGTCATTAAAAACGCATTCTCAATAAATCCTGCTAGTACAAATAGATAAGATAAAACCAATGACACAATAAAGATACCTATGAAAACAATGGATGCAGCAACAAAAGTATTCGGTTCCTTGTTACCAATTGCTTTCTGTCCTTTATTCCCATTTTTCTTAAAAGCAGTAAAATCAATTTCTAGACCACTTAGGAACATTAAAAATATAAATCCAAGAGTCGACAATGTTTCTAGCCACATGTCTTCATGTACAATGTCAAAACCGCTTTTCCCAATGATAAGACCGACGATGATTTCAGCAACTACCACTGGAATAAAATTTAATTTAAATCGATGCAAAAGAATGGGTGTTAAGAATGCAACAACAACTACTATTAATAGTGATGTAACAGAAGCACCATGTTCCATTTATTTTCCCCCTAACCTATCAAATATCCCATAAATATAGTAGCCATACCTAAATAAATGAGAAGACTAATAATATCATTAACTGTTGTAATAAATGGGCCTGAAGCAACAGCAGGGTCTACCTTGAGCCTATGCATAATTAGCGGAACTAATGCCCCTGCTAGTGTGGCAACGATTAATGTTAGTAGGATGGAAATCCCTACGAGCATTCCCAAGAAGATATCTCCTTTCCATAGGTATACAATAATCATTACTAACATTCCGCAAGTAGTTCCTGTTATCAGACCTGTTCCTGCTTCCCTTACAACTAGCTTTGATTTCTCCTCTTTTTCTAAATCACCAGTAGCAAGTCCTCTAACAGCGACAGCCAAGGCCTGAGTCCCAGTATTTCCCGCCATCCCTGCAATCAAAGGAATAAACACTGCCAAAATAGCTACTTGGTCTAACGTTTGTTCGAATCTCCCCATTAAGTTTGCAGTAATCATTCCTAAAAACAAAAGAATTATTAACCACGGCAGTCTTTTTCTCGCAGCGGAGAGTGGACCTCTGTCAAAACTATCGATTCCCGAGACAGCCGCTAACTTTGAATAATCATCAGATGCTTCCTCTTCCATAACATCCATCACATCATCTACAGTGATAATTCCGAGAAGATGATTTTGAAAGTCAACAACCGGTAATGCTAAGAAATTATAATCTTTCATTTTTCTTGCAACTTCCTCTTGATCCTCTCCAACCCCAACAGAGTAGACACGTTCATTCATAATCTCTTCTACCATCTGATCATCATCACTGACAATTAAATCCCTTAGTGAGATAACACCAACTAACCGCTTTTCATCGTCTACTACAAATAGATAGTAGATGGTCTCAGCGGTGGGTGCCTCCCTTTTTAAAATATACATCGCTGAACGTATAGTTTGATTTGCAGCAATCGAGATAAACTCTGTAGTCATAATACTACCTGCTGTATACTCTTCATAGTGCAATAACTCTTTAATCTCTTGGGCTGCTTCATTATCCATAATGGCAAGATAACTTGCAACTTGATCTTTGCTCAGTTCATTAAGAACATCTACAGCATCATCAGCATGCATATTAGCAAGCATTTCGGCTGCATAAGTCGGTGTCATTTGCGAGAGAACTTCTTTGTAATCTTCATCTTCGATTTCTATATTTTCGAAAATCCCAGCCATCTCTTCTGGTGACAAATAATGATAGACCTTTGTTTGGATTTCCTTATCCAAATCCTTAAAAAATGAAGCTTGATCATATGGATGTAATTCTAAAAATTCTTCACGAAATTTCCCTATATCTTCATTTTGTAAAGATTCGAATAATAAATTAAAATCAATATGCTGTTTTCTCTCTATATTTTTTTCAGCCATTTGTTCTCCTCCTTCCCGCTATACACTCATCTTTGTCATTTACCTTTCCCTAAATCAAACATGAAAAAACACTCGGTGTTTAATCATAATCTGATCAAACTTATGAGAAAATAATTTGTGATGGGAAAGGAGAGTATAGGTGAATAATGAAATTAGATATCATTGGTGACATTCATGGATGCTATGAGGAATTCAAGCAATTAACAAACAAATTAGGATATGAGTGGATTGACGATTGTCCCTTACATTCAGAACGTAAGCTGGCATTTGTTGGAGATATAACAGATCGCGGCCCACAATCCCTAAAGATGGTTGAACTTGTTTATTCCATCGTTATGGAACAAAAAAATGGATATTACGTTCCGGGTAACCATTGTAACAAACTTTATCGATTTTTTCTCGGTAGGAACGTTCAAGTGACTCATGGGCTTGAGACAACCGTTGCAGAATACGAGGACTTAGCAAAAAAAGAAAAAACCAACATTCGTGAGAAATTCATTCGTCTTTATGAGACCTCTCCTCTTTATCACGTGTTAGATGATAAAAAGCTAGTCATTGCCCACGCTGGAATAAAAGAGGATTTGATTGGGAAGCAAGGTGAAAAAGTAAAAACTTTCGTTTTATACGGTGATATTACTGGAAAAACAAACCCTGATGGCACACCAGTTAGACGAGATTGGGCAAAAACATATCATGGGCCAGCAACAATCGTCTACGGTCACACCCCCGTTAAGGATCCAAGAATCGTAAATAATACGTATAATATTGATACAGGAGCTGTGTTCGGAGGGAACCTAACTGCCCTTCGGTATCCAGAGATGGAACTTATTTCTGTCCCTTCTTCTATGCCTTTTGTTCAGGAAAAATTCAGGCTTTTTGAATAACCCAAAAACGTTATTCAAAAAGCCTTGTCATATCTTCTGGTAACGGAGAGGAAAACATCATTTCTTTTTTATAAAAAGGATGAAAAAAGGTAATCTCTCTGCAGTGTAATGCTTGCCGCTGGATCAGTTCTCGTAATCCGCCATATAAATCATCACCCAAAAGAGGATGTCCGATATGTTTCATATGTACTCTTATTTGATGAGTTCGACCTGTTTCAAGTCGTAGCTCTATGTGAGTAAATAACGGATAGCTACGTTTAACAATATAGTGGGTACAAGCATATTGGCCATCATCCGTAACTTCTCTTTCAATAATGCTATCCTTTTTTCTTCCAATCGGTTCACTAATCGTTCCTTTTTTTGTTGGAAAAGTTCCGTGGACGAAGGCCTCATAAGTCCGGTGTACTGCCCCACTCTTTTGCTGTTTGCTAAACAGGTGGTGAATATGCCTGTGTTTTGCAATCAATACAATTCCAGAAGTATCACGATCAAGTCGCGTAACAATATGAGCTGTTGACTGAAGATTAATCGAATGATAGTAGCCAACCAACGCATTAGCAACACTGCCTCTAGGATGTTCCCTAGAAGGGATGGTATTCATCGCGGCGGGCTTATCAATTACTAATACATATGGATCTTCATATAGAATCGATAAGGGGATCTTCTCTTCTACAATCCCCTCACTATGTTTTTCAGGTGGATAATATACTTCAAGAAGATCTCCATGCTTTAACCCATATCTAACCGTCATTTCCTCTCCATTTACCAAAATACGACCACCATTGAATTTTATATCGGTTAGTGCTGTCTTTGATACGTCATTTTCTTTTAAATAATCCCGTATTAACATTCCTTCATCAATTACATCAATAACCCATTGAAGTTTAAATTGTGACATGAACGCTCTCCTGCTTGTTAGTTATCCGCTACGAAAGAATCTCTTACTCTCTTCCAGAATGGGAAAGGTCGGAAACGAGCAAATCGTATTTTTTCATCTGCAACACGAAACTGAATAGATTTTACATCTTTATGAAGAAGAGTTAAATGGTCAATGGTTAATTGAAAATCCGGTCCATTTACTGGTTTTAGCATACATGTATGGTGTGCCGGTAAAACAAGTGGGGACCCGATGGTTCGGAACACACGGTTATTAATTGATGCCATCTCAGCTAATTGTATCGCAGGTAATGATGGATGAAGAATCGCTCCACCTAACGCCTTATTATAAGCGGTGCTTCCAGAAGGCGTGGACAAACAAAGTCCATCACCACGAAAACGTTCAAACTGCTGACCACGTATTTCTACATCCATCACTAATGTACCTTCCACACTCTTGACTGTGGATTCATTTAACGCCAGATATCTTGTTTCCCTTCCACCATGTTGGTAACGAACAATTACCTCTAATAATGGATACTCAATGACTTGATAGGGTGTTTTAGCAATCGCAATGACCAGTTTCTCTATTTCCTCTGGGATCCAATCGGCATAAAATCCTAGATGTCCCGTATGAACTCCAACAAAGGCTGTTCGATCTAAGCGGCTACTATAACGATGGAATGCATATAGTAGCGTTCCATCTCCTCCAACTGAAATCACAATATCTGGTTGATCCTCATCGTATATAAGTTCAAAATCCTGCAAATACGTTCTCATTTTATGCATGAGAGTGTTAGATTTTGAGTCTCCTTTTGACGTAATCGCAAATTTCATGACCATGTTCGCTCTCTTCTATAATTAATTATTTCCCTCTTGATGCAGCTCTTTTTTCCTTGAAAAGAATGCTTGTGCATCTTGGATTTCTCCACGTATAAGGGACATTTCTTCATCAAGTCGAAAAGCAGCTTCTGCTGCCCTTTGTAGTCTTACTCTAATATCCTCAGGAAACTGCCCACGATATTTATAATTTAAGGAATGCTCAATCGTTGCCCAAAAATTCATTGCGAGTGTACGTATTTGTATCTCTACAAGTATCTTTTTCTCCCCTTGAATCGTTTGGACAGGATATCGTACAACCACATGGTAAGAACGATACCCACTTGCTTTCTTATGAGAAATATAATCTCTTTCCTCAACAATCTCAAAGTCATTTCGAAGACGAAGAAGTTCCACAACCCTTTTAATGTCATCGACAAATTGACACATCATTCGAAGGCCTGCAATATCCTGCATTTCTGTCTCTAACTTATCCAAGGGAATTGATTTTTGATTGGCTTTATCTAAAATACTTGCGATTGGCTTTACTCTTCCAGTAACAAATTCAATAGGTGAATGAGAGGACTTCATTTCGAATTGCCGTCTCATTCCTTTGAGTTTTACCTTTAGTTCTTCCACCGCTTGATTGTAGGGGGCCAAGAATTTTTCCCAATGCTTCATAAGTCACCTCATCCGGAACATTTTTTTATATTGGTGGGTGATATTAGTTACAAAAACACTCTTCTACTTTTGTAACCATTTCCTCTCCATAGTTGCTATTTCCCTTTATATTGTCAATTAAGTACAATAATTCTTCCTTCAGGTTTGGTAACACCATGGTTTCTTCGCCATTAGAAAGTTTATATTCGCAATTATTCACCAATCCGTCTTTTAAGATTGGCCATGTTTTGAGAGTTAGCTCAAGATACATAAAGCTGTCATCTTTTTCAACAATGTATACAAAAGCTAATTCATTTGAATCAACAAGTACTTGACCAGTTGCTGTTAGCTCTTTTATCAAAAAATCATCGTTTACTATTAATATCACTTCATTTTTTTCAGTTTTGATTGCTTTTTCCACATAAATTTTTTCTCTCATTTTCCATACCTCCACACTTCCCCTATTTTATCATAAGTGGCTGAATTATCCACTTCTCAGGTAATCACATATTGAAATTGAACAAGTAAAAAACGATAATAAAACATAGCATGAGTAGAGAAAGGAAGAACAATCTTGAGCCAACATATTGAAATTGAGTTTAAAAACATGCTTACGAAAAAAGAATACCTTCATTTGATAACCGAATTTTCCATAAATGAAACTATGATTGATACGCAAATTAATCATTATTTTGACACAGAGAAGTTTCAATTAAAAGAATTGGCTAGCGCCTTACGAATCCGTGAAAAGGAAGGAAAATTTGAGCTTACATTAAAGCAGCCAGCAAAGGTGGGACTTCTTGAAACAAATCAAGAGTTATCAAAGGAAATAGCCTTCGCTATGTTACAAGGTACAGATCTCCCCAACGGAATCGTAAGGGAACAATTAGAAAAGATCGGTTTTCCTATCAATAAGCTTCAATATTTTGGTTCTTTAACGACGAAACGGTGTGAGTTACAATATAAAGGTGGTTTATTAGTTCTAGATCATAGTTTATATTTATTAAAAGAAGATTATGAGCTAGAATACGAGGTCGAGGATCCGCTAAAGGGTGAAATAGCTTTTAGACAACTCCTCCAAACCTTTCATATTCCCATTCGTGCTACTGAAAATAAAATTAAACGTTTTTACAATCAAAAATATTCACTTCATTGAGGTGTCACATGAATATAGACAAACTTAAAATTATGCTTCAACTACAGGCATTACAAAATTTCAATTCTACATCTAATTCTTCACCAGGAAATATATTTCAAGACCTGATGAATGAGATGCTGTTAGAGGAAGACCATGCCATGTCCCAGTTAAGTGGACAAACGAGTGTTTCTACTCCTGTCACTTTTTTAAAACAAACACCTGCTTTACCACCTATTCATATGACGAAAATTGCTAATACCAGCAGTGCAACTGAATTTGATTCAATCATTCAAGAGGCGGCAGCCAAATACAACTTACCAGTAAATTTAATTAAATCAGTAATAAAACAAGAATCAAACTTCAACCCCAATGCGGTTAGTGGTGCAGGAGCTTCAGGTTTAATGCAACTTATGCCGGCTACCGCAAAAGGACTTGGAGTGACTAATGTATTCGATCCAAGGGACAATATATTCGGTGGCAGCAAATACCTGAGACAAATGTTAGATAAATATAATGGCAATACAACATTAGCTTTAGCAGCATACAATGCAGGTCCTGGAAATGTGGACAAGTATGGAGGTATTCCTCCATTTAAAGAAACTCAAAATTATGTTAGAAAGGTTACGAGTCACCTGCTAGCATAAAAACGTCTGTTACGAAACAGACGTTTTTTTGCGTAAAAGCCAACAGGAAATAACCTCCTAATGCACATTGTTTGTGATATATTCTCCGCACTGATAAAATAGTACTATCAATCGGCAAGAAAAAAGATTTATTTAAAGGAGTTTTTACACTAGTGTTGCATAAATAGTGTCATAATTTTCAGTTTACTCACCTTCCCTGTTTAGAGGCAAAAAAGTAAATACCCAATCAAAGGTGGCCCTATCCATTTGGAAATTTATTTACAATTAGACTTTTGCAACGACGACAATTTGCATATTTAAGGGATGGCTTTTCCTTCAATCTTTCGAAGCCAAACATTCGCTGGTTTCCACAATGCAGCCCTTAGATAACGGCTAATCTGTAAGGTTTTTCGCTTGCTTCTGGTCTCGATTTGTACGAGAACATGTAGGCAAAAAACAATTAGTGCGATAAATACTTGATTTTGAATCGCCCATTCGCTTTGACCGTAGAACTTTTTGATGCTGAGATGTTGTTTGATCCATTTAAAAAACAGCTCAATGGCCCACCGTGATTTATACATTTCTGAAATTTCTTCGGCGCTTAAATCAAAACGATTTGTAATTAAATGAAGTTCATTTCCTTTTGAGTCAATCACTTTTAGAAGCCGAAAGTAATTTTCAGCACGGTTTTGAGTCGTACCTATCAACACCATTTGGTCTGATAAAACAGCTGTATCCTTGGGTAGCTTAAAATCGTATACGTTCCGTATGACTGCATTTTTGCGTAGCCGTGAAAGAAAGAAGTAGCTATCATCAGTCATGCGATCAAAGCGCTCGTAGTCTAGATAACCACGGTCAAACACATACATGCATTCCTTGTCATCCACCATGATTTCAAGCTGACCACGGTCATGTTCTTTTGCCGTTGTCATAACGGCCTTTTCAGGATAGGATATACCCTTTTCCATAAACACAAGGCGCAAATGTAACTTTACACCTGCTTTTGTTTTGCGGAATTTAGCCCATTTATGATTGGTCAAATTAAGTGGCAATGTGCTTGAATCAATGATTTTTAACGGCATCACGAGTTTCGTGTAATGCGTTTTGGCATGAATTTGTGACACTAAATCAAGGAAAAGCCTTTGAAATAGATCAGGGTTTATGCCGTTTAACCGCCGTGACAACTGAGAAATACTAATAGAATCAAGGTCTATCCCTTTTTGAAGCTGGTCATCGAAAAGACAATCACCCAGCGCATGCAGACTTTCAATTTCTTGTAGCTGCGCAAAAAGTAGTAATTTTAGAAATGACTCTGTCGTTAATTTTTTCGTATAGTAATCTAATTTCATCGTTTTCACGTTTTCTTCAAATAATTGAAGATTTATAGGTGAAAACCATTGTCCAAATGAAGTTTTTCGTGTAATCTGGTCCATGTGATGGTCCTTTTTTAGTGGATTTGGACGGGTTACCACCTGACTAATCCATTATAAAGGACTTTTTCTTTGCACAAAATAATAATATTGAACCACTAGTGTTGCATAAATAATTTCGTAATTTTCAGTTTAATTATATTCTCTATTTAGAGCCAAAAAAGTAAATACCCAACAAAGGTGGCTCCATCCATTTGGAAATTTATTTACAATTAGACCTGTGTGACGACGACAACTTTCTTATCAAGGAATGGCTTTTCCTTCAATTTTTCGGAGCCAAATATGGGCTGGTTTCCAAAGGGCAGCCCGTAGATAACGGCTAATTTTTAAGGTTTTTCGCTTACTATTTGTCTCAAGTTGAACAAGAACATGTAGGCAAAAAACGATAAGTGCGATAAACACTTGATTTTGAATGGCCCATTCGCTTTGTCCGTAGAACTTTTTGATGCTAAGGTGCTGTTTGATCCATTTAAAAAACAACTCAATGGCCCACCTTGATTTATACATCTCTGAAATTTCTTCAGCGTTCAAATCAAAGCGATTGGTGATTAAATGGAGTTCATTTCCTTTGGAATCAAGCACTTTTAGAAGGCGAAAGTAATTTTCAGCACGGTTTTGGGTTGTACCAATCAGGACCATTTGATCTGATAAAACAGCGGAATCCTCGGGTAGTTTAAAATCATAAACCTCCCGTATAACGGCGTTTTTTCTTAGCCTTGATAGAAAAAAGTAACCGCCATCTGTCATGCGATCAAAGCGCTCGTAGTCTAGATAGCCACGGTCAAACACATACATGCATTCCTTGTCATCGACCATGATTTCAAGTTGACCACGATCATGTTCGTTTGCCGTTGTTATGACTGCTTTTTCTGGATAGGACGCACCTTTTTCCATAAACACAAGGCGTAGATGCAACTTCACACCGGCTTTTGTCTTACGGAACTTTGCCCATTTATGATTGGTCAAATTAAGTGGCAATGTGCTTGAATCAATGATTTTTAACGGCATGACCAGTTTCGTATAGTGTGTCTTGGCATGAATTTGTACGACCAAATCAAGGAAAAGCCTTTGAAATAGATCTGGGTTCATGCCATTTAATCGCCGTGACAGCTGAGAAATACTGATCGAATCAAGGTCAATCCCTTTTTGAAGTTGGTCATCGAATAGACAATCACCTAGCGCATGCAGGCTTTCGATTTCTTCTAGCTGGGCAAAAAGTAGTAATTTTAGGAAAGACTCTGTCGTTAATTTTTTCGTATAGTAATCTAATTTCATCGTTTTCACCTGTTCTTCAAATAATTGAATATTAATTGGTGAAAACCATTGTCCAAATGAAGTTTTTCGTGTAATCTTGTCCATGAGATGTGTCCTTTTTAGTGGATTTGGACGGGTTACCACCTGACTTATCCATTATAAAGGACTTTTTCTTTGCACAATATAATAAAGTTGAACATTTTGAGTATTTTTAATAGTGAAATTAAATTAATGCAACACTAGTGGAGTTTTTAATATGGTCGAAAACATGCTTACACCTTTTGATATGATCGGTGAAGAAACATTGCATCGACTAGTTGATGCCTTTTATCATCGAGTTGGGCAACATCCAGATCTTACTCCCATATTTCCGAATGATTTAACGGAAACAGCGAGAAAACAAAAGCAGTTTTTGACACAGTATCTAGGTGGACCTACTCTATACACAAATGAGCATGGGCACCCGATGATGCGAGCTCGACATTTACCGTTTGAAATAACGGAAACTAGAGCTAAAGCATGGCTCGGATGTATGAGGGAAGCTATGGATGAGGTTGGTCTATCCGGTCCTATCCGAGATGAATTTTATGCGAGACTCGTACTGACCGCTCAGCATATGATAAATACAGATGAAAATGCAAAAATGAAAGGTGAGAGAACGTGAGGAATCGAGAAACATCGCGGGCGACTCCCTCCTACAATTGCCATGGAAATGAGAAGAAGCCGCTTGAAATTTATATGTTTATTGATCCTCTATGTCCAGAGTGCTGGGCACTTGAGCCAATCATAAAGAAGCTACAAATTGAATACGGTCGTTTCTTTTCAATTAAATATATATTAAGCGGTCGCCTTGCATCATTAAATATGAGCAAAAAGCAAAAATACGAAAATATAGCAGACTTATGGGAAAAAACTGCAAGTCGAACAGGCATGTCATGTGATGGAAGTCTTTGGTTTGACAATCCTATATCATCTCCTCATTTAGCCTCTATCGCTATTAAAGCGGCTGAATTGCAAGGAAGAAAAGCCGGAATTCGCTTTCTAAGAAAACTACAGGAGGGTATTTTTCTAGAAAAACAAAACATCTCTAGCTTTGAGGTGTTAAAGGAAATGGCTAGTTGCACCGGGTTAGATGTGGATGAATTTGTTCTTGATATTCATTCAGATTCAGCTGGCAAAGCATTTCAATGTGACTTAAAAATCACCTCTGAAATGGAAGTGGACGAAATTCCAACCTTGGTTTTCTTTAATGAGAATATTGAAGAAGAAGGAATTAAAATTACCGGATATTATCCATATGAGGTTTATGAGCAAATACTTGAAGAAATGTTACCGGTGAAACCTGAGAAAAGCACCCCTCCTACGTTAGAGAGCTTTCTCAAATGCTTTAGACTCGTAGCAACAAAAGAAATCTCAGTTGTTTATAATATGTCAATTAATGAAGCAGAAAGAGAAATGAAAAAGCTTCAATTAAAACAAATGGTTGAACAAGTTCCAGCTAAATATGGTATGTTTTGGCGCTATATTGAATAGCGCTAAAACTATGTAAAAAAGAAAAGGCCATACAAACCTGTCTGTTTGTAAATGGCCTTTTCTCTATTTAAATACGAACAAAGGGGATGGGAGAAATTTTTCACGGTCAAACAAAGGGGTATAAGTTTGCTTGTGATCAACTTCACATCAATAATATATCACGAATATGATTATTCGACAATAATTTTGCTCGCTATTTCACAATATTGTCATAATCTACGAATGATTACTGGGACAAACGAATATATCTATAAAGAAAGAAAGGGAGGGATTATTGTGGCACGAACCATCGGCTTATGGCTGATTGTTTTATTTATTATTATTTCTTTTATACTAAATCTTTTTGGTTTATTAAAAATTTTCCCTCTGATCATTACTGCTCCCCTATTATTCCTTTCTCTATTGTCCCTTGTTCTCTTCTTAAATGAGCGAAAACGATTTAAGGGTTTATAAAGGTCCCTCCCGATTGGTCGGAAGGGACTTCGTCTTTATGATAATAATGCTTCCATTTCATTTAACTTTTCTTCAAATACCTTGCATGCTTCCTCAATTGGCTTCGAACTCGTCATGTCAACTCCAGCCTTTTTCAGAACTTCAATCGGATAATCCGAACTACCTGACTTTAAGAAGTCAAGATAACGATCAACGGCAGGTTGACCTTCTGTTAAAATCTGATTGGACAATGCTGTTGCAGCACTGTACCCAGTTGCATATTGATATACGTAGTAATTGTAATAAAAATGTGGAATTCGAGACCATTCTAAGCCAATCTCTTCATCAATTTCGATATCTTCTTCACCAAAATACTTTTTATTCAGTTCATAGTACTCTTTTGTTAGTAGATCTGCTGTTAATGCTTCATTTTCTTGTGCCTTTTTGTGAATTAAATGCTCATATTCAGCGAACATCGTTTGGCGGAACACGGTCCCTCTAAATCCTTCTAAAAAGTGGTTAAGTAAGTACAGACGTTTCTGTTCATCATCAATCGTCTTTAATAAATAATCATTCAGTAGCGCTTCGTTACATGTAGACGCAACTTCTGCTACGAAAATGGAGTAACTGCCGTATGCATATGGCTGTTCTTTTCTAGTGTAATAGCTGTGTACTGAATGTCCAAACTCATGAGCAAGAGTAAACAAGTTATTTACATTATCCTGCCAATTCATAAGGATATAAGGATTCGTTCCATATGCCCCTGAAGAATAGGCTCCACTTCTTTTCCCTTTATTTTCGTGAATGTCTACCCAACGGTTTGAAAACCCTTCTTTTAACACATTTAGATAATCCTCACCAAGCGGTGCCAAACCTTTAAGAATCAGATCTTTCGCTTCTTCATAAGGGATTTCCATCTTTACATCCTTTACAAGAGGCGTATATAGATCATAAATATGAATTTTATCAAGTTTCAATACCTTTTTCCGAAGTTTCACATAGCGGTGAAGCAAATGTAAGTTTTTATTAACCGTATTAACTAAGTTTTCATACACGGATTCTGGAATATTATCAGCCGCTAAAGCTGCATGCCTTGCTGAACTATATTTGCGTACTCTTGCATTAAAGTTATCTTTCTTCACTTGACCACTTAAAGTACTCGCAAAAGTATTTTTAAATTTTCCATACGTATCATAAACCGCTTGGAAGGCATCCTTTCTTACCCTTTGGTCTGCACTTTCGAGGAAACGAATATAGCGACCATGAGTTACGTCTACTTCATTTCCATTTTCATCTTTAATACTTGGAAATTGAATATCTGCATTATTTAGCATTCCAAATGTATTACTTGAAGCACTCATCACTTCTGATGCTTCTGCAAGAAGGGCCTCCTGTTCAGCAGACAATACATGTGGCCTTTGCAAATTTAACTCATCTAGAGAATGCTCATAAAGCTTTAATTCTTCTTTTTCATTTAGAAATTTTTTTACTTTTTCTTCGTCGATAGACAATATTTCTGGAACAATATAGGCAAGTGTACTTGCTGCCTGAGTGTAGAGATTTTTAATACGGTCATCTAAGCCTTGATAAAAGGAATTGGTGGTATCCTGATCATATCGCATATGAGCATATGTATACAGTTTACCGATCCTTTCTAGCAACTGATCTTGCGCTTGTAAAGCTTTAAATAGAGAATCCGCACTTTCCCCAAGCTTTCCTTGATAGCTCGACATAGAAGGAATTAACTGTTTAACCTCTTGAAACTCGCTTTCCCATTGTTGATCGGTTTGGAAAATATCCTCAAGTTTCCATGTGTCTTCCAATGGAATTTCACTTCTAGTGGGAAGTTTCTTTACTGCTGTCTCATTTGCCATTGTATATTCCTCCAATCTACTCACTTCTATTTTTGGTATTCGCCACCAATTAATAAATTCCTGCTTCTACCTAGGAAAATTCCACTACATCCTAGTGTATGTTAATAGCGGTGAGTTCATTAATACCAAACAATCTTTTCACTCGTAAGATTGTTATAAAATTTCTTTTCAAAATTACTAGCTTCACTAATAGTAAAAGGAAAAGACATTTGATTCTCATATCTATATACATTAGGTTTAATTTCTTTAAGGACTTGGCACTTCGTTAGTAGATAAAGGTACTCTCTAATTAAAGCCAAAAGTTGATTCACACTTGGCTTTATATGGTTTCTAATTTTAATATGGTTCCTATTTATACGCTTTTCTAAACGTTTATACACATCCTCTTTTGTAAGGATGATCCCTACCTTTTTTGAAAATATATTATCTAATAAAACATACATTTGCCAAATGATTGGGGAGGTTTCAAGCAGTAGATTATCTCTGAGAGGTACGCCTACATATGGCGGGAGAAGATAGAGGTGAAGTTGATTCCTATACAGTTCCTGCAGGAAGAGCTTGTCTGTATGATAACGAATCATAGTGTCTTTTACGTGCTGAATTCCTTTACACCAGTTGGCAACATAAAAGGTATTTTGAAAGATTGGGTTTAACCATTGAGGTAAATGAAGTTGGGATTGAGGAATGATTTCGTAGTCACATTGCATCGTATGTGGAGAAAGAGGGTGCAAATTCGTAATGGTAATAAAGCTCTTTATACTAGGACAATACGATGATAAATACCAAGCTCCTGTATGATTTCTCTTAATAAACAAGGATTGAAATTTAGGTAGAGTAATTACGTTGGTTTGTTTCCTATGAAGTTTATTTGCACCTAGTATCCATAAAGGGATCAAACCCTTTGATAAATAACCATTTGTCCGCTTTTGAAAGATCTCCTCTGATATCGGGGAGCATTGATATTCAACACAGTATGTGTTTCCAAGGTACGTAAACATAAGATCTGGTCTTTGTATGATATCAGGAAGAAATACTTCCAAATCAACTTTTGAGCATTCTGATTCAAGCCATTCATATAGCTGCATTTTTGCTTGCATATGGTACGCAGATTCTCGATCGTATTCCACACATTGTGGAGACAGGTGAACATGAGCAAAGTGACTGATTCTCTGTACACCAAGCTTAACAATTACTTTACCCTCACATTGTGGACAAAAATAATGATTTCCCTTTAACTGTTGTACACCCTCCTTCTTTATTAAATCTCCAATATAAACGGTCTCTCCAAAATGATTTTTAGCCGTTAACAAGCTATCATCTCCTTTCTACTTATTAATTCTATTCCTTAGGAGTTAATTCCTCCATAAAAATAACCTAGCATTTTTCGGCTAGGCGATTTTTTATAAGAGTGGAGATAATAGCCTCGATGTAGATTCTAACAGCTTTAATCCAAAATGGCGCTTTGTAAATTGAGCAAGATTGATTTGCCTAGAAAAAGTAATATCACGTTCATACTCATTGACTAACATTTCAACACTTCTTGTCCCATACAAAAAGGCATTTACTTCAAAGTTTAAATGGAAACTTCTCATATCCATATTAGATGTACCAATAGAAGCAATCTTCTTATCAATAATTAAAATTTTACTATGCATGAAACCTTTTTCGTATTCGAACACTTTGACTCCAGCCTTTAAAAGCTCTGGAAAATAGGAACGGGACGCATGAAAAACTATCCGTTTATCCGGTTTATAAGGAACAAGAATACGTACATCAATCCCACTCAATGCAGCTACTTTTATAGCTGAAAAAATATCTTCATCTGGAATGAAGTAGGGAGAAGCAATCCAAACCGATTCCTTTGCCGATGTAATCATTGCAAAGAAAATTGTTTTAATTACACTATGTTCATTATCAGGACCACCCGCAATTAACTGAACGCCTCCATGAATGTTTTCCTCAAGAACTGGTGAAAGGTATTCAGAATTAAGAAAACTTTGGTTCGTCATATAGTACCAATCTTGAAGGAAAATTAACTGTAGCGTTCTTACTGCTTCTCCTTTTACAAGTAAATGTGTATCTCTCCAAAATCCAAAGGAATCATTCCTGCCTAAATATTCATCACCAATATTTAATCCTCCAACAAACCCAATATTTCCGTCTATAACAATAATTTTACGATGATTTCTAAAGTTAAATTTGCTATTAAGGAAAGGGATATGGACCGGACCAAATGGCACGACCTCTACTCCAGCTTCTTTCAACTCTTGTATGTATGCGCTTGGCAACTTCCACGAACCAACAGCGTCGTAAAGAAAGCGAACTTTCACACCTTCTTTTACCTTTTGGATCAAAACATTCTTAATTTGTTGGCCAATCTTATCATGGCGAACGATATAATATTCCAAATGGATGTGATGCATAGCCTTTTTAAGCTCTTCTAAAATCTCATTAAAGGTGGAATCTCCATTAGATAACACCTTAGTAGATGTGGCAAAAGATATCGGACTATGTCCTATACGATGGGCCAAATGGAACAACCTTTGCTGATCGTCTCCCAGTACTTTTATCTTTTCTTCACTGATAGGGTCTTTTCCCCGTTCGAATTTCAAGTAATTTTGTTGGTCAAGGAAAAATTTACGACGAAACATTCTTTCCTTTCTATGGTTCCTACCAAACAGCAAATAAAAAAAGAAACCTACTAACGGAAAACTTCCTAGTACGATCAACCAAGTTATTGTCTGTGTAGGATGTCTATTTTCTAAAAAAATGACGGCTCCAATAAAAACAACTGATAATGTAGTTAAAATACTAATATATCGGAATAAGCCTTCATACACTCTTCCTTGGAGAAAATAATAAAAAATGGCTAAAACAGCAATAAATAACAGAATTCTAACGAAATTTTTCATAGCTTCCCCCTCTGAACATGCCTTACAATTCCCCAATAAGTAAAAGGGTAAACTCTTTGTCCAAAAAATAAAAAACCGATTTCATTATTGAAATCGGATGATTATTTAAAGTGTCTTCTTATTTCAGAAAAAACATTCTCAGACATAATTAATTTTCCATATTCCTCAACTCGATGAATGGTGATCGCTGTTTCATGTCCATATTCTAATAATAAACTTAAGCTATTATCGATATCCTCTTCATCATACTCTTCTTCGAGAAAATCAACAAATAAATAATATTTTCCTTCGAAGGAGTATAGTTTTGTTGATAAGTCTTCTAAAATATTTCGATTTGATAATGAGATTAAGTCTTCAAAGTCTTTAAAAGCAATAAGGAACTCTAGTGTATCTTCGTATGAATCATCATCATCATCAGTTTTTGTATTAAAATGCTGATCAAGCAATTCCTCAATTCTTTCATCTACAGGAAGATCCTTCAGCTTTTCATCTGTGATAGGAAGTTCAAATTTCTGCCCATCTTTAGATATTTGTGCTTTTGTTACGAGAACCTCAAGACCTTTATCAAGAGCCTGGACCTGGATCCAAAGGGGACCTTCAATCATAAATTCTTCCTCTTGATGAACCTCATCCATCATTTCCCAAAAAAGCTCTTCGCTTTTTTCACGATTATACCAGATCTCATCACGGTCAAATCCTCTTTCTTCAATATCCCCGTATGAAATATAAAACTTGACTGTATTATCATTAATACGTTCGATTTCCAACATTAACCTCTCCCTTCTTGCATTTTTGGAAGGGACTTACCCTCATGCAGAAAAACGATCTAGTCTTTAGTGTTTTCAAAGGCATGTGTTAAACGTATTGTTGCCTCGTATTTATATTTTATGACAAAAATACAATAAAGGGAAATAAAATGTTACACATTTCAAAAAACAAACTAACACCCATAAGTGATACTTTTCTTCCTTCATATTTCTCTATTACAGCTATTTTTAAACCAATAATAGATAAAAAACCTCCGATTTGATTCGAAGGTTTCAATCATTTAGTTAACTAAGCGTTGAGCTTCACGTAATTGAAACGTACGAACTCTTCTTGGTAAGAAACGACGGATTTCATCCTCATTATACCCAACTTGAAGTCTCTTCTCATCAATAATGATCGGTCTACGAAGTAAACCTGGATTATCCTTAATCAACTCAAATAAATCTTGAAGAGGCATAGTCTCTAAATTTACATCTAGCTTTTGGAACGTTTTTGACCTAGTTGAAATAATTTCATCTGTTCCATCTTCAGTCATACGAAGAATCTCTTTAATTTCATCAATAGATAATGGTTCAGAAAAAATGTTTCTCTCTGTATAAGGAATATCATGTTCTTCTAGCCAAATTTTCGCTTTACGGCATGATGTACAACTTGGTGAAGTGTATAATGTTACCATTAACTACTCACACTCCTTTAAAATTAACTTATAAAATCTATATTGGAAGATATTTTGGTCATTTGACATATTATTTAAAATTACTTTAAATTAGTAATTTATATTAATTATTATACATCAAATCTGAGTAAAAAGGTATCCTTTTTTCGAAAGATTTAAATCCCGATAAATACAATAAAATAATTGGCTAGATAGCTTATATACGTAAAAGGAGAGAGAAAAGTTTCATTTTTTTCTTACTTTTTTTAAATAAACAAAAAAGATTTATATGTTTCTACTATATTTACCCGAATTTCAGTTATAGTAAACCTTAATATAATTCTCATTTAGATAATGAAAATGAAAAACAGTTACCTCACGGTGGCAACTGTTTACACTTTTATATATCCTTTAATAGGTCTCCTGTTTCATGTTTTTGATCAAAGCTTAATACCTCTTCTACTGGTTCATAGGATTCTCCATAGAAATCTATATCCTTATATGTGTGAATCAATTTGTAAGCTTTTTTCATACCTTCAAATATTGCCTCTTCATTTTCATGTCCAGGTGACCAGTAAAGAATTTCCATCGTATTTACTTCATTTGTTGCTAGTGATCTTCTTTCATATCCAATTTTGCTTGCATGCTCAAATCCTTCACGTTTATAAAAGCGCAATCTCTTTTCTGTATCACTATCTTTATAGTTTATTGGTTCAACTTCCAAAATGATTGGTTTTTCCTTCTGTTTCAGCTTTTCTAAAAGTTGATGTCCTAACCCCTGCCCTCTCGCTTCACCAGAAACATATAAATAATCAATGAAAATAAATTGGTCAAATTCTGCATACATTAACACGTGATATTTTCCTTCGTCTTTGTGATAAATGGACGATTTTTCTTTTAAAAGGGTTTCCATATGTTCTTTTGACTTCATTTCTTCAATTGGAAAATATTGATTTAGCTTTTCATACCAGTTCATAAGGATACTCCTTTTATTGGTTTGATTGTTTACGAACTATATTCCATTTTAGAAAGTTTTCTTACGATACAATTTTTTGTTAATATTACTCTTTTCATACTAGGGATAATTCTTTAGAATAGAAAGTAGTGGGAATTACATAACCGCGCTTATGCCAGTTATTCGTAAAGGAGGTTTATTATGGGTAGTTACATTACCGACCTTACCATTGTTGCATTATTAATCATAGGAATCACCGCTGTTTTAGGAGTCGTTACAAATGGAATTGGACAGAAGTTATTTGGTGGTAAACAAAAAGCAGAGTTTGTAGACCAATCAGCGAAATTTCAAACTGGCTGGAAACAAGTTGGTGGAAAAAGAAAATAATAAATCTATTGCTTTACCACGTTTCGTAAGCGCTTCATCTATTATCAATGATAGTGTAAAGCGTATCTTTCTTCAAATGAAAAACGATCTCGTCCTCGAGATCGTTTTTATTATTTCTTATATTGTTCAAATTCCTTCTCAGAACATAGAACGAAATGTCCTGGTGATACTTCACGTAATTGGACGGTTTCATCCGCCTGGTAATTATGCATCTTGGGATCATAAGTTTTGCGTTTTCTTGAACGCTCTGATATAGGATCTGGTAGTGGAATTGCAGAAAGCAAAGATTGAGTGTATGGGTGCTTTGGATTATTATATAATTCATCTGCTGGAGCTAGTTCTACAAGCTTTCCGAAGTACATAACTCCAATTCGGTCACTGATATACTTCACCATTGAAAGGTCATGTGCAATAAACAAGTAAGTTAACCCTTTTTCCTTTTGAAGCTTTTTCATTAAGTTAACTACTTGTGCTTGAATTGACACGTCAAGAGCTGAGATCGGTTCGTCAGCAATGATGAAGTCTGGATCAACTGCTAGAGCACGAGCAATACCAATACGTTGTCTTTGACCACCTGAGAATTCATGTGGATAACGGTTCGCATGCTCTTTGTTTAATCCAACCGTTTCTAATAGTTCATACACTTTGTTCATTCTATCTTCTTTCGTTTTTGCTAAACCATGGATATCGATTCCTTCAGCAATGACATCAGAAACTTTCATTCTTGGATTTAAGGAAGCATATGGATCCTGGAAGATCATTTGCATTTTATGATTAAATGCCTTTAACTCTTCTTTAGATTTTTTCCCATGTACATTAACCCCATCATATAAAACTTCTCCGTCTGTTGCATCATAAAGTCTTATAATGGTTCGACCAGTTGTAGATTTTCCACATCCTGATTCTCCTACGAGGCCTAATGTTTCACCTTCATATATATCGAAACTAATCCCATCAACTGCTCTGACTTCGTTTGGCTTACCGACATTGAAGTATTGCTTTAAATTTTTAATTTCAAGCAATTTCTTTCTAGTTTCCATTGATTTACCTCCTTATTTATTATTGTAGCCTGGATACATTTCTTTTCTTTTCATGACAGCTGCTGGTGGCTCAACCTTTGGAGCATCCGGATGAAGTAGCCATGTTGCTGCGTAATGTGTATCCGATACTTTAAACATTGGAGGCTCTTGTTCTAAATCAATTTTCATCGCATATTCGTTACGAGGGGCAAACGCATCTCCCTTTGGAGGGTTAAGAAGGTCTGGTGGTGAACCTGGAATCGCATATAGCTCATCTTCAGCTGTATCCAAGTCTGGCATCGAGCTAATTAAACCCCATGTATACGGATGCTGCGGATTGTAGAAAATTTCATCTACTGTACCGATCTCAATAATTTTCCCTCCGTACATAACCGCTACTCGGTCTGCTACATTGGCAACCACACCTAAATCATGCGTAATAAAGATAATAGATGTATCAATTTTTTTCTGTAAATCTTTCATTAGCTCCAAAATTTGTGCTTGAATCGTAACGTCTAAAGCAGTGGTTGGTTCGTCAGCAATCAAGACCTTAGGGTTACATGCTAAAGCAATCGCAATAACAACCCTCTGTCTCATACCACCAGAGAATTGGTGAGGATATTGTTTAAAGCGTTCCTCCGCCATTGGAATGCCAACCAACTTTAAAAGCTCAATCGCCCGTTGCTTAGCTGCTGATTTACTCATATTTTGGTGTTTAATAATTGGTTCCATGATTTGCTTACCAACCGTCATTGTTGGATTTAAAGAAGTCATTGGATCTTGAAAGATCATAGAGATTTCCTTGCCACGAATCGATTGCATTTGCTTGTCCGATAATTTTGTTAAATCTTTTCCATCAAACAGGATTTCGCCCTCTTTAATCTCAGAATTAGTCTCAGGTAAAAGACGCATAATAGCCTTTGTTGTTACAGACTTCCCTGAACCAGATTCTCCAACTATGGCAAGAGTTTCTCCTTTATTAAGATGAAAGTTAGCTCCACGAATCGCTTTAACTTCTCCAGCAAACGTATGGAAAGATATATTTAAGTTATTTACTTCTAATATTTTTGACATCTTTTCTCACCTGCCTTAGTCTCTCATTTTAGGATCTAACGCGTCGCGAAGACCATCTGCAATCATATTAAATGCAATCATAATGACAGAAATAATAATCGCCGGAACTAGCATTTGGTATGGGAAGGCAATCATTGATTTAAATCCTTCATCAATAAGCGTTCCTAATGATGCTAATGGCTCTTGAAGACCTAAACCGATAAAGCTCAAGAAGGCTTCAAAGAAAATTGCGTTAGGGATCGTAAACATTGTGTTAATAATGATAACACCTGCGAGATTAGGAATTAAATGTTTAAAGATAATTTTCGAATGGCTAGCACCAAGTGTACGTGACGCTAGAACAAACTCTTGGTTTTTCAATTTTAAAACTTGGGCCCGAACGACACGAGCCATACTAACCCAACCGGTAATGGTTAATGCGACTGTAATTGATATAATTCCCGGCTTTAAAACTATAATCATCAAAATAACAATAACGAGATTTGGAATTCCTGAAAGTACTTCAATAATTCTTTGCATAATATTATCAATACGTCCACCAAAGTAACCAGAAATAGCACCGAAGGCTACACCGATAACCATATCGATAAAGGCCGCTAAGAATGCGATATATAGAGAGATTTGCATCCCTTTCCATACACGAGAAAATTGGTCTCTCCCTAGAGCATCTGTACCAAACCAGTAGTACTCTTCAATTTGCTTCTGCTCATAAGGATTTACCACATTACCATTTTTCAACGTTCTAGTTCCATCAAATGGTAACCATGAAACATTTTCTAATGCCGCAATACGAGGTGGTAAGTTAGCATGTTTCGTGTTTTGCTTATCAAACTCAAATTTACTTAATGATGGCCCAATTAAAGCCATAATAATTAAAATTCCGATCACTACTAAACTTACAATCGCACCTTTATTTTTTCTAACACGTAACCACGCATCCTGCCAATAGTTTAGACTTGGTTTAGAAATGCGCTCACTTGTTGATGCGTCAATAATAGCGGGCTCAAATTGGTCTTTGCTGATTTTCTCATCAAATTGTGCCATTATTTCTTCCCTCCCGCTAAACGAATTCTTGGATCAATCAAGCCATAAAGAATATCAACCACTAAAATAACAACAATAAATAGGAACGCAAATAATAGAGTGGTTGCCATAATGACCGAATAGTCATTCACTTGAACCGATTTTACAAACTGCTCTCCTAGTCCTGGAACAGAGAAGATCTTTTCAATAACTAGAGAACCAGTCATTAAGCTTACAGCAAGCGGACCTAATACAGTGATAACTGGAATTAAAGCATTTCTTAACGCATGCTTAAATGCGATTTCAAAGTAGTTTGCACCTTTTGCTCTAGCTAATGTAATATAATCCGACCCTAGAACTTCTACCATTTCTGTTCTCATAAAACGAGCTGCAATGGCAATCGGGAACATCGAAAGTGCAATCGTTGGCATAACCGTGTATTCAGGACCTTTCCAGAATGCAACAGGGAACCAACCTAGTTTTACACCTATATAATATTGAAGCAATCCAGCAAAAACAAATGAAGGAATGGATTTACCAATAACAGCTATAAAGGTCGTTCCATAATCTACCCACGTATTTTGCCTTAGGGCTCCTAACACCCCAAGAATGATACCTACAATTGTACCTACTAATAGAGCTTGAAATCCTAGTAATGCAGAGGCACCTATCCTTGCACCTAATAATTCTGATACTGGTGTATTAGCAAATTGATAAGAAGTACCTAAGTCACCCTTAACTAAGTTTGTCATATACGCCACATACTGAACTGGAACAGGTTCATCAAGCTTATAATATTCAAGCATCATCTCAAGTTGCTCATCTGACATTTTTGCTTGGTTTTTAAACGGTGTTCCTGGAACAAGCTTCATTAAGAAAAACGTCATTGAGGCAATTAGAAATAGAGTAATTATCATATAAATAACCCTTTGGCTAATATATTTAATCATCTGTGCACCTCCTACTTATTTTGAATTTTCCCCATGTTTCGACAATTTGATTACAGGGAAAAAGAGAGTATATTTAAGCGAATATACTCTCTCTCCTATTTCATTGTACATCATTTCACCATATTAATTATATGGTAAATTATTTATTTAGTTTCGCAAACTTCCAGCTGTACTCTGGTCCAAAGATATGGTAAGTAAAGCCTTCAAGCTTTTCGTTTACTAGTAAATTTGAAGCACGTTGGTATGTTCCAGCAAGAGCTGCATCCTCAAACAATACCTTTTCAGCTTCTTGTAGAGCTTCAAAACGCTCTGCAGGCTTATCAGCTAACTCAGTTTGAGCAGATTTTACTAGCTCATCATATTTAGCGTTAGAGAAAGACATTTTGTTGTGTCCTCCACCAGTTAACCAAAGATCAGAAAATGTCATTGCATCTGGATAGTCAGGACCCCAACCAGCATGAAGGATATCATAATTTTGAGTATCTTCACGGTCAAGACGTACAGAGAATGGAACACTTTCAAGGTTAATTGTTAAACCTGGAAGGTTATTTTGTAGTTGATCCTTAAGGAAAGCATCAACTGTCTTTGAAGTCTCAGTGTCTCCACCAAGGAAGTTTAATTCAAGACTTTCTACGCCTAGTTCAGCTAGACCTTTTTCCCAATATTCTTTTGCTTTTTCTGCATCAAATGCATTTAAATCTCCGTTTGCTGCACGGAAGTCTTCACCAGTTTCTGGGTGCTTAACGAAATCGGCAGGTACCGCATAGTTAGCAGCTAAAGAACCGTTTTGAAGAATATCGTTTACTAAAGCATCTTTATCAAACGCTAAAGAAAGAGCAAAACGAATGTTTTTGTTAGCTAGAGCTTCGTTTTCTTGGTTAAACTTTAACCAGAATTCAGTTGGCTCTAACCATGTTAAAAGACGAGAATCTCCCTCATATTGCGAGATAACCGCTGGTGTTGATAGTTTTGGTGTTACATCAGCTTGTCCTGCTTCAAAAGCATTTGCAGCTGCTTGTGGATCTTTAGATGTATTATAGTTGATTTTTGTTAAAGTAACGTTTTCTGCATCCCAGTACTCTTCGTTCTTTTCAAGAGTCCACTCAGTTGCAGCAACCCCATCCCACTTAGTCATTTTGAAAGGACCGTTAAAGATTAGGTTTTCAGCATTCTTTGCAAAGTCTGCGCCTTTTTCTTCAACAAACTTTTGGTTTTGTGGATAGAAAGTAGGGAATGCCATTAAAGCTTTAAAGTAAGGAACTGGCTTTTCAAGTGTTACTTCTAACTCAGTATCGCTTAATGCTTTAATACCAAGCTCACTTGGGTCAACTTCTCCAGCTTTTACTTTATCTGCGTTCTTAATTACTCCAGTCATTATGTAAGGACCGTAGAATGAAGCAGAATCAGGTAATAGTGCACGTTGCCATGCATATACGAAGTCGTTAGCTGTTACAGCATCACCATTAGACCATTTAGCTTCTCTAAGTTTGAATGTGTAAACAGTACCGTCTTCGCTAACAGTTGGTTCACCGTCAGATAAAGCAGGAATTGGATTTTGTTCCTGATCTAGGCGATATAATCCTTCGTTAACGTTATTGATCATTGTGAAACCTACAGTGTCTTCAGCAAGTACAGAGTCCATAGATGGAATTTCCGCTGATTCTAGTACTGTGATTTCTTGGTTTTCTGCTAATTCAGAACCTGTTGCTTCTGAATCATTATCAGTTTTTGCTTCGTCCTCTTTATTTCCACCAGAACATGCAGCTAAAAACATGCTAAGAACTAGTGTTAGGACTAAAAGCAATGAAAATTTTGACTTTTTCACTGATAGACCTCCTTAGATTGTTTTTTCTGAAAAGTTGTACATTAGTTATTATACATTTAAATTACTTTTTGTACATGTTTTTTCAAAAAAATTTTATACTATTGTTATAATTGTTAACATCGACTTTAGATATACTATGATATAATTAGCATTTATTAGTAAATGAATATCTAACCCGACCAAATAGTTTTTTGCTTTAATACTTTTTAGATATAATAATTTTAGAGAGGATCACCTAATGAAAACGGTTAAAACAAAGCTAAATTTAGCACTTTTATTATGCTCTCAAATAATAATTTTCATTCTAATGTTTTTTAGTAATAGCATTTCAGTTTTAAATTACATAAATAAAAGCTTCTATATTTCAAGTTTGCTCCTTTTTATATCTTTAGCTATATTTACTGTCAATACAGGATTTTTTGACGTTGTAACTAAATCCTTTCGATTAATTTTTGCTGGAAAAGATGTAACAAGAGAAACCGTGGATGAAATGAGACCCTTATCACAAATAATTACTGTTAAATATTCTCCGTTACTGTTCGTAGGCTTTATTAATTTAGCACTTTGTCTCATAGCACTCCTCTTCTACTATATGTAAGCGGTAGTTCTTGATTAAAAGAGAATAGTTACTTATAATTTTTAATAAGCATCTTATTACATAATTAATGAGTGATTTTAAAGTTTGTGGTTAATATTCTGCCACTCTTTCCTAGTATTAGTTTGGAGAGGTGGTTTTTTCCACTTAAAAGGAGGAACTTTCATGAAAACTATCTTCTCTGGTATCCAACCGAGCGGAATGATAACACTAGGAAATTACATAGGCGCCTTGAAACAATTCGTTGAACTTCAAAATGAATATAACTGTTATTTCTGTATCGTTGACCAACACGCTATTACGGTCCCTCAGGATGCTCAGCAACTTAGAAAAAATATTCGCAGTCTCGCTGCCTTGTACATTGCGGTTGGATTAGATCCTGAAAAGGTTACGTTATTTATTCAATCTGAAGTTCCAGCTCACGCACAGGCAGGCTGGATGTTCCAATGTATATCTTATATTGGAGAGCTTGAAAGAATGACACAGTTTAAGGATAAATCTGCTGGGAAAGATGCTGTTTCTGCTGGATTGCTTACTTATCCACCTTTAATGGTTGCGGATATTTTGCTTTACAAAACGGACCTTGTTCCTGTGGGAGAAGATCAGAAGCAGCATTTAGAGCTTACACGTGATTTAGCGGAGCGCTTTAATAAGAAGTACAATGATATTTTCACTATTCCAGAGGTTCGAATTGCAAAAGTTGGCGCTCGGATTATGTCCTTACAAGATCCAACGAAAAAAATGAGTAAGTCTGACCCTAATCAAAAAGCATTTATATCATTATTGGATGAACCAAAGCAAATAGAAAAGAAAATTAAAAGCGCTGTTACTGACTCTGAAGGTATAGTAAAGTTTGACAAGGAAAATAAACCTGGAGTTTCGAATTTATTATCGATCTATTCCATCTTAACTGGAAAAACGATTGAAGAATTAGAGAATCAGTATGAAGGAAAAGGTTACGGAGACTTTAAATCAGAACTAGCACAAGTTCTAATTAATGAATTTGAACCGATTCAGAAAAAATACCATCAGTTAATGCAATCTACTGAACTGGATGAAATCCTCGATAGAGGCGCAGCTAGAGCCAATGAAGTTGCTAGTAAAATGGTTAAGAAAATGGAAACGGCTATGGGGCTAGGAAGAAAAAGAAAGTAAATTAAAAAGGCTGGATATCCAGCCTTTTTAATTTACTTTCGGACCATGCTCCATTTCCCACAACTTCTCAAAGAAGGGCTGGCCTTTTATTAAGTTTTCACAAAAGGTCTCATGCTTAAAGGACCAACCGTACTTTGTATTTTCATATAATTCCTGCCAAACATTTTCAAATGTCAGGTCTTGAATTTCTGAATACTTTTCCGGATTCCACTCTGTATACCAGTATCTTACTTCTGCGGCGTTATTTGATGAGTGAAGCTGGTCTAGGGCCATAAATAACAACTGCTTTAGTTGTCTCTCTTTTCTAGTTAACCCGTTCATTAGCTCTGGTGCTGGTGATAAAATATGAAATTCTTTTAATGAAGAATGATCATTAAATGCATAGGGCATGGTGTCATGCTTATCAATCATCTCATAAACTAGCTGTTCTTGCCTTGGAATCAACCTACTCTTCCGAATCGGTATATTGTAGCCGATAGTATCCACTACTAGTATTCCCGTGCCATCAGTGACCACAAAGCAATACTCTAGCTGAATGCGCTCGTGATTTTTACGTAAATATGCCTTTTGATAAACATCGTCCAATAGCTGTTGTGGGAGTTCTGAAAGATCATTTTCAATATAGTTAAACAACACTGACTCAACCTTTAACAAGGGAACCTGATCTAGAAGTTCGACTCCGTCATCTTTCCGCCACTCATGAAAGTGACAGACATTGTACCCGTTCTCTTCTCCTTCAAACCAATTTACCCAAACATCATGAAGATACAACATTTATTAACCCCTCACTTCACTCTCTGTTTGTCATTCAGTATGGGCAGGTTAACGTTAATTTATTCCTTTTATGAAATCTTAATCCAATTATTGTATTATTCCTCTTTACCTGGAAAATAAATACTTAACCATATAATCAACATACCAACTAGAAATAGATAGCACTCTACACGTCCCTTTATAAATTCAAGATAGTCTATCATCGTATATCCTGTCGTTAATAAATTTAGGTACGCAATCGTACTTATCCCACCTAGTACAGCTAGTCCAAAACCAGTTAGTAAAAGGAAAATTCTCATAATCATAGAAATTTCCCCACTCTCTTCATCGCCTTTCCCCCAGCCTTCTTTTCTACATACATATGTTATTGGTGGACAACTTATGAGACAAAAAAAACTACCAAATTGAATTGGTAGTTTTATCTGTTTGATTTAGGGTTAAATGCGTCCTTAAACCCTTCACCTATGAAATTAATGGATAATATCGTACCTGTTAACACTGCTGCTGGTGGTATCCAAATCCACCATTTACTAGTCAACACATCAGGACTGCGTGCTTCCTGAAGCATATTCCCCCAGCTTGGTATATTCATCGGTACACCAAAGCCTAAAAAGCTAAGACCTGTTTCTGCAACAATCATAACAGCTAAAGTTAATGTGGCTTGTACGATAATTGTAGACATAACGTTTGGAAGTAAGTGCTTCGTAATCGTTTTAAAAGGTGAGCACCCTATTGATATCGCACTCAAAATATATTCATTTTCCTTTTCAGCCATTACCTTACTTCTAACAAGACGTGCTGTTCCTGTCCAGCTCAGTACCGAGATGACAAAAATTAAGGTAGCTGTGCTTGATTCTAAGAAAATAGACTTTAAGACGATGACAAATAGTAGGAATGGAAAGTTCATCATAATTAAAATGACTGACATATCATTCACTTTTTGGATATCTTTAAGTAGTTCTAATATTTGTGCCTGAACCGTTACATCCAGAGCTGTCGTCGGTTCATCGGCAATCAACAGCTTAGGTTGACAAGCGATTGCAATCGCTATCATTACTCTCTGCCTCATGCCTCCAGAGAGCTGATGCGGGTACTCATCAATAATTTTCTCTGGTCTTGATATACCTACACTTTTTAACAAAGCAATACTCTTTAATCTCGCTTCTTTTTTCGAGATTTTCATATGATTAAATAACACTTCTTGAATTTGAAAACCAATGGAAAACACTGGATTTAGTGAGGTCATAGGTTCCTGGAATATCATCGCGATATCTTTTCCACGGATACTATTAATCTCTTTATCTGACATTTGTTCTAAATGCACACCTTCAAATTGAATGCTACCTGAATTAATTTTACCGATACCTTTTGGTAGGAGCTTCATAATTAAAAACATTCACGTTATTGAAAAAACAGAAAAAGCCTCTACTTTAAGGCTTTAAAGTGTATTTGAAACCCTTGATACAACTAGGTTTCTTCGATAAGCGTAATAAAATGTTTTCCTTGAATTGTAAATGACGTTTTTGTAGAAAAGTAATTTTCCTTGTAATACTTTCTAACAAGGTAATACCCACATGCATAACCTAATAGTTTTGGATATGCACCAACCCCAAATAATAATTGATCATGTTGTTTATCTGTTTTTTTCAATTTTAAGTTGGACATGATATATTTCTTCATGTACATTTCTATGTCTTCCTGACTATAATAATGACACCAGTCGGCCAAGTATTCTGTTCCACAGTTTTTTTCAACTTCCAATTCTGCAAGGCCTTCTAATATAATGGAGTCTAGTAAAGTAAACTCTATCGGTTTCCTGTTTTGTTTTTTCATCCGGCACACATGATGGTATTCATGGACAAATAAAGCCTCTAACTCTTTTTCATCCTCATAATCTCCGATAAATAAAAACATTCTATCAGGAAAAGAAACACCAGATTTTCTTGTTTTCCGCTCTCTAAAAAAGGAAGCGCTCGATTGATTTATAGGGAAAATATAGATATTTACTTGGGGTCCAAGCCACTTTTTTCTATACTTTTCATAAATCTTGTTAATCGTTTCCCATGTTTTTTTCTTTTTTAATGTCTCATATGTTCGAAAGCTTGCATGATTAGGTCGATACATCCCAAACGAGGTAAGATATTCATATATAGGCTTTGACTCACTTTCATTAAACTCTTTTAGAAATCTTTTACATATAGCAACAGGATTCGAGAATTCTTTTTCTAACCATTTATCCGTGCGTGCGACTACCACCCAACTCCCCCATTTCTTTTACACTGTAATAGCATATTATGAGAAAACATCCAAAACTTGATTAAAGCATTAAAAAAACAGAGCGGATATTACTCCACTCTGTTTCATTTTATTTATATGCTTTAAAAACGATGGTTGCGTTATGACCACCAAAGCCAAGCGAATTACTCATAGCCACTTGTACTTCTTGTTTTCTAGCTTCATTTGGAACATAGTCTAAATCACATTCTGGGTCTGGTGTTTCATAGTTAATCGTTGGAGGAATCATGCCTTCTTTAATCGCTAATACGCTAAAGATCGCTTCCACTCCCCCTGCTGCTCCAAGCAAGTGACCTGTCATAGACTTTGTTGAACTCACGGCAAGCTTATACGCATGTTCACCAAACACTTCTTTAAGAGCTAATGTTTCAAAGCGATCATTGTAATCGGTACTTGTTCCATGTGCGTTCACATAGTCTACTTCATTAACGTTTAAACCAGCATCATTTATAGCCATTTTCATTGCACGCGCTCCACCTTCTCCACCTGGTGCTGGTGCAGTAATATGGTAGGCATCCCCTGTTGCTCCATAGCCAACGATTTCTGCATAGATTTTTGCCCCACGAGCTAAAGCATGCTCCAATTCTTCTAATACAATAATTCCTGCTCCTTCTCCAATAACAAAACCATCACGATTTTGATCAAAAGGGCGACTTGCTTTACTTGGATCAGGATTCGTAGATAGTGCAGTGTTTGCACAAAAACCTGCAACAGACATTTTTGTAATTGGCGCCTCTGCTCCACCAGTCACCATTGCAATTGCGTCTCCTCGTTGAATTACCTTAAAGGCATCACCAATTGAATTTGTTCCTGTGGCACAAGCAGTTACGGTACAAGAGTTAAATCCTCTTGCTCCTAGTGTAATGGAAACCTGACCTGTTGCCATATCTGGAATCATCATTGGTACGAAAAACGGACTAACTCTTCGATAGCCACGGCTTAAGAATGTTTCATACTGACTTTCAAAGGTCTCCATTCCACCGATACCTGATCCAATCCAAACACCAATATTATGCGAGTTGCTGTCATTAATCTCAAGTCTTGAGTCTTCAACCGCCATCTTAGCTGCTGCTACAGCATAATGAGTGAAACGATCCATTTTTCGAGCATCTTTTTTATCAATAAAATCTTCAACTTGGAAATCCTTTACCTCTGCAGCTACTTTTGCTGGGTATTCATCTGCATTTAATCTAGTAAGCGGTCCTACACCAGATACACCTGCTAATACATTGTTCCATGCTGTTTCAACGTTATTACCAACTGGAGTAACAGCGCCAACCCCTGTTACAACTACTCTTTTCTTCGTCATGTCTGGCAACTCCTTTGATTTTCTATAATGAATATATAATTTAAATAATTATTTGCCCCAACGAATGGCAATGGCACCCCAAGTTAATCCTCCGCCAAAGCCTACCATAACAATCAGGTCATCCTCTTTTATTTTACCAGCCTCTACCTCTTCTACCAAAGAAATCGGAATAGATGCTGCTGAGGTATTTCCATATTTATCAACGGTTTTAGACATTTTTTCTTCAGGAAGCTCTAGTCTTTGTCTTGAAGCCTCCATAATTCGAATATTCGCTTGATGCGGTATTAAAAAGTCAACGTCTTCTTTTGAAAGTCCTGCCTTTTCAAGAACATTTACGCTACTTTCTCCCATTTGTCTAACTGCGAACTTAAATACCTCTCTACCATTCATTACAATATAATCTTCCTGGTAAAGATGCTTACCACCTGTACCGTCCGCTCCCAGCTCAAAAGAAAGTATACCTCTACCTTCCGTTACTTTACCCATGACTACTGCACCGGCTCCATCACCAAACAATACAGCTGTATTTCGGTCTTGCCAATCCGTAATTTTTGATAATTTCTCAACACCAACTACTAACACATATTTATAGCTGTCACTCTCAATAAACTGCTTAGCTGTAATCATTCCGTACATAAACCCTGCACACGCTGCACTAATATCCATAGCCGCAGCGTTTACTGCACCTAATTTCTCTTGTAACATACAAGCTACGGAAGGAAACGGTTGATCTGGTGTCACTGTTGCTACTAGTATTAAGCCAATTTCCTCAGGTGAAATCTGTGCATCTTCAAGTGCTTTTTTTGCAGCTTCGAAGCCTAAATCGGATGTATTAACGTCTTTTTCAGCGATTCTTCTTTCTTCAATACCTGTTCTAGTACGAATCCACTCATCAGAGGTGTCAACTATCTTTTCTAAGTCCGCATTTGTCAGTACTTTATCTGGAAGACATCTACCAATACCGATAATTCCCGCCTTCATGTTCCCAGCTCCTTTATATAACTACACTTATTATCAATTATTATGACTTGGTACTAAAATTTTAACAGTAGTTCCCCGTTTTATCAATCTTTTTATCCATTTTATGTACATTCACCATCTATCGTCCATACATTCTTTATTCCATTTCATAACTTATTAATAAGGGTGAAAGGAGGTAGAATGATGCTGAGTAAGAAAGATGATAGAGATCCCTTTTCAGCACTAATGTTTCCATCCAGAAGAGAATCCAATCAAGAGACGGAGCAAACGGAAAGTGTTGAAGGCATGTCCGAGCAAGAATGGCTTTTTGGAAAAAGACGGTCACACTCAAAAGAGGAATCACTTAATAATAGTCCTAAAAACCAAACAGCAATAGAGAAAGCTATAAACAATGTGAATTTACCCGAGCTTATGAATCATTTTGACACATTAATGACCTCTGCTCAAAACCTAAAACCATTATATAAGCAAATCAAACCAGTTATTTCATCATTTTTGAGCTCTAAAAAATAAACAAAACAAGGCTGATATCTCTTTTGTTAGAGAATCAGCCTTGTTTTTATTCTTCTTCTTGCATTGCATCTTTAACACCAAGTTCATATGCTTCCTGCATAACTTTCGTAAACAACGTCATAAAAGGCTGAATGAGTTCCATAGATAATTCAATGCCTGCATTTTCTAATTGCTCCTTGGCCTCCGGTAAGTATTTCATAGCAATGCCCATAAATTCCATTGTTTTGTCTTGAGACATGTTGAAAATCCTCCTATTGATTTGGCAATTTACCCGTTTCTTTGTACTTTGTTATTAATTCGGTTATTTCTTTTTCAAATTCTTTATCCACTTCAGGACTGAACTTACCCAAGGATATCACATTATCTTGAAAATCAAAGGAAAGGTTTCCTGTTTGCAGCTCATTCTTGCTATATTTTTCAGCAACTAATTCATAAAGTCTATCTACATGTTGAACGGTGCTAGTAAGAACCGTGGATTCCCCTAAATCTGACTGGTCAGAAATAAAACCTATTGCATACAAACCATTTTCTTTTATTCTCTCAATAACTGGCACATTGTATCCGTCACCTGCTGGATAGATGACATCCACCTTGTTTTTTAACATATGATCTAAAAAGGTTAAGGCCTTATCATCATCATCCCAATGGCCAACATAATCAATTTGTACAGATACATCCTTATTTTGGTATTGAGCTCCCTCAAGGAATCCTTTTACTTCTGGCTGCCATTCATATGCAGCAATAATCCCAATTTCATTGGTTTTTGTCATCTTCCCTGCTACCATTCCACCAAAAAAACCCATAGCATATGCTTCAAAGTTTAAGCTCGTTGTATTTTCCATTTGAGCATCACTATTAAAACTCACGAAATGAATCTCAGGGTACTTATCTGCTAAGTTGTTAAAATAAGGACCGTACTCATTGCCATGTCCAAAAATGAGATTTACTACTTTTTGATCAAACTCTTTTATCGCTCTTTCAACGATTGCCTCTGAGTTCATGTCCTCTTTATAATAAACGTCCACTTTAAATCGGGATTGAATTTTTAACATTCCTTTATAACCTTTCGTCCCCCAAACCTGGTCGTTGATTGTATCTGGCACCAATAATCCAACCTTCTTAAGCTCGCCAGAAGACATAGGTTGTCCACAGCTTGTCAGGAAAGGAAGGCTTAAAAGAAGTAACAATCCAACCCGAACAAACATCTTACGCATTTTCTTTTCCGCCTTTCAAAAGGACACTCAACGAAAAAAGTGAAAGTCCCTTACTTACTATTTATCTATTACATTCTACCTTTAACATATAAAGAATGAAAAGTAATTTTTTCACCTTAATACAACGATGTCCATTATTGCTCTAATGATGGAAGAAAACTCATTTCGTTCATATGCTTTATGTGATAATGATATAAAAAAACTCATTACATTTCCAACATACTCATTTTCGTTCCGTTTTTCCCACTCTGTGAAAGGGTGAATAACTATAAATTTTAAGTTTTTAGAATTTGTAGCTAGGGTCTGTAACTTCCTTTTTAGATTACTATTTTCTTTCATCCAAACATGTCTTACATTTTCGTCAAAGTTATTCAGAAATACCCAAGTTGATGTTGTATTAAAATCACTTTGTTGAAGCCAATCATTTAGAGCTATTTCTTCAAAATTTGCATTTCTCCCAATCTCCATTCTTCTCTCGTTATAGATTGTTTCATGTCCTGTTTGGAGGTGTATTCCTCTGACTTCGTAGCCTTCTTCTAAGAGGAAATTAGTCATTTCAAATCCGAGCTCCTCCAAAGCTCCAAGTACAAGTACCTTGTCCATAAAAAAAGCCTCCCTGTTACTCGATATACCAGTATATGCGCAGGGAGTCACCACTATTCTTAGTTCTTCATTACAGTACTTTTTCATGCTGTTTTAAAAATTTTGTAACTTGTTGAGCGATTTGCTGCTTTTTCTCTGGCAGCATATAACAAACAGTAACAGGCGAATTCGTATCCTCCCACTTCACTGACAATTCTTTTAGTAAATTGGATTGTTTATATGCACGATTTCCGGACAGGACATGAATGATCTTCGTTGGGGTCTTCGGTTTCACATGTCGGTCACCCTGATCACTGATCAGCAACTCGACGATCTGATGATGCTCTTGTTCGTAGGATTGAGACAGTTCTCTCATAAGCTTCTTATAAAAGAATTTATGTTCCTTTTCTTGATCTAAGTGATCTTTTAAAGAAAGAATAGGGTTGATAAGAACCGTTGAACGAATATTTTCCTCCATCATATCAATCAGCTTTAAAGCAACTAGCGCTCCCATACCCTCAGCTAAAATATGAATATTTTCATTAATTATTTCAGTGCGGATAACATACTCATAGAGTCTTTTCGCTAGCTTAACGGCCTTTTCACAACCCCAATGCTTTCCGTAGAGGTTAGAATAAAAAACCGTATAGCCTGTTTCTCTGAGCTTCTGAATGAGTGTCCATTTCCCTTCATTTTGCGTCCAAAAACTACTTTTCTCATCAACAAAATGCCTTTCGTCACCAATAATTAAGATACCGAAACCGCGTGGTTTTTCGGGATAATGAATCATATTCCATTCGGTATCCAGTTTAAAGTTTCGGTTCTCCATACTAAAAACTCCTTCAACGTCATTTTGCTCCATAATAATGTATGAATCATTATTTAAAATGAAAGGGAGATTAGCCTATATTCGGTGAATTGACTGATAAATTTCTACCTTGTTTTGTCATTATTCATTTATTATTTTATAGTGATATGGTAAGATGAATGAAGATTTCAATATGTAAGAGGTGAAAAAAATGAGTTACTTTTGGACATTTTTCTGGACGTTCTTATTAGTACAAATGCTTTCATACGTTGTTTCGTCGATGATTGGAGCTGCATTCCATTTTGAAACCGGTGCCATAGTTGGAGTGATTGTTACGGTACTAATTATTGTAATTGGTGCTGTTTTACCGAATGAGCCAGCTGGTCATGAAACACATTAATCTTAATAAAACGGTTTGAAAAAAGTCATCCATATTCAAGGGATGACTTTTTAATTGATCAAAGGATATTTAATTTTATTTTACCGTCTACCAATTCGATCTGTACAGTATTTTTCTCCTTTACCTTACCTGAAATAATTTCCCTAGCTAACAGGGTCTCAATATTTCGTTGTATATATCTTTTTAACGGCCTAGCACCGTATACAGGATCAAATCCATGTGTAGCTATATACTCTCTTGCCTCATCCGATATTTCCACGTGTATATTTTGTTCCTTAACTCGCAGACTCAATTCATTTATTAATTTGCTAACAATTTCCTTAATAGCTGATAAATCTAGAGGGTTAAAGGTAATAATTTCGTCAATTCGATTTAAAAATTCAGGTCGGAAATGAGCTCTTAATAACTCAAGTACTTTTTCCTTTCCTTCATGCTTATTTGATTGGTTTTCTAACAATATATGAGAGCCAATATTGGATGTCATAATAATAATGGTATTTTTAAAATCTACCGTTCGCCCTTGAGAATCAGTAATTCTTCCATCATCTAACATTTGTAATAAAATATTAAAAACCTCAGGGTGAGCCTTCTCTATTTCATCTAGTAGAATTACTGAATAAGGCTTTCTTCTCACCGATTCTGTAAGCTGTCCACCCTCTTCATAACCAACATATCCAGGAGGAGCACCAATTAATCTTGAAACAGCATGCTTTTCCATGTATTCAGACATATCGATTCGAATGATTTTTTCCTCGCTATCGAATAATATTTGCGCAAGTGCTTTTGCTAATTCTGTTTTACCAACACCAGTTGGTCCTAGGAAAATAAATGAGCCAATTGGTCGATTGGGATCCTTAATTCCAGCCCGAGCTCGTAATACGGCATCAGAAACAAGCTCGACTGCTTCGGATTGCCCAACTACCCTCTCTTGTAAAATACTTTCTAGCCGAAGCAACTTCTCTCTTTCTCCCTCAACTAACTTTACAACAGGGATGCCTGTCCAACGAGAGACGATATTGGCGATTTCCTCCTCTGTAACCTCTTCACGAAGCAATCGTTCCCCTTGCTTCGAATTCATTTCTTCCTCCAACAGTTCGAGCTCTTTTTCAGCTGTCGGGATTTTCCCATGTCGAAGTTCTGCTGCACGATTTAAATCATATTTGTTCTCCGCATCTTCTAGCTCTCTTCTTAATTTCTCTATTTGTTCTCTTTTTTCTTGGACCTTATGAATTTCTTCTTTTTCCGAAAGCCACTTCGCCTTCATTGTAGCGACTTTTTCCCTTACGTCTGCCAGTTCCTTTTGCAAAATAAGAAGGCGTTCTTTACTCTGACTATCTTCTTCTTTCACTAATGCGGCTTCTTCTATCTCTAATTGCATGACTCTCCGAGCTACTTCGTCTAATTCGGTTGGCATCGAGTCGATTTCAGTTCGAATTAAGGCACAAGCTTCATCAATTAAATCAATCGCTTTATCCGGTAAAAAGCGATCTGTGATGTACCGATCAGACAAAATAGCTGCTGTAACGATTGCTCGATCATGAATATTTACTCCATGATGAATTTCGAATCGTTCCTTTAGTCCTCTCAAAATAGAAATGGTATCCTCCACATTCGGTTCCTGAACGACCACCTGCTGAAACCGACGTTCTAGTGCAGGGTCTTTTTCAATGTATTTTCGATGTTCATCAAGAGTTGTTGCACCTATACAATGCAGTTCTCCTCGAGCAAGCATCGGCTTTAACATATTCCCAGCATCCATTGCTCCTTCTGTTTTTCCAGCTCCTACAATTGTATGAAGCTCGTCGATAAATAGAAGAATCCGACCATCACTCTTCTTTACCTCATTTAAAACTGCTTTCAGTCTTTCCTCAAATTCACCTCGAAATTTTGCACCTGCGATTAAAGCACTCATATCAAGCGAAAAAACAGTTTTATCCTTTAACCCTTCCGGTACATCCTTTCTAACAATTCGTTGAGCAAGCCCCTCGACGATAGCCGTTTTTCCAACACCTGGTTCTCCAATTAATACTGGATTGTTTTTCGTTTTTCGAGACAAAATTCGAATCACATTCCTTATCTCCGCATCCCGTCCAATTACAGGATCAATCTTTCCCTTTTTTACTTCTTCTACTAAGTCACGTCCATATTTATTTAATACATCATAAGTTGATTCTGGATTCTGTGAAGTCACCTTTTGATTCCCCCTAATCTCATAAATAACTTCAAATAATCTTTCCTTAGTAATTTTATGTTTCTTCAAGTACTGACTAAATGCCGTTTCTTGTATGCTGGCTGCAGCTAACAATAAATGTTCAACAGACATATATTGATCCTCTAATGCATCCTTCTCTTTGTCTGCTTCGAGGAGAAGCTTTTGAAGGAGAGACGTTATATATATATTGGATTGTGTATTTCCGCTTACTACCTCCGGCTTTCTCTTTCGTATATGTTCCAACTGTTCTAAGTACGGATCCACCGAAAGCTCAAGACGTTCTATTATCATAGTTGCTAAACTATCCTTCTCTTTGAAAAGAGACATAAAAAGGTGAGCTTCGTCCATTTCTTGATGGTTTGATTTTCTGGCTAGCGCTTGAGCCTCCGAAAACGCCACCTGCACCCGCTCAGTCATTGATTGATAATCCATAAGGCTCCTCCTTTGACCATTTTTGACCTTTATTCATTTTCTATTATAATCCATTTTTCACATAGTAAAGCCATCCATGTAGGATGGCTTTGCTTAGTTATGAGTGTACTTTGGAGCATATGTCCATTGGCGCTCGTCATTTGTTGATTCTGGGAAGCGTTCGCCTGCTTTTAGCTTAATCTTTTTCGGATTCGAAACCATAGAACCTGTATCACCAATCTCTATATAGACACCATTATTTGGTGCCTTATCACCTGAACGAAAACGATGGTTTTGTCCCATAATCCCACTCCTTTCTAATGGTCGATTATAGTATTACCCAAATAAAAAAATCCCTGCGAAATCGCAGGAATCCTTTTTTATCCAAGTAATTCAACCAATAACGCTTTTTGTGCATGAAGTCGATTACCTGCTTGATGAAAAACAACTGAGTTCTCGCCATCAATTACCTCGTGGGAAACTTCTTCCCCACGATGAGCAGGTAAGCAATGCATGAATAAATAGTCAGGCTTCGCATGCTTCACGAGGTCTGTATTTACTTGATAATTGGTAAATGCTTTTAGACGAATTTCATTTTCTTCCTCTTGCCCCATACTCGTCCAAACGTCCGTATACACAACATCCGCTTGATTTACTGCTTCAACAGCATCGTTTGTAATCGTCACGGAACCACCTGTTTGTTCAGCGATTTCTTTCGAATACGTTACAATCTCCGGATTTGGTTCGTATCCAGCTGGACTTGCGACAGCGATATGCATCCCCATTTTTACAGCTCCAATGATGAGGGAGTGTGCCACATTATTGCCATCACCAATATAGGCAATTTTCAGACCTGTTAATGAGCCTTTACATTCCAATATCGTTTGAAGATCAGCAAGTGCTTGGCATGGATGATACATATCTGTTAATCCATTTATGACTGGAATTGACGCATGCTTAGCAAGTTCTTCAACCGTATGGTGATAATGAGTACGAATCATAATTCCATCAATATACTCTGAAAGCACCTTCGCCGTATCAGAAATCGGTTCCCCTCTTCCGATTTGCAAATCTTTTCCGTTTAAGTACATGGCTGTTCCACCAAGCTGTATCATTCCTGCTTCGAATGATACACGTGTTCTTGTGGAAGACTTATCAAATATCATTCCTAGAATTTTTCCTTTAAGTGGAGTATATGACTCCCCCTGCTTAAAAGCAGTTTTAATTTTTATCGCGTTTGATAAAAGATCTTTAATTTGATCTGAAGAGTAATCCTTTAATGTTAACATATCCTTTAAGTCAGCTGTTTTCTCAATTGTTTTAACAGAGATCATGTAAGCTTCACCTCTTTTTTCTTTGATAACCATTCATTAAGTGAATGAACGGTAAATTCCTTTACTGTTTGCCCAGCTAGGAAAGCTATCAATGTTTCTTCTTCTGTAAATGTAAGAACACGATTTTTCGTAGCTGTTTCCCTTACATTTTTGTCTTCGAGTCCTTGATCAGGGTTGTAATAAGCAATAATTGACTCTTCTTTTACTTTGTTTGCCGATAATTCATTTGCTTCTATAATTGCTTCTTCATCTATTCCAGCTTGTTTGATGTCTGACATATAACTTGGTTTTACTGCTATTTTTCCAGTTGGTCGGTCCTTCAGCAACGTGTGGAAGGATTTCTTCATGGCTTCCTCATAAGTCATTGCAAGACTTATCCCTTCCCCAGTTGATCTCATCTCTGGACTCACCTTTGAATCTAGGCCTTTTAACGCATAATTTGAAAACACCGGGTACTTTACACAAATAAATGGGAGATCATTTAAATTCAATGACTCATCATTTTTCGACAACTGGTATTTCCCAAGCAATATTTTTGTCGCAATTTGAACTAATGGTACACCTGTAACCTTACTTATAATTGGTACGGTACGACTAGCACGTGGATTAACTTCTAGCACATATACATCTTCTTGATCAATAATAAACTGTATATTAAGAAGACCTTTATATTTAAGATGAGTAGTAATTTTCGTTGCATAAGAAAGCATTTTCTCTTGTACTTTTTTCGATAAAGTATGAGGAGGCAATACAGACAAACTATCACCGGAATGGACGCCTGTTCGTTCAATATGTTCCATCACCACTGGAGCGAGAACATTTTCTCCATCACTGACAAGATCAAGCTCTGCTTCTATTGCTGGTAGAAATTGATCAACAAGGTATGGGAACTGTAAATCTGTCTCTTCAATAAATGCTTGAAGCTCACTTGATTCCTTTATAGTGACCATACCTCTTCCGCCGATTACATAAGAAGGGCGAATGAGGATTGGAAAACCAATGGAATTAGCTGCCTGATTTAGCTCCTCAACACTGTTTACAAATTGGCCTTCTAGTCTTGGGATCTTTAGTTCATCAAGAAGTTGATAAAATTTATCTCTTTCTTCAAGGATATCTATAACTTTCGAACCAGTACCTAAAATAGTTACTCCCGCTTGTTCAAGACCTTCCGCTAGGTTTATCGCTGTTTGACCGCCTAGTTGAATGATAACCTCGTTTGTTTGCTCTGCTTCTAACACATTCAAGATATCTTCAACAGTTAACGGTTCAAAATACAAACGATCAGCTGTGGCAAAATCTGTACTAACCGTTTCAGGGTTATTATTGATCATTATCGTTTCTATTCCTTCGTCTTTTAAAGCAAACACTCCATGCACGGAGCAGTAATCAAATTCAATTCCTTGCCCAATTCGAATCGGCCCACTGCCAACGATGACTACCTTTCTTTTATCTGAGGGAATTTGTTCATTTTTCCCAAAATAAGTGGAGTAAAAGTAATTCGTAACGGCAGAAAACTCAGCAGCACAGGTATCTACCATTTTATAAGCAGGCAAAACATTGTGTTTCTTACGTGTTTCTCTTAATTCAGCTTCCGTTACATTCCAAGCTTTAGCTAGGAAAAGATCACTAAATCCTTTTTCTTTAAAAAGCTGTAACTGCTCTGAAGTAACAGTTTGGAGAGTTGCTTCATAAATTTCCTTTTCGAACTGTGCAAGCTTCTTCATATAGTACAGGAAAAAGAAATCAATCTTCGTCAATTCATGCAGTGTATTTACTTCTTCTCCACGTCTCATTAGCTCCATTAAGATGAAAAAGCGCTCATCGTTTTGTTTCGCAAGTTCTACATATAATTGTTCTTTACTTAATGTTTTTAAGGAGGACATCTCTAAATCCTGTACCTTAATTTCGAGTGAGCGAATGGCTTTTAATAGTGCTCTTTCAAAGTTACGGTCAATACCCATTACCTCACCCGTTGCTTTCATTTGTGTACCCAACTTTCTCTCAATGGTTGGGAACTTATCAAATGGCCACTTAGGGAACTTAACAACAACATAATCCAATGCAGGCTCAAAGCTTGCAAACGTATCACCTGTTACAGGATTAATTAATTCGGACAACTCATAACCTACTGAAAGCTTAGCAGCCATTCTCGCGATTGGATAACCCGTTGCTTTTGAAGCAAGTGCAGAAGAACGACTTACCCGAGGATTTACTTCAATTAAGTAATAATTCTTACTTACCGGATCAAGGGCGAATTGGATATTACAACCACCTACGATACCAAGCGCGGAAATGATTTTTATCGAAGCAGATCTAAGCATTTGATATTCTTCGTCTGTTAATGTTTGAGAAGGAGCAACAACGATTGAATCACCTGTGTGGATTCCGACTGGGTCTAAATTTTCCATATTACAAATGATAATGCACGTATTTGAAGCATCACGCATTACCTCATATTCAACTTCCTTAAAACCAGCAATACTTTTTTCAATTAAGCATTGATGAATCGGACTTTCCTTAAGTCCGCCTTGGACCAATTGGAGGAATTCCTCCTCATTTGATGCAATTCCTCCACCTGTTCCACCAAGAGTGTATGCAGGTCTAATGATAATGGGGAAACCAATTTCTTTTGAAAAGCTAACTGCTTCATCAACCGTATGAACGATCTTACTTTCTGGAACAGGCTCTCCAAGTTCGTGCATTAACTGACGAAAGGCGGAACGATCCTCACCTTTTTTAATTGACTCAATGGAGGTACCAAGAACCTTTACTCCGTATTTCTCAAGAATTCCATGCTCAGCTAATTGAAACGCAAGGTTAAGTCCCGTTTGACCACCTAGCGTAGCAAGTAACCCATCTGGCTGTTCTTTTAAAATAATTTTCTCGATAACGTCTACTGTAAGCGGTTCGAAATATATAGCATCAGCAAAATGACTATCTGTCATAATGGTAGCCGGATTATTATTTACTAATATAACGCGGTACCCTTCCTCTTTTAAGGCCATGCAGGCTTGTGTGCCTGCATAATCGAATTCTGCCGCTTGCCCGATGATAATCGGTCCCGAACCGATGACTAATATGGATGTGATAGATTGATCTTTAGGCATATGCAACTTGACTCCCGTTATTTTCTTTAATTAATTGCAAAAATTCATCAAATATATATTCACCCTCTGAAGGACCTGGGTTTGCTTCAGGATGAAATTGTGTCGTTATTAGCTGATAGCTTTCGTGGTAAAATCCCTCAATCGTTGAATCATGTAAATTATAAAATCGAGTTTTAAGACCCGTTCCAGCTAAGCTTTTTTCATCTACATAATAGCTATGATTTTGAGAGGTCATAAATACAGTCTTCGTGTCCTTATCCATGACTGGATGATTCGCACCACGATGTCCGAACAATAATTTTTTTGTATCTGCTCCTAAAGCTAACCCGGCTAGTTGGTGACCCAAACAAATTCCAAGGGTCGGAAATGCTTTAATGACCTTTGAGATGTTAGGTAATAAATGTTTGAGATGCTTTGGGTCTCCAGGTCCATTGGACAATAAAATACCATCCGGATTAAGCTTTTTTATTTCTTCATAGGAGCAATTGTAAGGAACGGTTGTTACCTTGCAACCCCTTTTTAACAACGATTGTTGAATCGACTTTTTATTTCCAAAGTCCATTAATACGACATGAAAATCTCCTTCTTGCCCTTCCGTTGAGATCTGTGTTGAAGACACTTTCGATACCTTTTCCATTTCTCCGAGCTCGAAGGATTGTGGTTTATCAGAATCTGTATTAATCATGACAGGCATGGAACCCTCGTTACGGATTTGTTTTACAACTTCTCTCGTGTCCACGTGTTCAATTAGTGGAATTCCCCATTTTTGTAAATATTCACTTATCGAGTATTTAGCTTGGTAATGAGAATGATTCATACAAGCCTCATATACAATGACCCCGGCAACATGTGGTTGTTTACTTTCAAAATCTTCAAGATTTATCCCGTAGTTACCAATTAGAGGATACGTAAATACGATGATTTGATCCTTATATGAAGGGTCAGTCAATACTTCTTGATACCCAGTCATTCCTGTATAAAATACAATCTCCCCGGACACTGGTTTATTGTCTGTTTTGACAACCCATTTTCCTTCGAACGTGTCACCACTTTTTAAATGCACATATGCTTTCATTGTTCCACCTCGTAAATTGTGAATATTTATATCCAAAACTTAATTTTTATGCAATACATTGTAAAAAAGAGCAGCCATTTAGGCTGTTATATATGATTTGTGTAAGACCGCTTTAATTATATGAACCGCTTCATTTATTTGTTCCTCTGTGGCAGTTAATGGTGGCAGAAGACGGAGAACATTTTCACCAGCTGGTAATGCTAACAATCCGCTTTCTCTTAAATCCTTTAGAAGTGAACCTACCGAATGTTGTAATTCAACACCAATCATTAATCCGGATCCGCGAATCTCCTTTACAACAGAAATCTCCTTTAATTCCTGTTCAAGTAAAGCTTTCGTGTATTCACCCTTCTTAACAACAGACTCTAAAAATTCTGGAGCAAAGATCTCTTCCATCGTAGCTATCGCAGCACTAATGGAAATTGGATTACCTCCAAACGTTGAACCATGACTTCCCGGTCCAAAAAACGTTACTAGCTTCTCTGTACCGATTACTGCGCCGATTGGAAATCCACTACCTAATCCCTTTGCTGAAGTCACGATATCAGGAGATAAATCGTACTGTTGAAAAGCAAAAGGCTTTCCCGTTCTTCCTATTCCTGTTTGGATTTCATCAATAACAAATAACGCACCATATTCCTTACAAAGATTCTCTACTTCTTTAAGAAATGCCTCTTCACCAACATGAATACCGCCCTCACCTTGAATGACTTCAAGCATTATTGCAGCCACTTCATGAGACATTTCAGCCTTTAGAGATGTGATATCATTATACGGAACATAAACGAATGTTTCGAGCATGTTGCCGTAGCCTTCTTTTATCTTTTCTTGACCAGTTGCTGACATTGTCGCAAACGTTCTTCCATGGAAGGATTGTTGAAACGTAATGATTTTTGTTCTGCCCGTTGCTTTTCTTGCGAGTTTAATTGCTCCCTCATTGGCTTCAGCACCACTATTTGCAAAAAATACTGCCTCTAATCCAGCGGCATCAGCCAGCATTTTTGCAGCAAGCACTTGCTTTTCTTGAGGAAACAGATTCGATACATGCCAGAATTGATCAAGTTGTATTTGCACAGCCTTTTTCACGGCTTCCGGCTGATGCCCAAGGTTACAAACTCCGATGCCAGAAGTAAAATCTAAATATTTTTTATCATTTTTATCGTATAAATAGGAACCGATCGCCTTAGCCGGCTCCACTTCCCATCTTGCATATGTTGGAAAAAGACCACTCATTGAAGAATTCCTTCCTTTCTACAAATCTGAGTACCAAGCCATTGGTCATTCTCAAAAAATCCTTTTTTACCATTTACAATCATTACGCTCTTAAGCCCCATGTCTATCGCTGACAACGCTGACTCTACTTTAGGAATCATACCACCATATATCGTACCGTTTTCAATCAATTCACTAACTTCACGCTTATTAAGTTCTTTCTTCACTTGATTATTTACGAGAATGCCATCCACATCTGTTACAAATAAACACTGTTCAGCTTCTAAACCGATCGCAACCGCAGCAGCTGCGTAATCTGCATTTACATTTAGTTTTACGTTTTGATTATTTATCGCAATTGGTGTAATTACAGGTATATGTCCCGATTCAACCATTAGTTGTATGAGGTCTTTATTAATCGATTGGACCTTACCAACATATCCAAGCCTCGCTTTGTCTAGGTATTCTGCTTGAATTAGATTAGAATCACTGCCATTTAGACCAATAGCTTTGAGTCCTACATCATTTAGTTGTTCAACCAACTTACGATTTGTTTTACCTGTGAGCACCATTTCAGCAATTTGTAATGTTTCTTTCGTTGTTTTCCTTAATCCATTTACAAATTCAGGCATAATGTTTAGCTTCTCAAGCATGTCATTTATGTCTGGTCCTCCACCATGAACAAGCACCACAGAATAACCTTTCTTCTTCATTTCTTTGATACTATCAAAAAAACTAGAAGACAATTCGTTTAATACACTTCCACCACATTTAATTACGATCGTTGACAACTTATGTGCCCCCTTACGTTCGATAGCTCGCATTAATTTTTACGTAATCGTAAGAAAGGTCACATCCCCATGCCTTTCCTTCCCCATCTCCAAATTGTAGGTCGACAAAGATATGAATCGTATCATTTTCTAAATATTTCTTAGCGTCATCCTCTGAAAACACTTGAGGCACACTATTTAATAACATCGTTGTTTCACCAAGCTTAATATCTACCATATCAACATTCACTTCGACACCCGCTTGACCAATTGCACCAATAATACGTCCCCAGTTTGCATCAGCTCCGAAAATAGCTGTTTTCACGAGATTGGAACCTACAATTTGCTTTGCAATTTTACGTGCATCGTCATTGGAAGCTGCACCTTTTACACTCACTTCAATTAGCTTTGTGGCTCCCTCTCCATCTCGTGCAATTTGCTTTGCTAAGTCTTGGCTCGTATTCTTCAGTAACTCAAGGAAAGCTTCCCAATCCTTATGGCCCTCATGAAGCTCCTCATTACCCGCTTTTCCGTTTGCCATTACAAGTACCATATCATTCGTAGATGTATCACCATCAACTGTTATTTGATTGAAGGACTTATCTGTTACACTTTTAAGTGCTTTCTTAAGAGACTCAGGAGATATAGCGGCATCACAAGTTATAAAGCCGAGCATGGTTGCCATATTAGGATGAATCATTCCAGATCCTTTTGCTGCTCCACCCATCGTCACTAGCATTCCATCAATCTCCGTTGTATAACAACTACTTTTCATACATGTATCGGTTGTTAAAATTGCCGTTTGAAATCCTTCAGCATCTTCTTGTGTTTGACCAAATTGTATATCTGTTATTCCTGCTGCAATTCGATCCATTTGGAGGTACTCACCGATTACTCCTGTTGAAGCAACCGCTACGAAAGTTTCTTCAAGGTTCAGCTTATCGGCTGTCAGCTTTCGCATGGAATAAGCATCTTGTAAACCTCTTTCTCCTGTACAAGCATTTGCGCATGCACTATTTACAATCACTGCTTGTAGCTTACCTTTCTCCTGAATACTATGCTGAGTTACCTTCAGCGGGGCTGCTTGGAACTGATTTAATGTGTAAACAGCTGCGCTACTGGCAGGAACTTCACTATATATTAATCCAACATCTTTTCTAGAATAACGAAGTCCAGCGTGTACTCCACCTGCATAAAATCCCTTTGGTGAAACTACGCTACCACCATTTACTTTTTTTACTTGTGACACTTCCGATAAAGCTTCCATCCCTTAACCTCCTATTACGGATACAGTGGCATAAACTTCAAACCTGAATGACTCTCCAAACCAAACATGATGTTTGCATTTTGTACGGCCTGCCCTGCAGCACCCTTCATTAAATTATCGATTACCGATACAATTGTTAATCGGTTTGTTCTCTTATCAACGTGTAAACCTATATCACAAAAATTCGAACTTGATACATCCTTAATTGATGGAAAATAGCCTTGTGGTCTTACTCGGACAAACGGCTCATTTTCGTAATACGATTGATATAAATCTATGACTCTTTCTGTCTCCCAATCTGCTAAAAGCTGGACATACATCGTGGCCATAATGCCTCTTGTTAATGGAAGAAGATGAGTGCTAAAGGTGATTGGCTGAATCTCACTATTCCATACCATTAATTGTTGCTCGATTTCAGGAATATGTTGATGTTCATTCACCTTGTAAATTTTAAAATTCTCATTTACCTCTGCATATAATGTTGCTCGACTTGCTGCTCTCCCTGCCCCAGAGGTTCCTGATTTCGCATCAACGATAATACTCCTTGGGTCAATTAACCCTTCCTTTACAACAGGAGCTAACCCCAGTAACGTTGCAGTTGGATAGCACCCTGGATTGGCAACCCAATTTGCCGCTTTTACCTGCTCCTTATTCCATTCGCTTAGTCCATATACCGCTTCATCAACGATCGCCTCATTAGCAGGAGTTTTTTTATACCATTTTAGATAGTCAGAAGTATTCTTTAACCGCAAATCCCCTGATAGGTCAATGACCTTAATATCTTTTCCTTTGAATTGATCAACGAGGCTTGAAGAGACACCTGATGGAGTAGCAAAAAAGACTAAATCACTTTCATCAGCAATTTTATCAGCATCAATGCTGCTCATTTTTTTATCAATAATTCCATAAAGATGTGGATATTCATCTGAAATGGCCACTTCTTCTTTTGTTGAATGAATGGAATGTATGTCGAATTCAGGGTGTGAGTGCAATATACGGAGCAACTCAACTCCACCATATCCGGTTGTTCCGATAATTGATACTTTCATTCCTTACCCCTTCCTGAATATTATTGCATATTTAATCATTCGATTTAATTTTTATAAGTTTTAATGTACCTTATTATAAAAACTGCTAACAATAAAATCAACCAATTTTTAAAACTATTTTCATTTTTTTTAGATTATTTTTAATGTTAGTACTTCTAACAAAAAATCTGCATAAACAATTACTCCTATTGGAAGGTTTTAAGGTTGACGAAATGGATTTTTCTTTTTACAGTTAGACTAGTTAATTAAAGGGACTAGCAAACCGGTCAGGCGGGTGACATCTCCATGAATACTTCCATACAGCTACAGGATTTTATTCAAGTGGCAAGGTATACACGTAAGATTGAAAAAGGAAATTACTTATTTCATGAAGGGCAAAAGGCTGAGGAGTTATATGTCGTTCTAAAAGGGAAAATCCAAATCAGCAAAATGGTCCCAGATGGAAGAGAACTGACGATTCGAATGTGTTCTACTGGAGAGCTTATTGGAGAGATTCCTTTATTTTGTTCTTCCCCAAAGTACATGTTGGACGCAAAGATTGTAGAAGATGGTGAAGTTGCTGTCATTCATAAGGGCGATTTAGAGGAAAAGCTTAGCAAAGATCATTCTTTATCTTTACAATTTATGAAATGGTTAAATGGACAGCATAGGAGAAACCAAACAAAATTTAGAGACCTTATTCTCCATGGTAAAAAAGGGGCATTGTACTCCACACTCATTCGTTTATGCAATAGTTACGGAATTGTTCGTGAACATGGCATTGTCATAGATCAGCCTTTTACCAATCAAGAGATAGCTAATTTTTGTGGAACATCCAGGGAAGTTGCTAATCGCTTGTTAAGTGAATTACGAAAGAATAACATCATCTCCATTGATAAGGGGATGATTACGATCCATAATTTGATGTTCTTAAAAGATGAGATTGATTGTGAAGATTGTCCAATTGATATTTGCAAAATTGATTAAAAGCACTCGGCAGTGAAAAACACCGAGTGCTTTTATTTATCATACAAGCATCGCAACTGTCATACTTCCAAAAAATAATACAGCATTAACAATCTCTAAAATCCCTACTGTTTTTACTGAATAAGGCTTGCCGTAGAAGAAAATGGCTCTAAGTAAGCTTGGCAAGCTTGCTAATGCAAAGATCAAATTACCAACAATCATCCAAAGTATGACCACCAACAAATGATATCCCCATGAGATCTGTTTGAATACCTCACTCTTTTTCTCGCGAATCATGGTTTTTACATAGAATGTACTTCCTGTAAAAAAGAGAATAGAAGAGAAAAAGGCAAGCCATGCTTTGTAACTAATACCTCCCTCTCCTAAATAGCTACTTGCTAAGCCAGCAATTCCAAATACGATAATGGCACTTAAATCATTCGTTAGTGCACGGTCATTGTTTTTGCTAGAAAAATACGCATTTATGCAAAAAAACGGGATCATGATTAGTCCAAAAAGAATAATAGAAGGCCTTGTAAATAAAGGGACTAGCAAAAAAAAGAAAGACGGTAACAGGTAGATCACTGTCCATTTTTTATACAAAGAGAGTTTTTTTCTTTTAAATAATAGCAACATCGGATATGTCGCCAAATATAGTAGTAACCAACCCACAAAGAAAGGGATATGCTGCCAAAGGAAGTTGGAAGCAATCACTCCTAACCAAAAAGGGATGATTAGCATTGCCCATGCACCATGCTGTTTAGGTAAAAATAATTTCATTGTCCTCACTCCTAGTGTTGTAGCTACTTATACTATAAAAGAATGAAGGATATTAGTAAGTGAATTGAATCACAGGGCAAAAAACTGCAAAGTACATTTACACTTTGCAGTTTCCTTGATTTCTTTGTTCATTTATATATTGTACAAGCCAGGTCATAATATCGTTTTCGTTCCAAATAGGAACGTTTGGATTTATATGTAATGGTTCTTGACTTACAAACGCCATCACATTCTCTAAACTTTTAAGAGCATCAAAATCTTCTTTATTTCGTAAAAGGACAATTTTGTGAAATCTTTCATTTTTATGCCCCTCTATTACGATCACCTCTGGATTCATGCTACATAAGATGTGAATCTGTTCTTGTATATTCCATTCATCCTTCTCTACTTGAATAAGAAGTCTTCCTTCTCCCTCAACTAACGAGGCAAAGGCACCAGATTGTATATGCTCCGATGAGTCCTTTTTTTCAACTACGTCAGGTTTGCCACCATGTCCATGATGCTTAATTGTAGCTACAAATATATTTTGATTGGATAGTTCTTGTAGTAGTTTTTTAACAAATGTTGTTTTTCCACTGTTTTGAAAACCGACTACTTGGACAATGACGGGGTCTACCACGGCCATTCGCTACCTTCATGATCTTCTAGCAGTAAGACATCAACAATCGTATGGGCTTCATACCCTCTTGTTCCACCTGGTAGGATAATAAATGAATTGGCCCCAGCCAAACTCATCACGATATTTGATTTGTCTACTCCACTAGGTGCAGCCACTAACTTCCCATCAGTGATTGTTAATTTGCTCCTCACAAATCGAGTAAATGGATTTGCTTTTGGAAAATCAACTTCTAGAACTGCCTTTTCCCTTCTTAAATGTGGCTTCGGACAGTTTAACATGGTACGTATAATTGGTCTCGCAAATAACTCAAATCCTACATAACATGCAGAAGGATTTCCAGATAACCCAAATAAAATTTTCCCATCTAAATGCGCTACAGTGGTAACACTTCCAGGTCTCATAGCTACTTTATTAAAAAGGACATCCGCCCCTAATTTTTTATAAATTTGAGGCAAATAATCGAAGTCTCCAACCGAGACACCACCTGTAGTAATCAATAAATCAACCTCTTCTATAGCACTCTCTATCGATTCATAGCATAATTCGAAATCATCAGGAAGTTTCCCGAAATACTTTACTTCGGCCCCAGAACGCTCGATTTGAGCAATGATCATATGGGTATTAGAGTTTCGAATTTTCCCCGGCTGTAATTCATCCTCTACCTCAAGCAGTTCTGTACCAGTAGCAAATAAGCCAATTATTGGTTTTTTAGCAACAGGTACTTCCTTATAACCAAATGTTGCTAACATCGCTTGAATCCCAGGATTGATTTTCGTTCCTCTTTTTACAAGGACTTCTCCCTTTTTTGCATCCTCCCCAGCGAAAGAAACATTATCTCCTGGTTTATAAGATCGCTTAATGGACATATATGGTTGTCCGTTTTTCTCACTCGTTTTGGCGAGTTCTAACATAACAACTGCGTCACAATTCATAGGCATTTGTGCTCCTGTCATGATACGAACTGCCTGAAATTCACCAATTTCCTTATTTGAAACGTATCCTGCACCAATATGATCAACCACTTCGAATTCAACTGGATTGGAAAGCGAAGCTTCAGCTGAATCAACCGAACGAATAGCAAAACCATCATAAGGAGAACGATTGAAGTGAGGAACATCTGACGTGGCGACTAAATCCTCTGAAAGGAATCGGCCATAACTCTCGTTTATGGAAACTAATTCTTGTTTGCCACATATTGAATGCGACATCACTTTTTTTACTGCTTCACCAACTTGTATCGGCGTTCTTTTTTCTACCAATTAAATCAACTCCTACATGGTAAGGTCGTATGTATGTGTAATTATAAACATTTAAATAACTATAAAACAGGACTAACATCACTTAAACCTTATTTTAGCACTTCCCCTAACAATTTGAAGAAAATAGAGAACATTTAATTTGAAAGTGTGATTCACATCACCTTAAAAGAAGACAAAATCATTTATTCTTAGTTTGTAAATAAAACGTATTTTTGGAGGGCAATTAAAATGACATATCCATTTCAAACTGACTCATTAGTAAAAGATATAGTAAATGAATTTCCAAAAGCAGCAGACGTGTTTAAGAGAAACCGAATTGATTTTTGCTGTGGTGGGAATATTCCTTTAGAAGAAGCTGCTTCTGAAAAATCAGTAAACGCTAATGAAATTATTCAAGAGCTTCAACAGCTTTTTGATACGTATAAAGGAACTAAAGAAGATGTAGCCGTATGGACAGATTCAGCATCTGACGTAATTATTAACCATGTGATTGAACAATATCATCGTCCGTTAGAAGAAGAACTCGCTAACTTAAGTCCTTACGTAACAAAGGTGGCAAAGGTACATGGTGGACATCGTCCAGAATTGTTAAAGGTATACGAACTATTTTACGAACTAAAGAAAGAATTGCTTGAACACACAGCAAAAGAAGAAGAACTCGTATTTCCAATGCTACAAAAGCTTGATACTACAACTGGCGAAACTCGTAGCGAAATGATTAAAGAAATAACCGAATTAGAAAAAGAACATGATCATGCTGGAGCTATTCTAAAGGAATTAAGAGACATTACATCCGACTTCCAACCACCAATGGATGCATGTGGTACGTACCGTCTGGTTTACAAAAGACTTGAATTATTAGAAGAACAAACATTTATGCACGTTCACCTTGAAAACAATATTTTGTTCCCTAGATACATTGCGTAAGAAAAACAAAAACTACTTCACCGCCATGAAGTAGTTTTTATTTATCCCCCTATATAGGACATTTCAATTTTCTTTCTATTAGCTATTGTTTCTTCCGTTCTTTCATCGGAATAACGATCATTTCTTCTATTCCAAATGTCAGTAATTCTTTGTTCGATTTCCGAATCAGACACACCATTTCTCATAAAGTCACGAATATCGTGTCCGTTCCCATTAAACAAACAGGTAAAGAGCTGTCCATTAGCAGAAAGTCTCGAACGAGTACAGCTAGAGCAAAACGACTCAGACACAGAAGTAATAAATCCGACATCTACGTTTGAATCCTTGTAGCGATATCGCTTTGCAACTTCTCCAAAATAATCTGGATCAACTGGCTCTAACAAATAATGCTCATTCAATCGTTCATAAATTTCCTTTTTGGTCACAACGTCATCCATTTTCCATCCGTTTGTACTACCCACATCCATGTATTCAATAAAACGGAGTTGAAGTCCATTATCTTTACAAAATTGTGCCATAGGAACAATCTCTTGATCATTTAATCCCTTTTTAACAACCATATTCAGTTTGACACCAAGCCCTGCTTTTTGGGCCGCTTGAATTCCTTCTATTACAGGTCCAGTTTTCACTCCACGACCATTAATCTCACCAAAAAGCTCGTCATTCAAACTATCAAGACTTACATTTACCCTCTTTAGACCAGCAGCCTTTAATTCCTCGGCATACTTTGGCAAAAGAACACCGTTCGTTGTTAAGCCAATATCTTTTAAGCCATTTATTTTAGAGAGCTTCTCAACTAGCAAAGGAAGCTGTTTTCGAAGGAGAGGCTCTCCACCTGTGAGACGTATTTTTTCCACTCCAAGTCCCACAAAAATATGAGCCAAACGCTCAATTTCTTCATAGCTAAGTAATTCTTTTTTAGGTAAAAAAGCAAAATCGGGACCGAATATCTCTGCTGGCATGCAGTACTGACACCGGAAATTGCATCGATCGATAACCGATATTCTTAAATCTCGTAACGGACGGTTTAATTGATCAGTAATTTTATTCATGATAATCAACTCCATCGCAAGAGTATCTTGCATGCATTGTAGTATATCTTATTATAACGGTAAATCACTTTACAACATAACTATTTTATTAAACGTGAACATATTGTTACATCATGGGTGAAGTTATTGACAACAATTCTTATTACCCTCATTGTAGATGATAGAATCATTACTGTCTAAAAAAGGGTGAATCAGGATGTCAGCAGTGGTAAAAGAGACTCATTCAATAGAGATAAAAGAACTTCTTCATCTGGCTGACCGCCGTTTTATTGGAGAAAAAAATACTTTTATCTTTCAAGAAGGAATGGAAGCAGAGGAAATGTACGTCATTCTGTCAGGAAAGGTTCAGATTAGTAAAATTACATCCGATGGCAGAGAGCTGTCTTTACGAATTTGCGGTAAAAATGATATTTGTGGTGAACTAACCCTTTTTACTCATTCCCCTAAATATTTGCTTAGCGCTAGGGTACTTGAAGATGCAGAAATCGCTGCAATAAATAAGGATGTCCTTGAGAAAGAAATCTTTCAAAACAGTTCTCTTGCCCTAGAGTTTTTAAAATGGATGAGCGATCATTTTAGAAAAACGCAAACGAAGTTCCGTGATCTCGTATTAAACGGAAAGAAAGGCGCATTATACTCGACTTTGATCCGTATGACAAATAGTTATGGTGTAGAGGTACAAAACGGAATCCTTATCGATCTTCCACTAACGAACCAAGAACTTGCCAATTTTTGTGGAACTTCCCGTGAAAGTACCAATCGCATCTTAAATGAACTAAAAAAAGAGCAAATTATATCTATAAAAAAGAGCAAAATCATCGTTCATCATTTACAATATTTAAGAGACGAAATTGGCTGTGAAAATTGTCCAAAGGTTTATTGCAGCATTGAATAAATCGGAGTGCAGAGGTTTCTGCACTCTTATTTTTTATGCTTTCTTTGATCTTAATGCCTTTGGCACATAAACACAAAATGGTTCACTTTCTAGGTAATCGCCTGTCATGGCATATGCTCTTGATCGTGAGCCACCGCATACATATCTAAACTCACATACGCCACACTTGCCTTTATATTTATCAGGATTCCTTAAGTCTTTAAATATCGGTGATTCTCTGTAAATATCGGCTAACGGCTGCTCACGCACATTTCCTGCTTTTATTGGTAACAGCCCACTCGGGTACACATCCCCAATATGAGAAATAAATACAAAGCCGTTTCCATCATTGACCCCCTTGGGAGCTCTTCCTAACCCATCAATACTTCCTGTTAACCCCTGACTAGTTAAGGCATCCAAATAAGATATATTATCCTTATTCTTCTCTTCTTTCATTTTTTGCTGAATAAACACACGTCGGTAATGTTGAGCAGCTGTCGTTTTTATATCAAATGGTACGCGTTTACTCAGGTCCTGAAGCCAGATAAATACTTTTTCATGCTCTACTGGAGAAATCATATCTTTCTCTTGTCCTCTACCAGTTGGCACTAAGAAAAAGACACTCCATAAAACACATTGCAGCTTCTCGACTAGTTCAGCCATCTCGTCTAAGTATTCATAATTGTAACGAGAGATCACCGTGTTGATTTGAATCGGTATTTCAAGTTCATGGAGATACTGAATTCTTTCTATGGTTAAGTCAAATGAGCCTGCTGTTCCACGAAAATGGTCATGTATTTCAGCAGTCGGGCCGTCTAAACTAAAGGCCCATCGTGAAAGACCTACCTCCTTGGCTTTTTTGATTGACTCTTTTGTGACATTTGGCGTGGCACTTGGTGTCATCGATACGCGCACACCTTTTTTTACCGCATACTCGGCAATAGCAAATACATCTTTTCTCAAAAGCGGATCTCCGCCTGTAAATACGAGCATGGGATTATTCATTTCATATATTTCATCTATTAATTTTTTACCTTCTTCAAAGGTTAATTCCCTTGGATCGGTTTTATACTGTGCTTCTGCACGGCAGTGAAGGCATTTTAGCTGACAAGCTCTCGTTAACTCCCAAATAACAATAAACGGATCTTTGTTAAAGTCTCGACTGACAATCACAATGAGGACCTCCTGACAAAGCACAACTTTTATGAATCATATACGTCCATTGTAAAGCCATCTTCTCTTGAAATAAGTGAACTAGCTCACAGTTTTAATAAAACTTATTAGTTTCCATAAAAAAGCTAACCGCATGGGCGGTTAGCTTCCTTCCTATCGAATACCAAGCGCAATCTTTGCGTATCTTGACATTCTGTCTTTCGACCACGGCGGGCTCCAGACGATATTTACTTCTGTCTTTTTTACTTCAGGAATATCACTTAGTGCTTCTTTTACATTTTCTACAATAGAACCTGCTAATGGACACCCCATTGAAGTTAACGTCATTGTAATGGTCGCTGTACCTTCTTCGTCCATCTCAATATCATAAACAAGGCCAAGGTTCACAATATCTATTCCAAGCTCTGGGTCAACAACTAATTCCAAAGCCCCCATAATACTATCTTTTAAATCTTGATCCATTATAATCACTCCTTAAAGTTCAACTCTATTTACATGATAACAAATTGGTTTACATAAGTTATAATATAATGATTATTTTTCTGCCGAAGTGACGTACATCATACTTGATGAAAGTAAATGCTTTTCAAACCACTCAACGGTTTTTAATAACCCTTCTCTGCTGACCTTATGATCCGCCTTTTCATCACTTATAAACTGAAGTAATTGAGGGGTTTGTTGATAGTCTTTCTTAATGCTCTCATAGTAATCATGCGCATATGAATACGGAACAACATTGTCCCTTTTCCCATGCCAAAATAATAGTGGTCTTCCCATTAATTTTTCTGGTTGTTGACTTAAATCTTTTTCTCGAAGACGATTAAATAATTCTTCAATAGCTGACTGCTCCATTGGCAGTTCTTTACCTTGATTTTTCAGCTCCGCAATTTGCGCTTTTGCAAGCTTTTCATAATAAGGCATACCCATTAGACTTACAGCTGTATGAATCCATGGATATTTTGTTAATGCTCCTAAAGTAACAATACCTCCCATTGATGTTCCAACAACACCTATTTTTTCTGAATCAATTAACTGATTTTCTTCAAAGTGCTTTTTTAGTTCATTTAGTTCGGAAATGGTTTGTAAAACTATTTCCCAAAAATGAAACTGCAGCTGGGAACTAGTTTCTTCCGTCTGTCTCTCCCCATGATACAGACAGTCTGGTAGTATCACACGAAACCCTTTATCAGCCAGTAAATAGGCATAATGCAAATTATATTCCTTCGCACTTGTAAACCCATGTATAAAAATCACGAGAGGGAGCTTCTTATCAAACAGGTTCGCACGAGCCAAATGTAATAACGGAATCTCCCCTATTTGTTTATTTTCAACAGAAATCACAAAGAAAACCTCCATTAATAAGTTGAATTTTTTTACAGAAGGGAAGCAATATTGTTAACATAAGAATATGTACAACATTTTTTTATTAAGAATTTCTATATTTTAGTGTATCATGTGGACAAGTATTTTCCTAAAGGTTTACACTTAACCTACTACGTCATGAATCGAGGGATAGACATGAGAGAAAAACATTTAATTGCTTTAGACCTTGATGGTACTTTATTAAAAGACGATAAGACCATTTCTGAAAAAACAAAAAAAGTCCTTAATAGCGCGAGAGAACAAGGACATGAGATTATGATTGCTACGGGGAGACCATTCCGCTCAAGTGAAATGTATTACCACGAATTAAATCTTACGACTCCCATTGTTAATTTTAATGGTGCATTCATTCACCATCCACGTTCTAACCAGTGGGGAGCATATCATACCCCATTAGATATTGAAGTGGCAAAAGATATTGTTGAGGCACTCGACTCTTTTTCCTTTCACAATATTATTGCTGAAGTCATTGACGATGTGTATTTTCATTATCATGATGAAAAACTTTTAGATATATTCGGTTTAGGAAAACCGAATATTACAACGGGTGATTTACGAAGGTTCTTAAAAGAATCACCAACTAGTATGCTCATCCACACAGAAGAAGAGCAGGTACAGGAAATCCGTAAGCATTTATCAGCTGTTCATGCAGAGGTTATTGATCATCGTCGATGGGCTGATCCTTGGCATGTAATTGAGATTGTCAAATCAGGTCTGAATAAAGCGGTTGGACTTAAAAAGGTATCAGAGTTCCTACATATTCCAAAGGAAAGAATTATTGCATTTGGTGACGAGGATAATGATTTTGAAATGATTGAATATGCTGGTAGAGGAATTGCAATGGGTAATGGCATTGAACAATTAAAGACCCTTGCAAATGAGGTTACACTTACTAACGAAGAAGATGGCATTGCTATCTACTTAAATGATTATTTAAACTTAAAAGCATTGTAACAATATATACAAACCCTCCCATTTTTTCTTCTAGTAAGCGAGCGAATTAGTGAGCATACTAACTCTTGAGGTAGCAAATGTGTTACTTCAAAATAGCTCGGATATGGAGGGATTTGCAATGGGTAAACGCAATAAATCAAAACGCTTTGTACAACAAGGTGTAGATGCAGTATCCAAGCATGATGATCGTATCCCATATCACACAACGTATGCAGAGGCAGAAGCACAAAAGATGGCAAATGTGAAAGAATCATCACTAGGTGGAATATAATGGGAAATAGACTATTTATCGAAGCCAGAAAAGCAGTTGACCTTGCCAAAAATGCAACGGGCAGCGGCCAGTATGAAGCGATATCACGAGCCAAAAATGCTTTATCTTCTGCATATGCTAACTCCACTGTAGCTGAACAAGCGCAGCTGCGAGAAATGCAAAACGAGCTAGAAATATAAAAAGGAAAGGCTGACGTGCTCGTCAGCCTTCCTTTTTATTCAAATACCTCTAGAACCACTGGGTGTGATTGTTGGATTTCACCCTTTTCGGATTTCGTATACAAATTCATAATCAACGAACCATTTTTCGGAAGTTTCTCTTTTGGGATTGAGATAGTAATCACAAAAGGATAGGCATTACCGAAGGCTTTTCCTGTTTGTATTTTTGTTTCCTCGATAAACTGTGTATGTCCATCTTCTACGGAATAATAAAAATAATCTTTACCAATATGAGCATCTCCTCGTACTTTGTAATTCCCACTCCCTCCATCTACAACAATATTTTTAAAAGCAGCTTCCTCTTTTGCATAGCCCATTGATGGAATAAGAATAAACATTATGGTGATCATAAAAAGCCATTTTTTCATTGTTTTCCCTCCAGTAATTATTCTTTTCGAAAGAAACCAAAGATTCCTGCTGTTTGTACAATATTAGTAAAAGCATTAGGATCCACTGACTTAATGATGTGTTCAAGATCAAATAATTCATAACGAGTAATGACTGTTATTAGCATTTCTTTATTTTCATTTGTAAATGCACCCTTTGCAGGAACAGTTGTAATCCCTCGAACAAGCTTTGAATGAATGGCTTGTTTCATCTCATCCGATTTCTTTGTAATAATCATGGCTGTCAGCTTTTCATGACGCGTGTGAATGGTATCTATTACCCTTGTAGATACATATAATGTGACTAGTGTGTATAAAGCCTTTTCCCATCCGTATAAAAAACCTGCTGTCACAATGATTGCACCATTTAACATAAAGAAATAGGTTCCAACGGGTTTATCCTTCATTCTTGATAAAACCATCGCGACAATATCCATTCCTCCTGTAGACGCTCCCCACTTTAAGGTAATCCCGGTTCCAACAGCCGCAATTACTCCTCCAAAAACCGCATTTAGTAAAATATCTTTAGAAACATTAATGATTGGGACGATTTCTAAGAAAAAAGACATTAGAAACACACTAATAAAACTGTAAATGGTGAATGATCGACCTACCTTCTTCCAGGCTAAAATAGTAACAGGCAGATTAAGAATAAATAACCAAACCCCAGTTGTCATGAAATTTCCAAATACACTAGACAATAGCTGTGCTACGCCCACAAAACCACTGGAGTACACATTAGCCGGGATTAAGAAAAAATTCATTGCCACTGCATTTAATATCGCTCCGATCGTTACAATGATTATTTTTTTCGTATGCAGATAAATCAATGACTTTCCCCTCCTCGAAAACTCTATTTTTCCTATTATGAGCAAACTCCACTACAATTAATTGTATTTCTCTTATTATTTCTTTAAACTAAAGATAAGATTACATAGTTATTGGAGTGTGATAGGCATGTCGATCAAATTAATGGCTGATTCGGCTAGCGATTTGCCGCTTAACTTTTTTGCTGAACATAATGTAACCATGTTACCACTGAAGGTACATGTAAATGAGCAAGAGTTCGAAGATTTACTTACGATTAATCCCGAAACGGTTTACGAATCCATACGAAACGGAGATCTCCCCAAAACATCACAAGTATCTCCAGCTGTATTTGAAAAACAGTTTACTGAGCTAGCGATCAACAAAGAATCTGGTCTATACATAGCTTTTTCTTCCGAATTATCTGGAACGTACTCAACAGCAGTGATGATACGTGACCAAGTAAAAGAACAATATCCTGATTTGGACTTGACGATTATTAATTCAAAATGTGCATCACTTGGATGTGGATTAGTTGTTATGGAGGCAGCCAGACTTCTAAAAAATGGTGCTACTAAGGAACAAGTTATTGCCTCTTCAGAATTTCTATGTAAGCATATGGAGCATCTCTTTTCAGTGGATGACCTTGACCATTTAGCTAAAGGCGGAAGGGTTTCTAAAGCCTCTGCTTTCGTTGGCGGTCTATTAAATATTAAGCCGCTCTTAAATGTGGAAGATGGGAAACTAGTACCCATTGAGAAAATTCGTGGCAAGAAAAAATTAATGCGTCGAATCATTGAAGTTATGAAAGAACGAGGAGAGTCACTAGATAAGCAAGTTATCGGAATTAGTCATGCCGATGACAAAACAACCGCGGAAGAAATGAAAACCATGATCATCGATGAATTCTCACCTCAAGATGTTTATATCTCAGATATTGGGGCTGCAATTGGGTCACATACAGGACCAGGAACGATTGCCATATTCTTTCTAAATAAGCTTCATTCGTGACTTGCATACTTCTCCTTTTCCAACAGAAACTAAAAGAAGCCTTGAATTTTGAGGTAGATTGTTTACTAGGAAAGGGGATCTTTATGCCACATACTTCAGATAATGATAAAAAAGCAAAAGACAAAAATGCTATGAGACATGAAAAGGCCATGGAATCAATGAAAAATCGACAAGCCGGAAAAAAATCATTTTCAAAAAAGACTGATCACTTGTAAGAAAAAAATGACGTGGTTACTCCACGTCATTTTTTTCTTCTTTTTTATACGTCCAAAAATCTTCTTGATAAACTAGCCCATTCTTCATTAATTTTCCTAATGCACGCTTAAAAGCAGCTTTACTTAAACCAAAACGCTCTTGAATATCTTCTGGCATACTTTTATCGCTATAAGGCATTGCCCCGTTTCTAAGCAGTAGATATTCATAAATCTTATTGGCATCTTCGTCGAGAGCTTCCTGTTTACGAGGAATTAAAGAAATATTAACGGTTCCATCTTCTTTCACGTCAATAATTCGGCCTTCTACTTTTTCACCCAGCCTAGGCTCGACTTTCCGCTGTGACTCATGAACAAAGCCTTTAAACCCTTCTACCGTATATACCCAAGTGCCTACCTTAGCAGTTCTGTACACATGGCCTTGAATATTTTTATTAAAATCCTTTGATGTAGCTTTAATACTGATGTCTGTAATAATAGGATCAGTCGCAGCTTTTACATAAATTCGGTTATTTTTATTTACCCGAAGTGTGATGTATAAAAGATCATCCACAGTTGGCCAAACAGACGTATGTACAGGAAGGTCCTCTTCTCCTAATAACACATCCTTTTTTATTCCAATATCAATAAATACACCAATTCCAGGCTTTACTTCGACCACCTTCGCCCAGCCATACTTGCCGACTTGAACTTCTGGTATGTAAGTGGTTGCTGTAATACGATCACGAGAGTCGATATAAAGGAAAACCTCAATTTCTTGGTCCTCTGTTAATTCCGTATTTTCAACCATTTCATTTTCATGTAACAGAACGTCTTCTTCCCCATTGGTTAAAAAATATCCAAACGCAGCCTGCCTTGCAACCGTCAGGGTTGTGACCTGTCCAATGTAATCAGTTAGTGACATACACTACCTCCTAAAATTTATCTATATCTATACATTAACCTTATCTATCGTTTATAAAACGGCGAGAAAGTTGTTTGAACTGCTATATTTTACTATAATGAACCCATAAAGGGAAACTGAATAAAAGTTACATAAAATTTTTTTGACTGTAGGAGGATCATATGTCTAAAGAAAGTTCATTCGATATTGTATCAAAGGTAGATTTTTCAGAGGTAACAAATGCCATTTCACAGACAATGAAAGAAATTTCTACTCGCTATGATTTTAAAGGAAGTAAGAGTGAAGTATCACTGGATAAGGAAGAATTAGTACTTATTTCGGATGATGAGTATAAGCTAGATCAACTCAAAGATGTGCTGCTAAGTAAATTAATCAAACGTGGCGTTCCAATCGGTAATCTCGATTATGGGAAGCTTGAAGGGGCTTCTGGCGGAACCGTCAGACAACGTGCCAAGCTTGTTCAAGGAATTGATAAAGAAAATGCAAAAAAAATTAATACGATTATTAAAAATAGTGGTGTTAAGGTCAAAAGCCAAGTTCAAGATGATCAAGTTCGTGTAACTGGTAAGAATCGTGATGATCTTCAAAAGATTATTTCTCTTGTAAAAGAAGCAGACTTAACCGTAGAAGTACAATTTACAAATTATCGCTAGTATTAGAAATCTGCCGAGAACTTCGGTAGATTTTTTTATTTGGTTTTACATAATCTCTCCTTTTTTAACATCTAAAAGTTGTATACTAAATCGTATAAGAACATGTTTTGGAGGTTCATCCAATGAATTACAAAAAGATAAAACCGAAAAAAATTTATGAAGAAGTTGCTGATGCCATACACGATATGATTAAGTCAGGACAATTTAAACCTGGTGATAAGCTTGATTCGGTTCAGCAACTAGCCGAGAACTTTCAGGTTGGACGCTCAACCATTCGTGAAGCATTAACCGCTTTACGTGCTATGGGCTTAATAGAAATTCGGCAAGGTGAAGGAACTTACGTAAAAGAGTTTGAATCGGGACAAGTAAGTCTTCCCCTCTCTACCGCTATATTAATGAACTTACAGGATACTCAAAATTTACTCGAAGTCCGAAAAATTTTAGAAGCTGGAACATGTTACACAGCAGCTCAAAAAAGAACAGAGGAACATTTGCAAACCATCGAAACCGCTCTGAAAGAAATGCAACTCGCTAGCGGGAATGAAGAGCTTAATGAACAAGCAGACTTAGCCTTTCATATGTCAATTGCCGATGCCACTCAGAATCCTTTACTTGTAAATTTAATGAACCATGTATCAGGACTTATTGGTGAAACCATTAAGGAAACTCGTCGCCTTTGGCTCTTTTCTGAACAAATCACTGTTGACCGTCTGTATGAAGAGCATCACAATATTTATATAGCAATAAAAGAACAAGACGGAGAAAAGGCACGTGCACTTATGCTAGATCATCTTGAAAATGTAGAAAGTGTGCTTTATAAAAACTTAAAATAATCTTCATACACTTCTAATAAAAATGAATGAAGAGATTTTTCAGAAATTTTCGTGTAATCCCTTTCAAGAAATACTATAAATATAGTATTATTGTTATTAATTAATCTATTTTGAACAGGTCATCAGATGACCTGACTTTAAAAGGAATTGGAGACAAACTATCATGAAAGTTACCCTTTTTGCCACATGCCTTGTTGATATGTTTCAAAGCAATGTAGGAAAAGCAACGGTTGAATTGCTAGAGCATTTAGGCTGTGAAATTGACTTCCCAACAGCTCAAGTTTGCTGTGGTCAGCCCTCCTACAATAGCGGATATGTAAAGGAATCAAAGGAAGCAATGAAGACAATGATTAACACGTTTTCACATGCTGAATATATCGTTTCACCTTCAGGTTCTTGCGTTGCCATGTTTCATGAATATGAGCATATTTTTAAAGATGATCCAGTTTGGGGACCGAAAGCAAAGGAACTCGCTTCCAAGTCATATGAATTAACACAATTTATTGTTGATGTATTGAAAATAGAAGATGTTGGTGCTCGTTTTAAAGGTAAAGTGACATACCACACTTCATGCCATATGACTAGATTACTAGGGGTCAAAAAAGCTCCGATGGTCCTTCTATCAAATGTAAGAGATTTAGAATTTACAGAGTTACCAGGAAAAGAGCAATGCTGTGGATTTGGCGGAACTTTTTCTGTAAAAATGGCACAGATCTCTGAACAAATGGTTGATGAAAAAGTCGCTCACGTGGAAGAAACCGGAGCAGATTATTTAATTGGAGCTGACGCTGGCTGTTTAATGAATATTGGCGGGCGTATTGAACGGAATTTAAAGCCAATTAAGGTATTACATATAGCCGAAATATTAAATAGTCGCTAATGGGAAACAAGGAACCTTGGGGAGGGATAAAGAAATGTCAATGAAAATTAGCACAACCGACTTTAAAGAGCGAGTGGATAAAGGCATTCAAGACTCATTCATGCGAGGAGCAGTAGTTGGAGCGCAGGAACGAATGGGTACACGCAGATTAGACGCAACAATTGAACTAGGAAACTGGGAAGAATGGCGTAAGCACGGTGAAGAAATTAGAAAGCATGTACTTGACCATCTGGACTATTATTTAGAACAACTTAGTGAAAATGTTGCTAAGCGAGGGGGTCACGTATTTTTCGCCCAAACAGCTGAACAAGCCAATGAATATATCAAAGGAGTTATTAAAGAAAAGAACGCAAAAAAAGTAGTGAAAGCAAAATCGATGGTTACGGAGGAGATTCACCTTAACCAATGTCTTGAAGATGCGGGTTGTGAGGTAATCGAAACCGACCTTGGTGAGTATATTTTGCAGGTTGATGACCATGATCCTCCTTCTCATATCGTTGTTCCCGCTCTTCATAAAAACAAAGAGCAAATCCGTGACGTGTTTTCGGAAAAGCTGGGCTATAAAAAGACGGAAAAACCAGAAGAACTCGCCTGGCATGCTAGAGAAATGCTACGTCAAGAATATTTAACAGCTGATGTAGGAATTACTGGTTGTAATTTTGCCGTTGCAGAAACAGGATCCATCAGTCTAGTCACGAATGAAGGCAATGCAGATCTTGTCACTTCCCTTCCGAAAACGCAAATTACCGTTATGGGGATGGAAAGACTTGTTCCAACCTTTGAAGAAATGGAGGTTCTGGTTAGTCTTCTTACGAGAAGTGCGGTTGGTCAGAAATTGACTAGCTACATTACTGTGTTAACTGGCCCTCGTGAAGAACATGATGTTGATGGTCCTGAAGACTTCCATCTTGTTATCGTAGATAATGGCCGCTCTAGTATACTCGGTGGTGAGTTTCAATCGATCCTTCAATGCATTCGCTGTGCAGCGTGTATAAATGTTTGTCCTGTCTATCGACATGTGGGTGGCCATTCATACGGATCCATCTATTCGGGACCGATTGGTGCTGTATTATCTCCTTTATTAGGCGGGTACGATGATTATAAAGAACTACCATATGCATCAACACTTTGTGGAGCATGTACGGAGGTTTGCCCAGTAAAAATACCATTACACGAGCTTTTGCATAAGCACAGACAAACGATTGTTGAAAAAGAAGGCAAAGCACCAATTTCTGAGAAATTAGCCATGAAGGCCTTTGGTTTAGGTGCTGCGTCCCCTTCCCTTTACAACCTTGGAACGAAGTTCGCACCTACGGCCATGCTGCCTTTTACGTCAGGTGACAAAATCTCTAAAGGTGTTGGTCCTTTAAAGGCATGGACAGAAATTCGTGAGTTCCCCGCTCCAAACAAGGAAAGATTTAGAGATTGGTTCAAAAATAGGGAAAAAGGTGGGGAACAATCATGACTGGAACAATAAAAAATAAAGAAGTTTTTTTAAATCAAATAGCTACCTCACTTGGTCGAGAAAGACAAATCCAAAACGCGCCTGTTCGAAACTGGAAGCATCAGCCCCAACATCTTGTGTTAAAGGATGCATCTGTTGATGACCTAGTAGAAGTTTTGAGGTTACAATGTGAAAAAATTCATACGACTCTCATTGAAACAAATCTCAAGGAACTAGAAAAGACACTTAAAGAAACGGTTAGCGTTCATGGTGGTGGGCCCATTGTAACTTGGAAGGACGAACGTTTTTCCAATTGGGGTCTTTCTCCCCTTATGAGTGAAACTTGGCCGAGTGAAGGTGTTTCTATTCATAAATGGGATTACACCAAAGAATTGGAAAACATCTCACTTGCTGAAAAAGCAAACGTTGGGATCACAATTAGTGAAATAACACTTGCAGAATCAGGTACGGTCGTTTTACTAAGTGACAAGGATAAGGGACGGACCGTGAGCTTTCTTCCAGCTACACTCATCGTTTTAGTTCCTAAAAGCACCTTAGTACCTAGAATGACGCAAGCTGCACAAAAACTACGTTCCATACATGAACAAGGTAAGCAAGTGGCTTCATGTGTCAATTTCATTACTGGTCCAAGTAATTCGGCTGATATTGAATTAAATTTAGTAGTTGGAGTTCATGGTCCCGTTAAAGCTAGCTATATCCTTATTGATGATTTATAAAACTATTAAACAAAAAAAGCCGATAACCAAGTTTTTGTTTAGTGTTCCATTTTCGGGTGCTTTCTGATTAAAAGACACAAGAAAGGACGTATATCAAATTGGTATACGTCTTTTCTTTAATTATTAACGTTTCTAAGAAATTCATAACTTTGACACAGCAATTGACATCGCACTTATTGGTTTGGGGTTAAGGTTAAGCACCCAAGCTGAAAATAGACGGAGAAATTCCTCTTAATTAGTAATTCCTATTAAAAAAAGCTGAAATAGACGGAGAAATTCCGCCTATTGGCTCGAAAAATTCGAAAATAGGAGATTTTTCTTTGCATAAGCGGAAAACCTCCCCTTATTCCCCCCCAAAGAGGTTACATTCTGCATCTAACCGGAAATTCTCCGCTTTTTTTTCTTTTGCTGGTTACTCTATTAAGGACAAGATATCTTATTTAAAAGGGAGTGAGTTTACCTCAAAAATCCAAGAGAACCTCACTTTGATGCATTTACTGCTTACGCATCCTCGTAAGCGAGGGAGGTAGATAATTCACGATAGGCGCCAATCTGTTGTTGAAGCTCTACAACCTTTTGATCTGCACCAACAAGGGCATCTGCACCAGCAATCCAGCGAGACGGTGGTTCCTCCTGATTTACGATGGTAATGAGAGCCTTTGCAAGTTTGCTAGGATCCCCTTCCTGTTCCCCATTTTTTTCCTTCCAAAAAGCCACATTACACATAGCTAATACTTATTTCATATATCTTGATATGCTTGATAGGCATTTCTGGAATGTATATACTAAAACCTAATGAAGGAGGAGGAGAGAATGGAATTAAGAGTTTTGCGATATTTCCTTACGGTGGCCAGAGAAGGAAGTATGACAGCTGCTGCTGATTTTCTGCATATTACACAGCCAACTTTGTCAAGGCAATTAAAAGATCTTGAACAAGAGTTAGGAAAAAAACTATTTATTCGCAGCAGCCACAGTATCCATCTCACAGATGAAGGAATGCTCTTGCGAAAAAGAGCAGAGGAAATTATAGAAATGGTCGATAAATTAGGAGCTGAATTTAGTTCCATGGAAGAAACAATTAGTGGAGATGTTTATATAGGTGGCGGGGAAACAGATGCCATGAGACAGATCGCACGGGTAGTAAAAGATTTGCAGTTAGGTTATCCAAATATCCGGTATCACCTCTACAGCGGAAACGAAGATGATGTAACTGAACGACTTGACAAGAGATTACTTGACTTTGGTATTTTAATTCAACCAGCTGATTTGTCTAAATACAATTATATCAATATCCCAGCCAAAGATGTTTGGGGCGTTGTTATGAGGAAAGACAGCCTTCTAGCTTTCCATGATAACATTCAAGCAGCGGATCTATTAAATGTTCCTTTAATCTGTTCAAGACAGGCTATGAAACAGACATTTTCTAAAAATGAATTTGCTGATTGGTTTGGTGAAAATTTTGAAAAATTAAACGTTGTGACTACATACAATCTAGCATATAATGCTTCCCTTATGGTTGAAGAGGGCATTGGTTATGCCATAGCTATTGATAAAATAGTGAATACGTCTAGTGATAGTAATCTTTGTTTTAGACCGCTAGAGCCAAGACTTGAATCTGGGTTAAATATTGTTTGGAAAAAACATCAAGTTTTTTCCGCTGCTGCTGAAATGTTTTTAAAAGAAATTCAGGTGAAATTTTCAAATCCTTAAAGAATGGTAATTTATTTGAACCTTAGACAAAATAAAATAAAAAACATTGGAATCAATCCAATGTTTTTTATTTTCGAGATTATGTAATAGTTTCTAAATCTTCTTCAGCTACCCATTTATGATTTTTTACTTCATGTCCATCTGATGTGACAAAGTCTACAATATAAACCGTTGTTTCAACGGACGAATCAATGGTTTGAATGGAATCCTTCATTCCTTCCATGTGGTCGGCAACGGTTTTAATTTCAGTACCTGTTGCGATTGGTTTATTACCAGCATTAACAAATTCTTCATGCACAATCCAGCGGTGTTTTTCCATCTCCGTCCCATCACTCATAACGGATGAAGTTTCGTATGCAGTTGTTTTATAAGCTGCAACAATCGTTACTTCCACCCCATCCATCATTCCACCCATGTGATTTGCTTTACTAATCGCTTTGCTTCCAATTGGATATTTTGGGTTCTCAACTGCCTTTATGGCCAGTGCTTCAGGAACTTCAGCGGAGCCATTAAAATTATGTTTGTGTGCCATTTCATGTGCATGTTCCTCATTATTAGCGCAACCTACAACTAGGAAAATTAAGTATAAAAAGATTAAAAGGATATGTTTTCTCATGATATTCCTCTTTTTCAGTTAATTAGTCGATGAAAAGACCCAGAGTTAGTATACACCTAATTTAGAAATGTTTACAAAGCACAAATTTTAATTCCATCGTTTGCTAATAATATTAATAAATTAACCATATTTCATTCAAATTTCACACTTTAATATTAGAATGGTCTTTGCTTGAAATTAAGTGTTTACATTTTAAGCACTATACTACTTTTTGGAGGTTATTTATTATGAGAAAACTTTTATTAATTTTATTCATTTGCTTTCTCTCATTTGAGGGAAATGCGCTTTCACACACTGGCTTAGAAAGTTCTACACCTCAAAATGGAGAGGTAATTACAGAAAATCTTCAGGACATTACCTTAACTTTTGAAGGAAAGTTAGAGAATGGCAGTATATTCACACTACAAAATAGTAATGGAGATGCATTACCTATTGACATTTCTTTAGCCGAAAATATATTGACAGGAACACTTTCAAATCCTTTAGAGAGTGGTGAGTACAATGTACATTGGAGTATAATCGGAGCTGATGGACATCCAATCGAAGGCGATCTTTCATTTTCTGTAAAGGTACCAGAAACAGAGGTGCCTGAAGAGTCTGAAGAAACCCCAGAGGAATCTCATGATCACCAAAATGTTGATACACCAGAAGAAGATACAGCAAATGAAGCAATAGAAGAGGACGGTAATCAAAACGAAGTATCATCATATGTAGCACCCGTTGTTATTGGTCTTTTAATTGTAATCATCATTGGAAGCTTTATATTTTTGATGAATAGAAAGAAATAATTATGTTGGTTTTAATGATTATTAGTAAAACGCTATTATATTTATGCTTTTCATTAACTTTTGGTACCTTCCTTCTTACTCTTATCCCAAATACACATAAACCAAAAGTGAATGTTTCAAAACATATATTAATGATTGCTATTATTGGAATTCCCCTTTCCACATTCTTTCCCATTTTACAAACGATTCTGTTCCTAACCCCTAGAATAGGTTTTGGAGAATCATTCCAATCCGTACTAACGACATTTGAAGTGGGAAAATCATGGGTATTTATTTTCTCTGTATCGTTTATTCTAATTATTTTTATTTCATCAATAGATTATCAGAGAAAAAAATTATATGGATATATTGGTGCTATTCTAACTTTCATTCTGATTGTGGGAGTTAGTTGGTCTAGTCATGCAAGTTCTATAAGCCAATTTTTCGGGGGGCTGAGTCATACTTTACATTTCACCGCTGTCAGTGTATGGGTAGGAATATTGATTGTAATTAGTTGGTTTTCAACTAATTATGATCATTGGTTAAAGTTCTTAAACTGGTTTACACCCATTGCATTATGTTGCTTTGTAAGCACCATCATTAGTGGATTGATTTTGATGACTCTTGTGATTACAGACTATACTAATTCTTGGCTATTCCCATATGGACAAGCATTATTAATAAAACATATTCTAATTATTCCCTTACTTATATATGCAATCATTAACGGGATTTTTGTTAAAAGAAAAATAAAGAGAGATCCAAATTTCAATCCAAAAACTTGGACAAGAATAGAATGTATTATTATTCTTCTAATTTTTACAGTAACAGCAGTGTTAGGGCAACAGGCACCACCAAATAAAACTACCTTATTAAATCCAACAAGTTTTGATACCAGAAATCAATGAAAAAGCACGATAAGCTAATGCTTATCGTGCAAGTCTCATTTTATCCACCTAAAATACGTTCGTGATGTGTGTATACATTAAACCCTTGACCGCGAATAAAACCAACAGCTGTAATACCTAGTTCTTCAGCCAAATCAAGTGCGAGGTTTGTAGGAGCGGATTTTGATAATACAATTCCTACACCAATTTTTGCTACCTTCAACAATACCTCTGAAGAAATTCGGCCACTAAATACAATTATCTTGTCCTTCAACGGAATACGATTCATTAAGCAATATCCAAATATTTTGTCTAAAGCATTGTGGCGGCCAATATCCGTCCGTGAAACGATGATTCCTTCTTTTGAACACAAAGCCGAGTTGTGAACGCCGCCGGTTTGCTGGAAGTGTGATGAACTTTCTTGCATTAGCGTCATCAGCCTGTGACAGTCTTGACCAGTTATAGTTGTCTTACTCATTACCGTTTTTGCCGTTTTCATATCATTGTAAAAGTAAAACTGACGCCCTTTCCCACAGCATGAACCTATAAAGCGTTTAGAGTGATGGTGGTTTTGCATTTCCTTCTTAGTGACTAGATCCACATAGGCAAACCCTTTAGAATCATCAATGGTTAACGTTTTAATTTCGTCAAACCTTCGAATGACACCTTCTGAAGCTAAAAAACCGACAACAAGTTCATCTAGATCAGCTGGGGTACAGACCATGGTAGCAAATTCCTGACCATCGACCATCACTGTTAGTGGAAATTCAACAGCAATATCATCCTCTTGTTCATAGAAGTCCTGGCCGTCAAATCTCATGATTCTTCTTATGGTGGTCACATCATCTATTTCATTGTCCATTTCTGTACCCTCCTAAAATTCAGCTTACATCTGTTTCTAGATCTGGAATTGGCTTCTCCAGGTATTGAGTATCTTTTCGAGCATTAAAACGCTCAGCTTTTTCCACTTTTACAGCAATATTATAATCTGGAATACCAGCAAATTTTTCGTATTTACCTTTTGGTAATAAGAAGTTCCCTTCTGGGAAGTGAACGCCCAGGTTACCTGGTGTGATATCAGCATATCTTGCACGCCCTTGGAACACTCCGTGCTGATTGTAGACAACAATCCCTTCGCCATCTGCAATTCGATGCAAACGAGCTTCTTCAGCATTGATTAATACATCATAACGGTCAGATCCATTCAACGGATCCTTTTCGCTAAACACCATGGAATTGAATTGCTTTCCTCGGCGAGTCGTTAGTAAAAACTGTCCTTCTTTTTTACCCATATTTGGGATATCGACAGTAATTAATGTCCCTTTACCGTCTGGTGTCGGACAGATTCCATCTTCGCACAGCCAAGCGCCACCCCATTGGAACACATCACCTTTTTTCTTTAAATGCTGGATCCCGTCGTAATTTGGATTCGCTAATGCAATCTCGTCACGGATCGCCTGTGCATCCTTAAAATCGACCAAATGTGCCATTGTAGGATTTACACGCTTTGCTAGATCAATATAGATTTTCCATTCTTCACGAGCTTCTTCAATCCGGTTCTTATTTCCTTCGATTTCCGGAGAAAAATAGACCATTCTTTCAGTGGAAGTTGATGTTCCACCACCTTCCTGCTCATATCTTGTTTTCGCCGGTAGCACGATAACCGCTTCTTGTGCATCTACTAGAGTAGAAGTGTTTAAAATAATATCTTGGTGGACACGAATATCTAACTGAGATAATGCTTTCTCTACAAATATTGGATCAGGCATGGTTTCTAAGAAGTTTCCACCACTCAAATAGTATAACTTCACCTTTCTCTCATGGTCTTCTGGAAGCATAATATTTTCAAGAGTGACACCAACAATATCCCCTTGCCAACGCGGAAGTTTAAAGCCCCACAACTTTTCAATCCGCTCAATATTTTCACCGTAAAAATCCCCACCTGGTAAGACAAAAGGATCTGCCCCCATTTCCCCTGAACCTTGTACAGAGGAGTGACCACGAAACGGCATTAAACCAGAATGCTTACGGCCTAGGAAACCACGTAATAAAGCTAGATTAGCAACTTGGGAGATGTTGTCTGTGGCAAAGGAATGCATCGTTAAACCAAGTGCCCAGGCAAAGACAGCATTTTTTGCTTTTGCTAAAATTTCAGCAAGCTCGATGATACGCTCTTTTGTAACACCTGATGATTCTATTATATGTTCCCATGTTTGCTCTTGTACCTTTGCTTTTAGTTCTTCATACCCATTCACATGTTCTTGTACAAATTTATGATTAATGGCCGAACCATGGTGCTTCTCTTCCATATCAAACCAATGCTTCATAATTCCATGCATAAACGCGATATCTCCGCCGATATTAACTTGATAGAAATCATCTGCTAGCTTGGTTCCAAAAAGAGCTGATTCTGGATTGGAAGGAATCCAGTAATTTTCCATTGCTGGCTCACGGTATGGATTAATAACAATGATCTTTGTTCCCTTTTTCTTCGCTTCTAACATGTATTTAGAAGATACTGGTGAAGCATTTGATGCCACGCTACCCCAGAATAGGAGTACATCTGTACCAATCCAATCTAAATAGTTCGAAGTGGATGCTCCTACACCAATCGATCGTTTTAATGCCGTTTTACTTGGAGAGTGACAAATTCGTGAAGCATTATCAATATTGTTCGCTCCTAAAAAGCGTGAAACCTTAGCCGCTACATAATAGTTTTCATTGGTAATTCCACGTGATGTTAAATAGAATGCATATTGCTTAGGATTTAGTTTTTTCATCTTTCCGGCAATCATATCCATCGCAGCATCCCATGTAATTCGAGAAAACTTACGCTCCCCTTTGCGACGAATCATTGGATAGGGGATACGACCAAGTTTACGAAGTTCTGTACTATCATATTTTTTAAGCTCGTCAATATCTGCATGAAGAATCTCGGGTTTAATTGCTGGCATCGTGTTTAGTCTGAGGACATTTAAACGAGTCGTACACAGATGTGGACCGGATAAGGTTTGATCGTACAAGCCAGATACTCCAAGCGCACAGCCGTCACATACACCCTCTGTAATGATGCGAGTGGCATAACCTATATTGTCTTTATTATCGTATGCGATCTTCATCGTATCGCGAATATGTTTTGGTTTAATTTTTCCTAATCCAAATGGGATGGGACTAACCCAGTACTTTGGTGCGGGTAGTATGGCTTTCTTTTGTGGGCCTGGATGTTTTGTTTTCCCCATAATTTATTCCTCCATTTACACTTTTTTCATGTAAAAAACCACCAGAAGAAATCCTTCCTTTTTTATTAGGACGAAAACTTCAGGTGGTTAGTCTTTAACAGGTGCGCTGCCAAGTTCCAACAATATAAATCTGTTTGCAACAGTTATTACATATTAAATTTCTCTTCAATGTTATCTTCAAATACAAAGATCGACATACCAATATCTAACTCAATATCGATATCGACAAACACACGGACGAATTTTGTTCCAAGCAATTCTTCCATCTCTGTAGGATGATTTTTTTTATAAATCTCCTTCACCATTTCTGTCCGGGCAGCGCGAAGCATTTGGCGCCCATCTTCCGCAGTGGCAATGAATTTTTCAATAGGCGATAGATTTCCCTCTAGTTCACAAATGGCCCAGTTTTTTGAGAAAGTGGTTCGAACTTGACTTGGCCCTTTTCCCATATGCTTTTTACGAAAGGCTCGAACAATATTGCTAAACTCAGCTTCGTACTTATTCACTCGTTTCAACTCACTTACCGTTTTTTCCCTATCTTACACTATTTTAGTTAGATATTATACTGCTTCTTTAGAACGGCCTAACTTTCCGGCATTCTCTGCTTTTAATCTATTAATATCAAATCTTATTAAAATTGAAATGACTAATGCAACTACAAATAATCCAGAAAAGAAGGTCAAACTTCCAGCGTAGCTGCCAGTCGTATCCTTAATCCATGCCGCGAATAAAGGACCAACTAGTCCTGCAGCTGCCCATGCCGTTAAAATATAGCCATGGATGGCCCCAAGTTGCTTTGTACCAAACAAATCTCCAATATATGCTGGGATAGAAGCAAATCCACCTCCATAGCATGTATACACGACAATGAGCATGGCCATGAATAACCACTGAATAGACACTTGTGGTAAAAAGAAAAACATGATAATTTGTAGAACAAAAAATGCGGTATAAGTATTCGGACGTCCAATATAATCAGATAAGGAAGCCCAGCCAATACGACCTAAGCCATTAAAAATACCTATTGCCCCAACCAATGCTGCAGCCGCTGTCATGTCAATGCCGATGCTTTCCATCGCTAGTGGTTTCGCTACCGCTAAGATGGCAATACCACAAGTGACATTAATGAATAACATGAGCCATAAATACCAGAAGCGTTTAGTTTTTACTGCTTCATTAGCCATTAACTGTGACAATTCCATCGTTGGCTTTGCCTTTCCACTTTCAATTTTCGCTTGAAAACCTTCTGGTAACCAACCTTCAGCAGGCTTCTCTAAATATAATGAAGAAAGAGTCATAATAGCAAAGTATGATACACCTAAAATATAAAATGTATTCGCTACACCTACAGTTTCAATCAATGAGTTCATAATTGGGCTTGAAATGGCTGCTGCAAACCCAAATCCCATTATAGCAAGGCCAGTGGCTAAACCTCTTCGGTCTGGAAACCATTTTACTAGAGTAGAAACAGGTGCGATGTAACCAACTCCAAGTCCAATTCCACCTAGAGCTCCGTAACACACATAAAGCATGTACTTTGAACCAAAATCCACCGCTAAACCAGAACCAGTAATACCAATTCCAAAGAAAATGGCTGCTAGTAATCCTGCTTTTCTTGGACCATGCTTTTCTACAAAATGTCCCAAAAATGCTGCTGAGAGACCTAAAAATAGGATAGCGATACTAAAAGTAAGAGCTACCTCTGAATCCGACCACCCAAACATGTTCTTTAAAGGAGCGGTAAAATTACTCCATGCATATACCGAACCAATGGAAATATGTATTCCAACAGCTGATAATGCAATAAGCCAACGATTTTTTGTTGCTTTCATTTGTTTTCCCCCTACATCAATCGCTTAGATGCTCCCATAGAAAACAAAAAAACCGTTGTAATTAATCCAAATTAGACTCCTATATAAGGAACCCTCACCTGAATCATTACAACGGTTTGCCTTATACAGGAGCGCTGCTAAGTACCAACAGTCATAAAACGAAATAATTAAATATTTTTAACCGATCAACAGGGTCGCTGTTTTCGTATTAAAACATCATTATTATTGTTCACAAATATGTCACATATGACCTTTTAAACTTATCACGAAAGCGTATCCATGACAATAGTTTTTCACTTTTTTGTTTTGATAATAGTGATAAAGGAGAATAAAAAAAGGCCAGTATCGGCCTTTTTAAAAAATTTCCATATCTATATATTACTTTGACTCTAAGACCATAGTAGCTTCAGGTGTCGTTACTTTGTCATAGAATTCTACAAATTTATCTCTATCTGAACTATCACGGTACGCCATAGCGATACGTGGATGCTCATTAAGTACACCAGAAATCATATATGGGATAATATAGCCCCATTCCCACTTCTTACGCATATCTAACATATGCTTTTCGATAACGCCTAGAACAGGCTTCAGCTCATAGCTTGGTTTCTGAATATAGCTGACAAGAAGCTCTGTGTTGCAGTTCCCCGCTGCACGCCCCATCCCATAAACAGATGAATCAAGGAACGTAACCCCATTTTGAAACGCAGTTAACGTATTAGCAAAGGCCAGTTGCATATTGTTATGGGTATGAATTCCGAGCTGTTTATTTGGAATCAAGGCTTGGAATTTTTTCACTTGGTGCTCAATATCTCTAGGATCTAAGCTTCCGAATGAGTCAACGATATATACCACATCTACAGGGCTCTCTTTTACCAGCTCAAACGCTTTTATTAGCTGTTGCTCTGGTACACTTGATAACGCCATAATGTTGAGAGACGTCTCATAGCCTAAATCATGGAACATTTGTACAAGTTCCAAGCCTTTATCCACTTCACGCACATAGCAAGCTACTCGAATCATATCCAAGATGCTTTGCTCACGTGGAAGGATGTCATTAGGGTCTACTCGTCCAATATCCACTAAAGCTGATAGCTTGGTGAATTTTTTCTCAGGAATAATTTCTTTTAGGAAGTGATCGTCGAGAAATCTCCATGGATTGGGCTCTGATACGTTCAGGAGCCTGGCTGAATTTTTGTATCCAATTTCCATATATTCGACTCCAGCCTCACTTAAACCATTATACAAGTCCTGAACAAACTCTACGCTAAAATCCCAATTATTGACTAAGCCACCATCTCGAATTGTACAGTCTATAATCTTACTACGATGTTCCATAAATGTCACTTCCTCCATTTGATTACGTTCATTAGAAAATATTTTAATATTATTGCTTATATCACAATTCATATAAATCCGTCAAATTTTTCACCTATTCTGAATTGTTCTATTTGCATATAATCCCCCTCATTTACCCTATACTACAAAAATGACAAATGACAATTTGAAAGGATGGATATGCTTGTCTCAGAATAACAAACAAACCTTTCCACCTCAACATCAAAATCACCAACCTGGTGTTGAGGATGAAATGAATCCCATACCGATTCATGTTAGTGAAGAGTATAAAGGCTCCAATAAATTAAAGGATAAAGTAGCGATTATTACAGGTGGCGATAGTGGAATTGGGAAGTCAGTAGCCATCTATTTTGCTAAAGAAGGAGCTGACGTTGTCGTTTCCTATTTAAACGAAGCAAAGGACGCTGAGGACACAAAAAAGCTAGTTGAAGCAGAAGGCAGACGTTGTATTCTTGCCGCAGGAGATATTGGAGATGAGAAGGTTTGTAATCAAATGGTCGATAATACGATGAAAGCATTTGGCAAAATTGATATTATCGTCAATAACGCTGCCGAACAGCATCCACAACAAAGTTTACTTGATATCACATCAGAGCAGCTTGAACGAACGTTTCGAACAAATATCTTCTCTTATTTTTATTTAACAAAGGCTGCTCTTCCCCATCTTAAGAAAGGGAGCTCTATTATTAACACAGCTTCCATAACAGCCTATCAAGGAAACGAGCAATTACTTGACTATTCCGCTACTAAAGGTGCGATAGTTACCTTTACTAGATCTCTTTCAAAGTCACTTGCTAAGGATGGAATACGAGTCAATGGAGTGGCACCTGGACCTATTTGGACCCCTCTCATTCCTTCTACCTTTCCGGCCGAACAAGTAGCAGAATTCGGCTCTACGACACCAATGGGAAGAGCGGGACAGCCGTATGAACTTGCCGCAAGTTATGTTTTTCTTGCATCCAATGACTCTTCGTATGTCAGCGGTCAAATGATTCATGTGAACGGTGGTACAGTCGTCAATGGATAAGGATACAAAAAGGGACTTTTCAACTGAAAGTCCCTTTTTGTGGCAAAAACACTCTTTCTTCATTTGGAAAAGAACAAGAGAAGCGTTTGACAATTTGATGTGGAATAATAATTCTTTTGATTGGTTCCTTTGGGTTTTCAATCTTTTGAATCAAACTACGAGCAGCCTCAAACCCGAGGTCAAAAATATTAATATCCACACTTGTGAGAGGTGGTCTGGACATCTCTGAGACTAGGACATTATTGAAACTGATGATCGAGATATCTTCAGGCACTTTAATTCCCAGTTCATCTAATGTATTAAGAACCCCCAATGCCATTAAATCGTCCGCGACAACCAATGCTGTTGGTGGAACTTTTAAAGAAAGCAATTCCCTTACAGCTTCTTGTCCACCTTCTCTTAAAAACTCCTCATGAACAATATACTCGTCATTTAACGAAATTCCAGCTTCTCGAAGTGCCTTCTCGTATCCAAGTAACCGCTCAACCGTAACAACAAGGTTTAAGTTTCCACCAACAAAAGCGATATGATCATGCCCAAGCTGAATGAGGTATTCCGTTACTTCCTTCGTTGCACGGAAATTATCATTATCAACATGAGTAATTTCCTCCACATGCTTAAAAGGTTTGCCAATAACTACAAATGGAATGCCTCTTTCCTGCAAATACATTAATACTTTATCTTCAATTTTCGAATAAAGTAGGACCACTCCGTCAACGCGTCCACCTTGGACCATTTGTGTAACCCCATCTAGAATTTCATTGTCAGTCTTTCCAGTTGTCATATATAACGCGTAGTGCTTTTCATGTGCCCCTTCACTAAGTCCTCTTAGTACTGTTGGAAAAAAGGGGTTCTGGAATACTACGTCAGTAGAGCTAGGCATGACGAGACCGATTGCTTGTGTGCTTTGACTCGCTAAACTTCTTGCAATAAAGTTAGGATGGTACCCTAACTCATCCATGGCTTCTCTAACCTTTTTCTTCGTTTTTTCACTTATTCGAGGATTATTTGCAATTACACGTGATACGGTAGATGGTGCGACCTTTGCTAATTTAGCAACATCTTTAATTGTAACAGCCATCTTACCCACCTCATTTCCTAATAACTACATTTCTGAATAGTATTAATATTTATTCAGGTTTTTCTTTATTCCTTATTCTACCCTAACTATCCAATACTTTTGTAGTATATTTTTAATCTTTGATTCGGGAGTTTTTTCCTTTTGATCTTTTCCAAAGCAAATAGATAAATATGATAAACGCTACATACACAGCTGCCATAATAAGTATATATGGAATATTCAAACCTGTTTTCTGACCCAAGATATAGATTTGAGCTTGATCACGGTCGAGAACGAGTGTATATTCCTGGCCTTTTCCGCGGACAATCTCATCACTGAGAACTCCTCGAAGTTCCTTATCCTTTTCAAGTCCTTCTGTAATGGTTACTGTTTGTGTTTTTGATGTATTATTTATTGCTACAACAGTGGTTTCACCTTCGTACTCTCTTTTATATACAGCCATACCCTTCTCTTCATATAGAAACTCGAACGTACCACGCGTTAAGGAAGGAAGTGTCTGTCTAGCAGCTCCAATTTGAGAAATATAATCTACCAATTCTTTATCTGTTCGAAAATCCATTTGTCTACGGTTATCAGGGTCTTCCCCCCCATCAAGAGCAATCTCACTGCCATAATAGACAATCGGAATACCAGGCGTCGTGTACAAGTAAGTAAGGGCCAGCTTCCAGCGAGGGCCAGGATGTTCATTGTTTTGTACTGTATCTCTTGTGAAGCGCGGAGTATCATGATTATCCATAAAAGTACCCATTAAATAAGGTTCTTCGTAAATGGTCTTGTTTCGGTCGGCAGTCGTATACAACCAATAAAGAGATTGATCTGGCTTAGCAAAAGCCGTCCGTAAATGTTCATTCAAGGGATAATCCACAAAGCCATCAATCCCCGCTTTGTCATACTGGGCTATATAATTTGGGTCATTGTCCCAAACCTCACCGAGTAAGTAAAAATCATTCTTTACACTTTTAACTTCTTTAGAAAATGATTCCCAAAATTCAACCGGTACATGTCGTACCGTATCCAGTCGATAACCATCGATATCTGTTTCTGTAATCCACCACTTTGCTGCCTCTAATAAATAATTTGATACTTCAGGATTTTCCGTATTTAAATCAGGTAATCCATAAATCCAACCATTATTGAGTTCATCCTGATCTTCCCAATTTAAAATTTCTTTATTTTCATGAAACCAATCCTTTTTCTCACTGTCTGTCAGCCACTCGTGCTCAGGCGAAACATGATTGACAACAAAGTCAAGGACGATCTTTATGTCTCGATTATGTGCCTCTTTAACTAATTCTTTAAATTTTTCTATCGTACCAAAATGTTCTTCTGTGTTGTAAAAGTCATTAATCCAGTATCCATGATAGCCCTTTTCCGCATTATCAAAAACCGGGGTAAGCCAAATAGCGGTGAACCCCATGTCTTTAATATAATCCAATTGATCGATTATACCTTGAAAGTCACCGCCATGATATGATTTGGGATCATCCATATTTACTTTAAAATCGTTGTTGAAATCGCTATTATTAAAGCGATCGATCATAATAAAATAAAAAGTCTCATCCTGCCATTTTCGCTCTTCTTTTTCCACTGCACCTACCGGTAGGGAGTAAAAAAGAAGAAACGGGATTAAGATGAAAGAAAGCATTTTCTTTTTCATCTCCGCTCCTCCTTTTCCTGTTAGAAATCCTTCCCTACAAGATTATCCTTTTGTTCCTCCAGCCGTCAAACCAGAAACAAAATATCTTTGGAAAACTAAGAATAATGCAGCGATTGGTATAGCAATTAGTACAGAACCTGCAGCAAATTTTGTAAATTCGTTACCGAACTGTTTCGCAACCAGTTCATATAGGCCAACTAATAATGTAAATTTATCTTCAGATCGTAATAAAATACGCGCTAAGATAAAGTCGCCAAATGGAGCAATAAATGAGAATAAAGCAACTACTGCTAATATTGGTTTAGCTAAAGGCATAACAATTTGGAAGAATATCCTTAAATGTCCCGCTCCATCCATCTTTGCAGATTCATCGAGCTCTTTCGGAATCGTATCTAAATATCCCTTCATTAAATACGTATTCATTGGAATTTGTCCACCAACATACACAAGAATTAATCCTAAGTGCGTATCAATTAATCCCGTACGGTTTGCTAAAACAAAGATGGCTATTAATGCAGCAAAGTTTGGAATCATTTGTAAAATTAAGAATGTGATTAGACCATTCTTACGACCTACAAAACGATATCTTGAGAATGAGTATGCCGTTAAAGCTACACTCGCAACAGTTAACACCATTGTAATAATACTAATTTTCAAGGAATTTTTGTACCAGATAATATAGTCACTCTTGTCTGCATCAAACAGATGCTTATAGTGTGCTAGAGTTGGATTTTCTGGAAACATCGTCGAACCTGAGAGACTATTCCCAGGATTAAAGGAAGATCCAATAATCCAAAGCAATGGATAGAATACGATAACTGCCATGACCGCAATGACGAAGTATGACAGTGTAAGTCTTATGATTTTATTTTTTTTCATACTCATATTACATCATATCCTCTTCTTGGAATGATTTTGTTCTTCTAAATTGCCATAAAGCCACTGCAATAATAATGAAAGAAAGAATCATTGTGATGGCTGCAGCTTTTCCATATTGTGCCGAAGTCATCGTTAATCGATAGATCCATGAGATCAAGATATCTGTTCCCCATGCAGTTTGCCCTGGCACAGCTGGTCCTCCGTTGTTAAAGAGGAAGATTACGTTAAAGTTATTAAAGTTAAAGGTATATTGCGTAATCATGATTGGTGCGGTTGCAAACAATACAAGTGGTAAAGTAATTTTTGAGAACTTCTGCCAAATACTTGCACCATCTACAGTTGCTGCTTCATATAAGTCCTCTGGAATAGACTGAAGAACACCTGTTACCATGGCAAAGATGAACGGGAAACCTAACCAACCTTGAATTAAAATCAATGCTAGACGTGTCCAGTTGGCTTCTGTCATCCATGGCTGTGGTTCTAACCCTAGAGCTGGTAATATCATTTTATTGATTGCACCAAACGTTTCATTAAACATTCCAGAGAAAATCATAATGGATACGAAAGCTGGTACCGCCCAAGGTAAAATTAATATGGTACGAATAATCGCTTTTCCTTTAAGATCTTTCTGATTAACAATAATGGCAAGGAACATCCCTAAAGCAATTTGGAACGTTGTTGCACCAAATGTCCAAACAATTGTCCAACCTAATACCTTAAAAAATGTATTACGCCAGATATCAATTTTAAAGATATCGATAAAGTTCTGTATCCCAATCCAATCAACTAATTTAGCTGGTGGTGAGTGGTATAAATCGTAGTTTGTAAATGCCAAAAGAATCACGAAAATGATTGGAAAGATTACAACAAAAATTAATAACAAAAACCCTGGTGTAATCATTAAATATGGAAAACCACCGTCAATTAAGTTGTGGTATTGTTCTCTAACTGAATTTAGTTTTAAACCTAGATCACGTTTTTTTCCATTCGAGTGTGCATCATAAAGGTTAAATGCATACACCCCTAATCCTAGCACCGTAACAATCAATGCGATAATTCCATCAATCAAAAGAAAGATTGAATGATCAACTTTAGGTATTTCACCTAATGTAAACAGTCCCCAAAAACCCATGTTCAATATGTCACCAAACACAATACCAAATGATGCTGCTAAAACAAGAAAGATGATTCCTTTTAAAAATTGACGATTATAAAATTGCCCAAATCCAGGGACAATTGAAAGCAATGCAGCTGTCTTTGCATGCTTGGTTGTTCCTACTTTTTCCGCTTCCATTTGACTTCTATCCCCTTTCTAACTTGAGGAGGAATGTATTTTTATTGCGCAACCGTTTGCCTAAATGAATGTAATGATAGGCAATACCAGAGGTACTGCCTATCGATTGTACCACAAATTATTTTGCGTGGTTCGTCTCAATCTGCTTCTTAATCGTATCTACTGCAGAATCAAGAGCTGCTTTTGGCTCTGATTTTTGCGTAGCAATTTGTTGTAATGCTGATGCCATTGGAGACCAAACCTCAGCCATTTCTGGAATATTAGGCATTGGAATCGCATAAGAAGACTGAACAGCTACTGCTTTTGCAGCTTCGTTATCAGCAATAATTGGATCCTCAATTAAAGTTTTAACTGGTGGAATTTCTCCAGTTGTTTCAAAACGAGTTTTTGCACTCTCTTCATTTGTTAAGAATTCAACAAGCTTTGTAGCCCAATATTGATTTTCAGTGAATGCTGTTACATGCCATCCTTTAACACCCATGAATGTTTTAACATTATCACCGTTTGGTAGAGTAGGTAGCGGTGCAACACCGTAATCAATTCCAGCATCCTTCATTGCTTGGAATGCCCAAGGACCGTTCATCACTGAAGCAACTTTTCCTTCGTTAAATAGCCCGTCCATAGCTGATCCACCAGATTCACCGATAATTCCCTTAGGGAAAAGTCCTTCTTTATACCATTGTTGAATGTATGCAGCACCTGTTACTGCACCTTCGTTATTTAGACCAACATCGTCGCGATTTAATGCACCATTTTCATCTTTAAATACGTAAGCACCGTTTCCACCCATAATACCATGAGCGAAGTAATAGTTATCCCAAAGAGCTAGGAAACCGTAATTATCACCTTTAGTGAAATCCTTTGAGAAAGCATATAACTCATCAAACGTTTCAGGAGCTTTTTCCATTAACGCTTTGTTGTAAATAAAAACTGGTGTTTCTGTAGCTTTTGGTAGTCCATAAAGCTTTCCATCATACATTTGAGCTGAAATAGAAGATTCAGTGAACGTATCAAGTACTTCCTGTCCTACTTCGATTTCTGAGATTAATCCCTCAATAACAACTTGACCGATTTGGTCATGTGGTAGAGTTACAACGTCTGGAGCATTTCCAGCTGGACCATCTAGACGAAGTTGGTCACGAATTTTGTCTGCCATACCTAATGTTTTATACTCAACTTTAATGCCATATTCTTTTTCGAAAGCTTCGATAGCAGGTTCTAAGGCAACCTCTTTATCGGTATCTTCCCATACTACTAATTTCTCTGGCTTTGCTGGTTCTTCTCCAGCCGTATTGCTACCTTCATTTTCTGTTGAAGTACCTTCTTCACGATTTGGTCCACATGCAGCAAGGACTCCTAGTACTAACATGATCATCATGAAAAGCGAAAATGCTTTTTTCATTATTGACCCCCTCCAAAAATGTATGTTTTTAATTTCTGTTAGTTGTACAAACGATTGCACAAATCTATAAAAACAGCACTCTATGAAAACGTTGCCACAATTAGTTATAAATATATAATTTATTGGTCTTATACGTTCAACTGAAAGAATAGAGTTGCGAAAACGATTGCACAAACTATATTTTTTATTATACCTAGTTTTTTCGTTTTGACAACTATTTTCACATAAAAGACAAAGAAAAAAATTTACAAATGTTTTGACATTTATTTGTTGAAGGGTTTTCACATATCTGCTAACTTTAAGAAAGTAGAATTAAATGCAATCGATTGCACAAGGAGGAAATAATATGATTACTCGTTCTTCTATTTATCATCGTCCTACAGATGAATACGCATATCCCATTGATGAACATACATTACACTTAAAACTGCGTACTCGTAAAGAAGAAGTTCAAACGGTTCAGCTTTTATTCGGTGATCAATATGAATGGAAAGATGGGGCTTGGATTTCTCAGCAAACAGAAATGGAGAAAGTTGCAACAGATGCTCTTTTTGATTACTGGCTTCTAAGTATACAACCTACCTACAAGCGAATTCGCTACGGATTCTTTATTAATAATGGAGAAGAAACCATTTTATATACAGAAAAAGGATTTTATGAGAAGGCTCCTGAAGATCCGAGTTATTACTTCTCATTTCCCTTCCTTCATGCGAGCGAAGTATTTCGTGCTCCAAGCTGGGTAAAAGATACAGTCTGGTATCAAATATTCCCAGAGAGATTCGCCAATGGAGATCTTACCAATGATCCAAAAGGGGCCCTACCATGGGCAAGTGAACCTCCATCACCGAAAAACTTTTTTGGTGGAGACTTTAAAGGAATCATCGATCATATTGATTATTTAGTGGATTTAGGGGTCACAGGAATCTACTTTACTCCTATTTTCAAGGCATATTCAAATCATAAATACGATACGATGGACTATATGGAGATTGATCCTCAGTTTGGAGATAAAGAAACCTTTAAGGAACTTGTAAAAACTTGTCACAAAAATGGAATAAAGGTGATGCTTGATGCTGTGTTTAATCATAGCGGATACCACTTTCCTCCCTTTCAAGATGTTCTTAAGAATGGAGAGAAATCAAAGTATGCAAGCTGGTTTCATACAAAGGAATTTCCTTTAAAAGGTGGTGAGCTTCCAAACTACTCCACATTTGCCTTTGAGCAAACGATGCCTAAACTTAATACACAAAACGAAGAAGTAAAGCAATACTTGCTTGAGGTTGGAAGGTACTGGGTTCGAGAGTTTGATATAGATGGATGGCGATTAGATGTAGCCAATGAAATTGACCATCAGTTTTGGAGAGAGTTCCGTCATGCTGTTAAGAACCTCAAGCCTGACCTATATATTTTAGGTGAAATATGGCACGATTCCATGCCGTGGCTGCGAGGAGACCAATTTGATGCAGTGATGAACTATCCTTTCTTAACAAATGTGTTAAATTTCTTTGCAAAAGATCAAATTTCAAAGCAGCAGTTTATTGAAAACATGACATCGGTTATTCAAATGTATCCTAGCAATGTTAATGAAGTTGCATTTAACCTAGTTGGAAGTCATGATACACCACGTATTTTAACAGAATGTAATGGTAACACAGATAGAATGAAGCTTATTTATACCTTTATGATGACATTTATCGGGACACCTTGCATATATTACGGAGATGAAATTGGTTTAAGTGGAGTCATGGACCCTGGTTGTAGAGAATGCATGCCGTGGGAAATGGAAAAATGGAATAAAGAGATGCAACAACATATCCAATCATTAATTAAGCTAAGAAAAGAAGAAAAGCTTCTTGCCAACTCAGGAACCTTCTCTTTCCTTGCCCATTCGGATAAGGATGAGTGTATTGCCTATTCGAAAAAGGATGAAAACAAAACAATAATAGTTATATTAAACCCTACTAGTAAAGAAGCTACGCATTCATTACCTTTTCATTTAAAAGGAAGAAAGCTTATAGACTTATTGAAAAATAAAGAATTTGCAGCTGAATCTGATCATCTTTCAGTTACGGTTGCTCCTTTCGGCTTTGAAATCATCTCCTTTTAAATTAGTACTTCATTCTGTTAAAATGAATTGTTTACTAAATAGTCTTAAGCATTCTGCTTAAGACTATTTCGTTTTATTATGTTAGGGGGTCAAATAGTCATGAGCACGAAAAGCAAAAAACAAAAGATGACCCTTGTTGCTTTAACATGGCCCATCTTTATTGAAATTTTATTGTATATGCTTATGGGGAATGCAGATACATTAATGCTCTCTCAATACTCTGATGAGTCCGTTGCCGCTGTTGGCGTATCGAACCAAGTCCTTTCTCTAATTATCGTTATGTTTGGTTTTGTTGCAACAGGGACAGCAATATTGGTGACACAGAATTTAGGAGCGAAACAGGAGCATGCAGCTGCAGAAATTTCAATCGTTTCTCTTGGAGCAAATCTTGTTTTTGGTATTCTTCTAAGTATAGGAATTTTTCTATTTAGTAAACCTATTTTATTAATGATGGATTTACCTCCCGAACTATTGGATGAAGCAAACTCCTACCTATTAATTGTCGGAGGATTTTCTTTTGTTCAAGCATTTATTATGACGATTGGTGCAGTCATCCGTAGTTATGGTTTTACGAAAGATGTTATGTACATCACAATTGGCATGAATATTATTAATGTGATTGGTAATTACTTATTCATATTTGGTCCTTTTGGTTTTCCGGTTCTCGGTGTGGAAGGTGTAGCTATTTCAACTACTGTTAGTAGATTCATAGGTTTGGCAATAGCGATCATCGTGATGATTAAAAGAATCCCTGTTGAGTTGCCGTTTCACCTGCTGTTCCGTTTTCCAAAGGTGCATGTTAGAAACTTGCTTAAAATTGGAATTCCTTCCGCCGGTGAGCAGCTTTCCTATAATGCTTCTCAGATGGTCATTACATTCTTCATTGCCACACTAGGTACAGAAGCACTCACGTCCAAAGTATACGCTCAAAATCTTATGATGTTTATTTTCCTTTTTAGCATAGCTATAAGTCAAGGTACTCAAATCTTAATAGGGTATTTGATTGGTGCAAAGAAGTATGAGGATGCCTATCATCGATGCTTAAAAAGTCTTCGATTAGCTATTATCATTTCCTTAAGCGCAGCGATACTCTTCTCGTTCTTTGCAAAAGATTTAATGAAGTTATTTACAAGCAATGAGGACATCATTGCACTGGGTAGTACGTTGATTCTGTTAACAATTATCTTAGAACCAGGCCGCTCCTTTAACTTAGTCATTATCAATTCTTTAAGAGCAACGGGTGATGTGAAATTCCCAGTATATATGGGAATTCTTTCTATGTGGGGGGTGGCTGTCACCTTATCTTATTTGCTAGGAATCACCTTTGGGCTTGGACTCGTTGGCATTTGGATTGCTTTCATAGCTGATGAATGGCTTAGAGGGTTACTCATGCTTTGGCGATGGCGTTCAAAGGTTTGGGTTCGCCATTCCTTTATAGAAGAGAAAGCCGTTTAAATAGTTTAACATAAAGAAGCCTACACTAGTGTATAGGCTTCTTTTCTTACTTACGATTCAACAATATTAATATTGTAATCTTTAAACCAGATATGAATTTGGGCAAGATGAGCAAGAAGTTGCGGTCCAGTCATTAATTGGCCAAACCACGGTTCTTTAAAGGCTGCTCCTTCAGTAGTGATTATTTCCTTAAGTTTTGCTTCATCAAAGAATTCATAAAGAACCGATCCTTTATCCGTCATAATCTCTGCAAGCATCTGCTGTACTGCTTTTGTATACTTCGGATTATGTGTTTTCGGATATGGACTTTTCTTTCGATACAATACCTCATCAGGGAGAATTCCCTCTAATGCTTTTCGTAGCAATCCTTTTTCACGGTTCTGATAATTTTTCATCTCCCAAGGAATATTCCAGACATATTCAACAAGTCGATGATCTGCAAAAGGAACCCTTACTTCAAGACTTGCTCCCATACTCATTCGGTCCTTGCGATCAAGCAAAGTGGTCATAAACCAAACCATATTCAAATAGAACAACTCTCGTCTTTTTGCTTCTTCCCTCGTCTCCCCTTCTAAAACAGGAGTCTCTTGAACCGTCTTATTGTACTGTTGAAGCATATAGTCCTTAAGCTGTAACTTTTCTCTCCATTCTGATCGGAGCAAACCCTGTCTTTCTTCAATCGATCTCATCCATGGAAAACCTTCACGCGTTAAATCAGCTTCACGTCGGAACCAAGGATATCCGCCAAAAATCTCATCTGCACATTCCCCAGATAAACTAACAACAAAATCTTTTTTTATTTCACGGCAGAACCATAGAAGAGATGAATCTACATCAGCCATACCTGGTAGGTCTCTCACATGAACGGCTTCAATTAAATGTTCAGCAAGAAGCTCTTGAGAAATAATACTATTGTGATGAGTAGTCTGAAATTCATCAGACATCTTTTGTATATAAATTCCATCTGAGTTCGGCTGAAATTCATTTGCCTTAAAGAATTGGTCATTGTCTTCATAATCTATAGAATACGTATGAAGGCTCCCTTTTCCCTCTTTTTGATATTCCATCGCAGCAATGGCTGTAATGGCACTAGAATCTACTCCGCCGGATAAAAATGTACAGAGAGGAACATCTGAAACCAGTTGCCGTTTAACCGCATCCGTAAAGAGGAAGCGAACCTTATCAACAGTATCATTCAAGCTGTCTGTATGTTTTTCACTTTTTACATTCCAGTATCGCCAAATTTTTAGTCCTTTGCTTTTGGATAGAGTAAGTGCATGAGCTGGTCTTAGCTCTGATATCCCTTTAAATACCCCATTTCCAGGTGATCTTGATGGACCTAAAGCAAAGACTTCCGCTAACCCTTCTCGGTCAATTTCTGTCTTTACTTCTGGATGAGCAAGAATCGCTTTCAATTCAGACCCAAACATCATTCCTTTTTCTGTTGATAAATAAAAAAGCGGCTTAACGCCAAGTCGATCCCGTCCTATAAAGAGCTGTTCCTTTCTTTCATCCCAAATGGCGAAAGCAAAGATACCATTTAGATGTTCTACACAATTTTCTTCCCATTCGATATATGCAGTTAATAGAACTTCTGTATCAGAATGACCGCTAAAGGAATATCCTTTTAATAGCAGTTCTTTTCGAATATCTTCGGTATTATATAGTTCACCATTATAACAAATCGTATATTTGTGATTATTTTTTGATTTAGACATTGGTTGCTTTCCGCCCTCAGGGTCAACAACGATTAAACGTTTATGTCCGAATCCTACATGAATATCCGTCCATACATTTGTATCATCTGGACCGCGCTTTGCCAAGGTTTCAGCCATTTTCGTTATAGAGCCACGTTCTTTTCTCATATCTCTTTGGAAGTCAATCCAGCCTGTTATGCCACACATATTTTATTCATCCTTTCAAGAGTAGTGCGTTTGTTTGGTTAGTCCGAACATATACCCATACTATGCTGGGCGCGAAAAATGGTTAATTGTCCAATTTTTATGTGCGGGCGTTTAAAAAATATACAAGATGTCTAAAAAGAATGAAGATAGATCTAAAAAACTTCTATAACCTTTAGCCTTTAACGGAGGTCTTATCATGAGTAGTGTTAATGGCGTTTTATTATGTCCCGAAATTGACGTTACTAATTGTCCCAACACTGACGGATTCACTGTCCAAAATGAAGGGGAAGCACCTTTATGCTTCCCCTAGAATCTTACAAATCAACGTGATACGTTTCATTATTCTTAAGGTAGAACCTAATCTCATTTCTGCCAGTAATGATGTACCAGTCTCTACCCAGTTCCAAACGGCAAGATAGAATCTTTCCATTTCCTAGATGGAGATCAAACCATTCACCGCAACGCATTTTATAACCTGTATTATCTCCCCAAAACACAACCCAACAATCCAACTCAGCGTTGTAGTTCATTTCTTTCCAGCGGCTTTTCATGAAAGTTCCCCCTGGATAACTTGCTTAATCATATGATCATCAATGATTCTTCGACCATTTTGTGAGCCATATAAAAGACTATGTGTACAAAGTTTATTAATGAGCCTTGCGGCACCACCAGAGAACTGATGAATTTCATCAAGCGCCCCATCAGAAAAGATAGGTTGATCAACTCCGGCATAACGAAGATGCCTAGATACATATTCTTCAACTTGAGCACGATCGAGATGGCCTAGCTGGAATTGGATATCGATTCTTTGGCGTATGGCTGCATATGATTGCAGTCGAAGTCGATCCCATAGCTCGCTTTGACCGACGAGAATAAGCGCCATCGGACTTTGCGAATCCATTTTGAAGTTTAATAGAAAACGAACTTCTTCAAGCATTTCCCGGTCCAGAAGGTGAGCTTCATCCACTACTACAACTGGCTGGAGTCCTCGTATACCTTTCATCAATTCTATCTCTCGGTGAAGCTGCCGTTTCGCATCTCCTCGATAAAACTTCGCTTCAGAGCCTAGTTGTTCCAATAGCCCTTTATAAAAATGGCGCGGGGTTAATTTTGAATCTGATAGATAAAGGACATGAAATTTTCCTTTATCTAATCTATTCACAAACTTACGGATTGTCGTAGTCTTTCCTGTACCACTATCTCCACTTAGGACCGCAAAAAGCTGTCTATCGGCTGCATATTTTAGCCTTCCAAGGATTTCTTGCATCATGGAAGAATCATAAAGTTGGTCTGTTGGTAGATCTCTGGTAAAAGGTGTATTGTCCATTTCATAAAAGGTTTCAAACACGAGAATCATCCTCCTTCCAGACAGCACGGAAGGTTACGGCAGGTTTTTGTTCGATTTGACGTTCCTGATTCTTTCGTTCAGCTGCCTTTAATAGTCTTGAAGAGTCAACACTCTGCACCTTCAGGTGCTCAGGTAATTCAGGCCGTTTTCCAGCTCTTTCCCCAATGACAAGCTTTCTAGCTTTCCAAGGAGTATAACCCTCGAACTCAATGGTAAGTTCCTCGATATTCGCAGGATCATAGACAACATCAACCTGTCGTCCAATAAATGTTAAACCCACCTCATATTTGTGATCCATGAAACTGATGCATCCTGACTTATCAACTTTTCTTGTTTCGCAATGAAGAAAGGCATTGCTTAAAGTATCAGGATCGATAAAGCGAATTGCTTTCCTGTCCGAACGAAAAGCTGTTTCCGGACTAATTTTCTCCCCAAGTGCAGAGTGAGGCTTATTCTGATAACACTCTGTCAACCACACCTGAAAAAGTTCATTCAGTCGATCTAGAGTATTGGGCTTTTCGATGACAGCTTCACTAATAAATGAATCTATAACTCTATTAAATCTTTCAATTTTTCCTTTTGATTCGGCAGAATAAGGCCTTGTGTAAGTAAGACGAGTGCCAATTTTGGAACATGTGCGTGACATCCACTTGGTTCTATATTGCTTTCCATTATCAAAATACACTGCTTCCGGAACACCATATTTTTGGATTGCTTGTCGGAATGCATCTTCAATGATTCTTGAATCTAGAGTAGGATAAAAGGCTGCATGAACCACTAACCTTGTGGCATCGTCGATAAAAGCGACAAGATATACTTGTTTCTTGATTCCATTTGGACCAATAGGTAAATATGGGCCATATTTGATATCTGATTGCCAAAGTTGGTTCCGATGCCGTTTCTGAAATCGTCGGGCGGCAACTCCAGTTTGAGAATATAGGCGCATATGTCGCGAACTATATCCTTTTTCAGTCAGCTTTTCCTGCAGTGTGGATCTTTTAATTTGTCCTGGTTCAGCTAATTCTTCCCATTCAAGAATCTGGATAATCTGTGCCACACTACGGCTTGGCACTTCTTTTCGAAGAAGAATAGCCTGTTCCAATATATGAGGAGGGATAGCTTCTGACTTTTGAGAACCTTTTCTTCCTTGTGGCTTCAATCCCCCAAATCCATCCTCACGAAATTGAGCTAAATATCGCCTAATAGTTCTTTCTGAAAGGCCATTGGCTTTCGCAATCTGTTCTTTTAACTCTTTTAATTTTCCAGCATCAAGTCCTTCTGCCAATAAAGGGGATATCAGCTGAAAACGCTGCACTGCCAATTCTTCTGATTTCTTATGATTCCTCATGATACACTCTCCTCTCTGTGTCTATCATGAGTGTAAATCAGGGGTTATTGGACAATGAATGCAGAACGGGTATGTATCCAAAAATTAATATTTACAATGGGCCGGACAATTCTTGTCAGCCATCCATTGGCATCTCCTGCCAAGCGCCCTATCCTTTGAAGTGCAGTCCCTGAACTTTCGGACGAGAAATCCAGAGGGATGTTTCCTTGATTGGTTCTGATCATGATGGATGTTAAACACCCCAACCAATAATCCACAAATTCATGAATCCAGCCATGCCATCTCGAAAGAGTAGAATCATCGGCTGGAACAGTATGGTCGGATGGATTCGAGAGAACGCTTTCAATACATTCAGCTTCATAGCGCTTATAAGGGATTAATATATCCGGCAGTTCATGATGTATCGTACAGCAACAAGTGCACCTTAGTCTTCGGATGTTATAGGTCTTACTCTGCCCTGAATGATCAATAGATTTACGATTCTTAGATCCTATTACCAACATGTCTTTCCCACAACATGGAGAAGGAATCCTCCCCGCACCTCTAACGAAAAACTCCAGTTAGATTGTTTTCAATCAGCTTATAATCTGATACAATAACCATATACTTTTTGGTGGGACGTCTCCCGTATAACTGTTGGCGCAGTTATACATTATGGGAGTCGTCTTTTCCTTTCTCCGGAATATATTCATGGACATTATACTCGACCACTTCCGGACAGGCAATACCGTCAACTTTCGGTAATTTAAGAGTGTCAAAAACATGAGTAGACAGCAACGACTACAACTTTTTGAGTTTCAAACGAGAGCATTTATTGAAGGAACGGTAGAACATATAAACAACCAGTGGATTTTTTTTGATGAGGAAACAGATGAAGCCTCCATCTTGGATGATTTTTTACACCAAGAAATTGAGGTATTTCGGTTCAATCGGTGGAAAAAGGGTATTTTATTTGAGGATGGGAAAGTCACATTTGGAAATGAAACCCTTCATTTAAAAAATCAAGATGTAGTAAGAATCCGCAAACACTTAATGTATTCCCTTGAACGGTTATTAGAAGAGATCAACGATGATTCATTTTATCAGTTTGTCTCCCATTTAAATTCTCTTGGCTTTTCAATCTTTGATTGTATTTATTGCTACAATCATCTAACGTTTTTAAAGGATGCAGAAAGAAAAAGTGGTGTGAATTTTATTATCTTTGATAATCAAGAAGATATTTGTAATGTTCAACATCATTTCTGTTATTATAAGAAGCAAACTGACCGTTTTGAATTTACACTTAACACTGGTAAGAGAACAGTGATTGAGAAATTTCTATAATAAAACCTGCTCCGAGATTAAAGGAGCAGGTTTTATTTAAAATAATTGAAATCCAAGTGGTAAGCGAAGTCCTAATAAGATGACTAGAACTACCGCAATATAAAATTGTATCCAAAGTGACTTTGTTTCTTTTCCTTTAACCGTACGTACTAGAACCATCTCCATCGCTGCAATTACCCAAAGTCCAATTAAAACTTTAGCTATATATTCACCTGGTTGCATCGAGAATAATGTATGGACGAGCATTCCACCCGTTGCAAACACAAGGATATACAAAACTCTCAAAATCATATGAACGATTTTCGCTGCCTTTGCTTTTCCACTCTTATGTAATGAGGTTGCTACAAAAAATAGGACTAGTGCAAGAACCCATGCAGTGATATGGGCATGTGTGTTAATCGACATAAATTAGCCTCCCTATTAAATATCGACTTTATCATACCACAACAGTGTTAAAAAAACTAAAAAGAACGTCCCTTTGGAAATCCACGTTTCAACATTTGTTCACAAATTTTTCATATTTCCTCGCTGACTTTATTTGATAAGGTTCCTATCCCCTCAATGGTAATTTCAATTTGATCACCTGGATTTAAGAAGCGCGGTGGTTGAAATCCTTTTCCAACACCTGCAGGAGTACCTGTAGCAATCACATCTCCGGGTTCAAGCGTCATCCCCAATGAAATGGTCGAAATCATTTCCTCCACTGAAAAGATAAAGTGCTTTGTATTGGAGCTTTGGCGAACCTCACCATTTATTTTCGTTTCAATATGTAAGTGATTGGGGTCTGATAGGCACTCTTTATGAACAAGAACTGGTCCCATCGGGCAACTGGCATCTAGGCTTTTTCCGAGAAAAAACTGTTTATGCTTCGCCTGAAGATCACGTGCTGTTATATCATTTACAATTGTATAACCAAACACATAGTCAAGAGCGTCTTCTTTTTTTATATTCCTCCCCTTCTTTCCAATCACAATCGCTAACTCTCCTTCATAGTCTAGCTGCTTCGTAATGGAAAGATGATTTTCAATTTGTTCATTTGGACCAATAATCGTTGTTGGAGCTTTTGTAAAAACCATCAAATGCTCCGGAATGTCGTCCTTACTTCCCATCTCAATCGCATGGTCCACATAATTTTTCCCTACACACAAAATGTTTTTCGGAGGCTTTGTAACGGGCGAAAGCAAGGTAACCTCTTCTAGGAAAAAATACTCCTCCTCGCTTGCTGCTTGAATTTTCTCTTTTATCTCCTGTAGAAATTTTTCTCCCTTTGCAATACATTCGACCATTGATTCTCTTTCATTAACAGAAAGAACTTTTGTTTCTGTTGAATCTAAAACACCAATAAACACTTTGTTATCTCTTTTTCCGGTAAGAAGCTTCATGAGTTTTCTCCTTTTTTCATTAGACTCTGCCATTTCCAATACGAAACGGTTCTCCACACCCACTCAAAGGGGCCAAGATAAAAGTACTTTACCCAAATATGACTAAAAATCAATTGAATAATAAATATCGTCAAGGCTAGTAACGTTCCTTCGACAACTGACACTTGTCCATATAGACCAAGACCGTAGGAATAAAATATCAACGTCGAGACGATGGATTGAACTAAGTAATTTGTAAAACTAAGCTTCCCAACAGGTCCAAACAATTTAAACACCTGTAAGCCTCGTTGATGATTCGTACCAAGCGCGATCAGTAGGATGTATGCTATCGATAATAAAGGACCACCAAGCATATCTTGAGAATATTCTGTTGCCCAGTTTCTGGTTAACCAATAAGGAGCGCTCTTAATAAACAATCCCATAAATAATGTTACCGCTATTACTACTAGAAACGGTCTTTTTAAATCTGTTACTCTTCTTAACCAGTCCTCTTTCGCCGCTCCTCCCCCGATTAAAAACAACGGAAAGATCGAAAAGAGCATAAAAAATAGATTGCCTGGATGATTGACTAAAGACCAGTCGATAAATCTTTGTTCCCGAATTTCCTCATAAGTACCATTTTGATAAGCTTTATATGACGCTAAAGCACTTGTCTCATCTGCCACCGTAAATTCCCCATTACCAGCAACCATTGAGGCTAATGTAATCATTACCGTAATGATTACATTAGGTACAAAGTATAAAATCAACCCCAATAACATTAGTACTTTCCCTCTAAGTCTGATAAAGAGCAGTAGGAAGATACCAAACAACGAGTAGGTAAAAAGAATATCTCCATGCCAAATATAGTTAGCATGTACCCATCCGATAACCAACAAAAAAAGCAATCTCCTTATTGCGATGGTGGAAAATGTTCCACCCTTCATAATGGTTCTCTCCCTTAAAATAACAAAACCATATCCAAAAAGAAAAGAGAATAAAGGATATATACTTCCTTGAATAAATAAATCAATCCACGAGTAAAACAAACGGTCACTAGTTGATGTCCAAGTAACAAATGGGTCGATATAAAGGATTGGAGTATGAAAAGATAGCATATTTACTAAGAAAATCCCCAATATCGATAAACCTCTCATTATATCAATGGAAACAATTCTTTCCTGATTTCTTATATGTATCCCTCCCCCATTTCTACAACTTAAAAACTATTATACTTCAAATATTCCCAATAACACCAAAACTGTTCCCTAAATGGACAGGATATGACCCTTTAAGTAAAAATCTGCAATTTAATTTTTCCTCTAAATAACTCACATCTAGTTTCTAGGCACATACAATGTAAAGAATCTTAAACAAAGGGTGTAGTGTATGCCAGCAATTGTCGGTGTAGCTCAAGTAATCTCGATTGGAAGTAGTTCCATTTTTCATATTGGAGATGTATATAAAATCATGCCTATTTCTAATGCCAAGACATACTCAGGGGCAGGTTCTTTTAATACAGGGGATGGATTACGTGTATATAATAAGTTTAGTTCTACCAACGCGTATGACCATGACGGCATTGACCAAGGAAATATATTAAATGCTTAATAAGCAGGTGATGATATGAATTTTTATATTCAACAAAATATTTCTATTAATCTTCTACGCATTGATGCGATTACGAATTCATCCGTTTTACAGATTGGCAGTGCTGGAGTCATTCGCCCAACCGCCCATCTATATAATACTGGAGGTTTTACAGGACCAGCACCTGAACCTATTCATCCCGGCGGCACAATCGTAACAAATCAGGATTCGGCTGAACCCACAGGAATTGATACTGGGTCGTATATAGATTCTCCAGCTGTTCCGTTATCCATTTCATAATAGAAGGGAAGATGTCAGTATGAATAATGAATTCTATGACTACTTAAGACAGCTTCACCAACTTGTTGAAAGCCAAGAACACCGGATACGAGCTCTTGAACGAAGTGTATTACTCATGCAAAAAGAAATATCTCAACTCAAAGAAAGACCACCTGTTCATGTGGATCGAATTGAATATAAATTTGATCAACTCAAGGTAGAATCGCTCGATGGCACTTTAAATATTGGACTAAATCCATCTGATCTACAAGGGATCGAGGACTTCTCTGTTCCAAATCAATCTATCAAAACTCCTACCCCGCCAAAGCAAATGTTCCAAAGATCAATGGAGCTCGAGGATATAGTATATGAATATATGGGCAATCATTTACCGGCAATCTTTGAGAAGACCCAAGCAAAGCTGCAAACAAACCTCGATGAATCGTACTATCACTTTATCGAGGAAGATATCAAAAAACAAATACCAAAAAGAGTCGAACATTATCTACGCGAGTTTTCCGCAGGAGTGATAGAGAACGAGGATCGTTCACAGCTAGAAAAAACGATAACTGACCAGTTTCATAAAGAAATGGAGCATGGTGTTGAGATTTTTATAAAGAATTTACCGGAGAATGTGAAAGGGCTGAAACAGGAATGATGAATTTTCAAGTATACAATCGGGACATACATGTGGGGAATATCCGAGTGGTCGGGGTTTCGAGTTCTTCAATATTAATGGTAGGAGATGCAGAAACCATCCATCTAGCATCAGCGTTCGATACCCCTGCTGAATCTCTAATCATTGGTCCATTTGTACCTCTAGCTGTGGAAGGTAGATAGTATGCTTCAACGATCAAGTTCTGTTAAACATATTCACATTACGAATGCAGCTATATCATCCGTCATTCAACTTGGGGATTCAAAAATTATTAATGGTCTGAATAGAGCGATCGCTGTGCAACGGGAAAAGCAATTGTTTATTGGTGATGAGGAGGATTTCTCGAAATACCCCATCTTTCAACGCCCCATTATTTTTCCTCAAGACAAGGAAGACGTGATGATCACTTCCTTTCATCAAAATCCAATGATTCATGTGAACACCATTAATGTCATTGCCTTCTCCTCTTCCTCTATTCTTCATGTTGGAAATACGCAGGCAATTAATATGGAAGCACGAATCAAGCATATTCGTCAGCTTTTATCAAAGAAAACTTGATGCAGACTGAAAAGACTCATATGTAAAGGATGTTTTTTATGCCCGCAATTATCGGTCCCGTACAAATTACAACGGTGAGCGGTGGAATCGTCCAATTTGGCGATGCACTTTACATCTCACCGAAAAGCAACTCTAAATCTGTCACTGGTGCTGGTGCTGTAAATACAGGCGGTATCATTATTACTAATAACGGGTTATCAGCTAGCAATGTGTTAGATACTAACTTAATAGATCAGCCAACATTAGGAAATAACTAGGTGGAACACTGTTTCACCTCTTATTTTGCCTTCTGTCCTTTGATTTAGATACAGTAATCAATTTGGAAGCTGGTTGTTTCTGAATCCACTTTACAAACTTTTTAATCATTTCGTCATCACGTAGTCTTTCAATTGTGTTCATACGAGCAGCCAATTCCTCATTCGTATAAAGGGCATGAATTTGCTTATGACATGGTAGACATAGCTTGGCTGTAGGTAAAAAAGTTCCTCCCAGCTCCTTCGGTGTTAGATGATGGATAGTAATCTCAACATTGTTGCGCAAACAAAGCTCACAATCACCAAGAATGATTGGTTTCTTCCCCATTGCTTTCCCTCCTAAAAAAATAGCCAGCAAGAGTAATGTCTCCTGCTGACTAACTATTTAGTCCATTTTCATGATATGTGCACCATCGAAGAAGAATAAATACGATTCATGTACCTTCTTCTTCCATATTTCCTCTAACGCTTTTCTATATAATTCAATTTGAACTTTGTAACGATCTTCAAGAATTAATCTCGCTTCTTCATATCCACCCTTGTAGCGTTCATGAATTCCATCCGTTTTAAAATCAAGTAGGACGAGTCCTTCATCATCTTCAAAAACACAATCAATGATACCTTGAAGGAGAACGGCCTCCTCCTCTCCCTTCCAATCTGCATACACATCGCTTGCAGGAAGAGATAAACTGAAAGGGATCTCACGCAACACTGTGTTTGCTTTTAATAATCTAACACCGAGCTTCGATTCAAAAAATTGAACCACCTGGTCAACATCTATTACCTCCAGCTGCTCAAGTGTTAACAGTTCAAGTTGAACCATTTCAGTTAATTGGCTCGTAATGCTATCAAAAGTGATTGGTTTTTCTAAATCAATCTGCTGCATCACCGCGTGCATAGCCGTGCCTCGCTCTGCTGGGGTTAAGGATTTTTCCTGCATAAAACGTGGACGATTCATTAGCGGTTTCCTGAATTTTTTTTGCAATTCTATTCCGCTTTCTTCATCCCGCAATTCTCTTTGCCTTTTCACTTCAGAGACAGACTGCTTAGAACGATGAGTGGAAGGCGCGAAGTATTCATACTTGTACTCTAATTGTGAAAGTACCTGTTCGTTCCACTCTAATTTAACCGGAAGCTCTTTTCCCTCTTTTACAAGTTCTAATAAATGATCCTTTTCTTCTAAAACCGTTTCTTTTATTGAAGCTAACTGTACTGCATCTATTAATTCTATCTTCCAGCACGATGAATGGTTCGAAATTTCTTCTGGGACAAGATGTCCGATCCCCTTTCCATTTCGCAACTCCTGACAATCTTGATGTCTAATTAATGATGGTCCAATCCAGTCTAAGTAGCCCTTCGCTGATTGACGGTCGTACTCTTTTAGTAGCCATTCCGGATGAATGGAGAACTGCTCCCAATCCTCAAGCTTCTTTTCTACATTCTTTACGGTTCCTAGTAAATATAAATACTCTTTTGCTCGGGTTAACGCAACATACAATACACGCATTTCTTCCGCTAACATCTCGAGTTTCTTTTTGCGTTTAAAAGCTAGCTGGGGCAACGATGGATATGAGATTCTCTTTTTAGGATCAACATACTTCGCAGAAAAGCCGAGCTCCTTGTCTAACATATAGGATTTCCTGATATCCATCATGTTGAACTGGCGGCCCAATCCAGCCACAAACACGACTGGAAATTCTAACCCTTTACTGCTATGAATGGTCATGATTCGTACAACATCTTCACTTTCCCCAAGTGCGCGAGCAGCACCTAGGTCGTCCCCACGTTCTCTCATGCGTTCGATAAATCGAAGAAAGCGAAACAATCCACGGAACGATGTTTCCTCATATTGTCGTGCACGATCATACAGAGCACGTAAATTCGCTTGCCTCTGCTTCCCGCCTGGTAGCCCACCAACAAAATCAAAGAATCCCGTTTCTCTATATAGCTGCCAAAGTAATTCTGATAATGCACCTTGTCTAGCTGCCGTTCTCCATTTTGCTAAATTCTCCATAAACGGTACAATCTTCTCATGCGCCGCTTCATTCATTTCCGTTGGCGCTTTTCGATAAAAGGAAGTTAGAGCCTCGTAAAAAGAACCTCTTCGATTCTCCATGCGAACACAAGCCAGGTCTTCTTCGGTTAAGCCCACAATCGGAGAACGCAGAACAGAAGCAAGTGGGATATCCTGATATGGATTATCAATGACATGTAACAGAGACATCATAATAACGACTTCTGTTGCTTCAAAATAACCCGTTGATAGGTTCGCATAAACCGGTATTCCCTGATCTTTTAATTCCTCCATAATCTGTGGAGCCCACGTCATTGATCGAAGCAAGATGACAATATCTTTATATGATGCCGGCTTAGAGCTCTTTGTTTTAGGATTGTAAACAGGCTTTCGCCCTTGAATCAGATCGTTTATTTTACTCGCAATAAGCTTAGCTTCTAGCTGTGATTGTTCGAGTTCTTCTTCATCAAAGGAGTCACCTTGGCTCTCAGTTTCTCCCTCTTCATTTGAAATTTCCTCTTTACCATTACTATTAATGATCAACAACTCAACTGGAACAGCTTCCTCTGGGTAGGACGCACCAGTAATTAACTCAGCCGCTTCATCATAGTTGATTTCTCCAACTAAAACACCCATGATCTGCTTGAATAAATAGTTGGTCCCATGAAGAACTTCCTTTCGGCTCCGGAAATTACGAGCTAAATCAATTCGAAGGCCTGATTCTTCACCCTGTGAAGTAAATCGGTTGTATTTACCCAAAAATAAATTTGGCTCTGCTAGGCGGAAGCGATAAATCGATTGCTTTACATCTCCTACCATAAACAAATTCCCTGTCTGCTCTTCGTCTTTAGTTACTAAATTTAAAATTGCTTCCTGTACCATATTTGGTTGCGATAGGTAAGACTTTGAAGTAATCTCCATCTTTTCCCCCGCTTAGCACCGTACGTGAGACTTTCACCTCATACGGCGCCCCATCAACTACTAGCTCGTTACATTATCAATTACACAGTTGCCCACTTTTTTACGAAGAGCGTTAACTTTACTCAGTTGTTCTTCATTAAGATTCAGTACATTAAGGTACTTATTAATGGCGCTTTCCTTTACCGCATGGATTAACTTATGGACTTCCTTACATATAAATATAAGGTTTTGATAAGCGTCCGTTCCACCTTTATTTCTAGGCTTTTTATGATGGAGTTCCATTTCCCCAATGATTAAATCTTTACGTGTTATTGCACATTTACCTAATTGAGCAATATATTTTGAGAGTCGATTGTCATTGTATTCCATACTCTCCGATTTTATTGGGTTTTCCATCAAATAATGTACCATGATCGGTGGTACAGCCTCTTGGCTATTGTGAACCAAGATTCGTCCACTTTCGGTATAAGAGTTTTTCTCCTGAGTAAAGTTCAAAGGGCTTTTGTGTTTCACCCCATCTATCGGGAATAAAATCATGCCACACGCAAAGAATTTCTTTTTATTAAGATAATCTTTATATGCTTTTTGAAAGAATGGTGTGATAACTCCCTTTGAACTCTTTGCTTTTTTAAGCTTGTTATACAGGATTCGTTTGACTGAGTAAGAAATTTCACTGAAATCCTTTGTCGTATGTGTCGCATACCGATAATAATTGTGAATTCCCAAGATAGTTGAGTTAAATTTAGTTACTTCAGCCTTATTCGGTTTTCTTCGAATAAATTCAGCTTTTGTTTTTATTTTCTCAATTACCTTGCGTCGTGATTTATCTGTCATATGCGATTTAACAACACGCTTTTTGCCTTTTGGAACTACTTTGAACTTAAACCCTAGAAACTCCGAATAGTTCTTACGTAAATTGACTACTCTCGATTTCTCATTGCTGATTTCAAGGCCTAATCTTTCCTTTAACCACTGCTTAGAAGATTCAAATATAATAAATGCGGTTTTGTGGTCTCGACAAAAGATTTTAAAGTCATCTGCATATCTTACAATAAACATTTCCTTTAACTTGGTATACCTTTTAAGGGTGGCGTATTTCACCGTTTGGTCAAACCGCTGTTTTCCACCAATTACACGTATCTTTGTGTAATCCTTTCTCGTCTTAAATGTTTCCCACTGATTACTTATCCACCAGTCGAATTCATTCAATACTACATTTGAAAGTAACGGAGAAAGAATTCCTCCCTGTGGAGTTCCCTTAGTAGGTTTCCCAATTCCTTTAACCTCAGCTTTGAGCATCTTACTTATAATCGAAAGAATACGTTTATCCCTAATTCCAATTGTCCATAGTTGTTTAAGCAACTTCCCATGATCAACGTTATCGAAGAAACCTTTAATATCAACATCTACTACATAATGTAGTTTGTTTTTGTTTGCTAATGTTACAGCCCTTGAATATGCGTGGATTTGACTCCGATGAGGTCTGAATCCATAGCTATGTTTATGAAAGCGAGCCTCGCATATAGGTTCAAGAACTTGTAATAAGCATTGTTGAATAAGTCTATCTTCAATAGTAGGAATTCCTAAAGGACGAATGCCGCCATTTGGCTTTTGGATTTCCTTACGTTTCACTTTATGAGGTTTATAATCATCTAGGCGATTTTTAACATATTGTACAAGCATATCAGGGCTTCTAAGTCCGATTTCGAATATAGTGTTTTGATTCACTCCTGCTGTCTTACTTCCCTTGTTTTTCTTGATGTTACGAAAAGCAAGTTTAACATTTGCAGGGTTTACAACTAATTCATATAACTTATTAAAAGTTTTTCCTTCCGAACTTAGCTGATATAACTGGTCAAACATGTCTTGCGTGTTGTAATACTCATTGTTTCTCAGCTTTTGACTTTTTAACTCCTTCGGCTTTGCATGGGTTTCAGTCAATTACTCACCTCTTTACATTCCCAAATTGGGTTTGTAATTTCAGCTTTCATTTCTCTTAGTCATACTCGAACCTGAAATTTCTGTGATAATAATGTCGTCTTCTAACAGTTGACTAATGGCTATCCCTCCACTGTTTGTTATCACAGTTTCTTTGGTACTGTGCCATTACCTTCACCGACATAAAAGAGGTTATACATATACACTTTCGACATATATGCTTTCCCTGCTACCGCTTCATAGAGTGCAAACTCTCCACGTTATCGGCTTACCACGTTCCAAGAATCCTATCTATTCATTCACAATCCGTAGGTGATTCCTCTAGCCCTGTTAGCTGGATGGTGCCTGTAACACCATAAGGTATTTCATAAAGACAAATTTTACTCTACCTCACTAACCCCGACATGCGGGACTATCCATTTCGAATAGCTATACCTCTAGAGCCGTACATTCGGAATTTCGTCAATAGATGGCTGTGACATCTAATTTCTCACCATAGACTATCTTGTAGAACCCCGGTCTATCAGCCATACCCTCTGCCTCCAGAGAGCTTTCCTCGTCTTTCTCGTTAGGATGACCTTCAACCGACTTCACCGAGCTTATAACCTTCAAGTGTTTTGCACCACCTGAACGCTATTCGGAGGATTAGGCGAGCCTTTCAGGGCGTTACCCCATCATTCGACTCTTCAGATTCTTAGTTCTCCTAGCTTTAAGCTAGTGGCTAATCTTTTCAATTAGCAACGTGTCGCACTGTCTTGATATTCATCAACAAGTACTTCTTTAAACTGCCGTCGATAGACACAAGCTTCCTCAGAAGGTTTGAACTCTTGATCCGTACTTTCTTCTGGATTTGATAAGATCTGGAGGCAATAATGCTCTAAATCAGCAAAGTCGACAAGTCCTTTTTCCCGCTTTATGAAATCGAATTGTTTAGAAAATTCCTCAACAAGGTTAACCAATGTTTGGATATAAGGCTTCATTTGTTTCATGTCATGAATAAAACTTTGTGGTTTTCGTGAAAAAAGCTCCGCTTGTAAGGCTTGAACCATTTTCTTTCCTTTGTCACGAAGTTTTTGAGATTTTTCTAATAGTACCTCATCATACTCCGTTTTTTTACATGGTTTTAGCTTTGAAAATGATTCACTTATCAGTGTGTTATATAACTCATCCCATGAGTGTTTACTTGCTTCAAGCAATCGATCAATGATTCTAATATCATCAGTAAAAGTTTCCGCTCGAGGACTGGGTCCTTCTGGAAGCTTTGTTATTTCAAGAGCAGCTTCAAATAAGCTCCTTGCACCTTGAAGCTGGAGTTGAATATCAAAAAGAAGTGTCTGATAAAAGGGCAATGATTCGATCGTTGTTTCTTCATCTACATCATACATATCAATAATTGATTGTAGATAGCTCTTAGGCGATGGATTTGAACGCGCAAAGTCATAGAGCTCTCGGATAATCACTTGTAGGGCCGCATCACTGCGGTCATTTGAAAACATATCAACCAAATCAAAAAATTCAGTATTAGCTTCCTTCCCGTACTCCTCTTCAAATATGGTATCTAAAACCTCATCTCTTAAGAGTTGCGCTTCCGTTTCGTCAGCGATTCTAAATCCGGGATCAACCTCAATTTTATAATAAAACTTTCGAATCACCTCTAAGCAAAAGGAATGGAGAGTGGATATACTCGCTTTATTAAGTAAACTTAGTTGCTTTCGGAGATGTCTTGATGTGGGATTTTCATCAATCGCCTTCTCAAGTGCCTCTCCCATACGATGCTTCATTTCTGCCGCGGAAGCATTCGTAAAGGTTACGACTAGCATCTCATCAACGTCCATCGGTTGATCTTCAGAAACAATTTTCTTAATCATTCTTTCAACAAGAACGGCTGTTTTTCCAGATCCCGCTGCGGCAGCAACTAAAATATCTTGTCCGTTTGCAACAATTGCTTTCCACTGATCATCCGTCCAAGTCGCATCACTCGGTTTCGGTGGAAGTTTCATGCTCCCCATTTTCAACACTCTCCTTTCGCATTTTTTCTATTACAGTCTCCTTGTCTTCAACCTTTAACATCCTATATTTATTAGCCTGTAATGATTCATCAAATTGACAAACAGACTTGAACGAACAAAAAGTACATGGTGTTTTCTCCTTCATTTTATAAGGAGAAATTTGAACGGCACCGTCGACTATACTATTTCCCGTTTTCACGTACATATCTCTAACATACGACCGTAACTGATTAAATTCTTCCTTACTTGCCACTTTCGATTTTTTCGTTAGCGACCCGTCCTTTTTAATTCCAGCAGAAATAATTCTCGATTCACCAGATTCTAATGTTTGGTCCATAAGTTTAATCACATTTTCTTCGCCTAACAATAAACCATTCATCTTGAATTTTTTAAAAAGCTCTGCCTCAATCTCATCCAACGTAAGCATTTTGCTCGTACTAATCATCGGATTATGCACATGGAAATACACAACACCTGCTGGGCTAGCCTTAGTACCAATTAAAGATTCAGAGTTTGAAATAATGATATCTAAATACGTAAGCATTTGCAGGGCCAAACCATAATAAATTTCGTTTACATTTACGTCTTTTGCACTTGATTTATAGTCGAGTATTCGCAGGAACACTTCACCAGCATGGTCGGCTTTGTCTACTCGGTCAATACGGCCCACTAGCTCCATTTTCGTCCCATTTTTCAAGGTAAATGGTGCAGGCTTTATTTGTTCCGATGGTCCAAATGGTAATTCCAGCCCTACCGGTGCAAACCCGCTTGCCTTTGCATGGTCACGTAAAATAAGAGAAGCCCGCTGAATAATTTGTTCCAGCTTTCGTTTAATATAATGGTGACGATTCGAGCTTAATAGAATTTCATTTTGTAGTTTTGGCGCAAGTAAATCCACTGCTTGTTTTGCCAGATTTTCCATTTCATCCTTTGACACATCTGACCATGACAACTTGCTCGCTACAATTGTTTCAGTAATATATTTTAATGCTGCGTGAAAGAGTTCTCCAATATCCGGTGCTTCTAGTTTAAATACTTGACGTTCTCTAAGCTTTAACCCGTGCTGAGAGAAATGTGAGAACGGACAGCTATGGAACATTTCCATTCGGCTGACACTCGATTGGATTTCTTCTCCATACAAATCCTTGCTCGTCTCCTCAGACAGCTTTGTTGTTTGATTTTCATAGGTTAAGCTAGAAAGTACTTTCCGCACATCCCTTTGAAAATGCGGTTTTGTCTGGTAATAGTTATACACATCCCACCATAAGTCGTAGATAGGATAATTTCTTTTCTTTAGCTGAAGCTGTGACGTTAAATATGCAAGCGCCGTATTTTCATGTGCAACAAATTTTAATTGTTCCAACTCACTAAGCTCTGAAGGCTCAGTCATGAACGATAGAGCTTCACCATCAGGAAACATATCAACCATTCTCTTAATATATGGGGAGGCAATTAATGCCTTTCCTTCAGAATTAGCTAGTGGATAAGAAACATACAAACGCTCAGACGGAGTGGTGAAAGCCTTATAGGCGATAAACTCCTCATCCAATAAACGGGTTTTACTACTCGCGGAAATCTTTAAACCATTTAGTAATAACTGCTCTCGGTCCTCATCGCCAAATATACCCTCCTCTGAAAATTTAGCAGGTAGGACACCTTCTGTTATTCCGATTATAAAAGCAACTTTCACATCGGTTAAACGAGATTTTTCAAGATCAGCCCCTAGCACTTGATCCATTGCCGGTGGCACTAAAGAGAACTGCAGTGCTTCTAATCCTGCATCCAAAACATTTGAAAACTGCTTTGGAGAAACTTTTTCATCCCCTAACATTTCAACAAACTGATCCAAAAGCTCAATCACACCGTTCCATGCTTGATCATGCTCTCTTGCTTTTGTTAATTCTCCCTTTTCCTCTTCAGCTATTTTCCATCTTTCAAGCTTTGCAGGGATTTCTAATTCCTCTAGATAAAGAAAAAGTGCCTCCGCTAATTTGCTTCCATTCTCAGCTTTTTTCAATCTTCTTGATAAGCGAAGGATCGGTGCTGAGATCATTAGTCTAAGCTCGTTTAACTTTTGTTCAAAGTCTTTTTCCTTATTCGTTTGGGCAACAGATTCTAATTCAAGTCCTCTCATTCGGCGATAGACCCAACGATCACGTCTTGTCCACTTATCTCCTTGAATTCCAAACGCGAGGACAAAATTTTCAAGCTGATCCATTTGCTCTCGCATTTTATTAGAATCTACATGAAGCGGAAAAAGCAGCTCTGTTTTGATCGCTCGAAACACAGGCTCATAACGCCAATATCCGTTGATTACTTCAAGCGTGGAGCGAATAAGTTCGATAACAGGATGATGAAGCATCGTACGTTTTTGATCCACAAAAAACGGAATCTCGTAATCATCGAAGACCGTTTCTATTAAGCTCTTGTATTCATGACCATTTCTCATCATGATGGCAATGTCTTTGTATCTATAATTCTTCGTTCGAACAAGTGATAGAATTTCACGTGCAATTCCTTCGATTTCCGCTCGACGATTAACCGCTTGTCCAATCGTAACAGCCGTTTCCCCCTTAAATACATTTGTAGGGCGCGTATCAAAAAATGTTTCCAAATGCTTCAGGGATGGATGCTGCCATCTTTTTTGCTCAGATAAAATGGTTTCTTTTATTTCTAATTTTTCTACTCTAGCAATCTCATAAAGACTTTGACAAGTCTCCGCATTCATACGGAATAAATGCAATTCATCTGGATATTTTTCATTGTACGGTTCATCTAACGTAAGAGTGATCGTTACTTTTTTACAATGCTTCATGAGCTGACTTATGATGAAATACTCTTGAGGTGTATAACTGTAAAATCCGTCAATATATATTTCCGCATCTTTTAAGTAGTGCGATAACGGTATTTTTTCAGCTAGTAATTTGAAATAATCCTCCGAGTCCACATACGAACCAAAAAGGGCATCTTCAAAATGTTTATAAATCAACTCCAGATCATGTAATTTATCACGAAGGACTTTGTTCATTTGCTCAGCTTGCTGCTGAATAAGCAACTCTTCTGGTCTTACTAAATATCTTTTAAATTCAACCAACATTTGTTCTAGCTGCTGGATGAACCCATTTTTGTCAGCAGAAAGATTAAAGAGCTTTAAGTCTGCTTTTCTCTCCTCAACAATCTTGCGAATCAACATATTAATACCAACACTATTTAAATGGTACCTAGTATTCCCACCCGTTTCCTGCAACACTCGCCACGCTAGTCTTGAAAAACTAAAAACCTGAGTTCGAATCATTCCTCCAAGCCCAGGTGTTGTTATCAATTTATATTCAGAAGAAAATGTCATCTGGTCAGGTACTAAGTAAACAATTGGATCTCCCACTGGCCGTTGCAGCATTTCTTCTCTTATCTCATCTAAACAAAATTGCGTTTTTCCAGTTCCAGATCTTCCGATAACTAAGTGAACTGCCATAAGAAAACCTCCCTCGTACGTTCCTTCTCTATCCTATTATCTTACCATAGCTACTCCCGGAAATAGGGAAATAACCTTCTTACCGTGAACCGCTTTTTCTTTCCAATTTAGAAATAAAATAGGCCAACCGATTTGGTTGACCATTTATATCTTGGTTGTCACGCCTTGCGATCAAGTTACGCCAACCATGGATACCTATTTTTTTAATAGACGATAGATAAAATGAGCAACTCCATGTTCATGATTTTCTAGAGTTACCTCATGTGCTTTTTCTTTTACTGCCTCATCAGCATTTCCCATGGCAGCACTTCTTCCTACCATCGTTAACATAGATACATCATTGTAATTATCTCCCACTGCTGCCATTTTTAGAAGTGGTATTTGTAAGATTTCTCCTAATTTTTCTAAAGCCTTACCTTTAGAGGAGTTTTCATGTATAAATTCAAAATTATGTTTACCCGACGAAACAATATTCATCCCTTTTAATCCAAGGAAGTTCTCTTTCCCTCTATTTAATTTTTCATCATGGAAAGAAAAGGCAAGAATATTATAAATGTCTGCATCACTTCTAATGATGTCTTGATAAGAGGGGACAAATTCAAAGCCTGTTTGACTGTACTGGGTCGCTAATGCCCGCTGTATATCCTCTTCTTTGACAGAAGGATCTTCCGTTCTCAGCTTTTCTGCTTCCCTTTCTAGTAATTCTCTCCCATGCTTTGGTGTAAGTAATGAATGGTCAGCAAACACTTCATAATAGAATCCTTCATCCTCTAGCCATTTCAGTATCGGTTCTGCTGCCTCTTTATCAATGGGAACCGAGTGCACCTTCTCACCGTTCGGATGATGAATGGTTGATCCATTCGCTGAAATGATCCATGGTGTCATAGGAAAGTTACTTTCATTAAGTATGTTTTTAACATCGTGATAAGAACGTCCTGTTGCAATGACGACCATGACTCCTTGATTATGGGCAAAAGTCAACGCCTCCATGTTTTCAGCACTGATGGTATTTTCGTGGCTCAACAAGGTACCATCTAAGTCAACTGCAATTAAATTAGTCATTTTCCTCTTCCTCCCCCTCGCCAGCTATGACTATCTCTACACCTTTCTCTTGTAAGAGTTGCATAAAGTCACTACTAGGCTCACGATCTGTGATCAGTACATCTATATCTGCAAAACTTCCATAATGAAAGAAGCCATTGACTCCAAATTTTGTGTGATCTGCTAATACAATCACTTGTCTAGCTTGTTGCATCATTTTTTTCTTTAACATTCCATCCTCTTCATGAGCACTTGTTAAACCCATTTCGGATATACCTACTGCCCCAATAAAAGCTTTATCAACAGAATACTGTGCCAATTTCTCAATCGCCTGTGATCCAAACAAATACCGATGCTTTTTGTGCAGCTCTCCTCCAACGAGATGAATCGAAACAAGCGGATGTTTAGATAAAATTTCTGCAGAGTTAATAGAATTTGTAATAATCGTACATTCCATATTACCTACATGTTCGGCACATGCTTGAACTGTGGTTGAAGCATCTAAAATGATGGCATCTCCTGTTTTAAGGAATGTTGCGGCTTTTTCCCCAATCACCTGTTTTTCACTGGAAACCACCTTTAAACGATGGTTATAGTCCATAACCATCTGATGTTCAGTTGGAAGCAATGCTCCTCCTCTTGTTCGGATAATTCGTCCTTCCTCTTCAAGGCGAACCAAGTCTCTTCTTGCCGTATCTCTTGAAACCTCTAATTCAGAACAAATTTCTTCAACTGTAATCCGTTTATGTTCCCTTAAATAACTAAGAATAGCTACTAAACGTTCTTCTTGGTACATGATTTTTTCATCTCACATTAATTATTTATAAGTAATTATAAGTAATTACGCTTGTTTTTTCAATATATTTAATTAAAGTTAAGTGTTTCGGTGGTTTTTATCCATTTTATGAATGGTATTTAATTCCTACTTTGAACACCATTCACTTTTCACATACTATCCTTAAAGAAATATGGTTAGGAGATACTACATGAAGAGCATCGTAGTTAATGATGAACGTATCTGTTATGAAGATATCGGTGAAGGAATTCCTATTATTTTCCTCCATCCACCAGGCATGGGAAGAAAGGTTTTTTACGAGCAAAAAGCTTTATCCAAGCATTTCCGTATTATTTTGCTCGATTTCCCTGGACATGGAGACAGTTCATACAATGTGGAAAGAGAAGTGTCCGTTGAACGATTTGGCGAGGATATCATTGCGTTTATGAATGGTTTAAATATTACAGCAGCTGTTATTTTTGGTTATTCCTCTGGTGGAGCTATTGCCCAATATTTGGCTATTCATTATCCAAGTAGAGTTCATACTCTCATTTTATCCGGAGGTTATCCTATAGTGGATCGTTGGATGATAAAAAATGAGCATCGTTTGGGTGTATATACTGCAACAAAAAGCAAAAATTTATTAGCTAACGTTTTGGCCATTTCCCATACAAAGGATCGACAATTTCGCCGTGAGTTAAAAGAGCATATGTACAAAGCTAACCATCATGTCTGGGCAAAATACTATTATGATGTTATGCATTTTAACTGCAAAGATGATTTAGCAAAGATTACGGCACCCGCTCTGTTGATGTACGGAAGCAGATCAGATTCTTTTAATACCTACATTAAAACGTATAAAAAGGAGCTGGCTGATGTCGAGATCTTTGTTATTAAGGGAGAATCACACCAGTTGCCAACGAGACAGCCTAGTTATGTTAATCAGATCATTACGGGTTATTTGTTGAGTAGAAAGTAGGCGGGGAATGTGTAGGAGGTTGGCTGGCAGTTCTATTTGACCGTCAAGGGGATTATTCCGTCCTAGCGGGCAATTAGGGAGCTTCTATTTGACCGTTCATGGGGAATTACCGTCCTAGCGGGCAGTTAGAGCTCGTTTATTTAACCGTCCTGAGGGAGTTGACGTCCTTCCGGGCAATTAGGACCTCCCTCTCTTCCCATCCATTCGCTTTTACACGAAAGTTACACAGGAAAAAACGCAAAAAAACTAGCCCAATAAGGACTAGTCCATTAGTTACATCATAATTCCCCCATCAACATGTAGCACAGTTCCATTTACATAGTTGGATTCATCCGATGCTAAAAATAGGTAGGCATTCGCAATGTCTTCCGGATTTCCCAGTCGACCAAGTGGGACCATCATCTTCATTTGCTGTAGTACTTTTTCCGGTACTTTGGCCGTCATTCCCGTTGCGATAAAGCCTGGTGCCACTGCGTTTACATTGATTCCTTTACGTCCAAGCTCCTTGGCCCATGTTTTTGTCATACCAACCACGCCCGCTTTGGTGGCAGCATAATTGGTTTGACCCACATTCCCATATACCCCAGAGACGGACGAGGTATTAATGATTCTCCCTTTTCCGTTAGAAACTAAAATAGGAAGCACGGCTTGTGTACAATGAAATACCCCAGTTAAATTAACATCAAGCACTTGCTGAAAATCCTCCACCGCTAACTTCGATAGCATCGCATCACGAGTAATACCCGCGTTATTCACTAGAATATCAATTCCACCAAAACGACCCACTACTTCCTCCACCATTGCATTTACACTATCACGATCCGCCACATTTACTTGAAAAAAAGCCACTTGATACCCCTGTGCCTTTAATTCCTCTGTCTTTGTTTCTCCTAAGGTGGCATCGTAATCCGCTAAAGCCACCTTTGCTCCTTCTTTCGCAAACAAGCTCGCTGCGGCAAAACCAATTCCGTTTGCCGCCCCCGTAATGATTGCTACTTTCCCCTGTAATCTCATACTTTTCCTCCTCAGTTTAAAAACGTATTGTCAAAACTTTTATATTAAAAAAGTTAATAATCCTTGATATAAAGGGGTTTAAATGCAAAAAACTTGCCACCCCCATAGTTTTAGGATAAAAGTGAGGTTACGACACCGAACACTTAATCCCTAAAAGCTAGGAAGTGACAAGTTTGTACCCTCAATTATTAACTTATTTAATGGAATTTATCAAGTATCAAGATCAGGTAATTCGAACATTACTTACCCTGCTTATTGGGAAGGGCATGTTTGAAAAGCCTGAAGAAACTCCTGTAAATAAACCTTACCGTAAACTTCAGGTGGATGATCTTCCGATCATCGAAGCGCTCCAGAAACATGATTATCGTATTCTTCTTACAGAATATCTGGAGAAGAACGGTAAGCATTTAAAACCTGTTCAAAGGCGTTCTAATGTAAAGACAGCGGTGTCTACATCAATGAGTTGCCCAAAGTGCGGTGCTCAATCGGATTATCTCTATGCCAATAATGGAGGCAAAGGACAGTATCAATGTAAGGTGTGTACTTGTGTTTTTAACGAAAAGAGCCGCTATTTGAAAGAGGCTATTTTGAAGTGTCCTCATTGTTCTAAAACACTTGAGAAAGTCAAGGCGCGAAAAGACTTTGACGTGTATAAGTGCAAGAATAATGACTGTTCCTATTACCAAAGAAAACTGAATGGTATGTCTTCAAAAGAGAAGAAACAGTTTAAAAAGGACCCTCAAGCCTTTAAGATTAGATACATTTACCGACAGTTTCGAATTGATTTTCAGCCATTGTCTAAGTCTACTCCACAGAAGCCAAAGGTAGATTTATCAAGGTTATATGTTTCGCCACATACATTAGGGCTCATTTTAACCTACCATGTTAACTATGGCCTTTCGGCCCGTAAAACAGCAGCACTGATGAAAGATGTTCACGGGGTATCTATATCGCATCAAAGCATTTTAAATTACGAGAATGCAGTAGCCCTTACACTTAAGCCTTACGTAGATTACTACCCGTATGAACTTTCTGACCAGTTCTGCGGGGACGAAACCTATATCAGGGTGAACGGCCGTTGGCATTACTTGTTTTTCTTCTTTGATGCGGTGAAAAAGATTATTCTCTCTTACCCAGTATCACCAAATCGGGATACAGCTACGGCGATCCGTGCGATTGATGATGTCTTAGTGAAGATGAAGGATATTCCTAAAGACCTTACGTTTGTGGTGGACGGCAATCCGATTTATCTTTTAGCTCAACACTTTTTTGCCCAACACGATATTCAGTTCGATATTAAGCAGGTTATCGGGCTTACCAATGAAGATCCTGTATCAACGGAGTATCGACCACTAAAGCAAGTAATTGAAAGACTCAATCGCACATTTAAGGGTAATTATCGCTCAACACACGGGTTCGGATCTGAACACGGCTCTGTTTCTTTCGTCACATTGTTTGTGGCTTACTTTAACTTTTTAAGGCCTCACTCTGCATTAGAAGGTAAGGTGCCCGTGCTTAATCCGGAGTTATCACAGCTCCCGAATATGCCAGCACGATGGTCTAAACTTATTGGTTTAGCACAAGAATGGATCATTGAGCAATCAGCCTAACTTTTTTGTTTAGCAGAGCCCTTGAGTAAATCAGCAATCGGCGAAGCGAACTCTTGACAAACCGAACTTGCCAATGGTTTAAAATGGAAAAAACCAAGGGCTATTTGGCATGCCTTCTTTTTGTCCCCTTCGCCCTTGATAAGGGAATCTCAAACCATTGGCGTGTTTGTCAAGAGCGATTGCGGGTACTTCCAATACAAAAAAGAGAGAAAAACAAACCCTCAGGTTACTTTTTCATAGAAGTTTTGACACTACCTTTAAAAAACTCTATATTTTAGCACCGCTTTCATTATTCACGAACTTTGCCCGCCGAATCAACCCTTTACTGCAGGGGGAATTAGTTTTGTTTGTATAACAGGGGCAAACCTTTTCATCTTCATCCCTCCTTCTGTTGATTATCGGTCCTTTAATCTGATCTTTTCCGGCTCACTTACATTCGTTTCAACACGGTTGAGACGGGCCTCAATCCTTTTTCCTATAAACCAAAGTAAGACAATAACAAAACCAACGATCGCTGTACGTATGGGTTGAGTAATCAATGAATGTATATCATAGCCAACAAAGCTAATCGTAAAAATCATGACCATTTTCCCTGTCAAAACAGCTAGCATATATTGAGCAATACTTATTTTAGATAGGCCAGCTACAATGTTCACAACAGCTGATGGTGTAAAAGGAAAGCATAAAAGTAAAAACAGTGGGCCAAATCCATGGTTCTCCACCCAAACCATGAGTTTTTGAACTTGAGGGTGCTTTTTTAAAAAGTTCAATATTCTCTTTTGACCAAACTTCCTGATCAAGAGAAAAACGATTAGTGCCCCACCAGATGCACCTATCCAAGAAAATAGAAATCCAAACCATAATCCAAAGGCACTCGCATTTGCCATCACAAAAAGGAAAAGTGGTAAAAACGGAAGGAACGCTTCTAGTAATGGAAGTAATATTCCCGGTAATGGACCAAAGGAACGGTATTTTTCTATTAACTCCATAATATTTTCAAGAGTAAACCAAGCTTTGATTAATTCTACATCCATTACCTAATCTCCTCACGTAAATAAGCTGCATATTATTCTAACATGGTCCTTTTTCTCATATTGTACACCTCCTAATTAAAAAAGAGAACGAATTCGCCTATTTTATGACAAAAATACCCACAGGACTCGTTTCCCATGGGTATTTACTAGATTATTGAATATATTCTTTAAACCATCCAAGAATATGGTTTAGTCTCTCGATTCTTAAATTAGGCTTCCCGCTTCTTGATAACTCATGATTGGATTCAGGGAAACGCACGAATTTCGTTTCCTTTTTACGATGCTTTAACGCAATGTATAACTGCTCAGCCTGCTCGATAGGACAACGATAATCCTTTTCACTATGCAGAATAAGGAGTGGTGTTTCTATCCTTTTTACATAGGCGAGTGGGGAATGCTTCCACAAGGTTTCTAAATCCTCAAGCTCTGCTTTTATTTGCCATTCATTAAAGTAGTACCCAATATCACTTACTCCATAAAAACTAATCCAGTTTGAAATGGAGCGCTGCGTAACTGCCGCCTTAAACCGGTTCGTGTGTCCAACAATCCAGTTTGTCATAAAGCCGCCATAGCTTCCGCCCGTAACCCCTAGTTTGTTTTCATCTATAAAGTCAAACTTTTTCAATGCAAAATCAACCGCATCCATTAAATCTGCATAGTCTCTTCCACCATAATCTCCACGAACCGCATCAACAAATGACTGCCCGTATCCGTGACTGCCTCTTGGATTAATAAATAAAACGGCATATCCGGCTGCAGCTAGCATTTGAAACTCATGAAAATATGTATTGGCATACATAGCATGAGGTCCACCGTGAATTTCTAAAATACACGGATATTTTTCACCCTCTTTAAATGATGCCGGCTTCATGATCCAACCGTGTAACTGCCAGTCATCTGTGGAGGTAAATTCAATTTCTTCCACTTCAGCGAGGACGACCTCCTCAAGAAATTCTTTATTTACATTTGTTAGTTGCTTAAGATCTCCCGTTGGTACATCCAATAGATAAAGCTCTCCTGGCTCGGTTGGTTTACTGATTGCAACGACTGCTTGATTCACTTGTCCACCCGTAGTTGCACCATACACATGCTGCTTATCAAGCAATGCCGGATACAGCTCACCTTCTACCGAACCGTAGTATAGAACGGTATTTCCATGATCAGTTGCCAAGAAATAAAAACTCGTACTGTTTTCTCCCCAAAGTAAGCCCGGTGTGACTACCCCTTGATGAAAATCTCCGATTGCTAAGTCTCCAACAAGCAAGTCTGTGCCTTCCGTTAAGCAAGATAATGTTTCTCCCTCAACATCATAAATCCAAAGCTTGGTTAAAGTTGCATTCTCAAATTCTCTTTCGTGACCAAACAGTCCGATATATTTTCCATCCGGAGAAAAGCTAGCACTGCCAAAATAACCTGTACCTTCTGTCACTTTTCTTAGCTCTTTTGTTTTTATATCTAATAAAAAGAAATCATTTATGAACGAAAAATCTGCATCTTCGCTTAGATCCGCTGATACTGCAAGTGTATTTCCATCTGGAGACCAGCTTTGTAAATGGATATCGGCATTTCCCGATGTGATTAGCTGTACTTCTCCACTTTCAACGTTCACGATGGCCACCTGTTTTACTTTTTCATCTAGAAAACCGGCTGCATCCGATTTATACTTCATCTTCTCTACTACTAATGGCTTTAACAGATTTGGATTTTCTTCACTTTTCTCTTCTTTCTCACTCAGTTCTTCCCCTGGTTTTAACGCAGTAGTAAAAGCGATTTGTTTTCCATCAGGTGACCAAACTGGATTACTAACTCCATGAGCTATGTTAGTAAGCTGTCTCGCTTCCCCACCCTTTTTATGCAGTATGTATATCTGTCCCTTCCCGCTTCTCGTTGAAACGAAAGCTACCTTTTCTCCACATGGTGACCATCTTGGAGAAAAATTCCGCTCCGTACCAAAAGTCCATTGAACAGGATCCGATTCTTCCTCTACATTCATGTAGTAAATATTTGAGACATAATCATTTTTCTTTTCATCAATTGCAGTTTGAATATACACTAGGTCTTGTCCATTGCTAGCTAGCTGAGGGTCTGCTACTGATTTTAATTGATACAAGTCTTCTGCCACTAACGTTCTTTTACTCACCCATATCATCTCCTTCATATTTACTTATTTATTTCGATAGCTGAAATATTATTCCTTCTAAAAAACTTATTTTTTCTTTTTTCTTTTCATAAACTAACCCACAACAACAGTTGAAATAAATCGTTTAAGTTAGCATCTTGCCTTTCCCTCTTGAATCGTATAAAATAAAATAGAACAAACGTTCTTATTTTAGTCTGAAAGGTTCGATAAATATGACTAGAATTCCACCAGAAGAAAGAAATATGATTGAGCAAGCCATTTACTTACCAATGGTCCTTACCGTTCTAAATCGTGACATTCAAAGTATTAACAAAAGTACCATTAAGTTAAAGGAGCCCTATCTTCATTTGATTGAGGAAACCATGAAGATCGTCCAAAAGGAGCTTAGTGAGATTAAGCGCTATATGAGTAAAAATAAAATGAAAGTATACCAATCCAATCACGACGAAGCGTTTACGATGTTCACCTTTCTTTATAAAGGATACGAAGAGCATCATAATTATTTTAATCCAAGAATTCGAAACAAAGTCCAAGAACTGCTTGAGTATTATTTATTTAAGCGAGAAAATAACAAAACAGAAGCATAAAGCTGCTCCTGTTCATATTGATTTAATGCCCGTAATTTCCATAATCCAGTTGGTTTTCTGACGCCCTCATCTTTTTACCAAAATTCACATACATGGTTCTTGTATCCTCTAGACGTTTTCCTAACTTCGATTGTACTAGCAAGGTTCTTGAGATTTGGTTGTGAAAAGAGTTATAGGAAATTGGGATATTCATAACTTCCTTGTTCGTGAACATGACCGTCGTCTCACTTTTATCACCCTTTTTATAATCGACGATATGCTCATGAGCAAGCCAAATACATTCCGAATTATCGGGGGAAGTGGTTGGGAAAAAGTAGATGTAATTTGTAGGGGAAACAGGAATGGGGACCTTATGGGTAATTCCAGTGAGCTGTCTAACTCCGTCCTTTCTACCTTCATAACTTGATCCAAAAAACTGACAGCTTTTTCTTATGATTTCAATAGGCTTAAAAGGGGAAAGACAGGTATCATCTGTTTCATATACCTTTGAATATGTTTTGCACCCATACGTGGTAGGCATAATCACCATCGTAAATGGGTTAATTTCGTACTCCTCTACCAGATTTCTTTGATGCTGCATTCTCATTCTTTCATCTCCTTATGACAATTCTGATTCAACTCCTATCATATCAGCTTGAATTAAAACAATATCAAATTTTGTAAAAAATTCGGAATTAGTTCACAATTGAAACTTAAACTTTCTAAATTTTTTAAAAATTCTGTTGATAATTTCTATAAAGTTAAATATAATATGAAAAAGACATCAGAGGTGATTTCAATGAAAGAAAAATCTTATACAGAGCTAATGAAATCCAGTGCCATGAATCGCAAGAAAGCGAAGGAATCATTTGTGTTAGATTTGTACGTTGAGATGCTGCTGTCAGAATCATTGTTAAAAGCGGAAAAAGAAAAACTAACAAAACGAATTGATCAAGCCATTGACGAAAGAAACAGACCAGAATTTTTTAAGCTATCAAATGAATACAAGCTGTTGACCAAGAGATTTGGGACTTAAGAAGAAAATGGGGCTCCTTTAAAGGGCCCCATTTTCTTCTTATTGCTGATTTCTTTGGTCAAGTTCATATTCTTCTATTCTTGTAATCCGCTCAAGCATGGTTGGATGACCATATCGGAAGATTTTTACAAGTAGAGGCGGATTTACCTGACTAAGCCCCGCTTTTGTAAGCTCCTGGAATGTTCCAATCGCTGCCTCTGAATTCTGCGTCATTTCAATTGCATAGCGATCCGCACGCATCTCTTGATATCGTGACACTGTATTTGAAAATGGACTTGATACATACATTAGCATCGATAACAGCAATAGAAACAGTGGAAGCGACGCAATATCGTTAACTGCAGAAATTTTTAATGCCTCACCCCATCTGCTCACAATCGCTCTCATTAACCTCGAAATGATATATAGTCCGAGCAAAGAGAACACCAAATACCCAGCAATTCCAATATACAAATGCTTTTCCACATAATGTGCCATCTCATGAGCCATAATAAATAGAATTTGGTCTTCGGTTAATCGATTAAGAGTCGTATCCCATAGAACAATTCTAGAATTGGATCCAATTCCTGTTACATACGCATTGAGCGCATTCGTCTTTTCTGCCATATTTACTTCAAATACATGCTCCGCAGGAATTCCAGCCGAGTCCGCTATATCAAGGATTTTAGCCTCAAGTTCCTTATTTTTAAGAGGATAGAAATCATTGTACAATGGATCAATCACTACTGGCTGTAAAAACATCATAAATAAAGTGAATGGTATGGAAATTAACCACGCATAAAACCACCACTTTTTACCGCTCTTTCTCATTAACCAATATAGAACGGACACTATGAGAAACAAAGTACCGTAATTTATCCAAAAATCGATTAACTCGTCCTTCATCCAAGACGAAAAGGATTGGGTTGAAATATTGTATTTCTTTGAGAGTGAATAGCTAACATAGCTTAATGGAGTCGTTGCTATAAAGGCAGCTACAGACAACCAAATTAAATAAATTGCCTGCTGAAGAATCCGATATTTAGCCGATTGTTCCGACCATCGCTTAAACGCCTTAGATAGACCAAACAATAATATAAGCAAATAAAATAACCACTCAATGGGGGTTGAAATAAAAAACAAGAAGTTGCGAATTTTCGAGTATTCCTCTGTTAACATTAACTCTCTTTCATTTAAAAAAGTAGCAGGATCTGCCTTCGTTCCTTGATATTCAAACGGCAAGCTTGATTGTGAAAAATAAAATAAGTACCAGTAAAAAAAGAGTACGTATAAACAAAAGGCAAGCACACCGTACAAGCCAATTTTCTTAGCCAAAAAATATCTCCCCTTTCCACCTTGTCCAATCCTTTTGTACTTATTTTAGTAATAAAAATAGGATTTAGAACCAGTAATTACTATATTCCAAAAGATAACAAAAAAACTGTTCCTCCAGGAGAAACAGCTTAGAAAAAATAGGAATACACCGTAAGTACCGTGATTGAGCAAATAACGACTATTATTACATTTGCACCGAGAAAAGCTGCTATAAACGCGGCTGCAGCCCCAAAAAGTCCATACCAAAGATCCTCTTGAATAAATAATATGCCCGGGAATATTAGTGCCCCTAGTGTTGCATATGGTACGTTTTTCAAAATTCCTTGCAAAAATGAGGGTAATTCTTTTCCTTTAAACAGCACGAAAGGAAGCATTCTTGGAATGTAAGTGACTAATCCCATTCCGACAATCATCCAAAGAATTTCACTTTTCATGTTCCTGCTCTCCCTCCCGTCCCCGAAGTGTTTGCACAACTTCCACAATTATAGCTGATAGCAAAGTCGACGCGACAATGGACCAACCAGTAGACAGAACTTCTGTCATCGTAAATATTGTGTTAAAACTCGCCGCTATTACCGCTAAAAAAACCACCTTCACGCTTTTCTTCATCGAAGGAACCACAAGTCCGATAAACATCGCATAAAGAGCAACAGACATACTTTCTTGAAGAGTCTTAGGTAGTGACGCACCAATTACATGTCCTAGACCGGAATTAATGACCCAGCTCGAATATGAAACGGTAATAACTCCAAACAGAAATCCAGTCGAAACCTTGCCATCTTTTAATGCGGCAACAGAAAACGTCTCGTCTGTTATTCCAAAAGAATAGAGCATTTTAAGTGAAGTCCCTTCCTCTTCTACTTTTTCATTCAAGGAAGCTGACATAAGAAAATGTCTGATGTTTACAATAAAAGTTGTTAATACAATCTCAAATACTCCTGTACCAAGCGTGAGCAAGCTAAGTGAAATATATTGAGAGGCACCGGCAAACACTATAATACTCATTAGTACGGTTTCAGTCACTGTGAGACCGGTTGTTTTTGCAAGCAAACCAAATGTTAACGCAATCGGAAAATAACCAATGCCGATTGACAATCCTGCTTGTATTCCTTTTCGAAATTCACTGTTACTTCTAACAGAAACCACTTCTTCCAAAAAAATCACCAACCCTATCTACGAATCTACCAAAATATACATAAAACTGGAAACTCAGGTAACGATTATTATACCTGTACAATAAATATCCATCAAGAGACACAAAAAAGAAAACACACAGAGAGTCTCTCTGATGTGTTTTCTATACAAGTACTGAACGGTCACTACTCATTTTAGAACCACGGATACGCTGGAATTCCTCAAGAAGCTTTTCAACCGTTAGCTTTGATTTTTCCTCTTCAGTTGCTTCGAAAATAATTTGACCACTATCCATCATAATCAGTCGGTTACCAAGATCAAGTGCCTGTTGCATATTATGGGTTACCATTAACGTTGTTAAGTTTGTTTCATTCACGATATCTCTAGTTAAGTTAGTAATAAGCTCTGCTCGTGATGGATCAAGAGCAGCTGTATGCTCATCTAAGAGAAGGATTTTAGGATCAGTAAAGGTTGCCATCAGTAAAGATAATGCTTGGCGCTCCCCTCCTGATAGGAGTCCAACTTTCGCCTGAAGACGATTTTCAAGCCCAAGATGCAGTGACTCTAATTTTTCGATAAAAAACTCTCGGCGTTTTTTGGTCACTCCTCTGCTCAATCCTCGTGAAGATGCTCTTGAATAGGCAATGGCTAAATTTTCTTCGATCGTCATAGATGGAGCTGTTCCTGCCATTGGATCCTGGAACACGCGACCAATGAGACGAGAACGTTTATGCTCTTTCATGGTAGTAACTTCCTGGCCATCTACCTTCACCTGGCCAATATCAGGAAACATTTTTCCAGAGATAAGGTTCATAAGAGTTGATTTCCCAGCTCCGTTACTTCCAATCACAGTGACAAAGTCTCCCTTATTCAAAGACAAATTGACATGATTAATGGCAATCTTTTCGTCAGGTGTGCCTTCATTGAACACTTTATAAATCTGATTTAGCTGCAGCAAGCTGTTCACCACTCTTCTCTATGGAGTTATTTTGTCTTGATGCTGATTCAAGCAGGCGTTTTTTCTTTCGTTGTCTTTCTTTTTGCTGATTAACCAGCTTAGGTACAACAAGGGCAGAAACAACAATAATCGCAGTAATTAACTTCATATCTCCCGTTTCTAAAAACTCTACTCGTAACGCCAACGTAACAATAATTCGATATACAATCGCACCACCGATGACAGCGAATGTCGCACGAACAATACTTTTCGCTCCAAAGATTGCTTCACCGATAATTACCGATGCCAAACCGATGATAATCATACCAATACCCATTCCAACATCACTAAATCCGTTGTACTGAGCAATCAGTGCACCCGCAAAAGCAACAAGAGCATTTGATAAACCTAAACCGATTACCTTTAATGTATCCGTGTTAGCAGAAAAGCTTCTAATCATCGTTTCATTGTCACCAGTCGCACGCAAGGCAAGACCAATATCTGTCTTTAAAAATGCATCGATCAAGCCTTTAATAATAAATGCAAGGATGATCATAAAAAGTAAAATTCCCCATGTTTTTGGAGTATAGTCGGATAATCCTATGGAAGCAAACAACAAGCCAATGGTCTGATCAATATTTAAATTCGTCCAAAAATCCGAAATCTTTGTAATAACCGTTTCCTCTGATAAAAGTGGAACGTTTGATTTCCCCATAATTCGCAGGTTAATCGAATAAAGAGCAATCATCATTAAAATCCCAGATAATAAAGGATTGATTCCTCCTTTTGTATGAAGAAGACCCGTCAAGCAACCGGCAATAAAGCCTGCAACAAGTGCAGCCAATGTTGCGATAAAAGGATTCGCTCCAGACACGATCATTACAGCTGCAACTGATGCTCCCGTAACAAAACTTCCATCCACCGTTAAATCAGGGAAGTCTAGTATTCTAAAAGACAAGTACACACCAAGCGCCATAAGTGCGTAAATGGCACCTGCCTCCACTGATGAAAAAATCGCTGTAAACATAGATGCTTCTCCTTTCTTAAATACGGAAGGGCTTCAAGGAATAAATCCAGAAGCCCAAACCAATATTCATTAGTCTACAAGTTCCGCAAGTTCTTTCCATTCGTCCTTTATTTCAATACCCATTTCCTTTGCAGCTGTTTGGTTGATTAATAGCTTTAGGTTTTGTGGATACTGAACAGGTAATTCTGATGCCTTCTTTTCACCTTTTAAGATTTGCGCAGCCATCGCTCCAGCTTCATAGCCGATATCACCGTAGTCAAAGCCAAATGCTGCAAAACCACCGCGTTTTACTGAATCTAGCTCTCCTACAAACAACGGTAAATCTTGGTCATTCGCTACTTGAATAACAGACTCTAAAGCAGAAACAACTGTGTTATCAGTAATGATATAGAACATATCAGCCTTACCGATTAATGATTCAGCTGCTTGCTTTACTTCAGAAGAAGTAGAAACCGTAGCTTCAGCAAGCTTCAAGTCTGTCCCTTCTAACGCTTCCTTAACAAGATCGATTTGGGCAACTGAATTTTGTTCACCTGAATTGTAAATAACTCCAACCGTACTACCACTAAAGTTCTCATTCATAAAATTAACCATATTCGGAATCGCGTCTGGATGTGTATCTGTGGTACCTGTAATATTATCTCCTGGCTGATCCATAGCCGTTACAAGACCAGCACCTACTGGATCAGTAACAGACGTAAACACAATTGGAATGTCCTTCGTTGCGTTTAATGCGCTCAATGCACTTGGTGTTGAGTTAGCAAAAATCAGGTCCACTTTATCACCAACAAAGTTGTTAGCAATCGATTGGTTATTATTTTGGTCACCTTGTGCAATTTGCACATCATATTCCACTTCAAGTCCTTGTTCTTCAAGCGCTTTTTGAAAGCCTTCAAGAGCCGCATCTAACGACGGATGCTCAACAATCTGAGTTACACCGACTTTAAGTGTCTTTACTTCTGAATCTCCGTTTGCATTATCCGTTTCTGAGCTGCCACAGCCACTTAAGAATAATGCTCCTGCAACCGATATGGCAGCGAGTGATTTCATTTTTCTTAGCATAATATTTCCCCCTCTTACTCTCTCTCTATCACTTTTTTACTTTTATGCTTTTATGCACTAAAATATCTACCTATTAATATATAAGGAGCCGTTCTTTTCTACAAGTCTTTTTTATAAATTTTCTAAATATTTATTATACTACAAAAGAGAACCAATCGATTCCGACTGGTCCTTTGATCTACTTTCCTTGAAAATTTGGTTTTCTCTTTTCACTAAAAGCTTGTAACGCTTCCTTGCGATCTTCGGTTGGTATCGTTACCTCATAAGCTTTCCTTTCAATCTTTAATGCCGTATTCAAATCTACACTCATCCCTTGACGAACGGCAAATTTCGCTTGCTGAAGGGCAATAGGTGCATTAGCAAGCATCTCATTAGCCAGGTTTAAGGATTCATTCATAAGGTCATGCGACTCAGTCACTTTGTTCACGAGCCCTAATTGTTCTGCCTGTTCAGCTGTTATTTTTCTAGCCGTTAAAATCAGCTCCAATGCTTTTGTTTCACCAATTAAACGTGGCAGACGCTGTGTACCACCTGCACCTGGTATAATTCCAAGACTCGTTTCGGTCAACCCCATCTTAGTGCCTTTTACCGCTAGGCGGAAATCACAAGCTAGAGCTAGCTCCATTCCTCCACCAAAGGCATATCCATTAATTGCTGCAATTGTTGGTTGAGGGAGCTCGCTTATTTCTGAAAACACTTCTCCGATTTTGTGTACATTTCTCATCACATCTTCTGGTGAGAGATGTTTCCGTTCCTTTAAATCGGCACCGACACTAAAGGCTTTCTCTCCTGATCCGGTGATTAGGACAGCACGCACATCACGGTCATGACGAATTTTTCGCACAATATCCTGAAGTTGCAGCAAGGATTCAAAATTGAAAGCATTCATAAGATCTGGACGATGCAAGGTAATAAAACCGATTAAGTCTTTTTTTTCATAAAGCATAAGGCTCACAGCTAACTCCTCCTTCAATCAAAGCTCTTTTCTTAAACTTTGTTGCTTTTTGGAACCTAATTTTAATAATTGTGCTAAATTTCAGCAGAAAATAGCATAAAATTAATAAGAAAAGAGCCTGCAAACTAAATTCTATAGGGCAAAATAGCTATTTCCACGTTAAAATCGGCTTTTAGATTTTAACAACAATCTTTGCGAAAACAGCCTCAATCAAAAAGCAGACATATTTCAGCCTGCTTTTTTCTAATCCTATGCTTGAATGATTTGTTGCTTTAACGCTCTTCGTAAAATTTTCCCGGTTGTATTCTTTGGAAGCTCTTCAAGAAAATCTACAGAACTAGGAATCTTGTATTTTGCCAAACGCTCACGGCAATAATCAAGAACATCCTCTTCTGTTAGCTCTGAATTCTTCGTAACAACATAGCTTTTTACCGTTTCTCCTTGTTCTGGATCAGGAACACCAAGCACTGCCACCTCGATTATATCTGGATGACTATAAAGCACTTCCTCTACTTCTCTCGGATACACATTGTAGCCACCGACAAGAATGAGGTCCTTTTTCCGGTCAACGATATAAAAATAACCTTCCTCATCCTTTCTAGCAAGATCACCGGTGTATAACCAGCCATTACGAATGGCCGCCTGTGTTTCCTCCGGCATTTTATAATACCCCTTCATCACATTCGGACCGGAAACGATAAGCTCCCCAACCTGCCCGATAGGAACTTCTTCTCCTAATTCATTCACAACCTTGTTTTCTACATGAACAATGGACTGACCAATCGAACCTGCCTTTCGCGGACGATCGAGCGGATTAAAGCAAGTAACTGGTGAAGCTTCCGAAAGTCCGTATCCCTCAGAAATAAGCACGTTGAACTTCCTCTCAAAGTTCTCGAGCAAGGAAACCGGCATCGAGGCACCACCGGAAATACATAATCGTAAGGATTGTAAGTCCTTTGGATCTCCTGCTTCGTATTGGTAAAGGAAGTTATACATAGTAGGTACTCCGGCAAAAACAGTCGGTTCATACTTTTTGGATAAGCGGAAAATTTCAGCAGGACTAAATTTTGGATCAATTAATATGGTTGCCCCACTCAATAAAGGTGCATTAAGCGCGACCGTTAAGCAAAACACATGAAACATGGGAAGAGTGGTAATGATACGGTCATCCTCATTCATTTTCAAATAATCGCCTGTATCTTTTGCATTGCTGTATAAATTTTTGTGAGTAAGCATGGCACCCTTTGGCTTTCCAGTTGTACCTGAAGTGTACAAAATCACTGCCACATCATCCTCATTAAGCTCTGGGCCCTGATAACTTAAGTCACCGGATGCAAGTATGCTTGTAAATGTATGTAGCTTATCTCCTACCGATAAGTTGCTATTATTGAGTCCTCGTTCCTTACCTTGAGGTGTATCACAAATGATATAATTCTCAACCTCAGGCAATAAATGATGCATTTTTTCTGCAAGTGGAAGTAATAGATCCAGTGCAACCACTGTTTTTACATCCCCATTTTTAATAATATAGCCAATTTCATCCGGAGTATAAATCGGATTAACCGGAATCACTGTTGCCCCTAATCTCAGTGCTCCGTACAAACTAACAACAAAATACGGTGAATTCCCCAATAGTAACGCAATATGATCCCCTTTTTTGACCCCAAGTGCCTCAAGCCCTGACGCAAACTTCGTAATGGCCCCATCTAATTCAGCATACGTACTAGCCTCATCATTAAAAAAATACGCTGTTTTTTGAGGCAATGCTTTCGCCGTCTCGTGTAACTGAGCAGATAAATTCATCGCTCCATCCCCTTTAGTTGGTTGTGTTGGTTTGTTCGTATGGTGGTCTTAGGTGTTGTGTTGTTGTGTTGTTGTGTTGTTGTGTTGTTGTGTGATTTGTTTGTGTGCTTTTTCGTTTGCTTTGTTCGTGAATTTTTTCAAACACTCACTATGAATGAGTATTCATTCATAAATGATGATAAACCCCTACTTCCATTATATTGGTTGGCAATTAGGCTTACAAGTGTAAACGCATACATTTATGAATTTTTAGACAAATCATTTAAGAAGATATACACTAAAAAGGAAAGGATGTGGAAGATGTTACTTAAATCCAGAAAAGAGTCGGAAAACCTTTTGTTATATCGCAGTTTATTTTTACGAATGAGCTTGTGTGAAAAGGATGTTTCTCATTACCAACGTCTTGAGAAGGGCTACGCTGGCGAATTGTTGTTTGATCAATATGTCAGTACATTGACAAATGAGTTTCTACTGTTAAATGACGTGCTGCTTGATTTTGGTAATAACCTTTTTCAAATGGATTCTCTAGCAATTTTTCAAGAATCCGTTTTGTTGTTTGAGATAAAAAATTTTGAAGGGGATTTTATTGTTAGAGGAGATCGTTGGTATACTTTATCAGATAAGGAAATTAAAAACCCTCTAGAACAGTTGCAAAGAAGTGAATCCTTACTACGACGATTTTTACAGGAACACGGCTGTATGCTTCCTATTGAACCATTTTTAGTATTTGTAAACCCTGAGTTCACCCTCTATCAAGCCCCCATGAAAACACCCATTATCTACCCTACCCAAATCCAGCGTTTACTAAGAACACTTTCCAACAAACCAAACAAAACTACTCATCTACATGAGAAAATGGCAAATAAACTCCTGACACATCATTTATCTACATCACCGATAATAAGAAAACCTGATTATTCTTATGAGATTCTACAAAAAGGAATTTATTGTTCCCACTGCTATACTTTCTTCAAAGAAGCTACAGAAACGTGGTTGGTCTGTTCATGCGGACCAATTGAAAGTATTGACGATGCAATCGTTAGAAGTGTTCATGAGTTTATGCTGCTGTTTCCGGATCGGTTGGTAACCACGAATGGTATTTATGAGTGGTGCGGGGGTGTGGTGAAGTCGAAGAAGACTGTGAGGCGGGTGTTGTCATCACACTTTGTATTAAAGGGGCATAGTAGGAAAGCACATTTTGTACTGAAAAGTTAAATTGTGAAAATATGACACCTTTGATTACCGCTCAGAGCCTTTTACTGTGCACATGGGAACCTAACTCACACTTTGGTTACCGCCACACGCTTTTTTTCGGACTCACGGGAACCTAACCCACACTTTGGTTACCGCCACACGCTTTTTTTCGGACTCACGGGAACCTAATCCACACTTTGGTTACCGCCACGCGCTTTTTTTCGGACTCATGGGAACCTAACCCACACTTTGGTTACCGCCACGCGCTTTTTTTCGGACTCACGGGAACCTACCCCACACTTTGGTTACCGCCACGCGCTTTTTTTTGGACTCACGGGAACCTAACCCACACTTTGGTTACCGCTACACTCTTTTTTCCCGACTCCTGGGAACCTAACTACCATTTTTCCCAAATTTTCACCTCGTATGCTCTCCCGCATCTTTCACCATAATAGACACGTACGGTATTTAGCTGTACAAATCCAAATGTGGGGGTTGAGGCGGATGATAACACAACAACAGCAAAACAACATGCAAACGGCTTCTACAAATAATATGATGGCTTCACCGAATATGGCGAGAACCGTGAATCACGGGGCGCATGAGATTCTTGATGTGCATGAGGTGATTTCGGGTACTCTTGGTACGATTGACCAGTATTTAATGTTCGAACAACAGATTAAGGATCCTGAGTTAAAGGATATTGTCGTTCGCCAACGTCAATTTATTACGGATCAATATAATGTGTTGGTCGAGTGTTTTAAAACTGGGCAAGACCCAAGTCACCCAACTTCTAGCTATATGATGAAGCAATCCAATGATGTTGTTTATGGTATGAAATCCTCCCAACCGACTAAACCGAAGCAGTCTGCAGCTGAAATTGACGATAAGTGTTTATCTTCGCTCATGCTTGGCTGCATGAAGTCATCTGCTCAAACGATGACGATGGCTGCTGGTGAAGCAACGAATCCGATTGTTCGTCGTGTGCTTCAGGATAGTATCCCTAACTATTTGGAAATGGCGTACGAAATTTTCTTATATCAAAACAAAAAGGAATTTTATCAAGTTCCTCAACTCAAAGAAGAAGACACACAACAGTTGCTTAATTCGTTCGCTACATCAGGTGGTTCCCAAGGTATCCAAGGTACTACACAAGGAATGCCAAATATGCAATGAATGCAGAGCAATCAGCAAAACCGCATCCTACAATAACACCAAAAGGGGCTCCATCCCATGGAGCCCCACCTACATCCTATTTTTCATAGCCACCAGGATTGTTCTGATGCCAATTCCATGCGGTTTCAATAATGGTTTCTAACTGATTATACTTTGGCTTCCAGCCTAATGTTTGCTGAGCTTTTTCAGATGATGCAATTAATACAGCTGGATCGCCCGCTCGACGTGGACTAACTACAGCTGGAATGTCATGCTTTGTAACTGTTCTTGCTGTTTCAATTACCTCTTTTACCGAAAAACCTCGGCCATTTCCAAGGTTGAACACATCACTTACTTCATTTTTACGCAAATATTCTAAAGCTAACCAGTGAGCGTTAGCAAGGTCCATAACATGAATATAATCGCGGATACATGTTCCGTCCTCAGTCGGATAATCATCCCCATAGATACCAATATGCTCTCTCTGTCCCAAGGCTACCTGCAAAATAATTGGAATTAAATGAGTTTCAGGTGTGTGGTCCTCACCAATTATTCCGTCCGGGTGGGCGCCAGCAGCATTAAAATAGCGCAGGGAAATCGACTTTAAGCCGTAAGCACCGTCACACCAACGGAACATTTTTTCCATAGCAAGCTTTGTTTCTCCATATGGATTCGTTGGAGATGTTTCTGACTCCTCTGAAATCGGAACCTCTTTGGGCTCTCCGTAGGTTGCTGCTGTTGATGAAAACACAATTTTCTTCACATTATGCTCCACCATAACAGAGACCAATGAGTGTGAAGAAATAAGATTATTTTCGTAATACATGAGCGGCTTCTCTACACTTTCTCCTACAAGAGAACTCGCCGCAAAATGAATCACCGCTTCAATCGAATGCTTTGAAAACACTTCCCTTAATGCTTCCGAATTGCGTAGGTCTACTTGATAGAAAGATGCTCCCTTTGCCGCTGGGAGATGACCGGTTTGTAAATTGTCTACAACCACGACTTCTTCTCCATGATTCAAAAGCTCTACCACTGTGTGGCTACCAATATAGCCGGCTCCACCTGTTACTAAAATTGCCATCCTTAATCCCCCAACAAGTTAATATATTAGTTGTAAAAAATCTTCTTTTGTCACGTTACCAAAATAATGTTTAATATTTACATCGTCCAACGCTAATTGTATCACAGCTTTATCGTAACGAATTCCCGTTAGTTTTTCTTCTATATCGGCGACATCTCCAACTCCAAAGAAATCACCATAAATTTTGCAGCTTTCAACAACCCCTTTATTCACTTCCAATCGCACATCAATATGACCCACCGGGAAACGGTGCGAATGCTGGAGGTTAAACTTAGGGGACTTCCCGTAATTCCAATCCCATTTTTGATAGCGTTCTTTGGAAAGCTCGTGAATATTCTTCCAATCTTCCTCTGTTAACACGTACTCATTAACATTCTCTGTACCACCAAAGATTTTCTCAAGTAGCAGGGAACGAAACTCTTCAATAGTAACCTTTTCTGTTAAGAACTCCGAAATATTGGCGACTCTGCTTCGAATCGATTTGATTCCTTTGGACTCAATTTTATCCTTACGAACCTTTAATGCTGAAACAACATGGTCAATTTCTGAATCAAACATAAGCGTTCCATGACTAAACATTCGTCCCTTAGTGGAAAACTGTGCATTCCCAGAAATTTTCCTACCCTCAACCAAAATATCGTTTCTGCCACTTAATTCTGCCTGTACCCCTAGCTCACGCAAAGCTTCAACGACCGGGTCCGTAAACTTTTTAAAATTATGAAAGCTTTCTCCATCGTCCTTAGTAATAAAGCTAAAATTTAAATTTCCTAAGTCATGGTAAACCGCTCCACCACCTGAAAGCCTACGAACTACATGAATCTCGTTTTCCTCTACATAGTCCGTATTTATTTCTTCAATCGTATTTTGATTTTTACCAATGATAATAGAAGGTTCATTTATGTAGAAAAGTAGATATGTTTCATCTATGTTTAAATTTTTCAGGCAATATTCTTCAATTGCTAAATTTATTCTTGGATCGGTAATCCCTTTATTATCAATAAATATCATGCTTCTCTCTCCTTAAATTTCAATCACTTGTCCAGTGTAGGCCAAGCCTGTTGGACCATTATAATGTTGCTTTGCTTCGTCCACTAACTGCTGTAGTTCTCCATAGTGAGGAAGATGCGTCAACACAAGCTGCTTAACATTTGCTCTAGCCGCAAGCTTTCCAGCATCAAAGCTGTTCATATGTCCGGCTCCACTGCCGTCCTGATTAGCATAGAAGTTACATTCGCACAAAAGAACGTCGGCTCCTTCACTAAAAGAAACAAAATCCTCAATGAACGAAGTATCTGCTGTGTAAACTAAAGCTTTTCCATCAACCTCAAATCTCATCGCATAACAAGGAACCGGATGCTTGGTTAATAAAAATTGAATAGTGAATGGACCTACTTTCAATTCAGCATTCGGATCATAAGCAATCCCTTTTGTGATCGTTTTGTACGTTAACTTAGAAAATTCATGGGCATCACCATCATGTGCATAAATCGGTAATGTATTCATCTGACTCCCTAAAAACCCTTGAATCAATCGAGCATGCTGCAAGGCACCAATATCAGCAATATGGTCGGCATGATAATGAGATAAAACCACTGCATCCAATTCTTCAGGCTGATAATAATTTTGTAACTTGGACAAAACCGCACTTCCACAATCAATCAATAATTTAAAACCGTTATGTTCTAACACATATCCTGTGCTTGCTTCATTTGCTTTAGGATAACCACCCCAAAAACCTATTGTTGTGAGCTTCATTGAACGAATCCCTCCGCTTTTATTATATCTATCGTTTATTATAGCTTTTTTATTTATTTATGAAAAATAGGTAAAACAACGATTGACACATCTAAACTGTTATAATACAATTTAATTAATAATTAATCTGTTTCGAACACCATAATAGGGGGAACTTATATGTTTGAGAGCATTGTTGAATTTTTCAGAAACTTACCACCGAAGGAATGTGTACAATGTGGGAATAAAATTGATGAACAACATGAATGCTATGGCAATAAGTGCGAGCATTGCATGGATGTAACAAACATATAGATTCATAGTTTACAATAAAGGCCCCAGTCAGCTGACTGGGGCTATTTTTTATTCTGCCATGACACGAAATTGATTCTTATGCATTTTTGAAAAATAAAGAATGGTCCCCACCGCACAAACAACAGCGAACGATAATAGGATATATGCGTTATGCCACATGAATGAATAATCTCCACTTGAAATAACCGCTTTAAATCCTTGAACCGAATAGGTCATTGGCAATAATGAATTAAACGGCTGTAATGCGCTTGGTATAAGCTCTAATGGAAAAGTTCCTGCACTTGTTGTTAATTGCAAAATAAGAACGATAATGGCGACAAAACGACCTGGATCTCCAAGCGTTGTGACCAATAATTGAATTAATGCCACAAACGTGATACTAGTAATGATCGTAAAGAGATAGAAGTAAAATGTACTTTCCACCTGTAAACCCAGACCTAGTAGTAACACGGTCGCTGCTACAATCCCCTGTAATACCCCAACTACACCAATAATAGAAAATTTGCTGATGAACCAGTTCATTCCACTCTTAGGAATAGATGCTGGCTCTTTTAAAGGAAACACAATGGATAATAGTAAAGCACCTACGAACAATCCTAAGGACAGGAAGTATGGAGCAAACCCTGTACCGTAGTTTGATACCTCATTCACTTTTTTTTCCTTCACTTCGACTGGCTGTGCCATCATATCAAATGTTTTATCCGTCGCCTCAACGCTAGACGCCTTGTCTGCCCCCTCAGCTAACTTTGTTGATAGTTCATTGCTCCCGTCTAATAGCTTATTATTTCCATCGACAATTTTATTGCTACCTTCTTCTAACAGACTGGCACTTGACGCAATGGTTTTAGATGCGTCCGATAGCTCTGTAACCCCGGACACTAACACATTTGTACCCTCGCTAATTTTTTTGGCACCATTTGATGCTAGAGTAAGCTTTTGTTGAAACAATTCCATGCCAGACTCAAACGTTGTTTGGCCCGCAGAAAGTTCTGAAGATCCTGCTACTAAAGCATTCGTACCTTCTTCTAACTGATTTAATCCACCTTGAAGCTCTTTTTGTCCGGCTAGTAAAGATTCCATGCCGTTTTCAAGATTGCTTGCACCTGCGGACAAAAGAGCCGATTTTTCTGCTAGAATTTGAGTGTTGGAATCTAAAGAGGCAAGTGTTTGTTCAAGTACTGCTCTCTCCGGTCCTTCAGGCATTTGTGCAATCACCGCTTGTAAGGATTGAGTGAGCGCCTTTACGCCACCATTAACCGCCTCAGCACCCTTTTGCCATTCAGCAAGTGAGGTTTCAAGTGTTGCCACCCCTTCCATTAACTCACTTGTTCCACTGATTAACGCCGGAACTTTACCATTCACCGTTTCTATCCCTGTGTTTACATCCGTCATTCCTTGATGCAAACTGCCTAATCCTGATTGAATTGTCTTTGAGGCTGTAACAAGCTCGTTTTGACCACTTCTTAATTGTCCTAAACCTGCTGATAAATCGGACGCACCTCTATTGAGGGCAATTGTCCCGTTTGTAGCACTTGCCATTCCTTCTGAAAACTTTTCTGTCCCATTTGAAAATTGGGTCAGCTTTTCATGAAAGTTTGAAGTTCCTGCCAAAAGATCAGCTGTTCCAGTGCTTAAATCATTCGCACCATCACTTGCTTTTGTCATTCCATCCGCAAGTTCTTCTACTTTGTCAAACATACTTTCTGCATACGTTTCTGTTACTTTTGCAGAAAGAGAAGCTTTAATCTTTTCAATAGCTGTGCCACCAATTTGTGCAGCTAAAAAGTTATAGCCTTCATTTGGTATAAAGTTAAGTGCTAGCTTTTCTGGATTTTCATCTAAAAGTGTCGTCGCATTTTCAGAAAAATTATCTGGTATCTCGACGATCATATAATATTTTTGGTTTTCTAGGTCATCGTTTGCCACAGTACGATCCACAAATTCAAAATGAAAATCTTGACTTTCTTTTAACTTGGCGACTAAGTCATCACCTAGATGAAGTTCTTTTCCTTCATAAGTTGCACCATCATCTTCATTTACAATCGCTACTGGAAGATCCTTTAGGTGATCATACGGATCCCAAAATGCCCATAAAAACATCCCACTATATAAGATAGGTATAAAAAGTACGGCGATCAGTGGAATCAATAGTTTCCGATTTCGAAACACCGCTGCGATTTCTTCTTTTAGAAGATTATTTTTCAATTGTTATTCTCCCCTTTATATTCAAATTGACTGAAATGTTCATTTGGTCATTTTATAACAAAAAAGAAGGGCTTATTTGGCTAAACCCTTAAATATATATTGTTCGAATAGCTTGGCTATCTCGTCTTTTTCAAGTGGTGGATTATTTTTTTCCCAATCGAATATTAAAGCAATATACAGTTTCAGCATAACAAACGCCGTTAACTTTGGGTCACAGGATTGTATGCTTCCAGTTTCAATGGCTTTGGCTACTCGTTCTTCAATATTTCGCAATATATTATTTTCCATTCGATTAATCACATCTACTACAGCAGGTGTACCAATTTCTCTTGCTTCCTGAAAAAGCTTAATGGAAAGCTGGTGGCTCATCCGAAATTCGAGGATTTGATACAGTGCCTGATGCAGCTTTTCATGGAAAGGCAAATCGCCTAAAAATGCCTCATCTGCTGTTATTTTTAGCTCCTTTATTAAGCTAGAAATAATCTCATCAAACAATTCTTCCTTATTTTTAAAAAAGGTATAGATGGTTCCTTTACCAACATTTGCAATTTTGGCAACTTGGTCTATGGTGGTAGCTTTATAACCAAACTGTGAAAAAGACTTTGTCGCAGCCTCAACAATGAGCTTTTTTCGATCAATCCCCATATCTTCACCTCAATAATTGACCAAATGAACAAAACGGTCATTTTGTATAATCAGTAATCTATCACCTTATATTGTTTGTGTCAATAGTGAAAAAGAGACTCTTAGTAAAGAGTCCCTTAAAAAATTTATTGAAGAAATTGTAATACCTTTTTTACTGCTGCCTCACCTTGATCAATACAATCAGGGATTCCTAAGCCTTCAAAAGAAGCTCCTGCTAAAAATACACCCGGCAATTCTTGAGCAACGTGCTCATTGACCGTTTGAATTCTTTGTTTATGTCCAACAGTGTATTGTGGCATGGAGTCCTTCCACCTTGAAACAACAACAAAATTAGGATCCATCGTAATATTCATAGTCTTATTCAAATCTTCCAGAACAATTCTACTTAGTTCATCATCAGATAAATCTACAATCGCCTCATCACCAGGACGGCCCACATAACAACGAAGCAGAACACTACCTTCAGGGCATGAATGCGGCCATTTTTTATGTGTCCACGTACAGGCAGTTATCGAATAATCGCTATTTCGAGACACGACAAACCCGGTCCCATTGATATCCTTTTCTACCGCTTCTTTTGGAAAAGCCAATGCAACCGTCGCCACTGAAGTAGATGGCATATGTTCAAAAGGATCGAAGAAATCGTACTGCTGAAACATCGCATGTGTCACATGATGTGGGACAGCAGAGACAATAGCATCTGCTGTAAGTTTTTCTCCATTGTTTAACTCAAGCTTGTATCCTTTGTCCATCTTTTTTATTCGATCCACACGGATTCCCTTCAACACCGATCCAGTCTCAAGTTTTGCTTCAATTCCGTCCACTAAAGACTGCAACCCGGAAGTAAGTGTTAAGAAAATACCTTTACTCTTTGTTTCAGGCGATTTTTTTGGAGCTTGGGGTGTTGATTTTTTCATTCCAAGAACTAGACTGCCATATTTTTGTTCTACCTGATAAAACTGGGGAAAGGTTGCCATTAGGCTCATTTGGTCAATATCCCCTGCGTAGATACCCGAAAGAAGTGGCTCAATTAAGTTTTCAACCACTTCATCTCCTAGTCTTCTTCTAAAGAAGGTACCTAAAGATTGATCCTCAACTGGATTTGACTTTGGTAAAACAAAATCAGCAGCGGCTCTTAACTTTCCTTGAATAGAAAATAGTCCAGTCGTAACAAATGGGGCCAGTTGTGTTGGGATACCCATAACAGAACCACCTGGCATTGGATGCAGCCTTTCTTGAACCAATACATACGATTTCCCAGCTGTATTGTTCACAAGCTTTGACTCCATTCCTGCTTCCTTTACAAGACGTGTCGCACTTTGCTTTCTTTCTAGGTAGGAATCTGGACCTCTTTCAATGACAAAACCGTCACGAACCATAGTCTGTATTTTTCCACCTAGACGATGCGATGCTTCAACAAGGCATACGTCAATCGGTAAGCCCTTTTCACGAGCTTCCTTTTGTAAGTAGTAAGCAGCTGTTATACCTGTTATGCCTCCCCCAATGATGACAACCTTCTTTTTTTCTTGCAACACGGTTAATCGCCTTCTTTTCTAAAAGTTGTTTACTTTATCTCATATTTAACTTGTCCAGTATAACTGTTGCCATCGCATCAATAAATAATGGTTGTGAATTCGGCATTTCTGGTCGGTAATACGACACACCTAATTCCTCCGTAATAATCTTACACTCATAATCATTATCATAGAGAACCTCTAAATGGTCAGCGACAAAGCCAACTGGTGTGTATATGAATGCTTTATAACCATTCTTTTCATACAACTCTCTTGTGAGATCCTGAACATCAGGTCCAAGCCATGGCTCTGGTGTATTTCCTGCACTTTGCCAGCCAACTGCATAGTTTTTTACACCGGCACTCTCAGCAATGTAATCAGCTGTTTTTTGAAGCTGCTCCGGATATGGATCCCCCGATTGAAGGATTTTCTCAGGTAGACTATGCGCAGAAACAATTAAAACTGAATGATCCTTTTCTTCTACTGGCATAGAATCAAAAGTTGCCTTTACTTTCTCAGACCAATACTGAATAAACTTCGGCTCATCAAACCAGCTTTCAACTGATGTAATTTTAAGATTTCCAAGCTTTTCCGCTTCCTCATGAGCTCGTCCGTTGTATGACTTTACGCTAAAGGTAGAAAAATGCGGCGCAAGCACGATACTCACTGCTTCTTGAATGCCATCGTCGTGCATTTGTTTCACAGCATCTTCAATGAACGGTTCGATATGCTTTAAACCTAAGTAAAGCTTAAATTCCACTTGATCCTGAACTCTATTTAAATGCTCTTGTAATTCCTCTCCTTGTTCCTGCGTGATTTTAGCTAGTGGAGAGATGCCACCAATTGCTTCATAGCGATTTTTTAAATCCTCTAGCATTTCAGGAGACGGTTTACGGCCATGGCGAATATGCGTATAATAACGTTCAATATCCTCCTCCTTGTAAGGAGTTCCATAGGCCATTACTAAAAGCCCCATTACTTTCTTTGTCATACTATCCCTCACATCCTGTTTATTCACGATTATTCAGCAATTTTCTCACTCATTCATTTATTTTGCCAAAAAAACCGTGAGAGTGCTAGTAATAATACTTAAAATATAATAATAATTATTAATTAATAATTATTAACGTTTGTTTATTGCTGTATATTCATGAACAAAAGTTGTTAATCGCTTTAAAGTTTCAGGATTAACGGAAGGAAACACACCATGTCCTAAGTTAAAAATATGCCCTGGATGTGCCAGTCCTTGATCAAGGATCGCTTTGGCACGCTCCTCTATTACTTCCCATGGAGCCAATAAAATAGCCGGATCTAAGTTTCCTTGAACCGTTTTATGCACTCCTATTTGGCGAGCTTCTTCAATTTGTAGACGCCAATCTAACCCTACTACATCTAGTGGAAGATCATTCCATTCTAGAGCCAAATGACTTGCACCTACACCAAACATAATTAATGGAACGTTTTCTTCTCTAAGTGCACTAAAAATCCGATTCATCACTGGCTTTATAAAATAGCGATAGTCCTGAACATTTAGGGCACCAACCCAAGAATCAAAGATCTGAATGGCCCGTGCGCCTGCTTTTATTTGTGATTTCACATATGTAATAGTCATCTCTGCCAATTTATCCATTAGTGCAAACCATGCCTTTGGTTCTGAGTACATAAATGCTTTAGTTTTGTTATAGTTTTTCGATGGTCCACCTTCGATCATATAGCTAGCTAGTGTAAAAGGTGCTCCTGCAAATCCAATAAGGGGCACGTTAAGCTGTTCCTCCGTTAGAAGCTTAATCGTATCCAGCACATATGGAACATCCTCTTCAGGGTGAATCTCGCCTAATTTCTCTACATCAGCCAAAGATCTAATAGGATTTGAAATAACCGGCCCAATTCCTGATTTTATTTCTACATCTACCCCGATTGCAGGTAGCGGTGACATAATATCTTTATATAAAATGGCTGCATCAACATCGTATTGCTCCACCGGAAGTCTTGTTACATACGCACACAGCTCAGGCTGATGAGTGATTTCAAATAAAGAATATTTTTCTTTAATTTCACGATATTCAGGTTGAGACCTGCCTGCCTGTCTCATATACCAAACAGGGGTATAATCCGTTTGTTCTCCTCTTGCTGCCTTTAAAAATGTTTCATTAATTTGTCTAACCATTATGTTGACCCCTTTCAAAAAAACAAGCTAACTCCCATTTTAATATACTTTACTCATATTTTAAAAATACTGCGCTTACATACACATCTTCTAATATAGCTTTTTCTACTATAGATGTATAGATAACCGCCTCATCTGTCAAAAAATCTTCTTTTTTTTAAATGGTTTTATTCTATAACAAGTTGAAATTAGGATTGGGTAACTCTTCTCGTTATAATTAATTTATTACATTGAAAGGGGTGAAAGAGTATGAATATCTTTATGACGAATGGAACCTATGAATTTATGCACGCACTAAAGGAAAATTATCTTCAGGAAAAGATGCTGCTTATGCAGGATAATGAAACAACCCTTCTCATCCATGAAACAGATGGCAATACGGTCTTCGCATCCCCAAGGAAGTATGAAGTGATTGATCAATCAGGGGTTTTGGCAAATGGAGCATTTTTTGTGTTTAACAATATTCCTGTTAGTGAAGAAGGTAGACCTGTGTTCGAGTATCGCTTTAAAAATAGGGCCAGACTCATTGAACAAGAACCTGGTTTTGCAGCCATTCGAGTGCTACGTCCCCTTTCTAACGATACATACGTCATTTTGACTGCATGGAAAGAAGAAAAAGACTTTTTAAATTGGCAGGAGTCTAAGGCTTATGAAAAGGCTCATGAGAGAAGAAAAACCGATAAGGGGATTGATCAGCAGCAACCATCGATCTTCACTAGACCTTCCTTTGTGACAAAATACCACCTTGCCCTAGAGAAGGAATAAGAAAAAGCCGGGAATGTTATCCATCCCGGCCCTTTTCTAACTTCATTAGTCCATTTCGATTGGCATATACCGCCGCCTGAGTTCGATCAGCCACTTGTAATTTACTCAAAATATTGCTCACATGAGTTTTCACTGTCTTCACACCGATGTATAGTTCATTACTAATTTCCTGATTCGTTTTTCCATCCCCGATACATATTAATACTTCCATTTCTCTATCAGTGAGCTCATCATGGGGCTTCTTTTCTTTCACTCTCAAACGACTCATCATCCGATTGGCTACTTTCGGTTCGATCACTGATTCTCCTCGGGCACATTTTCTAATCGCTTGAACGATTTCATCAGCAGTTGCAGTTTTTAACATATAACTAAATACCCCAGCCTCAATCGCAGGAAATACTTGTTTGTCATCATAAAAGCTTGTTATGATAATAATTTTACAATTAGGATTAAAGGATAGAATTGCTTTAGTTGCATCAATTCCTGTGCCATCTTCCATAAGTAAATCCATCAAAACAACATCCGGTTTTTTATCAGCAACTAGTGTCACTGCATCTTTTCCACAACTTGCTTCTCCTACAATCTCGATATCCGGTTCTGTTTGTAAATATGAGATAATACCTTTTCTTACAACTTCATGGTCATCTACGACAGCAAGTCTAATCATACAGTCCCCCTCCCGGTCACAGGTATTCTAATATCAATATATGTACCTTCCTTCTTTTTGGAGCGAATTGTAAAAATGCCACCAATCTCTTCACATCGTTCTCTCATGGTTTTCATACCATAAGATGTCATGCGCACCACCTCAGGGTCGAAGCCTTTTCCGTTATCACTAATAAACAAATAAATATACGATTCCTTTTCTGTTAACGTAATGGTTATTTTTGTAGCTTCTGCATGTTTTAAAATATTGGACAGTGCTTCTTGAATAATTCGAAACAAATGCTCTTCCGTTGCTTTTGAAACACAATCAAGCTCATCAATGCTCGCTTGAAATTCAATGCCTGTTTTCCCTCAGAAATGGATAAGAAACGACAAATAACTCTGTTATTTCCAAGGAAATGACACCTATATTAACAAGTAAGAGCACTCCACCCACTAGTAAGAGCATTATTGCAAAAAGCACTTGGTTAATAGTTTGATATCTCAAATCATCCGCCTACTTTCAATCAATAGCTTAATAATTCGATAATTTTTCATATTCTCCTTCATTCATCTTACCTCTACTTTTGAAAACTTGAACCAAACTCGAGGTGTTCTTTTTCTCCGTCTAGGGACAGAAAGATTTTGTTTTCCCTCTCACATCTTTGCCCATTTTACATATTCTGTAGCAACCAACCATATAAGGGCAAAAGCCTAAAAAGGCATGTCCCCTTATATAGGAGAAAGGAGTTTGTTCGATGGGTATTGAGTTAACAGCATTACATTGGATTTACCTTTCTTTTATCATTTTAATTATAGGCTTTATGGTTATGAGAAGAGATACCTCACTCGTTTGTATTACGGGAATATTTTTAATAGCGATTACGGCTACCGGTTCACTTAGCGCTTCTATTAGTGATATATTTTTTAGTTTTATATTTGCTATTACGGAGCTACTCCCCACTATATTAGTCATTTCCATTATCGTAGCTATGAGTAAAAGTTTAACTACAACCGGTATTAATGACGTAATGATTTCTCCTTTTTCAAAAATCATACGTACACCCGCACTCGCATACTGGACAATTGGTATTTTGATGATGGTGATTTCTTGGTTTTTTTGGCCATCTCCTGCCGTTGCACTCCTTGGTGCGGTACTACTACCTGTCGCAATCCGAGTCGGTCTACCTGCCTTGGGTGCTGCGATGGCTATGAACTTATTCGGTCACGGAATTGCGCTTTCTGGTGATTTTATTATCCAAGCTGCACCCAAATTAACGGCTGATGCTGCAGGATTACCAGTTAGTGAGGTTATTAGTGCTAGTATTCCGCTTGTCATCGTCATGGGTGTGGTTACAACAATAACTGCTTTCTTCTTCTTAAAACGCGATATGAAACTCGGGAAGCTACCCACAACTTCCTATATTCAATCTAAATCTTCAGATGATGATACAGAGAAAAATTTATTATCTCTTCGACAAAAACGATTTTTCTCGCTCCTAATCCCTTTTTTGTTTTTATTAGATGTGGTCGCTATGTTCTTACTCGATTTACAGGGTGGGGACGCAACGGCATTAGTGGGTGGAACATCGATCGTTATCCTTATACTCATCACAATCGTTGGGCATAAAAACAAAGGTCTTGAAAAAACAACAAGTTATTTAATTGAAGGATTTCAATTTGGGTTTAAGGTTTTTGGACCTGTTATTCCCATTGCCGCCTTCTTTTATCTTGGCGATGCTGGCTTTTCTGTCATCATTGGAGAGTATTTACCGGATGCATCACAAGGAATCGTCAATGACCTTAGTGTCTCCTTAGCTGGTATTGTTCCGTTAAGCAATGAGATTGCTGCGGTAACTCTTACAACAGTCGGAGCTATTACTGGGTTAGATGGTTCAGGTTTTTCAGGCATTTCACTGGCCGGTTCTGTGGCCAATTTATTTGCCGAAGGAATTGGTGCAGGTGCTGCTACATTAACGGCTCTTGGTCAAATTTCGGCCATTTGGGTGGGGGGAGGAACATTGGTTCCTTGGGCTTTGATTCCTGCAGCTGCCATTTGCAATGTCGATCCGTTTGAATTAGCCCGAAGAAACCTGCTTCCTGTTTGTATTGGTCTTATTGTTACCACGATTGTAGCCATCTTTTTAATATAAAAAAACATCGTCAGATTCCTTCTGACGATGTTTTTTTATTTCAACAGCCCGACCAATTCTAATCCGTACGCAATTCCATCTTCATCTACATGCTTTGTTACATATTTAGCAGCACTCTTCGCCTTTTCATGTGCATTTCCCATTGCTACACTATTCTTAACAAAGGAAAGCATCTCAATATCATTTAGTCCATCTCCAAATGCATACACATGCTCAGGTCCAATGCCAAAATGATTCATAGCTGCTTGAATTCCTACAGCTTTAGATCCTCCAGCAGGTAACACATCCACCGCATATTCATGCCAGCGGATAAAATCTAATTGAGGAAATGCTGATTTATAATCCACTTGATCTTGATCTCTATATATTAAAAAGGATTGAAATATTTCTCGACCTCGATGATATAGAGGATCATATCCAACCTTCCCACTTACACTTAGAGAACCAACAGCTTCTTCTAACATGGTATGTGATTCTACATTTCCCTTCATATCTTTGTGATCAAGATATACGATTGGGTGTTGATTTTTAGTTGAATAATTTGTAAGCTCTTCTAAAGCTGAGATGTTGATTGGATTTTTGTATATCACTTGTCCATTTAATACGACATACTGACCATTAAAGCTTACATAATTATCTATTTCTAACTCTTTACGAATCTCGGTTATATTAAAAGGAGATCTCCCTGTCGCAATCGCTACCTCATGCCCTTGATTTTTTAACTGCTGAATAGCTTCCTTTGCCGATTGTGGTAGTTTTTTTTCTTCATTATATAATGTTCCATCAATATCAAAAAAGATCAATTTTTTGGACATGTATCTTCTCTCCCAATTAGAAACCCCATCCAAAAATTGAATGGGGCTACTTGATTTGATTTTATTCAGCAAGTCCTTCTTTAGCTAATACATCAGTAAGACCTTTTAACGCTTCCTCTTCATCTGCACCCTCAGTTGTAATTGTAATTGATGCACCTTTAGGAATACCTAAAGACATGACACCCATAATTGACTTGAGGTTAACTTCTTTTTCCTTGTAAGCTAGTTTCACATCTGAGTTGAATTTACTTGCTGTGCTTACAAGAAGTGTAGCTGGTCTTGCATGAATACCTGTTTCATCAATGACTGTAAAAGTTTTCTTTGCCATAATTAAAACCTCCAAATATGCTTATAGTTTCTCACCGTTTGACTCGATCACGGATTGGTACCATCCAAAGCTTTTCTTCTTGATTCGACGAAGGTCGTGTTCTCCTTCTTCATGTTGATTCACATAAACGAATCCGTAACGTTTTTGGAATCCATTCAACCAGCTTAAAAGATCGGTAAATGACCACACGCAATATCCAAGCATCTCAACACCATCCGAAATGGCTTCCTGAATGGCTACTAAATGTGTTCGAATATAGTCAATACGATAATCATCGTTTACCACATCATTTTCTTCAAGCTTATCATACTCCCCTAACCCGTTTTCACTGATTAAGATTGGCAGGCCGTATCTGCTTTGTATGCGGCGAAGTCCAATTCGAAGTCCAACCGGATCAATATTCCAATCCCAGTTTGTTCTTTCTAAATTGTCATTCTTGACCGTTTTAAATACACCTGGAATTCCTCTGTCTTTTGTTGTTCCTTTTTTCCCTGATGTATTAAAATGACCTTCTGTTACTCCATCAAGCGGGTTTTCTTCGTATGTGGTTGTTTGGTAATAGTTTACACCCATAAAATCAGGTTTTCCAGCTTTTAATAATTCAAAGTCACCATCTTCTACTTGAGGAGCCAATCCGTTCTTTTCTAAATAGTTCCACGTTGCCTCAGGATATTTCCCCCACGCGTAAACGTCCATCCACCAATGGCTTGTAAATTCCTCGGCATTTTCAGCGGCTAGTATATCGGTTGGTTTGGATGTAGCAGCATAAGCAGGAGAATAAGCAAAACTTGGACCGATTTTCCCACCTGGAACATATTTACGGAACTCTTTAATCACGCTTGCATTCGCTAAATTCGCATGGTGATTTACTTGATAAAAAAGCTTGTCATCCTTTACACCTGGTGGATGAGCGGCCCATTGATACCCAAGCATAGTAAAAATATTTTGCTCATTTAAACTTACCCAATACTTAACACGATCACCAAATCGCTTGAATAAAATGGTACTGTAATTCGTGAAATCTTCTATGATCTTTCTTGATTCCCAGCCACCATATTCATCTTGTAACGATTGGGGTAAATCCCAATGATATAGCGTCAAAACAGGTTCAATATTATGTTTTACGAGCTCATTGATTAGATTATCGTAAAACTGTAGACCTTTCTCATTAACTTCCCCTTTTCCTTGAGGAAGAATTCTTGTCCACGCCACTGAAAAACGATATGCCTTCATTCCCATTTCTGCCATTAACTGCACATCTTCTTTATATCGATGGTAATGATCAACTGCTACATCACCAGTTGTCCCCTTAAATGTCTTCCCTGGTATGCGAACGAATAAATCCCAATTAGAGGGTCCTTTTCCATCCTCATCCCATGCACCTTCTACCTGATAAGCTGCAGAAGCTGCACCCCATAGGAAATTCTCCGGAAACGGTTTTAGTTGCTTATGTATCATTTCTATCTCTCCTTCGTTTTATCCCTTTTTTCAAAGTAATGAAGATGGTTCTGATGCTCTCACACCAGAACCAATTCTTTGTTATTATGCTTATTTCTCTAGAAATTACAGTACCAAATTGTTAGCTAGAAACTTTCTCTAACTTAATCGTTTCGTATAGATCCACAAATTCTGTTGCTAAGTCCTTTAGTGTGATCGCATTCATTAAGTGATCTTGCGCATGAACCATCAATAGAGAAATTTCTACCTTTTCTCCTCTGATTTCACCTTGAATTAAAGACGTTTGAACATGGTGTGCTTCATTTAATGCATCTGCTGCTTCTTGTAATTTTGCTCGTGCTTCTGAGAAATCTCCTCGCTTCGCTGCTGCGATCGCTTCCATTGAAGAGCTTTTTCCATTTCCACCATGTAAAATAATCTGAAATACTGTTTCTTCCATTGTTGCCATTGTAAGTCCCTCCGTATAAAAAGCATTCTCACAAAAACTCTTGTGAGAATACTCCTTCTATTTTTTTAAACGTTTAATTAGCTTACTTTTGATGAATTATTTACTCCGCCTTCTTCTTGTTGCTTCATTTTATCCCACATTCTGAAGAACGGGAAGTAGATAGCTAAAGCGATAACGACGTTGACAGCCTGCATAACCGCACCTGAAATTTTACCTCCAGTTGCAAGGTATCCACCGATAATTGGCGGCGTTGTCCAAGGAATCGCGATACCTGCTGGCTTCGCAACTAAACCTAACTTCATGGAGTAGTACGTTACAATGATTAACACGATTGGTGTTAAGAAGAATGGTACGATTAGTAATGGGTTCATTACGATTGGTGTACCAAAAATGATTGGTTCGTTAATCATGAATGTTCCAGGACCAGCCGATAATTTACCAAGCGCCTTCATTTGTTGGCTCTTTGCCCAGAAAAGCATAAGCATAGCTAGACCAAATGTAGCACCAGTACCACCGATGTTGACGAATACTTCAAAGAATTGTGATGTAAAGATATTTGGTAATTCTTCACCTGCACGGAACGCAATTTGGTTTTCTTCTGTAGCCATTAACCATACTGGACTTAGTACACCTGCAACGATGTTTGTTCCGTGAAGACCTGCTGACCAAAGCATCATGATAAGCATGTAGGCAACAATGGAACCGATTAAGCTTCCGCCTAATAATCCAAGTGGTTTACCAAGTACTAATTGAACTACGTCGTGAATACTGCTGATTCCAAAGTATTCAATTACTAAGCGAATAACGAAGATAGTAGTAATAACGATAAAACCAGGAACGAGTGCAACAAACGATTTACTTACTGCCGGTGGTACACTATCTGGCATTTTAATAACGATATTTTTCTTTAGAATAAGGTTATACACTTCTGTCGAGAATAAAGCGATTAAGATCGCTACGAAAAGTCCTTTACTTCCCATTAGTGCGACAGGAATTGCTCCACCAACTGCAATAGCTTCAGTTGCTCCATCTGGAGTGAACGGAACATTGAAAGGTGTAGCTAGTAAGAACGCACACAGTGAGATTACCCCAGCTGTAATGGCGTCGATGCCATACCGCTCAGCTAGACGATACGCAATACCGAATGCTGCGATTAAACCCATCATGTTAAACGTTGCATCGGTTGGATACATTAATTTTGCTAGCCATTGATCTCCGAACACACTTGCCATGAAATCAGCATAACCAGGAATCGGTAGGAAACCTAAGATTAGGAATACGGAACCGATAATAATCATTGGCATTGCTAGGATAATACCATCTTTTAAAGCACCTAAATGTCTTTGTGCAGCTAATTTACCAGCAAAAGGCATAAACTTTGATTCAAGGAAACCTAAAAACTTATTCATCACGTTTCATTCCCTTCTCTAAACAGAGATATTTAGTTTTTTAGTGCTACAGCTGTTTTTAACACTTCTGCACCATTACACATTCCGTAGTGGATTGGGTTAATAGAATCAACTGGGATATTCTTTTCTTTTCCTAGTTGTTGCATTTGAGGTAAAAGGTAACGAACTTGTGGTCCAAGAAGAAGTACATCCGCTTGATCGATATTCGCTTTTACTTGATCTGCACTTACAGCCCAAATTTTCGACTCAAGACCTTGTTCTTTTGCAGCCGCTTCCATTTTTGTTACTAGTAAACTTGTAGACATACCTGCCGCACAGCATAATAGAATATTCATTATAAATTCCTCCTAATATTTTGAGATGCTCTCTTAATCATTGAGAGCGTAAAAGTAAATGATGGAATTGTCTCAAGAAGCCTTACTTGTTTGTTTCACTTTGTTTGTTTCACTTTGTTTATCTCTTCTTGATGTCTTTATTGTAATTGTAAACCGCTTTCACTTACATCTATCGTTTTTCCGTTTCTCAAAGGAAATGGCTATTGAACGCTTTTTTACACAAAAAAAAACAGGGAACTCACTCCCTGTTTTCCGGTTATTTATTTTTTAAAAGTTTTGCATATTTCAATACTTCAGTACCATTACAAGTTCCATAATGAACCGTGTTAATCACGTCTACTGGAATGCCTTTTTCTTCTCCAAGCTTTTTAAGTTCAGGTAGTAGATGGCGAACTTGTGGACCTAATAGGATTATGTCTGCATCTTTTATATGTTTATACACAACATCCCCGGGTACTGCCCAGATTTTATTGATTTCACCCTGATCGATTGAAATTTGATTCATTTTTCTTACTAGCAAGCTTGTTGACATACCAGCTGCACAGCATAACAAGATATTCATCGCAACTCCTCCTATACTAATTCGCCAAAGTAAAAGCTCCCATTCAGGTTCCTCTATTAAAAGAAAAGACACCAGCCTCTATAACTTTAAGAAGGTGTCTTTAAATTCATGATAGGTCTTTGCCTTAATTAATTGTTGTACTAACTCACGATCATCGATCACTTTACCTAACATATCGTACATTCGCTGTAAATCTCCACTACTATCTCTTTCGACACTAAGCAAACAAACAAATTGCACCAGTTTATCGTCCCACTCTATTGGCTTCTGTAAGGTACAAATCGACCAAAATGTCTCGTCTGTTAATGGATTTAATGGATGTGGAATAGCAACAAAATTTCCAAAGGAGGTGGAAGAAAGAGATTCCCTCTCCTTCACTGATTCAATGAAAACATCATCTATCAAACCCATTTCTTTCAAATTCGAGAACATGTAAGATAAAACTTCTTCCTTCGATAAAAGTGCTTGTTGTAAGAAAACTAGCTCTTCCCTTGTATACTCGAGGGTTGTCGTTTGCTCTGATACAGCCGACTTAATTTTATTTAAATCTTGATCACCTAAAAATGTGTTCACATGAATGACTGGAATGGACATTTTTTGCTGAATAGGTACTGTACTAATAATGAAATCAATATCATGTAGATCCATCTGCTGAAGTTTATAAAATTCGGTTGTGTCAACAATATCAAGCTTTGGCCCAAAGGTTGACTGAAGCTTATAGTAAAGCAATCTCGCACTCCCTACTCCTGATGCACATACAATTAAGCATCTTTTCGGACCATGGTGGATTTGCTTCCGCTCCATAGCGACTCCAATATGGAGGGCTAGGTATCCAATTTCATTTTCGTCTATATCAATACTAAGTTGTTTTTTTAACTCTTTTCCAGCAATGAGCCCAGCTTGAAACGCTACTGGATAATTAGCCTTGATTTCATTAATCATTGGATTTCTCAAGTTCATTCCATAACGGTACCGATTGATTGCTGGCTTAATATGTAGACACATTTGCTCTAGGAGTTCTTTATCTTCGCTAATTCCTAATGACAGATTTTCATCGATTTTTGCAAGAATATCAGATACTAATTGAGCAATTTTTTTATCAATCACTTTCTCCACTTGCTCACCAGGTGATTTTTCAATCATTTTCGTACCTAAAAGATGAATGGCTATATAAGCGACTTCATTTTCTGGAAAATCAACCATGAGGCTTTCACTTAGGTTTTTCACAATTTTTTCAGCAACAGAAAATTCCTTTTGTCCAATGATTTCATTTAGCTCATCTGAATACAATAACACATGATTCCCTTCACGGATGCGCTTACAAGCTATTGCTACATGGATAATTAAATTATTTAACCCGACATCAGATAGGGTGATATGATGCTCTCTAATAAGCGCTAAAATGACGTTTCGAATCACTAGTATTTCTTCCTTGGTAAGGATATTCAGTTGTTCATTAACAACATCAAGTTCGTCCCTTTTTTTATTAAAGATATAATCCGACATACAAAAGCGAACCTTGACTTCATCACCTTTAATCCTTAAACCATAATTAGGTTTCTTTTCTAAACTTAATCCATACCGTGAGAGGATTTTCTTAATATCCTTTACGTCATTTAATATGGTTGAGCGACTAACAAATATTTCATCAGCCAAGTGATCAAGCTTTACAAATTTATTTGTTAGAAGTAGCCTCGTAATAATATACCGTATCCGTTCTTCAGGTGAGTCCGGTCTTCCAACACTCGTTTCAGCCGTATCTTGAAACACTTCATTTATAAAGTTGATAAACTGCTGGTTATTATTTACAACTAGTTCGTATCCTGTTCCTCGTACTGATTTAATATCTGCACCGTTCTTTTCAAGGATTGCCTGAAGGTCTTTCATATCATTTCGAATGGTTCTTGATGTTACTTTAATAACACTAGCTAAATACTCGCTCGTAATAGGCACCTTCGCTCCCATTAGTTCTCCGAGTATCATCATGAGACGAGAAATAATCATGTCGAACCTACTCCCCTAGAATCTATTTCTTTCTAAAATATGTTTGTTTCGTTCTACGGAATTTTCTGAAAAGTTAACATTTCTCTCTATTTCTTGTCAAGTTGATAATCAAAATAAGACTTCCTTCTTGATTTTCATTGACTGTAAGAATAGGATAACATTGTATATTAATTTATTGGAGGGAATGCCTTGAGTAGCGCTGATAAAGTAATTGGATATGTAGGAACGTACACAAAAGGTGATAGTGAAGGGATTTATCGCTTTGTTTTAGACACAAAAGCTGGAAAAATTGAAGAGGTTGAACTTGCAGGTAAAGTAGAAAACCCTACCTATGTTTCTATTACAGGCGATAACAAATTTCTTTATTCCGTTTCAAAAAATGGTGATCTAGGTGGAGTAACTTCTTTTTCAATTGAAGAAGGTACAGGAAAGCTTCAAAAAATTAATGATCAAGGGTCGGCTGGTTCTCCTCCTTGTCACTTAGAGATAAACCCAGATAATACCGCACTGTTTACTGCGAACTACCATAAAGGAACGGTTGAAGTGCATAAGGTAAACGCAGAGACGGGTGAAATCCAACCTGCTTCTTCAAGTGTTGCCCATACTGGAAGCGGTCCAGATCCTAGACAGGAGAAGGCACATACCCACTTCTCTGGCTTAACGCCTGATGGAAAATACGTGGTGGCAGTTGAACTTGGAATTGATAAAATCTTTACATATGAACTGAAAGAAGATCAATTATCTCTAGTTTATGAACTTTCTGTGAAACCTGGAAGTGGCCCAAGACATATTGTGTTTCATCCAACAAAACCACTCGCTTATGTGATGACCGAATTTAGTGGAGAGGTACTAGTTCTTCAATACGATTCAACTAACGGTAGCTTAAAACAAATTCAAGCCATTTCTACACTTCCCTCAAGTTTTACCGAAAACAATCAAGGAAGCGCAATTCACATTAGCTCTGATGGGCGTTTTGTTTACGCTGGTAATAGAGGACATAATAGTATTGCGAGCTTTGTTGCAGATGAGAATGGCTCCCTTTCATTTTTAGAACATACATCTACAGAAGGTGATTGGCCACGTGACTTTGCACTAGACCCTACAGAATCGTATATTGTTGCATCCAATCAAGAGTCAGGCAACCTTGTCCTTTTTGCTAGAGACAAAGAATCAGGAAAGTTAAGTCTTCTTCAATCAGACATTACCGTTCCTTATGCAGTTTGCGTGAAGTTTTTATCTATTTAACGAACGAAAGACTACCCTCAGGTAGTCTTTTGTTTTTCTTTTTTTCAAGCAAAGAAAACCATTTTTCAAGCAAAAAAGATGTTATAATTATCTGAAATTAGTAAAAGGAGTGGGGATTAATTTGCTTACGACACTGTTTACGAAGCTAGAAGATTATTATCCTGAAATGGTTGAGATTAGAAGATACTTACATCAGCATCCAGAGCTTTCTTTTCAGGAAGTGAATACAGCTAACTTTATCGCATCTTATTACGAAAAACTTGGAGTGGAAGTTCAAAGAGGTGTCGGTGGCAATGGAGTAGTAGCAAAGATCCAAGGAAATTATCCTGGAAAAACAATTGCCTTACGTGCAGACTTTGATGCACTTCCTATTCAGGATGAAAAGGATGTCCCGTACAAATCAACTGTTCCAGGTGTTATGCATGCTTGTGGCCACGATGGTCACACTGCCTCCCTACTTGTCCTAGCTAAAGTACTCCATGAATTAAAAGATGAACTTCACGGTACATATATTATGATTCATCAACATGCAGAAGAGTATGCTCCAGGAGGCGCGGCATCCATGATTGAAGCGGGTTGTCTTGAAGGGGTAGACGTTATCTTTGGTACGCATTTATGGGCAAGCGAGCCCACAGGAAAAATCCAATACCGAACTGGTCCTATTATGGCCGCAGCAGATCGATTTGTGATTACCGTCCAAGGCAAAGGGGGACATGGAGCACAGCCACACAAAACAAAGGATTCCATTGTTGTTGGTGCCCAACTCGTATCCAATTTACAACAGATTGTAAGCAGACGTGTTAATCCAGTGGAGTCTGCTGTCGTAACCGTAGGATCCTTTGTCGCAGACAATGCATTTAACGTAATTGCGGATAAAGCAAAATTAATCGGAACCGTCCGCACATTTAACGAAGACCTTCGTGACTTTATCGCTGACGAAATCGAACGCATTGTAAAGGGTACTTGCATTGCCTCCGACTGCTCGTATTCTTATGAGTATATAAAAGGTTATCCAGCAGTTGTTAACCATAAAGAAGAAACGGAGTATCTGGTTCAACTAGCAAATGATATGGAAGACATCAAAGTAGTAGAAGAAGCAGAGCTGCAAATGGGTGGAGAAGATTTCGCCTATTATCTCCAGCATGTGAAAGGAACCTTCTTCTTTACGGGGGCAAAGCCTGTCGGTGTGGAGATTGCTTACCCACATCATCACCCGAAATTCGACATCGATGAACAAGCCCTACTCGTAGCTGCTAAAACGCTCTTGTCAGCTGCCATTAACTATAAATAAAGCTTGGAGATAACCTCCAAGCTTTTTCCTTTTAAAGTAGCCTGTGTTTAAGACATCGAAAAGCATTTTGAACCTAATTCTGTCTGTTTCGGACTGACTCCCTCTTCTCCTTGGCTTTCCTGTCCGAATCAACCCCGCATTCGGACTGACTCCCTCTTCTCCTTACGTCTCCTGTCCGAATCAAACCCGCATTCGGACTACCTCCTTCTTCTCCTTGCCTTTCCTGTCCGAATCAACCCCCTATTCGGACTACCTCCTTCTTCTCCTTGGCTTCCCTGTCCGAATCAACCCCCTATTCGGACTACCTCCTTCTTCTCCTTGCGTTTCCTGTCCAAATCAACCCCGCATTCGGACTGACTCCTTCTTCTCCTTACCTTTGCTGTCCGAATCAACCCCGCATTCGGACTACCTCCTACTTCTCCTTGCGTCTCCTGTCCGAATCAAACCCGCATTCGGACTGACTCAACCTTTTCTTTGTCTTTATTGTTCAAATCCCCCTCACTTTTAATCAAGCCTTATTGTCTCAAGCATAAAAAAATGCCCTACTACTCAGGTTGTGGGGCCCTTTTAAGTAAACGAAGACGATAACAGTTCATTGCCACTTCTCCTAAAGAGTCTAGAAGATTATAGTTTGCATATGCCCCTACAACGGCTCCAATCCCAGGGACTAGCTGAAGCATTTTTATAAAGTCAATATGATCTCGGTACTCTTGTTGGAAAGATTGCCAGTCCAGATCTTCATAATTTTGTTTTCTTGCCTCCCAATTTTCAATCACCTCAAATGTTTCCAGTCTTTTTTCATCACTTGAGAAAGCTAGTGAGAACACATGTAAAATAAATATTCGTTCTTCAAGCTTTTCGGGATTAAAACCGTATATGGTAGCCATTTCACTTAAGTATTTCATTTTAATGGACAGTAGCAGCGGAAAGTCAGCTAAACCTAAAAAAATCCCTCCTGCTCCTGTTCCTGCTCCCTCTAGAGTGGCTGTTTTTCGGTAAAAGGAAAGTTTTTCAGCAGCCATTTTATCTTTTTCCATTAAAGATGAACCTGCCCTATTCTCTTTCTTTGTCGTGATATATGACCCTACTAGTAGAGCTTTAACCATTTGTTTAATACTATCAGTGATGAATTGATGCGCCTTTGCAGGGATTAACTCATTAATTTTTCCCTGTGATTTTTTGGATACTCGCTGAAGGATTGGTGATTTTTTTAATAATTTCCGTTTCCATAAAACAATTTCATGATAAATCTTTAATTCGTATTCATTCATCAAAATTTCCCCTCCTCTCTTTTATACGTTCAAACAAGACTTTTGTTTCAAAAAAGAAGAAGGCATTCGCCTTCTTCAACTTAATGCTGCTTATTCGGAAGCCTTTTCTCTGGGTGATTATTTCCACGCTTCTTATTTTTTAGTTCCTTTTTTTTATCTTCTGCCAGTTTATCAACAAATTGACTTGTATTTTCCATCATGACTCCCCTTTCTTTTCTGGGTAGTCATAGTGTAACCAGCTTTGCAAAAATTACGTCAGCTTTTTATGACTATACTGATATACAAACAAATAACTAAATGCAACCCCTGCGAACAATGCAACAGCACTAATCATCAAGTCACCCTTTAAGATGATTGAAATGGATAGTAAAAGGGATTGAATGCTTAATACGACAAAAAGAAGCTTCTGAAATGATATTTTTTTCGTTATTTCTTTTACTGGATATAACTGTATCCATAGCTTGTTTTGATGGTGATTCCATAATGGGAGTAATTGAAAACCTGTTAAGTAAAGAAACAGTACAACAAAAAGAATTTGTCCATATCCAAAAGTGACAAAATAAAGGACTAGTCCTCCAATAACAGTCAGACGTATCCACAAGCCTAAATAATCTCCACCTCTGATAAAAGTTTGAAGAAATAAATGTAAAAAAGTAGCATCCTGATGATAGGGCAAACTTGAGGGTATCCAATCTAAACACCTGCGTCTCTTTACCTCATCCTTTAACTTCGGAACATCTGTAAACAGATTGGCTAAGCGATAGAATGACATCATTCTTCTGTCTTCTAGCTGAATAAGACGCTCCCATTTTAACCCCTTATTCTGTGTTTGGTTATAGTAAGTAAAGAAAAGAAGAAGTAATAAAAAAGCGACAACCCCAATTAACCAAATAGCTGCTTGATTGAACAAAAGATATAAAAATACTCCATTCACCACAAACCGGATGACCGTATCTAGCCTTTGAGTGGACTCCTCCACATAATATTGTACTCTCCATCTAATATACAGATTTAACAGTTTTAGCCCTGCTAAGACGACAAGAAACGGGAGGAAATGATGAAAACCACTTCCTGTTACTTGAGCATAAATCGGCATTAAGACACCGAGGAAAAGTACTAACAAGTACAAGCCAATGAAAAAACTCAAAAGAATGCTGCGATTAAAATATGATTGAAGTCTTTCTTCAAGGGCAAGAAGAAACACTTTATCAGGATCAACTACAAAAGTAAAAATAGGACTAATTGTAACCACTAGGGACAAAATGATTGCCATTAATAGGGCTACGGGAAAATCGCTTGATAATGTCTTTACCCATTCTTGATAGTAGAAAGCAGCCGTTCCTAATAAAAATACCAGGACAATGACAATATGACCGTTAAAAATATATCGAGAATAACGACCAATTTCTTTACTTGCTGTACCGAGTCGCTCCCTCCACAACTTAAGTGCATCAAACATAATCTTCTTCCTTTGTCAGTTGGATATAAAGATCATCAAGTGTAGCATCTGGCATTGAAAATTGCTCCCTTAATTCTGCTAAAGTGCCCTTTGCACGAACCTTACCTTCGTGAAGAATAACAAACCGATCACAATATCTTTCCGCCGTTGCAAGTATGTGGGTAGACATTAATATCCCTGCACCGCTTTCCTTCATCTTCTTCATAAGATCTAACAAAGATTGAATTCCAAGTGGATCCAGACCTACAAAAGGTTCATCCACAATGTAAAGAGAAGGCTGAACCAAAAAAGCACACATAATCATTACCTTTTGTTTCATTCCTTTTGAGAAATGAGCAGGAAACCACTTTAGCCTCTTACTCATTCGAAACTCCTTCAACAGGGTTTCTTTTCTCTCCTGAAAGGTCTTTTCTTCTAGACCGTATGCCATAGCAGTTAAACGTAAATGCTCATCCAATGTTAACTCGTCATAAAGAATGGGTGTTTCGGGTACAAACGTAAATTCTCTTCGATATTCCTCTTTGCTTGTATGTATCGCTTTTCCATTAATCGTAATTTCACCCGATTGTGGCTCCATCAAGCCAATAATATGTTTAATGGTTGTGCTTTTGCCTGCCCCGTTCAGTCCAATTAGACCTACAATTTCATTCGCTTTCACATCAAAAGAAATGTCTTTTAAAACAGGGTTTCTAGTATATCCACCGGTTATATTTGAAAGCTGCAAAAGTGTCATTTATCTTCCTCCATTAGTTGTTAGCACCATTTTAACAAAATGTCATTCTAAAAAATAGAAATAGGCATTTATAAAAAAATTTCATTTCTTTTTGTATAGAACCTCTTAATGCGGGCATGATAATATTCGAAGGGGAGCAACAAGTAGATGTTCAATCATCGAAATGAGGTGTCAGTGGGCGATAATAATCAATCACGATACGTTAAACGTTCCTATATGCGTTGATCTAACCACATTTTTATAAATGAGGTGTTCGCAAAAGACCAATCTGCTATGCTTTATAAGTTGTAAAACATATAAAGATAAGGGGATGGTTCGCTTGAACAAAGGATCTAAATCTCTATAGACAAATCATTTTTAAATGAGGTGTTTATCAAAGAGAATTTATTGCTATAGAACGATTAAAAAGCTTTCCCCTTCAAGAACGGGCGGGATTCCTGGCGAATCCTGCCCTCTTATTTGTTTAAATTCTATGGTAAAATATACATATATATGAATAGGAGGGACAAATAATGAGCGATTGTATTTTTTGCAAAATTGTGAATGGAGATATTCCCGCAGCGAAAGTATTTGAAAATGACCACGTGGTTGCGTTTTTAGATATAAGCCAAGTAACAAAGGGACATACATTAATCATTCCAAAGGTACATAAGGAAAATCTATACGAATTGACTCCCGAAATTTCTAGCGAATTATTCAAAGTGGCTCCTAAGATTGCCAATGCCATTAAAGATGCGTATCACCCAGTTGGTCTAAATCTTGTGAATAATAATGGTGAAAAAGCTGGACAATCCGTGTTCCACTTCCACATGCATCTGATTCCACGCTATGGTGAAGGAGATGGATTCGGTGCTGTTTGGAAGTCTAATCAAAGTAACTACACGCCAGACGATCTTCGTAAAATTGCGGATTCTATCAGTAGCGAATTGTAAGACTGTTCTTTTCGGACAGTCTTTTTTTCTTTTCCTTTTTAAAATTTTCATAATGTTCAAATTCTCATCTTTACATAGTACGAATTTCTGTTAGGATAAATATATCTTTTTTCTTTGCTGCTTTAAACCGTAAACATCTAACTGGAGGTATGTATTGTATGAATCGCGCACTTAATTTTAATGCAGGACCAGCTGCTCTTCCGGCAGAGGTTCTAATTGAAGCTCAAAAGCATTTGCTTAATTTTAATGGTACCGGCATGTCGGTAATGGAGTTAAGCCATAGAAGTAAACCCTATGAGGAAGTTCACGATGGTGCCATCTCAAAGCTTAGAACGCTAATGAACATTCCTGATGATTATGAAGTCCTTTTCTTACAAGGTGGCGCTAGCACTCAGTTTTCTATGGTTCCAATGAATCTGCTGAAGGAAGGTCAAACCGCTTCCTACATCCTTTCCGGTGCTTGGTCTGAAAAAGCGTTAAAGGAAGCAAAAAAAGTTGGACAAACGAGCATCCTCGCTTCAAGTAAAGAAAGCAATTATAACTCTATTCCGGAGTTTACTCTTTCAGATCTTTCATCTGATACTGCCTACCTTCATATTACTAGTAACAACACAATTTTTGGTACACAATGGCAAAGCTTCCCAAATTCGCCTGTTCCTTTAATCGGAGATATGTCGAGTGATATTTTAAGCAAGCCTATTCAAGTGGATCAATTTGGACTAATTTACGCTGGAGCACAGAAAAACCTAGGACCTTCAGGAGTTACTGTTGTTATTATAAAGAAAAGCCTGTTAGAACGCTCCACAGATGCGTTACCAACCATGCTTAATTACAAAACTTATGCAGACAACAATTCCTTATATAACACACCGCCAACAATCGCTATTTATTTATTGAAGCTTGTACTTGATTGGGTTGAAAATCAAGGTGGTGTGACAGCAATAGAAAAAATCAACGATCAAAAAGCTAAGCTTCTATACGATGCCATTGATGAGAGTGAAGGTTTTTATAATGGGCATGCCACACTTAATAGCCGTTCGAAGATGAATGTGACTTTCACTTTACAAAGTGAAGAAGCAACAAAAGTTTTCCTTCAACAGGCAAAAGAAGAAGGCTTTGTTGGTTTAAATGGTCACCGCTCAGTCGGTGGTTGCCGTGCATCCATTTATAATGCTGTTCCTCTTGAGAATGTTGAAAAGCTAGCTGAGTTCATGAAGAAGTTTTCGCAAAAATAATAACCAGATTAGTTAACTTTTTATATAATTTGTAGTGTGATATAATAAGAGCAAGTTTTTCGCTATAGGCAAAGAGTGCACTATAGGAGGAACGAAAATGAGAGAAGAACAGACGAGGAGAGATGAGAAATGAATACGAAAAATCTTGTTGCACTATCATTACTAGTGGGTATGGGTGCGGTATTACATGCAGTAGTTCCACCAATTCTTTTTGGAATGAAGCCTGACATGATGTTAACGATGATGTTTTTAGGAATTATGCTATTTCCAGAAAAGAAAAATGTGCTGCTTGTTTCATTAGTAACAGGCATCATTTCTGGCTTAACTACAAGCTTTCCTGGAGGACTATTCCCGAATATTATCGATAAGCCTATCACTGCTTTTGTTTTCTTTGGCCTATTTCTAGCTCTTAAGAAGTTTAGAAACAATATGGTTAGTGTTGGTGTATTAACTGCTGTTGGTACAGTTGTGTCCGGACTTGTATTCTTAAGTGCAGCTAGTGTAATCGCTGGGTTACCTGGTCCATTTGCCGCATTATTTGCTGGTGTGGTCTTACCTGCTACGGTGGTTAACACAATTGCTATGATTGTACTTTACCCAATTGCCTATGCAATTGTTAAAAGAACAAAACTTAACCAGCAAGTTACTTCTAGTTAATAGAAAAGAACCCTTTAAGGGTTCTTTTCTATTTTATGCTGGATAGAAGAATGGCAGCTAACAAAAGGATGATTCCAGTCCCTAAAAATGCACTTGCCCTCTTTTTCAACCGCTTTTTTGGAGGATAAAAACCTGGTTTCAATAGTGATAACATATAGAAAACTGCGGCTACAAAACAAATAATGCTTATTAAAACTAATAAGCTTACCACCCATACCACCTACTTGTTCGTGAAATATTTATATATATGCTTGTTTTATATAATCTATGTGAAACAACATGTTTACCCATGATGAATCATGTTAATATAAGTCCTATAAACGTTTATTAGGGGTGAGCTTATGAATGCAAAGAAAGTTCTTCTAGGAGTGGTAGTTGGTGGAATTGCTAGTGGTATTGCTACGCTCCTAACAACTCCTCAATCTGGTGTTGCTCTGCGGAAAAACCTAGTTCGCTCTGAAGAGGAATGGAGACAAAATTTGGCCGCTTTAAGCACTTCTATACGAGATCTGAGCAAAGAGGTTGCTTCAGTAACTAAAGAAGGGAAAGTCGTCCTTTCAAGCTTGATAACAGATATTAAAATTAGTGTACAAGCCTGGAAGGAGTCTACGGCCGACAACCAACATGCGATTAAAATAGAGCTAGATTTGATACAAGAAGCGTTACGCAAACTTGAAAATGATTTAGGAAAAAATTAATCACTCTAGAATTTAAGATTTTGTCTGTCCTTTTTTTCATATGAAAAGAAGGATTTTTTTTATTTAATGGAAATCTTCTCATATTATTTAACGTTTATTTCCATAAATCTTATAAATCTATCACTATCTTCTTAATTGGAAATAAAATTTTATCTAATTTCTAAAAATTTTGTAAATTACATCTTTATTAATTTTTGTTTTATTGGCATAATGAAAATAATAGACAAAAAAAAGTGGGTGACTAATAGGGATGGCGGGAAAAGATTATACAATGAAAGAAGCAATGCTATTTAGTCAGAGAATTGCACAACTAAGCAAAGCTCTCTGGAAAGCCATTGAAAAGGATTGGCAACATTGGATTAAGCCACATGATCTAAACATTAATGAACATCATATTTTATGGATTGCTTACCATCTAAATGGTGCATCCATCTCTGATGTGGCGAAATTTGGGGTCATGCATGTTTCAACAGCTTTTAACTTTTCAAAGAAACTAGAGGAGCGAGGACTTTTACAATTCTCTAAAAAGGAAAATGATAAGCGAAACACGTATGTACAAATTACGGATAAAGGAGAAAGCATCCTTCTGGACTTAATGGAACACTATGAACCATCAGGAAATGCTGCTTTCTCAGGTGCTTTGCCATTAAAGGAACTATACGGCAAGTTTCCAGATATCATTGAGGTAATGGCCATTGTTCGAAATATTTATGGGGACGACTTTATGGAGATTTTCGAAACATCCTTTAGAAACATTGAAGAGGATTTTGAAGAGAAGGAAGGAAAGCTTACAAAGAAAAAATCATCGTCTGAGTATGTATAATCATAAGTACCTTTTAAGCTCATCCATTAGTGGTAGAAACAGTCTTTGAAGGATACACGCATGAATTACTTCTTCTACTTGTAAGCGTGGATGTAATTCTTCTTTAAACTTTTTAAAAAGCGGATGAAAATATACAAAGCCTTCCGCTTTCTGTTCTTCCAATTCTATGCTCATTCGTTCACAATTCGTACAAAATACCTGTACATCACGTTCAGATAAACCTCTTTCAATTACTAACAGATCAAATTTGCCATTATTACTACCAATCATCTTTAAAAGTAAGGATTGATGGTACTCTAAGCGCTTTATTCTTTCTAATAATTCCTCGTCAAACATCCTTCTACCTCTTTTCTATTCTTCCTTCATTCTATTGTATAAAATGTAAAATGATATGACAAAAAATTTATCGAAAATTGTTTGCTGTTTTCCTATTGATTTTTTTATCTGTTCATCGTAAAGTATCTAAAGTAAGTGGAACATATGAAGCTTACAAAATACTTATATCTCCATTTGGAGGCTGATTCGCTTGAATTGCTGGAAAACAATAAACTTTACAAGACAATATGGATCGCAGCGTCTTTTTATACTGTCTGCCTTAACTATGTTATTTACTTTTATTCTACTTTATATTCCGGCAACATACTTATTTGTTGCAACAGCCTTTTATGACAATCATTTTATTTATTTTATTTTAGCATTAATTTTATTGTATCCGGCTCATAAACTTCTACATTTTTTACCAATTGCTCATATGAATGAGAAGATCAGAAAAATTGTAGATATTAAGTTGGGTTTTATTCCAACAATCAAAATTCAAATTACAGAACCAATTAAAAAGTATCAGTTCTTAATCGCTCTACTATCGCCATTTGTCATTATCAATTCGGTATTATTAGCAGCTTGCTTCGTATTTCCGCATTACGCACACTATTTTACGATTTTACTAGCTTACCATATTGGATTGTGTGTTTCTGATCTTATTTGCGGTAAAGATGTACTTAGCGCTCCTAAGAATGCATTTATTGAAGAAAATGAAGATGGTTATGAAATACTAATTATCAATAAGGAAGGGACATCTTACTGATGTCCTCTTTCTTTAATCACTGCTAAAATCAATTTTTCTTTTAACTTAAAAATTGATTATGATACAATACAAGAAAACACCTTCCCATAGGAGGGATTTAACGATGATTTTTCTTTTTATAGTACTTGCCGTTTTTATTTTATTCCAAATTAACAAACTTACAAACTCTCTCTGCTTACAGAAAGAGATTCCAGAAGAACGACAGCCACAAATTTTTAGGACGATTAATATATTAATAACAATCCTTCTGATATCTTCCTATGTAGAAATCCTATTTACATAGAACAATAAGGAGCGGTGGACATTCATCCACCGCTCTTTTTTCTTATTCATTTATTCGCTTATAGCCAAGCAGCACCAACGATGATTAAAAGGATGAACAATACTACAATTAGCGCGAAGCCTCCACCATATGAGTGACCCATTCTAACACCTCCTCTCAAGGAAAGTTAATATATCCTATTCAAGTAGAGCTACATCCGTTAAAAGGATTCATTATATTTCATATGGAGCTTAACAATAAGCTGCCCCCACAATAATCAACAAGATGAATAAAACAACAAGTAGCGCAAAGCCATTGTGTCCCATCTTTAAAACCTCCCTTTCTCTCTAATTTTTATCGTGGCATTCCAATCATTTTGAAGGATGCCTGATTTCTTGGGTGAACTATTTGCTAGTTCCCTTTATATTATGTAACCCATTCCATAATGGGATGGGCCATTTACTTATTTTTGAAGATTTACCATTGTGGAACAGATATTTTTTTTTTGCTCTTCCCATCAGGTATGGTATAGTAATGTTTGTGACCGAATGATACGAAATAATTTTGTAGGAGTGTTCAAGATGAAAAAATGGATGTTATCCCTATCAGTCATTGCTGGCATCATTACTTTAACTGCCTGTAATAATGCCAATGATTCTGCAACAGTTGTAGAAACGTCTGCAGGGGATATTACGAAGGACGAGCTTTACGAGGCAATGAAAGAAAAATACGGAGAAGCTACTTTACGTGAGCTTGTTTATGAAAAAGTTCTTTCTGACAACTATGAAGTAAGCGATGAAGAGTTAGATGAAAAAATTGCAGAATTAAAAGAGCAACTAGGGGACAATTTTGAAGTTGCTTTATCTCAATATGGATACGATAGCGAAGATGACCTTCGTGAAACGTTCAGAATCGGTATGCTACAAGAAAAAGCTGCAGTGAAAGATATTGAGGCTACAGAAGAAGAAATGAAGGAATACTACGAAAACTTTAAGCCACAAATTAAAGCTCGTCACATTTTAGTTGAAGATGAGGCAAAAGCAAAAGAAGTAAAAGCTAAGCTTGATGCTGGAGAGAAATTTGAAGATGTAGCAAAAGAATTCTCTACAGATACAGCATCTGCAGCAAACGGTGGAGACCTTGGCTGGTTTGGAGCTGGACAAATGGTTGCTGAGTTTGAAGAGTTTGAAGAAGCTGCCTATGCACTTGAAGTCAACAAAATCAGTGATCCTGTAAAAACAGAACATGGGTACCACATTATCCAGGTAACTGAAAAGAAAGAAAAAGAATCATATGAAGATATGAAGGCTGAAATTGAACACCAAGTAAAAGTGTCCAAGCTAGACGAAGCATCGATCACTGAAGCCATGGAACGTGAGCTTAAAGATGCTGATGTAAAAATCAAAGATGAGGATTTAGAAAAAGCATTGGACAGTGAGGAAACAACAACGCAAGGCTAATAGCAGCCTCTGTATGTAAAAAAGGTTCCAGAGTATCTGGAACCTTTTTTATTGAGCAGAACGACCTTCTCTGGCCCTCTCAACCCTCATCATATAAATTTCTCCTTCTCTTTCAATACTTTGCATTTCTTCCTCCCTCTCTTTCCTTCCTGTACGAAGTGCCATCATGGCACTAATAAAAATACCAGCAACAACAAAATAGACCCAAATTGGTATCATAGAACATCCTCCTTTTTCATTAATGGTTGTCCAAGTCTTTATAAACCATATGAGATAAAAAACAAAAAAATGCCCATTTAGAGCATTTTTCGTAAGGTATTATTTATGAAAGCTTGGTTTATAAAATGACCTTTGCTCTAGAGGGAAAATTCTTTCAGTAAACTCACCTGGTTTCACTCTCTCCAATGCTCGGTCTAGCATATTCATTTTTGCATCTAAATTGTCAATATAATGAAGAATTTCTGCTTCTTTAATTAATGGTGGTTTTGGGCTTCCCCACTCAGCCTTTCCATGGTGACTCAATACAAGATGCTGAAGGATAACGACTTCTTCACCAGAAATATGAAGCTCATCTGCCGCTTTACCAATTTCGTTCACCATGATAGATATATGACCTAAAAGATTTCCTTCGACGGTATATGAGGTCGAAATCGGTCCAGATAGTTCCGTTACTTTCCCTAGATCATGAAGAATGATTCCAGCATATAGTAAATCTTTATCCAAGCTAGGGTATAGCTCAGCTATTGCCTTAGCTAAGTCAAGCATACTAACCACATGGTAAGCTAGTCCTGAAACAAACTCATGATGGTTCTTTGTTGCAGCTGGATACTCTAAAAACTCATTTAAATGTTTCTTTAATAAATGTCTTGTAATTCTTTGGATATTAGGGTTTTTCATTTCAAATATATATTGTGTAATTTTACTAGACATTTCATCCTTACTAACAGGAGCTGTTTCAAGGAAGTCAGCTAACTTCACAGAATCTGTAGGAGCTGCAGGTCGGATTTGTCTTAGCTTTAATTGGTTACGCCCACGATAATTCTGGATTTCCCCAACGATTCTCACGATTTTTTGTGCTGCATATATTTTTTCATCTTCATCAGATGCATCCCATAGTTTCGCTTCAATCTCACCACTTTGATCTTGGAAAATGATCGTTAAAAAGGGCTTACCATTACTTGCGATCCCTTTTACCGAATTTTTTATAAGTAGAAACTGTTCAACAGCTTCTCCTACTTCATAATCAAGGATACCTTTTGACATCAAATACGCCCCTTTCTATGATTCTAGTATAGCATATTTAATCATCATAACAGTCAATATTCATAGACTTGATTATGGTAATTCTTTCGTCATAATAAGAAATCCCGTCCTCACTTCAACTGAGGAACGGGCATTTCTTCAAGACGGATGATATGGCTACCTTGTAAATCCTTCAGTAAATGACGGTGGCAAGTGAAGAACAAAACTTGATTATTCGTTATTTTCTTTAATAATTCAAGAACACGACTCGTTCGAACGTGATCAAAGTTTACAAAGCTATCGTCAATCATAATTGGGAAGGGTCTTTTTTTATAAATGGTGGTTACAAGAGCAAGTCTGATCGCAACATACACCTGCTCCATGGTCGCTTGACTTAGTTCATTAGCTTCGAATACAGAATAATCTTTTCGATGAATATAAAACCCACTTTCATTCTCTTTTGGAACGATGCGCTGATAGTTGCCTTCCGTTAAAAATGATAAGTATTCCTCGGCTTTTCCTAAAACCGCTGGCAGCTTTTCTTCATTAAATACCTTCATGGTTTTGTTCAAAAGCTCTTTAGCTAGAGCCACGCGTGCCCAGTCCTTTGCTTCATCCTCTAACTCCGCTTTCAATTGCGTATACTTATGAAGGAGTTCTGAATATTTACCTCCTTCTTCTAGAATTGAAATTTGGTGTTTTGTTTCAGATAGAGTTTTTAGAGCTTCCTCACGTCTTTTATGATTCTGTTCAATGTCCGTATTCTTTTCTATTATGGCTTGTTTGATATCAGTAATCTTTATTAATTTTCCGATTACTTCCTTTGTTAATGATGAAAAAGCGATTTGCTTTTGAAGTTCTTCTATTTTATTTCTATCCTCCGTTTGTTTGTCCATTTCAAGCCCTGCACTACGGTACTCTTCTTCATTGATTACATCAGCTAAAACAAACAGTTCATTCATTTCATTACGGAACTGATTCAGCTCACTTATAACCTTCTCAAGCTCCTCCTTACTTTCGTCGAGTTTTTCGTTTTTTCCACTGAATATTATATACTTTTGCTGTTCTTCTCTTAATCGATTTCTTAGTTCCAACGCTAGTTGTGGCAATGGAAACTGTTTCTCAAAAAATAATCTACCAAGCTCTTCGATACGATTTGATATCCTTTGAATGACGTCTATTTTTTTATCTATTTGTAATTGAAGGGCGTGTTGTTCATGAATCGTCTGTTTGATACGTTCTAAAAGGTCAAATGCCTCTCCTAAATAAGACTTTGTAACTTCTTCTGATAAGCAAAGTTTTTGGGCGATTGATTTTAGCTCCGATTCGATTTCTGCAGACTCAATTTCCCATTTTTCAAATTCTAAGATTATTCGTTCATAATGGGTATTTTGTTGCTCCCATTTAACGTTAAGGATCTTTAACTCTTCCGCTTTTTGTTTCTCCATTTCTAACCGGCGGCTATTTTCGTGAAATTGATCAGAATTCAATGCTTGTATTTGTACATCTAGTTCTTTTTCTTCTTTTAATAAATCTTCTAGCTGCGTTCGGATATTTTTCTTTGTTTTCCTCGTTTTCGTGGAAAGTGAAGAAAACAATACAATTAGAAACAGACTGATACTAATAAAAATGAATAAAGGTTCTGATCTCATAAGACCAAATACACCAAGGAATATACTTATGATTGTAAATGCGAGTAATTGAAAGAAGCGATTCCTCGATTCCTTGTTTGCCTCCTCTTCAAATCCCATTAACATATTGAGTGTTTGTTTCACTTGTAATTGATCACTTTTTAAGCTAGCTGGGCTCGAAAGCTTTACCTTTTCCTCAAGCTCGAGATATTCATTCTCCGAAAGCAACTCATTCTTATAAAAGGCAATCCTATTCTCAAGTAACTCTAAGTCCAACTTTTCTTGCTCAAATAACGCATCAAGTTCTTCTTTCTTTTCATTGAGCTTCCATTGTTTTTTCTGTGCGATCTTCACACGTTCCTTCATAAACATGCTCGTATCAATATTTAAGAGCGCATCATCGGGTAGAGGAATATGTAATTTGCTCACGCACTCTCTTTTTTGTCTCTGTAGATGTTCCAGTTGAATGCGCAAACTCTTTTCTTCCTCACTGAGTGTTTCAAGTAAAGGAAGTTTGTCTAATGCTTCTTGAATGTCTATTTCCTTATCTAGAAGAGCAAGATTGGGTTGAGAATTTCTAATCTCCTCACTAAGCACTAGTATTTTCCTATCTAATCTTTCTTTTTGCGCTTCTAATGGCTTCATCCATTGAATGATTTGATCTAATCTTTTTATCCCCTCAACAGGAAACTTAATAGGAGGTTTTCCCTCTATTTTCTCTTTTACATATTCCAGCTCTTTTACAACTGGTTCAAGCTTTTTCCATTCTTGTAGCTGGTGTAGCTCTTGCATTAAAACTTCTTCGCTATTAGCTAGTTGGGAGATTTCCTCCACTAGCTCATTGCGTTGCCGTACCAACTGCCAATAGCCTTCATTTTTATTTTCCGAACTCTTAAGCTGATGATAAACTTCTTTCAGCTCTTTTAATTTCTCATTAATTACAGGTTTTTTTCCACTTGGTTTAAACCTTTCATCCATTTCTTTCTGGAGGGTCGAATTTATCGAAACCAGCCGGTCAGTACCAACAGCACCCGTAGAAAATAAAAATCTTCCCAAATCCTCTTTTTTCAGTTGATGGATATTTTGTAACCCCTGTAAATTAAAAGAAAAGATCGATTGGTAAAGAGATTTATCCATACGGGATAGTAACTCTTTAAGGAGATCCTCTCCTCCCCTTGTTCCATCCTCTAAAGTAACGATCACATCACCTGTGGCTTTGCCTTTTATTCGTTCGATAACGATGTGACCTTTATCGTTTATTTCGAAAAGGAGCTTCCCACCATACCTTATTCCTGACTTCGGCTCATACCTCTGCTCAGCCTGAACTTTTGTTGGAAAACCAAACAACATACTATGAATAAAGGACATGATCGTTGATTTGCCTGCTTCGTTTTCTCCATAGAAAACGGTAAAGGAATGTAGATTAGAAATCGTAACATTTTCTATTTTTCCATAACCATAAATTTGTAACTCTTTAATTATCATATCTTTCACCTCCTATTCCTTTAACAATTGATCCACTAGAAAACTCTCCGCATATCGTATCATTTCTTTTTTTTCCTCTTCAGTTAATGGGTTTAGAAATTTCCTTGCTTGCGGATGGTGAAATAGTATGTCTAAACTATGTCCGAGTTCCCCTGGCTCCCCTGATAGCCGAAATAACTCACCATAGAAATCCGTTTGATTTGCCAATGTCTCCTTATCCCAAATGCACTGTTCCTCAGCTGTAACAGCATATGTCCAAACAAAGGAAGCTTCTTCTTTTTCATCTTCTTGAAGAGCTTCCAATAAATCATTTAAAATGTCTCTTTCACTAGGATTATTTTCCTTTCTTAGCTTGGTTAGATGAAGTTTAAGCAAAATGCCTACCTTACTTTCTCTCTCAGCATCAATCAAGCTTTTACAGGTTAAGTAAAGCTGTTCAAACCCATTTACTTCACTTACATTGATCTCCTTTTCTGTCCACAAACAGTCTGAGGTAGGAAAAAACTCAAAACTCTTTTTCCCTTCCTCTAACACAATCAAATAGCCTCCTTTTAGCCCTGTTTCCTTCCTATTACGCCCTTGCGTATTGCCTGGATAAATAACCGGAGGATCTTGTGACAGGATCATGCGTTTATGAATATGTCCAAGAGCCCAATAATCAAAATCCTTGTCTAATAATTCCTTTATCGAAAAAGGGGCATAATTTCCATGTTCATGGTTTCCTTCGATGTTTCCATGTAGTATCCCAATATGAAAATCCGCTTCGCCCTCTTTTCGGTAATCAACTATTTTTCTTTCGAAAACATGCCGGCTAGGGTAACTAAAACCGTATAAGTGAATATGGCTTCCATTGGCCGTTGTATATATCTTTCTTTCTACATCGGTGGAAAAAATATGTACATTCTCAGGCATATCAAGATGAGCCCAACTCCCATCAAGGTGATCATGGTTTCCATGAATAGCAAAGACAGGTATTCCATGCATTTGAAGCCGCTTCATTTCATTACGAAGTCTTGTTTGGGCTTTAATACTTCTATCCTCACTATCAAATAGGTCACCAGCTAAAATAACAAAATCGACCTTTTCCTCAATCGCCTTATTAACAATCCTTTCAAGCGCGACAAACGTACTTTCCTTTAGTCGTGAGAAAATGGATGCTGGCAAAGACTTCAGACCCACCATCGGACTATCTAAATGCAAATCAGCAGCATGAATAAAGGTTACTCGCTTCATAATCGGTTCCTCATTTGGTTTTCTATTTTTCTATATTTTAGCATCTTAAAAATACGAATGCACGTTCTTATACTAAATAAAAAAAACAAGCTTCAAAATCGAAGCTTGCTTATTCATTCTTTGTAAGTTGAAGGGCTTTTTTAATATCTTTAAAAGAAGTTGATCGTCCATACATTAGTACGCCACCTCTATATACTCTTGCTCCGAAGATCGCTAGAAGAATAATAGTGATAATAAGAATCGCAATCGCTAGTATTGGCTCCCAAATGGGTAACGATAACATACCAACTCTCATGAACATTAGCATGGGAGCAAAGAACGGTATATATGAAGAGATCGTGATGAAAGGTGTTTCTGGTTGGCCTAATCCAAACATAGCGATCATAAAACCAGCAACAACCAACATTGTCATGGGTGTAATCATCTGCTGAAGGTCTTCTATTCTACTAACAAGTGACCCAAGAAAGGCAGCAAGAGTGGAATAAAGAAAGTATCCTAAAATAAAGAAAACCACAGCATATATAAGGGTAGCTAAGGGTAAATCTCCAAAACCAAGATAGCTAAAAAATCCCCCTTGCATCGTATCGAGATTCTGCTTCATGGAAACATAACCTACACCTAGTAAAACAGCCATTTGTGTAATACTTACCAAACCTATACCAAGAATCTTTGCAAACATCTGCTTAATGGGAGATACACTCGAAATAAGAATTTCCATTACACGAGAAGATTTTTCCGTCGCAACTTCCATTGCAATCATGTTAGCGTATAGAATCACTGAGAAATAGATGACAAATAAAAGTACATAAACAAGGCCTCTTGCTTGGTTCAGTTCTTCCTCTGTTTTTGCGTTTTCTTCTAGTGCTAGTTGCTCAAAGTCAACAGGCTCATACAGTTTTGCAAGCTCCTCAGTGGAGAGTTCCATCTGTGTGGCAGCTAACTGTGTTTTCAATTGCTGGAGGCTATTTTTCACCTCATTTGCAATGGTTGTATCAGCAATGGTCATTGCATGATAAGTTGCTTCAGGTAAGTTCACATTGTTTAATCGTACAAGAAGTAGTCCATCATATTCCCCTTCTCGAATTGCTTCCTTTGCCGCATCCTCGTCCCCAGTAAATTGGGTTAGTTTAATATCTTCATTGACTGCTTCGACTTGCTGCTTTAATGGAGAAAAAATTGCTTCACTCTCATCAATGACTGCAATTTCCTCTCCGGATTCTCCTTTATTAAAATAGTCCATCACGTTTGAGAGATTCGTAAGTCCTACAATTAACAATAAAGTAACAGCAGTTGTAATGATAAATGATTTTGATTTCACTTTACTCATGTAAGTATGAGCCAGGATGATCCAAAACTTACTCATATGAGGCACCTACCTTCTCGATAAAAATATCATTTAAGCTTGGCTCCTCTAGGGCAAACTTTCGTATAAACCCATAAGGTACAATTTCCTTAAGTAGGTTCTCCGCTACTTCTTCACCCGTTATTTGAAGATGAATTCCTTCTGCGGTCTTTTTGTGCTTAATTACTCCAGGATATTCTTTTAAAAAGTCTAGTGAGAAATCAGCATGAATCACGACATTTTTCTTACCAAAACTTTTCTTTATATCCCTAAGAGAGCCATGTACAACAGGGCTTCCTTTATGCATGATACATAAATGTTCACACATCTCTTCTACATGCTCCATACGGTGACTTGAAAAGACAATCGTTGATCCGTTTTTCTTTAAGTCCAGTACAGCCTCTTTTAACAACTCGACATTTACAGGATCAAGTCCACTAAAAGGTTCATCCAGAATTAGCAGTTCTGGTTTATGTAGAACGGCTGCGATAAACTGAATTTTTTGCTGATTTCCCTTAGAAAGCTCTTCAACCTTTTTGTTTGCATACTCAGGAACTTTAAATCGTTCGAGCCATTTGTCTAATTCCGTTTGTGCTTCTCCCTTCTCCATTCCTCTTAACCTTGCCAAGTACACAATTTGTTCTTTTACCTTTAATTTAGGGTACAGTCCACGTTCTTCTGGTAAGTAGCCAATATATCTGCTCGTTGAATAATTAATGGGGTTACCATTCCAAGTGATTCGACCATCACTACTATCCATTAAGCCTAGAATCATCCGAAAAGTTGTTGTTTTCCCTGCTCCATTTGCCCCAAGAAAACCAAACATCTCTCTTTCCGGTATGGTTAATGATAGGTCGTTCACTGCCGTAAACGTTCCAAAACGCTTCGTTATGTTTTCGATTTTTAAAACCATGTCCTTCCCTCCTCTTCCATAAGGTAGTACGTTCGAGAATATAAAAAGTTACATATTTTTGTAATTTCTATTTTGCAAGAACCTCCTCACCTATGTGAAAATAAAACTAGGAAGTTATTACGATGGGGGAAAAAGGATGAAGATCTACAAATTAACTTGTTTTGAAGCTACTGGGGAAAAAATTATAGACGAAGCAATCGAGGCGAAGAATGATATCGAGGCAAAGAATAAGACCGAGGTTCTCTTAAAGGAAAAGAAGCTATACAATAAAACACACCGTCTCGTAACCCCTGATGGTAATCTAATCCTATTTAAAGCATAAGAAACTCAGCCAGTAAATATTGGCTGAGTTTTCCTTTACTTCCCTTTAAACTGAGGTTTTCGCTTTTCTATAAAGGCACGGATTCCCTCTTGGTGATCCTCTGTTTGTCTCATTTTATGTTGTCCATATTTTTCAAGCTCAAGAATTTTTAATAATTGTGGCCGGTTCTTTTCAACCAATATTTTCTTAGTTTTTATCATAGCTTGAAGTGGTTTCTTTAAATACTCCTCCAGCTTATCGTTTAATGCTTCCAAATAATTAGGCGCTACCTCATGAATGAGGCCTTTTTGAAATGCCTCATGTGCAGTCATTATTTTCCCTTCCCAAATGAGCTGTTTGGCTTGATCCTCACCTAACTTTTTCTCAAGGAAGAAGTGAGCTCCACCATCAGGGACGAGACCAATTCCGATAAAATTCATAGCAAGCTTGCTTTTTTCATCAGCTAGAATATAGTCTGTCGCTAAAGCTATACTTAGTCCGAGACCAGCCGCAGAACCTGATACAGCACTAATTGTTAGCTTAGGTAAAGAATAAAGAGTCATAACCAATTCATTAATGTTGTCCATCACATTAAAGAAATCGCTTTCATTCGTTTCCTGTAGCATCATTTTTATATCGCCTCCTGATGAAAAGGCACGTTCGTTTCCAGTTATAACCACAACATCAATATCATCTGTAATACTTATTTCCTTTAATTTTGTTGTCAATCCCTTGATTAGTTCAACATTTAGTGAATTTAAGCTTTCTGGTCGATTCAATTGTATCGTTGCGACTCGTCCATTCACATGTACTAACAGTGTATTAGATTCAGTATTCGTTTTCATCCTTCTCCCCTCCAAATGACTTCTCTTCTATTATTATATCGGTATTCCATTTGATAAAAAACTAATTATTTTAAATTATTACAAAAATAGCACTAGTGTTGCATTAATTTAATTTCACTATTAAAAATACTCAAAATGTTCAACTTTATTATATTGTGCAAAGAAAAAGTCCTTTATAATGGATAAGTCAGGTGGTAACCCGTCCAAATCCACTAAAAAGGACACATCTCATGGACAAGATTACACGAAAAACTTCATTTGGACAATGGTTTTCACCAATTAATATTCAATTATTTGAAGAACAGGTGAAAACGATGAAATTAGATTACTATACGAAAAAATTAACGACAGAGTCTTTCCTAAAATTACTACTTTTTGCCCAGCTAGAAGAAATCGAAAGCCTGCATGCGCTAGGTGATTGTCTATTCGATGACCAACTTCAAAAAGGGATTGACCTTGATTCGATCAGTATTTCTCAGCTGTCACGGCGATTAAATGGCATGAACCCAGATCTATTTCAAAGGCTTTTCCTTGATTTGGTCGTACAAATTCATGCCAAGACACACTATACGAAACTGGTCATGCCGTTAAAAATCATTGATTCAAGCACATTGCCACTTAATTTGACCAATCATAAATGGGCAAAGTTCCGTAAGACAAAAGCCGGTGTGAAGTTGCATCTACGCCTTGTGTTTATGGAAAAAGGTGCGTCCTATCCCGAAAAAGCAGTCATAACAACGGCAAACGAACATGATCGTGGTCAACTTGAAATCATGGTCGATGACAAGGAATGCATGTATGTGTTTGACCGTGGCTATCTAGACTACGAGCGCTTTGATCGCATGACAGATGATGGTTACTTTTTTCTATCAAGGCTAAGAAAAAACGCCGTTATACGGGAGGTTTATGATTTTAAACTACCCGAGGATTCCGCTGTTTTATCAGATCAAATGGTCCTGATTGGTACAACCCAAAACCGTGCTGAAAATTACTTTCGCCTTCTAAAAGTGCTTGATTCCAAAGGAAATGAACTCCATTTAATCACCAATCGCTTTGATTTGAACGCTGAAGAAATTTCAGAGATGTATAAATCAAGGTGGGCCATTGAGTTGTTTTTTAAATGGATCAAACAGCACCTTAGCATCAAAAAGTTCTACGGACAAAGCGAATGGGCCATTCAAAATCAAGTGTTTATCGCACTTATCGTTTTTTGCCTACATGTTCTTGTTCAACTTGAGACAAATAGTAAGCGAAAAACCTTAAAAATTAGCCGTTATCTACGGGCTGCCCTTTGGAAACCAGCCCATATTTGGCTCCGAAAAATTGAAGGAAAAGCCATTCCTTGATAAGAAAGTTGTCGTCGTCACACAGGTCTAATTGTAAATAAATTTCCAAATGGATGGAGCCACCTTTGTTGGGTATTTACTTTTTTGGCTCTAAATAGAGAATATAATTAAACTGAAAATTACGAAATTATTTATGCAACACTTGTGCAAAAATAGGTATAGTTAAAAGGAAAGGAGTGTTCTTTTTGAAATCAACCTACTCATATAATCAATTTTTTATTACAACGAACAAAGATCTTTTAAATCTTGATGTCATTGAACGATTTATCTGCCACGATTCCTATTGGGGACAGGGGATGAATCGCGATTTAATAGTAAAATCTATAGAGAACTCTAATTTATGTTTCGGCCTGTTTGATGGTAATCCACAAGAAAACTCTACAGCCAAGCAAATTGGCTTTGCTCGCGTAATAACTGATTTTGTTAGATTTGCTTATTTAGCAGATGTGTTTGTAATAAAAGAGTACCGTGGTCAAGGTTTAAGTAAATGGTTAATTGAGACGATTGTTAGTGAGCCAAGATTAAAGGGGGCTGCCTTTCATTTAACGACCAAGGATGCACACAGCCTCTATGAAAAATTCGGATTCCGGCCAATCGATCAACCAGAAAACCGAATGCTGCGGCCATTAAATATGGAACAAATATACGAGGCATACAAAAACACCACGGATAACTAAATATCCGTGGCTACTACAATTACCCTATTGACTTACTTTATAGAAGAGCCTGGGGTTGAGAATAAGCTAGTGAGTATTTCCAGTTTATCATTTGTATATTTCTCGAATGAGTCGTTGTATGTTTTTGGGTCTTTAGGATTTGAAAACTGCGTTATTTTACCTGATGATGGATCAATAAATTTACTCGCAGCGCCACAGCCTAAACCAATGATCGTCTGCTGTTCTTCCATAATCATAATATTATAAATGCTCTCTTGATTAGGAAGAGCGTATCCTACATTCTCCAGATTTCCTAGAATATTCTTTTGGCGATACAAATAATAAGGGGCATAATTATGTTCCTTCGTCCAGTTTTCGGCAAGCCTCATCATCTCTTCAATTTCACTACGCCCTGCAACCTTGTACTTTTCTTTGTTCTTTGTCATCTCGGAAGCACGTTTAAAGGAAAGAGTATGAACAGTTAATGATTCTGGCATGAGCTTTTCAGTCTCTTGTAGTGTATAAGAAAACTCCTCCACCCCTTCTCCAGGCAAACCAATAATTAAGTCCATATTAATATTATTCATATCCATATTTCGTGCAAGCTTAAATTTTTCAATCGTTTCCTCTACCGTGTGATGACGGCCAATCGCTTTTAACGTTTCCTGAATATACGATTGTGGATTAATACTAATTCGATCAATATTCCATTTTTTTAATACCTCTAGCTTTTCAGGCGTGATGGTATCAGGACGACCGGCTTCTACCGTTACTTCACGAATGTCTGTCACATCAGGAAAAGTCTCGTACATTTCTTCATAGAGCATGTCCATTTCTTCAGCAGAAATACTTGTAGGAGTACCGCCACCATAATAGACCGTGGTAATTTTCACGTTATTTTCTTTCAACCACTGTCCGATCTTTTTCATTTCAAAATGCAGACCACCTAAAAATGAATTGACGGATCCTTGTCTACCATTAATCGCATAGGCAGGAAATGTACAATACGCACATTTCGTAGGGCAAAACGGAATACCAATATAAATACTCACTTCATTTTGCAGTTGATACAAGTCCGGAACAACGGATAATTGACGATCAATGATATTCTGCATTAATTGAATCTTTTCATCAGAAATCATATACTCCGTTTGAAGCTTTTGGTGTGCTTCCTCTTTCGGCATTCCTTCTTGCAACATCTTGTGGAGAAGTTTCGTTGGCCTTATTCCTGTTAATATCCCCCACTTCTGTGTCATTCCTGTATAAGTTTGTAGAACAGATAAATATACATAAGAAATCGCATGTTTAATCATTCGATCTTTTTCTTTTTGAGAAAGTTCATTTGGGAGAACTTTTTCATAATTTGCATGTAGTAGCTCGGAACCAGGTATTTCAGCTTGTACATGAATCCAATCCGATACTCGTAAATCAAAATTTACCGTTAACTCTGCTTGGTCCGAATGGTTTTCCATGAATACTTTCGTTTCTTCAAAAAATAAGTTGGCAATATTTGTTAGTGGGCGGTGGAATTTCTCCTCCACTAATCCTTGTATATTAATCTGCAAAAAAATCACCTTTTAGTTAAATTTATATCATTGCTTTAAAAGTGTACAAAAATGAAAGGTATGGGTCAACTTTCAATCGTTGATCCATACCTTCCAATTACTTGATAATATTCATTTTCTTTAAGAACTCAATCGGCTGTTGCTTCCGGAAGTGTTCCTTTACTACATATCCGACTCCATTTTCATTATTTGATCGTGTAACCCAATCGGCTGCCTTTTTTACCTCAACGGGTGCATTCCCCATGGCAACACCTAACCCAACCTTTTCAATCATATCTATATCATCCAATGCATCAGCAATTACAACCATTTCTGAACGCTTCACACCGAGTCTTTCTCCTAAGTATAAAAGACCTGTTAACTTGGATGCACCCTTTGGTACAATTTCTAACCGAAGATCATCCAGTTGCAATGTATCGACTTCATCATACATCGTGTAGATAGCTTTCTTTGCGTCCTGAAGGTCTTCTTTTCTCTCAAAATATATTTCAATTTTTGGTGGACTACATGGTTCATCTGAAATGGCATCACTTAGTGAATCAACATACTGATGTGAGTAAAAGACCGGATCCCCTGAAGAAAACACTGTTTTTGCTAGTAAATTATTACTAACTCTTGAGCGATTGGCCAGTGAATACCGATCATCTACTAATCGAATTTGACAGTGAAAGGCTTCTAATAATCGAACCAACTCAAAGGTGACATCCTCCGAAATTCTTCTTACTAATACCGGTTGATCCATCGAGCTTGCAATATAAGCTCCACGGTGTGTGACTAAATAAGAATCGAGCTTTAATGCCTTTGCCACTTTCTTTGCTGATGGAAAGCTTCTAGATGATACTAACGTAACATAAATTCCCTTTCCCTGGACATATTCAACGGCTTCCTTGGTTGACCTTTGGATTCGCCCGTTTGATTGAAGAAGCGTTCCGTCTATATTTATAGCAAGCAGACGATAAATCATAGTTAGTGCCCCCCACCTTCATCATTTCCCTTTATATCACATGTATGAAAACAGTGAGGCAAATAGAACAATTGAGAAGCAGAGTTTGCTGTTGAAAAGAAAAAACACTTTATCAAAATAGATAAAGTGTTTTAGATGTTATTGTCCCATAGCTCCATAGAGTTCTTCTAGTGGCTTCATGATTATTTGGTTTAATTCACCAATAATCATACTCATTCTTTGTTCAGCTTCCATTAGCTGAGCAATTTTTTCGTGTTGTTGAACAAGTGCTACTGTCTTTTGCGCCTGCTCTACTTCCTCTTGAGTAATTTCTTGGCCCATCATTTGCTTTTGTTGTAATTCAAGCTGTAAGTTACGGAAATTCTCAAACATTTGTTTAGCGGATGGATCCGCATTTACTTCATCATAAATTCTTCTTAAACTCGCATATTCATTACTTGAGCGAATCGCCTTTTCTAATTCATAAGCTGCATCATGTAAATTAACCGCCATATTTATACACTCCTTATCAAGAAATCCTTCCAACTATACCAAACAATTCAATAAAAAGCGAATAATCCCTATCCAATGAAAATAACAACAATACCTTGGAAAAGGCCGATCACTCCTCCTAACAATGCTCCTAAGTACGTGATCATCTTTAATTCACTTCTAGAAATGGATAATACCATCTCCTCAAGGCGTTCTACTGAAAACGTTTCGACTTGCTCTCTCACAATTTCTGCTAAGTGTAATCGTTCAAGAATTGTCTCCATACGGCCAGTAGTCCAGTCGAAGACTAAACGTAAGCCGGCAGGAACAAAATCGTTAATAATGCTCTCACGATTATTTTCAAGTAGTTCTGAAATAGGTTTTTGAAAAAATTGATCCATCTTCACAAGTTTTATAACTGTTTGATTAATCATTTGTAATAATTGCTCTTTTCCTAATTGATCCTCAAATTCTTCCGTTTTCTTATTTAATAGTTTTTCCCATTCCTTTAAAAGGAGTGTCGTTATCAGGTCCTTTGTACCCTCATTTTCAAGAAACTTTAAAATCTCTGGACGAATCTTTTCTGTGAGATTTACATTTCCTAAGAACATCTGTAGCATATTCCCTAACATCCCACTTCGTTCACGGACAAAATCATTGATCATTCTTTCCACTCTAAGCTGACCTTCGGCACTATTAAAGTAATCCTTCCCCTTTATTAAAATATATTCGCTAATTACAGGGATCTTTTCACTTAATTTTTCTTGAAGTTCCTTTGGAAGCACGTCCTTTATTGGTTTCTCCCTAAAGCGTGGCATCATTTCCTCGTATTTATTATGAATAAATAGGGACAGTTTTTCGGTTGCACTTGTTTCTATATGCTTAAAGCCTAGCCGGTCGAAGACTTGTGCTAAAGTAAGTTCACTTCTTAACAGTTGATCAAGCTCCGTTTGAGCAACGGTTATCATATCCTTTTGGAATTGCTCATTTAAAAATTTCTTTTGGATACTTTCAGGAGTTAGCAGGTGATCAACCACCATTTTCCCCATTTGTTCAGCTAATTCATCTCTTCGCTTTGGAATTAATCCAGGAGTAAACGGCACTCTCCATTTCCCTATATAAAGTGCTCGATACGGGCGGAACAGCATTTTAATGGCAAGCGAGTTAGTAAACCCTCCAATCACTGCTCCAATGACAACCATAAAGACTATGGTTATTGCTATATTCATACAACATCTACCTTCCATAAAAATTTTCACAAATGGTTTTGTTTTTTCATACGATACCGTATCAGCTTTTGCCCATATATAGGGGCGATAGAAAGAGGTATCGTGATGGCTACTTCTTACTTACCTATTACGGTGATTCCTACCGAAACGTTTCAAACAAAAGCAAATTGTATCCAGATAAGCCGAGCAATAGCAAGTTATTTTCACATTTTAGCACGTCCTACCATATTTCTAAAGATTGGTAGGGTCTGTATAGAAGTTAATGCGGAAATAAGTGATATACCAAAAAACGAAGTACACTTACCTTCATTCCTATTCTCACAATTTAAAATACCTAATAAAGCAACAAAGTATTTAGCAAAATTTATTGATGAATTCAACACCTTAATAGTTGGTCCTATTGTAGCCCTTATGACAGACAGCACGGAAACGAATTATGAGCCTAATTTCCGGTCTGTTCATACATTTTGTGAGGAACTTCATTACCATACACAGCAAACAGGTGGACTTTTTTACGTATTTGAAAGTGATGATTTTTCAATAGATGAAATTAGTGGCTATTACTATAATGACGGGTGGAAAAAACATACATTCCCACCCCCTGATGTAGTTTATAACCGCATTCACTCAAGAAAAAAAGAACGTAGTGACCACTTTAATAAAATTAAAAACGAAATGACAAGATTGAATATTCCATTCTTTAATGACCGTTTCTTATCTAAATGGGATGTTCATGAACTGTTAATTCAAGAAGACCATTTGCAACCACATCTCCCAGAAACTTTACTGTTTACGGAAACCCATTTTCTTGAATTATTAAATAAACATTCTAGCCTATTTATTAAACCTATTCATGGTAGTCAAGGGAGAAAAATCCTACATCTATATAAAGAAAGTCACTCATTTATCGTAAAGGTTTCCACTGGAACACAAAGCGATGATTTCATGTCCTTTTCTAATGTTGAGCGTTTTTTCAAATGGTTTTCACGCTTCCGAAAAAATACAACCTATATTATTCAGCAGGGCATCCCCTTGCTTTTATATAAAAATCGCCACATCGATTTTAGAGTATTATGTCACAAAAATCTTCATAATGCATGGAAAGTCACCTCTGTAGTAGCCAGAATTTCAGGTGAAAAGCAATTTGTAGCAAATATCGCTAGAGGTGGTGAAACCTATAAACCAGTTAAAGCATTAACAGAGCTCTTCGAAAAAAATGTGGCGATCCAGCAACTCGTGGATATGAAAGAGTTAGCCAGAGAAATTGCAACTGTTATTAGTAATAAAACAGATGGTATTACCGGTGAACTGGGTTTAGATATAGGCATTGATCAGGATGGTAAGCTTTGGCTGATTGAGGTTAACTCAAAGCCCTCGAAAAACTTCGAAGAGCAGGACGTTAAAATCCGACCTTCCACAAGAGCAATAATGGAATTATGTACAACACTGGCTTTCGAGTACAAAAGCAAGGAATTGGAGGAGAACATACATGCTGACCTTTGGATTCATGACATTAAACCTGAGGAATGAAAATTCTTATTTTAGTGGAATTGCCCAGGCTGCCAGCAACTTTGGAATCAGTTGCTTTAGATTTGTCCCATCGAATATTATCCCAACTTCAGAACTTATCGTTGGAGAGAAATATAATCCGAGCGAGTCCCGCTGGATAAAAGCGGAATTCCCACTTCCTGATGTTTTGTACGACCGATGCTTTTATGGTGATGATACACATTCTCAAAGTTGCCTTTCCATTGTACGCTGGTTAAAAAAACGAAAGGATGTAACCTTTTTAGGATATGGTCTTCCAAACAAAATGGAACTTTATGATGTCTTGAATCATTCTAAGCTTCATCCTTATCTTCTTCACTCAGCACTAGTCGCTCATGCTGATCAAGTGATACACTCGCTTTCCCATATCAATCCAGCCATTATTAAGCCCATCAATGGTTCACAAGGAAAGGGCATATATTTTATTAAAAAAGAAAAAGAACAATATATTGTTGAAACCGATAAGAAAGGGAAACATGTGAACCGAGTCTTTGAATCAAAAGAACTTTTTTCAGCTTGGCTTCAATCTCTTTTAAAAAAGAAAACATTCCTTATTCAACCTTATAAACATTTAACCAATAAAGATGGGCACCCCTTTGACCTTCGAATCTTGCTACAAAAGAATCAACACGGGAAGTGGATGGTTCGTGGCAAAGGTATTCGTGAGGGTTCTATTGGCTCTATTGTCTCAAATGTTAGTGCTGGGGGGAAAATTCTTACCTTCGAGGACTGGTCAAAAGAAAATACTCCATCTTCTTTTCTTTTAAAAGAAATTCAATATATCTTGTCCCTTCTTCCAACTGTTTTAGAAGGTACCTTCCGTCCTTTATTTGAAATCGGGGTAGACATCGGAATTGCGAAGGATGGATCACTGTGGATACTAGATGTAAATTCAAAGCCAGGAAGAAAAGTCGTTGTTTCTACCACACCTGAAGTAAAAGCCTTGTTAGATTTAGCTCCAATCCTTTATGCAAAACATCTGATGGAGCAAAAAAGGAGTTTGATGAATCATGAAAAAACAATATCGAATTGACATTAGCGACCATCTTGAAAAAGGCACCATATACTTTCCGGCTGAGCTATCTAAACATCATGCTCCAACTCGTGTCTCTTTCGGAACATTTGCGACTCAAGCAAAATGCTATCCACATCCCGATGGAAAAAACACTCTTGTTCTTAGTCCTGACATTGCAGAAACTATTAAAGTCCCGTCTTTAGACATTCCGTTTCATCTGTTCATTGCAGATAAGACCATTCATGTTGGTCCTCTTATTGGTGTTTTCACCTCTGGTTTTACTCCATTTGCTATGCGGCCGATTGGGGAAAGATCCATCTTTTTTTCGAAGTTATTATCTGTCAAAAAGTTTGTTGGAGCCCTCCCATTTGTTTTTGGCGAACAACATATCAATTGGGAAGAAGGAACGATAGAGGGACTTATCTATCATAAGAACGGTTGGCAATCTATCATTTTACCGTTCCCAAATGTCATTTATGATCGACTCCCAAACCGCCGAAGTGAAAAAAAGGCGGCGTTGCGAAAAGTGAAAGATCGCTTGCAATCCGAGTATCTTATTCCTTGGTATAATCCAGGCTTTTTTAATAAGTTAGATGTATTTGAAAGGCTTGAATCGGTTGGTGCCGTTTCCTCTCTACTACCAGAAACACATCCTTTTACTTCTTTTTCAATGATTGAAAGAATGCTATCTTTATATGGTCATGTGTATGTAAAACCAATGAATGGAAGCCTGGGTCTTGGAATTTATCAAGTCCTTTATGATCGAGACCAGAACCATTATTATTGTCGGTTCCGAGATACTGATGGAATCAACCGTCTTAGAAAGTTTGAAACATTAGAATCTTTAATGAAGCATACCTTTCCGAATAACAAGCTCAATCACCTTATTGTCCAACAAGGGATACATCTTCTACGCCATGAGCGCTGTCCAGTCGATTTCCGAGTTCACACCAATAAAGATGAAAATGGACGTTGGAAAGTTAGCGCCGTTGCAGCAAAAGTAGCTGGACCTGGAAGTGTGACAACACATGTAAAAAGTGGTGGTTGTATAAAAACGATAGAAGAAGTGATTGAAAATAAAGAGGAACAAAAGAAGCTACTGCAAAAGTTATCTGAAGCTAGTCTTCTACTTAGTCATGTGTTAGAAAATCATATGGAAGGCATTGTTGGAGAAATTGGGTTTGATTTAGGAGTCGACCGAGAAGGAAAGGTTTGGCTTTTTGAGGCAAACTCAAAACCAGGTCGTTCGATTTTCAAGCATCCTGATATGAAGGAATTTGACCTATTAACTCGTAAACTTTCTCTTGCATTTGGTGTCTTTTTATCAGAGCAAGCGATTAAGAAACCAGGAGAGGTTTTTAAATGACTTCCCTCATTCTTGGGAATCCTTTTATCGGTATCTTAACCAGTAAAAAAGGTGAAAAGAACCTAGCTGGAAATATTCCGTTATTCCGATCTATTCAACAAGAGTTATTGAAGACAGGTGGAATATCTATTGTATTCTCTCCTGAGGATATTTTAAGTAATGGAATAAAAGCAGCAAAATATGAACCTAGCAATAATACATGGGAGACTGTAATAGCTCCCTTTCCACACCTAGTATACAACCGGGTTCCGTTTCGAAAACATGAAAACACCACCATCTTTAAAGAAGCTGTAGCTCTATTTAAAGAACAATCCATTCCCTTTTTTAACCCAGGTTTTTTAAACAAATACGATTGTTATTTGCAGTTCAAGGAGCATATGGATTTAAAACAATATTTCTTGCCAACAATAAAAGTAGACGACAAAACAGCACTAGAAAAATTTCTTTTAGCTCATCGTTCTCTCTATATAAAACAAGGCAATTCTTCCATGGGGAGAGGCATTCATATGATTAAACGGAGAAGAGATGGGAAAGTTCTGCTCATAGATCAAAGTCGGCAGACTATATATCATGACTTTCATCACTATTGGGAACAATGGTCTACTAAATTTCTCAAAATATTATATATTGCACAGCAAGCAGCAAGTCCTCAACTATATCAAGGCAAACGGTATGATTTTAGAATATTGGCTGTTTTCCAAGGCGAGAAGCATATCCCTGTAGGAGTAGGTGTTAGACAATCAGGTCATCAACAAGTAACTACACATATTCCTAATGGAGGGAAGCTCCTTCCTTACTCACTATTTCAAACAAAGGAACATGACCTGTTAATCGAAAAAATCGTAGAGCTTTGCGGGAGAGAATTAAATAGGAAATACGGCTTCTTTGCTGAATTCTCCATCGATTCAGGGTTAACAACAGATGGAAAATTTGTGATTTATGAAATTAATTCAAAGCCAATGAGCTTTGACGAAAAAACTATTGAAGAAAAACGGGTGAAAATGCTTTGCGAGCTTTTCCGTTCCTCTATAGAAAAGAAGTAAAAGACACACTATTCATCACATAGCGTGTCTTTTTACTTGTCTAGCGACTTTTTACTATCATATTTACAGCCTCTTGAATGGCATCCTCGGCGTTTTTCCCCTCGTCATTTGCTTCACGAATACATGCCTCTAAATTTTTTGCTACAATATATCCCATTGCACGGTCGACTGCCGATCGCACAGCTGATAGCTGAGTTACCACATCTTTACAATGTTTTTCCTCTTCCATCATACGTATTACTCCACGAACCTGACCCTCAAGCCGTTTTAATCGGTTTTTCATTTCTTGTGAGTATTCCAATTTATTCACCTCTCAACTATCGATACGGTATCCCCTATTGAACCGATTATATCGTATTCTTTTCTTAAATAGAAATTATAAGCCAAATTATTGATAAGAGACGTTACCTGTTATAATGAAGATATACAAACATTTGGGAGCAACCATATGCTAAAAAAAGTTCACCAACTATACAAAGACAGTAAATATTCAAATCAACAGCCTACACTTGAAGAGACAAAAGAGTATGACTGGTTTTATGAAGAAAACGAAGAGGGCTGGCTTGGTATTAAAAAAGACAGTTTAGACCCAAAAGAAAAACAGTTACTAGATGCCCTTTTCCACTCTTTTGAACCACCTGTTATAGAGTTTCAATCTCAGGGATGGTACAATTTTTTATTTTCGGATGAGAACGTCCCTTTACAAAAACAAGAGCGTCGGGTTCGAATCATTCACCTTCATTGTTCAGGAGAGGACTGGGAGCAAAAAGATTTAGAACTTGCTTTAAAAGGCTTTTTATCTGAAGAAATTATTATTTTTTGGGAAAGTCCACATCATGCTGTGCTTATTGAACACGAATCTCACAGCTTTTTGATGGCAGAAAATTTCTTGGAAATCTCTGAGACATTTGAAAACGATCTTTACTTACGTGTCAGTTTTTTCATTGGAAAGTTTCACTCTGCCACAGAGGAATTAAAGGAATTATTCCATCAAGATCATCAATTTTTCAAACAAGCTTTAGAATGGAAGCTCCATGAAAGAGTATTTACATTTGAGAACATATTCCCAACTTTGCTCTCGAACAGTCTCACCACTGAGCTTTTAAAAGCTATAGAAGTCCAACTTCTTCAGCCTTTAATGGATGATCCAGAAACGCTCGCAACCATTCAAGTATATTTAGAAAATAATTTAAACGCGAGTGTTACAGCAAAGAAGTTATACATTCACCGAAACACCTTACAATACCGCGTAGACAAGTTTACAGAAAAAGCTGGCGTAAATTTAAAAGATTATCCTAGTGCCATAACCCTTTATATTGCTTGTCTACTACAATCACAAAAGCAAAAATAGCACATTGCCCAATTTCCTTCTCCCTATTTTTGTGCACTATTCACATGGTACAAGATCCTACCCATCATGTAATCTATACATAAGAAAACGATTACAGAACATTGGGAGGAATTAATTATGGCTGAGTTAGTATTAGATCATATTTACAAAATTTACGACAATAAAGTAACTGCTGTTGAAGACTTTAACCTTCATATTCAAGATAAAGAGTTTATCGTATTCGTTGGACCATCTGGTTGCGGAAAATCAACAACTTTACGTATGATTGCTGGTCTTGAAGAAATCTCTAAAGGTGATTTTTCTATTGACGGTAAACGTGTAAATGATGTTGCACCAAAAGATCGTGATATTGCCATGGTATTCCAAAACTATGCTCTTTACCCACATATGAGTGTTTATGACAATATGGCTTTTGGATTAAAGCTTCGTAAATTTCCTAAGGATGAAATTGATCGCCGTGTTCAAGAAGCTGCAAAAATCCTTGGTCTAGAACCTTATCTTGATCGTAAGCCAAAAGCACTTTCTGGTGGTCAACGTCAGCGTGTGGCGTTAGGTCGTGCGATTGTGCGTGATGCAAAAGTATTCTTAATGGATGAGCCATTATCAAACCTTGATGCTAAACTTCGTGTTCAGATGCGTGCTGAAATTGCAAAGCTTCATCAACGTCTACAAACAACAACTATTTACGTAACACATGACCAAACAGAAGCAATGACAATGGCTACTCGTCTTGTTGTTATGAAGGATGGAGTTATCCAGCAAGTTGGAGCACCAAAAGAAGTATACGAAAAGCCTGAAAATGTATTCGTTGGTGGATTTATTGGATCACCAGCAATGAACTTCCTAACAGGAAAAATCGAGGAAGGTAAATTTGTAGCAGGCAAAACTGCTATCGCTATCCCAGAAGGAAAAATGAAAGTATTACGTGAGCAAGGGTATGTTGGTAAAGAGATTATCCTCGGTATCCGTCCTGAAGATATTCATGATGAGCCTGTTTTCATCGAGGCTTCTCAAGGAACAAAAATCCATGTAAAAATCGATGTATCAGAATTAACTGGTGCTGAAACGATGCTTTATTCAAGCATTGAGGGTCAGGATTTCGTAGCGAGAGTAGACTCTCGTTCAGATATTAAACCTGGTCAATCAATCGATTTAGCCTTTGATTTGAACAAAGCTCACTTCTTCGATGTAACTACAGAATCAAGAATTCGTTAATCGGCTAGGATGCAGCACAAACGCGCTGCATCCTTTTTCTATTCTTGGATGAATTGTACCACATCATTATTACAAGCTGGACACTTATAGAGGTGTGGACAGAGTCCTTTAGCGTAATCCTCGGGATATCCATCCTCAAGCTTCATTAAGTCAATTGGCATATAGGCACTATAGTCATCAAAAAAATCCATTAACCTTCCTGCTTCCTCTAATTCACTTCCGCATGTATTGCAAGTAAAGTATTTTTCTTCAAGCCCGTTACAAACTGGACATATTCCCATTTCTCTTCCCTACTTTGTTTTTTTATTAGTTTGAGAAGCATCTAACCTCTTCATGTAAAGCAAAAAGAAATAATGAACAGGAAAACATTACCTGCTGTTTATTTCGAATAGGATCCAAAAAATCATCCATAATATTGATTAAACACAGCGACAACGAGTCGCCAACAACCAAATAACTTTTATAACGGACTATGCTGAAAGCTTGATTTACTAAAATCAATTTGGTTCAATCCAAAATAGTCCACCAAAAAAACTGAAGGAGAGTGTTCAACATGGCAAACAACAATTCTTCAAACCAACTATTAGTACCAGGAGCAGAGCAAGCATTAGAGCAAATGAAGTACGAAATCGCTAGCGAATTTGGTGTAAACCTTGGTGGCGAAACTACTTCACGTGCTAACGGATCTGTAGGTGGAGAAATCACTAAGCGTTTAGTATCTATGGCTCAACAATCTATGAGCGGTTCTTTCCAACGCTAATTTAACTTAAGATAGTACAACAATTGAATAAGGTATGGCTTAACCCTCTTCCATTCCGGAAGAGGGTTTTCATATTATACCCCAAAAAAAACAGCCTTTCGCAATAAAAGGCCGTTTTTATGATTCTTTTATGATTGTAAATCCAATAAAGTAACCTAATACCATAATACTTGCAATAACTAATGTCACTGAAAGCTCTTCCATCTTCAAGTCCCCCTTCGTGCTTATGTTTGCTTTAACATTATCACGAATTTTGGGACCAACTAGACGTAAAATTAGAAAATTGTTTGTCTAATTTACGAAAATTCTTTGAACATTAACCCGCTAAGCTGCTACCTTGTTGAAGCTGATACATTTGATAATACTTTCCTTTTTGTTCCATTAACTCATCATGCGTTCCTTTTTCGACGATACATCCTTTATCTAATACGAGTATTTGATCAGCATTTCGAATGGTCGATAATCTGTGAGCAATAATGAATGTGGTTCTTCCCTTTTTCAATACATCCATCGCCTCTTGAATAATCATTTCCGTCTCTGTATCAATACTTGAAGTTGCTTCATCCAAGATAAGAATGGCCGGATCGAACGCTAATGCTCTTGCAAAAGATATAAGCTGTCTCTGACCACTTGATAACGTGCTACCCTTTTCAATAACCGGCTCATCAAAACCCTTTTCCAAATGCTTGAATACTCTGTCAGCCCCTACATCACGAAGTGCCTGTTCCACCTTTTCTCGAGTAATAGCTGGATTATCAAGACTAACGTTTGAAGCAATCGTACCAGTGAATAGAAAAGGATCCTGTAACACGATTCCCATATGCTGTCGCAGGGTTTGATGGGGAATATTTTTTATATCGGTTCCATCAACTAAAATACTTCCTTTCTGACAATCGTAAAACCTAAAAAGCAAATTGATAATTGAGCTCTTTCCTGAGCCGGTATGTCCGACAAGTGCCACAGTTTCCCCGTGCTCAGCGGAAAAATGAATATCCTTTAAAACAAATTCATTCTCTTTATAACCAAAGGAAACATGATCAAAAGTTACATTCCCCTTATAGCGTTCCATCCGATGATCATTAACATCAATTCCCTCTTCAGTTAATAACTCAAACACACGGTCTGCCGCAACGAGCGCCTGTTCTAGATTGGCTAGCTGATTCACAATCCCTTGAATAGGGTTAAAAAGGCGATTAATATAATCAACAAACGCATACAGCATTCCTAGTGAGACAACTGCACTTGGGTTTAATGCTTCTCCGCCAAAGTACCAAATAAAAGCTACAAATATCACATTCCTGAGCACGTTTACTAAATTATGTGAAGTTAATGAGTTGAGACTGAGAAGTTTGTTTTGAAACCTAAAGTGATCTTCATTTAGTTTTTCAAATTCATTCTGAGTTTGTTTTTCTCGATTGAATGCTTGAATCACGTTCATGCCTTGAATGGATTCATTAACAATTGCGTTAATATCACTATTTCTTGAACGTATTTTATGATTATACTTTGATGCGTATTTTCGATAAACAAGTGTCCACACAAAGAGAATTGGTAATAGTAATAAACAAATCAACGCTAGCTTTACATTCAGAATGAACAATGCAATATAAATTCCCGTAATGTAAATCGCGCTGGTAAAAAAGGTTGATAGTACAGTAACATATAATTCTCGAATCGCTTCTGTATCGTTTGTTATCCTAGCAACAACCTTACCGGCAGGTAAATTATCAAAGTATCGAATAGGGAGTTTTTGAATCTGTCCAAATACATCCTCACGCATTTTTTGAATGACACGGTTTGCAGACATCTGCAAATAATAACGCTGTCCGTATTCAAAGATTGCTGCAATAACGATCAGCCCGAAGTATAGTGATAATAAACCAATAATTCTTGAGGTTTCCGGTTGATAAAATGCAACTAGCTCCTCCGTTGTAAGCTTTGTTCCTTCAAAGGTCTTAATCTTGTCTCCCTTTGTAATGGTTAGTACACCATTATTAAAGCTTCTTTCCCCGTCAAAGGGAGTCGCCTCCTCCACAAAGACGAATGAACGATTCACTTGTAGAATGGTTGCTTCTTCTACCTTCACCTCATCGTCCTCAGTATATTTCTCACGTTTATAATAATTCCCTTTGTATTCAACTGAATCCTTCGTTCCATTTGTTTGATACCAAGTCGACTCAATTCCTAATATGTGTTGATCAATCATTCTCTTGGCAATGAATGGTCCTGCAAGGTCAGCGGTAACTGCGACTGAAAGCATCAAAAGTGCGGCGATAATGATTTTTTTATAATACAAAGCGTATTGTACGAGGCGTTTACCGGTCGTCATACACTCACCTCCACATCAGATGAGGTTTGAACCTGCTGTCTATCATATTGCTCTTGATACCAGCCGTTCTGTTTCATCAATTCTTCATGGGTTCCTTCCTCAACAATCAACCCTTCATCCAACACGAGAATACGATCCGCGTGCTGAACGGCAGACATTCGATGAGTCGTTATTATTGTTGTCTTTCCGCTTCGTTCACTCCGTATATTTTCGATGATTTTCTTTTCTGTTTTGGCATCAACGGCTGAAAGCGAATCATCTAAAATAAGAATTTCAGGATTTTTAATTAATGCTCTAGCGATCGAAATTCTTTGTTTTTGTCCCCCAGATAAAGCAACACCTTTTTCCCCAACAAGTGTTTCTAGACCTTCAGGAAGCATCTCAATATCCTTCTGGAAGTCCGCTAATTCAATGGCTTTTGCCAAATCGATATCGGTCGCGTCCATTCGTCCAAAAAGAATATTTTCTTTTACTGTCTTTGAAAACAATACATGATCTTGTGGAACATACCCAATCCATCCTCTAGTTGTCTCTAACGTATGCTCATTTAACTCTACATTAGAAATCGTTAACGCTCCTACCCCTAATGGATATTCTCTTAATAATTGCTTAATAAAGGTTGTTTTTCCACTTCCCGTTTTCCCAACAATCCCTAACGTCTCTCCTCGCTTCAAATCTACGTTGATTTTAATTAGATTATCAACGTTAGAGGATGGATAACGAAAAGAAAATTCCTTAAATGTAATCTGCTCGGGATTATTATCCGATTTCGGATTCAATGGATCCGATACATCAGGCTCGTATGATAAAGTTTCTTGTACGCGGTCTAGTGAAGCATTTCCTCTTTGCATAATATTGATAAGCTCCCCAATGGCAAACATCGGCCAAACAAGCATACCTAAATACACATTGAACGAAACGAGTTCCCCTAACGTGAGTCGATTATGGAACACTAAGTATGAACCAAAGCCTAATCCAATCACATAACTAAGCCCAACCAAAACCTTAATTGTTGGATTAAACAAAGAATCAATTTTTGCAACAGCCACATTCTTTTTATAAACATCCTCTGTCATATCGTGAAATCGTTCTTGATCTTCACGTTCTTGTACATAAGCGCGAATCACTCTTACTCCTGAAACCGATTCGAGAACACGGTCATTAAGTTCACCAAATGCATCTTGTGCTGACATAAACTTTTTATGAATGGTATTGCCATAGTAATTGATGAGAACAGCCATAATTGGCAAGGGTAGTACTGCTGCAAGAGTAAGTTCCCAACTAATAAAGATCGTCATCATCGCAACGATGGTAAGCATAAAGGCTGTAGAATCTACTAGTGTTAAAATACCAAAACCAGCAGTGGTTGAAATTGCCTTTAGATCATTTGTTGCACGCGCCATTAAATCTCCCGTTCGATTTTTTTCAAAAAACGTTGGTGTCATTTTAAAAAGATGTCTCATAAATTGTGAGCGCAGTTTTCTTTCAATCAGAAAAGCCCCACCAAACAGCTGATACATCCAAATATATGTGACCCCATAAGAAACAACTGTAAGAATGAAAAATGCTAATAAATACTGCACTATTCTTTCCTGACTTATTACTCCCATGTGAATATCATCAATAACCATTCCAACAAGCTTTGGTGGAATAACATCAACAAATCCTATAAAAACAAGAAGCGTTATCGCAACAGTATAACGTTTCCAATTTTCTTTAAAGAACCAACTTAATTTTCTTAATATAGAGAACATCTTTTGAGTCTCCTCTCTTTTCTTTCCATCATATTTAACTAACCACTCTCAAGCTCCACGGGTGATACCAATAATCTTTCTACACGTAATGTTTGCATTGTTTCTCCTCCTAGAATCTTTTTATAGTAATGGGTTATTCCCAATGCTACCTCTTTTACAAGACAAAAAAGACATACCGCATCCTATGCGATATGTCCAAAGGCGACAAAAAAGCACAAGCTACTCATACGCAACCTGTGCTGTTCATTAAAAAGTAAACAGTGCTCATTTAAGGACAGAATAAAAAATGGTTACGCTCCCATATTTAGTTGAGTGAATGTGAAAATCTCTAACTCTCATGATCGTAACCTCCTATCCTTTCAATATTTTCCATATTTTTTACATTATCATTAAAACCCTCTAAAGTCAATTGAATTTTCTCAATATTGGTATGCTTCTAAGAAACAGGCAAAGGCTTGGATTGTGCCTGGAGATTACGACTGTATTTCGGAAGAGCGATAGTATAAAATACTCCAACTAACATCCCTTCTCTAGACGGAAGAGATTGAATTCTCAGTAAATTCCCTAACAAACATGTTTCATTATGGGGAAGAAGGGGTAATCATTTATTAAAATAACTGGATAAAGGAGTGCTGTCCATGAATGAAACATCGTCTGTAACGATTCGTTACACTCATCGAATAATGATGAAAGAGATAATGGAATTATACACATTAATAAAGAAATTCAATGGCCTGGTTACTTTTTATCATAATCATCACTCCGTTTCAGGCTTACACATAACCAAACTAGTGACATTCTTTTTAACAGTAAAAAAGGGAAGCAAGTTGCTAGTAGTTGTGGATGGACAAAGCAATCATTTGTTTCTAAATAAGATCAAATCTATTTTTGAAAATGACCATTCGCTCAATCATGTCTCCAAATCCATTTCATTTCAACACCCGCTACAACTCAAATGACGAAAGTGGCTACTAACTTCATTCCAAAAATCTCATGAAAAAAAGCTACTATGTATCCCTTAATGGACACCCGGTAGCTTTTGTTCTTAATCCTTTATTTCATTCACAAGCTCTTCAAAACGTTCTCTGGATGCATGTTCTTCGAAACTGCTAAAAATTCGAAAGTACTCATCATCAAGAATGCGATAGTGTTGACTTAAGACATTCTGCTGTAGAATAATCCCCTTTTTTCTTTCAATTTCACGCCACCATAGCTTACCACCCAATGTTTTTTCTTTTCGGTAATCAATCCCATCTCTCGCCACAGTCTCAAGCACTTCTAATGGGTCACTCCCAAATAAATACTGAATGGTTTCTGTTTCACGAAATAGAGCACATATGGTAACAACAGTCTGCCAGTTTGCATCCATCCTACCTTTTTCAATTTGTACGAGCGTCTTTTTCGAAAGACCGATGACTTCACCCATTTTATCCTGTGTGTAACCTGCTTCCGTCCGGATTAATCTCATTTTCTCCGATACCTTCGATATTATCTCGTCTCTAGTCAAATCCATTCAGTCCTTTAAAATGAATTGGTGTAATTTTACACATCCTCTTTTTATTATAAAGCAATAATGGAAAATATTCCATAAAAATACTGCTATCCTAATGACTACGTTTATCTGGGTATTTTTTACAATTAATAAGACTTACGTATGATTTCTCTCTTTCTCCTTTTTCGAAAGAGGATTCCACCTAAAATCCGCGAATATATCCATATTAACTAAATAAAGAGAGAGAAAGAATATAAGGGTGAGTGACAATCCATGCTGCAAGCAACCAGGGAGAAATTAATTGATTATCTCTCCAAATCAAAGAATTTATTAATCTCTTTATGGGAAAAAGAAATCCTGATCTCAACAGAAGATCCATATAAAATTGAAGTTAATACAAATGATCTTTCTTTATTTCAAATGATTCTAGATGGACTTGATAGAGAAGGTCTTGGTTTTGAAATGTTTATTGAGGAATTTTCGTTAAAAATGGCTGAACAACGAGTAAATGATTCTATCAACATTGGGACATTTGTTTATAATGTCAACATCGGCCGGTCGATTATCTATCACCATTTACTTGAAAGTGATTTTACTAAAGAAGAAATTCAAGAATCCATAAAGATCATTGATTCATTCTTCGATAAGTTTCTGCTGTACTCTGTTTCTTACTTTACAGAAGAGAAAAATAAAATAATTGAAGAAAAGACGCAATTTATCGATTCTACACATAAGGATAGGTTAACACTACTTGGACAAATGACCTCAAGTTTTATTCATGAATTCAGAAACCCCTTAACTTCGGTTCAAGGTTTTATTCAATTATTAAAAGCCGAAGACCCATCAATTAAATACTTAGATATTATTTCAAGTGAATTAGAACAGTTAAACTTCCGTATTTCTCAATTCTTACTTCTCTCGAAGAAAGAACTCATTGGTAAAGAAAAAAGTTCATTTTCATTAAATGAACTTATTGATGAAGTACTCATATTCTTATATCCAAGCATACTCGACTCAAAAGTAAAGGTTATCAGAGAAACTTTTGACCATGTTCATTTATTCGGATATGTGGATGAAATTAGACAGGTTCTAATCAATATTATATTTAATGCAATTGATGTGTTAACACAATACCGTGAAGACCCAACAATCGAGATCATTAGTTCTCTTTCACACAATAAGCATGTTGTTATTGAAATCTCAAATAACGGACCGATGATTCCAGACCAAATGTTAAAATCCATTTTCGAGCCATTTGTTACTACTAAAACACTCGGAACTGGCCTTGGACTTTTCGTATGTAGAGAAATCATTGAAAAACATAAAGGTCGTCTAATATGTGAATCAAGTAAAGAAAAAACCATTTTTAGAATGACCATGCCTATACCATCACATACCAAAGCCTCTGAGTAAAGAGGTTTTTTTTCATTTTTCTAACAATTCATCTTTATACCTTCATATTACACTAAATTCATCATAAAATATGGATAATACCAATTTTTATCTAACCGTAACGTTTGACTGTACAGTTTTTCCTTTCGTATAATTATAATTATTTAATATTGAAGAATTCATAAGCAGAGGTGGTACAATGGGGCATTTTACCGAATTGGAGAGCTAGCTTCAATTGCAAAAGTTTCAAGAAGAACGATTGACTATTACACAAACTTAGGGTTACTGCACGCTGATCGTTCAAAGGGGAATTACAGACTTTACAATGATGAAGCTCTAGAAGCACTACAATTCATTGAAGCATGTAAAGAAATGCACATCCCTTTAGAAGAGATTAAGAGAAAACTAGAAATGAAAAAGCAAAAAGAAGTGAAACAGGTAGAAATGGAAAAGCATATTCACTCCATTGGTCAACAAATGAAGCAGCTACAGCACGATATTTCTGTACTCATCCCATTAATTGAAAATCTAGATGGTCAGCAAACGAAAGTGCTCTCAGAAGAGTTAACAGTGGAGAGCGAATGGCTGATGAAGTTTTTACCCGAGTTTCAAAGGTTAGTAAAATTTTCGAATTAACTGGGAGGTGACTCCTTACTCGTTTATAAAGCGAGATAAGGAAACTTATTGGACATATTAAACTTGGTTTTAATAGCCATTTTAATTGCTTTGACGGCATTTTTTGTGGTTTCGGAATATGCTATTGTAAAGGTACGAGACTCACGACTCGACCAACTCATTGAGGAAGGAAAAAGAGGTGCTATTTCTGCCAAAAGGGTTAATGCTAATCTAGACAATTATTTGTCTGCTTGCCAACTTGGTATCACAATGACAACACTAGGTCTAGGTTGGTTAGCCATTGAACCGATTGAAATCGTATTGCGACCTATTTTCCAGCAAATGAACGGAACAGAGGCAATCGTATCTTTCCTTTCTTTCGGAATAGGGTTCTTAGCAATTACATTCCTTCATGTGCTATTTGGAAAAATAGCTCCAAAAACGATGGCACTGCAAAAAGCAGAGAAAATGACGCTATTTACTGCGCGTCCACTGATCTGGTTTTACCGGCTAATGTTCCCTTTTATATTTGTACTGAATGGTACAACGAAAATATTAACAAAAATATTTGGGCTAAAACCTGCTTCCATAAATGACTTAGCACATTCTGAAGAAGAGCTGCGATTAATACTTTCTGAGAGCTATAAAAGTGGTGAGATAAACCAATCAGAGTTTAAATATGTAAACAAAATATTTGAATTCGATAACCGAATTGCCAAGGAAATTATGGTTCCTAGACGTGAAATCATTACCCTATCAAAGGACAATACGTTAGAGGAATTTCTTCAAGTTGTTAATGAAGAAAAGTTTACTCGTTACCCTATCATAGATGGTGACAAGGACCATATTATAGGAATGGTAAATATAAAAGAAATCATGACAGAGCTGATCCAAAACCGAACACTCTTAACGAAGACACTTGAAATTTATACAAGACCTATTATCCGCGTTATAGATACGGTTCCTATTCATGACTTGTTAGTTAAAATGCAAAAGGAACGGATCCATTTGGCCATTCTTATGGATGAATATGGCGGTACTTCTGGTCTCGTTACCGTGGAAGACATAATAGAAGAAATTGTTGGTGAAATTCGTGATGAGTTTGATATGGATGAAATTCCAATGATACGAAAGCTTCAGGAAGATCACTATATTATTGATGCAAAAATGCTTGTAAGCGAAGTAAATGATCTATTAGGATTAAATATTGATGATGAAGATGTGGATACAATTGGTGGTTGGATCTTAACTGAGAATTATGAGGCAAGAGAAGGCGACGAAATAACACTTGAAAACTACACCTTCAAAATTATTGAAATGGAAGAACATCATATGAAATATGTAGAGGTTTCAAAGAATGTCACAAAGCATTCTTTAATTGATACCCCACTTCCAGCTGTCCCAAACACATCAGAAGAAATGATTTCTAAGCAATCAGTTAGTTTCTAATATGAAGAACCCTCGATTGATTTCTCAATCGAGGGTTCTTTTATGCTTCTAGATAGTTAGTAATTTCATACTCTTCTTTAAGCTCTTCTAACCATACAGTATATTCTGTAGACATCTTATCATTCATTAAAGTGTCTGAGATCTCTTCCTTACTATCTTCGAAATTTGCTTCCTTCGCTTCCTGATGATCAACCACTTTAATGATATGGTAACCATAGTCGGTTTTTACAGGAGCACTAATCTCATCCACACCGAGTGCAAATGCAACCTCTTCAAACTCCGCTACCATATCACCACTACTAAAGTAACCTAAATCCCCACCAGATTCTGCTGTAGTTGTATCTGTAGAATATTCTTTTGCCAATTCACTAAAGTCTTCCCCAGCATCTAGCTTACTCTTGACTTCGTTAGCAGTTGCTTCGTCAGCTACTAAAATATGGCTTGCTTGTACTTGTTCAGCTGTAGCAAAAGTATCTTTATTTTCATCAAAATACGTTTGTAACTCTTCATCTGTAATTTCAATTCTTGGCTCAAGCAATTTTTCTGTTTTAATATAACTGATAATATCGTCTCGTACATCGTCCATTGTTGATCCACTTGCTACAACTGCCTCTTCAAGAGCAGTTTCACCGCCATATGATTCAGCCAATGTAGCAAGTTCCTCGTCAACTTCTTCATCAGAAACCGTAAGCTTTTGTTTATCCGCTTCAAGCTCTATTAATTTGTTTGTAATTAACACATCAAGTGCATCTGCTCCATACTGATCTAACAATGTCTGTTGTAGTTCATCTTCTGAAATGGACGCATCTCCTACTTTTGCTATTACACTGTCTTTTGTTGATAAGAGAATACCAGCGATAATAGCTAGTCCAATTAGTGCTGTTACTATTGTTATGACTAATTTCTTCCTAAGTAATTTTTCCTTCATAATGTGATTGTCCTCTCCTTTGTTTTCTCTTCCTCTATACTAACCTGTAAATGTGACAAAACTATTAATAAGCAATGAAAGAGATATGAAAAAGAAAAAGAGACGATTCACTCGTCTCCGTCTCCCATATTATACCGTTTCTAGTCTTGAAGATTTTAGCTTTTCCAATTCCTTCTCTACATCTTCATGTGAATATGTTTCAAGAACACTCTCAATTCTTCCCGCATTCGCTTTTGTGAAATATTGATTTGCTTGTGACTTTGCTTCAAGTTTTAGTATCTCTTCCTCTACTCTTATGAACCCCTTGACGGCTCGGTCCGGATTAATGGAAGCAAGGACTTGAGAGATATCGTTTGATACCTTTGCCGCTGTCATTCTAGAAACGAGCAGAAGTTTTCGATCCTGTAATTCGTCGTATTTTTCTTTAAGTTTATCGAGTTCGTCGTACAATAAATTCGTTTGATTTTTAATGGTATGGTACTGTCCTTCATACAATCTTAATTTTTTCTCTTGCTGAAGCTTGTCCTCTATCGCTAGTCTAGCAATCTGATCTTCGCCTCTTTCAACGGCTAACTCTGCTTGCCTTGCTCTTTTTTGGACTCTATCTATCGTTGATTCGATGACTGCTTCAAACTTCTTTTCAATATACAGCTGCTGAGCGAGAGCCTTTTGTGCCTTTCCTATCTCTCCCTCAAGCTCCCTTAAATATTGCTTGAGCATACTAATTGGATCCTCTAATTTATCCAATGCGTCATTAAAATCTGCTGTTGCGATATCTTTTATTCGTTTGAAAATCCCCATTTTTACTTTTCCTCCCTACGTACTTTGTTTTCCCACTCATCAAGGTAATCTCTATTTGTATAGGACGGTACCACTAGCTCTTCTCCCGTCATTAATTCCTGAACATTTGTGTCTTTCTTTACTGCACCCTTATAAAGTAAGTACCCTAATAATATTAGAAGTGGAATGGCTAGAATAGTAGGTAATAAAGCTAGTATTCCTAGTGCAAGTAAGATTCCACCAATCAGCTTCATTCCATTGCTCTTTCCACGGACCCACAGCATCCAACCAGCTATCACTAAGCCCGCCTTTGCCAATACACCCAGTAAGAATGGTACTACGAAGTAGGAGTGGCTCACCATCATACCTCTTTCATGAAAACCATGAACGCCTCCACCTTTCATTCCATGAAATCCCTGAGCTTGAACAGTCATGGTAGGTATACTAAACATACTAACTATAACAATCGCTAGAACGACGATCGGCGCTACAATCATCGTCCATTTTACCGCCTTGTTCAAATGAATTCACCTCCCTTCAAGTAAGATTGCATACGCAGTTTCTTTAATATCTTGTTTTTATCGTTCATATCTAATTCCTCCATAGATTTGATTAACTTGTCGCTTGCTGACCTGTTAAAGTCATCGTGACCGTTTTTTCTTGTCCTTTGCTATAGACCTTTAAAGTTATTTCATCTCCCACAGATAAGTCATTGTATAAATATTTACGTAAATCATTTGAATTGGTTACCTTCACATCATCGATAGTAACGATAACATCACCTACTGCTAGACCCGCTTTTGCAGCAGCTGAGCTAGAATCGATTTGCATCACCATAGCACCTTCTGTTACTGTTTCTGGCACTTCCTGAAGATACATTTGCGGAAGTTCCTCTAGGCCTGCTAAGCTAACACCCATATATGGACGTGAAATTTGTCCTGATTCAATGAGTTGATTTACGATTGGTACGACGTCATTACTTGGAATCGCGAATCCTAATCCCTCAACTCCATCCTCTGAGATCTTAAGTGAGTTAATTCCGATCACCTGCCCACTTGAATTTAGTAAAGCACCACCACTATTTCCAGGATTAATGGCTGCATCCGTCTGGATAACATTCAGCTCCCATTCTCCTGCAGAAGTCGTAACATCAATCGTCCGATCCGTTGCACTTACAATCCCTTGAGTTACCGTACGTGAAAATTCAAGACCGAGTGGATTTCCAATGGCAAGTACCTCTTCTCCAGCACGCAATGTGGATGAATCTCCGAAATCAAGTGTGCCTTCAACATCTTTGGAATCAATTTTTAATACAGCTAAATCAGTTAGAGCATCTGCTCCAATAAGTTGTGCACTAGCTTTCTCTCCGTTATAGAGTGAAACCTCAATTTCACTTGCCCCTTCGATTACATGATTGTTTGTAACAATATAAGCCTCATTACCTGTTACTTTAAAAATGACACCTGATCCTGATCCAGCCTCAACAGCTGATGTGTCAGTAGAATAACGACTAGTTTGCTCTTGTAAGTTGACAATCCCTACAATCGCTTTTGAGGATGCCTCAACCATATCTGCAACCGCAATATCATTAGAATCTTTAGTAGTAGTTGCAGCTGTTGTCACTACAGCTGCTGCCTCATTATTTTCATTTGAGCTAGAAATAGCGGAATTTTGCTCTCCAGTCACTCCACTGATCTTTTCAGAGAGGTTTTGTAAAGTGTCAATATTAGGAATCGCTACAATGGTAAGCATAGAGCCAACAACCCCAGCGGTTACCATTGATAACAAGCTTTGTACCTTCCTTCCTTTCTTTTTCTTCTTAACAGGTTCTGTATGATATTCTTGCGAAGTTTCTAATTGTGATGGATATTGATTAAAATCACTCATTCTAAGCTCCTCCTTTATGTCTTGCTTCATATTTACATCATAGACCCCATTTATGAACAAATAATTAACAAACCTTTAATAGAGTTAGAAATAATAGGGAAAGATTTTGATTATTTAGCCAAAAAAAATAAGCCGCTCATGCGGCTTATTTCTTGCTAGGATCATTCAGCAGGAAAACGAATCGTAAATATTGTTCCTTTTCCTTTTTCACTTGTAACTTCAATTTTTCCATTGTGAAGCTGTACGAGCTGTTTGACAATGGACAAGCCTAACCCGAACTCACCAAATGGATTTGATGTACGCGAGATTTCAGCTTTATAAAAACGATGCCATATTTTTTCAATCTCCATCGGATCAATTCCAATTCCTGTATCTTGAATTTCAATGATCGTTTCCCTTATTCCATTCTTCCCTCGCAAATAGATACTTCCATTTGAAGTAAATTGAATGCTATTTTTGGTGATATTTATGAGAATTTGTACAAGACGGTCATAATCCGCAAAAATGGATGTACCCTCTTCTACCTCTATTTGGATAGAGTTCCCTTTTTCTTCCGCTTGCAGAGATAATTGTTCCTGAATAATTTCAAATAACTCATCCAATGGAATCTCTTCTTTAGTAAGCTTGATCTGATTTGATCGGATTTTATCATAATCTAGATTTTCATTGACCAGGCGAATAAGGCGCTTGGTCTCTTTGCTTACTAATTGAATTCCTTTCTCTTTTTCTTCTTCTGCAATCATATTATTTTTTAGCCCTTCAATTACTCCGCTGATCGTTGTAAGCGGTGTTCGAAGTTCATGTGATACATCTGACATAAAATTACGACGGCGGTTTTCCAAGCTTTCAATTTCTTCCTTCGAGGTATTTAATCGCATCACCATTGAATTAAAGTCCTCGGCAAGTTCCCCAATTTCGTCAAATGTTGAAGAAGGTAGCTTTACTGTGTAATTTCCTGCAGCAACGGAAGATGTTGCCGCTTGAATTCGTTTAATTCGATGAACATGTATTCTTGATAAAATTAAGCTTAGTAAAACAGCAACCACTAAAGCTATGAGAACGGTATAAAATAAATATTGGTTAATTTGACTGATCATTTCCCTTGAACCGCTAATTGGTGCAGTAAGCAAGATTCCTCCTGCTAATTGTCCATTTACTATATAAGGAATAGCAACAAGCGTTACTTCCTGATTCGAGCGTTTCGTCCTATTTTTAACAATTAGAGTCTCTCCGCTCGAAATTTGTTCAAGTACTTCATCCACTAACCTTAAATCTCCCCCGTGCTTATCGGCAGGAAATATAACTGATCCTTTCTCATCAAAGATAGAGAAGCTAATATTCCGTCCACCTAATACGGTCATATATTCATTTACAATTCGGTCGGAGGAAAGATTCCCCTCTGTAATGTCACGCAAGATATTTTCACCGTATGATTCAAGTTCATCCACCTTATTTTTATACACCAGCCCCTCTACGTAATGAGAGAACACTAAGCTTAATATTAAAAAAGCAACTACTAGCACACTTATGTGACTTATAAGCTGTTGGTACAAATATTTAATTTTCATTTCCCTGCACCACTTCATCGAACTTGTAGCCTACCCCCCAAACCGTATGGAAGAATGGCTGTGAATCGGTTCCTATCTTTTTTCTTAATCTTTTAATATGAACATCTACTGTTCGCTCATCGCCATAAAATTGGTAGCCCCAAACTCTTTCTAGAAGCTGTTCCCTTGTAAAGACCTGCTTTGGATGCTGTGCGAAGTAGTAAAGAAGTTCGAATTCCTTTGGTGTTAAATTTAACACTTGCTGATCATCTAAAAATACTTCTCTTGTATCTTTACTGATTTTAAAATGTTTTGTTTGTAGCATCCCTTTATCGACTTTTACTAGATCATTACTTTGCATCCGACGACTAATGGCCTTAATTCTTGCCATTAAAGCAAGTGGACTGAAAGGTTTCGTTACATAATCATCCGCTCCCATTTCAAGCCCGAGCACTTGGTCTGATTCTGTATCCTTTGCTGTTAACATAATGATAGGAACCGAATAGCCCTCTTCTCGGATTTTTCGGCATATCATAACACCATCCATACTCGGAAGCATCCAGTCAATAATAACCAAGTCCCATTCACCTGATTTAAATGTGTTAAGGCCTTCTAAACCATCATGGATATATGTTCCTTTAATTCCCTCTTTAGAAAAAAACATATCAATCATTGAGCATACACTCTCATTATCTTCTATTACTAAAACGTTCATTTATTTCAACTCCCCCTACATCTCTCGACCTTATTTAAATGTATTTATAACTTTTTTTCAACTAAAAATGAGATTCTTCCTAATTTGTTAATAGCTAAGTAATAGTTTGGTCATATTTTATTCATAACATGATAAGGGAAACAAATTAATAATTTCTTTATTCTTACCCCCATAAAGAAGAACGTCGCATCGAAAAGTTTAGTAGACCAGGAAATAGGGTATGTTTAATAACGTACATACACGAGAGGAGAAAATAACTATGCGATTAATTAAAGCTGATATCGATGAATTGTTAGAATCCACTCGAGACCTTACTGAAGATGAGGGATTCTCATTCATCACAACAATTGAAATTGATCATTTACTTGAAAATACACAAGATTGGTAAAAGGATAGATGCTATGCATCTATCCTTTCTTTATGAGAATAACATCTAAAAAAATAAAAAACACTAGGACTGCTTCATTGGAAACAACTCTAGTGTTGGAAACAAGGTTATATGTATTTATGGAGCGGGTGATGAGAATCGAACTCACGACATCAGCTTGGAAGGCTGAGGTTTTACCATTAAACTACACCCGCATATTATATTGTCCAGCTGCGCCTCCTTGGTCCTCGAGGTCGCTTCGGTGCCCCTTTGAAGTCTTATGACTTCCGCAGGTGCCCCTCCAGCGCTTGTCGGACCAAAACAGTCGGCTCCGCTTTTCGTACTGGGCTAGCTGGATTCGAACCAACGCATGACGGAGTCAAAGTCCGTTGCCTTACCGCTTGGCTATAGCCCAAAGAAGAAATTGTAAATATTGGGGCGACTGATGGGAATCGAACCCACGAATGTCGGAACCACAATCCGATGCGTTAACCACTTCGCCACAACCGCCATGTGATTTGACAGGGGTAGTAGGAATTGAACCCACACCAAAGGTTTTGGAGACCTTCGTTCTACCTTTAAACTATACCCCTTCAAAAAAAGATGGCTCAGGACGGAATCGAACCGCCGACACAAGGATTTTCAGTCCTTTGCTCTACCGACTGAGCTACTGAGCCATGATTATTAATAATTACCCTAGATAAAATCTTATTTCGTCCTTCGTCCCGATTTTCAATCGGTACGCTGGATGTTAATTCCTTGAAGCTTACTCATCGTGCTCTACCGACTGAGCTACTGAGCCATGATTATTAATAATTACCCTAGATAAAATCTTATTTCGTCCTTCGTCCCGATCTTCAATCGGTACGCTGGATGTTTTTTCTTTGTAGCTTATTCATCGTGCTCTACCGACTGAGCTACTGAGCCATAATACTATTCAATTATGTATAGATGGCGGTCCCGACCGGGATCGAACCGGCGATCTCCTGCGTGACAGGCAGGCATGTTAACCGCTACACCACGGGACCAGAGTTTTTTTCAAGTGTCTTACTTGAAAAATAAATATTATTTAAAGATGGAGGAGGTAGAGGGATTCGAACCCCCGCGCGGTTTGACCCGCCTGTCGGTTTTCAAGACCGATCCCTTCAGCCAGACTTGGGTATACCTCCAAAAGTATAAGTTATTATGGTAGCGGCGGAGGGGATCGAACCCCCGACCTCACGGGTATGAACCGTACGCTCTAGCCAGCTGAGCTACACCGCCAAAGTTAATTTAATGAAGATTTTATTCACTGCACTTTCGTTCCGTGAATTAATGAAGATTATTTTCACTGCACTTTCGTTCCGTGAAAAAATCTAAGTGGAGCCTAGCGGGATCGAACCGCTGACCTCCTGCGTGCAAGGCAGGCGCTCTCCCAGCTGAGCTAAGGCCCCAAACAAATATTAATAGAAATGGCGCGCCCGAAAGGAGTCGAACCCATAACCTTCTGATCCGTAGTCAGACGCTCTATCCAATTGAGCTACGGGCGCATATAAGAAATTTACTTCATAATCTATTGAATCCTATTTTGCTTTGCAATTTATCGTTGGATATTTTACTTCGTATTAACGAAAGCTATTTTACTTCGTAAAAAGCATTGGTGCCGAGGACCGGAATCGAACCGGTACGGTAGTCACCTACCGCAGGATTTTAAGTCCTGTGCGTCTGCCAGTTCCGCCACCCCGGCAAAAGAAGTTCTTGGAGCGGAAGACGGGATTCGAACCCGCGACCCCAACCTTGGCAAGGTTGTATTCTACCACTGAACTACTTCCGCATATGGAAAATTTATAGGCTATAAAAGAAACATTGGTGCGGGTGAAGGGAGTCGAACCCCCACGCCTTGCGGCGCTAGATCCTAAGTCTAGTGCGTCTGCCAATTCCGCCACACCCGCATAGTGAAAAAAAGTTATAGTAAAAAACTTTGGTGAGCCATGAAGGACTCGAACCTTCGACCCTCTGATTAAAAGTCAGATGCTCTACCGACTGAGCTAATGGCTCGGTATAAGTGGTGCCGGTGAGAGGACTTGAACCCCCAACCTACTGATTACAAGTCAGTTGCTCTACCAATTGAGCTACGCCGGCATAGAAGAAATTATAATGGAAAGTTATTTTCACTTTGTGATATAAGGATGAATATTTTTCACTTCGTGAAAAAATTCTTAATGGAGGATGACGGGATCGAACCGCCGACCCCCTGCTTGTAAGGCAGGTGCTCTCCCAGCTGAGCTAATCCTCCGAAATGGAATGTTATTTTCACTTCGTAAAAAAACTTGGTTATTTTCACTTCGTAAAAAAACTTGGTTATTTTCACTTCGTAAAAAAACTTGGTTATTTTCACTTCGTAAAAAAACTTGGTGACCCCTACGGGATTCGAACCCGTGTTACCGCCGTGAAAGGGCGGTGTCTTAACCGCTTGACCAAGGGGCCATTTTTAAACCTAGCGACGTCCTACTCTGACAGAGGGAAACCCTCAACTACCATCGGCGCTGAAAAGCTTAACTTCCGTGTTCGGTATGGGAACGGGTGTGACCTTTTCGCTATCGCCACTAGATTATATGATTGAAGAAAATCATTCCTTCAAAACTAGATAATGAATGAAGAAGGAGAAATACAGAGGGTTCACCAAGCGGAATCGAGCTCCAACGGCTAGGGACTCGGGGTCATAAGCCAAAGCCTTCCAGAGGTCAGGACCTCTTTCAGTCTTCATCTTATGCCTGTCGTCCCTGACCAAGCCGTTTCCGCATCTTAGATTAAGTCCTCAACCGATTAGTATCAGTCAGCTCCACACGTCACCGCGCTTCCACCTCTGACCTATCAACCTGATCATCTTTCAGGGGTTTTACTAGCTTGCGCTATGGGAAATCTCATCTTGAGGGGGGCTTCATGCTTAGATGCTTTCAGCACTTATCCCTTCCGCACATAGCTACCCAGCGATGCCTTTGGCAAGACAACTGGTACACCAGCGGTGCGTCCATCCCGGTCCTCTCGTACTAAGGACAGCTCCTCTCAAATTTCCTACGCCCACGACGGATAGGGACCGAACTGTCTCACGACGTTCTGAACCCAGCTCGCGTACCGCTTTAATGGGCGAACAGCCCAACCCTTGGGACCGACTACAGCCCCAGGATGCGATGAGCCGACATCGAGGTGCCAAACCTCCCCGTCGATGTGGACTCTTGGGGGAGATAAGCCTGTTATCCCCGGGGTAGCTTTTATCCGTTGAGCGATGGCCCTTCCATGCGGAACCACCGGATCACTAAGCCCGACTTTCGTCCCTGCTCGACTTGTAGGTCTCGCAGTCAAGCTCCCTTGTGCCTTTACACTCTACGAATGATTTCCAACCATTCTGAGGGAACCTTTGGGCGCCTCCGTTACTTTTTAGGAGGCGACCGCCCCAGTCAAACTGCCCACCTGACACTGTCTCCCACCCCGATTTAGGGGTGAGGGTTAGAATTTCAATACAGCCAGAGTAGTATCCCACCGACGCCTCCACCGAAGCTAGCGCTCCGGCTTCTCAGGCTCCTACCTATCCTGTACAAGCTGTACCAAAATTCAATATCAGGCTACAGTAAAGCTCCACGGGGTCTTTCCGTCCTGTCGCGGGTAACCTGCATCTTCACAGGTACTATAATTTCACCGAGTCTCTCGTTGAGACAGTGCCCAGATCGTTACGCCTTTCGTGCGGGTCGGAACTTACCCGACAAGGAATTTCGCTACCTTAGGACCGTTATAGTTACGGCCGCCGTTTACTGGGGCTTCGATTCAGAGCTTCGCTTTTAAGGCTAACCCCTCCTCTTAACCTTCCAGCACCGGGCAGGCGTCAGCCCCTATACTTCGCCTTGCGGCTTCGCAGAGACCTGTGTTTTTGCTAAACAGTCGCCTGGGCCTATTCACTGCGGCTCTTCTGGGCTATTCACCCTGAAGAGCACCCCTTCTCCCGAAGTTACGGGGTCATTTTGCCGAGTTCCTTAACGAGAGTTCTCTCGCTCACCTTAGGATTCTCTCCTCGCCTACCTGTGTCGGTTTGCGGTACGGGCACCTGTTACCTCGCTAGAGGCTTTTCTTGGCAGTGTGGAATCAGGAACTTCGGTACTATATTTCCCTCGCCATCACAGCTCAGCCTTTTGATCACGGGATTTGCCTCGTGATCAGCCTAACTGCTTGGACGCGCATATCCAACAGCGCGCTTACCCTATCCTCCTGCGTCCCCCCATCACTCAAACGGTAATTTGGTGGTACAGGAATATCAACCTGTTGTCCATCGCCTACGCCTTTCGGCCTCGGCTTAGGTCCCGACTAACCCTGAGCGGACGAGCCTTCCTCAGGAAACCTTAGGCATTCGGTGGATGGGATTCTCACCCATCTTTCGCTACTCATACCGGCATTCTCACTTCTAAGCGCTCCACCAGTCCTTCCGGTCTAGCTTCAACGCCCTTAGAACGCTCTCCTACCACTGACATCGTGTGACGCCAATCCACAGCTTCGGTGATACGTTTAGCCCCGTTACATTTTCGGCGCGGAGTCACTCGACCAGTGAGCTATTACGCACTCTTTAAATGGTGGCTGCTTCTAAGCCAACATCCTGGTTGTCTAAGCAACTCCACATCCTTTGCCACTTAACGTATACTTTGGGACCTTAGCTGGTGGTCTGGGCTGTTTCCCTTTCGACTACGGATCTTATCACTCGCAGTCTGACTCCCATGGATAAGTCTTTGGCATTCGGAGTTTGTCTGAATTCGGTAACCCGATGAGGGCCCCTAGTCCAAACAGTGCTCTACCTCCAAGACTCTTACTACATGAGGCTAGCCCTAAAGCTATTTCGGAGAGAACCAGCTATCTCCAAGTTCGATTGGAATTTCTCCGCTACCCACACCTCATCCCCGCACTTTTCAACGTGCGTGGGTTCGGGCCTCCATCCAGTGTTACCTGGACTTCACCCTGGACATGGGTAGATCACCTGGTTTCGGGTCTACGACCACATACTAAAGCGCCCTATTCAGACTCGCTTTCGCTACGGCTCCGTCTTATCAACTTAACCTCGCATGTAATCGTAACTCGCCGGTTCATTCTACAAAAGGCACGCTATCACCCGGTATTTATCCAAAGGAAAAATACACAGGGCTCTAACTACTTGTAGGCACACGGTTTCAGGATCTCTTTCACTCCCCTTCCGGGGTGCTTTTCACCTTTCCCTCACGGTACTGGTTCACTATCGGTCACTAGGTAGTATTTAGCCTTGGGAGATGGTCCTCCCTGCTTCCGACGGAATTTCACGTGTTCCGCCGTACTCAGGATTCACTCAGGGAGGGAACGAAGTTTCAACTACAGGGTTGTTACCTTCTATGACTGACCTTTCCAGATCGATTCGTCTACTTCATTCCTTTGTAACTCCGTATAGAGTGTCCTACAACCCCAAGAGGCAAGCCTCTTGGTTTGGGCTAATCCCGTTTCGCTCGCCGCTACTCAGGGAATCGCGTTTGCTTTCTCTTCCTCCGGGTACTTAGATGTTTCAGTTCCCCGGGTCTGCCTTCATTACCCTATGTATTCAGGTAAAGATTCTATCCCATTACGGATAGAGGGTTTCCCCATTCGGAAATCTCCGGATCAAAGCTTACTTACAGCTCCCCGAAGCATATCGGTGTTAGTACCGTCCTTCATCGGCTCCTAGTGCCAAGGCATCCACCGTGCGCCCTTTCTAACTTAACCTACAGTTAAAAAGTTTCTCTATATAATATAGAGAGAAAACTAAAATGGCGATTACTCGGTATTTCTTGGTTTTCTTCATTTATCATTATCTAGTTTTCAAAGAACGATTATCATAGAGAGATTGCTCTCTCAAAACTAAACAAATCATATCATCAACGGTTGTTAGCTTTGACCGAAGGTCATAAGCCTCAATTTTCCTTAGAAAGGAGGTGATCCAGCCGCACCTTCCGATACGGCTACCTTGTTACGACTTCACCCCAATCATCTGTCCCACCTTAGGCGGCTGGCTCCTTACGGTTACCCCACCGACTTCGGGTGTTACAAACTCTCGTGGTGTGACGGGCGGTGTGTACAAGGCCCGGGAACGTATTCACCGCGGCATGCTGATCCGCGATTACTAGCGATTCCAGCTTCATGTAGGCGAGTTGCAGCCTACAATCCGAACTGAGAGTGGTTTTATGGGATTGGCTCGACCTCGCGGTTTTGCTGCCCTTTGTACCACCCATTGTAGCACGTGTGTAGCCCAGGTCATAAGGGGCATGATGATTTGACGTCATCCCCACCTTCCTCCGGTTTGTCACCGGCAGTCACCTTAGAGTGCCCAACTGAATGCTGGCAACTAAGATCAAGGGTTGCGCTCGTTGCGGGACTTAACCCAACATCTCACGACACGAGCTGACGACAACCATGCACCACCTGTCACTTTTGTCCCCCGAAGGGGAACGCCCTATCTCTAGGGAAGGCAAAAGGATGTCAAGACCTGGTAAGGTTCTTCGCGTTGCTTCGAATTAAACCACATGCTCCACCGCTTGTGCGGGCCCCCGTCAATTCCTTTGAGTTTCAGCCTTGCGGCCGTACTCCCCAGGCGGAGTGCTTAATGCGTTTGCTGCAGCACTAAAGGGCGGAAACCCTCTAACACTTAGCACTCATCGTTTACGGCGTGGACTACCAGGGTATCTAATCCTGTTTGCTCCCCACGCTTTCGCGCCTCAGTGTCAGTTACAGGCCAAAGAGTCGCCTTCGCCACTGGTGTTCCTCCACATCTCTACGCATTTCACCGCTACACGTGGAATTCCACTCTTCTCTCCTGCACTCAAGTCTCCCAGTTTCCAATGACCCTCCCCGGTTGAGCCGGGGGCTTTCACATCAGACTTAAGAGACCACCTGCGCGCGCTTTACGCCCAATAATTCCGGACAACGCTTGCCACCTACGTATTACCGCGGCTGCTGGCACGTAGTTAGCCGTGGCTTTCTGGTTAGGTACCGTCAAGGTACCGGCAGTTACTCCGGTACTTGTTCTTCCCTAACAACAGAGTTTTACGATCCGAAAACCTTCATCACTCACGCGGCGTTGCTCCGTCAGACTTTCGTCCATTGCGGAAGATTCCCTACTGCTGCCTCCCGTAGGAGTCTGGGCCGTGTCTCAGTCCCAGTGTGGCCGATCACCCTCTCAGGTCGGCTACGCATCGTCGCCTTGGTGAGCCGTTACCTCACCAACTAGCTAATGCGCCGCGGGCCCATCTATGAGTGATAGCCGAAACCATCTTTCAGCTTTTCTACATGTGTAGAAAAGAATTATCCGGTATTAGCCCCGGTTTCCCGGAGTTATCCCAGTCTCATAGGCAGGTTGCCCACGTGTTACTCACCCGTCCGCCGCTAATCTTTGGGAGCAAGCTCCCAAAGATCCGCTCGACTTGCATGTATTAGGCACGCCGCCAGCGTTCGTCCTGAGCCAGGATCAAACTCTCCAATAAAGAGTAAGATTAGCTCTTAAAGTTAAAACGTTGGCTAGTGTGTATTTCAACACTAATCATTTTTGTTGACGTATGATTTGTTTAGTTTTCAAAGAACAAAAATCAATTCATTTCTTATCTTGTCGCTCGGAAGCAACTATATTAGAATAACATTTTCCACTTATCTCGTCAACAACTTTTTAAAAAAGTTTGTGTATCAACTTTTAAATTATGTTGTTTCACAAGCAGATTTTTATAATACCACCCGTCCTTTTTATCGTCAATAGATTTTTATCATTTTTTGTCGAAAAAAGCGTTCATTAGAATTTTCTAATGAACGCTCATTAAATTAAGCTGCATTTTCTACTTCCTTCACTTCTTTTGAGAAAAACCAGCCAGCTAATGCAATCAGAACTAATATTATATAGAAAGAAAATTTCCACTCAGGTGATTTTGCAAATGCGCTAGGAAGTATGGATAATGAAGGGTGTGATAATGTGTATACTGCAAGTTTCACCCCTACCCAACCTACAATAGCAAAAGCCGCGATTTCTAATCCAGGGCGTTTGGCAAGAAGTGTTACAAAGTAGTTTGCCGCAAAACGCATGATAATTAACCCAATTAATCCACCAGCGAAGATAACCAAGAACTTACCTCCATCCAATCCACCGATAGGAGGAAGTGGAGTATCTGGTAAAGCTACGGCTAAAGCAACTGCTGCTAAAATTGAATCTACTGCAAATGCTATATCTGCTAACTCAACTTTTATAACCGTTGTCCAGAAACCCGAATTCTTTTCTTTCTTTTCTATGTGACTTGACTTCTCTTCAAGTTTTTTCTTAAAAAGTTTCCTCGCTATATGATTAAGGGCAATAAATAATAGATATATCGCACCTATAGCCTGAACTTGCCATACATCCACTAAGAACGAAATAATAAATAAGGAAGCAAATCTAAAAACAAATGCACCTGCTAAACCATAAAATAGTGCCCTTTTTCTTTCTTCTTCAGGTAAATGCTTTACCATAATAGCTAATACTAGGGCATTATCTGCTGCAAGTAATCCCTCTAATGCAATAAGAACTAACAATACCCAACCATATTCTAATAATAAACTAAGATCCAATTTTTGTTTCCCCTTTCAATTGAGAACTCTCCACCCTGCATTCTTTAAACATTCTGTATATATCTCTATAGGTAAAATATAAAATGACCATTTATTGTTTCATACACTCTCCCCCTTCCCACGTTTCTATTTTTCGGTAAAGGTTTGAGACGCAAAAAAGACCTTTACCATTGATAGGTAAAGGTCTTGCTAACAACTAGTATCGTTGCCAACAAAGCCGAGAGCCTGTGCCTCTGAAATGACGACTTTGCTGTAAAAGCTACTCCCCTTTAAAGGAATACTTATTATATTCTTATCATTATCATATGATGTTTTCGATTAATCGTCAATGATAAAATACTTGTTGTTTAAATAAACTCCTTTTCGAGATCAGCCCGTAACCGGAAGATCATCATTCTTTCTCCAGTCCTGGTACTAATATCGGTATAAAAATTAAGAACACTTTGACCTGTTATATTAGAAATTAGCTGTTTTAATTCACCTGTACCAGACTCAACTAAATCAGCTCGCGTACGTTTTATAGATAGCATTCCGTCTTTTGTTTCACACACTGAGTACTCAGCAGGAGTTAGAATTCCTTTTAAAGATACAATGATCATATCTCTTAGAATATCTGCCTTTACAGATATTGAACCTCTCCCTAGGTAGTCCTTTTCCCATTGAGTAATCGCTTTACTTATTTCTGCCTCAATTGAACCCTTTGTTTTCTTCATAAATCACCTCTTACCACATTATAATTGTTCCTTAAACTTTCCTCAATTCTTCCTAACCTCGTAATAGTTTGTACATACTTTGATTCTATCATTATAAAATCTATTACTTTATGAAGAAGGAAGGTTTCCATGAGCTATAAAATCACTGCACTTATATTATCTACCACCTTAATTGCAGCAACAAGGTTCCTCACGAATGATAAACTGGCCGAATCTACGAAAAACAAGGAATCAACAGCAGTAGCTGCTCAAACTACATCTAGCACTTCTTTTACTGAAGAGATGGCTTCCGCAGGAACTATTGTTGCAGAGGAGGTTGTAGAAGAAGAGCATGAAATCACAGAGATTCTACTTGATGTTCCATTTTTAAACCAGATGGACAGTCCTAGATTATACAATGGTTGTGAAGTAACAAGCCTAGCAATGATTTTACAATATAATGGTCTTGATATTACCAAAAATCAATTAGCAGGAGAAGTAGTTCGAACACCGCTCCAATATAATAGTGGTGAATATGGCAATCCTAATATTGGATTTGTTGGTAATATGGAAGACGGGCCAGGACTCGGAGTATATCATGGTCCCATCTATGATCTGGCAACAAATTATTCCGATCAAGTCATTGACTTAACAAATCAACCATTTGATGATTTATTAAAACAAGTAGCTCAAGGTCATCCTGTATGGATTATTACCACCTCTACTTTTTCTCCTGTTGACGAATTTGAGACGTGGGAAACACCACAAGGAGAAGTTACTATCACATATAAAATGCATAGTGTTGTCATAACAGGCTATGATAATGAATCTATTTATATAAATAATCCTTATGGAGAAAAAAATCAACAACTAGATCGAGAGACATTTATTCTAGCTTGGGAACAAATGGGAAGTCAAGCGATTGTCGTATTATAACCTCAAATACAAATTGTATTTGAGGTTTTTTGTTTAATCAATCGGAATTTTCCACTATTTTTACATTTCTGAGAATAGATTTACATTTAATTAACACTCTATTAAAACTACAAATGTATACTCCAAAAGTAGAGTTAGAAATTCATCATTTTAAATAAATGGAGGAATAATCATGAAAGTAAACAAGAAGATAATCGGAGTTACACTAGCAAGCAGCCTTACACTTAGCTCTCTTAGTTTCACAACAGGTAACAACAAGGTGGAAGCGAAAAAAGATCCTGAAAAAGCGAAAAACGTGATTGTTTTGGTCATGGATGGGGTAAGTTCAAGTACAACTACACTTGCTAGATGGTATAAAGGTGAGCCGCTTGCAATGGACGAAATTTTAACAGGTGGTGTTCGTACTTACTCAGCAGATTCAGCTATCACTGATTCAGCTCCTGCTGGTACAGCATTGGCAACTGGGAATAAGTCAAATGATAAATTTGTTGGGGTCTTACCAGAAAAGGTTACAACCCCTGGAGTTGACCAATCTCTAGCCGATAACCCTTACAAGCCGGTTGCTAACGTATTAGAAGGTGCTAAAATTAGCGGAAAAGCAACTGGAATCGTTTCTACTTCTGAAATTCAACATGCAACTCCTGCAGCATTCTCATCTCATGCAGAAAATAGAAGCAATTATGACAATATCGCTGAACAGCAAGTATACCAAGACATGGATGTCGTTCTAGGTGGAGGCAAAAACTCACTCCTTCCTGCGAATCGTAAGGATGGAGAGAACTTACTTGATACAATTGAGAACAGAGGTTATGACTTTGTAGAAACACGTGAGGAACTATTAAATTCTAAATCAAAAAAACTATGGGGTTCATTTGCTCCTTCAGCAATGGCCTATGACATGGACCGTTCACAAACTAAACCGGAAGAACCTACTCTAGCTGAAATGACAAAGAAAGGAATAGATACTCTTTCTAAAGATAAGGATGGATTCTTTTTATTTGTTGAAGGTAGTAAACCTGACTGGGCTGCTCATGCAAATGATACAATTGGTATGATCAGTGATACCCTTGCATTTGACGATGCCGTAAAAGAAGCTCTTGAATTTGCAAAAAAAGATAAAAACACTATGGTTATTGCCGTATCTGACCATGGAAATAGTGGTATTTCCATTGGAAATCAAAATACAAGCGGTTCTTACTCATATATGCCTGTTTCAACCTATATCGATCCGTTAAAGCCAGCTAAAATGACTCTTGAAGGTGCATTAAGTCAATTAAAAGCAGATAAATCAAATGCTTTAGAAGTAGCTGCACTTTATGGAATTGTCAGCCCTTCTGCAGAAGAAACAAAAGCCATTAAGGAATCTAGTAATTTAAGCAAAACACTTGTTCAACTTTTAGCTACTCGTGCAAACATCGGCTTTACATCAGGCGGACATACCGGTGAAGATTTGTTTATGTATTCTTATGGACCAGGAAAGCCCGTTGGCTTTGTTGAAAATACAGACATTGCACATTCTGTAGCAAGCGCTATGGGATTTGACTTAAAGAAATTAGACAGCCAGCTATTTGTGGATGCAGAAGAAGCTTTCAAAGGAGCATCTATTAGCATTGATACAACTAACAAAGAAAACCCAGTTTTAGTTGTGAAACAAGGTAAAACAACTGCAGAATTCCCTGTAAATAAAGACATCGTAATCATTAATGGAAAAGAAAAGGATCTTAGAAGTGTTACTGTTCAATCAAACGGTATATTCTATGTTTCTAAAGAAGCCATTCAATCTGTAAAAAATGGAAAATAATTCATGAAGAAAACCCCATTCATCTTCTGAATGGGGTTGCTTCACTCTATAAATACTTTCTGTGTATACTTTTACCGTCATACGTATAAAGCATATTTTTCCCTTCAATAACTGTTTCCATATGAATGCTTCTTCCCCATAACTGATGAATATACGGCATCACTTTTTCCAAATACTTAATATCAAGTTCAATTCCTTCATATCCATGCTTGATATAAAGCTCACCGTTTTTCAGATAATCGCCATCCGTTACCGTTAAGTAAGGGAAGCCACCATTCACCCTCATACTCACTAATTGATCTCGAACATTTTCCCATGCTTTATCAACAATCTTATAATCTTTCCCTTGCTTTTGGAACAAATACATATCCTCGCGCATAACAAGATCTTTCGTTAAATAGTTGCGAAGGAAGGATATATCTGATTCGATTTCACGTACCTCAAACATCTTCTCTCGCCCAGATCCAGGTTGGACTCCTCGACGCTTCATTTCCTCGGTCGGATTATTATATCTTTCTTCAATATCTTCAAAAATCTTTAACCCAAGGTAATAGGGGTTTATTCCTGTTCGAGAAGGTTGAACTACACCAGCATTTAGTTTGGCAAACTCCAATGCTTCGGCGCTCGTTAAATCCATTTCACGGAGAATTCTTTGATGCCAAAACGACGCCCAGCCTTCGTTCATAATCTTTGTTTCTAACTGTGGCCAGAAATATAGCATTTCCTCGCGCATCATTGTTAAAATATCACGTTGCCAGTCTGATAATTCGCGACTGTAACTCTCAATAAATAATAATAGATCTTTTTCAGGCTGTGGAGGGAATTTCTTTTTTCTTTTTACAGGTTCTGGCTTCTTTTTATCCTTTTCATCTAAATCCCACAAATCATCATAAGGACTTATTGCAGCAACTTCTTCGTATTCTACATCCTCCGTACTCCAAGCAAGTTTTGGTCTCATCAATGAGGGGTCAATATGCTCTTCAATGGCTAGAACTGCATCTAGAAACGTTTCAACCTCATGTTTACCATATATTATCTCATACTTTCGGATTCTCTCAGCGGTTGCGGCCATGCTTTCTACCATGTCTCTTTTTGTATTTTGAAATCGAACATTATTTTTAAAAAAGTCACAGTGCGCTAAAACATGGGCAACAATTAACTTGTTTTGAATTAGAGAATTGGAATCCAGTAAAAATGCATAACAAGGGTCAGAATTAATAACAAGTTCATAAATTTTAGACAATCCAAGATCATAATGAAGCTTCATTTTATGAAACTGTTTCCCGAAGCTCCAATGGGAAAATCTTGTTGGCATGCCATATGCTCCAAAGGTATAAATAATTTCAGATGGACAAATTTCATAACGCATTGGATAAAAATCGAGTCCAAAGCCAACCGCTATCTCCGTTATCTCTTCAATGGCATACTGTAATTCCTTCTGTTCTTGTTCACGCATTAGCTTTCTCCCCCTTTTTGCTCTTATCACAATGTATGAAACGAGAGAGAGAATGATGTACCAAGAAATAGAAAAAAGCAGAACTCTATTGTTTTTAGAGCTCTGCTTTTCCTTATTTCTCTTCTAATGCAATCGTCAATTCTTTTCCTACACTATTGTCATGTGTAATCTTGACTGTAACAATCTTTTTCTGGCCATTGACCATTACTTCATACTGAAAGGAATCCACTACCTTATTTTCAGCTAATCTCTCTCTTCCCACATACTTATATTCCACCACCTGCTGTCCAGGATAGTCTTCAGTTACAATTGCTGTTGCGATTTTCCCAAACTTTTTATAGTCTAGTCCTGGCTGCTCAGCATGTGTAGAAGAAAGTGAACCAAAAACGCATAATATAGTCATTATTGTAATTAGTATCTTTTTCAAATCTTTTCCCTCCTTGTTTGTCGTTTTTATTTTTCCATTTGCCCTTCACTTTTATGTAATTCAATGACCTTATTCACCAATTTCATGCCAACATATCGATTCCTTTTCCATACCTCTGGGAAACTAGTCAAAGGCGGGGCACGATCGACCATTGGTGGACATATTTCTATTGTTAACGCTGGCCGATGGTACATGGTGATAAACCAATCAGTAAATCCTCCACCAGTTGCCTTTTTTGGAGGCTTTCCTAATTTATATCCGGTTAATTGAGCAATTTCTTCGGCAATTGAATAATCCCTCTGTTTATACTTCCCATTTTTATACTTCCAGTATATCTCCTGACCAGTTGAATGATAGGCTACGCCAATGGAAGGTTGGATTTGATCAATAAAGGTAGTTAAAGCTTGAGTTTCCAATGCCTCTAATGGTCTTTTTCCTTTATAAAACTGGTAAGAAGGTATACGTGGTCCCTTTAACTCTTTCCAACCTGCTGGATATTGTCGATTTAAATCAATTCCTATCCCATTTGCCTTCCAACGCGAAAAATTAGCATTTCCTTCATTCATTAAGTAAAGCTGATCAACAAAGAATAGTGGAATATCCTGCTGCTGAATGGTAACCCCGTCCGGATTAAGCATCGGAACAAACCAGATGGACACATCATTTAGCATGGTAGAATCAAATGGACCTACTTTAGCACCGGAGGTTAAAGCTCTAACATAATTTTCAAGCATAACCATTAAAAGAGAGGTGGTTAGCCACTCTCTACCATGATGAGCACCAATGAGTACGACGTTTTTCTTTCCTTTTCCTATTTTAATGGCTGGAATATCTTTCCCATAATAAGATTGCCCAATTACTTTCACTTCCAGTTCTCCCTCATAAGTTTCCTGCAATTTTTGAATATCCAATTGCATTTGTTCATATGTGTAGATTCGATCTGAATGAACAATAGTTGCAAATGCAGAGGGGCAATACAATAAAAAGCAAATAAGAAATATCGATATTTTCATTTCATCCATTCCTAAAATAAAATTTCCATCTTTAATGTGTCTTAAATGACCTAAACCTATTCAGGAAAAAGATGAAAACCTTGATATATCAATAGTGACAAGATTTTCTGCGATTGATTTAGACAGTAAATCATACACTATACTCAACTCCTTAAGAGGAGGAGAGAGAAAATGAATCATGTTGATTATGATCGAGCCTTGTACTATACGCATCGCTCTGAATGGGATAACTTATTAATATTGATGGTACGAACGAAGGACCATTTTTTAGCCAAAAAAATTGAGCATTTCCTTCACGCGTACAATTTTGAAAAAGATTACCAAGTAATTGAGAAACATTTATATTCTTTACTTCGTTACATCGACCATGCAAACGATCTTGTTGAAGCAAATGACGGCTTGCTTGATACAGTGATAACCATGGGGTAACAACCGGAATTCCACCAAAAAAACACGGTCTAAAAGACCGTGTTTTTTATGATTTATTTAGATAGTGTGTTCATTTTATTTTCTACTGTTTGCATAAATGCATCTTCAATCGACTTTAGTTTTTCTTTGCTTCCAGTTAAGCTTGAGCCCTTTACACCAAAATAGAACTTAATTTTCGGCTCCGTCCCTGATGGGCGTAAGCAAACCCATGATCCATCTTCAAAGAAGTACTTTAACACGTTTGAAGCAGGAAGATCGATTGATTCTTCTGATCCTCCCTCATATCTTGTACTTGTTAAGTAATCCTCTGTTTTAGTTACTTTCAGACCAATGAGTTCTTCAAGTGGTTCTGCACGGAAAGATTCAAGTGTTTTATTAATTGTTTCGGCACCTGATTTCCCTTTTAACGTTAATGAACGTAAGCCTTCTTGGTAATAACCAAACTTATCAAAAATCATTAATAATGCCTCATATAGAGACTTGCCTTGCTTTTTATAATACGCACACACTTCAGTTGCTAAAAGAGAAGCCTGGATTGCATCCTTGTCCCTTGCAAAATCTCCAATTAAATACCCGTAGCTCTCTTCATATCCAAACAAGAAGCTATGTTCATTTGTAGAATCGAACTCGTTAATTTTTTCTGCAATAAACTTAAATCCTGTTAAGACATCAATCGTTGGTACACCATAAGAAGCAGCAATAGTTGCACCCAATTCAGATGTAACAATGGTCTTTAAAACCAATGCATTTTCTTGTAATGTTCCCTTTGCCGTTTTATTTTCTAGTAAGTAATGGAGTAGTAAGGCACCTGTTTGATTTCCTGTAAGGATTTCATACTCCCCTGTTTCATTTTTAACAGCAATTCCAAGACGGTCTGCATCAGGGTCCGTTGCGATCAATAAATCAGCGTTTACCTTTTTTCCAGCTTCTATTGCCAATTCAAATGCAGCATGTTCTTCTGGATTTGGACTTTTCACAGTAGAGAACTGTGGATCAGGCAATTCCTGTTCCTTTACAATCGTCACATTTTCGTAACCAAGCGCCTTAAGACCAGAACGTACCGGTTTATTAGCTGTCCCATGTAAAGGTGTAAAAACTACTTGTAAGTCCGTTTCTTTAGCTAATGTAGGATTCTCAGATATCGTTACAAGCTTCTCTAAATACGCTTGATCAACATCTGCCCCAATCATCTTAATTAACCCTTGCTCTTTTAATTCCTGTTCGTCACGAACCTCTATAGTTAACTCATTTGAAATAGCATCAACTTTTTCAATTACCTTATCTGCCCCTTCTAAAGGAAGCTGTCCACCGTCTGGTCCATACACCTTATAACCATTATATTCTGGCGGATTATGACTTGCTGTAATCACAATTCCAGAGAAAGCATTTAGGTGTCTAACTGCAAAAGATAATTCTGGAGTTGGACGAAGCTCATCAAACACATATGCTTGAATTCCCTTCGTAGCTAAAGTCTTTGCTGCCTCCATTGCAAATTCACTTGATTTATGGCGAGAATCATATGCAATGACCACACCTCTATCCTTTGCTTCTTGACCAAATTCTTCTATATATGTTGCAAGGCCAGCTGATGCCTTTCTAACCGTGAAGATGTTCATACGATTCGTACCAACACCAATTTCTCCACGCATACCACCTGTACCAAACTCTAAATTTTTATAAAAAGCATCCTCTAATTCTACATCGGATAGCTTTTGTAGTTGCCCCTTTAACTCTTCTGGGAGCTTATCAAATTGATTCCAAGTATGTACTTTTTCTTTCCAGCTCATTACGTCTCCTCCTGAAAGTGTTTTCTAACTTTATTATTCAAGCCAGAGTGTGCGTTTCCCTCTTTTTTGTCGTTAGTTTTTGTGACAACTTAAGAAACCATTTTCATTATATATGTTTTTTCACTAGTGTTGTATTAATTTAATTTCACTATTTAAAAAACTCAAAATGTTCAATTTTATTATTTTATGCAAAGAAAAAGTCCTTTATAATGGATAGGTCAGGTGGTAATCCCGTCCAAATCCAATAATAAAGGACCAATCTTATGGATAAGATTACACGAAAAACATCATTTGGACAATGGTTTTCACCTATAAATGTTGAATTATTTGATGATCAAGTGAAAACATTGAAATTAGATTTCTATACGAAAAAACTTACGACGGAATCATTTTTAAAATTATTACTTTATGCACAGCTTGAAGAAGTAGAAAGTCTTCATGCGTTGAGTGATTGTCTTTTTGATGATCAACTCCAAAAAGGCATTGATCTGGATTCCATTAGTATTTCTCAGCTTTCACGACGATTAAATGGGATGAATCCAGATTTATTCCAACGACTTTTCCTTGATCTGGTCGCACAAATTCATGCCAAAACACACTACACCAAACTCGTCATGCCGTTAAAAATCATTGATTCAAGCACATTGCCACTTAATTTGACTAATCATAAATGGGCAGAGTTCCGCAAAACAAAAGCGGGTGTAAAGTTACATTTGCGCCTAGTATTTATGGAAAAAGGAATTTCTTATCCTGAAAAGGCTGTGCTAACAATGGCAAAGGAACATGATCGTGGTCAACTCGAAATCATGGTAGACGACAAGGAATGCATGTATGTATTTGACCGGGGCTATCTAGACTATGAACGCTTTGATCGCATGACAGATGATGGGTACTTTTTTCTATCTAGGCTTCGTAAAAACGCAGTCATACGAGAGGTCTACGATTATAATCTACCCGAGGATACGAATGTTCTGTCCGATCAAATGGTGTTGATTGGTACAACTCAAAACCGTACTGAGAACTACTTTCGTCTTTTAAGAGTGATGGATTCAAAAGGAAACGAACTTCAGTTACTTACGAATCGTTTTGATTTAAGCGCCGAAGAGATTTCAGAGATGTATAAATCGCGCTGGGCAATTGAGTTGTTTTTCAAATGGATCAAACAGCACCTCAATATCAAAAAGTTCTACGGTCGAAGTGAATGGGCGATCCACAATCAAGTGTTTATCGCATTAATCGTTTTTTGCCTACATGTCCTCGTTCAACTCGAGACAAAAAGCAAGCGTAAAACCTTACAAATTAGCCGTTATCTAAGAGCTGTTTTGTGGAAGCCGGCACATATTTGGCTTCGGAAAATCGAAGGAAAAACGATTCCTTAATACACAAACTGTCGTCGTCGCAACTGTCTAATTGTAAATATTTTTCCAAATGGATGGAGCCACCTTTGCTTAGGTACTTACTTTTTTGGCTCTAAACGGGAAGAACTTTAAAACTGAAAATTCAGTCAGTATTTATGCAACACTAGTGATGTTTTTTGTAAAAAATACACATCTCTCCAAATTTTAAAATGTTACATTTGTATTATTTCATTATTTTTTTTAAAATTGGAAAGAGGTGAAGATATGAACGGGTTTGAACGAAGAAGGCTTCAAAAAATGGAACAGATTCGGAAGGCAGCTTTTTCTTTATTCACAAAGTACGGAATTCAAAAGGTAAACATTCATGAAATCGCCAAAAAAGCGAATGTTTCTCAAGTGACGATCTATAATTATTTTGGAAGTAAGGACGAGCTAGTCTATGATGTCCTAAAGGATTATCTAGAGAGGCAAATTGACTCCTTTCAACAATTAATTTATTGTGACCTTTCTTTTCAAGACAAGCTAATAAAATTGATTGAATTAAAGCTCTCATCCACAAATGAACTCAGTCCGGAATTTATTGAAGCCATCATTTCAGAGAATAGTCAAATCGCGAATTTATTTCAGGAATTTGCAAATGAAAAATCTATGCCGCTCATTGTTACATTTATTGAAGAAGGGCGAAAAAGCGGTGATATATCAAGTAGCTTATCAATGAATACAATTTTTTTCATCCTCCAAGCAATGACAGATGCTATTCAAAAGCATTCAGATATCTTCCAATCAAACTCAAATAAGGATCAATTTTTAACTGAATTCATTCATTTCTTTTTTTATGGAATTGTCGGAAAAAAAGAAGACATAAGTGTAGAGTGATATACATTTTTGTACAATCTATTTATAATAAATTCACGGTCATTACGTTTAAGGAGAATATAGTATGAAAAAAAATGACAAGCGCGAAAACTTGCTTTTCCTTGCTTTCGCTGCGGCACTGATAGCCATGTTTGGGAGTTTATATTTTTCAGAGATACGCCAGTACGAGCCTTGCGAACTTTGCTGGTATCAACGAATCGTTATGTATCCATTTGTTGTGTTATTAGGTATAGCCACTGTAAAAAAGGATTATGGTATCGCCTTTTATACGATGATTCTTTCGGCAGTTGGTGGGATGATCTCGCTTTACCATTATGGACTGCAAAAGGTTGCCTTTTTAGCAGATACAGCACCAGCATGTGGGCGTATTCCTTGTACAGGGCAATATATTAATTGGCTTGGATTCATTTCCATCCCTTTTCTTGCTCTAATTGCATTTATTATTGTGTTTGTTTGTAGCTTTCTAGTATGGAAGCAAACGAAGGAGGAAAAATAATTTATGAAAAAAGTTCTTATTTTTATTGGTATTATCGTAGTATTGTTTGGTGCATTAGCTATTGTTACAAAAATGCAAAATGAAGAAAAAGTAAGTGATGACAATATTTACAACAAAGATACGCTTCACCCCGAAACCGTTGCTCAATTAGAGGATCCTAATTATCAAAACCTCATTCTTCCAGAAGATCTTCAAACTCAGTTAGATAATGGAGATGATATGACCGTTTATTTTTACAGTCCGACTTGTCCACACTGTCAGCGCACAACTCCAATAGTTGCCCCATTATCTGAAGAGATGGATATTAATCTTGTTCAATATAATCTTCTTGAATTTGAGCAAGGTTGGGATGATTACGGAATTCAAGAAACACCTACAATTATTCAATACAAGGATGGGAAAGAAGTAGCAAGAATCGTAGGTTACCACGAAGAACCTGATTTTGAGAGCTGGTTTAACGAAAATACAAAATAAGATTTAAAAAAGCCGACTATTTATGTAGTCGGCTTTTAAATTAATAATTGATTAGCAGCCTGGGTGTAGGTGCTGAAAAAGCTTGTTTTATTTTCTTTTGCATAGATAAATTCATCATAAGAAAACGGGAAATTATATCCATACTCATGTAAGGTTTCAACATTTTTTTCATACAAAGCTTGGTGATCGTATGTTAAGATGCTTGATTCTAGAATCGAAAGCAATGTTTGAAGTGAAGCAATCACATGATACGCTTCCTTTAATGTCCCATCAAGCTGTGCCGTCTCATTACTCAAAACATTTTGAGCCTCGAATTTTTTTATGTCTTTATCAGAGAAATACATAGGAAAAATATCTCGATAAAACCTTTTTACAAGTTCATTAATTTTCTCTTCTTGGTCTGGTGTCGACGCAAAAACAATCTTCACTTTTAACCCACCTTTAAATATCCTTTAGTTCTAAAGTAAAATATAAATTAAGAATACCATAAAAAAACCTGTCTCTATGGTGGTAATTATCACCACGATTAAAATGATAAGTTAAGAACGGAGAGCACAATGTTACAAACAAAAACAGTTGGACAACAGTTCCATATTTATATTCAAAAAGATTGGGAGAAATACACAATAGAAAGCTTATTTAAAGATTATTGGAAGGCCCCTAAAAAACTAGTTCATGAATTGAGAATGGAAAAAAGTGTGTTAGTCAATGGGCAAGAGGCAAACTGGACATCTCATTTTCATTCAGGTGATACCTTATCTATTCCATTCTTTCTTCCCGAGCCATCAATAGTCCAACCTACTTATATGGAGATTGACATCCTATTTGAAGATGATCACCTACTCATAGCTAATAAACCCGCTGGAATGGATACACATCCAAATTCAGAGAAAGACTATTTTAGTCTCTTAAATGGCGTAGCGTTTCACCTTCATTCAAAAGGAGAACTTCATTATATCAAGCATATCCATCGTCTTGATCGGGATACAACGGGTGCTGTAATTTTTGCCAAGCATCGAATGTGTGGGGCTATTCTAGATCGACTTCTTGAGGAAAGAAAGATTAAAAGAACATACGTCGCTTTAGTAGAAGGGAAAATGAAAACAAGCGGAGGATCCATTTCAAAACCGATTGGAAGAGATCGGCATCATCCAACAAGAAGAAGAGTTTCTTCTACTGGTCAATCGGCTGTTACACACTATAAAGTACATGCTTACCGTGCAAAAAATAATACAACTTTAATAAGCTGCCAACTTGATACAGGAAGAACACATCAAATTCGAGTACATTTAAGCTCTATTGGTCACCCTCTTATGGGTGATTCCCTTTATGGAAGTCGTGTTAAGCTGAAAAGACAAGCGCTGCATGCTTTTAAGGTTGAGTTTACTCACCCATTTACCGAAGAAAATATTGTATGTAAGGCACCGTTTGTTGATAACCCATCCATATTTCCTGATATCATTGATGTGTGATTTTATTTAAACAACCATAGAAGCGCCTACCATTCGGTAGACGCTCCCTTTATATGAACGGCAACCACGCCGATATTTTCTTTGTAATCTTTCCTTTCCCGAAACGTTTTTGTCCAAAACAAATGAGCAAGCCTAATTTTAGAGAGAATAATGTAAAAAAGGACTAGAGCATTGCCCTAGTCCTTTCGCACGAAAAAGATTATTCTGATGGTTTTTCAATACCTTGTTCTTCTACAAGAGGTACAATCACTTGTCCTTCTTTTCCAATCTTTAGTAATAATTGCATGACAATTTTAGATAACTGACTTGTTTTATATGGTTTAACAAAGTATTCCTCGGCTCCGTTCGCTAAACCTTTGTCTCTCTCATCAAGCGCGCTAGAGATTATGACTGGGATTTGCTTTAATTCCTTTTTCTCTTTCATAAACCGCATAATATCCCAGCCATCAACATTCCCTTTATCTAAAGTGATATCAAGAATTACTGCATCTGGGACCTCTTCCATTAAAGCATCCATTGCATGGTCACCATTTGTAAATTGAGTAACGGTGAATCTGTTATCAAGTAACTCTTGTGAAATTAGATCTAGCAAGCTTTCGTCATCCTCAATTACAAACACTTTGTAATTGGAAGCTTGTACACCCACTTTGTCAGTACTGCTGGTTACCTCTCTTTTAACTATCGGGAAAGAAATAGTGAAGGTACTTCCGTTTCCATATTTAGATGTAAAAGTTACATCGCCTTCATGCGCATTCATTATTTCCTTTACAATGGCAAGACCTAGTCCTGTCCCGCCAATTTTTCTTCGGTCTGAATTGTCCACACGATAAAACTTTGTAAAGATAGAGTCCCCTACATTTTCAGGAATACCCAAACCTTCATCTGTAATATCCAACCTTAATATTCCATTAGTTTCAAATAGATTCACTAGTGTTGTATAAATAATGTCATAATTTTCAGTTTAATCATCTTTCTTGATTAGAGCCAAAAAGGTAAATACCCTATTAAAGGTGGCTCCATCCATTTGGATTTTATTTACAATTAGACCTGTGCGACAACGACAATTTGTTTATTTAAGGGATGGCTTTTCCTTCAATCTTTCGAAGCCAGATATTCGCTGGTTTCCACAATGCAGCCCTTAAATAACGGCTAATTTGTAAGGTTTTTCGCTTACTTTTTGTTTCGATTTGTACGAGAACATGTAGGCAAAAAACAATCAGTGCGATAAACACTTGATTTTGAACTGCCCATTCGCTTTGACCGTAGAATTTTTTGATGCTGAGATGTTGTTTAATCCACTTAAAAAATAGCTCAATTGCCCAGCGAGATTTGTACATCTCCGAAATTTCTTCGGCACTCAAATCAAAACGATTCGTAATAAGCTGGAGTTCATTTCCTTTTGAATCCATCACTTTTAGAAGGCGAAAGTAATTTTCAGCACGGTTTTGAGTCGTACCAATCAATACCATTTGGTCTGACAAAACAGTCGCTTTCTCTGGTAGGTTAAAATCGAAAACTTCCCGTATGACTGCATTTTTACGTAGTCTGGAAAGAAAAAAGTAGCCATCATCAGTCATGCGATCAAAGCGCTCGTAGTCTAGATAGCCACGATCAAACACATACATGCATTCCTTGTCATCCACCATGATTTCAAGCTGACCACGGTCATGTTCTTTTGCAGTTGTCATAACGGCTTTTTCAGGATAGGAAGTACCTTTTTCCATAAACACAAGACGGAGATGCAACTTTACTCCCGCCTTTGTTTTGCGAAATTTTGCCCATTTATGATTGGTTAAATTGAGTGGCAGCGTGCTTGAATCAATAATTTTTAACGGCATCACAAGTTTCGTATAGTACGTTTTGGTATGAATTTGTGATACTAAATCAAGGAAAAGCCTTTGGAATATATCTGGATTCATCCCATTCAATCGGCGTGACAGCTGAGAAATACTGATAGAATCAAGGTCGATTCCTTTTTGAAGCTGGTCATCGAATAGACTATCGCTTAGTGCATGCAGACTTTCGATTTCTTGTAGTTGCGCAAAAAGTAGTAATTTAAGGAATGACTCAGTCGTTAGTTTTTTCGTATAGTAATCTAATTTCATCGTTTTCACCTGTTCTTCAAATAATTGAAGGTTTATTGGTGAAAACCATTGTCCAAATGAATTTTTTCGTGTAATCTTGTCCATGCGTATGTCCTTTTATAGTGGATTTGGACGGGTTACCACCTGACTTATCCATTATAAAGGACTTTTTCTTTGCACAAAATAATAAAATTGAACATTTTAAGTATTTCCAATAGTCAAATTAAATTAACGCAACACTAGTGAAATAGATTAAGTATAATATTTCCTCCATTAGGAGAGTATTTAATCGAATTTCCCACTAGATTGGTAAGTACTTGCTCAATCTTCTCTCGATCTCCTAAGATCCAATCATTTTCAGCGGTTGAGGTGACGGTTATTTCATGTATCGTTGTTGTAGCTCTTAATGTATTTGACACTGACTCAACAACTGGCAATAATTCAAAATATTTTTTCTCATACGTATGTTTCCCTGCCTCCATACGTTGAACATCAAGGAAATCATTAATTAATGCGGTAAGTCGCTTTGCCTCATTGTAAACCGTGGTTAAATACTTTAATCTTCGGTCTGGCTTTAACTCACGATGTAACATAAGCTCTGTAAATCCTAAAATACTTGCTAAAGGAGTTCGCAACTCATGACTAACTGTACTCACAAACTCAGACTTCATTTGATCCACTTCGAATTCTTTTGTAATGTCTCGGTGAACAAGGATGGTACCAATTCGAATATCTTCCTGAAATAGCGCCTCACTATATACCTTAATCACTTGATGCTTATCTAATCGCTTATAAATAAATGAGTTAGAGTTATTTAAATGGTTCGTTTCTATTGCCGATTGGACAAACTGCAAAAACTCATCCTTCTCTTCCATATCTTTTTGCATAAAGGATGTCCAATCTTGAAGGTCAAGTCCTACTAAATCTCTTCCATCCGCAATACATTCAAACATTTCGCAAAGGGCTTTATTTACTAATAGAACCACTCCGCTCTGATCGATAAGCTGAATCCCCTCATGAGTGGTATTTAAAATCGACTGATTCCTTAGGCGTTCTGTTTCAGTCAATTCATGAATATAAACCTTCTCTAAGGAATTGCTCATTTGCTTGGTGATAGACTGTAATTCTTCAATTTCAGATTCTCTAAACGCATGTCCAAACCTGCTAAAAACCATAATGGCTGTTACCACATCATTCGAGGAGATCACAGGCAAGTATAAATCATAAGAGTACAATTTCCCCTCATGGTACCCCTTCTCAGATTCTACTATCTCCCTCTTTATCGTATAGGGTTGCTGATGTACAATAAGGATGCTGTTCAAGCCATTGTATATGTTCTTTTTAAATTGTTCTACACCGGTTGAGGAAATTCCATAGGAACTATACGCTTGGTCCTCAAGCAAAATGATTAACCCTCGATCTGCCTTGATAATTCGCGACATCTGTAACACGATGCTATCAAGAAGCTTTTGCTTTTCAAGAGTGTTTGTTAATTTGTTTGTTAATTCATTACGATTTTCAATTTTAATTTTGCTTTCATTTACGACATAAAGGGCGTTTTCCAGCTCCGATTGTTGCGCATAAAGCTCATCTTGCTGTGCTAATAACTCCTCATTTTGTGCTAATAGATTCTGTTCTTTTTCTTGTATAGAATGGAGCATTTTCTTTAACGCGAAAGACAGAACACCAATTTCATCTTTTCGTTGTGGATCAATAAAAATCTCTGAATCCTTTCCCTCTGTTATATCTGATGCTGTCTTCGCTAGATGAGATAAGGGTGCGCCAATATTTGTCAGCATTTGCCTGATAATTCTAAAAAGGAACACTAGGAGAAATATGATAAACGCAAGAAATACATTTTGATAAATGGTTTGAGTTCGCCTCATATCATTAATGGCTGTATTTAATTCGTTATCAATTACATCCATGTATTCGTGAGTCAAATCCAAAAATTCATTAGTTCGTGTTGTAGCGCCAAGCTGAGCCAAATTAATTAGCTCATCCTGTCGCCCAGACTCGTAGTACCCGACTGCCTGAGGAAGTGTTTCGACAAAATAATAATCCACAAAGCTGTTAAGCTCTCTAACATACTCCGAATCATCATCATTAGTCGCACTTGCCTCCAATTTTTTAGCTAGTTTTCTAATCTCAGGCTGTTGCGAGTATGCTCTTTTTTTCAGCTCTTCATTACCGTAAGCAAAATATCCCCGAACATCAAATAACGCCGTATTCAGTGTGTAATACAAATCTCTCGTGATTTTCTCTTTCTCGACAATAAGAGCTCTTTTTTCAATATAGTCATTGCTTTGCTTATACTGAAAAAAAAGATTTAAAGACGTACCTATAAGGATCAAAGAGAGAAAAATGATCATTAACTGAATAAATTGTTTTAATATGCTTTGTTTTTTATTCGAGCTATCTTTCATTTAAGATATCCCCAAGCTTACCTTTTAGCTCCATCGGACTAAAAGGTTTGGCCATGAAGTAGTTAGCTCCTGCCTCAATCACTTTTTCCTGTTCATATTGTTGACTCTTTGCTGAGAGCATTAAGATTTTTACATCCTTGTCTTTTTGTCTTACATGGTCAATCACTTCTAACCCTGTTAACCCAGGCATCATATAATCTAAAACGAGTAAATCATAGCTGTTTTCCTCAAAAAGCTGGACCGCCTCCGTTCCATCTGCTGCCTCATCTACTTCATAATCTTCTTCTTCAAGAGTGTCTACAACAAGCATTCTTAATACTTCTTCATCTTCAGCTAATAAAATCCTTTTCACTCTTTAATCCCCCCGTATGTTTCCTTCATCATATAATAAGAATCCTTTAATCGTTCACTGTATACTGGCTGCTCCCATTTATTCCATTTATAAAATACAGTTTTAGATATGGTATTAGTGTCACCTGTTTCAGGTAAAACTGAAAGCCCCTTTTCTGTTGATACAAATGCAGAAATATTGATGCCTTCAATATGTTTTGTACCCTCTATTCCGCTCTTCCACATATCCCCAATGATTTCTTTTTCACTAGGATCCTTTATATTTAGCATTAACCATGGAATACGTAGCTCGACCATCGTTCCATCCTCGCTAATGCTTACATCTGTCAAAGAGTTATATTTTTCATCCTTAGAGTTCCCTGAGCCATAAAGAAGTTGTCCCGTCTCATAGGCTTCAAAAGGATAGGTTTTCCCTGTTGAAGGAATCGTTAATTGTTTGTTTAATGCTAAGCGAATTGGATGGAACACACCATTATCCTTTTTTGAAGGATACGTTTCTGCTGGAATCAGCTTTAACTGTTCACCATATTGAAAGTAAAAGGAATCATAGTAGCTATCCACTGTTATCCTCAATTCCTCTTTGCCAGCCAATGTGACTAAAAAATCAACACCAGACGTTGCTGACAGCGATTGACCGGTACGAAGGGGAATCTGTGTTTGTCCTTGATCTCCAATCGTATCAAACGTGATATATGTCGGAGTTTCTTGTAAATTTATCGATTGTTGATAATCGAGACGCACATATATATTTGCTGCATCAGAAGTTACATACATACCTGCCAATAAATTATCTTCATTCTTTGATTGTGCTAAAGGCTCAATCAGCGATTTTCTCCAGTCACTGTCTTTTCCGTCTAAAGTCATTTCTTTTCCCAATAAGGAAGGGGAAAACCCAAGCATTCCAAACATTTGTTCATTCGTCTGTATATTTGACCAATACGGCCTGCGGTCTGGATTATCGAAATCCATTGTGTTCCATGTTCGTTTAAACCACTCATCCTGCCAGGTAAACACCATACCTCCTGCAAAGCCTTCGGAAACAATGGTTTGAAAGAGCTTTCGATTGATTTCACCCTGCTCCTGTTCACTGTGATTACCTTGATCCATTCCATGAACATTTTCATGAGTTAATCCCCTTGAGGAAGGCACTCCGTACTCAGCAATGACGACTGGCATTTCATGTCCATTTCTCAAATCATGTAGATAACCGGCATAATTATTTTTCTCTCCACTGCTATCTACATAATTCACATAATCTTCCTCAAAGTTTAGGAAGTCTGGAAAATAGGGATAGACGTGATAAGAGGCAAATAAACCCGCATGAAATTGATCCGTGTTTTTAATATGATTGGGATCAACACTAACCATATCCTCTTCCTCCGCAGGCTCAGCCGGATGAGTTAATAGGTCCGTGGTTACCCAGTTGGTGAAGCTCATGGAATGTTGCCAATTATACATTTCTGCCTCATAGCTTGCCATGTCATTCATTCGGCTCGCTACCCAAGCTTCAAATGGTGTTGCATTCTCAGTATAGAAGTAGTCTCCCTTATACTGCTCTATTCCCTCATGTATCGTATCCGTATTCAAAACAACCTCTGGATCCCACTCAATTCCGATAATATACCCTAGTACATAAGGTGAAATATCATGAGTATAAGAGCCTGATGCATGCCCTGGTTTTTCTTCTATGCGTGCATTTCCATGAACGATATCAACGATGTCTCTCATTTCTCCTTGAAATTCGTTCACAACGGACGGATCATAGGCATCCTGTGTCTCTATCAATGTTTCTTCTGTCACCCAAGCTCCATGGAATAAAAATAAAGGTGTCTTGGCTTGTTTATTATATTCGTAGAATGCTTCATAAAATTGTGGGGGATGAATGGTATAAATACGTAGGGCATTCGCGTTCATGGCACCAATCATTTTAAACCATCTAAAGTATTCATCTTTAGAAATGGCCGCTTCACCAGGAAAGTAACCTGGTTTAGCTATGCCCATGTTCACCCCTTTAATCAGGAGATCCTCCCACTTACCATTCTTTTGGATTTGAATAGACTCTTCATCTGTTTTACTATTCATGGAGGTTCCATTCTCTGAAACAAGCTCCACCACTTCCTGCTCATCGGATGGTTCTAAACCGTAACGAAGAATTTGTTTCATCATCGGCACATAGACACGCCAGTAAAAAGAATCAGCCTGAGCAAATTCTCTCCAATTAGATATTCCCCTTGTCTGGTAAATGGATGTAACATCTCCCTCATCGGCATAATCACCAGCAAAATAATAGGCAGAGAAACTAGCATTCTTATGGCTGATGACTGCAGGAAAAGCAACTGGAATCCCATTGTCTGCAAGCTTTGATTCGCCTTCCTTTGTTACAGATAAATGGTATGTTGCTAAAATTTCATCCGAATCTCTTGCGGAAATAATATCAAACCAATAAGAATAATCTGTATCATTTTTCTTATTTTTAAAGAGCTCCTCACCTTGTTCAGTATATTGGAAACTTGGGCCTTCACCCTTAAACTCATTTTTATCAAGGACGACAATATAATCATTGTTGTCCACAAATACTAACCCTTCACCTGAAAAATTCCATTCTCCGTTCGATTTCTCGTAATTTTCTCTCACCCAGGTTGGAACCTCTTCCCCCTCTAGCTTAGGAAAATACCTGCCAATCCATCCTGTCCAATCAACATTTAACAGATTAGAAACTTTTTCACGAGCTAATGCGGATGTGGGGCTAGCAAAAGTATTAAACTCAGCTATTAGGGTTTTACCCTTATTTGAAAGTAGTTCCTGATGTATAGCCTCCACTTCATCTTCTTGTAAGCCGCCATACAAATGCTTAGACCGTTCTCCCTGATGATTTTCTCCATAGAATTCCTTTTCATAGACTCCGTAGGAATCAGCGAAGTAAAATACATCATACGATTCTAATTCTTTTGGGAGAGTGCGAATTTCATACTCTTCCCCTTCTTTAGGAACAAATCCACTATAGCTTTTTTCAATACTGTACCTTTCACCGTCGCTAGTAACATATTTCTCGTTATTCAAGAGCCAAGTTAGTCCGCTATGTTCTCGGTATGATTGGTCAGGAACCGTCTTATCGAGAATTAATACATTTAACTCTTTATTTGGTTTCACTGTCCATAGCCAAAAAGGACTTGTTATTCCTATTAATATAATTGCAATAAATCCAAAGACGAACATTTGTGGTTTCGAAAGCCAACTCTTCATTCCGATACACCTTTTCTTTTCATTTCTCCCCAGCCCTTTTCTCCAACAATAATCTGCCAAATCCCTTCGCAACGCCAAAAGACGGTTAATGGCCGATACCAAAGCGTCTCAGTCATGGAGTAAAGAAATAATTTTACGATATGGGATACTTTTGGATATTTGCGTAGACTCCACTCTTCTAACAAAACAGAGGCCATCGAGAACAAAGAACCATACAAACAAGAGAGAAGAAAAATGATAATAGCAAACTCTAAATAAATTCCACCTATAAACAAGGAGCATAAAATATAAATATACCCAGAGAGCTCAATGATAGGACCAAAGAACTCAACAATCCAAAAATACGGAAAGGAAATCATTCCGATCGGACCGTATTTGGGATTAAATGCCAGCTTCCTATGTGCCCAAAGACTTTCAAATAAGCCCCGGTGCCATCTTCTTCTCTGTCTCCGCAGAAACTTGGTTTCCTCCGGCACTTCGGTCCAACATACTGGGTCTGGTACATATACAATCTTTTTCTTTACACCTTTCTCTTTAATCAATCGGTGCAAACGCACTACTAACTCCATATCTTCACCAACCGTAGTGGTCTTATAACCACCCGCTTCAGCCACCCAGCTTTTTGAAAAAACACCAAATGCTCCTGATACGATCAATAGAAGATTATGACGACTTAAACCAATTCTCCCCATTAAAAAGGCACGGAGATACTCAATGATCTGCATAATCACTAGAGGATGTTTGGATAATCCCACTTCAAGCAAATGACCATTTGATATTTTACAACCATTGGCAATTCTTACACTTCCTCCAGAAGCGATAACATCTTCATTTGAAAGCATAATTGGTTTCATTACCTTTAAGAAGGCATCTCGTTCTAAAATGGAATCCCCATCTAATGAACAAATATAAGGATAATGAGAGAAATTCAATCCTACATTCAATGCATCTGCTTTCCCACCATTTTCTTTATCAATCAGATAAAGGTTTGGTAAAGTTCTGGACTGATAAATTCCTTTGATATTTTTTGTTTCAACCTGCTTTCGAATCACTTTTTTAATTTCTTTCATCTCATAATGACGAATCATTTTATTCAGACTATCATCTGTCGATCCGTCATTAACAACTATAATTTCATAAGTGGGATAATTGATTCCTAGCAAAGAACGTACACTTTGAATCAGCCCTGCCTCCTCATTAAAGGCAGGAACAATGATAGAAATTGGCTTAGTATATAGATCATTTAGATATTCATCATAAGCTTGTTCTTTATCAAGTTTATATTCTCTTCTAAGCTGAAGAAGTGATAATAGTAATATCACTGAGTAAAAACTAATCACTAATACCATGTATATAGTGATAAAACCCCCAAAAACAATCCCAATAGACTCCCCAATCAGTTGTAGCATATTATATTTCCCCTTTTTGAAGCCACTCTGCTGCAATGTCTCTAGCATACGGATCGTGCGAGTTTTCCATTATTTTAATTAAACGTTCTCTTCCTTTAGATAGCTTTGTAAATGATTGAGCCGCTTGAGAACGAACCCACCAATTTCGATCATGAATTAACGTTGCTAAAATGTCGTACGAGGACTCCGAAGGGAAAAAACGAATTAACTTAGCAAATAGCATTCGCTCCTGCCATTCTGAGCTCTCCCCTAATGGGTAAAACTGTTCAATATCGGTAGTAAATCCAATAGATGCAATAGCTTTAAGTGCACGAATCCCTGTTTCCTCTCCCTTATACAGATGGAATATCCTTTCCACAAATGTGAGATAAGAAAGCTCTTTTCTAATTGAAATGATTTCAAGGATGGACCATTGAAGGGTAGGGTGGCATTCAGAAAACCTTTCAACCAGCAAACCGAAGGAAGGTTCATCTAGTTTGAACAAAATACTTCTATAGTCAAAATCTGTTAAATCAGTGTACCTCTCATTCACAAACTCAAAAACTTCTTCGAACCTACCCGTTGCTGCTAAAAAGCGAATACTAACAATCACTTCTTCTCTCGTTATAGAACGACTTTGTAAAAGTTGTCTAACATCATCTGAGAGCTGATGCATTTGAAAATCTTCAATATGATATAAGGCATTGATTCTTTTGCTCCAATTTCTACCTTTTAATACTTTTCTATATCCTTCCGATAGGTATTTATCTGCCATGGCTGTAATAGATTGGATCTCCATTGTCCCAACGACCGTATCGGAGTAGCTTTTTAATAATTCCTCCATTGCTTTCAAAGAAAAACGGTCTCGATTGGACCGCTCATAAACTTTTCCTTCTGAAATGCTTTCAAACAGTGATGTTTCTATTTCCTTTTTTATCATATCAACCTTTAGTGTTTCTTGGTTTTCTAGGGTTTTCCGAATAATTAAGTAAAGCAAGATGACTAGCAATATGATGAGTATAAAAATGGTTGCATAAAAGAGAACAATTCCTTCATTTGAAATTATCATTTAGTTATCCTTTGAATAAAACTATAGATTCTCGCTTGAAGATCCTGAATACTAAAAGGTTTTGTCACATAGTCATCCGCTCCGAGCTTTAGTGAACGAGCAATATCCTGTTCATTTTTCCGTCCCGTTAGCATAAGAACATGGAACTGTTTCCTTTTCCTTCCTGACTTCACCCGTTGAAGTACTTCAGTTCCATCCATCACAGGCATTACTCCATCGAGAACTAGAAAATGCTGACCGGAAATATCATGTCTACCCGAGTCAAAAAAATCAACCCCATTTTCAAAAGAACAAATATCAAGATCAACAAACTCAAATTCCATACTCTGAAGAATTTTCGTTATCATTGTTCGAATAATCACATCATCATCAATAAGGGATACATGTAGAGTTTTCTTGGCAGCACCAAGGTTTAATTGATTGGCACTTTCAACTCTTGCTCTCCCATTCTCTTTTGCTAAATACAACGCTTGATCAGCTGTATTAATTACGGTTTTACTATCCATTTTCTCATCTAAAACCATAAAAACCCCAGCTGAGAACGAAATATAAAAAGTTTTTCCGTTTTCTGTAAAAGGAGTGTTAAAGAATTTCTCTAACAACCTAGTAAGAATATTCTTTACGTCGGTATCATTTGTTCTAGGAAATAAGATGACGAATTCCTCTCCTCCGTATCGAAAGACAAAATCCGTCCCTCTTACATGTTCCTTTAGGAAATGTGCAAACGTCTGTAATACTCTATCTCCAACAATATGTCCATATGTATCATTTACCTTTTTAAAATAATCCAAATCAAGTACAGCTACACTGAAATAAGTGCTAGATCTCTCAATTTCAACGAGACTCCTTTGTAAAGAATCGTTCAAAAATCTACGGTTATACACTTTTGTAAGTTCGTCGATCATGACTGATTGATCAAATAACTTTTTTCTATTTAGTTGACGTTTTACACGTAGTATGAATTCCTCAAGATCTAACGGCTTCTCTATAAAATCATCTGCCCCAGATTCAATAGCCTTTATTCTTGTCATCCGGTCGTTTTCAATACTAATCATGATTGTTGGTATAAACATTTTTTCAAGATGATGATTAAGGTCCTCCAAAAGCTGAAAACCATTTGTTCCCGGAAGATTAACATCTATAATTAAACAGTCAGGTTGCAGTTCATAGAACAATTCTTTTCCTACTTCCGGATCAGTATGCGCAACTACTATCCAGCCCTTTTCTTCAAGTGTATCTTTTAATAAGATGAGCATGGAAATATCATCATCAATCACTTGAATAAGAGGTGTCCCCTCATCTCTAATAATCGGTTTCGAAACATCTATCGTCTCGAAATGTTCATACTGATAACTTAAATCCATTAACTCGTAAAGGAAGTCACGTAATTCTTGTTTCTCCCATTCAAGCTTTGTATTATTACGTTCAATCTCATTCATTAAATTTGTAACAAGAGTAAATAATCCACCCAATTCAATCGTGCCCGCTGTCCCTTTGATGGAATGTAGAAAAAGAAACAGCTCATCCTTCGTGGCATGTTTATCGGGTTCCTTCTCAAACCATATGGAAAGCTGATCCTTAATTTTTTTAAAAAGGAGAAGTTTATATTTGTCCATATTCATTAAAAACACCCCCTAAAGGATAATCAGCCAGATTATGCTTATTTTCCCCATTTTTAATCCTATTACGCATTCCCAAACTCCTCTTCATTCGTTTTCTGTTAGTTTGATTACTTTTTCTGTACAACTTTCCATTGCTGAAAGAATGGAGGAACGAAAGCCTGTTTTTTCTAGGGCTGCTACCGCTTCGATGGTAGCACCACCTGGGGTACAAACTTGATCCTTTAATACTCCAGGGTGTAATCCTGTTTCTAAAACCATCTTGGCAGCACCAAGAACCGCTTGAGCAGCCATCCTATAGGCCTTGTCACGTGCAATCCCTTGCATAACAGCTCCATCTGCTAATGATTCAATCATCATGTACACATAAGCAGGTGAAGAACCACTAATCGCTGGAACACTGTTCATTAACATCTCCGGAAATTCTTCAACCTGTCCTAAAGACTCAAATATATTGGAAACCTGTTCTCTTTCATCCTTTAAAACAAGATCATGAAAACATAACGCTGTTATTCCCTCTCCAACAAGAGAAGGAGTATTAGGCATAGCTCTAACTGCCTTTACGGGCATTCCAAATGATTGCTCTAAGAATTGTAATGTAATACCTGCGGCAATGGTAACCACTATCGTATTAGGGGAAATCTCTGTTCTAATTTCCTCGATAATCTCTTTATGTAAATTCGGTTTCACAGCTATCACTAAAATATCAGCCCATTTTCCAATATCTCTATTGTTGGTAGTTGTTTGAACACCAAAGATCTCTTTTACTTTACTTAAGGTAGTTTCAGTCTTCGCACTTACCCGAATTTGACTTTTGTCTATATTCCTTTTGCTAAGTAGTCCTGTTAATATGGCTTGTCCCATCTTCCCACAACCAATAAATCCAATATGAATACCCACTAAACTCACCTCTTTTTATCTATGTTTTCTCTTGCTATTATACGTTACTTTCACTTTGACCACTAAGAATAATGTCGAATTTTCTGTATTGAAAAAACCATCCTAACGTTACTGGTCAGGATGGTGGTTTTTCCTCTATTATTTATATCGTAAATGTCAGGACAACATTTTGTGGGATTTCTGCAATAACTTGATTATTTTTTTTGATCGTACCACAAGCGGGCATTTCAAAGGAGAATTCTGTTACACCTGAAGGTATCACACCATTACCTTTTAATTGCTCAAAAACCTTTTCCATTGCTTGTTCCGGCTCAATCTTCTCCTCTGACCCTTCTACAGTAAAGCAATCCACGCAAGTATGAATAATCTGTTCAGTAATTTGCTCTTGCACAAACATCATCTTAGCTCCTGCCATCTGTTCAACTTCTTGGTTATTCAGTTCGATTATCGTTGTGATATTCATAAATAATCCCTCCTATTGGTCCACTATTATTATAGAAAATGTAGTGGTAATAGGGTGAAATATTTCCATTCATTCACTATTTTTTCAAATGTTTTTGACAAAAAAATGGCGATTGGAAAAATTACTTATTTCTTAAAAAATGGGTGGCCTCTTCTTCAGTCGCAAAGAGATGTATAAATGATCCGAACTTAACAATTTCAAATATCTCAGAAATTGGTCCTTGTATGTTTGCTACAACTAATTCTTTCCCCTGCTTTCTTGCTTGCATGACTGCATCAGCAATCACTCCAAGACCTGCACTGTTTATATAGCCAACACCCTTTAAGCTTAATATTAGTTTATTATTATCGGTCTGAATAAATGTTTGTAACTCCTCTCGAAAGAGGTCAGCTGTGTTTAAGGTTACATCCTGATTCCAATTATAGGTAATTATTTCTTCTCTAACCATTGTCAAAACTCCTTTAAAAAAACTTTTTCATTCAAACATTCTATCTCTATTATAAATCAATCCCTTTAATCCTCTATTCCCTGACACTCCTATTTTTTGTCCGAATCCAACAAGTGTCTGAGAAGAACCCTCCTAATTTCCTACGAATAAAATAGTTCATTTTACATAGATAGGAGAGGAATGCTATAAAGAATTTTCTTTCATAGGCTCTTTTTCTTATAATACAAAAACAAAAACTCCCAATCGGGAGCTTAGGTGTAAAACTGAAGTTGATAAATAGTTGAAAATAATTGTCTACGATCCGTGATATTTAACTTTTGGAATATGTTTGAGATATGGTTTTTCACAGTGTGTGCACTGATAAATAGTACATCAGCGATTTCTTGATTGTTATAACCCTTTAACATCCACTGTAGAATTTCATTTTCTCTATTAGTTAATAAACTCTTAATTGATTCTGGGATATGCAATGATTGACTATTTTCAGTTTGTTCCTTATTTGATTCATAAAATTTAACCATTCCGATACTTAATAAGTTGGAAAGGATCTCTAAATAGACTTCTACTTCAGTAGTGACATTCTCCACCTTCACACATAAAACTGCTTCTATTTGTTGATTAACCAGTATAGGACATTCAATCATGGACCCAAACGAGACATTTCTTATACGGTTATGTGTTTCACTCTGTCCTTGAAACAAACTTTCTGATACATCTTTTATATATAGTTCTAGTTGCACTAGTATTGCATTAATTTAATTTCAATATTAAAAAGACTCATAATCTTCACTAATTTTGTTTTGTGCAAAGAAAAAGTCCTTTATAATGGATAAAGCTAGGTGGTAACCCGTCCAAATCCACTAATAAAGGACATCTCTCATGGACAAGATTACACGAAAAAATTCATTTGGACAATGGTTTTCACCAATCAATTCTCAATTATTTGAGGAACAAGTGAAAACATTGAAATTAGACTTCTATACGAAGAAATTAACGACTGAATCATTTCTGAAATTACTGCTTTTTGCCCAGCTACAGGAAGTTGAGAGTCTTCATGCACTAAGTGACTGTCTTTTCGATGACAAGCTCCAAAAGGCAATCGACCTTGATTCTATTAGTATTTCTCAGTTATCACGACGATTAAATGGGCTGAACCCCGACCTTTTCCAAAGGCTGTTTCTCGATTTAGTATCACAAATTCATGCCAAAACGCATTATACGAAGCTTGTGATGCCCTTAAAAATTATCGATTCAAGCACCTTACCACTGAATTTAACAAACCATAAATGGGCAAAGTTCCGTAAAACCAAGGCAGGAGTAAAATTGCATCTACGTCTTGTATTTATGGAAAAAGGCACTTCGTACCCAGAAAAAGTCGTTATGACAACGGCAAAAGAACATGACCGTGGTCAGCTTGAAATCATGGTAGATGATAAAGAATGCATGTATGTTTTTGACCGTGGTTACTTGGATTATGAGCGTTTTGACCGAATGACCGATGAAGGCTACTTTTTCCTTTCAAGGCTACGGAAAAACGCGGTAATCCGGGAAGTTTACAACTTTAAGCTACCCGAAAATACACCTGTTTTATCAGACCAAATGGTCTTAATAGGTACCACACAAAACCGTGCTGAAAATTATTTTCGCCTGATAAAGGTCTTGGATTCCAAGGGAAATGAACTCCATTTAGTCACCAATCGTTTTGATTTAAGTGCCGAAGAAATTTCAGACATGTACAAATCACGCTGGGCAATTGAACTGTTCTTTAAATGGATCAAACAACATCTCAGCATTAAGAAGTTTTACGGTCAGAGCGAGTGGGCAATTCAAAATCAAGTGTTTATCGCACTTATTGTTTTTTGCCTCCATGTTCTCGTACAAATCGAAACAAAAAGTAAGAGAAAAACCTTACAAATTAGTCGTTATTTAAGGGCTGCATTGTGGAAACCAGCGAATATCTGGCTTCGGAAAATTGAAGGAAAAGCCATCCCTTAATAAGCAAATTGCCGTCGTCACATTTGTCTAATTGTAAATAAATTTCCAAATGGATGGAGCCACCTTTAACTGGGTATTTCCTTTTTTGGCTCTAAATTAGAAGAATGATTAAACTGAAAATTGGAACAATATTTACGCAACACTAGTGTTCTAGTTGATTCTTGGTTAACTGTTCACCGTTAACACTTTCATACGTCTCGTCCCTCAGTACTACAATCGCAATGGAATCCTTTACGAGATGATCTGTCATATCTAAGGTTAAAAACAGCAGCTCTCTGACGCTCTTCAAATCAATCATTAACTTACTCATGTCAATTACTCTAGAGAGCTTTGTTAATGGTGAAAACCGACTAACTTTAATTGACACTTCGCCTGATATACAGCAAACATTCTTCTGATAACATCTATTGCTTGAAGATTTTTACGGGAAAGCTTGTCTTTCTGTTCACTTATTAAAATAATGGCTCCTTGTGTGTCAAGTTCGTTTTTAATAGGAAAAAAATAAACAGATTTAGGCTTAATTTCATAGGCATATAGAAATGAAAGTCGAGGGTCGAATTGTATATTTTCAATACTTTGGTATTCGCCTTTGTCTCGAGCACTATTTAATAAATCTGATATCATATCTAGCTTTAGATTACTAAGACTTTCTTCATTTTTACCTTTTAAATGTTCGATAATCCAGCGGTCATTACGATTTTGTGTTACATAACAGAGCAAATCAACATCATCTATATTTTCATAAAGCTCCTCAAATAAACTTGCGATTTGAAGATTTTCTCGATTCATATGTAATAGTAATTGTTGCATTGACTGAAAACATTGTGTTTCAAGTTCTTTTACAAAAAAAGCACTGCATACGGAAGCCATCTTTTGTAATGTATCTAGCAATACATCTGTTTCATCTATACTAAGAACTCTAATTGTCTTGACCGCTTCTTCCCATTTTCTATCATTAAAAACAGATACGAGATGTTCCTTACTACTATTCCTTTCTACAAATACGGAGGTTAAAATATATCCATAAATCGTTCCATCAACTTTGACTGGCACAATCGCAATTTTTAGACCTTTGAACTCCCCTTTATGTAGGAGTAAATAGGTTATTGGTTTAGTAATAGTGGAAGAAGTGACAACTTGATTAATTTGTTGGCGAAAAGCAATTTCCTCATTTATGAACAGGTATTCTGTAACCGGATCAATTCCGGACACAGATGTGAGATACTCTCCTTTCGCACTTACAATAACCAACCCCATCTTCGACAGAGAGACATATGCTTCTTGTACATGTGTTAATAACTCTCTTGTTTTCAATCCCTCGTCACCTCCTTGAGATGTTTATTATGTCATGCTACTAATGGGGTGCCATTATTCTTCAATTACTTGAAGAAAATGTCTTACAACTCTCGCGGTCAACCCCCATATCACTTTATCTTCAAAATAGTAAAAGCACTCTTCCATTCTTTTTATTTGCCAATTATAGTCTTTCCCACCAACTATGGAATCATAAGGAAAACCTGGTTCTGGTTCGATCCGTGCACTTACATAATGGATATCAGGTTTCGTATGTTTAAAAAATGAGAGTGGAACAGTGAAAATATGGTCTACCTCTTTATGGTTTACTTGTATATCATTAATAGTATCTATGACTCCAACATATGGATAAATAATATTACCATATGGAGATACGATGAAGTCTAGCGGTAACACCTGAGAAATACTTCCTTCTTTTAAACCTAATTCCTCATAGGTCTCCCTCATTGCAGTTTCCATATGGTCCTTATCGGTTTCATCATTTTTGCCTCCTGGAAAACAAACCTCACCCGGTTGCCTCCTTAATGATAAGGCTCGGACCTCAAATACAAGATTTATTTCATTATTGATCAATACAAGAGGAAGCAAGATAGAATAAGTAGAGAAGTTCTCACTCCCTAAAACAAAGGGCTTTCTTTTCGACAACTTTAACATAATTTTCTCAAGGTCCATCACCCTTCACCTCCAAGTCAAAATGATTTCTATCATTATAACGAACTTTTCCTGAACAAGAAATAAACCTGCCTACTGCAAAAGTCTACAAATAATTTTGTTTTTAGGAGGCTTACTTTCATTATTGATGCTAAAATGATTCTAACTATTCTAAAAGAAAGAAGGGCCATACATGAAAAAACTAGAGAACAAACGAGTGGTTATTGCAGGTACAAGAAAAACAAATGAAATAAGTAAGATTATTAGCAATCAAGGGGGAATTCCAGTACTTCGTCCATCACAAGGTACAACTAGATTGGATGATACCAATATAGAGGGAGAAATCTCGAAATTACTCGATGGAAGCTATGACTGGCTTATTTTCACTACTGGAATTGGGTTAACCATTCTTTTAGAAACTGCTGAGAAAATGCAGAAAAAAGATGAATTTATTTCTAAGCTTAATGAAAGTAAGATTGCTGCAAGAGGATATAAGACGGTGAATGTTTTAAAAACGCTTGGTATTACTCCCATTGTAAGAGATGACGATGGAAGTACGGCTGGACTAGTACGCTCCCTTTCTACTTGTGAGAAATTTGCTAAGGGGACACGTGTGGCGCTTCAATTGCATGGTGACCCTGCCCCACTTCTTATAAAATTTCTTGAGGAAAACGAAGCGACATTCCATGAAATTCTCCCATATGTTCATACACCGCCAAATGAAGATGTTATAGATTTATTACTATCAGAGATTATTGCAGGAAGCATTGATGCAGTAAGCTTCACAAGTACACCACAAGTACGATACTTATTTGCTCATGCCGATAAAAAAGGTCAGACGACTATGCTACTTAATCAATTTGAAAATAAAGTTGTGGCACTAGCAGTTGGAAAAGTCACCGCTCAGGCACTTAAAGAACACGGAGTTAACCGTGTTATTTTCCCAGAAACAGAACGAATGGGAAGCGCCATTATTTGCTTAGCAGACTATTATTCTAAATAACATACTGTTACTTGCTCCCTTTTCTAACAACTGATATACTTCGAACTAATTATCAGCAATAGGTGTGAGGTGAAAAATGGAAGCAATCGTTTATATCAGTCATGGTAGTCGCTCAAAGGTTTGGAATGAACAGTTTGTTTCATTTATTACAGAAACGATGGAAGAAAATATTGCTCCTATACAAACATATGGTTTTTTTGAACTTGCTACTCCTTCTATTGGGGAAGCCATAGAATCATGCATACGAAAAGGAGCAACGACCGTGACTGTCGTGCCTGTATTATTACTATCTGGGAATCATGCATTAATAGATATACCTACCGAAATTGCTGAATCTCAAGCACGTTTCCCTACCATCCCGATTATGTATGCAAATGTTCTTGGAAGCGATCGGTTGTTTCTACCAGCAATTATGGATAAGCTTCAAGAAAAAGGCTATCAAGAAACGCAGGATGAACTTGTTTTACTTGTTGCCCATGGAAGTGGTCATGAAGAAACTGCTCAAGAATTTTCGCAATTAACAAAGGTGGTTAGAGAAGAATTAGGTCTCCCCGTTGAATGGGGATATTTAAGTAGAGAGCCGCATTATTTGAAGAAGCTTGAGATGACTTTATTACAGGAGTATCAAAAGGTATATATTGTCCCACACTTCCTTTCAAAAGGTGGATTCACGGACAAAATTGAAAGACAACTGCATGAATCCTTTCCTATAGAAATGGGAAACCAAATTATTTTATGTAATCCAACTGGATACCATGAACTTCTTCATACCATGATTCAAGAACGAGCTCGAACACCAAAAAAACCGACCATTAAACAATAAAGGATAGCTGATTCGCTATCCTTTTTTCTACCGTGTAAAAGTAAGATTAATGACAAACACTTCTGATTGACTCCCCAATCTGAGTGGCGGACCCCATACACCAAATCCAGATGAGACAAAGGTATGCAATTGTTCCATTTTTTCATATCCATAGTCATTCTCATAAAGAAGATTGGTCACAATACTCGCAGGGAAGAGTTGACCTTTATGTGTATGTCCTGACAGCATAACATCAATTCCTTGTTTACTAGCTTCTGAAAAATCAATTGGTTGATGATCAAGCATGATAAGTGGTTTACTTTGATCTAGCCCGATTACGTATTCCTCTAACTGTTGTCTGCTTTCGTCAGTAGGATCCTTTCTACCAATTAAATAAAAGTTTTCTACCATCACCCATTCATCCATTAAGACGGTAATACCTGCCTTATCCATCTCTGTAAGTATTTCTTTTGAGTCCTCACCGTAATAATCATGATTTCCAAGAACAGCGTATACTCCTAGCGGTGCATCAAGCTTTTCCATTACTTCACCCATGTTTTGTTTTAAGTATGGTTCAATATAATCATCGATTAGATCCCCAGGAATTAATATAATATCCGGTTCTTCTTTTTCTGCAATTGACACTAGCTTTTCTAAATGATTATTTCCAACCAGAACACCAGCATGGATATCTGAAGCCATTAATACCTTTAATTCTTTTCGATCCCCAGCGGTTTTATCAACCTCGATATCATAAGTATGGATAATCGGGTTCCACGCTAGAAAAGATCCATAGATCAATACAAATAAATAGAATAAGCCTACTAAATTACCAGCCCAAATGATTGACCTTTTCTTCAAAAAATAGACCAGAAGATTGGTGAATGGAAGAATAATTAGACTGTACCCAACAACAGCTAACCATAATCCACTTACAATTTTAAATAAATAGATAGGTAGCAACTGCCCGGCAAAAACGGACAATGATAAACCAATCACAACGATAATATAGATTTTCTTCCACTGAATTAAATTTCTTGCCTTTAGCCAAACCCAACCATTATATCCAATATAAAAACAAATGGCACTATATATAAGAATGGCTAAAACAATGGCCCCAATCATTAACAGCATATTTTTATAAATCCTTTCTTATGTGGTTATCCTGCTTTGAAGCATATCAGAAGGATAGATATTCACACCCTGCCGATTCGTCTGTGCAATAGAATACATCGATTGTGCTACCTGTCTTCCTTCAATTGCTTTTACCTTTAATAATGGGCCTACAAATAGAAATGACAACGCTTGGAAAATGGTTGCACCTATTTTCTCTCCTAAACGAAACTCCTGCCTATCTCCCAGTAAGAGGGATGGGCGAAGAATAGAAATCGTTTGAAATGGTACGGTTGATAGCTCTTCCTCTAATTTCCCTTTCATTTGGGAATACCATATTTTCGATTGAGGATTAGCATTCATGCTACTAATTAAAAGAAAATGTCTGGCATCCAGTTTCTGTGTTAATCTAGCAAGTGCAAGAGGATAATCAGCATCGATTTTTTTCATCACTTCTTTTGTTTTCGCTTTTTTGATTGTGGTTCCTAGACAACAAAAAACATCATCTACTGCCATCTGCTCAGAATATTCTTCAAGATGGTCAAAATCAACAATTACTTCATTAAGTTTTGGATGTTTTATAGAAAGAGGTCTTCTTACGATAGCTGTCACCGTTTCATATTCCTTTGCCTCAAGTAGTATATGTAAAAGTTCATTGCCAACAAGTCCTGTAGCACCAGCTATTAATGCCTTTTTTGCTTTCATAATCCCGCTCCTTTCTATCGTACCTTTCTATTATCGTTGGAAAAGAATACAATTATCAACTTTTAAACTGTAGAAAAGCCCTCGTAATCGTACGAGGGCTTTGATTTAGCCGGACAATTTCCTTACTTGTTGTTCTGGGATACTTGTTTTCATTGCTCTTAAAAACGCCTGAACAAGCTCTGGATCATACAATAAATTCATTTGACTGTGAATTTCAAACAATGCTTTTTCAGTTGGTATCCCTTTTTTGTATACCCGTTCTTCTGTCATCGCAGAGAAAGAGTCGACGATTCCTAGTAAACGAGCGTTCAATGGAATTTCCTTTTCTTTTAGTCTATGTGGATAACCAGAGCCATTCCATCTTTCATGATGATAAAGGACTCCTTCTAAAATTTCCTTTTTAAATGGGAATTCTCCATGTCTTTGCAATTTTTCTGCACCTAAGATTGGATGCTGTTTAATAATAGTATATTCCTCTTCTGTTAGTCGGCTAGCTTTCCTAAGAATACTTTGCGGAATATCTAATTTCCCAATATCATGGAGCAAGGCTGTTAAATAGAGCTTTTCTCGTTCCTTCTCACTGACACCTAACTCTTTAGCAAGTAATATTGCATAATGAGCCACTCGATTAGAATGCTCCCACGTGTGAGTATCCTCTGAATGCAATAAATTGATATATTCCTGGACAGGATCTTTTACTACAACCCTTTCCATTATTCTCTCATTCACATCAATTGTGCTTGTTTTTTCTTCTGTATATGATTCTACTCGGTTCCTACCATTTCTCTTAGCGATATATAGTGCTTTATCAGCATTCTCTAACAGTTTTTTTGCCGAAGCGTCTTCTGAAGGTATGATCGATGCAACTCCAAGACTAGCAGTAATCATTGGAGATACCTTAGATTTTTCATGCTCGATTTGTAAAGAAAGAATTCCTTTTCTAATCTCCTCAGCAATAGAGGTTGCCTCAAGTAATCCAGTATCAGGTAGTAATATTACAAATTCTTCTCCCCCATATCTTGCACCAAAATCCGATGATCGTGGCAACTCACGAACCATCAACCTAGCAACCTTTTTCAAGCAGTCATCTCCCTGTTGATGACCGTAATGATCATTATAAAGCTTAAAGTGATCAACATCTAATAAAATGGCAGACAATGATGTTTGTGCGATAAATCCTTTGTCCCACTCAAAAGCAATACGTTCGTCAAATGAACGTCGATTATTTATCCCTGTCAATCCATCAACAGAAGATAGTTTTAGTAACAAGTCATTGGCTTCAACAAGTTTCTGTTCAGCCAGTTTTCGCTTCGTAATATTACTTTGAATCGTAACAAATTGATGGATTTCTCCTGCTTCATCCACTAGCGGGACAATCACAGCATTAACCCAATAATAACTTCCATTTTTTGATTTATTACGTAACTCTCCACGCCAAACTTCTTTTCTATTTAACGTTTCCCACATGGTTTGATAAAAACTTTGCAGATGATAACCAGAGTTTAGAAATTGCTGTGGCTTTCCTATTAGCTCATCCTTTGTGTAACCTGAAATGCTACAAAATAAATCATTAACTTTTAAGATCACTCCCTTTGGGTCAGTAACCATGACAACAACAGATTCATCCATTGCAAATTTAATATCTTCTAACTCTTTTAGAGTTTTGCTAAGTATTTGTTCGGACTTATGCCGTTCTGTAATATCTGTCATTGTTCCAAAGGTACCTAACAAGTTCCCATCACTGTCGTAGGAAAATGAAATATTTAACTCCATCCAAAGTACTTCATGTTTTTTGTTGTAAAATTTAATTTCCATCCGTGTCCGGGCTTGTTTCTCAGCAATTAACTTACTAATTTTTCTGATGTTATTTGTTCTTTCCTCTGGTACTACATAATAAAAATAGTGTTTGTTTAAACTATCCTCCACCTTAAAAAAGGTTAACTCCTCCCAGGCAGCATTAAGAAAAACAATCTTTCCCTCTCGATTCGTTTGGAAAATTACCTCTTTTACACTTTCTACTACTGTTTGAAATTTTTGTTTGGTTAGTGACAGCTCACTCTGTCTCAGAAGAATTTCTTCATGCTGTTCGGAAAGAATTTGATTCTTCCGTTCAAGCTCAGTAAATGCATTTCTTGATCGATGCACATGTAAGATTAAGTAAATGGTAAATGAACCTGTTACTATACTTAGCACAGCAAAAACCCAAAAGGGTGTTGAATCCTGCTCCGCATATCTAGAATAATCGAAGAAGTAGCTTAAAACGGTCACTAAAGTAATAGAGAACATCCATCTGTTCCATATATTATTAATCTTTCTATTAAGAATAGGAAGAAAAAAACAGCACCCCATTAAAAAATATACTGAGGGCTCAGTGATAATTGCCCATCCTAAGTTTATAGACAAGCCCCCCAAAAAAATGGTCATCGCACCGATTAGAGATCCACCACCACCGAATAATACAATGATGAGAAAAGGTAGATGATATAAAGATAAATCCACTTCCTGCACTCCAGGCACAAACATCCATAGAAGTAAAGAAAATGCACCTGCCAATCCACCTGCAAGCATTTTATAAGGAATGGAAGAATTCAGTGTAAGATTGTTTTTACTTAATTGGGCTGCAATAAAAAAGTACGCTACTACCATTACTCCATCGAGAATTATGTGATAAGGCATATGCTGTTCCTCCTAAAAGTCAAACAAGACTTACTATTTATATCGGAGATTTCTGTTGGTTTTTGATGTTTTTTGTCGAAAAAGATGAATTATTTCGTTCATTTCCCCCTTTGCCACGGTACTTTGCTATAATGTAAGATACTCAAAAACATGAAGAAGTCTAATCATAAGGAGCTTACTAAATGACTAAATACAGAGTTGTTTTTCTAGACATTGACGGAACCATTTTACGACCAGATGACTCCATTGAGGATACAACTAAGAAAGCAATCAGGCAGTTGAAAGATCAAGACATTGAAGTAATACTTGCCACGGGAAGGCCACTTCATGAAATAACGGATCTCGGGGAAGAATTAAACATTCATTCATATATAGCCTATAATGGTGCCTATGCTATTTATAAAGGCAGAGAAATCTTTAAAGAAAATATGCAAATAGAGGATGTGAATTCCTTTTTACATATTGCAGAAACACACAAACATGATCTGGTTATTTACACTCATAATAAGAACTATTTCCTTGATCAAGAAACCAAGAGAGTTAAAGATTTTCAAAAAGCCTTTCATCTGAGAAAGAACGACCAATATCATCAATCCATTCAAAAGGACGTACTCGGAATAACCATCATTACCTCCGACGAAGAGGGCGATATACCTTATCAATCAATTGAAGGTATACACTATGCAAAGGTGAATGTTCCAGGTTTCACCACTTGTTACGATGTTATCCGTGACCATGTAAATAAAGGAGTAGCGGTCAAAGCTGTGATTGAACATCTAGGCTTTCAAACTGAACAGGCCATTGCATTTGGAGATGGGATGAATGATAAAGAAATGCTCTCGAATGTAGGTGAAGGTTTTGCTATGGGAAGTGGAAATCCGGAGCTTTTTTCATACGCGAAGCATGTTACAACTGGTGTTGATGATTCAGGTATTTTTAATGGTTTGAAATCATTAGGTTTAGTGAAATAATGTCAAAAGGAAAGCTCCTGCTAGAGAGCTTTCCTTCTTTTTCTACTCTAAATCTTCGCCATTGCTGGCAATGACTTTTTTATACCAATCAAAGCTTTTCTTTCTATAGCGTTCGTTTGAGCCTTTTCCTTCGCTGTCTCGGTCAACATAAATAAATAAATCATTACCGTTTTTTTAGCTCTCGATGAAAATGTTCAGATTGGTTGTTGAAATATTAATTTCCTTAAAAGGGTATGTAGCACAATGTTTTAGAAAAGAGCCTCAATAAAAAACCAGCCACATGGCTGGTTTTAAGCAAATTGTTTATTTTCTTCTTTCTTGAAGAAGCTTTTCATCGCATGGAACACGTCTGATTTCTGTTTGAGGATATAGTATCTGAAGTCTTCATGTTTGATGTTTTTATACGCGGACATTAGGGTCGAGTGGCGGTTGTATTGATTTACTTCTCCGTATCCAAACATATTCGACACTTTCATTAATTCTTCTACCAACTTCACACAACGTGCATTGTCAGAAGTTAAATTATCACCATCTGAAAAATGGAATGGGTAGATATTATATTTTGCAGGATCGTATTTTGTTTCAATAAGTTCGAGTGATTTACGGTATGCTGATGAACAAATGGTTCCTCCGCTTTCTCCTTTAGAAAAGAAATCCTCCTCGGAAACCACCTTTGCCTCTGTATGATGGGCAATAAACTCAATATCTACTGTTTCGTACTTGGTTCGTAAAAACCTTGTCATCCAGAAGAAAAAGCTTCGAGCCATATATTTTTCCCAAAGACCCATTGATCCACTTGTATCCATCATTGCTAACACAACAGCCTTAGAATCTGGCTTAATAATTTCATTCCAGGTCTTAAATTTTAAATCTTCTCTATAAATAGGATGAAAGCTGGCCTTGCCTGTCATTGCATTTCTCTTGTAAGCGGTCATCATTGTTCTTTTCTTATCAATGTTCCCCATCAAACCTGTTTTACGGATATCATTAAATTCAATGTCCTCTACAACGTTCTCGGATTTTTCCTTCTTTTTTAAATTTGGCAGCTCCAACTCCTTAAATAGAGCTTCCTCAATGTCCATTAAAGACACTTCTGCTTCAAAATAGTCTTCTCCTGCCTGATCTCCTGCTCCTTGCCCTTTTCCAGGTCCCTTTTGATTTGCGGATCCATCTCTAGCTACGACATCACCAACTTTGCTTTCTCCATCTCCTTGGCCTACATGTTTGTTTTTATCATAATTATAACGAATTTTGTATTCATCCAGTGAGCGAATCGGTATTTTCACCACTTCCCGACCATTGGACATAACAATATTTTCCTCTGTCACTAGGTCTGGTAAATTGTTTCGAATCGCTTCCTGAACTTTCTCCTGATGCCTCTGTTGGTCGTCATAGCCTTTTCGGTGGAGGGACCAGTCTTCTTGGGAAATCACAAATTGATGGTTATTTACATCTGCCATAGTTTTAACCCTCCTAATTTTTTTGTCACCATTTTCACAAAACGCTCATACAATATCCCGAGTGTAAATTTGAGTGGGAAATGTTGATTACTCTATCATATGCAAGAGGACGCAATAATTTACAAATAATTTTGACAATGAGACATTTGCCCATAATGATGGACAAGCCTTTTTATTGCTATTCAAGTACATTAGAGGCTCTCATCATTTCAAAAATACACTGTAAGATGATCTGACGGATTATATAATCAGTTCACCTAATTCCCAATGTAAAACTTACTTCTATAAATATTATTTCGAAAAAGAAAATATGTTTGTCTTTAATGGGAAAAGAAAAAGAGCTATATTAACTAGCTCAATTTTTTGGCGCATTACACCCATCGGCTGGAAGTTCAGGTTAAGTACCCGAGCTGATAAATAGACGGAGAAATTCCGTTTAATTAGTAATCCAGATTAAAAAGAGCTTGAATAGGCGGAGAGATTCCGCCTATTGGCTCGAAAACTTCGAAAAGAGGGGTTTTTGCTTTATATAAGCGGAAAATCTCCTCTTATTTACCCCGAAATAAGCCCCATTCTGCATCTAACCGAAAAATCTCCGCTTATTCTACTTGTGCTGGTTACTTATTAATAGGGATAAGTATTTTCTCCAGCCGTATGATCTAAAATTTTGCATCTAATAAACGATGCTTACTTTTTACTTTTTCTATCTTTTCTTTTGTTTGGTTTGATTTCGTTTCCTGCTGTGGATCAGGAATTTTATTATCCTTTTTTAACTCATCATTTGTTTTCATTTGTTCGACTTCTTTTCCAAGGTTCTTCATTTCTTTCATATCCTCAGCCATGGAACTGTTTTGTGCAACATCGTTTTTGGCCTTTTGATTTGTTTTCATGATCATCACCTCTGTTAATCTATACCCGGGATGGACAAGCGGTAAACCAAACAAGGACTGGCAACTTTCGCCAGCCCTCCTTTTATTAACGGTTTAACAAGCTACCAACGTAACGAAGTAGTTCGTTTGCAGAGGTAGAATTATAGCCGTGCTCGTCAATCAATCTTGCTACTACTTCATTAACCTTTTTCAGCTGCTGCTCATCTGGAGTCTTAGTGGAGGTTGTAATTTTCACAACATCCTTTAAGTCTGCAAACAGCTTCTTCTGAATCGCTTCACGTAGACGATCGTGCGAATTGTAGTCAAAACGCTTGCCCTTTCTTGCATAGGCAGAAATACGAATTAAGATTTCTTCGCGGAATGCTTTTTTCGCATTTTCGGAAATACCAATCTGTTCTTCAATGGAGCGCATCAGCTTCTCATCTGGGTTAATTTCTTCACCAGTTAATGGGTCTCGAAGCTTCGCCTTATTGCAGTATGCCTCAACATTATCCAAGTAATTATCCATCAGCGTTTTTGCAGACTCTTCATACGAGTATACAAATGCTTTTTGCACTTCTTTTTTCGCAATATCGTCATACTCCTTACGAGCAAGTGAAATATAATTCAAATATTTCTCCTTTAACTCTGGAGTAATGGATGCATGTTGATCTAAGCCCTCTTTTAAGGAACGAAGAACATCTAGTGCATTAATAGACGACATTTCTTTTCTTATAATTGTAGAAGAAATACGATTGATCACATAACGAGGATCAATTCCACTCATTCCTTCATCCGCATATTCCTTCTTCAACTCATCAACATCAGCGCTTGAGAAACCTTCAACATTCTCCCCATCATAAAGTCGCATTTTTTTCACTAAATCAATGTCACCTTTTTTCGGTTCCTTCAATCGAGTTAAGATGGTAAACATAGCAGCAACTCGTAAAGTATGCGGAGCAATGTGAACATGTGATACATCACTTTCACCAATCATTTTCGCGTAGATTTTCTCTTCCTGGCTTACCTTTAAGTTATAAGGTACTGGCATAACGATAATACGTGAGTGTAATGCTTCGTTTTTCTTATTTGAAATAAACGAGCGATACTCCGTTTCATTCGTATGAGCCACAATTAATTCATCTGCGGAAATGAGTGCAAATCGACCTGCTTTGAAATTCCCCTCTTGTGTAAGAGAAAGTAAGTGCCATAAGAACTTTTCATCACATTTTAACATTTCCTGGAACTCCATCATACCTCGATTAGCTTTATTTAATTCTCCATCGAATCGATAAGCCCTCGGATCGGATTCTGATCCGTATTCAGCAATGGTTGAAAAGTCGATACTACCTGTTAAATCAGCAATATCCTGTGACTTTGGATCGGAAGGACTGAATGTTCCAATCCCCACACGCTTATCTTCTGAGAAGAAAACACGTTCGATAATGACATCTTCAATTCGACCGCCATACTCCTGTTCGACTCTCATTGTATTTAATGGAGACAAATTCCCTTCAATTCGAATACCATATTCATCGTAAAAATCTTTTCTTAAATGGTGCGGAATGAGATGTAATGGGTCTTCATGCATTGGACAGCCTTTTATCGCAAAAACAGCGCCTCGTTCTGAATGCGAATATGCTTCTAATCCACGCTTTAGCATCGTGACTAGAGTGGATTTTCCGCCACTAACTGGTCCCATAAGCAAAAGAATTCTCTTTCTAACATCTAAACGTTTGGCAGACGGGTGAAAATACTCCTCGACTAGTCTCTCTAGCGACTCCTCTAAACCAAATAACTGGTTACTGAAAAATTCATATTTTTTACTCGTCCCGTCTTTTTCAATTCCAGCATCTTTGATCATATTATAAACGCGAGAATGTGCCGACTGTGCTACCCATGGACTTTCCTTCACAATTTCTAAATACTCTGCAAACGTACCTTCCCACTTTAACTTTTCCTCTTCTTGTCTATACATTTCAATCTTTTTTAAGATATCCATAAGGACCTCCCCTGTTTGAATGATCAGAGACGATTAATATAATCTATGCACCCATATAGATGAACATGCCTAATGAGGGAAGACTAATGTTGTCCTTTTTTAGAAACACTTTAGAAACTTGGCTAAAAAATATCTCATCAATTATTCACACTATGTTTGAAATAGGCTATAATAAGCCTATATGTAAACGTAATCTTTTGCAGAGGAGGCTACATACATGGGATTGCTACTTATTTTAGGTGTTATGGTTGCATTTCTAGCTGCAATTTTTACTGCAGGATACGATGATAAGCCAGGTGTAAATAAGTAAGAAAAAAGCTGCCGATTTTGTTGGCAGCTTTTTTTCTTATTGTTTATTGAATTTTTGTCCCTGTACATAATCCTTCATATACATTCTTGATTTCTTCTCAAGCATTTTGGCCATTTGTTCAGTCCACGTGTCCGTACGTTTTCCAGCCGTTCTTTCCATATAATAGTTAGATATTACATTGTTATAGCTTGTAAGTTCCTCTTCATAATGATCCGTATGGTATTGCTCTTCATGATACACATGTGAAAGTGGCAATCGTGGCTTCTTATCTGTAATTTTTTTAGGATAACCGACTGCTAAACCAAATAGAGGAATCACCCGCTCAGGTATATTCAGTAATTTTCCCACTTCGTTTAGATTATTTCTTATGCCACCAATATAACAGATTCCAAGCCCTAAAGATTCTGCTGCTAAACTTGCATTTTGAGCAGCTAATGAAGCATCAATTAGAGCAACCATAAATTTTTCCGTGCTTTCAATGGAAGGAATCACATCTCTTCCTTCCATTTTTCCAATGTATTCATGACGGTATAAGTCCGCACAAAAAACAAAAAAGTGACCATTTTCCTCCACATAGGTTTGATTTCCTGCAAGCTCTGCTAACTTTTTCTTTTTTTCACGATCGGTTACACCAATGATGCTATATGCTTGTATGTAACTAGAAGTAGATGCTGCTTGAGCACTTTCCACAATGATCTCAATCTGTTCACGAGTTAATGGCTTGTCCTCAAAGTTCCTGATTGACCGATGATTTAATATCGTTTCAATGATTGTATTCACTTGTTTTTCCTCCTTTTAAAAAGGCCGTTCTATAATAGAACGGTCCCTTTTATGTTAGGTGTAAATAGTTTTGCTGTCTTAATGCCTCATACACTAAAATAGCTGCCGTGTTTGATAAATTTAATGAGCGTACATGCTCATCATTCATAGGAATTCTTAACGCACGGTCAAGGTTTTTCTCTCTCACCTCTTGTGGCAATCCTGTTGTTTCACGCCCAAAGATGAAATAGTATTCTTTTCCTGAATCGCTGTAATCAAATGAAGTATAGTTTTTCTTACCAAACTTCGTTAAGTAGAAAAATTCCCCACCTTCATTCTTTTCATAAAATTCATCCAATGAATCATAGTAATGAATGGTTACCGCATCCCAATAATCTAACCCCGCACGCTTTAATTGTTTATCATCTGTTGAAAAACCAAGCGGTCGAATCAAATGTAGTGTTGTATCTGTTGCAGCACATGTACGAGCGATGTTCCCTGTATTAGCAGGAATTTGTGGTTGAAATAGTACGATATGGTTTGGCATGGTGTCACCTCTGTAGTTAACTGTCAGTGGATATTATACCACTACTCTTTACTCAGAGCCAAAGCTCATACATCGTCAACAACTTGCAAAAAGATATATTTGATATTTGGTGTATATGCGGTAGAATCTGTATACGCCCAATATCTTTTTCTACTATTCGTTGTATGTGCGTTCACAAGCGGCATTCCGTCTGCATCCTTTGCTGTTACAATGGTCGTATGATTAAATCGTCCATCTCCCTCAAAGTCATAGCATATAATATCACCTAACTTCAATTCTTCTGGTCGATTCACTTCAACTGCCCGCAATCCTACCCTTGCATTCGGTAAATACCACCGGAAGGAATGAGCAACTGTCCAGCTGTATGTCCAACTATTGTTTTGCATCCACCAGCCCTTGGAACGGTTAGGATACCCTGTCATCGGTGCCCCTCCAGCACGAAGACATTGGGATATATAGTTCGTACAGTCGTTCGTAAACTTACTAAATCGCGGATTATAGCTATTCCACCATGTTTCCGCATATTTCACAGCACTTAAACGGTCGTAAGCAAATTTTACTCGTTCATCAAATACATCATTAATACTTGCTTCTGCTTTTTCTACTGTAAAGTCTGGAGCAATCTCCTCATCATCAACCAATGTTCCTTTATAAAATTCAGCTTTTCTTTCCTCTATTTCTTCCTCTATATATAATGTTCCCTTATGGTTAATCAAGTACTGAAAGTGAACCTGGTAATAAACGTAAGCGATATCTGCTACCTGTTCTATGTTCTGTATCTTGCCGCTAGCTTTGGCTTTAACAATTTCACCTTTTCTTTCCTCTAACCCTTGTTTCTTCATCTTTATTTTCTCGCATTCCTCGTTAATATCTCGTGTATTTGTTACACATTGCTTGACCCTTTTCTCGAGTAACACTTGAAGCTGTTTTCTCACCTTTTTCACTCCCTTCAAGTAAACATATGAAGAAGTTGAAAAAAAAATGAGAGTAACGAAGTACTCTCACTGAATGAATGATAATCCTTTATTGATTTCGTCAAGAACCTCTTGGTCCTCTTCTTTTTGCTTTGCATTATTTAAGGCATCCGCTGCCACTAACCCACCAATTTTCCCTAGAGCCCAAGCAGCCGTTCCTCTTAACACTGGCCTTGGATCTTTTTTCATGACTTGGATTAAATCCTCAACAGCTGTCTCATCCTTGTAATGAGCAAGTGCGATAATGGCATTTCTCTGAATGGGCTTTTTCCCACGCCAAGAGCCCGATACATGTCCGAACTTTTCTTTAAACTCCCGATTACTCATGAAAAGTAAAGGACGTAAAAGGGGTTTTGCAATCTCTGGATCAGGTTCCATTTCTTCATGAAAATGAAAATCCTTTCCTTTATTTTTAGGACAGACTGTCTGACATGTGTCACAACCGTACAATCGATTTCCAATCTTTCCTCGAAATTCGTCTGGAAGAAATCCTTTTGTTTGTGTTAAAAAGGCAATACATTTGTGTGAATTTAGTTGTCCGCCTTGAACAAGTGCTCCTGTTGGACAAGCATCTACACATTTATTGCAGTCTCCACACCCATTTTCAATCGGCTGATCTGGTTCAAACGGGAGATTTGTAATCATTTCCCCTAGGTAGACGTAGGAGCCAAACTCAGGAGTAATAATAGCACAGTTCTTCCCACTCCAGCCAATCCCTGCACGTTCAGCTACGGCTCTATCAGCAAGCTCTCCTGTATCCACCATTGATTTTACAAGAGCACCTGGAACTCTAGAATGGATATAATCCTCAAGTTTTTTTAACCGATCACGAAGGACTGTATGATAATCCGTTCCCCAAGAAGCTCGACAAAAGATACCTCTTCTCTCTCCCTTTCTGCTTTCCACTCTTATCTTCATTTTTGATGGATAGGCTAGTGCTATGGAGATAATAGAAGCAGCCTCTGGTAAAAGTAAAGAGGGCTCGACTCTTTTATTAATATCGGGCTCCTCAAAACCCGACTGATACTCTAACTCTTGTTGCCTTACAAGTCGGTTTCGTAACTCAGAGAACGATGATGCTGATGTAAATCCAATTTTATCAATCCCGATCGTTTTGCTATATTCAATGATATCTATTTTTAATTGATGATAATTCATGCGTCTTCACCTCGTTCCATACTTACAAATACGAATTCACTGCATTCTATGATAAACTATTTTAAACACTTTTTGGAGGTGGAAAGTTTGGAAATAACGATTTCTCCTGAGATTCTGTCACTTGTCCCGGGTTTTAAAATAGGCGTCATCACATATAAAGATATTGATGTTGGATCCTCCCCCCAAATGCTAAAAGGTAGATTGCAACTTTTTCAAGAATCATTATTCTTCGACTTAGAGGAGAAGCAACTATCTGACCTTAAGGGAATTAGTGAGTGGAGGTCTATTTTTAAGAAAACTGGAAAGGACCCTAATCGCTATCGTCATTCAGCTGAAGCTTTATACAGACGTGTCAAAAAACAAAATTACATACAAAGTATTAACAGTGCCACAGATTTAAATAACTTCCTCTCATTGAAGTATGAGATTCCTTTAGGTATCTATGACACTAGTCAGCTTAGTGAGGACATTATGATTAGATTGGGAGCGGAGGATGAAGTATACGAGGGGCTTAATGGCCGTAGTAATTCTCTTTACCAGCTAATCATTTCCGCCGATAAAAAAGGCGGGTTCGGCAGTCCGTACGTTGATTCTGTGAGATCAGCAGTGACAGAATCAACTAGAAATGCACTCCACCTGATTTATTTACGTCCGTCCATAACAATGGATGAAGGACAACTTTTGACACAATCCATTATGAACATGTTTATACAAATTCATGGTGGGGTCGGGGAATGTCGGGTGATAGGTGAGTAAACAGAACAGGAACTCCCCTGTAATTAGCAGGGGAGTTGTTTTTAAAGTAGTCGTTTCTTGTAAATGTTTATTAAACATCAATTATTAGTCCTCGATTAGATCTTTTTTTTCTAGAATTAGGCTTACGCCTGTTAAAATTACAGCTCCAAAGACCATTACCGAACCAATCCATGCGGTATGAATCAATCCCATCTCTTCGGTTAGGATTCCGCCAACATAAGAACCAACGGCTATCCCTGCATTAAAAGCAGCAATATTTATCGCTGATGCCACATCTACTGCCCCAGGAACGAAGCGTTCTGCAAGCATAACTACATATACTTGAAGGCCTGGAACGTTCATAAAGGCAAAGAGCCCCATGAAAATAATCGTGAGTATTCCAATCACTTTGAACGGAGCAGTAAAGCTTAATATGAGGAGAATCACTGCCTGAATGAGAAACATATAAAATAAAGACTTGAGCGGCTTATGATTTGCTAGTCGACCACCTATCACATTTCCAATCGCAATGGCAATCCCATATACGAGTAAAACGACAGCGACTAATTCCTCTTTAATACCTGTAATGCTTTGAAGCAAGGGAGTTAAATACGTAAATACTACAAATGTTCCCCCATATCCTAATGCCGTAATAATAAACATTAATAACAAACGACCATTTCTAACTAGTTTAAGTTGATCATGGAATGTTGTTTTTTGCCCTCTAGGTAGTTCGCTCGGAACGAGAATGCTATTGGCAATCAGAGCTATTATTCCGACAATGACAATAGCAACAAATGCTGATCGCCATCCGACCTGTTGACCAATAAAGGTACCTATAGGAACTCCGGTGATCGTTGCAACCGTAAGCCCTGTAAACATAATAGAAATCGCACTAGCACGACGGTTTTCTGGAACTAGGCTCGCTGCAATGGTAGAACCAATTGACATAAATACACCATGGGAAAATGCTGATATTACTCTTGCTGCAAGTAAAACACCTATTGATGTTGCAGAAGCTGCTAGACTATTGCCGATGATAAAAATGAGCATAATCCAAAGCAGCAGCTTCTTTTTCGACATACTCGATGTAATCGAAGTTAAAACTGGCGCACCTACCGTGACTCCTAGTGCATATAAGGAGACTGTTAGGCCAGCCATTGTTACAGATATTTGTAAATCCTTTGCAATGAGAGGAAGCAACCCAACACTAATAAATTCGGTTGTCCCAATTGCAAAAGCACTAATTGCTAAAGCTAATAAAGCAAATGTACTTCTCTTCCTATCTATATTCATTTCATTTCCTCCTATTTATTTCCGTTGAATGATTCCTTGGTGTATTTCATCAACAAATGCTATTATGATTCATAGAGTTCTAATTGGGAAGAACGCACTTTAAAGTGATATAGGCACCTATTAGTAAGGTAGGTACTTTTTAGTACCTTTAGAAAGGAGTATGAAAATGGAGAAAAAGAGGTACAACATTGCTGTGGAAGCAACATTAGAAGTAATTGGGGGGAAATGGAAGTGTGTCATTTTATGCCACCTTACACATGGAAAAAAGCGAACGAATGAATTGAAGAAATTAATGCCAAATATAACTCAAAAAATGTTAACACAGCAATTACGAGAGTTAGAGGACGACGGAGTGATCAACCGTATTAGTTATAATCAGGTTCCCCCTAAAGTGGAATATGAACTTAGTGAGTATGGAAAAAGCCTGCAATCTATTTTAGATTCGTTGTGCGCATGGGGAGAATCTCATATTACAAAAGTGTATGGAGATAAACATGATGTGTTAGAGGAAAGTATTTTAAATCAAAAATAGCAACAAATTCCCTCGTAAATATGAGGGAATTAAAAAACGCAGTACATCGTTTTTATAAACGGCATACTGCGTTGCTTATATGTATGGAGCGGGTGATGAGAATCGAACTCACGACATCAGCTTGGAAGGCTGAGGTTTTACCATTAAACTACACCCGCAAATATGTGATTCCTATTTGGTACTTTTATATAATACAAAGATTCCTGAAAAAAATCAAGTATTTTGTCGAACTTTTTTTCTTGTAAGTGTTTATCATATTTACCTGGTTGTTCTTGAGTTTTGAAAAAGAAAGGATGTTTAATAATCAATGAGGAAAAGCAATCCATTCAGACTTATTCCCTAAAAGAAAAGGCAGGATCATTCCTTCAGCAAATAACAGGGTGAGAGAAATACTTGCTGATTGGCAGATGGGGAAATAACCGATGAATCATCTTCGGCAACTGATACCGACTTAAAAAAGAAGCACCCTACCTGGCTTACTGGCGCTCCTTTCAGTAGTATTTTTCGTATAAGTTCTTTACCTTTATAGATACTATGAATAATAACTAAACTTGATAGAATGGAACAAATTATGTTTTTAGAAATAAGACTTTTCACTAACCGTAAATTGTTGAATAATTTCTCTATTAGGTTCATAACCAATTCCACACTTTTCTGGAACGGTGATTTTTCCATTTTCAACGACAACTTCCGGGTCAATAATGTCTTTCTCCCAATAACGGGAAGAAGCAGCTGTGTCACCAGGCAGTATGAAATTCGATAAGGTTGTTAACGCATTAACTTGTGCAGCTGCTACGGTCGCTCTTGTCTCTAGTGTTATCGTAACACCGTGCAGCTTTTGCAACTGATTCCGAGATTTCATTGATCTTTTCTATAAGTTCTTTCATGACTTCGTTTGTTTGTGCCCGCAGGTCGATGTTAAAGTTCGCATTTCCGGGAATAATGTTTCCAGAATCACTACCAGCGTGGAACTTTGTCATTTTAGCGGTATATGGAATCATCGGATCCAAATGGATGCCTTTTATGGCTTGAATGAAAGATGAACCCACTTCTATAGCATTCTGGCCAAGATGAGGACGTGCTCCATGTGCATCCACACCAATAATTTTTCCATCCAAAAAGGCTGCTGCACCATAATAAAGGGCAGGCACTGAAGAAGACGGTAGAAGAGATTTTGATAATGTTATTGATAAAATCGAGTTTTTATGAAAGAACCACCTTAAGTAACATGTTACTATATAATTAAATATGCTTTAAAAGCGCTCCCTTTGACGGAGTGCCTGGTATTTTTCATGTAATTTATCTAGGAAGTTATTTAGTGGTTGTAGACTGTGGCGAACTGCAACCTTTTTTATCTCTTGATTTTTCTCTCTGTATAACACCAAAGATATTAGAAGTGCAGCATACTTTCCAAAACTCTCTACTATATCCAAGGCTATTTTCACTTCATCTTGTTGCCATTCAGATAAGTGTTCATAGTCCTCACTATCTTCAGCAATTAATAGAGCCTCTTGTGAGATATGGACGATTTCACCAGTATCTAGATTAAGAAATGATCGGTTATCATCCGATTGCATTTCCATTCCCTCTACTATATCTTCAAGCTTCACCCTCATAGACATTTATCGCTTCTAAAAAATAGTTTCGATTAAATCCTTCATTCTAATTTTCTTATCTAACATTTTGAATTCCAATATTCCACAAAAGCTTGATAACCTTTTTCAGTTATAAAATATGGAATCAACTGCTCTCCCTTTAGCTTATATGAATAAATGGAGGGTTTACCCAACCGAAATGCTTTTTCTATTCTGTGATTGCCATCTATGATAGAAAATATTCCAGGACGGATTTCAGCTTGGACTATAATACTATCTATATTAACTGTAGGTAAATGGTCTTCATTTAAAGATGAATGATGTCCATGCCACTTAAACCATTCATTAATATCTACGTATTCTTTATCAACAACTAGTTTCCCACAATGAATGTCTTCCAATATTCTAGATATATTAAAATGAAATACTCCATTTCGAAATATTTCATCGTTTTCCTTAGCAGGACAAGGAACATATAATTTCTTTAGACGAATTTTTCTTGATTGAGTCATCAATTCTATCCCCTTCCAACTATCAAGAACTCCTTCAAATGATGAATCGATGATATTACTTCAAGAAACTGTCTGCGTTTCTTTGAAATTTCTACATACTCCTCGTATATCAATTCTTCATAATCAAAACTTTGGTTGCTATCAATTGTATCGTAGTATTTTTTGTATAAAACGTCCATTACAGCTTCATTCTTTTGTAGTTTTTCTGATACAAGGAATTTTTGCTCCTTGTCTCCCTGATACACATAGATTTCTGAGCTAAGTTCATCTCCTCCTCCCATAATATACCGGGAAAGTTGATATTCAAATAAAAAGTAACTTTCATGCTCCATATAAATAATCATACAGTTTCTAACAGCTTTAGATAAACGATGAAAATCCCGATCATAATCGGAATTTGACTTAGTATTTATTACTATACCTGCTTTTTTACACTCTTTACAAAGATGTTCACGGTGACCTCTACCACTAAATTTTTCATTAGGCAGAAAGTCCCCACATCCTTTGCAGAAATGGCCTCGTTTCTTACTTCTCACTCATAAAACTCCCCATTAATATTGTCCCTTGGCACTCTGCAGACTGCCTTTTCGATTCATTCGTTTGCGCCGCGGTCCCAAATTCTTGTTCTTATTTTCCTTCTTCTTCCCCATTACTAATAACCTCAAATCTTTATTCACTATTGCAGCATTGTTCAAACAGATTATCTTTTTCTAGCAAAAGCGAAACTCACTTTTTCCAGTTCATCTATAAATGCCGGACGCCTTTTATTTTTTAGTTTTAGCTCATCAATGATGTCAGTTGGCTGTCCTAGACTACAAGCCTTTCTATATTGTTTTATTATGGAAGCAACGCTTTGATATTGCTTCCGATTAGAAGCAGCTTCTGCTTCCTTTCGGATATATTCAATAAAAAGATTGTTCACCTCATAAGGGTATCTTTCTTCTAAATAGGGATAAAGTTCTGTGATCGTGCATGCCTTGGCTTTACAATATTCAAGAATATGCTCCGTTAAATTTTCTTCTTTTATAATAGAAAGGTATGTGTAAGAACGATTCTTTTGGCTTTGGAACCAGGCAATTATATTTTTTAATTTTACTTGCCATTCATCCGGTGAGTAAAGTCCTTTTAATTCTGCATAATAGTTAAAATCGTCGTGTTGTAAAAACTCTAGTGCTAGTCTTTTTTGTTTATCAATGTCACCCATCAGTTTATACGCTTGATAACGATATTCTTTAAACTTTTTAACAGATCCATTCCACTGGTTTGCTGCCTCTCTTTCCCCATCTAATGCAAGCTGAATGGCTTTGTTATATTCTCCTTTTTGCATTGCTTTTGTAATTGCCTGTTCACGAAAATAGGGGTGAACAATATTTTCTTCAATAAATCGTTCCGCTTTTTCATCCTCATCAAAATTTTCAATTATCTTTAGCTGAAGTTTTTTCAATTCAATTATTTCATAACTCGAACGCCAAGAATCTGTAGATACGGTTTTCATCATTCTTGATAACCGGTCTTCTAATGTTCTGCGCAATTCCTCTGCTGCACAAAAGTGCACACATACCCTTAATAAATCAATACGCCACTCACACCAATCGTCATATCTTTCGTTCATAGCTTCTTTAATCAGCGTCTCAAAAAGCTCTGCTTTTTCATGTAATGGGAATTCATCTATTCCCTCACAAATAGCCCGATCAATCGTTTCAATACTCCAAGATATGACCATTCCAATTGAACCACTTGAATCATCTGCGTATTCTAACATTTCAACCGCATTCGCTAAGACGGTTATTCCTAATAAAACAGCTGTTTTGTAATTTCCTTCATCCGCTTTCGTTCGGGCTTTTTCCAAGACCATATCAGCCCCCTCAAGGGCGTAATCAACATGATTCCATTCGATATAGCCCTTTCTACTAGCTCGACGTATATATTCTTTAATTAATCGATCACTCGATAAAAGTTCATTTTCACTTTTTGAATAGATAAATAATAGCCTTTTTTCAATATCCTGGCGTTCATCCGCAATTTCAAGAAGGATACGTATAAGTTCCTCTTTATCTAGACTTTGTAGCAGTGAGGGCAAGTCCTGCTTTATTTCCCCTGGTATAGGAACACCCTTCTGCTCGCGAATAGCAAAAAGGACTGCTGCCATATGTTTGCATAGTTGATCGTAGTCGTAAGGACAGTCGCACGTAATTTCAGTAACATCCTCATTCTCACTTATAACCACATGTACATTATACATTTCCGTACCGTCGACGCTTGCGACGTAATGATGTCCATCATCTGTTTCAAGACTAGTAATCAATTTACTGTGATAATAATCCAGGCCACGCCCAAGAATATGCTCCTGAAAGTAATTTTCAAAATTTGATAAATGCATCTCATTACACCCCTAGTGAAGATTTATTTCGTTTTTTTCAAACTCATTGAATCATCGTTTATCATTAAAGAGTTCACAGGCACCAAAGTACCCATGTAATTAAGGAACCGTGGGAAGAGATGAGAAAAGACAATTGATACCTATGAAAATTTACAGGCTTATTTGAAGTTAAGATCATTGTGGTTTATGATATATGAAGGTTCGTATGCACGAACATCGACGTCAGCATCAGTTATTCGCGGTGCTGGTGGCTAATTTAATACTTGCAAGAAATAAGTAACTCACATTACTTTGCGGCCAGGTTATGTTACTTTTTTATAAGTAGATAGAAGTTTTAAGTCGCTTTGTAATAGTCTTATTATAATAATTGGTTACTCTAAGCGTAACTGTTCACAAACTTAACTTCCTGAATTTATATTTACAACAAAATAAGCCCAGTTAACTTTAGCTGGACCATGATAACAGTTATTTGAATTTCACCAGTAAATTATATGCTGCTGACATTTCCTTGCAGAATTTTCATCAATAATAACAATACTCACACCTAGTTCCTTTGCTCCAACGATTACTTCTAGCTCTCCTCTATGCAAACGTCCATAAGACTTTACTACAAAACCTTGATCTTTTACTTCATGGACTTTTATTAACCCCTTAGCCACAGCATCTCTTAATTCTTGTTTCCCGATTGCTTGTTCACTACCTTGTTTCACAACTTCATTATAAACTTCTTGTGGAATATAGATATCAAACAGTTCCCACAGAAGATCAAGACGACCAATGATAGATAGCCCAATAATAGGACTAGTATTACAAATCGCTTTTATCTTGTTTTCCTTTACCATCTTCTTTTAGAATAAAATCAATCGTTTCATCATCTTGCTTTTTATTTTCCTCTGTATACTCTGCCCAATGAATATTATGATTAATTAAGATTTGAATAAAATCTGATATGCTTTTACCACCCAGTTCAGCTGCTCGTGCAAGTGTTATTTTTCTCGCAGTAAACAAATACAAGGCTAGTGATATATTAACATCTTCATCAATTGAATTTACATGTGCCCCTTTTAGAAAAGGTAAGAATTCAGGATTAATTCCAACTTTTGCTTTTGATTCATCCATAGCCAATGGTACATTCCTCCCTTGAACTCCTTCTATCATTATATTATAACAATTAATGAATACTAACAGAAGAAATCTATTCGTAAAAGTCATAAAGTTACAAAAAAAAACAATTAACCATGTTCAAAATAAGACCCATTTAGTTGAAATAACATCTCCGAATTGTATTTCAGGTCGGATTTCAGCTTGGACTAAAATACTATCTATATTAGATAGACGATGAAAATCCCGATCATAATTGGAATTTGACTTAGTATTTCTTACTATACCTGCTTTTTTACACTCTTTACAAAGATGTTCACGGTTACCTCTACCGCTAAATTTTTCATTAGACAGAAAAACCCCACATCCTTTGCAGAAATGGCCTTGTTTCCTACTTTTCACTCATAAAACTGCCCATTAATAGTTATTCAAACCTTACCTAATTATATTTTATCACCTTCGTAAAACCCATACGCTATTAAGCATTACTAATTTTTCTTGTGTAAAATTTATGTAAAATGATTTAAAAACCTACCTTAGTCAGCCGTCTTTCCACAAAACAAAAAACACTCACAAACATTGATATATCAACATTTGTAAGTGTTTTATCGTTTGTAAAACGAACTCGTTTTCACCTAAAGATACCGGTGGTCGGGGTCGAACCGACACTCCAGAGGAACACGATTTTGAGTCGTGCTTGAACGTCTGAACCCTTGAACCATTGGTATTATGCTATTTATCAACTTTTTCTTAAAATCGTGTCATACGACCTGTCAATTTATATTCCTATTATATCAAAACTAGCAAGAAAAACACACGGTAAAATACTGTTAATAAAGAGTATTTTCTCATGTTTCATACGGTACTGTTTTTAACTTTGATTGCAGGAGTGGAAGTGCTATAACACTTTAATAAAACTAACTTGCTTTATTTGGTTATAAGCACCCCGATTGCTCCTTGAATTACTTTGTGTTTGAAATGCTTGAGTAACGTTATATATGTTTTTTATGTTTGTATAAAAGGTTAATCAAAAATTCCAAAACCCTATAAATTGCTTTTGTATTCTTCTTTGTCTAAAACATCCTGAATGGTTTTTAGCGATTCCTTATAGTTGGTAGCATATGTTTTACCGAATTTTTCTTGTTTAATACCATCATTCAATAGTTCATCTATAAGAATGGAATCATACGCTGAAAATGTTCCTTTTAAAACTTCTGACTTCTTTTTACCACCAACTATCTTATGAAGTTTATGATTATCTTTAACTCTGACAACATCATTAAAGAATGAATTTTCTCTTGCCACGGCTTTTTGATATGCAAATGCTAAATGTTCCTTTTTGAAATCAGTCACAAGTGCATCTTTCATATAGTTCTGAATCTCTTTATCTGTTGCAATTAAATTAATGTAAACAGCATCATAAACATACTCATATCCAAGTGATTGCAAATACTTGTATTCATCTTCTTTATAAGCTAATACAGATAAGTTTTTAGGTTTATATCTAATGTCTGTAGCTATAACCTCATGTTTTTCACGTAACCTTTTTAACATTTTATCAATCTTAGCCACTTCACCAACAATTATTGGATTATGGATTTCCCTTCCATGCTGATCCAAACTGACAGCATTTACAACATCCATGTGTCTTATGATTCCTTTTTCTTTCATGTCTTTCAATACTGATTCTATATGTTTCCTAATTCTTTGTGTTTCTTTATTAACTGCATCCCAAAACATCACATATCCATATTTTTTATATTTCTCGTCAAGATTTCCATAATATGCTTTCTGCTCATCAAATGTAATTTTTTCAGAAGCAATAAATAATATATCACTCATGACTTCTAAATCATGGGCAAGCACCCTATAAGTTGTCGATGGTTTTCTATTAGGATTTTTCAAATAAATCAAGATTAAATTTTGAAGAATTTCTTTATATGGCATTTGGTCTTGACCACAATTAGAATAGTTTTGTAATTGTTTCCTATCAATTACTTCATCTCTTTTACCTTCTAGTCTATACCAATTTTTCTTATCAATCTTCACAACTTCAACAATATGCCATTTCTGTTTGGCAGTAGTAATAGTTGAATCCTTATGCCCACCTAACTTTTTATATTTTACAAAGTATTCCTTACATTTTTCTGTTCCAAACATTTCTACAAATTCTGCAACCGTTACAATCATTTCATCAATATAGTTTGTCATTGTTTTCAATTACCCTTTCTCATTTCATTTAGGATAGGAACTCGGATAGTATAAAAGAATTATATATTAATACCCAAGTTTCTATCCTAAGACTATCCCCTAAAAATCAATCAACATCTAAGTATGTTCAGCGACTTTGGTACTTTGGTCGCAACAATGCGAAATCTGCGACAGCAGTTTTGCATTGCTTGTCAAAGTACAAGACCAACCATTTATTATGTATGTATGTATTTTGATAAATAACCTTAACTTTAAGACATTCCCTCACCTCCCAAACAAACAGATTGATACTAAAAATATCAATCTGTCAACTAATTACTCTTATATTATAACATTTTTTTGTGGGTTTGTCGAATTTTCCTCTTACGATATTATTGACTTTTAAAACAAAATGTGATAATGAAAAATCGCTCTATAAAGGACATTTTTCAATTGGTCATAAAATTATTGACCCGATCAAAAGTATCTCTTTAGAGCGATTTTTATTTATTATTGATAAAAGAAGAATTTTAAGCAGGAAAAAGTTGTATCGTTAGACTATATTAATATTATTGTGACAAATCATTTGTTAAAACAGAACTTTCCTTTGCTTTTTTTAATTCCCTAGAAACAATATTAAAAATAACTAAGTTGATTACAGTTATTATTAAACTTACAAACGAGCAAAATGTAAATACGTCACCACTATTGAATAATTTATCGACTGAATCCTCATAATTTATGTACAAAGATGCAAGTGAAGTAAAAAATAGAATTACTGATATTTGAATCTTTAATTTTGAATCATATCCGTGATTACTAATTAATATGAAATTTAATAATCCAAAATACAAAAAGGCAAAGAGCAGTAACGGTATAATGGATATATCAGCAAAAGCATCTCCATACATCACACTAGATATAACAAAAAAACATATAAAAAAATATACTGAAAACATAATTAATTTGTTTGTGTTTTTTAACCTTCCAAAATAGGAATCTAAATTATTTATTATCTTATAATAACCCTCATCTGTAATAACTTTCCTTTTCGAAAAGTCATTTTCACTTTTTTTAATCACTTTAGAATTGGAATTATGACTATTTTTTTCTCCACATTTAGGACAAAATGAAAAATCATCCTTTAATTCTCCCCCACATTTAGAACAATACATTTCTACAATCCCCCTTTGATTATATGAATTATTCTGATTTAAGGTTGTTATTTAATCATTTACAATATCTAATGCATTATCAATTTTTTCATCTGCCTCACTGATAAGGTCTGTATTAATTGTTTGACCATCCTTCACTTCTTCTAAAGCATCTTTATATAATTCCATTGCTTCTACATAAAGCTGATGTGCTTGTTTTGATTTTTTATCATTTGGTACTTCTTGATAAATACCCTCGTAAATTCTTATATCAAGTTCCATTATTCTATATTCACTCACACCATTTTCTTCTAAACTACTCCATTTTTTGTAAAGTTCAAAGCTATGTAAATTCATCCACTCTTTATACGATTTTATTTCTGATTGTCTATGGAAAAATCCCACAAAAATAAATAGTGCCAATAATATTGTTCCAATTAAAACTGCTTTCTTTTTCGTCATACTTTCTTTTAATTTTCTCATATTTCTTGCATCTCCCCTTTTAAAATAAAGTACCGTATATGCCTAAGATGTTTAAGAATATTCTCAATAAATCCCACTATTAAAAAACGGTAGTTTTAACTTGTAATAATTAACCAATACCTTGTTACCATTATCCTATAAATTTCAGATAAATAACAACATAATATTTTTAACGAAGGGGTCAATAAATGTTAGATTTTTCATATTCCCCCATTAACTTGTACAATGTTGTTCTACTTACGCCTAATTCATCTGCAAACTGTGTCTTATTGATTTCACGTGACATAAATTTCTCATATAATCCCTTGAATTTCTCGTCTATTTCAATTGACTTTCTTCCCTTATATTTGCCCTTTGCCTTTGCAATTGCAATGCCTTCACGTTGTCGTTCTAACATATTCATTCTTTCAAATTCGTTTATTGCCCCTAACATTGTAAGCATTAGTTTTCCTTGTGGCGTTGATGTGTTTATATTTTCTTTTAAAGAAACTAACGTAACGTTCTTTTTCTGCATTAGCTCAACCAATTCAAGTAAATCCCTTGTACTCCTAGCAAGTCGTGAAAAGTCATTGATGATAACTGTATCACCTTCACGCATATAATCGAGCATGGCTTGTAATTGTGGTCTTTTCGTGTCTTTTCCACTTACCTTCTCAATGAACCATTTGTCAATGCTGGCTCTTTCTTCAATTGCTTTTACCTGTCTTTGTTCATTTTGTTCGACTGTTGATACCCTGACATAACTTAAAAATTTTCCTTTGCTCATTTTGAACGCCCCTTATTTGTTGTTATGTATATTTTACCAATATGTTCATTTAAAATCTATAACTTAATATACATTTTGTTCAGTAATTAGATTGACAACTTTATTTGGACATAAATAAGGAGCAATAATATTGTTCATTTAGGTCATGGTCTATTTTAACAAGTATAAAAACCTACATATCTTTGATAAAAAGAAAAGACCACAATGTGGTCAATGATTATCGTATATTCAGGTCAAATACCCTTAGCAAAAAATTGGTTAGTAATCTTAATCATTTCATTAGGTTTTTCCAAAACAGTCCAATGTCCACACTCTGCAATTTCCACTAATTCTGCATGAGGAATATAATCTAACAACAATTTTTTTATAAGATTAGGAGTTAGAATATCATGGCTACCTTGTGCAATTAAAATGGGAATATTTTTAATCACATCTAATTGCTCGGTAAGGTCATAATTATCCAAAATATCTTTACTTATTGAATCATTGACGCTTGTATTTATAGAAATTTTATCTTTTTGCATTAATGCTTCTTCTGAATACACATAATATTTATCTAAAATAGCGAGAATCTCCTCAATATTTGAATCACCGTTTTTAAGTCTATTCTCTAAAGAAGAAAGGCTTATTTTATCTTCTTTTGACAACCTTTTTTCTAATTCTTCCTCAAAGGTTTTAAAACCTTCTGCTGTTACACCTATTGATGCAGTAAGGAGTATCTTATTTACTCTTTCTGGATAAGAAGTTGCGTATAGTAGTGCCAACATAGAACCCCATGATTCTCCGAAAAGGTTTATTTTCTCTAATTTTAATTCTTTGCGTAATAATTCCAATGTGTGAACTTCATCTTCCATAGAATATTGATTATTTAAGGCTGTATTTGATTCTCCACATCCTCTTTGGTCATAAAAAACTAACTTAAAGTTACAAGATAGTGGAAGCACATGTGGAAGAAAAAAGCGATGCTCACTTCCAGGTCCTCCGTGCAAGAAAACAATAGGTTCTCCTTCCCCAATAATTTTGGTATGTACACTTTGACCATCTTCATTAATTAAGTTTACTATCTCAATATTTTGATTAGACATTTATTTCCCCCCTAAAGAAGTTCATCATTTACTTATTCTTCAATATTAATTTTTTTCCTTCCTTCACTCTACATTCTTACTTTTAGATTGACTAAGGGTGAAAACGTTCTGTGTTTATCCATTACATCATCACTAAACAGATTGACATATACTCGTACCATTTCCATACTCGTATGTCCTAATATTTGTTGTAATTCAAATATGCCTGCACCATTCTTTACGCTCAATTTTGCAAATGTATGCCTAAAAGTATGGCAGGAGCATCGAACCCCTTTTATATCTGCTTGTTTCCCGTAAAATGTCACCCTGTTCTGGAATTGCCTTTTAGACATCTTGTCACCATCAAGCGTAACAAACAAAGCATCTGTTTCCATTACTCCACGTATTTGAATATACTTCTGTAATTGATTTTTCATTTTTGCTTGAATAGGCACGATCCGCTCTTTATATGTCTTTGTATTCCTAATATGAAGTTTAGATTCGTTCCATAAAATATCTTGAACACATACACCTTCTAATTCGCTCACACGGATGCCTGTTTCAAGCAGTAATAGCATAAAAGTGTAATCCCTCACACCAACAAAAGAACGCAAATTCGGCTGATTAAAGAGCATTTGTAGTTGTTCATGTGAAAAGGTTTCAACTACTTTTCTACGGTCTTTTAGTAGTTTGATGTCACTTAATGGATTTTCTTTAATGTGTCGTTCACGATGCAAAAAATTAAAAAATGCTCTGATGGCTCTTAAACGTGTGTTAATGCTTACTGTTTGTAATCCTTTTTCTTTCATGTGCAGGATTATACTTTTTATTTGTTCTTTCGTTATGTTGGTAGGAGCAGGGTTAAACTCTTTTTCCATAAGCATCTTGTAAAAAACCGATAATTCATTTCTGTAATATTGGATTGTTTGTGGTCTAAGATTTCTTATTTCACAATCATCAACAAATAATGAAAGAGCCGTTTGGAAATCAATCTCCTTTATCATTTTTGATGTGTTAATAACGGATAATTCCTCAATAGATAACTCGTTTGTACGCCTTGCCATATTAATTCCTCCTTGTTTATGACAGGGTATGCACACGATTTTATGAACACGATATTTTTCTAAGAATCGTATTGGAGATAAATAAAAAACGTTCCTTACAAAGTGTAAGAAACGTTGATTTCACTGCATTGATAGGCAGTGTCATGATACCGGTGGTCGGGGTCGAACCGACACTCCAGAAGGAACACGATTTTGAGTCGTGCGCGTCTGCCAATTCCGCCACACCGGCATA